>JAFKKF010000024.1 GCA_017305635.1 Hyphomicrobiales bacterium | reverse complement strand
TGCTTCGCATGGTCCCCCTCCCCCGTAAACGGGGGAGGAACCCCGTGGCGATCTACCCGTTCGCCTTCTTTTTCGCCGTCGCCTTCTTTGACGGGGCCTTCTTGGGCGCGGCGGACTTGGCGGCCTTCGGCTTGGCTGCTGCCTTGCGGCGCCCGCCACCGCTCTTGCCCGCCTTGGTGGCGAGGAGCTCGACCGCCTGTTCCATGGTGACGGCGTCGGGCGTGACATCCTTCGGCAGGGTGGCGTTGACCTTGCCGTGGCTGACATAGGGCCCGTACTTGCCGTCGCGCACGGTGACCGCGCCGCCGCCATTCGGGTGCTCGCCAAGCTCCTTCAGCGCCTTCGGCGTGGCGCGGCCGCGGCGGCCACCGCCGCCGGCCTTCTTCTCGGCGAGGACCGAAACGGCACGGTTGATGCCGACGGAGAAGACCTCCTCGACCGAATCGAGGTTGGCATAGGTCCCGTCGTGGAGCACGAAGGGACCGAAGCGCCCGATGCCGGCGGTGATCTCCTTGCCCGTCTCCGGATGAAGGCCGACGAGGCGCGGCAGCGAAAGAAGCGCAAGCGCGCGCTCGAGGTCGAGGCTCGCGGCGTCCCAGCCCTTCGGGATCGAGGCGCGCTTCGGCTTCTCGCCGTCGTCGGTCGCCTCTCCGAGCTGGATATAGGGGCCGAAGCGGCCGCTGCGCACGGTCACCATCAGGCCGGTCTCGGGATCGGTGCCGAGTTCCTTGGTGCCGTTCAGCGCGCCCTCGCCATTGCCGTCGCCGGAGACGGCGAGCTGGCGGGTGTAGCGGCACTCCGGATAGTTCGAGCAGCCGATGAAGGCGCCGTACTTGCCAAGCTTCAGGGAGAGCTTGCCGGTGCCGCAGAGCGGGCACTGGCGCGGATCGCCGCCGTCGGCGCGGGCCGGGAAGATATGGGAGCCGAGGAGTTCGTTGAGAGACTCCAGAACCTCGGAAACGCGCAGCTCCTTCGTCTGGTCGACGTCGTTCGAGAACTGACGCCAGAAATCGCGGAGCACGTCCTTCCACGGAATCTCGCCGTTGGAGATCTTGTCCAGCTTCTCCTCGAGGTCGGCGGTGAAATCGTATTCGACGTAGCGCTCGAAGAAGCTCTCGAGGAAGGCGGTGACCAGCCGGCCCTTGTCCTCGGGGATGAGCTGCTTCTTCTCCAGCCGCACGTAGCCGCGGTCGCGAAGCACGGAGAGGGTCGCCGTATAGGTCGACGGGCGCCCGATGCCGAGCTCCTCCATCTTCTTGATGAGCGTCGCCTCGGTGTAGCGCGGCGGCGGCTCGGTGAAGTGCTGCAGGACCTCGATGCCGTGCTCGGTCAGCCTGTCGCCGACGTCCATGGGCGGCAGGCGACCATCCTCGTCGTCCTCGGCGTCGGAACGCTGCGAGACGGGAACGTCATCGCGGCCCTCGGTATAGGCGGCGAAATAGCCGTCGAAGCGGACGACCTGGCCGGTGGCGCGGAGCGCCACCTTGCGGCCGCTGCCGGCCTCGATCTCGACGGTAGTGCGCTCGAGTTCGGCGGCGGCCATCTGGCTCGCCATCATGCGCTTCCAGATGAGGTCGTAGAGCTTGAACTGCTCATCGTCGAGGGCGCGGCGGACCGAGTCCGGACGGCGGAAGAGGTCGGTCGGGCGGATGGCCTCGTGGGCTTCCTGCGCGTTCTTCGCCTTGGTCTGGTAGTAGCGCGGATTCTCAGGGACGTAGCGGTCGCCGAAGTTCTGCGCGATGGCGCGGCGGGCACCGCTGATCGCCTCGGGCGCGACCTGGACGCCGTCGGTACGCATGTAGGTGATGAGGCCGACGGTCTCCCCGCCGAGCTCAATGCCCTCGTAGAGGCGCTGAGCGATCTGCATGGTGCGGGCGGCCGCGAAGCCGAGCTTCCGGGATGCCTCCTGCTGCAGGGTCGAGGTGGTGAAGGGCGGCGGCGGGCTGCGCCTCAGCGGCTTTGCCTCGACGGAGAGGACGCGATAGTCGCCGGACTTCAGGGCCGCCTCCACGGCGCGCGCCTCGTCCTCATTGGCGATGTCGAGGCGGCCGAGCTTCTTACCGTCGAAGCCGACGGCGCGAGCGACGAAGCGGCCGCCCTTCGGCGGCTCCAGGGTGACGGCAACGGACCAGTATTCGCGCGGCTTGAAGACCTCGATCTCGTTCTCGCGGTCGCAGACGAGGCGGAGCGCGACCGACTGCACGCGGCCGGCGGAGCGGGCGCCGGGGAGCTTCCGCCAGAGCACGGGGGAAAGGGTGAAGCCGACGAGATAGTCGAGCGCACGGCGGGCGAGGTAGGCGTCGACCAGGGCATCGTCGATGCGGCGCGGATTCTGCATCGCCTCGAGCACCGCCTGCCGGGTTATGGCGTTGAACACGACGCGCTCGACCGGCTTGTCCTTCAGCGCCTTCTTGGCGCGCAGCACCTCCAGCACGTGCCAGGAAATCGCCTCGCCCTCGCGATCCGGGTCGGTGGCGAGAATCAGGCGGTCGGCGTCCTTGGCTGCCGCGGCGATGTCGGAGAGGCGCTTGCCGGACTTGGCGTCAACCTCCCAGCTCATGGAGAAATCATCGTCGGGCCGCACCGAGCCATCCTTCGACGGCAGGTCGCGGACATGCCCGTAGGAGGCGAGGACCTGATAATCAGGGCCGAGGTACTTGTTGATGGTCTTCGCCTTGGCCGGCGATTCGACGATGACGAGGTGCATGGCTTCCGTGTCGGCGGCCGGGCGGCCACGGGTGGGCCCGGCGAAAAAGAGGATCGATAAGGGGCTGCTTATATGGGGCGGGCCCGGTCGGATCGCGGCGGGACAATCATCGAAAAGCGGAGGGCCTGTCAATCGACGGCCACGGTCGACGCCGAAAATGGTTCTCCGTCAATGAGTTGGCAAGGGGTTGCGGATGTTCTTCGCTGCAAACGTCGATTCCTGGCGCCCGGTGGATGTGTCAGACTTGCGGGGCGGTTCTCGTTCTGGTTATCATAATGCCTGTTGCACAACTAATGATTGTATAGGTGCTTTCCGTTGGCGCGGCGGGCGCCAGGCAGGGGCTTCTGAGAATGACTACGGGGCAAGACGAACTGGGTCCGGATGCACGCGAAACGACCCGATATATCCAGCAATTCTCCAAGGAGCTGAGAGGATTGGCGCAGAAGGCCAATCTCGTCTTCCTCGCCTTTCTTCTTTCGATGGCGGAGGACGAAGCCAACGCGACCTTGCGGCGCATGGGCGAGCCGGGAAGCGATAGGGCCTGACGGCCGCCGGGAGCGCCGGTCCTATCCGGTCAGCGAGACCCGCTGGCCGGGATGCCGCTCAAGCCGTCCGGCGAGATCGAGCTCGAGCAGGACGAGGTGGACGACCGGCGCCCTGATCCCGGTGAAGCGGATGATCTCGTCTATGGTCACGGGCGTCGGGCCGAGGGCGGCGACGATGCGCGACCGGTCATCGTCACCGGCATCCTCGGGGAAAGCTCCGCCGGAGGTATCGGGCTCGCTGGCACCTTCCGGCGTCCCATCGCGCATCGGCGACAGCTGGTCGAGAATGTCCTCGGGCCCGGTCACGATATGTGCGCCGTCGCGGATGAGGCGGTTGGTGCCGCTCGCGCGCGGGTCGAGCGGATGTCCCGGGACGGCGAAGACGAGGCGGCCCTGCTCGGTGGCGAGCCGCGCCGTGATGAGCGAGCCGGACTGCAGCGCCGCCTCGACGATCACCACGCCAAGCGACAGGCCGGAGACGATGCGGTTGCGGCGGGGAAAGTCGCGGGCGCGGGGCTCCCAGCCGAAGGGCATCTCGCTGACATGGGTGCCGCCGGCCTCGAGGATGCGGGCCGCGAGCGATTCGTTCTCGGGCGGATAGAGGCGATCGAGGCCGCCGGCGAAGACGGCGACCGTGCCGCTGGCGAGTGCGGCCTCGTGGGCAGCGGCATCGATGCCGCGGGCCAGCCCGGAGGCGATTGCATAGCCGTGCCCGCCGAGGCTGGCGGCGAGCTGCATGGCGTATTTGCGGCCGGCAACGGAGGCGTTGCGCGAGCCGACGATGCCGACCATGGGACGGATCAGGATAGCCGGATCGCCGCGCACCGCGATGAGCGGGGGCGCACCGTCTATATGGCGCAGCCAGGGCGGATAGTCCGGCTCGCCGAGGGCGACCAGCGACGCGCCCATGGCCGTCGCGGCGCGCAGTTCGCGCTCGGCATCAGCGGCGGGTGCGATGCGGATGCGCCGGCCGCCGCGCTTTGCGAGCTCGGGCACGGCTTCGAGCGCGGCGGAGGCGCTGCCGAAATGGTTGATCAACTCGCGGAACGTAGCCGGGCCGACGTTCTCGCTGCGGATGAGGCGCAGCCAGGCGAGGCGCTGCCCGTCCGAAAGCCGCACGCCGCCGGGGCCGCTCATTTCTTCTCGCCGATGCGCGCTTCGGTGCCGGCGACGAGGCGTCTGATGTTCTCGCCGTGCTTCCACCAGAGAAGAAGCGTCATCGCGGCATAGAGCCAGGCGGCAGCATTCTCGCGGAAGACAAAGAGAGCGACGGGCGCGGCGAGGCTCGCGGCGAGGGCACCGACCGAAGAACGGCGGGAGAGGAACGCCGCGGCGAGCCAAATGCCGGCAAAAATAAGCGCGGCCGGCCAGGAGACCGCGGCCAGGGTGCCGAGATAGGTCGCGACGCCCTTGCCGCCGCGGAAGCCGAGCCAGAGGGGAAAGAGGTGGCCGAGGAAGGCGCCGAGCGCAGCGGCGAGCGCCGCCTCCCGCGACATGAGCGAGGCGAGGAGGACGGCTACGGTGCCCTTCAGCGCGTCGAGGAGGAGCGTGCCGGCGGCGAGGCCCTTGCGGCCGGTGCGCAGCACGTTGGTGGCGCCGATATTGCCGGAGCCGATGGTGCGGATGTCGCCGAGGCCGGCAGTGCGGGTGAGGATCAGGCCGAAGGGAATCGAGCCGAGGAGATAGCCGGCGACGAGACACGCCGCCGGGATGGCATAGTCGCTCCAGGTCATCCGGCGCCCCCCGTTCAGGCCGGAGCGTATGCGTAGACCGTGCGCCCGGCAACCAGCGTGCGCAGGACCCGGCCCTCGAAGCGCGCGCCCTCGAAGGGAGTATTCTTCGAGCGCGAAAGCAGAGCCTCGGCGTCCTCGAGGACCCAGGGCACGTCGGGATCGAGGAGGATCAGGTCCGCCGGCGCACCGGGCGCGAGGCGGCCGACCTCGAGGCCGAGGAGCTCGGCGGGCCGCGTCGACAGGGCGCGGAAGAGGGTGACGAAATCGACGTCGCCGGAATGGACGAGGCGGAGCGCGGCCGCGAGCATGGTCTCCAGCCCGACCGTGCCGTCGGCCGCTTCGGCGAAGGGATGGCGCTTGGTGTCGACGTCCTGCGGGTCGTGGCTCGACACGATCACGTCGATGGTGCCGTCGGCAAGGCCCGCGACCATGGCCAGGCGGTCGTCCTCGTGGCGGAGCGGCGGCGAGAGCTTGAAGAAGGTGCGGTAGGGGCCGATGTCGTTCTCGTTCAGCGTGAGGTGGTTGATCGAGACGCCGCAGGTGACGGCGAGGCCCCTGTCCTTGGCACGGCGGATGATGTCGAGGGATTCGGCGCAGGAGATCTGCGCGGCGTGGTAGCGCCCGCGGGTAAGCGCGGCGAGGCGGATGTCGCGCTCGAGCACGATGATCTCGGCCTCCTTCGGGATGCCGGAAAGGCCGAGACGGGTAGCCACCTCGCCCTCGTTCATGACGCCGTTGCCGACCAGCGTCGGGTCGGCGGCGTGGTGCATGATGAGAGCATCGAAATCGCGGGCGTAGGTCAGCGCGCGGCGCATGAGGGCGGCGCTCGTCACGGTGTGGCGGCCATCGGTGAAGCCGACGGCGCCGGCCTCGCGCAGCAAGCCGAACTCGGTCATCTCGCGACCCTCGAGGCCCCGCGTCAGCGCCGCCATCGGATGGACGCGGACGCCGGTCTCGTCGCGGGCCCGGCGGCCGATGAAGTCGACCAGCGCGACGTCGTCGATTACCGGGTCGGTATCGGGCATCATGACGATCGAGGTGACGCCACCGGCGGCGGCGGCGCGCCCGGCCGAAGCGAAGGTCTCGCGGTGCTCGCCGCCGGGCTCGCCGACGAAGACGCGCATGTCGACGAGGCCCGGCGCGACGATCGCGCCCCCGCAGTCGATCACCTCGGCGCCGGCGGGACGCGCGGCTTCCGGGCCGGCGGCGACGATGCGGCGGTCGGCGACGATGACGGCACCCGGAGCATCGAGATTGCGCGACGGATCTACTACGCGGGCGTTCGTGAATACCAGCGGCCGCTCGTCCTTGCCGTTATTGCGCTCAGCCAAGGTCCACCTCAGTCATTCGGCAGATGCGCGGAGAGCGCCTCAAGTACTGCCATGCGCACGGCGACGCCCATCTCGACTTGTTCGCGAATAAGACTTTGAGTGCCGTCGGCAATCGCCGAGTCTATCTCGACGCCGCGGTTCATGGGGCCGGGGTGCATGACCAGAGCGTCCGGCTTGGCAAAGGCAAGCTTCTCGGCATCGAGGCCGAAGAAATGGAAATACTCGCGGACGGAGGGCACAAAGCTTCCCTCCATGCGCTCGCGCTGCAGGCGAAGCATCATGACGATATCGGCGCCCGCGAGCCCCTTCCGCATGTCGCGAAATACTTCGACGCCCAGCCGCTCGATCCCCGAAGGGAGCAGCGTCGAGGGACCGATCACGCGGACGCGGGCGCCAAGCGCATTGAGGAGCAGAATGTTGGAGCGGGCGACGCGGCTGTGGGCGATGTCGCCGCATATGGCGACGGTCAGACCGGCAATGTTCCCCTTGTGGCGCCGGATGGTGAGCGCATCGAGAAGGGCCTGGGTCGGATGCTCGTGGGCACCGTCGCCGGCATTGATGACCGAGCAGCTGACCTTCTGCGAGAGGAGTTCGACGGCGCCGGCGGCGTGATGGCGCACGACGAGTATGTCCGGGCGCATCGCGTTCAGCGTTATCGCCGTATCGATGAGCGTCTCGCCCTTCTTCACCGAGGACTGCGCGACGGCCATGTTCATCACATCGGCGCCGAGGCGCTTGCCGGCGAGTTCGAAGGACGACTGCGTACGGGTGGAGGATTCGAAGAAGAGATTGATCTGCGTGCGTCCGCGCAGGACCGATTTCTTTTTTTCGATCTGGCGGTTAACCGCAACCGCTTCCTCGGCGAGGTCGAGGAGGGTGACGATCTCTTCGGGCGACAGACCCTCTATGCCCAATAGATGCCGGTGCGGGAAAGCGACCGGTTTCGGGGGCGGAGGGACATTCATTAAAGCCACGCCTATAGGCGGAGTCGTGCGCGGAGGGCAAGGGGCCGTGCTAGGGTAAACCACAGCGAATCGCGGTCCGCCGTTCCGAGGCAAGAGAAACCTGTTGAGTTCCGGCGCCGACACCCACGACGTCTTCAACCAGTCGCCGCCTTTCGTCGGCGTGAACCTTTTCACGTCCGATCCGGCATTGGGCGCGCTCGTGGAAGGGGTTCCGCAGGCGGTCAATGATCAACTGGTCGCGCATGGCCAGGCCTGGGGATCGCCCGAAACCTTCGAACTCGGGCGGATTGCCAACCAGTACGTGCCGACGCTGAAGACGCATGACGCCAACGGCATGCGCATCGACGCGGTCGAATTCCACCCGGCCTATCATGCGCTCATGCGCCGGAGCGTGGCGGCGGGGCTGCATGCCTCGACCTGGGACGCGACGGATGCGGAGGCCAATGTACGCACGCTGGCGCGGGCCGCGCGGCTGTTCATGACCTCGCAGGTAGAGGCCGGCCATATCTGCCCGATGACCATGACCAATGCTTCGGTCGCGGCGATCGCCCATGCGCCTGACCTTGCCGAGGCCTGGCTTCCACATATCCGCTCGCGCCAATACGATTCTTCTTCACGGGTCATGGCGAACAAGGCCGGCGTCACCATCGGCATGGGGATGACCGAGAAGCAGGGCGGCAGCGACGTCGCGGCGAACACGACGCGAGCCGAGGATTCGCGGGACGGGCTGTGGCGGATCACCGGACACAAGTGGTTCTTCTCGGCGCCGATGAGCGATGCGCACCTGGTGCTGGCGCAGACGATCGAGGGGCCGACCTGCTTCCTGATGCCACGCTTCCTGCCGGACGGGACGAAGAACGCCATCCGCCTGATCCGCCTGAAGGACAAGCTCGGCAACCGCTCCAATGCCACGTCGGAAGCGGAGTTCGACGGGGCGGGGGCGTATCTCGTCGGCGAGCCGGGCGCAGGCATTTCGACGATCATCGACATGGTGACGCTGACGCGGCTCGACTGCGCGGTGGCGTCGTCGGGGCTGATGCGGCTGGCGCTCGCCGAGGCGGTGCATCACGTCCGCTACCGGAAGGCCTTCGGCGCGACGCTCATCGACCAGCCGCTGATGACGCGGGTGCTCGCCGACGTGGCGCTCGACGTGGTGGCGGCGTCGGCGCTGGCGTTCCGGCTGGCGGAATCCTACGACCGGGCAGCAAACAATCCGGCGGAAGCGGCATTCGCGAGGTTAATGACGCCGGCGGCGAAGTACTGGATAACAAAGATCGCATCGCCGGTGATCGGCGAAGCGATGGAAGCTATCGGCGGCAACGGATATATTGAAGAAAGCCGCTTGCCGCGGCTCTATCGCGAGGCGCCAGTAAACGCCATCTGGGAAGGCGCCGGAAACATAATGGCGCTGGACGTGATGCGCGTATTGCGCAAGTCGTCGGAGCCGCTCGAGGTCGTGCTGGCCAATATCGAGGATGCGCTCGGCTCGACGGCCAAGTCGACGCTGAATGTTCTTCGCGCCGCGACCGCAGTTGCACTTGCCGACGAGGGCTCGGCGCGGATCCTCACCGAGCAGCTTGCCATGACCGTGGCGGCGGCGGCGCTGCGACGCCGGTTCCCCTCGGTGATCGCCGACGCGTTCCTCGAGACGCGGCTCGGCAAGCCCTGGCGCTCGACATACGGGATGCTGGATTCGCGCTTCGATGCGAAGGCGTTCCTGAACTACGTATGCCCGGCAGTGTAGCGGGGCGGGGCGCTTGTCGAACGGCGCGAACACCTCTCCCCGGTGGGGAGAGGTCGGATCGTGCCGGACTGAGGTCGGGCATGATCCGGGTGAGGGGGAGCGCGCGCCAGGGCGAACAGACTTCCGCTCGCTGGATGACTTCATGGGAGCGAGGCCTGGGCAATGGCGAGGGACGCGGATGTCGTGACGCTCCGCCCCCTCACCCCGCTTCTCCAAGCCTCGCTTTGCTCGGCAAGAGAAGCGGCCCTCTCCCCACCGGGGCGAGGGCGAGCGGAGAGGTGGCCGCCTGCACGCGCCCCCTCCACCGGCTTCGCCGGTCCCCCTCCCCCGTAAACGGGGGAGGACCGAGGCGGCGATCTATACGTTCATTGAAGAAAGTAATACTTCGCTCATCTTGCTGCCGACGACGAGAGTCTCGCCGGCGAGATGGAGTGAAACGGCCGTGAGACGGCCCTGAGATGCGAGGGATTCGGCCGTGAGACGGCCGGAATCGAGCGCGCGACGAACGTCTTCCCGAGACAGGGGACTGACGGCCCGGGTGACCGGGCGGGAGCCGAGATCGGAATCGGGCTGGAGGTCGGTAGCGGGGATACGCATCACCGCCGGGTGGCCGGGGAGGTCGACGGCATTGGCGACCACGGTCGCGGCGGCGTCGGCAGTGGCGGCATCGGCGGCGAGGACGGTGACGGCGTCGGCTATGCCCAGCGAAAAGGAGCGGCCGCGCCAGCCGGAGGTGGCGATGCCGCGGACCGGATCGGCGGCGGCGATCTCGGTCGCGGCGAAGAGGGAAGGGCGATCGGGACGATCGACGAGGCCGATGCGCCACGAGGTGCCGGGCGAGAGGTGGAGCGCGATGTCGCCGCCATTGTTCACATAGGCGCGCGTCAGGCCGCCGGGGGCAAGCAAAGCGCGGAGGATTTCGTCAGCGACGGCGCCGGCGACGGCGGCCATGGGCGTGATGAAGGTGTCGGCGGCGTAGGGGAGCACCGCCCGCCACATGGCATGGGCGACGCTGCCGGAGGGTGGACTTTCGGCGCGCGCCCCGGAGCGCAGCAGCGGGAGCTCGGAGCAGAGCTCATCGAGGATCGTGGCGAAGCGCTGTGTCGCGGAGGCGAAGGCCGCGAGACGGGCCTCCGGCGATCCTTCGGCACCGATGATCAGGTCGATGGGTCCGTCCTGCAGGTGCAGGCGGTCGCCGATCATCCGCGCCGTGGCGCGGGTCATGAGACCGAGCGCTTCAGCGGCCATGGATTGCGGCCGTCGTCATGGAGCAGGCGGCGGCCGGCATTGGCGCGCAACTCGGAGATCGGGCGGACCTCGGCGACATGGCCGCCGAGGGCGGCATAGTCGGCGCGGCTGAGGGTGAACTCGATGGGCGCGACGAGGGCGGGAGTCGGCACATAGCCGAAGGCGCCATCGGGGATGCGGGTGACATCGACCATGAAGGTGATGCCGCCGCCCGGCCAGACATAGACCGGAGCGCCGCCGCAGGTGACGCGGGTGAGGGCGTCCTTGACCGAGCGGGTGAGGCGGATGGGGTTCTCCGTGACGCCGGCCCGCAGCGACCCGCCGGCGCCGGCCATGAACATGACCGTGCAGAGGGCCGGCTCGCAGTTCTCCTTGATGCGCTCGACGACGGCGACGAGAGGCGCGGGCATGTCGGTCTCGACCGGCTTCAGGTCGCCGTCGAGGACGAAATGCGCCGCATGCTCCCCGGTGGTCGAGACCATGAGCATGGTCTCGCCGCGGCGCGCGACCTTGGCGTCGAAGGGGCCGAGGATGGCGAGCGGATCGGTCAGGTTGGTGCCGCCCCAGCCGGTGCCGGGCTCGGCAACCTTGAAGTAGCGGCCGGGCGTGGAACGGCGGCCCTTGATCTTGATGCCGGTCTCGGGGATGCCGAGATAGCGGCCGGCCTGGTGCTCGGAGAGGACGCCGGTGATGTGGTCGTCGACCACGACGACCTCGTCGGCGAGGCCGAGCCATTGCCGCGCGAACATGCCGATGGTGGCCGAGCCGCAGCCGACGCGCATGCGTTCCTCGCGGACGCCGTTGACGATGGGAGGCCGGCCGGCCTGGACGACGACGGTGGCGCTGCCATCGACGGTGAGCTCCACGGCCTGCTTGTTGCAAAGCGCCATCAGCGCATCGCAGGTGACACGGCCCTCCTTCTTGCCGCCGCCGGTCAAGTGATGCACGCCGCCGAGCGACATCATCTGCGAGCCGTATTCGATGGTGGTGACGTGGCCGACCGGCTCGCCCTCGACGCGCACCGTTGCCTGCTCGGGGCCGAGGTGACGGTCGGTGTCGATCTTCAGCTTGATGCCGCAATAGGAGAAGATGCCCTCGGTCACCACCGTGACCATGTCGATGCCTTCGATCTCGGAAGAGACGATGAAGGGCGCCGGCTTGTAGTCGGGATAGGTGGTGCCGGCGCCGATGGCGGTGACGAAGGTGCCGGCGTCGCGGGTGAGGCTGCCGTTCCAGGCCTCGCTGCCGGCGGCGAAGGCAACGAGGGCGCCGCCCTCGGCAATGGTGCGCTCGATGAGGACGTGCGGATCGACGCGAACCAGCGTGCCGTTGTCATTGGCATAGCGGTCGCAGGCGCCAGCCATGCCCGGGCGGATGTAGCACATGACCGGACAGGCATCGCAGCGGATCCTGTCGTCGGTGGCAGCGGCAGTGGGGGTCTCGGTCATGGCTTCGATACACGATCGATTGACGGGCTCTTACCCCTCTCAAGCCGCGCTGCGGTCCGCCATCGCGGACCAAGCGCGGCTATCTCCCCCCCAAGGGGGGAGAGGGAGCGTGGGATCAGCCAGTGGCCCTCGCCGGGAAGGGTTCCGCCCTCCCCCCTTGTGGGGGAGATAGCTTTGCTCCGATCTGCGTCTTCGCAAGTCGGTAGCAAAGCGTGAGAGGGGTAAGCGACTCTGATCATGGATGCCCCGCCAGGAGCGCGGCGCGGATGCGGTCGGGCGTCGCGGGAGTCCGGTTGATGCGAATGCCGGTCGCGTCGGCGATGGCGTTGAGGATCGCCGGCGCGGTCGGGATGAGCGCCTGCTCGCCGATGCCCTTGGCGCCCATCGGCCCGACGGGGGAGGGATCCTCGACGAGAATGGAGGTGATGGGCGGCACGTCGCCGATGGTCGGGATGAGGTAGTCGTGGAGGTTCTCGCCGCGGCCGGGAAGGAACTCCTCCATGAGCGCCATGCCGAGCCCCTGCGCCACGCCGCCCTCGATCTGGCCCTCTACAAGCGTCGGGTTGATGGCGCGGCCGACGTCATGGGCGGCGGTGATGTGGAGGACCCTGACGGTGCCGAGCTCGGTATCGACCTCGACCTCGGCCATGTGGGCGCCGAAGCCGTAGACGGCATAGGGGATGCCCTGGCCATCGGCATCGAGCGGCGCGGTGGGCGGATCGAAGGTCTCCTCGGCGGCCAGCACGTAGCCGTGGGAGTCGAGGGGAAGCGTCGCGAGGTCGAGGCTGCGGACGACGTCGCCGTCGCGGATGAGGACGCGGCCGTCGCCCGGCTCGATGGCGGCGGCGGGACCGGCATTGGCCTGGCGGAGGATCAGGGCGCGGATCGCCTGCCCGGCGAGCTGGGTGGCGCGGCCGGTGACGAAGGTCTGGCGCGAGGCGGAGGTCTTGCCGCAATCGGGGCTGAGGTCGGTATCGGCGGAAACGCGGTCGATCACCGCGAGCGGCACGCCGATGGCGTCGGCGGCGATCTGCGGGATGACCGTGTTGGAACCCTGGCCGATATCGACGGCGCCCTGGTGGAGGGCGAAGCGGCCGTCGCGCTTCAGGCCGATGCGCATGGTGGAAGGGTTGGGGAGCGAGGTATTGCCGCAGCCGTACCACATGCCGGCGACGCCGACGCCGCGGCGGCGGGGACCGTCGGCGCTGCGGTTGAACGCGGCAGCGGCGGCGCGGGCCTTCGCGCGCGGTGCGCGGAGGGACTCGAGGCAGGCGCGGAAGCCGACGCCGGCGCCCAGCACCTGGCCGGTGACGGTGGGGTCGGTCGCGGTGAGCGCGTTGAGGATGCGGAACTCGAGGGCGTCCACGCCGAGCTTGTCGGCGAGCGCGTCATAGAGCTGCTCGACGGCTATTGCCGCCTGGGGCACGCCGAAGCCGCGGAAGGCGCCGGCGGGCACGAGGTTGGTATGCACGGCGCGGGTCTCGGCGCGGTAGTTCGGGACGAGGTAGGGGCCAGATGCGTGGACCGGGACGCGGTTGGCGACGGTAGGGCCCCAGGAGGCATAGGCGCCGGTGTTGAAGTCGCCGGCGAAGCGGAGGGCGGTGAGCTTGCCGTCGCGGGTGGCGCCGACGGTGACCGACATGCGCGCCGGATGGCGCTTGGTGGTGGTCGATATGGATTCGGGGCGCGAATAGACGAGCGCGGCCGGACGGTTCAGGTGCCAGGCGGCGATGGCGATGTAGGGCTGGACGGAGAGGTCGAGCTTGGAGCCGAAGCCGCCGCCGACGGCGGTGGGAACGATGCGGACGGATTCGGGCGGGAGGCCTATGACGAGGGCGAGATCGTCGCGGTCCATGTAGGGCGACTGGGTGCAGGCGGTGACCTCGATGCGGTCGCCCACGCGGCGGGCAAAGCCGGCCTCGGGCTCGATATAGGCATGCTCGACGAAGCCGGTCTCGAAGCTGCCGGAAACGGTGACGTCGGCGGTGGCGAGCGCCGCGTCGGCCTCGCCGCGGGCAACGCGGCCGCGGGTCAGGATGTTGCCGGGCCGGTTCGCGTGGAGCCGTGGCGCGTCGGGGGCCAGCGCCGCGTCCATGGTCTGGACCGAAGGCTGGCCCTGCCAGGCGACGGGGAATGCATTGGCGTCGAGGCGGTCGATCGCCGCGCGGGTGCCGGCGACCATGGCGACGGCCTCGCCGCGGAAGCGGGCCTCGCGCTCGGCGAAGACCGGCTGGTCGGCGAAGGGCGGGATGACGCCGTGGAGGTTGCGGCCGGGGACGTCGGCGGCGGTGAAGATGCGCACGAGTCCGGGATGCGATGCGAGGAAGGCGTCGAAATCGCCGAAGGTGAAGCGGGCGCGCGGGAAGGGCGAGCGGATGACTTTCAGCCAGAGGGCGTCGGGCGGGATCGCGTCGGCGCCGAAGAAGTCGCGGCCCTCGACCTTCTCGCGCCCGTCGAGGCGGGCGATGCGGGCACCGACGGCGCGGCCGGCCTGGGGGGATGGGGTGGAGACGGTCGTGTCGGCAGCGGCGTCGGCGACCGCGTCGATGATCTTGCGATAGCCGGTGCAGCGACAGAGAACGCCGCCGAGGGCATCGGCGATCTCGGATTCGGACGGGGCGGCATTGGCGCGGAGGAGCGCGGTGGCGGCGATGAGCATGCCGGGCGTGCAGATGCCGCATTGAGCCGCGCCGGCGGCGAGGAAGGCGGATTGCAGGCGCCGGCCGATGGGGTCGGTGGCGAGGCCCTCGACGGTGGTGAGGGCAGCGCCTTCGACCTGGGCGAGGGGCGTGAGGCAGGCGCAGGCGGTGTCGCTGTCGACGAGGATGGTGCAGGCGCCGCAATCGCCGGCGTCGCAGCCGACCTTGGTGCCGGTGAGGCCGAGTTCGTCGCGGAGGATGCGGGTGAGGCGCGCCGCCGGATCGGCGGGAACGCGGACCGGCTCGCCGTTCAAGGTGAAGGCGGTGGCCGGGGCGGCGTCAAGCATCGCCGTCAGCCTCGGCAAGCGCGCGGCGGACGAGGGTGAGCGCGGCGTCGCGGCGATAGGCGCCGCTGGCGCGGACGTCGTCGATGGGGGCGAGCGGGGCGAGATGCGCCTCAGCGACAACGGACCCGGCGGGGGTGTGCGCCGGTGCCGATGCGAGTGCAGCTTCGAGGTTGGCGAGGCGCGTGGCGACGGCGGAGGCGGAGCCGACGGCGACGCGGGCATGGGCGATGCGGCCGTCAGCGGTGCGGAGGATATTGGCCGCGACCATGACGATCGAGATGACGAGGTAGCGGCGGGCGCCGAGCTTCAGGAATACGGAGCGGGCCTGCTCGGCGATGCCCGGAATCAGGACGGCGGTGAGCAGCTCGTCGGGACGCTTCTCGGTGCGCCGGTTGCCCTTGATGAAATCGGCGAGGGGAAGCGTGCGGGTGCCGGAAGCGGAGGCGAGCTCGACGGAAGCGTCGAGGGCGAGAAGCGGCGGCACGCTGTCGGCGGCGGGCGAGGCGTTGCAGAGATTGCCGGCAATAGTGGCGCGGTTCTGGATCTGGAGCGAACCGATCTCGCGGGCCGCAGCCTTGAGCGCGTGGAAGGCGGGCGGCAGCGAAGCGCGGGCAATGTCGGTCCAGGTGGTGGCGCCGCCGATGCGCCAATGATCCGCCTCCCGGACGATGCCGCGAAGGCCGGAAATGGCGGTGATATCGAGGATGCGCGCGGGCGGGGGCCTGTCGACGAAAGCCGGGTAGAGGTCGGTGCCGCCGGCCATCACCACGGCGCGTTCTTCGCTCAAGAACGCCATGGCCTCGTCGAGGGATTTCGGCCGCAGGTGCATGGGCGATGCTGACGGCGGCGGCCGCTCCCTGTCAAGCTCGGCGGGTGCGGCGGCGATGCCGCAACCGGTCGAGGCGGGTGATCAGCTCGCCGAAGACGCCGCGCGGGAAAAGGACGACCGAAACCATGAATAGGGCGCCGATGGCGAGCGGCCAGGTGGCGCCGAGGGCGTTGGAGAGGCGGCTCTCGAGGGTGCGGACGACGATGGCGCCGAGCGCCGCGGCGACGAGGAAATCGCGTCCGCCGAGGGCGACCCAGATGAGCACGTCGGCCGAAAGCGCGAAGCCGATGAGCGAGGGCGAGGCGAAGCCGAACTGGACGACGAAGAGCGCGCCCGAGAGGCCGGCAAGCGCGCCGGCAACGGCCAGGGCGCCGATCTTCAGGCGGGCCACGTTGTGGCCGAGGGTGGCGGCGCGCAGCTCGTTCTCGCGCACGGCGGCGAGCGCGAGTCCGAAGGGCCGGTGCTGGATCCAGGTCATGCCGGCGACGACGACCGCGAGCACGGCGAGCATGACGTAGTAAACGGGGATGGTGTCGTAGAGGTCGGCTCCCTCGCCGTTGAGGCCGAGGTTGATGGGCGGCACGCTCATCAGGCCGTTCATGCCGCCGAGCCAGTCGGCGTTGATGGCGAGGCGCTCGGCGAGCACGGAGAGCGCGAGCGTGACGATGCCGAGGAAAGCGCCGCGGAGCGCCCGGCTGGCGAAGAGGAACCAGCCGAGGACGGCCGCGACGAGGCCCGGGATGATGACCGCGGCGACGAGGCCGATCCAGGTGGATTTCAGGTCCGGCAGGCCGGGAACCATGCCGAGGGTGACGACGCTCATGGCATAGGCGCCGATGCCGAAATAGACGGCGTGGCCGAAGGAGAGCATGCCGGCATGGCCCCAGAGGAAGCCGAGGCTGACGGCGAAGACGGCATAGGCGAAGTAGATGCCGAAATCGGCGGCGACCCAGCTCGCCGTGACGACGGGCAAGACGAGGAAGAGGACGAGGGCGACGAGGGCGAGCAGCGTCGCGGTCGGGATGCGCGCCACGCCTCAGGCCTCCCGCTTGCGGCGCGAGACGAGGCCGTTCGGGAAGAGGCGGATGACGATGATCGCGGCCGTGAAGACGGCGAACTGCGCCCAGACCGGCGAGGTGAAGGCGGCGGTCAGGCTGTCGAGGCCGCCGACGCCGGCGGCGCCGACGAGCGGGCCGGATATGGTGCCGAGGCCGCCGACGAGGATGGAGAGGAAGGCGGGCACGACCCAGCCGAGGCCGGCATTCGGATCGACGGAGATGAGCGGGGCCATGGCGGCGCCAGCAAGGCCGGCGAGCGCCGCTCCAAAAGCGAAGGTCAGGCGGTCGGCGCGGCGGGTATTGATGCCGAGGCAGGCGGCCATGTCGCGATTGGCGATGACGGCGCGCGCGGCGAGTCCGGAGCGGGTGCGGAAGAAGAACCAGAAGGTGGCGACGATGGTGACGAGGCTGATCGCCATGACGACGAGGCGATAGACGGGGTAGGGGCTGCCGGCGATGGTGATCTCGCCGAGCTCGGGCGCCGGGACCGACCAGGAGCCAGGACCGTAGATCAGGACCATGGCCTGGCGGAGCACCAGCGCGAGGCCCCAGGTGGCGAGGATGGTATCGAGGAGGCGCGCATAGGTTCGCCGGATGATCAGTTCCTCGGCGACGAGGCCGATGAAGGCGACGACGAGTGGGGACAGCGCCAGCGCCAGAAAAAACGGGAGGCCGCGGCTGTTCAGCTCCATGACCGAATAGCAGCCGAGCATCAGGAACTCGCCATGGGCCATGTTGATGACGTTCATCAGGCCGAAGATGATGGCGAGGCCGAGCGAGACCAGCATCAGGACGAGGATGGCGTTGGAGCCGTCGAGGAGGATGATGGCGAGGCGTTCCATCGGCGTCAGAGAGCCATGTGGGTTTCGATGAGGGCGGGCGAGGCGCGGAGCGCCGCGGCGGTTTCGGAAGCGACGACGCGGCCCTGGTCGATGAAGCAGACCTGCTCGGTCAGGCGCAACGCGATCTCGACGTTCTGCTCGACCAGGAGGAGGGCCATGCCCTCGGTCTTCACGGTGCGGGCGAGGATGGTGGCGATCTCGTCGACGACCGAGGGCTGGATGCCTTCCGAGGGCTCGTCGAGGAGGAGGAGCTTCGGCTTCGCCATGAGGGCGCGGCCGATGGCGAGCTGCTGCTGCTGGCCGCCCGACAGCCGGCCGCCGGCACTGTTCCGCTTCTCGGCGAGCGCCGGAAAGATGGCGTATACGGCATCGGCATCGCTCGCCGTGAGGTCGCCGAGGAGGAGGTTCTCCTCGACGGTGAGATCGGCGAAGACCTCGCGCCCCTGCGGCACGTAGCCGATGCCGGCGCGGGCGACCTGGAAGGGCTCGCGCCGGTCGATGCGGTGGCCGGCGAAGGTGATCGACCCGGATTTCGGGTGGATCAGGCCCATGATGGTCTTCAGGAGCGTCGTCTTGCCGACGCCGTTGCGGCCGAGGAGTGCGACGCTCTTCCCCGCCGGCACGTCGAGGGACAGGCCCTCGAGCACCACGCCGCCGCCATAGCCGGCGACGAGATCGGAGACGACGAGGCCCTCAGCCATGGCCGCCACCCGTATGTCCATTGCCGAGATAGGCCTCGCGCACCATCGGATCGTCGCGCATGGCGGCGTAGGAGCCGGAGGCGACGACGCGGCCGAGCATCATCACCATGACCTCGCATTCGAGCGCCTCGACGAAATCCATGTCGTGCTCGATGACGAGGGCGCTGATGCCGGATTCGTCGTGGACCGAGCGGATGAGGCGGATGGTCTCCTGCTTCTCGGCACGGGTCATGCCGGCGGCGGGCTCGTCGAGGAGCATGAGGCGGGGGCTGCCGGCGAGCACCAGGGCGAGCTCCAGCCATTGCTTCTGGCCGTGCGAAAGCGTGCCGGCCACGTCGTGGCGGTGGCGGTCGAGGCGGACGCGCTCGAGGATGTGGATGCGCTCGGCGCGTCCTTCTCTTTTCGCAAATCCGGACGGAAAACCGGTTCCCACTTTTCCTGGATTTGCTTTTCCGGCCAGCGCGATCCTCAAATTCTCGTCCACGGTGAGGCCGGGAAAGACGGAGGGGACCTGGAATTTCCGGATGATGCCGGCGCGGGCGATCTCGTAGAGCGGGCGGCCGGGAATGTCGGCGCCTTCGAAGTGGATCGAGCCGGAGGTCGGCGGCAGGTAGCCGGTGAGCAGGTTGAAGAGCGTGGTCTTGCCGCAGCCGTTCGGGCCGATGACGCAGCGCATCTCATTGGCGGCAAGGGTGAAGGAGACGCTGTCGACGGCGCGCACGCCGCCGAAGGCCTTGGTGAGATTCTCGACGGCGAGGAAGGGGGAGGCGTCAGGCATGGGGGGCCGTATCCGCGACGCTTGCCTCCCCGGTGGGGAGAGGGTTCCGCCTCTTATGAGCGAAGCGAATTGGAGGCCGGGGCGAGGGGGCGTCGGAGGTAACATCCGGCGACCTTGCCCTCGCCGCCATGCCCGTGGGTTGAAGCGTCCGGTTCGCGGGTGATGTCTCCCCCTCACCCGGCTCGACCCGGACTGTCGTCCGGCTCGACCCGACCTCTCCCCGCCGGGGAGAGGTGAGCGCGGTCTTCGCCATGGCCGATTGCTCTGGCTCGCGGTCGGTCAGAAAGAAATCCGTGGATGGCCGGCACAAGGCCGGCCATGACGACGGAGCGGTCGTGGACTTCACCGAGCGGATCAAGTGCAGCCGGGCTGCGGGGCGATCTGGCCGAGGTCGTCGACGACGACGAGGCCCGCGCCTTCGGTCCTGGCGGTGAACATCTCGAGCGTGACGTGGTGGTCCTTGCCGACGGTGACCTTGCCGGTGGGGGAATCCACCACGATGCCTTCGAGGCCATCGACCAGCGCGTCGCCGTCGATCGACTTCGACTTCTCGAAGGCGAGCTTGGCGGCGTGGAGCGAGACGTAGTGGGTGAAGGCATATTGCGAGACGGCGGTCTTGTCGCCGCCGCCGACCTTCTGGATGTCGGCGACGAAATTCTTCACCGGATCGGTCTGGATCGACTGGGCAAAGGGAAGCGCGACCCACATGTCCTGCGCCTTGCCCTCGCCGAAGGCGCCGAGATAGAGCTCGCCGAAGCCGAGAAAGGCGACCTTGACCTTCTTCAGGAGGCCGAGGTCCTCGGCCTGGCGGATGAAGGTGATGCCGTCGGCGCCGGGCAGCGCGAAGACGAGCACGTTGGCGCCGGAATCGGCGATGCGGCGGATGACCGGCGCGTAGTCCTTGACGCCGAAGGGGGTGAACTCCTTGCCGGCGACCTTGCCGCCGAAGCCGGCGATGATCTTCTCGCCGGTCTCGAACATCTTCTGCGGCCAGACATAGTCGGCGCCGAAGAGATAGAACGAGGGGCCGGCCTTGTCCTTCATCAGCGGCAGGAGTTTCTCCAGCTCCTGGTTGGGCACGGTGTTGAAGGAGAAGAGGTAGCGGTTGCAGCCGCCGCCCTCGTAGTTGGTGGCGTAGAGGAGCGGCACCTTGGCGCGCGAGAGGGTCGGCATCATCGCGTCGCGGTTGTTGGAGGTGATCGGACCGCAGACGGCGACGACGCCGTCGCGGCGGACGAGCGAGGTGGTGCGCTCGACCGCCGTCTTCGGGTCGGTCTTGTCGTCCTCGTAGATCAGCTGGACCTCGCGGCCGAGGATGCCGCCGGCGGCGTTGATCTCCGCGGCGGCGAGATCGAGGCCGAGCTTCGCCTGCTGGCCGAAGAGCTCGAGGCCGCCGGAGAAGGGCTCGACTACGCCGAACTTGACCGGGTCGGCGGCGCGCACGAAGGGCATGGGCAGCGCGGCGGTGGCGGCGAGGCCGGCACCGGCTTTCAAGAGCGAACGGCGGGTAATCAACGTCATCTGGGTCCCCTTTATCCCTGGCGCCTTGGCGCATCTGACATCCGGCGGCGGATGCCGCGCGGGGCAAGCTTCGAGAACGAGAATACGGGCGGCCGGGCGGGCCGCAACATCAAAGTCCAGTCACCGGCCGCGCCAGGAAGCATCATGCGGCGCGTCCGTAGTCGCGCCACGAATGGCGCGGGGCGAAGCCGAGGGCGGCGCGGGCGGCGGCGAAATCGATGACCGAGGCATGGCCGGCGAGTGGCCGGCGGAGCTCGGCTTCCGGCCAGGCGCGGACGAGATCGGCGGTCGGCGTCTCGGCATAGGTGTCGGCGGCGGAGAGGAAGAGGCGGAGGTGGCCGCCGACCGGCGCCGCGAGCGCGGCGAGGAAGGCCGCGGCGGCGTCGCGGGCGTCGATATAGGCCCAGAGGTCGCGATGCGCGTCGGGGCCGATGCGGCGCGGGCCGACCTCGGCCATGAAGGTCGCCGGCGTCTGGATCCAGGGCAGCCGCAGGCTGACGGCCGAGAAGGCGCCCCGGCGGGTGGCGGCCTCGACGGTCTCCTCGCCGAGCCACTTGGAGAGGGCATAGGCATCCTGCGGGCCGACGGGATGGGCCTCGTCGACGGGGAGGTAGCGGATGCCGACCGGCGCCGTGTTGAAGGGAAGGCCGAGGACGGCGAAGGAGGAGGCGTAGACGAAGCGGCGGACGCCAAGCGTCGCGGCGGCCTCGACGGCATTGAAGGCGAGCGTGAGGTTGGTGGCGAAGACGTCCTGCGCCGTCCGTCCGGTCGGGCGCGGGATGGCGGCGGCGTGGATGACGGCCTCGGTCCCGGAGAAGGCGAGGAGCGCGTCGCCGAGGTCGCGCAGGTCGGCGACGATGGCGGTGGTCGGGGCGGGGACGGCGTCGATGCCGGCGACGCGGTGGCCGGCAGCGGCAAGCGCGGCGACGATGGCGCTTCCGAGAAGGCCGCTCGAACCGGTGACCGCGACGATCATGGGCCTCGCTTCGACATCACGCGACGATCGTTTGTAGTCTTACAATCTCCGCGAAGGGGGAGGCTTGTCAATCGGGGCCGTGGGGCACGGTCGCGCATTGACAGGGACGGTGGCCGGCCGCACCTTGTACGAGTACGGACGAAGCCGGCAGGAGAGAGCGATGGACCTCGACGTCTTCTCGTCGCACAGGAATTCCGAGCAGATGCATCTCGACGCCCGGCGCGCGGCGGTGCTGGTCGTCGACATGGTCAACGACTTCTGCAAGCCGGGTGGCAAGATGGTGCTGCCGGGATACGAGACGCTGGTCCCGCCGCAACTGAAGGTGATCGCCGCGGCGCGGGCGGCCGGCGCGCCGGTGATCTGGATCCATGACAGCCATCGTAGGAACATGCGCCGCGACCGCGAGTTCATGAAGCGCACGCCGCATTGCGTGGAAGGCACCTGGGGCGTCGAGATCATCGACGATCTCGGCGCGCGGGACGACGAGATCCACGTGATCAAGCATCGCTATTCCGGCTTCTTCCAGACCGATCTCGACGTGACGCTGAAGGACATGCTGGTCGACCAGCTGGTGGTATTCGGCGTGGTGACCAATATCTGCGTGCGCTCGACGGTCCACGACGCCTTCTTCAACGGTTATTCGGTGGTGGTGCCGCGCGACTGCTGCGCGGCGACGGGACCGCGCGAGCAGGAGAGCTCGCTCTACGACATCGCGACGCATTTCGGCGTGGTGAGCGACGCGGCGGCGGTGGCGGCGGCGTTCTCCTCGGGCGCCGTGATCCAGAACCACGACATCGCCGCCTGAGGCCGCGGGCGGATGGCGGGCAGGCGGCGCGCGGACGGGAAGGGCGGCGGCACGGCGTCGGGCTATGACCTTGCGACCCATCCGGCGCATGTGCTGCGGCGCGCCCACCAGCGCGCGACGATGATCTTCCAGCGGATGATGGGCGAGCACGACCTGACGCCGACGCAGATGGCAGCGCTCGCCACCGTCCTGAAGCATGGCGAACTGTCGCAGAACCGCCTCGGCCGGCTGACGGCGATGGACCCCTCGACGATCAGCATCGTGGTCCGCAAGCTCGTCAAGAACGGCTGGGCGAAGCGCGCCGGGTCGGCCGATGACCAGCGGCTCGCCATCATCCGGCTGACGCCGGCGGGAGAGCGCTTCACGGCGGGGCTGCTCGCCAAGAGCGTCACGGTCGGCGAGCGCGTGCTGGCGCCGCTCTCGGCGTCGGAGCGCGCGACGTTCCTCGACATGCTCCACCGCATCGCCGACGGCGAGGAGGAGCGGGCGGAATTGAAGGACGGCGCCCGCAATGGCGCCGCAGCAGGGTGAAGCCATGAGCCATGATACGAGCGGGCCGTCGGGTCCGTCCAAGCTGGTGATCCGCAATATCGGGATTCTCCTGTCGGGGGATCTCGGCAAGCCGATCCTCGATGCCGACGCGATCGTCGCGGAGAACGGCAGGATCACCGCGATCGGCCGGGCGAAGGACGTCGATGCCGAAGGCGCGACGGTGGTGATCGACGCCAAGGGCGGCGGGCTGTCGCCGGGCCTGATCGACAGCCATTGCCATCCGGTGGCCGGCGACTGGACGCCGCGCCAGAGCCAATTGAACTGGATCGATTCGTGCCTGCATGGCGGCGTGACCACCATGATCTCGGCGGGCGAGGTGCATACGCCCGGCCGGCCCTACGACATCGTCGGGCTGAAGGCGATGGCGGTCTCGGCGCAGCGCCAGTTCACCAATTTCCGGCCGTCGGGGGTGAAGGTCCATGCCGGCGCGCCGGTGATCGAGAAGGGCATGGTCGAAGAGGATTTCAAGGAGCTCGCCGCGGCGGGCGTGAAGCTCCTCGGCGAGGTCGGCCTCGGCTCGGTGAAGGACGGCGAGACGGCGCGGCAGATGGTCGCCTGGGCGCGGAAGTACGGCATCCAGAGCACCATCCATACCGGCGGGCCGTCGATCCCGGGCTCCGGACTGATCGATGCGGACATCGTGCTCGCCGCCGACACGGACGTGATCGGCCACGTCAATGGCGGGCATACGGCGCTGCCCGACAAGCAGATCCGCTGCCTCTGCGAAAATTGCGGGCGGGGGCTCGAGATCGTCCACAACGGCAACGAGCGGGCGGCGCTCTATGCGCTACGCACGGCGAAGGAGATCGGCCAGCTCGAGCGCGTGATCCTCGGCACGGATGCGCCGGCGGGCTCGGGCGTGCAGCCGCTCGGCATCCTGCGCATGGTGGCGATGCTGTCGGCGCTCGGCGACGTGCCGGCGGAGGTGGCCTTCTGCTTCGCCACCGGCAACACGGCGCGCATGCGCAATCTCGACTGCGGGCTGATCGAGGTCGGGCGCGCGGCGGATTTCGTGCTCCTCGACAAGCCGCAGCACTCGGCCGGCAGCAACCTCCTCGAGGCGGTGCAGCTCGGCGACATTCCCGGCATATCGATGACGGTGATCGACGGGGTCGTCAGGACACAGCGCTCGCGCAACACGCCGCCGGCGCAGACCATGGCGGCGGTGGCGGGGTAGGGGGCCCTACCCCTCCGCTTCCCCACTCCCACAAGGGGAGAGGGAGGGCGTCGCGTCCTTCACGCGCCCCCTCCACCGCCTTCGGCGGTCCCCATCCCCCGTAAACGGGGGAGGAACCGAGGCGGCGTTGTTGGCGACTACCGCAGCCCGTCCTCGCCCTTGATCTCGGAGACCTTAAGGCCGCCGACGCGGGGGTGCGGGCGGCCGGAATCGGTGACGGCGATGGCGATCATGATCTCGTCGGCGCGGGGCGCATCGGCGATGTGCACCTCCATGCCGTCGAAATGCGAGCGCACGAAGGCCGCATCCTTGTGGCCGAGGGGGATGTCGAGGGGGGCGCCGGGAGCGCCGCGCTTCTTCGAGGAGGGGATGAGGGCGGCGCCCTTGCCGAGGACCTTGCGGAGCGGGCTCCCAAGCTTCGGGTGGAGGAGGGCGGCGGCGTGCTCGAGTTCGCCATCGGCCCCGACCAGCGCGGCCTTGCCATAGCTCTCGACCCTGTCGCCCGCGACGCCGAGAGCGGCGACGGCGCGTTCGCCGAGCACCTTGCCGAGCTCTTCGCCGACGGCGATCAGGTCGTCGAGGTTCTCGACGTATTTCCTGGCATGCGGGTTGCGGATGACGGCGATGGCGGCGGCGCGCCGCGTCGGCGGGGAAACGGGCCTTTCGCCCTCGATCAGGGTTTCCTCGACGACGGTGACGATCTTGCGGATATCGGCGCTCATCTGAGGCCGTCCTCGCCCTTGATGGCGGCGACTTCGAGCCCGCCGGAGCGCGAATGGACGCGCGGGCCGGTGGTCATGGCGATGACGAAGACGATCTCCTTCGCGCGCGGCGCATCGGCGATGCCGACCTCGATGGCGTCGAAATGGGAGCGGACATAGGCGGCGCGGACATGGGTGATCGGCACGTCGAGGCGGGTGCCCGGTCCGCCGACCTTCTTCGCCGAGGGGACGATGGCCTTGGAGCCCGGGATCAGGTCGCGCATGGCGAAGCCGCCGGGATTGTGCCAGAGCGCGCCGTGCTCGATCTCGCCGGCCTCGCCGATGATGGCGCCCTTGCCGTAGCCCTCGATGTCCTTCGGCTCGACGCCGAGCGCGGCGACGAGGCGGCGCGCCATGTCGTCGCCGAAGGGACGGAGGTCGTCCATCCAGCCCTGGATATGCTCGACGTAGCGGCCGGCAAAGGGATTGGCGCAGACCGCGGCGAGCGCTCCGCGGCGGGCGGGACGAGCGACGCGCGGGCCGCCCTCGTGGAAGATCTCATCGATGATGGTGACGAACTTGCGCACCTCGACCGGGGCCATCTGCGTGTCCTCTTGGCGTTTGTATGAGCATCAACGGTCGGGGAGGGGGGAGTCAAGGAGCGGGGCGGGCGGGCCACCTCTTCCCACCGGGGCGAGGGCAAGCGTCGCGTTCTTCAGGTGCGGGGGGACAAACGGTCCAGCACGCCCTGGAGGATGTATGCGGCGGCCATCTTGTCGACGACCTCGTCGCGGCGGCGGCGCGAGGCATCGGCCTCGAGCAGCGTGCGGGTGACGGCGGCGGTCGACAGGCGCTCGTCCCAGAAGAGGATGGGGAGCGGCGTCAACTGGCCGAGGTTGCGGGCGAAGGCGCGGGTCGCCTGGACGCGCGGGCCCTCCGAGCCGTCCATGTTGAGCGGCAGGCCGAGGACGAGGGCGGCGATGCGATGCTCCGCCGCGGTCTTCAGGAGCGCTTCGGCGTCGGCGCGGAATTTCGTCCTGAGGATCGTGCGGAGGGGCGAGGCGATGCGGCGGCCGGCGTCGGAAATGGCGAGGCCGATGGTCTTGGTGCCGAGGTCGAGGCCCATGAGGGCGGCCTCGGGGGGAAGCGCCGCGGCGAAGTCATCGATGGTGAGGTCGGTGGCCATTCGCCGCATTATGCCCGCGGGAGGCTTGTCCTGCGAGCGGCAAGCGCCAATTGTTGCCGGAACGAGAAGCGCCAAAAGGCAGCAGGGGACAGACGCGATGAAGCTTACCTGGTACGGACATTCGGCCTTCCGCGTGGAGGTCGCGGGGGCGGTGATCCTGATCGACCCGTTCCTCGAGAACCCGTTGTTCGGAGGGGACCGGAAGGCGGCCTATGCCGGCGCCACCCATATCCTCCTCACGCACGGGCACGACGACCATATCGGCTCGACGGTGGAGATTGCCCAGGCGACGGGCGCGACGCTGGTCGCGAATTTCGAGATCTGCATGTATCTCCAAGGGCTCGGGGTGGAGAAGTTCAGCCCGGGCAATCATGGTGGGCATATCGACTTCGGCGTCTTCGGCGTTTCCTTCGTGCAGGCCTGGCACTCGTCTTCCGTGATGGCCGAGGGCAAGCCGGTCTATCTCGGCAATCCGGCCGGTCTGGTGGTGACGGCGAAGGGCGAAAAGACGCTCCTCCACATGGGCGATACCGACATCTTCTCGGACATGAAGCTGATCGACGAGATCTACCAGCCGAAGATCGGCATCGTACCGATCGGCGACCGCTTCACCATGGGGGCGAAGCTGGCGGCGATGGCCTGCCGGAAGTTCTATTCGTTCGAGACGGTGATCCCGGCGCATTACGCCACCTTCGGGCTGATCGACCCGTCGGCGGACAAGTTCGTGACCGAGATGAAGGGATCGAAGACCGAGGTGCTGGTGCCCGAGGTAGGCGAGCCGTTCACGCTCTGAGCGGGCAGCAAAAAGGCGGCCCGCGGGGCCGCCTCGACTGCCGTGCCGGCGTTCGCTACTGCCGGTATTGCTGGATGCGCGTGGTGCGCAGGCCGGCGAGGCCGTGGGAATCGATGGACTGCTGCCAGGAAAGGAATTCCTCCACCGTCAGCGTGTATCGGCTGCAGGCCTCCTCGAGGCTGAGGAGCCCGCCGCGGACTGCGGCGACGACCTCTGCCTTGCGGCGGATGACCCAGCGTTTGGTGTCGCGCGGCGGAAGATCCGCTATGGTAAGCGGGCTGCCATCCGGTCCGATGACATACTTCACGCGCGGACGCACTTGTTCGGTCATTCTACTCTCGTACTCATCCTGACCCGTCCACGCCGGGAAGGTACCTGACCCGTTTTAAAAAAAGGCTAAGCAGAGCGTAGAAAAAGGGTAAACAGACTTGCTGGAACCGTCCTAAACTACTGGTTTCACGACGCTTTTATCGCCTTGAACAAGCCGCGATCGCGACTATAGTCGCTTGACCCGCGGCGCCGGCCGGCCCACATGGCTTTCGCCAAAGCCGCACATCCCGGAATGCCCATGATCCCCGACCTCGACCTTCCCGGCGACCCGAAGAACATCCGCGTGGTGGTGGCCATGTCGGGCGGGGTGGATTCCTCGGTCGTGGCGGGACTCCTGAAGCATGCCGGCTACGACGTGGTGGGCGTGACGCTGCAGCTCTACGACCATGGCGAGGCGACGCACCGGAAGGGCGCCTGCTGCGCCGGCCAGGACATCCACGATGCCCGCCGCGTCGCCGAGACGCTCGGCATCGCGCATTACGTGCTCGACTACGAGGAGCGCTTCAAGTCGGCGGTGATCGACCGCTTCGCGTCCAGCTACATTGCCGGCGAGACTCCGGTGCCGTGCATCGCGTGCAACCAGACGGTCAAGTTCGCCGACCTCCTCGGCACGGCGAAGCAGCTCGGCGCGGATGCGCTCGCCACCGGCCACTACGTGCGCTCGCGGATCGCGGGCAACCGCCGGGCGCTCTACCGGCCGGTCGACGGCGAGCGCGACCAGAGCTATTTCCTCTTCGCGACGACCCCCGAGCAGCTCGATTTCCTGCGCTTCCCGCTCGGCGGGATGACCAAGGCGGAGGTGCGCGAGACGGCGCGCTCGCTCGGCCTCGCGATCGCCGACAAGCACGACAGCCAGGACATCTGCTTCGTGCCGACCGGCAAGTATGCCGACGTCATCGCGCGGCTGAAGCCGGGCGCGGCGGAGGCGGGCGACATCGTCCACATGGACGGGCGCATCCTCGGCCAGCACCAGGGCATCATCCACTATACGATCGGCCAGCGGCGCGGGATCGGCATCGCGTCGAGCGAGCCGCTCTACGTGGTGCATCTCGATCCGAACGGGCGGCGGGTGATCGTCGGGCCGCGCGAGGCGCTGACGACGCGGCGGCTGGTCCTCCGCGACGTCAACTGGCTGGGCGAGGGCAAGCTCGCCGACCTGCCGGCCGAGGGCATCGACATCCATGCGCGGGTACGCTCGACGCGGCCGCCGCTGCCGGCGCGCCTCGTTGCCGCCGGCGGGCAGGTCCATGTCGACCTTGCCGCCGGCGAGAGCGGCGTGGCGCCGGGACAGGCGACCGTCTTCTATGAGGGCGACGCGGGCGGCGCGCGGGTGCTCGGCGGCGGCTGGATCGAGCGGGCCGAGCGCGTCGCCGATGCCGAGCAGGCGCTGCGCCGGATCGTGGCGGCCGAGCCGGCCTCCGCGACGGTCTAGCCGTGGCGGGGCGTGAACGCGGGGACGCGGCCGCGGCGGCGACCCTCGACAAGGCGGGCGTGGTCGCCGCCTATCAGCGCTGGGCGCCCATCTACGATTTCGTCTTCGGCGCGATCACCAGGCCGTCGATCAAGGCGGCGGTCGGCATCGTCAACCGCATGGGGCCGAGCCGGGTGATCGAGGTCGGCGTCGGCACCGGCATCGCGCTTCCCTACTACGAACGCGAGCACCGCGTCGTCGGCATCGACCTCAGCCCGGACATGCTGAAGCGGGCCGAGGAGCGGGTGGCGCGCGACGGCCTGCGGCAGGTCGAGGGGCTCATCGAGATGGATGCCGGCAGCCTCGTCTTCGAGGACGGCGCCTTCGACGCGGCAGTCGCCATGTTCGTCATGTCGGTGGTGCCGGAGCCGGAGAAGGTACTCGCCGAGATGGCGCGCGTGGTGAGGCCCGGCGGGCGGATCGTCGTGGTCAACCACTTCGCGGTGGAGGGCGGCATCCGCGGCGCCTTCGAGAAATGGCTTTCGCGCTTCGGCAGGCGCCTCGGCTGGCATCCCGACTTCAAGGTCGAGCGGGTGATGGGGCGGGGCGACCTGAAGCTCGTCGAGCGGCGGACGACGGCGCCGGGCATCTACACGCTTCTCGTCTTCGAGCGGGTCTAGCTGGTATTGTGCGGGCTGATTTGGTCCGTCGCATGGCGCGGCGGCCGCGGTGGGCGTCGGGCGAATGACGGAACTTTTCCTCGGGCTGGATGCAGGCGGAACGCGTTGCGGGGCGCGGCTCGTCGATGCTGCGGGCAAGGTGCTCGGCGAAGGGCAGGGCGGCCCCGCCAATGCGCGGCTCGGCGCGGCGGCCGTGACCGAGGTGATGAGGGCGTGCCGGGGCGCCGTCGCCGCGGCCGGCCTCGGCGAGGCGGACTTCGCGCGCGTCCATGCCGGCTGGGGCATTGCCGGACTGCAGCAGGAGACGGCGCGCGACTATATCAAGGCCCATGCCCATCCCTTCGCCTCGCTCAGCGTCGATACCGACGCCTATGGCGCCTGGCTCGGCGCCTTCGGCGGCAAGGACGGCGCCATCCTCATCCTCGGCACCGGCGTCGCCGGGCTCGCGGTGATCGACGGCAAGCGGACGCCGGTCAGCGGCTGGGGCGCCGAGATCGGCGACGAGGGCAGCGGCATGGCGATCGGGCGGATGGCGGTCAGGAAGGCGCTCTGGGCGCTCGAAGGCATGGCGCCGATGACGCCGCTGATGGAGGAGGTGCTCGACGCCTTCGGGCGGAGCGGCGAGGCGGCGACGACCTGGTCGGATACGGCGGTGCCGGCCGACTATGCGCGTTTCGCGCCGGCCGTCCTCGCCCATGCCGACCGTCGCGATGCGATGGCGATCGGCATCCTGCAGGATGCGACGCGCGACATCGAGCGCGTGGTGACGCGGCTCCTCGACATCGGCGCGCCGTCGATCGCCATGATCGGCGGATTGTTCCCGAAGATGCTGCCCTGGCTGGCGCCGCCGCTCCGCGTGCGGATCGTCGAGCCGGCGGGCGATGCGATGGATGGCGGCGTGCTGATGGCGCGCCGCGCAGCGGAAGGAGTTCTCGCGACATGACGACGCTGATGCTGGCGGAAGCCTCGGAAGCGCCGGCCGCGGTGGCGCGGCTCATTGCCGGGAACGAAGCGGCGTGCAAGGCGCTCGGCGCGAGGCTCCGGGCGAAGCCGCCACGCTTCGTCGTCACCTGCGCGCGCGGAAGCTCGGACAGCGCGGCGACCTTCGCGACCTACCTGATCGAGATCGCGCTGAACACGGTGGTCGCTTCCGTCGGGCCGTCGGTCAGCTCGATCTATGGCGCCCGGCCGAAGATGGCCGATGCGCTCTTCATCGCCATTTCGCAGTCGGGGCGCAGCCCCGACATCGTGGCGCTCGCCGATGCGGCGCGGAAGGACGGCGCGCTGACGGTGGCGCTGGTCAACGATACGGCCTCGCCGCTCGCCGAGCGCTGCGAGATCGTGCTGCCGCTCCATGCCGGGCCGGAGAAGAGCGTGGCGGCGACGAAATCCTACATCGCGGCGCTCGCCGGCATATTGCAGCTCGTCGCGCATTGGAGCGGCGAGGCGGCACTCGCGATCGCCGTCGCGCGGCTCGCCGACGACCTTGCGGCGGCGCTCCGCCTCGACTGGTCGCCGGCCCTGCCGCTGCTCGCCCGCATCGCCAACCTCTACGTCGCCGGGCGCGGACCGGGCTTCGCGACGGCGCTCGAAGCCGGTATCAAGATCAAGGAAACCTGCGGGTTCCACGCTGAGGCGCTGTCGGCGGCGGAACTGATGCACGGGCCGATGACGCTCGCCGGGCCGGACTTCCCGGTGCTGATCTTCAGCCAGGACGACGCGTCGCTCGCCGGCATCCGCGACCTTGCCCGCACGCTCGGCCAGCGCGGCGTGCCGGTGATCGCCGGCGGCCCTGCGGCGGACGTGGCGAGCCTGCCCCTGCCTTCGACGGCCGGTGCCCATCCCTTCGTGCAGCCGGTGCTCCTCATCCAGAGCTTCTATCCGCTGGTCGAGGCGCTGTCGCGGGCGCGCGGGCGCGACCCCGACCGGCCGCCGCATCTGCTGAAGGTCACGGAGACGGTCTGATGGCGCTGGCGCTGATCGGCGCGCGCATCTTCGACGGCGCGCATCTCCTCGAAGGGCGCGCGGTGATCCTCGACGCCGAGCGCATCGCGGCGGTGATCCCCGAGCGCGAGCTGCCGGCGGGCATCCGCGTCCGTCGGATCGACGGGCTGCTGGCGCCCGGCTTCATCGACGTGCAGGTGAATGGCGGCGGCGGCGTGCTGTTCAACGACCAACGCGACGTCGCGGGCATCGCGGCGATCGGCGCCGCGCACCGGAAATATGGCACGACCGGCTTCCTGCCGACGCTCATCACCGATACGCGCGACGTCATGCGCGAGGCGGTGGCGGCGGCGAACGCGGCGATCGTCGAAGGCGTGCCGGGCATCCTCGGCATCCACCTCGAAGGGCCGTTCCTCAACCCCGAGCGGAAGGGCGTGCACGACCCGAAGCTGATGCGGGCGATCGAGGAAGAGGACATCGCCATCGTCACGGCGCTGAAGGGCGGCCGGGCGCACCTGACCATCGCGCCGGAGAAGGTGCCCCTCGCGGTCATCGGGCGGCTCGCCGAGGCGGGCGTGCGGATCTCGGCGGGGCATTCGACCGCGTCCTACGAGGTCATGATGGCGGCGAAGGCGGCGGGCCTGACCGGGGTGACGCATCTCTTCAACGCCATGCCGCCGCTCGCCGGCCGCGAGCCCGGCATCATCGGGGCGGCGCTCAACGACGGCGATCTCCATGCCGGGTTGATCGTCGACATGCACCATGTCTCGGCGGCGAGCCTGCGGGTGGCGATCACGGCGAAGGGCTGGGAGCGGGTGATGCTGGTCACCGATGCCATGCCCTCGGTCGGCTCGAACGCGCCCACCTTCACCATCCAGGGCCGGGTGGTGACGCGGCACGAGGGCCGGCTCACGACCGCTGACGGGACGCTTGCCGGCTCCGACCTCGACATGGCGAGCGCGGTCAGGAACACGGTGGAGCAACTCGGCCTGCCGCTGGAGGCGGCGCTGCACATGGCCTCGCGGGCGCCGGCGGAGTTCCTGGGCTTAAGCGACCGCTACGGGCGGATCGCGGAGGGGCATCGCGCGAGCCTCGTGCTCCTCGACGACCGGCTGAACGTGCGCGCCACCTGGATCGACGGCGTCGGCGACGACGAATAGCGCTTCCTGTTGACGGACGACGTGACGCTCTCGACGCCCCGCGCGCCATGGGGGATGCTCCGGCATCGGCATCGTGCCCTGACAAATGGAGCGTCCGCTTGAGCGACCTCACTTTCGAAATCTGCGTCGATTCGGTGGCCGGCGTGCGGGCCGCGGCGGAGGCGGGAGCCGACCGGGTCGAGCTCTGCGCGGACCTTCTCGAAGGCGGCATCACGCCGAGCCTCGGGACCATCCTCGTCGCGCGCAAGGTCCTCGACATCAAGGTGCATGTCATCATCCGGCCGCGCGGCGGCGACTTCCTCTATGACGAGGACGAGATCGCGGCGATGGAGGCGGACATCGCCTCGGCCAAATCGGCGGGGGTCGACGGCGTCGTCATCGGCGTGCTCGAGCGCGACGGGCGGGTGAACGTGGCGGCGACGGAGCGGCTGATCGCCCGCGCCCGGCCGGCATCGGTCACGTTCCATCGCGCCTTCGACATGACGCCGGAGCCATTGATCGCGCTGGAGACGCTCTGCGAGCTCGGCGTCGACCGCATCCTCACGTCCGGGCAGGAGGCGACCGCCTTCGAGGGGGCCAACCTGATCGCGGAACTGGTCAAGGCGGCGCGCGACCGCGTGATCATCATGCCGGGCGGCGGGATCACGCCGCGAAACGCCTCGCGGGTGGCGGCGATCACGGGGGCGAGCGAGTTCCACTTTGCGGCGCGGGTGGCGGTCGCGAGCCCGATGCGCTTCCGGCGGGCCGACGTGTTCATGGGCGGCGAGCTGCGCCCGCCGGAATACGAGCGGCTGGAGACGAGCGCCAGCGCGGTCGGCGCGGTGATGCAGGCGGCGCGGCGCGGGGCGCGATAGGGGAAGGGGCGGTGCCGTCGGGGCAACGTTGTCGGTCGAGGCTCCGAGACCCCTCCCCGAAACCGGCTTTGCCGGTTTCGGCCCTCCCGCAAGGGGAGGGCCGGGCGTTGCGCCCTTCACGCGCCCCCTCCACCAGCTTCGCTGGTCCCCCTCCCCCGTAAACGG
>JAFKKF010000023.1 GCA_017305635.1 Hyphomicrobiales bacterium | reverse complement strand
GGCGACGGCGAAAAAGAAGGCGAACGCGTAGATCGCCACGGGGTTCCTCCCCCGTTTACGGTGGAGGGGGACCATGCGAAGCATGGTGGAGGGGGCGCGTGAAGGTTAGTGCCTTCCCGCCGACCCTGAAACGGTGACGCCATGCCCAAGAAGCCGAAGCGGACTGACAAGACGCGCCCCGGCCTGCCCGCCCGCGAGCAGCTGCTCGCCTTCATCCGCGAGCATCCGGGCGAAGCGGGCAAGCGCGAGGTCGCGCGCGCCTTCGGCATCACCGGCAGCGACCGCATCCCGCTGAAGGCCATGCTGAAGGAGCTGGCTGCCGATGGCGCGCTCGAGCGCCGCCGCGGCAAGCTGAAGCGCCCGGAGGACCTGCCCTCGGTCGCGGTGCTCGCCATCACCGGCCGCGACGACGATGGCGAGTTGCTCGCCGAGCCGGTCGAGTGGGACGAGGCCGCCGGCGCCCCGCCGAAGATCACCGTGACGCTGGAGAAGAAGCAGGCCGGCCCGGCTCCGGGCGTCGGAGACCGCATTCTCGCCCGCCTCAGGACCGATGACGAGGGCGCGCTGTCGGCCCGCGTCATCCGGGTCATCGAGCGGAAGCCCGAGGGTGTCATCGGCGTCATCCGGATGGCGCCGGACGGTGCCCGCATGGAGCCGGTCGACCGCAAGCAGAAGGCGCTCCGCATCGAGGCCGCCGACATGGGCAGCGCCAGGGACGGCGACCTCGTCGGCGTCGTCGTCACCCGCGTCGGACGCTTCGGCTTCGACCGCGCCAAGGTCGTCGAAGTCATCGGCTCCATGAAGAGCGAGAAGGCGGTCAGCCTCATCGCCATCCATGCCCACGATATCCCGCACGTCTTCCCGCCCGACGTGCTCGCCGAGGCGAAGGCGGCGAAGCCCGTGCCCATGCGCGAGCGCGAGGACTGGCGGGACGTGCCTCTCCTCACCATCGACCCGGTCGACGCCAAGGACCATGACGACGCGGTATTCGCGGAGCCGGATTCAGAGCATGAAGGCGGCTTCATCGTCACCGTCGCCATCGCCGACGTCGCCTGGTACGTGCGCCCCGCCTCGCCCCTCGACCGCGAGGCGCTGAAGCGCGGCAACTCGGTCTACTTCCCGGACCGCGTCGTGCCCATGCTGCCCGAGCGCATCTCCAACGACCTCTGCTCGCTCCGCGAGGAGGAGGACCGTCCGTCGCTCGCCGTGCGCATGACCTTCTCGGCCGAGGGCCGCAAGACCGGCCACCGCTTCCATCGCATCATGATGCGTTCTGCGGCGAAGCTCTCCTACCAGGAGGCGCAGCGCGCCTTCGACGGCGCCGACATCGGCCGCGGCGCACGCATCGCCGGGGCGCTTGCAACGCTGTGGCAGGCCTATGCGGTCCTGAAGCGCGGCCGCGACGCGCGCGAGCCGCTGGAGCTCGACCTGCCCGAGCGCAAGATCGTCCTCAACAAGGATGGCGGCATCGACCGCGTCATCGTGCCCGAACGCCTCGAGGCCCATCGCCTGATCGAGGAATTCATGATCCAGGCGAACGTCGCCGCCGCGGAGACGCTGGAAGCAAGGAAGTCGCCCCTTGTCTATCGCATCCATGACACGCCCTCGCTTGCCAAGCTCGAAGGGCTGCGCGAATTCCTCGCCTCCATCGACGTCAGCCTGCCGAAGGGCGGGAACCTCCGTCCCTCACACTTCAACCGCATCCTCGCCCGGCTCGAGGAGAGCGAGCACAGCCAGCTCGTCCACGAGGTGGTGCTGAGGACGCAGGCCCAGGCCGAGTACAATCCCGAGAACATCGGGCATTTCGGGCTGAACCTCCGCCGCTATGCGCACTTCACCTCGCCGATCCGCCGCTATGCCGACCTCATCGTCCATCGCGCCCTCATCCGTGCCCTGAACCTCGGCGAGGGCGGCCTGCCCGATCACTACGAGAGCCAGTTGCCGGCAATCGCCGCGGAGATTTCGGCGACCGAGCGCCGCGCCATGGCAGCCGAGCGCGATACCGTCGACCGCCTGGTCGCCCATTGGCTCGCCGACCGGGTCGGCAGCACCTTCCGCGGCCGCATTTCCGGCGTTACCCGCGCCGGTCTCTTCGTCAAGCTCGACGAGACCGGTGCCGACGGCTTCGTTCCCATGTCGACCATCGGCAACGACTACTATGTCTATGACGAGAGCCGCCACGCCGTGATCGGCCGGCGCACCGGCGAGATGCACCGCCTCGGCGACCAGGTCGAGGTGAAGCTGGTCGAGGCCACCCCGCTCGCCGGCGGCCTGCGCTTCGAGCTCCTCTCGGAAGGCCGCATCCTGAAGCGTTCCGAGCGGCCGAAGGACGAGCCGCGCCGCCGTGGCCGGGACGGCGCCCGCCCCGCCGGCCGGCGCCGCTGACGCCGTCTTGCTCCCGTGTCATCGCCGGCCCATGGTCGCGCAATGACGACTCCCCCTGCCCGGCCCGGCAACGTCCTCGGCCTCAGCGTGGCCATTGCCTCGATCACGGCGGTCGGGCTCGGCCTGTCGCTCACCATCCCGCTCCTCAGCCTCACCCTCGAATCGCGCGGCGTGGCGCCCGGCTGGATCGGCATCAACACGGCCGCGTCGGGCCTCGCCTCCATGGTCGCGACGCCTTTCGTGCCCCGCCTCGCCGCCCGTTTCGGTACCGGCATGGTGCTCGCCATCTGCATCCTCGCCTCTGCCGCCATGCTCCCCTTCTTCTACGTCGTCGAGAGCTTTCCGCTCTGGTTCCCCCTCCGCCTCGTGTCCGGCGCGGCCATCGGCGGCGCCTTCGTCCTGTCCGAGTTCTGGATCGCCGATGCGGCCCCCGCCGCTCGCCGCGGCTTCGTCATGGGCATCTACGCCACCGTTTTTTCCCTCGGCCTCGCGCTCGGCCCGGCGCTTCTCGCGCTGACCGGCACCACGGGCTTCCTTCCGTTCGGGGTCGGCGCCGCCGTCATGGCCGTCGCGGCCCTGCCCGTCATGGTCGCACCCGTCACCAGCCCACGGCTCGACAGCCATCCGTCCCGCAGCTTCCTCCGCTTCCTGACCGCCGCGCCGGTCGCCACCGCCGCCGCGCTCGTCTTCGGCCTCGCCGAGAGCTCGAGCTTCGCGCTCCTTCCCGTCTACGGCACCCATGTCGGCCATCCGGCCAGCATGGTGATCTTTCTCGCCTCGGCCGTGACGATCGGCAATGTCGCGCTGCAATTGCCGCTCGGCATGCTCAGCGACCGCATGGACCGCCGCCGTCTTCTCCTCGTGCTGGCATTCATCGGCTTCGCCGGCGCCGCCCTTCTCCCGCTTGCCATCGCCGATTTCAGCGAGGCGATCATCCTCCTTTTCGTGTGGGGCGGCTGCATCGGCGGCCTCTACACCGTCGGCCTCGCCCATCTCGCGCAGCGCTTCACCGGCGCCGATCTCGCCGCCGCCAATTCGACCTTCCTGTTCGCCTATTCCGGCGGCGTGCTGGTCGGCCCGGCGCTTCTCGGGCTTTCGATCGAAGCCTGGGATCCGCACGGGTTTGCCGCCGCGTTGGCGTTTTGCTTCCTGCTATATTTCGTCCTTGTCCTTGCGCGGATGGCCAATCTGCGCCGAAGCCCGAACGCCGATGCTCCCGGTCCCTGACACGTCGCCCGCGCTCGGCGCGAAGGTCCTCGAGATCGGCACCTTTCCCTTCTTCGCCGAGGCATTTCCGGCCGACACCACCTATCTCCACATCGGCTATCGGGGACAGTTCGTCGCGGCCGAAGGAAGGCGGCTCCTGTCGCTCGCCTCGTGGCCCGCCACGCTGAAGCTGCTCCGCTCCGGCGCCTATGACTTCGTCGTCGTCAACCCGACGCGCGTCCCGCCATGGTCGCCCACCCGATTCCTGCGTTCGCTGGTCAACCGCCACACGCTCCGCGGCGACTTTGCCGGCTTCCGCAACTTCGGCCAGCTTCTGCCTCTCCTCGGCAACCGGCCGCTCGCGGTCATGGACTTCGACGATTCCTTTCTCCTCTCCCGGCACCACGAGATGCTGCTCGGCCGCGCCCTCCGCTATTTCAAGCGCGAGCTGCCGGTCGATCGCTGGCATCTCTTCACCGGCCGCATGGTCAATGGCATTCCTTCGACGCACTTCCGCGAGAGCCGGCGCCGGCAGGCGCTTCTCGATCGCATCAGGCCGGTTTGCATCGGCCTGCGGCGAGGCAATCCGCTTGCCGCCATACCGGCCCCGCGCGAGAAGAAGGTCGATCTTTTCTACCGCGGGAGGGTCAGCGGACGGTCGACCCATCGCCTAACCGGCCTCGCCGAGATCAAGGCGCTCGCCGCCACCGGCATCTCGGTCGATGCCTCAGAGGACTCGATGCCCTTCGATGCCTTCATGGCGCGGATGGCCGAGGCCCGGCTCGTCTGGTCGCCGGAGGGCCTCGGCTGGGATTGCTTCCGCCACTACGAGGCGGCCGCCGCCTGGTCGGTCCCGCTCATCAACATGCCAACGATCGAGCGCCACGCACCGCTCGAGGACGGCAAGCACTGCATTTTCTACGACGTCTCGGCTGGCGACATGGCGGCGCGCATCCGGGCCGCCCTCGCCGATCCGGCACGGCTCGCCCGGATGGCGGCGGCAGCCCGCGCCCATGTCGAGGAGAACGCCACGCCCACCGCTATCTGCCGCTACATGGCGGAGGAAATGCGCCGGGCGGCAGCTCCGCGCGCAGGCAAAACTTGACTTTCCGACGCCCGCCCGTAGGGTGCCGCCAAATTCGTCGAACGAGGTTTTCCCGCCATGGCCAAGGCCGCCACCATCAAGATCAAGCTCGTCAGCTCGGCTGACACGGGCTTCTATTACGTCACCAAGAAGAATTCGCGCACCAAGACCGAGAAGCTGTCGATGAAGAAGTACGACCCGGTCGCGCGCAAGCACGTCGAGTTCAAGGAAGCCAAGATCAAGTAGGTCTTCGGTCCTTCTTGCCGGAAGCGAAAAAAGCACCGCGTGAGCGGTGCTTTTTTCTTGTCAGAAGTAGTGGCCGGCCCGGAACGGGTTTGTACGAGGAGGCCACTCAATCCGTTCCGGAACCGGCCGACCCTACGGACCCAGGAGATGCGGCGGACCTGAGCACTCCGCAGGGTTTTCGAGATCTTGGAGCCGGCAACCGCCGTGGCGGCGCCGCCCGGAACTCCTGCTTCCGCCTGTCGAAGCCGAAGTCCCCAACCGATGGCGGGACCATACCCCTGCCATCCGACGGTGGAAACAGCGAAGCGGCCCGGCGGCCGCCAAAGCTAAAAGTTTAGTAAAACGTTAGTATTAATTTTGCCGCGGAGAGAGTTGCGGCTCAGGCGGCCACGGCCACCCGGTTTCGCCCTTCCCGCTTGGCGCGGTAGAGCGCGTCGTCGGCCCGCTTCATGAGCGATTGCGGCGTATCATTTGCCGAGAGCAGCGACGATACGCCGATCGAGACGGTGACCGGAATGCTATTGGCGCCCTCGCTCTGGAACGGCTCGCCTGCGATCTTCTGCCGGATGCGTTCGCCGACCAAGAGCGCCAGCGCGCCGTCGGTGTCCGGCATGGCGACCACGAACTCCTCGCCCCCCAGCCGGGAGGCAAGGTCGATCCCGCGCACGGCCTTGCGCAGCCGCCGCGAGAATTCGCGCAGCACGTCGTCGCCGGCCGCGTGACCGTGCTCGTCGTTGATCGCCTTGAAGTGATCGATGTCGAGGATGAGCAGCGAAAGAGGCTTCGTCCGGGCGACCGCCTGCTGGACGAGGACGCCGAGATGCCGTTCCAGGTAGCGACGGTTGTGCAGCCCGGTGAGGCCGTCGGTGATCGCCATCTCCATGGTCGTCTGCATCGTGTCACGCAGCCGGTCGGCGAAGCGCTTGCGCCGGATCTGGCTCTTGATGCGGGCGAGCATCTCGTTGCGGTCGACCGGGCGCACGAGGTAGTCGTTGACGCCGAGGTCGAGCGCCCTGAGCAGCCGCGCGTTGTCGTCCGGATCGACGACGACGAGGATCGGCATCTGCCGGGTCCGGTCGAGCGAGCGGAACTGCGAGCAGAGCCGCAGCCCGTCGAAGCCGGCAAGCGTCAGGCTGACCATGGCGAGGTCATAGTCGTTCTCCGCGGCCCGGAAGAGCGCCTCCTGCGGATCGGTCTCCTGCTCCAATGCGTGCACATTGGCGAGCGCCGAGCGCACCCGGTCCACCGTCGCCGCCTTGTCCTCGACCAGCAGGACCCGCCCGCTCGCCCCGTCGACCGCGGCGAGGTCGACCACGTCGTCGAAGCCGATGCCGGTCGACTTGGCGCGGGCGAGGAGCTCGTCGGTGATCGTCTTCAGCCGGACGAGGCTCTTCACCCGCGTGATCAGCGCGATGTCGTTGATCGGCTTGGTCAGGAAATCGTCCGCCCCGGCCTCGAGGCCGGCCACCCGGTCGGCGGGCTGGTCGAGCGCGGTCACCATGACGACGGGCAGTTGCGACGTCGCCGGACTGGCCTTGAGCCGCCGGCAGACCTCGAAGCCGTCCATGCCCGGCATCATCACGTCGAGGAGGACGATGTCGCATTGCCCGCGCGCGCATATCTCGATCGCCTCGGGCCCGTTCATGGCCGTCACGACCTCGAAATACTCGGCCGCCAGCCGCGCTTCTAGGAGCTTGATATTGGCGACGACATCGTCGACCACAAGAACGCGCGCGGTCATCCGGGCCCCGCCTCAACCGTCGCCGAGATAGGCCTTCACCGTCTCGATGAACTTGGTCACCGAGATCGGCTTCGACAGATAGGCCTCGCAGCCGCCCTGCCGGATGCGCTCCTCGTCGCCCTTCATGGCGAAGGCGGTCACCGCGATGACCGGAATGGCGCGGAGGTCGTCGTCCTCCTTCAGCCACTTGGTCACCTCCAGGCCCGACACCTCGGGCAGCTGGATGTCCATGAGGATGAGGTCGGGGCGATGGGTGCGGGCGAGATCGAGGGCCTCGAGCCCGTTCCGGGTCTGAACGATGTTGTAACCGTTCGCCTCGAGGAGATCGTGGAAGAGCTTCATGTTGAGCTCGTTGTCTTCCACGACCAGAACGGTCTTGGCCATGTTCATGACTTCCGATAGCGGCCCTGGCGCCGGTCGGGCCGCTCTTGATTCGCCGATCTCTGTATGAAGTAACGGTACCGTGGATTTCTTTCGGAATGGCAAATTTGATGAAAGAAAAAGGCACCTATCGATCGCGGGAATCCGCTGAAACGCTGGCCGTCGAGGCCCTTTCCTGGATCGCGGGCGAGCCCGAGCAGTTGGAGCGGTTCCTCGCCCTCGCCGGCATCGGACCCGCGACGCTGAGGAAAGCCGCCTCCGACCCGGCCTTTCTCGCCGGCGTCCTCGACTTCCTGCTCGGCCACGAGCCGACCGTGCTCGCCTTCGCGGAAGCCCGTCGCATCGCCCCTTCCGAAATCGCCGAGGCGCGCCGCGCCCTCGGAATCAACGTCTGAGCCAGCTCTGCCAAGACCATGGAAACAATCGCACTCTCCCTCAAGGGCTATACCGACCTGCCGCCCGGCAAGATCGCCAACGTGGTCACCTATCTCGCCCTCGATGCGCCGCCCGAAGCCCCGCCTGGGCCGCGTCCCGAGTTGCGCCTCGTGCGCATCGCCGAGCCGAGCGTCGCCCGCTACCGCAAGCTTGTCGGCCGAGTGGGCGACCGCTGGCTGTGGACCTCCCGCGCCGCCTCGACCGATGCCGAGCTCGCCGCCACTCTCACGAAGCCGGGCAATTCCCTCCATGTGCTTACCCGCGAGGATGCGGAGATCGGCCTCATCGAGCTCCACGCCGATGGCCCCGAGGCGGTCGAGGTGAACCTCTTCGGCGTCGTCGATGAAGCAACCGGCACCGGCGCGGCACGCTGGATGATGCTGACGGCGCTCGCCGAAGCCTTTCGCCCGCCGGTCCGCCGCATCTGGCTGCATACCTGTACCTTCGACCACCCGGCAGCGCTGCCGTTCTATCAGAAGGTCGGCTTCCGCCCGTGGAAGTTCGCCATCGAGGTCGACGACGATCCCCGCCTCTCCGGCCTCATGCCCGAGACCGCCGGACCACATGTGCCCTTGCTGAAGCCGGAAACGTGATCGTTCCAGCGGCCGGGTTGCGCCGACCCGGCTACCGTCCGTGCGCGGCACGCGGCTCCTGGGCCTCGCTTGCCTGGTCGCGGTCGGCGAGCGCCTGCATCTTGTCGAGATCCTCGACGGCGGCATCGAACTCGTCCTTGGCGCCGGCGAGCTGCTGCTTCAGTTCGCCCGCCGAGGCCAGGAGATTGTCCCGCCGCTGGATGGCGGCCTTGGCGAAGGTCGGATAGGCGAAATGGGCGGTATCGTGGATGCCGCTCCGCTGCTGCTCCGCACGGATCTGGTCGTCCAGTTCCTTGGCCATGCGCTCGAACTCGGCGATCATCGTCTCGATCTGCGAGACCTGACGCCGCTTCTCCTCGACATGGAAGCGCTTCAGCCGGATCAGACCATCGCGCGATTTCATCTCACCAACCTCCGAAACTCTCGTTCACGCCCGGCGGGGACATGCCCGCCCCCTGTCTTTTTGCGTCCGGCCAGCGCCGCTTTCGCGGCTCGCTAACCTTTCGTTTACGTCTCGCGTTAATCATGCCCGAGGACCGCTTAATTCGGGGTAAACCCAAATGGCCGATCCGTGGCCGATTTAGGTGAATCCTGTGAATCGCTTAGCGGCGGTTGTTCAAGTTGGTTAACAGTTTGTTACCGCGAGGATTTGTCAGGACTCTCAACGGAATATGACAAATCTTCCAGAATTCCGGTTAACCGGCTTGTGCACTGGAATCAGGTTTTGTTAACCATTGGCTGGTAGCGTCGCGAATCGGGGTTAACCGTTCCTTGTCGCCGGCCCATATGAGTGACCGGTGCGCCAAGCCCGAGCGGGTAGGCCAGGGGGATTGGGAATGCGAGTTCTGCTGATTGAAGACGACAGCGCTACCGCCCAGAGCATCGAATTGATGCTCAAGTCGGAGAGCTTCAACGTCTATACGACGGACCTCGGCGAAGAGGGCGTCGATCTGGGCAAGCTCTACGACTACGACATCATCCTGCTTGACCTGAACCTCCCCGACATGTCGGGCTACGAGGTGCTGCGCTCGCTCCGCGTATCCAAGGTCAAGACGCCAATTCTCATCCTCTCCGGCCTCGCCGGGATCGAGGACAAAGTCCGTGGCCTCGGCTTTGGCGCCGATGACTATATGACCAAGCCCTTCCACAAGGACGAGCTGGTCGCGCGTATCCATGCCATCGTCCGCCGGTCCAAAGGCCACGCCCAATCGGTCATCACCACGGGTGACCTCACCGTCAACCTCGACACCAAGACCGTCGAGGTGCACAGCCAGCGCGTCCACCTCACCGGCAAGGAGTACCAGATGCTGGAACTCCTATCGCTGAGGAAGGGCACCACGCTCACCAAGGAGATGTTCCTCAACCATCTCTATGGCGGCATGGACGAGCCGGAGCTGAAGATCATCGACGTCTTCATCTGCAAGCTGCGCAAGAAGCTCGCTTCCGCCACCAACGGCCAGAACTATATCGAGACCGTCTGGGGCCGTGGCTACGTGCTGCGCGAGCCCGACGAGCACGAGATCCGCGAAAGCGCCTGACCTTCCCTCCGCGTCGCCATTCCTCCCGCGACGTCAAACTCGAGAGCCCCGCCCCTCCGCGGGGCTTTTCTTGTTCGGGGGCCACCGCACTGCGTGCGACCGCACACCGGACAGAGAAATGGCCTGCGAGGGTTCTCGGCTGCGGGACTGCTACAGCAGCCCGACTTCCTGGAGCTTCTGCTCGACGATCTCGCGGTTGAAGGGCTTGAGGATGTAGTCGTCGGCCCCTGCCCGCATGGCGCGGGCGATCGCCGCCACGTCGTTCTCGCTGGTGCAGAAGACGACCTTCGGGTTCCTGCCGCCGGGCTCGCCGCGCAGCGCCGACAGGAACTCGACGCCCCCCACCACTGGCATCTGCCAGTCGACCAGCACCAGGTCCGGCATATCCTGCCGGCAGAGATCGAGGCCCTGCTGGCCGTCCTCGGCCTCCGTCACCTCGAAGTCGAGATCCTCGAGGATGCGCCGCGCGACTTTCCGGATCACGCTGGAATCGTCGATGACCAGACTGCGCCGCATCGCTTGCCTCCTGCCCGCTAGGCGGCGGACACCTTCGTCGCGGTGATCACCGCGTCGGCCCCGTCGAGCACCGCGGTCACCGCCATCCCGCTCGCCCGCGCCAGGGCCCCGGTATAGTAGCCCTGCACGCCGGTGGCGTCGATGGTGAGGCCGGCGATCGTGCCGGGCACGAGATGCTCGAAAGCCGCCGGCACGCGCGCATTGGTGCCCGTCGAGCGCAGCGTGAACTTCGGGTTCTGCGCGTCGCCCTCGATCACCACCTTGATGTTGCCGCCGCGCGGAATCGCGGCATTGGCGAGGAGGAGGAGGTTGAGGATCAGCTTGACCAGGTTCTTCGGCATCAGGATGCGCGGCGCTTCCCAGGAGAAGGTCGCCTTCTCGCCCTGCATGTACCCGGTCGCCACCTTCTCGGCGTCGGCAAGGTCGATCTCGGCGCCCGCCGAACCCGCTGCACCGAAGGCGAGCCGCGCGAACTGGAGCTTCGCCGAGGCCTGCGTCGCGCTCTTGCGGATCAGGTCGAAGGCGAATTCCTTCATGTCCTCGCCATTGTCCTCGTCGAGAACCTCGAGGCCGTTGATGATCGCTCCCACCGGCGAGATGATGTCGTGGCAGACGCGGCTGCAGAGCAGCGCCGCGAGGTCGAGCGCCTCCACGTCGACCTTTTCGGTCTGGGGCTCGGTCATGGCTTCCTCCGGCTCTGAGGTCCAGCCCGCATGCCCGCCGAATCGCTGGAATGCTGGCCTCTTCGGCCCATAGCATCGGCACGCCGGGCGTGCCACCGCCGACCTCTGCCGGGAGGCGATCGGCCGCCCCGTATCCGCCCCTTTTTCGCTTAAAATCCCGGAAACAGGTTCGATTCGACCAATCCGACCACCATGACGGGGCCCGACCGAGAATGAAGCGCTTCCTCCGCCTTGCCTTCGCCCTTGCCGGGCTCCTTGCGCTCGCGCCGCTGCCGGCTTCCGCCGCGGACGACACCTACAGCTCCAACGAGATCATCGACCAGGGCAACAAAGTCTTCGGGGATTTTTCCCAGGGCCTTGCCAGCATCGTCGAGCGGGCCGTGTCGTCCTACGGCCTGCCCAACGGCTACATCGTCGGCCAGGAAGGCAGCGGCGCCATCATCGGAGGCGTGCGCTACGGCGAGGGCACGCTTTATACGAAGAACGCGGGCGAGCATAAGGTCTACTGGCAAGGCCCCTCGATCGGCTTCGATTTCGGCGGCAACGGCGCCCGCACCATGATGCTGGTCTACAACCTGCCCTCGATCGACGCGGTCTATGACCGTTTCCTCGGCGTCAACGGCTCGGCCTACGTCGTCGCCGGCCTCGGCATGACGGTGCTCTCGCGGAGCGGCATCTACATCGTCCCCATCGTCTCCGGCGTCGGGGCCCGCTTCGGCGTGAACTTCGGCTATCTGAAGTTCACCCCCAATCCCACCTGGAACCCGTTCTGACGGCTGCGGCGGGTGGCGCGTTGCCCCGGACCGCGTCTTCGGGTTTAAGCTAGCCTAAGCGAAATCCAGGCATGGTGGGGCAATGCCCGGATTTTCCGATGTTTCTGCGGCCTTAGCCCCGTCCGGAGTTGTGAGCCTTGATCGAGGCGGTGATGTATTTCGTGCTGGGGGTGCTCGTCGCGGGCATCCTGGCGCTCGCCATCGCCCCGGCCATCTGGCGTCGCGCCGCCCGCCTCACCCGGGCGCGCGTCGAAGCCTCCCTGCCCATGACCATGGCCGAGATCCAGGCCGACAAGGATCAGTTGCGCGCCGAATTCGCGGTGGCGACGCGCCGGCTGGAAACGACCATCGGCCGGCTCGAGGAGCGCACGACCGAGCAGACCATCGACATTGGCCGCAAGCGCAATGCGATCGAGCAGCTCACGGCGGAATCGACCACCCGCGCCGCCGCCATCCGCGATCTCGAAACCCGCCTCGCCGCCCTCGATGCCGAGAAGGCCGCTTTCGACGAGCGTGCCGCGGCGCTCGCCGGCGACATCGCTGCGCGCGACCAGGACCTCGCCGCCCGTGCCGCCCGCATCGCCGTCCTGGAGCGCGAGCTCGAGGCGACCGTCCAGACGACCGAGGAACAGCAGCTCGAGCTGGTCGCCCGCCACACCGAGATCGGCAATGCCCGCGACGAGCTTGCCGCTGCCCGCATCGCCCATTCCGCGCTCGGCCTCGAGCGCGATGACGTCGCCGCCGCGCTCGCCGCCGAGCAGGCGGCGCTGGTTACCGAGAAGCGGCGCACCGAGGGGCTCGGGGGCCGCATCGCCGCGCTCGAGACCGAGCGCAACGACCGCGTCGCGCTGCTCGATCGCCGCGCCGCCGAGATCCGCGAGCACGAGGCCGAGATCGCGCGCGAGCGCGCCGCCCGCGACGCCCTGAAGAGCGAGGCCGCTGCCATCGAGGCGCGCCGCCGCGACCACGCCGAGGCGGCCGAGCGCCATGCGCTCGAGGTCGAGCGCCTGAAGGCCGAGCTCGCCGCCTCTGCCGTCCGCCAGGCCGAGTTGGAGACGCGCCTCGCCGCCGCCGAGACGACGGCCGCCGAGGCCCGCACCGAGGCGAGCGGGCTCGCCGTGAAGGCCGCTGCCGTCGAGGCGACCGCGGGTGACGGCCTGCAGAAATCGCTCGCGGCATTGGAGGCCGAGAAGTCCGACATCGCCGTCCGCCTCGTCCGGATCGAGGAGGAGGCGGCCGCGCTCCGCGCCGAGAATGCCGAGCTGCGTCGCGTCGCCGGTCCCGAATGGGAGGGCGAGCGCCTGGAAAACGGACGCCTTCGCGATAAGCTCGCGAGCGTCGCCGCCGAGGTCGTCCGCCTTGCCCAGGCCGCGCCGGCAGCCAATGGCGCGGTCACGGCAGGCGAGGAAGCGAACGGCGCCGCGCCCCATCCGCCACGGCCGGTCATCCGCGCCATCGAGAGCGAAGAGCCGCCGGCGACTCCATCTCCTTCCCCGCGCCCGGTCGAGGGCAGGTCGCTCGCCGAACGCATCCGCGCGCTCCAGCACGCCGGCTCCCGGCACTAGCCGGCTTCCCGTCCGTCTTTGCGCCTACCGGTCCCGTAACCAGGGGCCGCGCGTCTTCTCGCCGATCAGGCAATCGACGCGCGGAGCCCTGAGCGGCGCTGCCGCCTTCATCACGCGCGGCGTCAAACCGGCGATCTCGAGAATCAGCTTCCGCCGCACCGCGATCTCGAAACGCTGCATGTCGTCGACGGTGATCATGAAGGCGCCCGGCCCGCCGATGACGCAGTCCTCGTAGTAGATGTCGAGGTTGGGGATGCTGAAGGCGCTGTATCCGAAGCCGGGCTTCAGCGTGATCGGCAGGCCGTTGACGGTGATGCCGCGCGCAACGATGCGGTCGCGCATCATATCGACGGGGAGCCCCATGTTGTTCGGCCCGTCACCCGACACGTCGATCGTGCGCCGGTCGCCGGCAAAGGGACTGCCCTCGAACTGCAGGCCGGCAAAGAGCAGCCCGCCGGATATCGACGTGCCCATTTCGCGCGTCAGCGGCGCCGCTTCGACCTGCGCCGCGAAGGCCTCCGCATCGGCCTTGCCCGAGACCAGAGTCCACGGCACGCGGACGAGCTGGAACGACGGGCCGGCCCATTCGACGTATGTCACCGCGATGCGGCCGAGCGCGCCCGAGCCGATCGCCGCGATCACGTCGGGATGGCGGAAGGCATTGGCATAGCCGAGGCGTTGCAGCGCCTGCTCGTCCCCGTCCATGGAGCGCGAGACATCGACCGCGAGCACGAGCTCGAGGTCGACCGGCGTAACCGCGGCGGCCGGCGAGGCATGCATGAAGAGGATCGCGGCAAGCGCCGCAAGGGGTGCCCGCATGGAGAGGAATGCTAGTGCCCCCGTCTCAGCGGTCAAACGCGGCTGGGGAACTTGTCGGCCCTTTTCGGCGTTCCTCACGCATCGTTGATCAGTTTGCAGCAGAGGAAGTCCCCGATGGACAAGGATCGCATCGCCGGCACGGCCAAGCAGGCCAAGGGCGCGGTGAAGGAAATGGCCGGCAAGATCACCGGCGACGCCAAGCTTCAGGCCGAAGGCAAGGCCGACAAGGCCGCCGGCAAGGTCCAGAACGCCGTCGGCGGCATCAAGGATACGCTGCGTGGGAAGTAAGGCAGCGTCCCGCAAGTCCCCGAAGCGGCCTCCTCGCGGGGCCGCTTCTTCTTTTGGCTTCTTTCTCGATTGCGAGGCGGTCATCAGCCTCCGGCTCATGCGCCTGGCCGGGGGCGGAGCGTTGGCCTTTCGGGAAGCCGCCCGCATGGTCAGCGAGAAGATCGAAACCGCCATCGAAGCCCAGGTCGCTGCGACGGCCGCCCTCGTGGCTGGCGACCCCGAGGCGGCTCTTGATCGAGCGGCCTCGGCCTACCGGCGCCGCGTCACGGCGAACCGTCGTCGGCTCGCACGGTCCTAGGCGGCTCGCCCCGTCCACCGGCCGCGACCGGCAGGTCGGCAGGCACCCGCAGGCCGCGATCGATGAGGATATTCCACGCCTCTTCCGCGTCGTCAGCGAAATCGAGGAGGCCGGGATCGAACTCCGAGATCATGCCGGCCCCGATCAGCGCCTGCATGTTGATGACTTCCTTCCAGTAGTGGCTGTCGAAACAGACGATCGGCACGCGCCGCATCTTGCCCGTCTGCACCAGCGCGAGCACCTCGAAGAGTTCGTCGAGCGTTCCGAATCCTCCCGGAAACGCGACGAGCCCGGCGGCGCGCATGGCGAAATGCATCTTGCGCATGGCGAAGTAGTGGAACTGGAAGGTCAGGTCGGGGGTCGAATAGGCATTCGGCCCCTGTTCGTGCGGCAACTGGATGTTGAAGCCGATGGACGGCGCTCCCACGTCGGCCGCGCCCCGGTTCGCCGCCTCCATGATGCCGGGGCCCCCACCGGTGGCGATGACATTGTCGCGATAGCCATCGGCGGGCGTCAGCGCCCCTCCCCGCTCCGAGACGATCCGCGCGAAGCGTCGCGCTTCGGAATACCAGCGCGCCGAGCGTGCGCCCGGCACCGGCTCGGCCTCGGGCGGCAGCGGCGCCGTGGCGACGTCGGGATCGGCGCTGCCGCCCGGCAGTATCCGCGCGCTGCCGAAGACCACGATGGTCGAACGGATCCGCTTCTCGCGGAGCACTTCCTCGGGCTTGGCATATTCGAGGAGGAAGCGGACGCCCCGCATCGAGTCGCCGAGAAGGAAATCGGGATCGAGGGCGGACAGCCGGTAGGAGGGCGATTCCATCTGGAGGTCGTTGTCGGCCATGATCGTCAGCCTGCTGCCACGGCGCGTTGCCAGGCGTCGAAGAGCGGTTGCCGGCTGGCCGGCTGACCGGGGAAGTTGACCAGCGCCGGATCGATCTGCGCAAAGGCCGGCGCGCTATCGGTCCAGATGTTCCCGACCGGCTTCGCCCAGCCCATCTCGTCCAGCGTCCCGGGCTTGATCACCAGTATTTCCGGGCTCGAGAGCGGTTCGTTCCAGAGCCGCGTCCCGCAGCTCGCGCAGGCCATCATCCGCACGGTGCGGCCGCTGTCGGCGGCCTTCTCATAGGCTGTCAGGGTGCCCGCGACCAGCGCCACGTCCTCGCGCCGGACGAACATCGACATCGTATGCGTGGTCCCGCTGGCGCGCTGGCAGTCGCGGCACCAGCAGGCATAGACGGTGAGCGGCGGCGCCGTGACCTGGTAGCGGGCGGCGCGGCATTGGCATCCGCCCTCGACGGGAAAGACCGGCAGCTTCATGCCTTTGTGAACCTCGCGGAGACTTCGGGAAAAACGACAGGCGGGCGAGGAGACTTATACCGCCTCATCGCGCGCCGCGTCACCGCGGGTGTCGGTTACTTTTCCGGGCGCATCAGCTTGGTGACAAGGGCCGATATCCGGCGGCTTCCCGTGAGATCGGGTGCCGGCAGCGGCGCGGCGCCTGCCTCGGCGAATTCGAGTCCGTCGAGTATGTCCTTCGGCCGCGTCGGCAGCACCTCGCCCTCCGGCGTCGCCTTGGCGATCGCTCCCGGCAGGTTCGAACGCCACCGCGCGGTCCCCCGCGACCAGACGTGCTCCGATCCGCAGGCCGGGCAGCGCATCCGCTGGATTACCGGCTTCAGCGTCTCGAACGCATCCCGTTCCATTTCCACCCCCGTCCCAACCTCCCGGCCGGTCCGCGGGCAACGCATCACGACGACACCCATGCCCAACTCCTACGCAACACGATGGGCCTCGGGACCAGCGTAGGTCGTTGCAGGGAAAGAAAAAAGCCCTGTCGGGCTAATTGGTTAAGCGGCTACCAGCGTCCGCTCCACTTCGCCGGACGCTTCTCCAGGAAGGCCGCCATGCCCTCCCTCCGATCGGCCGACCCGAAGACCCGCCACAAGGCCTCCCGCTCCATGGCCAGCCCCGCCTCCAGGCCCATATTGGAGGTCGCGCGGATGAGCGCCTTCGTTTCCTGAACCGCGAGCGGCGCCCGCGCGGCGATCGCCGCCGCCACTTCCAGCGCCCGCGCTACCGTCCTCGCCATGTCGGTCACCTCGACGACGAGGCCGGCACGAAGCGCCGTCTCCGCGTCGATCGGCTCGCCGGAAAGGAGCATCAGCGAGGCGAGCCCTGGTCCGATTTTCCGCGGCAGGCGCTGCGTCGCGCCATCGCCGGCAATGCCGCCGATCTTCACCTCGGGCTGGCCGAAGCGGGCATTGCGTCCGGCCAGGATGAAGTCGGCCGTCATGGCCAGCTCGTTGCCCGCCCCGAAGCAGATGCCGTTGACCGCGGCGATCAGCGGCTTCGGGAAGCGCTCGATCCGTCGCCAGGCCGCTACCCGGACCGGGTCGTTGACCGACGCCCCATCCGTCGCCTGGACCTCGGCAATGTCCGCTCCCGCGGAAAAGGCGACGTCGTCACCGGTGATGACGACGCATCGGCAATCCACGTCCTCGCGCGCGCCTTCGAGAAGATCCGCGATGGCCACGACCATGGCGTTGGTGAGCGCGTTGCGCTTCGCCGGCCGCGTCAGCCGGATGAGGAGCACGTGCGGCGACGGTCTCTCGCCACGGACCAGTTCTTCGACCGCCGACATCCCGACCTCCCGAACCGGCTCCAGGCGTTTCCGGCAATCCGGCCGGGACCGTCAAGATCCGCGCCCCTCACGCCTGCTCTGTGGTGCGCGCGAAGGCTCCGGAGTGTCAAGGACGAGCCACCGGGTGGGCCAATCCCCTGCCCGGCCGCTCGACCGCAACTCGAGGGGGGATGAAGGACGACTCCCCGGCATGAATATTTCCGCGACGGCGCTTTAAGGCGAAGCAGGAAATCTATATACACTCGGTGGTTGCGCGCCTCGTCTCGTCGATGGGGCGCGCGAATTTGTGTTTGCTGCATTTCGGAGGTTTAGGCGGCGGCGGACCTGAACTCGCAGATGACGTGAGTACCGTGCATTTGGCGAGGAACGGTGATGATCAAGGCCGCCGAGCGTCTGTCGATCGCTGTTGCGATCGCGTCGGCAATCTTTGCGTTTCTTCATGTCCCCCTCATCTTCGGCGGACAATGGGCCGGCGACGAATGGGCCCAGTTCTTTCGGCTTCATGAATATGGGTGGGGATGGTTCTGGCTGCGCCTGATCGAGTGGAGCCCGCGTCCGCTCTCTGAATCGACGCTCGCCGGCTACTATTTCCTGCAGAGCACTTTCCGCGCGCCGATGATCGAAGTGTTCCTCGGCCTGCTATGGGCATTCCTCGCGGGCTGCATCTTCATCGCCGCACCGTCGCGCCGCGATCATCCGGACGCGCGGGCGCTGACCTTGTTCGTGATCGCCTCCCTTTTCCTCGGCCACGGGATCTTCAACGCGTTCCTCTGGCCCATGTCGGCAGCCGCCTACGTTCTCGCACTGGCGGGCGTTGTCGGCTTCTTCCTGTTGGGCCTCTTTGGCGGGGAGCCGGAAACGGCCTACCCGCGCATCCTTTGCGGCGCGTTCCTCGTGGTCGCCGCTACCGCCGCCGAATGCGGAGCCTTCTTCGTCATCTCCATCGGCGCGCTGCTTGCGCTTCGCGGGCCACGGCCGATCGCCCGCAACGCGTGGTATTTCGTGCCTTTCGCGATAGCCGTAGGCATCGTCGTTCTTGGGCTCACGTTCCGGGTGAGCCACACGCCGGCGGGAGCAGGCGGGCCCTACCTTCTGAATATCTGGACGAGTTTCGCCGGCGCGATCCGCGACCTGCCGCTGCGCCTGCTGTCGCTCGACGATGCCTCGGTCGATCTCGATCCCGCCACCGCCATCCTGGTCCGCATCCTCCTGTTCGGCGGTGCGCTGCTCGTCTTTCAGGCCAATCCGCTTCTCGCCGCCAGCAGGGACTTCCGCGCAAGGGTTACGCTCGCCCTGGTCGGAACGATCTTTCTGATATCCCTCAGTTCCTACTACGCCTATGGAGTGCCCGGCGGGTCCGCGCACGAGACCTTCCAGCAGTGCCTGTCGGTATTCGCGGTGATCGGCGCGGCAAGCGTGGTGCCGCCGATCCTCGAGGAGCGCTGGCGCGGCGTCGGCCTCGCCGCCTTGATCATGGCGCTGGCGATCGGCGTCGCGACGAGGCTGCCGGAGCTCCGCGTCGACTATGCCCTGATCGGCGATATCCGGCAGTCCATTGCCGCGTCATGGGCCTCCGGCCAGGCTCCGGGTACAACCGGAATGATATTCGTCGCCGCGCCGGACGGGCGGCTCCTCGCCTCTGTTCCGCCGCCAATCGGGCACTTCTCGCTCTCGTCGCCCGGCGTCCGATGGGACGTTGACGCGATCATGCGGTTCTTCGGCAAATCGACGATTGATGTCGTGCAGTTCGATCGCCCGGCCAAGGCTCCACGCTAGCGGCAAGGCCGGGCGCTCTGGCCGGCCTCGAGGATGTCGAAAGGAGGCGGCCGATCACCGCAGTTGCTGCAGCCGCGCCGGCGGCCCCGGGGCGTCCCCCGATCGAGCGGGCTGCACCGTCCCTTCGATACGGTCGTAGAAGTGCAAGCTCCGACCGAGGTACTCCGATCCCTCGTAGGTCAGATGCCCGCCATCGAGATAGAGCATGACGTCGCCGATCTGCGTCCTGCACAGGTCCCGGTCACACTGCGCATCGGCCACGTCGATCGTCCTGACGTCGATGCCGGCAAGGAGGTCATTCACCTCATGCGCATCCGCCGCAACGGCTTCCCTCGCAAGCGCGCAGCGATCCGATGGCATGCCCAGCCACGCGGCATATCTCAGGCAGGCGCCGATGTCCTTGCCGCGCAGGCGCGGAGGCGGAAGGAACAGGACCGGCGTCACGCCATGGCTCCTGAGCCAGTCGATGGCAGCCTGCAGGTGCGCACGCACGATGCCTGGATTGGCCCTGACAACCTTGCCTCCCGAGAGGAAATAGGGCGCGCTGAGGTACTGGCGGAAGGTCGAGGACAGCACCGCGAAGCGCAGCGAGGGAGTCCTTTCGATATAGGCCTTGGCCGCATCGTTGAACGCGATGCAATCATGCGGCCAGTCTCCCGGATAGGCGGCCGGCATTGTCGACAGGTCCGGAAATGGGCCGCAGGCGCTCTTCGTGTATTGAACCAATCGAACCGAAGGGCGCGAAGCGATGATGCCCGCCACGAGAACCCGCGCGAACGAATCGCCCCACACGATGATCTCGGGCGCCGGATCGGTCATGCATGCGAGGGGCACGGGGACCGCATCCGAGCAGCGGGCAATGCCCATATTGGGGCGCAGGCGATAGTCGAGGTCGGCGAACTTGCTGCTCTGGCGCTGCGGGAAGCCGTGCGTCAGCGTGCCGGCGAGCCCGAGCACCACCAGTATCGCGCACGCGACAGCGGTGCCCGCAAATATCTGGCGTCGCGAGAATCGTGCCCGGTTGCGGAACGGCTGTTCCACCCAGCGCCATGACAGGTAGCTGACGGCCACGGCGAGGACGATGAGCCCGGCGTAGATGTCCGGCGTTACGTGGCCCAGCAGGCGAATGCGCGCAAAAGCGAAGATCGGTTGATGCCAGAGGTAGAGGCTGTAGCTGATGAGGCCGATGCCGACCAACGGACGCCAGGACAAGAGACGGGCGACGAAAGTATCGGGACCGGCCGCAAGCACCATGACGGCCCCGACGACCGGCGGCAGGGCCCAAAGACCCGGATAGACGAAACTTCCGTCGAGCAGGAGGATCGAGAGCAGGATCAGGATCAGCCCGGTGCCGGCGGTGGCATGCGCGAGAACCGACTTTCCCAGCTCGAGCCGGGACATGGCCAGCAGGGCCCCGAACGCCAGTTCCCAGAAGCGTGTCGGCAGCAGATAGAAATTCGTGTTCGGCGCACGGTACCCCGCGAAGATCGAAAGCCCCAGGCTGGCAATCGCCAGGGCGAGGATCAGCCGCGTCCGATGCCTGCTGAAGATCGCGAGGAGCACGGGAAAGATCAGGTAGAACTGCTCCTCGACGGCGAGGGACCAGGTGTGAATGAGCGGTTGCAGGCCCGCGTCGGGAGCGAAATAGCCCGCCTGTGCCCAGAAATAGAAATTCGATGCCGAGAGGGCCGTTGCAAGCAGGCTCCCCGCATAGTCGGCAAGGTCGCGGGGAACCAGCCAGGCAAGCGCAAACGGCACCGTCACGGCGCAGGTCGCGACGATCGCGGGAGCGATGCGCCGGAAGCGTCGCTCGTAGAAGGACCAGACCGAGAAGCGACCGGCGGCCAGGTCCTCGAGGATGATGCCGGTGATCAGGTAGCCGGAGATGACGAAGAAGACATCCACGCCGACGAAGCCGCCGCTGAACAGCGTCGCGCCGGCGTGGAAGAAGATGACGGGCAGCACCGCGATGGCGCGGAGCCCGTCGATCTCCGGGCGGTATCTCATCCCTTGCCCCAACCGACGTGGTCGCCCCGGCAGAACTTGAACCTGCAACCCGAGCCTTGTGAGAGCTCGGCTCTGACCGTTGAGCTACAGGGCGGCGACGAAGACGTGGCCCCAATTTCCAGGTCGTCCAGCCGGCAGGGTCCTGGCGCGCGCCTAGGGCACGGCTGCACGCGACTCCATCATAGCTGGCGAGGCTGCTGCGGTCACGGGGGACCGGGACTGCGACATGCTCGCGGAGGGTCAGGGCATGTCGTCTCGGTACCCATGGCTCGAATGTGCCCCTTCCCTGGACTCAAAAGCGCTATGGACCTGGTGTCGCGGCGTTGAGATCGTCCTCCGCGTGGATGCGGATGATGTCGTTGAAATCGAGCTCCGGTCCAGCTCCGAGAAGATCGGGGTGAAAGCCGCAGGAGATTGCCCGGGACGCGTCAAGATGCCTGGGGAGGGTCGCGGCCATTGCGATCATGGTGGGGTCGGGGGTGCGGCGGATGTGCTTCAGGGCGTCACGGCCTGCAGCGCGGACAAGTGCGTCCAGCATTTCCCCCACGGTGGCGGATATCCCCGGCATGGTGAGATGGCGATCGGCACCCAGCCTGGCCGTGTCCATGGCCGTGATGGGCATCGTGCGCAAGGAATTCGAGCGCGGCATGCTTCCCGAGATCCCGGAGGAAGCCTACGACATGCATTGCCGGAAAGGCCGGGAGCGCGGGAAGACCTTCAGGGATTTCCTTCAGGAGGGAAACGTCGTCGCCTCGACGTGCCGCCGTTCGAGATGGCTCCCTATTTCATCTGACCACCTGCCCGCAAGATCGGCGGCGGGCGCATGGCCGCCTCGTATCGCCGATGGAGCGGGTTATCAAAGCTTGGGGATCAGACCAAGCCGGCCGGAAGAATTCTGGAGATGCGTCCGCATTGCCGCGGACGCGGCGGCCGCGTCGCGCATGCGTATCGCGTTGAAGATGTCCTCGTGTTCCTTCACCGAGATCGCCTTCGTCGACTGGAAGTCCAGATGCTTCAGGGCGAGGAGGATGCTCTCCTTCAGCTTCACGTCGACGAAATTGATGAAGAGCGAGACGAAGGCGTTCCGGGTAGCCGCGGCGACGGCGCGGTGGAAGCTGATATCGGTCTCGACATAGGCGCCATGAAGCTCGGTGACGTTGGCCATGGCATCGATGCAGCGGCGGATCGCCTCGAGGTCGTCGGGCGTGGCGTTCAGGGCAGCGAGTTCGGCCGCGCCCGCCTCGAGCACGAGGCGGAGCTCGTATAGTTGCCGGTAGTCCTCCGGTTCGGCGAAGCTGTCCGGATGGATGGTCAGGGAATTGCCGGCCTCCGGCGAATTGACGAAGGCGCCCAGTCCCTGGCGCGAGGCTACCAGGCCCTCATGCCGGAGCTTGGCGATCGCTTCGCGGATCACGGCACGACTGACACCGTGGAGCGCGGCGAGCTCCTGCTCGGTCGGCAGCTTGTCGCCTGGCTTGAGTGCGCCGCGCACGATCTCGGCGCGGATCAGGCCCGCCACCTGCGACGGCAGTCCGAGGCGGTTCAGCGGACTTGGGCTGTTTGCCATCGGTCCAGGGCTCCCTGATCTTCTCCGAGCCTACTGCACGCCGAGTTGCGCGCGCAGCCCGCCGTCAATGGCGAAGTCGCTGCCCGTGCAAAAGCCCGAGCGTGGCGAGGCAAGGAAGGCTACCAGCTCGGCAACCTCGTCGATGGTGCCGACGCGGCCGACGGGATGGCCGGCGCCGAAACGCTCGATCGTCTCCTCCAGCGATCCACCGGGCGACATCAGGGAGCGCGCCGAGAATTCAAGCATCGGGGTTCGTATCGAGCCGGGCGAGATCGAGTTGACGCGCACGCCGTCGCGCGCGCAGTCGACGGCCATGGCACGGGTAAGCGCATGGATCGCGCCCTTCGAGGTGGCATAGGCCATGACGTTGCGCTGGTTGCTATGCCCCTGGACGGAGGCGAAGTGGATGATCGAGGCGCCGCCGGGACGGCCCTTCATCATCGGGTAGAGGAAATGCGACATGAGGTAGTAGGAGCGGAGGTTCACGCCCATCGTGCGATCCCAGTCGTCGGGGCTCGTGGTCTCGACGGTCCCATAGGGCTGGATCGCCGCCGCATTGACGAGAACATGCACCTCGGGACCCTCGGCGCGGATCCGGCTGGCGAGCCGCTCCACCTCGCCGTCATTGCTCACATCGACGGCCTCGACGGAAATCGACTTCCCTGCCGTGCGATCGCGGGCCGCGGCGTTGTGCTCCTCGCTGTTGCCGCAGAGGTGGACGCGGGCGCCGAGCTCGGCGAGCTTCAACGCGGCGCCAAGGCCGATGCCGCTCGAGCCGGTGACGACAGCGACCTTGCCGGCGAATTCCTGGTTCACGTCTTCCTCCCTGTCCGCTTCCTGAAGCGGGTCTGCCGCTCTATGACCTGGCACCGAGGCGCATGACCTGCTCGTTTACCCGCCGATCGAGCACGACGGCTGCGATCAGCACCATCCCCTGCGCCACGTATTGCCAGAAAGGCTCGACGCCGGCGAGGTTCAGACCGTTCGAAAGGGTCCCGATGATCACCGCGCCGATGACGGTGCCAAGGATGCGGCCCTCGCCGCCCGACAGGCTGGTGCCGCCGATGATCACGGCGGCGATGACGGCGAGCTCGAAACCGATGCCGATATTCGGGTCGCCGGAGCCGACGCGGGTGGAAAGCACGATGCCGGCGAGCGCCGCCATGACGCCGGAGAGCACATAGAGAATGATCAGCGTGCGATCGACGCTGATGCCGGAAAGGCGCGCCGCTTCCTCGTTGCCGCCTACCGCGTAGATGTGCTTGCCGAACTTGGTCCTGCGGCTGATCCAGGCATAGACCGCGACGACCGCGAGCGCGATGAGGATCGGCACCGGAAACGGCCCGAGGTTCGATGTTCCGATATCGCTCCATCGGGGCGGCAGGCCGACAAGGATGGCGCTCGGCGTGATCAGGTAGGCGATGCCGCGGGCTATGTTGAGAGAGCCGAGCGTCACGATGATCGGGCTCACGCGCATCCGCACGATGATCCAGCCATTGGCGAAGCCGATGAGGCCGCCGAAGACGAGGCCGCCGAGGAAGGCGAGCGGCAGCGGCACGCCCTTCACCGCCAGCGAGGCCGCGACCACGGACGAGGCGGCGAGCACGCTGCCGACCGAGAGGTCGAGCCCGCGGGCGACCATCACTGCGGTCATGGCGCAGGCCGAGATGATCAGCGGCGCGGTATTGCGGGCGAGGTTCTGGAAATTGGTCACGGTGAAGAAGCGGCCGTTGATCAGGCCGAAGACCACGACCATCAGGACGAGGACGAAGAGCGTGACGACCGTCTGCACGCGCTGCCGGTCGGCGATCAACCATCCGCCGAAGGAGGCGCGCCGCCGAGTTGCCGAGTGGGCGAGATCCGTCATGCTTCCGATCCTGTTGAGGCGCCGAGACCGTGGATCATCGACAGTTCGACGACCGCGGCCTCCGATGCATTTCCCGGCAGCTCGCCAACGACCCGGCCGCCGTTCAGCACGACGATGCGGTCGGAAAGCCCGATGACTTCCGACAGCTCCGAGGAGACGAGAAGGATGGCAAGGCCGTCCTTCGCGAGGTCGTCGATGATCCTGTAGATCTCGCGCTTGGCTCCGACGTCGACGCCGCGCGTCGGCTCGTCGAGGAGAAGAAGGCGGGTATTCATCGTCAGCCACTTGCCGACGACGACCTTCTGCTGGTTGCCGCCGGAAAGGGCGCTGATGCGTTGCGCGAGCGACGGCGTCTTCACGCTCATGCTGTCGATGGCGCGGCTCGCAACCGCGTCGGGCGTGCCCTTGAACCGGCGGCTCGCGGGAAACTCGTTCCACGGCAGGAGGACGTTGTCGAAGACGCTGAGCACCGGGACGATCCCCTGCGCCCGCCGTTCCTCCGGGACGAGGCCGAGGCCGGCACGGATCGCCGCGCGCACCGCATTGGCGTGGAGCCTTTCGCCATCGACCCGGATCTCGCCCTGCGCCACGGGATCGGCGCCGAAGATGCTGCGGAGCAGCTCGGTCCGCCCGGCGCCCACCAGCCCGGCGACGCCGACGATCTCGCCGGCGCGGACGGTCAGATCGACGTCGTGGATGCGGGCACCCGACAGGCCCCTGACCTCGAGTATCGCGCGACCGGGCGTGCGCGCTTTCGCCGGGAAGATGTCGCCGAGATCGCGACCGACCATCAGGCGGATCAGCTCGCGCGGCGAGATGGCGCTGCGGGGCAGCGTGGCGACGCGCGCGCCATCCTTGAAGACCGTGACCCGGTCACCGATCGTCTCGATCTCGCGCATCTTGTGCGAGACGTAGATGATGCCCTTGCCCTGCGCCTTGAGGGTGGCGATGACCGCGAAGAGCTTCTGCACCTCCTGCTCCTCGAGCGGAGAGGTGGGCTCGTCCATGACGATCACGTCGGCATTGGCGCAGAGCGCCTTGGCGATCATCACCGCCTGCTTCTCCGCCGTCGACAGCGTGCCGACGCGGGCATTCGGATCGAGGCTGTCGAAGCCGATGCCGGCGAGCGCCTGGCGGGTGGTGGCGACCGCGGCGGCCTTGTCGAACCGGCCGGCGGAACCGGGCTCGGAACCGAGCACGACATTCTCCGCGACGGTCAGGCCGTTCACGACGCTGAGTTCCTGGAAGATGAAGGCGAGGCCAAGATCCTTGGCGTGACGCGGGCTCTGTATCTCGGTCTTCTGCCCACGCACCTCGATGGTGCCGCGATCGGGCTTCTGGGCACCGGCGATGATCTTGACCAGGGTGGACTTGCCGGCCCCGTTCTCGCCGATGAGGCAATGGACCTCGCCGGGCACAAGGTCGAAATCGACCTCGTTCAACGCGCGAACGCCGGGATACTGCTTGGAGAGCCCGGCGACGCGGAGGAGGGGCGTCGCGGCAAGCGGTTCGGCAGCGGGGGTCATGGAGCGGTAGCTTCTCCTCTGAGGGCAGAAAGGCGCGGGGAGAGATGCCGCGCCTTTCCTTTCCTGCCGCGGCGCGTCGGCCGCGGCCGCCATCCTAGCGCGGATATTGCCGCTTGACCCAGGCGTCGATGCCTTCGGCGGTCGGGTTGATCGGCGGGTAGCCGACGATGACCTGGGTATCCTTGGTCGTCTTGCCTTCGACGGTGGCTCCAAGCAGGTTGAAGGCGGCGACGCTGAAGTCATAGGGCGGGTAGCCACTCTCGGCCTTCAGCGGCGAGGCATCGCTGCCGAGCTCGGCCATGACCGGCTCCGAACCGTCGACCGACGAGACCACGCCCCAGTCCGGCGAATAGGAGCCGGCCGCCTTCAGCGCGGCGACGGTGCCGAGCGAGGAGTCGTTGTTGATGCCGAAGATCACGTTGATCTCGGGATGGGCCTGGAGCATGTCGGCGGCCGCCGGATTGGCCTTGTCGATGACGCCGCCGCCATCGACGGTTTGCTCGACCTTGGCGGTCGGGATCAGCGACAGGAAGCCGTAGAGGAAGCCGTTCTTGCGGTCCTGCACCTGGGGCAGCTGCGGCAGGTCGACGACGCCGATATGGGCCGGCTTGTCGCCGAACTTCGCCTTGTAGTAGCGGGCCGTGTTGCAGCCGACGAGGCGCGGGCCGTCATAGTCGTTGGCGAAGACGCGCGGCGCCACCACTTCCGACGGCTGGACGTTGTAGGTGATGACCTTCAGCCCGGCATCGAGCATGCGCTTGACCTGCGGGACCGAGGCATTGCTGTCGAGCGGCGCGAAGGCGACCGCGTCGGGCGCGTCGGAGATCACGTCGTCGACCAGCTTCTGCACGGTGCCGGCGTCGAAGCGGCCGTCATAGACCTTGAGCTCGAACCCGTACTTCTCGGCGAGCCGTTCCCAATGCCCCTTGATGGCGAGAAAGAAGGGCTGGCCGAGCCCCATCACGGTGAGCGCGACGCGCTTGCCCTTGAGGGGGCTGGAGGACGGCTCGGTCAGCCAATCACCAGCCGCCGATTCATAGCCGGTGAAGCCCGAGACACCCTTCGGGATCTCCTTCACCGCGTTGGGATCCGCCGGCTGACAGAGATCGGTAGAGAAGCTCTGCGCGGCAATGGCGACGGGACCATCGGCCGCCAGCGCCGGGCTGGCGACAACGAGCAGCGCGGCAGCAGCAAGCCACTGATTTATATTCGATTTCCTGGTCAAACTAACCTCCCTAGGTTGACGTCTAAGCGATCCATAGCATATCGTCCGGTTGCCTGACAAGCTGATCCGCAGACAACTTTGGGGAGTGGAATATGGCGGCCACGACGCGCCGGATTGCCTGTGTGGAGGATCTGCGGCGGTTGGCGAAGAAGCGCGTCCCGCGGATGTTCTACGACTACGTCGACGGCGGCTCGTGGACCGAGCAGACCTATCGCGAGAACCATTCCGACTTCGCGCGGATCCGCCTTCGCCAGCGCGTCGGAGTCGATGTCGGCCATCGCTCGACGTCAGCGACCATGCTCGGCCAGCCGATCCGCATGCCGGTCGCCATTGCGCCCACCGGCCTCACCGGCATGACCCACGCCGACGGCGAGATCCTCGCCGCGCGGGCCGCGGAGAAGTTCGGTGTTCCCTTCACCCTTTCGACCGTGAGCATATGTTCGCTGGAGGATGTGGCGGCGCATGTCGAGAAGCCCTTCTGGTTCCAGCTCTACGTCATGCGCGACCGCGATTTCGTGCATGGGCTCATGGATCGTGCCGCCGCGGTCGGCTGCCCGACCTTGGTCCTGACCCTCGACCTCCAGATATCCGGGCAGCGCAACAAGGACATCTACAACGGCCTTTCGTCGCCGCCGCGACCGACATTGCGCAACCTCGCCAACCTCGCGACGAAGCCACGTTGGTGCCTGGCAATGCTCGGAACGAGGCGCCGTACATTCGGCAACCTCGTCGGGCACGTGAAGGGCCTCGACGATACGACCTCGCTCGCCAAATGGACCAACAGCCAGTTCGATCCGACGCTCGACTGGGACGCCGTGCGTCGGATCCGCGACAGATGGCCGGGCAGGATGGTGATGAAGGGCATCCTCGATCCCGCCGATGCCGAGCGCGCCGTCGAAGCCGGCGCGGACGCCATCGTGGTCTCGAACCACGGCGGACGGCAGCTCGACGGGGCATTGTCGAGTATCGCGGCCCTGCCCGCGGTCGCCGCCGCCGTCGGCAGCAAGACCGAGGTCCATCTGGACGGTGGCATTCTTTCCGGCCGGGAAGTCTTCAAGGCGGTCGCGCTCGGGGCGCGCTCCACCTATATCGGCCGCAGCATGCTCTACGGGCTTGGAGCCATGGGCGAAGCCGGCGTCGCCAAGGTCCTCGAACTCATCCGAAACGAGCTGGACCTGACCATGGCCCTCTGCGGCGTTCGGAACGTCGGAGAAATCGGCAGGGAAAGCCTCGTGTTGCCACGATAGGCGCCCTGGTCGCGCAGGGAGAGGGCCTGCCGATCCCCGAACGGGATTTGACGGGAGGGACCGGCCGGCAGCCAAATCACTGAAAAGACTGGCGCTCCCTAGGGGACTCGAACCCCTGTTTTCGCCGTGAGAGAACTAAGAGAGATTTTGTTGAATCCTGTCGAACGGCGGATTTCTGAACCTCTTGCTAATTTTGCGCCACATTCGTCGAAAGCACAGTTCGACTTTTTCGACACAGTTGCGACGCTAAAACGCGGGTGGCGTGCCGGCTTGCACGTTACTTCCCCGTCAGTTCCTCCGCCATCTTGCCCTGAGCGTGGTGGCCGTAGACCCGCTCAATGGTCGCGACGGTGTCGCCGAGCAGCTTCGCCACGGTGAAGATCGAGACCCCCTTTTGCAGAAGGTGGGACGCCCGCGTGTGCCGCAGGCAATGCGGGTGGGACCGATCGGCCATCCCCAGCCGCTCGCACAGCCGGCGGAAGGAGACGAAGAAGTCCGAGACGGTGAACAGCCGCTCCCGGCCCTCCGATGCCGCCCACAGCACCTTCAAGCTTGATTCCATCTCGGGGAGGATGGGCACGATCGGCTGGCGCTTCTTGGTGGCCTTCTTGCCCGGCTTCTGCAGGTGGATCTGGCGCTGGTCCCACTTGACCTGCGGGCGGGTCAGTTCCTCGATCGAGGCGCGGCGTGCGCCCGTCCAGTAGGCCAGGTCGATGAAGTAGTGCAGCTCGCCCTCGGACTGGTCGAGGAGCGCCTGCAACTCCCCGGCCGTGTAATAAGGCGCCTCCTCGTCCTGGCCGATGCGCTTGTCGTCCGGCCGATCGAGCACAGGCAATTCTCGGATGCGCTTCATTTTGCGCGCGTGATTGGCCGCGGCCATCAGCACGGTCAGCTCGCGCCGGATGGTGCTGTCCTCGGTCGTCGTCTCGATCTTCACCCGCCGCGTCCACTCGGGCTTGTTCGGCCACGGCTCGCGGACGACCTTGCCCTTCCCCGGCTGGGTGCGGCGCAGGTCGATGTAGCGGCGGGAGAGCGGCACGTCGACGTCGGAGATCGCGCGGGCGCCGAAGAACGCCTCGAGGTGCTTCATAGCGTCCACCTGCCGGCGCCAGTCGGCGCAGTTCGGCATGACGTGTTCGTTCGTGTAGTGCTTCAGCGCCTGGCTGACCGTGAGCCGGCCGAACGCCGGGATGACCTCGCGGGTAGTCAGGAACTCGGCGAAACGCTGGCGCGCCTCAACAGCGTCCTTCGTGCCGAGGGTCTTGAACCGCGTCTGGCGGGCGCCGGCGTCGTACCAGCTCGCATAGGCCATGCCCTCGCGCCAGACCAGCCATGGGACCTCCCGCTTCGGCCGGGGCATCTTACTTCCCCCGCGCTTTCTTTTCGTTGGCATTGAGCATCGAGACGATCTTCAGCGCCAGATCGGTGGGCACCGCCTCGTTGATGCGTAGCCAGGTGTTGCCATCCCCGAGCAGCCGCGTGTCGCGGGTCGGGTGGTTGTCGATCACCGACGGCACGCCCTTGTGGGGCAGCAGGTCCTTGGCGTCGACCTTGAGCGCCGCGGCGATCGCCTTGAGATTGATGGCGTTCGGCAGGACCTTGCCGCGGATGTAGAGCGAGATGCTGTCGCGGCCTATTGTCCGCCCCTTCGGGAGGTGTTTCTGGACTTCCCGCGCCAGGTCGCTCTGGTTCATCCCGAGATCAACGATGGCCTTCTGCAGCTTGCTAGCGAAATAGACGTGGACGACGTCTTTCGGGGCATCAGGCCGCGGCTTGTCCGGCGGAGCCGGGTTCAGGTACTGCTTGCGTGCCATTGCGAAATCTCCCGTAACGCGCAATCTCGCAAGTATCTACACGCCTCCGGCCGCCGTAGGCAAGAGTCCTCTTGCAAATATGTTAGGCTACGGGAGGGTAGAAATGACGCAGGCGGACCCGATGAGCAGGACCGCCAGCGCGCCAACCAGCAGGATTTTGAGGTCGTAGGCGGTCACGCGACGCCGATGTCGAGCATGGCGCAGACTTTGGTCATCGGGACGGCCACCGAGAACGAGGTGTCGCGATAGCCGCCGACCAGGATGCCGACGACGCGGCCCTCCCCGTCGACGATGGCTGAGCCGGAATTGCCGCCGATCGCTGCGATGTCCACCCGGAACACCGCCGGCCACGGTCCCCACGTCGACAGGCCGCCGGAGACACGCCCCCAGACGGTCGTCAGGCCCATGTCGGAGGGGTAGCCGGTCATGCTCACGTACTCGCCCACGGCCGGGACCTCGCAGCGGAGCTGGAGCGGACGGATCGGAGTCTTGGGCTCGGCGAAGGTGAGAATGGCGAAGTCGTCGAAGCCCCGCTTCCAGTCGGCGATGACCGCGATGTGTGCATCCGCCACGGTGCCGTCGGTGAACTTGATCTTGTAGGTTTCCGCGAAGTCGTCCACGCAGTGCGAGGCGGTGACGACCCGGCCGTTGCCGACATAGAAGCCGGTGCAGATGTGCTTCCCGCTGACGAGCTGGAGGTCCACGACCGGGCTGAGCGCCGGTTCGGGCTTCGGGGCCTTCACGGGCGCCGCCTGGGCGAGGCCGAAGGTGAGGGCCACGAGAGCCATGGCGGCAACAAGGGTCTTTCGCATCTTCAGGTCCCTTTCTTGAACCACTTGGAGAAGAGGGGCGGCCGGTTGGTCCAGCGGCGGTAGAGGGTGAAGAGGCCGGCGATGACGACGCCGAGGCCCATGCCGAGCGTGTCGGGGTTGGGGCTGCCGGAACCGATCTCGTGCCAGCAGATCGCCACGCCGAAGAGGAAGCCGGCGCCGCCGCCCCAGGTCACGCCGGACTGCACCGGGTGCTCTTGGTTGAGCGCGTTCACCAGCGACGGATCGGCTTTAACCGCGGACGAGATGGCCGAGGTCGGGATGTCGTCGACACCGAGCTTGCCGGCGACAGCGGGGAACACCTTCTTGGCGACGCCAAGGGCGGTCTCCGCGAGGATCTGGATGAGGATGGGGTTCACAGGACGCCCGTGAGCTTGAGGACGATGGCGGCGACGGCCGCGACGATGACGCCGACGACCAACCACGGGGACGGGCCGACGTCGGAGGTCATGTCGACGGGGTTCAACACCTCCGGGCCGGGGACCGTGGTCGGCACGGTGATCGCCTCGCCGACCGGCGGGTCGTCCGCGATCGGAGCGTCCACCTTCACCGGCTGCAGTGACGGATTGGCGGTGTAGGCCTTGAGGGCGCGCTTCGCCCAGTCGATGCGGCTCGGGTAGTTCTTCACCCCGGCGCGCTCGAAGCTCTTCTCGAACGCCTTCACCTGGTCGTCGAGCGTCTTCGCCGCCTTCAGCGCCGGGATAGCCGCCTTCTCGGTGGTCGTCAGCTCGACGAACAGCCAGCCGTAGTTGGCCTTGTACGAGGCCGGGTCGAGCTTGTTGCGCGTGCAGTACGCCTCGAACTGGACTCGACGCGGGCCGGTCCACTGCGCCCAGCCGTAGCCGCCACGGCCGGAGATCGGCTTGATCTCCTGGAGGAACTTGAAGCCTCCGCTTTCGTGGCCGAGATTGCCGAGGATGGCCGCGGCGCGGGAGGCGTCGAGGCCGAAATCCTTCATGAGGTCCCGCATCACCTGCGGGGCGAGGTCATCGAAAATTGCCATTCAACAAAACTCTCACAATTCGACATTTCTGGCAAGAGGACGTCACCCGTCAGGTGCTGCGGGTCTTGTGGAAAGGACCAATAAGACGCTGGATCAGAACGTCCGGCGGCATCTCGTACCGCGGATTGGACGGCAGATCCGTCGGGTTGATCTTGAAGCTGCGGTCGTAAAGCCGTTCGTCGTTCGGGCCTTCCTCCGAGAAGCCCCCGTCGTCGAACCGAGGATCATCCTGAATCGACCGCTCGGTTTTGTGGTCACCGAGGCACATCACTTCTCGTCCTTCTTCCCCCACCAGTCGCTGTTCGCCTGGCGGGCCACCTACTTGCCCCGACCGTTCCGCTGTTTCTGGTCAGCGATGTCCGCCGCGACCAACCCGCGTAGGCCCCAATTGACTGGGATGGCCGAGACGTCGCGGATTTTCTTGCCGAGCAGGTACGACATCAGGTCGGGATTGAACGCGGCCATGTTGATCACTTCACTCGCCTTGTCGGCAGGCACCAAGTTCAACATGAGGCGCATGCGGCGGATGACGCCGCCGCCCTCGAGGTTGCCGTAGACGTGTTTCGCCGCAAGCTCGAACGCGCGCCCGCCTTCACTGTTCAGGAACTGATCGCCGCGGCTGCCGAACATCTTCTCCATGGTGTCGGAGCCGGGCTGAGCGCGCTTGGCCGCCTGGCGGAAGTACGCCAGCAGCTTGTGGCCCTGCCGAAGCGTGTTCATTTCGTCCGGCGTGAACACCTTCGACAGAATCTGTTCGTTCTGCTTGAACATGTTCGAGAGCTTGGCGAAGGAGGCGTTATAATTCCCGCCGTCGAGCATGTCGGTGCCGGTCACGCGCTTCGCGAGCGATTCGGCCACCGCGGCTTTCCAACCCGCTTTGGCCGCGGGGTCGTCGCCGAGCGAAGCCAGGACCTCGTCCATCTGCTTGCCCCCGTCCCATTTCGCGCCAAGGACGCGGTCGGCCACGGTGCGGGCATCTTCCCCCTTGATGAGCAGATCGACAGTGGGGCTCGACGTGATGTCGTCCAGAGGCTTGCTGCCCTCCCGGTACTTCTTCAAGTAGTCCCCGAACTCGGGACTGGCCGCGGTCAACTGCTCGTCGAGCTTGTCGCGAACGGCCATCAGCTCTTTCTGACCGTGCTATCGAGGACCGGAGGAGGCTTGTCCACGCCGGGTGCAACGGGCGGCTGCGCTTCATTCAGCACGCCGCGCGCCTCGTTCAGCGCGTTACGCACGGGCGGGCGCTTGGCGGTGGACAGGACTTGGTCGATCTGCGCGGCCACGGGATTCGCGTCGACCACGGCGCCGGACTTCTCGGCTTGCCGCAAAAGAGGTAGCGCCTGCGCGTCGCGCGAGGCGGCGATGGCGTCACGGTTAGCCACAATTCCGGGGCCGACCGCCGATACATCCGCGCTCGGATCTCGCACGCTGCTGATGTCCTTGGCGACCTGGGTCTGGACCTTGGCGTCCTGATCGATGAACGGCGGCGCGTTCCGACGCCGAAGACCTCCCTCCATGGCGTTGAGGCCGGTGTCCTCCGTGAGCATCGCCGAAGTCGGCAGGTTCTTCTTCGGAACGCCCACGTCGAGCAGATCCTGGACGTTCTCGTCGAGCGTTGCTTTCGCCGCGACCGGCTCGGATGCGGCGCCCTGCGTGATCTTCGCGGCCGTCTGAACCTGCGAACGGGTGTAAGGGGCGCCCGTCGCCGGATCGACTACGCGGGGGTCCCCCTTGATATGCTCGAAAATGGTTCGGGGCGACCGCATCAGACTCTGCAGCCCGTGGACGCCACTGCCGCCCATCAACCCGCCAACCAACGCCGCGATCATGTCGAGCACCGGGCTCTGCACACCGTGGTCCTGCAACGCTCCGTGCGCCCGATCCGCCGCCTCGGTGGCGCCCATTCCCGCACCCACGTCCCGCGAAAGCGCCCCGACGGGGCGCTTCATGTACGGCCGGATCATGCCGGAGACAGGCTTGCCTTGCTCCAGGGCCTCCAAGGCGGGGCGAACTCGACCGGCCAACGCCAACCCGCCAAAATACGCTCCCGCGCCCCCCTCTATGAGGCGGCCGGCGTGCTGTTCGCCATGGGTTTGCTGGTCCGGCGGAATGGGCGGAACACCCGCGGCAGTCGCTACCTCTGACGCACGGTCCTTGATCCAGTCAGCGGCGGTGCCGGGGCCGAGGACCGCGGGCACGGCGTCGCGCACGGACTGCGGAAGGAGGCTGGCCGGGGGAGGCGTATGATAGTCGCTGCCCGTCGCCCAGTTGTAGAGAGAATCCAGTCCGCCCGTCACCCCGTTGAATATCGTGGCCGGCAGGTCAACCGCTCCACCCGCAAAATCAGCAAGACCGCTGCCGATGTTCTGCGCGCCGAGCTGCGTCTTGCGGGCGACCCGCTGGTCCCAAGACATGTCGGGAACAACATAGTCGTCCTTGGGCGTAGGCGGTTGCGCCGCCATCGGATTGCCCTCGACCGCGAGACCTGGCGTCGGCGCCTCGGCATTGAGGATATCCTCTATCTCGCCGGGTGTAGCGTCCGCGGGCACCTCCATCCGGCGACCGTCCACCTCGACGATCTTGGTGGCGCTCTGCGGCACCGCGCCGGACGCATCGGCCACCTGCACACCTTGCGGCTGGGCGGCGGCCTGGGTGTCGGACGGCACCTGAACCTGGCCCATCGGCTTCGGCGCGCCGCCCTGCAGCGCGCTGTCGAGCATCTGGAGCAGATCGCCGTCGTAGGGGTCGGCATTATCGAAGTGAACGCTGCCGGCCGGCGGGGGCTGGCGCGTGGCGGCCATCGCAGCCGCCGGATTGGTGACCCGGAGGATGCCGAGCGGGTCGAAAGCATCGGCGTTGTCGAAGTGGACCTGCGGGGTGCCGGGCGCGGTCTCGTCCCAGCGGCTTCCCTTCAGAAGCTCCTGCTGGGCCGCAGCGTCGTCCGCGGCCTTCTGCTTCGCGGCGCTCTCCTCGACGATCGCACGATCGGCCGGCGCCATACCCTCCCACGGGGCGGAGAAGGACGACATCACGTCCTTGTGGAGGTCGCTGGCGAAGTTGGGGGAGCCCGGCCCCTCCTGCGGCACCATCGACAGGATGGCGTTGGCGATCGCGCCTTGCGGCTGGCCGGTCTCGGCGGTCGCCGTCATCTCGACCGGCGCCGGCCGCCCCCGCGGAAGCGGAACGCTGGTGTCCGACTTACCGGGGATCGACCGGCTCGCCGAC
>JAFKKF010000010.1 GCA_017305635.1 Hyphomicrobiales bacterium | reverse complement strand
CTGGAAACGCTGGTCAATTTCTCTCAGACGACGAAGGAGGTCGTCGAGGCGTTCAGAGGGTTCTTCCTCAAATAGCGAGACTAATTGCGCCAGCCTGTCGGTCATAGGAACTACTCCGAATCGGCACTTTTCTCAAGTGCATAATTAGGCTCGATCGCCTGGATCATGTCGAGGGCCGCGAAGCCGCGGAGCTTGGGCGAGCCCATCGTCGCCATGACCTCGGCCACCTCGGCCAGATGATCGGCGTCGAAATAAACGTGGGGGAGGAGGATGGTGGTCATTGTCCTGGTCCTTTCCAGAGCCTCCGTTGTCCCCGAGGCGCGGTCATCAGCGTGTGCCGATGGTGATAAGATACGCCTTTTTGGCGTAATATCCAATCACGAATTGTTACGGGCGCGAAGCCTGGTCAACGCCGAGGCGGACGCGATCGTGGCGGGCGATCAAGCGGCTCGACTGAGGCCGGAATGTTTTACAAACGGCCCCGGAAATGGCGGGAACACGTCGGGGAAACGAGGGGCGATTTGTAAAACCGAGCGAGATGTTTCAACGGCTTAGGCCAGACTCCGCTTACCTACCGTTAGACGATTCCCCAAGGCAGGCATCGCGTGCGGCCAATATATTATCGGCCTGACGGCGATCAACCGGCTGGTGCCGGGGGAAATCCCGCCGGCAGCGGGCTTATAGTGCGCCACGCCGCGCCGGTCCAGCCTCTTGAGACTTCTCCGATCCATTGACGCCAACGGCTTGCATATCCCGCGGCGAAGGGCTTTCTGGGCGGCGCTGACCAACAGGCATAGCACCGGGGAATCTCCATGGATCTGAGCGGCATTCTCACCTCGACTGTCGACGGGCGCACCAAGGGCATGCCGCCGGAGTCAGGGACCCTCGCGCTCGCCGATATCGGCCGGCAGGGCTGGTCGATCTTCTCGGGCGACCTCCCGCTGCCGCTCGCGGTGATCCGCAAGTCGGTGCTCGGCGAGAACAGCCGCTGGATGCGGGCCTTCCTCGAGAAGACCGGCGCGCGCATCGCGCCCCACGGCAAGACCACCATGGCGCCGCAGCTCTTCAAGCTGCAGCTCGAAGACGGGGCGGTCGCCATCACCGTGGCGACGACGCAGCAGATGCGCGTCTGCCGCGATTTCGGCGTCGGCAGCATCCTGCTCGCCAACCAACTCGTCGGCCGTGCCGAGATCGGCTACGTCGTCGGCGAGCTGAAGCGCGATCCCGAATTCTCCTTCCTCTGCTTCGTCGATTCCGTCGGCAACGTCGCCGAGCTTGCCGCCGCGGCCAAGGCCGCGGGATTGAAGCGTCCGCTTCGCGTCCTCCTCGAACTCGGCTTTCCCGGCGGACGCACCGGCGCCCGCACGTCCGCCGATGCGATCGCGGTCGCTCGTGCGGTCGCCGCCGAGCATCCCGCGCTGGAGCTGGCCGGCGTCGCCGCCTTCGAGGGGCTGATCGGCCGCGCCACGCCCGAGGAGACGGCGGCCGCGGTCAACGAGTTTCTCGGCTTCATTGCCGATTGCGCCAGCACCGCTGATGGCGAGGGCCTGTTCAAAGGCAAGGCGCCGATCATCCTGACGGCCGGTGGCACCGCCTATTTCGACTTGGTGGTCGATCGCTTCACCGCGCTGAAGCTGTCCCGCGCCACCGAGGTGATCATCCGGAGCGGCTGCTACCTCACCCATGACGGGCACATGTACCGCGATCTCTTCACGGCCATCGAGAAGCGTCACCCGGATTTCGCAGCGCTCGGTCCCGGCCTTCGCCCGGCGCTGCAGGTCTGGGCGCGCGTCCAGTCGCGGCCGGAGCAGGGCAAGGCGATCGTCGCCGTCGGCAAGCGCGACATTTCCTATGACGTGCACCTGCCGCAGCCGGCGATGTGGCTGCGTCCCGGCATGGCCGAGCCCGAGCCGATCCCGGCGGGCTACACCGTCACCGGGCTCAACGACCAGCACTGTCACCTGACCCTGCCCGAGAACAGCCCGCTCGCCGTCGGCGACGTCATCGCCTTCGACGTCTCGCACCCCTGCACGACCTTCGACAAATGGCAGCTCATCCACGTGATCGACGACGATCACAAGGTGGTCGACGCCATCCGGACCTATTTCTGAACCCGCTCAGCGCGTGGCGAGGCCGGCGGCCGGCACGCCCGAGCCGTCGAGCTTCACGAAACGGAATCCGCGCGCCTTGAGCGCGAGGATCCCGGAGGCGACGCCGGCGCCCGCCGGCTTCTCCGGATGGTTGACGTGGGCGATGATCACGTCGCCGTCCCTGGCCGCGGCGATGCGCGATGCGGCCTGGCGGGTGCCGAGGAGCGCGCCCTCGTCGCCGGAGAGGGAATAACCGGCGACCTTGAAGCCGAGCGAGCGGATGAGCGCGAGGCTCGAGGGCGTGTATTGCGCGGCGGCGCCACGGAACCAGACCGGCCGGCGGCCGGTGGCCCTCGCGACCGCATCGGCGCCGCCCTGCACCTCGGCGGTCACGCCCGCCGGCGAGCCGGCGGTCATCAGCCCATAGACGCGCACCGGCTTGTCGATGGCCGGCACGTGGCGTGCGCCGTGGTTTTCGATGTCGAACAGGTCGCCATGGGCGAGCATCAGCTTCAGCGCCGCCGGGTTGCTGCGGATCCAGCCGGCGGTGGCGAAGATCGTCGCCGGGATGCGCTCCTCGATGAGCATGGTGACGATCCGCATGTCCGTGCGCCCGTCGCAGGCATCGAGGGTGACCGCCACGCGCGGGCCGCCGGCGCCGCCCGGCGCAATGGTCATGCGCGGCTCGACGATGCCGCTGCCGCCGCCGGCGAGCGCGGGAGAGATGCCGAGGAGGCCGAGAAAGGCGAGGGCGACCAGAAGCTTGCGCAAGATATCTGAATCCGTTTGGGAGAAGACGAGAAGGCAGGAATAGGGGCCGCGATGTCCACCATCGTCAAGGCGGCAGAGGGAAGCAGTCAGGCCGCACCGGCGACGCGCCGGCCACCGGTCCACACGTCGGCGATATTCCGCTTCGAAGCCGTGAAGAGGATGCGCTGGAGCGTGGTGCCGAGGTCCTCGTCGCCATCGAGGCGCCGGATGGTCCCGTCGGGCGCGGCCGTGTCGATGGCGATCGCGTCGAACTTCATGCCGGGCGCGAACGTGCCGACGGGAATGTCGAGCACGTCGGCGCCCCCGGCGGTGGCGAGATGGAACGCGACCTTCCAGTCGATGCGCGTGCCCGGGCGGCCCCGCGCCTCCGGCGCCAGGTCCGCATCGACGCCTTCCTCCAGCATCCGCGAGGCATGTACCGCCATGCGGATGTTCTCGAGCAACGATGCACTGGGGCCACCGGCAATGTCGGTGCCGAGCCCGACGCGGAGGCCCTTCACCAGCGCGCGGCGGAGCGGGAAGACGGCGTTGGAGAAATAAACGTTCGAGAGAGGACAATGGGCGACGCCGCTGCCGCGCTCGCGGATCAGGTCCATGTCGTCGTCCGGCAGGAAGTTGCCGTGGGCGAGGACGGTCCGGCGCGTGAGCAGCCCGAAGCCGTCGAGCGCCTTGGCGTCGGTGCGGCCGTAGCGGGCGAGCACCGCGCCGTGCTCCCAGTCGCTTTCCGAGCAATGGGTCTGGATATGGCAGCGGCATTCCGCGGCGAGCGCGCCGAGTCCCTCCAGCGCCGCATCGGTGCAGGCCGGGATGAAGCGCGGGATCACCGCCGGCAGCACGTCGCCGGCGCGGTTCGCCGGATGCGAGCGCACGTAGTCGATCAGCGCCGCGCTTTCGGCGACCGCGGCTTCCGCCGAGGCGTCGCGGTAGAAATCCGGGCAGCCGCGCGGATCGTCCATGGCGGTCTTGCCGATGACGGCGCGCAGCCCCTTGTCGAGGCAGAGGTCGACGAGCTTCCGCGTCGCCGGACCGTGGATGGAGGCGAACATGACGGCCGTCGTCGTGCCGAGCGCGAGCAGGTCGCCGACCAGCGCCGAATAGGCACGCTCGGCAAAGGCGAGATCGGCGAAGCGCGCCTCGGTCGGGAAGGTGTTCTCCTGCAGCCAGACCTCGAGCGGTACGTGGAGCGCCGTGCCAAGCTGCGGATATTGCGGCGCATGAATGTGGAGATCGACGAAGCCGGGCAGCACGAAGGTATCGGTGGGGAGCACGACCAGGCGGCCTTGCCGCTCTGCTGCCCGCCGCGCTTCCGCATGGTCGGGATCGGTGGGCCGCAGCACTGCTGCGATGGTGCCGGCAGCATCCAATTCGACCAGCGTGTCGGACAGGATCTCGACATTGCCGCGCTCGGGCGCATGGAAGAAGGTGCCGGCAAGGGTCTTCGATCGCAGGTTTTCCAAGGGGGCCTCGTGGGCGATGAGGGCGCGCAGAGAAGGCACCCGCTACGAAAATCCGGACGAATCGACAATAGGGGCGGGGCGGCATCGGAGGAAGCGATCGGTGCAACTAGTGGAAATTATTGCACTATCGACGGTAGCCGGCGCCTGATGGGGCGCCGGCACAGGTCGGGCCGCTGAGCACGGGACTTGCTTGCTCCCCGGCCGTGGTTGCTGCTTGATCAGCGTTTCAGCACGAAGGATCTTGCCTTGGCGATTCTTGCCGCCCTGCATCACCTGACGCATTACCGCTACGACCACCCGGTCGCGCTCGGTCCGCAGCTCATCCGCCTGAGACCGGCGCCGCACACGCGGACGAAGGTGCCGAGCTATTCGCTGAAGGTGACGCCCGCCGACCATTTCGTGAACTGGCAGCAGGACCCGCACGGCAACTGGCTCGCCCGTTTCGTCTTTCCGGAGAAGGCCACGGAGTTCCGTATCGAGGTCGACCTGATCGCCGAGCTTTCGGTGATCAATCCGTTCGACTTCTTCGTCGAGGCCTATGCCGAGAATTTTCCGTTCCAGTACGAGCCCGAGCTGAAGACCGAGCTCGCGCCCTATCTCGTCCTCGATCCCGTCGGCCCCCTGCAGCAGGCCCTGGTCGATGGCCTGCCGAAAGGGCCGGTCAACACGGTCGAGTTCCTCGTCTCGCTGAACGCGAGGCTGCAGCAGGACGTCCGCTACCTGATCCGCATGGAGCCGGGCGTGCAGTCGCCGGAGGAGACGCTTCGGCTGCGCGCCGGCTCCTGCCGCGACAGTGCCTGGACGCTGGTCCAGGTGCTCCGCCAGCTCGGCCTCGCCGCGCGCTTCGTGTCGGGCTACCTGATTCAGCTGAAGGCCGATGTCGATCCGCTCGAAGGTCCCCGCGGCACCGACAAGGACTTCACCGACCTCCATGCCTGGGCCGAGGTCTATCTCCCGGGCGCCGGCTGGATCGGCCTCGACGCGACCTCGGGGCTGCTCACCGGCGAAGGCCACATCCCGCTCGCCGCGACGCCGCACTACCGCTCCGCCGCGCCGATCAGCGGCATGGTCGATCCGGCCAATACCGAGTTCGGCTTCGACATGTCGGTGACGCGTATCGCCGAGGCGCCGCGGATCACGCTGCCTTTCTCCGATGAATCATGGGCTCGCCTGGACAAAGTCGGCGAGCAGGTCGATGCCGAGCTGAAGGCCGGCGACGTGCGCCTTACCATGGGCGGCGAGCCGACCTTCGTCTCGGTCGACGATTTCCAGGCCGCCGAGTGGAACACCGACGCGGTGGGGCCCACCAAGCGGCAGTTTGCCGATGCGCTCATCCGGCGGCTTCGCCAGCGCTTCGCTCCGGGCGGCGTGCTCCACTACGGGCAGGGCAAGTGGTATCCCGGCGAGTCGCTGCCGCGCTGGTCCTATGCGCTCTACTGGCGGAAGGACGGCAAGCCGATCTGGCGCAATCCGGCGCTCATCGCCGATGGCAGCCGCCGCGCTCACCCCACGGTGGAGGAGGCGGGCGAGCTCGCCGCGGCAATTGCCGGCAATCTCGGCCTCGCCGCCGATGACGCCATCCCCGCCTTCGAGGATCCGGCGCAGTGGATCCTGAAGGAATCGGGCCTGCCGGAAAACGTCGATCCAGCGAATTCCCGCCTCGCCGACCCGGAGGAGCGCGCGCGCATCTCGCGCGTCTTCGCCCGCGGCCTCACCAACCCGACCGGCTATGTCCTGCCCATCCAGCGCTGGAACGCCGAGGCCAGCGGCTTGGGCCAGCGGCGCTGGCGGAGCGAAAAATGGAAGTTCCGCCGCGGCAAGCTCTTCCTCGCGCCGGGCGACTCGCCGGCGGGGCTGCGCCTGCCCCTCGGCGCGCTGCCCTGGGTGCCGCCACGCCAGCAGCATGTCGTCCTCGATCCCGATCCGATGGCGCCCGTCGAGCCATTGCCCGAGCCCGGTGCGCTCGCGCAGATGGCGATCCAGTCCGGCGCCGACGATACCCACCGGCAGGACGTCACCGAGCAGCAGATCATCGCCGATGCCGTGCGCACCGCGCTCGCCATCGAGCCGCGCGATGGCGTGCTTTGCGTCTTCATGCCGCCGACCGAACGGCTGGAGGACTATCTCGAGATCCTCGAAGTGGTCGAGGAGAGCGTGCGGAAGATCGGCCTGCCCGTGCATATCGAGGGCTACCCGCCGCCCCACGATCCGCGCCTCGAGGTCATTAAGGTGACGCCCGATCCCGGCGTCATCGAGGTCAACATCCAGCCCTCGGCGAGCTGGAAGGAGGCCGTCGCGATCACGACCGAGCTCTATGAGGAGGCGCGCCAGTCGCATCTCGGCGCCGACAAGTTCATGGTCGATGGCCGCCATACCGGCACCGGCGGCGGCAACCATGTCGTGCTCGGCGGCTCGACGCCCGCCGACAGCCCGTTCCTCCGCCGCCCGGACCTCCTGAAGAGCCTGATCATCTACTGGCAGCGCCATCCGTCGCTCAGCTATCTGTTCTCCGGCCTCTTCATCGGCCCGACCAGCCAGGCGCCGCGCATCGACGAGGCGCGCCACGATTCGCTCTACGAGCTGGAGATCGCGCTCTCCAAGGTGCCGAAGCCGGGGGAGGGGGCACCACCGCCCTGGCTCGCCGACCGGCTGTTCCGCAACCTGCTGGTCGACGTCTCGGGCAATACGCACCGTTCCGAGATCTGCATCGACAAGCTCTTCTCGCCCGACGGCCCGACGGGGCGGCTCGGCCTCGTCGAGTTCCGCTCCTTCGAGATGCCGCCCGACGCGCGCATGAGCCTCGCGCAGCAATTGCTTCTCCGTGCGCTGGTCGCCTGGTTCTGGCGCCAGCCGCAGGGGGGCAAGCTGGTGCGCTGGGGAACGATGCTGCACGACCGTTTCATGCTGCCGCATTTCGTCTGGGCCGATTTCCTCGACGTGCTCGATGACCTGAAGCGGGCCGGCTATGCCTTCGATCCCGCCTGGTTCGAGGCGCAGCGCGAGTTCCGCTTCCCCTTCTACGGCTCGGTCCAGCATGCCGGCGTCACGCTGGAGCTGCGCCAGGCGCTGGAGCCGTGGCACGTCCTTGGCGAGACCGGCGCCGCCGGCGGCACGGTGCGCTTCGTGGACTCTTCCGTCGAGCGCCTGCAGGTCAAGGCGACCGGGCTTGTCACGGGCCGCCACGTCGTCACCTGCAACACCCGCCCGGTGCCCTTGGCGCCTACCGACACGCAGGGCGAATTCGTCGCCGGCGTGCGCTTCAAGGCCTGGCAGCCGGCGGCGGGCATGCACCCGACAACGCCGCCGGATGCGCCGCTCACCTTCGATATCGTCGATACCTGGAACAGCCGCTCGCTCGGCGGCTGCGTCTACCACGTCGCCCATCCGGGCGGGCGCAACTACGAGACCTTTCCTGTGAATTCCTACGAGGCCGAGGCGCGCCGTCTGGCACGGTTCCAGGATCACGGCCATACTCCCGGAATCATGGAAGTCCGGCCGCCCGCGCCGGCGGGGGAGTTCCCGTTGACGCTCGACCTGCGCCGCCCCGAGACGCTGTAGGACCATGTCGGTTTCACGCCAGGCATCGAGACCGAACGGCGGCGCACGCCGCCTGCAGGCGATGATCGCCGGCTACAAGCCGCTGCCCGGTGTCCCCGACGAGTTCGCCACGGAAAAAGGCGTGCCGCGCCGGCACTGGATGCGCTTCCTCGAAGCGCTGAACGAGCTCTCCGGTCCGGAGATCGAGCGTCGCCTCGCCGATTGCGACCAGTATCTCCGCGATTCCGGCGTCTCCTACCGCGCGTGGGGCGATGACGCCGAGAGCATGGGCTCGCCGGAGCGCGAATGGCCGCTCTCGCACATCCCCCTCGTCATCCCCGAGGGCGAGTGGCAGGAGATCGCTGCCGGCGTCGCGCAGCGCGCCGAGCTTCTGGAGGCCGTGCTTGCCGACATCTACGGGCCCGGCCGCCTGATCGCCGAAGGCGCGCTGCCGCCGGCGGTGGTCACCGGCAGCAGCGAGTTCCTCCGCCCGCTTCACGGCGTCAAGCCGCCGGGCGGCCGCTACCTCCAGCTCTATGCCGCCGACGTCGGCCGCGGGCCCGACGGCCGCTGGTGGGTGCTCGGCGACCGCACGCAGGCGCCTTCCGGGGCCGGCTATGCGCTCGAAAACCGGGTCGCATTGTCGCGCGCCTTCCCCGAACTCTACCGGCGCATGAACGTCGAGCGCCTGGCGCCCTTCTTCCAGTCGCTCCGCGCCGGCCTTGCCGCGCTTGCCGAGCGCGCCGACCCGCGCATCTGCCTGCTCTCGCCGGGCACGCTCAGCGAGACCTATTTCGAGCATGCCTACCTGGCGCGCTATCTCGGCCTGCTCCTCGTCGAGGGCGCCGACCTCACCATGCGCCACAACCAGATCCATGTGCGCACCGTGGCGGGGCTGAAGCGGGCCGATGTCCTGCTTCGCCGCATCGATTCCAATTTCGCCGACCCGCTCGAACTGAACAGCGCATCGGAGCTTGGCGTGCCGGGGCTGATCGAAGCCGTGCGCGCCGGCAGCGTCGTGGTCGCCAATGCTCTCGGCTCGGGCGTATTGGAGGCGCCGGCGCTGATGGGCTTCATTCCCGGCCTTGCCCGCCGCGTCCTCGGCGAGGATCTGCTTCTGCCCAACATCGCCACCTGGTGGTGCGGGCAGGAGCGCGAGCGCCGCGAGGTCCTCGACGGCCTCGACGACATGGCGATCGGCGGCGCCTTCGGGCAGGCGCTGCCCGGCTTCGACACCCACGGGCCGATCCTCGGCGCGTCGCTCGACGGCGAGGCGCGCGAGCGGCTGGCGCGGCTCATGGAGGAACGCGGCGCCGATTTCGTCGGCCAGGAGATCGTGAAGCTCTCCACCACGCCGGTCCTGGACAATGGCAGGCTCGCGCCGCGCCCGTTCGTCATGCGCGTCTTCGCGACCGCCACGGCGAGCGGCTGGCGCATCATGCAGGGCGGGTTCGTGCGCATCTCCGACCAGGTCGACGCGCGCGCCGTGTCGATGCGGAAGGGCGTCCTCTCGGCGGATGTGTGGATCCTCGCCGACAAGCCGGTCGAGCAGACCTCGCTGCTGCCCACCGGCAAGAACATCCGCATCCGCCGCATCATGGGAAATCTCCCGAGCCGCGCGGCCGACAACATGTTCTGGCTCGGCCGCTACGTCGAACGGACGGAGGCGACGCTGAGGATCGTCCGCGCTCTCGCCGCGCAACTGGTCGAATCCGATGGCGGCCGTGAGAAGGTCGGGCGCGAGCTGCAGTGCCTCGCCCAGATGCTGGTCGCCTGGGGCGCGCTGCCGGCCGAGAAGAAGCCGCCAGTGCCGAGCGCGGCGCTGGCGCTCGCCGCCCTCGAAAGCGAGGCCGACTACGGCTCCGCCCTTCGCCTCGCGCGCTCCGCCCGCCGCGCCGCCTCGGTGATCCGCGAAAGGCTGTCCGGCGACACCTGGAGCCTCGTCGGCGACCTCGAAGCCTGCCTCGTCGAGGAGATGCCCGCCGCCTCGACCGAGGCCGAGGTCTTCGAGCGCGCCCGCAATGCGCTCCGCGTCGTCGCCGCGCTTTCCGGCCTCACCCACGAGAACATGAACCGGGTGGCCGGCTGGCGCTTCCTCGAGATCGGGCGGCGCATCGAGCGCGGCGTCAACACCTGCCGCTTCGCGCGCCAGCTCTCGGCCGACGATTCCCCCTTCGGCGAGCTCGACGTGCTGCTCGAGCTCTCCGACAGCCAGATCACCTATCGCCAGCGCTACCTTGCCGGCCTCGCGCTCGAGCCGGTACGCGACATCGTCATCCTCGATCCGGGCAATCCGCGCTCCGTCGCCTTCCAGGTCGAGCGCCTCGTGGAGCATCTCGACGAGTTGCCGCCGCTCCACGACGACGGCATGCCCGAAGCACCGCGCCGCATCGTCGCGAACCTCGCCGGCGACATCGGCTCGATCGAGGCCGCCGCGCTCGATCATGCGACGCTGCTCCGCTACGAGCAGAACCTCCTCTCCCTGTCCGATGCCGTCGGCGCGCGCTATTTCCTGCAGGGCCCGCACGCCGCCCGCGGCGGCAAGATCATGGGATTGGCGTGATCTACGACGTCACGCACGTCACCACCTACAGCTACGCGACGCCGGTCACCTTCGCCCGGTGCAACCTGCGTCTGACGCCACGCGCCGACCGCGGTCAGGAGGTGCTCGCGACCTCCCTCGCCATCGACCCGAAGCCGGCGAGCGAGACGGCGCGCACCTGCTTCTTCGGCAATCGCGTCACCACGCTGACCATCGAGAAGACCCATCGGAAGCTGGTCTTCACGGCAAGATCGCGGGTCGACGTCCGTCGCGATCCGCTGCCCGTTCCGCTGGGCGGCGAGACCCTCGCCGAGGTCCGCCGACAGGCCATCGAGGCGGAGTCGATCGACGGCTCGGCGCCGGCCCATTTCCTTTTCCCGAGCGACCGCGTGCCCGCCTATGTCCCGGCCGCCGACTATGCGCGGGAGAGCTTCGCGGAAGGGCGCCCGGCGCTGGAAGGGGCGCTCGACCTCATCCGCCGCATCCGTGCCGATTTCACCTACGATCCCGACGCCACCAAGGTCTCGACGCCGCTGTCGGAGGCCTTCGCGGCGCGCCACGGCGTCTGCCAGGATTTCTCCCATATCGCCATCGCGGGCCTGCGCGGGCTCGGTCTGCCGGCGGCCTATGTCAGCGGCTATCTCCGCACGATCCCACCGCCCGGCAAGCCGCGCCTCGCCGGTGCCGATGCCTCTCACGCCTGGCTGCGCGTCTGGCTCGGTCGGCGCCTCGGCTGGATCGGCCTCGACCCGACCAATGCCATTCCGGAACGTGACGACCACGTCGTCCTCGCCATGGGCCGCGACTATTCGGACGTCGCGCCCGTCGACGGCATCCTCTTCGGCGCCGGCGGCCAGCGCGTCAGCGTCGCGGTCGATGTCGTCGAGGTGGCGGCCGATCGCGCCCGGCCGGTGCCTTGAACCGGACGTTAAGCCGGCTCTGGCAGGATCGCTGCCCATGACCGACAAGGTACTCACCATCGCCGAGGCTGCCCGCCGCCTGCAGCGGAGCGAAGCGGAGGTGCGCCGCGCCGTCGAGGCGGGACATCTATCCGCCCGTCGCGGCCACGACGGCGCCTGGACCATCGACCCGGCCGAGGTGGAACGCCGCCGGGTCGATTTCGACGTGCCGTCCGCCGACCGTCGCCGCGACGCGGACAAGCCGGGCGGCGAGCCGTTCGGCGTCTGAGGCGCTGAAATCGCGCTTTCGCGGATGTCAAAAGACAGGTCCGTCAGGTTCCGCCTCGGCCTCTCCGCTGGCACTCGCGCCATGCGATCGCCAAGCCCTTGGCACTGCTCATCACTTTATGTGCCCGCAGAAATTACTGGTCGCGGCCGCGCGGGAGGGGGAAGGTATGGGCACCGCCGGAACGAGACAGGAGCCCGGCGGCCGAACAGAGATATGGGGTGCGCTCCCGCCTGCCGATGGAGGAGAGCCATGTCCGTAAGCCAGAGTAACCGCCAGCGCCTGATGGCCGAGATCGACCGCCTGGTCGCCGAGGCGATCGCCGGCCGCGCCATCATCGTGACCGACGACATAGCCAGCCGCGTCGCGCGGGACTTTCCCGGCGCCGGATTGTCGCTCGCCCAGATTTCCGACGAGATCACCCGCCGCGGCATCGAGGCCGGCGCCGCGCTCGAATTCGGCGAGGCGCGCTGACCGCCCGGCGCGGCCAGTCTTGCACGCATCGCCTCGGCTGATAGACTGACCGCCGAAACGAGAAACATCGAAGGCTGCGCACTCGGCGCCGGTATCCGGCCGGGATGCTGCGCAGCCGCAGGGATTGACGAGTGTCGACCTCGGGCGAGGGTCCGGTTTCCACGGACCCGCCCGCCGGTCGTGCGGCGGATCAGACGGCGGAAGCGCCGGATTCGGACCTTCGCCCGGCGAAGGTCTCGCGAGAGGTCCACGGGCCGCAGGGCGGCGGTAGAGCAGGCAAGTCGCGCAGGCGCCGTCGGCGCAGGCGAGGGCCGGTCTATGCGCCCGGCATGCGGCCGGCACCCGTCGCCGCAGTCGCGGTCCGCGCCGTCGGCGAGCCGGGAAAGCTCGGCGAGGCGCCCGCAACCTCCGCCGGCGATGCCCGCCACTATGCCGCCCTCGACCTTGGCACCAATAATTGCCGGCTGCTCATCGCCGCGCCCCGCGAGCACGGCTTCCGCGTGGTCGACGCCTTCTCGCGCATCGTCCGCCTCGGCGAGGGCATCACCCATAGCGGCCGTCTCGGCGAGAACGCCATGCACCGCGCCATCGAGGCGCTCCGCATCTGCTCGCAGAAGCTCGCCGACCGGCAGGTGGCGCGCGCCCGCCTGATCGCGACCGAGGCCTGCCGCAGCGCCGATAACGGCGCCGAGTTCATCGAGCGCGCCCGCACCGAGACCGGCCTCGCCCTCGAGATCGTCTCGCGCGAGACCGAGGCGCGCCTCGCGGTCGCCGGCTGCGCCTCGCTCATCGACCCGGAGGCTTCCGGCGTCATCCTCTTCGACATTGGCGGCGGCTCCTCCGAGCTCGTCTGGATCGACCTCGCCCGCGACGGCAACGGAAGGCGCCGCCGCATGTCCGACCGCATCCGCCGATGGATGTCGCTGCCGGTCGGCGTCGTCACCATCAGCGAGCGCCACGGCGGCCGCCACGTCACCCGCGAGGGCTTCGAGGCGATGGTCGCCGAGGTCGCCGCCATGCTCGCCGACTTCCCCGAGGTCGAGGCGCTCGACCGTGCCGTCGCCGCCGGCGCCATCCACATGCTCGGCACGTCCGGCACGGTCACCACGCTCGCCGGCATCCATCTCGGCCTGCCGCGCTATGATCGCCGCCGGGTCGACGGCATCTGGCTCGGCGGCGGCGATGTCGCCAGCCTCATCGAGGCGCTTGCCGGCATGGACTATGACCAGCGTGTCGCCAATCCCTGCATCGGCCGCGAGCGCGCCGACCTCGTGCTCGCCGGCTGCGCCATCCTGGAGGCCTTCCGCCGGCGCTGGCCGGTGGAGCGGCTGCGCGTCGCCGACCGGGGCCTGCGCGAGGGGATGTTGGTCGAGCTCATGGCCGAGGATGGCGTCTGGCGTCATCGCGGCCGCGGCCGGGCGGGGGACAGGGCGAATGGCTGAGAAGGGCGGGCCGCCGCGCCGGCTGAAGGTGCGCGTGAAGACGGCGAAGCGCCGCTCGGCTGCCTCCACGCGCTGGCTCGAGCGCCAGCTGAACGACCCCTATGTTGCCCGCGCCAAGTCCGAGGGCTATCGCGCGCGCTCGGCCTACAAGCTGATCGAGATCGACGACCGCTATCACGTCCTCGGCGCGGGCAAGCGCGTGGTCGACCTCGGCGCCGCACCCGGCGGATGGTCGGAGGTCGCGGTCGCGCGTACCGGCTCGACCGACACCGACCCGCATGTCGTCGCCATCGACTACCTCGACATGGACCCGATCCCCGGCGTCGTGATCCTGAAGAAGGATTTCCTCGACGATGACGCGCCCGCGGCGCTCGAAGCCGCGCTTGGCGGCCACCGGGCGGACGTCGTGATGTCCGACATGGCGGCGCCGACCACCGGCCACCGTCCGACCGATCACCTGCGGACCATCCACCTCTGCGAGGTCGCCGCCGACTTCGCCGAAAGCATCCTGAAGCCCGGCGGCCACTTCGTCGCCAAGGTCTTCCAGGGCGGCACCGAGGGCCAGCTGCTCGCCAACCTCAAGCGCTCCTTCGCCACCGTCCACCACGTCAAGCCGCCGGCGAGCCGCGCCGAGTCGGTGGAGCTGTACCTGGTCGCGAAAGGCTTTCGCGGGCAGAGCTGACGGGCCCGGGCGTCACCCGCGCTTGTCACGTCTGCGCGGAAGTGATCAAAAAGATCGGCGCGATCCACAAGCCGGGCGCAGCAGAGAGAACGACTTCGATGGTCAGGCACTTTGACCTGGTTCTCAGCCTTGGCCCCAATTGCAGAGCCAAGCACCAGCTCGCCAGGATATATGGCGAGGCCGTTTCGCCGAGCGCCGTGTTCGACTGGCAGATCACTCCGCGCCGCGCGCTGCATGCCTATCTGCGAAACCGGTTTCGCGGCATGTTCGAATACGAGGACCTGACCATCAAGGATGGAATGGTCCATGCCGGGCGCGGCGCCAATCACATGCACGCTTTTCCCGCTGACATCACCATGGAAACGCTCCCCGCGCATTACGGGGAGGCCCGATCGCGCCATGAATACCTCGCGGAAAAGACGCTGCGGATGTTCCTCGGCAAACAGAAATTGCTGCTCTGCCTGGCCGTTCCGGTTTCGCTCTACGACCATGTCAGGCTCTGGGCGGTGATCCGCCGCAACTATCCGCGCCTGAAATTCATGCTGTTGAACGGACCGCGCGGCGATCTTCCGGCCGATTCCGAACATTGGAAGGGCGATGACGCGGTCTGGGACCGCCATCTGAAATCCTTCCTTCCCCGGCCGCCCTCGCTCAGCCCCGCTCCCGCATCGCCGTGACCGGATCGGGCGCCGGCTCGCGCCGGTGGCCGGACATCTCGGACCCCGCATGGTCCGGCAGCCGCGCGAAGACGAGGCCGGAAAGAGCGGACAGCACGCCGACCACGACGAAGGCCGGCCAGAACGTGTCCGCCGTGATGACGCCGCCGGAGAGCCGCGTCGAGGCTTCGAGCGTCATCGCGCCGATCGAGATGCCGAGGCTCAGCGACAATTGCTGGGCGACGCTGGTCAGCGTCGTCGCCCGGCTCATCCTCGCCTGCGGCACGTCGGCGAAGGCGAGCGCGTTGACGCTGGTGAACTGAAGCGAGCGGAAGAACCCGCCGATGAGGAGAAGGCCCGTCATCAGAGCCACCGGCGTCGCCGGTCCGAACGTGCCGGGGAGGGAAACGAAGAAGCCGGCGACCACCGAATTGATGACCAGGATGCTGCGGAAGCCGTGGCGGCGCAGCAGCGGCGGTGCGACGAACTTCATGGCGATGGCGCCGATGGCGCTGGCGAAGGTGATCAGGCCCGAGTGGAACGGCGACATGCCGAAGCCGACCTGCAGCAGGAGCGGCAGCAGGAAGGGGGTGGCGCCGACGCCGATGCGGAAGAGGAACGACCCGATCATCGAGACGGTGAAGGTCGGGATGCGGAAGAGCTTCAGGTCGATGATCGGATCCGGCACGCGGAGCGCATGGAACACGTAGCCGACCAGCATCGCTGCGCCGCCGAAGAAGAAGGTGAGCACCAGCGGCCGCGGCAGGATGTTCAGGCCGAGCGTCGTCGAGCCGGTCATGAACAACGCGAGGCCGGCCCCTGAGAGGACGAAGCCGAGGATGTCGAAGGGAGGACGGTGCTGCTCGCGCAGGTCCGGGATGAAGAGGGTGGCGAGCGCCAGGCCAAGGATTCCCACCGGCACGTTGATCCAGAAGATCCAGCGCCACTCGAAATAGGTGGTGATGAAGCCGCCGAGCGGCGGCCCGACCACCGGCCCGATCAGCGCCGGCACGGTCAGCCAGGCGAGGGCGCCGACCAGCTCGTGCTTGGGCACGCTCCTCAGGATCACCAGGCGCCCGACCGGCACCATCATCGCGCCGCCGATGCCCTGCAGGATGCGCGCGAAGACGATCTCGATGATCGAGGACGAAATCCCGCAGCAGATCGAGCCGATGGTGAAGGTGATGATGGCGAGCCGGAAGATCGTCCGCGAGCCGTAGCGGTCGGCGAGCCAGCCGGAGGCGGGGATGAAGACGGCGATGGCGAGCAGGTAGGAGGTGAGCGCCAGCTTCAGGTGGATCGGGCTCTCGCCGAAATCGCGCGCGATCGCCGGCAGCGCCGTCGAGAGAACCGTCGAATCGAGGTTCTCCATGAAGAGCGCGCAGGCGACGATGAGCGGAAGGAGGATACGGTCGGGCATGGGAGGTCGGGGCCTTAACGCCCGAGACGATCCTTTCCGTCGCGGGAGGGGCAGGCGCCCCTTCCCTTGCCTAGAACAGGGGAACGCCGGGGGTCTTGGAACGGGTCCGGAAGAGGAACGTGGTCGATGTGAGGAATATGTCGCGCATGTCCTCGCCGCCCCAGGTGAAGTTGGCGGTCTGCTCCGGCGTCCTGATCACGCCAAGGCAATGGCCTTTCGGCGAGAAGACGTGGAGCCCGCCCGGCCCGCAGCAATAGACGTTGCCGTCGCGGTCGACCTTCAGCCCGTCCGGCACGCCGGAGCCGGCTCCGGTCACCGGCGCCCAGACCTCGCCGCCGGAAAGGCGGCCCTTGGCGTCGACCTTGAAGCTCCGGATGTGGCCGCGCGGCGTGTCGCAGATGAACATCACGCTTTCGTCGCGCGAGAAGCAGAGCCCGTTCGGCTGCTCGAAGTCGTCGACCAGCAGCGTCAGGTCCGAGCCGTCCTCGTTCATCGAATAGACGCCGCGGAAGTCGAGCTCCGGCTGCCGCTCGCTGCCATACTTGTCCCAGCGCCCGAAGATCGGGTCGGTGAAGTAGATCCGCCCGTTGCTCTTCACCACGATGTCGTTCGGGCTGTTCAGCTCCTTGCCCTTGTAATGCGTGGCAAGCACCTCGATGCGCCCGTCGAGGCCGGTGCGCGTCACCCGGCTGGTGACGTGCTCGCAGGAGAGCATGCGGCCCTGCCGGTCATAGGTATTGCCATTGGTCTTGTTGGACGGCTTGCGGAAGGTGACCACCCCGCCGGCCGCGTTCCACCGGCGCATCGTGTCCTGGAACATGTCCGAGAAGGTGAGGTGCTTCTCGCGCGGATGCCAGATCGCGCCCTCGGTGAAGCCGAGGCCGGAGGCAAGCGTCTCCAGCGGCGCATCGTCGCCGACAACCGTGCGGAAGGCCTCGTCGCGGATCTCGACGTTCATTTCTTGGCCTTGGCGGGCTTAGCCTTTGCCTTGGCGGCGAAGCGGAGCGACTCGACCGTGTCCGGCCCGATGGTCCAGTCGCGCGCGGCGACCTCCTCGAAGACGATCCATACGTCGCTGTTGCCGAGCCCGGTGGTCCGGGTGATGGCGTCGCTGACGCCCTTGGCGATGGCGGCCTTCTTCCCCGCCGGGTCGTCGGCGATCAGTTCCTTGACCAGCCGGATGTTCACGAACGGCATCTGTCTCTCCTCCCGCTTGCCGCCCGCGTCAGGGGAGGGGCGGCTTGGCGCTGACTATTAGCGCATTCTGCACCGTCGTGCCGCCGAGAATGTCGAGGCCCTGGCCTCCGGCGCGGCTGCTCGCCTGGGTAGACGGCCCGCCATCGAGGTTGATGGCGATGTCGCAGCCGAGCCCGCCTTCGGCCGCCGGGGAGGCCATGAGCACGGCGAGCTGATAGAGGCTGAGCCCGCCATCCACCGCGACGATGGTGAACTTGCCGGGCGTCAGGCAGGCGGCGCTCCGGTTCTGCCGGTCGTGCTTGGTATTGCTGACCCCGACCTTGCCGCCCGGATCGACCAGGATGGGGCCGACCTGGATCGCTTCCGCCATCGTGCCGCGGGCGGTCAGATCCTTGCGGTAGCCGATGCCGACGCCGGAAGCGCCCGAATGGATGATGCCGGACCCTCCGCGGTCATAGGCCGGGGCGTTCTCGACGCCATGCATGATCACCAGCCCGCTCGGCGTCAGCGTGCCGTCGCGCGCGCGCTCGAAGAAGCCGCCATTGATGGCGAGCACATCCGGTGCCGGCCCGATCAGGTCGCGGACATGGGAGCCCTTGGCGGTCTTCTGGAGCGCGACGCGCATCCGGAAGCGGTCCTGGTCGAAGGTCCAGGCATGGACCTTCAGCCCATAGGCCGGCAGCTCGATCACCCGGTAGACGAGGCCCGGCATCAAGGCGTCCGATGTCGCGTTCTGTCCGGCCGCGAGCAGCAACGCCATGTCCGGCTCGGCGGTACGTTCGGGCACGGCCGCGAAAGCGGGGCCGGCAAGGCCGAGGAAGCCGGCAAGGAGGACGAGGCAGGAGCGGAGATTCATGGAGGCCAGTCTGCCGGGCTCCGGCCGCCCGCGCAATCGGAAGGACCGTCGCGGGCCTTATCCCGGCGGCAGGCGGATCTCCGCCGCCAGCCCGCCGTCCTCGCGGTTGCGGAGCGCCAGCGTCCCGCCATGGGCGAGCACGATGGACCGCGCGATCGAGAGGCCGAGGCCGCTGCCGCCGGTCTCCCGGCTGCGCGAGCTCTCCAGCCGCGTGAACGGCTTGAACACCTCGTCGATGCGCTCGGCCGGAATGCCCGGCCCGTCATCCTCCACCGCGATGACCGGGCCGGAGGGCGCGGCGGTCAGCCTCACCCGCGCCCGCTCGCCATACTGGATGGCATTCTCGATGAGGTTGCCGATGGCGCGCTTCAGCGCCGTCGGCCGGCACGAATAGACCAGCCGCCCGGCATCGGCGAAGCTGACCGGCTTGCCCATCTCGGCGAGGTCGTCTACGGCGCTCTCGATCAGCGCGGCGAGGTCGACCGCGCGGCTCGGCTCGGCGCCGGCATCGTCGCGGGCGAAGGCGAGCGTCGCCTCGGTCATGTGCTGCATCTCGTCGAGCGTGGCGCGCATCTTCTGCCGCGTCTCCTCGTCGTCGACCATCTCGGCGCGCAGCTTCAGCGAGGTGATCGGCGTGCGCAGGTCGTGGCCGATCGCGGCCAGCATCCGCGTCCGGTCGGTGACGAAGCGTGAAAGCCGCTCCTGCATCTGGTTGAAGGCATGGATCAGCCGCCGCGCCTCGTCCGGCCCGCTTTCCGGCAGCGGCGCCACGGCATCGCCGCGCCCGAAGGCTTCCGCGCTTGCCGCCAGCGCCTTCAGCGGCCGGGTCACCCGCCGTGCCGCGAAGATGATGAGGCCGAGCATGACGAGGGCGAGGATCAGCGAGGAGATGAGGAGCGGCCAGGCCGGCGCGCCGCCGGTGCGGATGCGCGTCTGCGCATTGAGCCAGCCATGGTCGCTGAACGGCAGCGAGACGGTGACGTCGACCGAGGCGCGGATCCGCCGCGGGGGCGGGGGCGGCGGCGGACGCGGCGCGTCCAGGTCGCTGGGCGGCATGATGGCGAGCTCGTCGGAGAAGCGCGCTGGCTCGCGCAGGGGGAAGTCGAAGAGATCGTCGAACTGCTTGGCATAGATGACGGCGCCGTCCGACGCTTCCGGCGCCGGCAGCACGCTCTCGTCGGTGATCCAGAAACGGAGCCGCGGCGAGCTCGCGGAGTCGGCCATGGCGGCGCGCTCCTGCGGCTCCGCGAGGCCAAGCACGCGCGTGACCGAAGCGATGCGCTCGGCAAGGCCGGTCCGCTCCACCGCCTGCACCGCATCGACCCGCTCACGGTAGAACATCACCGTGGTGGCGGCGATCGAGACGAGGAGGGCGATGGCGAGGAGCGCGACGAGCTGCCCGCCGAGCGTGCGCGGAAAGAGCCTCACGGCGCCGGCCCCTCGTTCACGTCGACGGCGAAAGTATAACCGCCGCCCCAGACCGTCTTGATGATCGCCGGGTTCTTCGGGTCGATCTCGATCTTCTTCCTCAGCCGGCTGACCTGGTTGTCGATCGAGCGCTCGAAGGGTTCGAGTGCCCGCCCGCTGGTGAGGTCGAGAAGCTGGTCGCGCGAAAGGACGAGGTGCGGCCGCTGCAGGAAGACGGTGAGCATGCGGAACTCGGCCGTCGACAGCGGCACGGCGACGCCATCCGGGCCGGTCAGCTCGCGCCGCGGCACGTCCAGCGTCCAGCCCGCGAAGGCGAGGCGCTTCGCCTCCGGTCCCGCCGGCTTCGGCAAGGCCTGCGCGCGCCGGAGCACCGCCCGGATGCGGGCAAGCAGCTCGCGCGGGTTGAACGGCTTGGTGACGTAGTCGTCCGCGCCGATCTCGAGACCGACGACGCGGTCGGTGTCTTCGCTCAGCGCCGTGAGCAGGATCACCGGGATGTCGGTCGTCTCGCGCAGCATCCGGCAGAGCGACAGCCCGTCCTCGCCGGGCATCATGATGTCGAGCACGACGAGGTCGATGGCGCTGGTCTTCAGCGCGCGGCGCATCTCCGGCCCGCCATTGGCGCGCGTGACCCGCATGCCGTTCTTGCCGAGATAGCGCGCGAGCGGCTCGCGGATGTCCGCCGAATCATCGACGACCAGGATGTGGGGGGTGGCGTCCATGGCGGGATTATATCGTCGCTCCGGTCAACAATTCTCATATGCCTCGCGCGGCGGGGCGAGGTGCGGCGAACGTGTATCCATTTGTACCAGCCCGCGAACGTGCCATGCGCCGGTACAAAAAGCCCCCTCCACCGGCACACTTTTGCGACCCGGCCGGCCTATCTCTCGCTGCGTCACTACCCACCCCCCGCCGCTCCCCCGCGGCGGATCGCAGTAAGGAACTCGACCATGAACACACCGAAGAAGCTCCTCCTCGCGGGCGTGCTCCTCGCAAGCGTCAGCGCGCTCGCCGCGCCGACCTTCGCCGCGCAGTTCACCGGCGCGGATGGCAGCCAGGCGACGGGCGCATCGAACGACCGGCAGCAGCTCGCCTTCAACGGCGACTGGCAGAAGGGCGGCCCCCGCCACATGGGTCCCGGCGGCCCGGGTGGCCCGGACGGCTTCCATCGCGGCCAGTTCATGTATGACCGCATGCTCGAGCTTCTCGGCCTCGATGCCGACAGCGGCACCGTGACCAAGGACCAGATCGACGCTGCCGTGCAGGCGAAGTTCAAGTCCTACGACAAGAACGGCGACGGCAAGATCACCCTCGACGAATACCAGGCCTTCTGGATGGACGTGACCCACGAGCGCATGGTCCGCAGCTTCCAGCGGCTCGACCGCGAGGGCGCCGGCGCCGTCACCCTCGACGAGGTGCAGAAGCCCCTCGACCGCGTCCTTACCCGCCTCGACCGCAATGGCGACGGCGTGATCGACAAGGCCGACTTCGAGCGCCACCGCCCGTGGGGCAAGGGCCCCGGCGGCCCGGGTGGTCCCGGTGGCCCCGGCCAGCTTCCGCCGCCGCCCCCGCCGCAGGAGTAGGTCTCGCGTTTCTGGGGCAAAGAGGGGCGCGGATGGGCATCCATCCGCGCCCTTTCCGTTCGACGCGTGCATGGCTGGTCCGCGGCTTTCCGCTAGGCCGAATCGAACCCGCGTGCTAATCACCGCCGCCAATCTCATTCGAAGCCACGTCCGCGACCGGCCCCTCGGCCGGAACGCGGCTTTTCATATTCGGGAGTTGGCATGGCAACGATCGTTCAGCCGTCGACGGGCAACGAGGCGCTGGCCTTCGACGACGTCCTTCTCATACCGGCCTATTCCACGGTCCTGCCCGCCGAGACCAATGTCGGCACGCGGCTGACCCGCTCCATCTCGCTCAACCTGCCGATCCTCTCGGCCGCCATGGACACGGTCACCGAGGCCCGCCTCGCCATCGCCATGGCGCAGGCCGGCGGCATCGGCGTCGTCCACCGCAACCTGACGCCGGAGGAGCAGGCCGAGGCCGTCCGCCAGGTGAAGAAGTTCGAATCCGGCATGGTGGTGAACCCGGTCACCATCGGCCCGCGGGCGACGCTTGCCGATGCGCTGGCGCTGATGAAGGCGCACGGCATTTCCGGCATCCCGGTGGTCGAGGACAGCGGCCGCCTCGTCGGCATCCTCACCAACCGCGACGTCCGCTTCGCTTCCAATCCGGACCAGCCGGTGGCCGAGCTGATGACCCGCCAGAACCTCGTCACCGTCGATGAATCGGTGGGGCAGGAGGAGGCCAAGCGCCTTCTCCACCAGAACCGCATCGAGAAGCTCCTCGTCGTCGACGATGCCTATCGCTGCGTCGGCCTGATCACCGTCAAGGATATCGAGAAGAGCCGCCTCAACCCCAACGCCACCAAGGATGAGCAGGGCCGCCTCCGCGTCGCGGCGGCATCCAGCGTCGGCGACACCGGCTTCGAGCGCGCCGAGCGCCTGATCGACGCCGAGGTAGACCTCGTCGTCATCGATACCGCCCATGGCCACAGCGAGCGCGTGCTCGAATCCGTCCGCCGCGTGAAGAAGCTCTCCAACCGCGTGCAGGTCATCGCCGGCAATGTCGCCACCGCCGATGGCGCGCTCGCCCTCATCGATGCCGGCGTCGACGCCGTGAAGGTCGGCATCGGCCCGGGCTCGATCTGCACCACGCGCATCGTCGCCGGCGTCGGCGTGCCCCAGCTCACCGCGGTGATGGACGTCGCCAGGGCGGCCGACAAGGCGGGCGTGCCGGTCATCGCCGACGGTGGCATCAAGTATTCCGGCGATCTCGCCAAGGCGCTTGCCGCCGGCGCTTCCTGCGCCATGATCGGCTCGCTGCTTGCGGGCACCGACGAGAGCCCCGGCGAGGTCTATTTGCACCAGGGCCGTTCGTACAAGGCCTATCGCGGCATGGGATCGGTGGGCGCCATGGCGCGTGGCTCCGCAGACCGCTACTTCCAGGCCGAGGTGCGCGACACGCTGAAGCTCGTGCCGGAAGGCATCGAGGGGCAGGTGCCCTACAAGGGTCCGGTGGCCGGCGTCCTGCATCAGCTCGCCGGGGGGCTGCGCGCCGCCATGGGCTATGTCGGCGCCCGCGACCTCGCCGATTTCCGCGAGAAGGCCCGTTTCATGCGGATTTCCTCGGCGGGCCTCCGCGAAAGCCACACTCACGACGTGACGATCACGCGCGAAAGCCCTAACTATCCCGGCGCGGTCTGAAGCGTTTCCAGGAAGAGTGCGAAGCGGTCTTCCGTCCGGAAGAGCGACGGAATCAGGCCCGCGTCCGGAGGTCATGGTGGTTGGAGCTTTCACCTTTCTCGCGCCCGTCTTCGTCCAGGTCGCGCTCACTCTCGGCCTTCTCTGGTGGGGGGCGGTGCTTCGCGCCCAGTCGCTTCGCTCGGGCGAGGTCGCTACCCGCGACATTGCGCTCCGCGAGCCCAACTGGCCGCGCCAGACGACCCAGGTGCTGAACGCCTACCAGAACCAGCTGGAGCTGCCCGTCCTCTTCTACGCCGGGATGTTGCTGGCCCTGCTCACCGGCCATGCGACCCTCGGCATCGCGATTCTGGCGTGGCTTTTCGCCGTGTCGCGGATCTTCCACGCGCTGGTCCATGTCACCACCAACGACGTCCGTCGCCGCGGTGCCGTTTTCGGCATCGGCCTGGTCCTCGTCACGCTGCTGTGGATCCTGCTCGCGGTCGAGCTGATCGCGGCATGACCCCTGCTGCCCGCCTTTCCGCCGCCATGGAAGTGCTGGCCGAGATCGAGGCGCGCCGTCGCCCGGTCGCGGAAGCCCTGAAGGACTGGGGCAATGCCCATCGCTTCGCCGGCTCCAAGGACCGCGCCGCGATCGGCAACCTCGTCTACGATGCGCTGCGCTGGCGCGCGTCGTCCGCCTGGATCATGGGCGCCGACACGCCGCGCGCGCTGGTGCTCGGCACCGTCGGCCATCGCTGGAAACTCGGCGCCGACGGCCTCGCAGCCTATGCCGGCGACCCGCATGGACCCGAGCCGCTGACCGACGACGAGCGTGCGCGCCTCGCGAATGTCGACCTTGCGTCGGCGCCGCCGCAGGTCCGCGCCGACATTCCCGACTGGATCGCGCCGCATTTCCAGCGCCTCTTCGGCGACGATTGGGTCGCGGAAGGCGAGGCGCTGGCGCTGCGCCCGCCGCTCGACATGCGCGCCAATCGCCTGAAGGCGGATCGCGACAAGGTGGTGCGGGCGCTCGCCCGCCTCGGGGCCGAAGCGACGCGCTACGCGCCCGACGGGGTCCGTATCGCGCCGACCGAAGGCGAGGGACGCCACCCCAACGTGCAGGTCGAGCCGCCCTTCCTGAAAGGCTGGTTCGAGGTCCAGGACGAGGGCAGCCAGCTCGCCGCGCTGATGACGGCGGCGAAGCCCGGCGAGCAGGTCCTCGACCTCTGCGCCGGCGCCGGCGGCAAGACGCTGGCGCTCTCCGCCATGATGGCCAACAAGGGCCAGGTCTTCGCCACCGACCGCGACCGGTCGCGCCTCGCGCCCATCTATGAGCGGGTCAAGCGTGCCGGCGCCCGCAACATCCAGATCCGCGAGGCCGGCAGCCCGCTGGAGGCACTGGAGGGCCACATGGATGTGGTCCTGGTCGATGCGCCTTGCACGGGCACCGGCATCTGGCGCCGCCGCCCTGACGCCAAGTGGCGCCTCACCGACCGGGCGCTCGCCGAGCGCATCGAGGAGCAGCGCGCCGTGCTCGAAGAGGCCGCGCCCTATGTGAAGCCGGGCGGGCGCCTCGTCTATGTCACCTGCTCGCTGCTGCCGGAGGAGAATGGCGACCAGGTCGCCGCCTTCGCCGCTGCCCATCCCGGATTCACCGTGCTGCCGGGGGCCGAGATCGTCGCCAGCGCTGCCGCGGCGCCGTCGACCGATCTCGCCGATCCGGCGCCGCTCGCCGCCGCGTCGCTTGCTCTCCCCACCGGCCTCATCCTTACGCCGCATCGCACCGGCACGGACGGGTTTTTCGTGTCGGTCTTGAGGCGCGCCAGCTAGGTTGCAGACTCGTGCCCGATCCTCTATCGGCTCCTTTTTGACGGGGCACCCGACATGACCGACACCGTCCTCATCCTCGATTTCGGCAGCCAGGTTACGCAGCTCATCGCGCGGCGCGTGCGCGAGGCCGGCGTCTATTCCGAGATCGCGCCCTTCAACAGAGCCGACGAAGCCATTGCCCGGCTGAAGCCGAAGGCGATCATCCTTTCCGGCGGCCCGGCCTCGGTGCTCGACACGGATTCGCCGCTGCCGCCGAAATCCGTCTACGAGCAGGGCGTGCCGGTGCTGGGCATCTGCTACGGCGAGCAGGCCATGGCCCATCAGCTCGGCGGCAGGGTCGAAGGCGAGCACAATCGCGAATTCGGCCGCGCCTTCCTAGAGGTCGTGAAGCCCTCGGCGATTGCCGACGGCGTGTGGTCGCCCGGCGAGCGCCACCAGGTCTGGATGAGCCACGGTGACCGCGTGACGAAGCTGCCCGCGGGCTTCGAGATCGTCGGCAGGTCGGAGAACGCGCCCTTTGCCATGATCGCCGATGAAGCACGGAAGTTCTACGGCACCCAGTTCCACCTCGAGGTCGCCCACACGCCCGACGGTGCCAAGATCCTCGCCAACTTCGTCCACAAGGTCGCCGGCCTGAAGGGCGACTGGACCATGGCCGCCTTCCGCCAGCAGGCGATTGCCCGCATCCGCGAGCAGGTCGGCAAGGGCAGGGTGCTTTGCGGCCTCTCCGGCGGCGTCGATTCCTCGGTCGCGGCCGTGCTGTTGCACGAGGCCATCGGCGACCAGCTCCTCTGCGTCTTCGTCGATCACGGCCTGCTGCGTGAAGGCGAGGCCGAGCAGGTGGTCGACCTCTTTCGCGGCCACTACAACATACCGCTGGTCCACGCCGATGCCAGCGAAACGTTCCTCGCCGCGCTCGACGGCGTCACCGACCCGGAGGTGAAGCGGAAGACCATCGGCCGTCTCTTCATCGACGTCTTCGATGCCGAGGCGAAGAAGGCCGGCGGCGCTGATTTCCTCGCCCAGGGCACGCTCTATCCGGACGTCATCGAAAGCGTCTCGGCGCTCGGCGGCCCGTCGGTGACCATCAAGTCGCATCACAATGTCGGCGGTCTGCCGGCGCGCATGAAGATGAAGCTGGTCGAGCCGCTCCGCGAGCTTTTCAAGGACGAGGTCCGCGCCCTCGGCCGGGAGTTGGGCCTGCCCGAGAGCTTCGTCGGCCGCCACCCGTTTCCCGGGCCCGGCCTTGCCATCCGCGTGCCCGGCGCGATCACGCGCGACAAGCTCGCGATCCTCCGCAAGGCCGATGCCATCTATCTCGACGAGATCCGCAAGGCCGGCCTCTACGACGCCATCTGGCAGGCCTTTGCGGTGCTCCTCCCTGTGCAGACCGTCGGCGTCATGGGCGATGGCCGCACCTACGACTACGTGCTCGCGCTCCGTGCCGTGACCTCGACCGACGGCATGACGGCGGACTTCTATCCCTTCGACATGGCCTTCCTCGGCCGCGCCGCCACCCGCATCATCAACGAGGTGAAGGGCGTCAACCGCGTCGTCTACGACGTGACGTCGAAGCCCCCCGGCACCATCGAGTGGGAATAGCCACCGTCGGCCCCAACTGCCGGGCCGAGCGGTGGAAGTGTTGGCCTGACGCAGGCATCGTTCCGCCCTAGGCGGGAGGGCGTTCGCCGTCCAGGAGCGACCGTATTCCCGCGGCATCCTCAGGCGTAGCCGGATTGTAGATGACCAGGCTCAGGTCCGTCCGCCCTTCGACGGAGAAGGCCGAGTATTCGAAGGCGAATGGCCCGAGTACCGGATGGCGTATCCGCTTCACCAGGTCGCCATGGGATCCGCGCACGTCATTCTCTCGCCACATCGTCCTGAAGTCGGGGCTGAGCTCGCAGAGTTCCTCGACCAGTGTCTCGGCCTCGGCCATGGCGCCGGTCCGGGCGATATCGGCGCGGAAGACGCCCATGACGAAACGCGCCACGCCCTCCCAGTCGTACTGGACGGTGCGGCTGCGCGGATCGAGGAAGGTGAAGCGAAGGATGTTGCGGTCTTTCGGCGGAAGCGCCGCGTAGTCCATCAGCATCGCCGTCGCTGCGCGGTTCCAGGCGACCACGTCCCAGATCGCCGTGCGGATTGTCGCCGGGGTCGGGTCGAGCGCATCGAGGACGCGTTGCAGCCGCGGCGTTACGTCGTTCCTGCGGTAGCGCACCTCGGGCGGCCGGCCGAGGCCGATGAGGAAGAGGTGCTCGCGCTCCACCTCGGTGAGAATCAGGGCCCGGGCAATGCGGTCGAGCACGTCCGCCGACGGCGCGCCGCCTCGTCCCTGTTCCAGCCAAGTGTACCAGGTCGGGCTGATATTGGCCCGCTGCGCCACCTCCTCGCGACGGAGCCCTGAGGTCCGGCGCCGCTCCCCCGGGAAGCCGAGGGCGGCCGGATCGAGCTTGCTGCGCCGGTCGCGGAGATAGGCGCCGAGCCGGTTGCGGCCGATGGCCGTCTCGCTCATCCTGGTGCTCATCTTACTATGATAAAGTCACTACTTTAACAGGATACACCCCGGCGCGACATGTGTCTCCACCAAACACGGAGACTTTTCCATGCGCATATTCGTCACCGGAGCGACCGGCTTCATCGGTTCCGCCGTTACGCAGGACCTGCTCGCCAACGGTCATCAGGTCGTCGGTCTTTCCCGCTCCCCGGCCAAGACAGGAAAGCTCGCGGCAACGGGCGCCGAGGTAGTCGAAGGCACCATCGAGGATTCGGACCTCCTGACGGCGACCGCGGCCCGCGTCGACGGCGTCATCCATCTCGCCTTCAACCACGACTTTTCGCGCTTCGTGCAGAATTGCGAGGACGATCGCCGGGTTATTCGCGCCCTTGGCGCCGGCCTCGCAGGCTCCGATCGCCCACTGGTCATCACGTCGGGGACGCCCATTGCACAGGCTGCGCCGGGCGAACCGTCGCGGGAGGACAACCCGATCGTCCGTTCCGACCGTCATCCGCGGGCGGCTTCGGAAGAGGCCGGCCTCGAGGTCGCGGCGGCAGGGGGCAACGTGTCCGTCGTGCGCTTGCCGCAGGTCCACGACCCTGAGCGCCAGGGCCTCATCAGCCCGGCGATCGGCATCTACCGCGAGAAGGGAATTTGCGCCTATGTCGGCAACGGAGGGAACCGCTGGCCGGCGGCCCATGTCTCGGATGTCGCCCCTCTCTATCGGCTGGTGGTCGAGAAGGCCGAACCGGGCGCGAAATATCACGCGGTGGCGGAGGAGGGCATCTCCCTGCGCGCCATTGCCGAGGCGATCGGTGGTCGGCTGAATCTGCCCGTCGAATCCATCATTCCGGAAGATGCTCCGGCGTTCTTCGGCTGGCTTGCCGGATTTGCCGGATACGACATGCCGGCCTCCAGCGCGCAGACGAGGCGAAAGCTCGGATGGAAGCCTGCCGGTCCCGGTCTGATTGACGACCTGAACCGCCTCGTGGTTCCGACGACCTGAGCTGCCGGAGGCCGTCCGGGCGGCCTTCTGCCGGCCCCCAACGGACGCTCCGTCCTGCGCGCGTGAGTTTCCCGCCGATTGGCCCTACAAGACCAGGCTCCGCGCCTGCGGCGCGCCTTTGCGCTCGAACGGGGAGCCGGCAAATGGCCCAGAACATCTACGATCGCGAGGACTTCTTCGCCGGTTACAGCACTTTGCCGCGTTCGGTGAAGGGCCTCGCCGGCGCGCCGGAATGGCCGGCGGTGCGGGCGCTCCTGCCGCCGCTCCGCGGCAGGCGCATCGTCGATCTCGGTTGCGGCTTCGGCTGGTTCGCGCGCTTCGCGGCGGAGGAGGGGGCTGCTTCCGTCCTCGCCCTCGACCTGTCGGAGAATATGCTGGCCCGGGCGCGCCGCGAGAGCGCCCACCCGGCGGTCACCTACGATGCCGCGGATCTCGATACGCTGGAACTGCCTGCGGCCTCCTTCGACCTCGCCCATGGCGCGCTCGCCTTCCACTACGTTGCCGATTTCGCGCGCCTTGCCGGGGTGGTGCATCGGGCATTGGCGCCGGGCGGCGCGCTGCTCTTCACCGTCGAGCATCCGATCTACATGGCCTCCCGCCAGCCGCGCTGGCTTGCCCTGCCTGACGGCGGCCGCGCCTGGCCAGTCGATCACTACTCCGTCGAGGGCGAGCGCCGCACCGACTGGTTCGCCAGAGGCGTGCTGAAGTACCACCGCACGCTCGGCACCACGCTCAACACCTTGATCGCGGCGGGCTTCGCGATCCGTCACGTGAACGAATGGAGCCCGACGCCGGAGCAGCTCGCGGACGAGCCCGCGCTTGCCGATGAGATCGACCGGCCGATGATGGTGATCATTCGCGCGGATAGGTAGCGCCGTTGGCGCATTTCCTGCGTCTTGGCGATTGCCTTCGGCCTCGTCGGTCCACTAGGCTGCCATCGGCGGCCCCACCGCCATGCTAAAGGCCCTTTGACCCTCTAGAACCCGCCCCGAATCGGCATTTTCGCCGGGGCGACGAAAGGATCCGTGCGCGCATGCGGGACGGCAGCCTGCTCTTGGTGCTCATCCTGCTGCCCTTCGTGGGCGCGGTCCTTGCCGCGCTGCTTCGCCCCAATGCCCGCAACACCGAGGCCTGGCTCGCAGGCTCGGTTGCCGGTGGCGGCCTCCTCGTCACTCTTTTCGCCTATCCCCAGGTGAGCGACGGCGGCGTGATCCGCTACGTGATCCCGTGGATTCCCTCGCTCGGCCTCTCGGTGACGCTGCGCATGGACGGCTTCGCCTGGATGTTCTCGCTGCTCATCACCGGCATCGGGCTCCTCGTCGTCCTCTACGCCCGCTATTACATGTCGCCGCAGGACCCGGTCGCGCGCTTCTATGCGCTCCTCCTCACCTTCATGGGCGCCATGCTCGGCGTGGTGCTGTCGGGCAACCTGATCCTGCTCGCCGTCTTCTGGGAGCTGACGAGCATCGTCTCGTTCCTGCTCATCGGCTACTGGCACCAGAACGAGAGCGCGCGTGCCGGAGCCCGCATGGCGTTGACGATCACCGGGGCAGGCGGCCTCTTCCTCTTCCTCGGCCTGATCCTCCTTGGCCGCATCGCCGGCACCTATGACCTCGACGGCGTCCTCAAGGCCGGCGACGTCATCCGCGCCCATCCGCTCTACTCGACCGTGCTCGTCCTCGTCCTCGCCGGCGCGCTGACCAAGAGTGCCCAGTTCCCGTTCCACTTCTGGCTGCCGAACGCCATGGCGGCGCCGACGCCGGTCTCCGCATACCTGCATTCGGCAACCATGGTGAAGGCCGGCGTCTTCCTGCTCGCGCGCTTCTGGCCGGTGCTTTCGGGCACGCCGGAATGGTTCACCATCGTCGGCATAGCGGGGCTCTCGACGCTCCTCCTCGGCGCCTATTTCGCGATCTTCCAGCAGGACATCAAAGGCCTGCTCGCCTATTCGACCATCAGCCATCTCGGCCTGATCACGGCGCTCCTCTCCTTCGGCAGCCCGCTCGCCGCGGTCGCCGCCATCTTCCACATGGCCAACCACGCTACCTTCAAGGCCTCGCTCTTCATGGCCGCCGGCATCATCGACCACGAGACCGGCACGCGCGACATGCGCAAGCTCTCCGGCCTCTTCCGCTTCATGCCCTATACTGCGACGCTTGCGATGGTGGCGAGCGCCGCCATGGCCGGCGTGCCGCTCCTCAACGGCTTCCTGTCCAAGGAGATGTTCTTCTCGGAAGCCCTCGAGGAGCACCACGAGACCATCCTCGACACGATCGCGCCCTATGTCGCGGTGGCCGCCGGCGCCTTCGCCGTCGCCTATTCGGCGCGCTTCATCTACTCGGTCTTCTTCGGGCCGAAGCCCACCGATCTGCCGCATATGCCCCACGAGCCGCCGCGCTGGATGCGCTTCCCGGTCGAGCTCCTCGTCGTCATCTGCGTGCTCGTCGGCGTCGTGCCGAACCTCACCATCGGCCCGTTCCTGCGCTCTGCGGTGATCTCCGTGCTCGGGCCGGATACGCCCGCATACAGCCTTTCCGTCTGGCACGGCGTGAACCTGCCGCTCATCATGAGCATCGCCTCGATCCTCGGCGGCCTCGCGCTCTACTGGTTCCTCCGCCGCGAGCTGAAGATCGACGCGGATGGCGCGCCGGGCATGCGCGGCATCGACGGCCAGCGCGTCTTCGAGCGCATTCTCGTCGCGGTTTCCTGGCGCGGCGCGCGCATCGCCGAGAGCTGGCTGACCACGACGCGCCTGCAGCCGCAGCTCCGCCTGGTGGTCGCGCTCGCCGTGCTCGCCGGGGCCTGGGCCATGGCCGGATCGTGGCACCTCGTGCCACCCGTGAATCTCCATGGCCTCGATCCGGTGCTCGGCGCCCTCTGGGCCGTCGGCATGGTCTGCTCGGTTGCCGCCGCCTGGTCGGCGCGCGACCATCGCCTCTCCGCGCTGATCCTCGTCGGAGGCACCGGCCTCGTCACCTGCATGTCCTTCATCTGGCTCTCGGCGCCCGACCTGGCCGTCACCCAGCTCCTCGTCGAGATCGTGACCACCGCGCTCATCCTTCTCGGCCTCCGCTGGCTGCCGAAGCGCGAGGGCCTGCCACCCCGCAAGCTCGACCTCATGGCGCGCTACCGGCGCGGCCGCGACCTTCTCATCGCCGTGCTCGCCGGCACCGGCCTCGCCGGCCTCGCCTATTTCGCCATGCTCATGCCGCGTCCGCCTTCGGTCGGCGACTACTACCTCGAGCATGCCTATGTCGATGGCGGCGGCACCAACGTCGTCAACGTCATCCTGGTCGATTTCCGCGGCTTCGACACCGCCTTCGAGATCGTGGTGCTCGCCATCGTCGCGCTCAGCGTCTTCGCGCTGCTCCGCCGCTTCCGCCCGGCGGAGGACAATCTCGACCGCCCCTTCCAGCAGCAGGAGCAGGACGCCAACGACGAGGTCCGGCGCGATCGCGAGGTCGGCGATACGCTGAAGGACTACATGCTCGTCCCCTCCGTGATCATGCGCTGGATGTTCCCCGCCATCAGCCTCTTCGCCGCTTACCTGTTCCTGCGCGGCCATGACCTGCCAGGCGGCGGCTTTGCCGCCGGCGTGACGCTCGCCATCGGCTTCCTCCTGCAATACCTCGCCGGTGGTGCCCGCTGGGTGGAGGAGCGGCTGCGCATCCTGCCGGTGCGCTGGATCGCCGTCGGCCTTCTCTTCTCCATCGGCACCGGCCTCGGCGCCATCCTCTTCGGCTACCCGTACCTGACCTCCTGGTTCCAGTACGTCGAGATTCCCTTCATAGGAAAGATGCCGGCCGCCTCGGTGCTCGTCTTCGACCTCGGCATCTTCTGGCTGGTCGTCGGCGCCATCGTGCTGGTTCTCGTCGCCATTGCCCACCAGTCGCTTCGCACGCGCACCCGCCGCAGCGCCGCCGAACGGCAGGAGGCGGCCTGATGGAGCTCGTCATCGCGCTTGCGATCGGTGTCCTCACGGCTTCCGGTGTCTGGCTGATCCTGCGCCCGCGCACCTACCAGCTGGTCATCGGGCTGGCGCTCCTCTCCTATGCCGTCAATCTCTTCATCTTTTCCATGGGCCGGCTGCGCGTGAACGCGCCGCCGATCCTCGCCGACGGCAAGCACGTCGACCTCTCCGCCTATGTCGACCCGGTGCCCCAGGCGCTGGTGCTGACCGCCATCGTCATCAGCTTCGCCACCACGGCGCTCTTCCTCGTCATCCTCATCGTCTCGCGCGGGCTGACCGGCACCGACCATGTCGACGGACGGGAGCCCGACCGATGATCCCCGTCCACCTCGTCATCGCGCCGATCCTGATCCCGCTCGCCACCGGCGCCTTCATGCTTTTCTTCGAGGATCGCGAGCATCGCCTGAAGACGATCCTCTCGCTCGCCTCGGTCATCGGCCTCGTCATCGTCGCGACGCTGCTCGTCATCCGCGTCAATTCGGGGGAGGGGCCGGCGGCGCTCGTCTATCTCCTCGGCAACTGGCCGGTGCCGGTCGCGATCGACCTCGTCGGCGAGCGTCTTTCGACGCTGATGCTCCTCGTCACCGCGCTGCTTGCGCTGCCGGCGCTCCTCTTCGCCACCGACCGCTGGCAGGGCGCAGGCCCGCATTTCTATTCGCTCTTCCAGTTCCTTCTGGTCGGCATCAACGGCGCCTTCCTCACCGGCGACCTTTTCAACCTCTTCGTCTTCTTCGAGGTCATGCTCGCCGCCTCCTACGGCCTCCTCCTCCACGGCGGTGGCCTGCCGCGGGTCAGGAGCGGCATGCACTATGTCGGCGTCAATCTCGTCGCCTCGCTCGTCTTCCTCGTCGGCATCGCCATGGTCTATGCCGCGAGCGGCAGCCTCAACATGGCCGAGATCGCGCTCCGGGCGGAATCGATGCAGGGCTTCGACCGGCCGGTCCTCAATGTCGGCATAGCCATGCTCGGCCTCGCCTTCCTGGTGAAGGCCGGCATGTGGCCGCTCGGCAACTGGCTGGTGCCCGCCTATTCGGCCGCCGCCGGCCCGGTCGCCGCCATCTTCGTCATGCTCTCGAAGGTCGGCATATACGCGCTTCTCCGGCTGGCGCTCCTCGTGCCGAGCGACGGCATCGCCTTCGGCGCACGGGTCATGTTCATCGGCGGTGCCATCACCATGGTCATCGCCATCATCGGCGTGCTCGCCGCCCAGTCCATGAAGCGCGCCGGCGCCTATTTCATCCTCATGTCCTCCGGCACGCTGCTCGCCACCTTCGGCCTCTCGCGCCCCGAAACCACTGCCGGCGGGCTTTTCTACCTCGTCAGCTCGACGCTCGCCCTCGGCGCCTTCTTCTTCATCGTCGATGTTCTCGACCGCGAGCGCGACGGCGCATCCGACGTGATCGCCGTCACCGCCGAAGCCTATGGCGACCGCGAGGATGTTGCCGAGGAGGAGGTCGGCAGTCTCATGCCCGGGGGCGTCGCCATCCTCGCCGTCGGCTTCGGCCTCCTTGCCATGGTGCTGATCGGCCTGCCGCCGCTGCCCGGATTTCTCGCGAAATTCGCCATCCTCACCTCCGCCTTCGGCCCGATCACGGAGGCGAACGATCCGGCGATCGTCCGCCCGGCCATCCTCGCCGGCCTCCTCGTCCTCTCGGGCTTTGCCGGCCTCCTGACGCTCTCGCGCATGGGCATTCGCACCTTCTGGCAGCCGGTCGAGCCCCTCTCGCCGCGCATCACCATCCGCGAGACGGCGCCGATCCTCTTCCTGCTCGCGCTCCTCGTCATCCTCGTCATCCGCGCCGGTCCGGCCATGGATCTCTTCCGTGCCACTGCCGAGGACCTGCACCACCAGACGCGCTATCTCGATGCCGTCTTCGCCGCCGAGCCGGCGCCCTCCGCGCGGGACGGGGGCCGCTGATGCGCGCGCTTCTTCCCTATCCGCTCCTCGCCCTCGGCCTGGCGGTCATGTGGCTGCTTCTCTCCGGCTTCAGCCGCGGCCAGGCGGTGCTCGCCGTCCTCGCCGCCATCGCCGCCACCCACGCCTTCTCCGCGCTCGGCGAGGTAAGTCCGCGCATCCGCCGCTGGCTGGCCATCCCCGAGCTCTTCGGCATCGTGCTCTGGGACATCCTCGTCTCCAACATCGCGGTTGCCCGCATCATCCTCTTCGACCGTCCGCGCCGGCCCGGCTTCGTCACCGTGCCGCTCCGCACCCGCAACCCCTCCGCCCTCGCCATCCTCGCGATCATCATCACCGCGACGCCCGGCACCGCCTGGTTCGACTATTCCGCGGCCCGCAACGAGGTGCTGATCCATGTCCTCGCCCTCGACGACGAGGAGCACTGGAAGCGCCTGATCGCCGACCGCTACGAGCGGCTCCTCCTGGAGATATTCCGATGAGCGCCACCATCATCGTCACCGCCGCGTGGATCGCCCACGGGGCCCTCGCGCTGGCCATGGCGCTCTGCACCTGGCGCATGATCGCCGGCCCGCGCGCGCAGGACCGCATCCTCGCCCTCGACTCGCTTTATGTCTCGGCCATGCTGCAGCTTCTCACCTTCGGCGTCCGCACCGGCACCACCGTCTATTTCGAGGCGGCGCTCATCATCGGCATGCTCGGCTTCATCGCCACCCTGTCGCTGGCGAAGTTCCTGATGCGCGGCGAGGTGATCGAATGATGATGGACTTCGCCAACGTGCCGCTCTGGGCGGCGATCGTCGCCGCCGCCTTCTTCGTCATCGGCGCCGGGCTGACGCTGCTCGGCACCATCGGCCTCGCCACCTTCCCGTCCTTCTACGCCCGCATCCACGCGCCGACGCTCGGCTCGAGCTGGGGAGCCGGGGGCATGGTCATGGGCTCGATGATCGTCTTCTCGGCGGCGAGCGGCCGCCCCGTCCTCCACGATATCCTCATCGGCATCTTCGCCACCGTCACCACGCCGGTCACGCTGATGATGCTCGGCCGCGCCTCGCTCTATCGCGACCGCAGCGAGGGCAATCCGGAAGTGCCGCCCGCGCCCGAAGCCGCGGCCAACGAGCCCGCCCTGGCCGGGGAGGGCGGGGACGCCCCATGAAGGGCGACCTCCTTCTCACGTTCAACACCGGCTCCTCCACGGTGAAGGTGGGGCTCTTCGAGATGCGGGCCGGAGGCCCTGCCGGCCTCGCCCGCGGCACCATCGATTTCCGTGCCGATCCGCTCACCTTCCGCCTGACCGAAGGCGGCGAGGACCGCACCCTGCCCTTGAAGGCGAAGGGCGAGGAGGCGCTCGCCGAAGTGTTGGCCGAGACCTTCGATCTGCTCGGTGCCGATTTCGATCTCGCCCGGCTCACGGCCGCCGGCCACCGCGTCGTCCATGGCGGCGACCGTTTCGCCGGTCCGGTCCGCCTCGACGACGACGCGATCGCGGCCATCGATGCGCTGACCGAGATGGCGCCGCTCCACCAGCCGCAGAGCCTCCGCCTGATCCGGGCGATGCGCGCGATCCATGGCGAGCTCGCGCAGACCGCCTCCTTCGACACCGCCTTCCACCGCACCGAATCCGACCTGGTACGGCGCTTCGCCATACCTCGCCACCTGCACGACGCCGGCATCAAGCGCTACGGCTTTCACGGCCTTTCGTACAAGTATATTGCCGGCGAGCTTGCGCGTCGCGAGCCGGCACTCGCCGCGGGTAAGATCGTCGTGCTGCATCTCGGCAGCGGGGCCAGCATCTGCGGCATGGAAGGAGGCGAGAGCCGCGACACCAGCATGGGCTTCTCGACGCTCGACGGCATCCCCATGGCGACGCGCACCGGCGCGCTCGATCCGGGCGTGATCATGCACCTCCTCGGACAGGGCCGCTATCCGCTCGCCGATGTCGAGGACCTGCTCTACCACCGTTCGGGCCTTCTCGGCGTCTCCGGCATCAGCGCCGATACCCGCGACCTCCTCGCATCCGACCGCGCCGAGGCGAAGGAGGCGCTCGACCTCTTCGCGCTCCGCATCGCCGGCGAGGTCGCCCGCATCGCCGCCACCCTTGGCGGGCTCGATGCGCTCGTCTTCACCGCCGGCATCGGCGAGCACCAGCCCGAGGTCCGCGCCATGGTCGCCGCCCGCCTCGCATGGCTCGGCCTCGCGCTCGATCCTGCCGCCAACGCCGCCAATGCGCCACGTATCAGCGGCGCCGGCAGCCGCATCGCCGGCCTCGTCATCCCGACCGACGAGGAGCAGGTCATCGCCGATGAGGCGGCGTCCGTCCTCGACTTCACGACCTGATCTCTCTCAGGCGGCTGGCCATTGCCAGTCGCGGATTTCCGGCATGTCCTCGCCATGGGCGCGGACATAGACCCGGTGCTCGGCGAGCTTGCCCTCGATCTCGGCGATCAGCGCGCCCGATTTCTCCGCGAGGCCCGGCACGTGGCGGATCGCGGCTAGCGCCAGGTGGAAGCGGTCGAGCTCGTTCATCACCACCATGTCGAAGGGCGTCGTCGTCGTCCCTTCCTCCTGGAAGCCGTGGACGTGCAGGTTGTCGTGGTTCGTCCGCTTATAGGTCAGCCGGTGGATGAGGTAGGGATAGCCGTGATAGGCGAAGATCACCGGCCGGTCACGCGTGAACATCCGGTCGAAGGCGTCCGTGGTCAGGCCGTGCGGGTGAACCTCGTGTGATTCGAGCGCCATCAGGTCGACCACGTTGACGACGCGGATGCGCAGTTCCGGCAGCGCGTGGCGGAGGAGGTCGACCGCGGCGAGCGTCTCCATCGTCGGTATGTCGCCGCAGCAGGCCATCACCACGTCCGGCTCCACGCCCGCCGGGCCGGTCGAGGCCCATTCCCAGATGCCGGCGCCGGCGCGGCAATGCCGCTCCGCCTCGTCGGCCGGGAGGTATTGCAGCTGCGGCTGCTTGCCCGCCGTGACCACGTTGATGCGGTTCCACGTCTGCAGCACGTGATCGGTCACCCAGAGGAGCGTGTTGGCGTCGGGCGGGAAGTAGAGCCGCACCGTCTCCGCCTTCTTGTTGGCGACGAAGTCGGCGAAGCCCGGGTCCTGGTGGCTGAAGCCGTTATGGTCCTGCCGCCAGACATGCGAGGTAAGCAGGTAGTTGAGCGAGGCGATCGGCTTCCGCCACGGCAGGTCCTCGCAGCTCTTCAGCCACTTGGCGTGCTGGTTGACCATCGAGTCGACGATGTGGATGAAGGCCTCGTAGCACGAGAACAGGCCGTGCCGCCCGGTCAGCAGGTAGCCCTCCAGCCAGCCCTGGCAGAGATGCTCCGACAGCACCTCCATCACGCGGCCCTCGCGCGCGAGGCTGACGTCATAGGGCCGGATTTCCTCCATCCAGACCCGGTCGGTCACCTGGAACACGTCGTCCAGCCGGTTGGAGGCCGTCTCGTCCGGCCCCATCAGGCGGAAGTTCCGCGCCTCGGCGTTCAGCTTCATCACGTCGCGGAGATAGTCGCCCATCAGCCGCGTCGATTCGGCGGTCTTCGTGCCCGGCGCGACGACATCGACGGCATAGGATTTCCAGTCGGGCAGGTGCAGGTCGCGCTTGAGGAGCCCGCCATTCGCCTGGGGCAGGGCGCCCATCCGCTTCTGCCCCTTCGGCGCCAGCGCCCTCAGTTCCGCTACCAGCCTGCCATCGGCGTCGAACAGCTCCTCTGCCCGGTAGCTCCGCATCCAGTCCTCGAGGATCTTGCGATGGGCCGCATCCCCGCGCGCATTCGAGACCGGCACCTGGTGCGCCCGCCAGAAGCCCTCGACCTTCAGCCCATCGACCTCTTTCGGCCCGGTCCACCCCTTGGGGCTGCGGAAGACGATCATCGGCCAGCGCGGCCGCTCGACCGCGCCGCCGCCGTTCCGCGCCTCGGACTGGATCGCGCGGATGCGGGCGAAGACCGTGTCGAAGGTCTCGGCCATCTGGCGGTGCATCGCCATCGGCTGCTCGCCCTCGACAAAGAAGGGCTCGTAGCCGAGGCCGGTGAAATAGGCGGTCAGCGCCTCGTCGCCGAGCCGCCCGAGGATGGTCGGGTTGGCGATCTTGTAGCCGTTGAGGTGGAGGATCGGCAGCACCGCGCCATCCACCTTCGGATTGAGGAACTTGTTCGACTGCCAGCCCGCGGCGAGCGGGCCGGTCTCCGCTTCGCCGTCGCCGACGACGCAGGCGACGACCAGGTCCGGATTGTCGAAGGCCGCGCCGAAGGCGTGCACCAGCGCATAGCCGAGCTCGCCGCCCTCGTGGATCGAGCCGGGCGTCTCCGGCGCGACGTGGCTGGGCACGCCGCCGGGAAAGGAGAACTGTTTGAACAGCTTCTGCATCCCTGTCGCGTCCGGCCCGATATCCGGATAGATCTCGCTGTAGGTGCCTTCGAGATAGGTATTGGCGACCATGGCCGGCCCGCCGTGGCCGGGGCCGCAGACATAGAGCACGTCGACGTCCCGCTCGCGGATGATCCGGTTGAGATGCACGTAGAGAAAGTTGAGCCCGGGCGTCGTGCCCCAATGTCCGAGGAGCCGCGGCTTGACATGCTCGGCCTTCAGCGGCTCGCGCAGCAGCGGATTGTCGAGGAGGTAGATCTGCCCGACGGAGACGTAGTTCGCCGCCCGCCAGTAGCGGTCCATGAGTTCCAGTGCCTTGTCGTCCACGGCCATGGCTGCCTCCTCGCTCGTCGGGAACTTCCATACTAGGGCACGCCGATGACGGAACCACCTTGTCCGGGATCAAACCGTTTGCGATCCCGTCGCACCCATTGCGCGGCCTCGGTGCGTCCATTATAGGAGACGGATGTCGCTTATAGTGGACGACGCCGCTACCCGCCTCTCCCAGCGCATCCGCATCGAGCGCGAGGCGCGCAAGTGGTCACTCGCCGAGCTTGCCGAGCGATCGGCGGTCTCCAAGGCCATGATCAGCAAGGTCGAGCGCGGCGAGGTGAGCCCGACCGCCGTCGTCCTTGTCCGGCTCGCCAGCGCCTTCGACCTGACGCTCGCCGGCCTCCTGCTCCGCGCCGAGGGCGAGGGCCAGCTCCTTTCCCGCCGCGCCGACCAGCCGGTCTGGCGCGATCCGGAGACCAACTATCTCCGCCGCCAGGTCTTCGCGCGCCCCGACCATCCGCTGGAGATCGTCGAGGTCGAGCTGCCTCCCCATCGCTCGGTCGACCTGCCCGCCGCTTCGTACAATCACATCCGCCAGGCCATCTCGGTCGTGAAGGGGGCGCTGACCATCGTCGAGGGTGGGGTTCGCCACGTGCTTGCCGCAGGCGATTGCCTCGGCTTCGGCCCGCCCGCCGACGTGACCCTCGCCAACGAGACCGCGCGCCCCTGCACCTACACCGTCTTCCTCGCCCGGAGCTGACCCGATGCCGGACATCCGCATCACGCCTCTCGCGGACTCGCCCGGGATCACGGAGGCGCTTGCCGACATCCTCATCGAGACCGTCGCCGACGGCGCCTCGGTGACCTTCATGCACCCGCTCGCCCCGGAAGCCGCCCGCGATTTCTGGCGAGCCTCGCTCGCTGCCGCCGCCCGCGGCGAGCGCGTCGTCCTCGGCGCCTTCGACGGCGCCGACCTCGTCGCCACCGTCACCCTCGTTCTCCAGTGCCCGCCCAACCAGCCGCATCGCGCCGAGATCGCCAAGCTGATGACCCGGACGAGCCATCGCGGCCGTGGCATCGGCTCGGCGCTGATGCGCGCCGCCGAGGCGCGGGCCGCCGCGGAGGGGAAGACCCTGATCGTCCTCGACACTGCCGCCGATGGCGGAGCGTCCGTCTTCTATGAGGCGCTCGGCTACAATTTCGCCGGCGTCATCCCCGACTATGCCTTCAAGCCCCATGGCGGCCTCAGCGCCGCGCGCTTCTACTGGAAGCGGCCCGCAGCCGGCGCGTGACCCGGCCGCTCCGGCATACTAGCCTCGGCGGCAACAACAGGGAGGCTGCCGGTGCTCAATTTCGACGAGGCGCGTTTCATCCGTATCCAGTCCGGCGCGGTTGCCGCGGCCAATGACCTTCGCGGCATCGTCGCCGAGACCTTGGCGAAGGGCATCGACAACCTCGTCTTCCTGGGCACCGGCGGCGCCGCCATCCTCATGGAACCCGCCGCCTGGCTCATGCAGCGCCAGTCGGCCTTCCCGGCCTTTGTCGAACGGAGCGCCGAGCTCCCCGTCGCCGGTTCGCGCCGGATCGGTCCGCGCTCGCTGGTGATCCTGCCCTCGCTCTCCGGCACGACGTCGGAGACGGTCGCCGCGCTCGCCTGGTGCAACAGCAGGGGCGCCCGCACGGTCAGCCTCGTCGGCCATGCCGACACGCCGCTTGGCCGCGATGCCGGGCGGACCGTCGTCAACTTCGCCGAGGACGATACCTCCTGCGAATCCTTCTACGTCCAGTCGCTCGCCGTCGCGCTTGCCATCATGGCCGACCGCGGCGAGTTCGACGGCATCGATGCGCTCTTCGCCGAGCTTGCCCGCCTGCCGGAAGCGCTCCTCGAGGCCAAGCGGCGTTTCGAGCCCGAGGCGAAAGCCTTTGCCGAAGCCATCGCCGCCGCGCCCTGGCATATCGTCAGCGGCGCCGGCATGGCGTGGCCGCAGGCCTTCTATTACGGCATGTGCATCCTCGAGGAGATGCAGTGGATCCGGACGCGCCCCGTCCACGCTTCCGACTTCTTCCACGGCACGCTGGAACTCGTCGACGAGAAGGCGAGCGTCATCCTCCTGAAGGGCGAGGATGCCGCGCGCCCACTCGCCGATCGCGTCGAGCGCTTCGCCAGGGAGCGCGCTGGCCATCTCCTCGTCCTCGATGCCGCCGCCCACGCCGCCGGTGCGCTCTCGCCACGGCTCCGCGCGCTCGTCTCGCCGGTGATCCTCGCGACGCTGCTCGAACGCGTCAGCGCGCATCTCGAGGTCATCCGCAACCATCCGCTCACCACGCGCCGCTACTACAAGCGCGTGCCCTACTGATGCCGGGGCGGGACTTCGCCACGGTCGGCGACAACTGCATCGATCGCTATGGTCCGCCGCTGTCGCGCTCCTTCGTCGGCGGCAATGCCGTCAACGTCGCGGTCCATCTTGCCCGCCTCGGCAATCGCGTCGCCTATTTGGGGTCGGTGGCCGACGACCCCGACGGCCGTCGCGTCCGCGACGTGCTCGCCGCACGCAGCCTCGACCTCTCCGCGCTGCGCATCGCGCCGGGCATCACCGCCTTCACCGATATCGCCTTCGCCGCCGCCGGCGAGCGCGTCTTCGTCCACGAGGATTTCGGCACCTGCCGCGGCTACCGCCCGAACGAAGCCGACGTCGCGAGGCTCCTGACGACGGCCCATGTCCACATAGGCTGGCTGGACGATGGCGGCGCGCTCAAGCGGCGCCTCTCCGCCGCCGGCGTCAGCGTCTCGCAGGACATCTCCGTCAATGCCGCGCCCGAGGACCGCTCGCCCGCCGGCCTCGCCATTGCCTTTGCCTCGTGCGGCGAGAACGAGGACGCCGCCGCGCGCCTCGGCGCGATCCTCGACGCCGGGGTCCGCATCGCCGTCCTCATGCGGGGCAGCGCGGGCAGCATCGCTTCCGACGGCCGCGCCACGGCTTCGACCGGCATCGTGCCGGTTGCCGACCTGGTCGATTCGACCGGCGCCGGAGATACCTTCATCGCCGGCTTCCTCGATGCCCATCTCGACGGCGCGTCGCTGCGGGAGAGCCTCGAGGCGGGCCGCAATCAGGCCGCGCTCACGCTCGGTCATCCCGGCGGCTTCCCGCAGGAGGACTGACGCCCGAACGCGGCACCGCCGCCCGGACGGGTGGCCGGACGGCGGTGCGTAAGGACCGAGCTGAGGTGCCGGCGTTGGGGGGCGGGAACCGGCGCCTTCGGAGTGGGGAGTGTGCTCAGCCCTCGTTCGTTTGCTTCGGGGTCTTCCGGGGCAGCGGTCTCGCGGAACCGCCGCCCGATTTCATGAAAAAAAGATAGGCGCGACTCGGCGTTCCGACAGTGACGGCGGTCACACGGACAGGGCCCTTTTCCCCATGCGCAAGCCGGAAATGAAAATGGCGAGACCGGGGTCCCGCCATTCGCCGGAAGGCTCGGATCGCCCGCGATCAGCGGACGATGGAAATGGTGGTGTTGTCCTTGCCGCTCTTCTGGACGAGCGCGAAGAACGTCTTGGCATTAGCCGGATGCAGGCGCACGCAGCCATGCGAGGCGGGGCGGCCGAGGTTGCGGATGTCGGTGGTCCCGTGGATCGCGTAGCCGCCATGGAAGAAGACCGACCAGGGCATCGGCGCCATGTTGTACTTCCGCGACCGCCACATGGAGGTCATCCACTGCGCCGAATATTCGCCCGCCGGCGTGCCGTAGCCCATGCGGCCGGTCGAGACCTTGAAGACCTCGATCAGCTCGTCGCCGCGGAACACCTTCATGCTCTGCTCGGAGAGGTCGACCAGCGCGTGCAGCGCAACGCCGGGCGGGGCGACCGCGGCATCCGTTGCGGCGACCGGCTGCACCCAGCTCGCCCGCATGACCGAGGCCATCTCGGCCTTGGCGGCGCCGGCAAGGGCAGGCGTGAGGAGCAGGGCGGCGGCGAAACCCTTCGCCGCGCGCCGCAGGGAAGCCGTGAGGCTCGTCATGGCCGGGCCGCCTTCCGGATCAGTAGGTGACGACGATCCGGCTGTTGCCCGGGCCATATTGCGAGACCAGCGAGAACAGCGTCGCGGCATTGCTCGGCGCCAGGCGCACGCAGCCATGTGAAGCCGGCCGGCCAAGGCTGCTGATGGAATAGGTTCCATGCACCGCATAGCCGCCGCGGAAGAAGACCGCATTGGGCATCGGCGCATTGTCGTATTTCTTGGAGTAGTAGACCTTCTCCATCCGGAAGGGACGGAAGCTGCCGACGGGCGTGACATAGCCCTTGCGCGCCGTGGAGACCGCCCAGTTATAGCGCGGCACGCCATTGATGAGCACGGTCATGCGCTGAGTGGAAAGATCGATTCGGGCGACCACCGATGCGGCGGAAGCCGGTGCCGTAGCCGCGAACGAAACAACGAGCGCGAAGAACGCGCCAAACAGGCCAAACTTCTTCATGATCCCAGCCCTATCTCTATTTGCGGACCGAGTATGGACCGCCAGCCTTTCCCCTACGTCGCGGAGCCTATCTATCAGGTGTTCCGTCAACAACGAGTAACCGGCGTCACAAGCCGATCCTCACGAAAGCGTGTTTCGCGGGCGATTGCCCTGTGCAATGCGGCAAAGTCGGTCCTTGTCGAATGCAATGCAAAATCGTGGTAGGACCGGCCCGGCTTTGATGCCCCTTGCCCAATAGTCCGGCATCCGTACCGGAAGAACCGGGGACGAGTTCCATGTCAGCCCAGACCGAGCAGCGCCGAGTTACCGCCAACGACATCCGCGCGCGGAAGGGGGGCGATCCGATCGTCTCCCTCACCTCCTATCATGCCCATACTGCGCGCATCATCGATCCGCTGGTCGATTTCATCCTCGTCGGCGATTCGCTTGGCATGGTCATGCACGGCCACGAGACGACCCTTCCGGTCACCCTCGACATGATGATCCTGCAGGGCAGGGCCGTGATGCGCGGCGCCAGCCGCGCGCTGGTCGTGGTCGACCTGCCCTTCGGCAGCTACGAGGCGAGCCCGGTCGAGGCCTTCCATTCCGCCGCCCGCATCATGAAGGAGACCGGCTGCGGCGCCGTGAAGCTCGAGGGCGGACGGCGCATGGCCGAGACCATCCGCTTCCTCAGCGAGCGCGGCATCCCGGTCATGGGCCATATCGGCCTGACCCCGCAATCGGTGAACACGATCGGCGGCTTCCGCGTGCAGGGCCGCTCCGGCGAGGCGGCCGCGGCGATCCTCGAGGACGCTGCGGCCGTGGCCGAATCCGGCGCCTTCGCCATGGTGGTCGAGGCGGTTGTCGAGCCGCTCGGCCGCGAGATCACCGGGAAGGTCGCGATCCCGACCATCGGCATCGGCGCCTCCGCCGGCTGCGACGGACAGATCCTGGTCCTGGAGGACATGCTGGGGCTGAGCCCCTTCGTGCCCAAGTTCGTCAAGCGCTACGGCAGCCTCGCCACCGTCATCGAATCCTCGGTGAAGGCCTATGCCGACGAAGTGCGCGCCCGCACCTTCCCGGCGCCCGAGAACACCTACAAGCCGAAGGCCTGAAATCCGCCGCTCTTCTCGTGTTTGCAAGGGCAGGGGCGCCTCTATATGGTGCCCGCCAAACCGGCGCCCGGCGCGCCGCCCTTAGCTGGCTTGGACCTATGTCTGATATTTTCCGCGAAGTAGACGACGATCTCCGCCGCGAGCAGCTCAAGCGGATGTGGGACCGTTACGGCACCTACGTCATCGCGCTTGCCGTGCTGATCGTCGTCGTCACCGCCGGCTGGCGGTTCTACGAATATTGGCAGGATACCCGCGCCCAGGCGAGCGGCGACCGCTTCGTCGCCGCCCTCCGCCTCGCCGATGACGGCAAGCATGCCGAGGCTGCCGCTGCCCTCGACGAGCTGGTCAAGGACGGCAGTGGGGGCTATCCGCTCCTCGCCACCTTCCGTTCCGCCGCCGAGAAGGCGGCCGCCGGCGACGATAAGGGCGCCGTCGCCGCCTATGACGCCGCCGCCTCGGCGAGTGGCGCGCCGGCGCTGGTGCGTGACCTCGCCCGGCTGCGCGCCGCGCTCCTCCTCGTCGGCACCGCGAGCCTCGACGACCTCAAGGCGCGCATCGGCGACCTTGCCGACCCGAACAGCGGCTGGCGTCACAGCGCCCGCGAGATCCTCGGCCTCGTCGCCTACCGCAACGGCGACCTCGCCGGCGCCCGCAAGTACTACGAGGACATCGCCAACGATCAGCAGACGCCCTCGGATATGCGCCAGCGGGCCGACTTCATGCTCTCGGTCTTCGATGCCCGCCTCGGCGTTCCGCCCGAGGCGCCGACGGCCGAGCAGCCTGCCGCGCCTGCCGAGCCGGCGAAGCCTGCCGGCTGATCCTCCAGACGAGGGGCGTGCCCCATGCCGCTCCGCGTCGCCATCATCGGCCGTCCCAATGTCGGCAAGTCGACGCTGTTCAATCGCCTGATCGGTCGCCGTCTCGCGCTGGTCGACGACCGTCCGGGCGTGACTCGCGACCGTCGCGAGGGCGAGGCGCGCATCGGCGACCTGCATTTTGTCGCCATCGACACTGCCGGGCTGGACGACGCGGCCCCGGAAACGCTTGCCGGGCGCATGCGTGCCCAGACCGAGGAAGCCGCCCGCACGGCCGATCTCAGCCTCTTCGTCATCGACGCCCGCGCCGGCGTCACGCCGCTCGATTCCCATTTCGCCGAGATACTGCGCGCCATGGGCCGGCCGGTGGTCCTCGTCGCCAACAAGGCTGAGAGCCGGGCAGGCGATGCCGGGCTTCTGGAAGCCTATTCGCTCGGCCTCGGCGACCCCGTCGCCATCTCCGCCGAGCACGGCCAGGGCATGGGCGACCTGCAGGACGCGATCCTCGCCGCCGCGCCGGAGGAAGCCGAAGAAGGCGAAGGAGAGGACGCCGGCGACGATCCGTCCAAGCCGATGCTCGTCGCCATCGTCGGCCGCCCCAATGCCGGCAAGTCGACCCTGGTCAACCGGCTGATCGGCGAGGACCGCATGCTGACGGGTCCCGAGGCCGGCATCACGCGCGACGCGATTTCCGTCGACTGGACCTGGCGCGACCGCAACTTTCGCCTCGTCGACACCGCCGGCATGCGCAAGAAGGCGCGCATCGACGAGAAGCTCGAGAAGCTTGCCGTCGGCGATACGCTCCGCGCCATCCGCTTCGCCGAGGTCGTCGTCCTCGTCCTCGATGCGACCATGCCCTTCGAGAAGCAGGACCTGCAGATCGCATCGCTCATCGAGAGCGAGGGCCGCGCCATCGTCATCGCGCTCGACAAATGGGACCTCGTCGACGATCGCCAGAAGGTATTCTCGAAGCTGCGGAAGGACGCCGACCGTCTCCTGCCGCAGCTGCGCGGCGCGCTGCTCGTGCCGGTCTCCGGCTTCACCGGCGAGGGCCTCGACAAGCTGATGGAGGCGGTCACCCGCGCCCATGCCATCTGGAACCGGCGCCTGCCGACGGCGAAGCTCAACCGCTGGCTCTCGGTGATGATCGAGCGGCATCCCCCGCCGGCGGTATCGGGACGCAGCATCAAGCTCCGCTATCTGACGCAGAGCAAGGCGCGCCCGCCGACCTTCATTGCCTTCTGTTCGCGTCCCGAGGCATTGCCGGAAGCCTACACGCGGTACCTCGTCAACGCGCTCCGCGACGATTTCGAGCTGCCCGGCGTTCCCCTCCGCCTGATGCTGCGCAAGGGCGAGAACCCCTTCGAAGGGCGCAGGAAGGCCTGATCCGCTCCCTTGCACGCCGCCTTGTGCCGCCTATTTATTGGGGGTACATTAAATCCAGTGAAGATCACCTTCGATCCGAACAAGCGCGAGGCGACGTTCTTGGAACGAGGCATCGATTTTGTCGATGCGGCCGACGTGTTCCTATACGCAGGAAGATCTGCGGGTCGACTACGGCGAGCGTCGCTTTCAGACCATAGGCTTTCTCCACGGCCGCATGGTCTTTGTCGCATGGACACCCCGCGGCGAGGTCCGGCACATCATATCGATGAGGAAATGCAATGAGCGGGAACAGGAAGCGTATCGGCAGCGATTTGGCCAAGGTCGACGCTCACGTCATCCAGCCGCATGAGTATGAAGACGCGCCGGAACTGCCCGACGACTTTTTTGAAACCGCCGACTTCTACATCGGCGACAAGCTCATCCGCCGTGGCCGTCCGCGGAGCGAGCGGCCGAAGGAGGCGGTGAAGCTGCGTCTTTCCGGCGAGGTGCTCGACCATTTCCGCGCCGGGGGACCGGGTTGGCAGACGCGCATCAACGAAACGCTGGAGCGCGCGGTCGCCCGCGCCCGCAAGCGCGGCTGATCCCTCACGCGGGCCCGAGCTTCCGCGTCGTGCCGGAGCGGCGCTCGTAGAGTTCGCCGCTGCCCGCATAGTCCGGCGAAAGCATGCGCAGCGCATGGGGCGCCAGTTCCTCCGGCGCGGGCAGGGTGGCGGGATCCTCGCCGGGCATCGCCTGCGCGCGCATCCGCGTCCGCATCGCGCCGGGATCGATCAGGTTCACCTTGGCGCGGGTCTGCGCGAGCTCGCCGGCATAGGTCGCGACCAGCGCCTCCAGCGCCGCCTTCGACACCGCATAGGCACCCCAGTAGGGCGTGAACTTCGCCGCGGCCGAGGACGTGACGAACAGCGCCCGTCCGGCATCGGACTGGCGGAGCAGCGGGTCGAGCGAGCGGATCAGCCGCCAGTTGGCCGTGACGTTGATCGTCATGACGGTATCGAAGGTGCGCGGCTCGAGATGCGCCAGCGGCGTCAGCGTGCCGAGCACGCCGGCATTGGCGAAGAGCATGTCTAGCCGGCCCCAGCGCTGGTAGATCGCCGCGCCCAGCCGGTCGATCGCCGCGAAATCCTTCAGGTCGAACGGCACCAGCGTCGCCGCGCCGCCCTTCGCCCTGATCGCGTCGTCGAGTTCCTCGAGCGCGCCGACGGTGCGCGCCACCGCGATCACGTGCACGCCGGCCTCGGCGAGGGCCAGCGCCGCCGCGCGGCCGATGCCCCGCGACGCGCCGGTCACGACGGCGATACGATCCCTGAGGTTCAACCGGCCTCCGCGAGCAGCGAGAGCTGGCGGACATTGTCGCGCCGCTCGTTGTCGGTCAGCCGGGTCGGATAGGCGCCCGTGAAGCAGGCGTCGCAGAACTGCGGCGCCAGGCCATCGCGCTTCGCCTCGCCGACGGCGCGGTAGAGCCCGTCGATGGTCAGGAAGCCGAGGCTGTCGACCTTGATGAACTTCGCCATTTCCTCGATCGACATGCGTGAGGCGATCAGCTGCTTCTTCTCCGGCGTGTCGACGCCGTAGAAGCAGGAATCCGTGGTCGGCGGGCTGGCGATCCGCATGTGGACCTCCGCCGCGCCGGCGTCGCGCACCATCTGCACGATCTTCAGCGACGTCGTGCCGCGCACGATGGAATCGTCGACCAGCACCACGCGCTTGCCCGCGAGGATGTCGCGATTGGCATTGTGCTTCAGGCGCACGCCCATGTGGCGGATCGCGTCGCTCGGCTCGATGAAGGTCCGCCCGACATAGTGGTTGCGGATGATGCCGAGCTCGAACGGGATGCCCGCCGCCTCGGCGAAGCCAATCGCCGCCGGCGTGCCCGAATCGGGCACCGGCACGACGAGATCGGCGGCCGCCGGCGCCTCGTGCGCGAGCTCGGCCCCGATGCGCTTGCGGATGTCATAGACGCCGCGCCCCTCGACATGGGAATCGGGGCGGGCGAAGTACACATATTCGAAGATGCAGAAGCGCGGCCTGGCCGGCGCGAAGGGGCGGCGGCTCTCGATGCCCTCGGGCGTGACGATCACCATCTCGCCCGGCTCGATGTCGCGCACGAAGCGCGCGCCGATGATGTCGAGGGCGCAGGTCTCCGAGGCGAGGATCGCGGCGCCGTCGAGGTCGCCCAGCACCAGCGGCCGAACGCCGAGGGGGTCGCGGCAGCCGATCATCTTCTTGCCCGACAGGCAGACGATCGAATAGGCGCCCTCTACCTCGCGGAGCGCGTCGGTGACCTTGTCGACCAGCCGCTCGCGCCGGCTGGTGGCGATGAGGTGCAGGATCACCTCGGTGTCCGACGTCGACTGGAAGATCGAGCCGTGGCGCTGCAGGCGGTCCTGCAGCGTCTCGGCATTGGTCAGGTTGCCGTTATGGGCGATAGCGAAGCCGCCGCCGGAAAAGCCGGCGAAGAGCGGCTGGATGTTGCGCTCGAGCGAGCCGCCATGGGTCGGGTAGCGCACATGCCCGATGGCGCGGGGCCCGGGCAGGCGGTCGATCACCGCGCGCTGCGTGAAGGTATCGCCGATCAGGCCGACATGGCGCTCGGTATGGAAATGCTCGCCGTCGAAGGAGACGATGCCGCCCGCTTCCTGGCCGCGGTGCTGGAGCGCGTGCAGGCCGAGGACGGTCAGCGCCGCCGCGTCCGGATGCCCGAACACGCCGAACACGCCGCACTCCTCGTGCAGCTTGTCGTCGTCGGCGAAAGGATGCGTCGTCAGCATGGTCATCAGATGGCGCCTCGCGGCCCCGGTTGCTACTGCGATTGTTCGCCGCCGGTGCTTTCGATGAGCTGGTCGATGGACTTGCGCTGCTTGCTCTTGTAGCTCGGATCGCTTGCCGCCGCACCTGCCGGCTGTGGTGCCGGAGTAGCTGCAGGGGCCGCGTCCTCGTCGCCCGCATCGGGCGCCGGATTGGCTTCGCCACCGGCCGCCGGTGCCTCGCCGCCGCCTCCCGAGGTGCCGCGGATTCGCTTCATGATCGCCTCTTCCGCGTCCGGCGGGAGGGCGGCCATCAACTGCTCGCCGAGGCTCTTCAGCAACGGCGCGGTCTTCGCCTGCGCCACCCAGGCGGGAGGCGGGCTGACCAGCCAGTTGAAGAACAGGAACGCCACGACCAGGAGGAGCAGCCCGCGCACCGCGCCGAACACGAAGCCGAGCGCGCGGTCGACCGCGCCGATACGGCTGTCGATGACGAAATCCGAAATCTTCATGGTGATGTAGCTGGCGACGATCAGGGCAACGAAGAAGATCGCCGCCGCCGAGACGATCACGCCGACCGTCTTGCTCTCGAAATAGGGCTGCACCAGCGGTACGACCGGCTTGTAGAAGAGATAGGCTGCGGCGGCTGCGGCGGCCCAGGAGGCGATCGACAACACCTCGCGCACGAAGCCGCGCACCATGGCGAGGATCGCCGAGATCAGAACAACAACGATCACGACGATGTCGAGGACCGTAACCGGCATCAAGTTACCCCTGAGAACGGCCGCCCCGGCCGGGAAATCGCGAATTGCCTAGCACGATTCTGCGCTCGGGGAAGCTTTCCTCGGTCAGCAGGAAAAGGGTCATCCGCCGCACGAACCACGCAAAATCGCGGGGAATCGCGGGTCGCGTTCCCGTCTCCCGCGCCAACTATTTGATCGCGTTTATTATTCCGCCGCTTCGCGCAGCCTCGAAGCCGCTGCGATCGAGGCGACGAGGTCGGCAAGCTGTTCCACCCCTGTGGCGCCATTGAGGCTGTCCCGCTCCAGGGCGGATGCAGGCATCACCGCCTGCCCGAAGCCGAGCTTGCGGGCCTCCTTCAGCCGGGCGCCGGCATGGGAAACCGGGCGGATGGCGCCGGAGAGGCTGACCTCGCCGAAATAGACCCGGTCGGGGGGAAGGGGAGTGCCGAGCCGCGAGGATACGAGGGCGGCGGCCACCGCGAGGTCGGCGGCCGGCTCGTCGATCCGGAGGCCGCCAGCGACGTTGAGATAGACCTCGCAATCGCCGAGCCGTACCCGGCAATGGGTCTCGAGCACCGCAAGGATCATGGCGAGCCGGCTCTGGTCCCAGCCGATCACCGCGCGCCGCGGCGTGCCCATGGCGGTCGGGGCGACCAGCGCCTGGATCTCGACGAGGATCGGCCGGGTGCCTTCCATGCCGGCGAAGACCGCCGCGCCCGGCGTCGCGGCATTCCGCTCGCCGAGGAAGAGCTCGGACGGATTGGCGACCTCGCGCAGACCCGCGCCGGTCATCTCGAACACGCCGATCTCGTCGGTCGGCCCGAAGCGGTTCTTCACGCCGCGCAGGATCCGGTAGTGATGCCCGCCATCGCCCTCGAAATAGAGCACCGCGTCGACCATGTGCTCGACCACGCGCGGACCAGCGATCTGCCCGTCCTTGGTGACATGGCCGACGAAGACGACGCAGGCGCCCGACTGCTTGGCGTAGCGGATGAGCGCCTGCGAGGCGGCGCGCACCTGGGTCACCGTGCCCGGCGCCGAATCCGCCCGCTCGGTCCACAGCGTCTGGATGGAATCGATGACGACGAGGCCGGGCGGCTTGCCGTCGCCGAGGGTGGCGAGGATATCCTCGACGCTGGTCTCCGAGGCGAGCCGCACAGGAGCCTGCGAAAGCCCCAGCCGCTCGGCGCGCATCTGGATCTGCGCCGCTGCCTCTTCGCCGGAGACGTAGACCACCGGCACGCCCCGATTGGCGAGCGCGGCGGCCGCCTGGAGGAGCAGCGTCGACTTGCCGATGCCCGGATCGCCGCCGACCAGCAGCGCCGAGCCGCGCACGAAGCCGCCGCCGGTCACCCGGTCGAACTCGGCGATGCCGGTGACGACCCGTGGCGCTTCGGCCGAGCCACCGACCAGCGACGTCAGCGCCACCACGCGGCCCTTCCGCAGCACGCCGCCGGGGCCAGCGCCGACGCCACCCGTCGCGCTTTCCTCGACGAGCGTGTTCCACTCGCCGCAATCCTCGCAGCGGCCCTGCCAGCGCGAGCTCACCGCGCCGCAGTTCTGGCAGACGAACTGGCTTTTCGCCTTGGCGGCCATCAGGGCGTTTCCAGGAAAAGTGCGAAGCGCTTTTCCGTCCGGAAGAGCGGCAAATTCAACGTTTGGGAGCCGATCATCGATTCCATGAAACGATGATCACCCCCGGCGCTGATAGCGGATTCGCCATTCCGCGTCCAGAAAAATGTTCTCGTTATGTTCAGGTCGGCCATCTACCCGCCCCGATAGGTGCGGGCGTAGCGCCGGCCGAGGCCGGTGAGGAACTCGTAGCCGATCGTGCCTGCCGCATGCGCCACGCTTTCGATCGGCACGTTGCGCCCGAAGAGCTCGGCCCAGTCGCCCCGCGCGGCGAGGCGAAGGTCGGTGACGTCGACGGCCGTCAGGTCCATCGAGACGCGCCCGGCGAGCGGCGCCCGCGCGCCCCGGATCATGACATAGGCGCCATGGTGCTGGTCGCTCGATCCGGCGCTGCGATGGTAGCCGTCGGCATAGCCGGCCGAGAGGATCGCGAGCCGGCTCGCCCGCTTCAGCGTCTCGGTCGCGCCATAGCCCACGGTCTCGCCCGCTTCCGCCTCGCGGATCGCGAGGATGCGGGCCTCGGCCGTGACCACCGTGCGCATCGGGTTCTCGACCCCGGCCACCGGCGCGACGCCATAGAGCGCGATGCCCGGACGGACGAGGTCGAAGCGATAGTCCTCGCCGAGGAACACCCCCGCCGAATTGGCGAGTGAGGCGGGGATGCCGGGAAACTCGGCGCGGATCTCGCGGAAGAGCGCGAGCTGCCTGACGTTCTGCGGATGGCCGGGCGTGTCGGAGCAGGCGAGGTGGCTCATGATCAACGAAGGCGCCACGGCGGCGAGCAGGGCGGCATCGCGGGAGAGCTCCAGCGCTTCGTGCAGGGACAGGCCGAGGCGATTCATGCCCGTATCGATGTGGATCGCCGATCCGGTCGGTGCACCGCGGCGACGATGCGCCGCCCATTCTTCGATCTCGGCCGGGGAGTTGAGCACCGGCCGGAGGTCATGGGCGACGAGCGTATCGGCGCTCCCCTCGATGAGCCCGGCCAGCACGTAGATCGTCGCCCCGCGCGCCACGCGCCGGACGCGGATGCCTTCCTCGGGGAGCGCGATGAAGAACGTCCGGCAACCCGCCGCCGCGAGCGCCCGCACCACCGGCTCGATGCCGAGCCCGTAGGCGTCGGCCTTCACCGCCGCCGCCGTCTCGGCGCCCGCCGCATGCCGGTCGAGCAGCGCCCAGTTGGCCGCCAGCGCGTCGAGGTCGATGGTCAGCCGCGCGCCGGTGATCGGGGCGGGGCCCCGGTCGGAAGGATTCGTCGCCATGGGAGGAGACTACACGGCAGCGGGCGGACGGAAATATGGCCTTCGGGAAGGACGGCGATGAGCGAGGGATCGTCCCATGCGAAGCGGTGGTGGAGCGGGCTATGTCTGCCGGGCCCTCAGCCCTTCACCGCCGCCGCGTATGAATCGAGGAGCCGCGGCCAGCCCTCCTTGCCCGCCATCTGCGCCTTGTATTTCTCCCAGCCCTCGCCATGGCGCGGGAAGTCGCGATGAACGAGCAGGATATCGGTCCTGCCGTCGTCCCGGCTCGCAAAACGCACGTCGACGCGGCTCGATCCGCCTTCCTCCGGCTCCGGCGTCCGGTCGGGGCGGATCTGCCAGGCAATGACGATGTGCCGCGGCCGGTCGAAGGCGAGCACCTTGCCCCACACCTCCACCGAACCGTCCTTCCGCCGCTCCAGCGCGCGGCCGCCATAGCGCGGCTCTATCACCAGGGCGTCGAGCTGGTCGCCCGACCAGGTGTAGTCGCGCGGCCACCATGCGCCGATCTTGTCGACGAAGGTCTCGAAGGCGCGCTCGACCGGCGCGTCCACCGTCCGCGTCAGGCTGAAGAGCTCGCGGCTCTCCTCGACCCCGGCAGCCGGGCCGTCGCCGTCCTTCTTCTTGCCGAACAGCCAGCCGAGCATCAGCCGTAGCTCGCCGGCAGCGAGCCCGAATGGGCGAGGTTGGAGAAGCGCGTCACGTTATCCTCGAAGTGGAGGCGCACGGTCCCCGTCGGGCCGTGGCGCTGCTTGCCGACGATGACCTCGGCGACGCCGTGCGCCGCGTCGATCTCCGCCTGCCATTTGAAGAACTCCTCGGTGCCTTCCTTCGGCATCTTGTTCTTCAGATAGTATTCCTCGCGATAGACGAACATGACAACGTCCGCGTCCTGCTCGATCGAGCCGGATTCGCGGAGATCAGAAAGCTGCGGCCGCTTGTCGTCGCGGTTCTCGACCTGTCGCGAGAGCTGCGAGAGGCCGACGATCGGAACCTGAAGTTCCTTCGCCAGCGCCTTGAGATTGTTGGTGATCTCGGTGACTTCCTGGACGCGGTTGTCGGAGCCCTTCTTCGACGAGCCCTGCATCAGCTGGATATAGTCCACCACCAGCAGGTCGAGCCCGCGCTGGCGCTTCAGCCGCCGCGCCCGCGCCGCGAGCTGGGCGATGGAGAGGCCGCCGGTCTGGTCGATGTAGAGCGGGATGCGCTGCATCTCCCGCGCCGCTTCCACGATCGCGGAGAACTGGTCCTCGGTGATGCGGCCGCGCCGGATGTCGGAGGAGGGCACGCCCGAGACTTCCGCGATGATGCGGGTGGCGAGCTGCTCCGAGGACATTTCCAGCGAGAAGAAGCCGACGATGCCCCCGTTCACGGTTTTCACTGCGCCGTCCGCCTGTACCTCGCCGGCCCAGGCCTTGGCGACGTTGTAGGCGATGTTGGTGGCGAGCGCGGTCTTGCCCATGCCCGGGCGCCCGGCGAGGATGATCAGGTCCGAGGGCTGCAGGCCGCCCATCTGGCGGTCGAGATCGTCGAGCCCGGTCGCGAGGCCGGAAAGGTGGCCGTCCCGCTTGTAGGCGGCGCTTGCCATGTCGATGGCATTGACCAGCGCCGCCTCGAAGGCATGGAAGCCGCCGTCATACTTGCCGGTCTCGGCAAGGCCGAAGAGCCGCTTCTCCGCCTCCTCGATCTGGTTCGCCGGCGTCTGGTCGACATCGGCGTCATAGGCGACGTTGACGAGGTCCTCGCCGATCCCGATCAGCGCCCGGCGGATGGCGAGGTCGTAGATCGAGCGGCCATAGTCCTCGGCATTGATGATGGTGGTGGCTTCCGCCGCCAGCCGGGCGAGGTATTGCGCGAGGTTGATGTCGCCGATCGCCATCTCGGCCGGCAGGAAGGTCTTGATGGTCACCGGGTTGGCGATCTTGTTGGCGCGGATCAGCTCGACCGCCACCTGGTAGATGCGCTTGTGCACCGGCTCGAAGAAATGCTCCGGCAGCAGGAAGTCGGAAACCCGGTAGAGCGCCTCGTTATTGACGAGGATGGCGCCGAGCAGCGCCTGCTCCGCCTCGACGTTCTGCGGCGCCGTGCGGAACTTGTCCGCTCCGCCTTCCACGATCGCCCGCGCCGCGAATGCCATTCCCGACCAACCCCTCTCCAAATCGCCGACTCGATCAGCCGCCGCCCGGCAGCGCCTCCGCCGGACCCTACGCCCCCGAAAAAAGCCGGAGTGAGCGGTCCCCGCGAACACGCGCCCCTGGGACCGACGGCGAACCTGCGTTAGCTTCTTATTAACCCATGGCGCGGTCGTGGCAAAAGCCAATGGGCGATCGCCCATCCAATCCACATGGCCGCGACTCTTCCGCCGCCGCCGCCTTGCGACTCGCCGGCGCATGGTCCAGCGCGCTTCATGATTCGCGGCCGCTTGCCGCTTGACGGCCATTTGAAATTCGCCCGGAATGCGAGAACCGGCGTTGAGAGGACCGCGGATGCCTATCGTCTTCAGGGAAGGCGGCCTCAGATACTACTTCTTCTCCAACGAGGGATCTCCCCGGGAGCCTGTGCATATCCACGTGCGGGGTGGCGGGCACGACGCGAAAGTTTGGCTTGAGCCTGAAATGGCCATCGCGGAAAGCTATGGCTTCAGTTCCACTGAACTTGGCCGTATCCTGGAGGCCGTGAGCCGCAACCGGAAGCGTATCGCAAAGGCTTGGCATGACCATTTCTCCGATGGCCGTTAGTTTTGACGAACACACCATGTGGGTGGACCTCAGTGACGGGCGCACGCTTGGCGTTCCGCTGGCCTGGTTTCCGCGTTTGCTTCACGCAACGCCAAGGCAGCGCGCCGAGGTCGAGATCAGCCGCGTTGGCCTCCACTGGGAGGCGCTCGACGAAGATGTTTCGATTGCAGGCCTGCTGGCCGGTCGCGGCGATGCGACAGTACGGTCTGGACAGGCCGCGTAGCGTCTATCGGACCAGCGACGGCTTCGGGAAGCGCGCCGGTTCCGGCTCGTCGAGCAGGTAGTCGCGGGTCAGCGGCGCGGCGTCGATCTTCTTGGCGAGCTGCATCTGGAAGACCGACAGGCCCTGGTGCCGGAAGCCGGCTTCGCAGGATTGCAGGTAGAATTCCCACATCCTGACGAACCGTTCGTCGAACATCTTGGTGATCGCCTCCCGGTTCTTCTGCACCCGCGCGTCCCATTCGTGGAGCGTCTTGGCATAGTGCAGGCGCCAGTTCTCCATGTCGTTCAGCCAGAGGCCGAGATCCTCGAAGAGCGGCGTCAGCTCGGAAAGGGAGGGGAGGTATGAGCCGGGGAATATGTACTTCGATATCCAGGCATTGATCGGCTCGGGCGGCGTGTTCCGTCCGATCGTATGGATCACCGCGATGCCGTCATCGGCGAGCAGCCGCTTCACGTGATCGAAATATTCGCGGAAGCGCGGCCGTCCGACATGCTCGAACATGCCGACCGAGACGATGCGGTCGTAATGCGCCGTCTCGTGCCGGTAGTCCTGCAGCTTGATCTCGATGCGGCTGGCGAGGCCCGCTTCCTTCGCCCGCCGGCTGGCGACGGCGAACTGGTCGTCGGAGAGCGTCACGCCGGTGACGTGGACGCCGTGGTTGCGCGCAAGATGCAGGGCGAGGCCGCCCCAGCCGCAGCCGATGTCGAGGACGCGCATGCCCGGCTTCAGGAGCAGCTTCTTGGCGAGGTGCTGCTTCTTCGCTTCCTGAGCCTCCTCGAGCGTCATGCCTTCATGACGGAAATAGGCGCAGGAATATTGCAGGTCGCGGTCGAGGAAGAGTTCGTAGAGCGCCTGGCCGACGTCGTAATGGTGGTGGACGTTGTCGCGCGACCGGCCGATCTTGTTGACGATGCCGCGGTGGTTGACCAGCTGCCGCAGGAAGCGGTTGAGCTTGCCGCGTCCGCTCGCCGGGGCCGGAAAGGTCCGGTCGGCCGAGATCATCAGCACGTCGAGGAATTCGCGCAGCGTGCCTTTCTCGATGGTCAGCCGGCCATCGGTATAGGCCTCTCCGATGGCAATGCGCGGCTTCAGCGCGAGCTGCCAGCGGACCTTGTCGTCATGGAGCCGGATCGCCACCGACGGTCCGGTTCCCGGCTTGCCGAACGTCTCGGTCTTGCCGTCGGAACCGATCACGGCGAGGTCGCCGTAGCAGACGACCCGGGATAGCAGCTTGTCGAGCGGGAACAGCGACATCGATTAGTCCGTCAGCATCTCGTACTCGGCCAGAACGATACGGCGTCGCGATGCGGAAGGCGGCGTCGAACCTGAAGGACGGCAAAATAAAGGATGTTTTGCCGCCTTCAAGGTGCTCTTTTGACCACCCCCAAGGAAGGGGAGGAAGGTGCGGATTATTCCGCGTTCTCCACCGCCTCTTCGACGGCGGCTTCTTCGGCGCTCGGCGCCTCGTCTTCTTCCTCGGTTTCCTCGACGCGGACCGACAGGTCCTCGCCGCGGGCCTGGCGCGCGGCCTCGTCCTCGCTGCGCGCGACGTTGATGGTCACCTTCGCCTCGACTTCCGGATGGAGAACGATCGCGACGCTGTGCAGGCCGATGGTCTTGATCGGCTGGGTCAGCGCCACCTGGTTGCGGCCGACGGTGAAGCCGGCGGCGGTCATCGCCTCGGCGAGGTCGCGCGTCGTCACCGAGCCGTAGAGCTGACCCGTCTCGCCCGCCTGGCGGACGATGACGTAGGACTGGCCGTCGAGCTTGCCGGCGACCGCCGCCGCTTCCTGCTTCCGCTCGAGATTGCGCGCCTCGAGCTGGGTGCGCTGCGATTCGAACTTCTTGCGGTTCGCCTCGGTGGCGCGGAGCGCCTTGTGCTGCGGGAAGAGGAAATTGCGCGCGAAACCGTCGCGCACGCGCACCACGTCGCCCATCTGGCCGAGCTTGGCGATGCGTTCGAGGAGGATGACTTCCATTTTCTCAGTGCTCCGTTTGGATCAGGTTGTCGAAGGGGGAGGCGCGCCGCCGAAGCGACGGGCCCGGAAGTTGAGGAACGTGTCGACGATGCCGACGATCGCGAAGAGGAAGATCGGCAGGCCGAGGAAGACGGTGCCGACATAGGCGGCGACGAGGATGAGGACGCGGAGGTTCAGCCCGAGCGTCACCGCGTGCAGCACCGCGAGCCCGGCGAGCGCGGCGGCGGCGGCCATGGCGCCGGCTGCCGCACTTGCTGCGTAGCCGACGGCGCCCGGTGCGAATGCGATCGCGGCCGCAACGACGAGGACGAGCACCGCCTCCCTCGGCAGCGCCGCGGTCCACATCGGCTGGCGCGGGCGCGTCAGCCGGCCGGAGGCCGAGACGATGCGCGCAGCGAGCCAGAGCGCGAGGACGGTGACCGCCAGCGTCACCGCCGGCACCGTGAAGGGCATGATGCTGATGTTGAACTTGACGAAGGGCGCGAGCTCGGCCGCGGTCGGCGGCGGCTCGACCTCCGCCATCTGCGTCATGAAGCTGGTCAGCATCGCGGTCATGTCGGCGGCGAGCGCCACCGGATCGAAGCCGACGATGGCGCCGGCGACGATCGTGCCGAGCGCCGCGACCGCAGCCGCGTGGAAGAGGATGCGTCCGAGCGGGAACCATTCGCGTCCCGCCGGCGTGTCGCGCGAGAGCAGCGTGACGCGGGTCAGCCAGGTGAGCGGCGCGCCGAAGACGGCGAGGTAGATCCCGGCCGCCGGCGGCGAGATGCCGAGCGCGAGGACGATGGTCGCGAGGAGCGCGCCGATCGCCGCCGCTGCCGTTCCCCAGCCGAGGCCGGCAATGGCGATGGGCAGGCCCGAAAGGAAGAAGAGGGGAAGCGCGAAGGACGTCCCGCCGAGCGGCGACAGGAACATGAGCCCCGACGCGAGGCCGGCCCCGATCCCGATGAAGACGAACTGCACCATTGTCGCTGTCCCGCTGTCGAAGCGGTTAGGGGCAGGTCGCGAACCGGATGTCCGGCCATGCCCCAACCAGGAGAAGGGAAGCGGAAGCGGCCGGAGCCGCTTCCGGAACCGATGACCCTACTTGATCACGTAGGGGAGGAGGCCGAGGAACCGCGCCCGCTTGATCGCCTGGGCGAGCTCACGCTGCTTGCTGGCCGAGACGGCGGTGATGCGCGAGGGCACGATCTTGCCGCGCTCGGAGATGTAGCGCTGCAGGAGCCGCACGTCCTTGTAGTCGATCTTCGGGGCATTGGCGCCGGAGAACGGATCGGTCTTGCGCCGGCGGAAGAACGGCCGGCGGGTCTGCTGCTGGCTGGCGTCGCTCATCACTCGGCTCCTGCGCTGGCGGTCTCGTCATCGTCGCGGCGCGGACGGTCGCGATCGCGGCCACGGCCACCGCCGAAGCCGCCGCGATCACCGCGGTCACGATCGCCGAAGCGCCCGCCACCGCCGAAGCCGCGGTCGTCACGGTCGCGACGGTCGTCGCGGTCGCGCTTCTGCATCATCACCGACGGACCCTCTTCGAGTTCGTCGACGCGGATGGTGAGGACGCGGATCACGTCTTCATTGATGCGCTGCTGGCGCTCCATCTCGGCGACGGCAGCGGCCGGCGCGTCGATGTTCATCAGCGTGAAATGCGCCTTGCGGTTCTTGCGCACGCGGAAGGTGAGGGACTTGAGGCCCCACTGTTCCACCTTCGCGATCTTGCCGCCGTTCTGCTCGATGATCGACTTGAACTGGTCGGTCAGCGCTTCAACCTGCTGGCTCGACACGTCCTGTCGCGCCAGGAATACATGCTCGTAGAGGGCCATTAAGCCTTTCCTTCGTTGCTGCCGGCGCTAAGCCTCACCGAAGCCTCCGTGGAAGGCTCTGGGTCGTACTTCGGAAGCGGGAACACCGGAAGACGGACCCGTTCAGGGTCCTGCGGCAAAGCCGCCCTCCGTTCAGCCCCCGGCCGGGGTCCGTCTGGACACGGGCGCGGTTATACGCAAACCGGCCGCAAACGCAAGCCGCCGCTTCCCGGCATGCCGGGTGCGAATCGGGACGGGAGGCGGAAAGGCTAGTGGATCGTCAGGTAGGGGATGGCGATCAGGGCCGAAGACGCGGCGGACAGCGCGCAGAAGAGCACGAAGCGGATCGCAAGCGCAGGCATGGGGGGACGTTTCCTCGTCGAATTGCCGCGCATGTAACACGGGGATGGTTAATGAGTTCGACCGAAATGCCTCCAATGCATGAAAAAAGCGGCCTGTCGCAAATCTGCGACAGGCCGCCGTGGGGCAGATCCGGACCTAGCGGCCCGAAATGCCGAAGCCGAAGGAGAAGCCGCTCGGCTTGTCGTACCACTTGCCGCCGAAATACCAGCGCCGGCCGTCGTACCAGGCGTTGTGGCGCGAATCCCAGCGGGGCTTCTGGTAGTAGCCCCAGGTCGGCGGCGGTGGCCGATGCATCATGGGCGGCGGCGGCCGCATCGGTCCCGGGCCCATCGCGCCGCCGGATACGTAGCTCGCCGAGACATAGCCGCGGATGCCGCGATAATTGACCGAGCACCAGCTCGAGCATCCGCTCACGCTGACCCGCGAGCCGGCCGGGATCGTGGTGATGGAGCTATAGGATGTGCTCGGACCGGTCCGAAGGTTGACGTTGCCCGTCACATAGGCGGCCTCCGCCGCCACCGGCGCAAGAATCCCCGCAGCCATCGTGCCGGCAATGAGGGTTGCTTTGAGTGTCATTCTTCATTCTCCGTCTGAAGGTCTTCCCCCGCTCGCGATGGTAACGCCGTGTGAGCGCAGCCGTTCCGACGAAATGGTATCAAGTGGTATCAAGCTGTATCGGCGCTTCCCGGGCTTGACACGCTTCCGCCAAACGGCTGAAAGGCTGCGCGCCGCAAGCGGGCGGCAACAGGGGAACCGATGACGATCGCACTCACCTTCCCCGGGCAGGGAAGCCAGGCCGTGGGCATGGGCAAGGCGCTCGCCGAGTCCTTCCCGGAGGCGAAGGCGGTGTTCGACGAGGTCGACGAGGCGCTCGGCGAATCGCTTTCCCGCATCATCTTCGATGGCCCTCTCGATACGCTCACCCTGACCGAGAACGCCCAGCCGGCGCTCATGGCCGTCAGCCTCGCCGCCATGCGCGTGCTCCAGTCGCGCGGCGTCCGCCCCGGCGGCAACATCGCTTTCGTCGCCGGCCATTCGCTCGGCGAATATTCCGCACTCGCCGCGGCCGGCTCCTTCACCATCGGCGACACGGCCCGGCTGCTCCGCATCCGTGGCCGCGCCATGCAGCAGGCCGTGCCGGTCGGGCAGGGGGCCATGGCCGCCCTCATCGGCCTCGACTACGAGGCCGCCAAGGCCGTCGCCGAGGAGGCTGCCGAGGGCGAGGTCTGCGCCGCCGCCAACGACAACGCGCCCGGCCAGGTCGTCGTCTCAGGCGCCAGGGCCGCCGTCGAGCGCGCGCTCGAGATCGCCAAGGGGAAGGGCGCCAAGCGCGCGATTCTCCTTCCCGTATCCGCCCCCTTCCATTGCGCCCTGATGGCGCCCGCCGCCAGGGTCATGGCCGAGGCGCTTGCCCAGGTCGCGATCCGCGCGCCGGCCGTGCCGCTGGTTGCCAACGTCACCGCCGGTCCGGTCAGCGACCCGGAGGCGATCCGGCAGAACCTCGTCGACCAGGTCACCGGCATGGTGCGCTGGCGCGAGTCGGTCGCATGGCTCGCCGCGAACGGCGTCACGCTCTTCGTGGAAGTGGGCGCCGGCAAGGTACTCTCCGGGCTCGCCAAGCGCATCGCCGACGGCGTCGAGGCGATCAGCGTCGGCACGCCCGCCGACATCGACGCCGCCGTCGCGCGTCTCACGTGAACGAAGGATAGGAAGCGATGTTCGACCTGACCGGCAAGCGTGCGCTGGTGACCGGCGCGAGCGGCAGCATCGGCGGCGGCATCGCCCGCGCCCTTCATGCGAGAGGAGCGCTCGTCGGCCTCTCGGGAACCCGGCGCGAGGCGCTGGAGAAGCTCGCCGGCGAGCTCGGCGAGCGCACCTTCGTCCTGCCCTGCGACCTTTCCGATGCCGAGCAGGTCGAGAAGCTCATCCCAGACGCGGAGGCCTCGATGGGCGAGGTCGACATCCTCGTCAACAATGCCGGCCTCAACCGCGACGCCCTTGCCCCGCGCATCTCCGATGCCGACTGGGAGAAGGTGCTGACCGTCGACCTGACCGCTGCCTTCCGGCTCTGCCGCCAGGCGCTTCGCCCGATGATGCGCAAGCGCTGGGGCCGCATCATCTCGATCTCCTCCGTCGTCGCCTTCACCGGCAATGCCGGCCAGGCCAATTACGGTGCCGCCAAGGCCGGCCTCATCGGGCTCACCAAGGCGCTCGCCCAGGAATACGCCGCCCGCAACGTCACCGTGAACGCCATCGCTCCCGGCTTCATCGGCTCGGCCATGACCGATGCCCTGAACGAGAAGCAGAAGGAGCTGATCATGGCGCGCATCCCGGCCAGGCGCCTCGGCACGGCCGGTGAGATCGGCGCCGCCGCGGTCTATCTCGCCAGCGACGAGGCCGGCTACATGACCGGCCAGACGCTGCACGTAAACGGCGGTATGGCGATGATCTAAAAGGATAATTGCCGCCGGCGGAAGCGCCGGTGGATGGCCCGCCAGCGGCCCGCCCGGCCGCTGGTAAAGGCAAATGAAGTATGTTAGCACCGGGCCGATGTCGAAGCGCCGCAACGCCTTTGAAACGGGCGGGCGCTGGTGGCATCTGCGGCGATGCTGCACCGAATTCAGTCGGGGCAAACTCACCTGTTCCGTGCGCAGGCCGACAAACCGATCGCTCGCGGAGGTAGTGCCCTTTGGGGTGGTCAGTTCTTGAGGCAATCGAGGGTCAAAAATGAGCGATATCGGTGAACGGGTAAAGAAGATCGTGATCGAGCACCTTGGCGTCGACGCGGACAAGGTGACGGACAACGCGAGCTTCATCGACGACCTGGGTGCCGACAGCCTCGACACCGTCGAACTCGTCATGGCTTTCGAGGAAGAGTTCGGCGTCGAGATTCCGGATGACGCGGCGGAGACCATCCTTACCGTCGGCGATGCGGTGAGCTTCCTCGAGAAGAACGCTTCCTGACACAACCATTCGCAGGGCTCCCGGGCGTGAGCCCGGGATCGGAGCGCTACGGATGAGACGCGTCGTCATCACTGGCCTTGGCATTGTTTCCCCGCTCGGCGTCGGCGTCGAGACGGCGTGGAGCAATTTGCTCGCCGGCCAGAGCGGCGCCCGGCGCATCACCGATTTCGAGGTCGAGGACCTTCCGAGCCAGATCGCCTGCCAGGTTCCGCGCGGCTCCCGCGAGGAGGGGAAGTATAACCCCGACGACTGGATGGAGCCGAAGGAAAGCCGCAAGGTCGACGAGTTCATCGTCTACGCGGTTGCCGCCGCCGACCAGGCGCTGGCCGATGCCGACTGGCATCCCGAGACCTACGAGGACCAGTGCGCCACCGGCGTGCTGATCGGCTCCGGCATCGGCGGCCTCATCGGCATCGAGGAAGCGGCGCTGACGCTCCGTGACCGCGGCCCCCGGCGCATCAGCCCGTTCTTCATCCCGGGCCGCCTGATCAACCTCGCCTCCGGCCAGGTCTCGATCCGCTACCATCTGAAGGGTCCGAACCACGCCGTGGTCACCGCCTGCTCCACCGGCGCGCATGCCATCGGCGACGCCTCGCGCCTGATCGCGCTCGGCGACGCCGACGTCATGGTCGCCGGCGGTACCGAGTCGCCCATCTCGCGCCTCACCATCGCCGGCTTCTCCGCCTGCAAGGCGCTCTCCACCGGCTTCAACGACCGGCCGACTGAGGCCTCGCGCCCCTATGATCGCGACCGCGACGGCTTCGTCATCGGCGAGGGCGCCGGCGTCGTCGTGCTCGAGGAGCGCGAGCACGCCATTGCCCGCGGCGCGAAGATTTACGGCGAGGTGATCGGCTACGGTCTCTCCGGCGACGCCTATCACATCACCGCTCCCTCCGAGGACGGCGACGGCGCCGAGCGCTGCATGCGCGCCGCGCTCAAGCGCGCCGGCGTGGCGCCCGCCGAGATCGACTACATCAACGCCCACGGCACCTCCACCGGCCTCGGCGACGAGATCGAGCTGAAGGCCGTCGAGCGTCTTCTTGGCGATGCCGCCGCCGGTGCCGCCATGTCCTCGACCAAGTCGGCCACCGGCCATCTCCTTGGCGCGGCCGGTGCCGTCGAGGCGATCTTCTCGCTGCTCGCCATCCGTGACGGCGTCGCGCCGGCGACGATCAACCTCGACAATCCCTCGGTCCAGACCGCCATCGACCTGGTGCCGAAGGTTCCGAAGAAGAAGAAGATCGACGTCGCGCTGTCGAATTCCTTCGGCTTCGGCGGCACCAACGCCTCCCTCGTCTTCCGGCGTCACGCCTGAGCCGCGGCCTATCGTCCTTTCGCCACAAAGGGTGATAAAGTCGCCATCCCGCGACGGCACCCCGCAAAGAACGTGAGCGAGAAGACGCCCTCCTATGAGCGACATCCGAAGGGACCGTTACGGTAGCGACAGCGATATCCTGTCGGCGCGGCTATCGTCTTCCAGCCGCGCGGCTCCGAAGAGCCCGACCGAGATGCTGCAGCCCGAGGTCGTGCCGCCGCCGCCGCAGCGGTCGCGCGCGGTGCGCCACCCGCTGGTCATCTTCCTCAACTTCGTCCTCACCCTCGTCATCGTCGCGGTCATCGCCGGCGGGGCGGGGCTGTTCATCGGGCGCATGCAGTTCAACAAGCCCGGCGCGCTCGATCAGGCGCGCACCGTCAGCATCGACCGCGGCACCTCGCTCGGTGCCATCGCCGATATCCTCACCCGCGAGGGCGCCATCACGTCCAAGTGGCTGTTCATGGCCGGCGTCTGGATGGAGCGCGAGCAGAACAACCTCAAGGCCGGCGAGTATCTCATCCCGGCGCACGCCTCCATGCGCGACATCATGGAGGCGATGGTCGGCGGCAAGGGCATCCTCTACTCGATCTCGGTGCCCGAGGGGCTCACCAGCCAGCAGATCGTAGATCGCCTGAACGCCGATCCGGTGCTGGTCGGCGACATAAGCGAGGTGCCGCCGGAAGGCTCGCTCCTGCCCGAGACCTACAAGTTCACCCGCGGCGACACGCGCGAGAACATCCTCTCGCGCATGCGCCGCGACCGTGACCGGACGCTGACCGATATCTGGAATCGCCGCGCTTCCGACTCGCCGCTGAAATCGGCCGAGGAGCTCGTCGTGCTCGCCTCGATCGTCGAGAAGGAGACCGGCATCGCCGACGAGCGCAGCCGCGTCGCCGCCGTCTTCATCAACCGGCTGCGCCTCAACATGCGCCTGCAGTCGGATCCGACGGTCGTCTATGCCAAGTTCGGCGGCAAGGGAAAGCCCTCCGACTACACCCTCTCCAAGGACGACCTGTCCACCGACTCGCCCTACAACACCTACACCAACGGCGGCCTGCCGCCCGGCCCGATCGCCAATCCGGGCAGGGCCTCGCTGGAAGCCGTCGCCAATCCCTCGCGCACCCGCGATCTCTACTTCGTCGCCGATGGCAGCGGCGGCCACGCCTTCGCCGAGACCTACGAGGATCACCTGCGCAACGTCGCCCGCTGGCGCCAGGTCAACGGCGGCAATGGCGGCGCCGCGGCCGCAGATGCGCCCGACGCCGCGGACGACGGCGATGCCGCACCGGCCGCGCCGGTTCCCGTGGCGAAGCCGAAGCCCGCCGCCTCCGGGGACGCGCCGATGGCGCTGCAGCCGGACCAGTAGGCAGGCGCCGGCCCCGTGCCTTCCGCGCCCCGCCGTGCTAGCAACCGGCGGGGAAATTGAATCGGGAATGGTAGGGCGATGCCGCTCGCAAGCATGACGGGTTTTGCACGCGCCGACGGCTCGTCCGGCGCCGTGCGCTGGACCTGGGAGATGCGGAGCGTCAACGGCAAGGGGCTGGAGCTCCGCCTCCGCCTGCCGCCGGGCCAGGAGGTGCTGGAACCCCAGGTCCGCGAGCGCTGCGCGAAGCGGCTGACGCGCGGCAACGTCCAGGCGACGCTCACGCTCGAATCCGACGCGCCCGGCCAGCGCCTCCGCGTCAACGAGGCCGTACTCGCCGAGGTCATCGCCGCCATGGAGCGGATCGGCACGCGTCTTTCGGTCCAGCCGCCGACGCTGGACGGCATCCTCTCGATCCGCGGCGTCCTCGAGAGCAGCGACGAGGGCCATGACCCGGAGGCCGAGGCGGCGCTGCGCGCCGATGCGCTCGCGGGCCTCGACCGGGCGCTCACCGACCTCGTCGCCATGCGCGAGGGGGAGGGCACCGTCATCGGTGCCGTCCTCGCCGCGCGCATCGATGAGATCGCCCGTCTCGCCGGCGAAGCCGAGGCCTCGCCCGCACGCCGGCCCGAGGTTGTCCGCGCCCGCCTCGCCGAGCAGGTCGCGACCCTCCTCGACGCCGCGCCCGCCCTCGATCCGGACCGCCTGCACCAGGAAGCCGTCCTGCTCGCCACCAAGGCCGATATCCGCGAGGAGCTCGACCGCCTCGCCGCCCACGTCGCCGCCGCCCGCGCCCTCCTTGCGGAAGGCGGGCCGGTCGGCCGCCGGCTCGACTTCCTCGCCCAGGAATTCAATCGCGAGGTCAACACTCTCTGCTCGAAGGCCAATGACCGTTCGCTGACCGCGATCGGCCTCGAGCTGAAGGCCGTCGTCGACCAGCTGCGCGAGCAGATCCAGAACCTCGAATGAGCGCGCCGTCTCCCCCGAAGGCTGCCCGCCGCGGCGTCATGCTGGTCCTCTCCTCGCCTTCCGGCGCCGGCAAGTCGACCATCACGCGCTATCTCCTCGAGCAGGAGAAGGGCCTGACCCTCTCCATCTCCGCGACCACGCGACCGCGCCGCCACAGCGAGATCGAGGGCGTGCATTATTTCTTCGTCGACCGGCCGCGCTTCGAGGCCATGCAGCGGGACGGCGAGCTTCTCGAATCCGCCCTCGTCCACGGCAACATGTACGGCACGCCGCGCGACGCCGTGGAGAAGGCCCTCGATGCCGGCCTCGATGTCCTCTTCGACATAGACTGGCAGGGCACGCAGCAACTGAAGCGCGCCATGGGCGACGACGTCGCGACGATCTTCGTCCTGCCGCCGTCGTTCCAGGAGCTGCGTTCGCGGCTCGAGCGACGCGCGGAGGACCAGACCGACATCATCGCGCGCCGCCTCGTCAATGCCCGCACCGAGATCGGCCATTGGACCGAATACGACTACGTCATCGTCAACAGCGATCTGGACGCTTCGTTCAACGCGACGCGGACGATCCTTGCCGCCGAGCGCGCCCGCCGCGAGAAGCCGCCGCGCGCCGACGTCATTGCGGCTGCGGCACCGTTCCGCCGCGACCGGCAGCCGGGCCTCCCCGCCTTCATCGGCAACCTTCTTGCCGAGGGCGCTGCGATCACCGGTTCGGCTGGCTGAGCGCGTTGGCCATGGCGACGAAACCCTCGACGCCGATCTCCTCCGCCCGCCGCGTCTCCTCGATCTTCCCCGCCGCGAGCAGCGCCCCGGGATCGACGCCGAGCGTCTTCAGGCTCTGCCGCAGCATCTTCCGCCTCTGCCCGAAGGCGGCCGCCGTGACCTTTTCGAGCACGTCCGGATCGACGGCGAGCGGGTGCGGCCGCGGCACGATGTGGACCACCGAGGAGACGACCTTCGGCCGCGGCACGAAGGCGCCCGGATCGATGTCGAAGGCGATCTTCGATTCCGCCCGCCAGCCGGCAAGCACGCCGAGCCGCCCATAGGCCTTCGAGCCGGGCCGGGCGACGATCCGCTCCGCCACCTCGCGCTGGAACATCAGCGTCATCGACTCGTAGAAGGGCGGCCAGGGCTCCGTCCGCAGCCAGCCAACGAGAAGCGGCGTCGCGATGTTGTAGGGCAGGTTCGCCGCGATCACCGTCGGTCCCTCGGCGAGCGCCGCCATGTCGGCGGCGAGCGCATCGCCGGCGACCACTTCCAGCCGGCCGGGATAGCGCGTGGCGATCTCGGCGAGCGCGGCGAGGCAGCGCTCGTCGCGCTCGATCGCCACGACCTTCCGCGCTCCGTTGGCGAGGAGCGCCCGCGTCAGCCCGCCGGGTCCCGGACCGACCTCGATCACCGTCTTGTCGTCGAGCCGGCCCGCCGTGCGCGCGATGCGCGAGGTGAGGTTGAGGTCGAGGAGGAAGTTCTGGCCGAGCGCACGCGTCGCCGTCAGGCCATGCCGCGCGATCACCTCGCGAAGCGGCGGCAGGTCGTCGATGCGGCTCATTGCGCGCGGTCGTTGGCGGCGAGTTCGGCCGCCAACCGCAGCGCTGCGGCGAGGCTCGACGGATCGGCCTTGCCCGTCCCGGCAATGTCCAGCGCCGTGCCGTGGTCGGGCGAGGTGCGCACGAAGGCGAGCCCGAGCGTGACATTGACCGTCTCGGCGAAGGCGAGCGTCTTCGCCGGGATCAGCGCCTGGTCGTGATACATGCAGAGCGCCGCGTCGTAGCGCGCGCGTCCCGCGCGGTGGAACATGGTGTCGGCGGGCAGGGGCCCGATGGCCACGATCCCCTCCGCCTCGAGCGCGGCGATCGCCGGACGGATGATCGTCTCCTCCTCGGTGCCCATCGTGCCGCCTTCGCCGGCATGCGGGTTGAGCCCGGCGATGCCGAGCCGCGGCGCCGCGATGCGGAAGCGGCGGCGCAGGTCCGCGGCGACGATCCGCCCGGTCTCGACGATCAGCCTTTCGCTGAGCGCGCCGGCCACTTCGTGGAGCGGGATGTGGATGGTGACCGGCACCGCCTTCAGCTCCGGCCCCACGAGCATCATCACCGGCTTGCCCGGCGTGCCCGTCCAGGCCGCCGAAAGCGTGCCGAGGAACTCGGTATGCCCGGGATGCTGGAAGCCGGCGTCGTAGAGCGCCTTCTTGTTGATGGGGTTGGTGACGACCGCCGCGGCGGCCCCGGACCGCACGTCGCCGACCGCCCGCGCGATCGCTTCGACCACCGACGGCGCGTTGCGGGAATCGAGCTGGCGCGGCCCGCCCGAGACCCTCCCGGCGAGCGGCACCACCGGCAGCGCGCGGCCGAAGGCATCCGCCGCCCCGGTCGGCGTCACGGTCTCGATCGGGCAGTCCAGCCGGAGCAGTTCCGCCCGTTCGCGCAGCGCGACCGGATCGGCGAGGTAGTAGAACGGCGGCAGGCCCAGCGTCTCGCGCTGGAGCCACGCGGCAAGCGTGATGTCCGGCCCGATTCCGGCCGGCTCACCCATGGTCAGGGCGATCGGCCGTCCTGTCGCTTCGCCCCCCGGCATCGGATCAGCGGTACTTGATCACCGCCTTGTCGCGGAGCTTCTTCAGGTATTCGTCGCCGACATTCTTCGACTGCTCGAGGCTCAGCTTGTCTTCGGCCTGGTTGACCGCGGCGGCGTTGCTGTCGATCTTGCGGGTGGAGCAGACGGCGATCAGCGTCACGCCCTGGTCGCCGGCCGCCGGCCGTGTGGTCTTGCCGACCGGTGTCTGCTGCACTTCCTTGCCGTCGGGACCGACGAGCTGGTCGGTGGTGCGGCGGCCGAGGCTCTTCACGGCGACGTCGCGGAGCCCCTTGGCCTGGTTCACCGCGCCGTCGCATCCGGTGTAGCGGCTGCGGAAGTTCTCGGCTTCGCGCTTGCGCTGGGCGATGTAGCCGGCGGACGATCCCTTCGGCACCACGAAGATGATCTGCTGAAGCGTGAATTCGGTATTGGTGATCTTGCCCGGATCACCCTGCGCCTGGAGGGCCTTGGCGATATCGGACGATTTCACCGAAACCTCGAACCGGCTGCGCGCATCGACGAGCTGGCCCCAGGCCATCTGCGCCCGGATGCGCCGCTTCAGCGACTCGGCCTGGAGGCCGGCGCTGGCGAGCGCCTTGGTCAGCCCGGCCGCGTTCATCTTCATGCGCCCGGCGATCGAGGCAAAGGCGGCGTCGACCCGCGAATCGGGGACCTTGATGCCGCGTGCACGCGCGTCGCTCAGCTCGAGCGTCTCGTCGATGAGCTGCTGTATCGCGGCTTTCTCGCCGCCCTTCTCGCCGGCGATCTTCATCAGCATCAGCCGCTGGCTGATGTCGTAGCTGGTGATCGGCTCGTCGTTGACGGTGACGCGGATCGTGTTGTCGGCGAGGGCAGGGAGGATGCCGAGCGCCGAAGCGAAGCCGATGACGGCAAGGACGGCGAAGCGGGCGGCGCTGGTCATGTTCATGCTCCGATGGATGGCGGCCGCTGGAAACGGCCGCTTCCGGACTCGTGTGGGGCCAAGGCTAGCCGAGCCCGCCGGCACGGTCCACGATTTGACCTTCAAGCCTTCAAATCGGGCAAAACGGTGAAGGCGGCGGGCCGTGTGGCGCCCTGGATCAGGAGCCGCCGCTCGGGCCGAGGCTTGCCGATCCGCTCGTCTCGCCGAGCGTACGCATCATCAGGCGGAAGGTCACCTGGCGCGAGTTCGGGATGTCCGAATAGCTGTCGCGCACCTCGCTATAGGCCAGCGCGAGCGTCAGGCAGCTATTGTCGAAGGCGAGGCCGAGGCTGTCCGAAGCGAGCGCGTTCTTCGTCAGGTCGTAGGAAACCGTGCCGAACAGGCGCCAGTTCTCGATGAAGTTGATCGACGCGGCAGCCGATGCCGCCGAGCTCTCGGTGTCGATGCCGGCATTCGGATCGGAGCGCAGGTAGATGTAGGAGGCCGAGGCGGTCAGCGGCCCGATGACGTTGGTCGCCTCGATCTGTGCGCGGTTGAGGTCGAAGGTCTTCTCGTCGAAACGGCCGTGCGCGGCGATCCGCGGGCCGAGCCCGGTATCGAGGGCGATGCGGCCGACATAGTCGGAGGCGTCGGTCTCGAGGCCGGAGAACTTGCCGGTATCGGCAAGGTCGGCAGAGGCGAACGGATTGGCCCCGGCGAGCTGGTAGGACTGGCCGAAGACGCCGTCGATCGACATGCCGTTCGAGAAGGTGCCGAGATAGTGGATGCCGGCATTCAGCCGGGTGCCGCCTTCCAGGCGGTCATAGCCGGAGAACTTGTCCTTGGCGAAGAGCAGCGAGTCGTCCCAGACGAGGCTCTGCGCGTCTTCGTTGGGCAGCTGCCCGGCCATCGTCTCGTTCGGCCGCACGATGATCTGGGCCATCGGCTCGAATACGTGGGTCGACTGGCCGACGGTCGCAAGCACCGGCAGGCTCCACTCGATGCCGGCGGCGGGCATCCCGCGGAATGCCGTCGTCTGGTCGGTCAGCGGCGTGCTGTGGTCGGTGGGGTTGATCGAGAAGGCATCGCCGCGGAGGTAGGCGAAGGGCGTGAAGACCTGGCCGAACGGCCCGATGATCTTCTTCTCCCAGTCGACCTGCGCGCTGTAGCGGGCGAAGTCGCCGGCGACGCCGTGATAGTAGGTGTCCGGGATGCCGTCGCCATTGCTGTCGACGAAGAAATTGTCGGTCTTGCTGCGCGTCACGTTGGTGAAGTTCGCGCTGACCGTGTACTGGCCGCCGAAGACCGGATCGTCGAGGACGCGGTTGTAATCGACGACCGGCAGCGCATCGCCCTGGCGGGCCTGGTCGTACTGGTCGGGATAGGCGGCTGTGGCGGCGGCTTCGTCGGTCAGCACCTGGAAGTGCATCGCGCGGATGTCGAAGTAGCTCGTGTCGCCGATCCCGGTCAGGTGGACCTGCGAGGTCGTGACCGCCGTGTCGCTGTTCAGCACGCTGTAATTGCGCGTGAACAGGCGGTCGGTGGAGAGCGTGCCGTCCCACCCGAACGTCCAGCGCGAATTGATCGAGAACTCGCCCGTCGTGCGGATGCCGCCGCGGAAGGAGCGGTCGGCCGGCAGGCCGTAATTGCCGCTGACGAAGTCGTCGGGATTGTTCTGCGAGATGCCGGCGACCTTGACCGTGTACTGGCCGTTGCTCAGGCGATGCCGCCACTCGACCTGACCCATGACCCCCTGGTTGGTGTAGTAGGTCGGGCTGAGCGTCAGGTCGTAGCTCGGCGCGAGCGCCAGGAAATAGGGCGTCGTCACCGACCAGCCGGTGGCCTGCGTGTAGCCCCAGACCGGAACCAGGAAGCCGCTCTTGCGCTTCACCGAGGGATCCGCCGCGGAGAAATAGGGGACATAGGCGATCGGCACGCCCATGAACTCGAACGAGGCGTTCTGGAAATAGACCGTCTTGGTCTTCTGGTTGTGGACGATCTTCTGGGCGTTGATCTGCCAGAGCGGCGGCTTCTCGGGATGGTCCTTGCAGGGCTCGCAGGCCGTGTAGACGCCGTGGTCGAAGGTCGTCACCTCGCCGTTCGAGCGCTCCGCGCGGGCCGCGGCGAAGCGGGTCTTGTCCGGCGTCTCGACGCGGAGCGAATCGACGAAGCCGTCGCTGAAATCGTCGGTCAGGTCGAGCTGCTGGGCATAGGTGGCGAGCCCGGTCGGGTCGGTCAGCTTGACGTTGCCGCTGGCGACCAGCCGGCGGCTCGGCTTGTTGTAGGTGACCCGCTCGGCCTCGAGCGTATAGCCGCTGTAGTAGATCTTGACGTTGCCGACCGCCGAGACCGTGTTGTGGTCGTAGTCATAGACCAGCTGGTCGGCCTCCACGAGCATCTTGGAGCCGGGCGCGAACTTGAAATTGGGTGTTTCGGCGGCCGAGGCGGGCACGGCCGTGAGGGCGAGCGCAATCGCGATCGCGACACGCGCGATCAGCCCGGCCGGCGATCCCCCGATCAGCCAGCCGAACATGCGTTGCAACGCCGCCACCCTCATCCATCCTCCAGGTGAAGGAGCACAGTGGTTCCCACCAGCAGAGTCACGATCGCCGGAAGCCACGCCGCCAGTTGCGGAGGCACGATTCCGCCGCTGCCCAGATCCCAGGCGATCTTGGACACAACATAAAGCATGAACCCCACTGCCACACCAGCCAAAATCATGTTCCCGACGTCCCTGGAACGCGAGAATCGCAGGGATACGATGGCAGCTATGAGGACCATTGCCAACAGCACCAGCGGCCGCGACAGGAGGTTGTGGAAGCGCAGCTGGTAGCGGTCCGCCGATACCCCGGCGGCCTTGGCGGCAGCGATCAGGGCAGGCAGCTCCCAGAACGAATTTGTGTCAACGTTGTCAAAGGTTTGGCGCACCTGGTTGGGGCTGAGCGAGGTCGGCAGGCTGTAGCGCGATTGCAACTTCGGCGCGTGGCCGGGCGTCGTTACGGTAGCGTTGTCGAGAAGCCACTCCCCGGCGGAATAATGCCCCGAGCGGGCGTCGATCCGTTCGCGGAAGCTCCCGTCCTTGTTGAACGTGAAGGCGGTGACGTTGGTGAGCCCCAACCCATGGTCGAAGCTCTGTGTCGCCCCGAGGATCGATTCCCGCCCCTCGAAAGCCTGGCGAAGCCAGATCGGCCCGTTATCCGAGGCGATCTGCGGCGTGTTCGAGAAGAGGCGGGCCTGGGCCTCGTCGGCCCAGCCACGGAGCGTCGTGGCGACCGGATTGTAGATCGTGGTGCCGAACACGCCGAAGAGCAGCCCGACGATGCAGGCCGGCAGCAGGAACTGCCAGGCCGATAGCCCTGCCGCCCGCGCGATCACGACTTCCAGCCGCCGGTTGGCGACGACGAAGGCCGCGATCGAGCCGAACAGCGTCACGAAGGGCAGCAGCTCCTCCGATATGCCCGGCAGCTTGAAGGCGGTCAGCACCAGCACCTGCACCGGGTCGAAGGCATTGGCGCTCATCGAGCGGGTCATGAATTCGAGATAGGTGATCGCGCCGACGAGCAGGGCGAAGAACAGGAAGATGCTGAGCACCATCACCGCGAAGCGGCGCGCGAAATAGATCGCGAGCGTCCATCCGATGGCCATCAGGCGGACGCCTCCCGCCGGCGGAACAGGCTGCGCGCCCTCCCGCTGATGATGTCGCCGAGGGCGAGCAGCCGCTCCGGCGGCTTCGGCTGCTTGCCGATCAGGATAAGGAAGACGCTGACCGCCAGCGCGAAGAGGGGCACCAGGTACATAAGCGCCGCCGCGGCGAGGCTCTCCTCCGATGCTCCGGCGAGCACGAAGTCGATCACCCCGATGCCGAGCACCGCCATCACGGCCATGCCGATGGTCGCCGAGCGCTGCTGCCGGGTCGTCTCCGCCTGTCCGAGGAAGACGAGCGGGATGATGGCGAAAACGAGGGTGAGGAGGGGCGTCGAAAGCCGCGTATGGAGCTCGGAGCGGAACTTGCCGGGATATTTCTGGAAGAACTTGTCGTCCGGGCTCGGGTTGAGGAGGTAGGCCGTCGAACGCTCCTGGGGCCTCAGCGGAGGAACCGAGGCCTGCGATGAAAAGCTCGAAAGATCAAAAGCGTAGGAGGAGAACTCGATGATCGAGATCGAGTTGTTCTTGTTGTCGCGCTTCTGGATCGTGCCGTTCGCCATGACCAGGAACACGCCGAGCGGGTTGTCGAGCACGGCGCCGCGCTCCGCCAGGTAGGTGATCGTCGTCTGCGGCTCGCGCCCGTCCGAGAGGAAGATGCCCTGCAGCGTGCCGTCTGTATTGCGCCTGGAAAGGTGGAAGGTGAGGTTCGGCGCCAGCGACATGAACTGGCCCTCGCGCAGGATCGTGGTGAGGAAGTTGCCGCGCACGTTGGTGATCATCTCGCGCCATTTCTGCAGCGCCAGCGGCGAGAAATAGAGCGTCATCAGCGCCGTCAGGATGGCCGCGATCAGGGCGGTGAGCAGCACCGGCTTGAGGAGCGCCCCCTGCGGCGCGCCGCTCGCATTGATCACCACCAGCTCCGACCCGTCGTTCAGCGTGCGGAACGTGTAGATGACGGCGATCAGGAGCGATGGCGGCGTCACCGCCGTCGCCAGTGCCGGCAGGAGAAGGATGCTCACCTCGACGAAGGTCAGCACCGTCTGCCCCATGTTCGCAACGAGGTCGAACTGGCGCAGCGCCTGGCTCAGCCAGACCGTCGCGCTGAGGACGAGAAGCGTGAGGAAGAACGCCCTCAGCATCCGCCGGAAGATGTAATTCTCGATGAGAAGCATGAACCCTCGTTGGCGCGAAGCGCCTGCGGGGCGGATTATGGGGGTAACGCCGCCCGGCGCAACCTTGGCCGATCGCCGCGCCCAAGCGGCTGGCGGTCCTTGCCTTTCGCCCCCGGGACGCGGAAAGTGCGCCCCATTCCCCCGCGGCCTTCCCGATTGGACTCCCAAAATGACCAAGCTCTCCGAAATCGCCTTCGCCAGGCCCGGCCGCGCTCCGTCGGGCACGCTGATCGTCCTCGCCGGGGACGACCTCCGCCTCGGCGCCATCGCGCGCTCCCTCGGCGTCGAGGATGTCGTGAAACGCGCAGCGGCGGCCGCCTCGTTCAAGGGCAAGGCCATGACCACCCTCGACATCCTCGCGCCTGCCGGCGTCGCTCTCGACCGTCTCATCGTGGTCGGGACCGGCAAGCCGGGCGACCTCAAGGAGCGCGACTGGGCCCGCCTCGGCGGCGCCGCGCTCGGCACGCTCGGCCGCGGCAGGCAGGCGACGGCGGTGGTCGAGCGGCCGGACGGCAAGAAGACGCCGGCCTCCGCCGCGGCCGGCTTCGCCCTCGGTGCGCAGCTCCGCTCCTATGTCTTCGACAAGTACAAGAAGCCGGCTGCCGACGACGGCAATGGCGACCGCCAGCCTTCCTCCCTCGCCATCTGGTCGGCCGAGCCAGCCGATGCGCGCAAGGCATGGCGCGCCGGCGAGGCGCTCGCCGCCGGCACCGCGCTCGCCCGCGACCTCGTCAACGAGCCGCCGAACATTCTCGGCCCCGTCGAGTTCGCCGCCCGCGCGAAGGAGCTTTCCGCGCTCGGCGTCGAGGTCGAGGTGCTGACCGAGAAGGAGATGAAGGCGCTCGGCATGGGCGCGCTCCTCGGCGTCGCGCAAGGCTCGGTCCGCCCGCCGCGCCTCGTCGTCCTCCGCTGGAACGGCGGCAAGGCCAAGGACCAGCCGGTTGCCTTCATCGGCAAGGGCGTCGTCTTCGATACCGGCGGCATCTCGATCAAGCCCGCCGGCGGCATGGAGGACATGAAGGGCGACATGGGTGGCGCCGCGGCCGTCACCGGGCTGATGCACACGCTCGCCGCGCGGAAGGCGAAGGTCAACGCCATCGGCGTCCTCGGCATCGTCGAGAACATGCCGGACGGCGCCGCCCAGCGCCCCGGCGACATCGTCACGGCCATGTCCGGCAAGACCATCGAGATCATCAATACCGATGCCGAGGGCCGCCTCGTGCTCGCCGACTGCCTCCACTACGTCGAGGAGCGCTTCAAGCCGCGGTTCATGGTCAACCTCGCGACGCTGACCGGCGCCATCACCGTGGCGCTTGGCAGCCAGATCGCCGGCCTCTTCTCCAACGACGATGCGCTTTCCAACGCGCTCGCCGCCGCCGGCGAGGAGACCGGCGAGCGCGTCTGGCGCATGCCCATGGGCCCCGAATACGACAAGCTCATGGATTCGCGCTTCGCCGACGTGAAGAATGCCGGCGGCCGCCAGGCCGGCTCGATCACCGCCGCCCAGTTCCTCAGGCGCTTCGTCAAGGATACGCCCTGGGCGCATCTCGACATTGCCGGCACCGCGCTCGATTCCCCGCAGACCGAGATCAACCGCTCGTGGAGCTCCGGCTGGGGCGTCCGCTTGCTCGACCGCCTCGTCGCCGACAAATACGAGGGCTAGGCGGGGACGCGGGCTAGGGCAGGGCGCGCTCACCTCTCCCCGGTGGGGAGAGGTCGCGCCGCAGGCGCGGGTGAGGGGGGTGCCGGCTCCGCAGGCGCGACCGTTCCGATCGTCCTCGCTGCCCGACAACGTGGAGGTTCCGTGGAGCTTCTCTTCTACCATCTCGAGCGCCGCAGCCTGGAGCAGGTCCTGCCGGATCTCCTCGAGAAATGCCTCGAGCGGGGCTGGCGCGCCGTCGTGCAGGTCTCGTCCGAGGAGCGGCGCGACGCGCTCGACGCGCATCTATGGACCTATCGCGACGAATCCTTCCTGCCTCACGGCAGCGTCAGGGACGGCAACGCGCCGGACCAGCCGGTCTGGCTGACCACGGAATCCGACAATCCGAACGGCGCGACGGTCCGCTTCCTCGCCGAGGGCGCCGAGGTGCCGGAAAGCGGTTACGACCGCCTCGTCGTCCTCTTCGACGGCAATGACGAGGACGCGGTCGCCCGCGCCCGTTCGCTCTGGTCCGCCGCCAAGGCCCGCGGCGACGACATCACCTACTGGCAGCAGGGCGATACCGGCCGCTGGGAGCGCAAGCGCTGACCGTGGTGCGCGGTTCCTCCCCCTGCGAAGCGGAGGAGGGGGGCCGGCGAAGCCGGTGGAGGGGGCGCGTCAGGGCGCCATCCTTCCGTCACTCCGCCGTCGCCGCCTCCAACTCTCCCGACAGGTCCAGCCACCGCTCTTCCGCCTCGCCGAGCGCGCGCACGGCGTCGGCCCGCGCCTTGCCGAACTCGGCGACCTTGGCCGGCTGGCCATAGACCTTCGGGTCGGCGAGCTTGCCGTCGAGCGCCTGAATCTCTTTCTGAAGTCTCTCGATCAGCGACTCGGTTTCCTTGATCTTTTTCCGAAGCGGCGCCGTCTGCTCGCGCTTCTCGGCCGCCTCGCGCCGCCGCGCCTGCGCGGCATTGGCGCCGGGCTTCGACCCGCCTTTCGCGTCGCCGGCCTGCTGCCCACGCGATTCCAGCACCTGCCGGCGATAGTCGTCTATGTCGCCCTCGAAGTTCGACACCGTGCCGTTCGCCACCAGCCAGAGCCGGTCGGCGGAGGCTTCCAGAAGATGCCGGTCGTGGCTGATCAGGATCACCGCGCCGGGAAAATTCGCGAGCCCGTGGACCAGCGCCTCGCGGCTGTCGATGTCGAGGTGGTTGGTCGGCTCGTCGAGGATGAGGAGGTTGGCGCCCGTGAAGGTCGCGAGCCCGAGGAGCAGCCGCGCCTTCTCGCCGCCGGAAAGGTCGCCGACCGGCGTGTCCATCTTCGCCGTCGGGAAACCCAAGGCACCCGTGCGGGCGCGCACGCGGGCCTCGGTCTCGTCGGGGAGCAGGTCGCGCACGTGGTCGTAGGGCGTCTTGCCCGCGGTGAGCTCGTCCAGCTGGTGCTGCGCGAAATAGGCGATGGCGAGCTGGTTCGGCCGCGACAGGCGTCCGCCGGTCGGCGCCAGGCGCCCGCCGATCAGCTTGGCGAAGGTCGACTTGCCGTTGCCGTTGGCGCCGAGCAGCCCGATGCGGTCGTCGTCGTCGATGCGGAAGTTGAGCCGCTTCAGGATCGGCTTGCCCGGCTCGTAGCCGACCTCGACGCTCTCGCCCTGCACGATCGGCGGCGCGATGCGCTTGATCGGCTCGGGGAAGACGAAGGGGAGGACGCTCTCCTCCGCCACCGCCGCGATCGGCTCGAGCCTGGCGAGCGCCTTCATGCGCGCCTGCGCCTGTCGCGCCTTCGATGCCTTGAAGCGGAAGCGGTCGACGAAGTCCTGCATGTGCGCGCGCTGCTCGTCGAGCTTGCGCTTCAGCTTGATCTGCAGCGCCTGCTTCTCGCGCCGCTGGCGATCGAAGGAATCGTAGTTGCCGCGATAGAAGGTGAGCTTGCCGTCGCTGAGGTGCACGATCCCGTCGACCGCGCGGTTGAGGAGGTCGCGGTCATGGCTGATCAGGATCACCGTGTAGGGATACTTGGCGATGTAGTTCTCCAGCCACAGCGTCCCCTCGAGGTCGAGATAGTTGGTCGGCTCGTCGAGGAGGAGCACATCCGGCTCGGCGAAGAGCACGGCGGCGAGCGCCACCCGCATCCGCCAGCCGCCCGAGAAGGCCGAGCACGGCCGGTGCTGTGCCTCCTCGTCGAAGCCGAGGCCGGCGAGGATCGAGGCCGCGCGTGCTTCGGCCGAATGCGCGCCCATGTCGGCGAGCCGCGTCTGGATCTCGGCGATGCGATGCGGGTCCGTGGCATGCTCGGCTTCCGCCATCAGCGCGGCGCGTTCCCGGTCGGCGGCGAGCACCACCGAGATCAGCGTCTCCTCGGTGCCCGGCGCTTCCTGCGCCACCTGGCCGATGCGCGAATTGCGCGGCAGGGTCACCGAGCCGGTCTCGGCGACCAGCTCGCCGGCGATCAGGTGGAAGAGCGTGGTCTTGCCGGCGCCGTTCTTGCCGACCAGGCCGACCTTGGCGCCCTCGGGAATGGCGACGGTCGCATGGTCGAGAAGCAGCCGCGGGCCGATCCGGTAGCTGAGGTCGTTGATGTGCAGCATGGCGGCGGTTTGTGCCCGGCGCCTCGCCGCGAGGCAAGCCCCCGCCAGCCGGCTATCCGCAGATGCCGAGCTTCTCGCAATAGTCCTGCATCGCCCCGGAGATCGTCCCGTTGAGCTGCTCGATGCGGCGCTGGTAGGCGGCGCCGAGGCAGGCGACGCTTGCCCCGCAGGCGGTGCGCTGCTGCAGCCAGGCGCGCTGCTCGTCCTGGGCCGCGCCCTTGGCGCCCATCAGCATCGGGATCTGCATGCGCACCCGGAAGAGCGTCGCCATCTCCGTGTCCATGTTGGAAAGCGAGGGGTTGGCGCAGATCGCGTATTCGTCCGGCGCCGAGGCCTTGGCGCAGTTGAAGCTGGCGGCTTCCGCCGCGCTGCAGCCGATGAGGGCGGCGAAGGCGAGGGACAGCGTCAGGCGGGCAGGCATGGGCGATCTCCTCCGGCGGTGGGCCTCCACTTTCGGCGAGTTGCCCTGCCGCGGCAAGTGGGCGGCTTTCCCTTCCGCCCGCTCTTCCTGTAGGGTCCCCGCGACATCGCGGAGCCGGAAGACAGCCGATGAAACGCGCCTTGCTCGCCGCAGCCTTGGTCACGGCCCCGGCCTTTCTCGGCCCGGCCGCTGCCTTCGCCCAGTCCCCGGAGGAGGCGGTCGCCTACGCTTTCCTCGGCATTGCCGACGGCGCGACGCTGAAGCGCGCCACCACCACCATGGCCTGGAAGGAGACGAAGACGGCCCCCGCGACCTTCGAGGGCGACGTCGACGTCGGCGGCCGCAAGGCGACGCTCCGCTTCATCGTGCACCCTACCGATACCTGCCATTACGAGATCACCATCGAGGGGCCGGTCAGCTTCGTCCCCGGCAATTCCCGGCTCTACGGCCGCGTCTCGATGGGCGAGATCGAGAGCGTCGGGCTGAGCGCCGATGGCTACAAGGCCGATATTGCCGGCTCCGGCTTCTGCGAGACCGGCCCGGTAAACCCCGCCTGCGTCTCGGTCGGCGGACCGGACCTCTTCGGCTCGCCCGACCGGGCGAAGCAGAAGGAGGCGGTCGACCTCCTCGTCGCCACCTGCGGCGCCAAGCCCTGACCGCGGTCAGCTCATCCCCATCCCGCTGATCCGCTGGAAGGCGATCAGGTCGAGCGAGGGCATGGCGTCGTTGCCGGCGATCGCGGTGACGAGGCCGTGCGCCTGTCCGCGGTGGTGGGTCTGGTGGTTGAAGAGATGCGCGAGCGCCGGCGCCAGCGGCTGGGTGATGTCGCGTGGATTGGTCACGGTGCGGTAGGTGAATGTGCCGGCGAGGTCGGCATCGCCGAGGCCGTCGATATAGCGGAAGATCCGCTCGTCTTCCGCTTTCCGCGCGCCCTCCAGGCCGTCGAGCCCGTCGAACAGGATTTCGTCGAGCCGCGTCTGCATCGGACCGCTGCCGGTGAAGCGCCGCATCCATATGCGGTCGGTGACGAGGAGGTGGTTCAGGGTCCCGTGCAGCGACCCGAAGAAGGCGCCACGCGGCCGCCGGTACTCCGCGTCGGGGAGGGCGCGGGCAGCCCCATAGAGCCGCTCGTTCGCCCAGCGATTATAGGCGGCGAACATCTGGAAGTGCTTCTTCATCGCACGGATATACCGCGACTCGCGGCCGCCACGAAGAGCATCGCGCTGTCGAACAGGAAAGCGGATTGCTTCCCTTGAGTCCGAAAACGAAAGGCGCCGGGCAGGGTGCCCGGCGCCTCCATGATCGGTCGCGTTCGCCCTACCGATGCAGGTCGAACCGGTCGGCGTTCATGACCTTCGTCCACGCCGCTACGAAGTCCTTCACGAACTTCTCCCGCGCGTCCGACTGCCCGTAGACCTCGGCGAAGGCGCGGAGCTGCGAATGCGCGCCGAAGATCAGGTCGATGCGGGTTGCCGTCCACTTCGGCGCCCCCGACTTGCGGTCGCGAGCCTCGTAGACGCCATCCTCGCCGGCCTTCGGCTGCCAGACATTGTCCATGGTGAGGAGGTTCAGGAAGAAATCGTTGGTCAGCTTGCCGACATCCTTCGTGAACACGCCGTGCTTCGAACCGCCGGCATTGGCGCCGAGGACGCGGAGCCCGCCGATCAGCACGGTCATTTCCGGTCCGGTCAGGGTCAGGAGCTGCGCCCGGTCGACCATCGCCTCTTCCGGCCGCATGAACTGCGTCTTCTTGCGGTTGACGTAGTTGCGGAACGCATCCGCGCGCGGCTCGAGGACCGAGAACGAATCCGCATCCGTCTGCGCCTCCGAGGCATCCATCCGGCCTGCGGTGAAGGGCACCGTCACCGCGGCGCCGGCATCCTTGGCTGCCTTCTCGACGGCGGCGGAACCGGCGAGCACGATCAGGTCGGCAAGGGAGATCTTCCTGCCGTCCTTGGCCGCCGAATTGAACTCCTGCCGGATGGTTTCGAGCTTGCCGAGAACCTTCTGGAGCTCGGCCGGCTGGTTCACCTCCCAGTCCTTCTGCGGCGCGAGGCGGATGCGCGCCCCATTGGCGCCGCCGCGCTTGTCCGAGCCGCGGAAGGTCGAGGCCGAGGCCCAGGCGGTGGAGACGAGCTCCGGCACCGTCAGGCCGGAGGCGAGCACCTTCGCCTTCAGGCCGGCGACGTCCTTCTCGTCCACCAGCTTGTGGTCGACCGCCGGGATCGGGTCCTGCCAGATCAGGTCTTCCTTCGGCACCAGCGGGCCGAGGTAGCGCGTCTTCGGCCCCATGTCGCGATGCGTCAGCTTGAACCAGGCGCGCGCGAAGGCGTCGGCGAACTGCTCGGGATGCTCGTAGAAGCGCCGGGAGATCTTCCCGTAAGCGGGATCGAAGCGGAGCGACAGGTCGGTCGTCAGCATCGTCGCCACGTGCTTCTTCGCCGGGTCATGGGCGTCGGGCACCGTCGGCGCGGCGTTCTTCGCCTGCCACTGCCAGGCGCCCGCCGGGCTCTTGGTCAGCTCCCATTCGTTCTCGAAGAGGGTCTCGAAGAAGTTGTTGTCCCACTTCGTCGGCGTCCGCGTCCAGGTGACCTCCAGGCCGCTGCCGATCGTGTCGCCGCCCATGCCGCTGCCGTGCCGGCTCTTCCAGCCGAGACCCTGGTCTTCGATGGCGGCGCCTTCCGGCGCGGGCCCGACCAGCGACGGATCGCCCGCGCCGTGGGTCTTGCCGAAGGTATGGCCGCCGGCGATCAGCGCGACGGTCTCCTCGTCGTTCATCGCCATGCGGAAGAACGTGTCGCGGATGTCCTTGGCCGCCGCCACCGGATCCGGCTTGCCGTTCGGCCCTTCCGGATTGACGTAGATGAGGCCCATCTGCACCGCCGCCAGCGGCTCCGCCAGCTCGCGCTCGCCGCTATAGCGCTCGTCGCCGAGCCAGCTGCCTTCCGGTCCCCAGAACAGCTCCTCCGGCTCCCACACATCGGCTCGCCCGCCGGCGAAGCCGAAGGTCTTGAAGCCCATCGATTCGAGCGCGGCGTTGCCGGTGAGGATGTAGAGATCGGCCCAGGAAATCTTGTTCCCGTATTTCTGCTTGATCGGCCAGAGCAGGCGGCGTGCCCGGTCGAGGAGCACGTTGTCCGGCCAGGAATTGAGCGGCGCGAAGCGCTGCTGGCCCTGTCCGCCGCCGCCGCGCCCGTCGGTCACGCGGTAGGTGCCGGCGCTGTGCCAGGCCATGCGGATCATGAGGCCGCCGTAATGGCCGAAATCGGCCGGCCACCAGGCCTGCGAATCCGTCATCAGCGCCTTGAGGTCGGCGGTGATGGCCGCGAGGTCGAGCTTGGCGAACTCCTTGGAGTAGTCGAACGCTTCGCCCATCGGATCGGACTTTTTCGAATGCAGATGGAGCACGCCGATGTCGAGGAACTCCGGCCACCACTCGCGATTGGACCTGCCGGTCGCGCGCACCGGGCACTGCCCCGCGCTCTTGTTCTCTGCCTTTGCGTCCATCGTCTTTTCCCGACCTTTTGTTGCTGCAAGGGGACGCGCGTCCGGAAGCTCCGGGAACGGGACCGCCGGCGCGCCTGTTTAGACCAATGACAGGCTATGCCGATCAAATCCAATCACTTTGATCCAGACCAAGGATCAGATATTCTTATCGGATGATCACGCTCCGCCAGCTCCGCTACCTCGATGCGCTCGCCGCCAACGGCCATTTCGGCCGGGCCGCCGCGGCGATGGGCGTTACCCAGCCGGCGCTCTCCATGCAGGTCCGCGAGCTGGAGGAGGAGCTCGGCAGCCCGCTCGTCGAACGCACGGCGGCCGGTGCCGCGCTCACCGCTTTCGGCCGCGAGGTGGTCGCGAGGGGTTCCCGCATCCTCGCCTCGGTGCGCGAGCTCGACGAGCTCGCCCGCGTCCATGGCGAAGTGCTCTCGGGTCCGGTGCGTCTCGGCGTCATCCCCTCCATCGCGCCCTTCCTCCTGCCGTCGCTCCTCGCCGCCGCCGCCGAGCGCTATCGCGCAGCCCAGATCGCCATCCGCGAATCGACCACCGCGGTACTCGTCGACGAGCTGGTCGCCGGCGGCCTCGATGCCATCGTCGTCAGCGTTCCTCTCGGCGACGATCGTCTGGAGGAAGCCGCCGCTTTCGAGGATCCGTTCCTGCTTGCCGCACCGACGGGCTCGCCGCATGCCCGGCGCTCGCCGGCCTTGCCGCGCCTGATCGAGGCGGACGAGCTGCTGCTCCTCGAGGACGGTCACTGCCTCCGCGACCAGGCGCTCACCGTCTGCCGCACCATCGATCCCCGCCGCCTCAGGAGCTTCGGGGCGACCAGCCTCGCCACCATCTTCCATCTCGTCGCGGCCGGGCAGGGGATCACCCTCGTCCCCGAGATCGCCGTCGATACCGGCATCCTCGCCGATCCGCGCCTCTCCATCGTGCGCTTCGCCGAGCCGCAGCCGCACCGGACCGTCGGCGTCGCCTGGCGCCGCCGCTCGCCGCGCGAGCGTGATTTCCGCGCCCTCGCCGAACTGCTCGCCGAGGCCCGTCGCACCCTCGATCGCGAGGCGCCGCTTGCCCGCAAGGGCCGGCGAAGGGCAGGATAGGCGCAACAACAACCATAACGACCGGGAGAACGGCCATGGCCGCCGAAGGAAGCATCCAGTTGCCCGCGACCATGCAGGCGGTCGTCTGCCACGGCCCCGAGGACTACCGCCTCGAGGAGATGCCCGTGCCGACGCCCGGGCCCGGCGAGGTCGTCGTGCGCGTCGCCGCGGTCGGCATCTGCGCTTCCGACCTCAAGTGCTACCACGGCGCGCCGCTCTTCTGGGGCGACAAGCACCGCCCCGGCTTCTGCCAGCCGCCGATCATTCCCGGGCACGAATTCGTCGGCAACGTCGTCGCGCTCGGCGAGGGCGCCGCCGAGAAATACGGCCTCCGGCTCGGCGACATGGCGGTCTCCGAGCAGATCGTGCCGTGCTGGCAGTGCTACTATTGCCTGCGCGGCAAGTACTGGATGTGCGACGTCCACGACATATACGGCTTCCGCAAGCGCACGCCCGGCGCCATGGCCGAGTACATGCGCTTCCCTTCCGGCGCCCTGAACTACAAGGTGCCGAAGTCGATGCCCGCCGCCCACGCCGCCTTCATCGAGCCGCTTTCCTGCTCCATCCACGCGGTCGAGCGCGGCGAGATCCAGTTCGGCGACGTCGTCGTCATCGCCGGCGCCGGCCCGCTTGGCCTCGGCATGGTCGCCGCGGCCCGCCTGAAGAACCCGCGCCTCCTCATCAGCATCGACGGCAATGACAGCCGCCTCGCCACCGCCGGACGCTGCGGCGCCGACATCGGCCTCAACTTCACCAGGGTCGATGTCGTCGACGAGGTCCTGAAGCTCACCGAAGGCCGTGGCTGCGACGTCTATATCGAGGCGACCGGCAATCCCGCCGCGGTCGAGAACGGCATCCGCATGATCCGCAAGCTCGGCACTTTCGTCGAGTTCAGCGTCATGCGGGAGCCGGTCACCGTCGACTGGACCGTCATCGGCGACATGAAGGAGCTCAACATCCACGGCTCCCATCTCAGCCCGCACGCCTATCCGACCGCGATCCGCATGATCGAGAGAGGCCTGATCCCGATCGACGAGATCGTCACCCACCAGCTTCCCCTCGCCGATTTCCAGAAGGGCATCGACCTCGTCGGTTCCGGTGGCCAGTCGATCAAGGTCACGCTGACGCCCTGAGAGCGCGGTTCCTCCCCTGCGAAGGGGGGGGAGGGCGACCATCCGGAGGATGGTGGAGGGGGCGCGTGAAGGCCGCCCGCTTGTCCCCCCTCGCGCGCCCCGCTATAGGAGCGCCACCTTTCAGCCAACAGGAACAAGCACATGGCCGTCGAGCGCACTTTCTCCATGATCAAGCCGGATGCGACAGCGCGTAACCTCACCGGCAAGATCACCGCCAAGCTCGAGGAAGCGGGCCTGCGCGTCGTCGCCTCCAAGCGCGTCTGGATGAGCCGCAAGCAGGCCGAGGGCTTCTACGCCGTCCACAAGGACCGCCCCTTCTTCGGCGAGTTGTGCGACACCATGACCTCCGGTCCGACCATCGTGCAGGTGCTGGAAGGCGAGAACGCCATCGCCCGCAATCGCGAGGTCATGGGCGCCACCGACCCGGCCAAGGCTGCCGCCGGCACCATCCGCAAGGAATTTGCCAAGAACATCGGCGAGAACTCGGTCCACGGTTCCGATGCCACGGACACGGCGGCGCAGGAAATCGCCTACTGGTTCTCGGGTACCGAGATCGTAGGCTGACGCGCCCGCAATTTCTCCGGCCGCGGCGCTGAACTTTGTGCCGCGGCCCGCGTTCCCTTCGCACCTGAACCGAAGGGAGAGCGAAATGGTTGCCACCTCTGATATCCGCGAGCACATGGAGGTCATCGGTGCCGATGGCCTCCATGTCGGAACGGTCGACCATCTCGATGGCGGCCGCATCAAGCTGACCAGGTCGGATTCGAGCGACGGTCAGCACCACTACCTCGATATCGGGCTCGTCGACCACGTCGACCAGCATGTCCACCTCAACGTCTCCGCGGAGGAGGCGATGGAGGAGTTCGGCGGCGACAACCTCGAGCTCGACGAGGAGGAAGAGCAGGTCGCCGACAACGACGACGCCTTCATGAAGCAGAAGGTCGACGGACCGCGTTAGCTCGGCTCGTACGGACGTACGCCCGGCCGGCGGGAAACCGCCGCGCCGGCGCCGCTATTTCCACTTCTCCGCCGCCTCGTCGTCGCTGCCTTTGGCCGCGACCCATCCGCCTTCGCCGGAATGCGGGTGCTCCTTCTTCCAAAAGGGCGCCCGGGTCTTCAGGTAGTCCATGAGGAACGACGCCGCCTCCAGCGCCGCCGCGCGGTGGGGCGATGCCGTGACCACGAGCACGATATCCTCGCCGGGGGCGATCCGGCCGAAGCGGTGGATGATGGTCGCCGCCGTGATCGACCAGCGCGCCGCGGCTTCCTCGGCGATGCGGGTCAGCTCCGCCTCGGCCATGCCGGGATAGTGCTCGAGCTCGAGCGCCGCCAGCGTTCGGCCCTCGTCGCGGCAGACGCCGGTGAAGGTGACCACCGCCCCGACGTCGCTGCGGCCGGCGCGTGCCGCCGCCGCCTCGCGCGCCATGTCGAAGGGTCCGGCCTGTACGGCGATGCGGAGGGCCGCGGCCATGTCAGCCGCCGGTCATGGGCGGAAAGACCGCCACCTCGCGCACGCCGGCAAGCTTCGCCTCCGGCCGCGCATGGACATGGTCCAGCGCCACGCGGATCGCGCGCGGCTCGCTGAGCGCCGCCTCGTATTCCAGTCCACGCCCCTTCAGCCATCCGATCAGATCGCCGACCGTCGCGACATCCGCCGGCAGGTCGAGTTCTTCCTCCGGCCGCCCGATGCGTTCGCGCACGGAAGCGAAATAGACGAGCTTCACTGGTCCTCCGCGAGCAGGTGCTTCAGCCCCGCCCGGAAATAATCGTAGCCCGTATAGATGGTGACCAACGCCGATATCCAGAGCAGCAGGAGCCCGATGAAGGTCACGTAGCCTTCTATGCCGCTGACCGGCCCGCCGCTGAAGGGCAGCACGCGGTCGCCTGCCGGCCCGAGGAGCAGGAAGCCGATGGCGACCATCTGCATGGTCGTCTTCCATTTGGCGAGCTGCGTCACCGGCACGCTGACCCTCAGCTCCGCGAGGAACTCGCGCAGGCCCGAGACGAAGATCTCGCGCGTCAGTATGATGATCGCCGCGATCAGCGAGAAATTGCTGATCGTCCCGTCCGAGGCCAGCAGGATCAGCGAGGTGGCGACGAGCAGCTTGTCGGCGATCGGGTCGAGCAGCCGGCCGATGGCCGATTGCTGCTGCCAGACCCGGGCGAGGTAGCCGTCGAGGAAATCGGTGATGCAGGCGGCGAGGAAGATGGCGAGGCTGAGCCAGCGGCCGATATAGCCCTCCAGGAAGTAGGAGAGCACCAGCGCCGGCACCGCGATCACCCGGCCATAGGTGAGCAGGTTCGGCAGCGAAAAGGCCCGCGAGGCCGGTCGCATGGTCGGATAGGAGGGCGTTTCAGCCAATTGCGTCACCGCGCTGTAGTCCCAGCGCCCCATGTCTAGCGCGAAATCGCGACAATCTCATAGCGGTAATCCTCCCCCGTTTACGGGGGGAGCGACCAGGTCGCGCCAGCGGTTCCGTGGCGGTTCCTCCCCTGCGAAGCGGGGGAGGGGGACCGCCGCAGGCGGTGGAGGGGGCGCGTGACGGCCGCCGGCCTTATGATGCGCCACTATCTGCGATTTTCTTTCTCCCGCTGTCGTCCGGCGCACTGGCCGCTCGTTATTGAAGCAAGGGGCGCGAGCTCGCGCCCTTGCCGGAAGGAGCCTCGCCATGACCGTGACCATCACCGCCTTCGAACGCTCGCCGGATCGCGGCAGGGGCCTGTCCCGCGACACCCGTGTCCGCTGGGCGCTGGAGGAGGTCGGCCAGCCCTATGAGGTCCGCCTGGTCTCCTTCGAGGCTCTGAAGGAGCCGGCCCATCTCGCGCTCCACCCATTTGGCCAGATCCCGACCTACGAGGAGGGCGACCTCGCCCTCTTCGAGACCGGCTCGATCGTCCTGCACATTGCCGAGCGCCATGCCGGCCTGCTGCCGAAGGAAGCCAATGCCCGGGCGCGGGCGATCACCTGGATGTTCGCCGCGGTGAACACGGTGGAGCCGCCGATCCTCGACCTCGCCATCGCGCGCATTCAGGAAGGCGACAAGCCTTGGCGTGCGGAGCGCATGCCGCTCGTCGAGCAGCGCCTCCGCGAACGGCTCGGTCAGCTTTCCCCCCGCCTCGGCGAAGCCGAATGGCTGGATGGCGCGTTCAGCGCAGGCGACCTCATGATGATCTCGGTGCTGCTCCGCCTGAAGCCCTCCGGCATCCACGAGGAGTTTCCGAACATCTCCGCCTATCTCGCCCGCGGCGAGGCCCGGCCCGCCTACCAGAGGGCTTTCGCCGCCCAGCGCGCGGTCTTCGAGGCTTCGCAGTCGGCCGGCTCTTGAAGCCCGCGACGTAGTTCCTCCCCTGCGAAGCGGGGGAGGGGGACCGGCGAAGCCGGTGGAGGGGGCGCGTGAAGGGCGCCGCCGTCCTTCCGTGCAAACAAGTTCACTCCGTCGTTCCGGGCGCGCTGCATCACGAAGTGGCGCCGCGCAGACCCGGAACCTCGTGTTTGGAATGGCCGGACGAGGTTCCGCATCTGCGGCGCACCCCTTCACGATGCACCGCGCGCGGAACGACGGTGGAGGGGGCGCGTGAAGGGCGCCCCCTCATCCCCCCTCGTGGAAGAAGTCGTAGATCGCCTGCGCCGTCTGCTCGGAAATGCCGGGCACCGCGAGCATGTCGGAGACGCTGGCGCGTCCTACCGCCTTGGCCGTGCCGAAATGGCGTAAGAGCGCGCGTTTCCGCGTCGGTCCGATGCCGTCGATCTCGTCGAGGGGGTTGCGCGCCATGTCGATGCGCCGCCGCGTCCGGTGCGAGCCGATGGCGAAGCGGTGCGCCTCGTCGCGGAGCCGCTGGATGAAATAGAGAACCGGGTCGCGCGGCTGCAGCATGAAGCCGTCGCGCCCGGGCAGGAAGAAGGTCTCGCGCCCGGCATCGCGGTCCGGCCCCTTGGCGACGCCGGCGATCGGCAGCTCCGTGATCCCGAGTTCTGTCAGCACCGTCTCGGCCGCCGCCAGCTGGCCGCGCCCGCCATCGATGAGCACGAGGTCCGGCCACGGCCCGATCGTCTCGCTCTCGGCCGGCACCTCGCGCGGCGCCGCCTCGCGGATCAGCCGCGAGAAGCGCCGCGTCAGCATCTCGCGCATCATGGCGTAGTCGTCGCCGGGCGTGAGCTCCTCCGAGCGCATGTTGAACTTGCGGTACTGGTTCTTCACGAAGCCTTCGGGCCCGGCGACGATCATCGCGCCGACCGGATTGGTGCCCATGATGTGGCTGTTGTCGTAGACCTCGATCCGCTTCGGCACGGCGGCGAGCCCGAACTTCTCGGCGAGCCCCTCCATCAGCGCGCGCTGGGTCGCGCTCTGCGCCAGCTCGCGCCCGAGCGCCTCCTTGGCATTCGCCACGGCCTGCTCGACGATCTCGCGCCGCTCGCCCCGCTGCGGCACGAGCAGCGTCACCCTGTGGCCCGCCTTCTCCGACAGTGCCTCGGCGAGCAGTTCCATCTCCTCGGGCTCGGTGGAAAGCAGGATCAGCTTCGGGATCGGCTTGTCGTCGTAGAACTGCGCCACGAACGAGCCGAGGATCTGCGCCGGCTCGAGGCTCCGGTCGGCGCGCGGATAGTAGGCCCGGTTGCCCCAGTTCTGCCCGGTGCGGAAGAAGAACACCTCGACGCAGGTATGTCCGCCCTCCTGGTGCATGGCGAAGAGGTCGGCCTCCTCGATGGAGCGCGGATTGATCCCCTGGCTGCCCTGGATGTGGGAGAGCGCGGCGATGCGGTCGCGATAGACGGCGGCGGCCTCGAAATCGAGCCGCTCGGACGCCGCCTCCATCTCGCGCTGCATCTCGGTGCGCACGGCCTGGCTGCGGCCGGAGAGGAAATCCTCGGCCTCTTTCACCAGGTGCCCGTAGTCCTCCAGCGAGATCACCCCGGTGCAGGGCGCAGAGCAGCGCTTGATCTGGTGGAGGAGGCAGGGGCGGGTCCGGCTCTCGTAGAAGGAATCGGAACAGGTGCGGACGAGGAACGCCCGCTGCATCGCGTTGATGGTGCGCGCGACCGCCCCGGCCGAGGCGAAGGGGCCGAAATAGGTGCCCTTCCGCGTCCGCGCGCCGCGGTGCTTGGCCATGGCAGGCGCCGGGTGGTCGCCGGTGACGAGGATATAGGGGAACGACTTGTCGTCCCTGAGCAGCACGTTGTAGCGCGGCCTCAGCCGCTTGATGAGGTTCGCCTCGAGGAGGAGGGCCTCGGTCTCCGTCCGCGTCGAGACGAACTCCATCGACGCCGTCGCCGCGATCGCGCGCGCGATCCGGCTCGATAGCCGTTCCGGATGCGTATAGCTGGTGACGCGCTTCTTCAGACTCCGCGCCTTGCCGACGTAGAGCACGTTGCCCTTCGCATCGATCATGCGATAGACGCCCGGCCCGTTCGGCAGGCGCTTCACGATGCCGGCAATGACCGCGGCGCCCGTCGGCGGGCGGGGCGCTTCGGCGCCCTCGGCCTCGGCCTCGCTCACGGCAGCGCTTCCGGCGCGGCGAGGTGCTCGCCGCCGTCGAGGGCGATGATCTGCCCGGTTACCGACTTCGCGTCCCACAGGAAGCGCACCGTCCGTCCGAACTCGGCGAGCTCCGGCGAGCGCTGGAGCGGCAGGTTGGCGACCTTCGCCGCGAACTCCGCCGCGCTCTGCCGGGAATGCGGGAGCACCGGCCCGGGCGCGATCCCGTTGACGCGGATGCGTGGCGCCAGGGCCTGCGCCAGCACGACCGTGGCCGTGGCGAGCGCCGACTTCGACATCTGGTAGGAGAAATGCGCCGGCGTCGGTCTCAATACCCGCTGGTCGAGGAGGTTGACCACCATCCCCTCCATGTCCGCCGGCAGGGCCTTCGCGAAGGCCTCGACGAGGAACACCGGCGTCGTCACGTTGACCGTCATCTGCCGGTTCCACAGGTCGAGGTCGAGTTCGGTCGCCGCATCGTGCTCGTAGATCGAGGCATTGTTGACGAGGAGGCGCACGGGGCCGAGCGCGGCGCCGGCCTCCGCCACGATCCGCGCCGCCTCTTCCGGCCGGGCGAGGTCGGCGACGACCACCGCCGCGCGCCCGCCCGCGTCCCGCACCGTCCGGGCGAGCGCTTCGCCCTCGTCGCGCGAGGCGTTGCAATGGATCGCGACGGCCCAGCCATGGGCAGCCAGATCCTCGGCGATCGCCCGTCCGACGCGCTTCGCGCCGCCGGTGATCAGGGCCGTGGGGGAGGGGTTTTCGAGGGCACTCAAAGGTTAATTCCCGACTTGGGACGGCATCCCGGTCCGCGGTAGGCAATGATTCACCATACAGGTGGAGAAGCCGCAGAAATCCGCCATTTTATCTCCTCCCGCATCGCGGCAAATCTCCGGGGAATCGGCCAGCATGGTCCCGATCTTTCTTAACCTTTACGCCCTATTGCTCGGTTCAGACCATTTCGAGCGACCAGCCGCCGACGGGCAAACGTCAAGGCAAGCTCGGATCGGCGCCACGGATGTAATGAGGAGAATTTGTATGTCGCGTATCCGTAGCTTCGGCGCAAGCCTGATCGTCCTTTCCGCCGGCATCGCGCCGGCCGCGGCTGCCGACCTCGGCGGCGGCTATGCCGAGCCTTCGGCTCCCGCCTATCGCTCGAGCGGCTTCAGCTGGAACGGCCCGGAGATCGGCGTCCTTCTCGGCTATGGCTGGGGCAATGCCTCGGCGCCCGGCACCAAGTTCGGCGCCGATGGTTGGACCGGCGGCGCCTATGCCGGCTACAATTTCCAGGTCGCGCCCCAGTTCGTCCTCGGCGTCGAGGGTGACATCATGGCCTCGGGCATGGACGGCTCGGTTGCCGGCCTCGGCGTCAGCAATCCGTGGAACGCCACGCTCCGCGGCCGCGCCGGCTGGGCCTACAACCAGTTCCTGCTCTACGGCACCGGTGGTCTCGCCCTCGGCGGCCTGAAGACCTCGACCCCCGGCGATTCCGACACCAAGACCCAGGTCGGCTGGACGCTTGGCGTGGGTGCCGAGGCGGCGCTCACCAACACGGTCACCGCGCGCCTCGAATACCGCTACACCGACCTCGGCAATGCCGGCTTCTCCAATGTCGGCGGCGGTAATGTCGGCTTCACCTCGAACCAGCTCATGCTCGGTCTCGGCATGAAGTTCTGATCTCATCCTCCCTGCGAAGCGGGGGAGGCGGACCATGCGAAGCATGGTGGTGGGGGCGCTTTCCCAAGCGAGGGAAATTCAGCCCGTCGGACCCGGTCCGGCGGGCTTCTATCGTACCGGCGGCACCTTGATGAGGCTTGCGCGGCACGCCCCCATGTCGATCTCGTTGCAGCGCCGGAAGGCGAGGTTGCGGTCCATGCAGATGCGCACCTCGGCGAGCCGCCCGCCGTCGCACTCGACCGCGATGGCGCGCGGCGGCAGGTTCGGATTGGCCGCGATGAAGGCCTGCTCGATCGCGTTCGGCGAGAGCGAAATCTCGTCGTCCGGCGATTTCAGCGTGAGCGGGATGGCGACCTTCCTGTAGGCCTGCCGGACAAGGGCGAAATAGGCCTCCGGCCGGAGCCCTGAGCAGGTCCCGTGCTTGCGCCATTCGTGCAGCGCGAGGCCGCGGTCGGGCATCAGGTCGCTGATCGCTTCCAGCGTCGAGCGGTTCACCCAGGGCGCATTGCTGCCGGCGCAGAAATCCGGCTCGCCATGCTCGTATTGCGGCCACAGCCCGTGGACGGTGAAATTATGCGTGCCGCCGCATTCGTCCGGGTCGGGGCGCTGCGCGGTCGCGCAATAGCTCGGCGTCCAGGACAGCGAGAGGACGTAGAAGTCGAAGCTGCCCGGCCTGTCCGCCAGCGCCCCCGCCGGGAAGGCGAGGCCGCAGGCAGCGGCGATGGCGAAAAGCGCGCGCTTCAGGGCCGGATTGCCTTGCACCAGGCGTCGTAGACCCGCCACGGATCCTCCGGCGGCATGCAGAATTCCACCCGCCAGCCGAGCCCGGCAAAGCCCATCCCGGCCTCGAGCAGGTAGGCGATCTGCATCCGCCGGCCGTTGGTGAGGTTGGCGGTGCCGATGCAGTAGCGGCGGTCGATCCGGCTCGGCCCGTAATTCTTCAGCGCCGTCTCGCGCGGCTGGCTGACCGAATGGATGATCCAGCCGCGATGCCAGGTATGGTGCTCGGCCCAGGCTGCGCGCTCCTTGATGCGCGCGATCACGTCGCCATTGCCGCAGCTCGGCAGGTAGTTGTTGGTCCAGGCGCTCGCCGGCGCCGACAGGAACAGAAGCGCAATCGCGCCGAAAACCCACCGCATCATGGTGCCAACCCCTCGGACGTGTCGGTCGACCTTGCATCGCGGCATCCAGAGGGTCAAGGCGAGGCGCCGGTTCCTCCCCTGCGAAGCGGAGTGCCGGGAGGCGCGACGCCTCACTCCCCCGCGATCTCGTCGATCACCACGCCGCCGCCGGTGCCGTCCGCGAGGATGGGCGCGAGCCCCATGAGCAGGTCGCGGAGCGCCGCGTCGAACTGCCACGGTGGGTTGCAGATCACGAGGCCGGAGCCGTTGAACCGCTCCGGCGTGCCGCGCGCCCTGACGTTCAGCTCCGCCCGCAGCAGCCGGCGGACGCCGCTCGCCGCCAGTCCCTCGCGGAGCGCCTGCACCGCGTCGAGGTCCTTGACCGGATACCAGAGCAGGTAGATGCCCGTCGGCCAGCGCCGGTGAGCCTTGACGAAGGCGTCGAGCATCCGGGCGAACTCGTCCGGCGCCTCGTAGGGCGGATCGACCAGCACCAGCCCGCGCCGCTCCTTCGGCGGGACGAACGAGCCTAGCGCCAGCCAGCCGTCGAGCTCGATCGCCTTCGCCTGCCAGTCGCCGGCGAAGAGCGCCGCGAGGGCCGCGCCATCCTCCGGATGCAGCTCGACCGCCGTCAGCCGGTCCTGCCTGCGCATCATTTGGCGGATGATCCACGGCGAGCCCGGATAGCGCCGGAGCGCCTTCTTGCCGTCGTTCGCCGCAGCGATCGCCTCCAGATAGGGCGCCATCAGCGCGTCCATCGGCGGCGCGAACTTCCGCCCGACGATGCGCCCGATGCCGTTATGCCATTCGCCCGTCCGTCCGGCCTCGTCGCCGGCGAGGTCGTAGAGCCCCGGTCCGGCATGGGTGTCGATGACGCGGAACGCGGCTTCCTTCGCCTTCAGCCGCTCGATGAGGAGCGCGAGGGTGGCGTGCTTGACCACGTCGGCGAAGTTCCCGGCATGGAAGGCGTGGCGGTAATTCATGCCGAGCGGCGTGCCACCCGTGGCACCGAAACGCAAGTCGCGCCTCCGCGCGTCGCATTGACAGGGAAGGGCGGGCGAAAGACTGTGCCTTTGATGAATCGACCGCTGGCTCCCCGCCGGGCCTTCTCGGCCTGCCCGCATGATTGCCCGTCCACCTGCGCCCTCGAGGTCGAGGTGCTCGACGAGCGCACCATCGGGCGCATCCACGGGTCGAAGGAGAACGATTATACCGCCGGCGTGATCTGCGCCAAGGTCGCCCGCTATTCCGAGCGGATTCACAATCCCAACCGTCTCGTCCATCCCCTTGTCCGGAAAGGCAAAAAAGTTGCCGGCGAAGGCCGCGACTGGCGCGACGCGAGCGTCTGGCAGCGGATCGGCTGGGACGAGGCGCTCGATCTCGTCGCGGAGAAGTTCGACGCCGCCGAGGCGCGCTACGGGGCGGAGACCGTCTGGCCTTACTACTACGCCGGCACCATGGGCCTCGTGCAGCGCGACGGCATCCACCGCCTCCGCCACGCCAAGCGCTATTCCGGCGAATACGACACCATCTGCATAACCCCGGCCTGGACCGGCTACATGGCCGGCGCTGGCGCCATCCGCGGCGCCGATCCGCGCGAAATGGCGAAGTCCGATCTCGTCGTGATCTGGGGCACCAACGCCGTCGCCACCCAGGTCAACGTCATGACCCATGCCATCCGCGCGCGGAAGGAGCGGGGGGCGAAGATCGCCGTCGTCGACGTCTATCGCACCGAGACCATGAAGCAGGCCGATATCGGCCTCTGCCTCAAGCCGGGTACCGATGGCGCGCTTGCCTGCGCGGTCATGCACGTCCTCTTCCGTGACGGTCATGCCGACCGCGGCTATCTCGCGAAATACACCGATGCGCCGGCCGAGCTGGAGGCGCATCTGGCGACCCGGACGCCGGAATGGGCCTCGGCGATCACCGGCCTGAGCGTCGCGGAGATCGAGGATTTCGCGAAGGCCGTAGGCACGACGAAGCGCACCTTCTTCCGCATCGGCTATGGCTTCACGCGTTCGCGAAACGGGCCGGTGTCGATTCACGCGGTCCTCTCCATTCCGGCGGTCTCCGGCGCCTGGCAATACGAAGGCGGCGGCGCCTTTCATTCGAACAGTGGCATCTTCCGGGTCAACAAGCAGATGGTCGAGGGCTCCGACCTCCGCGACCCGTTGGTGCGCCTCCTCGACCAGTCGCGCATCGGGCCGATTCTCACCGGCGATCCCGACACGCTCTTCGGCGGCCCGCCGGTCACCGCCATGCTGATCCAGAACACCAACCCGGTCTCGGTCGCCCCGGAGCAGCACAAGGTGAAGCGGGGCTTTGCCCGCGAGGACCTGTTCGTCTGCGTCCACGAGCAGGTGATGACCGATACGGCCGCCATGGCCGATCTCATCCTGCCCGCCACCATGTTCCTCGAGCACGACGACATCTATCGCGGCGGCGGGCATCAATACGTCATGCTCGGCCCGAAGATCGTCGAGCCGCCGGCCGAGTGCCGCAGCAATCACTTCGTCATCTGCGAGCTGGCGAAGCGCCTCGGCGTCGATCATCCCGGCTTCCACATGACGGAGCGCGAGCACATCGACTGGATGCTGAAGAATGCGCCCGGCGACAACCGGATCACGCTTGCCGAGCTCGAGGCGGCGCGCTGGATCGATTGCCAGCCCGATTTCCGCACCGCCCATTTCCTCGATGGCTTCAACCACCCCGATGGCCGCTTCCGCTTCAAGCCGGACTGGCCGCGGGTCCGCTATGGCAATAACGGCACCGTCGGCGCGTGGCAGATCATGCCCGAGCTGCCCGACTACTGGGACGGCGCCATCGAGGTCGCCGATGCCGAGCATCCCTTCCGCCTGGCGACGTCGCCGGCACGCTCCTTCCTGAACTCGTCCTTCAACGAAACTCCATCCTCGCGGGCGAAGGAGCACAATGGCCGGCCCGAGGTCATGATCCATCCCGAGGACGCGGCGGCCCGCGGCATCGTCCACGGCGGGCGCGTCCGCCTCGGCAATCGCCGGGGCGTGGTGACCCTCCATGCGCGCCTTTTCGACGGGCTGCGGAGGGGCGTCCTCGTCTCCGAGGGAATCTGGCCCAACACCGCGTTCCATGACGGCAACGGCATCAACAGCCTCACCGGCGCCGATCCGATTGCGCCCTTCGGCGGCGCCGCGGTACACGACAATCGGGTATGGATCGAAGCGGTCCCGGACTGAAGGCGGCAGGGAGGAATTCGGGAATGGTGCTCACGCGTCCCCTCGGACTGGTCGTGGCCTCGGCGGTTCTGTTCGGCTCTCTCGTCGCATCGTCGGCGCCGGTCGCGGCCGCCGCCTCGCGCGACCTCGTCCGCCTCTCCCTTCTCGACGGCTGCGTCATGGGCGAGTGGAAGAAGCGCGAGGACACGTCCCGGATCGCGGAGGAGTGCAAGTGCGCCTCGCAGAAGGCGGCGAGCCAGTTATCCGCGCAGCAGGTCTCCGCCTACAAGAACAAGCTCGACAAGGCCGGCCTCGCCATATGGGCCTCCGCCACCAAGGCCTGCTTCAAGTCACAGACCGCCAGCGCCAAGCCCTAAGCGCCGGAAGCCGACGCGGCGGTGACCTGTCCCGAGGCGACGAGGGCGAGCGCGCGCGGGTAGGTGCGATGCTCTGCTTCAAGCACGCGTCTCGCCAGCGTTTCAGCCGTATCGCCGGGGCGTATCGGTACCGTCTCACGCAGGATCACAGGCCCCGTATCGACCTCCGCGCGGACGAAATGGACCGTGCATCCATGCACCTTGTCCCCGGCCGCGAGCGCCCGCGCATGGGTATCTATCCCCGGGTAGGAGGGGAGGAGAGACGGGTGGATGTTGATCAGCCGGTCGTGCCAGCGCTGGACGAAATCGGCCGACAGGATCCGCATGAAGCCGGCGAGGCAGATCAGTTCCGTCCCGGCCTCGTCGAGGACGCGGTTCAACTCGGCCTCGCCCGCCGCCTTGCCGCCGAGCGCCTTGTAGTCGGCGACTGCCGTCGGGATGCCTTCGGCCGCGGCGATCGCCAGCCCGGCCGCCGGCTTGTCGGCCGCCACCACGACGATCCCGGCCGGATAGGCCGGATCGCGCGCGGCGCGGATCAGCGCCTCCATGTTGGAGCCGCGACCGGAGATGAGGATCGCGACCCGCTTCCGCGCCATCCCCGTCACCGCGGATTGGCGAGCTTCAGGAGGCCCTCATAGGTGAGCGGGTTGTCGCCGGCCTCGATGACGCCGATCTCGGTTACCGTCTCGCCTTCGGCGCGCAGCACCTCGGTCACGGCATCCGTCTTTTCCGGTTCGACCACCAGGATCATGCCGATGCCGCAGTTGAAGGTCCTGAGCATCTCCGCCTGGGTCAGGTCGCCGACTTCCGCCATCCAGCGGAAGACCGGCGGCACGGCGATCCGCGAGAGGTCGATCTTTGCGGTCAGCCGCTCCGGGATGACGCGGGGGATGTTGTCGGTGAAGCCGCCGCCGGTGATGTGCGCCATGGCGAGGATGCCGCCGGGATCGCGGAGCGCCTTGAGGAGCGGCTTGACGTAGATCCGTGTCGGCGTCAGCAGTGCGCGGCCGAGGGTCGCGGCGGAGGTTTCGAACGGGGCAGGGAAGTCGAACGGCATCTTGGCATGCTCGCAGAGCTTCCTGACCAGCGAATAGCCGTTGGAATGGACGCCCGACGAGGCGAGGCCGAGGATGCGGTCCCCGACCGCGATCTCGCTGCTCGGCAGCACCCGCCCGCGCTCCACCGCGCCCACCGCGAAGCCGGCGAGGTCGAAGTCCTTCGCCTTGTACATGCCCGGCATTTCGGCGGTTTCGCCGCCGATCAGCGCGGCGCCGGCGATCCGGCAGCCCTTGGCGATGCCGCCGATGACCTGGACCGTCTCGCCCGGATCGAGCTTGCCGGTGGCGAAATAGTCGAGGAAGAAGAGCGGCTCCGCACCCTGCACGATGAGGTCGTTGACGTTCATGGCGACGAGGTCGACGCCGACCGTGTCGAGGATGCCCGTTTCGATGGCGATTCGGAGCTTGGTGCCGACGCCGTCGGTGGCCGCGACCAGGATCGGGTCCTTGTAGCCGGCCGCGGCGAGGTCGAAGAGCCCGCCAAAGCCGCCGATCTGCACGTCCGCGCCGCGCCGCTGCGTGGTGCGCACGATCGGCTTGATCGCATCGACCACGGCATTGCCGGCATCGACGTCGACCCCGGCATCCGCGTAGGAGATCGGCCGTTTCTGAGCGTCCGTCATGTTCCTGTCCGCCGCCTTCGCTGTGCGCGGCGCATGTGAACCACGAAGCGGCCCGAATGCAAGCGCCCCGCGCGGATTTCCGCCGTTCCGTGACCCGTCGCGGACGGCTTGGCAATCGCGGTCCGGGATGCCATTCCTATGCCAGTCCGCCCGCCGCAAGTGGCGGAAGCGGGCGGGAACCGAGCCTCGTGACGATACCGAACCTGATCTCCATCCTGCGGCTTTTCCTCGTGCCGGTGACGATCTGGCTGATATCGACGGAAAAGACCGTCTGGGCCTTCTTTGCCTTCGTGCTGGCCGGGGTCAGCGATGCGGTCGACGGCTTCCTCGCCCGCCAGTTCGACATGGGCTCGGCGCTCGGCGCCTACCTCGATCCGCTCGCGGATAAGGCGCTCCTCGTCTCGATCTATGTCACCTTCGCCGTTCTCAACGAAATCCCCGTCTGGCTGCCGATTCTGGTGGTGAGCCGCGATTTCCTCATCATCGGCGGGGTTCTCCTCGCCTGGATGCTCGGCGTGCCGGTCACCATGCGGCCGAGAATCATAAGCAAGGCCAATACCCTGGCGCAGATTACGCTCGCCGCCCTGGTGCTCGGCGACTTGGCCTTTCCGGGCGATCTGTCCGCGCTCCGCTCCTTCATGGTCTACCTCGTCGGCGCCCTCACCCTCGCCTCCGCCGTCGTTTACGCCATAGACTGGCTGCGGCATATGGGAGCGGACCACGGGCCGGGCGCCCGCAACGAGGCGAAATGACAACCCGTCAGCGACAGATCGTCTTCTGGCTCCTCGCCTTCGTCGGGTTCCTGCTCTTCCTGCACGTCTTCCGGCGGATTCTATTACCGTTCGTCGCCGGCATGGCGCTCGCCTATCTCCTCGATCCGGTGGCGAGCTGGATCGAGCGGCGGGGCGTCGGCCGGCTGACCGCAACGATCATCATCCTCTTCCTGTTCGTCGTCCTTTTCGTGCTCGCGCTGGTGATCGTGGTACCGATCCTCATAAACCAGCTGACGGCGCTGATCTCTCAGGTGCCCGCCTATGTCGACAGCCTGCAGAGCCTGTTCGATCAGCTGCTCGATTCGAAGATCGCGAAATATTTCGGCATCGATTCGATGTCGATCGGAACCTCGCTGCGGGGCATGCTCGGGCAGGGGGCGACGCTGGTGACCAAGCTCCTCGGCTCGGTGCTGAGCAGCGGGCTCGCGCTCCTCGATATCCTGTCGCTCCTCCTGATCACGCCGGTCGTCGCCTTCTACCTGCTGATCGACTGGTCGAAGCTGACCGCCTATATCGACGCCCTCCTGCCGCGCGACAATGCCCAGCAGATCCGGGACCTGTGCAGCGAGATGGGCGCGCGCATCGCCGCTTTCGTGCGCGGGCAGGGGCTCATCTGCCTCATTCTCGCGATCCTCTACGGCGCTGGCCTTGCGCTCGCCGGCATCAGCTTCGGCTTCCTCGTCGGCGTCAGCGCGGGAATCCTCAGCTTCATCCCCTATGTCGGCACGGCGGTGGGCCTGCTCGGCAGCGTCGGTCTCGGCCTCGCCCAGTTCTGGCCGGACTGGACGCCGGCGATGATCGCTTTCGTCATCTTCATCCTCGGTCAGATCGTCTCGGATTATTTCCTGACGCCGAAGCTCCTCGGTGAGAATGTCGGCCTTCACCCGGTCTGGGTGATCTTCTCGTTCTTCGCCTTCGGCTCGATCTTCGGCTTCCTCGGCCTGATCATCGCCATACCGGCGGCGGCGGCCATCGGCGTGCTCGTGCGCTACTTCATCGACCTCTATCTCGACAGCCAGTTCTATCTCGGCCGCGCCAGGAAGGCGAAGGAATGACCCGCGGCGGGCCCTCCGCCTCGCTTCGCCAGCTGCCGCTCGATCTTCACCACCGCGCGGCGATGAGCCGTGCCGATTTCCTGACCGGCGAAGGCAACGCCACAGCCCTCGACCTGATCGATCGCTGGCCGCTCTGGCCACAAGCCGGGGTTCTCCTTTCCGGACCCGCAGGCTCCGGCAAGTCCCACCTCGTCGAGATCTGGCGGACCGCAAGCGGGGCGAAGGTCGTGCCCGCGCGGGAGCTGGACGAGCGCGCCGCCGACGATCCTCCAGCCGCGATCGCCGTCGAGGACCTGCACGTCGGGCCGGTCGACGAGCCGGCGCTCTTCCATCTTCTCAATGTCGCGCGCGAGCGGAACCTGGCCGTCCTGATGACGAGCCGCCCGCCGGCGCCCGCGATCGGTCTCCGGCTCCCCGACCTCATCTCGCGACTGCGCGCGGCCCAGCCTGCAACCCTGGAGCCTCCGGACGACGCCTTGCTGGGGCGCGTGCTGACGAAGCTCTTCGCCGATCGGCAGGTAGCGGTCGATTCGGGCGTGGTGGATTTCCTCACGATCCGCATGGAGCGGTCGCTGGAAGCGGCGGGCGCCCTTGTCGAACGGCTCGACCGCGAGGCATTGGCGCGCGGAACCGCCATATCCCGGCGGCTCGCCGGCGTGGTCGCGGCCGAGATGTTCGACAACCAGCCCGATTTCTGGCCGGACGAGCCGATTTAGCCGCCTCTCGACCTTTGGGGAAATTGTCACATTTCCGGTATAGGTACGGAGGTTTCCCGGACCGGAATGGCCATGGACCAGAAGAATCCCGATATTGCCACGCTTCGCGACGCGCCGGCGGCCTCCATGGGAGCCGTCGTGGGCGCCGCGCTCCGCGACAAGAAGGAACGGTTCATCAACCGTGAGCTCTCCTGGCTGGCCTTCAACCGACGGGTCCTCGAGGAAGCGAGCAACGCGCAGCACCCGCTGCTGGAGCGCCTGCGCTTCCTGTCGATCTCCGCGAACAACCTCGACGAATTCTTCATGGTGCGCGTCGCCGGCCTGAAGGGCCAGCAGCGCCAGGGCATCGCCATGGTGAGCGACGATGGCCGGTCGCTGAGCGAGCAACTGGCGAGCATTGGCGAGGCGGTGTCGAGTCTTGCGAGCGACCAGCAGGCCTGCTGGGGAACGCTGCGGGTGGAGCTTGCCGAGAACGGCATCGCCCTGGTGGATGCCGCCGAGATAGGCGAGGCCGATCGCGACTGGCTCGAGCACCATTTCCTCGATTCGATATTCCCGGTCCTGACCCCGCTCGCCATCGACCCGGCGCACCCGTTCCCGTTCATCCCGAACCTTGGCCTTACGGTCGCGCTCCAACTGACGCGGAAGACCAACGGCCAGAGGATGACGGCGCTGCTCCGCATGCCGGTCACCCTCGGCCGCTTCATCCGCCTGCCGGCGGGAGAGGCGGGCAAGGACCGCTTCATCAGCCTCGACCAGGCGGTGACGCTGTTCACGCCGCGGCTTTTCCCCGGCTACACGGTCCAGGGGCAGGGCGCCTTCCGCGTCATCCGCGACTCCGACATCGAGGTCGAGGAGGAGGCCGAGGACCTGGTGCGCTTCTTCGAAAGCGCCCTGAAGCGCCGCCGGCGCGGCTCGGTCATCCGCCTCGAGATCGAGGCCGCCATGCCCGAGGACCTTCGCCAGTTCGTGGCGCGCGCCCTCGACGTCAGCGGCGACGAGATATTCCACGTCCATGGCGTGCTGGCGCTGAACGACCTCAGCCAGCTCGTCGGCATGGACCGGCCGGCGCTGAAGTTCCCGCCCTATACGCCGCGCTTCCCCGAGCGCATCCGCGAGAACCGCGGCGATTGCTTCGCCGCCATCCGCCAGAAGGACCTCGTCGTCCATCATCCTTACGAGTCCTTCGACGTCGTCGTGCAGTTCCTGCGCCAGGCGGGACAGGATCCCGACGTGGTCGCGATCAAGCAGACGCTCTACCGGACCTCGAACGACTCCCCGATCGTCAAGGCGCTTGCCGAGGCCGCGGAAGCCGGCAAGTCGGTGACCGCGCTGGTCGAGCTGAAGGCGCGCTTCGACGAGGAAGCCAACATCAAGTGGGCGCGCGACCTCGAGCGCGCCGGCGTGCAGGTGGTCTATGGCTTCATCGAGCTGAAGACGCACGCCAAGCTCTCGCTGGTCGTCCGCCGCGAAGCCGGGCAACTCGCCAGCTACGTCCATATCGGCACCGGCAACTACCACCCGGTGACCGCCCGCGTTTACACCGACCTCTCGTTCTTCTCCGACGATGCAGCGATCGCCCGCGACGTGGCGCGCATCTTCAACTATATCACCGGCTATTCCGAGCCCGGCGCGCTCGAATGCATGGCGACCTCGCCGCATTTCCTGCGCAAGCGCATCCTCGGCCTGATCACCGCGGAGGCCGAGCATGCCCGCGCCGGCCGCCCGGGGCGCATCTGGATGAAGATGAACGCGCTGGTCGATCCGCAGATCATCGACGCGCTGTATGACGCCAGCCGCGATGGCGTCGAGATCGACCTCGTCGTGCGCGGCATCTGCTGCCTGAGGCCGGGCATTCCGGGCCTCTCGGAGAACATCCGGGTCAAGTCGATCGTCGGCCGCTTCCTCGAGCACGCGCGCATCTTCTGCTTCGGTAACGGCTTTGGCCTGCCATCGGAGGAGGCGCTGGTCTTCATCGGCTCGGCCGACATGATGCCGCGCAATCTCGACCGCCGCGTCGAGGCCATCGTGCCGATCCTGAACCCGACGGTTCACGAGCAGATCCTCGACCAGATCATGGTCGCGAACCTCGCCGACAACCAGCAAAGCTGGTCGGTGATGGCCGACGGCACCTCGCAGCGGATCGTTCCGAAGAAGGGCGAGCAGCCCTTCAACGCGCATCAGTATTTCATGACCAACCCGAGCCTTTCCGGCCGCGGCAAGTCCTTGAAAACGGATTCGCCAAAGCCCATACGGAAGCGTGGCAAGAGCACCTGAAGCGGCATTCGAGGAAGCTCCCGGGCGGCTGAACGGCAGCGGCCCGGTGGCGGTCATCGACATCGGTTCCAACTCGGTCCGTCTCGTCGTCTATGAGCGGCTGAGCCGCTCGGCGACGCCCATCTTCAATGAGAAGGAGCTGTGCGGCCTTGGACGCGGCCTCGCCTCGCGCGGCCGCCTCGATCCGGGACCCATCGCTTCCGCCCTTACCGCGCTCCGCCGTTTCCGCGCGCTGACCGACCAGATGCACGTCGCCTCGGTCCACGTGCTCGCGACCGCCGCGGCGCGCGAGGCTTCCAACGGTGGCGAGTTCATCGCCTCCGTCGAGCAGATCGCGGGCGTGCCGGTATCGGTCCTGTCGGGCGCGGAGGAGGCGAGGCTCTCGGCGCTCGGCGTGATCTCGGGCATCCACGAGCCGGACGGCATTGCCGGCGACCTCGGCGGCGGCAGCCTCGAAGTGGTGGATATCCGCAAGGGCGACATCGGCATCGGCGAGACCTTCCCGCTCGGCGGGCTGCGACTCGAGGAGGCCTCCGAGAAGCAGCTGAAGAAAGCGGAGAAGATCGTCGCCGACAGCCTCGAGAAATCGAAGGTGCTGGCGAAGAGCGACGACAGGCGGCCGTTCTACGCCATCGGCGGCACCTGGCGGTCGCTCGCCCGGCTGCACATGCGCCAGAAGGGCTATCCGCTCCACGTGATGCACGAATATTCGATCCCCGCCGGCGAGGCGGCGGACTTCTGCCGCATGGTCGCGCGGCGGGACATCGAATCGCTCGATTCGATCGAGGTCGTCTCGCGCAACCGCTGGCCGCTGCTCCCCTACGGCGCCGCGGTGCTCGAACAGGTGATCAAGGTCATGCGGCCCTCCAAGGTCGTCATGTCGGCGCTCGGCGTCCGCGAGGGGCTGCTCTACGAGTTGCTGCCGCCGGAGGAGAAGGCCAAGGACCCGCTGATCACGGCCTGCGAAGAGCTCGCCTTCCTTCGTTCGCGCTCGCCGCGCCACGTCGCGGAACTGGTGCCCTGGACGGGGAGCGTCTTCGCCGCCATCGGCCTCGACGAGACGGCGGAAGAGGCGCGGCTGCGCCACGCTGCCTGCCTGCTCGCCGATCTCGGCTGGCGGGCGCACCCCGAATATCGCGGCGAGCAGAGCCTCAACCTCATTTCCAATGCCGCCTTCATTGGCATCGATCACCCGGGCCGCGCCTACCTGGCGCTTGCCAATTTCTACCGCCACGAAGGGCTGATCGACGAGCAGCTTTCGCCGCGCATCCGCGAGCTCGCGACGACGCGGCTGATGGAGCGGGCGCGGGCGCTCGGCGCGACCCTGCGGGTGGCCTATCTGATCTCGGGCGCGATGCCCGGCGTCGTCGGCCGGACGCGCATCGAGACGCGCGGCAAGACCCTGACCCTGGTGATGCCGCAGGACCTCGCTCCGCTCGGCGGTGCGCGGGTCGAGCGGCGGCTGTCGCAGATCGCCAAGCTCTCCGGCCTGACGCCGGCGATCGTGGTGGAGTAGGGGGGCTTCCGCCCCCTTCCTCTTTCCCGGTCAGTCTGTGCCCGTCTCCGCCTTGGAGCGCAAGCTCTGGGCATAGACGTTGATGACCAGCGCGGCGAGCAGGATCAGCCCACGGATCAGGATCTTGAAGAACGGGTCGATCTGGACGTGGTCGAGACCGTTGTTCAGGACGCCGAGGACGAGGAGGCCAATGATCGTGTTGCCGATGCCGCCGCGGCCGCCGAAGAGCGAGGTGCCGCCGACGACGACCGCCGCGATCGCGTCGAGGAGGTAGGTCCCGAACTCGTTCTGCTGGGCCGAGCCGAAATAGGCGACGCCGAGCATGCCGGCGACGCCCGAGCAGACCGCGCCGATGACCAGCACGGCGCCGATGATGAACTTGACGTTGACGCCCGAATATTCGGCCGCCTCGCGGTTGCCGCCGACCATGTACACGTAGCGGCCGAAGCGCGTGTAGGTGAGGACAAGATGGGCGACGAGCAGGAACAGGCCCGCCACGATCACAATCCACGGCACGCCGAAGATGTTGCCCGAGCCGAGGGTGAGCACGATGTCCGGCACCGTATAGGCGATCTGGCCGCGCACGAAGAGCGCCGACATGCCGTCGGCGATCTGCATCATGGCGAGCGTCATGATGAACGATGGTATGCCGATCAACGTCACGCCGAGGGCGTTGAACATGCCGAGCGCGAAGCAGACGGCGAGCGCGATGAGGACCGCGAGCGGCCCGGCGAGCGGCAGGTTGGCGATGTTCACGTAGTCCGGCTGGAGCGTGAAGAAGGCGACCGCGATGCCGGTGACGTTGGCGATCGAGGCGACCGACAGGTCGATCTCGGCGCAGAGGATCACGAAGGTCAGGCCGACCGCGATGATCGCCGTGATCGAGACCTGGTTGAGGATGTTGGCGAAGTTGGTCACCGTCAGGAACGACGACGGCTTGGCGACGCTGAAGAAGACGACGAGGAAGAGCAGCGTCAGGAACGGCGCGATGTTGCGCAGCTGGCTGCGCACCCAGTTCCCGAACCCGCCGGTCCGAACGACGGTGATTTCGGTATTGGACATGGTCTCCCCCTCAAGCCGCTTCCAGCAGCCGGTCCTTGCTGACGGTGTCGCCGGCGAACTCGCGCACGATCGCCCCGCGCTTCATGACGACGATGCGGTCGGCAAGCGACAGGACCGTTTCCGGCTCGGTCGAAACGACCACGACCCCGATCCCCTTGTCGCGCAGGCCGCGGACGATCTTGACCACGTCCTCCTTGGCGCCGACGTCCATGCCGCGCGTCGGCTCGCTGAGGATCAGCACCTTCGGCGCATGGGTCAGCCACTTGGCAAGCGCGACCTTCTGCTGGTTGCCGCCCGACAGGTTGCCGAGAAGCTGGTCGGCGCCGGGCGTGCGGATGCGCAGCGTCTCGATGTGCCCGCGCGCGATGTCGCGTTCCTTCGACGGCTTCAGCCACATGCGATGGATGCGCTCGAGGATCGAGATCGACATGTTCTTGTAGAGCGGCTCGTGGTGGAAGAGCATCGAGCGTCGGCTCTCCGGCACGAAGGCGATGCCTTCCTCGCGCGCGATGGAAGTGCGCGTCAGGTTGAGCGGCTTGCCCTCGACCGTCAGTTCGCCTTTCGCGCGGATCTTGCCGAAGAGGGCGCGTGCCAGCTCGATCTGGCCGGAGCCCATGAAGCCGTATATGCCGAGCACCTCGCCGGCGCGCACCTGCAGCGAAACGTCCTGGAAGGCGCGTTCGAAGGAGAGCGCCTTGGTCTCCAGCACGACCGGCGCGTTCGGCTTGCTGTCGAGCCTGATCTCGCCGGTATAGCTCTCTTCCAGCCCCTCGTGGCCCTTGCCGATCATCTTCTCGATGACCTCGCGCTTGGTGATCTGCGAGACCGGGGTCGTCTCCACCTTCCGGCCGTTCCGGAAGATCGTCACGGTGTCGGAGATGTTCAGCACGTCGTCGAGGAAATGCGAGATGAAGACGATGCTGCGGCCCTGGTCGCGGAGCTTGCGGAGCAGCGAGAAGAGGCGCTCGACCTCCGGCGGCGACAGGGCCGAGGTCGGTTCGTCGAGGATGATGATGCGCGCGCCGGACGAAAGCACGCGCGCGATTTCGATGAGCTGCTGCAGGCCGATCGGCAGCGTGCCGATGGTCTGGCGTGGGTCGACGACGATGCCGAGGGTCGCGAGATGCTTGCGCGCCTCCCTGACCATCGTCGGCCAGTCGATGACGCCGCCCTTGGTGGGTTGCGATCCGAGGAAGACGTTCTCCGCGACGCTGAGGTCCGGAACGATCGAGAGCTCCTGGTGGACCATGCCGACGCCGGCATCGAGCGCGTCGCGCGCCGAGCGGAAGTGTACTTCCTTGCCGTCGATGAGCATCTTGCCCTGGTAGTCGTGGTGCACGCCGGCGATGATCTTCATCGTCGTCGACTTGCCCGCGCCGTTCTCGCCGACGAGGCCATGGATCTCGCCCTGGCGGAGCGTGAAGTCCACGTCGCGGAGCGCCTGCACGCCGCCGAAGGATTTCGAGATGCCGATCATCTCGAGGAGCGGTGGCCGGTTCTCCGGTGCTTGCGATGTCATGGCGTTCCTCCCCGCCCAACATAGTGGAACCTCCCCGGCTTTGCAGCCGGGGAGGTTCGCGTTTCTCGGGCGCCCTTAGATGAGGAAGTGCTTCTGCATCCAGAGCATGCCTTCGCCGTTGGCCTTGGTAACGACGGGGCCGTCGGTGACGATGCTCTTCGGGATGCCTTCGCCGGTCTTCTCGCCGCCGACAACCGCCGCGACGCCGGCAACGATCGCGCCGCCATGGATACGGCCCGACGGGTTGCGCACGGTGCCGAGCATGCGGCCCTGGAGGACCGCCTCGATGGCCGGGGGCATGGCGTCCACGCCGCCGATGAGGGTCTCGGTACGGTTGTGACGCTTCATCACTTCCGCGGCCGCGAGCGCCATGTCGTCATTGTGGAAGAAGGCGCCGTTGATCGTCGGGTACTTGGTGAGCAGCGTCTCCCAGATGCGGGCGACCTTGGACACGTCCCAGTCGGCCGGCTGCGTGTCGAGGACCTCGACGTCCGGGAAGTTCTTGACGACCGACTCGAAGCCCTTCGCACGGCCCTGTGCGCCGGTATGGCCGAGGGCGCCCTGGGTCATCACGATGGTGCCCTTGCCGCCCATGGCGGTGACGAGGGCCTGGGTCATCGAGGCGCCCATGAACTCGTTGTCGGGAGCGAGGAAGGTGTGGACGTTGATCGAGTCGAGCGGCGCGATCAGCGTGTCGAGGTCGATGACCGGCGTGCCCTTGTCGATCATCTTCTGGACCGGCGCGGTGAGCGTGCCGATGCCGAAGGCCTGGATCGCGACGAAGTCCCAGTCCTGCGACGCCATGTTGTCGATCGCGGCGCGCTGCTTGACGGCATCGAGCTGGCCGTCGAACCAGGTCACATCGACGTTGAAGAGCTTGCCCCAATACTCGGCGGCGGCCTTGCCCTGCGCGCACCAGCTGGCCTGCAGGCCGGCATTGGAGAACGCGGCCTTCAGCGGCTTCTCGGAACGGCCTGAAACGGCAGCGGCCTCGGCGGCGAAGGCCGGGTTGATGCCCATGCCGCCGAAGACGGCGGCAGCAGCGGCGGCCGAACCGGTGACGGTCTTGATGAAGTCGCGCCGCGACTGCGGCGTGACGCCAAACTTCTCGGTCATTTCTCTCTCCCTAGACGGTTTTTCTTTCCTCAGAGCACGGCAAATCCCTGCGTGCCGAAGAAGCCACAAATTGTATGATGAATCGGGCGCTTGCAAGCGCAAACTGCAAGCAGCGCTTCCGCTCGCCCGAGCCTAGCGGGGGATGGCGACCACGTGGTTCGACTTCACGGCGAGCGCGAGGTTGCCGTGTTTCAGCCGGAGCGCGGTCTCGCCGAACAGCTCCCGGCGCCAGCCATGCATGGCGGGTACGTCCGCCGCGTCATCGGCCGCGATGGCTTCGAGCTCGTCGACGGTGGCGATGACCTTGGCGGCGACGCCATGGCTCTCGCTGATCATCTTGAGGAGGACCTTGAGAAGGTCCACGGCCGCACCATTGCCGTTGGAGGGCGGCTGGTGCTTGGGAAGCCGGGGGAGCTGGTCCTTCGGCAGGGCGGTTGCCTTGCGGACCGCGGCGACGATGTCTTCGGCCGCCCGCGAGCGCTCGAATCCGCGCGGCACCGTGCGCAACTGGCCGAGCGCGACGAGCGAGGTCGGCTGCTGCTGGGCGACCTCGTAGATCGCGTCGTCCTTGATGACCCGCCCGCGGGGCACGTCGCGGGCCTGGGCCTCGCGCTCGCGCCAGGCGGCGACTTCCTGGAGGATGGCGAGCTCGACCGGCTTGCGGACGCGCAGCTTCAGCCGTTTCCAGGCATCTTCCGGCTCGAGCTGATAGGTGCCGGGGGAGGTGAGGATCTCCATCTCCTCGCGCACCCACTCGCTCCGCTTCTCTTCGTCCAGCCGTGCGGAGAGAGCCTGGTAGACGTCGCGAAGATGGGTCACGTCGGCAAGCGCATATTCGATCTGGCGCTCGGAGAGCGGCCGGCGGCTCCAGTCGGTGAAGCGCGAGGACTTGTCGAGGCGCGCGCCGGTCAGCCTGCCGACCAGCTGGTCGTAGCTCACCGAGTCGCCGAAGCCGCAGACCATGGCCGCGACCTGGGTGTCGAAGACCGGATGCGGGATGAGCCCGCCGCGATGGTAGATGATCTCTATGTCCTGCCGCGCGGCATGGAAGACCTTGATGACGCTCTCGTCCTTCATCAGCTTGAAGAACGGGGCGAGGTCGAGGTCGGGTGCCATGGCGTCGACGATCACGGCCTCTTCCGGGCTCGCGAGCTGGATCACGCAGAGCTTCGGCCAGTAGGTTGTCTCGCGCATGAACTCGGTATCGACCGTGACGGTCTCGAACCGGGCAAATCTCTTGCAAGCGGCCGCAAGCTCTGCGGTCGTCGTAATCATCGACATGTCTTTTCGTATAGCCCACGAATCCCGGCTTGTCGCCGATGAAAAACAGCAACCAATAACAATAGGTTAGAGGATCACCTTCGTACATCCGAATCGCGTCGCCGTCCATCGCTCCGGAAGGCGCGGCGGCGTTGGTCTCGCGCGACCGGCGCGGGTGCCCAGCCGTCCTCCCGTGGCGGGGAGCCGGCGAGGGGGCGCGCCTGTCGGGGGCCCCGTCCGGCGCTAACCGAACCCGGCGGGAATGACCGCGCCGGCCTTGACAATCCGCCCGGATAAGTGCGCTTTGCCGGCCGGTTTCATCCTCGGATTCTGCCCTCATGCATCGCTATCGTTCGCACAAGTGCGGGGAGCTTCGCGCCGCCGATATCGGCGAGACCGCGCGCCTTTCCGGTTGGGTTCACCGTGTCCGCGACCATGGCGGCCTGCTCTTCATCGACCTGCGCGATCATTACGGCCTGACCCAGGTCGTCGCCGATCCGGATTCGCCGGCCTTCAAGGCGGCCGAGACGGTGCGCGCCGAATGGGTCATCCGGGTCGACGGGCTCGTCCGCCGCCGGCCGGAAGGCACCGAGAATCCGGAACTGCCGACCGGCGAGGTCGAGGTATTCGCCAGGGAGATCGAGGTGCTCTCGGCCGCCGGCGACCTGCCGCTGCCGGTCTTCGGCGACGTCGAGTACCCGGAAGAGACGCGGCTCCGCTACCGCTTCCTCGATCTCCGCCGCGACAAGATCCACCAGAACATCATGAAGCGCTCGGCGATCATCCAGTCGCTGCGCCGGCGCATGGTGGATGGCGGTTTCTTCGAGTTCCAGACCCCGATCCTGACCGCTTCCTCGCCGGAGGGCGCGCGCGACTTCCTGGTGCCGAGCCGGCTTCATCCAGGCAAGTTCTACGCGCTGCCGCAGGCGCCGCAGCAGTTCAAGCAGCTGCTCATGATTGCGGGCTTCGACCGCTATTTCCAGATCGCGCCCTGCTTCCGCGACGAGGACCCGCGCGCCGACCGCTCGCCGGGCGAGTTCTACCAGCTCGACATCGAGATGAGCTTCGTCGAGCAGGAGGACGTGTTCCGCGCCGTCGAGCCGGTCATGCGCGGCGTCTTCCAGGAATTCGGGAACGGCAAGCGCGTTACCGAGAGCTTCCCGCGCATCACCTATGCCGACGCGATGCGCAAGTATGGCAGCGACAAGCCGGACCTGCGCAATCCGATCGAGATGCAGGACGTCACGGAGCACTTCCGCGATTCCGGCTTCAAGGTCTTCGCCGGCCAGATCGCCGCCGATCCGAAGGTCGAGGTCTGGGCGATACCGGCGCCAACCGGCGGCAACCGCGCCTTCTGCGACCGCATGAACGGCTGGGCGCAGACGGAAGGGCAGCCCGGCCTCGGCTACATCTTCTTCCGCGACGACGGCGAGGGCGCCGGCCCGATCGCCAAGAACATCGGCCCGGAGCGCACCGACGCCATCCGCGCCCAACTCGGCCTCAAGGACGGCGACGCGGTCTTCTTCGTCTGCGGCGTGCCCGCGAAGTTCACGGCTTTCGCCGGGGCGGCGCGCCAGAAGGTCGGACGCGACCTCCATCTCGTGGACGAGGACCAGTTCGCCTTCTGCTGGATCGTCGATTTCCCGATGTTCGAATGGAGCGAGGAGGAGAAGAAGATCGACTTCTCCCACAATCCGTTCTCCATGCCGAACTACCCGCACGACAAGTTCCTTGCCCTCGACGCCGGTGATCGCGACACGATCCTCGCGATCAAGGCGATCCAGTACGACATCGTCTGCAACGGCGTTGAGCTCTCCTCCGGCGCGATCCGCAATCACCTGCCGGAGATCATGAAGAAGGCCTTCGCCATTGCCGGCTACGACGAGCAGGTGCTCATCGAGCGCTTCGGCGGCATGTACCGCGCGCTCCAGTTCGGCGCGCCGCCCCACGGCGGCATCGCGCCGGGCGTCGACCGCATCGTGATGCTGCTCTGCGGGGAGGAGAACCTCCGCGAGGTGACGCTGTTCCCGATGAACCAGCGCGCCGAGGACCTGCTGATGGGGGCGCCGTCCGAGGTGACGCCGAAGCAGCTCCGCGAGCTGCACATCCGGGTGGTCAAGCCGGAATAGCCGGGACCGTAGCCGCAACGAAAAGCCCCGCGCATCGCGCGGGGTTTTTGTTTGGCTCGATCAGTTCGCCGGCTGGGTCTTGCGCAATTCGTCCTGCGCCGGCGCGGCCGGCTGGGGAGGCGCAGGCGCCGGCTTCTCCGGTTCGGCGCCGCCACCCGGCTGGACCGCCGGCTTGCCATCGGCCGAGAGCGAGAAGCCGAGCGTGTCGAGCACCGTCTCCGGCGTCGTCTGGACGGCGCCTTCGAGGCTCGCGAGCGGCACCGGCCTCGCCGGTTCGAAGGTCGCCGTGATCGACGAACCGGGCACCGCCATGAAGGTCTTGATCGCGGGAGTGACCTTTCCGAGCAACCCCGACTGCCGGAAGATCTTCAGCATGGTCGGGTCGGTCAGCACCGTCACCGAGAGGAGGAACGGCAGGGCGTCGGCGAATTGCTGGCGGATCTTGTCCGGCGGGAACTTCATCTTGGTGGCGAGCATGGCGAGCGCCTTGTCGACCACCGAATAGTCGGTGAAGGTCACCTTCGCGTCGATCAGGCTGGCATCGGGCGCCACGCGGCCGACCGCGCCCTGCGAGAGCGCCTCCGGATCGGCGACGTTGCCAAGCTTCACGCTGCCGCTGACGGCGCCGAGCCGGGTAATGCCGGCGTGGAAGTCCGACACGTCGAGAACCTTGGAGGCCGGATCCCAGTCCATCTTCAGCCGGTACGCGGCCTGGATGCGGTCGAGCCCGAACATGGCGAGGCTCTGGCGCGCCCGCCGGTCGAGAAGCTGCGCGGGAACGTCGAGCCCCTTCATGTCAACGGCGACGGAGGTCGGCACCGGCCCGGCATATTTGCCGAGGTCGAGGCGGAAGGAATCGAGCGACGTGCGCGGGAAGTCGGTGGAGATCAGCTCGAGACCCGCCGCATCGACGAAGCCGAGCTTCGGCATGAGCGTGCGCGGATCGACCGGCGCATGGGTATCCTCGGCCGCGATCGCCGCCTGGAGGGCATCGAGGGACGGGAAGGTGATGCCGCCGAAGGCGAAGTGGCCGACCCTGACCGAGCCCTGACCCTGGACCAGGCCCTCGAGCCCGGCGATCCCCATCTCGCCGAGGCCGTCTGAGGAGAGGTCGTTGAAGTGGAAATCGCCGAGCGAGAGGCGGTCGATGCCGCTCGCCGCGACGTTGATGCCGCTCACCGCGAAGCGGCCGACGCCCATGGCCGCGAGGAGGTTGACGATCTCGCTCTTCGCCTTCCCCTGGAGCTCGGACTGGGCCAGGCCGGGATTGGCCATGATCAGGTCGAAGAAGCCGGCGAAACTGTGCTTCGGCTGGCGCACGCGGAAGTCGTCCATGGCGAGGCCGCTCATGGTGACGTTGACCCCCGGCATCTCCATGGAGACGCCGCTGTAGGAGGCCTTCTGCAGCATGGTATGCCAGACCATGTCGCCGACGCCCCCGACATAGGCGTCGGGATCATAGGCATGGATCATGGCGCCGAGGTCCATGCCGGTCGCCTCCAGCGAGGCAACGTTCATGGCGACGAGCCCCTCGGGGGAGGGCGTCTCGAGGGAGAGCGGTCCGGCCTTCACCGAGGCGACCTTGCCGTCCTTCATCCCGTCGATGACGAAATTCCGGTAGGTCACCCGGTTGTTCAGCCCGTTGAGGTTCTGGATCATGCCGATGGTGCCGATCGTCGCCCGCGAGAGGCTGACCTTCAGCGCCTCGCGATAGACGCGGATCATCGAGGTGAAGGGCTTGGCGGGATCGTAGGGCGTGGGCGCGAGCCGCGGCACGGCGAGGTCGGCGATATCGACGTTGTCGAGCGCGATGGTCACGAAGCCGGCGGCGACCGTGCCGCCTTCGGCCTTGATCTCCTTCGCGGTGAAGCCGCCATCGGTGGCGTCGGCATAGCCCGAGACCGCAAGGGTCTCGAAATCGAAATGGCTGGGGGTCTTCTCGCTCCGGATGCTGAGGCCGGAGAGCGTGCCGGTCCCGGTCGCCGGATCGTAGGTGATGCCGCGATAGGTGGCGGCCCAGTCGGGCGAGGCGTCGATCGAGGCGACGAAGGCCTTCAGCGCGGTCTCGACCGGCTCGTCGGCGAGCGCGGGGGCAGGCGAGAGGAAGAGAAGGCAGCCGGTGATCTGGAGGATGCGTCGACGATAGAGGTTCATCGCATTTCCCATTTCCGCAGGCTGCCTTCTCTCGTTTCCGTCAGGTCGGCAGAGGGCCGATCAGTTGTTCGCCTGGATGTCGGCGCCGAGCATGTCGGGCAGCGTCTGCGGCGCGCTCTGGGCGGCGCCCATGATCTGCACGAACGGCGTCGGGGAGGCAGGCTTCACCGAGACGGTGATCGACTTCGGGTCGTTGAGGAACGCCGTCGCCGCATCCGCCACCTTCTTCTGGAAGGCTTCGTTGCCGATGAAGTTCAGCATGAAGGGCAGCGCGCCGGTGATCTGGGTGACGAAGTCGCCCTTCGACATGCCGCTCTGCTTCGCCTGCAGGTCGAGGAGCTTCTCGACGATGCCGGTATTGTCGAAGCGGACGCTGAAGCTGTCGAGCTTGGCGGTCGCGGCAACCTGCTGGGCCTGCTGCGGGTCGCTCAGCTTGGAGAGCGGAATGCCGGCGAACTTGCCGCCGAACGTCAGCTTGCCGACGTTGGTAGTATCGATGACGAAGCTGCGGAAGTCGAGCGTGTCGCCGTTGGTCTGGTAGCCGCCGTCGATCGTCATGTTGATCTCGAAGGGCTCGGTATAGCCCATGCCCTGGATCACGGCGCGCTGGTCATCCTCGATCGACTCGAGCGGGACCTTGAGGCTGACCATGTGGCCGGTGAAATCGGTCGGCGAGCCCTTGTCGTCGGTCGCCACCTTGCCGTCCACCGACGCGATGGTGATCGGCGCCTTGAGGTCGCCGCCGGAAACGGTGAGGTTGGTGATCTTGCCGCCGGTGAAGGGGGTGATATGGGCCTTCGCCTTCACTTCGTCGGCCGACGGGATGGTGACGCCCTCGGCGTTCGCCGATTCCCACGAGACGTCCGACTTCTCCTCGGTGGTCATCTTGCCACCGTCCATCGACATGGAGGCCGCGGTGAAGCCGCCCTTGTCGCGCGCCTGGGCGCCGCTGATCACGACGCTCGGCACGGTCAGCTCGTTGCCCTCGCCGCTCACCTTGAAGTTGGTGATGGTGACGTCGTCGCCGCTCGCCGAGGCATTGTCGTAGCTGGCCGTGGCCTTGCCGCCGGCCGCGACGACCGCGACGAGCGCGTCGGCGACCTGCTTGGCGTCGGCCGCATAGGCCTGGCCTGCGCCGAGCATGATCGCGAGCACGAAGCCGGACGCGGCAAGCCGGGACTTCTTCATCAACATGGGAACCTCCTGGTGGGAATTGGCAAAGGCATGCCCGCGACCCGATTGGAGGTCGCGCGGATTATGGATTCCGCGGCATCTTGGCCGCAGTTCATGGCGAGGGCAAGGCCGCCAAACGGCGGAATCCCGCCATCTGTGAAGCGTGTCACAAGGGATGGTCGATGACGTTTCGCTGACGTGGGCGAAGGAGCGGGCTCTCCTCAGCCGCCGACGAAGTCGCGCTTGCCGATCTCGACGCCGACATGGCGAAGGATGTCGTAGGCCGTGGTGACGTGAAAGAAGAAGTTCGGCAGCGCGATGCCGGTGAGGTAGGCGGGGCCGGGATGGACCCGTTCCTTGCCGCCCTGCATCAGCGTCACCTCGCGCCCGTCCGCCCCGTCGAACGCCTTGCGGTCTATGCCGCCGATGAAGGCAAGCGTCTTCTCGATGCGGCCGGCGAGCTCGGCGAAGGTCGCCTCGGTATCCGGCATCTTCGGGTTCTCGGTCTGCGACAGCCGGGCGCTGGCGCCCTTGGCATGGTCGGTCGCGAGCTGCACCTGGCGCGAGAGCGGGAACATGTCGGGATAGAGCCGCGTCGCGAGCAGGACGGCCGGATCGATCTTGCGCGCCTCGGCGAAGGACGCGCCCTTGGTGAGCACATGCGAGAGGCTGGCGAGCATGCGGGTGAAGACCGGGACCGAGGCGTCGTAGATGGTGAAGGCCATTGGGTAGCTTCCTCGAGGATATTGGTTGGTTCTGGGGAGAGAGACGGGAAAGTCGTGCTCAGATGGTGACCGCCCGAGCGCGGGCAAGGTAGGCGGCGTCGCGAATTGGGTACCGTGGCCTTTTCGCCGCAACTATTCCGCGGGCGGAGGCTCGGTGGAAGCAGGCGGTGGCTCCTTCGTCAGCGGGCCCGGCCAGCTCACATTGTCGATCTGGGTGACCCTGCCGTCGGGGTCGATGACCGAGAGCATGTCGCAGCGGCTGTATTCGGGTGTGTTCTCGCAGAGCGCCTGCAGCGCCGCGGTCACCGCTTCGGCACCGCCCGTCCCGCAGACGACCTGGGTGACATGGAACTCCGGCAGCCAGCCGACCATCGTGCCCGACCAGCCGGCCGGCGAGCACCATCGCGTCGCCACGCATTGCTGCTGGCCCGCCGCCTGCCGGCACTGCTTCAGCGCGCAGGCGAAGGCCTTCGCCGGATCGGCATCGCGGCAGAAGAAGGTGCCTTCCTCGGCCTGCGCGAAGCCGATGCCGACGGGACCGTCGGCGGCGCGCGCCGCCGGCGACATGAGCGCGAGGACGAGCGCGCCGATGAGGGGGATGAGCCGCATCGGGCGACCGTATCAGCGGCGGCGCCGGTGCGGCAATCGCGTCTCAGCGCTGGAGGAAGCGGAAGACGTCCGGATGGTCGACGTAGCGCCCGTCGAAATACCAGACGCGCCCGTTCGGACGCCCGCAGCAATCGACGGTCTGCGACGATATCCAGGCAGTCTGCGGCGCGACATAGACCGGGACATAGGGGCCCTTGAGCCGGTTGGCGTATTTCGGCGTCGCGGTCAGCTTCTTCGCGAGATGCTTTCCCTGCACCACGAAGCGGCCCTCGACGAAGCCGCGATAGGGGCCCCAGGTCACCTCGCACCAGCCGTCGCAGCGATAGACGCGCACCGAGGAATATCTCGGCACCGTGGCGATGCGCGGCGCGGCCTTCTTCGGCGCCTTGTGGATCACGACCGGGGTCGGGCAGTTGTAGGAGTAGAAATCGGCGGCCATGGCGGCCGCGGGAACCGAAGCGGCAAGGGCGGCAGCGGCGAGAACGCGGAGAAAACGCATGACGGGCTCCAGTCTGACCCCTGGATGACGCAACATGACGCTTTCCCTAGCCGAACGGTTCCTAACAGCCGGGAACCGCCCGGCCGGAGCGCGGACGGAATCCGGCGGCAGGGTTAAGCAGGTCTTGCCCTCTCAGTAGTTGGACGGAGGGTCGCTCGCCGGGAAGGACTCGTCGGATTCCTCGTCGATCTTGTCCCACTTCTTCGGCGGATCGCGCATGGCATCCGGCCCGGCAGGCCGCACCGGCGTCGGCACGCCGCTTCCCTTGCCGGGCTTCCTCGGCGAGGGAATGGGCCGCTTGAGGGCCGGCCGCTTGCGGTCGACATCGTCGCTCTTGGTCATCTTCGCTCTCCGTCCTTGCCCTTCAGATGGGGGCGAGGCAGCTCCGTTCCAGATTCGATCTTCTTTCCGGCCTTGTCCAATGTCGTGGCGACGCGCTCGCGGGGGGCCGGCCCGGAATCGTCTTCGGCCGGCCGTGCGTGTAGGCTCGCCGGAGAAATTCCGGGGAGGGGCGGATGGACATGAAGACCGCGACGCGCGACGGCGTCGCCCTTCGCTACGCGCATGCCGATGGCGGGCAGGGGCGGCCGATACTCCTTGTCCATGGCTGGTGCTGCGACCATACGTTCTTCGCGCCGCAATTCGAGTTCTTCGCCAAAGCCGGACATACGGTCGTCGCGCCGGACCTCCGCGGCCACGGCGCGAGCGATGCGCCGGACGGCGCCTATTCGATGCAGGTCTTCTCCGATGACCTCCTCTGGCTCGCCGGCGAGCTCTGCCTCGAGCGCCCGATCGTCATCGGCCACAGCATGGGCGGGATCGTTGCCTTCGACCTCGCGGTGCGGCACCCGGAGACGGTGGCGGCGATCGCCATGATCGACTCGGCCGTCTTCCGTCCGGCGGCCTCGCGCGCCAACATGCCGGCCTTTCTCGAGAAGCTGAAAGGGCCGGCCTATCGCGAGGCGGTGACCGCCTACGTCCGGTCCGCGCTCTTCATCCCGACCGACGATCCCGCCAACGAGGCGCCGATCCTCGCCAGGATGACGGCGACGCCGCGCCACGTGATGATCGGCGCCTTCGAGGGCATGCGCGACTTCGACCCGCTGGCGGCCGGCGCGCCGAAGATGCCGAGCCTCTTCATCTCCGCCGACGGCAAGCCGCTCTCCGACATGGCACGCTTCCTGGCGCTGGTGCCCGACATGATGACCGGCCAGACGGTCGGCTCCGGTCATTTCGCGCCGATCGAGGTGCCGGAGCAGGTCGACGCCATGCTCGCGCGCTTCGTGAAGCTGGCCGGGTAGGCGCGAGCCGCGGCGGCAGGCGTCATCGTTCCCGCGCGACCGCGCCGGCCCGGGTGATGGCAATTCCGTTTGCCTCGGCGTGCCGAGGGGTGGCGGGCGCTTCGCGGGCGCCGGTCGGGTAGTCCGAAATGATGACGCTCGAGGAGCGCCCGCCGCGGCGTTCTTGTCGCTCCCGGCGAGGTTCTTCTCCCGCCCGGGGGCGGGATTAAGCCTCGAACGCCCGCACAAGCGGGCGGCAGGCGGCCGGTCCTAGTGCCGACGGCCCTCACCGGGGCGTCCCGACGGCGGATCGCGGATCCACCGGCAGGCGCCGCTCCCCGCTCCGCACGTCGGTACGCCACCGGTCGGCGCCCCTCGCGAGCAGGGATCGGGCGATTATGGGGGCGGTCGGCGCGAGGGGGATGAGTATTTGCGCGGACGCGGCGGGAGCGGGGTTGGCGGCGGGGAGGGCGGGGACAGGAGGGAGGGGGCCGGTGATTGACCCGGCCGATCCCGGGGCCTATCTATCCGGCTAGCCGACATTGGATAGACGGATAGCCGCCATGGCGTTTCACGTGCGGGACAAGGAGACGGACGAACTGGTGCGCCGGTTGGCGCAGCGGGAGGGTATTGGCTTGACCGAGGCGGTGAAACGCGCGGTGCGGAACGAGCTGGAGCGAGAGGAGCGGAAGGTGCCGCTTTGGGAGAAGGTCAAGCCGATCCTCGATGAGATCGACCGGTATCCCGACACTGGTCTGAAGGCTGACAAGGCGTTCTTCGACGAGCTTTCCGGCGACTGATGTTCGTCGACGCGTCCGCCCTTGTGGCGATCCTGTTGCGCGAGCCCGATCGGCGGATGCTGCTTGCCGCCCTTGATCCACATGCCCGACGGTTCACGTCGCCGCTTGCAATCTACGAAACGGTCGCAGCAATCATGCGCCAGCGCGGCTTTGCCAAGGACGGCGCCGAACTCCGCGTAGCCCGGCTTTTGACGGCGGCCAATATCGTCGTCGTGGAGATCACGGAAGAAATCGGCCGAGCCGCGCTCGACGCGTTCGACCGCTACGGCAAGGGCCGCGGTCACCCCGCCCAGCTCAACATGGGCGACTGCTTCAGCTACGCCGCTGCCCGCGTGCTCGCCGTGCCGCTCCTCTACAAGGGCGAAGATTTTGCCACGACGGAGCTGGGGTAGGGGGCGGAGAGCACTACGCTGGCATGTCCGGGCTTGACCCGGCCATCCATGCCATGACGGAGCCGCGCGACTGTTCGGCGACCTTGCGCGTTCCGGCCACTACGGCGCGGGCGGTGGCGGATGGCATGGACCTCCGGTCAAGCCGGAGGATGACAGAGGAGGGTGGGGAGAAGGGCAATTCAATCTGCGGCGAGGATTGTCGTCGCCGTTCGTCATTGGGCCTAACGGTGCAACTCGCCCATCCGTCATGGTCAGCTTGTGCCGACCATCCATGACTTGGTGGGTGTTGGATCTTAAGAGACGGCGAGAAGGATAGACACGCGAGACCGTCGGCGAGAAGAATTTGCGGTCCTTTGTTGGGGAGGGGAGAATGCCGATCTACGAGCTCACACACGAGGCCATTACGCGCGTCCCCACAACAACGCTCGCGCAGCAGCGATTTCGGGAGCGGCAGGACCTGCAACGACTGTTGCGGAAGGAGATCCATATTGTTGCACCGGATACGCTGGTTCTCGCCGAGGAATATAGCGAATGGGAAGACGCCCGCCGCAGCATCGATCTTCTGTGCCTGGACAAGAATGCGAGTCTCGTCGTGGTAGAACTGAAGCGGACGGAAGACGGAGGCCACATGGAACTGCAGGCGCTTCGCTATGCCGCGATGATCAGCAAGATGAAATTCTCGCAGGCGATCGAAGCGCATTCCCGATACCTGGGAAGGATCGGAGAAGACGCTGATAGCGCTGAAGCCGCCATACTGCGCTTCTTGGACTGGGATGCGCCTCAGCCGGAATTCGCACGGGATGTCAGGATTGTTCTCGTATCCGCCGACTTCTCAAAGGAGATAACGACTTCAGTTATATGGCTTAACGAACGCGAGCTGGACATTCGGTGCGTGCGAATGAGGCCGTATGACCTGGAAGGGCGCACGCTGCTCGACATTGAGCAAATCCTCCCGGTACCAGAAGCGGAGCAATATCAGGTTCGACTGCGGGAGAAGCTGGCGGAAGTCCGGGAAAGCCAAGAGGCGAGTTCGGATTGGTCGCGGTACGATCTCTGGGTCGGAGCGGAGAAATACAAGCGTCTGTTCAAGCGGTGGCTCTTCTTGTCCGCGATCAAAGGGCTCGTTCGCAGCGGAGTTCCCTTTCGGGAAATCCTTGATGTTTTCCCCGCGCGAAAGTTTGTTGGCTTTGATGGTCATCTGTCGACGGACGAGTTTGTTGATCGCCTGACCAACGTCAAGCGCGACGATGGTTCGTCGCGGGATCCTCGACGCTATTTTGTCGGCGCCGACGATCTCTTCTTTGAGGGTGGCAAGACATGGGCGCTCAGCAATCAATGGTCGCGTTATCAATTGCCGCTCCTAGACAAGCTGATCTCGGAATACCCGCATGCCAAGGTCAGCTATGCGAAGAACACCGACGAGCACGACGAGCCTTCGAATGAATAGGTGACGGCAGGAAGCAACAATCCGTGGATGGCCGGCACAGGACCGGCCATGGCCCACTGAGGGGCACGGGTGGCGTTCGCCAAACGAAATGGCCGGGAATGACCCGGCCATTTGATTGTTTGCGGTAAGCCTACGGGCGCCGGCCTGATCGAACCTTACGAACACCCCGTCGTGCTGCCGCACGTGTCGCACTTGAGGCACGTGCCGTTGCGGACGAGGGTGAAGTTTCCGCATTCGCCGCAGGAATCGCCCTGGTAGCCCTTCATGCGCGCGATCGTGGCGCGGTCGGGCCCGGCGGCCGCCCCCTCCACCGGCTTCGCCGGTCCCCCTCCCCCGCTGCGCAGGGGAGGATCCACCGTCGCGGTTGATGCCACTGCCGTGCCGGCCGGGGCCCACTTCGATTCCGTCCTGAGCGCATCGGCCTTCACCGGCTCGGCGCGGACACCGAAATCGGCACGGGCGCCGACCTCGGCGAGCACCGGCTTTGCCGGGGCGGCCTTCGCCGGTGCGGGCTGGGCGACCAGCGCCCGGACCGCATTGCCGACCTGGGCCATGGAGCCGCCGACCGCCGCATTGCCCGAGCCGCCGCCGAGCGAGGCGCCCCCTAGAGAGGCGGAGGCGATGGCGTTGAGCGAGCTGCCGGCCGAGGCCGTGACGCCGCGCGTGCCGGTCGCGGCATTGCCGCCGGGGCCGCCATCGGAGACCGCATCGACCACCTGCAGCCGCTTCGGCGTGCGGCCGCGCACGAGGCCGTGCGAGACCACCGCTTCCGGAGCGGGGAGCGGCCTGCCCGCCGGCTCGGCTCCGCCGCCGATCGCCGTGGTGCCGATATCGTCCGGCGTCACATGGGCGAGGTCGTTGCGGCCGAGATACGAGATGGCGAGCTCGCGGAACACGTAGTCGAGGATAGACGTCGCATTCTTGATGAAGTCGTTGCCCTGGACGAAGCCCGCCGGCTCGAAGCGGGTGAAGGTGAAGGCATCGACATATTCCTCGAGCGGCACGCCGTATTGCAGGCCGAGCGAGATGGCGATGGCGAAGTTGTTCATCAGCGAGCGGAAGGCGGCGCCTTCCTTGTGCATGTCGATGAAGATCTCGCCGATGCGGCCATCCTCGTATTCGCCGGTGCGCAGATACACCTTGTGGCCGCCGACGACGGCCTTCTGGGTGTAGCCCTTGCGGCGGTTCGGCAGCTTCTCGCGCTCGCGCACGGCGCGCTCGACGATGCGCTCCACGATCCGCTCGGCGAGCACCTGGGCGCGCTCGGCCGCCGGCCTGGTGGCGGTGACCTGCTCGGCGACGTCCTCGGCCTCCTCCTCGTCATCGGCGAGGAGCTGTGAATTGAGCGGCTGCGAGAGCTTCGAGCCGTCGCGATAGAGGGCGTTCGCCTTCAGCGCGAGCTTCCAGGAGAGGAGGTAGGCGCTCTTGCACTCCTCGACGGTCGCGTCGTTCGGCATGTTGATGGTCTTCGAGATCGCGCCCGAGATGAACGGCTGGGCGGCCGCCATCATGCGGATGTGGCTCTCGACCGAGAGATAGCGCTTGCCGATCCTGCCGCAGGGATTGGCGCAGTCGAAGACCGGCAGGTGCTCGGGCTTGAGGCCCGGCGCGCCTTCCAGCGTCATCGACCCGCAGACGTAGAGGTTGGCCGCCTCGATGTCGCGCTTCGAGAAGCCGAGCGCGGCGAGCATGTCGAAGGCAGGGTCGTTGAGCTGGGCCTCGCTGAAGCCGAAGGCGACCTTGGCGAATTCCTCGCCCACCGTCCACTTGTTGAAGACGAACTTGATGTCGAAGGCCGAGGCGAGGCCGGCCTCGATCGCGTCGATCTTCTCCTGCGTGAAGCCCTTCGCCTTCAGCGCCTCGTGGGAGAGCGCGGCCGAGCCCTTCAGCGTGCCGTGGCCGACGGCATAGTCGATGATCGCCGCGATCTGCGCGTCGCCGTAGCCGAGAGTGGTGAGCGCCTCGGGCACCGCGCGGTTGATGATCTTGAAGTAGCCGCCGCCGGCGAGCTTCTTGAACTTGACCAGCGCGAAGTCGGGCTCGATGCCGGTGGTGTCGCAATCCATGATCAGGCCGATCGTGCCGGTCGGCGCGATCACGGTCGCCTGCGCATTGCGGTAGCCATGGACCTCGCCGAGGGTCAGCGCGCGGTTCCAGGCGGCGCGGGCATGCTCGACGAGCTTCGGCTCGGGGCAGTTGGCGCCGTCGAGCGGGACCGGGGCGATGCGCAGGCCGTCATAGCCGTCGGCGAGGCCGAGGGCGGCGCGGCGGTGGTTGCGCATGACGCGGAGCATGTCGGCCCGGTTCTTCTGGTAGCCGGGGAAGGGGCCGAGCTCGCCCGCCATCTCGGCCGAGGTGGCATAGGAGATGCCGGTCATCAGCGACGTGATGGCGCCAGCGAGCGCGCGGCCTTCCTTCGAATCGTAGGGGATGCCGGAGGTCATCAGCAGGCCGCCGATATTGGCGTAGCCGAGGCCGAGGGTACGGTACTCGTAGGAGAGCTCGGCGATCCGGCGCGAGGGGAACTGCGCCATCATGACGGAAATCTCGAGCACCACCGTCCACAGCCGGCAGGCATGCTCGAAGGAGGCGATGTCGAACTTCTTCTCGGCGTCGCGGAACTGGATGAGGTTCAGCGAGGCGAGGTTGCACGCCGTGTCGTCGAGGAACATGTACTCGGAGCACGGGTTCGAGGCCATGATCGCGCCCGACGAGGCGCAGGTATGCCAGTCATTGATCGTGGTGTGGAACTGGATGCCGGGATCGGCCGAGGCCCAGGCGGCGTAGCCGATCTTCTCCCACAGGTCCTTCGCCTTCAGGCTCTTCGTCACCTTGCCGGTGATGCGCGCCTTGAGGTCCCAGGTGCCGTTCTTCTCGACCGCGCCGAGGAACTCGTCGGTGACGCGCACCGAATTGTTCGAGTTCTGGCCGGAGACGGTGAGATAGGCCTCCGAATCCCAGTCGGTGTCGTAGGTCGGGAAGTCGATGTCGGTATAGCCCTGCCTGGCGAACTGGATGACGCGCAGGATGTAGTTCTGCGGCACCAGCGCCTTCTTGGCGGCGCGGATCTCGCGCTTCAGGGCAGGGTTCTTGGCGGGATCGAAGCAGGAATCGCCGTCCGCCTCGCAGTTCACGCAGGCCTTCATGACGGCCTTGAGGTGCTGCTGGACGATGCGGGAGCCGGTGACGAGCGAGGCGACCTTCTGCTCCTCCTTCACCTTCCAGTTGATGTATTCCTCGATGTCCGGGTGATCGACGTCGACCACCACCATCTTGGCGGCGCGGCGCGTCGTGCCGCCCGACTTGATGGCGCCGGCGGCGCGGTCGCCGATCTTCAGGAACGACATCAGGCCGGAGGAACGGCCGCCGCCGGAGAGCCTCTCGCCCTCGCCGCGCAGCCGCGAGAAGTTCGAGCCGGTGCCTGAGCCGTACTTGAAGAGGCGCGCCTCGCGGACCCACAGGTCCATGATGCCGCCTTCATTCACCAGGTCGTCGCCGACCGACTGGATGAAGCAGGCATGCGGCTGCGGGTGCTCGTAGGCGCTCTCGGAGGCGCGCACCTGGCCGGTCTTGTGGTCGACGTAATAGTGGCCCTGCGACGGACCGTCGATGCCATAGGCCCAGTGGAGGCCGGTATTGAACCATTGCGGGGAATTGGGCGCGGCCATCTGGCGGGCGAGCATGGCGCGGTGCTCGTCGTAGAAGGCCGCGGCGTCCTCCTCCGAATCGAAGTAGCCGCCCTTCCAGCCCCAATAGGTCCAGGTGCCGGCAAGACGGTCGAAGACCTGGCGCGCATCGTGCTCGGAGAGGCTGCGCTCCGATTCGGGGAGGAGGGCGAGCGCGGCCTCGTCGGCGACCGAGCGCCACAGCCACGAGGGGACCTGATTCTCCTCGACCTTCTTCAGGCGCGCGGGGACGCCCGCCTTGCGGAAATACTTCTGCGCGAGGATGTCGGCGGCGACCTGGCTCCACGCCGCGGGAACCTCGATTCCCTCGAGCTTGAACACGACCGAGCCGTCGGGATTCTTGATCTCGCTCTTGGTCGTGCGGAACTCGATGCCCGCGTAGGCGCCCTTGCCCTTTTCCGTGTATCGCCGCTCAATGCGCATGTCGTATGTGCCCCATCAAAAGTCACGTCTCCGCGCCGCCATCCGGGGCGGAGACAATTTCCGTTGGATTCGTTTGACGCCTTTACCCGGCTTCCGATTCTGGGGTTGGCCCCCAGATATTGTGCTTAAGGGTCGCCAGAGCCTCTAAATATAGTCTTAACGAGGTCTCTTTGTCAGCCCCAAATCGTCGAACGCCGGACTATTTTTTGCCCGTTTTCAGAGCACGCAAACCCACGCGCCGGCATGGCAAAACGCGTTCGCCGGCGAACGAAAATCACGCCCAAACTCTGACGGGAAAAATCCGGGGGCGCAGGGCCCTCAGAGCGCCGCACATGACGCTTTGGTAACGCTAAGGCGAGTCGGGAAAGCCGGTCAATAAACTCCGGTTCAAATTGCGCCGTCGTTTTGCCTCGACCTCGCAAATGGGGATTGCGAGGAAAGGCGGCGCTGTTTTCGGATGGCGCAGGTTGCAAACGCCAGCCGCTTCTGTCTCGGGGCGCTCGGAGGGAATCGGAGCACTGTCCGGGTGGGGACAGCGCTCCGTGAGTTCGCGGCAATCAGTGCCAGCGCCAGACCGGGACCCACCTCCAGTGGCACTTGTAGCCGACCTTGACCTTCACCTTGTGCGGATGACCGTGCCACCACACGGTCCGCCACCTGTAGACCGGGCCACACACCTTCTTCTTGACATGGAAGAAGTGCTTCTTTCGCGCCTTGACCGGCACGACATGGTCGCTCGCATAGGGGCCGGGATGCGGCCCGGGAGTTGGACCGGGCATGGCGGCCTCGGCGGGAACGGCGAAGGCGAGGAAGGCGGCGGCGGCGGTAGCCGCGAGGGTGAGCTTCTGCAACATCTGAATTTCGTCCCTTGGTCGGAGCACGCTCCCCTCTCCCCGACGATAACGCCCACGCGCCGATAACGTTCGCGCGCAATTGTATCGATCCGTATCCGACCCGCGCGGCCGGGAGCGGATCCGGACAATTAACGGAGCATTTAGCTAAAATTCGACAAGCTTGGCGCAGTGCGGAACCGATCGTCCGCCGGCGGAATTGTGCCCGCATGAAACAGAAAGACACCCTCCGCCGGACGGTCCTCGTGGTCGAGGACGAGTTCATGATCCGCGCCGACACCGCGGATGTGCTCGCCGAGGAAGGCTTCGAGGTGATCGAGGCCGGCGACGCCGAGGAAGCGCTCGGCGTCCTCGCGAAGCGCACGGACATCGGCGTGCTCTTCACCGACGTGAACCTGCCGGCCATGGACGGGCTGGAACTCGCATGGATCGTCTGTGCGCGCTGGCCGGAGATCCAGGTGATCGTCACCTCCGGGCGCACCAATCCGGAGGAAGAGGAGATACCCGGCCTCTTCATCGGCAAGCCCTACGTGCCGCAGGCGGTGGCGGCGACGGTGAGGAACCTGATCGCGGGCTGAGCGCGGCGAGCTGCGGCGACTTATCCCGCGAAGTAGCGCGAGATCGCCATCCAGGCCGGCGCGGTGCCGGCAAAGGCGAGCGCGCTGATGATCAGGCTCGACGAGGCAGGCCCGACATAGGTGTCGGTCTTGCCGGCAAGCATCACGCTGATGAAGGCGGGCGGCAGGGCGGAGAGGAGGACGAGCTCCTCCAGCCGGTCGCCCCGGATGCCGAGGGCGAGGCAGAGCGCCAGCATCGTCGCCGGCATCAGGATCATCTTGGCAAAGCCGTTCCACGCCACCTCGCCGCTGAATCGGAATCGGTGCACCGAGAGAAGGACGCCGGCGGCGAAGACCGCGACGCCGGTGGTCGAATGGCCAATGAGCGCGAGCGGCGCGTCGGCGATCGCCGGCAAGCGGATGCCGGCCGCGACGAGGGCGGTCGCGACCAGCGGGGCGATGACCACGGGCTGGCGGAGCGCATTGGCGAGAGCGCCGGCGGGGCTCGCGCCGGGCGGCGCGACGAAGAAGACGCTGAGCGGGATCTGCAGGACGTTGACCACGATCGAGGCGATGGCGACGGCGAGCGCCGCTGGCCCGCCGAAGATCGAATTGAGCACCGCCATGCCGAGGAAGCCGACGGTCGGCGCGCCGACGCTGAGGCCGGCAATGCCCGCCTCGTTGCGGTTATGGCCGAGGATGAACATCGCGATGAGGAAGGCGACGAGGTACCAGCCGAGGAAGATGATCGCCGAGGCGACGAGCATCGGCACGTCCGAGAGGAGCTGCTCGCGCGTCGAGTTGACGATGGAGACGAAGAGCGCGGCGGGGAAGGCGAAGTCGAGGACGAGGCGGTTGAACGCCTCCGCTTCCGACTGGGAGAAGAGGGTGCGCCGGCCGGCGAAATAGCCGAGGCCGAGGACGAAGAAGATCGAGACGATGTCCTGGATGATTGCGGTCACGACCCGTCCCCCCGACCCGGCGATGAACAGACCCGAGCGCCGGGCGAAAAGCAATCATGCGCGGGCGGCCCGGCCACGAGGATGAGAGGCATCGACGTCACGACCAACAAGCGACGGGTTGCCCAGTAGCCGCCTCCCTGGAACCGCTATAAGCTGGCCACCTGCATCGGGAGGGCGGGCATGGCCGGACAGACTCGTCGCGAGATACTGGCGGGCGTGATGGCGGCGATCGCCGCGGCGGGGGCCGTCGGCTTTCCGGCCATGGCCCATGCCGATCCCGAGCTCGGCGTCGACCAGTTCCTCGCGCTCTCCGAAAAGCTGACGGGCAAGGAGTCCCTCGATGCCGGCGTCGCGGCGAAGCTCCTCGGCGGCTTCGTCGCTTCCGGCAAGGGCGATGGCCTTCTCGGCCTGATGCGCGGCGACGACATCGACGACGAGCTCGCCAATGCCATCGTCGCCGCCTGGTACACCGGCCTCTACGAGACCGGCTGGGGGCAGGCGGTGTCCGATTTCAACGGCGCCCTCGTCTGGGCGGCCATGACCTACACCAAGCCCTGGGCGAATTGCGGCGGCGAGACCGGCTACTGGGCCGATCCTCCCACAGATTAGAGGCAGCATGGCCGACGACATCAGCGCCGACGTGGTCATAGTCGGCTCGGGCATTTCCGGTGCGATCATGGCGGCGAAGCTCGCCGCCGCCGGCGTGAAGGTGGCGATCCTCGAGGCGGGCGCCAGCGTCGACCGCGGCGAGGCGGTCGAGACCTACTGGAACGCGGTGATCAAGGTGCCCGAATGCCCCTATCCGCCGACGGCGCAGGCGATGCATCCGATCACCAACGACCTCGACTACTGGTACCGCCAGACGGGGCCGGACAAGTTCTCCTCGACCTACATCAAGGTGGTCGGCGGCACGACATGGCACTGGCTGGGCACCTGCCTCCGCCTCGTGCCCAACGACTTCCGGCTGAAGTCCACCTATGGCCACGGCGTCGACTGGCCGATCGGCTATGACGAGATCGAGCCGTTCTACGGACAGGCCGAGAACGAGATCGGCGTCTCGGGCAATTCGAAGAACGATCTCGGCGCGCCGCGCTCGACGCCCTATCCGATGGGCGAGATCCCGCAGACCTATCTCGACAAGGCCTTCGCCAAGGCGCTGACCGGGACGAAGTTCGAGGTCGCCTCGACGCCGGAGGGGCGGAACTCGGTCGACCGCGGGAACCGGCCGGCCTGCTGCGGCAATGCGAGCTGCATCCCGGTCTGCCCGATCCAGGCGAAATACGACGCGACCGTCCATGTCGACCAGGCGACCAAGGCGGGCGCTGAGCTGCACGAGAAGACCACGGCGGTCTTCGTCGAGGTGGGCGCCGACCGCAAGGTCGCCGCGATCCGCTTCAAGCGCTGGGACGGCAGCGAGGGCCGGGCGGTCGGAAAGGTCTTCGTCATCGCGGCGCATGCCATCGAGACGCCGCGGCTGCTCCTCAACTCGCAATCGGACGCGACGCCGAACGGGGCCGCCAATTCCTCCGACCAGGTCGGGCGGAACCTGATGGACCACCCGACGCAGCTCTCCTGGGCGCTCGCCAATGACGCGGTCTTCCCTTATCGCGGGCCGCTCTCGACTTCCGGCATCGAGAACCTGCGCGACGGCGAGTTCCGCAAGATCCGCGGCGCCTTCCGCATCGAGATCGGCAATGACGGCTGGTCCTGGCCGACGGGCGCGCCGCAGGATACCGCGCAGCAGCTCGCCTTGCAGGGCATCCGCGGGCAGGAGCTGGATGATGCGCTCCGCTTCCAGACCGCGCGTCACATCCGGCTCGCCTCGCTGGTCGAGCAGCCGCCGGACCCGGAGAACCGCGTGACCCTGTCGCCGAAGGACCGCGACATGTACGGCGTGCCGCTGCCGCAGATCTACTACCGGCTCGACGACTATACCAAGGCGGGCTTCGCCGCCTCGGTGCTGGCGCACAACGAGATCTTCGCCAAGCTCGGCACCACCGGCGTGATGCACAGCCCGGTGTCGCAGGGCGCCGGCCACATCATCGGCACGGTGCGCATGGGCGACGATCCGAAATCGTCGGTGGTCGACCGCGATCTCCGTAGCCACGACCATCCCAACCTCTTCATGCTCGGCTCGGGGGTGTTCTGCACCTCGGCGACCGCCAATCCGACGCTGACCATCGCGGCGCTGGCGCTGCGGGCCGTCGACAAGGTGAAGGCGGCGGTGGCGGGGTAGGGAGGCGTCAGCCGGCCCGCGCCAGCAGCCTGGCGAGGGCTGGGCCGGCCGGCTCCGCGATCTGCTCGAAGGTGCATTGGCGCGGCGCCTTGTCCGGCCGCCAGCGAATGAGCTTCGTGCCATGGCGGAAGCGCCCCTCGGTCACCTGGTCGAAGCGGACCTCGACGACGAGCTGCGGCTTCAGCGGCTGCCAGGCCGCCGAGCGCTCGGTCGTCCAGCGGCTCGGGCCTCCGGGCCTGTTGCCGGTGAAGCCGGGAGGCTCGATCAGCGCCTCGAGGTCGCGGGTGAGCGCGGCGCGATCGAGGCCGGCAAAGCCCGAGGTGAAGCCGACATGGTCCAGCAGGCCCTCCGCGTCGTAGAGGCCGAGGAGGAGCGACCCGACGAGGCGCGCGCCGCTCGCATAGCGGAAGCCGCCGACCACGCAGTCGGCAGTGCGCCGGCGCTTGACCTTCAGCATGGCGCGCTCGCCCGGGCGATAGGGCCCGGCGAGGCGCTTGGCGACGACGCCGTCAAGCGCGCCGCCGGACCGGTCGAGCCATCGCGCGGCCGTCGCCCGGCTCCGCGTCGCCGGCGAGAGCCGGAGCGAGGGCGGCGGATCGACGGCCGCGAAGAGGGCCTCCAGCGCGGCGCGCCGCTCGCCGAGCGGGGCGGCGAGGAGGCTGCGGCCGCGCGCATCCATCAGGCAGTCGAAGAGAACGAGCGTCGCCGGCGTCTCCCGCGCGAGCTTCAGGATGCGGCTCTCGGCGGGATGGAGCCGCATCTGCAGCGCATCGAAGGAGAAGCTGCCGCCGGCGGGGATGAGAAGCTCGCCGTCGAGGACGAAGCGCTTGCGGGGCAGGGCGGCCAACATCGCCGCCGCTTCGGGGAAGTAGCGGGTGAGGTCCTTTCCCGACTTCGCCTTCAGCTCGACCGCATCGCCGGCGCGGAAGGCGAGGCAGCGAAAGCCGTCCCATTTGGGCTCGAACTGCCAGCCGTCACCGGTCGGCAGCTCCTCGACGAGGAGCGCCTCCATCGGCGGCGTCTCGAGTGGAACGGGCAGCCCCGCCAGTCCGGTCTCACGGGTCATTCCCGACCATATGGACCGGCCCCCCGGACGGGCAAGCACCCGGCCGGGAGGCGAGATCGCTGACCCGCTTCGAGACCGGCCCTCAGTTCCACCAGCCCTTGGCGTCGCGCTTCGGCATGCGCACGGTCGCGTCGCCCTGCTTCGCCTCGATGTCGAGGAGGAAGCGGTGCTCGGGGCTCATGCGCTCGTAGAGCTCCTTCGTCAGGTAGTCGACCTGGGTGAGCTGCTGCGGCAGGTCACGACGCGTATAGGTGAGGTGGAGGAGCCGGCGATGCGCGTCGCCGTTCTTGCGCGTGCCCGAATGCCAGCCGGACGAGTTGAGGATCACGGCCGCGCCGGCGGGAGCGGTGACGTGGACCTCGCCGGGATAGGGCGCGCCGAGGTCCTTCGGCACGCGCTTCTGGTCCTCGGCCGAAAGCGGCTCGGGTTCCCAGTCGCCCTGGTTGACCACCGGCACGTTGATCGGCGCCCACCAGTGCGAGCCGGGAATGACGCGGGTCGGGCCGTTTTCGAGGGTCATGTCGTCGAAGGTGATCATGGCATTGACCACCCACCAGTCGTCCTTGAACTTCTTCGGCACGTCGACATGGAGGTCCTGCTGGCCGTAGCCCTTCACGGGATCGCGGAGGTTGGCGCCGTGGACCTTGATCTCGCCGAGGAGGTAGTGCGCGGCCGCAAGCGCCGGCTTGATCTCGAGCAGCTTGTCGAAGACCGGGCTCTTGTTGAAGATGTTGGAAAGGCGGCGCGCGCCCGGCTCGACATGCACTTCCTTGCCGCCGGTCTCCTTCTCGAGCGCGTGCAGGCGCTCGAACTCGGCATTGATCTCGGCGCACTCGGCTTTCGTCAGCACGTTCTCGACGATCAGCATGCCGGTATCGTCGAGTTGCTTCTTCTGCGCCGGGGTGAGTTCCGGGCTGCCAAAGGCGCGCAGCGCTTCCTTGGTGTACATTTGCGTCTCCTTCCAGACTTTTGTCGTCCGAGCTCGATTATGCCCCAATCCTTCCGGGGAGCAACGACGGCGCGCGCCCTTTTCGGTTGCATTTGAGAGGGCGCCGAACGAACAATTGTGCTCCAAGAAAGCTCCACCAGGCACGAAGGGCGGATTCCATGGCAGGCAAGAAGATTCTGATGCTGGTCGGCGACTTCACCGAGGAATACGAGATCTTCGTATTCGAGCAGGGCATGCAGGCGGTCGGCCACAAGGTCGACGTCGTATGCCCCGACAAGAAGGCCGGCGACATCCTGCGCACCTCGCTGCACGACTTCGAGGGCGACCAGACCTATACCGAGAAGCTCGGCCACAACTTCACGATCAAGAAGTCGTTCTCGTCGGTGAAGCCGCAGGACTATGACGCGGTCTACATCGCCGGCGGCCGCGGCCCGGAATATATCCGCATCGACAAGCGCGTGCAGGCGATCGTCCGCCACTTCCACGAGGAGGACAAGGCCATCTTCACCATCTGCCACGGCGTGCAGGTGCTGATGGCGGTGCCGGAGACGATCCGCGGCAAGCAGGTGGCCGGCCTTCATTTCTGCGAGCCGGAAGTGACCGCCGTCGGCGGCATCTTCATCGACGTGCCGCCCACCGGCGCCCATGTCGACGGCAAGCTCGTCTCGGCCAAGGCCTGGCACGGCCTCGGCGCCTTCATGGCGAAGTGCAACGAGGTTCTCGGTACGGAGATCCGCCACGGCGAGGTGAAAGCCGTGTCCGAGGCGCCGCGCAAGGGCGCCCGCAACGGTAGTGGCGAGCGGGCAACGGCGCGGGCGTAGCGGAGGGCGCGCCCCCTCCACCGCCTTCGGCGGTCCCCCTCCCCCGTAAACGGGGGAGGATCCGTCGGCGTCCTCGCGACTTTTCCGGAAGAGGCACTGGATCCTCCCCCGTTTACGGGGGAGGGGGACCATGCGTAGCATGGTGGAGGGGGCACACGTCGGTGACTAGCTGCTACGGCGCCTTGAAGCCGATCTTGTTATGGGTGCCGTCGCAGAACGGCTTGGTGCGCGAGCCGCCGCAGCGGCAGAGCTGCGTGCGCGTGATGCGCCGCACCGTGTGGCCGGTGCCGGTGACGATCTCGAGGTTGCCGGTGACCATCAGCGGGCCGTTATAGAGCGGCTCGAGCTCGACCACGCCGTTGCGCACTTCGAGCGGGGCGGATTCGATGCTGTCCGGCTCGCCGGTCGCGCGGAAGCCGGCCTCGATGTGGGAATTGTCGCAGAAGGGCTTGTTCTTCGACTGGCCGCAGCGGCAGAGCACGGCGCGGAAGCCGATATCGGCGCCCTTGAGGCGGAGCGCGCCGCGGAAGGCATAGGGTCCGTTCTCGCGGATGCGGGCGGTGTTCACCTCCGGCGCCTGCTCCGCCGGGCCGCCATCGGTGCGTCGGTAGGAGAGGGCCCCCGAAGGGCATTGGTGGACGACCTCGGCAATGGCATCCGCCGGCCGCGCCTCGGGATGGATCCACTGGCCGGGCGCATTGGCGCGGAAGACGGCGGGCTCGCCGAGCACGCAGAAGCGCGCATGGATGCAGCGCTTGCCATCGAAGCTGACGGCGATGCCGCCGGCCTCGACGGCGCGCCCTGTACCTTCGGTCGGCACGTCGGATGCCGGCTCGGGCGCCTTGTGCGGGAAGGCCACGCCCGGTCCGGGTATGGCGGCAACCTCGACCTTGCCGGCGATTTCGACGAGCCGCGCGCTCATCCAGGCGAGCGGATGCCCGGCCGGGAAGAGGCCGTCGGCGTGCCGTGCCATGTCGAGGAGGCGCTCGGCCATGAACCGCGCCTCGCCGGGCCCTGGCGGGAGCCGGGCAATGTCGCGGAGCATGGTGAAGGTCATGCCGGCATGGATGCCGGGATGGGACGGACCGGCGGGCAGCGTCGCGAGATGCGAGCCGAGCGCGTCGAGGAGCGGCATCAGGTCGGTGCCTATGCCGGCATAGAGATGCTTGCCCGCCTCGCCCTCGGCGCCGCGGCCATAGCTCTGCACGAGGCAGCGGAGCATGTGTCCGTAGACGGCATTGGCGAGATCGAGGGCATGCGCGGCCTCCTCGTTCTCGATGAAGATGCGCTCATGCGCGTCGAGCGGAGGGCGGAGCACCGGATTGTGCGCGACCGGGAAGGCGGGCACGAAGTCGGCGCGCGCGCGGAGGAGGCGGTCATAGTCGTCGCGCACCGCGAGGAAGCGGCTGTAATGGCTGTCGTCGCGATGCGAGGGGGCGCCCTCGCCCTGCTCGATGATCGTGTCGATTGCCGCCTCGGCCGAGGCGAGGTCGGTGATGGTGCGCACGCCCTGGAGCGAGACGTCGTCGGCGCCGAGCTGCGAGGCCGGATCGCCGCAGAAGAGGACGCGCTCGCCGAGATGGCGCGAGAGCACGGCGAGGCCGTGGCGGATGCTCCGATAGAGATGGCCGACGGTATCGTAGTCCTGCGCCGAAGGCATGAGGCTGCCCGGAACGTAGCGGCGCTCGTAATGGGCGGGGTGCGGGAACTCGCTGCTGTCGGCCTCGTCGATCCCTTCCGGCCGCTCGAGGAAGATGAAGTGCTCGAGCGCGGCGTGGGAGAAGGGCGCGAGCGAGACCACCACCCCGTCCGGATGGTAGCCGGGCGGGACGGGGAAGTTCGGCCGCGAGAAATGCGGCGCGCCGCCGACCGCGCTGGTCAGGTTGCAGGCGAGCGTGAGGTGGGTCATCTCCTCGACGGCGACGGAAAGGATCGCGTTCCGCCAGTGCCGCACGGCGTCGGCCTCCTCGGGCCGCAGGCCGTCCTCGGTGCCGCGCTTCAGGCTCCACGCGGCATAGAGGTAGGTGCACATGAGGTTGTGCTCGATCGCCGCCGCCTCGGCGAGGAGATAGATCAGCTCCTCACGCGTCTCGATGATGATGCGCGGCTCGGCGGTCGACATGCGCGCCAAGGTAGCGCCGGCGGGGGAACGGGGGTAGGGGGCTAGACGGATTTCGGAGTGGAGTATCGCCGCACCTCACCCCTGTGAGGCGAGTGCAAGAGGAAAGACCGGACGCGGGCGGACCCTACGGCTTCCAGGCCTCGTAGTTGGGACGCGCGGGAACGCGCGGGCGGGCATGGAGCACCGAGCCGGGCGGACGGTAGGCGAGCGCCGTGCCCGTAAGGTTTGGCTCATGCGGCTTCTGCCACTCGCGCGGCTGGTAGTCGCCTGACGGCGGGTCGTCGGTGCGGTAGTGCATCCAGGCATGCCAGGCGGCAGGAATGCGCGTCGCCTCGACCTCGCCCTTGTAGATGACCCAGCGGCGGCTCCCGCCGCGCTGCCGGTAATAGACGTTGCCGACCTCGTCCTCGCCGACGCGCTCGCCCTTCCGCCACGTGAAGAAGCGGGTGCCGAGGGTCTGGCCGTTCCACCAGGTGAAGAACTGCAGGAGGAAGTTTTTCATGAGGCCTGTATGCCAAAAGAACGGCGACGGCGGAAGTGGCAAATGGCGGCAGGGAAGGGGGAGGGAAGCTGTCCACGACCTCTCGAGCGCTGGCCTCTCCGCTGGTCATGCCAAGGCTTGACCTTGGCACCCAAGAAACTGCTCGCAACCGATCGCCGCAGCTCGGGACCGCTCACGCCGATGTCGAGCACAATGACTCAGGGCATCGCCTGCGAACTCGAGGTCTTTGGGTGCCAAGGTCAAGCCTTGGCATGACCAGCACGGGGGACGCGGGACGATCCGAAAGGACGGTGAGGGGCGCTGAAACGCCCCTAGTCGATATCCGCGACGTCCTTCTTCTCGCCGCCGATGCGCTGGGCGAGCGAGGCTTCCATGAAGGGCGTAAGCGCGCCGTTCAGCACGTCCTGCGGGCTGGTGCTCTCGACCCCGGTGCGCAGGTCCTTGACCAGCTGGTAGGGCTGCAGGACGTAGGAGCGGATCTGGTGGCCCCAGCCGATGTCGCTCTTGGTCGCGTTCTCGGCATTGGCGGCGGCCTCGCGCTTCTCGAGCTCCACCTCGTAGAGGCGGGCGCGCAGCATCTTCCAGGCGGTGGCGCGGTTCTTGTGCTGCGAGCGCTCGCTCTGGCAGGCGACCGCGATGCCGGTCGGGATATGGGTGAGGCGTACCGCCGAATCGGTGGTGTTGACGTGCTGGCCGCCGGCGCCGGACGAGCGGTAGGTATCGGTGCGCACGTCCGACTCGTTGATGTCGATCTGGATCGAATCGCCGACCTGCGGATAGACCCAGGCGCTGGCGAAGGAGGTGTGCCGCCGCGCCGCGCTGTCATAGGGCGAGATGCGCACCAGCCGGTGCACGCCGGATTCGGTCTTCAGCCAGCCATAGGCGTTCGGCCCCTTGACGAGGAGCGTGGTCGACTTGATGCCCGCCTCTTCGCCGGGATGCTCCTCGAGCAGCTCGACCTTGTAGCCGTTCTTCTCCGCCCAGCGCAGGTACATGCGCGCGAGCATCTCGGCCCAGTCCTGGCTCTCGGTGCCGCCGGCGCCGGCATGGATCTCGAGGAAGGCGTCGTTGCCGTCGGCCTCGCCGGAGAGCATCGATTCGATCTGCCGGCGCTCGGCATCCGTCGCGAGCGCGGCGAGCGCCTTCTCGGCGTCGGCGACGATCGCCTTGTCGCCCTCGGCCTCGCCGAGCTCGATCAGCTCGACATTGTCGGAGAGGTCCTTCTCGATCTTCCGGACGGCGCCGATATTGTCATCGAGCTGCTGGCGCTCGCGCATCATCTTCTGCGCGCGGTCGGGATTGTCCCAGAGCTTCGGGTCTTCGGCGGCGGCGTTCAGCTCCTCGAGGCGGACCGTGGCACGGTCCCAGTCAAAGATGCCTCCTCAGCAGGCTGAGCGCCTGCTGGATCGTCTCGACGACGGCTTCGGTTTCGGTACGCATCGGATTCCTGCTCGAAATTGCGCCGGACCATATGGGCGCCGGGTCCGCCGGCGCAAGCCATGAAACGCGGCGGGATGAAAAATGCGGTCATCTTGGCGTCGCACAAAACAAAGGGCCGCGTCGGATGACGCGGCCCTTTGTTGGAAGTCCGGGAGGAACGGGCCTAGCGGGCGCCGTCCTTGCTGTCGGGCAGCGGCATCGGCTGCGCCTTCAGCATGCGGTCCAGGTTCCAGTACTCGCCGGCGCGTGCGGAATCGTCGGAAGAAACCAGGATACGCTGGTTTTCGCCGATCACCGCGATGCGGTCGACGGCCTTGTCGGCGGCCCGGGCGCCATCGGAATGGCCGGACGTATCGGCGGCGTAGGAAGCGGTCACGGACCCTACAATGGCGGTCACGGCAACCATGGGAATCAGCCAGCGCATGATGCGCACCTCGACTTGTTCAGCCCTGCCCTCGGGGGCCTAGATGGCCCCCGAAAGCGGCGCAATCAAGACGGGTTGCCGGCAGACCGGCTACTGGCAGCCGTTCTCGACATAGTCGAAGAGGTTGGCGAAGCGGTCGTCGAAATAGGGACCGTAGGTCACCCCGTCCTCGCCGCGGCCATGCGACTCGAGCGAGATGACGTAGTTCTTCTCTTCCTCGTCGACATTGGTCGACCACGGGGCGAGCCAGGCGCCGCCCGACGAGCCGTGCTGGTTCGGGTTGCCGCCATGGACCATCTTGACGATGCCGTCCTCGATCGTGATCGGGCCATGGACGACTTCCATCGTCTCGCCCTTGTTGACGCCTGCCGGGTAGCCGATCTTGTAGGCTTCCTTGTAGTTGCCGTCCCAGTTCCAGGCGGTGCCGAAATAGCCGTACTTGGACTTGGCGTCGGTGGTGATGAGGGCGTAGTCGACCTGGTACTTGGAATCGTCGGGCTGGCTCCAGGCCTTCTTGTTCGCCACGCAATCGGTAGCGCGGTAGAGCTTGGAATACTTGCCGTTGTTGTACTGGAGCGCGAAGATCCAGTCGTGGAAGTACTCGCCGGTATCGGCGTCCTGGACGCAATGCGCGGCGGTCAGGAGCATGTTCCAGCCGACGAACTGGGCCGAGCAGACGAAGTCGCCCTTGGAGGTGCGGAAGAAGAGCTTGCCCGCCATGTCGAGCGGATAGTCCTTCACGTCGCCGGCGGCGCGGGCCGAGGAATCGGGGGTCGCACCGGGATTGGAGCCGGGCGGGCCTTCCTTGCGGGCGGCGCGGAGCTTGTCGCCGGCGGCCTTGATCTTGGCCGGGTCGACGGTGAGGTCGCCCATCGGGGTCGCCTTCTCCATGCGCTCCGGCGTCCACTCCTTCTCCTGCGAGCGGTCGCTGGACTTGATGAGCAGGCGGGCATTCTCGTCGTCGGCGAGCGCAGCCACGCCGGAAAGCGACAGGAGCGCGGTGGAAACCAGGGCAAGTCGAAGCAGACTCATGGGGTCATCTCCCTTTGGGCCCCCCTCAGGGCGGCAGGTCTCATGAAATCAGGCGCGACCGTAGCCCATTTCGCCACGCGGGCAAATGTCGCCGGTCACAGGCAGGAAAAGGGGTGGGGGCAGCCTAGTAGAGGCCGCCCGTGCCGCCGGAGGATACCGCGGCACCCTCGCCGGTCGGGTCCGTGGTGAGCGTCTGGCCGCTCGGGTCCGTATAGCCGATGACCGAATAGGTGTCCGGCGGGGCGGTGCCCGGCTTGAAGGCCTCGAGGATGGTGCCGGGCGTGCCCGGCTGGGCGCTGAGGCCGGTCTTGCGGTCGATCGGGTAGAAGTTCATGCCCGGCGGCACGCGGAAGGGCACTGCCGGCTTGTCGGCGAGCGCCATCTTCATGAACTCGGCGAAGATCGGCGCGGCGAGCACGCCGCCGGTCGCACCCCGGCCGAGGGAACGCGGGCGGTCGTAGCCGATATAGAGGCCGGCGACGAGGTCGGGCGTGTAGCCGACGAACCAGGCATCCTTATAATCGTTGGTGGTGCCGGTCTTGCCGGCGATCGGCTTGCCGACGACCTTGACGGCCGTGCCGGTGCCGCGCTCGACCACGCCCTGCAGCATCGAGGTGATCTGGTAGGCGGTCATCGGATCGAGCACCTGCTCGCGGTTGTCGACGATCTCGGGCTCGTCCTGGTCCTCCCACTTCTGGGCGTCGCAGGCCTCGCAGACCCGGTCCTCGTGGCGGAAGATGGTGCGCCCGAAGCGGTCCTGGATGCGGTCGATGAGCGTCGGCTTGATCGCGCGGCCGCCATTGTCGAGGACGGCATAGGCGGAGACCATGCGGAGCACGCTCGTCTCGCCGGCGCCGAGCGCCATGGAGAGGACCGGCTGCATGTTGTCGTAGATGCCGAAGCGCTTGGCATATTCGGCGACGAGCGGCATGCCCATGTCCTGCGCCAGGCGCACGGTCATGACGTTGCGCGAGAGCTCGATGCCGGTCCTGAGCGTCGCCGGCCCGAGGAAGTCGTTGCCGTAGTTCTCCGGCTGCCACGAGGCCATGCCCGGGCCGAGGTCGATCTGCAGCGGCGCGTCCATGACCACGGAAGAGGGCGTGTAGCCGTTGTCGAGCGCCGCGGCGTAGACGAGCGGCTTGAACGAGGAGCCGGGCTGGCGGAGCGCCTGGGTGGCGCGGTTGAACTGGCTCTCCGAATAGGAGAAGCCGCCGACCATGGCGAGCACGCGGCCGGTATGCGGGTCCATCACGACCAGCGCCCCCTCGACCTCGGGCACCTGGCGGAGCTGGTAGGCGTCCTCGCCGCCCTTGTCGGCCTTCTCGACATAGACGACGTCGCCGACCGAGAGGATCGAATCGGCACCCTTGATCGCCTTCTTCTGGCCGACGATCCGCTTCACCCACTTCATCTGGTCGAAGGGGATGGTGCCGGTATCGCGGTCCTTGCCGATCGCCCCGGACGGGTCGCGCGCCGGCTGGAGGCCGATGGTCGCCTTGTCGGCATCGACCGAGAGGACGACGGCGAGCCGCCACTCGATCACGTCGGAGAGGGCAGGGATGCCGCCGAGCTTCGGCCCCCAGTCGGCGCTGCCGGTAACGTCGTCGAGATGGGTGACGGGTCCGCGGAAGCCCTGGGCGGTATCGAACTTGACGAGCCCGTCGATCAGCGCCTGGCGGGCCATGACCTGGACCGCGGGATCGAGCGAGGTACGCACCGAGAGGCCGCCCTCGTAGAGGGTCGTCTCGCCATACATGGCATTCAGCTCGCGCCGCACCTCCTCGACGAAATAGTCGGCGGCGAAGATGTGCGGGCTGGCCGAGCGGGCCTTGACGCCGAGCGGCGTCTTCTTGGCGGCCTCGCCCTCGGCGGCGGTGGCGTAGCCGTTCTCGACCATGCGGTCGATCACCCAGTTGCGGCGCTCGATCGCACGGTCGGGATAGCGGAACGGATTGTAGTTGTTCGGGCCCTTCGGCAGCGCCGCGAGATAGGCCATCTCGGCGAGCGTCAGCTCGTGCACCGACTTGTCGAAATATTGCAGCGAGGCAGCCGCGACGCCGTAGGCGCCGAGGCCAAGGAAGATCTCGTTCATGTAGAGTTCGAGGATCTTGTCCTTGTTGTAGGCCTGCTCGATGCGCAGGGCGAGGATCGCTTCCTTGATCTTGCGATCCATCGTCTGGTCGTTGGTGAGCAGGAAGTTCTTGGCGACCTGCTGCGTGATCGTCGATGCGCCGACGAGGCGCTGGCCCGAGCCGAAGGCGTGCAGGTTCTGCAGGAGCGCGCGGGCGATGCCGTAATAGTCGAGGCCGGCATGCTGGTAGAAGTTCTTGTCCTCGGCCGAGATGAAGGCGGCCTTCAGCCGGTCGGGGATCGCCTGGATGGGCAGGTAGAGGCGGCGCTCATGCGCATATTCGGCGACGAGCTGACCGTCGGCCGCGTGCACGCGGGTCATCACCGGCGGCTCGTACTTGGCGAGCTTGTCATAGTCGGGAAGATCGCTCGCGAGGTGCGACACGTACCAGGCGACCGCAGTAGCTATGACGAGAAAGAACACGGCACCGATCCCAAAGAGGTAGCCGATGATTCGCAGTATCATATCGTGCGGGTTCCCCGGGCGCCTAACCGCGTCATCAGCCTCGCGGCCGCGCCGAAATCCTCACCGTTCGCCGGTATATGGATGATTTGCGATGTGGCGTAAATCAGGGGCCTTTGTGATGAAAGTGGGGCGCGCCCGCTACGCCGGTCCGGGATAGCCGCCCCGTGATGTTTCCGCAACAATCGGATGCCCCGCTACGGCGTGCGCGCGACATGGGTTTTGAAGAAGCGGGCGACGGCGTTAACCACCGAGCCCGCGGCTTTCTGCCGCCAGTCGTCGGAGAGGAGGAGCTTCTCGTCGTCCTTGTTGGTGACGAACCCCAGCTCGATCATCGCCGAGGGGATGTCCGGCGCCTCGAGCACGATGAAGGCGGCCTGCTGGTGCGGCACCTTGAACATGCGGGTCGAGCCCTTCAGCTCGTTGACCAGGTTCTGGGCGAAGACGACCCCGAAATTGCGCGTCTCGCGGCGCGTGAGGTCGAGGAGGATGTCCTTCACCTCGCCAAGGTCCTTCTTGTCGACGTCGATGCCGGCAAGCGCGTCGGACTGGTTCTCCATGGAGGCGATGTCGGCGACCATCTTGTCGGAGGGCTGGTCGGAGACCGTGTAGATCGTGGTGCCGCGGACCGACTTCACCGGGAACGAATTGGCGTGGATCGACAGGAACAGGTCGGCGTGGTGGGCGCGGGCGAAGTTCACGCGGTCGCTGAGCGATACGAAGGAATCGTCGGTGCGCGTATAGAAGACGTCGTAGAGGCCGGTATCGACGAGCTTCTGGCCGAGGATCTTGGAGAAGGCGAGGGTGATGTCCTTCTCGTGGATGCCGGTTGCGCCGTGGGTGCCGTTGTCGATGCCGCCATGGCCGGGATCCAGCACGATGGCGAGCTTGCCGCCGGGCGGCTTCTCCGGAACCACCAGCTCGCGGTCGCGCTGCGCGGCGGCGGCAACCTCCTCCTTCTCGCGCCAGGCCTTGGCGGTGTCGAGGAAGGCCTTGCGGCTGGTAGGAACGACATCGATGACGAGCCGCGCCGGCTGGCCGCCGGAGGGCGGCACGACGAAGGACTTGTCGACCGCCACCGGCCCGCCGGCATCGATAACGATGCGCGACTTGCCCGGCGAGATCTGGCCGTAGCGAAAGGCCTTGATGAGGCCGCGCCCGTTGTCGCCGGTTCCCTCCGGCACGCGGAAGGTCACCTCCGGCAGGTCGACGATCACGCGATAGGGATCGGGGAGGGAGAATATCGTGACCTCGACATTGGCGCTGAGGTCGGCGACGAAACGCGTGCGCTTGGCATCGCCCACCATGCGCACGTCGGTCATGACCGGGGCATCGGGATTGGCGGCCGGCAGCGTAGCCGCAGCGGCAGGAGCGCTGGCTGGCGTATCGGCGCTTTCGGCCGCCATCGCGCCGGAAGCCGCCGCCAGCCCGAGAAACATGGCACCGGCCAGGCGCCACGCGGATGCCGTCATTCCCATCGGTCTCCTGAAGGCCTTCTCGCCCTAACCGACGCCCCACTCCCCGGGGAGGTTCATAGAGGATGTTGCGCCGCCGGGTAACCGGATATTTTGCCCGAAACCGCAGGATGCCACCCGCGATCGGCCGGAATATGGCGGAAACCGGCGCTTTCCGGCGTCCATCTTGCAAAGACTCACGCTCGCACCTACAACACCGCCACGGGATTCATCCCACGTCCGCAATCCTCCAAGACATGCGGGCTCCCCCGAGAGCGGCGACATCCCTCGGGACGTTCTTCGCCGAAGATGGGCCTGCCGGAGCGGCGGGACGTGGGATGTGAACGGACGGTCGTCCGGGCCGTTTGCCGCGCGAGGAGGAAAGTCGCGGTGCAGCCGGGCGACGTTCGACAATCCGGCAGGCACGGTCGCCGAGCAGGCACCGCCGCCCGCCATCGCCCCGGAGGCTCGAGCCGCCCGGGAATGCCTGAACCACTGAAAGAGGCCCGGCTAGCGGAATGTTCTCTGGTTTCCCAAGCGATCAACGGCGATCGGACCCCGTTTCGGGGCGCATCGTCGCGCGGGATGCCCTGTCCGCCTCCGGCAACCGTTTACCCTTCCACCCCCCAGCTCAAGCCGGTCGCACGCCGCGCGCCGTGGTCCGAACGCCAGACGTTCGCGCCGCAGGCGCGAATCCGCGATCGCGGAAAGTCCTTCCATGGCCAACAAGATGCTCATCGATGCCGCCCACCCGGAGGAGACGCGCGTCGTAGTCCTCCGCGGTAACCGCGTCGAGGAATTTGACTTCGAATCCGCCAGCCGCAAACAGCTCCGCGGCAATATCTATCTCGCCAAGGTGACGCGCGTGGAGCCCTCGCTCCAGGCCGCCTTCGTCGATTACGGCGGAAACCGCCACGGCTTCCTCGCCTTCTCCGAAATCCACCCCGACTACTACCAGATCCCGGTCGCCGACCGTCAGGCGCTGATCGACGAGGAGGAGCGCGAGGCCGAGGAGGCCGACCGCCGTCTCTCCGAGGCCGACGACAAGGCCGAGGCGATCGAGGATGCCCATGACAGCGAGGCGGCACCCGCCGACGTCGCCATAGCCGCCGGCACGGAAGGAGACACTTTCGTCAGCGAGCCGGCCGTCGGCGAGCCCGAGCATCCCGCCGAGCACGTTGCCGGCGAGGCCGGCAGCGAAATCCAGGAGGCGCCCGCGGACGAGGCGTCCCCCGATGCTTCCGCTTCGGCCGGCGCCCCGGCCGAGCCGGGCGATCACGGCGACGGCGAGCGCCATGACGACGCCGTCGAGGTGGTCAGCGACGATCGCGTCGAGACCATCGGCGCCGAGGACGTGCTGGAGGAAGTGCCCGAGCGCCGCCGCCAGCGTCCGCGCCAGTACAAGATCCAGGAAGTCATCAAGCGCCGCCAGGTGCTCCTCGTCCAGGTCGTGAAGGAGGAGCGCGGCAACAAGGGTGCGGCGCTCACCACCTACCTGTCGCTCGCCGGCCGCTATTCCGTGCTGATGCCGAACACGGCGCGCGGCGGCGGCATCTCGCGCAAGATCACCTCGCCCGCCGACCGCAAGCGCCTGAAGGAGGTCGCCACCGATCTCGAGGTGCCGGAGGGCATGGGCGTCATCCTCCGCACCGCCGGTGCGAGCCGCACCAAGGCGGAGGTGAAGCGCGACTTCGAGTACCTGCTCCGGCTCTGGGAGAACGTGCGCGAGCTGACGCTGAAGTCGACCGCGCCGATGCTGGTCTACGAGGAGGGCTCGCTGATCAAGCGCTCGATCCGCGACCTCTACAACAAGGACATCGATGAAATCGATGTCGCCGGCGACGATGCCTACCGCGAGGCCAAGGACTTCATGCGCATGCTCATGCCGAGCCATGCCAAGAACGTCCAGCCCTACAAGGACAAGCAGCCGCTCTTCGCGCGCGCCGGCATCGAGGCGCAGCTCGACGCGATGTTCTCGCCGCAGGTGACGTTGCGCTCCGGCGGCTACCTCGTCATCAACCAGACCGAGGCGCTCGTCTCCATCGACGTGAACTCGGGCCGCTCGACGCGCGAGCACAATATCGAGGACACCGCCCTCCAGACGAACCTCGAGGCGGCCGATGAAATCGCCCGGCAGCTGAGGCTCCGCGACCTTGCCGGCCTCATCGTCATCGACTTCATCGACATGGAGGAGAAGCGCAACAACCGGTCCGTCGAGCGCCGCCTCAAGGAGGCGCTGAAGAACGACCGCGCGCGCATCCAGGTCGGCCGTATCTCGCATTTCGGCCTGCTCGAAATGTCGCGTCAGCGCATCCGCACGGGCGTGCTCGAATCGACCACGACGACGTGCCCGGTCTGCCAGGGCTCGGGCCACGTCCGCGCGCCGGCCTCGGTCGCGCTCCACGTGCTCCGCTCGCTGGAGGATCAGCTGCTTCGCGGCGTGACCCACAATCTCACGGTGAAGACGCGCACGCCGGTGGCGCTCTACATCCTCAACCAGAAGCGCGCCCATATTTCCGAGCTCGAGCTGCGCTTCGGCCTCTCGATCACGGTGCTGGCGGACGAGCTGATCCAGAACGGCCAGCACTTCACCGTCGAGCGCGGCGAGTTGATCGAGCGGCGCGAGCCGGCGCCGGTCACCGTGCAGCCGGACTCGGTGCAGCTCGAGGAGGTCGCCGAGGAGGAGGAGATCGTCGAGGACACCGAGGCCGAGGAGATCGAAGCCGAGGAGAGCCGCGACGAGAGCGATGAGCGCGAGGACCGCGGCGAGGGCGAGGGTGGCGGACGCCGCCGTCGCAGGCGCCGCCGGGGCCGCCGCGGTGGCGAGCGCGGCGAGCGCAACGACCGCCAGCCGAACGGCGAGCGCGAGCCGATGGCCGCCGCGCCCGCCGACGATTTCGTCGGTGGCGACGAGGGCGGGGATGCCGCGGGCAATGGCGAAGACGGCGAGTCCTTCCGCGCCGCCGGCGAGGACAGCGAGCTTGGACCGGACGGGCAGCCGCGCAAGCGTCGTCGGGGACGTCGCGGCGGTCGCCGCGGCCGTCGCGGACGGGGCGGCGAGGAAGGCCGGCAGAATGGCGAGCAGCCGGCCGACGCCGAGAGCAACGGCTTTGCCGTGAACGGCAGCGAGGCGCTGGACGCGGAGCATGGCGAGGCCAGCGGCGGGTCGCTCGAGGCCCCGGTCTCGGCCGCCCAGGATGCCTACGAGCCGGTGCCCGGCGACTATCGGCAGCCGGCCGCGGAACCGGCGCGCGAGATCGAGGTAGCGCAGCATGCCCCGGCCATCGCGCCGCGCCACGGCGAGATCGAGCCGCCGGCCCAGTTCAAGCGCCGCGACGCGGAAGAGGATGTGCCGGCTCCCGCCCAGGCGGTCGAGGCCGAGCCCGAGGTCGAGGATCCGAACCGTCCGAAGCGGAGCGGCTGGTGGCAGCGGCGGAACTTCTTCGGTCGCTCGTCCGAATAGGCTTCTGCGCCGATGCGAATGCGAAAGAGCCGCCCTTCGGGGCGGCTCTTTTCATTTTGCGGAAGGATGCCGTGCCCGCGGTCGTGGACGGGTCAGAGGAGCGGCTCCAGCTGCCGGCCCGCATTGATGTAGCGGATCGGGTCGATCGCATGCCCGTCGATGCGCACCTCGTAATGGACATGCGGGCCGGTGGAGCGGCCGGTCGAGCCGGCAAGGCCGACGATCGCCCCCTTCGGGATGATCTGCCCGGCCTTTACCAGGATCTTGCTCATGTGGCCGTAGCGCGTGGTGACGCCGTTGCCATGGTCGATCTCGACCATGTTGCCATAGCCACCGGTGGACTCGGCGGTGATGACGGTGCCGCCTGCGGTGGCATGGATCGGGAAGCCGACATAGGCGGCGAAGTCGATGCCGGGATGCATGGCGGGGCGACCGAAGAACGGATCGATGCGCGCTCCGAAGCGGCTGGTGATCGCGGCATTCTGCACCGGCTTGGTGAGCGGCAGCCGGCCGGCGAGGCGGCGCACGGTCGACAGGCGGTCGAGCTCGCCGGTGATCAGCGAGACGGTGGCGCGGAACGTCTCAGGATCGGCATCCGGGTCGAGCGGGACGAAGGGGCCGCCGACGCCGCCGGCGGTGACGCTCTTCGGTACCGGCTGGCCGAGCGTCTTCAGCACCGCGGCGATCTTGTCGGTGCGCCCGGCGACGCGCCCGGCCATGTCCTCGACATAGCTGACCTGGTCCTCGGCGAGCGTGTCGAGCGAGGCGGCAACCGAGCCGAGCTTGGCCTCCTCGTTGCCCGGCGCGGGCGGCTCGCCGCCGACCGGGCGGAGGAACGCCATGGCGACCGGGGCCATGGCGCCGGCGACCGGCTTGGCATCGCTGGTCTTGAAGGGGAGGGGCTTCGCCGGCGCCGAATCGCCCTCGACGTCGTCGTCGGCGGGCGCGTTGTCGTCGTTGTCATCGGCCGGATCGGCCGCGGCGGCGGGTGCCTGGGCGGGAGCGCCGACGACGCCGGCCTGGCGCGCCGCCTGGCTCATCTGCGCGATGATGTCCTGGCGCGCGTCGAGCATGGCCTGGCGGCCGAGCAGCCGGTCCATCTTCTCGTCGAAGGCTTCCTGGTTGAGGAGCTGCTTCGAGGTCAGCCGGTCGATGTCGGCGCGCAGCGACGTGATGCGGTCCTCGTAGGCGTGCTGCATCCGCCGCTGGTAGGTGATCGAGGCGGCGAGCAGGTCGTCGCGGAAGACGAGATAGGCGGTCGCGGCGAGGTAGAGGATGCCGAAGATGCCCGCGAAGAGCGCAATGCTCCCGGCGAGCCAGGGACGGATCGTGAAGGACCTTACGTCCTCGCCCCGGGCGATGATGATGCGCCGGGGTTCTCTACGGCGGGCGAGGGGAGGAGCCTTGCCCGAAGACACAATGGACATGCGCGTTCACCGGGAGTTGGGAAGCGAGTGAAGCGAGGCCGCGAGTACATCCCGTTAAGGTTAATAATCCGTTTGCCGTTGATTTTACTCGCGAAACGGCAATCGCGTTACAGCAAGCCGAGGCGCCGGATAGCCAGAGGGCCACTATTCAGGGTATCGTCGCGGAATGAGGATTCTTGCTTCGGTTGCGCTTGTCGCCGCCCTTTCCTCCGCCGCCCTCGCGGCTCCGGTCGAGACGGAGCTCGAGGCGCCGGGCCCGCTCGGTCCCCTGAAGGGGACCATGCTCGCGCCGGCCGACGCGAACGGCCCCGTCATCCTGATCATCCCGGGATCCGGCCCGACCGATCGCAACGGCAACAACCCGCTCGGCCTGAAGGCGGCGAGCTACCGGCTGCTCGCCGAGGGGCTGGCGGCGGAGGGCATCACCTCGGTGCGCGTCGACAAGCGCGGCATGTTCGGGAGCGCCAAGGCGATCACGGACGGCAATGCGATAACGATCGCGGACTATGCCGCCGACGTACATGCCTGGATCGCGAAGATCCGGGAAGCGAAGAAGGCGCCGTGCGTCTGGGTCGCCGGCCATAGCGAGGGCGGGCTGGTGGCGCTTGCCACGGCACAGGGGCAGACGGCCGACATCTGCGGCCTCGTGCTGATCGCCGCGCCCGGGCGTTCGCTCGGCGAGATCCTGCGCGCCCAGTTCAAGTCGAACCCGGCCAATGCGCCGATCCTCGCCGACGCCATGACCATCCTCGATGCGCTGGAGGCCGGCCGGAAGATCGACGTGTCGAAGTTCCACCCGGTGCTGCAGCAGATGTTCTATCCCGGCGTGCAGGGCTTCCTGATCGACGAATATTCCTACGATCCGGCGAAGCTCATCGCCAGCTATGCCGGTCCGGTGCTGATCCTGCAGGGCGAGCGGGACATCCAGATCGACGTGGCGGATGCCAGGCTCCTGAAGGCGGCGGACGACCGGGCGAAACTGGTGCTCCTGCCGGATACCAACCACGTGCTGAAGACGGTCACGTCCGATGACCGCCATGCCAATGTCGCGACCTATGGCGACCCGTCGCTGCCGCTCGCCCCGGGAGTGGTCGACGCAGTCGCCGGCTTCGTGACCGGTGCGACGCACTGAACGCGCGTCAGAGCGCCTTCGCCGCTTTCAGCACCGCCTCCGCATGGCCCGGCACCTTCACCTTGCGCCAGACCTCGGCGATCCGGCGGTCGCTGCCGATGAGGAAGGTGGAGCGCTCGACGCCCATGTATTTCCGGCCATACATCGACTTCTCGACCCAGACGCCATAGGCGTCGATCGCCTCGTGCGCCTCGTCGGATACCAGCGTGACGCCGAGGTCGTGCTTGGCCTTGAACTTGTCGTGGGCCTTCACCGAATCCGGCGAGACGCCGATGATGACGGCGCCGGCCGCCTCGAATTCCGGCGCGAGGCTGGTGAAGGTGACCGCCTCCAGGGTGCAGCCGGAGGTGTCGTCCTTCGGGTAGAAGTAGAGGACGACCTTCCTGCCCTTGAATCCGGACAACTTTATCTTGCCCCCGCCGTCTGACGGCAGGGTGAAGTCCGGCGCGAGGTTTCCTTGCTCGGGAGCGGCCATTCGCCTTCCTTTCGACGCTATTCCAAGGCTTCAGAAACATCACCGGCGGAGCTTGCGCAAGTGCGGCCGGGCGGCAATCATCGCGAGCCGCGAGAGGTTGGTGAGGCCGCGTGTCCGCAGAAGAGCAGTTCGATCCGGATGATGTCGCCGAGGAAGGCAGGCAGCCGGACCGGGTTGGAGCGGAAGCTTCCCGGCGGCCGCGTCACGTGCGCCTGACGGCGTATCCCTCCGCGCTGGCGGGCGGTCCGCTGCCGGACGGCGACCGCTGGCCGCGCTGGCTGCGGCATGCGCTCCGCGGGTTCCTCGTCCTCCTTGTCCTCCTGGTGGTGGTCGTCGGGGCCGCCCTCGCGGTCATCCTCAGCGGCCCGACGGAATTCGCCTTCATCCGCGACCGCGTGCAGCAGGTCATCGCCGATGGCGTCGGGCCGGGCTACCAGGTCGCCGTCGGCAAGGCGCTGGTGGACGTCGACCCGGCGCTCGGCCTGGTCATCGAGATCGACGATGTCGAGGTACGCGACAGCCAGGACAACATGGTCGCCCGCGCGCCCTCGACCCGCCTCGCGGTCGAGCCCTGGTCGCTGCTCGGCTTCAAGGTCAATATCCGCACGGTCGAGCTGAGCGGCGCCGAGCTGTCGCTCGTCCGCTCCGCGGCGGGCGAGGTCTATCTCGGCACGCCGGCCACGGGCCACGTGCCGAAGCCGGAGACGCCGTCCTCGCCGGCCGTCGCCGCCGCCGACGATGGCGGCTTCCCCGAGCTCCATGCACTGGTGCGCTCGCTCGACCGCGGCGCCAGTCCGGTGGTCAAGGCGGCCATCAATGCCGGCTTCCTGCATTTCTCGCTGGTCGACGGGACGCTGAACATCTGGGACGACCTGCACCAGCAGCTCCGCAGCCTGCCGAGCACGGACATGACGCTGCAGCTCGATCCGGCCACCGGCGACCTTCAGGCAACCGTGGCGACCTCCGGCTATGGCGGACGGTGGAGCGGGGAGGTGGCGCGCACGCTCGACCGGTCCTCGGGCGGCCACGCCGTGTCGGCGTCCTTCTCGCAGATCACCGTCGCCGACCTCTTCCCGAAGCTCGGCGAGGAGACGAGCGCGGTCACCGCCGACATCCCGCTCTATGGCCGGGCGACCATCCACTATGCCGCCGACGGCACGGTGCTCGACGCGAGCGCGCGCCTCGATGTCGGTGCCGGCGAGATCCGCTACGGCGACAATCGCGAGAAGATGCTGCTCGACGAGGCGACGCTGAAGCTCCGCTGGGACCTCGCCGGCAAGGTCATCGTCATAGACCAGTCGCCGGTCTATTTCGGCAATACCCACGGCGTGATCACCGGCACGATACGGCCGGCGGGCGATCCCGGCTCGCGCAACTATGCCTTCGACATCTCGTCGCGTGGCGCGGTGCTGGCGCCCTCCGATACCGGCGCGCGGCCGATCGTCGCCGACATCAACCTCGCCGGCAAGGCAGACATGGCCGGCAACCTCGTGACCGTGGAGAATGCCGCGATCGTCTCGCCCGGCGGATCGATCAACGCGGCGGGAACGATCGGCATCGGCGGCGAATCGCCGACCGTCGCCATTGCCGCCTCGGCGACGCCGATGGACGTCTCCGTCTTCAAGCAGATGTGGATTCCCTTCATCGCGCCCGGCGCCCGCCGCTGGGCGGTGGAGCATGTCCAGAGCGGGCAGATCGCCTCCGCCCGCTTCGATGCGGCACTGCCGCTCGCCTTCTTCCTCGAGCGTCAGAAGCCCCGGGTCTCGGAGGAGCAGATGAAACTCAACATGCGGCTGGAGGACGTCGCCTTCACCACCTTCGGGGCGCTGCCGCCGGTCCGCAATGCCTCGGGCAATCTCGTGCTCGCCGGTTCGACCTTCGGCATCGACGTGGAGAAGGGCGAGGTTCCCACCAATGCCGGCGGCGTGGTGAATATCGACAACGGCGCCTTCGCGGTCGCCAACGCCTTCCTGAAAGGGCCGGAGGCGAACATCGAGGTCCAGCTCTCGGGCAGCGCCGCCGGCCTCGGGGAGATCGCCGATTCCGAGCCCTTCCACGCCCTCTCCAAGCGCGACCTGAAGCCGTCGGACCTTTCCGGCTCGGGCAGCGCCTCGGTATCGATCCGGGTGCCGCTCCGCCAGGGTGTCACCGAGGCGGAGGTCGACTGGAAGGTCTCCGTGACGACCAGGAAGGTCGCCTCGACCTCGCCGCTCGAAGGGCGCATGTTCAGCGATGCCGACGTCACCATCGGAGTGACGCCGGACGAGGTCACCATCAACGGCAAGGCGAGGATCGACGGGGTGCCTGCCGACCTCAGCCTCTCGCAGCCGATCGGCACCGGCGGCGAGGCGGCGGGGCAGGGCGCGCGCTCGGCCCGGCTGACCCTCGACGATGCGGCTCGCAAGCGCCTCGGCATCGGCCTCGACGAGATCCTCGGCGGCTCGGTCGGCGCGACGATCAGCAATATCGAGGACGGGTCCAAGGGGCAGCACTACGACCTCGATCTCAAGCGCGCCCGCGTCATCGTGCCGGGTTTCGGATGGCAGAAGGCGATCGGGGTTCCGGCGACGCTTTCCTTCGACCTGAAGCCGGCCAAGTCGGGCAACGGCTACACCGTCGACAACATCGAATTCGCCGGACAGGGCTTCGGCTTCAACGGCACCGCCCAGCTCGACAAGGACTATGGGCTCGTATCCGCCGACGTCGACCACTTTGCGCTCCACCAGGGCGACCAGATCTCCTTCACGCTCGATCGCACCAAGACCGGCTATGCGATCGTCGCCCGCGGTGCCTCCTTCGACATGAAGGGCGTCATCGACCAGGTGCGCAACAACGGGGATTCCGAGACGGCCTCGCCGGACGTGTCGATCGATGCGCGCCTCGAACGGCTCGTCGGCTTCAACCGCCAGGTCCTCGCCGGCGCCCGGCTGAACCTCGTCACGGTCGCCGGCTCGATCATGAAGCTGAACCTCGCCGGCAGCCTCAGCGGCTCCTCCGTCAACATCGCCTATAGCGACACCAACGAGGGCGCCTCGCTGGTCGCCACCAGCGACGATGCGGGCAAGGTCTTCGCCTTCGTCGACCTCTACAGCCGCCTTTCCGGCGGCCGCCTCTCGGTGACGGCGCAGCGCGTCGGCCGCGCCGGGTCGCTGGCGGGAACCTTCGAGGTGGTCGACTTCTCGCTTCGCAACGAGCCGGCGATGAAGCAGGTGGTGGCGGCGCGCGGCGCCCCCGAGGGGATCGACGCAAGCGGCGCCGCCAACGTCCATTTCGACCGCATGACGGCGAACTTCCGCAAGATCGACAAGGTAATCACGATCGACGATGCGCTCCTGAAGGGGGCGACGGCCGGCGCCACCTTCAACGGCCGCATCGACCTTGGAAGCTCGACCATGGCGATCAACGGGACCTATATCCCCGCCTATAACTTCAACAACACGCTGAGCCGCGTGCCGCTCGTCGGCCTGGTGCTCGGCGGTGGCCCGGGCGGCGGGCTCTTCGGCGTCACGTTCCGGATCGAGGGCCCGCTCAACGGCCCGAGCTTCTTCTTCAACCCGCTATCGGTCGTGGCGCCCGGGATATTCCGCAAGATCTTCGAGTTCCACTAGGGCTCGCGCGCCAGACCGCTGCACCGACTTCTACGCCTCCCTGCCGTCATCGCCGGGCTTGACCCGGCGATCCATGCCATGACGATAGTGAAGGATGCGCCGGTTCCACGTATACATACTCGCCAGTCAGAAGAACGGAACGCTGTACATTGGCATGACCAATGACATCGCGCGGCGCGTATTCGAGCATCGGTCGGGTGGCGGGAATTTCACGAGCCGCTACGGCGTCGTGAGACTTGTTCATTCTGAGGAATATGGAACTGCGATCGAAGCCATCCAGCGGGAAAAGTCGCTGAAGAAGTGGTCTCGGAAGTGGAAGATCGAGTTGATCGAGCAGGGTAACCCGACTTGGTCGGATTTGGCGCGTTGGTCACTGGACTGAGTGGGTGAGTCCGCCGCGCCGCGAGGTGACGCAGTCATGGTATGGATGGCCGGGTCAAGCCCGGCCATGACGGAGAGGGGGTTAGCCCCGGGGTTTCACGAGGGCGATCTTCTTCTTGCCGAGTTGGACCTTGAATGCTCCAGTGCCGGGCTCGACACGGTCCCACGGGATTATCTCGTTCGGATCCTTGACCACCTGATCATTGATGCGCACCGCACCCTCGGCGATCTTCCGCCGCGCTTCCGAGTTGGATGAAACGAGCCCGGACGCGGCAAGAATGGCGGTATTGGACCGTCCTCTCTTCCATTCCTCATTCGGCCCGCGATCGATTTCCATCGTCGGTATGTTCGCGACGGTTTCGCCTTCCTCGAACGTCCGCCGCGCGGCTTCCGCCGCTTCCTCGGCGGCGGTGCGGCCATGGACGAGGGTGGTGGTATCGGTGGCGAGCACCTTCTTCGCCTCGTTGATCTCGCTGCCGGAGAGCGCCGCGAGCCGGGCGACCTCGTCGAGCGGCAGCTTGGTGTAGAGCTTTAGGAAGCGCGCGACGTCGGCGTCCTCGGTGTTCCGCCAGAACTGCCAGTACTGGTAGGGGCTGAGCAGGCCGGCATCGAGCCAGACGGCGCCGGCGGCGGTCTTGCCCATCTTGCCGCCGGAGGCGGTGGTAAGCAGCGGCGAGGTCAGCGCGAAGAACTGCGCCTGCTCCATCTTGTGGCCGAGATCGATGCCGTTGACGATGTTGCCCCACTGGTCCGAGCCGCCCATCTGCAGAACGCAGCCGGTGCGCCGGTAGAGCTCGACGAAGTCGTAGCCCTGCAGGATCATGTAGTTGAATTCGAGGAAGGAGAGCGACTGCTCCCGGTCGAGGCGTAGCTTCACCGAGTCGTAGCTGAGCATCTTGTTGACCGAGAAATGCCGGCCGACGTCGCGCAGGAACTCGATGTAGTTGAGGTCGCGCAGCCAGTCGGCATTGTTGATCATCAGCGCCCGTCCGCCCTCGAAATCGAGGAAGCGCGAGAAGACCTGGCGGATGCCCTCAAGGTTCCGGTCGATGTCCGCGACGGTGAGGAGCTTCCGCGCCTCGTCCTTGAACGAAGGGTCGCCGATCATGGTCGTCCCGCCGCCCATCAGCGCGATCGGGCGGTGCCCGGTTTCCTGCATCCAGTGGAGCATCATGATCTGGATGAGCGAGCCGGCATGGAGCGAGGGCGCGGTCGCATCGAAGCCGATATAGCCGGTGATCTTCTCCTTGGCGGCAAGGGCATCGAGCCCCTCGATGTCCGAGCACTGGTGCAGGTAGCCGCGCTCGGAAAGGACGGCGATAAGATCGGACTTGAAGGACGGCATGGCGCTGTTCACAGTTCGCGAATGAGTTTCAAGGAGAATTGCCGCGGCTCTTTAGCAGGATTGGCACGGGAATTCACGCGCGCCCGCCGCCTGCGCGCCGGCGGGGGGATTTCATGCTGAACGTCATCGGGCTGATGAGCGGCACGTCCATGGACGGCGTCGACGCCGCGATCCTCGTCACCGACGGGGAACGGGTGGCCGGGCAGGGGCCGCGGCTCTTCCGGCCGTATGGGGAGGCCGAGCGGAAGGTGCTCCGCCAGGCGCTGGCCGAGGCAAGGACCCTCACCGACCGCGCCGCCCGGCCGGGGCCGCTCGCCGAGGCGGAGCGGATCGTCACCGACGCCCATGCCAAGGCGGTCGAGAAGCTGCTCGCCGAAAACGGCAACCCCACGGTCGACCTCGTAGGCTTCCACGGCCAGACCGTGTTCCACGCCCCCGAGCGGCGCCTGACCGTGCAGATCGGCGACGGCCGGGCGCTCGCCCGCCGGCTCGGCAGGCGAGTCGCCTACGACTTTCGCGCCGCCGACGTGGCGGCGGGCGGGCAGGGCGCGCCCTTCGTGCCGGCCTACCACCGGGCGGTGGTCGCCGCGGCCGGCCTCGCCGGCGACACCGTGGTGGTCAATATTGGCGGCGTCGCCAACATCACGCGGGTCGGCGCCGACGGGTCGCTCCGGGCCGGCGATACCGGCCCGGGCAATGCCCTGATCGACGACTTCGTCCACGCCCGCACCGGCGCGGCCATGGACAAAGGCGGCAGGCATGCCGGCGAGGGCAGGGTGGAGGAGGCGGCGCTGGCGGTTCTCCTCGCCCATCCCTTCTTCGATGCGCCCTTTCCGAAATCGCTCGACCGCGACGCCTTCTCGCTGCGGCCGGTGGCGGGCCTTGCAGTAGCGGACGGGGCGGCGACCCTTGCCGCCTTCACCGCCCGCTCCGTGGCGAAAGGCGTGCACCTGGCCGGCGGGGCGGACCGCATCATCGTGGCGGGCGGGGGCGCCCACAACCCGGTGATCCTGGAAATGCTCGCCGAGGCCGCCGGCGTGCCGGTCACCACCGCGACGGATCTCGGCTGGTCGGTCGACTTCCTCGAAGCCGAGGCCTTCGCCTTCCTGGCGGCGCGAAGCCTCGCAGGATTGCCGCTCAGCTACCCGGAGACGACCGGCGTGCCGCGGCCGATGCCGGGCGGGCTTATCGCCGATCCCTGAATCTTTTTCGCAAGGCTGTGGCGTAAATCATTGATCCGCCGCATCTGCCTCGTCATTCTGGATTCCTCGGCGGGAACATCCGGAGGGCGACGCGGACGATGCTTGAATCGATGAACATTGCTGTTCTCATCGGTTCGGCGCTCATCGCGGTCGCCGTCTTCACCAGCCTGCTCAGCTTCCGCTTCGGCGCACCGCTGCTCCTCGTCTTCCTCGCCATCGGCCTGCTCGCCGGCGAGGACGGCATCGGCGGCATCCACTTCGACAATGGCCAGACGGCCTTCTTCATCGGCGCGGTGGCGCTCGCCGTCATCCTCTTCGATTCCGGCTTCGAAACCCGCTTCGCGACCTTGCGTCAGGCGGGAATACCCGCGGCGTTGCTCGCGACCGTCGGGGTCGTCCTGACGGCGGTCGTCTTCGGCCTGGTGGCGCAGCTGGTCTTCGGCTTCCATTGGCTGCAGGGCCTGCTCCTCGGGTCGATCGTGGCGCCGACCGACGCTGCCGCGGTCTTCTTCCTGCTCCGGGTGGGAGGCATCAGCCTGCGCGAGCGTGTGCGCTCGACGCTCGAGGTCGAATCCGCGCTGAACGACCCGCTCTCGGTCCTGCTCACGCTCTCCATCGTCGCCCTTATCGCTACCGATACCGCGCCGGCGAGCTTCAGCCTCGACATTGCCAGCGAGTTCCTGGTCGAGGCGACGGTCGGCGCCATCGTCGGCGTGGTTGGCGGCCTGGGCATCGTGCAGATCATCAACCGGGCGCATTTCGAGGCGGCGCTCTATCCGATCCTCCTGATCGCGCTGGTCCTCGTCGTATGGGCACTGGCCGGGCTCCTCCATGGCAGCGGGTTCCTCGCGGTCTATGTCGCCGGCGTCGTTTCGGGCAATGCGCGGATGCGGCACACCGCGGCGCTGCGGCGGTTCCAGCAGGGCGTCACCTGGCTCGGCCAGATCGCGATGTTCCTGACCCTCGGCCTGCTCGCGACGCCGTCGCAGTTCCCGGCCGTGGCGCTCGGCGCGGTATTGCTGGCGCTGTTCCTCACCTTCGTGGCGCGGCCGGTGGCGGTCTGGCTCTGCCTGCTGCCCTTCCGCTTCAGCCGCAACGAGATCGGCTTCGTCTCATGGGTGGGGCTGCGCGGCGCCGTATCCATCATGCTCGCCATCGTGCCGGTGGTGGCGCAACTGCCGAATGCCGGCATCATCTTCAACACCGCCTTCATCGTGGTGCTGGTCTCGCTCGTCCTGCAGGGCTGGACCATCCGCCCCATGGCGAATTTCCTCGGGATCGTCGTGCCGGCGCGCCAAGGCGTCGTCGACCGCATCGAGCTCGAGCTGCCGGGGCGCGGCGATTACGAGATCGTCGCCTATGTCGTGCACCCGGACAGCCCGGTTGCCCGGGGCGACCGCGTGCCGCGCTGGGCACGGCCCTCGCTCCTCATCCGTGACGGCCGGTCGCTGCGGCCGCACCTCGCGGGGCGGCCGCAGGCCGGGGACCAGATCTACGTCATCACCACGCCGGAATATGTCGGGCTGCTCGACCGCCTTTTCGCGCGGCCGGCGGTCCGCGCGGTGGAGCCGGAGCTTTTCGGCGAGTTCGTGCTGGCGCCCGACACCAAGCTGAAGAACCTCGCCGTCGCCTATGGCGTCGAGGCACGGCCGGAGGACGCCGAGATGACGGTGGCGGAACTGCTCCGTCGCGACCTCGCCGGCGATCTCGAGCAGGGCGACCGCGTCTCCTACGGGCCGGTCGACATCATCGTCCGCCACGTCAACGAGGATCACGAGGTCGAGGAGGTCGGGCTGGCGCTGGAGCATCGCGAGCCGTCGCGGCCGCGCCTGCCGGTCTTCCATAGCTGGAGCGAGCTGCGCGACCTTGCCACGCGCTGGTGGAAGGGCGGCCGGTCCAACGTTGCGGTCAGCGCGCCGGCGCCGGAAGGGCCGCCGACCGTGGTCGTCGCGCTCGCCGCCGGCGAGGCCAATGAAAAGCCGGCGGCCCCCGAGGAGGAACCGCCGGCCGAGAACCCGGACAACCCGCCGGCTTCGGCGGCCTGACCCCGCGATGATCGAAGTCACGCCCGCGATCCGCATCGATGAAAGCGAGATCGAGGAGAGCTTCGTGCGGGCCTCGGGGCCCGGCGGGCAGAACGTCAACAAGGTCTCGACCGCCGTGCAATTGCGCTTCGACGCGCGCCGCTCGCCGTCGCTGCCGGGTGACGTGCGCGAGCGGCTTGAAAGGCTGGCCGGACGGCGGCTCACGCGCGACGGGGTCATCGTCATCATCGCGCAACGCTTCCGTACCCAGGAGCGCAACCGCGCCGACGCGAGGGAACGGCTGCTCGAGCTTGTCCGGCAGGCGGCCGAACGGCCTGTGCTCCGCCGTGCGACCCGCCCGACGCTTGCCAGCAAGCGCCGGCGGCTGGAAGGCAAGCGGAACCGCGCGGCCGTCAAGCGGCTGCGCGGCAAGGATGCAGGCGAGGGATAGGCGCAGCGCCCCGATCACGCCGCCCTAGGCGGCGCTTTCCATGGCGAGCCGCTTGTCGAGATAGTCGCCGCAGACGCCGATGAGGCGCTCGACGTCGTTCTCGAAGAAATGGTTGGCGCCGGGGATGATCTGCTGGTCGATCTTGATGCCCTTCTGGGTCTTCAGCTTGTCGACCAGCATCTGCACGTCCTTCTGCGGCACCACCTTGTCGGCATCGCCGTGGATGATCAGGCCGGAGGACGGGCAGGGCGCGAGGAAAGAGAAATCGTGCAGGTTGGCGGGCGGGGCGATCGACATGAAGCCCTCGATCTCCGGCCGGCGCATGAGGAGCTGCATGCCGATCCAGGCGCCGAAGGAGAAGCCGGCGACCCAGCAGCTGCGCGCATCCGGGTGGATCGACTGCACCCAGTCGAGGGCGGCGGCCGCGTCGGACAGCTCGCCGGCGCCGTGGTCGAACTCGCCCTGGCTGCGGCCGACGCCGCGGAAATTGAAACGCAGCACCGCAAAGCCGCGCTTCGAGAACATGTAGAAGAGCTGGTAGACGATCTGGTTGTTCATCGTCCCGTGGAACATCGGGTGCGGATGAAGGATGATCGCGATCGGCCCGTTTTTCTGCTTGGCGGGCTGGAAACGCCCCTCGAGGCGGCCGGCCGGGCCGGTGAAGATGACTTCGGGCATGGGTGCCTTTGCGCTTGGACGTAACGGCGAGCGGACGCCGGAAAGGCGAATGGAAGGACATTCCATCCGCTTCTTTCACCTGAAAATCCGCTCTTCGGTGCCTCCCATATCACAACCGCGGGGGGCGAGTTCAAGGATCATGAGAGGGCGCGAGGCGTCCGCGCCTTGTTCGCCGACGCCGCAACGCCATGTAGGATAGGCGGGAACTGGGCAGGGAATTGCCGCATGATGACCCGGCCAATGCGCGTCGAGACGGCCGCCGAGCTCCTGGCTGACAAGGTGGTCCATATCGTGGGCCTTGCCTCGGCCGGGCTTGCCGCAACCGGGCTGACGGCGCTCTCGGCCTTCGGGCGTGGCGTCGGCGACCTGGTCGGCGCGGCGGTCTATTCGGCGGGGCTGATGGCGATGCTCGGCTGCTCCGCGGCCTACAACATGGCCCGCCGCAGCAGGCACCGCGAGCTTCTCCGGCGCTTCGATCATGCCGCCATATTCCTCATGATCGCCGGAACCTACACGCCCTTCACCATCCTTGCCCTGCATGGGGTATGGGCGGTCTTCATGACGGCGTTGGTCTGGACGATCGCGGCGACCGGCGTGGCGCTGAAGCTGATCCTGCCGCAGCGCCGCTTCGAGGGCCTGTCGGTCGCGATCTACATCGCCTTCGGCTGGATCATCCTGCTCGCCATGGGACCGCTCGCCCAATCCGTGAGCCTGACGGTGCTCCTCCTCGTGGCGGCCGGCGGCGTGGTCTATACCGCCGGCGTGGTCTTCCACGCCTGGCACCGGCTCCCGTTCCAGAACGCCATATGGCACGGCTTCGTGCTCGCCGCCGCGGCGATCCACTTCGCCGCGGTGTGCAGTGTCGTGCTGGCGGGCGGCTGACGATGTCCGCGCCTTCGATTTGCGCGACAGGGAAACTCGTGCTTCTAGCTTGGAAATGACCCGCGCCTATCTCGACCATAATGCGACCGCGCCGCTGAGGCCCGAGGCCCGGGCCGCCATGGTCGACGCGCTGGACGCCGTGGGCAATGCCTCATCGGTCCACGGCGAGGGACGGGCCGCGCGCAAGCGGATCGAGGTGGCGCGCGCCGACGTGGCGGCGCTCGTCGGCGGCGACCCGAGGAACGTCACCTTCACCGGCGGCGGCACCGAGGCGAACGTCACCGTGCTGACGCCGGAATGGACCCTGGCCGGCCGGCCGCTCGGCATCGAGCGATTGCTGGTCAGCGCGGTCGAGCATGTCTCGGTACTCTCGGGAGGACGCTTTCCGACAGACCGGGTCGAATTGATGCCGGTCGATGGCGACGGACTCGTCCGGCTCGACGCCTTGAAGGAAATGCTGGCGAAGCCCGGCAAGGCGCTGATCTCGGTCATGATCGCGAATAACGAGACCGGCGTGATCGAGCCGGTCGCCGAGGTGGCGAAGCTCGCCCGCGCGGCCGGGGCGCTGGTCCATGCCGACGCGATCCAGGCGGCCGGGCGTGTACCCGTCGACATCGCCGCGCTCGGCGCCGATGTGCTGACCCTTTCGGCCCACAAGATAGGCGGTCCGCAGGGGGCGGGCGCCATCGTCACCGCCGGCGGGGCGCTCGCTTTCGCGCCGCTTCTCGCGGGTGGCGGCCAGGAGCGGCGGAACCGGGCGGGGACCGAGAACGTCGCGGCGATCGCCGGCTTCGGAGCGGCTGGGAAGGCCGCGCTGGCGGGATTGGACGCAGCGGGGGCGCTCGAAGGGCTGCGTGACCGCTTGGCGACCATCATCAGGGAATCCGGTGCCAAGGTTACCGTCTTCGGGGAAGGCGCGGCGCGCCTGCCTCAGACGCTCTGCTTCGGAATCGAGCGGATTTCGGCGGAAACACTGGTTATTGCGCTCGACCTCGAAGGGGTCGCCGTATCCTCCGGCTCGGCCTGCTCCTCGGGGAAGGTTGCCCCGAGCCATGTGCTCGCGGCCATGGGGGTGCCGCCGGGGATTGCAAAAGGCGCAATCCGGCTAAGCCTGGGCTGGGATTCCAGGCCCGACGACCTACATTTATTCTCAACTGCGTGGCGCCGCGTGCTAAAGCACGTCGCGCCGGGTAAGGTTGCGGCTGCCTAGCCGTCCCGAATCCGGCCCTCCGGTCCTTGAAACCGCTGCGGATGGAGTAAGTTATGCCTGCCGTCCAGGAGACGGTCGATACGGTTCGCCGCATCGACGTCGACCAGTACAAATATGGATTCGTCACGGATATCGAGACCGAGAAGGCCCCGAAGGGCCTCTCCGAGGAAACGATCCGTTTCATCTCCGCGAAGAAGAGCGAGCCCGACTGGATGCTCGAATGGCGGCTCGGCGCCTATCGCCGCTGGCTAACCATGATCGAGCCGACCTGGGCGAAGGTCAGCTATCCGAAGATCGACTTCAACGACCTCTATTATTACGCGGCGCCGAAGAGCACCAAGGGTCCGAAGAGCCTTGACGAGGTCGATCCGGAACTCCTCAAGACCTACGAGAAGCTCGGCATCCCGCTCCGCGAGCGCGAGGTGCTGGCGGGCGTCGAAGGCGCAAAGGTCGCGGTCGATGCGGTCTTCGACAGCGTCTCCGTTGTCACGACCTTCCGCGAGGAGCTGAAGAAGGCGGGCGTCATCTTCTGCTCCATCTCCGAGGCCATTCGCGAATATCCGGAAATCGTCAGGAAGTATCTCGGCTCGGTCGTCCCGGTGACCGACAATTTCTATGCGACGCTCAATTCGGCGGTGTTCTCCGACGGCTCCTTCGTCTTCGTGCCGAAGGGCGTTCGCTGCCCCATGGAGCTGTCGACCTATTTCCGCATCAACGAGAAGAATACCGGACAGTTCGAGCGCACGCTGATCATCGCGGAGGAGGGCGCCTACGTCTCCTATCTCGAGGGCTGCACCGCCCCCATGCGCGACGAAAACCAGCTGCACGCCGCCGTGGTCGAGCTGGTCGCCCTCGACGATGCCGAGATCAAGTATTCGACCGTCCAGAACTGGTACCCGGGCGACGCCGAGGGCAAGGGCGGCATCTACAACTTCGTCACCAAGCGCGGCGACTGCCGCGGCGACCGCTCGAAGATCTCGTGGACGCAGGTGGAGACCGGATCGGCGATCACCTGGAAATATCCGAGCTGCATCCTGCGCGGCGACGACAGCGTGGGCGAGTTCTATTCGATCGCCGTGTCGAACGGGCACCAGCAGATCGATAGCGGCACCAAGATGACCCATCTCGGCAAGCGCACGAAGAGCCGGATCATCTCCAAGGGCATCGCGGCGGGGTTCTCGCAGAACACCTATCGCGGCCTCGTCACCTCGCATCGCAAGGCCGAGGGCGCGCGCAACTACACCAACTGCGACTCGCTCCTCATCGGCGACAAGTGCGGCGCCCACACGGTGCCCTATATCGAGGCGAAGAACGCGAGCGTGATCTTCGAGCACGAGGCGACGACGTCGAAGATCTCCGACGACCAGCTCTTCTACGCGAGGAGCCGCGGGCTCGACGACGAGGAGGCGGTGGCGCTGATCGTCAACGGCTTCGTCAAGGACGTCATCCAGCAGCTGCCGATGGAGTTCGCCGTCGAGGCGCAGAAGCTGATCAGCATCTCGCTCGAGGGGAGCGTGGGGTGAACGCCCTGCGGGCATGGGAGACGTCGCCCCGGGGCGCCGACCCGCGCCCCGTCGCGATCGTCTTCGGCAAGAAGGAAGCGATGGGCGATGCGCTGGTGCGCATCCCGGCCTATCGGGCGCTGCGCACGGCGCTGCCCGGGCACCGGATCGTCCATGTCTCCGCCCAGACCGCGGCAATGCCGCATGCGCTGAAGGCGCTGGCGCCGCAGATGGTCGACGAGGTCATTACCGGCCAGCCTCTCCGCCAGGGCCCGGCGTTCCTCCGCCGACTGATCCTCTCGATCAACAACGTCGAGACAGTCATCGACCTGCGCGCCAACCTCGGAGCGCTGTGGACCTACCTTGCCACGGCCGGCCTGCCGATCCGCTACGTCGCCAATACGGCGTTCTTCATGCTGCGCCACCGGATCGGCGGGAAATTCCGCCCGCGCCCCGTCGCCAATGCGGAACGCTACCACCGCTGCGTCGAGCTGATCGCGCGCCGCACGCTGCCTTTCGACCCGACGGTTCCGGTCGGCGAGGGCGCCCGGCGGGCGGCGTCCCGGCTGGTGCCGGAGGGCATGCGCTACATGCTCCTTTCGCCCGGGCTCGCGACCTCGTTCAAGGCCTGGCCGAGCGACCGCTGGGCGACCGTCGCCCGGCACGTCGCCGCCCGCGGCATCAGGCCGGTCTTTCTTCTCGGACCGCTGGAGCCCGACCATCGCGCCTGGATCGAACGGGACGTGCCCGAGGCGCTGATCGTCGATGAACGGAGCGTCGCCGATCAGGACGATCTGCCCTGGCTTTTCCATGCGCTTGCCAGCCGCTCGCTCGCCTGCGTGGCGATCGAAAGCGGCATCGGCCATCTCGCCGCTGCGAGCAGCTGCCCCGTCCTGACGATCGGCGGAGCGACCAGGACCGCGCAATGGCGCCCGGCGACCCCGCGCAGCTGGACGGTGGATGCGCGCGACTTCGGTTCGCGCAAGCTTTCCGGCGTGCCCGTCGACGTGGTCATCGACCGCATCGACGAGATCGTCGCCTACATGGATCGCCTCGTGCCGCCGGTCGCCTTCGCCGAGGGTGCCGCCGCGACCGGTCCGGCCGTGCATCGAGGAGTGTCGTTCCAGTGACTGCATCGTCCATCATGGGAGGGTCGAGCATGGCATATTGGTTCCGGCCGCGCCGCTATGGCTACGGCGCTACCCCGACGACCTGGCAAGGCGTGGTCACGCTCATCGCCTTGCCGGTGGTCATCGTTGGCGCCGCGCTGCTTCTGCTTCTCTTCGACGTGGGGCCGGACGGTCCCGCGCTCTGGCGCTTCATCGCCTACGTAGTGGTTCTCCTGATTGGACTTTTCGCCTTCATCGCCCTGATCAGGGCCAAGACCGATGGGGTCTGGCGCTGGCGGTGGGGCAACGACAACTGACGGACGTTTCATGACAGCACTTCTCGAAATCGAAGACCTGCACGCCAAGATCGGTGATCGCGAGATCCTGAAGGGCATCGACCTGGCGATCGGCGCCGGCGAGGTCCACGCCATCATGGGGCCGAACGGTTCCGGCAAGTCGACGCTCGCCTATATCCTCGCGGGGAAGAGCGACTACGAGGTCACTGCCGGCGCGATCCGCTTCAAGGGCGAGGACCTGCTCGCGATGGAGCCGGACGAGCGCGCCGCGGCGGGCATGTTCCTCGCGTTCCAGTACCCGATCGAGATTCCGGGCGTCGCCACCATGACGTTCCTGAAGACCGCCGTGAATGCGCAGCGCAAGAAGCGCGGCGAGGCGGAACTGACCACGCCGGAATTCATCAAGCGCGTGAAGGACGCCTCGGAACGCCTGAACGTGACTCAGGAAATGCTCCGCCGCCCGCTCAATGTCGGCTTCTCCGGCGGCGAGAAGAAGCGGAACGAGATTCTGCAGATGGCGCTGCTCGAGCCGTCGCTCTGCGTGCTCGACGAGACCGATTCCGGCCTCGACATCGATGCGCTGCGCACGGTGGCGGACGGCGTCAACGTGCTGCGCGGGCCGGAGCGCGGCATGCTGGTGATCACCCACTACCAGCGCCTCCTCGACTACATCGTGCCGGACCACGTGCACGTCATGGCGGCGGGCAGGATCGTGCGCTCGGGCGGCAAGGAGCTGGCGCTGGAACTCGAGAAGAGCGGCTATGCCGGCTTCACCGGGCGGGCGGCCTGAGCGGCATCATGAGCGTCGAACCCCGTAACCTGCGGACCCGCGCCGAGGAGCAGATCGCCGCCGAATACCAGGCGCGGCGCGAGAGCCTGCCGGGCAGCCGCGAGGCGCTGGCGCGCCGCGATGCCGCCTACGCCGCCTACGCCGCCGTCGGCCTGCCGCATCGCCGCGTCGAGGCGTGGAAATACACCGACCTCCGTGCGCTGCTCCGCGCCGTGCCGCCGCTCGCCGGCGAGGCGCCGGCGGCCATGGTCTCGGAGATCGCCGAGGGTGACGTGCTCGCCGGCCTCGATCGTGCCCGCATCGTCATCGTCAACGGGCGCTATCGCGCCGACCTTTCCGACCTCAGGGGCGCCGAGGCGCTGAAGGTGGAGAACGTCGCGGACATCCTCGCGAGCGACCCGGCGCGCATCGGCGCGCTCTTCGCCAACGAGGACGATGCCATGCTGGCGCTGAATGCCGCGCTGGTGCAGGGCGGCGTCGCGGTGACCGTGCCGGCGAAGACCGAGCTGAAGGCGCCGGTCGAGATCGTCCACATCACGGCATCGACCGATCCCGCTTCGGTTGCGACCCGCACCATCGTCAGCATCGGCGCGCAAGCCTCGCTGAGGCTGATCGAGACCTTTCTCGGCGGCGCCTCCGCCTATCAGGTCAATGCGGTGACCGAGCTCACCATCGGCGACGGCGCCAATGTCTCCTGGTCGCGCCTGCAGGGCGAGGGCAGGGAAGCGGTCCATGTCGGCAGTCTGATCGCACGCCTCGGGCGCGACGTCGGCTTCGACCACCTGATCGTCAATGCCGGCGCCGCGCTGTCGCGCTGGCAGTCCCGCATCCGGCTGACGGGCAGCGGCACGCGCATCGGCTTCTATGGCGCCAACATGCTCGCCGGCCGCGAGCACGGCGACCTGTCGCTGGTGGTCGAGCACGCCGCGCCCCACACGACGAGCCGCGAGGTCTTCAAGAACGTCATCGACGGCGCCGGCCACGGCGTCTTCCAGGGCCGCATCGTCGTCGAGCCGGACGCGCAGAAGACCGACGGCAAGATGATGGCGCAGACGCTGCTCCTCTCCAACGACGGCGAATTCGATTCGAAGCCCGAGCTGGAGATTTTCGCCGACGACGTTGTGTGCGGCCACGGCTCGACCACGGCGCGGATCGACGAGAACCATCTCTTCTATCTGCTCTCGCGCGGCGTGCCGCGGGCCGAGGCCGAGCGCCTGCTGATCGAGGCCTTCCTCGCCGATGCGATCGACGCCATCGGCGACGAAGCGATCGCCGACGCGCTGAAGGGCACCATCGGGCAATGGCTCGCCAGAAGGGCGAAGGGGTGATCCCGTGTTCGCCGCCGTGATCCGCTCCCCCATGACGTCATCCCGGACAAGCCGCGCAGCGGCGCGATCCGGGATCCATGCCATGACGATTCCGTCGTCACTGCGGCTTGAGGGCTTTCCTTCGGCGGCGGCGCTGCTGTGCCGGAATGGCATGGATCGCCGGGTCAAGCCCGGCGATGACGGAGAGGGTGGTGCGGTGGAGAGAAATCCGTGGATGGCGGGCACAAGGCCGGCCATGACGGTCAGGGAAGTGGCGGACCATGCGTGACGCCACCACCCGATACGACGTCGAAGCCATCCGCCGGGATTTCCCGATCCTGTCGCGCGAGGTCTATGGCAAGCCGCTCACCTATCTCGACAATGGTGCCTCGGCGCAGAAGCCGCGCGCCGTGATCGAGGCGATCACCCATGCGCTGACCAGCGAATATGCCAACGTCCATCGCGGCCTGCATTTCCTCTCCAACGCGGCGACCGAGAAATACGAGGAGGCGCGCGAGATCGTCCGCCGCTTCCTCAACGCCAAGGGCACCGACGAGATCATCTTCACGCGCAACTCGACCGAGGCGCTGAACCTGGTCGCGGCGTCCTACGGCATGGACTTCGGCGAGGGCGACGAGATCGTGCTCTCGATCATGGAGCACCATTCCAACATCGTGCCCTGGCACTTCCACCGCGAGCGGAAGGGCGCGGTGATCAGGTGGGCGCCGATCGCCGATGACGGCACGTTCCTGCTCGACGCCTTCGAGAAGCTGCTGACGCCGCGAACCAAGATCGTCGCGCTGACGCATATGTCGAACGTCACCGGGACCGTGGTGCCGGTGAAGGAGGTCGTGCGCATGGCGCATGCCCGCGGCATTCCGGTGCTCCTCGACGGCAGCCAGGCGGCGGTGCACCTGCCGGTCGACGTGCAGGACATCGGCTGCGACTTCTATTGCGTGACCGGCCACAAGCTCTATGGGCCGACCGGCATCGGCGTGCTCTATGGCAAGCGCGAGCTGCTGGCGAAGATGCCGCCCTTCAACGGCGGCGGCGAGATGATCCGCGACGTGACCGAGGACATGGTCACCTATGCCGATCCGCCGCACCGTTTCGAGGCGGGCACGCCGCCGATCGTGGAAGCCATCGGCCTCGGCGCGGCGCTGACCTACATGGAGAATGTCGGGCGCGAGGCGATCGCGATGCACGAGGCGGAGCTCCGCGACTATGCCCATGAGCGGCTCGCCGGCGTCAACAGCCTGAAGGTCTACGGCACGGCGAAGGGCAAGGGCGCGATCATCGCCTTCAACATCGAGGGCGCGCACCCGCACGACATCTCGACCATCATCGACCGGGAAGGCGTCGCGGTGCGCGCGGGCACCCATTGCGCCCAGCCGCTGCTCGCCCGCTTCGGCACGACGGCGACCTGCCGCGCGTCCTTCGGCATGTACAATACGCTTGCCGAGGTGGACCGGCTTGCCGAGGCGCTGGACAAGGCGCGGGGGTTCTTCTCGTGACGGGGGGCGGGCATGGACTATCTGGCAGGCGCGCTGCGCTGGGGACTGATCGTCGGCGTGCTGGCCTTCCTGGTGGGGTTCATCGGGCCGACCATCTGGGCGCCGGACGCCAACCAGGGGCCGCTGCTCGGCATCTTCATCACCGGGCCGCTCGGCTTCATCGCGGGGGCCGTGCTCGGCATCATCTTCGTTGCGCTCCGCCCGCGGCGGCGCTGGTAGCCCTGCCATGACCGATCAGAAGACGGAAGAGAAGCCGCTCGGCGAGAACCAGCAGTCGATCCCGCTGCAGGCAACGGGCTCGGCCATTCCGCCCGAGGAGCTCGAGCGGCTGACCGCCGACATCATCGCGGCGATGAAGACCGTCTATGACCCGGAAATCCCGGCCGATATCTACGAGCTCGGCCTGATCTACAAGGTCGACATAGACGACGACCGCAATATCGCCATCGACATGACCCTGACGGCGCCCGGCTGCCCCGTCGCCGGCGAGATGCCCGGCTGGGTCGAGAACGCCGTCAGCCTGGTCCCCGGCGTCGGCAATGTCGTGGTCAACATGGTCTTCGATCCGCCCTGGACGCCGGACCGCATGTCCGACCTCGCCCGGGTGCAACTCGACTGGTATTGAGCGGGCGTTGGAGAGGATTTACTCCGACGGGCACTCGGCTCCGTCGCGGAGCTCGTTCTTGCCGGTGGAGAGATACCAGCGCGACTTGGCCTCGCCCGTATCCGGCGGGTTGTGGTAGCAGACGTCCGCCGAGCCCGAGCTGGCATCGATTACGATCGCCCATTGATGGTCGCCGCAATTATGCGGCTCGCAGGCATGCGCGATGATCTTGCCGTCCTTCTCGGCGATCGGCACCTGGGTGGTGTCGACCGAGAGCACCCACTTGGCGACGCTCTTCGGCGGCGCCGCCTTCTTCACCGCGGCGATGAGGGCAGGGTTCTTCAGGAAGACGACCCCTTGGACCTTGTCATAGGGATACTTGCCGACATAGGCCGAGAGAGGCGGGACAGTCTTGGCAAGCGCTGGAGCGACGGCCACGGCGGGAGAGAGGGCGACGGCCGCGGCAGCGAGAACGAGCATCGAACGCATGGTTTTCTCCTCGGAGGCAAAGGCCCCTCGGCTCAAATCTAGGTGAAGGAGCGCGGCGGGCCTGTGACCGGGCTCACGTCGAAGGTGGTGGAATCCGGCGGTTTGGCGCGAACGGACGAAATGCCGCATATCGTTCAAACGTGAACGGCGGGCCATTCGGCAAAGCCTTGTTTTCGCGCGCCTTTGGGGCCATCTTCGGAGAGTCCGCCGGCCTTGAACCGGCCAGGAGAGCTTCGGAATGGCATCGCTTCGTCCCCGTCCCGCGATCATGACGGTCACCGACCGCGCCGCGTCGCGCGTCCGCGAACTGGTCGAGAATTCGGACCGGCCGCTCGTCGGGCTCAGCGTCGGCGTGAAGAAGGGCGGCTGCGCCGGGATGGAATATACGCTGGAGGGCGTCGAGAAGGCGCCGGCCGGCGCCGACGTGGTCAACGCCCAGGGCGTCAACGTTTACGTCGACCCGCGCGCGATCCTGTTTCTTCTCGGCACCGAGATGGATTTCGAGACCACCAAGATCCGCTCCGGCTTCGTCTTCCGCAATCCGAACGAGGTCTCCTCCTGCGGCTGCGGCGAGTCGGTGAACCTCAAGCCGGCCGAGCCCGAGGCGTTGGGAGTCTAGTACTCTCCATCGTCAAGGCCGCCTTGTGCGGTCAGCCGGGCCTATTCTCCTTCCTGCGCCCGCTCCCTCTCCGTCATCGCCGGGCTCGACCCGGCGATCCATGCCATCACGCAGCGGGGTAGGTGGCGTGGCCACTCAACCCGCCGCCTGCTCCATCCACGTCGGTTCGTCTGAACCGTCATGGCATGGATCCCGGATCGGCGCCGCTTCGCGGCTTGTCCGGGATAACGGCCAAGGTTGAAGCAGGGAGGACAGACGTGGATGGCCGGCACAAGGCCGGCCATGACGATCAAAAGGCGGAGGGGAAGTGGAAACGGACGGGCAGGTGTAGCGCGCCCTAGTTCCCGCTTGACGTCTTCACGGGCCGCATAAGGAAGCGCGGGACGTGGTCGCCGAGGCCGAGGACGGCGGGTTCGCGATCCTCGTTGCGGTTGTCGCGACGCTCGCGCCGGCCCTCCGGGCGTGGCTGGCGGGGCTGGTTGTCACGCTGCGGACGATCCTCGCGCGCCGGGCGATCGCCGTGCTGGCGATCCTCACGCGGTGGACGATCCTCGCGTGGCTGGCGGGCGGCTGCGGGCTGCGGACGCGGCTCGATGGCGACTGCCGTTTCGGCAGCGGGGCTGGCTTCGCCGGCTGACACCTCGCGCGGCTCGCGGCGATGTTCGTCACGGCGGCCACGTCCGCCGCGGCTGCGGCGCCGGCCCTCGCGGCCTTCCTCGCGATCGCGTGGCGCATGGCCTTCCTCGCCTTCGCCCTTGTGATGGCCGTAGCGGGCCTGGGCGCGCTCGGCGGAGGCCTCGACCTCCATGGGCGCGATGGCCTGGCCGGTCAGCTTCTCGATCTGGGCGACGTACTTGCGGTCCGCCGGCGTCGAAATGGTGATGGCGGTGCCCGAGCGGCCGGCGCGGCCGGTGCGCCCGATCCGGTGGACGTAGTCTTCCGAATGGGTCGGCACGTCGAAATTGAAGACGTGGCTGACCGCGGGGATGTCGAGGCCGCGCGCCGCCACGTCGGAGGCGACGAGGAGGGTAATGCGGTTGTTCTTGAAATCATCCAGCGTCGCCATGCGGGCGTGCTGGTCCATGTCGCCGTGGAGCGCGCCGACCGAGAAGCCGTGACGGGCGAGCGAGCGGTGCAGGATGGCGACGTCGCGCTTGCGGTTGCAGAAGATGATCGCGTTCGTCAGGTCCTTGGCGCTGCGGATGAGCGCGCGCAGCGTCGCGCGCTTGTCGACCGCCTCGCGGCCGGCCTCGACGACGAGCTGGGTAACGGTGGCGGCGGCGGTCGCCGGACGCGAGACCTCGACGCGGATCGGGTTGGAGAGGAAGTTGTCGGCGAGCCGCTGGATCTCCGGCGGCATGGTCGCGGAGAAGAAGAGCGTCTGCCGCGTGAAGGGGAGAAGCTTGGCGATGCGCTCGATGTCCGGGATGAAACCCATGTCGAGCATGCGGTCGGCCTCGTCGATGACGAGGATCTCGACGCCGTTGAGGAGCACCTTGCCGCGGCCGATATGGTCGAGGAGCCGTCCCGGCGTGGCGATGAGCACGTCCGCGCCGCGGTCGAGCTTGCGCTCCTGCTCGTCGAACGAAACGCCGCCGATAAGGAGGGCGACGGTCAGCTTGTGATTGCGGCCGTAGCGGTTGAAGCTCTCCTCGACCTGCGCCGCGAGCTCGCGTGTCGGCTCGAGAATGAGCGTGCGCGGCATGCGCGCGCGGGCGCGGCCGCTTTCGAGGATGGTTAGCATGGGCAGGACGAAGCCCGCCGTCTTGCCGGTGCCGGTCTGCGCGATGCCGAGCACGTCGCGGTGCTCGAGGACGCGCGGGATGGCCTGCTCCTGGATGGGAGTAGGCTGCGTGTAGCCGCTGGCCTCGACTGCGGCGAGGACCTTGGGGCTCAGTCCGAGATTCGAAAAGCTCATGTGCTTTGAACGACCGGGCATCGGGCCGCGATCGGACGGGACCTTTTCTTCAATGGCCGTCGGGATTACGGCCGAAACATAGGGAATGGCTTGGTATTGTCAACGATTGCGATGGATTAACTTTGCGCAATCCGCGAGCAGAGTTAAGTCTACTGGTTAGCCGGCTCAATTGCTGGTTGGTCCGAAGCGGTAGTCGTCGGGCGCGTTGATGTGCAACTCGTAGTTGGAATCGGCGTTGCCGGACGGGTCGATGGTCTCGATATAGACCGAGAGACCCTGGTCGTCGGACTCCGACGTATAGTCGACGATGTCCACCTTGAGATCGGCCAATTCCTTGATCTCAATGGTGTTTTGCACCGTGGCCTCGCCATCGTCCTGGTACTGGACCCACTGCACGAAGAGGCGGGCCATGACGTTGTCGCCGCCCGAGCGGCTGACGATGATGCGATAGGCGCCGCTCTTGCCCTCGTTGGTCCAGGTGCCGCCGATGCGCACGTCCTCGACGCCCCCGGGCATCTTGGTGACGCCGTCGAGCACGTCGTCGGCCCGCGCCGGGACCGAGATCAGGAGGCCGGCGGCGAGCGCTCCGGCCAGGATCACCTTGCTGTGCATTTCTTTCTCCGTCCGCGCCGCCGGCCGACCATAGCCAAAAGCGCCGCCGGGTCCATGGAAATCGGCCCCATGCGGGGCAGCCATGCCGGATCGGCCGCGACGCCGGTCGCGAGCGTCGCGCGCTCAGCCGCTCGGTCGGCTCCAGTAGCGCGGCGCGACATGGTCGGTCCGGCTTTCGTTCCAGACCGAGGTGAGCGCCTCCGACACCCGCGCCAGGCTGCCGGCATCGGCAAGCTGCGGCACGCAGAGCACCTCGCCGAGCGCGAGGCCGGCGAGCGAGGCGTCGACGACCACGCCCGGATCGAGCGCCGGGAACTGGGGCGGCCGCCCGCCGAGATTGTCATGGAACTCGGTTCGCACCACGCCGGGACAGAGCGACTGGACGCGGACGCCGCTTCCCTCGATCTCGTTGGCGACGATCTGGGTGAAGGCGTTGATGAAGGCCTTGCTCGCCGCGTAGGTCGCCCGCTTCGGGCGTTCCATCCTCACCGGCGCGGTGAAGGCGAGAGTCGAGGCGACGTTGACGATCGAGCCGCGCCCACGCGCGACCATTCCCGGCAGCGCGGCACGGCAGAGGTGCATGGTCGCCTTGAGGTGGAGGTCGATCTGCCGATCGGCCCGCGCCATGTCCGTCTCGACGAACGGACCGTAGTTCCCGAAGCCGGCATTGTTGAGGAGGAAATCGAGGCGGTCCTCGCCGGCGATGCGCTGCTCGACCGCCGCGATGCCGGCCGGCTCGGACAGGTCCGCGGCGAGGATCTCGGCGGCGCCGCCGAGCCGGTCGAGGAGCGCCGCGGCTTCCTCCAGCCGGTCGCGCCGGCGCGCGACGAGAATGAGGTCGTGGCCGTCGGCGGCGAGGCGCTCGGCATAGGCGCGCCCGATCCCGGAGGAAGCACCCGTCACCAAAGCGAGGGGGCGTGCGGCTGCCATGATGTCCTCCTTCGTGCCGGTCCTCAGATGTCGAGGTCGTGGGCGAACTCGGCCCGCTCCTGGATGAAGCGGAAACGCTCCTCGGGCTTGTTGCCCATCAGGCTCTCGACCGCCTCGCCGGTCTCCTTGTCCTCGACGATCTCGACGCGGAGCAGCGTCCGCTTGGACGGATCCATCGTCGTCTCCTTCAACTGGCCCGGCATCATCTCGCCGAGGCCCTTGAAGCGCCCGATCTCGATCTTGCCATTGCCCTTGAACTCCTTCTTCAGGAGTTCCTCGCGGTGGCGATCGTTGCGGGCATAGACGGTCTTGCCGCCCTGAGTCATCCGGTAGAGCGGCGGGACGGCGAGGTAGAGATGCCCGCCGCGGATGAGGTCGGGCATCTCACGATAGAAGAAGGTGATGAGGAGCGAGGCGATGTGCGCGCCGTCCACGTCGGCATCGGTCATGACGATGACGCGGTCATAGCGCAGGTCCTCCTCCCGATAGCTGCGCGGCGAGACGCCGAGCGCCTGGATGAGGTCGGCGAGCTGCTGGTTCTGGGCGAGCTTCTCGCGGCCGGCATTGGCGACGTTGAGGATCTTGCCGCGGAGCGGGAGCACGGCCTGGGTCGAGCGGTTGCGCGCCTGCTTGGCGGAGCCGCCGGCGGAATCGCCCTCGACGATGAAGATCTCGGTGTCGCCGGTGCCGGTATCGCTGCAGTCGGCGAGCTTGCCCGGGAGCCGGAGCTTGCGGGTCGCGGACTTGCGTCCGATCTCCTTTTCCTGCCGGCGGCGGAGGCGCTCCTCGGCGCGCTCGATGACCCAGTCGAGGAGCTTCGTCGCTTCCGCCGGCGACCCGGCGAGCCAATGGTCGAAGGGATCGCGGATCGCGTTCTCGACGACGCGCGTCGCCTCCGGGCTCGACAGGCGGTCCTTGGTCTGGCCGACGAATTCCGGCTCGCGGATGAAGACCGAGAGCAGGCCGGCGGCCGAGGTCATGACGTCGTCGGAGGTGATGACGCCGGCGCGCTTGTTGCCGGTAAGCTCGGCATGAGCCTTGAGGCCACGGGTGAGGGCGTTGCGGAAACCGGCCTCGTGGGTGCCGCCCTCGCCGGTCGGGATCGTGTTGCAATAGGAGCGGATGTAGCCGTCGCCCGGGAACCAGGCGACCGCCCACTCGACGGCGCCGTGGCCGCTCGCCTTCTCGGTCTTGCCGGCGAAGACCGGGACGATGGTCTTCTCCTCGGCGAGCTCGGCGCGCAGATAGTCGGAGAGGCCGCCGGGGAAATGGAAGGTCGCCTTCTCCGGCACCTTGTCGGTGGCGAGCGAGGGATCGCAATGCCAGCGGATCTCGACGCCGCCGAAGAGGTAGGCCTTCGAGCGCGTCATGGCGAAAAGGCGCTCGGCCTTGAAGCCGGCCCCGCGGAAGATCTCGGCATCCGGCTTGAAGCGGATGCGCGTGCCGCGCCGGTTGGGCGCGTCGCCGATCTCCTTCAGCTTCTCGATCGGCGCACCGCGCGAGAAGCGCTGGCGATAGAGCCGGCGGCGGAGCGCCACCTCGACCTCGAGCGTCTCGGAGAGCGCATTGACCACCGAAACGCCGACGCCGTGCAGGCCGCCCGAGGTCTCGTAGGCCTTGCCGGAGAACTTGCCGCCGGAATGGAGCATCGTCATGATGACCTCCAGCGCCGACTTGTCCTTGAACTTCGGATGCGGATCGACCGGGATGCCGCGCCCGTTATCGGTGACGATGACGAAGCCGTCGGCCTCGACCTCCACCTCGATCCAGCTGGCATGGCCGGCGACCGCCTCGTCCATGGCATTGTCGATCACCTCGGCGAAGAGGTGGTGCAGGCCCTTCTCGTCGGTGCCGCCGATATACATGCCGGGCCGGCGGCGGACCGGCTCCAGCCCCTCCAGCACCTCGATGTCGGCCGCCGAGTAGCCTTCGCCCTCGGCGCCGGCGGCCTTCTTCAGCGGCACGGCCGCCTCACGCTTCACGGCGCTGGCGACGGCCTTCAGCCCGCCGACCTGCTTGTCGAGCTGGGCGAACAGGTCCTGGGCTTCTTTCTTGCGTGGCGGCATCGCGGTCTCGAATCAGGGGAACGTCAGGAGAACTACCTAGCCGGGGAACGGGCCTTCCGGCGAGCCCCAGCTAGCGTGGCGGACGCGCCGGCGGAAGGGCGAGCAAGGTTGCGTTTTTCGCATGGCTGGCCTGCTGTGGAACATCCTCTCTTGTCGGACATGGCGCGCCATTTCAGGCTAGCGCTCTTTCCACAGCTCCCCTCCCGCCAGGTCCTCTTTCCCATGACAGTCCAGACGCTTCCGATCGATCTCTACACCTGGGGCACGCCCAACGGCTTCAAGGCCTCGATCATGCTCGAGGAACTCGATGTGCCCTACGCCACGCACTTCGTGAACATCGGCAAGGGCGAGCAGCTGAAGCCCGAATTCCTGGCCATTTCGCCCAACAACCGCATCCCGGCGATCGTCGATCCGGAAGGCCCGGGCGGAAAGCCGATCTCGGTCTTCGAGTCCGGCGCCATCCTCCAGTATCTCGGCCGCAAGTTCGGGCAGCTCTACCCGACCGAGGAGCGCGCCCGCGTCGCGGTGGAGGAATGGCTGATGTGGCAGATGGGCGGCGTCGGCCCCATGTTCGGCCAGCTCAACCACTTCCGGAACTACGCGGTCGGGAAGATTCCCTATGCCATCGACCGCTACCTGAACGAGACGCACCGTCTCTATCGCGTGCTTGAAAAGCAGTTGGGCGGACGGGACTATGTCGCCGGCGACTATTCCATCGCCGACATCGCGCTCTTCGGCTGGATCCGCAACTGGGAGAGCCGCGGCGTCGACATCGCCGAGTTCCCGAACGTGAAAGCCTGGCACGACCGGGTGGATGCGCGCCCCGCCGTCCAGCGCGGCCTGAAGGTGAAGGCGCCGACCTCCTTCGACCTCTCGCAGGACAAGGACGCCCAGAAGATCCTCTTCGGGCAGCGGTAGGATTCATCCCGCGCCGGCCCTTCCTTCGGCGCGAATGCGGCATTCGAGCGGTTCAAAGCTGGCCATCTCGCGGCACCGGCCGGGCTCTTGTTGCCATTCCGCAACGGTCCCGGGAGAACTGACGTGCGCGCGATCCGGTTAAGCCTTTTCGCCGCCGTTCAGCCATAAAGTCGGATGAAGCCGAGAGGCATCAGGTAGCCTGCCGAGGGGAGCTAAGCACCTGACGTGGGATTAGGGCAACACTTTCCGCTCGCGGGAAGGACGTCCGGTCTTGCGCTCAAAGTGCCGCTGCCCGGCCAGCGTAAGTGCGGGCGGCCTGGTGAAGGAAGGTTATGGAAGCGCCGGTTTTCGACAAGCGTAAGCTGCCCAGCCGTCACGTAACGGAGGGGCCCGAAAGGGCACCGCATCGCTCGTACTACTATGCGATGGGGCTCGGTCCGGAGCAGATTCACCAACCCTTCGTCGGTGTCGCCACCTGCTGGAACGAAGCCGCGCCCTGCAACATCTCCCTGATGCGCCAGGCGCAGGCGGTGAAGAAGGGCGTGGCAAGCGCCAACGGCACGCCGCGCGAATTCTGCACCATCACGGTGACCGACGGCATCGCCATGGGCCACGAGGGCATGAAGTCCTCGCTGCCCTCGCGCGAGGTGATCGCGGATTCGGTCGAGCTCACCATGCGCGGCCATGGCTACGACGCCCTCGTCGGCATGGCCGGCTGCGACAAGTCGCTGCCCGGCATGATGATGGCGATGGTCCGCCTCAACGTGCCTTCCGTCTTCATCTATGGCGGCTCGATCCTGCCCGGCACCTTCAAGGGCAGGGACGTGACCGTGGTCGACGTCTTCGAGGCGGTCGGCCTGCACTCGGTCGGCAAGATGAGCGACGAGGACCTGCTGGAACTCGAGCAGGTCGCGTGCCCCTCGGCCGGGGCCTGCGGCGGCCAGTTCACCGCGAACACGATGGCGATGGTCTCCGAGGCCATCGGCCTCGCGCTGCCTTACTCGGCCGGCGCGCCGGCACCCTACGAGTTCCGCGACAAGTTCTGCTTCGCCGCCGGCGAGATGGTGATGCAGCTGATCGCGCGGAACATCCGCCCGCGCGACATCGTCACCCGGAAGGCCCTGGAGAATGCCGCGACCGTGGTCGCCGCTTCCGGCGGCTCGACCAATGCCGGCCTGCATCTGCCGGCCATCGCCCACGAGGCGGGCATCGAGTTCGACCTCTTCGACGTCGCCGAGATCTTCAAGCGCACGCCCTATATCTGCGACCTCAAGCCGGGCGGCAAATACGTCGCCAAGGACCTCTTCGAGGCGGGCGGCATCCCGCTCGTCATGAAGACGCTGCTCGACAGCGGCTACCTCCACGGCGACTGCATGACGGTGACCGGCAAGACGATTGCCGAGAACCTGAAGAAGGTCGCCTGGAACGACAGCCAGGTAGTGGTCAGGAAGGCGAGCGAACCGATCACGCCGACCGGCGGCGTGGTGGGTCTTTCCGGCAACCTCGCGCCGGACGGCGCCATCGTGAAGGTCGCCGGGATGAAGAACCTGAAATTTTCCGGCCCGGCGCGCTGCTTCGATACCGAGCAGGACTGCTTCGCCGCCGTCGAGCGCCGCGACTACAAGGACGGCGACGTGCTGGTCATCCGCTATGTCGGCCCGCGCGGCGGACCGGGCATGCCGGAAATGCTCTCGACCACCGCCGCGCTCTACGGGCAGGGCGCCGGCGACAAGGTCGCGCTGATCACCGACGGGCGCTTTTCGGGCGCCACCCGCGGCTTCTGCATCGGCCATGTCGGGCCGGAGGCGGCGATCGGCGGGCCGATCGCGCATATCCGCGACGGCGACATCATCGAGATCGACGCGGAGGCGGGAACGCTCTCCGTGAAGCTGAGCGATCACGAACTGGAAGCGCGCAAGGCCGGCTGGAAGGCGCGGCCCAATGCCTACCGGACCGGCGCGATCTGGAAATACGCACAGGGCGTCGGGCCGGCACGGGCCGGCGCGGTGACCCACCCGGGCGGGGCGGCGGAAGTGAAGACCTATGCGGATATCTGACGCGTATCGTTGTGTGGCGTTCGCTGCCGTGCTCGGCTTTGCCGGGCAGGCCCTTGCCTTCGACGTGAAGAGCCTGAATGCCGATACCTCGCCCCAGGAGGCCTTGCAGGGCGGCCTGGAGCTCTATCGCAAGGGCGACAAGTCGACCGCCTTCGAGGCGCTCAACTTCGCCGCCGAGAAGGGCGATCCGATCGCCCAGTGGCAGGCCGCCAAGATGCTCGCCGAAGGCGACGGCGTGAAGCAGGACGACTACAAGGCCTTCGAGCTGTTCAGCGAGATCGCCGACGCCCATGCCGACGACACGCCCGGCGATCCCTCGTCGCGCTTCGTCTCCAAGGCCTTCGTGGCCCTTGGCGACTACTACCAGAAGGGCATCCCGAACACCGAGGTGAAGGCCGATCCCTATCGCGCCCGGCAGATCTACAGCCACGCCGCCTCGATCTTCGGCGACCCGGATGCGCAGTACAGCCTCGCCCGCATGTATTTCACCGGCGAGGGCGGCGAGCGCGATGCCGTCCAGGCGGCGCGCTGGTCGAAGCTCGCTGCCGACAAGGGCAACGTCGCGGCCCAGGCGCTCCTCGGCCATCTCCTTTTCGAGGGCGACGACGGCATTTCGCGCCAGCCGGTCCTCGGCCTCATGTACCTCTCGCTCGCCCGTGAGCGCGCCAAGCCGACGCAAGGCTGGATCTTCGACATGCAGGAGCAGGCCGTGTCGGTCGCGACCGAGAACGAGCGCCGCACCGCCATGGCGCTCGCCGACGACTGGATGAGCAAATACGGCAAGAAGAAATAGGCGGCGGACAGGTTCCGCGGCCGCTGCCTTCCGGTCGCTAAAACTCTAACGACCTCCCAGACGGATTCTCAATCGCGCCGAGGCGATACAGCCCCGGTGAAGAGGTCCGTCCACGCTCATGGCTAAGTCACGCTGGGATTTCTCCGCGCGCGGCCTCGGCAGGGTCGCCGCCATAACCCTGCTCGGCACGATGCTGTGCATCGCCGTGCCGGTGGTGGTCGACCTCCTCATCATGAAGCCGGAGCCGCTGCCCTGGCACGAGGAACTGTGGACGGACGTCCTCATCCCCATCGTCCTCGCCGTCCCGCTCCTTCTCGTCCTGTCGCTGAAAATGCGCGCGCTCGCCATCGCCCATGCCCAGCTTCAGGTCGTCGCCTCGACCGACAGCCTGACGCGGGTCCTCAACCGGGGCGCCTTCACCATGCTCGTCGACGCCTATCTCGGCCATGTCCGGGAGCAGGGCCGGCGGGAGGAGACGGAGGGGGCCTTGCTCATCGTCGATGCCGACCATTTCAAGACCATCAACGACCGCTTCGGCCATGATCGCGGCGACGAGGCGCTGAGGGTGATCGCGCGCTCGATCCAGGGGCTCGTGCGCGGCGCCGACCTCGTCGGCCGTGTCGGCGGCGAGGAGTTCGGCGTCTTCCTTCCCGGTTCCAGCTCGCGCCAGGCGGAGGCGGTCGCCGAGCGCATCCGGAAGACCATCAACGAGGCCGAGTTCGACGCCGATGGCGAGCGCACCCCGCTTTCGGTCAGCGTCGGCGGTGCGATCTTCCGCGGCGATGTCAGCTATGCCGACCTCTTCCATGTCGCCGACCAGCAGCTCTACCGGGCCAAGCAAGCCGGGCGGAACCGGGTGGTCGTCGCCCGCATGCCCGGGAAGCTCGCCGCCTGAAGCGCAGACTCAGACGTCCAGCTCGATCACCACCGGCACATGGTCCGACGGCTTGTCCCAGCCGCGCGTGCGCTTGTCGATGCTGGCGGTCTGAAGGCGGTCGGCCGCGAGCGGCGTCAGGAGAATGTGATCGATGAGGATGCCGTTGTTCTTCTGCCAGGCGCCCGCCTGATAGTCCCAGAACGTGTAGTGGCCGGGCTCGCCGTGGCAGGCGCGGAAGGCGTCGGTGAGGCCGAGGTTGAGGAGGCGCCGGTAGGCGGCGCGTGTCTCCGGCTGGAAGAGGGCGTCGCTGACCCAGGCTGCCGGATTGCGCGCGTCCTCCGGCTCGGCGATGACGTTGTAGTCGCCGCCCATGACGACCATCTCCTCGGCAGCGAGCCTCGCCTTGGCATAGGCCGCGAAGCGCTCCATCCAGGCGAGCTTGTAGGGAAACTTGTCCGAATTGGGCGGGTTGCCGTTCGGGAAATAGAGCGAGGCGACGCGAAGCGCGCCGCTCCTGACGGAGAACACGGCCTCGATGAAGCGGGCATGGCTGTCGCTGTCGTCGCCGGGCAGCGTCCGCGAGACCTCGTCGAAGGGGACCTTCGACAGGATGGCAACGCCGTTGAAGCCCTTCTGTCCGTTCAGCGCGATGTTGTAGCCGAGGTCGCCGAAGGCCTCGCGCGGGAAATTGGTGTCCTCGCTCTTGATCTCCTGGAAGCAGAGGATGTCGGGAGCCGCGTCGCGCAGCCACTGCACGGCCCCCTCGAGCCTTGCGCGCACGCCGTTGATGTTCCAGGTGGCGATCTTCATGAGCATTCCCTTGCCGCGGACGGAGGGAGCATAGCGGCGCAGGGGCGCGCCACCAGAGCCCTTTCACGCCGCGGGTCTGGATTTTCCCGCGCGGTGCACTAAACCCATGGTCCCGGCATGAAGAAGGATCAAAGGGTCATGGGCATCGTTTCAACGGCGAAGGCGGAATGGAAGGGCTCGCTCAAGGAAGGCAGCGGCGAGGTCGATTTCAGCGGGTTCAAGGGATCCTACACCTTTGCCTCGCGCTTCGAGACCGGCAAGGGCACCAACCCCGAGGAACTGATCGCGGCGGCCCATGCCGGCTGCTACTCGATGCAGCTTTCCGGCCTGCTCACGGCTGCGGGAACGCCCCCGACCGACATCAAGACCACGGCGAAGGTCGAGATCGTGGCCGGCAAGGGGATCACCTCGATCGCGCTCGAGACGGTCGGCCGCGTGCCCGGCATCGATGAGGCGACTTTCGTGGCCGCCGCCGAGAAGGCGAAGGAAATCTGCCCGGTCTCGCAGGCGCTGAAGTCGGTCCCCTCGGTCACCCTCAAGGCGACCTTCGCCAAGTAGCTGCGGAAATCACCGTCATGGCGGGGCGCGGTACTGCCGCGCCCCGCCAGCCACCGGTTGAGCTATCGCCTTCCCGCGCTTGACCGGGGAGGGCCGCTGGCGGAGAAATCCGCCATGATGAAACCAGACCCGAGTCATTTCGACCTTCCGGCGCCCATTCCTCCCGAACGTTTCGAGGATGCCGAGGCTGCCGTCCGCCGGCTCGAGCTGATCTACGACGAGCATACGGCCTTCATCCGCCATCGCTTTGCCGAGCTTCTGAAGGGCAAGCCGCCGCGCGGGCGCGTGCGGGCGACCTATCCGCAGATCCGCATCGAGACGTCGAGCTTCGCCCAGATCGACTCGCGCCTTTCCTACGGCCACGTAGCCGGGCCGGGGGTGTTCGCGACGACGATCACGCGGCCGGCGCTGTTCCGCAAATACCTCACCGAGCAGATCCGCCTGCTGGTCAAGGCGCACAAGACGCCGGTCCAGGTCTCGGTCTCCGACGAGCCCATTGCGCTGCACTTCGCCTTCCCCGACGGCATCAATGTCGAGGGGCAGCTTTCGGACAACATGGAGCGGCCGCTCCGCGACATGTTCGACGTGCCGGACCTCGCCGTCACCGACGACGCCATCGTCAACGGCACCTTCATCCCGGCCTTTGGCCAGCCGATGCCGCTCGCGCCTTTCACGGCGCCGCGCATCGACTATTCGCTCCACCGCCTGCCGCACTATACGGCGACACAGCCGGAGCATTTCCAGAACTTCGTCATCTTCACCAACTACCAGTTCTATATCGACGAGTTCGTCGCCACGGCGCGCCGCCTGATGGCGACGGCGGACGGCGGCTACGAGGCGCTGGTAGAGCCGGGCAACGTCGTCACGCTGTCCGGCTCGGACAGCCCGACATCGGGCGTGGCGCCCTCGCGCCTGCCGCAGATGCCGGCCTTCCACCTGACCCGGCCGGGCCACATGGGCATCACCATGGTCAACATCGGCGTCGGCCCCTCCAACGCCAAGACCATCACCGACCATATCGCGGTCCTCAGGCCCCATGCCTGGCTGATGCTCGGCCACTGCGCCGGCCTGAGGAACACCCAGGCGCTCGGCGACTACGTGCTCGCCCATGGTTATGTCCGCGAGGACCACGTGCTCGATGCCGACCTGCCGACCTGGGTGCCGATCCCGCCGCTGGCGGAAGTGCAGGTCGCGCTGGAGGACGCGGTGGAGGAGGTGACCGGCCTCGAGGGCTTCGAGCTGAAGCGCATCATGCGCACCGGCACCGTCGCCACCATCGACAACCGCAACTGGGAGCTCCGCGACCACGAGGAGCCGGTGCGCCGCTTCTCGCAGTCGCGCGCCGTCGCGCTCGACATGGAATCGGCGACCATCGCCGCCAACGGCTTCCGCTTCCGCGTGCCCTACGGGACGCTGCTCTGCGTCTCCGACAAGCCGCTGCACGGCGAGCTGAAGCTGCCCGGCATGGCCTCGGACTTCTATCGCCGCCAGGTCAACCAGCACCTCGAGATCGGCATCCGGGCGATGGAGAAGCTCCGCGCCATGGCGCCGGAACGGCTCCATTCGCGCAAGCTCCGGAGCTTCCAGGAGACGGCGTTCCAGTAAGCTATGGCAAAGCCAAACGCGCTTCTCGATCGGATGCGGTCGAATCCGGCGGGCGATTGGCAGATTGGCGATGTCCGGACCGCCTGCCGTCAGCATGAAATACATTGCGCGCCGCCAGGCGGGGGCGGATCCCATTGGAAAGTGTCAGATCGAACACAAAATGATATCCTGACCGTGCCAGGAAGGCGGCCGATCAAGCCCATCTACATTCGTAGACTCGTCCGCTTTATCGAACAGGTACTGGAGGCCCGGAATGCCTCGCCTTGACTACCCGGTGATTATCGAGCCCCTCTCGGCGGAGGACGGCGGCGGATTTGCCGCGCTCGTGCCGGACTTGCCGGGATGCATGTCTGACGGGGAGACCCCCGAAGAAGCGCTGGCCAGCGTTCGGGATGCCATCGCTGCCTGGATAGAGGCAGCAACCGGGCTGGGACGAAAAATCCCGAAGCCTTCCAAGCATCTCGCAGCGGCCGAATAGAGCCCGCGATCGAGCCTAGATCGAGAAGCTCGTGCCGCAGCCGCAGGAAGCCGTGGCGTGCGGATTGTTGACCTTGAAGGCCTGGCCCATCAGGTCGTCGACGAAGTCGATCTCCGAGCCGTCGATATAGGGCAGGGACACGGTGTCGATGAGGACGACGGCGCCCTCGCGCTCGATGACGATGTCCTCGTCGGTCCTGTCGCGGTCGAGGTCGAAGCCGTATTGGAAGCCCGAGCAGCCACCGCCCGAGACGCTGATGCGGAGCGCCGTCCCGTCCGGCTCGGCCGAAAGAATCCGGGCGATGCGCTTCGCGGCGCGCTCGGAAATGGTGACGGGATGGGCGACGGTATCGAGCATTGGCTTGTCTTTCCGCTGAAGCGATAGTTATGAACGGGATACCCCGAAGTCAATCCGGCGGAAGTGCATGGACGGCCTTACGCTTTTCGGCCTCGTCGCAGTCACCGCGATGCTCGTCTTCTATGCGCTGGAGGACCGGAACCCGCATTTCATCCTCGGCTTTGCGGCCGCCTGTGCCCTCGGTTCGGCCTATGGCTTCCTGCAGGGGGCCTGGCCTTTCGGCGTGGTCGAGGCCATCTGGGCGCTGGTCGCGGTGAGGCGCTGGTACGCGAAGGCGGTGGCGGCGTGACCATCGGCGGCATCGGCTTCGGCCGCGACGGCCTCGCGCCCTATGCCTCCGACCCGTCCGCGACGCGCGGACGCCTCCATGCCGATCCGGCGAGCCCGACGCGCACCGACTACCAGCGCGACCGCGACCGCATCGTCCATTCGACCGCCTTCCGTCGCCTTGCCGGCAAGACGCAGGTCTTCCTCGTCGACGAGGGCGATCACTTCCGTACCCGCCTGACCCATACGATCGAGGTCGCCCAGATCGCCCGCGCCATCGCCCGGGCGCTCCGGCTGGACGAGGACCTCGCCGAGGCGCTGGCGCTTGCCCACGACCTCGGCCACACGCCCTTCGGCCATGCCGGGGAGCGCGGGCTTGCCCGTGCCATGGCCGCGAATGGCGGCTTCGATCACAACGCCCAGAGCCTTCGCGTCGTCACGCGGCTGGAGCGCCGCTACCCCCGCTATGACGGGCTGAACCTGACCTGGGAGACGCTGGAAGGGCTGGTCAAGCACAACGGTCCGCTGACCGACGCCGCCGGCAGGCCCGTCGGCCGCTATGCCGAGAAGGGCATCCCGTTCGCCATCCGCGACTATGCCGAGCGGCACGATCTCAGGCTCTCGACCCATGCCGGGGCGGAAGCGCAGGCGGCCGCCATCGCCGACGACATCGCCTATGACGCCCACGACATCGATGACGGGCTGCGCGCCGGGCTCCTCACCCTCGACGCGCTCCGCGAGGTGCCGCTGGTCGCCCACATCCTCGGCACGGTGGCGCGCGAATATCCCGCCATCGAGCCGGCACGCGTGCCCCACGAACTGGTGCGGCGCCTGATCACCGCCATGATCGAGGACGTGATCCGCGAGAGCCTCGCCCGCCTTGCCGCGCTCGACCCGCGCTCCGCCGAGGACGTGCGCGGGGCGGGCGCACCGGTGGTCGGTTTCTCCGCGTCGATGGACGGGGCCGACCGCGCCATCAAGGCCGTGCTGACGCGGGCGGTCTACCGGATTCCGCGCGTGCGATCGGTCATGGACCGGGCGGAGCGGCTGGTCGAGAAGCTCCATGCCCGCTACGCCGCCGAGCCGGCGAGCCTGCCAGCCGAATGGCGGCCGCGCGAGGCCGAAGATGCCGACCGTGCCGCCCGTCGCATCGCCGATTTCATCGCCGGCATGACTGATCGCTATGCGCTCGCCGAATATGCCCGCTTGTTTGACGAGGCGGCGGAATTGGGTTAGCTCGCGGCCACTGGCGGGCGTCCCGCCGGACCGGCGCGTCAGGCGGTTTTCTTCATGAACATTTTCAATGACTTCACCGGCCGGGTGAAAGCGGCGGTCAGGGCAGCGAAGTTCGATGGCCTCGCCGCGGACGATCTCGACCGCGTCATCGTCGAGCCGCCGCGCGATGCGAGCCACGGCGACCTCGCCTCCAACGCCGCCATGGTGCTGGCGAAGCCGCTCGGCCTGAAGCCGCGCGACGCCGCCGTGCGCATCGCCGCCGAGCTGGCGCGCGATCCCGATATCGATGCCGCGGAAATCGCCGGACCGGGCTTCATCAACCTGCGCCTGAGGCCCGGCTATTGGCAGGCGGTGCTGAAGGGTATCGTCGCCGCGGGCGAGGCCTATGGCCATTCGCGGCTCGGGAAGGGCGAGAAGGTCAACGTCGAATACGTCTCGGCCAACCCGACCGGGCCGATGCATATCGGGCACTGCCGCGGCGCCGTCTTTGGCGATGCGCTGGCGAGCCTGCTCGCCGCCGCCGGCCATGACGTGACGCGGGAATACTACATCAACGATGCCGGCGCGCAGGTGATCACGCTCGCCCGCTCGGCCTATCTCCGCTATCGCGAGGCGCTCGGCGAGGACATCGGCGAGATTCCCGAGGGACTCTATCCCGGCGACTACCTGAAGCCGGTGGGCCAGGCGCTCGCCGACGAGTTTGGCGGCTTCCTCGTCGACCGGCCGGAAGGCGAGTGGCTCCCCGTCGTGCGCGACCGCACCATCGCCGCCATGATGGCGATGATCCGCGACGACCTGAAGATGCTCAACATCGAGCACGAGGTCTTCTTCTCCGAACGTTCCCTGCAGGAGGGCAATGCCGGCAAGGTGGCCGCGGCGATCGAGGCGCTACGGGCCAAGGGCCTCATCTACCAGGGCCGCCTGCCGCCGCCGAAGGGGCAGATCCCGGACGACTGGGAGGACCGCGAGCAGACGCTCTTCAGGGCGACCGAGTTCGGCGACGACGTCGACCGCCCGCTCATGAAGTCGGACGGCAGCTACACCTATTTCGCCTCGGACATCGCCTATCACTACGACAAGTTCCGTCGCGGCTACCTCAACATGATCGACGTGCTCGGCGCCGATCATGGCGGCTACGTCAAGCGTATGAAGGCGGCGGTGACGGCGATCAGCGGCGGCGAGGCGGAGCTCGACGTGAAGCTCTGCCAGCTCGTGCGCCTCTTCAGGGCGGGCGAGCCGGTCAGGATGTCGAAGCGCTCGGGCGACTTCGTCACGCTGCGCGAACTGGTGGAAGAAGTCGGGCCCGATCCGGTCCGCTTCATGATGGTCTTCCGCAAGAACGACGCACCGCTCGATTTCGATTTCCAGAAGGTCACCGAGCAGTCGAAGGACAACCCCGTCTTCTACGTCCAGTACGCCCATGCCCGCGCCGCCTCGGTCTTCCGGCAGGCGGTGGCGGAAATGCCGGGCGTCGAGCGGAATGTCGAGGCGCTCATCCATGCGCCGCTCGAAAAGCTGAGCGATTCAGGCGAGATCGGCCTCATCCGGCGTCTTGCCGAATATCCGCGCATCATCGAGGCGGCTGCCGAGGCCCACGAGCCCCACCGCATCGCCTTCTATCTCTACGAGGTGGCGTCCGAGTTCCATGCCCAGTGGAACCGCGGCAAGGAGTTGCCGCAATTGCGTTTTATTAACCATGACGACTCAGACTCGACCTTGGCGCGACTCGCTCTCGTTCATGCCACAAAATTGGTCTTGTCTTCGGGATTGGCTATCCTTGGAGTAAGCGCTCCGGACGAGATGCGCTGAGTCCGGGAAGCGGCTGCCGGGGCAGGGGACGGCAAGCTGACGTGAGTGCGTAGTTGGGGACTGTGATGGCCGATCGTTATGACCCGAAGCTCTCCGTTCGCCCCCTGAGCGAGCGGCGGCCGCCCGCGCCTTCCGATGACAGCGATCCGCTGATCGAGCTGGCGCGCATCGTTTCGGGGCGCTCGACCTTCGATCCGGCTCCCCAGCCGAAGGCAAAGACGGTGCCCGCCAATCCGGCAGCCAATGGCGCGCTCTCCGCCGAGCCGATCCTGGCGAACGACCTCGAATCGGAACTGATGAACGACCTGCAGGCCTCCTTCGCCGCGGTCGCTCCTCCACCGAAGCCCGCCGCCGCGCCACCGGTTCGCCCGGCGTCGCAGCCGGCGCCGGCCGCCGCGAGGCCCGCGCCTCCGCCCGCGGCGAAGGCCCCGCCGCCCGTCGTGCCGGCCCAGCGGCCCGCTCCGGCGCCTGCCGCGCCGACCTCCTTCGCGCCGCCGAAGGTGGCGCAGCCGGCGCCGCGCCCGGCCGCTGCGGCCCAGGGTGCCACGCCTCCGGTTGTGCGGCAGCCGGCCCCGCCGGTCGCCGAGCGGCCCGCCCGTCCGGTCCCGCCGCCCGCAAGGCCCGCTGCTCCGCCGGTGACGGCAAAAGCCGCGCCGCCCGTTTCCGAAAGGCCGGCTCGTCCGGCAGCGCCGCCGCCGGCACGGGCCGAGCGGCCCCCGCAGCCCGTGCGGCCTGCCGACCGCGGGGATTTCGGCGGCGCCTCGCTCCGTCCGACGACGCAGGTCCATGCCGATCCGCCGCCGGCCAGCGCCGGCCGCTGGGAGAAGCCGGAAGAGGATGCCGGCGCGGACGATGCCAGCCGCTTCGCTCCGCCGCGCGCCCGCAACTGGTTCCGCGCCAATCGCGGCGACAAGCCGGAGGCGGCCAGGCCGGCTCCCCGTGCGCCGGTGCCGGCCCCGGAGCCCGAAATCACCGACGCCGATCACGAGATCTTCGAGGACGCCGCGCCGACCATGGCCGAGGCGGACGAACTCTACCAGGACGATCTGGCGCTCGAGGAGATCGCCCACTACGGCGATGACGAGGCCGACCTGCCGCCGCTGGTCGATGACCTCCCCGACATGGGCCACCGCCGCACCTCGCGCGGCCTGGTCGCCGTCATGGCGCTGCTCGTGGTCGCGCTCGCGGGCGGTGCCGGCTACTACGTGCTCCGCGGCGGCGTGAGCGGCACCGATACGCCGCCGCTGATCGCGGCCGATCCGAGCCCGACCAAGGTCGTTCCGCCCGACGACGGCACGCAGCAGACGGCGGACGCGCAGAACAAGCTGATCTACGACCGGGTCGATCCGGCGGCGCGGCCGACGGAAGACACCGCGACCAATCTCGTCACTCCCGGCAGCGAGAAGATCGCCGACGTGAACAAGCCGGCCGACGAGGCCGATGACGGCAATCCGGTCTCGCGGGTCATCATGCAGGGCGGCCCGGTCGATGGCGGTGGCCAGCCGCCGAAAGTCGCCGATTCCGGCGCTGACGGCGCCGAGCCGGCGGCATCCTCCGACCAGGCGGGCAGCGCCGATGGCATCGGCCCGCGCAAGGTCCGCACCGTCGTCGTGCGGCCCGACGGCACCATCGTTTCGAGCGAAGCCGCCCCCGCCGATGGCAGCGCCGCTCCGGCGGCCGCGAGCGATCCCGGCAAGCCGCCCTCCGAGGTGGCCGGCGGTCTCGACATGGCCGCGCCGAGCGGTACCAGCATGGACACCGTCCTCGAGAAGGGCGGCAATATCCCCGTCAATGCCGATCCGCTGGCGAGCGAGGGCGCACCGACGCCGGCGCCGGCCGGAACGGTGCCCGCCGGCGACGGCGATGCCGGCGCTGCCGCTCCCGCGGCCGCCAAGGTGCAGCCGGCGGACCCGGCGCCTGCCGACGAGGGCGCCGCCTCCGCCGACGCAGGAGACGCCGCCGCGGCCCCCGAACCGCCGGCAAAGCCCGCCGCCAAGCCGAAGCCGGTGGTCGTCGCCAAGGGCGAGCCCATCGACCTCACCCCGGCCTCGAAGCCGTCCGCGGCGCCGGCGGCGGCTCCGGCCGACAGCGCGGCCGTCACCGGCGGCCTGTCGGTCCAGGTGACCTCGCAGAAGTCGGAAGCTGCCGCCATGTCGGCTTTCCGCAGCATGCAGTCGCGCTACGCCCAGGTGCTCGGCCGCTACCAGCCGAACGTGCAGCGGGCTGACCTCGGCGACCGCGGCACCTATTATCGCGTGCGAGTCGGACCCTTCGCGGGCGACGGCGCCTCGCGCGTCTGTTCCGCCCTGAAGGCCGCCGGCGGCGACTGCATCATCGTCAAGTAAGGAGCGGCGGCCGGCGGGTCGCCGGCAGCCATGGTCGTCAAGGCCTTCATCTCCGGCGTCGCCGGGCCGCGCCTCGAACCGGAGGAGGCCGCTCTCTTCCGGGACGAGCAGCCCTGGGGCCTGATCCTCTTCAAGCGCAATTGCCGCGAGCCGGCCGAGATTCGCGACCTCGTCGCCGGTTTCCGCGAGGCGGTCGGTCGGCCTGACGCGCCGGTCCTCATCGACCAGGAAGGCGGCCGCGTGCAGCGGCTACAGCCGCCCAACTGGCCGCCCTATCCGCCGGGGCGCACTTTCGGACTGATCGCCGAGCAGGACGAGGGGAAGGGGATCCGCGCCGCCTGGCTGCAGGGACGCCTGATGGGCGCCGACCTCGCCGATGTCGGTGTCAGCATCGACTGCGTGCCGGTCCTCGACGTGGCCGTTCCGGGCGTCACCGATGCCATCGGCAACCGATCCTTCGGCGGTGACCCACAGAGGGTCGCGACCCTCGGGCGGGCTATGGCGGAGGGCATGATGGCCGCCGGCCTCCTGCCGACCATGAAGCACATGCCCGGCCACGGACGCGCGGTGGTCGACAGCCACTACCACCTGCCGGTGGTGGATGCCGACCTCGATACCCTCGTCGCCACCGATTTCGCCCCCTTCGCGGCGCTCGCCGACCTGCCGATCGGCATGACCTCCCATGTTGTCTACAGGACAATTGACCCGGAAAGGCCGGCGACCACTTCCCCCGTCATCGTCCGCGATATCATCCGGGGGCGAATCAGTTTCCGTGGCCTTCTCCTGAGTGACGACGTGTCGATGAATGCGCTTTCTGGGGATTACGGTGAGAGAGCGCGCGCGATCCGGGACGCCGGCGTCGATATCGTGCTTCACTGCAACGGTCGGATCGAGGAGATGCGGGCCGTCGCCGACGCCAGCGCGGCGCTCGCCGGTGAATCCGGCGAGCGGGCCGCTCGCGCCCTGTCCATGATCCGCAAGCCCGAACCGCTCGATCGCAAGGCCGCCCGCGAGGAACTCGTGGCGCTCGCCAATTCCGTCGGCTGGCGGGCGGCGGCCTGATCCCGATGACCGTCGCGCCCGACCAGAACGAGATGTGGGAGACGTTCAAGACTCCCGACCGCGCCACCAGCGAACCTTCGCTGGTCGTCGACGTCGACGGTTTCGAAGGTCCGCTCGACCTGCTGCTCGCGCTGGCGCGGACGCAGAAGGTCGACCTGACGCGCATCTCGATCCTGGCGCTCGCCGAGCAATACCTCGCCTTCATCGAGCAGATCCGCGCGCTGCGGCTGGAACTCGCCGCCGACTATCTCGTCATGGCCGCCTGGCTCGCCTACCTCAAGTCGCGGCTCCTGCTGCCCGAGGAGAAGAGCGACGAGCCGACCGGCGAGGAGATGGCGGCCGAGCTCGCCTTCCGCCTGCGGCGGCTGGAAGCGATGCGCGAGGCCGCCAACCGGCTCGCCAACCGCAACCGGCTCGGCCGCGACGTCTTCGCCCGCGGCGCCCCGGAGCCGATCCGCACGGTGCGCAAGAGCGAATATTCCGCGACCCTTTACGACCTGCTTTCCGCCTACGCCGTCCGCCGGCAGGAGAAGGCGATTTCCGTCGTGCGCTACAAGCCGCGCGAGGTCTGGTCGCTGAGCGATGCGCGCGACATCCTGACCCGCCTCATCGGCAAGCTGGCCGAATGGACGCCGCTGGAAACCTTCCTCGCGTCCTACCAGGCGGCGCCCGAGATGCGCCGGTCGCTCCGCGCGAGTTCCTTCGGCGCGACGCTGGAGCTGGTCCGCGAAGGGAAGATCGAGCTACGCCAGACGGAGCCCTTCGCTCCGCTCTATATCCGCGACCGTGCCCCGGTCGCACCTGTGATGCAGGAGGCCGGAAATGGCTAGAGACAACGCAGCGGTGGCGCTTGCCGTGGACAATGACGCGATCGCCGAAGGCCAGGCACCCTCCGAGCGCCGCCAGGCCATGCGCATGATCGAGGCGCTCCTCTTCGCCTCGGCCGAGCCGCTTTCCGCCGACGAGCTCGCCGCCCGCCTGCCGGATGGCAGCGACGTTGCGGGTCTGCTCCGCGAGCTGCAGGAAGCCTATGACGAGCGCGGCGTGAACCTCATCCAGGTGGCGGGCAAGTGGTGCTTCCGCACCGCGGGCGACCTGTCGTTCCTGCTCGCCCGCGAGGCGGTCGAGCAGAAGAAGCTCTCCCGCGCCGCGCTGGAGACGCTCGCCATCATCGCCTACCACCAGCCCGTCACCCGCGCCGAGATCGAGGAGATCCGCGGCGTCGCGACGTCGAAGGGGACGCTCGACCTGCTGCTCGAGACCGGCTGGGTCAGGATGCGCGGCCGTCGCAAGGCGCCGGGCCGTCCGGTGACCTATGGCGTCACCGATGCCTTCCTCGCCCATTTCGGCCTCGACACCCTCGGCGACCTGCCGGGCGTCGAGGAGCTGAAGGGCGCGGGGCTCCTCGATTCCCGCGTACCGGCCAATTTCGAGGTGCCGACGCCCCATTCCATGACCGAGCTGGCCCCCGACGAGGACCCGCTCGAGGACGAGTTCCGCGCCGAGCTTTCCGGCGAGGGCGAAGCGCCGCAGGTGGAAGCGGTGGTCCTCTCGATCGAGGCGATCGAGGAAACGGTCGTCGTCGAAGCGGCCGAGGCCGGCGAGGCGCCGGAAGAGGCCGAAGACGAGGCGGCGCTGGAGCCCGATGGGGCGCCGGAGGGCGAGGGGACCTGAGCGCTTTGCGATGCGGCAAGCGGCAATCGCCGTTTGCCATCCGCGCCGATCCGTCCCATATGCTTTGTTGCGGCGGCGCGGCGGGTCTGCGATATTCGCCCCATGATGGACATATCTTCCATGGATATGTCGGGATGCAGACCAATTCTGTGGAGTAAGGCCTGATGGGTTCCTTTAGCCTCTGGCACTGGCTGATCGTCATTGCCGTCGTTGCCCTCCTCTTCGGCGGGCGCGGCAAGATTTCCGAGCTGATGGGTGACGTGGCGAAGGGCGTCAAGAGCTTCAAGAAGGGGCTCGCCGACGACGACACGCCCCAGGCGAAGCCGCTCGAGAAGAGCTCGGCTGAAGACAAGGTGGCCTGAGCCGCCTCCTAGCGCCGCTGAGGCGGTCGTCGGCCGGAAGCGTCCGGGATGTTCGATATTGGCTGGACTGAACTGGTCGTGATCGCGGTGGTGGCGATAGTCGTCATCGGCCCGAAGGACTTGCCGCGCGCCATGCGCACGGTCGGCCAGTTCACGGGCAAGCTGCGCCGCATGGCGCGGGAGTTCCAGGGCCAGTTCAACGAGGCGATCCGCGAGGCCGAGCTCGAGGATGTGAAGAAAAGCATCCAGGACCTCGCCAAGGTCGATCCGATCGCCGACATCAAGGCCGAGACCGCCAAGGTCGACCAGAGCATCCGCGCCGAATTGAACAAGCCTGAGCCCGATCCCGTCATGAAGCCGCTGCCGCCGTCCGAGCCGGCTGCCGCTGCTGCTCCGGTGGAAGCGCCCGCGATCGCGAGCGAGGCCAAGCCGTGAGCAATCCCGAAGACGAAATCGAAGCGAGCCGGGCGCCACTTCTCACCCACCTCCTCGAGCTCCGCCAGCGCCTGATCCGCGCCATGATCGCGGTGCTGATCGCCTTCGTCGCCTGCTTTTTCTTCGCCAAGCAAATCTACAACTTCCTGCTCATCCCCTACGTCTGGGCGGCGAGCGCGCATGGCGACGTGCCGAAGCTGATCTACACGGCGCCGCAGGAATATTTTCTGACGCAGCTGAAGGTCTCGCTCTTCGGCGCCTTCTGCATCGCCTTCCCGGTCATCGCGATCCAGCTCTACAAGTTTGTCGCTCCCGGCCTCTACAAGCACGAGCGCCAGGCCTTCACGCCCTTCCTCATCGCCACGCCGGTGCTCTTCGCCATCGGCGGCGCGGTGGTGATCTTCCTGATGATGCCGCTCGCCATGCGCTTCTTCCTGTCGCTCGAGCAGCAGGGCGGGGACGGCGTCGCGGCGATCGAGCTGCTGCCGAAGGTCAACGAGTACCTGTCGCTGGTCATGGGCCTGGTCGTCGCCTTCGGCGTCGTCTTCCAGCTGCCGGTGATCCTGACGCTCCTTGCGCGCGTTGGCATGATCACCAGCGACGGCCTCAAGTCCTGGCGGCGCTACGCCATCGTCTTCGCCTTCATCGCCGCCGCGGTCCTCACGCCGCCCGACATCATGAGCCAGTTCGGCCTCGCCATTCCGACCATCCTTCTCTACGAGGGCTCGATCCTGGCGGTGAAATACGTCGAGCGGAAGCGGGCGATCGAGCAGGCGGCGCGGGAAGCGCAGCCGGCGAGCTAGCCTGCTGCCTGTCCCATCTCGGGCGCCATCCTCCGTCAGGCCGGAGCATGACGTCGGCGTTTGGCGACCAGCCGCTTTGCCTGTAAGAAGGCGCCGCCGAACGCGACAGAGACTCCTCACCATGCTCGACATCAAGTGGATCCGCGAGAATCCGGAAGCGCTGACGACTGCGCTCCGGAACCGTAACTGGGCGGCCGACAAGGCGAAGGCCGAGGTCGATCGCCTCGTCTCGCTCGACGAGGCCCGCCGCGCCCAGATCGTAAAGGTCGAGGAGGCGCAGGCGCGCCGCAACACGGCCTCGCGCGAGATCGGCAAGGCCAAGGCCCAGAAGGACGAGGATGGCGCTGCCCGCCTCATGGCCGAGGTGGCCGAGCTGAAGGCCTTCCTTGGCGAGGCTGAGGAGCGCGGCCGCAGCCTCGACCGCGATATGGACGAAGCGCTGGCCGTCATTCCCAACGTGCCGCTGCCGGACGTGCCGGTCGGCGCCGACGAGCACGGCAACGTCGAGTACCGCCGCTCGGGCGAGAAGCCGGCGATGAACAGCGCCCGCGAGCACTACGAGCTCGGCGAGGCGCTCGGCATGATGGACTTCGAGACCGCCGCGAAGCTCTCCGGCTCCCGCTTCGTGGTGCTGAAGAAGGGCCTCGCCCGCATGGAGCGGGCGCTCGGCCAGTTCATGCTCGACCTGCATACGACAGAGCATGGCTACGAGGAGATCCAGCCGCCGCTCTTGGTGCGCGACGAGGTCATGTTCGGCACCGCGCAGCTGCCGAAGTTCGTCGACGATCAGTTCCTCGCGACGCGCACGATCAACCGCACCGAGCTTCTCCACGACGCGCTCCGCCATGCCGCGGCCGACGACCGCACGGCTTTCATGACCGGCGAGATCGACCTGGAGACGTTGGTCGACCGCACGCTCGAGCGCGCGCCGCTGAAGGAGGACTTCTGGCTGGTGCCGACGGCCGAAGTGCCGCTCACCAACCTGGTCCGCGGGCAGGTATTGTCCGAGGAGGAGCTGCCGAAGCGCTTCACCGCGCTGACGCCCTGTTTCCGCGCCGAGGCGGGCGCTGCCGGTCGTGATACGCGCGGCATGCTCCGCCAGCACCAGTTCGACAAGGTCGAGCTCGTCTCGATCACCGCGCCCGAGCAATCGGCGGACGAGCACGAGCGGATGCTCGCCTCCGCCGAGGCCGTGCTCAAGCGCCTCGACCTGCACTATCGCGTCATGACGCTCTGCACCGGCGACATGGGGTTCGGCTCGCAGAAGACTTACGACATCGAGGTCTGGCTGCCGGGGCAGGGGACCTATCGCGAGATTTCCTCCTGCTCGACCTGCGGCGACTTCCAGGCCCGCCGAATGCAGGCGCGCTACAAGCCGAAGGAGGGCAAGGCCAACCGCCACGTCCACACCCTCAACGGCTCCGGCGTCGCCGTCGGCCGCGCGCTCATCGCGGTGATGGAGAACTACCAGAACCCCGACGGCTCGATCGCGGTGCCGCCGGCGCTCCGTGGCTACATGGGCGGGATGGAGAGAGTGGGCTGACCCCATAGTCGTCATGGCCGGCCTTGTGCCGGCCATCCCCGACTTGTTTCCGGTGGGCCTCGCGCCGCCCTTCCGGAGGAGGCCCAGGAGGCGCGAAGAAGAGAGAGACGTGGATGGCCGGCACAAGGCCGGCCATGACGAACAGAGACGCTTGGAAACGAAAGATTACACGGCATGCGCATCCTCCTCACCAATGACGACGGCATTCATGCTCCCGGCCTCGTGGCGCTGGAGAAGATCGCGCATGCGCTGACCGACGACGTTTGGGTCGTCGCGCCCGAGCTCGACCAGAGCGGCCTGTCGCATTCGCTGTCGCTGAACGACCCGCTCCGTCTCCGCCACGTCGGCGAGAAGAAGTTCGCCGTGCGCGGCACGCCGAGCGACTGCGTCATCATGGGGCTGCGTCGCATCCTCGCCGACGGCAAGCCGGACCTCGTCCTTTCCGGCGTCAATTCGGGCACCAACATCGCCGACGACGTCACCTATTCGGGCACCATTGCCGGCGCCATCGAGGGCACCATGCTCGGCATCCCGTCGATTGCGCTGAGCCAGGGCTATCCGCTCGGCGAGCGCGCCCGCATCCCCTACGAGACGTCGGTCGAGCACGGGCCGCGGGTCGTCCGGTCGCTGATCGACTTCGGCTTCCCGGACAACATCCTCTACAACGTCAACTTCCCCAACCGCACGCCCGACAAGGTCGAGGGCGTCAGGATCGCGACGCAGGGACGCATGGCCCACGGCCTTCACGCCGAGGAGCGCTTCGACGGCCGCGGCAACCAGTATTTCTGGCTCGCCTACCGCAAGAACGAAGGTGGCGCCGTGCCGCCCGGCAGCGACATCGAGGCGGTGTCGGCGGGCTTCATCTCGGTCACCGCGCTCCGTCTGGACCTCACCGCCCACGACCTCGCCGAGCCCCTCCGCCATCATTTCGCCCGCCGCGGCTGAGACATCGCCGATCATGGTGGGCACTGTCGACGGTCACGAGGACGAGCGGCGCGTCCGGGTCGCGGATTTGGTCCTGCGCCTGCGCCGAGCCGGCATATCCGACCGCCGCACGGTCGCGGCGATCGAGGCCGTCCCGCGCGACGTCTTCGTGCCCGGCGAGAGCCGCGCCGATGCCTATGCCGAGCGCGCGCTGCCCATCGACTGCGGCCAGACGATCTCGGCCCCGCTCATCGTTGCCATGATGACCGCGGCGCTCGATGTCGGCGAGCGCGACAAGGTCCTCGAGATCGGCACCGGCACCGGCTACCAGACGGCGATCCTCGCTAGGCTCGCCCGGCGCGTCTATACGATCGACCGCTTCCGCACGCTGGTCGCCGCTGCCGAGTCCCGCTTCCGCACGCTGCGCATCGGGAACATCACGACCCTGGTCGGCGACGGCACCAAGGGCTGGCCGGAGCAGGCGCCGTTCGACCGCATCATGGTCACCGCCGCCTGCGAGGAAATACCGGACGTGCTGCTGAAGCAATTGCGCATCGGTGGCGTCATGGTGCTGCCGGTCGGGCCGGCGGAGGACGTCCAGAAGCTCCTCCGCATCGTGCGCACCGAAAATGGTCCGGCGATCACCGAGCTCGCCGACGTGCGCTTCGTACCGCTCATTCCGGGCAAGGCCGCGCGCCTCTGATCCGGCCCTGGCATGCGGGCGCGGCGCGGAGCTGCACCACGCCCGTCGCCTTCGCCCCGGGAATGGGATAGGGGAGGGCCACGCGAGAAGGCGCGGACCTCGTCGAGACCCTCCGCCGCCAGCGCGACGGGCAATTGAGAACCGGTTCGCCTTCGGCCACACTTCTCTCCTCGGGAGTCGCCTCCAGTGAATGCCACCTCGGACGTCCAGGCAGCGGGTTCGGCCGTCGTGGTCGAGGCTGCCGCGCGCCGCAACGCCATCATCCTCGCCGCGGCCAATGCGGTGAGCGGTTCGCTCGGGCCGATCGCGGTCACCGTCGGCGGCCTCGTCGGCGCCTACCTGCTCGCCGAGGACAAGAGCCTGGCGACGCTCCCCATCACCGCCATGAACCTCGGCACCGCCGCCGGCGCCATGCCCGCGGCGGAGCTCATGCGCCGCATCGGCCGGCGCCGCGGCTTCATCGGCGGCGCCGCCATCGCCTGCGCGGCGTGCCTGCTCGCGGCGGGCGCGATCGTCCTCGGCTCGTTCTGGCTCTTCACGGCCGGGCTCTTCGGCATCGGCTTCGCCAATTCCTTCACCCAGCAGTTCCGTTTCGCCGCGGCCGATTCGGGCAGCGCGGAGCTCCGTGCCCGCGCCGTCTCCTGGGTGCTGACCGGCGGCATCATCTCCGCGGTCCTCGGCCCGCAGACCGTGATTCTCGCGCGCGACTGGCTCTCGCCGATCCCCTTCGCCGGCGCCTTCCTCGCGGCCGCCGTCCTGGCCGTGATATCGGGCCTGATCCTGGCGCAGCTCGGTGGCACGGCGCGGCTTGCCCGCGGCGGCGAGACCCACACTGCCGCGGGGCGGCCGCTCTCGGTCATCGCCCGCCAGCCGCGCTTCCTGGTGGCGCTGTTCTGCGCCATTTCCGGCTTCGGGCTGATGAGCATGGTGATGACCGCGGCGCCGCTCGCCATGGTCGGCTGCGGCCTCGGCGAGGACGACGCGGCGCTCGGCATCCAGTGGCACGTCATCGGGATGTATGCGCCGAGCTTCTTCACCGGCGCCCTGATCGTGCGCTTCGGCAAGGAGACGATCATCACCATCGGCCTGGCGCTCCTGATGGCCTGCGCCCTGGTGGCGCTTGCCGGTATCGACGTCCTCAACTTCTGGTCGTCCCTGGTCCTTCTCGGCATCGGCTGGAACTTCACCTTCATCGGCGGCACCACCATGCTGACCGAGACCTACCGGCCCGAGGAAAAGACCCGCGTGCAGGGCTTCAACGACATGCTGGTCTTCGGGACGGCTGCGCTCGGCTCGTTCCTTGCCGGCTCGCTCTTCGCCACGATCGGCTGGGGATGGCTGGTTTCGATCGTTTTCCCGGTGGTCGCCATCGCCATCCTCCTCCTACTGCCGAGCTGGTTCTCGCGCCTTCGGAACGGCCCCGGAACGGCTTGACGCCGCGAAGATGACAGGCCATACCCTCGCCCACCGAAAGGGGCCGCGGCGATGGGCGGCGTGGCCTTTTCCCTGAATTTCTGAGGCTGGGGCAGAGCCCCCTGCGGTCCTTCGGGCGGCCGCGAGACGGAGAGGTTAGCCGTGATCTACCTGATCATTCTTTGCGGCCTTGGGTCGGTCGCCTATGGCGTCTGGTCGACCAGCGCGGTGCTCGCCGCGGATGCCGGCTCCGCCCGGATGCAGGAGATCGCGGCGGCGATCCGCGAAGGCGCGACCGCCTACCTCCGCCGCCAGTACACCACCATCGCCATCGTCGGCGTGGTGATCTTCATCCTCGTCGCCGTCCTGCTCTCGATCACTGCCGCCATCGGCTTCCTGATCGGCGCGGTGCTCTCGGGCGCGGCCGGCATCATCGGCATGATGATCTCGGTCCGCGCCAACGTGCGCACGGCGCAGGCTTCCTCCAGGAGCCTTGCCGACGGGCTCTCCATCGCCTTCCGCTCGGGCGCCATCACCGGCCTTCTCGTCGCCGGCCTCGCGCTCCTCGGCGTCACCGTCTACTACTGGATCCTCACCGGCGTCGCCGGCTACGCGACGAACGACCGCGTCGTCATCGACTCGCTCGTCTCGCTCGGCTTCGGCGCCTCGCTGATCTCGATCTTCGCCCGTCTCGGCGGCGGCATCTTCACCAAGGGTGCGGACGTCGGCGGCGACCTCGTCGGCAAGGTCGAGGCCGGCATTCCGGAGGACGATCCCCGCAACCCGGCGACCATCGCGGACAACGTTGGCGACAATGTCGGCGACTGCGCCGGCATGGCCGCCGACCTCTTCGAGACCTACGCGGTGACCACCGTCGCCACCATGGTGCTCGCGGCGATCTTCTTCGCCGGCCAGCCGGTCCTCGACAGTGCCATGCTCTATCCGCTCGCCATTTGCGGCGTGTGCATCCTGACCTCGATCGCCGGCACCTTCTTCGTCAAGCTCGGCGCCTCGCAGTCGATCATGGGGGCCCTCTACAAGGGCCTCATCGTCACCGGCCTCCTGTCGATCGTCGGCCTCGCCATCGCCACCCAGTTCACCGTCGGCTGGGGCGACATCGGCACCGCCAACGGCGTCGCGGTGAACGGCACCTCGCTCTTCATCTGCGGCCTCGTCGGCCTCGTCGTCACCGGGCTGATCGTCTGGATCACCGAGTACTATACCGGCACCGGCAAGCGCCCGGTGGTCTCGATCGCCCAGGCCTCGGTCACCGGCCATGGCACCAACGTCATCCAGGGCCTCGCGGTCTCGCTGGAATCGACGGCGCTGCCGGCCATCGTCATCGTCGCCGGCATCATCTCGACCTACCAGCTCGCCGGCCTCTTCGGGACGGCGATTGCGGTCACCACCATGCTCGGCCTCGCCGGCATGATCGTCGCGCTCGACGCCTTCGGTCCGGTCACCGACAATGCCGGCGGCATCGCCGAGATGTCGGGCCTGCCGAAGGAAGTGCGCCACACCACCGACGCGCTCGACGCCGTCGGCAACACCACCAAGGCCGTCACCAAGGGCTATGCCATCGGCTCGGCCGGCCTCGGCGCGCTGGTGCTCTTCGCGGCCTATTCGAACGACCTGACCTACTTCGCCAGCCACGGCGACGTGTTCACCTACTTCAAGGACATCGGCACGGTCTCGTTCGACCTCTCCAACCCCTATGTCGTCGCCGGCCTGATCTTCGGCGGCCTCATCCCGTACCTCTTCGGCGGCATCGCGATGACCGCCGTCGGCCGCGCTGCCGGCTCGATCGTCCAGGAGGTTCGTCGCCAGTTCCGCGAGAAGCCGGGCATCATGCAGGGCACCGAGCGGCCGGACTACGGCAAGGCGGTGGACATCCTCACCCGCGCGGCGATCAAGGAGATGATCATCCCCTCGCTGCTCCCGGTGCTCGCCCCGCTGGTCGCCTATTTCGGCGTGCTGCTGATCTCCGGTTCCAAGGCCTCGGCTTTCGCTGCGCTCGGCGCCTCGCTCCTCGGCGTCATCGTCAACGGCCTCTTCGTCGCCATCTCGATGACCTCGGGCGGCGGTGCCTGGGACAATGCCAAGAAGTCCTTCGAGGACGGCTTCACCGACAGGGACGGCGTCAAGCACCTGAAGGGCTCCGAGGCCCACAAGGCCTCGGTCACCGGCGACACCGTCGGCGATCCCTACAAGGACACCGCCGGCCCGGCCGTGAACCCGATGATCAAGATCACCAACATCGTGGCGCTCCTCCTGCTCGCGGTGCTGGCGCACCACTAGGATTTCGCCCCTCGCCGCTAGGCGGGGAGGAGGTCAGGGCTTACACATGGCGGGGTCTCGGCAAACGAGGTGCCGCCATGACTGTTTTCATCGCCCTCCTGCGCGCCGTGAATGTCGGCGGCAAAGGCAAGCTCGCCATGGCCGACCTGCGTGCCATGGCGGGGGAAATGGGCCTCGCGGCCCCGCAAACGCTTCTCCAGAGCGGCAATCTCGTCTTTTCCGCCAAGGGGAAGGCGGCGGAGCTTGAATCGGCGCTTGAGGCGGAGACGGCAAGGCGCTTCGGCGTGAAGACCAGCTTCCTGATCCGCACCGCAGCCGAATGGGACGCGTTGATCGCCGCCAATCCCTTCCCGGAGGAGGCGAGGGACGATCCTTCCCACATGGTGGCGATGCCGCTGCGGCATGCGCCAGCCGCCGATGCCCTGCAGGCGCTCCGCGAGACGATCAGGGGCCGCGAGAAGGCCGAGGTGGCCGGCCGCACGCTCTACCTCGTCTATCCCGACGGCATCGGGACGTCGAAGCTGACCATCGCGATCATCGAGCGGAAGCTCGGCACCATCGGCACCGGGCGCAACTGGAACACCGTCCTGAAGCTCAAGGCGCTCGCGGCCGCATGAGGGACGCGGCCGCGTTCCGTGAAGCCGACGCCTAGAGGCTCGGCTTCATGCCGATCGCGCCCGAAAGCACCTGCTGCAGGAAGCTCTCGTCCCGGCCGCCGGTCGGCGTCGTGCGGGTGACGAAGTCGAAGACCTTGCCGTCCTTCTTGCCGTAATTGGCGACGCGCTCGACCTTGTGGTTCTTGTCGAAATAGACGGCGAGAACCCGCTGGTCGATGACCTTGGACGGCATGAAGGCGGCCGACCGCTTCCGCGTTTGGCCGATGTAGTAGTAGACGTCGCCGCCGAAATTGGCGGTCGTCGAGGGGGTGCCGAGGGCGATGAGCACCTGGTCCTGGCTCGATCCCGGCGGAATCTGGTCCAGCGCCTGGTCGGGAACGACATAGCCGTGCTGGGAGGTCACGCTGATCGGCTCGAACATCCGCCCGCCGCCGCCGACGCATCCCGAGAGGCCGAAGGCCCCGAGCAACGCAGCCGCCAAAAAGCTGCGGCCGTTCAATCCCTTAGGCATCCATCCCCGCTGCTTATTGGAAAACACGCTGAATCGCGCCCATATTCCGGTTTCCCCTACCGCGGCACGCTCCCGCGTGCAATCACAGACGCCCGGAGGGACCTCGAACGAATGCTCACCCAATTCCTGAAACGCAACCGGCGCAATGAGGACATTGCATCCGCCCTTTACGGCGCCATCGTGGCGCAGGCGCGCGATCCCGCGCTCTATGGCGACCGCGGCGTGCCGGATACGCTCGAAGGCCGCTTCGAGATGATCATCCTGCATCTCGCGCTGGTTCTCCGCCATCTGCGCGCCGACGAGGGCGAGAAGGCGGTCGGCCAGGCGCTTTTCGATACGTTCTGCACCGAGATGGACCGGGCGCTGCGCGAAATGGGGGTTGGCGACCTCGGCGTCGGCAAGCGCATGCGCAAGATGGCCGAAGCCTTCTACGGACGAGCCGGGCGCTACGATGCCGGGCTGGAGACCGGCGATGCGGAGGCGATCGCGGCGACCATCGGCCGGGCTCTCTACGACGAGGCCTCCGATCCGCGGGCAGGGGCGCTCGCCGCCTATGCCGCCGCGGTCGACCACGCGCTGTCGCGGACCGCGCCGGCGGCTCTGCTCGCCGCCGACATAGCCTGGCCCGACCCCGCCATGGCCGTTCGCGCGGGGACGCCGGCATGACGGCGGGGCAGGTTCTTTCGCGCCCGATCGACGTCTCCACCATCCCGGCGACCGGCATCGAGCGGAAATTCACCGCCACCGAGGCCGAGCGGGCCGCGCTGGCGAAGGCCTATGGCCTGGTCGAAGTCAGGTCGCTCACCGCCGATCTCGTCGCCAGTGCCGGCAGCCGCGGCTCGGTCCGCGTCGAGGGCAGGGTGACCGCCGATATCGTCCAGTCCTGCGTGGTCAGCCTCGCTCCCGTCGAGCAGAAGATCGACGAGGCCGTCGATGTCCGCTACGCCCCGGACCGGAGGGAGGATTTCGAGCCCGGCTCGGAGATCAGCATCGACCTCGAGGCCGAGGATCCGCCCGAGCCCCTGACCGGCCCGGCGCTCGACCTCGGGGCCGTCGCGGAGGAACATTTCGTCCTCGCCATCGACCCCTATCCGCGCGCCCCGGGCGCCGAGCTGGCTCCCGCCTCGCCCGATGCCGGGCCCGAGCGTCCCGATTCGCCCTTTGCCGCGCTGGCGGCGCTCGGCGGCAAGGGAAAGGGCGCCTCCTGAGCGTCTTTCCGGGCGGTACCGGGGGCTTTGTGCGGAGCGGCGAAAAGGCTATCTTCCGGCCTCCTGTGGCGCATTCCGGGATGGGGGCCGGGCGCGGCGGGAAGAGGCCACGGGACCTGAAGGCGGCATGACGGGACAGATCATCACATCGCTGGACGCGATGGGCGGCGACGCCGGGCCGGAGCTCGTCATTCCCGGCGCCGATATCGCCCTGACCCGCCGGCCGGACCTGCGCTTCCGCCTGTTCGGCGAGGAAGCCAAGGTGCGCCCCCTTCTCGATCGCTACCCGCGGGTTCGCGACGCCTCGGTCTTCGAGCATTGCGACGTCTCGGTCGCCATGACCGACAAGCCGAGCCAAGCGCTCCGCCGCGGCCGCTGGCGCTCCTCGATGTGGCGCTCGATCGAGGCGGTGAAGAAAGGCGATGCCGGCTTCGCCGTCTCCGCCGGCAATACCGGCGCGCTGATGGCCATGGCGAAATTCTGCCTGCAGTCGGTCGAAGGCGTCGAGCGGCCGGCCATCGCCGCGGTCTGGCCGACGCTCCGCGGCGAGAGCATCGTGCTCGATTGCGGCGCCTCGATCGGCGCCGATGCGAGGCAGCTTTTCGATTTCGCGATCATGGGCGGCGCCATGGCGCGCTCGCTCTTCGACATACCGCGTCCGACCATCGGCCTCCTCAATATCGGCGTCGAGGAGCAGAAGGGCCTGGAGGAGATCCGCAGCGCCGGCCAGCTGCTGCGCGACGCCAACCTGCCGACGCTCGAATATGCCGGCTTCGTCGAGGGCGACGACATCGGCAAGGGTACCGTCGACGTGGTGGTCACCGAGGGGTTCGCCGGCAACATCGCGCTGAAGACTGCCGAAGGCACGGCGCGCCAGATCGGCACCTATCTCCGCGCCGCCATGAGCCGCACGCTGATGGCGCGGGTCGGCTATTTCTTCGCCCGCGCCGCCTTCGCCCGCCTGCGCGAGAAGATGGACCCGCGCCGGTCCAATGGCGGCGTCTTCCTTGGCCTCAACGGCATCGTCATCAAGAGCCATGGCGGCACCGATCCGGAAGGCTTCGCCTCCGCCATCGAGATCGGCTACAGCATGGTCCGCAACGAACTGATCCCGAAGATCAACCGGGACCTGGCCTTTCACACCGAGGCGCGGGAAGAAGCCGGCGACAAGATCGCGCAAGCAGGTGGCATGTGAGCGAAATCCGTTCGGTCGTCCTCGGCAGCGGCGGCTACCTGCCGTCGCGCGTCCTCACCAATGCCGAGCTGTCGCAGATCGTGGACACCAACGATGAATGGATCGTCCAGCGCACCGGCATCCGCGAGCGCCACATCGCCGCGGACGGGGAGCTGACCTCCGACCTCGCGGTGAAGGCCGCCACTGCCGCGCTCGCCGATGCCGGCCTCGCTGCCGGCGACATCGACCTGATCGTGATGGCGACGGCGACCCCCGACTTCACTTTCCCTGCCGCCGCCGTGACCGTGCAGGAGAAGCTCGGGATGCAGAACGGTGCCGCCTTCGACGTGCAGGCGGTCTGCTCCGGCTTCATCTATGCGCTCACCTCCGCCGACGCCATGATCAAGGCCGGGCAGGCGAAGCGGGCCCTCGTCGTCGGCGCCGAGACCTTCTCGCGCATCCTCGACTGGACCGACCGCACCACCTGCGTCCTCTTCGGCGACGGTGCCGGCGCCGTCGTGCTCGGCGCCGAGGCGGCGAAGGAAGGAACGAAGGATCGCGGCGTCATCGCCGCCCGGCTCCGTTCCGACGGGCGCTACCGTGACAAGCTCTATGTCGATGGCGGCCCCTCGACCGGCCAGGCGGTCGGGCACCTCCGGATGGAGGGACGCGAGGTCTATCGCCACGCCGTGACCATGATCACCGACGTGATCGAGGACGTCTTCGCCGCCGCCGGCGTGACGGCCGCCGACATTGACTGGTTCGTGCCCCACCAGGCGAACGTGCGCATCATCGATGCGAGCGCCAAGAAGCTCGGCATCCCGCTGGAGAAGGTCGTCCGCACGGTCGACCGCCACGGCAACACATCCGCCGCCTCCATCCCGCTCGCGCTCTCGGTGGCGGTCGGCGACGGACGCATCAGGAAGGGCGACCTGCTCCTCCTCGAGGCCATGGGCGGGGGCTTCACCTGGGGCGCCGTGTTGGTCCGCTGGTAACGCAACGGTGATGAGCCGGTTGATTATCCTCGGCCGAGCAAATAGGGTTATCGCCTTGAAGGGATTGATGGGAATCGATCTCGAAGGCGGCATCACCAGGACTTTGAGGCCATGGGCGGCAAGACGGTGACGCGGGCCGATCTGTGCGAGGCGGTCTACCAGAAGGTGGGCCTGTCGCGGACGGAATCGGCGGACCTGGTGGAGCTCGTCCTCGACGAGATAAGCGCCAGCGTCATCCGCGGCGAATCGGTGAAGCTGTCCTCCTTCGGCTCCTTCATCGTGCGCTCGAAGGGCGAGCGCGTCGGCCGCAATCCGAAGACCGGGCAGGAAGTTCCCATCTCGCCGCGTCGCGTGATGGTCTTCAAGCCGAGCAACGTCCTCAAGCAGCGCATCAATGCGACGCTGGTCAATGGCAGCGAGCCGCCGCCGGAAAGTTGAGCTGGGGCTGAGCTGAGGCCGTGGGGGCGGCCGGTTGCGTGGGACGGCGCGGCGGGCGCCGGTGGAGGAAGATGTGTCCAAGAGTCCGGACGCTTTCCGAACGATCAGCGAAGTCGCCGAGGACCTCGATCTTCCCCAGCACGTCCTTCGCTTCTGGGAGACGCGGTTCGGCCAGATTCGCCCCCTGAAGCGCGGCGGCGGCCGTCGTTATTACCGGCCCGACGATATCGACCTGCTCCGTGGCATCCGCCATCTCCTCTATGGCGAGGGCTACACCATCCGTGGCGTGCAGCGCATCCTCAAGGAGCAGGGCGCGCGCTTCGTCGTCGGCGCCGGGCGCGGCGAGCTCGCCGGCCTGCCCGGCAAGGGCGCGGCGCAGGGGGCTGCCGGCGGCCGCCATGAGCCGAGGCTCGAGGCCATGGACGACGGCGACGAACTGGCGGCGTCGGAACTCGCTGGCGCGGAGATGGACGAGGTGCCCGAGGTTGAGGTCGAGCGGGAGGACCACGACCCGGCCGACGACCTCCCCGTCGAGCCGCGAAGCGTGGTCGGCGCGGCGCGCCGCTTCGTCGGCCAGTTCATGGAATCGCGGACGCCCGCGGCTGCCCCTGCCGGAGGGGAGGGCCTCTCCCGGGAAGAGGCACGGAGGCTGGAATCGACCCTTGCCGAGCTTCTCGAATGCAAGCGCATCCTCGATTCCGCACGCTGACGGCAAGCGTTGCGCGGGGAGGGACCCGCCGCTATATTCCGCGCCGGCCGGAGTGTAGCGCAGCCTGGTAGCGCATCTGACTGGGGGGTATAGGCGACCCCTGAGAAACCGCCAATTTCCGCCGTTTCGATCCGGCCTTTTCCGCTCTTTTCCGTCGAAAGTCGCACGCCTCTTTTGCCCGCTTTTCAGCGGCCGCGGCGTGCCGGCGGCTCGTCGTCGATGATGCGCCTGGCGCGCCGGATGAGGGCGTCGCAGAGGGTGAGGCCGGCATAGCCCAACAAGAAGCCGCACCCGCCGGAGACCGCCGAGAGCGGCAGGTCGAGGGCGCGCTGCGCATGCGGCGCGACCACGGGTGTCAGGTAGACTGCGGTGACGCCTCCCACCAGGCTCGTCGCCACCAGGCGGAAGGCACCGATCTCGGGCCGGGAGAGCGCCCGGGCCACGCCGCCCCCGAGCCCGGCGAGAAGGGCGAGCAGCCAGTCCGGCGGGTCGGTGGGGAACGGCGAGGCCACGGGCTCAACCTTTCATCGCGCCGGCGATCTTGCCGGCGACGTCCTGGATCATGTGCCCGCCGCCGTAGATCGCCAGCCACAGGCCCGAGAAGAAGGTCAGCTGCTCCCAGGGGATCATGGCGATGCCGGCATGGGTCGCCCCGTTAATCAGCGGGAGCAGGATGCAGTTCCAGATCCAGAGCAGGAGCAGCATCCAGCACATGGCCGGCCGCCAGGCCCAGCTAAACCACCCTTCGCGATCGTCCTCCCGCTCGAGGAGCTCGGCCTGGCTGCCTTGGGCGCCAGCCATGAAGCGCCAGTATTCCGGGCTCTCGGCCTCCACCTCCTGCGCTGCCTTGGCGACGTCGGCCGGGGCAACCTCGCTGGCGTGGATGACGTCCTCGACGGTCGGGGAGGTCCCGACCTTCTTGGCGATCGCCTCGACGACGGCCGCGGCCGCCGGCGACTTGGCGCGGATGACGTCGGCGAGGATCGGCGCCCCCGCATTGACCAGGATGGGGATGAGGGCCTCGAACATGCTTCGTCCTTGGTTGAGGGGCCGGCGGACCCCGGCGGCCGGATTGCCGCCGGGGCAGGCTTCCTTCGGGGGTTATCCCTTTGCGACGGCCGCGTATGCCGCCGCCCGGGCGCGGTTCACGTGCGCCCGCCAAAGAAGGACGATGACGACCACGATCGCGACGCCGATCAGGCCGAGGAGGATGAGGTTGACGACCTGGTCGGGCTGCGCCTGGGTGGCGGCTGCGCTGCCGGCGCCGCCGGCGCCCGCCCCGGTCGCCTTCTTCGCCTGGCTGGAGGCCGCCGCGCTCGAGCTCGCCGCCTCGGCCGCGGCGATGACCTTGGTCTCGGCGGCCGCCTGCACGGCGGCGTCGATGCCCGGGGGCGGGCTCGCGGCCACCTTGGCCGCCGTCGCCATGCGGATCCCGTTGACCTCGACCGAGGCGACACGGGCCGCCCAGCCCTTGCCGAAGATCGACCAGGTGCGGAGCGCATGGAGGAACGAGGTGCGCAGCGCGCAGATCTTCTTCACGGTCGCGACCGCGTCAGCCTTGGCGACGGCGAGCAGGGTCTTCGGGCCGATGGCGCCGTCGACCGTCGCGCCGACCGCACCCTGCAGCCACTTGGCCCCGCGCGACGGGCCGGAATTGACCGCCGGATCGAAGGTGGCGAGGTCGACGCCGGCCGGCAGCTCGTCCGCCTTCACCGCGTTCCAGTAGCTGTTGCGGTAGATGGTCGAGACCTCGGCCGCGGTGATCTCCTTCACCGAGCGCGCCGCGAGGCCCTGCGCCTTCCGCCAGGCATTGTAGGTGGCCTGGGTCACGCCCTTGTTGGTGGCACCGCCCGGGTCCGCCGGGTGGTTCACGTACCCGCCCTCATAGGCGAGGATCAGCGGCAGGCAGGTGTCAAAGTTGCTTTTCATCCTTGCTAGCATCGGTTCACCCCTATCGAGTAAACCGAAGAGGCACACTACGGAGGGAATAGATCATGCCGGCGAAACGCCTCAGCGAAGTCATGCCGGAGGCTAGGGTCCGTGACAGCCCTTGCCAGTTCAGGAGCGAATTGCATCAGTTGGCCACCGACGCCTTTTCGACCTGCGCGACCATTGAGGCGCAGCTGGCAACGCTACTCGTGGTCACTCTCGGGGCCAGCGCTGCGCCGGCGGCGGCGATGCTCAAAACTCTCAATGGCGCGAAGGAACAGCGAGACGCCATTGCCGCTGCGGGAAAGGCCATCCTGTCGCCGGAGCGCGGCAAGATGCTCGACAAGATCATCAAGCGGATCGAGGCCGCTTACGTTCCGCGGAACCGGTTGGCGCATTGCCTCTGGTCCTGCTCCCCTGATGTGCCCGGAGCTATCCTCCTCGTCGACAAGCAGGCCGTAATGCAGATGAACCTACAGGCGATGGAGCTCATGCTGAATCGCTGGGCTGGTGGGGACATCGTCTATGACCCTGCGCACATCTGGGTCTACACTCAGGAAGATTTAGAGCAAGTCTGCGAAGACCTTCGCGCTGCCCTGTGGCTTGTTATCGATTTTCGGCAGTTGACATCTTTCGAGCGAGCGTGGGAGGGCCGCGAAGACCCGTTCACAACGGGTCTCGACAAGAAGCTTCGAAGGGCTCTGGACTACTAGAAAGGAACGTCAGCCGCCGTTGTCGAGCGAGGCGGTGAAGGTGGCGAGGCCGCCGGCGTCCTGTCCGTCGAGCAGGGTCTTGATGCTGACGACGGCATTCCAGACCGTCTCGCCCTGGCCGCCCGAGACGCCGAAGGCGTCGTTTTCGATCTTGGTGAAGTCGCGCGGGCCGCCCGTCGACGTCGCGACGTCGGCCGCGTCGTACCAGCGCTTCAGGCCGCCGCGGCCCTTCACGATGTGATCGATGCTCTCCGCCAGGAGCGCGCCGAATACCTTGCCGGCGTCATAGTCCACACGTGCCATTTCTCACTCTCCTATGGTCTTCAGCAGAAGAAGCGCCCCGAGCTGGTCGCCCCGGGCCTTGAGCGCGGCCGCTCGCCGGCGGATCAGGGCCGGATAGTTGTCGGGGACTGCGGCCCGGGCTGCGATCGCCGCGTCCGCGGCAACGAGCTGATCCCAGGTCGGCCGCGGCCGCTCGTCGATCCAGTCGAGCGCGTCAAAGGCGGCCTGGTCGTTGGCCGTGGTCGACCCGCCATATTGCGCGGCCGGGACGAGGGCTTCGATGGCAATAGCGAGGTCCATCATTTGATCTTCCATCCCTCGACGCGGGTATAGACCTCGGTCCCGTAGCTGGCCGACTGGCCGAAGCCGTCGCTGGACTCCGTGGTCGTGCAGCGATGGCGGATCTCGAAAGTGGTGGCGACCGCGATGGTGAAGCGGGCCGATCCCATGGATCGGTTCGTGGTGTTGCCGCTGCTGTTGCCGGTGAACTCGGTGCTGCCCCGCTGCTGCACGGCGGCGCCGGTGACGTTGTAGAGGTGGCTCTGGTGATTGGCGCACTTCAGAGCCGGGGCGCTCCATTTCAGGTACCAGGTCCCCGGCTGCAAGGTGAACTGGTTGCTCGCCACCGAGCAATAGCCGAAGGGGTCGGCAACGATCGTGTTCAGGTCCCTCGTGCGATCGGCCCCGCTGGTGAAGGTCCCGCCCGCTGTCCCCGAGCTCTTCTGGTCTTCGATGATGATGTCGGGCGCGCCTCTCCTGCCGAGATAGTCCGGGCTCTCAAGGCCGAGCATCCGCCAAGTCGACGCGCCGTCCGTGTAGAAGAGCATGCCTTCGCCGGGCTGCAGGATCAGGGACCCGCCAGCATAGTTCGTGAGGCCATCGCCGCCCGCCCGCTGGACCGTGAAGGGGACGGAGGAAATATTGTGGACGGGGAACACGGACCAGGCGGCAGCCGCGGAGGCGGCCGGGAGAGTGATCGTCCGGGATGTGCCCCCAATGCAAAGGACCATCCGGCCCCGATCTGTCGGCAGCATCGTGTAGTCGACATTGATGATCGCGCCGACGTCGAAGGTGTCGAAGCGGTCACCGATGAGGGCCGTCCGGCTCACGATGCGCGCAACGCTTGATGCGCTCGACTCGACTATCAGGCAATCGCCCGCGGCGACGGGCATATCCTGCTTGCCGGGGCAGATGATCGCCGCGTTGTTGTGGACGATGGTGTTCGCCCCGGCGAAATAGATCACTCTCCTTCTGTTGGGACCGGTGCCGAAGGACGTGATGTTCACGCCGGCGCCCGATATGCCGATGTACTCCGATGCTGCCCCGAGAATGTCGGTCGTGGTGGCGGCGGCGACGACGACCTCTCCGGCCCGTAGCCCGATCCCGAATGTGGGATTGAGCGCGATGAAGTTGGTGCCGGTGTAGAGGAAGGCATATGTCTGCCCGGCGATGAGGGCAGCGGCTGGGATTGCATCGCCGGACGGCAGCTTGATGTTCCTCGGACCGCCCCCGAAATTCGCCGAGGCCGAAGCGGTATTCGTATGGCCGGCACCGATCGTGCCCTTGTAGATGCCGCCAATCACGTAGCTCGTGATGGCCGGCGTAACCGCGAACACGAGGGCGCTGGCGGTCCCCGTATCCGTACCACCCCAGAAGGTATAGGCAGCCGCCTGGGCGGCCTGCGCGGCGGCGGAGGCCAGGGCTGCCGAGGCCGATGCGCCGCCGGCGCTGCCGGCCGCGGCTACGGCGCTGCCCGATGCCGCCCCGGCGCTCGCCGCGGCCGCGGCCGCGCTGGCGACGGCGTTCTGCTCGAGCTCCTCGAGCTCCTCGAGGTAGGCCGGGTTGATGCCCTCGACCAGGTTGCGGATCTCCATGTCGCGGAGCTCGGCCGCGGCATAGAGCAGGTCATGGACGGTCGCCGGGTAGTTGGTGAGGTCGGCAAGGTCGATCTGCTTCATCGGCGGCGTGCGCCGGCGGAACACGATCGTGCCCGGCGCGGCGGGCATGGCGAGCGGGACCGCGGTGACGTTGTTGCTCCCGTCGAGCGACACGCCGAAATGCGTGCCGCGGGTGAGCTCGGTCACGACGCCGGCGGCGTTGGTATACTTGGCATAGACGTGCTCGGCGAGGAGCACCTGGAAGCCCGCCGGCCACGACGTCTGCACGCCGGTCCAGGCGAGCGGCTCGGATTGGGAGATCTGGTTGGCGAGGATCATGGGGCCCCCATCATTGCCGGCGCGCGGCGCGGTGCGGTTTCGCCGGGCGCGTACCAGTATTCCTGCCCCCAGCTCTTGCGGGCCTGGTCCTCGAGGCGCCGGAAGCGGTCGCGGGCGCGCGGGTCGGCGATGAGCTGCAGCTGGTCGAGGACCGCGCGCTGGAAGGCGAGCCGCCCGTACCAGAGCGAGGATCCCGGCGCGTAGCGGCCGGCGATGTAGAGCGCATCGCCGAGGAAGTGCGTCTCCTCGCCGTTGAGGGCGCGCTGGACGTTTGCCACGACGAAGTCACCGACGACGCTCTCCATTGCTGCGAACTGCGGGCCGGCGAGCACGGTCGCCCATGAATTGCCGAAGCGGGTCTTGTCGACGAAGAGCATGTCGCCGAAGACGCCGAGCCCGCCGCCCTGCAGGATGCCGGCCCCCCAGGCGCGTAAACCGTTCCCCGTCGTCGGGTCGAGCGAGTAGGGGTCGCGCCCGGCGAGGATCTGCTTCGACTGCATGGCGAGGATCCCGAGCGACGACATGGCGAGGAAGGTGAGGGCGCCGTGGGTCATGCGCTTCCCGTCGAAGCCCCGGGCGAAGGCGCGCGCGAAGTGCATGGTGATGAAGGCGGTCGGGAACATCTTGTACATGCCGAAGGCGCGGTTGAGCTCGCCGCGCACGTCGCCCGGCCGGGTGTCCCCTACGAGCAGCGCCCGGGCGACCGGATCGTGCTCGATGACGGCATAGTCCATCTCCGTATTGATCATCTGCGACCACCTCTCGGAGGCCGCGCGCTCGAGCGGCGAGCCGCCCGCCGCGACGTCGAGCGGACGGGTGAGCAGCGCATTGGGTTTCGGCTGGAACGGCGCGGCGCCGGCGATCGCCTTCCATTCCTCGGCGCCGATGCCATAGCGCCCGAGCGCCTCGCGGAAGACGTCGTCGAGCTCGGCGAAGGCCTTGCCGCGCTCGCGGGCGGCATGCGCCATCATCTCGAGGCCGAAGGCGTTGCGCAGCGTCGCCGACCAGCGCCGGAGCCCGGAGGCGCGGATCGTCGCCGAGCCCATCTTTGCGAGGCGCCCCGTGCGGATCGTCTCGCCCATGGCGCGGTCGATGCGCGAGAGGTCGGAGGCGATGCTGTCGGCGATGAGGCCTTGCTGGGCCGCGAAGATCTCCGAGCCCTTCTCGCCCATCATGCCGACCGCGCGCGAGACGACGCGCATGGCGGGAATGCCGTTCCACCTGGCGGTCATCACCAGGGAGGCGGGATCCGTGATCGACGAGACCATGGCCGAGCCCATCTGCGCGGCCGTGAGGGCCGAGCGCATGTCCGACATGGTCCGCGCCACCTCGGAATTGACGGGCACGCGGTTGGTGCCGGTGACCTCGGCCCAGGCATTCTCGAAGAGCTGGCGGTCATGCTTCACGCCGCTCTGGATCCGCTCGTTGGCGCGCACCGCCGGCGCCACCTTCGCGCCCGGGTCCGCCTGCACGGCTAGCCGCGCCGCCTCGCGGTCGAAGAGCGAGCCGATGAAGCGCTTCGTCGCCTCGGGGTTGGGCCCGAGGATCCGCATCATGGCGATGTCGTCGGCCATGCCGCCGACGTGGTCCATCATCGTCTGGAAGGGGGAGGCATGTACGCCAACCGCCTCGGCCACTTTCAGCCAGCTCTCGGCCGACTTCCACACGAAGAGCCGCGCCGCGTCGCGGCTGTTGGCGAGCATCTTCCTGCCCTTGGCGGCGGCCGACGGCGGCCCCTCGGCGAAATCGTTGAGGTAGCCGGTCGCCGCCTCGTCGAGCAGCTGCTCGAAGCGGGCATCGCTCATGCGGGCGCCGGTCGAGAAATCCTTGATGGCGTCGCGGTCGACGTTCTCGCGCACGAGCGCCTTGAAGCGCTCGGCGCCGATCGCCTTGATCTTGGCCGGCTCGAGGGTCGGGTTGGGCAGGCGCCAGTCCTGCCGCTTCACGAGCTCGCCGCCAGCGTCGATGAACTGGCCCGCGAGATCGTCGGAGACGCGGTTGAAGGCCTCGGCCGAGGCGCGGGCCGCCGGCGACGCCGACGTCTCCCCGTAGAGCGCGCGGAGCGTGTCGAGCTCGGCCGCGAGCTCGGCCTTAAAGCCGAGCATCTTCGGGCGCATCGCCTCGATCGCCGAGGCGAAGCCGGCATGGGCGCGCCCGCGTATGTCCTGGGCAAGCTTGTCGACGTTGAGCCAGTTCGCCACCTCGTGCGGGTCGCGCATGAGGAGCGAGCGGACGGCGGGGAAGAGCGTCGAGATCTCGCCGCCGAGGCGCCGCACCATGCCGCCCCGAATGGTGAAGGGAGCATTGGCGCCGAGGCCGGTCACCACATGGTTGTAGCTCTGGAAGGAGCGGAGCACGTTTGCCTGGGCGACGATCGAGCGCCGGGCGAGGTCGGCCTTGCGGGCCGCCGCAGCCGCCGAGGCCTCGAGCGCGGCTGCCGCAGCCTGGCGGGCGCCGGCGGCGTCGCCGAGCACCGAGTTGTGCTCATCCTCGAAGGCGTCGAGCATGTCGAGGAGCTGCCGCCCGGCGCGTTCGGAAACGCGCCCGGCGGCAACCTTGCGGGTGAAGCAGCGCCGCGCGGTCACTTCGTCTCCGCTTCCTTTTCCTTCTTCGGCCGGGCGATCTCCGGCCACATCCACCACACGGGCAGGGCATGCGCCTGGTCGGGCTCGACCAGCGCGACCGTCGTCATCGGCGTCGAGGGATTGGGGTTGCCGTCATGCGGGAAGGTCATGAGGTTCACGATGGTGTCCGAATGCACCTTCGTGATGATCGCGGCGCTCGGCTCGGGCGCGCCCGGCGAGCGGCGGTAGAAGTGGACTATGCGGCCGACAGTGGGCTTCATTGGTGTCTCCATTCAGGGGGTGTTGACCATGCCTATCGAAACTAGGCCGCGGACAGGCACGGCAACCGTCACGGCGTGCCCTCCGCGCGGATGATGCAGTCGGCGAGCTCGGCCGAGGCGGCGGCATCATCCTCGGCCTCCCGCAAGGCCTGGCGGGCCGAGACACGCCGCTCCGCGCCGCTGTCGTCGAAGAGAACGATCTCGAGGTCGCCGCCGGCATCGGCGAGGGCCTGCTCGGCCTCGGCTGCGAGCGCCGGATCCGGCTTGCGCGCGGGGTCGCCCGAGCCTATCTTTTCATTGATGGCTCCCGAAACATCCTGGTTCAATTGGGACGAGCGGCTCGCGGTAGCGGTCGGCCCGTCCAACATGGAAGGCTGGGTGCTTTCCCCGAAACGCGGCTGGCTCAAGGTCAACGGCCGCGACGTAGTCTGGGACGGCCGCCCGCTCACGCTCGAGGAGGGCGTCGAGCTCTTCGCCGAAGACGTCGAGCGGTTCGGCCTGCCCCCCATCAAGGGGCTCCAGCTCTCCGGAAGTTCCTTCGCCACCGCTGCCCAATAGGCACGCTGCTCTTCCGCGAGCGCCTCGGCCTTCGCCGGGTCCTTTTCCGTGCGCCAGGCGTCATAGAGCTCGCTGCCCTTTTTCTTTGCCGCGAACACCTCCGACGGCCAGAGCTGCACCTCGGCGATCATGCCGTCCGGGAAGATCACGCCGACCTTGCGATCGAAGTAGCCGTTGGCGTTGGTCGCCCATCCCTCATCGATGACGCGGAAGGCCTCCGCCAGGCGCGCAACGATGGCATCGCCATCCTCCGGCCGCGCGACGACCGCGCCGGCGCGGACCGCGTCCGTCACCTGGCGGGCGCTGTCATAGCCCTTGTCGCGGATCTTCTCCGCGATCCGCTCGGCCTTCTTCAGGCCGGGGTTCTCGACCCTGCCGCCCTCGATCCGTTCGACCGCGCGGCCGAGCGCGGCGGCCAGCTCCCCCTGGCGCGGCGCTCCGCGGGCGCGCAGCTCCTCGACGGTGTCGAAGGGCTGCGCCTCCTTCACCCGGCGCCATTCCGCGGCGTACACGGCCGGCGGAATGTCCTCCCGCCTCAGCGCGCCGGTGAGCCCCATGCGCGCGATCGGCTGGTCGCCGAGGCTCTCCCCGACGAGCGCGGCCGCGCGGAGATCGCCGGCGAGATCCATGCCCTGGCCGAAGAGGTCCGCGTCCCGCGCATGAGCCGCAGCACGGCGCCGGCGCCGCGGAAGACGAGCGAGGCAGCGGCCGCGCCGAGGCCGCCTTCGACCACGGCACCGAGGAAGTTGTCCGGCTCGAGGCCGAGCGCCTTCCGCTGCGCAGCCACCAGCGGCTCGGTCGCGGCGGTGACCCCGGCGCCTATGAGGAACTCGCGGCCGATCATGCCGAGCACGGGGCCTTTCAGGGGACCGCCGGCCCAGGCGGTGGCTAGGTTCGCCGGGTCGACCACCTGGCGGGCGAAGCCGGTGAGGAAGGAGGTCGCCGTGCCCGTCAGGCCGAAGGTGCGGGAACCGACGTCGGCCGCCTTCGCCTCGATCGCCGCCGCCTTCTCCGATGCCCGCTTGCGGACGTCGATCAGGCCGGAAAGGCGATCGCGCCCTTCCTTGTCCAGGCTGTCGAGACGGTCCGCGATCATCGCCGCCCGGTCGATCGCCGAGACGGGCATCAGGCCTTCGCCACCCCAGTCGCCCGTGAATTCCTGGTCGGACATGCCGGTTTCCGAGCGGAGCGCGGACGTCAGCTCGCCATAGGCCTCGTTGATCGGCGCCTCCGGGCCGAAGGGCGTATGGAGCCCCGCGGCCTCCCAGGACGAGGACGCGATCTCGCCGAGCGTCGCCGGCGTCTTCCCGCCGGGGCGCGTGGCGAGCTCGTTAAGCCAATCCTCGGCCGCGCTGAACTGGTCGGCCACGCTACTGGCCTCCGCCCATGATCCCGCTGAGGTCCGGCATCGGCCCGACGCCAGGCATCATGTCGACGCCGACACCGAACCCGGGCCGCATCGGCGCCCGCAGCATCGGGTCGCGGTCCGCCGCGCTCGCCGGCGGCTTGCCGGCGAGAATGGCGAGGTCGACCACAAGCGGCCGGCCGGCCTTGTCGCGCAGCGGGGCGAAGCCGTCCCCCGAGGAGCGGTCGCGCATGCCGACGACGTAGCGGCTGCCGCCGAGCTCGAGCTGGCGGAGCACGCCGACGTCGCGGATGGTGGCGGCGGGCAGCTCGCGGCCGTTGGCATCGACGGCGCCGCCGGCGGCCGCAACGTCGAGGTCGCTGAGGTTGTCGATCGCCTCCTCGAAGGCGCTCGCCGTCATCGATGGGGGCGCCGCCACCTTCATGCCGTTGATGGTGGTGAGCTCGCCCGTCACGCTCTCGATCGCTTCCTTGAGGCCGGCGCTGTCCGTGGTCGAGAAGAGCGTCGCATTGCCGCCGCGCTTGGCGACGTAGAGGGCGAGCGCGGCATCGGCTGCCTGCTGGAGCGCCGGCGAGCCGGGCGGATACAGGTCGCCGCCGAGCGTGTCGGCGAGCGCCGTGCGGAGATCCTTCGCCGGCTTTTCCACCCCCGGCGTCTTGAGCAGCTGGCCGCCGGCGAGGATCTGGCGGGCGAGCGCCGGCCGGTCAGAAGCCATGGTCGCCGCCACCGCCGTCACCGGGTCGAGGCCGAGCTGGTCGATGGCCGCCGCGAGCGCCGGCTTCCGCATGCCGGCGCCCATGGCGGCGAACAGCGCCAGGCGATCGCCGATCGCGCCCTGGGCGATGCGCTCCTTCAGCGCCGTCACTTCGCCCGGATGGAACGGCTTCAGGCTGCCACCGTAGAACGAGCGCGCCGCCGAGGCCTGGTAGTCGCGGTCGCCGAGCGCCGCGACGAAGCCCGGGTCGGAGGGCGAGCCGCCGGTGTCGATCGTCACCGGCCGGAACATGCGGGAGCGTTCGCCGAGGGCGATCGGGTCCTCGCTGGCCGCGGCGCCCATCTGCGTCCGCACCGCCTTGAAGCTGTCGAGCTGGGTACGCTCGAGCTCGGAGAGGGGACGGACGGAGCCCTGCGTCTGCAGGTCGAGGATCTTCGCGTCGAGATCCTGCGGCCGCATCTGGTAGGCCTGGTCGACGTAGGGCTTCGCCGCCTCGGCCTGGTTGACGCGGTGCAGCTCGCGCATGGCGTCGACGCTGCCGGCGTCGGCGGCGAGCTGCTGGCTCACCTTGTACTTGCGGAAGAGATCGGGATCGACGCTGAAGCCGCTCTTCATCTGCTCGACAATGTCGTCGTTGGTGGCGCGCATCATCGAGGCCATGTCCTTGATGGCCTGGTTGCGGGCGTTCTCGGCCCGGCTGAGCTCGTCATCCACCGCGTTGGCGCCGGCATAGTATCCGGTCGCGGAGAGGCCCGGCCCGCTCGGCGAGGCCCCCATGCGCTGGTAGAGGTTGAGGACGTAGTCGTGGGTCTCCTTCACGCCAATGACCGAGGCGAGCTGCTCGGGCGTGAAGTTCTCACCGAATTGGGCGATCGCCTTCTTCTGCCATTTGGCGGCCGCGCCGGGGTCCAATAGGCCAGGCCGAGCTTGTAGTTGAGCTCGTGATTGGTGAGGAGGAGCTGGCGAAGCTGGCCGTCGCCGAGATTGGCGACCTGCGGCATGCCGAGCTTCTGCGCCATCAGGCGCGCCGTGCCCGGCATGAGCTGGGCGAGGCCGGGCTGGCCGTTCTCGCTCAGGATGACGTGGTCAGTCTCGAGGACCCGATCACCCACGTCTATGCCGAGGGCTTCCAGCGCCTCTCCATCTGCATCCTCATGATGAAGAACGGCTTCATCGTCATCGGGAAGAGCGCGCCGGCGTCGGCTGCCAACTACGACGCGGAGCTCGGGCGGAAGTTCGCCTACGAGGATGCGATCCGCCAGCTCTGGCCGTTGATGGGCTTTGCTCTACGGGACCGCCTGCAGCGCCAGACCGAGGGCGCCTGATGGACCAGGTCGCCCCCACGTCCACCACTATCGGCGAGCTCAACCAGCTCGCCGACACCGCGAAGGAGGTAGCTCAGGGCTACGTACCCGGCTCCGCCAACGCGGCTGCGCTGATGCGCATCGAGCAGATCCTCCGCTATGCCGCCCTGGTCGAGGAGCAGACGCGGCCGACGCCCGTCCCGGTAGCGGCGATGGTGCAGCTCGAGCTCTACCAGCTCGGCGTGAAGCTGCCCCTCGTCGTCGCGCCCGGCGAGGGCGGCTTCATCCATGACGCCCGCGGCAACTGGATTGCCTCGATCGACATGCAGCACAGCACGCCGGAGGAAGGGGAAAAGATAGCCCGCCTGCTCGCCCGGGCGGTCAACGACCTCGGCGGCTTCACGGCGGCAGGGGAGGCAGGCTGATGCCCGGCATCACTCTCTCAATCGCCCCGACGCCGGCCTTCGAGACGGTCGAGGGCCGGCCCTGCCGCGTGTGGGTCGGCGTTACGCCGGATGGCATTCCGGTGAAGCTCTGGATCGCAGTGATCCAGCCGCAGACCGATGACCCAAAGGAGCTCGCGGCCTTCGATCGCGTGCTCCGCGCGCTGCCCACCGCCGAGCGTCGGCTCATGTCCTTCGACACGAGGCTCGTCACGTGATGCCCGTCTACATTCCCGATCAGGAGCTCGAGGGGGTCATCCGCGCGATGCGGGCGGCCTTCGCCGCCGGCAATAGCGGCAGCCCGACCGACGCCTGCTACACCCGGCTCTGCGAGCCGGTCGCCGAGGCCTTCATCCGCTGGCATATCGGCGAAGCCAATCGCGGGACCGAGGACGCGGTGGTGATCGAGGCGGCGATCCGCACGCTCGGCTGGATCATCGCCCAATGCAGCAAGGACGCGCCCAACCCGCTCACCTATGCGACCAGGCTCGCCCGCGCTGCGCTCGCGCCGGCGTGCAGCCTCCTCCTCGACGCCGGCACGATCATCGGTCCGGTCGGCACACCGGGAGGGCAGGCCTGATGGCCCGCGACATCGAAGAGAAAGTCGTCTTCGGCATCGGCACCGGCGCCGACGGCGTGCCGACGATCCTCCTCGGCGTTACCGAAAAGGCCTGGGCGTACATGCGGGACGGCAAGACGCACACCTTCGACCTGCGCTCGATCGGCGTGCCGGTGAAGATCGTTGCCTTCGGCGCCGCCGATCACACGGCCGTCATACAGATGCTCGAGGCGGGGGCGAAGGCCTCCGGCTCGCCCATCCTCGACGCCCGCAACCGCGATTTCTCGATCGAGCCGGGAGGGACGCCCTGATGCATTCGCGGGAAGGAGCCAGTCAGACTATGCGGGGCGGCTTCGGCGGGACGATGTCTTCGCTGTGGACCACCGGCGCCTTCTCGCCCGCGTCAAAGCGCCGGCTCGCCGCGGCCTCTATCGCTTTGCGCGCACGGGCGAACGTCGCTGCCTGGTCACGCTGGTTCTCCTTGTCGGCCGCTGCCCGATCCTCGAGCGCTTCGCGGGTAACCCGGCAGACGATACGCCGGCCCTCCGGATCCTTCATGCCGAAAAGCACGCCGGTGATGAAGTCCGGACTATCGACGTCAATATCCTCAGTTCTTGTAAGGGGCATGTTCGGCCTCTCGCTGTTGAAGACGACTGCATGTGGGGATCATTCGGGGAGGGGACAATGACCCCGACCGTCGCCGTGCCCGAGCTCGCCGAGCGCCTCGGCCATCGCGCCGACTGGCTCTATCGGAAAGGGCGGCTCGACCGGCTCTATGCCGAGGGCATGCCGCGGCCGATCTCCCATGTCGGCCGGCCGCAATGGGAGCGGTCGACCATCGAGGCCTGGCTGCAGCGCCACCATCCCCTCATGCCGAAAGGGCCCGCCAACGACCTCAGGGCGACGCCGGCGCCCGCAAACGACGACGCCTGGGCGAAGCACCTCGCCGAGGCCTACCGCCTTCCTGCAACGACGGAGTGAGCTGTGAGCTTTCAGGGAAAGAAGAACATCTACGTCTGCGAGCGCTGCAAGGGGCACATCGTGACGGTCGATCGGGACGAAGGCATCACGCCCTTCGTGTTGGCTTGCCGGGCGACCGAGGGATGCCTCGGCCCGATGCGCTCGAGCATGTACCGCGTCTTCGACCAGGACATCGGCGCTGGCTTCGAGTGGTATAAGCCCGAAGCCGCCGAGGCGGCCGGCCTCCCGCCGGCGTACGCCGAGCACGTCCGGAGTGGTGGCCTGCTCATCCGCAAGATCGAACCGGCGACCGCCTGATGTGCATCGCCATGTTCCCGACCGGCATATCGGAAGCCGCCCGCCAGGCGCGCGAGAACCAGCTCCGCGCGCTCCTCGAGCAGCAGCGGAACGCCATGCCTGCCACCGTCGTCGTCATCCGCTCGGGCGCGCGCGTGCCGCTGGTCTTCAGGTCGGCGGCGACGAACCTGGTTTCCTTGCCAACCAGGGCTGCGCCACCTCCGGCGGATGGGAGCGCATGACGCGCGCGAACTCCTGCAGCGTGATGAGCTCGGCGCCCGGCCGCGCCTTCGGCGCCACCTCGAAGGCGGCGATCGCCATGTCGAAGCTGTTGGTCTTGAGCAGCGTCTCGACCAGTTCCCGCCCCGACCAGACCCTGATCGAGAAGGTGTAGTCGTGGACCTTCTCGTGAGGCGCGTATCGTCGATTCGTTCCCATGACGTTCACGGTGCCATAGGAATGCCGTCCTACGCAAACGACACCTTGACGTATGACGCCACGGCGTATAATGTTTCGGCCATGGACTTCAACGCCCCCATGTCCGCCGACGAATTTCGTGCCGCGCTCGAGGAGCTCAACTGCTCTGTCTATGCCTCGGCCGACGTCCTCGGCATCAGCCTCCGCCAGGCGCAGCGCTATGCCGCCGGCGGCGACGCCATCCCGATGCGCACCGCCCGCCATCTGCGCCTCCTGGTTTTCAACATCCAGAGCATCCGCAGGCTACGGCGAGACAACCTCAAGCAACTCGCGGATCTACGATCCGGCAAGTTCTCGCTCCATGAGAACCGCGTGAACATCACGCCCCAGGTGATCGCCCGCATCGAGGTGCAAACGGCGGAGCTCGAGAAGCTTCTGACGAACCACCCTTCAGGCCTCAAGCCCGGCATCGGAGACGACGCATGAAGCGCAATCCGTTCCCCTATGTGAAGCTCCGGCCGCGCGGCGACGGCACCTATCGCCCGCGCTTCGAGCCGGGCCCGCTGCAGCGCGCCGCCGGCTTCACCGCCCAGGATCTCAAGAACGCCGATGGCACCTGGTTCACCCTCGACCAGGTCGCCACCTTCGCCACCGCCAAGCGCGAGGAGATCCGGAGCGGCCAGGCGAAGGGCGCCGGCGAGCTCGCGCCGGCGCCGAAGAGCGTCGCGAAGCTGCTCGATGCCTACCTCGCCTCGGCCGACTTCAAGCGCCTCGCGCCGAAGACGCAGGCCGACTACGAATGGAAGGCGACGGCGATCCGCTGGAAGCAGATCGCCGAGCCCGGGCCAGAAGTCACCGAGGGCCTTTCCCGCCGCCAGGCCGAATTCGCCAAGCGCGCATGGCGGAACGACGCCCGGAAGGTGCGGCAGCCCGAGCCGATCGCGATCGCGCCGGCGAGCTCGCTGACGCCGGCGATCGTGAAGACGTTCTTCGAATATCTCGAGCGCGAGCGCGGCCTCTCGATGGCGCTCGGCACCATCATGGTCCTGTCCGCCGCCTTCTCCTGGGCGCGCCTCGCCGAGGGGTGGGAGATCAAGGTCAATCCCTGCCACGACCTCGACCTGCCGCGGCCGGAGCCGCGCGTGGTCACCTGGACCTTCGACGAGGTGCGCGCGGCGATCGCCGCCGCCGACCAGCTCGGCATGCCCTCGATCGGCGACGCCATCCTGATCGGCCTGTTCTCGGGCCAGCGACAGGGCGACATCCTTGCGCTGGTCGACAAGGCGGGCACCAACCGGACGCTCGCCGAGCGGGTCGCCGATGGGGAGCCCATGCGCCTCGTCCAGAGCAAGACGAAGGCGCGGGTCGCGGTCTTCGCGGCGCCCGACCTGATCGCCCGCCTTGCGGCGGCCGAGGCCCGCCGCAAGGCGCGGGCCGAGGAGAGCGGTGTCACGCTGGTCGGCGACGTGGCCGTGGTGCAGAACGAGAAGACGGGCGCGGCGTGGACCGGCGACAAGTTCCGCCGACGCTTCGCCGAGGTTCGTGCGCTGGCGGCGAAGCAGGTTCCCTCGATTGCGGGCCGGAACTTCCAGGACCTCCGCGACACGGCGGTCACCTGGCTTGCTAGGGCGGAATGCACGCTCGCCGAGATATGCTCGATCACCGGCCACTCCCTGCAGTCGGCCACGACGATCTTCAAGCACTATCTCGAGCTCGGCGAACCGTTCGCCCGCGAGGCCATCCGCAAGCAGGTGGAATGGATGGAACGGGAAGGGGTGAAGCTGTGAACCAGCAATACCGCTTCGCCCGCCATGACGATCCCGAAGACGAGCGCATGCTTGCGGCCCTCAATAGCGCCGGGCCGCCCTGGCCCGCCGGCGACAGCTTCAAGGTGTCCGCGCGCTCGCTGGGTCCCATTGTCGGCCCGGCTCGAGTGCCGGACGACCTAAGCGACCTGGGCAAGTACGTTCCAGAAGCCCTCGAGTTCCGGCGGGTGACCCTCTACCACGAGGACGAAAGGATCCACGCCATCGTGTCGGGGGACGTCATCTTTCATTGGGAGCGGCGCTCGAGGCGCGAGCCTTGAGCCTCCTGCTCGCCCATATCCGTCTGGCGGCAGCACTGCACGATGCCGGCGTCGACGTCGCCCGGATCGAGGTTCGCCTCCCGCTCGAGGACTGGAAGCGGGTCCTGCGCGCCGCAGAGAGCGAGGCCGGCGACCTTCACTATGACGGAGAGAGCGACGTCGTGCAGATCGCCGGCATCCGCTATTCGAGGATCTGGCCGAAATGAGATGCGCGCCCGCGGGCGACAGGCCGGTCTAGCTGGCCCTGAAGCGCAGCTTCTCCACGGCGACGACGACGGCGAGCGCGATCGCGGCGAGGCCGACAAATTCGAGGAACCCGAATTCTCCGCTGCGGCAGGACCAGCGCGTCGCGAACTCGTACCGGCAGTCGCGGGTGAAGAGGGCGATGCCTGCCAGGAGCACGGCGGCGATGAGGCGCAGCGACCAGCGGGCGAACGGTGTCATGGGATCCCCGGCATGAACGAAAGTCGCACGTGCGACTTTTCAAAAGTCGCACGTTCCGGTTCGGTTCTCCACCGGAAACGTCCCGGGATTCGCAGCTCGGGGTGGAACGGCCGGGCCGGGATGCGTCTCCCCGCGCTCCTCAAGGGCCACGGAATGCCACGCTTTCTATCGCTGACGGCAAGCGTTGCGCCGGGGAGGGGGCGCCGCTATATTCCGCGCCGGCCGGAGTGTAGCGCAGCCTGGTAGCGCATCTGACTGGGGGTCAGGGGGTCGTCGGTTCAAATCCGGCCACTCCGACCATTCATTTCCCCGAAGCGACCTGGGACGATCGGTGCCGCGCCGGCGGCCATCGTGCTCGTCGCGCCGCGTGCATCGGCGGCCGTCGGCCGAAGGTTAGCGCCCGATTATTCGGACCCCTACGAATGGCGGGGATTCCCTAACCCGTCGTGAGAACTCCTCGTCCATGATGATGCTTCGGGGACCGGTTGTTTCGAGGCGTCATGAAGATCGACCTTCCTACGTTGATGCTCGCGGGCAGCTTCGTGTCGACGCTGAGCGGCATCTTCCTCCTCTTCGCCTGGGCGCAGAACCGCGACGAGCCGGGAACCGCCTGGTGGGCCGCCGGCACGCTGGTACTTGCCATCGCGGTCCCGCTGCTGACCTTGAGCAGCAACCTCCTCGGCATGCCGTCGACGATCATCGGCATCCTCCTTCTCAACATCAGCCCGGCGCTCATCTGGGCCGCCGCGCGGAGCTGCAACGGCTACACGCCGAGCCTGCCCGGCGTCTTCGCCGGGGCCGCGGTCTGGCTCTTCGCCGTCGCCATTCCGCCGATCAGCGAAGCGCCCCAGGCGCAGATGGCGCTCAACCTCGCCGTGATCTCGTTCTACCTGCTGGCCGCCGCCGCAGAGTTCTGGCGCGGCCGCGAGGTGCGTCTCCACACCCGCTGGCCGCTGGTCACGCTTCTCGTCCTCCACGGCCTCTATTTCGTCTTCGGCACCGCGCAGGCGCTCGGCGGGCAGCTCAGCATCGGCCACAGCGCCACGCTGACGAGTTGGTTCGGCCTGATCCATTTCGAGACGCTCGTCTTCGTCGTCGGCACCGCGATCTTCGCGGCCGCCATGGCCAATGAGCGGGGCGAACTGCGCTCGATGGCGGCGGCACGTACCGATCCGCTGACCGGAGCGGGCAACCGGCGCGCCTTCGTCGAGACGACGGAGGAGAAGCTCCGCACCTGCCGCGAGCGCGGGAAGCCGCTCTCCATGCTTCTCTTCGACCTCGACTGGTTCAAGGCGGTGAACGACAATTTCGGCCATGGCTGCGGCGACGACGTGCTGCGCCGCTTCGCCGAGGTGGCGCGCGGCGCCGTCCGCAGCACCGACCTGATCAGCCGGCTCGGCGGCGAGGAATTCGCCGCCCTGCTTCCCGGCTCCGAGCAATCCTCGTCCTATATCGTGGCGGATCGCATCCGCCTCGCATTCGCCGAATCGTGCCGCGCGCTCGATGGCCGGATCCTGAACGCGACCGTCAGCGTCGGCGTTGCGACCGCCGGTCCCGAAAGCACGGTCGAATCCCTCCTCCAGGCGGCGGACAGGGCGCTCTATCGCGCCAAGGCCAATGGCCGGAATCGGGTCGAGGTCGCCGAACCGGCTTTGCCGGAGCCAGCCATGGTCGGCATCCAGAACGCCTACGCAAGCTGACCTGAGCTGGCGGCTGGCCGGGCCTGCCCTGGCGGCGCTGGTCCCGGCTGACGCGGGAACTGTCCACCCGCGCCAGCGCTGGACTCGGGCAAGTTAAGATTCCATACGTGCCGTGGGCCTCCGCTTGCGGTGGCGTCCCGCCATCGTCAGGCCGGACCATGGCACACATGGAACGCGGCGCCGGTTGTCTTGGAGCAGAGGTTGGCCAGGCGCGCACTCATTTCCGGCATTACCGGGCAGGATGGCGCCTACCTGTCGGCGTTCCTTCTGGAAAAGGGCTACGAGGTCTTCGGCATCGTGCGGCGGAGCAGCGCCAGCGAGGCCATGACCGCCAAGCTGAAATGGCTTGGCGTCGACCAGTCGGTGCGGCTCCTCGACGGGAACCTCACCGATCTCTCCTCGCTCATCCGCATCTTCCGGGAGGTCCGCCCGGATGAGATCTACAATCTCGCCGCCCAATCCTTCGTGCAGTCGTCGTGGAACCAGCCGCTCCTGACCGCCCAGGTTACCGGCGTCGGCGCCGCCAACATGCTGGAAGCCACCCGTCTGGAAGCGCCCGGGAGCCGGTTCTACCAGGCTTCCTCTTCCGAGATGTTCGGCATGGCGCGGGAGCCGGTCCAGACGGAGCAGACGCCCTTCTATCCGCGCTCGCCTTATGGCGTGGCCAAGGTCTTCGCGCATTGGAGCGCGGTGAACTATCGCGAGAGCTTCGGGCTCCATGCCAGCAGCGGCATCCTCTTCAACCATGAATCGCCGCTCCGCGGCCTGGAATTCGTGACCCGCAAGGTCACCGATGGCGTCGCCCGCATAAAGCTCGGCCGCGCCGGGAACCTCGCGCTCGGCAATCTCGATGCGCGGCGCGACTGGGGCCATGCCCGCGACTATGTCCGGGCCATGTGGCTGATGCTCCAGCAGGACCGCGGCGACAACTATGTCGTTGCGACGGGGGTGACGACCTCGGTGCGCGACTTGTGCCGGATGGCCTTCGAGACGGTCGGGCTGGAGATGGAGGACCATGTCACCATCGACCAGCGCTTCGCCCGTCCCGCGGAAGTCGACGTTCTCCTCGGCAATGCGTCAAAGGCAAAGGCCGTCCTCGGCTGGCAGCCCACGGTGGGCCTCCGCGAACTGGTTGCCGAGATGGTGGAGGCGGACCTGAAGCGGGTCGCCGCCGAATGACGGCTGCCCCGAGGGCCGTCCTGATCACCGGGGCGGGGGGCTTCGTCGGCAGGCACCTCGCGGCGGCGCTGGCCGGACGGCAGGCGCGCGTCATTTCCACCGGCTTTCCCGACGGCGGCGACGACGATGAGCCGATGGACGTCACCTCGGCCGCCTCGGTCCGCGCCACGCTGGACCGTGTGCGTCCGGCCGCCATCGTTCACCTCGCCGGCATCACCGCCAAGGCAACGGCCGACCGCGATCCGGACCGGGCATGGGACGTCAACGTCAACGGCACGGTGAACGTCGCCGAGGCCATTCTCGATCTCGTGCCCAAATGCCGGCTGATCTTCGTCAGTTCCAGCGAGGTCTATGGCCGCTCTTTCGCGTCGGGCCTGCCGCTCGCCGAAACGGCACCGCTCTCGCCGATGACCACCTACGCCCGGACCAAGGCGGCCGCCGAGGAGCGCATCACGACCCTCTGCGGGAGAGGACTGCGCGCGACGCGGCTGCGGCCGTTCAATCATTTCGGGCCCGGGCAACGGCCGGATTTTGCGATTGCCTCCTTCGCCAACCAGATCGCCCGCATAGAGGCCGGCCTGCAGGCTCCGGAACTCCACGTCGGCGATCTCTCCTCGGCCCGCGATTTCCTCGACGTGCGCGACGTGGTCGCCGCCTATCTCGCGGTCCTCGACGGCTTCGACACGCTGCCCACCAACTCGGTCTTCAATGTCGCCTCGGGGGTCGCGACGCCGGTGCAGGCTATCCTCGACATGCTCCTCGGCATGGCGCGCCGGCCCATCCGGGTGGTCGCCGACGCGGCGCGGATGCGCGTGGACGAAGTCCCGGTCGCCCGGGGCGATGCGTCTGCCCTGACGCGGGCGGCGGGCTGGAAGCCGGTGCGCGCCCTCGCGGACTCCCTCCGCGACACGCTCGACTTTTTCCGCTCCGCGGCGGCCTGAACGCCGGCTCAGACGAGCCCGCGGTCGGAGAGCTCCTGCTTGCTGTAGGCGTAGAAGATCGGCGCCGCCACCAGCCCTGCGCCGCCGTGCCAGGCCTCCAGCGCGAGCATGGCAAGGAGAAGCTCCCAGGCCCGCGCATGGATGCGCGAGCCGACGATCCGCGCATTCACGAAATATTCGAGCTTGTGGATGAGCACGAGGAAGACGAGGGAGGCGATCGCGGCGCCGAGCGAGAAGCTGAGGCTGACGATGACGATCACCGTGTTGGAGATGAGGTTGCCGACGATCGGCAGGAGGCCGGCGAGGAAGGTGACCGCGACCATGGTCTTGATCAGCGGCAGCTGGATCCCGACGAGCGGCAGGATGATGGCCAGGTAGATGCCGGTGAGCAGCGTGTTGAGCGCCGAAATCCGGATCTGCGAGAGGGCTACGTCGCGGAAGGACTTGGCGAAGACGAGGACGCGTTCGCGGAGCTTCGTCGCCAGCGGCCCGAGGCCGGCGGCGCCCTTGCTGTCATGGAGGGCGACCAGCGCGCCGATCACCATGGCGATCAGCGACTTGATCAGGACCATGCCGAGATGCGTGCCCCATACCTGCAGGTCGTGGGAATTGGCGCGCAGCCAGCCGAGCGCGGCCGCTTCGATCTCCTGCGGATTGGCGGGAAGCTGGTTGGCGAGCCAGTCGGGCAGCTTCGGCCGGGCCTCGTTGATGATGTCGGCGATCTTGCCGAGGAGGGCGACGACGTTGTCGGGCCCGCCGCTGAACCAGGGGCGGACGGCCAGCACCACGGTCTCGATCCCGAGCGCCACGACGACGATGGTGATGACGAGCGCCACCAGCTTCGCCGCCTTGGTCGGCAGGCCGAGCTTGCCGAGGTGCGGCACCGAGCCGTGGATGATGAGATGGACGAGGAAGCCGCTGAGCAGCGGCACGACCAGCCCCAGCTCGAGGACGGCCACCATGGCGACGACCGCCACCACGAGGGAGACGGTATCGAGCTTGTCGGCGGGAAGAACGAAGCGGCGGGACTCGGTCATGCTCCGCCTTTAACCCGCCCGGGGCGAGGCGTCGACTTTTTTACGGCTTGAACCGGGCAGGTCAGTTGGCCGGATCGATGATGCGGCCGCCGAATGTCGCTTGGAAGAAGTCGGCATCGTCGGCCCGGGTGAACAGCCAGCGCGAGAGCTGTCCGGGCTGGGGAATCCGCGGCACCACGCGATAGGGCTTGCCGAGGCACCAGCGATGCATGGTTTCGCGGGCTGCCGGCCGCTGCGGCAGCAGGACCTCGACCTGAAACGGGAAGCGGAGCCTTTCGAGGCTCGGCTGCGGGGCTCGGGGCGCGTCGGTCATTGTCCACCCGGTCGAACAGAGGAAAGGGGTCGGCCCTCAAAAATCGGGCCGACCAGTCTCATCGGGCCAAGGCCGGCCGCAGCCGGTTGGACACGATCTCTCTGCCATCGCCGCGTGGCATCCGGATGACATCCGGAGGCATCTGGCGCCGTACCCGCGGCGTTTCGATCCAATGCGGTCCTAGCGCTTTACCCACAATTTAACAACAGCTTTTCCACAGGCTAAGCCCCTATGGAATATCGGGAAAGTGGTGATAGGGTCACGCCGGATGCGGTGCGTACCCGGCATAGGCATGCCGGTCAGTTCAGGAGTCCCGGAGATGGGGGTCGTAACCATCTTGTGCCCGCGCATGGGGCAGCAGGTTTCCACCGGCATCGAGCTCGGCCGCAAGGAATTCGCTGCGCTCTCACCGACCCGGCACTACGCCATGCGCTGCTGGATGTGCGGCGGCGAGCATGAATGGTCGCGGCGCTGGGCCTACTATGTCGAGGACGCCCGCGACCTTCCCGTTCGCCAGCCGAGCTACGCCGACTAGGGAAACGCTACACCATCGTCACCTTGCCGGTCGCGATGTCATAGACGCCACCGGCGAGCTTGACCTTGCCCTCGGCGACGGCCTTGGCGATGATCGGCTTGGCCTTGCGCAGCTTCTCGACGTTGTGGCGCACGTTGTAGATGGTCGCCTCGGCAAGCAGGTCCGCCGGCTTGGCGGCGATCGCTTCCTTGACCGCCGGGCGTATCGCGGCGACCAGGCTCGGCAGATGGCCCGGAAGCCTGGTTCCCTTCTGGACCGCCTTGATGGTCGCGTCGACCGCGCCGCAGCTCGAATGGCCGAGGACGAGGATCAGCGGGACTCCGAGCACGGCCGATCCGTATTCGATGCTCGCGAGGCCATCCTCGTTGACGAAATTGCCCGCGACCCGGATGACGAAGAGCTCCCCCGGACCCTGGTCGAACAGGATCTCCGGCGCGACCCGCGAATCCGCGCAGCTGATGATCGTGGCGAAGGGATACTGCCCGAGCGAACGGGCGACGCGGCCGGCGGAGTAGTCCTTGTTCGTCGCGGTATTGGCGGCGTAGCGCGCATTGCCGTCGACAAGGCGCTGCAGCGCTTCGTCCGGGCCGATCGCATCGGGGGCGGCCGGTGCCTCCGCGCTCCACGCGGCGGAGGGGAGGGCTAGGGCGGCTGCCGCGGCGACGGCGCCGTGGAGGAAGCCGCGACGGCTGGGCGATGCAATGCATAGTTGGCACATGGCGCGAATCTCCGGTTGGCACGCTGGCCGGCACTATGACGCTGCACCGATAACGGATCGTTTCGTGCCGGCATCCTGCTGCCGTGACCGACGGCGCCGGGGCGTGCTAGAAACCCTTCCGATCCGGGGGAATGAACCGTGCCTACCGTCAATATTGCCGAGCGCGTCTACAATCACACGTGGAAGCTCGATCCGATCATCCGCAGCCTGCTCGACACGGACTTTTACAAGCTGTTGATGTTGCAGATGATCTGGGGCCTGCACCGGGACGTGCAGGCGACCTTCACGCTGATCAACCGCACCACGCGCGTCCGCATCGCCGACGAGATCGACGAGCATGAGCTACGCGCCCAGCTCGACCATGCCCGCACCGTTCGCTTCTCCAAGAAGGAGATGATCTGGCTGGCCGGCAACTCGTTCTACGGCTCGACCCAGATATTCGACCCGAAGTTCCTTGAATGGCTGGCGGATTTCCGGCTGCCCGAATACGAGCTGACCAAGCACGACGGGCAATATGTGCTGAGCTTTCCGGGCCCGTGGACCCATACGAGCATGTGGGAGATCCCCGCGCTCGCCATCATCAACGAGCTGCGCTCGCGCACCGCGCTTCGTGAATATGGCCGCTTCACCCTCGACGTCGTCTATGCCCGCGCCAAGGCGAAGCTGTGGGACAAGGTCGAGCGCCTGCGCCTGCTGCCTGACCTCCGCCTCTCGGATTTCGGCACGCGCCGCCGCCACTCGTTCCTGTGGCAGCGCTGGTGCGTCGAGGCGGTCAAGGAGGGGCTCGGCGAGAAGTTCATCGGCACCTCCAACGTGCTCCTCGCCATGGACAACGATCTCGAGGCGATCGGCACCAATGCGCACGAGCTGCCCATGGTCTATGCCGCGCTCGCGCCGAGCGACGAGGCGCTGAAGGACGCGCCCTATCGCGTGCTGCGCGACTGGGAGCGCTATTACGGGGGCAACCTGCTGGTCGTCCTGCCCGACGCCTTCGGCACGGCCTCGTTCCTCAGGGACGCGCCCGACTGGGTGGCGAACTGGACGGGCTTCAGGCCGGATTCGGCGCCGCCCATCGAGGCGGGCGAGCGCATCATGGCCTGGTGGCGTTCAAAGGGGCGCAACCCGAGGGACAAGCTGCTCGTCTTCTCCGACGGCCTCGACGTCAGCGAGATCGAGGAGACCTATCGGCATTTCGACGGCAAGGTGCGGATGTCCTTCGGCTGGGGCACCAATCTCACCAACGACTTCGTCGGCTGCGCGCCGACGCTGAACGACGGCCTCGATCCGATCTCGGTCGTCTGCAAGGTGAGCGAGGCGAACGGCCATCCCGCCGTGAAGCTCTCCGACAATCCGGTCAAGGCGACCGGCGAGCAACACGAGATCGAGCGCTACATGCGCCTCTTCGGCACCGAGGGCAGGGTGGCCCACGCCGTCCTGGTCTGAGGTGGTCAGGTCGTGCTGGAGGGCATGGCCCGCGGCGCCCGCGGCAGCGATGCCGGGCCGAAGACGGGAATCGCGAAGGCCGTCGCGGGCTTTGCGGGCTGGCGCGCCGGCAGCCGGAGGATGCGGGAGAGGAACCGCTTCGCGAGCTTCTGGCCAGGCCGCTCGACGAAGCGGTAGACCACCCAGGCCGCGACGAGCATGAGGAGGATCGTGCCGGCGACGATCAGACCGGCCGGTGCGACGCCCTGCAGCCGGTTGAAGATCGTGAAGCCGATCATCTGGTGGAGGAGATAGAGCGGATAGGTGAGGCCGCCTATGGCCAGGATCAGCGTCGCCGGCAGCGGCAGGCGGCGGATGGTCAGGCAGGCGGCTACCACCGCGACGGCGGCGATACCGCAGATCATCAGGGTCAGGTGGGGGAGGGCGATGCCGAAGTGCTGGCGGTTCCAGTCGGCCGACCAGTCGGCCTGGAAGGCGCCGAGCGCCGTCGCCGCGATGAGGAGCGCCCAGGTCGCCGGCCCGCGCCGCCCGCTGAAGGCCATGTAGAGCATGACGCCGGCGGCGAAGAAGCCGCTCTCGTCGGTGAGGAACAGGCGGCGCACCGCCCCCGAGCCGAGGAAGAGCTCGTTCGCCAGCGATACCGCGAGCCAGCCGAGCACGATCGCCGGCAGGTGGCGGGGAAAGAGCCCGGACGCGATCAGCGCGGCAACCCAGACGTAGAACACGATCTCGTAGACGATCGACCAGTAGGCGCCGTCCATGAAGGGCTGCTTGGCCGCCGGCGCCACGATCGCGAGATTGGCGAGCCACTGGCCGATCGAGGCGTGGAACTCCGGCGCGCCGAAGACGAGGAGCACGACGAAGGTCAGCGTCATGCAGGCGATGAAGCCCGGATAGATGCGGGCGGCGCGGGCGACGAAGAACTCGCGCATGGTCCGGCCTTCCGCCGAGAAGGCGATGACGAAGCCGCTGATGACGAAGAAGAGCTGGACGCCGAGGAAGCCGTACTGGCTGACCGCGCCGACCTCCGGCACCGTCAGCCAGGTCAGGTGATCGTCCGCACCGCCGCGCACCGTGTAGTGGTAGGCGACGACCGCGAGCGCGGCGAAGAGGCGAAGCAGGTCGAGGGCCTGGACGCGGGCATGGGCGGGAGGAGCGGCGGAGGCAGGCATGGGCGCTTTTGTCCTCTCTTAGCTCGTGAGGTGCGGGGCCGGCGGCCGCCAGCGCGGGATGCCTGGGGGGGACCGGCGTGGCGATGCACGTTCGATGAAGGCCGCCCGGACCGGTTCCGCATCGCGCGCGCCGGCCGGGGACAACGGCAGTTCTGCCGCCGATCGTCGCGCGTCGCGGAGGTAGAGGCGGTCGGCGGCGATGATCCCCCAGAGGAGGCCATAGAGCAGGAAGAGATGCCGCCAGTGATCGTTGTCGATCACGTTGTGGATCATCACCTGCCCGAGATAGACGGCGAAGATGCAGTGCAGGTAGCCGGCCCAGGGGCGTGGCTTGAGGAGGAGGCGGCCGGCGGCATAGAGCGTCCACACGACAAGGACGATGTAGGAGAAGCCGCCGAGCCAGCCATAGGTGGTGAAGCCCTTCAGCCACATATTGTGCTCGTCCTCGCCGAACATCAGCGCGAACTGGAGCGGGCCGATGCCGAGCGGGCGCTGCTGGACGAGAAAGAAGCCGAGGATGTGCCGGTTGAAGCGACCAAGATGGCCGGCGTCATAGTCCTCGACCAGCGTGGCGCGCTGCGAGAAGAGGTCCGAGATGGCCGGGATGGAGAGCGCTACCACGAGGAGCAGCGCGATCACCATCATGCCGATGCCGAAATAGATGAGGATGCGCAGCCGGCCTAGCGATCGCTGCTCGGTGAGGAAGCCGAGGAAGGTCACGGCGAGGATGGCGAAGGCGGTCATGCCCCAGGCGGCGCGCGAGAAGGCAAGGAAGACCGCGAGCAGGAGGACGAGAAGGATCAGCGCCTTGCCGAGGGAATCGCGCAGCCGGTTGATCAGGATGTCGCGATAGAGGAAGACGATCGGCAGGACGACGAAGGGCCCGAACACGTTCGGGTCCTTGAACGTGCCCTTGATGCGGTCGTAGCGGGTGAAGATCTCGGCGCCGGGGAAGAGGTGGAAATAGCCGGCAATGCCGAGGAGCGCGGCGACCAGCGCCGAGGCGATGTAGCCGTTCTTCAGGAGGCGCAGGCGGTCGGTCGTGTCATGCGAGACCACCGCCGCCCAGAAGATCGCCGAGGCGATCAGCAGCGCCGTGGTCAGCATGTAGATCATGCCGTCCGTCGGATTGGGCAGCTGGGTGAGGTCGAGGAAGCCGCCGGCGAGATAGGCGAGCAGCAGCCCGACCATCGGCAGGATGTACCGGTTGAGGCGTAGCCCGAAGACGATCCACACGACGAAGGCGAGGCAGAGGAGCAGCTCGTAGGGCGCCGGCTCCTCCATCACGAAGGCGCTGACGAAGGCGATCGCCGAGATCGTCCAGGCGGAGAAGCGGCGCGCGATCGGCCAATCCCAGCCGGCGGCGGGGTAGGAGGCGGGCGAGACGGCCGCCGCGAGGCTCAATACGCGTTCTCCGTCGAGAGGAGGCGGATCGGCGTCACCGCGATGATGTAGAGATCGAGGAGCACCGACCAGTTCTCGATGTAGTAGAGGTCGTGCTCGACGCGATGCTCGATCTTCTCGCGCGTATCGGTCTCCCCGCGCCAGCCATTGACCTGCGCCCAGCCGGTGATGCCGGGCTTGACGCGATGGCGCGCGAAATAGCCGTCGACGACCTCGTCATAGAGCCGGTTCTCGGCCTTTGCCTGCACCGCGTGCGGGCGCGGACCGACGAGCGAGAGGTTGCCCCTGAAGACCACGTTGAAGAGCTGCGGCAGCTCGTCGAGGCTGGTCTTGCGGATGATGCGCCCGACGCGGGTGACGCGCGGATCGCCCCTGGTGACGAGCTTGGCCGCGCCGGCATCGGCGCGGTCGGTATACATCGAACGGAACTTGTAGACCTCGATCAGCTCGTTGTTGAAGCCGTAGCGCTTCTGCTTGAAGAGCACCGGCCCCTTCGAGTCGAGCTTCACGGCCAGCGCGACCAGTGCCATGACCGGCAGCGCGAGGAGGAGGATGAGCCCGCCGACCAGGCGGTCGACCAGCCACTTGGCGACCACGTCCCAATCCGCGATCGGGCGGTCGACGACGTCGAGGAAGGGCACCTTGCCGACGAAGGAATAGGTGCGCGGGCGGAAGCGCAGGCGATTGGTGTGGGCCGAAAGCCGGATGTCGACGGGGAGCACCCAGAGCTGCTTGAGGAGCTGCAGCAGCCGGCTCTCCGCGGTCAGCGGCAGCGACACGATGAGCAGGTCGACACGCGCCTTCCGCCCGAAGGCGACGAGATCGGCGACGCTGCCGAGCTTCCGGTGCCCGGCGACGCTCGCCGGCGAGCGCTCGTCCTTCCGGTCGTCGAAGATGCCGCAGATGCGGATGTCGTTGTCCGGCTGCGCGGTCAGCGCCGCGATCAGGTCCTCGGCCGGCTTGCCGCCGCCGACGATGACGGCGCGGCGCTCGAGCAGTCCCTCGCGGGTCCAGCGGCGCACCATGCCGGAAAGGCCGACACGGAAGCCGGTGAAGGCGACGAGCCCGGTCACGTACCAGGCGGCGAACCAGACGCGGGAGAAGGTGTCGCCCATCTTGGCGAGGAACGTCGCGACCGCGAGCAGGGCGAAGACCAGCGTCCAGGCGCCATAGACCCGGCCGATCTGCGGCCCGGTGCCGCGCAGCGCCGCGATCGCGTAGCCGCCCGTGAGCTGGACGAGGACGACGGACATCAGCGAGGCGCCGAGCACGGCGATGGTGTAGAAGGCGCCGAGGCTCGGATCGCGCCCGACATAGAAGGCATAGAGCGCGAAGCCGCTGAAGGCGGCGATGGCGAATTCGATGAGCCGGGCGAAGCCGGAGACGAGGACCGGGGAGAGCGGGCTGCTCCTGAGGCCGTGGGCGACCGCCTCCGCCTCGGGCGAAAGCTGCGCGTGCGAAGGCGGCGTCGTGCTTGCGACGATGCCGGTCGCCACCGCCTCGGCGTGACGGACCAGCTCCGGATCGTGCTTGGTCATTGTAGCTCGCGCCTTCCTCGAATGCCGCCTGGAGCCGAGGCGGTTGCCGCGAGGGTGGAGCTAGCAAAATCTAATCGCGTTTGCGACGAATGAAAGAGATTAACCTTACCTCGAAATGAGCGGAATCCTTGGGATTTTAGCGATCCCGGCGAGCGGGCTTGAGCACGCTCCGATAGACGCTTTCGATCGCCGAGGCCATGGCCGAAACGGAGAATTCGGGCCGGATCGCCTCGCGGAGGGCGCGCGCCATCTCCAGCGCCGAGAGGGGTGAGGACTTGACCTCGTTCATGGCGGCCGCGAGCGCCGCCGCATCGCCGGGCGGCACGAGGCGGTCCGAGGCCGGCCCGAAGATCTCGGGGATGCCGCCGACCCGCGTCGCGATCATGGGCACGCCTGCGGCGATGCCCTCGAGGACGATGTAGGGCATCGACTCGGCCCGTGACGGAACCACGACGCAGCGGGCAAGCGCGAAGCCCGCCCGCGCCGGCATCCGCTCGTGGAAGACGATGCGGCCGTCCAGTCCGAGGTCGCGCACCATCGCCTCGTAGAGCGCTTTGTCCGGCCCGGCGCCGACGATCGCCGCGCTCGCACCGATGCGCGCGATCGCTTCGATGAAGACGTCGGTGCCCTTCAGGACGCGGAGCTCGCCGATGAAGAGGAAGTCGCGCGCGTTCGCCTCGGGCACAACCGGATCGAACTCCTCCGGGCGGAGGCCGTTGCGGACGATCGCCACCGGCCGCTTCGGCGCACCGACCTTGGCTGCGTAGGCGTCGGCCTCGTATTGGCTGACGAAGACGAAGGCGTCCGTCACCCGCCCGAGCATGCGCTCGGCGGCGAAGAAGACCCGCCCGCTCCGCGAGCGCGGGTCGTAGTGCAGGCTTCCCCCGTGGGGAGAGTAGATGCGGGCAACGCGACTACCAGATACCCGCAAGAGCGTGCCTATTGCCCGCGCATAGGCGCCGCCCTTGGCGCCGTGGGCGTGGAGCAAATCGGGATTGAGGGACCGCACCTCCCGCATCAGGCGGAAGGTCGCGGCAATGTCGGAGGGCGCGATGTTGCGCCGCATGGGAAAGCGCTTCAGCCCGAGGCTGAGGAACGGCCGGATGGAATCGAGGAGCTTCTCCTCGAAGGCGCCGCCGGTCGTGGAATCGCAGATCAGCGCCACCGCGTGGCCGGCGGCATGCTGCGCCTCCACCAGGTCGCGCACGTGCCGGAACACGCCGCCGACCGGCGCTCGGAAGCAATGCACGATGCGGAGCGGGCCGCCGCTCGCCGCCTGCGGGGACATTGCCGCGGATGCCATGCTCAGAAGAACCGCTGGCCGACATAGATCGTGTCGCCGGGCATCACGGGGTCGGTCATCTTGAGCATCCCCGTCTCGATGCGGCCGTTGTAGCTGCGCGTGACCTTGACCGTGTACTGGTTGGCGCGCGGCGAGAAGCCGCCCGCCGTGGCGATCGCCGTCTGCACGGTCTGGCCGGCGACGTAGGCGTATTGGCCGGACGCCTGCACCTCGCCCATCACGAAGATGGGGCGGTAGCGGTCGACCTCCACGGAGACGTCGGGGCGCCGGAGATAGCCGGCGCGCAGCTTCGCCGCGATGGCCGTCTCGACCTCGACCGGCGTGCGGGAGCGGGCGGGTACCTGGCCGATCAGCGGCATCGAGATCATGCCCGCCTTGTCGACCGTGTAGGTGTTCGAGAGGTCCGACTGGCCGAAGACGATGATGCGGAGCTGGTCGCCGGTATCGAGCCGGTAGGGAGAGACGAGGTCCGTGTGCAGCGCGTATTTCGCCGGCATGTAGTTCCCGCATGCCGCGAGCAGGAGCAGGCCGGCCATCGCATTGATCAGTCGGAAGATTCGCATCGCGGCTCGGCCTGGGGACGGGCACTTCGAGGCGACTATTCGGCGCTTATGGTTAATGGCGGGTAAAGCCCGGCGCCAGACGCCGTCGCAGTCCTGCGATGAGTAATCCCCCGTTAAGCAAAGTTAACGTTTCGTATAGCGGGTACGGCGCGCCATTAACGATGTGATTACCATAAGCCTCCACCATCCGTCCGGAAGTTACGTGAGTCCCGGACATGACCAATCGCCTCAATCCGCCCGCGACCGATGTCGAGGTCGACGTGCGCGCGCTTCTCCGGTCGCTGTGGCGGGCGCTCCCCGTCCTCCTCGTGGTGACCGCGCTCGTCGCCGGCGGAGTGTTCTACCTGCTGTCGCGCCTGCCGCCGGTCTACAAGTCCGAGGTGACGCTGCTCATCGAGACGGGTGAATCGGACCTGACGCGGCCGGTGAGCGGGGCAGGCGACACGCAGGAGCCGCTCGACGAGCAGGCGATCACCAGCCAGGTCCAGCTCATCAAGTCGCGCGACCTCGCCCGCCGCGTCGCCGACAAGCTGAAGCTCGCCGACACGCCGGAATATCAGAAGGCGATTTCCGGCCAGTCCTTCTTCAACAGCCTGCTGGCGAGGTTCGGGCTCGCGCGAAGCGCGTCGAGCACCTCGGCGGAGGAGAAGGTGCTCGCGCACTACTACGCCAATCTTCAGGTCTACGCGATCGACAAGTCCCGGGTCATCGCCATCGACTTCTCCTCGACCGATCCGAAGCTCGCCGCCGATGGCGCCAACGCGATCGCCACCGAGTACCTGGCGCTGCAGCGCGAGGCCAGGCGCGATACCACCGAGGACGCGACCAGGTGGCTCGAATCCGAGATCGCCGACCTCCGCGAGAAGGTGAAGGAGGCCGAGGCCAAGGTCGCGCAGTATCGCGCCGAGCACGGGCTCTTCTCCGGCGGCGGAACGACGCCCGTCACGCTGCCCGAGCAGCAGCTCGCCGACCTCAATACCGAGCTGACCCGCGTGCGCGCGGCCAAGGCTGATGCCGAGGCGAAGGCCGTCCAGCTCCGTGCCGCGATCCAGTCGGGTGCGGCGTCGAACCTGCCGGATGTGCTGAACTCGCAGCTGATCCAGCGCCTCGTCGAGCAGCAGGTCGCGCTGAAGGCGCAGATCGCGCAGCTCTCGGCGACGCTGCTTCCCGGCCATCCGCGCATGCAGGAATTGCAGGCCCAGGTCCGCGACCTCGACCGGCAGATCGCCGGCGAGGCGCAGAAGATCGTCGCCTCGCTGGAGACCGAGGCAAGCCTCGCCACGGCGCGTGAGGAAGAGATCCTGAAGGGCCTCGACCAGCTGAAGGTAACCGCCGCGACCGCCGGCGATGCCAGCGTGCAGCTGCGCGCACTGGAGCGCGAGGCGAGCGCCCAGCGCGACCTGCTCGACACCTATCTCCGCCGCTACCGCGAGGCGCTCGCCCGCCAGAACGGCGACTTCCTCCCGGCCGATGCGCGGATCATCTCGCGCGCCCCCGTGCCGATCGATCCCGATTTCCCGAAGAAGGTGCCGATGAGCGCCGCGGCCGCCGTCGCGACGCTGATCCTGCTCATCGCCATCGTCATCGTCCGCGAGCTGGCGAGCGGCCGTCCCATGCGCCGCGTTAGCCTCACTCCGACTGAGGATACGCCCCCGCCACCCGCGGTGGTCGCCGCGACGCCGGCGCCGGTCGCGAGCGCCGCCCCGCCGGTCGAGGCGCATCAGCGCTGGTCGGATGACCATGCCGTGCGCCGCATGATGCCGGCCGAGCCGACCATCGTGCCCGCCGCCATGGCGAGCCAGTCGGAGCGCTCGCTCGCCACCATCGCCGAGCGCATCATCGCCGACGAGAAGCGCCGCGTTCTGGTGACGCTGGCCGAGGGCTCCGACTCCAGCGGCCGTCCGCTAGCCGCGGTGGCGCTCGCCCGGGCGCTGGCCAAGGCCGAGAAGCGCACCGTGCTGGTCGACCTCCGCGGCGACGGCGCCGATCCCGTGACCATGGGCGAGGATCACGACCTGCCGGGCTTCACCGACCTCTTCATCGGCGAGGCATCCTTCGCGCAGGTGATCTTCCGCGACCGCAAGTCGCGGGCGCATTTCATTCCGGCCGGCCGCAAGCCGATGACGGTCGAGGCCCTTGCCGGCGATCGCCTGGAGACGATCCTCTCCGCGCTCGACCACACCTATGACCACGTCGTGATCGATGTCGGCGACGATGCCATTCCGCTGGTCGGCGCAGGGGCAGGGGCGGCCATGGTGGTGAGCGAGTTCGGCGCCGCCGATCCGCGCACCATCCGCGCCTTCGACCGGATCACCCACGCCTCGGCCGCGCAGATCGTGCTGCTCGTCGTCGACCCGGCGCCGCCGGCCGACAAGGCCGAGGGCGAGAAGGACGAAGCGGCGGCCTAGTCAGGCCTCGTCCGGCCGCTGCATCCACTTGATGAGGAGGCCGGCGGGGATGACCCAGAGCAGGCCTGCCGCGGCATAGTAGATCGTCTGCCCGACGACCCCCCAGGTCGGCAGCTTGACCGAGATCGCCATCACGACGAGCGCATAGACGCAGAGAAACACGACCAGCACGATCGTGCCGATGAACTTCCGCGTGCGCACCGTCATTTCGTTCCGTCCCTGCCGTTCCGCGACCCCTTGCCGCGCGGGTTGCCGCGGGCGCCCGAGGCCTATATCGAAAGGCCCATGACCTCAAGCATTCTCGAGAGCGCCAGGGCTTCCCGTCGCGATCCGGCCCGCGACCGGGCCATGATCCGCGCCTGGCTCTATTTCGTTGCCGTCCTGATCATCGCCATGGTGGTGGTCGGCGGCGCCACGCGCCTCACCCATTCGGGCCTGTCGATCACCGAATGGCAGCCGATCCACGGCGTCATCCCGCCGATCGGCGAAGCCGAATGGCAGGAGGAGTTCCAGAAGTACCAGCAGATCCCCGAATACAGGATCGTGAACCCGGACATGACGCTCGCCGAGTTCAAGGGCATCTTCTGGTGGGAATGGTCGCATCGCATCCTTGGCCGGCTGATCGGCTTCGCGGTGCTCCTGCCGCTCCTCTTCTTCTGGGTGACGGGGCGGATCGAGCGGGCGCTCGTGCCGAAGCTGATCACGATCTTCGTGCTCGGCGGCATCCAGGGCGCGATCGGCTGGTGGATGGTGGCGAGCGGCCTCGTCGACCGCACCGACGTCAGCCAGTATCGGCTCGCGACGCACCTGACCTTTGCCTGCATCATCCTTTGCTACGTGCTGTGGGTGGCGCGCGGGCTTTCGCCGATGGCGCCGCCGGCGCGAGACGCCATCCGAACCGCGGCCCGCGTCATCGTCGGGCTGGTGCTCGTGCAGATATTCCTCGGCGGGCTGGTCGCCGGGCTCGATGCCGGCATGGGCTTCAACACCTGGCCGCTGATGGACGGGCAATGGGTGCCGGGCGGGCTGCTGGCGCAGTCGCCCGTCTGGCGCAACTTTTTCGAGAACGCCATGACGGTGCAGTTCGACCACCGCCTCGTCGCCTACGTCGTCCTCCTCGCGACGCTCTTCCATGCCTGGCAGGCAAGGGGGACAAGGCAGGCCGGCAGCGCTGCGATCCTCTTCCTCCTCGTCGTCCTGCAGGCCTCGATCGGCATCACGACTCTCCTCATGGCCGTGCCGCTCGAACTCGGGCTCCTGCACCAGTTCGGCGCGGTGGTGGTGCTTTCGGCAGCCGTCCTGCATCTCCGGGCCATGTCGCCGGGCCGCGAAGCGGCAATGGTGCAGGCATGAACCGGATCGAGGCCGCTGCCGACAGGATCGCCCGGCGCCGGTTGGCCATCGAGCGACTGGAGATTCTCGATCCGTCGATCCGTCCGCGCGATCTTTCCGAGGCCTACGCGGTCCAGGATGCGGTGCATCGCCGGCTCGCGCCGACGCGGGTCGGCAAGCGCATCGGTTGGAAGATCGGCGCGACGACGAAGGTCATGCAGGACTATCTCGGCCTGCCGCATCCCTGCGCCGCCGGCCTGTTCGAGGGCGTCGTGCGGCCGAACGGCAGCGACGTGCCGGCGGGGGATTTCTGCGGCGTCGGCATCGAATGCGAGATCGCAGTGCGGCTGGCGCGCGACGTTCCCCCGGACGCCGTGCCGGAGTCGGGCGAAGGGCTGCGGGATGCAGTCGCGTCCTATAGGGCGGCGGTCGAGCTGGTCGACGACCGCTATGTGGACTGGCGGAAGACCGACGCGGCGACGCTGATCGCCGATGACTATTTCGCCGCCGGCGCCATGCTCGGGCCGGAGGTGCCGGCTGCCGCTGCCGGCGACGTTGCCGCCTGCGTCGGCACGACCGTGGTCAATGGCGAGGAGCGCGGGCGGGGCAGGGGCGCCGACGTCCTCGGCCATCCGCTCAACGCGCTCGCCTGGCTGGCGCGGAGCCTCGCCGAGCGCGGTACGTTCCTCCGCGCTGGCGAGATCGTGCTGACCGGCAGCCTGGTCGAAACCAAATGGTTGAAAGCCGGCGACGACGTGCGCGTCGCGGTGTCGGGCCTGGGCGAGATCAGGTTCCGCGTGGTGTGAGAGGCGTGACGCCCTGCATGCGCCCCCTCCACCGGCTTCGCCGGTCCCCCTCCCCCGCTTCGCAGGGGAGGAACAGGGCCGCGCCTTTGATGAAGGTGGTTCCTCCCCCGTTTACGGGGGAGGGGACCGCGCGTAGCGCGGTGGAGGGGGCGCGTATAGGCCGCCCTAGTTCAATCCCGCGCCCTCGGGCAGGCCGAGCATCAGGTTGAGGTTCTGGACCGCCTGGCCGGAGGCGCCCTTGCCGAGGTTGTCGAGCTTGGCGAGCAGTACCGCCTGGCCGTGCTTCGGGCTGCCATAGACCGAGAGCTGCATGCGGTTGGTGTCGTTGAGGCCCTCGGGCTCCGGATTGCGCGCATCGAGCGAGGAGGCGAGGCCGATCTCCAGCGTCTCCTCGAGCGGTTGAACCGTCACGAAATGCTCGCCGGCATAGTGTTCGGCCAGCACCGACTGCAGCGCCTCCAGCGTCGGGTGCCTCTCCATCGCCCAGAGCTGGAGCGGGATGGAGACGAGCATGCCCTGCGCGAAGCGCCCGACGCTCGGGATGAAGAGCGGCCGGATGCCGAGCGCCGAATGGACCTGAATCTCGGCAATGTGCTTCTGCACCACGCCCATGGCATAGAGCCGGAAATTGTCCGTGGTCGCATTCGGCGAAGACGGATCCTCGAAAGCGGCGATCAACTGCTTGCCGCCGCCCGAATAGCCCGAGACCGCGTTGATGGTAAGCGGGTAGGTCGGCGGGACGAGGCCGGCGGCGACCAGCGGGCGGAGCAGCGCGATCGCGCCGGTGGCGTAGCAGCCGGGATTGGTCACCCGGCCGGCGCCGGTGATGGTCGCCCGGTGGCCCTTGTCCATTTCCGGGAAGCCGTAAGTCCACCCCTCCGCGATGCGGTGTGCCGAAGAGGCGTCGATCACCCGCGTCCGGTTGTTGCGGATCAGCCCGACGGCCTCCTTCGAGGCCTCGTCCGGCAGGCAGAGGATGACCGCGTCGGCGTCGTTCAGCATGTCGGCCCGCGCGGCCGGGTCCTTGCGCTTCGCCGGATCGATCGAGGCGATGGCGAGGTCCGGGCGGCCGACGAGGCGCTGCCGGATCTGGAGACCGGTGGTGCCGGCTTCGCCGTCGATGAAAACGCTCGCGACCACGATGATGCTCCTTGCGCGCGGATTGGGCGCTTTTAGCGCCGCCGGCGCTCCGCGAAAAGCCCGAGATAATAGAGCGCCACCGTCGAGGCGGCGATGGCGGTTATATCGGCGTGGTCATAGGCCGGCGCAACCTCGACCACGTCGCCGCCGACGAAATCGACCCCGCCGAGGCCGCGGATGACGGCGAGCGCCTCGCGGCTCGACAGGCCGCCGGCGACCGGCGTGCCGGTGCCCGGCGCGAAGGCCGGGTCGAGGCAGTCTATGTCGAAGGTGAAATAGGCGGGCTTGCGGCCGACGCGCTTCCTGATCGCCGCGATCACGCCCTTGGCGCCAAGACCGTCGAACGCGTCGGCGCGGATGATCTCGATGCCGCAATCCTCCGGCGCTACGGTGCGGATGCCGACCTGGATGGAGCGCTTCGGGTCGATCAGTCCCTCGCGCACCGCGCGGAGGACGAAGGAGCCATGGCTGATCGAATCCGGCTTGTCGGGCCAGGTGTCCTGGTGCGCGTCGAACTGGACCAGGCCGAGCGGCCCGTGGCGCGCGGCATGGGCCTTGAGGAGCGGATAGGTGCAGAAATGATCGCCGCCGAGGGTGAAGAGATGCGCCCCCGATGAAAGGATGGCGGATGCCTGCTCCTCCGCCGCGGCGGCGAAGGCCATCGGCCGCGAATAGTCGTAGCTGCAGTCGCCATAGTCGACGACGGCGAGATCGGCGAAGGGATCGAAGCCGAAGGGATATTGCGGGTCGCCGTCGAAGATCGCCGCGGCCCGCCGGATGGCGGAGGGCCCGAAGCGCGCGCCCGGACGGTTGGAGACGGAGGAGTCGAACGGGATGCCCCAGACCACTGCATCGACGCCGGCGAGGTCGCGGCTGTAGCGCCGGCGCATGAAGGAGAGTGCGCCGGCATAGGTCGGGTCGAGCGCGCCGCCCTTCAGCGGCCCGAGGAAGGCATTGTCGATCTTCGGGCGCTTGGCCATGGCAAGTCCGCTGCGGCTACTCGGTCTCGTATTGCCACACGTTGTCGGGCTTTGCACCGAGGGTCATCGCGGCCGTGGCATATCCGGCATAGGCCTTGAGGCTGTCGACACAGACGGTCTGGTCGGAACCCTCGTTGCAGTCGCGGAGGCCGCCCGGCAGGTGCGTGTCGAGCTTGCCCGCGATCGCCTTGTAGGCGGTGGCGGTCTTCTTGGCCGGGTCGATCTTGAGGAGCGCGTAGAGGAACATGGTCTTGCCGTCGCGGTCGGGCCCGCCGGCCTCGGCGACGTAGAGGTTCTTGCCGGCGGCCATGAAGCGGACCGTGCCGACCTCGCCATTGTCCGCCTTGATGACGTAGTGATTCCCCTCGCGGGTCAGTACCTGCTTCTCGCCGCCGCTTGCATCCGAATAGACGATCCTGGCGAAGGGCGCCGTCGCCTCGGCGTCGCCGATGAGGCTCTTGTCGCTCTTGAAGCAGCCCGAGAGCGCGGCGGCGATGGCGAGGAATATGGCAGCCCGGAGAATGCGGACCATGGATAGGCTCCGATCGGTTCAGCCCCGGCCGTGAGAATAACGCAACGACCGCGGCGAGACGGTGACGTGGTTAGCAGAGTCTTGTTCGGAATCCTTGCCCCGTTAACCAATGCCGGGCCCGAGCGAGGCCCGGCCTTGCCGAGTCCTTGACGGTAAATGCCCGGTTTCCTTGGGGTTTGAGCAAAATTAAGCGAGACTTTTAGGGACCTCTTCAGCGCCGCCCGCCAAACTCGCTCGTGTGGTGAGGCCGAGGGCGGCGGGCAGAAAAAGACCGCCCCGCCTCAAGGGAAAAGAGATCAGACGGGGATTTCGTCATGGCACGTTTCGAGATGACTGGCGCCGAGATGGCGCCGCTGGCGGGCTCGGTCGCTCCGGCGCAGGGCTTCTTCGAACTCGGCATCCTCTACGCGACCGGCCGCGACGTGGAGCTGGACCTCGTGTCCGCCCACAAGTGGCTGAACATCGCCGCGGTGAAGGGCAATGCCGAGGCCGCGCAGTACCGGCAGGAGCTCGCCCGCGAGATGAGCGCATCGGCCGTCGCCGAGGCGCAGCGTGCCGCCCGCGAGTGGCTGCGCACCCACTAGGTCCGACCGCGGACAGGAATACGCGCTGGGGAGTGCGAGGGGGCAGACGGGCGGCGCCGAGGCGTCGCCCGGTCTCCGCTTACGGGCTCACCTTCAGCTTGGCGGGCGGCTTGCCGATGACCCCGCCGACAGGCGGCTTCACGACCGTTATCGCCACCTTCTTGCAGTTGAAGGTGCGCGTATTGTCACCCTGGCAGCAATAGACGCCGGTCGCATCGCAATAGAGCGAATGCGGATAGGCGGTACCGGAGATGATGTCCTTCTCCAGCTGGTCGAGACAGGCCCCGCCGGAAGGGTCCTGGATCTGCGCGGCGGTGCAGCCGTGCATGCCCTGGAGCTTCGGCTTGGCCTCGGCCCCGCCCGTCGTCAGGGCGAAAGCCGCGACGGCCGCCGCGACGACGATTACTGAAAGCGGATTCCGGTGCGCGCGTATCGGGTACGACATGCCAGCGATCATGGTCGCCTCCTGGCAAGGGCCCTCGGGAGGGCAGCCCCCAACGGGGTGAGGCTAGCGCTCGTTGCGCTTCCTCGCAGCGACGTTCGTCACAGATGGTTCAGGGATCGTGATCCCGCGACGCCCGATCTCGGCGGCGAGCCTGCCCGGGATCGGCCGGCAGCCGCAGGCCCCGGAATGGGCGAGATGCCAGGCGATGCGCTGGTCGAGGGTGGCGCGGCGCGGCATCGGATGGATCCGGTGCCACGCCGCATTCGTTGTCGCGCCCGCCGCTAGTGGTTGTCGCGCGGGATGCCCATCACATGGGCGACGTCGTGGTAGTTGACCGCCGGCTTCAGCACCATGCCGCCCTCGAACTGGTCGACCATGTTGCGCTGGATTTCCTGCCAGGGCGTCTGGTTCTTCGGGAAGGCATAGCCGCCGTGCTTGTTGAGCTCGGCGCGGCGCTTGGCGATCTCCTCGTCGGGGATGAGTATGTTCGCCGTGCCCTTGTTCAGGTCGATGCGCACGATGTCGTTGGTGCGCAGGATCGCGAGGTTGCCGCCCGCCGCCGCCTCGGGCGAGGCGTTGAGGATGGAGGGCGAGCCCGAGGTGCCCGACTGGCGGCCGTCGCCGATGCAGGGCAGGGAGTGGATGCCCCGCTTGATGAGCGCCGCCGGCGGCTGCATGTTCACCACTTCCGCGCCGCCCGGATAGCCGATCGGGCCGGTGCCGCGCATGAAGAGCAGGCAATATTCGTCGATGTTGAGCGCCGGGTCGTCGATCCGGTGGTGGTAGTCTTCCGGCCCGTCGAAGACGATGGCGCGGCCCTCGAAGGCGTTCGGGTCCTTCGGGTTGGACAGGTAGCGGTTACGGAACTCGGGCGAGATCACGCTCGTCTTCATGATCGCGAAGTCGAACAGGTTGCCCTTCAGGACGATGAAGCCGGCATCCTTAACCAGCGGCTTGTCGTAGGGCAGGATCACGTCGTGGTCCTGGCTCTCCTTGCCGCGGCAGTTCTCTTCCAGCGTCTTGCCGTTGGCGGTGATCGCCTTCTTGATCTTCCCCGCCTTGATCAATTCGTTGACCACCGCCGGCAGGCCGCCGGCACGGTAATATTCCTCGCCGAGATACTTGCCCGCCGGCTGCATGTTGACGAGCAGCGGGATCTTGTGGCCGACCGTCTCCCAGGCCTCCGGCTCGAGCGGGACGCCGACATGGCGCGCGATCGCCTGGATGTGGATCTGCGCATTGGTCGAGCCGCCGATCGCCGAATTGATGACGATCGTGTTCTCGATCGCCTCGCGGGTCATGATGTCGGACGGCTTCAGGTCCTCCCACACCATCTCGACCGCGCGCACGCCGGTCTCGTAGGCGATCTGGGCGCGTTCGCGATAGGGCGCGGGGATGGCCGCGCAGCCCGGCAGGCTCATGCCGAGCGCTTCGGCGAGCGCATTCATGGTCGAGGCCGTGCCCATCGTGTTGCAATGGCCGACCGAGGGCGCCGACGAGGCGACGAGATCGATGAACTCGTCGTAGTTGAGCTTGCCCGCGGCGAGGTCCTGGCGCGCGTCCCAGACCACGGTGCCGGAACCGGTGCGCTGGCCCTTGTGCCAGCCGTTCAGCATCGGGCCGCCCGACAGGACGATCGCCGGGATGTTCACCGTCGCCGCCGCCATGATGCAGGCGGGCGTGGTCTTGTCGCAGCCGGTGGTCAGCACGACGCCGTCGAGCGGATAGCCGTAGAGAATCTCGACGAGGCCGAGATAGGCGAGGTTGCGGTCGAGCGCCGCGGTCGGCCGCTTGCCGGTCTCCTGGATCGGATGGACCGGGAACTCCATGCAGAGGCCGCCGGCGGCGCGGATGCCTTCACGCACCCGCTTGGCGAGCTCGAGATGATGACGGTTGCAGGGCGACAGGTCCGAGCCGGTCTGGGCTATGCCGATGATCGGCTTGCCCGACTGCAGCTCCTCGCGGGTCAGCCCGTAATTGAGGTAGCGCTCCAGATAGAGGGCGGTCATCCCCGGATTGTCGGGATTGTCGAACCATTGCGTCGACCGCAGCCGCACCTTCTTGTCATTTGCCATGTGACGTTTCCGTTCCCCGCGGTTGTCGACGGTCTCGCGTGGGGATGTTCGCGAAGGACCGCCTGCTTTTAGAGCGTTTCGAGAAAGAAGCTCAATCCAAAACCATCCGTGACGCCCATTGAATGGTACGACGAAACAGCGCGGATTCTGCCTGCTGCCATGCTGCCGCGGCCCGCCCCTTCAGCCGCCAAAGGGCGGCTGCCAAAGGCTTACGCAGCGATGATAGTGTGATATACGGCCAGACGGCTCAACCGGCAATAGTCAGACATAACAGAAGGAACAGGCCGGACATGGTGCGGGAGGCGGATGTCCTGTCCGAGCGCGGCACGCTGGTTCGTGGCACCGGCGCGCGCCTTTCGGAGATGGTTGCCTCGGCGCTCGGCCGCCGGATCCTGCTCGGCGCCTACCAGCCCGGCCAGACGCTGCCGACGGAGCCGCAGATCCAGAGGGAATTCGGCGTATCGCGGACCGCGGTGCGCGAGGCGATCCGCCTGCTCTCCGCCAAGGGCCTCACCGTCTCGCGGCCGAAGGTCGGCACGCGCATCCGTCCGGCCGCCGAATGGAACATGCTCGATTCGGAAGTCCTGCGCTGGCAGATGGAAGAGAAGCCGAACGAGGCTTTCGTCAACGCGCTCTTCGAGATGCGCGAGATCATCGAGCCGGCGGCCGCGGCGCGCGCCGCCGAGCGCGCGACGGCGGCAGAGATCGACCGCCTCGCCATGGCCCTCGAAGGCATCCGCAGCGAGCCCCGCGGCAGCGCCGCGCAGATCGCCTCGGATGTGGCCTTCCACATGACGCTGCTCGAGGCCGCGCGCAACCCGATGCTCCGCTCCGTGGGCGCGCTGATCGAGTCGGCGCTCGAGATCAGCTTCTCGCTTGGCTGGCGCACGGTCATGGGCGATGACGCCATCCTCCAGCACGACGCGGTGCTCGAGGCGGTGCGCGACCGGCGGCCCGAGGATGCCTTCCTCGCCATGCGCCGGCTGCTCCGCAATTCCAAGGGCAACGTGCTCGACGCGATCTGGGTGACGCGCGGCGAGGGACACTAGGCCGGGCGCGCCCGGGATACGGGGACAAGCCCGCCGCGGCGGGCAAACGGAGGAAGGGTGACAGAATGCGACTGATGCAGGTGAAGACCGCGCGCGGCGGCCGCCAGGTGGTGGCAACCGAAGGCGGCGAGTCTTGGTTCGTGAAGGGATACAGGAGCGTCTACGATCTCGCCCAGGCGGCGATCGCGAAGAAGACGTCGCTGGCCAGGGTCGTGGCGAAGGCGGGCAGGGCAGGGGCCGCCGATCCGGCCAAGCTGCTTGCCGCCGGCCAGGTTCTCGCGCCGATCGACCATCCCGACCCGGCGCACCTTCTCGTCACCGGCACCGGCCTCTCGCATCTCGGCTCGGCCGCAACCCGCGATTCCATGCACCAGAAGGTGACGAGCGCGGCGGAAGAGACCCTGACCGATTCCATGAAGATGTTCCGCATGGGCCTCGAAGGCGGCAAGCCGAAGGCCGGCAAGTGGGGCGTCCAGCCGGAATGGTTCTACAAGGGCGACGGCTCCTTCGTCGCCGCGCCGGGTGAGGCGCTGGTCTCGCCGTCCTTCGCCCTCGACGGCGGCGAGGAGCCGGAAGTCGCCGGCATCTACGTCGTCGGCAAGGACGGCCAGCCCTACCGGGTCGGCTTCGCCCTCCTCAACGAGTTCTCCGACCATGTCACCGAGCGGCAGAACTACCTGTTCCTTGCGCACTCGAAACTCCGGCCGTGCTCCTTCGGTCCGGAAATCCTGGTCGGCGACCTGCCCGAGGATATCCGCGGCACCTCGCGCATCCGCCGCGGCAAGAAGCTGATCTTCGACCAGCCGTTCCTGACCGGCGAGACGAACATGTCGCACTCGATCCGGAACCTCGAGATGCATCATTTCAAGTACCCCTATTTCCGCCGGCCGGGCGACATCCATATCCATACCTTCGGCACGGCGACGCTCTCGGTCGCTTCCGGCATCAAGCCGAAGGCGGGCGACGTGTTCGAGATCGAGGCGAAGGAATTCGGCCTGCCGCTCCACAATCCGATGGCAGTGGCGAAGAAAGACACGTTTGCGATAAAGCCGCTCTAGAACTCCCTTTCCTGTCCCGGCGGGCCGCCCCAGCGCGGCCTGTCGGCACGCGACCGATCGAGGCATCAGATGGAAGAACTGCATCGCAACTACATCGCCGGCGAGTGGACCGAGGGCGAGGCCATCCCGAACGTCAATCCGTCCAACACGGATGACGTCGTCGGGCATTTTGCGCGCGCCACCAAGGCGGATGCCGAGAGGGCGATCGCGGCCGCCAAGGCCGCCTTCCACGGCTGGTCGCGTTCGGGCATCCAGCAGCGCCACGACATCCTGAAGGCCGCTTCCGACGAGATCATGGCCCGCCGCCAGGAGATCGGCCGCCAGCTCGCCCGCGAGGAGGGCAAGACGCTCGCCGACGGCATCGCCGAGACCATGCGCGCCGCGCAGATATTCGACTTCTTCGCCGGCGAGGCGCTGCGACTCTCGGGCGAGATCCTGCCGAGCACGCGGCCCGGCATCGAGGTCAACATTACCCGCGAGGCGGTCGGCGTCGTCGGCATCATCACGCCGTGGAACTTCCCGATCGCCATTCCCGCCTGGAAGATCGCGCCGGCGCTCTGCTACGGCAACACCGTCGTCTTCAAGCCAGCCGACCTGGTGCCGGCCTCGTCCTGGACGATCGTCGACATCCTCGTCCGTGCCGGCCTGCCGAAGGGCGTCCTCAACCTCGTGATGGGCAAGGGCTCCGTCGTCGGCCAGGTGCTGCTCGACAGCCCCGACATCAGGGCGCTCACCTTCACCGGCTCGGTCGGCACCGGCGGCAAGGTCGCCGAGGCCTCGGTCAAGGTGATGCGCAAGTTCCAGCTCGAGATGGGCGGCAAGAACCCGCTCGTCGTCCTTGACGATGCCGACCTGAAGACGGCGGTCGAGGTCGCGGCCAATGGCGGCTATTTCCAGACCGGCCAGCGCTGCACGGCCTCCTCGCGCGTCATCGTGACGGCGGGCATCCACGACAAGTTCGTTGCCGCGCTAACCGAGCGAATCAAGGGCATCGTCGTCGACGACGCGCTGAAGGAGGGCACCCATGTCGGGCCGGTCGTCGACCAGAGCCAGCTCGACCAGGACGAGAAGTACATCAAGATTGCCCGGGAGGAGGGCGGCAAGCTCGCCTTCGGTGGCGAGCGCGTGAAGCGCGGCACGCCCGGCTTCTACCTGCAGCCGGCGCTGTTCACCGAGACCACCCCCGACATGCGCATCAACCGCGAGGAGGTCTTCGGCCCGGTGGTCAGCACCATCCGCGTCAAGGACTACGACGAGGCGCTGGCCGTCGCCAACGACACGCCCTTCGGCCTGTCGGCGGGCATCTGCACGACGAGCCTCAAATATGCGACCGACTTCAAGCGCAACTCCGAGGCCGGCATGGTCATGGTCAACCTGCCGACGGCGGGCGTCGACTACCACGTGCCCTTCGGCGGCCGTAAGGGCTCGAGCTACGGCCCGCGCGAGCAGGGCCGCTACGCTTCCGAGTTCTTCACCACCGTGAAGACGGCCTACACGCTGCCCTGACCGGCAAGGTCCACGTCGGCATCTTTCGAGAGGGCCGTGTCGCGGTATCGCGGCGCGGCCCTCTCTCATGGTATGACAACCGTCACAGCATCACTGCGGAGACTCTGCTAAGCGCTCAAGGACCAGTTCCATCGGCAGGAGGAAGCCATGTGTCTGCGTTCGACTTCGAAGCGGGGGGCGTTTCGTAGTCTGATTGCGGCAGCAGCACTGACGCCGCTTCTCTTTTTCGCAGGACAACGGGCCGCGGAGGCGGCCGATCAAGGGCTCCTTGCCCCCGGCGACGCGGTGGTCACCGGCTTTTCCGGTGTCGTGCCGCCGACCACGCCGCCACCGAGCGGCGACCCGATCGATACGACTTTCATAAATCTCGACGGCACGTCCCTGCGCGTCCAGCGGCTCCAGCCGAACGGACCGCCCCAGGGCCAGCTGATTCCCTCGCCCGCCGTCTTCTCCGCCACCGCGCGCGAGATCGGCCAGGTCTTCGGCGTTACCCTCGACAATGCGCCGAACCCGAACATCTACGTCCTCGCCACTTCCGCCTACGGCATCCAGATCGTCGCGCCGGACGGCAATGGCGACGGCCTGCCGGACCGCATCAAGACCGGCGAGCCCAATGCCCAGTTCATGGACGGCCAGTGGGGGCAGGGCGGCAGTCCGGGAAGCATCTACAGGATCGACGGCACCACGGGTGCCGTTTCGCTTTTCGCGAGCCTGCCCAATACCGGCCCCGGCCTCGGTGACATCGTCTTCGACGCCGCCACGCAGCAGTTCTTCGTGTCGGATCTCGACTCGGGCCTCGTCTACCGCCTCGGCATCGATGGCACCGTGCTCGACACCTTCGACCACGGCGCCGCGGTGCGGCCGATGCGCGGCCTGCCCGCCGTCCCCGACGACGGCAGCGTGATGGACATCACCAACCCGGCCTTCAATGCCGAGGATCCGGCGACCTGGGGCTATACGCCGAAGGAGCGCATGGTCTGGGGCATGGCCGTCCATGGCGGCCGCCTCTACTACGCCGTCGCCGACGGGCCGCAGGTCTGGTCGGTCGGCATCCGGCTCGACGGCAGCCTTGCCGACGATGCGCGCTGGGAGCTCGACGTTGCCGGGCTTGCCAGCACCGATCCGGTGAGCGATATCGCCTTCGACGCGCAGGGCCGCATGATCCTCGCCCAGCGCGGCGCCCAGCACGGCAGCTACGACTATTCCGTCTTTGCCGAGCCGAAGACCGCCTCGGTCGTGCGCTATCGCCGCGAAATTCCGGACGATGCCAATACGCCGAGCACCTGGGTCCAGGTTCCCGAGCAATATGCCATCGGCTTCCGCCCCGACGGGCACAACGCCGCCGGCGGCATCGCGCTCGGCCCGAACTACGACGACAAGGGCATGATCGTGCCCAATTCCTGCGGCCAGTACCTCTGGTCGACGGGCGAGGGCCTGCGCGACGATCCGAACCTCGCCCAGCAGCTCGCCGTCGGCGGGCCGGCGCTTGTCGACGGCCTGCAGGGCAATGGCGTGGACCTCGTGCGCCCCGCCAATGATCCGCCGTGGCAATCCTATTTCGCCGACTATGACGACCAGTACGACGACGCAACCGCCGCCGGCCACATGGGCGACGTCGCCATCTACCAGTCGTGCGGCGGTGGCTACGGTTCCTACATCCCGCCCTACGTTCCGCCGCCCGGCTGGGTGCCGCCTCCGATGGACACGTTCAACCTCTCCATCGACAAGGTCGCCGCTCCGCGCGTCTGCTGGCGTGGGCCGAGCGGCTTCGAGTGCAACTATGCCATCCGCGTGACCAATACCGGCACCACTCCCTATTGGGGCCCGGTCGCCGTGAATGACTGGCTGCCGGCCCCGCCCGCGGGCGCCGTCGTCGACTTCGCACCGCAGCCGCCATGGACCTGCGGACAGACGGGACCGGGGGCCTATCACTGCGACTATCCGCCGGTGCTCCTCTATCCGGGCGAGGGCGTGGACCTCTATGCCCACGTCACGCTGCCCAACCGGGAGAACGCCTGCTACCTCGAGAACGAGGCGCAGATCGCCTGGCAGTACGGCTATGGCGACGCCAATCCCGGCGACGACTACGCCTTCGCGACGGCCGAGATCCCCAACGATCGCTGCCGCCCGAACGGCAACCGGACGAACCTGAAGATCCAGAAGCGAGCCTTCAGCGACACCTGTCCGATGGTCGGCGACAGCTGGTTCTGTCCGTTCGTGATCACCGTGACCAATACCGGTCCCGGCGTCTACAACGGGCCGATCCAGGTCAACGATGTCATGTCGGTGCCGAACGCCATCCTCTACGGCCCGCAGCCCAATCCTCCGGGTTGGACCTGCACGCCGGCGTCGGGTGGCAACTACACCTGCGACCACGCCCCGGTGACGCTCAATCCGGGACAGTCGGTGAAGCTGCTGATCGGGGCGAAGGTCTCGCCCGCCGAGCAGCAGCGGGCCGGCCGGTGTACCGTGCAGAACCGGGCGAGGATCACCTTCGCGCCTGGCGGCAGCCCGCAGAACACCAACCCGTCCGATGACTCGGCCTCGGCCGAGGCCAAGACGCCGGGTCGGCACTGCGAGCCCATTCCCCAGACGTGCCCGCCCGGCATGATCGGCACGCCGCCGAACTGCCGCTACCCGCCGCCGCCGGTGGTCTGCCCGCCCGGCACCATCGGCGTTCCGCCGTACTGCCGGCCGATCGTCTGGCAGTGCCCGCCCGGCACGTTCGGCACGCCGCCGAACTGCCAGCCGCCGCCGAAGTGCCCGCCCGGCATGTTCGGCACGCCCCCGAACTGCAGGCCCATCGTGCTGCAGTGCCCGCCCGGCTACATCGGCACGCCGCCGAACTGCCGGCCGTTCCTGCCGCCGAAGTGCCCGCCGGGGATGTTCGGCATCCCGCCGAACTGCAAGCCGATCGTCCTGCAGTGCCCGCCGGGCATGATCGGGACGCCGCCGAACTGTCATCCTCCGATCGTGCCGAAGTGCCCGCCGGGGATGATCGGCGTGCCCCCGAACTGCAAGCCGATCATCAGGGTCTGCCCGCCCGGCACCACCGGCATCCCGCCGAACTGCCGCCCGATCGAGCAGCCCAAGTGCCCGCCGGGCATGATCGGCACGCCTCCGAACTGCAAGCCGATCGTGATCCGCCAGTGCCCGCCCGGCACCATCGGCATCCCGCCGAACTGCAAGCCGATCGTGGTGAAATGCCCGCCCGGGCAGGTGGGAATTCCGCCTAACTGTCACCCGATCATCATCGAGAAGTGCCCTCCCGGCATGGTGGGCACGCCTCCGAACTGCAAGCCGATCGTCCTGAAGTGCCCGCCCGGGCAGATCGGGACTCCGCCGAACTGCAGGCCGATCGTGATCGAGCCGGTGAAATGCCCGCCCGGCATGATCGGCACGCCTCCGAACTGCAAGCCCATCGTCCTGAAGTGCCCGCCCGGGCAGATCGGGACGCCCCCGAACTGCAAGCCGATCGTGATCCAGCCGGTGAAGTGCCCGCCGGGGATGATCGGCACGCCTCCGAACTGCAAGCCCATCGTGCTGAAATGCCCGCCCGGGCAGATCGGAACTCCCCCGAACTGCAAGCCGATCGTGATCGAGCCGGTGAAATGCCCGCCCGGCATGGTTGGGCGGCCACCTAACTGCAAGCCGATCGTGATCCAGCCAAAGAAGTGTCCGCCCGGGCAGGTTGGGACACCGCCGAACTGCAAGCCGCTGGTGATCACCCAGCCGCCGGTGCTGAAGTGCCCGAAGGGGCAGGTGGGGACTCCGCCCAACTGCAGGCCGTTGATCCTGAAGCCGTTGAAGCCGATTCAGGTCCAGCCGGTCTGCCCCGAGGGCTCGGTCGGCAAGCCGCCGAACTGCCACTGCCCGAAGGGCTTCGAGGGCACGCCGGGCAACTGCTCGCCGGTGATCCGCTAGAAGACCGGCACGTTTGAAAGCGATCGCCCCGGACCAAGGTCCGGGGCGATTTTCTTTCTTTCGAGGGGGGCGGAGTGGCGGGCGGGCGTGTCAGGCCTTCAGCATCCACTCATGGGCGGGATCGTTGTGGAAACGCCAGAGGCGCTTCGGGCCGGCCATGACGTTGAGGTAGTAGAGATCGTAGCCGTGCAGCGCCGAGCAGGGGTGATAGCCGCGCGGCACCAGCGTCGCATCGCCGTTCTCGATGGTCATCGCTACGTCGAGCGAGCGGTCGTCGGTATAGACGCGCTGGAAGCCGAAGCCCTGGGGCGGGTTGAGGCGGTGGTAGTACACCTCCTCGAGCAGTGTCTCCTCCGGGAAGGCGTCGCGGTCGTGCTTGTGCGGCGGATAGCTGGAAGCGTGGCCGGCGGGCGTGATCACCTCGACGACGAGGAGGCTGTCGGCCGGGTCCGTCTCGTTGATGATGTCGGTGACGTAGCGGACGTTGCTGCCCTTGCCGCGGGTCATCACCGGATGGCTGTCCGCGCCGATGACGCGGGGAGGGCGGGCGCCTTTCACGCCGGGCGCCGAGCAGACGGCGAGCTCCAGGTCGGACCTCGCCTTGACCGACCAGTCCGAGCCCGCCGGGACGTAGAGCGAATGCGGCTTGCCGGAGAACGGATCGGCGCGCTCGCCGAGGGTGCTGAAGCCGATTCCGCCGGCTTTCGCCTCGCCGCTGCCCGAGACGAAGACGAGGCACGCTTCCCGGTCTCCCGTCTCGCCGCGCACGGTCTCGCCGGCAGGCACGCGGCAGAGGTCGAAGCCGACATATTGCCAGCCCGCGCTCTCCGGTGTGACGTGAAGGGTGCGGAAGTTGCGGTCGGCCTTTGCCGGCCGCAGGTGAAGGCGGGACATTTCTTTCCTCCCCAAAGGGGTTTCAGGCGCGGGCGCGCTTCCAGGCTTCCGCCAGGCGGGTGAAGCGCCCGGCCATTTCGTCGACGGCCGCCTGGTCGTCGATCGATCCGGCAAGCCACTTCTCCGCCGTATCGTTGAAGATCGTGCGGCCGATGGCAAATCCCTTCACGATGCCGGCATCCTTTGTCGCAGCGAACGCGGCCTCGAGCTCCGCCTCCGGTGCTTCCAGCCCGAGGAGGACGACGCCGCGGCAGAAGGGGTCATGGGCGGCGATGACGCGCTCGACATGGGCCCAGGCCGCCGTCGAAGGCTGCGCCTCGAGCTTCCACCAGTCCGGCTTGATGCCGGCGGCGTAGAGCATTTCGAGCACCCGCGAGGTCGTGTCCTCGGCCACCGCGCCGTGCTTGCTGGCGATGATCTCGATGAGGAGCTCGAGGCCGTTCCGCCGCGCCGCGTCGTAGAGCGTGGCGAGCTTCTCGGTCTGCTCGCGCCGCAGCGCCTCGTCGTCGTCGGGATGGAAGAAGGCGAGGCATTTCACCGTATGCGTGACGGGCCATTCGGCGAGCCGCGCGCCGATGTCCTGCGAGAACTCGAAGCGGAGTGGACGGGATCCGGGCTGCTCGACCGGCCGGCCGATCCAGAAGGGCAGGCGGGCCGCGGCGAACAGCGCCTCGCGCCCATAGACCTCGTCGAGAAGCATGCCGTAGCCGGGCGATCCCTTTGCGGTCTCGGCCGCGGCCTTGACCGCCAGCGTCTTGAGCCCGTTGATCTTCGTGCGCGGCACGCCGAGACGATCGGCGAGCGCCTCCAGCTGCGCGCGATGGTCGATGGCGAGCGCCGTCAGCGTCGCCGGCTGCAGCCGCCGCGTCGTCGCCCAATGGATGTGGTTGAGCGCGGCGTCCTTGCGGAGCGCCCGCTCGCTGGAACCATGGGCGAGGAACCAGGTCAGCTCCTCCCAGGTCGGGTATTCCGGCGCGCAAAGGAGCCGCGAGACGGCGAAGGCGCCGCAGGCATTGGCCCAGGTGGCGCAGGTCTGCGCCGGCTCCCCGGTGAGCCACCCGCGCAGGAACCCGGACATGAAGGCATCGCCCGCGCCGAGCACGTTATAGACCTCGACCGGGAAGCCCTTGCCGATGATCCCGTCCTCGATACGCGCCGGCATGGCGCCCTCGTAGACGACGCAGCCCATCGGCCCGCGCTTGAGGACGATGGTCGCCGCGCTCAGCTCGCGTACGCGGCGTAGCGCTTCGAGCGTGTCCTCCTTGCCGCCGGCAATGCGGATTTCTTCCTCCGTGCCGATGATCAGGTCGCATTCCGGCAGCACGGTCTGCAGGCGCGCGGAGACGGTGTCGGAAGCGATATAGCGCTCCTCGCCGGCGGCATGGCCGGCAAGGCCCCAGAGGTTCGGCCGATAGTCGATGTCGAAGGCGACCCTACGGCCGGCCGCCCGCGCGATGCGCATGGCCTTCCGCTGCGCCGCCTCGGTATTGGGTTTGGAGAAATGCGTGCCGGTGACCAGCACCGCCTTTGCCGAGAGGATCAGCGCCTCGGATATGTCGCCCTCTTCGAGCGCCATGTCGGCGCAGTTCTCGCGATAGAAGATGAGCGGGAAGGAGGTGTCGTTCTCGACCGAGAGGAGGACGAGCGCGGTCAGCCGCTTGGGATCGACCTTGACTCCGGCGGTGGAGACGCCCTCGCGGGCAAGCTGCTCGCGGATGAACCGGCCCATCTGCTCGTCGCCGACGCCGGTGATCACCGCCGCCTTCAGGCCGAGGCGGGCCGAGCCGATGGCGATGTTGGTCGGGCAGCCGCCCACCGCCTTGGTGAAGGAGGCGAGGTCTTCGAGCCGGGTGCCGATCTGCTTGCCGTAGAGGTCGACGGAAGAGCGGCCGATGGTGACGACGTCGAGGATGGCGCTCTGTGCCGCGCTCATTTCGTTTGGACCTCCGGGCGGTGATATATGCTTCGGGCCCGTATATAGCGCCCCTTTACAGCCGATGAAACATCGGTTCTAAACTGGCGTCAATTCAGAATATTCATTCCACCTGGGGGAGGAAGATCGTGGTTCGGATTGGGCTTCTCGGCGCCGGTCGCATCGGCAAGATCCATGGCACCAACGTCGCGGAATCGCGCGACGCGAAGCTCGTCGCCGTTGCCGATGCCGACGAGAACGCGGCGCGCACGCTGGCCGAGGCCCACGGGGCCGAGGTGCGCTCGGCCGACGACATCATCTCGTCCCGCGACATCGATGCCGTCGTCATCGCGACGCCGACCGACACCCATGCCGACCTCATCGAGCGCGCCGCCGGGGTGAAGAAGGCGGTGTTCTGCGAGAAGCCGGTCGACCTCTCGTCCGGCCGCATCCTTTCCTGTCTGAAGGTGGTCGAGGCCGCCGGCATCCCCCTGATGATCGGCTTCAACCGCCGCTTCGATCCGAATTTCGCCTCCCTCAAGCGGCGTCTCGACGACGGCGCCGTCGGCAAGGTCGAGATGGTGACCATCATCTCGCGCGATCCTGGCCCGCCGCCGGTCTCCTACATCAAGGTCTCGGGCGGCCTCTATCGCGACATGATGATCCACGACTTCGACCTCGCCCGCTTCCTCCTCGGCGAGGAGCCGATCGAGGTCCACGCGGTCGGCTCGGTCATGGTCGATCCGGAGATCGGCAAGGCCGGGGACGTCGATACCGCCATGGTCATGCTGCGCACGGCGTCCGGCAAGCTCTGCCAGATCTCCAACTCGCGCCGCGCCACCTATGGCTACGACCAGCGCATCGAGGTGCATGGTTCGGAGGGCATGATCCGCGCCGGCAACATCCACGAGACGACGGTCGAGATCGCCAACAAGTCGGGCTTCAAGGCCGACCCGATCCTGAACTTCTTCCTCGAGCGCTACATGCCCGCCTACCGCGCCGAGCTTGCCGCCTTCGTCGCGGCTATCGACAAGGGCACGGCGCCGACGCCGTCCGGCCGCGACGGGCTCATGGCCCAGCGCCTCGCCGATGCCGCAACCGAGTCCAAGGCTACCGGCCAGACGGTGAAGCTGGGATAGGGGGCCGGCCCTAAGGCTCCACCACCACCCGTGCCGGGATCGCGTCCGGCGCCGGCAGGGCGCGCCCGAAGGTGACGAAGCGCTGGAGCAGGCTCAACTCTGCCGCCGCCACCTTCGGCACCTCGACCCGGCGGATGACGATCCTGCCCTCCTCCTCGAGGATGTGGAAATAGCCGAGGCGGAAGGTCGGGTAGAAGACCGATGGCAGGTAGCCGAAGCGCACCGGCACCCGGTCGAGGATCTTCAGCCAGGTCCCCATGTTGAGGATGACGCGCCCGTCTTCCTGCTCGAGGAAGGCATGGTGCGTATGGCCGAAGATGTAGACGGCCGCCTCCGGGTGTTCGGCGAAGACCTCGCGCGCGCGGCGGAGATAGGTCTCGTTGCCCTGGCCCTCGAGCTGCGACGGCTTCAGCGTGGTGATGTGGAAGCGGTGAAGCGTCTTCCGCAGGTCGCGAAGCACGAGGAAGCCGGGCACCGCCAGGATGAGCATGACGACGAGGACCAGCATGTTCACCACGACGATGGCGCTGAAGATGCTCCCGACATAGCCGAGCGCGGAGAGGAAACGGTTGTTGATGAGGTAGTTCGCGCTGATCACGCCGGAGAGCCGCAGCGCCTCGGCGACGAGCGCGAGGCCGGTCACCGTCAGGAGGAGGAGGAACACGGTGATGATCCAGCGGATCACCGGCCCCATCTCGCGATAGAAATAGTTGGAGAGCGCCCAGTCCGGGATCAGGTCGGTCGCCACCGAGCGGATGTCCTTCAGCCAGTTCCCGCGCCCGAAGGCGGAGAAGCGGCTGGCGCCGGCGACCAGCGTCTCGGTGATGAAATAGCCGACCGGCAGCGCGTAGCGGTTGCCGTAGTCCGGCGAGGCGTTGAAGGGGTCGACCTGCTGCCCGTGCTCGATCCAGATCGTTCGGCCGAGCATTTCGCGCGTCAGCGAGATGCTGGCATCGAGGTGGAGATTGTACTCGGCGAGCCGTTCGGCGAAGCCGGGCACGCAGGCGAGGTCATAGTCGTGATTGCCGACCATGATCGTGATGCGCACGCGTTCGCCGGCGGATTTCAGGGCGGCGAAGACCGGCTGGTGGTGCGCGACGATGGCGTCGAGCTTGGCCGTCCCCTCGTCGGTGGTCAGCTCCCAGAAGCCGAAGGTATCGCCGCCGATGATCAGCTCCGCGTCCTCGCCGTTGCGGCCGAGCCCGTCGAGGAAAGCGACGAACTCGTCGCTGAAGTCGCAGTGCATCAGCTCGCCGTCGCCGCCGAAGTGGAGGTCGCTGAGGAAGTAGTATTGCCGCGCCACGTCGGTTGCCGGCTCAGTCGCGCTCGCGCCGCGCGCCGGTCGCCACGGCAAGCGCCTGGGCGAGGCAGAGCGTGGCGGAGAGCGAACGGAAGCCGGAATAGTCGGCTTCGACGATCTCGAGCTGCACCGTGGCGTTCGGCGCGAGCGGTGAGAGCGGGCTGTCGGTGATCGCGACGACCGGCACCTGCCGCTGCGCGGCCGCGCGGGTCAGCTCCACCGTCGCCGGGGTGTACGGGCTGAAGCTCACGGCGATCAGCGCGTCGCGGCGGGCGGCGCTGCCGATCTGCTCGGGAGCCATCGCCCCGACCTGGTCGATCAGCACGGCGCGGAGGCCGAGCTTGCCGAGCGCATAGGCGAGATAGGCGGTGACCGGAAACGCGCGGCGCAGCCCGAGGAGGAAGATCGTGTCGGCGCCGGCGATCACCTTCGCCGCGGCCTCGATGTCCTCGTGGCGGAGCGTGCTGCGCAGCCGCTCGATCGAAGCGATGCCGCTCTCGGCGAAGCCGTCGAGCAGGTCGCCGGCATGGTCGGTCCTGCCGCGCCCGGTGCCGAGCCGCGCGAGGCGCTCGCGATAGTCGGGCCAGCGTGCCTTGAGCTGGGCGCGGAAGACATCCTGCAGGTCGCTGAAGCCGGCATAGCCGATGGTCTGGGCGAAGCGGATCAGCGTCGAGGGCTGGACATTGGCCTGCGCCGCGACGCTCGCCACGGTGCCGAAGGCAATCTCATCGGGATTTTCGAGGGCGAAGGCGGCCACCTGCACCAGCCGGCGGGGCAGGCGGTCGCGCCGCGCCAGGAGAAGGTCCTTCAGTCCCTCGAGATCGCGGGGCGGGGCCGTGCCCTCGGTCGCCGTCACGGTTCTGGTCTCCGGATCTGGATGGGAAAATGGAACGAACGTTCCAGCTCTTATAGCAGGAAGTCCGGTCGATGGGGCAAACCGGTGCGTGGAACCCGTGGGGATAGGCACCTTGGTCCGCGACGGGCCGCTTCGCCGACGCTATCATGGCCAAATGAATGCCAAGGAGGGCCGTCTTGCCTGATTTCCCGATCGTCGATGCGCACGTCCACCTCTATGACCCGGATTTCCTGAGCTATCCGTGGATGAAGGACGCGCCGCTTCTCAACAAGCTGCATGACACCGCCTATTACAGCGAGCGTAGCGCGCCGGTTCAGATCGACAAGATCGTCTTCGTCGAGGTCGACGTGGCGGACGGTAGCCAGGTCGAAGAAGCGCGCTGGGTCGAGGAGCAGTCGAGGATCGATCCGCGCGTGCAGGGGCTGGTGGTTGCGGCGCCTCTGGAGCGCGGAGCGGCGTCGGTCGAGAACGACATCGCCGCCATGGCGCGGCTGCCCCATGTGCGCGCCGTGCGCCGCCTGATCCAGGGTCATGCCGGCGAACCCGGCTGGTGCCTGCGGCCCGGCTTCGTCGAAGCGGTGAAGCTGCTTCCGCGCTATGGCCTCGCCTTCGACATCTGCATCTTCCATTCGCAGATGCGCGACGCGATCGAGCTGGTCTCGCGCTGCCCGGAGGTGAGCTTCATCCTCGACCATATCGGCAAGCCCGGCATCAAGGCCGGAATCCGCGAGCCGTGGTGGCGGGAGATCGAGGAGCTGGCCCAGCTCCCGAACGTGGTGTGCAAGGTCTCCGGGGTGGTCACGGAAGCCGATCACCAGGCCTGGACCTATGACCAGGTCGCCCCCTACGTGACGCGCGTCCTCGACGTCTTCGGCTTCGCGCGCTGCGCCTTCGGCAGCGACTGGTCGGTGTCGGAGCTTGCCACGACCTACGCCAACTGGGTCGCGGTCGTCGACCGCATCACCGCAGGCGCCTCGCGGGCCGAGCTCGAGGACCTCTACCGCAACACCGCGACGCGGTTCTACCGACTCTAGGGCCGCCCCTCGGCAGGCTACGCTGGCAGCTCTCCCGTTTCACGGGGGCGGCCAGGCGAGCCGCGCCGGGTTCCTCCCCTGCGAAGCGGGGGAGGGGGACCGCCGAAGGCGGTGGAGGGGGCGCGGGAAGGCTCCGCGCTTTACACGGCCACCCGCGCGCGGCTCTGCTGGTCGAAGAGGAAGACCCGGTCGGGCGCGGCGCGTACGCCGATCATCTGGTCGAAATCGCCGACGAAGTTCTTGTCGGCGCGCATGGTGACCAGCTGGTCGCCGGCATGGACGCTGACGAGGGTGCTCTCGCCTGTGAGCTCCACCGAGTAGATCGGCGCTGCGAGGTTGATGCCCTGTTCCTTGGCGCCGACGACCTTGACGTCCTCGGGCCGCACGCCGATCACCGCCTTCGCCACTGTGGCGCTCTTCAGTCCCTCGACGCGGAGGCCCCCGGCACCCAGGAAGACTCCGTCCTTGACCTCGCCCTCGATGAGGTTCATCGGCGGCGAGCCGATGAAGCCGGCGACGAAGAGCGTCTTCGGGTTGTTGTAGATCTCCTTCGGCGTGTCGAGCTGCTCGATCACGCCCTTGTTCATGACGGCGACGCGATCGGCCAGCGTCATCGCCTCGATCTGGTCGTGGGTGACGTAGATCGTGGTGACGCTCAGCTCATGCTGCAGGTGCTTCAGCTCCGCTCGCATCTGGACGCGGAGCTTGGCGTCGAGGTTGGAGAGCGGCTCGTCCATCAGGAAGACCTTCGGCGTGCGCACGATGGCCCTGGCGAGCGCGACGCGCTGGCGCTGGCCGCCGGAGAGTTCCTTCGGCAGGCGCCCGAGCATGGTCTCCAGCTCGACGCGCTTCGCCACTTCCCCGACGATGCGCCGCCGCTCCGCCTTCGGCACCTTCCGGATCTTCAGCGGATAGCCGATGTTGTCCTCGACCGTCAGGTGCGGGTAGAGCGCGTAGGACTGGAAGACCATTGCGACGTCGCGGTATTTCGGCAGGACGTCGTTGACCTTGCGCTCGCCGATGAAGATCTCGCCTTCGCTGACGTCCTCGAGGCCGGCGACCATGCGCATGGTCGTGGTCTTGCCGCAGCCCGACGGGCCGAGGAGGACGAGGAACTCCTTGTCGCGGATTTCGAGGTTGAGGCCCGAGACCGCGGTGAAGCCGCCGAACCGCTTCGCAACGCCCTTGAAGGTCACCGAGGCCATGGCATCTCTTCCCTGACATTTCAGTTTTGCCGAAACGATGCCCGAAAAGCCGGCCGATGAAAACCAAAAAGGAATCGGCGTTCCGCCGCCTTCCCTTGCCGCCTGAATTCTGGTTTCTCTCCGTGGCGATCGCGGCCGCCCGGACGATGCCGCGCACGGGAGAGGAAACATGGCTCGGTCGGTTCGTGTGGCGCTCGTCGGCTGCGGCTTCTTTGCGCGCAATCACCTCTTCTCGTGGAAGGATCTGGCTGCCGAGGGCGCCGATCTGGTCGCCGTTTGCGACATCGATCCGGCGAAGGCCGAGGCGGCCGCGAAGGAGTTCGGCGTCGCGCACTGGTATTCCGACTATGACGCCATGCTCGCCGCCGAGCAGATCGATCTCCTGGATATTGTCACCCGCATGGACACTCACCGCGCGCTGGTCGAGAAGGCGATCGCGAGGGGCATCGCCACCATCGTGCAGAAGCCCTTCGCGCCGACCTGGGACGACGCCGTTGCCATGGCCCGGGCTGCCGAGCGGGCAGGGGTCTTCCTCGCCGTCCACGAGAACTTCCGCTTCCAGACGCCGATGATGAAGGTCGCCGCCGTGCTGGCGAGGGGCGAGATCGGCACGCCGGGCTGGGGCCGCATTTCCTTTCGTACGGGCTACGACCTCTACAAGACGCAGCCCTATTTCTACAACGAGGAGCGCTTCATCATCCTCGACCTTGGGGTCCACACCCTGGACATCGCTCGCGTCTTCATGGGCGAGGTGGCACATCTCTCCGCCGAGACCCAGCGGCGCAATCCGAAGGTCCGCGCCGAGGACACCGCGACCGTGCTCCTGAAGCACGTCTCGGGTGCTGTGTCGGTGGTCGATTTCAGCTACGAGAGCCGCAAGCTCCCCGACCCGTTCCCGGAAACGATCCTCGAGATCGAAGGGCCGGACGGTGCGGTGGTGGTGGATGCCGGTTTGACCATGCGGGTCACCGTCAAGGGAGAGATGCGCGAGGAGGATATCGGCGCGCCGCTGCTCCCGTGGACGTCGAAGCCGTGGCATGTGGCGCAGGAAAGCGTGCTCATCACCTGCCGCGCGCTGCTCGACGCCTTCCGCAGCGGCAAGCCGGCGCCGACCAGCGCGGCGGACAACCTGAAGACCTACGCGCTCGCCGAGGCCGCCTACGAATCGGCTGCCACCGGACGGACCGTGAAGCCGCGCACCGCCTGACATCCGTCCCGCAGGGGCGCCGTCGTCAACCGGGCGCGCGGTCCGGCCCGAGCGCGGATGCGAGCGCCTCGCCGAGCATGTCCTGGGTGAAGGGCTTCTGCACCACCGGGCGGGCGCCAAATCTCTGGGGTATGCCGGCGGCGCCGTAGCCCGTCGCGAAGATGAAGGGGATGTTGGCCGCGGCCAGCCGGTCGGCGACCGGATAGACCGGCTGGCCGGCGAGGTTCACGTCCAGCATCGCTACGTCCGGCCGCTCATGCTCGAGAAAGGCGAGCGCTTCGGGCAGGCGGCTGGCATGCCGGACTTCCACCGAGCCGAGGTCGCAGAGCATGTCCTCGGCCATGAAGAAGAGCATAGCCTCGTCCTCCACGACGAACACCCGGAGCCCCTCCAGCGGACGGGTATTCACAGGCCGACCGGCAGGTCGGCGGAATGGCTCGGGGCGGGTGGCACGGAAATATCGATACGGGGCACGCGCGTTCGGGTTTGGCGGCCGAAACGCGGCCGAGGCAGGAAAGTTCCCCATCTGCCTCGATTTTCGTCCCGGCGTAGGCGGCCTGGTTCCGTTGTCGCGCCTGTCTCGACGCGTCCGCCGGGCATCTCGCGCCGTCTCCCTGACGAATACAGCTTGATCACGCGCGTTTCGGCCTTTATCTCCGGCCTTGCCGGAGACGTGGCCGAGAGGCTGAAGGCGGCGGTTTGCTAAACCGTTATAGGGTTGTAAAGGCTCTATCGAGGGTTCGAATCCCTCCGTCTCCGCCATCCACCTGCCTCAAGCGACCTCATCCAACCTCAGCGGCCCTTGCAAAGGGCCAATTTGCGAGGCTATTTTGGCTTGCTTCGTCGCAGTTCGCCGCACCAAGTCGCACTCGAAACCGGGTACTCCCCGGGTAACGGCGAACCAGAAACCGGGTACTTGCCGATGGCATTGACGGATGTCGCTATCCGGAAGGCGAAACCGGCGTCAAAGGCGTATCGGCTCACAGACGGTGGCGGACTGCACGTTTTTGTGACGCCGGCCGGCGGAAAGCTCTGGCGGCTCCGATACGAGCGCAATGGCAAAGAGCAACTACTGTCCCTTGGAGCATATCCGGATTTGACCCTGCTGGACGCTCGCCAGGCACGCCAGGAGGCCAAGAAGGACCTGCGGGATGGCAAGGACCCCGGCGTGACCCGGAAGCTGCGGCAGGCCGCTGGTGGGGCGAGCGGGGCTTCGTTCGAGGAGGTCGCGCGCGAATGGCATGCGGTGCGCAAACCCCTCTGGGCAGCCGTCCACGCCTATGATGTACTGCACAGCTTGGAGCGGGATGTCTTTCCCACGCTGGGAAAGCTACCGATCGCGAAGATCAGCACGATGGAGGTGCTGGGCGTGCTCCGCGAGATCGAGAAACGCTCTGCCCATGAAACGGCACACCGCATTCGCCAGCGCATTTCGGCCGTCTTCGCCTTCGCTATTGCCTCGGATCGGGCCGTCGCCGATCCGGCCTCGAGTGTTCGTGGAGCCTTAACGCCGGTCAAAAAGGGAAGGCTACCGGCGATTACGGACCTCGCTGACGCGAGAAAGATGCTTCGCGAGGCTTTGGAGGTGCCGGCTCATCCGGTGACTAAGCTGGCGCTTTTGCTTCTTGCTTTGACCGCTCTGCGCCCTGGAACGCTGGTGACGACATCGTGGGCTGAGCTTGACGCGGTGCGCGACGATCTCTGGATCGTACCGGCGGCGCGGCTCAAGCTGCGACTTCACCAGAAGGACAACGATGCTCGCGATCTACTCCTGCCGCTAACTCGGCAAGCGAAACAGGTGTTGGAAACCTTGAGGCCGCTTACAGGCAGGGGGCCACTGGTCTTTCCGAACACGCGCCACCCCCACAAGCCGATGAGCGAGAACGCTATTGGCTACCTGCTGAACCGAGCCGGCTATCATCATCGACACGTTCCGCACGGCTGGCGCTCGACGTTTTCGACGGTCATGAACGAGCGGCGGCCAGCCGACCACCGGATAATCGATCTGATGCTAGCTCACGCGCCAAAGGACGAGGTCGAAGCCGCCTACAATCGATCCCGGCTTTGGGCACTGCGCCAGGAGATCGCGCAGGAATGGGCAAATTTGATCACGGAAGGGCTTCCCACCGCGCGAGCAATTCTCGCTGGACCCAGACGCGGTGATCAAAGGGAGACCTAAACCGCCGCTTGATTCGATTAGCTGGCGGGCGGCCTTCAAGGCCCACTTCGACGAGCGAGCCCGCCGCGGATGAAGGGCGTCGCTCGGTGCGTCGGCGGCGAGGTTGCCGTGGCGAGCTTGCTGATCGCTCACTCTCGGTCCGGCTGTGGAAGATATAGCCGCAATTGTACCGGTGAGTTACCGTACAGCTCTTCAACTCGATCCCGCAACTCAGTCATGTTTTGGCACGTCCGTGCCATGCCGATAATCATCCAAATGTGTTCAACAAGCTTTCTGAGGCCAAACTGGCTCGACAGCCATTGGTGATAGTTCTGTCCGCCGCGCGGCTTCGGGGCATTCTCTTTAAGCCACTTTGCAACGTCTGGATCAAGCTTCTGATAAATAAGCTCCATTACAAGCCGACCCCAATATTTTGGACGGTGGGCAAGTTGTCCTTTCCAGCCAGTAAGGCGTCCAAATTCGATCCAGAGTTCGTCAGGAAAGGTCTTCTCCCACTTTCGCATTTCGCCTTCGAGGAACGCGGCCAGCTTAAGTTGTAGGGCATCGCTCTGCCGCTCATACTGGTAGCCAGTAGCTTCGTCGATCAAGGCCTCTAGGCCGACCTTGGCGCAGGCCGACAAGAAAAGGCCTGCACCAATGGCCATTTGCTGCTGGCGCGAAGTCATCTTGGGATAGGGAGATTCGACCTTGTAGCTCTCTTCAAGTGCCCGCACGAAACCCTGACAGACTTCAATGAACAGATCTGCCGACAGTCCCTTGACCGCCTTCTCCAGGCCTTCGACCTCCGGCAGGCGAAAGGGTACCATTTTCTCGAGCACTAAGTCTTTGGGAATAAAGGGTTCGAGCGCCCTTGCCGCAATGTATTTCTCGAGGGCGCCGCCGCCCTTAATGCCAGTGAGAATCTCGGTTGCTGACGTGCGTCCGATTACGCGCGTCCCATTGTTGAGAACATAACAAGGGACTTGAAAGCCGATGATGTTCAGCACGCCGCGATGAATAGCGGTCGGCATATCTGTAGACGCCGGGACGGTCTCGCGTTCTGCCTCAGCTTCCTCTTCTGGTGATAGCGTAAGCTCTTCCGCCGCCTCGACTTTTGCCCATCGCGCCTTGGCGGCATTCCGAGCGATTTCGGAGCGGCGGGCGGTTTCCTCAGACATCAAGGGCTTCCTTTATGCTTTGCATTGCAAGCGATACAAGCATAGCATCTTATCCATAAATGCAAAAGCATCGATCTGAAAATGCAATTTATGCGCGTCGCTATCGACGCTCTCCGACGGGCACCGCCTTTGGACGCCCCGCCCCAAGACTGCTCTCGACAATCTCCTCTAGGCGCAGCCGCACCTTTTCCTAGCGCCACCCTAGCTATTCCGCTCGCCAAACCCTCCGGTTAGTTGCCATCGGGAGCCACCGGTTGTGTGGGAACTTCGGTTAGGTAGTTTGTTCCTACCTTGTTCTGCAGGTCGGAATCTGACATTCTGTCACTGATCTTCCCGTGGAGGCAGCGGCAGTGACAGACTTCTCGACGCTGAGGCAGCAGGCTGGCCTGTCGGTCCGTGAGGCGGCGGAACGGCTCGGCTACGACATCAGGCAGATTTACCGGTGGGAAAGCGGCTGGACGAAGCCCCGCCGCGCTGTTCTCGATTCGCTTGCGTCGCTGAAGGCCGCGAGCCCCGCCGCACGTCCACCGAAGGCGCGGCCCGCGTTCACGTTCGTAGACCTGTTCGCCGGGATCGGCGGGCTGCGACGCGGGTTCGAGTCGATCGGCGGCGAGTGCGTGTTTACCTGCGAGTGGGATCGCTACAGCCAGCAGACCTACCGCGCCAATTTCCCGGACGATGAGCATGAGATTGCCGGCGACATCCGCGCTGTGAAGACGGAGGAGATCCCCGACCACGACGTGCTGCTCGCGGGCTTCCCGTGCCAGCCGTTCTCTATCGCCGGCGTGTCGAAGAAGAACGCGCTGAATCGCCCGCACGGCTTCGCGTGCGAGACGCAGGGGACGCTCTTCTTCGACGTCGAGCGGATCATCGGCAGCCATCGCCCGAAGGCGTTCCTCCTTGAGAACGTCAAGAACCTCGTCAACCACGACCGCGGCCGGACCTTCCAGGTCATCATGGACACACTGGAGGGGAAACTCGGATACAAGGTCTCCACGCGCGTCATCGACGCGAAGTCTTGGGTTCCGCAGCACCGGGAGCGTATCTTCATCGTAGGCTTCCGCGACGGCGCGAAGCTGGACCTCAAGTCGATGACCGTGCCGGACCCTATGCGCGGACCGAAACTCGCCAGCGTCCTCCATCCCGAGAACGGCACCGAGAGACCCGAGGGGCACTACACAACCGGACGCCGGGCCGCGGTGTCGGTGCGCTACACGCTGTCGGATCACCTCTGGACATATCTCCAAGAGTACGCGGAGAAGCATCGCAGCAAGGGCAACGGCTTCGGGTTCGGGCTGTTCGGACCCGACGACATCGCGCGGACGCTGTCGGCGCGCTACTTCAAGGACGGGTCGGAGATACTGGTCCGCCAGAAGGGCAGGCCGCCGCGGCGGCTCACGCCGCGCGAGTGCGCGAGGCTGATGGGCTTCGACGAACCGGACGGCACCCCGTTCATCATCCCGCCCGCCGTCTCTGACACTCAAGCCTACAAGCAGTTCGGCAACTCCGTCGTGGTCCCGGCCGTGAAGGCGGTCGCTGAGCACATGCGGCCGCGGATACTCGCCGCCGTCGCGGCGCGGGACGCGAGGCGGGCGGCGCGTGCCTGATGTAGTAGACGCCGAGACGCGGAGTCGGATGATGTCCGGTATCCGCGGCAAGGACACCAAGCCCGAGCTGGCAGTCCGCAGCGCGCTGCACCGTCGCGGCCTGCGGTTCAGGCTCCACGCCGTCCGTGTGCCCGGCAGGCCCGACATGGTGTTCCCGACGCGGCGCGCCGCGGTTTTCGTCCACGGCTGCTTCTGGCACGGGCACGACTGCCGCCTGTTCAAGATGCCGTCGACGCGCCAAGAGTTCTGGCGGGCAAAAATCGGGCGCAACCGCGAACGGGACGCCGAGGTCGGCGAGGCGCTGCGCGCGCAGGGCTGGCGCAGGCTCGTCGTCTGGGAGTGCGCCCTGAAGCGACGCGGCGCCGCGGCCGTCGAAGACGTCGCGGACCGAGCCCAGTCCTGGTTACTCTCCGAATCTCCGGAGGCGGAGATACGGGGTCCTTGATGGCGCTCGCCGAGGTGACGGAGTGGATCGAGGAATATGGGCGGCCCGGCTTCGTCTGGTTCGCTAAGCGCCTCTCCGCGAACGACACGCTCGCCAACCACTCGCACCAGGCCGGGCCGTACATGCCCAAGGCGCTGATGTTCGACGTGCTGCCGTCGCTCCACCGACCCCGCGTCGAGAATCCCGACGTGCGCCTCGCGCTCTACATTGACTCGCACGGCGACGCGCGAGAGGCGCGGGCCATTTGGTACAACAAGAAGCTCCACGATACCGGGACCCGGGACGAGACGAGGTTGACCAACCTCGGCGGGCAGCAGTCCGCACTGCTCGAGCCCGACAGCACCGGTGCGCTCACTGTGTTCGCGTTCAGGCCGGAGACGGCTGCGGCGGCCGCCGAGTGCCACGTATGGGTCTGCGACGACGGCACCTATGAGGACCTGTTCGAGGAGCGGCTCGGCCCAGTCGAGCCGAAGGAGTTCGTCATCTGGCGGCCCGGCGCCGGTCGCGGTGCGGACCTGCATACTATCGCCGAGGGGCGCGCCGACTGCAGCCTCTCGTCGGACGAGATCCCGCCCGCGTGGCTTTCCCGGTTCCCGACGGGCGAGCAGATCATCGCGAAGACGCTGGAGATGCGGACGCCGACGGGTACCGATGCCGATGTGCGTCTCCTCCGTCGTCGCGCCTGTGAGTTTGAGATTTTCCGCAGTGTCGAGCGCGCCGTGTTCCTGCCGAGGGTCACGAGCGGCTTCCCCTCGCTTGAGGACTTCCTCGGGCTCGCGCAGACGATCCTGCAGAGCCGCAAGTCGCGGTCGGGCAACTCGCTCGAGCTGCACGCCCGCGAGATACTCCGCGAGGAGGGCCTGACGCAGGACGCGGACTTCTCGTTCAAGCCCGTCGTCGAGGGCGGGACGAAGCGGCCAGACTTCCTCTTCCCGTCAGGCGCCGCGTACGACGACCTGTCCTACCCGGCGGAGCGGCTGCGCATGCTCGCGGCCAAGACGACCTGCAAGGACCGGTGGCGTCAGGTTCTGAACGAGGCGGGGCGTATCCGGACCAAGCACCTGCTCACGCTCCAGGAGGGCGTGTCGGAGGGGCAATTCCGTGAGATGCGCGAGGCCGGCGTGCAGCTCGTTGTGCCCGCGGGGCTGCACCGCTCCTATCCGAAGGAGGTCCGGCCCCACCTCCAGACGTTCGAGAGCTTCATCGGCGACGTTCGCCTGCTGCGCTCGTCCTGACACGCCATCCTCGGTTGCCGGCCGGCGAGGCGCGCATGTACCATGCGCCCTAGTGCGGGGGACGCCGAGCATGCCTTTCGAGGCTCTGTCCGAGAAATACGAGTTCTCGTTCGCCGACTTCCCGGCGGAGTGGCTACCGCTGACGAGCCTCTACGACCCTGACCTCCCGCTATTTCCCGTCGTCTACTTCCACGAACTCGATCCGAACCTGCCGGCCGGAAACAGACCGGGCCACAAGGACCGGGTGTTCGGTTTCATCCGCTACGTCAACCTGACCGAGGCAGGCGCCGTGGTGGGGGTCGTCCTTAACAAGGACCTCAAGCTACCCGCGAACGCGCAGTATCGGCCTGTCGTCGAACAAGCTGTGAGAGACAGACTCGGACTCGGCGACCCCATACGTCAGCACGAGTTCGCGGCCGCGCTCGGGAAGGATCTGGCCAGCGCCAACCGGCTGCTGCAGGAGCTGTGGCATCAGATAGTGGCGCCGGGGTTCGGCGGCGCGCTGCCCTTCGGGAAGATGTGGGACGGCGTATTCGGACTGGTGCGTTTCGTAGCGTCCTGGAACTCTGAGGGCGGCCGAAAGGGTGAGCTGATCCAGACGCATTATTTCGTCTCGCACTTCGGCGAGAGGATAGCAGCAGGCAACACCGTTAACGCCGACTTCTACCTCTTGCCGACGATGGGGGAGTTCCAGGACGAAACCAACCCTCTTCACCTGTTTCCCCGGTTCGCCGAGTTGATCGGGGCCGCCTCTGCGTTTGCCGCATCGCACTGCACCGAGAAGAAGGTCGGCGCGGCGAAGTTCAGCTCGTTTAACCGCGCAGCGGCGCTACACGGCGGCAAGCTGAACACAGCGAATGTGCGAGCATTCTACGCGGCGCAGCCACCTCCGACCCGACGAGCCCTGACCGAGAACTACAACGCTTTCAACCGGGGAACGCACCGTCCGATCTTGGCGCTAATGATGCTGCATGACCTCCGCCGCCGGTACTGGGACCCCTCCGCGCTCACGCCGGCTCTCTGCGCCGCGGTGTACATCGAACTTCAGGGCACGTTCCAATCCCCCAAGGTCATCGAGCTCTACGGGCAGCAGTGCTTCGGCGTGAGATGCGCGCTCCCGATCGATAACTGGGTGGAGACGTTTCTCGCACGTCCGGTCGGGTTCAAGCTAAAAGCGAAGGAGTCATACGCTAAGCTCTTTGAGGCGAGCGGTGTGTGGGGCCGCGTTGAGCGGCTGATCTGGGTCGCCTCACAGGCGCGAAAGGTGCATTCTTCTGTCGCTGCGGACGTCCTATGGTGCGTGCGCTTTGGCGGGCCCGAAGGCGACATTCGCGGGGCCAACCCCCTCTCGTGCAAGATTTGCCTCAAGGCAATCAGGGACGTTTGCCCGGGCTTCGCGGCGATCAAGGACCGCGAGGTGGTCTTCAACGCGACGAGGCCCGCGGGCGGTTTCTCAATCGCCACCAGCGGGGCGAATGCGACCGCGCCCAACCAGACGTTTGGCGTGGTATGCGGCCAAAACGTGTACGACGAATACTCCGCGCACGATCGCCCCGACGGCTTCAAGGCGTATCCCCAACCGCGCTCCACATCCGGTCCGTTCACCGTCGGTGAGTTCATCGCGGACTACTAGGGTACCTCACACCAATTAAGCGAAGGCGGGGCGGGTCGGCTGGCTCAAAGCCGGTCGCGGGGAAAATACGACTTGATCTGCGCTCCTCCGGACTTTCCGCCCATGTTGTTAGGTCGACGCAAGGCGGGGCTGGCCCCTGCCGCCACCGCGAGTCCGCGTCGCTTCCGCGGGCGGCGAGGGGCTCCGAGCACGAAGGAGGAGGTGGTGGCTAGTGTAAAGACGATTAAGTTTGGCCGCACTCCATCCTACCCGATGGGCTACTTCACTACTGCCACTCAAAGGCCAAGCGCCCCGTTTACGCTCGCAATCGCGATGGACAGACGAGCAATGGTGATGGAATTGTCACCGGCGAAAATAAAGCCGGCGAAAAGCGGCTCCAAGAACTGGGGGGTGTGGGGCGAAATGCGGGAGATACTTCTGCGGGAGATTTCGGAGGAATTTCTGGTCCCATTCTTTTCGGGCGCACGTCTCGAAGGTCGCTCAGAGAAATCGTCGCCTCGGGAAGCGACGGTGGCGTTCCGTGATCCTGTGTCTATAGCCTTCAAGGCGTCGACAGAAGATGACTATCGACTAGTGCTCACACGACCGCAACCATTCGCAGCTGCCAACGCCACGATCGTGCCTGAGATAGCAGTCGTCCGAGCGTTCGTGGAAGTCATCGGCCCGATGAGTGAGGCTCTCGCGGGTCCTCTCAAGTACGATTTTCTGTCAACCTTTTCGCGGCGGGTGGTGGCTCAGGCGCTGAGCTCACCTAACCTGCCGGCAGAGACGCTGCTGTCTGGGATCGACCAGTTGTCGCGTTGGTCATCTCGTTTGTACGAAGGCTCAGCCATTTCCGCAGCAATTGGATTTAGGATGAAGCCCCAGCCCGAAGGCGCTGTTTCGTTGCGAGCCATTGGTGCGCATGATTTTGGTGCGGTTTTGACCAACGGATACGACACGCTGCTGGAGTTCGATTTTTACGAAAGGCTTGTGGGTCACGCCTCGCTGGCGCTTAGTGGGGCTGATATTTGGTCCTGCGCTCTCCGACACGCACCGGTCGCCGAATGGACGACTCATGACAAGAAGCGCCGCCGTGTTGCGCTATGTCTAAATAGAGGCGGTGAAATTCTCGTCTTTCGTGACGGAAAGATGCTGTTTGCCCGACGGTCTGGGCGTTGGAGCTTTCTCACTCATGAGCCCGTTCTCACTCAAATGGGCACGCCACAGAATACCGAAATTCGAAAGGCGGTCTACGAAACCTGCCTAGATGCCTCTTTCTCACGCACTGGAGCGTGCCTAGGCATCGTCAGCAGTTCCCGCATGTCGAAATTGAAAAAGGTTGTGGCAAGCGAGGAGGATTTTTTCCGGCGGTCGGAAACTACAAAGGCTAAGGCTATTCGCCAAATGATTGGAACTAGGAAGTTCCACAAATTGGATCGACGATTGCGACAAGAGCTAGTGGCTATTGACGGAGCCACAGTCATCTCATTTGACGGAGACCTTCTTGCGGTAGGGGCGATTTTGAAAATCCCAGGCGGTAGCCCGTCGGGTGGGCGGCTAGCGGCCGCCCAACAGCTTAGCAAACTAGGAGTAGGCATAAAAGTTTCACAGGACGGAGGTATCGTTGGCTTCCGCCTCGGCGAGAAGAAAAATCCGGCCTTCCAGATAATGTAATTGCGGGAGAAGGCCTTCGACGAACAAATTCCAAGCGGTGTCACTGGGTTCGCCTGGTTTCCTGTCAACATCTTCCCGCCCGAGGGGTCGAGGTGCGTTCGCGTGTGCGTCGCCCTCAGTCCGCTGCGAACGAACGGCATAGGCGCCGGTGGTCAGAAGGGTTGCAGTTCAGGACGTCGGCGTCAGCATATCGCGAAAACGTGTCTCGCAAGGCCTGCGTGCATAATTCAATATATTTGCACAGACTTCTTGAGCGAGTCGTGCCAATGGCTTAGTCTGTGCATAAATCACGTGCGAAAAGGCCGGGAGATGACCTTATACGGATACGCGCGCGTCTCCACTGATGGGCAGGCGCTCGATGCGCAGGTAGATGAGCTCAAGCACGCCGGCGCGACGAAGATTTTCAAAGAGAAGGTCAGCGGCGCGGTGAGGGATCGCGCGCAGCTTGCGCGCGCGATCAAGGCACTCGAAGCCGGTGACCTTCTTGTCGTCACCAGGCTTGACCGGCTCGCGCGTTCAACGCGAGATCTGCTGAACACGCTCGACACGGTGGCCGAAAAGGGCGCGGGCTTCAGGTCCCTAAAGGACGCTTGGGCTGACACTACTACGGCGCACGGGCGGCTTATGCTGACCGTCCTCGGGGGACTGGCTGAGTTTGAGCGAGATCTCATACGGGCAAGAACAACTGACGGACGCGAGCGGGCGAAGGCGAGGGGGGTGCGGATGGGACGAAAGCCCAAGCTTACTCCCCATCAGCGTCGTGAAGCTCTCGACCGGCGCACTGCCGGCGAGCCGCTTGTTGAGATCGCCAAGTCGTACGCCGTTTCTCATTCCACCATCTCCCGGCTTCGCTAGGGAGCGGGATCAGGTAGAGCGGGTGTTACCTGGAGTTCCAGACTTCGTTTAGAACCTTTGCGGCGATAGCAGCCTTGTCTTGCGGCAGAAAGCGCCCGTACGCTTGAGTTCCCTACCCAGGATGTCGTCGTTCTACGTTCGGTGCGCAATGACGACCGCACCGAAAGCGCACTGCTCTTCGTGCCGGACGACGCACGCGCCTTTCTGCGCGGGAGGATTGAGGACTACGGGCGCGATCCAGGCAATCACCGACGTCCGGACCTCGACAAATTCGAATCCATTGAGACGGTGCGCGCCGCCGAGGGGCGTGCGCTCTTCACTGCCGACGTCGATCTCGCCGCTCCTGGGATAATGTGGTGGGAGCTTTGGGTTCGCCAGCCCACTGCGATCTCCGATCGCCTCGCCGAGCTGGCGCGCGGCGCGAACCTCGATGTCCATGCCGACCGGCTCGTCTTTCCCGATACGACAGTTCTTTTCGTTCATGCCGCCGCCGGCGCACTCGCGACCTTCGTAGCGAGGCTACCGGGCGCGGTCACCGAAATCAGGAAGGCGACGGGTACGATCGAGCCGTTCCTTGAACGAGGCGATAGCGGATTGGGGCAGCGTGATTGGGTAGCTGAGCTTGCCGGTCGCGTGACACCGCCAGCAGGCGATGCGCCAGTAGTGTGCGCGCTGGATACCGGCGTCAGTGCCGCGCATCCGCTGATCGTCCGCGGACTAGCCGGCGCATGGGCCTACGACGCAGCATGGGGCACGGATGACCATCATCCGGACGGCGGGCACGGAACGCCACTGACGGGCCTCGTTCTCTATGGCGATCTGGAGACGCTCATGAGCGGCAGCCAGCCTATCGAGCTCACCCACGGCGCGGAGTCGATGAAGCTGCTCCCGCCCTATGGCTTTCCGCCCACGAAACCGCCGAGCTACGGTATCGTGACGCAAGGCGCTGTCGCCCTTGTCGAGACCGAGCGCCCCGGCGTTCCCCGTACCTTCTGCCTCGCCACCACCGCCGCCGACTTCCCGTCCGATCGCCCGTCCACGTGGAGCGGGGCGCTCGACCAGGTTGCCGCAGGATCGATGCCCGGTGATCTTGCCGACAGCGCGCCGGCTTCGGAACGTCCTAAGCGTTTGGTGCTTGCGGCCACCGGCAATGTTTCCGGCGGGATGAAAGGAGATGTGCTGCCGTCGCAGCCGCTCGAGGACCCCGCGCAAAGCTGGAACGCCCTGACCATCGGCGGCTTCACCCGCAAAGAGGAGCCTCCCGCGCCGCCGCCGGACCTCAAACCTGTTGTGCCTGCCAGCCATCGCAGCCCCTTCAGCCGTGGATCGCAGTCGCTTCCCGAAGACCTGACGCCGATCAAGCCCGAAGTGTTGTTCGAGGCCGGCAACATGCTTTCCGACACATCGGGCTTTTGCGCCTGGGGACCGTCGGTTTCCCTCTTGGCCCCGGGATCGGATGTTGAGCGGGAGCCGCTGGTCCCGTTCTGGGCGACGAGCGCAGCCGCTGGAATGGCCGGAAATTTCATAGGCAGGCTACAGGCCGCGCTGCCAGCCCGTTGGCCGGAGACTCACCGTGCTCTCGCCGTCGACTCTGCAAATTGGCCGCAGCCGATCCGAAGAAAACTCGTTGGGCATGGTGTCAGTTGGAAGAGCGGATCGAAGGCAGAGAAGCAGCAAATCCTGCGTGAGGTAGGCTACGGTGTACCTGACATCGAGCGCGCAATCCTCTCGGCAAGCAATGACGTGACGCTCGTCGCTGAGACTGAGATACAGCCCTTTACGCTCGGCGCCGATGGTCGGAGCGGCGTCTTCAATGAGATGCATTTCTACGATCTTCCTTGGCCGCGAACGGCATTGGAGCGGCTGGAGAACGAGATCGTCACCATGAAGATCACGCTCTCCTACTTCGTCGAGCCGAACCTGACCGGCAAGGCCGCGACACGGCCCGACACATATCGTTCGTTTGGACTGCGCTTCGACATGAAGAAGCGGACGGAGACCGATGCCCGCTTCAAGAGCCGCATCTCTGCCAGTCAGGCAAAGGACGGGACCGAGCCGCAAGGCGAAAAAAGCTACTGGCTTCTCGGTCCGAAGGCCATTCAGGCAGGCTCGCTCCACTGCGATGTCTGGCGAGGACCGGCGGTCGAACTAGCCGGACACGATGCCATCGCCGTCTATCCGGTGGGAGGCTGGTGGAAGTCCCATGTTGGCCAACGTCGTGTGTCTGATCGCTCTCGTTATGCTCTCGTCATCTCCATCTCCGCACCCGGCCACTCAGTAGACCTCTATTCGGAGGTCGCTGCTCTCGTCGAGGTGAAGGAACTCGAAGTCTCCATCCGCTGAGCTCTCGTGGTCGCTGCGCCTCCGAGCCGCTTCATGTGGAGAGTGAACGCTACGAGCGAAGGAGGTCGCGAACGGCCTTGGCCTTTTCAACGACGGCTAGAATTTCGCTCAACGGCCAGCGGCTGGCACCGCCAAACTTGATGGGGCGAGGGACCGTCCCGTCGGCGACGCGCCGCCAGAACGTGGCGCGAGAACACGCCAGAATCTCAGCAGCCTCGACATCCCGAAGAAGCGGTTCCGCGAACTGGTGATCGTAGGGCATCCTGATTGCTCGGCGACGACATGCGCTGCAATGAGGATGGCTGAGACGACCGGGACATTGCCCCCATTGTCCGCTTATTTCTTCTGAGATCGATTCCACGATTTGCGGTTGGCGTCAGGGCTTTTCCCGTAGCCTCGCCTGTGTACCAGCGCGGCTGCCTGCGAGACTTTGATCCCCTTCTCGGTCAACTCCTGCATCATCCTGAGGATTTCGTGCCGCCGACTTCGATTGTTTTCTGCTTTCTGCCTCGCACCGTCGCGGCCACCTGCGCGAACTGTCTTTCCACGGACTGCGTCCCTCTCATGCAGTAGCCGGCCTTGGTACTCCGCCCACAAAAAGCCAACCCGCATATCGTCTTGATGCACGAAGAAGAGGGAAAGCATGCTGGCGACATACCAGACTTGGCCAAAGGGATCCGCCAGATGACGGGCGGCCAGTTCCAGAAGTTTCATCTCAGCCAGACTTGGGTCGGCATCCGCTGCGGCTAGGCCCGCGTCATCTGGGGCGCGCGCAAACACGGCGTCGCGCACGTTCGATGCCAACTTCGAGTCTTGCATCCAGCCACACTGCGTCAGTACTGCCATGCAGTGGACGAACCAGCCGGCCTCGTCGAAGACGTTCAGGTCCCTCGCGGCCAGCCCCACATCTCCGGGTCCGCGGTCCGGGTCGACGCCGGTCGCATTCGCAGCAGCTACCGACGTGGGCGGTCCGTCTTCGTGATGCAGGCTTTGGTTTGCCGGGAGCTGTCGAGGAAACAGGAAAGCCGCCTTTCGGTCTTCCTCGGAAGGCCACCTGGCAGGAAACAGATCCTCGCCGCGGACGTAGTCGACTTCTACATTGCCAACACGGCCTTGCCTTCGAACAGATGGCTTGCCCGAGCTCATCGAGCGATAGTGCATCTTTCGCGGAGATTGATCACGGAGATCTACGCGGAAAATGCCGGGTACAAAGCCGGGTATATAAGATGATATCGTCAGGCATATCACTTACATTGCAGTAAGTTAGAGCCTTAAGTAGACGGTCTCCGTCTCCGCCAATTGACCGCCTTATCTAGCCTTATCAGGTGGCGGATTTCTGCGGTTGTCTCGCCTCACCTGGTCGCAGTTCGCTAAGCGGCAATCGAAGCCTCGTACTCGCCGGGCAGGGCGTGGCACGAGAATACGGAAACGCGGCAGCCGACGGGACTGGTCAACCTAGTCCGAAGCCCTCGGCGTCGCAGGCCTATGAGAGGCGTCTTCGCCCACGGCCCCGAGTTCGCGGCTCACCATCCGCGCTGCTTCGCCGATCGCCTTGCCGAGTTCCATGAGGCGATTGTCGATCATGCGGTCGCTCGGGCCCGCCACCGAAAGCGCAGCTTGTGACACGCCGTTCTCGTCCACGATCGGCGCGGCGACGCAGCGCAGCCCGGGAGTGAACTCCTCGTCGTCGATGGCGAAGCCGCGGGCACGGGTCTTCGCCAGGTCCTCGACCAGGCGGTCGAAGCTGACGATGGTATTGGCGGTCGCCCGCGCCATGCCGCGGTGCTCGATGATCTCGGCCACCTCTTGCCGCCGGGAGCGTGAGAGCATCGCCTTGCCCGCCGCCGAGCGGTGAACGAGGAGCGTGCCGCCGGGCTTGGATATGGCCCGGATCATGATCCGGGATTGCACCTGGGCCTTGCAGACGGGGTCGCTGCCGACGAGCAGGTAGAGGTTCACCGTCTCCTTCGATTCCTCCATCAGCCGGCGCATGTAGGGCCGCGCGAGGCTCACCACGTTGCGGGACTGGAGAAAGGCATTGCCGACCGTGAAGGCGCGCAGGCCCACCAGCCATGACCGGGACATCTGGTCGAAGCGCACGAATTGCTCGCGCTGCAGCGTGGTCAGGAGGCGATGGGCGCTGGAAGGCGGAAGCGCGACGCGGCGGGCGAGCATGCTCAGCGTCAGCCCTCCCTCGCTCTCCGCCAAGGCGTCGAGGATGGCGAGTGCGCGCACCACGGACTGGACGCCGTGCCCAATTTCGCGCTCGTCGGTCATGTGGCGACCTCAAGGGGTGGGCGCTCCGGCGCCTACCGTTTCTCAGACTAGTCCATTTCCACATCGTGAAAAATACATGCCAACCGAGTTGCCGGCGGGCCACGCCCGGCTACCATTCGTTCCACAAAGCTGCGGGAGACGTCATGCGGGTAGGCGTTCACAAGGTTCTGATGAATAGCCCGAGCGATGTTTCGGGCCTCGAGCGTCTGATCGACGCCAAGACCGTCGATCCGAAGGAAATCGTCGCTTCGATCGGCAAGACCGAGGGGAACGGCGGCGCCAACGACTTCACCCGGGGCTTCGCCACGCTCTCTTTCTCCCTCGCGCTTGCACGCCGCCTGGGCATTTCGCCTGAAGAAGTGGCAAAGCGCGTCGCCTTCGTCTGGTCGGGCGGGACCGAGGGCGTGCTCAGCCCGCATGCCACCTTCTTCACCCGCAGCGAGGCAAAGGACCCAGCAAAGGGCCCGGCAAAGGACAAGGACAAGCGGCTCGCCATCGGCATAGCCGTGACCCGCGACTTCGCCCCCGAGGAAGTCGGCACCATGGCCGAGGTCCGCGAGGTCGCCGCCGCCGTCCGCAAGGCGCAGGCCGAGGCCGGCATCACCGCGGCGGGCGACGTCCACTATGTCCAGGTCAAAGGGCCCCTGCTTACGCCGGCGGCCGTCGCCGATGCCGACAAGCGCGGCGCCAGGCTCGTCACCCGCGACCCCAACGGCTCCAAGCCCTATGCCCGCGGCGCGACGGCCCTCGGCGTGGCGCTCGCTCTCGGCGAGGTGGCCGAGAAGGACCTTGGCGATGCGATCATCGCGCAGCGCATGGACCTCTATTCCTCGGTCGCCAATACCTCCGCCGGCGGCGAGCTCAGGAACTGCGAGATCCTCCTCTTCGGCAATTCGCCGACCGCGGGCGGGGACCTTCGCATCGGCCATGCCGTGCTCAAGGACGTCTGTGACGCCGACGCCATCCGCGCCGCGGCGGGCAACGCCCTCGGCGATGGCAGCACGCCGGCCCCCGACCGGATCGTGGCGATCTTCGCCAAGGCGGAGGCGCCGCCCGGCGGGATGCTGCGCGGTCGGCGGACGACCATGCTGTCCGATGCTGACATCAACTACGAGCGTCACGCGCGCGCGTCGCTCGGCGCCGTCATCACGTCGGTTACCGGCGATGCGGCGATCTTCGTATCCGGCGGTACGGAACATCAATGCAAACCGGGGGAAGCGCCGATCGCCGCCATAGTGAGGGTCTGAGCGCCGGCAGGCAGCCGGCGTTGCATTGGCTTGATTGCCCCGGATCGCCGGCGAGACCTGCCGGCGGCAGGGGCGACTGACAAAAGGAGACGTCTATGACCAGAGTACCCGCCCGCGGCCTCGGTCGCGGAGCTCTTGCCGTTGCCCTTCTCGGCTCGATCGCCGCCTTCTCATCGCCCGCGGCAGCGGCCGACAAGGCCGCCATCCTCCTTCCGGGCAGCATCAACGACCAGAGCTGGAACGCCCTCGGCTACCAGATCCTGAAGAGCCTCGAATCGCACGGCTTCACCACCGCCTATTCCGAGAATGTCGGCGACGCCGACGAAGCCGAGGCGCTCCGCGACTATGCGAGCCAGGGCTATGAGATCGTGATGGGCCATTCCGGCCGCTTCGTCTCGGCCATGCAGCAGGTCGCGCCCGACTTCCCGAAGACGCAGTTCATCGCCGTCAGCGGCAATGAGGGCGCCGATCCCAACGTCATGTCCATCGACTGGAACAATGCCCAGTTCGGCTGCCAGCTCGGCCTGCTCGCGGCGCGCATGAGCAAGAGCCACCAGGTCGGCGGCGTCTACGGGCTGCAGGGCGTGCCGAACATCACGGCCCAGGCCGGCGGCTTCCGCATCTGCGCCGAGAAGGCCGGCGCGAAGGTGAGCATCGTCTACGTCAAGGACATGGAGGATGCCGCGGGCGCCAAGGAGGCCGCGCTCTCGCTCATCGGGCAGGGCGCCGACGTGATCACCGGCAAGCTCAACGCCGCCGAGACCGGCCTCGTCCAGGCCGCCAAGGAGAAGGGCGTCTACGTCACCGGCCGCGGCTTCGACCAGACCGAGATCGCGCCCGACCTCGTCCTCACCAACATCATCGAGGACTGGCCGGGAATGTTCGGCTCGACCGCCGACCAGGTGAAGCAGGGCAAGCTCTTCGGCACTTTCGTCCAGTATGGCTACGACACCGCTCCGGTGACCGGCGCCTCGCTCTGGTACGAGAAGGACAAGGCCTTCAACCCGGTCGTCCCGGCGGACGTGGCCAAGGAAGTGAGCGACCTCGCCGGCCAGTTCCAGTCGGGCGCCCTCAAGGTCGAGCCGACCGACAACGACGCCCGGCCGGGCACCTGATCCGGCGACGCGGAGCGGGCGGCCTGGCGCCGCCCGCTCGGCGCCATCTCCGCCCCTACCGAAGCGGGTCGACGCGCAGGAATGACCAGTCTTCTCGAGATGCGCGGCATCGTCCGCTGCTTCGGACCTTTGAGGGCCAATGACGGCATCGACCTGACCGTCGAGGCTGGCCACATACTTGGCCTCCTCGGCGAGAACGGATCGGGCAAGAGCACCCTGATGAAGGTGCTCTTCGGCATGCTGCCGCCCGATGCCGGCACCATCGCCTTCCGCGGAAGGCCGCTTGCCGGGCACCATCCGCGCGAGGCCATGGAGGCGGGCATCGCCATGATCCACCAGCATTTCATGCTGGTCGAGGCGATGACCGTCACCGAGAACGTCATGCTCGGCTGGCCGGACGCAGGGCGGATCCTGAAGCGCGGCGAGGTCGCCGAGCGGGTGCGCGAGACCAGCCGGCGCTTTGGCCTCGACCTCGATCCCCATGTACCGATCGCGGGCCTCTCCCTCGGCCGCCGCCAGCGCGTCGAGATCCTGAAGGCGATCCTGCGCAAGGCCGACCTCCTCATCCTCGACGAGCCGACCTCGAACCTCGCGCCGCCCGAGGTCGCCGACCTCCTCTCGATCCTTCGCCGGCTGAAATCCGAGGGGAAGGGAATCGTCTTCATCAGCCACAAGCTGCCCGAGGTGCTCGAGGTCTGCGACGACGTCGTGGTGCTGCGCGCCGGCCGCGTCACCGGCCGCGCGCCCGTAGCCGGGGCGAGCCGCGCCCAGCTCGCCGAGATGATGGTCGGCCGCGACATCACCGCGCCTCACGCCCTGACGCCGCGCGAGCCCGGCCCGTCGCGGGTGGTCGCCCGCGAATTGTCGGCCGCCGGCCTCTCCCCGCTCAGCTTCGAGATCCGCGGGGGCGAGATCCTCGGCGTCGCCGGGGTCGACGGCAACGGCCAGCTCGAGCTGGTCGACGCCATTGCCGGGCTCAACCGGGCGCGCGGCGGCACGCTTGTCCTCGACGGCAACGACATCACCCACGCTTCCGTCGCCGCGCGGGTCGCCGCGGGCATGGCCTACATGCCCGCCGACCGCGGCCATCGCGCGCTGGTGCGCGACATGACGGTCGCCGAGAACCTCATGCTCCGCGACAGCCGCCGCGAGCCCTATGCGCGCGGCTGGCTGCTCGACGCCGCCGGCCGCACGCGGAGCGCCCGCCGGCTCATGGCCGACTACGACATCCGCGCCGCCGGTCCCGGCGCGATCACCGCCCGGCTTTCCGGCGGCAACCAGCAGAAGGTCGTGATCGCGCGCGAACTCGACCGGTCGCCTGCCGTGCTCGTCGCCCACCAGGCCGCCTGGGGCCTCGATCCGGGCGCCACGCGCTTCGTCCTCGACCGGGTCATCGGCCTTCGCGATGCGGGCGCCGCCGTCCTCTACGTCTCTTCGGAGCTGGAGGAGGTGCTGGCGATCAGCGACCGCATCGCGGTGATGAGCGGCGGGGCATTCGTCGCCATCGTCCGCCGCGCTGACGCGGATCTGCGCCAGATCGGCCTCTGGATGGCGGGCCGCGCCGCATGACCGAGCCGACGCCCTCCGCTCCGTCGACGCCCGTGGCGAAGCCGCGCCTGCCTTTCGGGCTGGAAATCTCCGGCGAGGGGCTGGCGCTTCGCATCCTCCTTGCCGTGCTCCTCTCGATCCTCTGCGCCGCGGCGCTGATCGCTGCCGCCGGCCATGATCCGATTTCCGCCTTCGCCGCGCTGATCGCCGGCGCCGTCGGCACGCCGCACCAGATCGGCGTCGGGCTCAACCGCACGACGCCGTATCTCCTCGCCGGCGCCGGGGTCGCGCTCTGCTTCCGCGCCGGGGTGATCAATATCGGCGCCGAGGGCCAGATCGCGGTCGGCGGCATAGGCGGCGCCGCGGCGGCGCTTGCCTGGCCCGCGGCGCTCTCGCCGCTCGCCATCGTCGCCGCGCTCGTCGGGGGCGCGCTTGCCGGCGCGCTCTGGTCGGCCATCGCCACGGCCATCTATCTCGGCCGCCATGTGCACGAAGTGCTGGTCACGCTGCTCCTCAATTTCGTCGCCCTTCTGCTTGTCCAGCAGGTGCTCGCCGGGCCCCTCGGGCAGACCGGCGCGGGCTTCCTGCAGTCGCCGCTGCTGCCGCGGGAGTCGTGGCTTCCGCGCATCCCCGGGCTCGACGCCCATCCAGGCTTCATCATCGCGGCCGTGGTTGCGGCAGCCCTTTCCCTCATCCTCTGGCGGACGCCGTTCGGCTTCGCGCTGCGCGTCGCCGGCAGCTCGCGGAAGGCCGCCGCCTATGCCGGCTTCTCCCTCTCCGGCATCACCTGGGGCGTGATGCTGCTCGCCGGGGCGCTCGCCGGCCTTGCCGGGGCCATCGAGGTGATGGGCGTCCATCATCGTCTGATCGAGGGCTTCTCGCTCGGCTTCGGCTTCAAGGCGGTGACGGTGGCGCTGCTCGGCGCGCTCGAGCCGCTGGCGGTGATCCCCGCCGCGCTCTTCGTCGGCCTCCTCGAGGCAGGCTCGCTCTCCATGCAGCGCCAGATCGGCGTTCCCTCGGCGCTGGTCGCCGTCATCGAGGGCCTGACCATGCTCTTCGTCCTCGCAGCCACGGTGCGCCGGACATGACCATCGACATCATCGCCGCGGCCATCCGCATCGCCACGCCGCTCCTCTTCGCCGCGCTCGGCGGCCTCCTCTCGGAGCGCTCCGGGGTCTTCGCCGTCGGACTGGAGGGCATGATGCTCGCCGGCGCCTTCGCCGCGATCATCGGCGCCTCGGCGACGGGCTCGGCCCTCGGCGGCATCGCGCTCGCCATCGTCGGCGGCGCCATCATCGCCACCGCCGTCGCCGTCATCGCCGTCCGCTACCGGGCCGACAACATGGTCACCGGCCTCGCCGCCAACATCCTTGCCCTCGGCCTCACCAGCTACCTGCTCCGGGTCATTGCCGGCGGCGGCGCGCCGGCCTCCATCCATCTCGATCCGCTCGCCTCCTGGCCGATTCCCTATCTCTCCGACATCCCGACCATCGGGCCGCTGCTCTTTGATCAGCCCCCGCTCACCTACCTGGCCGTCATCGGCTGCGTGCTCATGTCGCTGTTCCTCAGGCGCACCCAGGCCGGCCTGACCCTGACCGCGACCGGGGAGAACCCGGAGGCCGTCTTCGCCTCCGGGTCGAGCCCGATGCGCGTGCGCATGATCGCGATCATCACCGGCGGCGCCATTGCCGGGCTCGGCGGCGCGGTGCTCTCGCTGCAGCAGGTCGGCACCTTCACCGACGGCATGACCGGCGGGCGTGGCTACCTGGCGCTCGCCTCGCTGATCGTCGGACGCTGGACGCCCTGGGGCGCGGCCATTGCCTGCCTCGCCTTCGGGGCGGCGGAAGCGCTGGAGCTGCGCATGCAGACCTTCGGCGTGCCGGTCAGCTCCTACATCGTGCAGATGGTCCCGTACCTCATCGCGCTTGCCGTGCTCGCCGGCATCGGCCGCTCGTCGCGCATGCCGGCGTCCATCGGCCAGCCATTGCCGCGCTAGGGATGGAAACGAGAAAATGGAAGAAGAGATCACCGCCCTTGCCGCGTCGCTGAAGAAGGGCGCGATCACTGCGGAGGCGCTGCTTGACCGCAGCCTCGACCGCATCCGCCAGCTCGATGGCGAGCTCAATACCTTCGTCGCCCTGGACGAGGCCGGCGCCCGCGCCGCCGCCAAGGCGAGCGATCGCCGCCTCGCCGCCGGCAAGCCGCTGTCGCCGCTCGACGGCATTCCGCTGTCGGTGAAGGACAGCATCCTCGTTGCCGGCATGCCGGCGACCTGGGGCAGCCGCGGCCTTGCCGATTTCCGCCCCGAGAAGGATGAGCTGCCGGTCGCGCGCCTGCGTGCGGCGGGCGCGGTCATCGTCGGCAAGACCAACGTCCCCGAGCTGACGCTGGAAGGCTATACGAAGAACGACCTCTTCGGCGTCACCCGCAATCCCTGGGACAGGCGCATGACGCCCGGCGGCTCATCGGGCGGCGCGGCGGCAGGCGTCGCCGCCGGCCTCGTCGCCGGCGCGATCGGCACCGACGGCGGCGGCTCCATACGCCGCCCGGCCAGCCATACCGGGCTCGTCGGCTGGAAGCCTTCGGTGGGTGCCATCCCGCGCATCGACGGCTTCCCTGCCATCCTTACCGATTTCGAGACCATCGGCACGCTCGCCCGCAGCGTATCCGACACGCTCCTCCTCGACGCCGCCATGCGCGGCCCCGACGTGCGCGACCGGCGTTCGCTCTATGCGGCGGCGCCATCTTGGCCCGACCGGCCGCGGCGCATCCTCTATGTCCCGCGCTTCGGCACGGCGCCGGTCGACCCGGAAGTTGCGGCCGCCACGGCCGCCGTCGCCCGCGATCTCGCCGCCGCCGGCCACGAGGTCGAGGAGGGCGAGGTGTTCTTCGATCTCGACGATGCCGGCCGCGTCTGGCAGGTCGTCTCGCGCGCGGGCGTCGCCTGGCTCTTCGAGCGCGACAACGGGCGCATCGGCGGGAGCGCCGGCGCCGCGGCGCGCGCCATGGCTGCCGACGGCCGGAAGTTCACCGGCGCCGATTATATCGATGCACTGGAACGGGTCGCGGCGCTCCGCCGCGGCGTCGCCGAGCTCTTCGCCGGGATCGACCTCATCCTGACGCCAACCGCCGCGGCGCTCCCCTGGCCGGCGGAGGTGCCTTATCCCGACCAGATTGCCGGCCGGCCCGCCGGCCCCCGGGACCACGCCATCTTCACCGGCTTCGTCAACATTACCGGACTGCCCGCGATCAGCCTGCCGGTCGCCGTCTCCGCCTCGCGGCTGCCCATCGGCGTGCAGTTCGTCGCCGGCTTCGGCAGCGACGCCGACCTTCTCGCCTTTTCCCATTCGTTCTCGGCCCGGCATCCCGCGCCGGCCCTGCCACAACTGGAACCAACGCCATGAACAGCCGCCCCGCCGGACGCCATTTCCTCCAGATTCCCGGTCCGACCAACGTGCCGGACCGCGTGCTCCACGCAATCGCCGAGCCGACCATCGACCATCGCGGTCCCGGCTTCGCCGATCTCGGCCGTGCCGTGCTTGCCGGCATGAAGCGGGTCATGCAGACCTCCGGGCCGGTGGTCATCTATCCCGCCTCGGGCACCGGTGCCTGGGAGGCGGCGCTCGCCAACACGCTCTCGCCCGGCGACACGATCCTGATGGCGCGCACCGGCTGGTTCGCCACGCTCTGGCACGAGATGGCGACGCGCCTCGGCCTGAAGCCGGTGGTGCTGGAGACCGACTGGCGGCGTGGTGCCGATCCCGCCGCCATCGAGGCGGCGCTCCGCGAGGACAAGGATCACCGCATCCGCGCCGTCTGCGTCGTCCACAACGAGACCTCGACCGGCTGCACCAGCCGGATCGCCGAGGTGCGCCGCGCCATCGATGCCGCCGGCCATCCGGCGCTCCTCATGGTCGATACCATCTCGTCGCTCGCCTCGATCGACTACCGGCACGAGGAATGGGGCGTCGACGTCACCGTCGCCGGCAGCCAGAAGGGCCTGATGCTGCCGCCCGGCCTTTCCTTCAACGCGATCAGCAGGAAGGCGCTCGCGGCGAGCGAGACGGCGAAGCTGCCGCGCAGCTATTGGGACTGGCGCCCGATGCTCGACGCCAATGCCGGCTTCTACTTCCCCTACACGCCCGCGACCAACCTTCTTCGCGGCCTGCAGGAAGCGATCGCCACGCTGGAGGAGGAGGGCATGGAGAACGTCTTTGCCCGCCATGCCCGCCACGGCGCGGCGACGCGGGCGGCGGTGCGCGCCTGGGGCAGGAGCGGGGGCATCGAGATCCAGTGCCTGGAGCCGCGCGACTATTCGGGCTCGCTCACCGCCGTGCGCCTGCCCGAGGGCAAGAGCGCCGACGCGCTCCGCGCCCTCATCCTGCAGCGCTTCAACATGAGCCTCGGCAACGGGCTCGGACAGCTCAAGGACCGCGTCTTCCGCATCGGCCATCTCGGCGACTTCAACGACCTCTCCCTGATCGGCACGCTCGGCGGCGTCGAGATGGGCCTTCGCCTCGCCGGCATCCCCCACGCCGATGGCGGCGTCGCGGCGGCCATGGCCGTGCTTGCCGACAAGGACGAGGCGGCGCGCGCGGCGTAAGCTGCCGCATCGATTCGTTGCCGAAGCCGGAGACCATCTTGGATCACGACGCCGTCACCCGCGCTGCCGCCCTTCTTGCCGCCGCCCGCTCCGGTCCTCTCGCCGGCCGGCTGCCCGAGGACCTCCGCCCGAAGACGGCCGCGGACGCCTATGCGATCCAGTCCGCCACCGTCGCCCGGCTCGGCGAGGAGATCGCCGGCTGGAAGGTCGCGACCATGCCCGGCTTCGGCTTCTGCAAGGCCATTCTCATGCGCTCGCGTGTCTTCCGCGGCGGCGATGCGATCCCCGCACGGCTGATGCCCATGCTCGGCATCGAGGCCGAGATCGCCTTCCGTTTCGACAGGCCGTTGCCGCCGCGCGCCGCTGCCTATGCGCGCGAGGAAGTGGCGGCCGCCGTCACCGCCTTCCCGGCGATCGAGGTGATCGACACGCGCTTCAGCGACTATGAGGCGACGCCTGCGATCGAGCGCGCCGCGGACTTCATGTCCAATGGCGGCTTCGTCATCGGCCCCGACCGGGCCGACTGGCGGAGCTTCGACCTCGCCAAGCTCGAGGCGAGCGTCATCGTCAACGGCAAGGTCGCCGCCCGGCAGGTCGGCGGGCATGCAGCGGGCGACGCGTTCCTTCCCGCCATCGATCTCGCCAACGACCTCAGGAGCGCCGGCGGCATAGAGGCCGGCATGGTGGTGACCACCGGCACCTTCACCGGAATCACCCTGGTGAAGCCGGGCGACCGCGTCGAGGTGGCCTTCATCGGCTTCGGCTCGGTCACGGTTCAGTTCGCGGCATAGCCCTCCGGCTCACCGATCCGGTTGTCACGCGCGGCAGGCAATGCGCGATATGCCGGCGAGCGCAGCAAGTCGAAGGGTTCGCCGAGCGCGCCTTCGTCAGCCTTTCAATGTCCAATCGGACCGGACGAATATCGATCGGGTCATCTCCATGATCGCGGCGGTGACCGCGCCGGCTTTCTCGAGCTGGTAGGCGCCATACATGCGCGGGCGGCCTACCTGCGGCTGTGCGCGCAACACTCGAAATGCGCTGCGCGGATGGCGCGGCACGATCGCCGTCGGCAGCAGGCTCACGCCCGCACCCGCCCGGGTCAAGCCGAGGATCACCGAAAGGCTGTTGCAGGTGCTGATCTTCGGTGCGTCGATGTGCTCTGATGCAAACCACTGGCGAAGCAGCGTGAGCAGATTGGATGGCTCGGGATTGGTGAACACCTCGAAGCCAACGAGATCCGTCGGCCGGATGATCCGATCGGGGATCGGCAAGTGCTTCGAGGCGACCCATCCCACTTCGATCGTGCCGAAGGATTCGCGGGCGATATGCCCGCCGACCTGCGGTTCGGCGAGTATTGCGAAGTCGAGTTCCCGCTCGTTGAGTTTCTCGCCGAGGACGTTGCTGTTGTCGATGGTCAGAGCAACGCGGAGCGCCGGATAGGCGGAACGGATCGCGGCGAGCAGATGCGGCAGGCCGACGAGGCCGAAACTGTCCGGCGCACCGAGGCGCAATTCTCCGCCAAGGGGATCGCGGAGCGGTGAGCGCGACTGGATCTCGTCGGCAAGGCCGACCATCCGTTCCGCGTGGGGCAATAGGAGGCGGCCATTCGGGGTGAGGCGGGACAGCCGCCCCACCTTCTCGAAGAGGATGACGCCGAGGGCCTGCTCCAAGGCGCGTATGCGAAGGGTGACCGTCGGCTGGCTGATGTTCAGGCGTGCTGCCGCAGCATGGAAGCCGCCCAGACGGGCGATCCAATAGAAAGCTTCGATCTGAACGAGAGTGGGTCGCATTGATAGGGATTATCTATCGGTTGGGGCCAATCTTTCCAATTTGAATTTATCGGCGGCGCTCCGCTACCCTTGAACAGGACATGGGTCGGGTCGCCAGGGCCGACGACGCCGGTGATCCTTTGAAAGGGGTTGAGAGCATGATCAGTTGCCGGAATATCGTTGTCGCTGCTGCATTTGCCGCGCTTGCGGCCACTGGAAGCGTCGCCAAGGCCGAGGATGTGACCCTCACCGTCTGGAGCCACGAGGCGGATGAGCCCGCCAAGGTGGCGCTCCGCGAGCAGGCGGCCCGCAACCTCGAAGCCAAGCATCCCGGCCTGACGGTCAAGATCACCTGGTACGAAAAGGACGGTCTCAACTCGGCGCTCCGCACCGCGCTGCCGTCGGGGCAGGGGCCGGACGTCTTCTATGTCGAGCCCGATCAGGTCGAGTACATCACCAATGGCCTGATCGCGCCGCTCGATGACCTGGTCAACTGGAACAACATCTACGATTGGGCCCGCGCCGTATGGACGCATGACGGCAAGACCTGGGCGCTCCCGGAAGAGGCCTACACGGACGAACTCTACTACAACAAGGATATGCTCGCGAAGCTCGGCGCCAAGCTTCCCGACAATGCGCAGTTCTCGCAGGCCGACTTCCTTGAGCTGGTGAAAAAAGCGCGCGCCGCCGACATCACGCCCATCGCCGCCGGCGTCGGTGACCGGCCGTATCCCGGCGCCTACGTGCTCGCCGAGGCGCTGCTCCGCAAGCTTGGCACCGACGATTACGGCAAGCTCCTGCACGGGCAGCTCTCGTTCGAGGACCCGCGCGTCGTCGGCGTCTTCAAGTGGGTTAAGGAGCTGGTTGATGCCGGCGCCTATCCGAAGAACTTCATGACCCTGAAGCTCGGAGAGTCGCACCACTATTTCTACCAGAAGCCTGGCGCGCTCACTTTCCCGATGGGCAGCTTCTATTCCGGTCGCGCCTTCGTTCCCGTCGATCAGGGCGGACAGGCGGCGGACTTCCCGCTTGGCATCATGCAGTTCCCGGCCATGGACGGCGCCGCCTGCAACGAGTGCAAGACGGTCGCCGTCGGCGCGAGCTTCGCGGTGAATGCCGCCAGCAAGCACAAGGAACTCGCCGCCGAATACCTGAACGAGCTGGCGACCCCGGAAATGGGCAAGCGCTGGATCGAGACCGTCTATCTGCAGACGGCGGTCAAGACCGGCGACATCCAGTTCAGCGGCCCCTATGCGGCCTATTTCACCGAACTGATGGACCGGCAGAAGGGCGCCAAGTATTTCACGGGCATGCCCGTCGACGTGCTCACCGGCGCCTGCAAGGACGCCTTTGTCCAGGTCATGAACAAGGCGTTCCCCGGCGGCCTGATGAGCGTCGACGAAGCCGTGAAGGCGATGAACGAAGGCTGCTACAAGGGCTGAGGCACGGAGGGGAGGCGCCGGTCGGGCGCCTCCCGCCATCCGCGCGCTCTTGATACCTCGTCAGTCCCGCAGCGGATCGATCTCATGACGGCTTCCGAGCTCCAGCCCGTGCGCACCGATGATGGCCTGGCCAGCCAGGGGGCGCGCCAGACATCGCGGGCGACGCTGCTCGCATTCGTGGTTCCGGCGGTGGCGATCTTCGTCCTCTTCACGCTCTACCCGGTGCTGCGCACGATCTGGAACAGCACCCAGACGCTCGGCCCCATGGGCAACGGCACCTTCGTCGGCCTGCAGAACTTCGAAGAGATACTGTTCCGCGACAAGACCTTCTGGAAGGCCGTCAGCAATACCGCGATCTTCACCATCGTCGGCACCATCGCCGATGTTGCCGGCGGCCTGCTCCTGGCGCTCTGCCTCTATGCCGGCGCCCCGATGAGCCGCACGCTCCGGGTCATCTGGTTCACGCCGGTCCTGATGTCCTACGTCGTCGTCGGCATCATCTGGACCTGGCTCTACGACTATGATTGGGGCCTGATCAACCACATCCTCCGCTGGATCGGGCTCGGCGCCTTGGAGCAGTCGTGGCTCGGTGATCCCAACACCGCGCTCTGGGCGGTTCTCGTCACCCATCTCTGGAAGTGGCTCGGCTTTAATATGATCATCTGCCTCGCCGCGCTCTCGGCGCTGCCCAAGGAGGTGCTCGGCGCCGCCGAGCTCGACGCCTGCGGCTGGTGGGCGAAGCTCGTCTACGTCATCACGCCGATGCTGTGGCCGACGCTCCTCAACCTCACGGTGCTCTCCTTCATCGGCAAGATGATGATGTTCGACCTCGTATGGATCATGACCGGCGGCGGTCCGCTCTGGGCTACCGAGACCGTCTCGACATACGTCTACAAGCGGGCCTTCAACTGGAACACCTTCAACCTCGGCTATCCGTCGGCGATCGCGGTCCTCTGGTCTGGGATGATCATCGCCTTCGTCCTCCTCATGATGCGCCTTTTCCGCCAGCGCGAACGGCTGGAGTTCTGAGGATGGCGGCGCTGGCGGAACGGCACCCGGGTCTTGCCGCATGGTTCGGCTACATACGCCGCATTCCGTGGCTGGCGTTCCTGCTCCTCTACACCATCGTCACGGGCGGTCCCTTCGTCTGGGTCGCGCTGATGTCGCTGCGCACGACCAACGAGATACTGGACGCACCCTATGCGCTGCCGAGCCCGGCGCATTGGGGCAAGTTCGCCGAGGCGTGGACCGCGTCGAAGTACGGCGTCTATTTCTGGAACAGCCTGATCGTGGTCGGCTGTGCCGTCGTACTCCTGACGCTGATCGGCGCCATGGCGGCGCATGCTTTGGCGCGGTTCCAGTTCCGCGGCCGCAAGGCACTCCGCCTCGCCATCCTCAGCGGCATGATGGTGCCGCCCCAGCTGCTCATCCTCTCGCTCTTCCAGATTCTCCTCCAGTTCGGCCTCTACAACACGCTCGCCGGCCTCGTCCTCGCCTATGTCGCGACGCAGCTCGCCATGACCATCTACATCCTCGAGGGTTTCTTCGCGCAGCTTCCGCAGGACCTCTTCGACGCGGCGCGCATGGACGGCTATTCCGATTTCGAGATCTTCTGGAAGATCACGCTGCCGATCGGCATGCCCGCCATCGCCACCACGGTGGTGCTCAACTTCATCATCCTGTGGAACGAGTTCCTCTTCGCCATCGTCCTTCTCACCGACGACGACAAGCGCACGCTGCCTCTCGGCATCATGCACTTCATGGGCGCGCACCAGCTCGACATCGGCATGATCGCCACCGGCCTGATGATCTCCATCGCGCCGATCATCGTCCTCTACGCCTGCTTCTCCGAAATCATGATCAAGGGAATGACCGCCGGCGCGGTGCGCTGAGCAGTCCGGAACGCGGAAAGTCACGGATCACGCATGGCCGTCGTAAAGCTCGAAGCTCTCAGCAAGCGGTATGGCGGCAATGCCGAGGCGTCCGTCAGGAGCATGACGCTGACCATTGCCGACGGCGAGTTCATGGTCCTGCTCGGCCCGTCCGGCTGCGGCAAGTCGACGGCGCTGCGCATGATCGCCGGTCTCGAGCCGATCTCGTCGGGGACCGTCGCCATCGACGGCAGGGTGGTCAACGCCGTGCCCGCCAAGGACCGCGACATCGCCATGGTGTTCCAGTCCTACGCGCTCTATCCGCACATGACGGTGCGCCAGAACCTCGCCTTCGGATTGAAGCGCCGGCGCATGCCTGCCGCCGAGATCGAGAAACGGGTGGCGAGCGCCGCCGACCGTCTGGGGCTCGGCCCCTACCTCGATCGCAAGCCGCATGCGCTGTCGGGCGGGCAGCGCCAGCGTGTCGCGCTCGGTCGCGCCATCGTCCGCAGCCCCAAGGTCTTCCTCTTCGACGAGCCGCTCTCCAATCTCGACGCGGCGCTGCGCGTGACGACGCGGAACGAATTGATCAAGCAGCAGCACGACCTCGGCACCACGACCATCTACGTCACCCACGACCAGGTCGAGGCGATGACCATGGGCGACCGTATCTGCATCATGAACCGGGGCGAGGTGGTGCAGATCGGCAGGCCGCTCGATGTCTACCGGGCCCCGGCGGACACTTTCGTCGCCCGCTTCCTCGGCAGCCCGCCCATGAACCTCATGTCGGGCGTGCTTCGCCGAAACGGCGCCGACCATGCGGTAGAGGTCGCCGGCGCCGTGTTGCCGGTGACGGGGTTCGAGGCGGGCCTGCTGGCGCCGTTCGCCGACCGGCCGATCACGGTCGGCATCCGTCCGGAGGATATCTACGAATCCGGCGCCCAGCCGGGCTGCTCCGCGCCAGCCGCCGTCTCGGCGCGGGTCGCGGCCGTCGAGCCGCTCGGCGCCGAGACGCTGCTCGTCCTCTCGCTCGCCGGGCAGGCGGAGGAATGCGTCGCCCGTGTCGGCCGCGTCTCCGCGCATAGCCACGGCGACGCGGCGACGCTCTACCTCGACGCCGCGACCCTTCACCTGTTCGACCCGCAGACGGGCAGGGCGCTTCCCCGAGCCGCCGGATGACGCCGATGCCGGGAGGAGCACTCACCGACAGCCATCTCCACGTCATCGATCCGGCGCGTTTTCCCTTTGCCGGCGGTCCCGGCTATCGGCCGCTGCCCCATGAGGCGGGAACGCGGGAAGACATGGCAGCGGTCTTTGCGGCAAACGGCATCGGCCGTGCGCTCCTCGTCCAGCCGAGCGGCTACGGCTTCGACAATTCCGCCATGCTCGACGCAATCGCCGTGGCGCCCACCCGCTTCCGTGGCATCGCCGTGATCGATGGCCGCGAGCCCGACGCGGAGCTGCAGCGGCTCGCCGACGGCGGCGTGGTCGGTGTGCGCTTCAACCTCGCCAGCTTCATCGGCACCGCCCTCTCGGGCCAGGATGCGCCGCAGCTTCTCGACCGGATCCGCCGCCGCGGCTGGCTCGTTCAGGTTCATGCAACCGATGCGCAATGGGCGGAGGTGACGCCGCTGCTCCTAGCGAGCGGCGTGACGGTTCTGGTCGATCACTTCGGCATTGGCGGGCGCGACCTTGCCACCGATGCGCCGGGCTTCCGCGCCGTCCTGGCGCTCGGGCGGAGCGAGCGGGCCATCGTCAAGCTCTCCGCCCCGTTTCGCGTCGCCGACCCGGGCGATGGCTATGCCGCCATCGCCCCGCACGTCGCCATGCTCCTCGACGCCTTCCCGCCCGACCGTCGTCTCTGGGGCTCCGACTGGCCATTCCTCGCGCTGCCCGAGGGCATCGTCGACTACGCGGCGAGCCTCGCCGCGCTCGACCGCTGGCTGCCCGATCCAGGGGAGCGGGAGCTGGCGCTCGTGCACAATCCGACGCGCTTCTTTGGCTTCGCGGAGGTGCCCGCATGAGTGCCTCGGGACAGGGAAAGCTGCGTGTCGCGCTGGCGGGAGCGGGGGCGATCAGCCACTACCACCTCATTGCCTGGGCGCATGAGAAGCGGGCCGAGGTGGTCGCGATCTGCGACCCGGATACGGCGCGCGCCCGCAGCCGAGCGGCGGAGGGAAGGGGCGCCCGCGTCTATCCGAGCCTGAAGGACGCGCTGGCCGATGGTGGGATCGACGCCGTCGATATTGCTTCCCCGCGCGCGACCCACGCCGGACTGGTCGAGCTCGCCGTGGATGCCGGCATGCCCGTGCTCTGCCAGAAGCCGCTCGCCCGCACGCTTGCCGAGGCCGAGACGCTGGCTGCCTCGGTCGCCGGTCGCGCCCGCGTCATGGTGCATGAGAACTGGCGCTTCCGGCCTTGGTACCGGCGCATCCGGCAATGGCTGGAGGATGGCCGCCTCGGCGCCGTCGAGCAGGTCGACATGGCCATGCTCTCCTCCGGCATGCTCCCCGACGAAACCGGCGCGCGACCGCTCCTCGTCCGCCAGCCCTACATGCTGACCGAGCCGCGGCTGATGATCGCCGACGTCCTGATCCACCATCTCGACGTTCTCCGCTGGCTCTTCGGCCCCCTGCGCGTGCTCGATGCGCGCATGACGAACACGCTGCCCGGCATCGTGGTCGGCGAGACGCTGGCCGTCATTTTCCTCGAGACCGGCACCCATGCGCCGGTCACCTTGCGCGGCTCGATGGTTGCCGCGGGAGAGCCGGTGCGGACCGAGGACCGCCTTGCCGCGATGGGCGCCGCGGCGGCCGTCCGGCTGGCGGGGACGTCACTCTCGCTCACCGGTGTCGTCCCGCTCAGCGAGTCCTTCGATTTCGCCGCGAGCTACCAGGAGAGCTTCGACGCGACCGTCCGCCATTTCGTCGATTGCCTTGCCGGGGGCCGCCCCTTCGAGACCGAGGTCGCCGATAACCTCGAGACGCTGCGCCTGGTCGAGGATGCCTATCATGCAGCCGGAGCCGGTCCGCCATGACCGAGACCCTCGACGCCGTTGCGGCAGGCGACGATGGATCGTCGAAGCTGGTGGTGGATACGCCCGCGCTTCTCGTCGACCTCGACGTGATGGAACGCAACATCGATACCATAGCCGGCATCTGCCGAGCGGCAGGCGTGGCATGGCGACCGCACATCAAGGGGCAGAAGGTCGTCGAGATCGCTCGGAAAGAACTCGCGGCGGGTGCCATCGGCATTACCTGCGCCAAGCTGGGGGAGGCGGAGGTCTTCGCCGCCGCCGGGATTCGCAACATCCTGATTGCAAACCAGGTGGTCGGAGCGGAGAAGATGCGCCGGCTCGCCGCCCTCGCGCATGCTGCCGATCCGATCGTTGCCATCGACAATGCGGCGCACGTCCGCGCGCTGGCCGATACGTTCCGCGACGCCGGCCGGCGGCTCGGCGTGGTGATCGAGGTCGACGTCGGCATGAACCGCGCCGGCATCCGGCCGGGCGCGCCGGTCGCCGAGCTCGCGCAGCTCGTCGCGCGCGAGTCGGGCCTGGTCTTCCGCGGCGTCATAGGCTGGGAGAGCCAGGCAGTGACCATCGCGTCGGCGGAGGAGAAGGCGCGCGTCGTGGCGGCTGCGGTGAGACTTCTTGTCGGCAGCGCCGAGGAATGCCGCAAAGCCGGCCTTGCCGTGGATATCGTGAGTTGCGGCGGGACAGGAACCCTTCCGTTCTGCGCCCGTCAGCCGGGCGTCACGGAGGTTCAGGCTGGCGGCGGCATCTTCTCCGACAACCATTATCGCCAGCATTATCACGTGGATTTCCCTGCAGCTCTGACGATTCTCACGACCGTGGCCAGCCGGCCGACCGCTACCCGCATCATTCTCGATGCCGGCAAGAAGTCGATGAGCAGCGATGCGGCCATGCCCTCGCCGATCGGACTCGGGCCGATCCGCAGCATGCGCCTTTCCGCCGAGCACACCACGATCGAACTGGAAGCGCCCTCGGAAACACCGCGTATCGGAGACAAGGTCGAATTGACCGTCGGCTATTCGGACACGACCGTGCATCTCCACAACGAGATCGTCGCCGTCCGGAATGGGCGCGTCGAGGCGATCTGGCCGATCGCGGCGCGCGGCCGGTCCAAGTAGCCGTCTCCGCCGCAATTGACATTCCATGCTGCGCTGCGGCTTAATCGTCGAGCGCCGGGCGTTTCCGTCCTGGGGCGAGCGAAGTTTTGTGCATGGACGCCGCTACCCGCGCGATCGGACTCTGCGAAGACCTGGCCGCCCATGACGTGCAGCGTCGCAACATCGGGCCTCTCGCTGCCCACGTTCGCGGAACGCTCCTGCCGGCGGCGCGGTCCGTCGCCAGCCATCCCACGCCGAGCGTCGCCATCGTCACCGGCTTCTTCCTCATCCATGGCGAGCCGCCCAATTGCGAGACGGACGGGCCGCCGGGCGCGGCGCATCTTGCGGCCGGGCTGGCTGCTGCGGGTATTCCATGCCGCCTGGCGACGGACGTCTTCAGTGCCGACGTGGTCAAGTCGGCCGCGTCGGGCGCGGGTATCGAGCACATCGTGCCCGTCGATGTCGTGTCGGCGAACGACGGTGACGATGGACTGCCCATCGATCGTGTCCGCGAACGGTGGCAGGGTGGACCAACGCCCGTATCCCATGTCATCTCGATCGAGCGCTGCGGTCCCTCCGCCGATGGTCTTCCGAGGGACGCGCGCGGCGTCGACATTTCGTCGCGCAACGCGCCGCTGGAGGGGCTCTATCGTGGCGACTGGGTGACAATCGGCATAGGTGATCTGGGCAACGAGTTAGGCATGGGCAGCCTGCCGGGCGACTTGGTCGCCCGGAACATCCGCAATGGCGAGGCGCTGTGGTGCACGGTGCCCTGCGACTACCCGTTGGTGAGCGGCATCTCCAACTGGGGCGCGGCAGCCCTTCTCGCTGCGATCGCCATCCTGAAGGCTGACGTCGGGCACCTCATGCTGCCGTTCCTGCGGCCATCATTCGCCGAGCGCCTGCTCGAGGCGGTCTTCCGCGCTGGTGCGGTCGCCAGCGACGCGACGGGGTCGCCTCCCGCGCCGCGGCCCTATGTCGATGGCCTTTCCTGGCCGAGTCTCGCGGGTACCTACCAGGAAATCCATCAGGTATGTGAGCGCACGCTGGCATTGGCGCCGACCGGCTGAACTGGGCGCTTTCGCTCGCTTGCCTCCGCGCAGCCGTTGGGGGCCTTCAGATGCCGGATCTAAGTCCGCATTCCAGCCCAGAATCAGGGTCGGCCGTGAGCGCGCCAAGGCCCTGGGTGTGTGGATGGGGAGGAGCCAAGGCTCACTCTTCGTCAGCGCCGTACGGCCATCGTCGGCGCGGAAGCTCATTGACGCAACGCGCCGCGGGAGGGACAGTGATCGCGGAGATGGAGTTCTCCGTTTAACCGCCTCGGGCTGATGACTCCTGCTGCCGCGGCAACAATATCATGGTCACTGGACTTAGGGCATACGGGGCCGGGCCGAAACCGGTTCCATCTCTGATACAGGCGAGGCTGCTCCGGACATTTGGCGTCACGGTTCTCCAGATTCGCCGGGAGCCAGGAAGGAACCAGAACGGCGGCGCGCTGAGCTGGGAATAGAACGATCCCCGACGTTTCGGGGAACCTCTGCAGCGGCTATTCTCCGGCCATGAGCACGGCCGGGAATAGCCATGCCGACTACGCCGCGAGGCTCCTGGAAAGGGGAATGGTCGGCGTGCCGCTCCTCGACGGTGGCAAGCATCTCGACCTGCCGGCGATGGGCTATGACGCCGTGCATCGGGAGGCAATGCTGAAGAAGCTGAAGGAGCTCGCCTTCGCCGGCATCTGCTTCCAGCTCGCGCAGAAGCCGCCCTCGATCGATGAGCTCGGTTCCTGGTTCCGTGCTTCGGGCGCCAATATCGGCATCGTCGGCGGCGTGCGGAATCTCCTCGTGCTCGACTTCGACCATATCGGCCATTTCGAGACCTGGCGGAACGGCCACGAGACCCTCCTGCGTTCGACTCCGATTGCGCGCACGCCCTCGGGGTTCCATGTCTTCCTGCGCAGCAAGGCGGCGCTGCCCACGTCGAGCCTCCATTTCGGGATGCGCCGCGTCGGCCATGCCAAGGCGCTCGGCGGCTACGTGGTCGCCAGCCCATCCGTGCTGCGAAACGGCTCGCGCTACGAATGGATGCCGGGCCAAAGCCCCTTCGACTGCGAGCCCGCCATCGTCGATGGCCTGTCCGAATTGTCGCTGGCGCCCGTTTCGCCGCTGAAGGCCGGCTACGATCGCCTGCGGGGCCGCGGCCGCTTCGAAGATGCCTGAGACGCCATGATCTCGGTCATCATTCCGGCGAGAGACGCTGCGGACACCATCGGAACGACGATCGCGAGCCTGGCGGCGGACCGGGCACTGATCGGAGAGATACTCGTCGTCGACGACGCCTCGCGCGACGGCACCGCGGAGGTCGCAGCGCGTGCGGCGGAGCGGGCAAGGCTGCCGCTGCGGGTGATCCCGGGCATTGGCGGCGGCGCCGGGGCGGCGCGGAATGCCGGCCTGTCGCGGGCCGCGGGCGAACACGTCTTCTTCCTCGATGCCGATGACGAGGTCTTTGCCGGGGCTGTCGGGCGCTTGCTGCAGGCCCTGTCGGAGAAGCCCGGTGCCGGGCTTGCCGTCGGTTCGGTCCTTCGCCGGACGGCACGGCGGCCGGACAAGCTGAAAGTGCCGGATGGCTACGGCGCCGATCCACGCGGGAATGCCCGCCGCTACCTTCGGAACGAGCTGCTTCCGATCGCCATGGGCAGTGCGCTCTTCATCGCCGCCGGCGTCCGCGACATCCGGTTCCCGACGACGGTCACGCTCGACGAGGACAGCTGCTACTGGGCGGCGCTGTTGATGCGCCTGCCGGTGGCGGTCACCACGGCGCCGGTGCTCCTCTATCACCTGGACGAGGACCGCATGGAGGGCCGCCTCCTGCAGGCGCCACGACCCGAGCTCGTTCGCCTCTCCGCGGCGCTCGGCAGGCTCGCGGCGACCGGGATCGGCCGCGACGCCCTGCAGTGGCGGAAGGCCTGGGTGAGCCTGCGCATCGCCCGCATGCTCATCCGGCATCGCCGCTACCGCGAGGCGAGGTCGATTCTGCGCATGGCAGGGGCGCATCCTCTGTTCCGCAGATCGTGGAAGCTGCGCGAGTACCGCGCACGGATCGCGGCGGGGGAATCGGGGCAGGGCCTCGGCTTCCTGCGGCCGGAGCGTCGCGGCCGCGGGCCGCCAGACCTGCAGCGGCCGGTCAGGACGCTGGTCCTGACCCACGATCCGGCATTTCCGCCGACCTCCGGAGCCGACCTCAGGAATCACCAGAACGCCCGCGCCGCCGCCTTGCTCGGGCCGGTGACGCTCGCCTCGATCCGGCCGGCGGAGGCGAGCGTCGCCGAAGATGGCATCGCGATTGTCGGCCTGACCGAGCCGGGCGAGCCGCGCGGCCGCTCGCTCGTCCATTGGCGGGCGCCGGGGGAGAAGCGCATTCCGCGCGTCGCGCTGCGGCGGCTCGAGGAACTGGTGCGCCGGACGAGGCCCGAGGTGGTCATCGTCGAAGGCGTCGCGCTGTCGGCCCTGCTTTCGCCGCTTCGCCCGCTGGTGCGCCTTCTTGTTCTCGACATGCACAATGTCGAGTCCGACCTTCGCGGACAGATGCGGCGCGAGGAGCCAGCCGGTCGCGTTCCGATGCCCCGGCGGTGGCGCGCAGAAGGCCGGATCGAGCGCGAGGAGAGGAGGGCGCTCCGGCTCGTGGACCGCGCCTGGGTCTGCTCCGGGGTGGATCGCGCCAGGCTGCAACGGATAGCGGGCACTGCCACGCCCATCGACGTCGTGATGAACGGGATCCCGCGCGGCATGGTGCCCACGGCGATCCCCGATCTGCCCGGCAGGGCAGATGGCTGGCCGGTCCTCCTGTTCGTCGGCCATTTGGGCTATCCGCCGAACGTCGCCGCCGGAGCCCGCCTCGCCGGGCACATCCTTCCGGAGGTTCGGAAGGTGCTTCCGGGCGCCCGCCTGATCCTTGCCGGCCGCTACCCGAAGCCCCGCATCCGGGAGCTCGCCGGCCTGCCCGGCGTGGAAGTCGTCGAGAACCCGCCGGACGTCGCGCCGCTTCTCGCCCGCGCCCATGTCAGCGTCGTGCCCCTTGCCACGGCCGGCGGCACGCGGATCAAGATCATCGAGGCCATGGCGGCGGGCATTCCGGTCGTCGCCACGCCATTGGCCGCCGAGGGCCTGGGCCTCGTGGACGGCACGGACATCCTTCTTGCCGGGTCGGACGAGGCCTTCGCCAGGGCCGTCATCGACCTCTGCTCCAATCCATCGCGGATGGAGGTCTTGCGCCGGCATGCGTGGGAGTCGGTCCTCGGGAGTTGCGGGGCTTCCGCGATCGCCGGGGCGGTGCGGCGCGGCATGGACCTCGCCATCGAGGAGGGGCAAGCTCCGGACGATCGGTCGGCCGACGGGCGAGGTTCATGATTCCTCCAATATTGCACCAGACGTGGAAGACGGACCGGATGCCCGAGCGCTTCGAGGCATGGAGCGCGACCTGGCTCCGCTACAACCCCGGCCTCACGCGCATGTTCTGGAACGACCGGGCGCTGGTGGACTTCGTCGGCACGCATTATCCGGATTTCCTTTCCACGTTCTGCAACTACCGTATGGGGATTCTCCGGGCCGACGCGGCGCGCTATCTCCTCCTGCATCATTTCGGCGGCATCTATGCCGACCTCGACAGCGAATGCGTCGGATCGCTCGCGCCGCTCCTGTCCGAGGACCGCGTCGTTCTCTGCAAGGAACCGACGCAGCATTTTGCCGGACAGGCCGTCTTTCGCGGGCTTCCCTACATCCTCTTCAACGGAACGATGGCGAGCCCGCCCGGACATCCCTTCTGGCTGCATCTCCTCTCCTACCTGCCGGACCTCGCCGAGGCGAAGGAAGCGATCGATGCGACCGGCCCGTGCGTGCTGACTTCCGCCCAGCTCAGCTTCCGCGACCCGTCGTCTATCATCGTCCATCCGTCCGGGCTCTTCACGCCGCTCGACCGCGATGGGGTCGCGGACAGGCAGGAGGAAGGCCAGGCGACGCTGGCGGTCCATCACTGGGCGGGAACCTGGTGGAAGCGGATACCGCCCCGGAACCGGCGGCAGGCGCTGAAGCGCCGATTCTACCGAACGAAGTACCTGCTGACGCGCGGCAGGCAGCTCGATCCGGTGGCAACGAGGGCAGCCGTCGACCCGGCGGCGCTGGCGCGGCCGGCGCCGAGGCCGGGGGGCAATATCGCCATCCTCGTTCCGCTCCGCGATGCGGCGGAACACATCGTGCCGTTCCTCGCCGCCATCGGCCGCCTCGATCATCCCGCGGAGCGGATCAAGCTGGTCTTCTGCGAGGGCGACAGCCAGGACGGAAGCTTCGAGACGCTGGAGAGGGCAGTGGCAACGCTGCGTGCCCGCTATCGCGACATCCTGCTCCTGCGGAAGCCGCTCGGCACGAAGCTCGACCGGACCAGGCGCACGCGGCCGAAGCTGCAGCGACAGCGTCGGAGCGGCCTCGCCAAGGTGCGCAACCACCTCATTCGCCACGGCCTCGATGAAAGCGACGACTGGGCGCTGTGGATCGACATCGACGTCTGGAGATTTCCGAACGACATCGTCGCGACGCTTTCCGCGACTGGCCATCGGCTCGCCGCCCCCAACTGCGTGCAGAAGGCCGGCGGTCCAAGCTTCGACCTGAACAGTTTCGTCACCACGCGGCCGCAGCGCGACCACCGCTACTACCGCTCCGTCATACGCGGCATGTACCACCCGCCCCACGGCTTCATCGGACGCCTGCATCTCTCCGACGTGCGCCACCTGGAGAGGATCGTTCTGGATGGCGTCGGCGGGACCATGCTGATGGTGGATGCATCGCTGCATCGGGGCGGCCTCCTGTTTCCCGAAGAGCCGTATCGCGACCTCCTCGAGACGGAGGGTCTCGGCGTGCTCGCCAGGGATCTCGACGTTCCCGCGCTCGGCCTGCCACGGGTCGAGATATTCCATGTTCCCTGGTGACCGCATCCGGGGCGGGGGGCGCCATTGCGGCGCGGCGGGAGACGATGCGGTTTGACCGCGAGTTCGGTGCCCTATAGAGGCAGCACCGCAGGCGGCCGCCCATCGGTGGAAACGGGCTGGCGGGCGCCGGATCTCGAAAGGGCCAAAGCAGATGAAGGCGAGCGACTTTCCCCTCACCCTGTCACCCGAGGTCGCGACCGCCCTCGAGCTGGGGTCGCCCGTCGTGGCACTCGAATCCACCGTGATCACGCACGGCATGCCCTATCCGCAGAACCTTCAGACGGCGAAGGAAGTGGAGGCCATCGTCCGCGCCAATGGTGCCGTGCCGGCAACCATTGCCGTCATCGATGGCGTCCTGCGCGTCGGTCTCGACGAGGCGGGCCTCGAACAGCTGGCGCGCACCGGCTTCGAGGCGTCGAAGGCCTCGCGCCGGGACCTCGCCGTCCTGATGGTGGCGAGGAAGACGGCGGGCACCACCGTTGCCGCGACCATGCAGATTGCCGGCCTTGCGGGGATCGCCGTCTTTGCCACCGGCGGCATAGGCGGCGTGCATCGCGGCGCGGACGAGACCTTCGACATTTCCGCCGACCTCATGGAGCTTGCCGCGACGCGGGTGGCGGTCGTCTGCGCCGGCGCCAAGTCGATCCTCGACCTTCCGAAGACGCTCGAGGTCCTGGAGACCAATGGCGTCCCGGTGCTCGGCTACCGGACCGACCGGTTCCCCGCCTTCTTCTCGCGCGACAGCGGCCTGCCCGTGGACCATCGCGTGGAGAGTGCGGAGCAGGTGGCCGACATCATCATCGCACAGGCCAGCCTCGGAAATACCGGCGGCATCCTCGTTGCCAATCCCATTTCCGAGGGCGACGCCCTCGATGGCGCGGCGATCGAGGAGCGCATCGCCGAGGCGATCGCCGAGGCGGAGGGCAAAGGCGTGACGCGGAAGGACCTGACGCCCTTCCTCCTGCAGCGCCTGTTCGAATTGACCGGCGGAAAGAGCCTCGTCGCCAACATCGCGCTCATCAAGAACAATGCGGCGCTCGCCGCGGATATCGCGAAGGCGCTTGCTGCCAGGCGCGTCGCGGGAGGCCGTGGCGCCTCCGCCTGACCGCGCCGCTGTCGCGGGCCGCGCCTGCCTCGTACCAAGGTTTGCCCAAGTCTGTCTCTCCGCCCGCAGTTTCCACAGGCAGAGAGCTGATGTCGCTTGACCGTCTCCAGAATGTATAGGAATGTCCATAGATGGCTACAGATGTTCATAGCGAGCGATTGGCGCCGAACGGCCCACGCCCCCTTTACGAGCAACTCGCCGATATCTTCCGCCGCCGCATCGCGTCGGGCCTCTGGCCCGTGCATCACAAGCTGCTTGCCGAGCCCGAACTGGCGCGCGCCTTCAAGGTGGCACGCGGGACGGTCCGTGTAGCCATCGGACAGCTCGTCAAGGATGGCCTGCTCGTCCAGGTGCAGGGGAAGGGCACCTTCGTGCGCGGCTCGGAGAGGCGCGCCCGCAATCCGTATCTCTCCTTCGCCGAACTCCTGGAGCGCGCCGGCGTCTCGTACAGGACGAGCGTCCTCTCCTTCGAGCGGGCGGACGACGATCCACGGGTCGCCGACATCCTCGGCGCCGGGCCTTTCGTCGTCCTGCGCCGCGTGCGCTCGCTGCGCGAAGGACCGGTCAGCCTCATGGAGAACGTGCTCGCGGCGCGGGTCTGTCCGGGCCTGACGGCGGATCAGCTGGAGGACGGTTCGCTCTACCGCCTCCTCGAGAGCCGCTTCGGTCTCCAGATCGGCGGGGCCAGCCGCACCTTCTCGAGCCTCGCCGCCGATGCCGACCTTGCCGAGCATCTCGACCTGCCGGTCGGCGCGCCGGTGCTCGAGATCAGCCAGGTCACGCACCTTCGCGACGGGCGCCCGTTCGAGTTCGCCCAGTTCTGGATCAGGACGGACCGGCACAAGCTCGTCGCAGACTTCCAGAGGGATTTCGGAGAATCATGAACGGCATTGCCCTTCGCGTCAGCCAGCTGCTCAACCCGGCCACCGGCCGCTCGGTCATCGTCGCCTTCGATCACGGCGGGTCGGGCGTGCCGAAGGGCGGCGCCGACGTCGGCCATATCGTCGAGGCGGTGGGCGCGAGCGGCGCCGAGGGCCTGCTCGTCGGGCCCGGCGTGGCGCGGATCGCGGCGGAGAAGCTCGCCCATCCCGGTGGCCCGCGGCTGCTCGTCTCGCTCGATGCGCCGATCTTTTCCCCGCTGCCCGGCGAGCACGGGAAGCTGAAGGATCACATCCGCGTCGCGACGCCGGAATACGCGCTCCATCTCGGCGCGACGGCGGTCAAGGTGCTGCTGCCGGTCGGCTTTGCCGACGCCGACCGCTTCGCCCGCAGCGTCGACATGCTGCGCACCATCGCCATGGATTGCCACCGCATCGGCCTGCCGCTGATGGTCGAGCCGGCGCTATGGGGCGAGAAGGCCTCGGAGACCGACAACGAGCTGATCGCCCATGCCTGCCGCATGGGCGTCGAGATCGGCGGCGACATCCTGAAGATCCCGGCGCCGCCGAACGCCGAGGTGCTTGCCGGCATCGTACGCAATTCGCCGGTGCCGGTGATGGTCCTCGGCGGCTCGCCGCGCGACGCTGCCGGCTTCGTGCAGGAAGTCGGAACCTGGATGAAGAGCGGGGCGGTCGGCGTCGTCGTCGGCCGGAACGTGTGGAGCCGGCCGCAGCCGAAGGAAGCCGTGGCCGCGCTCGCTGCGACCGTGCACCGCGGCGATGCCGCCGCGGCGGCCAAGGCCTGGGCGGCCGCCGGCGAGCCGGGGAAGTGAGCGCGATGGCCTACGAAGCCGCCGTCCTCGCCGCGCCGCGCACCTTCGAGCTGCGCAGCATTCCCGAGCCCGACGTCGCCGGCGACGACGTGCTGATCGCGGTGCGGGCGGTCAATGTCTGCCCGACCGACATCAAGAAGTGGAAGGACGACGGCCTCGCCGAGATGCTCGGCCGCACGCCGCTGATCCTCGGGCACGAGATCGCCGGCGAGGTGGTGCGCGTCGGGCCGAAGGCGGACGGCATCTCGGTCGGCGACCGGGTCGCCGTCGATCCGGTCATCCGCAACCGGGATGCGGCGGGCAACGAAGTCCTCACCGGCATTGGTTCGGCCGCGGGCGCCGTCGACGCCAATGCGCTCCTCCTCAAGGAGCGCGGCATAGGCGGGGGCTTCGCCGAGCTGGTGAAGGTGCCCGCCGGCAACGTCATTCCGATCCCGGACGATCTCTCCTACGCGGCGGCGAGCCTGGTCGAGCCGCTCGCCGACGTGGTCTTCTCGATCGAGGCGGCGGAGCCGGTAAAGGGGCGGCGCTGCGGCGTCTTCGGCCTCGGCCCGATGGGACTCCTCCACGTCGAGGCGCTCCGCCATGCCGGCGCGACCGTCATCGGCATCGATCCGCGCGAGGACCGGCGCGCGGCGGCGACGCAGTTCGGCGCCCACGAAGTAGCGTCGCCGGGCAGCGTCGGCGGTCTCGACTGCGCCTTCATCGTCGCCGGCGGTCCGGCGCTCGCTTCAGCATCGGAAGAAGCGCTCAAGCTTCTCCACTCCGACGGGGTTCTCGTCCTCTTCGCCTCGGGACCGCAGAACGCGGCCCTCAGCATCGACCTCAACCGGGTCCACTATCGGCGCCAGCGCATCGTCGGCGTCGTCGGCTTCCGCCGGCCGGATGCCGACGGGGCGATCGCGCTTCTGCGGGCGGGCGCGATCGACGTCGACCGGCTCCGGCATCCGAAGATCCCGCTCTCCGAGCTCGGTCGCGGCTTCGCGGAGACCGGCACTCCCGGCACGTTCAAGTTCGCCGTCGACCTGCCGGGACGCGGAGGATAGGTCGCCATGCCTGTGACCCTCGGCATCGACATGGGGAGTCACGGGGCAAGGGCCGTGGCCACGCGCGACGGCGCGATACTGGCCGCGGCCGCCGCGGACCATGCGTCCCCGCCGCCTGCACGGCGCCGGGGCGAGGATCTCTGGCACGTCCGGGGTGCCGTCATCGGCCTCGCCGGTGACGGCACCCCGATTACGCCGCTCTATCCCGACTTCGACGACGATGCCGTCCCGGTGACGCGCGCCCTGGCCGAGAGGCTCGGCGGAACCTTCCTCGCGTCGACCGGCTGTCCGCTCTTCCCGCTCGCCGGCCTGCCGAAGATGCTCCTCCCGACGTCGAGACCGGTCGCCTGGTGGCTGGGCGCGCAGGACTACGCAGCGTTCCGGTTGACCGGGAGGATTGCCCTTTCCGCCGGCTCGGCGCTCCGCCTTGGCGTCCTCGACGCGGACGGAACGGCGGTCAACGGCGCCATGCTCGCAGAGGCTTGCATCGCCCCGGAGACGATCCCGCCGCTGGTCCCGGTTGGCGAGACCACGGGCCTGCTCACCAGGGCGGCGGCGGCAGAGCTCGGTCTCGCCGCGGATATCCCGGTGGTCGCCTGTCCGGGCGACGTTCCGGCGGGCTTCGTCGCGGTGGGCACGGCGCCCGACATGGCTTTCGCCAATCTCGGCACGACGACCGTCGTCTGCCGGCTGGCGAGCGGGCCTGCGACCCACGGGGAATTCACCCGCGAGATACTCGGCGGCGGCCGCCGCAGCCTGGAGACGGGATTCGGTGCGGGCGGCATCACTTTCGACTGGCTGTCGCGCCTCTTCGGCGTGCCCCATGCGACGCTCGAGGCGGAGGCAGCCGCTGCCTCGCCGTCGCGCATCCGGGTGGAGCCGGAATTGCTCAGCCCCTGGGGCGCGCAGCCCGCCGGCATGGTGGGCGGCATCACCGTCTCCGACGGTCGCGGCGAGGTGGTGCGCGCGGCCTATCGCAGCGTGGCGGACCGGCTGATCGCGATCCTCGCGGACCTCGCGGCGGCGGCCGGCCCTGTCGCGCACCTCGTTCTCGGCGGCGGCGGAGCCTCGTCCGACCTGCTCTGCCGCGAGATCGCCCGCTCATGGAAAGGCTCGCTCCAGCGCCTCCCGCATCGGGAGCTCGCTGCCGAGGGTGCTGCGTCGGTCGCCGCGCTGGCGGCGACGCATGCCCGGACCGTTCAACGCGTTGCAGGATAAAGAAGGGGTAATCCATGCATAGAACAATCAAGTTCCTCGGTGTTGCTGCCATCGCTCTCATGTCGGCCGCCACGGTGGCCTCCGCCGCCGACAAGCTGTCGGTGGTCCAGGTCGCCTCCGGCGCGCTCGGCGACGGCGGCATCTTCGATTCCGGCGATGCCGGCCTCAAGAAGGCGGTCACCGATCTCGGCATCGACTACAAGCTGATCGAGGGGCAGCAGCGGTCCAACCTGCTCAGCGACTTCCTCTCGGAAGCAGCCGATAGCGGGCAGGTGATCTTCGTCAATCCCGGCTACCAGTTCGACAGCTTCCTGCCCGACATTGCCGGCCAGCACGCCGACAAGACCTTCGTCTACACCGACGGCGTCGCTCCCGGCGAGGCGCCGAACGTCGTCTCGATCTCCTATGCCGAGCACGAAGGCTCGTACCTCGCCGGCATCATGGCGGCGATGATGACGACGCGCACCGACATCCCCGGCATCAACGACAAGAAGGTCCTCGGCATCGTCGGCGCCTTCGACAATCCGGTGATCAACAACTTCATCGCCGGCTTCAAGCAGGGCGCCGCCAGCGTCGATCCGGCCATGGACGTCCAGGTCCGCTATGCCGGTTCCTACACCGATCCCGCCAAGGGCAAGGAGCTGGCCCTGTCGCTCTACGACGCCGGCGCCGACATCGTCTACCAGGTCGCCGCGACCACCGGCGACGGCGTGATCCTCGCCGCCAAGGAGCGCAAGGCCTGGGCCATCGGCGTCGACACCGACAAGTGCTCGCAGGGGCCGGAAGTCGTCCTCTCCTCCATGATCAAGGACGTCGGCCGTTCCTACTACGAGTACGTCAAGGACTACATCGCCGGCACCGCGCCGAAGAGCGGCAAGATCGAGTTCGGCCTGTCGCGCGGCGGCGTCGGCATGACCTACGACAGCGCCTGCACCCAGAAGAACGTGCCGGCCGACGTGATCGCCGCCATGAAGGCGGCGCAGGAGAAGATCGTCTCCGGCGAGATCAAGGTCACCAGCACCAAGTAGCCATGGACGACTCTCCCGCCCTTCGCGTCGATGGCGTCACCGTCGAGTTCGGCAGCCTGAGGGCGGTCGACGACGTGTCGCTCGCCTGCCGGGCGGGAGAGGTCTATGCCCTCGTCGGGGAGAACGGCGCCGGCAAGACAACCTTGATGAACGTCATAGCCGGCGTCGTTCGTTCGACCAGGGGAAGCATATCGGTAGCGGGAAGACCGCTGCCCGTCGGCGACACCCGCGCGGCGCTGCAGGCGGGCGTCGGCATGGTCCGCCAGCACCATACGCTTATTCCCTCGCGCACCGTCGCCGAGAACATCGTGCTCGGCCACGAGCCCCGGAGGGGCATCTTCTACGATCGCCGGCGGGCGGCGGAATTGGTCGCCGGGCTGTCGTCGCGCTTCGCCTTGCCGATCGACCCGAACGCCGTCGTCGCCGACCTGCCCGTTGGCCTCAAGCAGCGGGTGGAGCTCCTCAAGGTGCTTTCCTGGGACGTGCGCATCGTCATCCTCGACGAGCCGACGGCGGTGCTGCCGCCCGACGAGGCAAGCCGGCTCCTCGATGTCATGCGCGGGCTGGCGGCCGAGGGTCGCACCGTCCTCTTCATCAGCCACAAGCTGAAGGAAGTGGTCAGCGTTTCCGATCGTGTCGGCGTGCTGCGTGCCGGCCGGCTGGTGGCGGAATCCGCCATCGTCGAGACGAGCATCCCCGAGCTTGCCTCCCGCATGATCGGCGAGGACGCGGCCGCCGCCGGGGCCTTCCTCGGCGTCGACGAAGGGGCCGCGGCAAGGAGCGCACGGGCGGGCGCCGGCACTCCCGTCCTTGCCGTCGAGGCGCTCCGCGTGACCGATGCCGACGGCAAGCAGTGCGTCGACGGCGTCGACCTCGACGTCGCGGCAGGCGAGATCACGGCCATAGTCGGCGTCGAAGGCAACGGACAGGCCGAGTTCATGGAGGCGATCGCCGGCATCCGCGACGTTGCCTCGGGCCGCGTGAGCATCGGTGGGACCGACGTCACCGGCCTCGACGTCGAGGCGCGCCGCCAGGGCTACCTGGCGCACATCCCCGAGGACCGGCTGTTCAACGGCGCCTGCGTCTCGCTCTCGCTCCGCGACAACCTGATCCTCGGCTTCCATCGCGAGCCCCGCTTCCGCACCGGTCCCTTCTTCAGGGCCGAAGCGCTCCGCGCCTTCGCGCGCGGGCTGGTCGGGGCCTTCGACATACGCGCGCGCTATCTCGACCAGCCGATCGGCGAATTGTCCGGCGGCAACATCCAGCGCGCCATCGTCGCGCGCGAGTCGACGCATGACGTGCCCCTCGTCCTCGTCGCGCAGCCGACCCGCGGCGTCGACATCCGCGCGATGGCGACGATCCACGCGCGCCTGCGCGAGCTCGCCGCCGCCGGGCGCGCGGTCCTGCTGGTCACCAGCGATCTCGATGAGGCGCTCGCGCTCAGCCACCGGATCGCGGTGTTCTTCCGTGGCCGCATCCTGCTGGGCGGCGAGACCCGCGAGATCGGGCGCGAGCGCATCGGCCTCGCCATGTCAGGGGCGCTGGGAACATGAGCGAGGTCGCTGCTGGCCACCTCGCCGGGGAGCCGGCAAAGGTCACCCGGACGCGGTCGCTCGCCCGTATCGCGAAGGAGCAGGCGGCCAATATCGGCTGGATCGCGGCCGCCCTCCTCGCCGCGCTGCTCGTCGGCGCGATCGCCATCCGCATCCAGGGCATCGACCCGCTCTCCGCCTATGGCGCCATGGCGACGCGCGCCTTCGGCGGCTGGCGCGCCGTCGGCAACACGTTGAAGGCGGCGACGCCGCTCCTCCTGACCGGCCTCGGGACGGCGGTGGTCTTCCGCGCCGGCTTCATCAATGTCGGGCAGGAGGGGCAGCTTTATATCGGCGCGCTCGTCGCCGCGATCATCGCCAGCGCCGACCTCGGCACGCCCGGCTGGCTGCAGATCCTCATCGCCATGGCGGCCGCCACGGTGGCGGGCGCCGCCTGGGCGGCGTGGCCGGTGTTCCTGCGCGTGCGCTTCAACGCCAACGAGATCGTGACCACGCTGATGTCGAGCTACGTCGCGATCCTCGCCATCTCGTGGCTGGTGAACGGTCCGCTGAGGCCTGCCGGCGTCGCTGTCGGCTCGACGGCGCCGATCCGCCCCGCCGCGCACCTTCCCTTCGTGCCCGGCACGCCGATCGGCAGTGGCATCCTGATCGCGGTGGCCGCGGCGATCATCTTCGCGGTCGTCTTCAACCGCACGCCTCTCGGCTACGAGTGGAAGATTCTCGGGCATAATGCGCATACCGCGCGCTATGCCGGCCTGCGTCCGGCGCGGCTCTGGCTGCTTGCCGCGCTGGCGAGCGGAGGGGTCTGCGCGCTCGCCGGCGCCATCGAGGTGCTCGGCGTCCAGTTCCGCTTCGTCGAGGGGCTTTCGCCCGGCCTCGCTTATGTCGGCATCCTGGTGGCGCTGATCGCGCGCTTCTCGCCGGCCGGCATCGTCCTCGTCGCCATCCTCTTCGGGGCGATCAATGCCGGCGCCATCGGGCTCGAGATGGCGAGCGGCGTGCCGGCGCAGATATCGAGCGTCATCCAGGGCCTGATGATCCTCTTCGTCGCCGCGCAGGTCGGCCTGCGCAGCCTCATCGGACGCGGCCCCCGGGGAAGCCACTGACCATGCTCGACGCTTTCCTTTCCTGGACGATGGTCGAGACCGGCATCCGCTTCGCGACGCCGATCCTGCTCGCTGCGCTCGGCGGCTATCTCTGCCAGCGCGCCGGCGTCTTCAACATCGGCCTCGAGGGGACGATGCTGTCGGGCGCCTTCGCCGCCGTGGCCGCCTCGTTCGCGACCCATTCGTGGGCCCTCGGCATCCTCGGCGGCGTGCTCGGCGGCGTCTTCGCCGCGGCGATCTTCGCGCTCTTCGTGGTGTCGCTACGCACCGACGAGATCGTCACCGGCCTCACGGTCAACATCCTCGCGGTCGGAATGACGACATACCTCCTCCGCGCCGTCTTCGGCGTGCAGGGGCGCTTCGCCTCGGACCAGATCGTGATGGTGCCGCCGCTCGGCCTGCCGCTCGACTGGATCCCGGGCATCGGTTCGTTCCTCTCCTCGACCTCGATCCTCGTCTACTTGGCCCTCGTCGCGGCCATCGTCATCAACGTCTACATGCGTTACCTGCCCGGCGGCGTCCGCCTGCAGGCGGTCGGCGAGGCGCCGGCGGCGCTTGCCGCCTCCGGCCTGCCCATCGCGCGGACCAAGTGGCTGGCGATCCTCGTCTCGGGCGGCCTGTGCGGGCTGGCCGGCACCTACCTGACGATCGGCGAGCTCGGGCAGTACGTCGACAACGTGACCGCCGGCCGCGGCTACATCGCCATCGCCGCCTTCGTCTTCGGGGGCAGGGGCGTGGGCGGCGTGGTCCTCGCGGCCTTCCTCTTCGGGCTGGTCGACAGCCTCGCCATCCGGACGCAGGGCCTCGGCCTGCCGAGCAACCTCGCCTTCACGCTTCCCTATATCGCCGCGATTGCCGCGATCACCGTCGTCGGGGCGCGCAGCCGGCGCGTCTCCCGCGCCTAGCCAGAAGGAATCTCCGTCACCATGGAAAGCCGCGAACTCGACGCGCTCGTCGCCAGCGTTCCCCGCCAGCTCTTCATCGACGGGCGCTGGAGCGACGCGGCTTCCGGAAGCCACCTGACGACGCTCAACCCGGCAACCGGCCGCCCGCTTGCCGAGATCGCCGCCGCCGAGACGGCCGATGTCGAGCGCGCCGTGGCCGCTGCCCGCCGCGCTTTCGACGACGGACGCTGGACGGGCCTGACCCCCATGCAGCGCTCGCGCATCCTCTGGCGGGTGGGTGAGCTCATCGAGCGGGATGCCGACCAGCTCGCGCTGATCGAGACGCTCGACAACGGCAAGCCCCTGTCGTCGGCGAAGAAGGTCGACCTGCCGCAGGCGGCGCAGCATTTCTTCTACCATTCCGGCTGGTGCACCAAGCTCGAAGGCGAGACGATGCCGGTGAGTTGGCCGCGCCACCTCGCCTATACGCTGCGCGAGCCGGTCGGCGTCGTCGGCCAGATCATCCCCTGGAACTATCCGCTGATCATGGCGGCGCGGAACCTCGCGCCGGCGCTCGCCTGCGGCAATACCGTCGTCCTCAAGCCCTCCGAGGAGACGCCGCTCACGGCGCTGTGGTTGGCGCGTCTGCTCGCCGAGGCGGGCGTGCCGGAGGGTGTTGTCAACGTCGTCCCCGGATATGGGCGGACCGCGGGCGCCGCCCTTGCCGGCCATCCCGACGTCGACCGGCTGGTCTTCACCGGCGGCGTCGTGACGGCGCGGGACGTGGTCACGGCCTCCGCCGGCAACTTCAAGCGCCTGACCCTGGAGCTTGGCGGCAAGGCGCCCTTCATCGTCTTCGCCGATGCCGACATGGACGCCGCGCTTCAGGCGGCGGTGCGTGGCGGCTTCGGCAACCAGGGCCAGAACTGCTGCGCCGTCACCCGGCTCTACCTCCACAAGGATATTGCCCGCGAGTTCCGCGAGAAGCTGGTCGCGGCAACCGAGCGGCTGAAGATCGGCGAGGGGCGGGAGGAGGGCGTCGAGTTCGGTCCGCTCATCTCGGCCCGCCATCGCGACCGCGTCGAATCCTATGTCGGCATCGCCCGCGACGAAGGCGCCGCGGTGCTAACCGGAGGCGAGCGCCCGCAGGCCGATGGCTTCTTCCTGAAGCCCACCGTGCTTGCCGGCGTCACCGACGATGCGCGCGTGTCGAAGGAGGAGATCTTCGGTCCGGTCGTCGCGACCTATGATTTCGATGGGCCCGGCGAGGCGATAGCGCGGGCCAACAGCTCGCCTTATGGGCTCGCGGCTTCCGTCTGGACGCAGGACCTGTCGCTGGCCCACGAAGTGGCGCGCCGGTTGCGCGTCGGTTGCGTGTGGACCAACTGCTTCTCGCGCTTCGACGCGGCGGCGCCCTGGGGCGGCGTCAAGCAGAGCGGCTACGGCACCGGCATTGGCCGCCACGCCATCGAGGAATATACCCAGCCGAAGGCGGTTTGGATCGACACCGCCACCGGTGACGCGGTGCGCGGCCTGCCGGCCTTCTGAGGATCGTGATGGCAGAGCTCGACGAGATTCTTGCGGGCGAGACAAGCGAGCGTCCGTCGCTGCGCAGCTTCCTCAAGGCGCTTCCCGGGGAGGAGATATTGCGCGTGCCCGGCGAGGTCGACCTCGACTTCCAGCCGACCGCGCTCGTCCTCGAGCTGGAGCGGCGGCATGAAAGCCCGGTCGTCGTGATCGACCGGCCGGCGGGTTTCGACGTGCCGGTGGTGAGCAACATCTTCGCCAGCCGCGCCCGCATCGCCCGCATGGCCGGAGCGGAGCCGGGCGCGTTCAACGCGCGCTGGAACGAGGCCGTGGCGAAGCCGATCGCGCCCGTTATGGTCACCGATGCGCCGGTACAGGAAGTGGTGGCGACGGGTGCCGCGATCGATGCCGCGACGCTGCCGATCAGCCGGCACTTCGCCGACGATGCCGGCCGCTACATCGGCTCGGGGGTCCTGATCTGCAAGGATCCTGACACCGGCGTGCGCAACCTCAGCTACCAGCGCATGCAGCTGAAGGGACCGAACCGCTTCGGAGCGAGCCTTCATTCGCGTGGGCATATCTGGGAGCACCTGCAGCGCGCCGAGGCGCGCGGGCGCGACCTCGAGGTCGCGGTGGTCATCGGCATGCATCCGGCGATCAACCTCGCCGCGGCCGCCAAGGTGGCGATGGAGGTGGACGAACTCGACATAGCCGGCGCGCTCCTCGGCGAGCCGGTGCCGCTCGTCAGGTGCCGGACCATCGACGTCGAGGTGCCGGCGGATGCCGAATACGTCATCGAAGGCCGGCTGCTCGCCGGGGTCCACGAGGACGAGGGCCCCTATGGCGAGTACACCGGCTATTCGACCTTCCGCTCGACCCGCAACGTCTTCGAGGTGAGCGCCATCACCCGCCGGCGGCGCCCGATCTTCCACGACATCATCCCCGGCTATTCGACCGAGCACCTGCTGCTCGGGCGGGCCGCCCGCGAGGCGCATGTCTTCCTGAGGCTGAAGGAGATGGTGCCCAACCTGAAGGCGCTGAATTATCCGAAGTCCGGCACCCATTTCCACGCCTACCTGTCGCTTCACAAGACGGCGGAAGGACAGGCCCGCCAGGCGCTGATGCTGCTCATGGGCCTCGATTCCTACGTCAAGCTCGCCGTCGCCGTGGACGAGGATGTCGACGTCTTCAGCGAGGAGGAGGTGCTTTGGGCGCTCGCCACCCGCTTTCAGGCGGATACCGACATGTTCATGGTCCCCGACGTGCTATGCAACCGGCTTGACCCGTCGTCGCGCGACGGCATGTCGGCCAAGCTCGCGCTCGACGCGACCGCGCCGATGAAGCCCGAGGCGACGCGGGCAAGGGTGCCGCCCGAGGCCGTCGCCTGGGCGAAGCAGATCCTGGAGAGGGCCTGATCCATGACGGGTGGGGCGCCGCGCCGCGTGATCGTCGGTATCTCGGGAGCCTCGGGCATCGTGCTCGCCATCCGCGTCCTCGAGGAGCTGCGGCGGCAGGCGGTGGAAACCCACCTCGTCGTCAGCAAGGCCGGCGAGCGCACCCTGCAGCTCGAAACCGACACGGGGCTCGACAAGGTCAAGGCGCTGGCGAGCGTCTTCCACCCGGTCCGCGATATCGGGGCGACCATTGCCAGCGGCTCCTTCCGCACCGATGGCATGATCGTCATTCCCTGTTCGGTGCGTACCCTCGCCGAGATCGCGACCGGCGTGACGACGACGCTCCTCACCCGCGCCGCCGACGTGACGCTCAAGGAGCGCCGCCGGCTCGTCCTCGTGGTCCGCGAGGCCCCCCTCCACCTCGGCCACATCCGCAACATGGCGGCGGTGACGGAGATGGGCGCCGTGGTCTTCCCGCCGAGCCCGGCCTTCTACCTGAAGCCCGAAAAGGTCGAGGACATCGTCGAGAACATTGCCGGCCGGGCGCTCGATCTCCTCGGTTTCCCCTCGGACATCGCCCGCTGGCAGGGCGCGGGGTGAACCCTCGGTCCGGTCTCCGCTGCTCCAGCGCATGGCCCCTTGCCATCTTGTCACTGGTGGCGAGGCCGGTCCTGCGCCAGATAGAGACGACGGGCGCCTCGATGCCCGGCTCGCCTTGGAGACAGGACCATGGAAATCATGCGTTGCGGCTCGCGGCCATCGGGCCGCGGACCCGCTGACTGGTTCACCGGCATCGTCCGGATCGACCCGCTCTTCTCCGCGTCGTCACCGGCCCGCGCCGCCGGCAATCGCGTCACCTTCGAGCCTGGCGCGCGCACCGCCTGGCACACCCACCCGCTCGGCCAGACGCTGATCGTCGTCGACGGGATTGGCCGGGTGCAGCGGCAGGGCGGCCCGATCGAGGAGATCCGCCCCGGCGACGTCGTGTGGTTCGCGCCCGGCGAAAAGCATTGGCACGGTGCCGCGCCGGCCAATGCCATGACCCACGTCGCCATCCAGGAAGCGCTCGACGGAAAGGCGGTCGAATGGATGGAGCACGTCACCGATGCGGAATACGCTGCGCCGAAATAGGCGCGAAGCGCACGACCGTTGACCATTTGGTCAAAACTGTGATCGAAATTGCCGTCCAGGTCGTCGGATAGGGAACCTGCATGAGATTCGGCTACAAGGCGTCGGCGGAGCAGTTCGCTCCCTCCATGCTCCTCGATTTCGCGGTCGAGGCGGAAGCTACTGGCTTCGACTCCGTCTTCGTCAGCGACCATTTCCAGCCTTGGAAGCACACCGACGGCCATGCGCCCTTCGCCCCCGCCTGGATGGCGGCGGTGCTGGCGCGCACCGAGCGGATCGTAGTCGGCACTTCGGTGCTGGCGCCGACGTTCCGGCTCCATCCTTCCGTCGTCGCCCACGCCTTCGGGACGCTCGGCGCCATGTTCCCCGGCCGGGTGATCCTCGGCGTCGGCACCGGTGAATCCCTGAATGAGGTGCCGGCCACCGGTCTGGCCTGGCCCGAGCTGAAGGAGCGCTCCGCGCGGCTCCGCGAAGCCATCAGGCTCATCCGCCAGCTCTGGCGCGAGGATCGCGTCAGCTTCGATGGCGAGTACTACAAGACGGTCAACGCGACGATCTACGACAAGCCTGCCGATCCGGTGCCGATCTATATCGCCGCCGGCGGCCCGCTCAACGCGAAGTATGCCGGCAAGGCCGGGGACGGGTTCATCTGCACGTCGGGCAAGGGGGCCTCGCTCTATGTCGACGAGCTGCTCCCCAATGTCGCGGCAGGCCGCGCGGAATCGGCGCTGAAGGACCGGCCCTTCGAGCGCATGATCGAGGTGAAGGTGTCGTTCGATACCGACCCGCAGCGCGCGCTGAACGACACGCGCCACTGGGCGGCCCTCTCGCTCTCGGCGGAGGAGAAGCACTCGGTCGAGGACCCGGCCGAGATGGAGCGGCTGGCGGCAGCCCTGCCGATCGAGCGCGTCGCCAAGCGCTGGATCGTGTCGAGCGATCCGGACGAGCACGTCCGCGCGATCAGGACATACATCGACTACGGCTTCGATCATCTCGTCTTCCATGCGCCGGGCCCGGACCAGAGCCGGTTCCTGCAGCTCTACGCGCGCGAGATCCTGCCGCGTCTCCGGAAACTGCCGGGAGCGGCTTCGTGAGCCTTTCCGGCTTCCGCGTCTGGACCGTGCCGGGCATCCCCGAGGTCGGGGAGGGCGATGACCTTGTCGCGCTGATCTCCGGCGCGATCGCCGCCCAGGCGGCGGGCGATCCGGCGGCGGCGCTCGCCGCCGGCGACATCCTCGTCGTCTCCAGCAAGATCGTCGCCAAGGCCGAAGGGCGGCTGGTGCCGGCGGCCGATCGCGAGAAGGCGCTGAGCGAGGACACGGTCCGCATCGTCGCCGAACGCGTCCATCCTGGTGGCACGACGCGGATCGTCGAGACGAGGCACGGCCTCATCATGGCGGCGGCCGGCATCGACATGTCGAACGTGCCCGACGGCTACGCGCTCCGCCTGCCGGAGGATCCCGACCGTTCCGCCCGTGCGCTCTGCGCTGCCCTTCGCGCAAAGCTCGGCTTCGACGTCGGCGTGATCGTCACCGATACGCTCGGCCGGCCATGGCGCGTCGGCCAGACCGACGTCGCGATCGGCGCGGCCGGCGTGCAGCTGACCGAGGATCTGCGCGGCTCGAACGATGCCAATGGCCGGCCGCTCCATGTCACTATCGCGGTGGTTGCCGACGAGATTGCCGGCGCGGCCGATCTCGTGAAAGGAAAGGCCAGCCGCCTGCCGGTCGCCGTCGTGCGCGGCCTTGGCCGCTTGGTCTCCGATATCGACGGACCCGGCGCGCGCTCCCTGGTGCGCTCGCTGGAGCAGGACCTGTTCCGCTTCGGTTCGGCCGAGGCCTATCAGCTCGGCTACGAAGCGGCGCGCGCCGAGCTCGGCGCGGGCGAGGCGGCGCCGCCCAAGGTTCGGCACGAGACCTGACCCATGCGCCGGCTCGCCGCACTCCCGCTGCTGCTCGGCCTCGTGGTCCTGCCCGCCGAGGCCGCCACGACCTATCCCCTGACCCTGCAGAACTGCGGCTTCGCCGTGACCTTCGACAAGGCGCCGCAGCGCGTCGTGACGATCAAGTCGACGGCGACCGAACTCCTCCTCTCGCTCGGCCTTCGCGACCGCATCGTCGGCGTCGGCTTCCAGGATGGGCCGCTGCCGGCCGACCTCGCCGCCGCGGGCGCAGGTCTGAAAGTGCTTTCCGAGAAGGCACCGTCCCAGGAGGTCGTGCTCGAAACCGAGCCCGACTTCGTCTATGGCGGCTGGGAGAGCAATTTCGCCGGCGACGCCGCCGGCGAGCGGCCGTCGCTGAAACAGCTCGGCGTCGCCAGCTACGTCTCGCCCCCCGCCTGCCGGTCGATCCGGCCGCCGAAGCTGACCTTCGATGCGGTCTTCGCCGAGATCGGGGAGATGGGGGCGATCTTCGACGTCGCGCCAGCGGCCGCCGCGCTGGTGGCGAAGCAGAAAGCGATGCTCGCTGCGGTCCGGCGCGATGCGCGGGGCCTCACCGCCGTATGGTATTCCTCCGGCACCAAGGCGCCCTATGTCGGCGCGGGCAGCGGCGCGCCCGCCATGATCATGGAGGCTCTCGGCCTCCGCAATGTCTTCGCCGGCGTCGATGACGGCTGGACCAGCGCGAACTGGGAGGCCGTGGTCGACGCCAACCCCGACGTGATCGTGCTCGTCGATGCGGCATGGAACTCGGCCGAGCAGAAGAGGAAGCTCCTCGCCGCCAACCCGATCACCGGCAAGCTCGATGCCGTCGTCAACCAGCGCTACCTCGTCATCCCGTTCCCGGCATCGGAAGCGGGCGTGCGCAACGTGCCGGCGGCGGTCGACATGGCGAGGCAGCTCGGGGCGCTGCAAATCCCGGCCAAGTGATGCGTCGGCGGCCGGCTTCCTTCCTCGCCTCTGCCGGCCTGGTCGTGCTCCTCCTCGCCAGCGCCACCCTCGCCGTCACCTTCGGCCCGGCCGATATCTCGGCCGGCGACGCGTGGATGACAGTGCTGCACCATCTCCGCCTTGCCGACACGGCACCCCTGTCGCCGCTCCGCGACGCCATCGTCTGGGAATTGCGCCTGCCGCGCATCCTCGCCGCGGCCGGGGTCGGGGCGGGGCTCGCCCTCGCCGGCACGGTGATGCAGGTCCTGACCCGCAACCCGCTCGCCGATCCCTACCTCCTCGGCCTCTCCTCGGGCGCCGCGCTCGGCGCGGTCGGCTTCCTGCTCGCCGGCATGGCGCTGCTGATGCCGCTCGGCGCGTTCCTCGGCAGCCTCGCGGCGCTGGTGCTGGCGCTCGCCATCGCGCGCCTTCTCGGCGGCGCCACGCCGACCCGCGCCATCCTCGCCGGCATCTCCATCGCGGCGCTCGCCTCCGCCGCCACCTCGCTCCTCATCTTCTGGTCGGCGACCGGCGACTCGTATCGCGAGATTCTGAGCTGGCTGATGGGGTCGCTGAGCGGCACCACCTGGGGCGACACGGGCCTCGTCGCACTCGCGCTCGTCGTCTGCGCGCCGGTCATCCTTCTCTCGGGGAGGGGCCTCGATGCCTTCGCCTTCGGCGACGCGGCGGCGGCGAGCCTCGGCATCGACATCGTACGCCTGCGCTGGACCTTGCTGACCGCGACCGCGCTGCTCACCGGCGTCATGGTGGCGATCGGCGGCGCCATCGGCTTCGTCGGCCTGGTCGTGCCCCATGCCGTGCGGCTCGCCGTCGGCTCGCGCCACCGGGTGCTCCTGCCCGCTTCGATGCTGGTCGGCGCCGTCTTCATGCTGTGGACGGATACCGCCGCCCGCAGCCTCTTCGATCCGCGCGAGCTGCCGGTCGGCATCGTCACGGCGCTGGTCGGCGCGCCGGCTTTCCTCCTCATCCTCCTGCGCTACCGGCGGATCACATGAGCGGCCTCGTCCTCCGCGATGTCGAGGTACGTGCCGGCGGGCGCGCCATCGTCGCCGACGCCAGCCTCGCCGCTCCGAAGGGCCGCGTCACCGGGCTCCTCGGCCCGAACGGCGCCGGCAAGTCGACGCTCCTCGCCGCGACCCTCGGACTGCGCCGGCTGGCGCAGGGCAGCGTCCATTTCGACGGCCTCGACCTCGCCGCCATGCCGGCGGCGGAGCGGGCGAGGCTCGCCGCCTATGTCGAGCAATCGGCGGCCACGAGCGAGCGCCTGACCGTCCGGGACGTCGTCGCGCTCGGCCGCATACCCTACCAGTCGGTCTGGCAATCGGGGCCGGGCGCCGGCGACGAGGCGATCGTCGCGTCGGCGCTCGCCGCGCTCGGCGTCACCGGCTTTGGCGACCGGCTCTACCAGACCCTCTCGGGCGGCGAGCAGCAGCGGGTGCAGATCGCCCGCGCCCTGGCGCAGGAGCCGACGCTCCTCCTCCTCGACGAGCCCACCAGCCATCTCGACATCGAGGCCCAGCTGACCACGCTCGACCTGCTGCGGGAGAGGGCGCAGGCCGGATGCACCATCATCCTCGCCATGCACGACCTCAACCTCGCGGCGCGCCATTGCGACCATCTCGCGGTCATGAAGGACGGCCGCGTCGTCGCCGAAGGCGCCCCCGCCGCGGTGCTGTCGGCGCCGCTTCTCCTCGACGTCTACGGCGTCCACGCCACGATCGTGCAACTGCCCGGCCACGGCGCGCCGCTGGTGGTCTACGACCGCGCGCGCGGGTCAGGGGCCGGGCCGGATTCCGGTTGACATTCGGCGGCTTACCACCTGAATTTGATCGACTGGTCAAATCGCCCGGAAGGAATGCAGCTCATGGAATTCGGCATCACGTTCAAGGGATTCGTCGAGGCGGACCGGGCGCGCTACCTGGTCCGTGCGGCTGAATATGCCGGCTTTACCTATTGCTGGTTCTACGATTCCCACATCCTCTGGCGCGACTGCTACGCCGCCATCGCCATGTGCATGGAGCACACCAGCAGGATGCGCTTCGGTCCGCTGGTGACCAACCCGGACGTGCGCGACTGGTCTGTGGCGGCCTCGATCTTCGGCTCGCTTTCGAAGCAGAGCGGCGGCCGCTTCGACCTTGCCGTCGGACGCGGCGATTCCTCGATGCGCGTCATGGGCAAGAAGCCGGCGACCCTCGCCCGCGTCGCCGACTTCGTCGCCAAGACCAAGGCGATGGTGCGCGGCGACGAGGTCACCTATGGCGAGATCCCGGCGCCGGTGAAGTTCCCCTGGGCCGTCGGCCACGAGATGCCGAGCTGGATCGCCGCCTACGGGCCGCTCGCGTTGAAGACCGCCGGCGAGCATGCCGACGGCGTCGTGCTGCAGATCGCCGATCCCGGCCTCTGCAAGTGGTTCACCGACCAGTGCATCGCCGCCGGCAAGGCGGCCTGCCGCGACATGACCAACTATCGCTCCATGGCCGCCGCACCCGCTTATTTCGGCGACCGCAAGCGCGCCATCGAGCACGTGAAATGGTTCCCGGCCATGGTCGGCAACCACGTCGCCGACATCGTCGAGAAATACGGCTCGGATTCGGGGCAGGTGCCGAAGAGCCTCACCAGCTACATCGAAAAGCGCCGCGGCTACGACTATTCCAAGCACGGCCAGGCCGACAATCCGTTCCTCGATTTCATCACCGAGGACGTGGTCGAGAGCTTCTGCGTCCTCGGCGAGCCGGACGAGCACGTCGCCAAGGTCCGCGAGCTCGAGGCCGGCGGCGTGACGCAGTTCAACATCTATCTCGACAGCGGCGACGAGGAAGAGATCATCGCCAATTACGGCCGCCACGTCATCCCGGCGTTCCGCTGAGCGCGCGCGCCTGACCGGATAGCGGCGTGACGGCGCCCCCAATGGAGGGCGCCGCCGCGTTCCCTTACGACGGGATTCGCTTGCCCTCGACCTGCGACACGTCGCGGACCGCGCCATGGGCGGCGCTGGTGGCGAGCGCCGCATAGGCGCGTAGTGCCATCGACACATGGCGCTGCCGGTTCGCCGGACGCCACGCCTTTTCCCCGCGCGCCGACATGGCCTCGCGCCGGCGGGCCAGCTCGGCGTCGCTGACCGCGAGGTGGAGCTTCCGGCCCGGGATGTCGATCTCGATCGTGTCGCCTTCCTCGACGAGGCCGATAGCGCCGCCCTCGGCCGCTTCCGGCGAGACGTGCCCGATGCACAGCCCCGCCGTGCCGCCGGAGAATCGCCCGTCGGTGACGAGGGCGCAGGCTTTGCCGAGTCCCTTCGATTTCAGGTAGCTCGTCGGGTAGAGCATCTCCTGCATGCCCGGGCCGCCGCGCGGCCCCTCGTAGCGGATGACGACGACGTCGCCGGCGACGATCTTGCCGCCGAGGATACCTTCCACCGCCGCGTCCTGGCTCTCGAAGATGCGGGCCCGTCCGGTGAAGACGAGGATCGACGGATCGACGCCCGCCGTCTTCACGATGGCGCCGTCCTCGGCGATGTTGCCGAAGAGCACCGCAAGGCCGCCATCCTTGGAGAAGGCATGCTCGACGTCGCGGATGACGCCGGTCTCGCGGTTGGTATCCACGTCGTCGTAGCGGCGCTCCTGGCTGAAGGCGACCTGGGTCGGCACGCCGCCCGGCGCCGCGCGGAAGAAGTCGTGCACCGACTTGCTCTCCGTGCGCCGCACGTCCCAGCGCTCGAGCGCCTCGCCGAGGGTCGCCGTATGCACGGTGGTCGTGTCGCGATGGATCAGCCCGCCGCGGTCCAGTTCGCCGAGGATGCCCATGATGCCGCCGGCGCGGTGGACGTCCTCCATGTGCACGTCCGACTTCGACGGCGCCACCTTGCAGAGGCAGGGCACGCGGCGCGACAGCCGGTCGATGTCGGCCATGGTGAAGGGCACCTCGCCCTCGCGCGCCGCGGCGAGCAGGTGGAGCACCGTGTTGGTCGATCCGCCCATGGCGATGTCAAGCGACATGGCGTTCTCGAAGGCGGCAAAGCTCGCGATCGAGCGCGGCAGCACGCCGGCATCGTCCTGCTCGTAGTAGCGCCGGGCGAGGTCGACGATCAGGTGCCCGGCCTCGACGAAGAGCCGCTTGCGGTCGCCATGGGTGGCGAGCGTCGAGCCGTTGCCGGGGAGCGCGAGGCCGAGCGCCTCGGTCAGGCAGTTCATCGAATTGGCGGTGAACATGCCCGAGCACGAGCCGCAGGTCGGGCAGGCCGAGCGCTCGATGACCTTCACTTCCTCGTCGGACACGCGGTCGTCGGCGGCCGAGACCATGGCGTCGATGAGGTCGAGCGCCTTCTCCTTGCCCTTGAGGATGACCTTGCCGGCTTCCATCGGGCCGCCCGAGACGAAGACGACGGGGATATTGAGGCGCATCGCGGCCATCAGCATGCCGGGCGTGATCTTGTCGCAGTTGGAGATGCAGACCATCGCGTCGGCGCAATGGGCATTGACCATGTACTCGACCGAGTCCGCGATGATCTCGCGCGACGGGAGCGAATAGAGCATCCCGTCATGGCCCATGGCGATGCCGTCATCGACGGCGATCGTGTTGAACTCCTTGGCGACGCCGCCCGCCGCCTCGATCTCGCGGGCGACCAGCTGGCCGAGGTCCTTCAGGTGCACGTGGCCGGGCACGAACTGGGTGAAGGAATTGGCCACCGCGATGATCGGCTTGCCGAAGTCCGAATCCTTCATGCCGGTGGCGCGCCACAGGCCGCGGGCACCGGCCATGTTGCGGCCATGGGTAGTGGTTCGGGAGCGATACTTCGGCATTTTCTTGGTTTTCCGGTTTCGGGCGGGAAGACGAATAATACAGACTGGCCGCCAGTTGAAATGGCGAAATGGCCTCAGGGGCCGCGGCCACGCTGTCGTTGACGTGCAGTCTGGAACCATTATCACATGGCGGCACGCGATTCCGCCGCTTCCTGCGCTGCCGTCTCCCGCATTCCTGTCTGCCTTCTCCCCCTCGAAGGATCGTTCATGCGACCGATGGTCCGGCCTGCCGTGGCGGTTGCCGCCGCGCTCCTCTGTTCGACTGCCGTTGTGCGCGCCGCCGACCAGGAGGTCATTCCCTCGACCGAGGCGGCTGACAGTGCGACCATCGTCAGCACCATCGAAGGCGGCGTGAACGCGGCCTATGCCCTCGGCGTGCGCCCGGCCTTGCGCGACGCCCATGCCAAGGCCCATGGCTGCGTGCGCGCGACGTTCACGGTCGATGACGACCTGCCGCAGAACCTCCGCGTCGGGCTCTTCGCGGCTCCGACGAGCTACAAGGCCTGGATCCGCTTCTCCAACGGCTCCGGCACGCCCCATGACGACGCATCGGGCGATGGGCGCGGCATGGCGGTCAAGGTGATCGGGGTGCCGGGCGACAAGCTGCTGAAGGACGTGCCGGAGGCCGAGAAGTCCACGCAGGACTTCGTCATGATCAACTATCCGGCCTTCTTCATCCGCAACGTCGCCGACTATGTGCCCTTCACGGCCCTCTCCCTGAAGGGCAAGTCGGCGGAGTTCTATGCCACCCACCAGCATGAAGCCGAGGTCGTCAAGGCGATCACCTCGATGACCGTCGGCGAGGTCTTCGACCAGCGCTATTTCAGCATGACGCCTTACCTGCTCGGCGACCAGTACACCAAGTTCAGCGCGCGCCCGGTCGACTGCGCCTCCGGGGCGGCGCTCACGCCCTCCGATGCGCCTGTCCCCGCCGACGATCCGGATTTTCTCCGCGCCCGCATGGCCAAATGGCTGGGCGGCAGGGATGCCTGCTTCCGCCTCGGCATCCAGGTGCAGACCGATCCGGCGACCCAGCCGGTCGAGGATCCGACCATCATATGGGACGAGACCACGGCGCCCTTCGTCGATGTCGCCTCGATCCGCATTCCGGCCCAGGCCTTCGAGTCGAAGGCGCAGGACACCTTCTGCGACAATCTCTCCTACACGCCCTGGCACGCGCTGCCCGAGGAGCGCCCGGTCGGCGGCATCAACCGCCTCCGCAAGGAAGTCTACGCGGCGATCTCGGCGCTGCGCCATAGGCTGAACAAGGCGGCTTCGGTCGAGCCGACCGGCGACGAGACCTTTGAGTGACGACGCGGCCTTGCCGCGAACGAGGGGGACGACAATGAGCAGGCTGTTGGGGACGTGGCTCGGTGCCGCCACGGTGCTTTTCGCCGGCACCGTCGCAGGACCGGCCGCAGCCGATTCCGTCTATTTCCCGCTCGACCAGGGGGTCGATTCGGCGACCCTCGAGCAGTATCACCACACCGACCAGGGCACGCGACTGGTGCCGGCGGCCTGGCTCGCCGCCCTCGAAATGCCCGACGGCTCGGGCAAGGTCATGGCGCCGGAAGTGCTGCGCAAATACGGCTTCCTCGTCGATAACGCGACGAAAACGCCGGACAATCCCTATGCCTGGCCGGTCGGCTGGACGGTGACCGAACCGGCCAAGACCGGCGGCATCGCCATTGCCGGCTTCACCTGCGCGATGTGCCATACCGGGCGCATCGATTTCAAAGGCAGGTCTGTGATCATCGAGGGCGGCCAGCCGATGATCGATCTGTTCCCCTTTGTGGACGTCGTTTCCGCGGCCTTCGTGGCGACCGCCACCGACCCGGTCCTGCGCAAGAAGTTCTTCGCCGACGCCATTGCCGAGGGCTATCCGGCCGACCGCATGGCCAAGGACTTCGATGGCGTCGTCGCGAGCCTCAGCCACCTCAGGCAGGCGACCCCCGGCGCCAAGATCACGCTGCTGCCGGGCGGCCCCGGCCGGGTCGACGCGGTGCAAGGCATCGCCAACCGCGCCTTCGGCACCGACCTGATGATCCCGACCAACCAGCGCGACGGCACCGCGCCGGTGAGCTACCCCTACCTCTGGGACATCTGGCGGCTGAGCTGGCTGCAGTACAACGGCTTCATCGGCCGCGCCTCGGATTCGCGCAATATCGGCGAGGTGCTCGGCACCGAGGGCCAGACCCACTTCGTCGATGCCGAGGGCAGGCTCAACCCGCTGCCGCTCCGCTGGCAGACCTCGATCCAGATCAGGAACCTGCAATGGATGGAGGGCACCCTCGAGAAGCTGAAAGCGCCGGCCTGGCCGGAATCGGTCCTCGGTCCGATCAACCGCGCGAAGGCGGCGAAGGGCAGGGCGCTGTTCACCGCCAATTGCTCTGGCTGCCACGGCATCAAGACGCTGCCCGACGGCGCCTGGGACGTGACGGTGGTTCCGCTGACCCACGTCGGCACCGATCCCAACCAGGCGACCAACTGGGCGGGCTACACCTATGATCTTTCCATCCTCGGCCTCGACAAGGCGACCCCGGCCTACAAGGGCGTGGAAGCGGCGGTGAACGCGATCCGCAGGCAGCTCTATGCCGACAACGATATTCCCGCCTCCGAGCAGCAGCCGGACATCGCCCTGCAGGCGCCCTGCGGCTACAAGGCGCGGCCGCTGATCGGCGTATGGGCGACGCCGCCCTTCCTGCACAACGGATCGGTCAGGACGGTCTATGACCTCCTCAGCGACAAGCGCCCGGCGAGGTTCACTTACGGGACCCGCAACTACGACCCGGTGAAGCTCGGCTATACCGAGGACAAGAGCGAGAACGACGCGGTCTTCGACGCCTCGATTCCCGGCAATCTCAACACCGGTCACTGGTGGACAGACGACAAGAAGCGGCCGGGCCGCATAGGCCGCAAGCTCTCCGAGGACGAGAAGTTCGCCCTGATCGAGTACCTGAAGGCCGCGACCTATGACGACTACCCGTCGGAGCCGCGCGCCGAGCCGATTCCGGTTGCCTGCCAGGACCAGCAGGACTGGGCGCTGAAGGCCGCCGCCGCGAAATAGGCAAGGGGCCTCCGGCCCCGCCCGGACCTCGCCGGCCGGCTTCTAGTGCGTCGGCCGGACAACGATCTTGATGCCGCTCCGCGCCTTGACCCTGGCGATTCCCTCGCTGAAGGCGGCGAGCGGCAGGGTCTCCGAGACCAGGATGCCGGGGTCGATCCGGCCGCCCTCGATGAGGGCGATCACGTCCGGCCAGACGCCGGGGCTGCCGAGCGCGCCGCGAATGGTGATGTCGCCGGTGACGATCCGGTCGAGGTCGACCTGGTCCGCCTTCTGGCCGGCAAAGATCCCGAGGAAGACGATCCGCCCGCCCGAGGCGACCGTGGCGATGGCCGTGCCCGCCGCGGCCGGATTGCCGGTCGCCTCGATGACCACCGAGGGGGCGGCGCCGGCGGCCGACCGCACCGCTTCCAACACATTGCCTGTGCTGGAGAAATCGACGGTGGCCGTGGCCCCCGTCCGTTCCGCGATGGCGAGCCGGGCCGGCGTCCCGCCGACCACGGTGACGCTGCGGGCGCCGAAGGCGCGGGCGACCTGGAGGACGAGGAGCCCGATCGGGCCGTCGCCGAGGACCACCACGTCGTCCCGCGGGGTGATTCCCGCGCGCCTGACTCCGTTGAAGGCTACCGCCGAGGGCTCGACGAGCGCCGCGACCTCGACCGGCAGGCGGGGAGAGATTCGATGGAGATAGGCTGCCGGGAAGGTCAGGAACTCCGCGAATCCGCCGTTCCGGTTGAGAATCCCGGTCTCGGTCCGCGCCAGGCAGCGGTGATAGTCGCCCGCCCGGCAGAGCGCGCAGCGCCCGCAGCCGATGCTGCACTCGCCGACCACCCGGTCCCCGGCCCGGAAGCCCTCCACGCCGGCGCCCACGGATTCGATCTCGCCCACCCATTCATGGCCTGGGATGACCGGATAGGCCGCCATGCCGCTGGTGAAGTAAGGCATTGTTCCGTCGGCGATTTCGACGTCCGTCCCGCAGATGCCGACGGCCAGCGGCCTGAGCCGCACCTCGCCGGCGCCCGGAGCCGCCGAAGCCACGTCGCGAAGCGCGACTCGCCCCGGTCCCTCGATGACGATCGCCCTCATCTGTCCCCGCTCTGCTGCCGCCGGAAATGTCGATCTATCCCCGCCGAACCCTATCGCGAATGGCCGCGGGATGGCCAGAACAGTGCGGGAATCGGTGAGGAATCGCTGCGAGACGATGCCGTTCGCTCCGTCGGGGCACCTCCGCGCAACGCCAGGATGCAAAACGCGGCGCTTCCACCGTCAGTTCGTAATCAAAGCGTTAAATCGACCCATTCCAACGTGCCAAATCTGCAACATGGGTCTGAAAACCATGCTGGAAGGGCGGTAGAGCGGGGTTTCTTCGTTGCGCGCGGTGCGGGCTTCGATATCTTCCGATTCACGGATCGCGGTTCTCGCGTTTCGTGTTGGCTTGGCGGATGACCCTGGGGTGGGAAAAACGTCGGCCAAGTTCAACAACTCTCGCGGGGATTGGGACAGACTTCGCAAGGCTCGACTGAAACCGGCCCTGAGGGGGCGGGAGCTAAGCAAGGACAAGCCTGCCCCTGGAACGAAGCTTTGGAGGTCAGGAAATGAATATCAAGACCCTTCTCCTCGGCACGGCTACCGCCTTCGTCGCGGTTTCCGGCGCTCAGGCGGCGGATCTCGCCGTCGCCGAGCCGGTCGAGTACGTCAAGGTTTGCGACGCTTACGGCGCCGGCTACTTCTACATCCCGGGCAGCGACACCTGCCTGAAGATCGGTGGCTACGTTAAGAGCTACGTCGACTTCTACGACAACCAGGTGACGAACAGCGCCGGTAGCGACCGCAACTTCACCTGGACCACTGAGACCAGCATCAACGTGACGGCCCAGTCGATGACCGACATCGGTCTTCTGACCGGTTGGGTCGACTACCGCGCCAAGAAGGGCTCGACCACCGATGGTCATGCCTACATTGACTCGGCTTACTTGAAGGCTGGCCCGGTCAAGATGGGCTATTTCACCAACATCTACTACTACAACGGTGCCTTTGGTGAAATCGGCCCCGGCGCGGCTTATGACGCGACCGACAACTCGGACAACCAGTTGGTCTTCTCGACCAGCATGGGTGGCCTCGGCCTCTGGCTCGGCATCGCCGACAACTCGACGCATCCGGACGCGAGTGACTACCTCGGCAACTTCCCTGACTTCATCGCGGCCCTGACCGGCACTGCCGGCGGCTTCGACTGGAAGTTGGCTGGCGCGGTTACCGACACCGTGTACGGCACCGGCTGGGGCGTGCAGGCTGCCGGCACCTGGACTGCGGCGAGCGGCGACGCGATCCGCGTGAAGGCGGCGGTCGGCAATGGCTACGGCAACTACTATGTCGATACCAGCCAGAACGGTGGCATCGGTCCGATGAACTCGGGCGACACCATCTGGAGCGCCTTGGTTGCTGGCGTTCACTACTGGAGCAGCACGGTTTCGACCTCTGCTTCGGCCAGCTACAGCAGCAAGGGTGCCTGGTACGACGGTGGCGACCAGTGGGACATCGGTCTCGAGACCGACTGGCTCGTGGCCAAGAACCTGACGGCTGCGGTTGCGGTGGACTACTACACCCCGGAAATCGCAAACGGCAACTGGTCGGCCGAGTTCCGTCTCGTCCGCGCCTGGTAAGGACTTCTGCCGCAAGGCAGGTGGAACCCGGCGGAGCGATCCGCCGGGTTTCTTCTTTTTATTGTGCCGTCGCTCTCTCACACCCGTCCCCAAGCAGGGAAGCTGCGGCACGAGAGCTTGCCGCGGATCTCGGTCCGGGCCCGCCATGACGATGGAGCGGGCAGGGGGCGTGGGAGCCGGCAGGTCGGCATCCCTGGCTTCTTCCAGCCTCGAAGGGTGGCCGCAGGCGGCATTGTTCCGCCCATAGATTCGTCGCATTTTGGCTTTGGATCGAGGCGTGTTCCGATGCGCCCCGCGATCCTGCGGCGCGCGAGTCGCCGGGCGGCAAGGGGATTCGGACGAGCGAAATGGCCAATTGGCGAAGGTGGCTCCGCGGCGGGCTCGTCGCGACCGTCCTGCTTGCGCTCGTTGCCTTCTTCGTGCGTTCGGGAGCGATCGAGCGCCGCCTGACCACGGACGTGGCGGAGCGTCTGGTGGCCCAGGGCCAGGACTGGGCGGCGATCAGCATTTCCGGCCGCGACGTGATCCTGAGCGGCACGGCGCCCTCGACCGAGGCGGTGCAATCGGCCGTGGCGCTCGCCGCCAATGTCGATGGCGTGCGCGGGGTCACCGACGAGACCGTCCTGCTTCCGGTCGTCTCGCCCTACGTGTGGAGCGGCGAGCGGGCCGGGCGGCTGGTCACGCTCTCCGGCAGCGTCCCCTCCGAGGCGGCGCGGAATGCCCTTCTCGTCAATGCGCGGCGCGTCTTTCCCGATGCCGAGATCCACGACCAGATGACGCTCGGCCGCGGGGCTGCGGCATCCTACGGCGCCGCCACCCGCTTCGCGCTCGAGCGGCTCGCCGGCATGGCGGTCGGCAAGCTGACGCTCACCGACGGCATCCTCGCCGGCAAGGGCACGGCCTCCGATACCGCCGCCTACGAGGCGGGCCGGCTCGCCTTCGCCGCCGACGGGCAGGGCGGCGTCAACCTCGGCCCGGTCGAGCTCAGCGCGCCGCGCGCCGATCCCTTCGTCTGGTCGGTCGGCTATGACGGCAAGGCGATCACCTTCGACGGCTACGTGCCGAACGAGGTCGTCCGCGAGACGCTGCTCGCTGCCGCCAAGGCCACGCTCGGCGGCGCGCCGGTGGTCGACAAGACGCAGATCGCCTCCGGCGAGCCCGAGGGCTTCGCCGAGGCCGCAAGCTTCGCCATCACCACCCTCGGGCGGCTCGACGGCGGCGGCGTCACCCTCGACGGGCTCGACATCGACATTGCCGGCGAGGCGCGCACCGTCGACGACTACGAGGACCTCCTCGCTGCCCTCGGCGGCGGCCTGCCGGGCGGCGCCCGGGTGGTCTCGAACGAGATCAGGCCGGCGGTCGTCTCGCCCTATGGCTGGACCGGCACGCGCGAGGCGGACGGCGTCGTCCTCGCCGGCTATGTCCCGAGCCTCGATGCCCGCGCCGCGGTGGCAGCATCGGCGGCGAAGCTCTTCCCGGGCGTCACGGTCGTCAACCGCGTGCGCGTCGCCGGCGGCGAGCCGAAGATGGACTGGGTCGGCGGCGTGCAGTTCGCGATGGAGGAACTGTCCCGGCTGTCGACCGGCAAGGTCGAGGTCGGCGACCGCAGCCTCGCCGTCGAGGGCGAGGCGGCGACGCCCGAGGCCTTCGCCGAGCTCCTCGACCTCAACGGCAAGACGCTGCCGGCGAGCCTCGAGCTCGCCTCCGCCGACGTGCGGCCGCCGCGCGTCTCGCCCTATCGCTTCGTCGCCGATCTCGCCGCGGCGAAGATCCATCTCGCCGGCTACGCGCCCTCCAGCAAGGTGCGTGGCGACATCCTCGATACCGCCCAGCGCAAGTTCGGCAAGGTCGAGATCGTCGACGACCTGGTCTATGCGAGCGGCCAGCCGGACGGCTTCGTCGACGCCGCCTCGGTGGCGCTCCAGGCGGTGGCGCGGCTCGGCGGCGGCCATGCCGAGATCGTCGACAACGACGTCCGGATCACCGGCTCTGCCTGGTATCCGTCGGCCGCCGAGGAGCTCGTCTCGGCGACCGAGGAAGCCCTGCCGAAGGGCTTCAAGGCGACCATGAACGTGGTTACCCGCCAGGACGGCCAGCCGGTCGCCGCGGTCCGCTGCCGCGACCTGCTGCAGGACGTGCTCCAGCGTGGCCGCATCGAGTTCGTCGCCGGCAAGGCCGAGATCACCGGCGATTCCTTCGGCCTCCTCGACCGGGTCGCGGCGACCATCGCGCGCTGCCCCGATACCCGGGTCGAGGTCGCCGCCCATACCGATTCCGCCGGCTCCAGCGCGCGCAACCGCGACCTGACGCAGTCGCGCGCCGAGGCGATCGTCGATTATCTTGTGGATGCCGGCGTGAAACGCGAGCGTTTGACCGCCATCGGCTATGGCGAAAGCAAGCCCGTCGCCGACAATGGCTCGGCGGAGGGGAAGGCGGCGAACCGGCGCGTCGAGTTCACCGTCGAGCTTCCCGAGGGTGGATGAGATGGCCTTCCTGATCGGGGCCTACTGGCCGTTCCTCGTCTTGGCGCTCGCCGGCGGCATCGCCTTCGGCTGGTGGTACAGCGATCCGCGCGCCGGCGACGAGGTCGCGGCCTGGCTCGAGCGGGGTCCCGACGAGTCATGATCTGGCATTTCCTCGAGGTCTGGCTGATGCTGGCGACCGCCTTCGTGGTCGGCTCGGGGCTCGGCGCGGCGGTCTATTCGGGCCTCTCGCGCGGGCGCCTGGCCGAGACGCAGGGCCGGCTCGCCGACGCCGTCGGCGATGCCCTCGACGGCATCAAGGCGCGGCTCGGCGCCGAGCCTTCGTGGCGTCCCGGCGTCAAGCGGGCGGCGGCGCGCACCTCGCGAGAGAACCGGCAGTTCCGCCGCGATTCCGATTTCGGCGGGGCGCTCCGCGACCGCTTCAACGCGCCGGCGACGCGCACCGCGCGGGCGACCGTCAGGCGCACCATCGCCTATTGGGAGGAGCGCGAGCTCGGCGACCGTCCGTCCGTCGCCGGACCGGCGGAAGGCGACGAGGCGCCGCTCGCCGACGGCCTCGTGCCGCCAGTCGCCGATCTCGACCACCCGCTCATCGACGACCTCGCCGGCGAGCCGGGGCGCGAGGTGCAGGCGCCCCAGCCGGACCTGCCCGCCATGCGGCCGATGGGGCTCTCCCAGCCGCGGAACGGCGTGTCCGACAACCTCCAGCGCATCCGTGGCATCGGGCGGCGCAACGAGCAATTGCTGCACAGCCTCGGCATCTATCATTTCGGCCAGATCGCCGCCTGGACGCCGGCCGAGGCGCGCTGGGTGGCGGCGTTCCTGTCCTTCCCCGAGCGCATCGAGCGCGACGACTGGGTCGGCCAGGCGACCATCCTCGCCTCCGGCGGCGACACCGGCTACGTCAAGCCGCCGCGGCGCGGCGACGACGAGGACGAGGGGTAGGGGCGCGCATCCTCCCCTGCGAAGCGGGGGAGGGGGACCATGCGAAGCATGGTGGAGGGGGCGCGGTCAGCCCGACTTGTCGATCGTCGCCACGAACTCCCCGATTCGCGCGAGGAGCGGGCCGCGGAGGAGCGGCGCATGGCCCTCGCCCTCGACGACGAGGCTCGTCATGCCGGGACGCGCCTCGGCCATCGCTTCGACGGTCGCGGGCGTCAGCAGGTCCGAATTCTCGCCGCGGATGACGAGGAGCGGCAGGCCGGGAGGGAGCGCGCGGAACTCGTTCCAGAGGTTCGGCACCGGCTTGTCGAACTCGATCCCGTCGAGGGTGGTGGCGAGGGCCGGATCGTAGTCGCCCTTCGGCACGCCGCCCTCGTCGCGCCACGTGAGCCGCGCCCAGGCCTCCCAGTCGTGATGGGCGAGGGCGGTGAACTGCGCGCCGTGCAGGCGCCGGAGCAGCATCACCGCATCGTCCCAGGTGTCGGGCGCCGGCATGCGGCCGACATAGGTCTTGATGCGGGCGAGGCCACGCGCCTCGATCATCGGCCCGATATCGTTGAGGACGAGGCCGGCGAGCATGGCCGGACGGGCGACGCCCATGATCATGGCGATGATGCCGCCGCGCGACGTGCCGATGATCACCGCGCGTGGAATGCCGAGGGCCGACATGCCGTCGACCACGTCGTTCATCTCGGTGAGCGGGTTGTAGTTGTCGACGTTGCGGTCGTCGTCCGAACGGCCGCGCCCGCGATAATCTAAGGCAAGGACGCGGCGCGGGCGCTCGCGGTCGGTCGCGAGATGCATGGCGAGGTCGTGGAAGTCGCGGCTGGTGCGCGTCAGGCCGGGGAGGCAGACGACCGGCATGTTCGGTGCAAGCGGATCGCCATAGTCGCGGGCGAAGAGCTTCAGCCCGTCGTTCGAACGAAAGGTGACCTCGCGGAAGCCGGTCGGCTCGCCTGCCGCCGACGCGGCCATCTCGCCTGTACCCACGTCGGCCATGGACGCCCTAGTTCGGCTTGCCGCGCTTCAGGTCGGCGTCGATGTTGAGCGCGTTGGTGATGCCGAGGCGGGTGCGGTAGACCTGCAGGTTCTCCATGATCCGCTGCACGTAGTTGCGCGTCTCGGTGAACGGGATCAACTCGATCCAGTTGACCACGTCGACGTCGGGGTCGCGTGGGTCGCCGTGCTTCTTCACCCAATCGAAGACACGGCTGCGGCCGGCATTGTAGGAGGCGAAGGTCATCACGTAGGAGCCGTTGAAGCCGTCGAACAATTCGCTGAGATGCGCCGCGCCGAGGGTGGCGTTATAGGCCGGGTCGGTGGTGAGGCGCGCCTGCGAGAAGGGCAGGCCGAGCGTGCCCGCCGTGTGCTTGGCGGTCGCCGGCATGAGCTGGAGGAGGCCGCGCGCGCCGGCATGGCTGACGGCGGCGGGATTGAAGGCGCTCTCCTGCCGGGCGATGGCATAGACCACCGGCTTCTCGACGACGGTCTTGGCGTTCCGCGGGATGGCGGCGGTCGGGAAGGCGAGCGTCTCCACCGGCAGCCCGCGGGTATAGGCGGTCTTGCCGATCTGCAGCGCGATCTGGTGCTCGCCGTTCTTCTCGGCGAGCGCGGCGAGCAGCGCGATCTCGGACGGATTGTCGAGCGTCTCGGAGAGCGAGCGATAGAAGATCTTCGCATCGCTGTCGCGGCCGATCGCGGTCAGGTGCACGATCGCCTGGACGAGGTCGCGATTGTTGAAGCGCTGCTGGAGGCCGGCATCGGCCTGCGGCGGCGCCGAGAGGCGGAGCGTCTTCACGCCGAGGCGGGCGAGCGCCAGCTGGCCATAGAAGGTGGTCGGATAGGCGCCCGCGCGCTTGAACTGCGCCGCCGCTTCCGCGGTGTCGCCGGCCCGCATCGCCGTGCGCCCGAGCCAGTACTCGGCGCGCGACTGGCTGAGCGGCATGGTCGAGATCTGCTGGATGGCGGCGAAATGCTTCCGCGCCGTCGCCGGGTCGTGCAGGAATTCGAGCGCATACCAGCCGGCATGGAACTCGGCCTCGGCCCGTTGCGGGCTCGACTCCGCCGAATGGCCGGCGGCGATGCGATAGGCGGTCTTGTAGTCGCCATCGTCGATCAGGGCGCGCGAGATCAGCCGGCGCTCGACCCACCAGGCATCGGGATCGACCAGCACCTTCGGGTCGCGCGGCGCGGAGAGCATCAGCGCGGCGGCATCCTTCATGTGGTCGGCGCGGCGCGCCACCCGGATGCGCGAATAGAGATAGAGCGGATCCTTGCGCAGCGACGCCGGCACGGCGGCGAGCAGCTTGTCGGGTTTCGCGTTCTTGTTCACCGCGATCACTGCGGCGGCGAGCGCCTTCTGGTCCTTGCCGATATAGCCGGCGGCGCGCAGAGCGGCGGTGTTCTGCTCGTCATAGAGCAGCTGGTCCATCCGCGCCTTGTGGTCGGCATCGGTGAGGAGCGAGCCGAACTCCCTGTACATGGAGGCTTCGACGTCGTCGGTCAGCACGTTGTTCCGCCAGTAGGGGCGGATGATCGCCGCGGCATCGCCCTTCTGGCCGAGGGCGACATAGGCGCGGGCGAGCTGGATGACGCCGGTCGCCGAGGCCGGCTTCTGGCCGCCGAGGGCGTGGGCGATGGCCTGCGGGCCGGGCGCCTCGCGGGCGAGCGCCTGCTCGTAGCGGACGCGCATGAGGTTCTGGCCCGGCCAGTCGGGCAGCGAGTTCATCACCGAGCGGATGCGGTCGGAGGTCACGCCCGGCAAGCCGCTGGTTGCGACCATCCAGTTGACCAGCTTGATGTCGACCTTGTTGGGAAGCGCATAGGCCGCGATGGTCGCGGCGGACGGGTCCTTGTCGTCGAGGAGCTTCAGCGCCCAGCGCAGGCCGGCATTGCCGAAGGGCGAGGAGGGCGACTTGCCGCCGACGCCCGGCGGGGGCGGTGGGACCATGCTGATCACCGGCGCGGGGGCGACATCGGCCGGCGGCGGGCCGGAGGCCTGGGGCGCGTCGGAATCCTCGGTGCCCGAATCGTCGTCGGCGCTGGCGGACGAGATGATGTCGCCGATCGACCGGGGCTTGGCCGCCTTCGGCTTCGCGCGCGGCACCGGCACGAACTCGGCGATCTGGGTATCGGCGGACGCACCGTCGGCGGGCGCGGGGCTCGCGGCCTCGGCGACCGGCACCGCCATGGCGAGGACGACGAAGGCGCTGATCGCCCTCCGGCTCGCCGCCGAAAGGAAAGTCTCCGTCAGTCGCAGGTCGCGCTCGGCCTTCACTTTCAAGTACTTCCTTGCTTGCGCCCTAAGGTTGGCCATCCGCCCATGGCCCTCGACATCCAGTGTCCCGATTCCGAAGTTCGCCCGAGCTTGCGGCGAACGCCGTGAGCGAACTTCGGAATCAAAGGGACGCTAGATTCGGCCAGTCCCTCTGACGAATTTCTCGATCATCCCACCAGGACCCTATTGTGCCATAGTGAATGAATGCTTGACGACATCGGGGACCGGCCAGCGCCTTGCTCGCGCCCGACTCGCGCACTATCGTCACCAACCTAAACGAAACCGCCGATTTTGGCGCGGATAAGGCTAAAGCCATGTTGAAGGGTTCCATCACCGCTTTGGTGACGCCGATGCGCGACGGGCGCGTCGACGAGGATGCATTTCGTTCTTTCGTGGAATGGCAGGTTGCCGAGGGCAGCCACGGCCTCGTGCCGATGGGCACCACCGGCGAGAGCCCGACGCTTTCCCATGGCGAGCACAAGCGCGTGGTCGAGATCTGCATCGAGACGGTGAAGGGCAGGGTGCCGGTCGTTGCCGGCGCCGGCTCGAACAATACCAGCGAGGCGATCGACCTCGCCCGCCATGCCGAGAAGGCCGGCGCCGACGCCGTGCTCGTGGTCACGCCCTACTACAACAAGCCGAACCAGGAAGGGCTCTACCAGCACTTCAAGGCGATCAACGACGCCATCGGCATCCCGATCGTGATCTACAACATCCCGCCGCGCTCGGTGATCGACATGAGCGTCGAAACCATGGCTCGCCTGTTCGAACTGAAGAACATCATCGGCGTGAAGGACGCGACCGGCAAGATCGACCGCGTCAGCCTCCAGCGCGGCGCCTGTGGGCCGGACTTCGTGCAACTTTCCGGCGACGACGCCACCGCGCTCGCGGTCATGGCCCATGGCGGCCACGGCTGCATCTCGGTGACCTCGAACGTGGCGCCGAAGCTGCTTTCCGAATTCCAGGAAGCCTGCATGGCGGGCGATTACGGCCGCGCGCTGACCTATCAGGACCGGCTGATGCCGCTCCACCGTGCGCTGTTCATCGAGCCGAACCCGACCGGCGTGAAGTATGCGCTTTCGGTCATCGGCAAGATGGAGGACGACGTCCGCCTGCCGCTGGTCAGCGTCTCGGAAACGACCCGGAAGGAGATCCGTGACGCCATGGTCCATGCGGGCCTGCTCAACTGAGACGATAGATGGCCGCCACCAAGGACACGCCCGCGTCGCGGATCGCGGCCGCGAACCGGCGCGCGCGCTTCAACTATGAGATCGGGCAGACCTACGAGGCCGGCATCGCGCTGACCGGCACGGAGGTGAAGTCGCTGCGCGAGGGCCGCTCCAGCATCTCCGATGCCTATGCCGGCGAGAAGAACGGCGAGATGTGGCTCTACAACGCCTATATCCCGGAATACCTGCAGGCGAACCGCTTCAACCACGAGACCCGGCGGCCGCGGAAGCTCCTCCTTCACAAGCGCGAGATCGGCCGCCTGATCGGTGCCGTCGAGCGCGAGGGCATGACCATCGTGCCGCTGAAGGTCTTCTTCAACGACCGCGGCCGCGCCAAGGTCGAGCTGGCCGTGGCGCGTGGCAAGAAGCTTCACGACAAGCGCGAGACGTCGAAGAAGCGCGACTGGAACCGCGAGAAATCGCGGCTGATGCGCGACAAGGGATAAGGCGGCGCGCCGCCGGAAGGGGGAGGACGGAATGGCCAGGGCGAAGAGTTTCCTCAGCCGGATAACCGGCTCGTTCTCGACCGGCGCGGCGGATAACCCGACCGTCGACATGGTCGAGGCCGCGTTCCGCCACCACGGCATGGACGTCCGCTATGTCAATTGCGAGGTGCCGCCGGCACTCCTCGGCGACGCGGTGCGCGGCGCCCGCGCCATGGGCTGGCTCGGCTTCAACTGCTCGCTGCCGCACAAGGTCACGGTGATCGAGCATCTCGACGGACTTGGCGAATCCGCCGCGATCATGGGCGCCGTCAACTGCGCCGTGATGCGCGACGGCAAGCTGATCGGCGAGAACACCGACGGCAAGGGTTTTCTCACCTCGCTCATGGAGGTGACCGATCCGAAGGGAAAGAAGGTCGTCATGTTCGGCGCCGGCGGCGCGGCCCGGGCGATCGCGGTCGAGCTGGCCCTGGCGGGCGCGACGGCGATCACCATCGTCAACCGCAGCCGCGAGCGCGCCGAGCCATTGGTCGCGCTCCTCAACGGGAAGACGGAGGCGAAGGCGACCTATGCGCCGTGGACGCCGGAATACCGGATGGCGGAGGGCACCGACATCGTCGTCAACGCGACCTCCATCGGCCTCTTCCCGGATGTGGATGCGAAGCTCGACATCGATCTCGACACGCTGAAGCCGGGCATGGTGGTCGCCGACGTCATCGCCAATCCGCCGGTCACCAACCTCATCCGCGAGGCGCGCGCCCGCGGCTGCAAGGGCATCGACGGTCTCGGCATGCTGATCAACCAGGGCGTCATCGGCATCCGCTACTGGACCGGCGTCGACGTCGACCCGGCGGTGATGCGGGCGAAGCTGGTGGAGATTTTCGGGTAGGGACGCCCCCTCGGTCGACTGCGCCGCCGCGGTTCCTCCCCTGCGAAGCGGGGGAGGGGGACCATCCGAAGGATGGTGGAGGGGGCGCAGGAAGGGGGCTACCCGTCCAGCTCCTGCCGCACCGCTGCGAAGACGGAGCGGAACATCGCCTCGGTGAGCACGCCGGTATTCGTGTTGTAGCGGGAGCAGTGATAGCTGTCGTGCATCGTCACGCCCGATGGCAGGCGGTGGACGGCGCCGTGGCCGAAGGGCACCGCCGAGCGCTTGAGGCCGAGCGCCACCACGGCCGTGTCATGCGCGATGCGGCCGAGGGTGACGATGGCGCGCAGGTTCGGCATGGCCGGGATCGTCGCCGACAGGAAGCGGCGGCAGGTATTGACCTCGACGGGCAGCGGCTTGTTCTCGGGCGGCACGCAGCGCACGCCGTTGGCGATCATGGCGTCGACCAGCGTGAAGCCGTCGTCGGGCCGCGCCAGATAGACGCCGCGGGCGAAGCCGAAATCGAGGAGCGTCCGGAAGAGGAGGTCGCCGGCATAGTCGCCGGTGAAGGGACGCCCCGTACGGTTGGCGCCGCGCAGGCCCGGCGCGAGGCCGGAAATGAGAAGGCGCGCGTCGGGCGTGCCGAAGTTCGGCACCGGCGCATTGAACCATGTCGGCTCGGCCGCCCGCCATTTCTCGCGGAAGGCGACGAGGCGCGGGCAGAGCGGGCAGTCGCGGCCGGGCTGGGTCGCCGTTCCTTCGATCTCGGGCATGTCGGGCTGGATATCGGGATTAGAACGCGTCGTCGTCCTCGAACTCGTCGCTGAAGGCATTGGCCTGCTGGACGCGCTCGGCCTGGCGGCTGGCGCGCTCCGACGGGTCGCGCCCGACCTTCGACTGGAGCGTGGCGAGGTCGACGAAATGGTCGGCCTGGCGGCGGAGCTCGTCGGCGATCATCGGCGGCTGGGTGGCGAGGGTGGAGATGACGCTGACCTTGCGGCCCTTCCGCTGCACGGCCTCGACCAGCGAGCGGAAGTCGCCATCGCCGGAGAAGAGCACGAGGTGGTCGATATGCTCGGCCATCTCCATGACATGGACGGCGAGCTCGATGTCCATGTTGCCCTTGATCTTGCGCCGGCCGGAGGCGTCGACGAACTCCTTCGTCGGCTTGGTGATGACCGTGTACCCGTTATAGTCGAGCCAATCGATCAGCGGCCGGATCGAGGAATATTCCTGGTCCTCCGCCAGCGCGGTGTAATAGTAGGCCCGCAGCAGATAACCCTTTCCCTGAAATTCATGCAGCAAGCGCTTGTAATCGATGTCGAATCCCAGCGACTTCGAGGTCGCGTAGAGATTGGCGCCGTCGATGAAGAGGGCGATCTTTTCGCGCGGATCGAACATGGTTTTCCCGTATCTCCACCGGCCCGATCACGCAGAAACGGCGCGGCCGCCTGTTTTGATCCGCGAACGGGCGGAGGTGCGGGCGGGCCGGGTATGCGCTCGGCTTCCGGCTATGAAGCAATAGCTCGAAGGCAATAGACCGAAATGACGCCGGGTCCCGGAAAAGCAACGCGACCCGAAACCCGATATAACGCGCCCTCGGCGCGGGTCTAGGGCGGCGGCGGGCGATTTGCCCGGTTTCCCCCGCGTTTTGCTTGCATCGCGGGGCGGCGGGGCCTATATGCCTCGCCACATTCCCCCCTCAGGAGACTTCACCCCATGGCTCGCGTCACCGTCGAGGACTGCGTCGACAAGGTCGAGAACCGCTTCGAATTGGTGCTTCTCGCCAGCCATCGCGCCCGCATGATCTCGAGCGGCGCCTCGCTCACCATCGACCGCGACAACGACAAGAACCCGGTGGTCGCGCTGCGTGAGATCGCCGACCAGACGGTCCAGCCCGACGACCTCAAGGAAGACCTGATCCACAGCCTCCAGAAGTATGTCGAGGTCGACGAGCCGGAGGCCGAGCCGGTTCCGATGATCGCCTCGCCGAAGACCGACGCCAGCGGCGGCGCCGACGACAGCATCGTCTTCGACCGCATGTCCGAGGAAGAGCTGCTGCGCGGCCTCGAGAGCATGGTCCCGCCGGACAAGAACGAAGATTTCTGAGCCGGAAGGCCGGTTTTTCCGGCTTCTTAGGCTTTTCCGTCCCTATATTTGGAGCGATGATCGAGAGGGCCGGGCGCCGGGCGGCGTCCCGGCCGTGAGGTTTTTCGCGCCATGATGCGCCAGTACGAGTTGGTCGAGCGGGTCACGCGGTACAATCCGAACGCGGACGAGAACCTGCTCAACAAGGCCTATGTCTACGCCATGCAGAAGCATGGCACGCAGCGGCGCGCCAATGGCGATCCTTATTTCTCGCACCCGCTCGAAGTCGCCGGCATCCTCACCGACCTGAAGCTCGACGACGCCACCATCGCGGTCGCGCTCCTCCACGACACGATCGAGGACACCGACGCCACGCGCGGCGAGATCGACCAGATGTTCGGCGAGGACATCGGCCGGCTGGTCGAGGGCCTGACCAAGATATCGAAGCTCGACCTCGTGTCGAAGAAGGCGGCGCAGGGCGAGAACCTGCGCAAGCTCCTGCTCGCCATCTCCGAGGACGTGCGGGTGCTTCTCGTCAAGCTCGCCGACCGCCTCCACAACATGCGCACGCTCGAGTTCATGAAGGACGAGGCGAGGAAGCGCATCGCCGAGGAGACCCTCGACATCTATGCGCCGCTCGCCGGCCGCATGGGCATGCAGGACATGCGCGAGGAGATGGAGGAGCTGGCCTTCCGCACGGTCAACCCCGAGGCCTATGCCACGATCGCCCGCCGGCTTGCCGAGCTGCGCACGCGCAACCGCGCGCTCATCGAGAAGATCGAGGGCGAGCTGACCGAGCGCCTCGCCGCCGCCGGCATCAAGGCGACGGTGCGCGGACGCGAGAAGCGGCCCTATTCGATCTTCCGCAAGATGGAGCGGAAGGCGGTCAGCTTCGAGCAGCTCTCCGACATCCTCGGCTTCCGGGTCATCGTCGGCACGGTCGGCGACTGCTACGCCGCGCTCGGCATGGTGCACACGACCTGGCCGAGCGTGCCCGGCCGCTTCAAGGACTATATCTCGACGCCGAAGCAGAACGACTATCGCTCGATCCACACCACCGTGGTCGGGCCGGGCAGCCAGCGCGTCGAGCTGCAGATCCGCACGGAGGCGATGCACCGCATCGCCGAATACGGCATCGCCGCCCATGCGCTCTACAAGGACGGCGTCGCGCCGAAGCCGGACGGCATCAACGGCCACGCGGTGAACGGCGCCGCCGCGCCTACCATCGCCAACGGGGCGAATGGCGCGAACGGCACCAACGGCCACAGGCTGACCGGCTTCAACGATGAGATCCGCGCCTATGAATGGCTGCGGCGCACCATCGAGATGCTCGCCGAGGGCGACACGCCGGAGGAGTTCCTCGAGCACACCAAGCTCGAGCTGTTCCAGGACCAGGTCTTCGCCTTCACCCCGAAGGGCAAGCTCATCGCGCTGCCGCGCGGGGCGACGCCGATCGATTTCGCCTATGCCGTCCATACCGGAATCGGCGATACCACGGTCGGCGCGCGCATCAATGGCCGCAACATGCCGCTGATGACCGAGCTCCATAACGGCGACGAGGTCGAGATCCTGAGCGCCAAGGGCCAGGTGCCGCCGCCCGCCTGGGAATCGATGGTGGTGACCGGCAAGGCCCGCTCGGCCATTCGCCGCGCGACGCGGGCGGCCGTGCGCAAGCAGTATGCCGGCCTCGGCCGCCAGATCCTGACCCGCGCCTTCGCCCGCGCCACGCGCCGCTATTCCGACGACCTGGTGAAGCCCGTCCTCGGCCGCCTCGCCCAGAGTAACCTCGACGACATGCTCGCCGCCGTCGGGCGCGGCGAGATCCCCTCGCTGAACGTCCTCAAGGCCGTCTATCCCGATCTGAAGGAAGAGCGGCCGCAGGCCAAGGCGGCTCCGAAGGCGAAGCACGAGGAGGGCTGGTTCGGGCTGAAGCGCGGCTCGGGCCTGAAGTTCAAGGTGCCCGGGCGGACGAGGAAGTCCGACCGCGCGAGCGCGCCGGAGCACTCGATCCCGATCCGCGGCCTGCACGGCGAGATGAAGGTGCGTTTTTCCGAGGGCGGCGCGCTGCCCGGCGAGCGCATCGTCGGCATCATGACGCCGGGCGAGGGCATCACCATCTATCCGATCCAGTCGCCGGCGCTGAAGGAGTTCGACGACGAGCCCGACCGCTGGCTGGACGTGCGCTGGGACGTCGAGGAGGGGACCGAGGAGCGCTTCCCGACCCGCATCGAGGTGACCGCCATCAACGAGCCGGGCACGCTCGCCCAGATCGCCACCGTCATCGCCGACAATGACGGCAACATCCAGAACCTGAAGATGAACCAGGCGCCGCCCGATTTCTCGGTCATGACCATCGACCTCGACGTCACGGACCTGAAGCACCTGACCCGGCTGCTGACGCAGCTCCGCGCCCGCCCGGTGGTGTCGAGCGCGGTCAGGGTCAACGCATGAACGGAGGGGCAATGGACGAGGCCGAGGTCATCCAGGTCTTCAAGGATTCGGGCGCCATCCTCGAAGGCCATTTCATCCTGTCGTCGGGCCTGCGCAGCCCGCTCTTCATCCAGAAGGCGCGCGTCTTCATGTATCCCGACCGCACCGAGAAGCTCTGCCGGGCGCTCGCCGACAAGGTGAGGACGGCCAACCTCGGCCCGATCGACCTCGTCGTGTCGCCCGCCGTCGGCGGCATCGTCCCCGGCTACGAGACGGCGCGCCACCTCGGCGTCCCCGCGCTCTGGGTCGAGCGCGAGGAGGGGCAGTTCCGCCTCCGCCGCTTCGAGATGGAGAAGGGCGCCCGCGTCCTCATCGTCGAGGACATCGTCACCACCGGCCTTTCCAGCCGCGAGACGGTCGAGGCGGTGAAGGCGCTCGGCGCCGAGGTCGTCGGCGAGGCCTGCCTCATCGACCGTTCCGGCGGCGAGGCGGACGTGGGCGTGCCCCTCGTCGCGCTTGCCCGCTTCAAGGTGCCGGCCTATCCCGCCGACCGAATTCCGCCGGAAATGGCCGCCATACCGCCGGTCAAGCCGGGAAGCCGCGGACTGAGCCAATGATCCTTGCCCGCCGCAACAAGCGGACCTTCACCGAACACATACGCGAGACGATCTGGCCGAGCGCCGGCTGGTCGCGGTCGCTGCGCTATTTCGGCAAGCGCATCCTCCGCCTGTCCGGCTCGCCGCACGCGGTGGCGACCGGCTTCGCCGCCGGCATCTTCGTCGGCTGGTCGCCGCTCTTCGGCTTCCACTACCTGATGGCGGTCGGCCTCTCGCTCCTCCTGCGCGGCAACGTGCTCGCCGCGGTGCTTTCCACCACCATCGCCAATCCGGTGACGCTGCCGGCGCTGCTCGCGCTCGACTACAAGGTCGGCGCCATGATCCTCGGCCACCACCCGCATCCGCCGCCGGGCATCGGGCATTCCATTGCCGAGAAGTCGATGGCGAAGATCCTGCCCGTCATCGAACCGCTGATCGTCGGCTGGGTGATCATGGGCACCATCACCGCGCTCGCCTCCTACTTCATCGTCGGCTACGCGGTGCGCGCCTTCCAGCACGCCCGGCGCGAGCGCCTGCACGCCCGCCGCATGGAGCGCATGAGCGACATGGGCGACATGGCGCCCCTATGATCATCGGCATCGGCAACGACATCATCGACATCCGCCGCGTCGAGAAGGTGTTGGAGCGCCACGGCACGCGCTTCACCGAGCGCATCTTCACCGACGTCGAGGTCCGCAAGTCCGAGCGGCGGAAGCTCCGCGCCGCCTCCTATGCCAAGCGCTTCGCCGCCAAGGAGGCCTGCGCCAAGGCGCTCGGCACCGGCATGGCGGGCGGCGTCTTCTGGAAGGACATGGGGGTGGTGAACCTCCCCGGCGGCAAGCCGACCATGGTGCTCACCGGCGGCGCCGAGAAGCGGCTGAAGTCGCTGCTGCCGCCGGGCCACAGGGGCCTCGTCCACCTCACCATCACCGACGATTTCCCGATGGCTCAAGCCTTCGTGATCATCGAAGCGGTACCTGCGGCATAGTCCCAAATCGGCCGCTTTTCCGCCCCATGGCGTTGCGCTGGCGCCGCCCACCCTATATTTACCGTTCGCTGCCCCATGGGCGGCTGATTTCCCCACAGAGACAGATGCGATGAGCATGGCCAACGATGTCGATCGTACCGCCAAACCCAAGGCCAAGGGCGGTGGACTGGGCGAAGCGGTCAAGATCGCGCTCCAGGCGCTCCTGCTGGCGCTGGTGGTCAGGACCTTCCTGTTCCAGCCCTTCAACATTCCCTCGGAATCGATGAAGGCGACGCTGCTCGTCAACGACTACCTCTTCGTCTCCAAGTATGCCTACGGCTACAGCCGCTATTCCTTCCCCTTCGGCATCCATCTCTTCGACGGCCGCGTCTGGTCGGCGCCGCCGAAGCGCGGCGACGTCGTCGTCTTCAAGCTGCCGCGCGACAATTCGACCGACTACATCAAGCGCGTCATCGGCATGCCGGGCGACAAGATCCAGATGATCGACGGCGCCCTCTACATCAACGGCCAGCCGGTCAAGCGCGAGAAGATCGCCGACTACGTCACCACCGACGAGTTCGGCGCCAAGGTCAACGTGCCGCGCTGGAAGGAGACGCTGCCGAACGGCGTCAGCTACGAGACGCTCGACCAGGACCCGAACGGCTTCGAGGACAACACGCCGATCTACGAGGTGCCGCCCGACCATTATTTCATGATGGGCGACAACCGCGACAATTCGACCGACAGCCGCGTTCCGCCGCCCGCCGGCGTCGGCTACGTGCCCTTCGAGAATCTCGTCGGCCGCGCCGAGGTGATCTTCTTCTCGGTCGACAAGAACGCCCATGCCTGGGAGTTCTGGAAGTGGCCCTGGACGATCCGCTGGGACCGCCTGTTCAAGACCCTATGACGAAAGGCGACGCCGCGCTCGCTGCTCTCGAAGCGCGCATCGGCTACGCCTTCCGCGACCGCGGCATCCTGCGCCTCGCGCTCACCCATTCGAGCCTGTCGGCGTCGCGCTCGGCGGACGCCAACAACGAGCGGCTGGAGTTTCTCGGCGACCGGGTCCTCGGCCTGATCATCGCCGAGATGCTGATGGGCGCCTTCCCCGAGGCGCTCGAAGGCGAACTGTCGCGCCGCCTCGCTTTCCTCGTCCGCTGGGAGACCTGCGCCGCGGTGGCGGCCGATGCCGGGATCGGCGCGGCGCTCCGCTATGGCGCCGGCACCGGCTCGGCGACCGCGCTGATGCTGAGCGATGCGTGCGAGGCGCTGATCGGCGCGCTCTACCGCGACGGCGGGCTCGAGGCCGCCCGCGCCTTCGTCGGCCGCTACTGGCAGGATCGCCTGGCGACCTCGCTCGGCAGCCGCGACGCCAAGTCGGCGCTGCAGGAATGGGCGCAGGGCAGGGGGCTCGCGGTTCCGCGCTACGAGATCATCGAGCGCTCCGGCCCGCAGCACCAGCTCCATTTCGTCGTCGAGGCGCGCATAGACGGCTTCGATCCGGCGCGCGGCAAGGGGCGGACGCGCCGCGAGGCCGAACAGGACGCCGCCACTGCCGTGCTCATGCGACAGGGCCTTTGGCCGGAGGTTGGGAATGCCTGAGGAAACGGTGCCGGCGGGCGCGACACCCACCCGCTGCGGCTTCGTCGCCGTGATCGGCGCGACCAATGCCGGCAAGTCGACGCTGGTCAACCGGCTGGTCGGCACCAAGGTGTCGATCGTCAGCCGCAAGGTTCAGACGACCCGCTCCATGGTGCGCGGCATCGTCATGCACGGCCGCTCGCAGATCATCTTCGTCGACACGCCCGGCTTCTTCCGGCCGAAGCGCCGCCTCGACCGCGCCATGGTCGATACCGCCTGGACAGGAGCCAAGGACGCCGACCTCGTCGCCTTCCTGGTCGATGCCCAGCGCGGCTTCGACGAGGAGAACCGCGATCTGCTGGCGAAGCTCGCCGCCGTCCCGCACCCCAAGGTGCTCGTCCTCAACAAGGTCGATGCGGTTGCCCGCGAGAACCTTCTCGCCCTCGCCGCCGAGGCCAACGCGGCGGTGAAGTTCGAAGGCACGTTCATGATCTCGGCGCTGACCGGCGACGGCGTCGACGACCTGCTCGCCTTTCTGGCGGGAGCCGTGCCCGAGGGGCCCTGGCTCTATCCGGAGGACGAGGTCAGCGACCTGCCGCTCCGCAACCTTTCCGCCGAGATCACCCGCGAGAAGATCTTCGACCGGCTGCACCAGGAGCTGCCTTACGCCATTACGGTCGAAACCGAGAAGTGGACCGACCAGCCGGACGGCTCGGTGCGCATCGAGCAGACCATCTATGTCGAGCGCGACGGCCAGAAGAAGATCGTCATCGGCAAGGGCGGCGAGACCATCAAGGGCATCTCCATGGCCGCGCGGAAGGAGATTTCCGCGCTCGCCGAGTGCCCCGTCCACCTCTTCCTCTTCGTCAAGGTGCGCGAGAACTGGGGCGACGACCCCGAGCGCTACCGCGAGATGGGCATCGAGTTCCCGAAGGACTAGCGGCGCCCTTCAGGGGAAGCGACGGTCCCGCGTGGTTCCTCCCCCGTTTACAGGGGAGGGGGACCGCCGATAGGTGGTGGAGGGGGCGCGCACCGGCCCCGGTAGCGATTCACCCCCGCTCGCGGTAGAAAACGGCCATGCAGTGGACCGACGACGGCATCATCATCGGCACCCGCCGCCACGGCGAAACCAGCCTGATCGTGGAGCTGATGACCCGCGCCCACGGCCGCCATCTCGGCCTCGTGCGCGGCGGGCGCTCGCGCCGCGTCCAGCCGCTCCTCCAGCCGGGCAATTCGGTCGTCGCCACATGGCGGGCGCGGCTCGACGAGCATCTCGGCAACTACACGCTGGAGCCGACCGTGCAGCGCGCCGCGCGCCTGATCGAGGGGCCGGCGGCGCTCTACGGCATCCAATTGCTCGCCGGGCTCCTCCGCCTGCTGCCGGAACGCGATTCCCATCCGGACCTCTACGAGGCCACCGCCACGGTGGTCGACTGGCTGGACGATCCGGCGATCGCCGGCGGCCTGCTCGCCCAGTTCGAGCTGCGGATGCTCGACGAGCTCGGCTTCGGCCTCGACCTCGGCCAATGCGCCGCGACCGGCACGACCGACGACCTCGTCTACGTTTCGCCGCGCACCGGCCGCGCCGTCAGTCGCGGCGCCGGGCAGGGCTACCATGACCGGCTGCTGAAGCTTCCCGCCTTCCTCGTCGCCGACGACGAGACGCCGCACCCGGGCGCCGGCGAGATTGCCGATGCGTTCCGGCTGACCGGCCATTTCCTTGCCCGCCACGTCTTCGAGGTGCGCGGTCTGCAAATGCCCGAGGCGCGCGCCAGCTACCTCGCCCTGATCGCCCGCATCGTGCCCGCCGAGGCGGCGGAATGACCGATGCGACCAGCGGTGCGGCGCCCATCCGGCGCCGCCTTGTCCTGTTCATGCACGGGTTCGACCCGCGCGGCCTGAAGCTGCCCTACCGGATATTCGCCACCGAGATCGAGCGTCACAAGGCGCGCACCGGCGCGACCGGCAGCGTCACGTCGGTCACGCAGCCCGACCCGTCGCGGCTCTGGCTGAAACGCTGGACCGCGCATCTCACCGAGCCGGACGAGCCGGAGGTGGAGACCACCTTCGACTTCCTCGAATGGCAGGACCTGATCCCACGCCGGAAGCCGTTCCGCTTCTTCCGCATGACGTGGGCGGGCATCGTCACCTTCGTCCAGATGCTGCGCTACGGCATCTACCCGAAGATGCGCGCCTATGCCCGTAGCCACGTCGCCTTCGGCGTCTTCCCCTTCGCCTTCCTCGCGCTCTATCTCTGGATCATGTGGAGCCTGGTCTGGGCAGGCTACACCATCGGCCGGCCCCATGGCGGCTGGTACGCCACCCTCGGCACGGCCATCGGCATCGGTCTCGCCGCCGCCTTCTACTGGCTGACGCTCCGCCTCGATCGCTTTCTCTACGTCTGGTATTCGATCGCGCTTTGGGACTTCCAGTGGCGCCACGGCTCGCGCGGCATGCCCGGCATGGACGAACGCCTCGACGCCATCGGCCGCTACGTCGAGGAGAAGCTTCGCGATCCCGCTTTTGACGAGGTCGTGCTGATCGCCGTCTCGACCGGCGCCTATTACTCGGTCGAGATGCTGGCGCCGGTCCTTGCCCGCGATCCGACCCTTGCCGGGCGCACGCTGCCCTTCCTCTCCTTCGGTTCGCAGCCGGCGATCACCTCGTGGTTCGGCCCGCGCAGGCGTTTCGTCGAAGGCATGCGCGCGATCTTCTCGGGAGTCGCCGTCCGCTGGCACGCCTATGCCATACGCGGCGACTTCATGTCGGCGGTCGGCTTCGACCCGTATCGGGAAGGCTATCTCGACCCGGCGCTCCGCGCTGTGAACCCGATCATCCACCACACGCTCTATCTCAAGCGGATGATCACGCCGGCGACCCGCAAGGCCCTCGGCTGGAAGTTCCTCACCATCCATCTCTATTACCTGATGGCCGGCGAGACCGGCGAAGAGCACGATTTCTTCGCCATCCTCTGCGGGCCCCGGCCGGTCGATGACGCGGCGGAGGAATGGCGCGAACGCGCCGAAAAGGCGCGCGGCAAGCCCTCCCGCCGGGAGGGCTGATTCTCCCTTGAAACGCTTGAATCTCCGGCCTTTCGGCTGGTATCCCGTTCCATGGGAAAAGAACTGATTCCACCGTCCGGCTCGATCGAGCCGGTGAACCTCCGCGAGGCGCTCGAAGAGCGCTACCTCGCCTATGCCCTCTCGACCATCATGCACCGGGCGCTGCCCGACGTGCGCGACGGGTTGAAGCCGGTGCATCGGCGCATCCTCTATGCCATGCGCCAGCTCCGCCTCGATCCCGGCTCGGCCTTCAAGAAGTCCGCCCGTGTCGTCGGCGACGTCATCGGCAAGTATCATCCGCACGGCGACCAGTCGGTCTACGACGCGCTGGTGCGCCTTGCCCAGGATTTCGCCGTCCGCTATCCGCTGGTCGACGGGCAGGGAAATTTCGGCAATGTCGACGGCGATAGCGCCGCCGCCATGCGCTACACCGAAGCGCGCATGACCGAGGTCGCGCGGCTGCTCCTCGACGGCATCGACGAGGACGCGGTCGATTTCCGCGAGACCTATGACGGCTCCGAGCGGGAGCCGATCGTGCTGCCCGGCGCCTTTCCGAACCTGCTGGCGAACGGCTCCGCAGGCATCGCCGTCGGCATGGCGACCAACATCCCGCCGCACAACGTCGCCGAAATCTGCGACGCCGCGCTGCACCTCATCAAGACGCCGAGCGCGCGGCTGGAGACGCTCCTCAACTACATCCCCGGTCCCGACCTGCCGACCGGCGGGATCATCGTCGAGAGCCGCGAGAGCATCCTCGAGACCTACCGCACCGGCCGCGGCTCCTTCCGCACCCGGGCGCGCTGGGCGGTCGAGGAGCAGAAGCGCGGCACCTGGCTGATCGTCATCACCGAGATCCCGTACCAGGTGCAGAAGTCGCGCCTGATGGAGAAGATCGGCGAGCTGATCGAGGCGAAGCGCCTGCCGCTCGTCGCCGACATCCGCGACGAATCCGCCGAGGACATCCGCGTCGTCATCGAGCCGCGCGCGAAGACGGTCGATCCGGCGCTGCTGATGGAATCGCTCTTCAAGCTGACCGACCTCGAATCCCGCATCCCGCTCAACATGAACGTCCTGTCGCGCGGGCTGGTGCCGAAGGTGATGGGCCTCGGCGAGGTGATCACCGAGTGGCTGGCGCATCGCCGCGAGGTGCTGGTCCGCCGCTCCAATCACCGCCTTGCCGAGATCACCCGGCGCATGGAGGTGCTGGACGGCTACCTCGTCGCCTACCTGAACCTCGACGAGGTCATCCGCATCATCCGCACCGAGGACGAGCCGAAGCCCGTCCTGATGAAGACGTTCAAGCTCACCGACGTGCAGGCCGAAGCCATCCTCAACATGCGGCTCCGCAGCCTCCGGAAGCTGGAGGAGATGGAGATCAGGGGCGAGCACTCGACCCTTGCCAAGGAAAAGGCCGGACTGACCGCGCTGCTGAAGTCCGAGGAGAAGCAGTGGGCCGCGGTCGGCGACGAGATCCGGGCGCTGAAGAAGACCTTCGGGCCGGACACGCCGCTTGGGCGTCGCCGCACGACCTTCGCCGACGCGCCGGTCCACGTCGAGGAGGACATCCTCGAGGCGATGATCGAGCGCGAGCCGATCACCATCATCGTCTCGGAAAAGGGCTGGATTCGCGCGCTGAAGGGCCATGTCGCCGATACGTCCGACCTCGGCTTCAAGACCGACGACCGGCTGAAGCTCGCGATCAGGGCCGAGACGACGGACAAGATCGTCGTCGCCTCGACCGCCGGCCGCTTCTACACGCTCGCCGCCGACAAGCTGCCCGGCGGGCGCGGCCATGGCGAGCCGATCAAGCTGATGGTCGACATGGACGCCGCCGAGGACATCGTCACCGTCATGGTGCACGACCCGGCGCGCAGGCTCCTCGTCGTATCGACCGAGGGGAGGGGCTTCATCGTGCCCGAGGCCGACGTGCTGGCCAATACCCGGAAGGGCAAGCAGATCATGTCAGTGACCCTGCCCGAGGAGATGCGCGTCTGCGTGCCCGCCGCCGGCGACACGGTCGCGATCCTCGGCGAGAACCGGAAGCTCCTCATTTTCCCGCTCGACCAGATCCCGGAAATGCCGCGCGGCAAGGGCGTCCGCCTGCAGAAGTACAAGGACGGCGGCGTCGCCGATGCCCGCGTCTTTGCGAAGGGCGAGGGGCTGACCTGGTTCGACTCCTCCGGCCGCAGCTTCAACCGCTCCATGGGCGACCTGAAGGACTGGGTCGGCGAGCGGGCGCAGGCCGGCCGCCTGCCGCCGCAGGGCTTCCCGCGCCACGGCAAGTTCGGCACGGGCGGATAGCGTGCTCGCCCGGGCGGAGGTGAGGTGGGCGGTCTACAAGGCGGTCGATGACCTGCTCGCCCACATCGCCGACGGCCGGCACCACGAGTCGGTCGCCGCCTTCGCCGAGGATTCCGATACCGCCATCTATGGCTCCGAAGCCGGCGAGGCCTTCGTCGGCGCGAAGGCCATCCGTGCCTTCTTCGCCGACCTCTACGCGCGGCCGTACCGGGTGATCTTCACCCTCGGCGAGCGCACGGTCTCGGCTTCCGGCAATGTCGCCTGGTTCACGGGCGAGGGGACGTACCGCCTCTCCACGGGAGGGGACGAACTCCCGTACCGCCTCTCCGGCGTGCTGGAGCGGCGGCGGGAGCGCTGGCTGTGGCAGCTGTTCTCGGGGTCCGAGCCGCGGTAGCGTCGATAGACTAGCTCCGACCTCTCCGCTTGCCCTCTCCCCTTGTGGGAGAGGGCTGTTTCTCTTGTCGAGCGAAGCGAGACTTAGAGAAACAGGGTGAGGGGGCGCCGCCAGGCACTATTCACCACGGCGGCGATGCGGGCTGCGCCCGCGAGGGCGACGGTTGCGGGCTCGCCGGCGCAGCCGGCTTCGGAGAGCAACGCGACCAATGAAATGCCGGGGCACCCCTCACCCTTTCTCCCTAGGCTTCTCGCTCGCTCCCGCTCGCTGCGAAACCAAGGTCGAAAGCCCTCTCCCACAAGGGGAGAGGGGCAAGCCATGGGAAGGTGGCTGCTAGTCGAGGTGGTTGCTAATCCACCCGCAGCCAGCCCCGCGCCATCAGGTGCTCCTGCGGCTTGAAGCGGCGCTTGTAGTCCATCTTGCGCGAGCCCTCGACCCAGTAGCCGAGATAGACGTAGGGAAGCCCGAGCTTCCGCGCGCGCTGGATGTGGTCGAGGATCATGAAGGTGCCGAGGCTGCGTTCGTCCATTTCCGGGTCGTAGAACGAGTAGACCATGGAGAGGCCGTCGGCGAGCACGTCGGTGAGCGCGGTGGCGACGAGCGGGCCCTCGCCACGGCCGTTGATCGCCGTGTCGGGGCCGCGGAAGCGGTATTCGTAGACATTGGTGGTGACGTAGGATTCGCCGACCATCATGGCGTAGTCGAGCACCGACATGTCGGCCATGCCGCCTTCCGAATGGCGCGCGTCGAGGTAGCGGCGGAAGAGCGAATACTGGTCCGAGGAGGGCGTTGGCGAGGTCGGGCTGCCGACGAGGTCGCGGTTCCGCTTCGCCACCCGCTTCATGCTGTCGGTCATGCGGAAATCGTCGACGACGGTGCGGACCGATATGCACGACCGGCAGCCGTCGCAGGCTGGCCGGTAGGCGATATTCTGGCTGCGCCGGAAGCCGCCCTGGGTGAGGATGTCGTTCAGCGCCGCCGCGCGGTCGCCGACGAGGTGCGTGAACACCTTCCGCTCCAGCCGGCCCGGCAGGTAGGGGCAGGGCGCCGGCGCCGTCAGGTAGAACTGCGGGGCCTCGGTAGGCTGGTGGGTCATTCTCAGTCAGTCTCTCGGACGAACCACGCGGCAAGCATAGCCCTCGTGGCGCCGCGTCGGAAAGCCCTCAATGGGGGCGGCGAAGCGGGTCCGAATTGACCATGACCACGCCCGTGGCGATGTCGTGCAGGAGCTGCCGCCGCGGCGTGAACAGCCCGACCAGGAGGATCAGCGGCGTCAGCAGGCTCACCGAGAGCCAGAACAGGACGGCATGGAGGACCGCGAGCAGCGCGAACATGCGTCCGCCCTCGAAGGTGCGCATCTCGATCCCCATCAGGCGCATGCCGGGCGTCGCCGAATGCCGGCCGCCGGCCGTGGCCGCGACGTAGAGGATCGCGACCAGCGGCAGGAGGATGCCGTAAAGGAGCCAGCCGAGGCCGAGGGTGAAGAGGCCGAGGACGGCGACGACGATCGCCGCCGGAACCATCAGCGCCAGCACGACCGCCGCATCGGCGAGGAAAGCGAAGACGCGCTTCGACAGCACGCCCTCGAAGAGATCGGGCCGCGTCCGCGCGTCGACGCGCTCGCGGTCCGTCGTCCCATAGGCCCCGTATTCGCTGCGATAGGTCATCCGGCTCTCCATTTCCCGAGAGACAAATGGGGACCGTCGGGGCGCCGCTCAAGGGGCGGGGTGGGCGCCCCCTCGGTCGCCTTCGGCGGCAGCTCCCCCGCTTCCGCGGGGGGAGCAACCAGGTCGCGCAAGCGGCGCCGTGGCAGTTCCTCCCGCTGCGAAGCGGTGGAGGGGGCGTCTGGCGGGCGCTAACTCACGGTCACCGGCGGGTCGAGGCGCTCGACGCGGTAGCCCATGTCGGCGAGCGCCGCCATGATCGCCCCCGCATGCTCCGGGCCGTGCGTCTCGATGGTGACGTCGACGCTGGCGCCCTTCGGCGGCACGTTGAGCATGGTGCGATGGTGCAGCACCTCGAGGATGTTGCCGCCATGCTCGCCGATCGCCGCCGAGATCGCGGCGAGCACGCCGGGCCGGTCCGAGATGAAGATGCGGATGGCGACGATGCGCTCCTCGCGGGCGAGCTCGCGCACCATGATCGAGGCGGCGAGGCGCGGGTCGATGTTGCCGCCGGCGAGGATCAGCCCGACGCGCCTTCCGTGGAAGCGCGCGCGGTCGGAGAGGAGCGCGGCGAGCGGCGCGGCGCCGGCACCCTCGGCCATGGTCTTCTGGAACATCAGGTAGGCGGCGACCGCCTCCTCGATCTTCCGCTCGCTCACCACCACGACGTCGTCGACGAGTCGCTTGCAGATCGCGACCGGGAGCTTGCCGGCATGCTTCACCGCGATGCCCTCGGCGAGCGACTCGCCGATGCACTCGGCCTGCTCGCCGCGCATCGCCGCCTGCATCGAGGGATAGAGCTCTGTCTCGACGCCGATCACCTGCGTCTTCGGCGATAGGCCCTTCACCGCGATGGCGATGCCGGCGACCAGCCCGCCGCCCCCGACCGGCACGAGGATCGCGTCGAGGTCCGGCCGGTCGGCGACCAGCTCGAGCCCGACCGTGCCCTGGCCACGGATCACCTGCGCGTCGTCATAGGGATGGACGAGAAGCGCATCGGTATCGGCGACGATCTCGCTGACCTTGCCCTGCGATTCCGCCAGCGTCTCGCCAAAGAGCACGACCTCGGCGCCGAAGCCGCGCGTTGCCGCGATCTTCACGAAGGGCGTCGGCCGCGGCATGACGATGGTGGCGCGGATGCCGAGGCGCTGGGCATGGTAGGCGACGGCCTGGGCATGGTTGCCGGCCGACATGGTGACGACGCCGCGCTTGCGCTCGCCCGCCGTGAGCGAGAGGAGCTTCACCAGCGCTCCGCGTTCCTTGAACGATGAGGTCGCCTGCAGGTTCTCGTACTTGACGTGGACGTCGGCGCCGGTGAGCGCCGAGAGCCGCGGCGCCGGCAGGAAGGGCGTCCGCATGACCACGCCGTCGATCAGCCCGGCCGCCGACTGGATATCGGCGAGGGTGGGGGCGGCGTGGGGCGATGCGTCGTTCACCGCTTCAGTATCTCCGCCACGGCCGGCGCGAAATAGGTGAGGATGCCATCGGCGCCGGCGCGCTTGAAGCCGGTGAGGCTCTCGAGCATGGCGCGCTCGCCGTCGATCCAGTTGTTCCGCGCCGCCGCCTGGATCATCGCGTATTCGCCGGACACCTGGTAGGCGAAGGTCGGCAGGCCGAAGGCCTCCTTCAGCCGCCACAGCACGTCGAGATAGGGCATGCCGGGCTTCACCATGATCATGTCCGCGCCCTCGGCGACGTCGAGCTCCGCCTCGCGCAGCGCCTCGTCGCCATTGGCCGGGTCCATCTGGTAGGTGCGCTTGTCGCCGATCAGCGTCTTCGAGGTGCCGATCGCGTCGCGGAACGGGCCGTAGAAGGCGGAGGCGTATTTCGCCGCGTAGGACATGATCTGCACGTTGGTGAAGCCCTTGGCGTCGAGCGCCTGGCGGATGGCGCCGACGCGCCCATCCATCATGTCCGAGGGCGCGATGATGTCGGCGCCCGCCTCGGCCTGGAGGAGCGCCTGCAGGACGAGCACGTCGACCGTCGCGTCGTTGACGATCTCCTCGCCGGCGAGCAGCCCGTCATGGCCGTGGCTCGTATAGGGATCGAGCGCGACGTCGGTGACGAGCCCGACTTCGGGCACCGCCGCCTTGATAGCGCGGCAGGCGGCGCAGACGAGGTTCTCCGGGTTCAGCGCCTCCGAGCCGGATTCGTCGCGCCGCGCCGGGTCGGTATAGGGGAACAGCGCGATCGCCGGGATGCCGAGCCTGGCCGCGCGCTCGGCCTGCTTCACCGCGCGATCGACCGAGTGCCGCTCGACGCCCGGCATCGAGGCGACCGGCTCGGCAAGGTCGCTGCCCGCGACGATGAAGATCGGCCAGATGAGGTCGTCCACGGTCAGCGTGTTCTCGCGCACCATGCGGCGCGACCAGTCGGTGCGCCGGTTGCGGCGCATGCGGCGCCCGCCGAGGATGGCGGCCATGTCGGCCTTGGTCGCGGGATCGGGATGGAGCGGAGAGCGTTCGCGGGTCATCGGATTGTCCTTGCTTCGGCAAGGATACCACCCCGGCCGATCTTCACGCAAAACGCCGCTATGGCCCCCCGCTGCGCGCGGCTATAAGGACTCCGCCATGACCATCCGCGAGAAGACCGAGGCGGCCGCGCCGGCCGAGAAGCAGAACCGCTATCCGCTCGCCATCGACGTCTATGCCCGCGTCATGGCGGCGATCCTGATGCTCCTCGGCCTCCGCCACTGGGCGATCATCATCGGGGTCATGCCGGGCGAGACCGGCTCGTTCGAGGAGATGACGCTGACCTGGCAGCTCGCCACGGTCCACCTCGCCGTCATCGATCTCGTCGCCGCGGTCGGGCTCTGGATGCGGGTGGCATGGGGCAACGTGGTGTGGGTCTGGGCGGCGGTCACGGCGGTCGCCATGCATACGGTCTTCGCCGAGACCTTCGGCTTCGACTACGGCATCATAGCGCTGCACGTCTTCGGGCTGCTTGGAATGGGAATCCTCCTTTTCCTCGCCCGCCGGGCAGCCCATTCCTGAGCCGCTCGGGCGGCCCTATTGGTTTCGCGCTGGTTAACGCGATTTGAGAGAAAGCCGTAATCGCCCATTAAGCCTGTGGCTTAAGCCGATCTTCAGCGCCTCCCGGTAGGTTGGCCGCAGGTGGGAACATACCTGCCAGGCGAAACAGTGAGGCAGTTCAATGGTTAGCGCAAAGCGTGCGGTAGAGGCGGTTCCCGCCCCCGCGCAGGGGACGGAGATCAAGCCGCTCTACTTGGAGGCGCTTACGCTCGTCGAGCGTCTTCATCGGCGGCTGCTGGACGTCATCAAGGACGAGTTCGACCGCTCCGGCCGGTCGGACGTGAACAGCGTGCAGGCGCTGCTCCTCTTCAACATCGGCGAATCGGAGCTGACGGCGGGCGAACTCCGCACCCGCGGCTACTATCTCGGTTCCAACGTCTCGTACAATCTCAAGAAGCTCGTCGAGATGGGCTACATCCACCATCAGCGCTCCCGCATGGATCGCCGCTCGGTGCGGGTCAGCCTGACCGACAAGGGCCGTGAGATCGCGGACATCGTCAACGGGCTCTACGACCGCCACATCCGCTCGATCCAGCAGGTCGGCGGCATCGCGCTCGACGACTTCCACAACCTCAACAAGTCGCTCCAGCGCCTGGAGCGCTTCTGGACCGACCAGATCCTCTACCGGCTCTAGCCGGGTACGGGATGGTCAGATCAAAGGCCCGGGCAATGCCCGGGCCTTTGTCGTTTCCCTGTGGCGCGGGCGCCACAGGCGCGCGGCGTCGCGGCGCTCCGCGCTTTCCGAGTCACGAAAGGGCCACATTAACCCGGGTAAAGGAGGATCGAGGGGGATCGGTAAATTTCGCGGGAGCGTGGGCTTTCCTCCGATCCTTTCGTTGAAGACCCCGGACACCCATGTTAGCCCGACCGTCGGGCGGACCGGGATGGCGGCAGGAAGTCGAAGGCGCGGAATGAGCATCACCAGGAGACGGTTTGCGCTGGGCGGTCTGTCGCTCGCGGCATTTGGCGCCATGGGCGTCCTCAAGGCCTTCGCCGAGGACCCGATCAACCAGGTCCTGCAGAGCCGGTCGGCGGAATGGTCGGACGGCTTCGACGCCGCCGCCAACAATGCCTCCGACGTGCGCACCACGATCCCGACGCTGTCGCCCGAGATCATCGCGGCGACCGAGCGCGCCATCCAGCAATATGCCGATATCGTCAGCCGCGGCGGCTGGCCGCAGGTGCCGGCGGACCGGAAGATGAAGCTCGGCGTGAAGGGGCAGGCGGTGGCGCTGCTCCGCGAGCGCCTGACCGTGTCGGGCGACCTCGCCCCGGTCGCCTCGCGCACGGATGTCTTCGATTCCTATGTCGAGGCGGCCGTTCGCCGCTTCCAGGCGCGCCACGGCATCCCGATCGACGGCCAGGTCGGCAACTCGACCTTTGCCGCGCTGAACATCCCGGCGCAGGTCCGTCTCAACCAGCTTTCGACCAACCTGACGCGGCTCAAGATGAGCCTAGCGAAGCCGCTGCCCACGCGCTTCGTCATGGTCAACATTCCGGCCGCGGCCGTCGAGGCGGTCGAGTCGCAGAAGGTCGTCTCGCGGCATACGGCGATCGTCGGCAAGGTCGACCGGCCGTCGCCGATCGTCAATTCCAAGATCTACGAGATCAACTTCAACCCGTTCTGGACGGTGCCCGAGAGCATCATCCGGCGCGACCTGATCCCCAAGGTCCAGAAGAACCCGAACTATCTCGCCGAGCAGCACATCCGCATCTACACGCAGAAGGGCGAGCCGCTCAGCCAGACCCAGATCAACTGGAACACCGACGAGGCCGCCAAGTACCTGTTCCGCCAGGATCCGGGCGACTTCAACTCGCTCGGCTCGGTGAAGATCAATTTCTACTCCAAGGACGGCGTGTACATGCACGACACGCCCTCGAAGGGGCTCTTCAACGACGAGTACCGCTTCGATTCCTCGGGCTGCGTCCGCATCCAGAACATCCGCGAGCTGATCGGCTGGCTGCTCCGCGACACCAAGGGCTGGGACCGCGCGGCGATCGACAACGCCTTCCGTTCCGGCGAGCGCATCGACGCCAAGCTCCAGACCATGGTCCCGGTCTTCTGGGTCTATATCACCGCCTGGGCGGTGTCCGACGGCGTCGTCAATTTCCGCAACGACATCTACGGCCTCGACGGGCTCGACCAGATGGCGGCGCAGGCCGCTCCGCAGCAGCTCCAGGCCGTCCAGCAATAGGGCAGGGCGGCCGGCGACGGTCGCTTGGTCCGCGCGAATGAAAACGGCGGCACCCCGGGCGCCGCCGTTTCGCTTCTCGGGAAGGCGTTACTTCAGCTCGCCCTCGTTGTAGACGAAGCCGGTCTTGCCGTTGCAGTCGCCTGAGTTGCCCCGCAGATGCAGCCACTTGCCGGTCGCGCCATTGGCGGCGAGCTTGCCCAGCTTGTCGCCGGGATAGATGTAGCAGACGGTCCGGTTGCCATGCTGATAGCCGTCGTACATCGTCACCTCGGCGACCGCCGTGTACGTCTTGCCGCCGCCGGCACCGCCCGTGTCGCCGCTCTTGCACTGGTCGAGGTTCCGCTGGAATGAGTCCTCCTCGACCTTCACGCTCGCGCCGGCCTTCCACCGGGCGCATTGATCGGCCCAGTAGGCGTGCGGATGGTCCCAGCCGTTCGATCCGCCGAAGAAGGCGCATTTGAGCGCGCGCGCCTCGTTCACCCGCGCGTCCATGCGCTTGGCATAGGCCGAGCAGGCCTTGGCGACCTGCATGGCTTCGGCGACGCCGGCGACCGGACCGTTGCCGCCGACCGGACGGATCGGCTTCTTCTCGATCCGGCACTTGTTGAGCTGTGTCGCCCGGCCATTGGTCTCGTTGTTCACGAGCGCCTGCCAGTCGCCGACATTGTCGATGCAGGCGGTGTAGTGCGCGTTCGGATCGGGGTTCCAGCGCTCGCCCTTGAAGCCGCAGCCGAGCGCCGCGGCATCCGCGATCGCCTTGGTGGCATTGGCCACGTAGGTCTTGCAGACGCTGAGCGGCGCGAAGTTGCGGCGGAACTGCTTCCAGGGATGGCAGAACGTGCCCTCGACCGCATCGTCCCAGCAGGCCTGGACCGAGTAGACGGTGCCCCCGGATTCGTCGAGACCGATGTGAAGCCGTCCTCCCTTGTTCAGCTTGGCCTGCTTCTGATTCGGTCCGATGACCTGGAAGAACTCTACGATGCCGCTGCCGGAGGAGACCGTGACATGGAGCGTGCGGGCATCGCCGACGTTGGTGATGACCTCGTCGATGCAGCCTTCATTCACGGTGAGATCGCAGGCTATCGCGACGGAGATCGGGACAAGCGGGAAGACCACCAGCATCAGGACCAACGCCGGCCACGGGAACGTCGGGAGACGCAGGGGCGTCGAGAACGGCGGCTTCCTGTCGCGAGTGGATGCCGCGGACTGGGCAGGTTTCGTCGACCGGCCGACGAACTTGATCATCCGGAACATGCCGCCACGCCTGAAGGCGAACAGGGCACCCAGAATTCCGGCATGAAATCGCATCTTTGACCTCCGGCCTGAAAATCTTCTCCAGCCTGAGGGGCGCCCCCAGCACCGTCATCCACCGTTTGGTGGAGACAGCGGCCGGTTTTGCCCTATAGTCGCGGCCGAGGGGTGTAACCGGCTGAGGGCGACCAGTGGCTACACGAGACCGTCTGGACGCGGAGGCGCCTCGCCTCGCGGCCATCCCGAACACCGTTCCGCAGATCGAGCAGTTCTCCGAGCTGATCGGTCAGATATACGAATGCGCGCTTGATCCCGGCCGCTGGGAATCGGTCATGGGCGAGATTTGCCGTGCCTTCGGCTTTGACGTGAGCACGCTGTCCGTCCTGCGCCTGCCGGTCGGCTCGCCGACGCTCCAGGCCGTCGTCGGGATGGATCGGGAATGGGTCATCCGGTCGCTCGAATACCAGGCGGAGCTTGCCGAGGTATGGGGCGGGATGGAGCGGCTGATGAACTTTCCGCTCGACGAGCCGGTGATCGCCAGCCGCGTCGCCAGCCCGAGCGTGATGGAGACGAACCGCTACTTCCTGGAATTCGCCCAGCCGATGGGGATCTACGATTCCATCGCCTTCGCCGTGGTGAGGAGCCCCGGCATGGTCGGCGGGCTTTCCTTCAATCGCCGCGGAACGACCGTTCCCTTCGGCGACATCGACATCGAGCACCTGCGGCTGGTCGCGCCCCATGTGCGCCGTGCGGTGACCATCAGCGACCTCTTCGGCCTGAAGGCGATCGAGGCGGCGACCTTCGGCTCGGTCCTCGACAGCTTCCAGTTCGGCATCCTGCTCGTCGACCGCGACCTCGGCATCGTCCACGCCAACGCCGCGGCGCGGGCCATGCTCGACGCCGCCGATCCGATCCGCTCTGAGAGGGGGAGGGCGGCGCTCGCCGACCGCTCGACGCAGGGCGCGCTGGAACGCGCCGTGCGCGAGGCGGCGGGCGATGGCAGCACCCTCGGCGGCAAGGGCATCGGCATACCGGCGAGCGGCAAGGACAACCCGCGCGTCGTGCATGTCCTGCCGCTGCGCCAGGGCCAGATCCGCCGGAGTGTCGGCCCCCGCGCCGTCGCCGCGCTCTTCATCGCCCCGGCGAGCCTGCCCGGGCGCATGCCGGCCGACGCGCTCGCCGCGATCTACGACCTCACCCCCGCCGAGATCAACATCCTGGAACTGCTCGTCGCCGGGCGGACGCAGGCCGAGATCGCCGCCACCCTCGGCATCGCGCCGAGCACGGTGAAGTCGCACCTCCTGCACCTCTTCGCCAAGACCGGCTGCGGGCGCCAGTCGGACCTGGTGAAGCTCGCGGCGAGCCTTTCCTCGCCCGCCTGAACCGCCGCGGCTTCCCTCGGCCCGGCGCGGGTCGACGGCCCGCGCAAGGCAGGGCTGCGCCGGCTTCTTGGCGCGCCTGCCTCATTCATGTTAAGGCCGTCCATCCGGCTGCCGCCCCGGCCTATCCAAGGGCCGCGCCTTTCGCCACGGGATCCGCCACGATGTCCTTGTCTGAGACCGCTTCCGGCACGTCCGCCTTCTTCAGCGCCTCGCTCGCCGAGAGCGACCCGGAAATCGCCGATTCGATAGCCAGGGAGCTCGGCCGCCAGCAGCACGAGATCGAGCTGATCGCCTCGGAGAACATCGTCTCCAGGGCGGTCCTCGAGGCGCTCGGCTCGGTCATGACCAACAAGTATGCCGAAGGCTATCCGGGCAAGCGCTACTACGGCGGCTGCGAGTTCGTGGACATTGCCGAGCAGCTCGCCATCGACCGGGCGAAGAAGCTCTTCGGCGCCGCCTTCGCCAACGTCCAGACCCATTCCGGCAGCCAGATGAACCAGGCCGTGTTCCTGGCGCTCCTCCAGCCGGGCGACAAGTTCATGGGCCTCGACCTCGCCGCCGGCGGGCATCTGACCCATGGCTCGTCGGTCAACATGTCGGGCAAGTGGTTCAAGGTCGTGCCCTATGGCGTGCGCAGGGACGACAACCTCATCGACATGGACGAAGTGGCGAGGATCGCCCGCGCCGAGAAGCCGAAGCTGATCATTGCCGGCGGCACGGCCTATTCGCGCATCTGGGATTTCAAGCGCTTCCGCGAGATCGCCGACGAGGTCGGTGCCTGGCTCATGGTGGACATGGCGCATTTCGCCGGCCTCGTCGCCGGCGGCGTGCATCCGTCGCCGGTCGGGCACGCCCATGTCGTCACCTCGACGACCCACAAGTCGCTGCGCGGCCCGCGCGGTGGCCTGATCCTCACCAATGACGAGGGCATCGCGAAGAAGATCAATTCCGCCGTGTTCCCCGGCCTCCAGGGCGGGCCGCTGATGAATGCCGTCGCCGCCAAGGCGGTGGCGCTCGGCGAGGCGCTGCGGCCGGACTTCAGGATCTACGCGAAGAACATCGTCGAAAACGCTCGCGCCCTTGCCGAAACGCTTCGCGCCGCCGGCTTCGACATCGTCTCGGGCGGCACCGACAACCATCTCTTCCTCCTCGACCTCCGCCCGAAGCGCCTGAAGGGCAATGTCTCGGAGAAGGCGCTGGTGCGCGCCGGCCTGACCTGCAACAAGAACGCCGTGCCCTACGATCCGGAAAAGCCCTTCGTCACCTCCGGCATCCGCCTCGGCACGCCGGCGACCACGACGCGCGGCTTCGGCGTCGCCGAGTTCCGGCAGGTCGGCAACCTCATCGCCGAGGTGCTCGACGCGGTCGCCCAGTCCGAGGAGGGCACCGCGCCGCTCGTCGAGGAGGCGGTGAAGGCGAAGGTCAAGGCGCTCACCGACCGCTTCCCGATCTACCAGTAGCGGGGAGAGGGCGGGGCCATGCGCTGTCCCTATTGCGGCAACCCGGACACGCAGGTGAAGGACTCGCGCCCGTCGGAGGACAACACGTCCATCCGGCGCCGCCGCGTCTGCCCGGATTGCGGCGGACGCTTCACCACCTTCGAGCGCGTGCAGCTCCGCGAGCTCATGGTGATGAAGAAGAGCGGCAAGCGCGTCCCCTTCGACCGCGACAAGCTGATGCGCTCCGTGCAGGTGGCGCTCCGCAAGCGCTCGGTCGATCCCGAGCGCGTCGAGCGCATGGTCAATGGCATCGTGCGCCAGCTCGAGTCTCAGGGTGAGACCGACGTCAATTCCGACCAGATCGGCCACCTCGTCATGGAGGGCCTGAAGGGCCTCGACGCGGTCGCCTACGTGCGCTTCGCCTCGGTCTACAAGAACTTCCGCGAGGCCAAGGATTTCGAGGCCTTCGTCGGCGAGCTCGCCGAGGACGTCGCGGGCCGGGAGCGCTGAGCCTTGGCCGACGCCAAGCCCGCCAGCCGCAGGACCGACGCCGAGACCGACCGCCGCTTCATGGCGGCCGCGCTTCGCCTCGGCCGGCGCAACCTCGGCCGCACCTATCCGAACCCCGCCGTCGGCGCCGTCATCGTCAAGGACGGCAAGGTCGTCGGCCGGGGCTGGACGGCGGAAGGAGGAAGGCCGCATGCCGAGGTCATGGCCCTTGCCGAGGCTGGCGCGGCGGCCCGCGGCGCCACCGTCTATGTCACCCTCGAGCCGTGCTCGCATCACGGCCGCACGCCGCCCTGCGCCGATGCGCTGGTCGAGGCCGGCGTCGCCCGCGTCGTCGCCGCGATCGCCGATCCCGATCCGCGCGTCGCCGGCGAGGGGCTGGCGCGGCTGGAAGCGGCCGGCATCGACGTCACCACCGGCGTGCTCGCGGCGGAGGCGGCCGTCGCCCATGCCGGCCACATCTCGCGCGTCACCCGCGGCCGCCCCTGGGTCACGCTGAAGCTCGCCGTCTCCGCCGACGGGATGATCGGCCGCCGCGAGGGCGAGCGCATGATCATCTCGGGCCGCGAGGCCTTCGAGGCGGTGCAGGCCATGCGCATCGAGAGCGACGCGGTGATGATCGGCATCGGCACGGTGCTGGTCGACGATCCGCGCCTGACCGTCCGCCTTGCCGGCCTCGCCGCGCGCTCGCCGGCGCGCATCATCCTCGATGCCGAGGCGCGCCTGCCGCCGGCCTCGCATCTCGTCGCCTCCGCCCGCGAGGTGGCGCTCATCGACGTCGTCACGCCCGGTGCCGATGAGGCGCGGAAGGACGCGCTCCGCGATGCCGGCGTCCGCGTGCTCGAGGTCGAGGCTGGCGCGGGCGGCGTCGCGCTCGGCAAGGCGCTGGAGGCGCTTGCCGGCGAGGGCTTCACGCGCATCCTCGTCGAGGGCGGCTCCGAGGTCGCCTCGTCCCTCGTCGCCGACGATCTCGTCGACGAGGTCATCCTCTTCCGTGCCGACGTCGTCGTCGGGCCCGAGGGCGTGCGGGCGCTCGGCGGCTATGCGCTATCGGCGATCGAGCGCAGCCCGCGCTACCGCCAGGTCGAGGCCGGCATGGCGGGCAAGGACCAGATGCGCCGCTATCTCAGGGCAAACTAGGAAATGTTCACCGGCATCGTCACCGACATCGGCACCGTCATCAGCGTCACTGAGCGCAACGACGTGAAGCGCCTCTCCGTCGCCACCTCCTATCCGGCGGCGAGCATCGACATCGGCGCCTCGATTTCCTGCGCCGGCGTTTGCCTCACCGTCGTCGCGCGCGAGGACGCGGCCGACGGCAAGAGCGCCGTCGATTTCGAGGCGGGCGCCGAGACGCTCGCCGTCACCACCGTCGCCGATTGGGACTATGGCACGCGCATCAATCTCGAACGCGCGCTGAAGGTCGGCGACGAGCTCGGCGGGCACCTGATGACCGGCCATGTCGACGGCATCGCCACCATCGTGACGCGCGAGGATTTCGGCGAGACGACGCGCTTCGTCTTCGAGGCGCCGCATGCGCTCGCTCGCTTCATCGCGGCCAAGGGCTCGGTGGCGCTCGACGGCACCTCGTTGACCGTCAACGCGGTCGATGGCGACCGCTTCGAGTGCCTCCTCATTCCGCACACGCTGAAGGTCACCACCTGGAACGAGCGCAAGACGGGCGACCGGGTGAACCTCGAGGTCGACACCATCGCGCGCTATGTCGCGCGGCTGAACGCGACGGCGGAGGCTCCGGCGTCCCCTCAGTCGGCTACGCCGACAGCTCCCCCGTAAACGGGGGAGCAACCACGTCGCGCAAGCGGTGTCGTCGCTGTTCCTCCCCTGCGAAGCGGGGGAGGGGGACCGCCGAAGGCGGTGGAGGGGGCGCGTGCCGTCACCCGATGCAACGCCCCGCTTCACATTCCCGCCCCGCGCGCTTTCCGCTGGACAAGACCGGCTCCCATGTGATTGCTCGCGCTCCACGAAAGAACGACAGAGGCAGAGCGCGCACCGTGCCGCATATTCTCATCATCGAAGCCCGCTTCTACGACGACCTGGCTGACGAGCTGGCGGCTGGCGCCATGGGCGCGCTTGCCGCCGCCGGCGCCACCTATGATCGCATCGCCGTGCCCGGCGCCCTCGAGATTCCGGCTGCCCTCGCCATGGCGCTCGATGCCATGGCGGCGGGCGGCACGCATTATGACGGCTTCGTCGCCCTCGGCACCGTCATCCGCGGCGAGACCACGCATTACGACATCGTCGCCGGCGAGTCCGCCCGTGCGCTGATGGACATCGCGGTGGCCGAGAGCCTCGCCATCGGCAACGGCATCCTCACCGTCGAGAACGACGAGCAGGCCTATGCGCGCGCCCGCGTCTCCGAGATGAACAAGGGGGGCGCCGCAGCCGAAGCGGCGCTTCGCATGATCGCGGTGCGCGAGCAGCTGGGCGCCGGCAAATGAGCTCTGGCGGCAAACCCGAGTTTCGCCCTGCCAATCAGCGCGGCGCCGCACGCCTCGCCGCCGTCCAGGCGCTCTACCAGATGGACCTCGCCGGCGCCACGCTGCCCGAGGTCCTCGCCGAGTTCGCCTCCTTCCGCCTTGGCAAGGAGATCGACGGCACCCAGTATCGCGATGCCGACGGCGCCTATTTCCGCGACATCGTCGGCGGAGTCGTCAGCGACCAGAAGAGCCTCGACCCGGCGATCCACAATTCGCTGGTCGCCGGCTGGCCGCTCTCGCGGGTCGATGCGACGCTTCGCGCAATCCTCCGCGCCGGCGCGTGGGAATTGTCGAAGCGCACGGACGTGCCCGCCAAGGTCGTGATCGCCGAATATGTCGACATCGCCCGCGCCTTCTTCGAGACCGACGTGACCGCCATGGTCAATGCCGTCCTTGACACGCTTGCCCGCTCGATGCGTCCCGCCGAGTTCGCGCCGGCTCCGGCCCGGGACTGACGCGATGGCGCGCAGGCGGCGGCCGGGCGAGTTCGAGCTGATCGAGCGCTATTTCCGTCCGCTCGCCGGCGACCCCGGCGCCTTCGCCCTTGCCGACGACGCCGCGATGCTGCGGCCGAAGGCCGGCGAGGACCTGGTCGTCACCACCGACTTCCTCGGGGCCGGCATCCACTTCTTCGCCGACGATCCGCCGGAATCGATCGCCCGCAAGGCGCTCCGCGTGAACCTGTCCGATCTCGCCGCCAAGGGCGCCGAGCCGGTCGGCTACCTGCTCGCGCTGGCGCTCGCCTCGGACTGGGACGAGGCCTGGGTGCGCCACTTCACCTCGGCGCTGCGCGCCGACCAGAAGAGCTACGGCATCTCGCTGCTCGGCGGGGATACCAGCCGCGCGCCCGGCGGCATGAGCGTCACCATCACCGCCATCGGGCGCCTGCCGAAGGGCACCATGGTCCATCGCGAGGGCGCGCGGGCAGGGGACCTTCTCTTCGTCTCGGGCACCATCGGCGACGCCGCCCTCGGCCTCCGCATCCGCCTCGGCCAGGTCTCGCCGAAGCCTGCGGCGGCGATGGCCCGTCCGCTCCTCGACCGCTACCTGCATCCCCAGCCGCGCATCGCGCTCGCTGCCGCCATTCGCGCCCATGCGACCGCGGCCATGGATGTGTCCGACGGGCTGGTCGGCGACTTCGCGCATATGTGCAAGGCGTCGGGCCTCGCCGGCGAGATCGACGCGGCCAACGTGCCGCTCTCGAAGAGCGCCGCGGCGCTCGTCACGGAGGAGCCGGCGCTTCTCGCCACGGCGCTCACCGGCGGCGATGACTACGAGATCCTCGCCGCAATACCGCCACGAGAGGCTGCTGAATTCGCCGCCAAGGCGAAGGCGGCGCGCGTGCCGGTGGCACGCATCGGGCGTCTCGTTCGCGGCCGGGGCGGGCCGGTCGTGATCGGGCGCACGGGCCGGCCCATGAACCTGGGCCGCGCATCCTTCGACCATTTCGGCCGCTAGTCTTCGGCCGGGGTCTTTCAGTCGAATCGACGTTCTTCTGCCGGCGCCCGCACCTTAAACGCTTTGTCAACGTTACCGGTGTTTACTCGCGCCATGGGTTGAGTGAGTGGCGTGAGTGTTGCGATGCGTAACCTTTCCTGCGCGTTCCGGATTCGTCTTCTGAACCAGGTGGCGGTCGTCGCCATCCTCGCGGGAGCGACCGCCGCCTGCAGCGGCGACGTGACCCGGCTGCGGGAGCCGCTTTTCACCGGCTCCACCCCCAACCAGCGCCAGATCATCGGCCAGAACGGCGGCGGCGCCAGCGACGCCGATTCCGATCTCGTCCAGCCCGGCCCGGCGTCGAACGGCGTGCAGAGCGCCGACCTCGCCCCGCCGGCCATGCCGACGCCGATGACCCCGGCGCCGATCGCGGTCGCCCCGGCGCAGCCGCAGCCTTCCTATGCCACCAACTACACCTACCAGGCTGCCGGCGGCCGCGTCGTCACCGTCGGCAAGGGCGAGTCCCTCGAGACGCTGGCGCTGAAATACGGCGCGCCCGTCGCCGAGATCGCCAAGGCCAACCAGATCCACAGCCCGGCCGACCTGAAGCCCGGCAAGGTCATCGTCATCCCGACCCGCGTCGCCATGGCCGGCCCGGCCGTCATGGCCCCGGTCGCCGCGCCCGAGGCCTATGCGCCCGCCGCCGTCTCCGCTCCCGCCCAGGCTGAAGTCGCCAAGGTCGGCGGCGGCATGCACGTCGTCGAGCCGGGCCAGACGCTCTATTCGCTGGCCCGCCAATACCATACCCGGCCGGCCGAGCTCGCCGCCGCCAACGGCCTGACGGTCAACACATCGCTCCGCGTCGGCCAGAAGCTCCGCATTCCGGGCACCGGCGACGCCGGCGCCAAGACCCAGCTCGTCGCCTATTCGCCTGCCGCCGAGCAGCCCGCCAGCCTCGGCACGCCGCCGAAGCCGCTGGGCAAGCTGGTCGTGAAGGGCAACGAGACGAGCGCTGCTCCGGCCGCAGTCGCCCAGCTTCCGAAACAGCCGGCGATCCCGGCCGCACCGACCGTCGCTGCGGTTCCGCCGGCAGCCGAACCGATCGCCCCGGCGGCCCCTGTCGCCGCTGCCCCGGCCGCGGCGCCGGCGCCCACGGTCGCCGACACCGCCGATCCGCCTTCCGCCAACGGCACCTCGTTCCGCTGGCCGGTGCGCGGCCGCATCATCTCGGCCTTCGGCTCCAAGCCGAACGGCGAGAAGAACGACGGCATCAACCTCGCGGTGCCGGAAGGCACCTCGGTCAAGGCCGCAGAGGCGGGCACCGTGATCTATGCCGGCAACGAGCTCGCCGGCTACGGCAACCTCGTCCTCATCCGCCACGCCGACGGCTGGGTCACCGCCTATGCCCATAACAGCGAGATCCTGGTCAAGCGCGGCGACAAGGTCGCCCGCGGCCAGATCGTCGGCAAGGCCGGCATGAGCGGCTCGGTGAACGCGCCGCAGGTCCACTTCGAGCTGCGCAAGGGCGCCAAGCCCGTCAACCCGCTCGACTATCTCGCCGGCTAGACCGGCGCCGGTCTACCCGTCGCCTCCGGGCGGCGGGGCAGGGATTGATCGGCCTGACCTCAACCTGTGCTGATCATTCAAGGCTGGCGGGGCGGCCTCACCCTGTGAGGGGAACCCCAAGTCGCCCCGCCAGATCCTGCACGTACTGCCAGGCGACGCGGCCCGAACGCGCGCCGCGCGTGGTCGACCACTCGAGCGCGTCGGCGACGAGCGCCTCGTCGGCGATCTTCAGCCCGAAATGGCCGACATAGCCGCGCACCATGGCGAGATATTCGTCCTGGCTGCACTTGTGGAACCCGAGCCACAGGCCAAAGCGGTCGGAGAGCGACACCTTCTCCTCCACCGCCTCGCCCGGATTGATCGCCGTCGAGCGCTCGTTCTCCATCATGTCGCGCGGCAGGAGGTGCCGCCGGTTGGACGTGGCGTAGAATGCGACATTGTCCGGCCGCCCCTCGACGCCGCCTTCCAGCGCCGCCTTCAGCGACTTGTACGAGGTATCGTCGTGGTCGAATGAAAGGTCGTCGCAGAAGAGGATGAAGCGGTATTTCGAGCCGCGCACCGCCGCCATCAGGTCGGGCAGCGTCTCGATGTCCTCGCGATGGATCTCGACCAGCTTCAGCGGCGTCCCGCCGGCGGCGTTGACCGCGGCATGCGCCGATTTGACCAGCGACGACTTGCCCATGCCGCGCGCCCCCCAGAGGAGCACGTTGTTGGCGGGCAGGCCCTTGGCGAAGCGCTCGGTATTGTCGGTGAGGATGTCGCGCGCCCGGTCGATCCCCTTGAGGAGCCCGATATCGACCCGGTTGACCCGCCTGACCGGCTGCAGCCGGCGCCCGGCGGGCTGCCACACGAAGGCGTCCGCCGCCTCGAAGTCCGGCGTCTCGGCAGCGGCCGGCACCGCCCGCTCGATCAGCGCGATGAGCCGGTCGAGGCGCTGGTTGATGTCGCTTATGTCTTTATCGGCCAAGGGCTTCGCTCGCATTCCTGAAGGCGCGGGTGGGGTAGCACGGGGAAAGGCGGCGCGCCAAGGATTCGTCATGCGCGGCATCTGTGCGCATGAGGGTTGGTCGCCATCTTCCGCCCTCAAACCCGCGTTCCTATATCGTTTGCATTAGAATCCCGCGCGGTTATAGTCCGCGCGCTTTTCATGGACCTGCGCCGTTCGCTTGGCGCCGAGCAGGAGTTGCCGATGTTCGTTACCCCGGCCTATGCCCAAGCCGCCGCTGGCGGCGCTCCCGGGGCCCCGGACCTCATCTTCCAGTTCCTGCCCTTCGTCCTCATCTTCGTGATCATGTACTTCCTGATCATCCGCCCGCAGCGCAACAAGCAGAAGGCGCATCAGGAGATGATCGCCAATGTCCGCCGCGGTGACACGATCGTGACCACGGGCGGCCTGATCGGCAAGGTAGCCAAGGTCGACGAGGGCGAGATGCAGGTCGATCTCGCGGACAATGTCCGCGTCCGGCTCGTGCGCGGCATGATCGCCGAGGTTCGCTCGCGCTCCGAGCCGGTGAAGGAAAACACCTGACCGGACGGGGCGCCGCCCGCCTTCTCTTTGGAACGTTCCGATGCTGCATTTTCCCCGCTGGCAGGTAGTCCTCATCGTCCTCGTCGTTCTCGGCGGGTTCCTGGCGTGCATCCCCAATTTCTTCTCGCGGGAGCAGCTCGCCGCCTGGCCGAACTTCCTGCCGAAGAAGCAGATCGTCCTCGGCCTCGACCTGCAGGGCGGCGCCTACCTCCTCTACGAGGTCGACCGCACCGACTATGTCCAGAAGCGGCTGAAGACGCTGGTCAGCGACGTCCGCAAGACGCTGCTGCAGGAGCCGCGCATCGGCTATACCGGGCTCTCGATCCAGGGCGAGGGCGTCCAGCTCCGCATCCGCGACCTCGACAAGCTCGCCGACGCGCAGAAGCGCCTCGAGGCGCTCCGCAATCCGCTGGCCTCCGGCCTTCTCGGCGGCACCAGCGTCAACGAGTTCGATCTCACCGTCGGCTCCGACGGGCTCGCCAAGTTCACCTATTCGCCCGCCGGCCTGCAGCAGCGCGTGCGCGGCATCGTCGCCCAGGCGATCGAGGTCATCGACCGCCGCATCAACGCGCTCGGCACCACCGAGCCGAGCATCCAGCGCCAGGGCGACGACCGCATCCTGGTCGAGGCGCCCGGCGTCGGCGATCCGGCGCGCCTCAAGGCGCTCGTCGGCCAGACCGCGCAGCTCACCTTCCACCTCGTCCAGGGAACGGTCACCGCCGGCCAGACCCAGGAGCCGAAGCCCGGCACCATCACCGTCAAGTCGAAGGACGACCCGAACCTCTCCTACGTCGTCGATGAAATTCCGCTGATGACCGGCGAGGACCTCACCGACGCGCAGGCCGCCTTCGATTCCCGCACCAACGAGCCGATCGTCAATTTCCGGCTGTCGAGCGCGGGCGCCTCGAAATTCGCCGACGTGACCACCAAGAACGTCGGCCGGCCCTTCGCCATCGTGCTCGACAACGAGGTGATCTCGGCCCCGGTCATCCGCGAGCCGATCATCCAGGGCTCCGGCCAGATCAGCGGCAATTTCAGCGTCCAGTCGGCCAACGACCTCGCCATCCTGCTGCGCGCCGGCTCGCTGCCGGCGAAACTGACCATCGTCGAGGAACGCACCATCGGCCCGAGCCTCGGCGCCGACTCGATCCGTGCCGGCGTCATCGCCTCGATCGTGGCGACGGTCGCCATCGCCGGTTTCATGATCCTCTGCTACGGGCTCCTCGGCGTCTTCGCCGTGCTTGCGCTGATCGCCAACAACTTCCTGATGCTCGGCATCCTGACGCTGCTCGGCGCCACGCTCACGCTGCCCGGCATTGCCGGCATCGTGCTCACCATGGGCATGGCGGTCGACGCCAACGTGCTCATCTATGAGCGCATGCGCGAGGAGGCCCATGCCGGCAGGTCGACGATCGCCGCGCTCGATACCGGCTTCCGCAAGGCCTTCGCCACCATCATCGACTCCCACCTGACCGCCCTGATCGCCGCCATCGCGCTGTTCTGGGTGGGCTCGGGCCCGATCCGCGGCTTCGCCGTCACGCTGTCCATCGGCATCATCTCGACCCTCTTCACCGCCTACCTGGTAACGCGCCTGATCGTCTCGATCTGGGTGCAGGTGGCGCGGCCGAAGGCCGTCCCGCTCTAAGGCCCGCGCCATGGCTTGGAAGCCCCTCCGCCTCATTCCCGACAATACCAACCTGCCGTTCATGAAATGGGCGCGCATCCGCACGCCCGTTTCGATCGTCCTGATCATCCTTTCCTTCGCCCTGTTCTTCACGGTCGGCGTCAATGCCGGCATCGACTTCAAGGGCGGCACGGTGATGGAGATCCACAGCCATGCCGAGGCCGCCGACATGGCCGGCATCCGCTCCAAGCTGGATACCCTCGGCCTCGGCGAGGTGCAGATCCAGAACGTCGGTGGGCCGAACGAGGTGCTGATCCGCATCGCCCTTCAGCCGGGCGGCGATGCCGCGCAGCAGGAAGCGGTGCAGAAGGTGCGCGACGCCCTCGGCGCGGAGGACTACGACTATCGCAGCGTCGAGGTGGTGGGGCCGCGCGTCTCGGGCGAGCTCGCCCATACCGGCACGCTCGCCGTGCTCTTCACCATCGCCGGCATCATGATCTACATCTGGTTCCGATTCGAATGGCAGTTCGGCATCGCCGCCGTGGCTACCCTCGTCCACGACGCCATCCTGACCATGGGCTTCTTCGCCCTCACGCAGATCGACTTCAACCTGTCCTCGATCGCGGCGATCCTCACTATCATCGGCTATTCGCTGAACGACACCGTCGTCATCTTCGACCGCATCCGCGAGATCCTGCGCAAGTACAAGCAGATGCCGATCCGCGACGTGATCGACCTCGCCACCAACCAGACGCTGGCGCGCACGATCATGACGTCGATCACGCTGGAGCTCGCCCTCATCGCGCTCTTCGTCTTCGGCGGCCCGGTCATCCGCTCGTTCACCGCGGCCATGATCTGGGGCATCTTCGTCGCCACCGCCTCGTCGATCTTCATCGGCGGCCCGATCCTCATCTACTTCAACATCCGCCCCAAGGCGGTCGAGGACAAGGCGAGCGCTGCGGCCGAGAAGGCCAAGCCCGCGAAGGTCTAGGGGACGTCCAGCGTTTAGTCGCGCCCCGAACGTCCCGCTATCGTCATGGCCGGCCTTGTGCCGGCCATCCACGAATTTCTTGTTTTCCCGGTCGTGCTACACCGTGCCATGGTCACCATCCGCAACGCCCACTTTCCCGGCCGCGCGCCCATCGACACCTATGGGAATGGCGGCTTCCGCTTCGCCGGCATGTCGCATCGCGGGTCGATCCTCTGCCTGCCGAGCGGCATCTACGGCTGGGACGACGCGCGCTTCGACGAGGCGGGGCTGGCCAAAGTCTTCGAGGAGACCGGCATAGAGATCCTGATCGCCGGCACCGGCCGGGAGCTGGTCCCGCTGCCGCGGCCGCTCCGCGAGCGACTGGCTGAGGCGGGCATCGTCGGCGAGCCCATGTCGACCGGCGCCGCGGTGCGCACCTTCAACGTGCTCCTTGCCGAGGAACGTCCGGTTGCCGCCGCGCTCCTGGCGGTGGACTGAGCGCCGCCGCCGGTCCATATCGTCGCCCATGGACGCCTATGCCCATACTGCCGATGCCGTCCGCGCCGGCGATCGCGACCGCTACCTCGCCGACCTCTTCGTGCCGGAGGCGGCGCGCCACCATTTCTTCGCGCTCCACGCCTTCAATCTCGAGGTCGCCCGCATCCGCGAGACCGGGAGCGAGCCGAACCTCGGCGAAATCCGGCTGCAATGGTGGCGGGATGCGCTGGCCGGCGAAGGCTCCGGCCATCCGGTGGCGGAGGCGTTGCAGAAGACCATTGCCGGGTTCCGCCTGCCGGTCACGGCGCTCGCGAACCTGATCGAGGCGCGCCGCTTCGACCTCTATGACGACGCCATGCCGAGCCTCAACGACCTCGAAGGCTATGCCGGCGAAACCTCGTCGAGCCTCATGCAGCTCGGCGCGATCATCCTCTCCGACGGCGCCGATCCGGGTGCGGCGGAGGTCGCTGGCCATGCCGGCGTCGCCTGGGCGCTGACCGGGCTGCTGAGGGCACTGCCGATCCATTCGGCCCGAGGCCAGTGCTACCTGCCCGCCGACCTGATGGCGAAGCACGGGGTCGACCGCGCCGACCTCCATGCCGGCAAGACCTCGCCGGGACTGGAGAGGCTGCTCGCCGAATTGCGGGCGCGCGTTCGCGGGCATCTCACCGCCGTTTCGCACGGAATCGCACGCGTCCCGGGACCGATTCAGGCGGCGTTTCTCCCCGTCGCGCTCTGCGAGCCATACTTGCGGAAGATGGAGCGGCGGGGCTTCGATCCGCTGAAGACGGTCGCCGACATATCCCCGCTCCGCCGCCATTGGGCGCTGTGGCGCGCCGCCCGCCAGGGCTTCGGCTGACAGGGGCGGGAAGCGCTACTCGGCCGCTTCCGCGCGCCGGCCGGCGAGCCAGGTGTCGAGGTCGGCAAGTGCCCGTGCGCTCGTCGCTTTCTTGCGCGCCACGCCCTTGTCGTGGCCCGACATGCGCTTGCCCGGAACGCGCTCGACGGTCACCGGCGGGAAGAGCCCGAAATTGATGTTCATCGGCTGGAAGCTGCGCTTCGCCTCTTCCTCGTGGACGATATGTCCCCCGGTAATGTGGTTGAGGAGCGCGCCGAAGGCGGTGGTCGCCGGCGGCAGCTCTAGCGGCTCGCCGAGCCGCTCGGCCGTGGCGAATATCCCCGCCAGCAGCCCGATGGCCGAGGATTCCACATAGCCCTCGCAACCCGTGATCTGGCCGGCAAACCTGAGGCGCGGCAAGGCCTTGAGGCGGAGCGTCCGGTCGAGGAGCTTCGGCGAGTTGAGGTAGGTGTTGCGATGCAATCCTCCCAGCCGCGCGAACTGGGCGTGCTTCAGGCCGGGGATCATCCGGAGGATGTCGGCCTGGATCGCGTATCTGAGCCGGGTCTGGAAGCCGACCATATTATACAGCGTTCCCAAGGCGTTATCCTGCCGGAGCTGGACGACGGCATAGGGCTTCTCGGTCGGATTGCGGGGATTGGTGAGGCCGACAGGCTTCATCGGCCCGTGGCGGAGCGTCTCGCGGCCGCGTTCGGCCATGACCTCGATCGGCAGGCAGCCGTCGAAATAGGGAACCTTCTCCCAGTCATGCGACCTGTGCTGCTCGCCGGTCAGCAGGGCGTCTACGAAAGCCTCGTATTCCGCCTTGTTCATCGGGCAGTTGATATAGTCCTTGCCGGTCCCGCCCGGGCCTACCTTGTCGTAGCGCGACTGGAACCAGGCGACGTCGAGGTCGATCGTCTCGAAATGCACGATCGGGGCGATGGCGTCGAAGAAGGCGAGCTCGGCTTCGCCGGTCAGGCCGCGGATGGCCTCGGCGAGAGCCGGGGCGGTGAGCGGGCCCGTGGCGACGATCACCGAATCCCAGTCGGGCGGGGGCAGGGCGGCGATCTCGCCCCGCTCCAGCGTGATCATGGGGTCCGATTCGATGGCTGCCGTGACGGCGGCGGAAAAGCCTTCGCGGTCAACGGCAAGCGCCCCGCCGGCGGGCACCTGGTGGCGGTCGGCAATGGTCATGATCAGGGAGCCGGCGCGGCGCAACTCCTCGTGGAGGAGCCCGACAGCATTCGTCTCCCGGTCGTCGGAGCGGAACGAGTTGGAGCAGACGAGCTCGGCGAGCCGGTCGGTCTTGTGCGCTTCCGTCCCGCGGGACGGGCGCATCTCGTGCAGGACGACCGGGATTCCGCGGCGTGCGACCTGCCAGGCAGCTTCCGATCCGGCGAGGCCGCCGCCGATGACGTGGACGGGCTTCATCCGGCGGACGCTAGGCGCGCCGCCCATCGGCTGCAATCAAAAAACGGCAGGAATTCCAGTGGGATCAGCGCAATAAAAAACGCCCGCCGGGGAGGAAGGATCGGCGGGCGTTCTTTTAAGCGGGCACCGGTTGCCTTGGGAGGAGGAGGCCGGTGCCCTTTCCGTCCGTCGCGCGGGAGGATGCGCTTGGACGAAACCGGTTAGAGGCTGACGGACTGGCGGGCGATGGCCGGGATGTCGACCCGGTTGATGCCGAGGTCGTCGAGCTCGCGGCTGGTGAGCCGCATCAGCTCGTTGTAGGTCTCCCGGTACTTCCGCCAGTTGCGGTAAGTGCGGACCAACCTGTTTTCCATGATGACTTGCGCCTTTCGTCGAACCTGAATTTCATCGCTCGGGCCGTTGCCCTTCGCTTGACCAGGAAGATAGGACGCATAGCCGCGGTGTAGCAGTGCTATTTGCGCATAACGGTTTTGTGTGGTTTGCAATGCAACATAAAAATTTCATGAATGCGGCAATGCACCAATAGAGCGCTCGGTCAGCCGGCTAAACCGCCAAGTAGCGCATCTATAATGGGAATTTGGCCGGCCAATGCTTTACGGCGCGATTCGGCGGGGGTGAACCAGGCGGCGCGATCGGCCTCGGGGAACTCCCTGATCGTTCCCGATCGCGGCGGCCATTCGAGCGCAAAGACGTTGCTGCGCAGGCTCGCCGGGTCGAAATCGCCCTCCATTGCGAAGGCCCGGATGGTCTTGCCGCCCGGCTGTCGAAACGCGCCGAGATCCTTGGAAATCCCGGTCGGGATGGCCCCGGTCTCCTCGGAAAACTCGCGAATCGCTGCGGTAAGCTCGTCCTCGCCGGGATCGACGAGGCCCTTGGGGATGGACCAGGCGCCGTCGTCCTTCCTGGCCCAATAGGGGCCGCCGGGATGGACGAGCAGGACCTCCGGACCGGCGGGCCGGATCCGGTAGAGGAGGATGCCGGCACTGACCTTCGCCATCTATCCCCGCTTTCGGGCGCTGAAACTAGCATGAGACGGGCGCGGGCGGTGCGGGAGACGGCGCGGGATGGCGGTGAGACGGGAGCAGGGACGGACGGACGGTTTCTCCCGACGGTGCGAGGCTAGCCGTCCACCGCCGGAACCCGCGCGAACTCGGAGGCGCGGTCGGCGAGGTCGCTGGCGTTCTGGCGGAGCTGGTCGAGGGCGAAGCCGAGCGCGAAGACGCGGCCGACGACGTCGCCCTTCAGCGGGCGAAACGCACCGTCCCGGCGGAGGGTGGCGATCTCGGCATGGTAGGCGCGGAGCGCCGCGTCGAAAGCCTCGAGCGAGGGCGGCGGCGTGCGCTCTGCGAAGGACGTTCCGAGGGCCGCGAGGAAGGCGCGTCCGGCATTGGCGACCTCGCCGAGCGGGGCCGCGAGCTTCGCATCGGCGGGCGCCGGCAGCGGCGCCATGCCGGCGCGGGCGAGCATGATGATGTCGTTGCGCACGCGCGTCGAGGTGCGCACGACCGGATCGGGATCGGGGTCGTCGGAAAGGTGGCTGGCGCGCTCGCGCCGCGCCTCTTCGGCGATCCCGTCGAGCTTGGTGATCGCGCGCCGCGTGGCGATCTGCAGCTTGAGGACGGCGGCCTTGTCCGGCTCGCTGGTGAAGGAGGCGAGGACGAGGACGAGGAAATCGCCGAGCTGGCGGAGGAACGCGGCCGTCGTCTCGGTGAGGGCGGAATGGGCCCGCGCCGGCAGGATGACCAGCGAGACGGCGAGCGCGACGATGCTGCCTATGCTGATCTCGATGATGCGGTCGATGGTGAAGTCGATCGGGCTCGCCTGGTGGCCGACCGGCGAGAGAAGGACGATGACGGCGGTGACCGGCGCCACCCGGAAGCGCGCGTCGATCGCCGAGACGAAGCCGAGGGGAAGCAGCGCCACCACCAGCGCGATGCCGAGCCCGGCCGGCCCCTCATGGGCGATGGCCATGGCGACGAGGCCGCCATAGATGGCGCCGCCGAGCGTGCCGATGAAACGGTCGACGGTCGCCTTGAGCGAGCCGCCTATGCTCGCCTGCGTGACGATGACGGCGGTGAAGACCGCCCAGTAGCCCTGCGGCAGGGCGAGGAGGCGGGCGACCGCGACACGAACGGCGAGGCGCATCTCGGCGCGGCGGGTGCCGAGCCAGGCGATGCCGGACTTCCAGCGTTCGGCGAGGGTCGCCATGCGGCATCTCCGGGAATCCGCTCGGGGAATCGCTCGTCCATCATAGCGGCGGGCAGGGGAAGACAGATGGGGTGTGCCATCCACGGTAGCTTGAAGGTGGAAGTTGGGCGAGTGCAGGTGCGCCGTCCATGACCCCTTGCTTTCGTTGAACGCCGGCCCCTCCGCTTGACCTCTCCCCGGTGGGGAGAGGTCGTGAGCCCGGCTCTGGCCGGGCGAGCGGGTGAGGGGGAGGGATTCCTTTCCGGATAGCGCTCCACCCCCTCACCCGCGCCTTCGGCGCGACCTCTCCCCACCGGGGAGAGGTCAAGTGGAGAGGGCGGTGGCTAACGAGAGCTCAGAACGAGGCCAGTGCCCCGGTCGGCTCTTCGAGGCCGCGCGGCGGGTGCGGGTCGGTCAGCGAATGGCCGAGCGCGGCGAGGACCTGGCGCTTGGCTTCCTCGAATTCCGTCGAGAGGCGATCGCGCGGCCGCGGCAGGAGCACCGGCATCACCGCCGCGACGCGGCCGGGGAAGGGCCGCATGACCACGACCCGGTCGGCGAGCACCAGGGCCTCCTCGATATCGTGGGTGACGAGGAGGAGGGTCGGCCGCGTCTCGGCCCAGAGGTCGAGGAGGTGGTCCTGCAGGTCGACGCGGGTGAAGGCGTCGAGCGCCGAGAAAGGCTCGTCGAGGAGGAGGACCGAGGGCCGCATGACGAGGGCGCGCGCGATGGCGACGCGCTGCGCCTGCCCCCCGGAGAGCTCGCGCGGCCAGCGGCGGCCGTATTCGGCAAGGCCGACCTTGCGGAGCGCCGCGGTGACGCGCGCCTCGCGCTCGGCGGCGGGCAACGCATCGAGCCCGAAACCGACATTGCGGCCGACCGACAGCCAGGGGAGCAGCCTCGATTCCTGGAAGATGATGCCGACTTCCGGGATCGGCCGGTCGATGACCGCGCCGCCGACGGTGACCCGGCCTGCGCTCGCCCGGTCGAGGCCGGTGATGATGCGGAGCAGCGTGCTCTTGCCGCAGCCCGAGCCGCCGATGACGGCGACGATCTCGCCCGGCTCGACGGCGAGCGAGATGCCCTCGAGCGCACGGGTGCCGTTAGGGTAGGTCCGCGAAACGCGGTCGATGAGGAGCTCGGCGCCGTTCATGGACGGGTCTGGAAGCTGTCCTGCCAGCGCAGGAACGGCCGGGAGGCCGCGACGAGGATGGTGTCGGTGAGCTTGCCGAGGACGGCGAAGACGAGGATCGCCGCCACGATCTGCGCCGGCTTGCCGAGCTGCTGGCCGTCGACCAGGAGGTAGCCGAGCCCTTCCGAGGCGCCCATGAATTCGGCCGCCACCACGAACATCCAGCCGAGGCCGAGGCCCGAGCGGAGCGCAATGACATATTCCGGCAGGATGGCGGGAAGGAGGATGCGGCGGGTGAGGGCGAAGCCGGAAAGGCGGAAGACCCGGCCCACCTCGACCACCTTGCGGTCGATATGCATGATCGCGCCGACGACGCCGAGATAGATCGGGAAGAAGACGCCGACGGCGATGAGCGCGACCTTGGAAGCCTCGAAGATGCCGAGCCAGAGGATGAAGAGCGGCACCCAGGCGATGGAGGGGATGGCGCGCAGGCCCTGCAGCGTCGGGTCGAGGAGCCGCCGCGCCACGACGGAATAGCCGCAGAGCGCGCCGAGGAGCGTGCCCGCCACCACGCCGAGGGCAAAGCCGGCGAAGACGCGGACGGTGGTGACGATGATATGCGAGAGCAGGTCGCCAGTCTGCCACAGTTCGACCAGCGTCTGCCAGATGCGCGAGGGCGGCGGCAGGAGGCGGCCGTTGGACCAGCCGAGCGCCACGACCAGCTCCCAGCCGATCGCGAGCAGGACCGGCACGATCAGTCCGACGAGGAAGCGGCCGACCCAACGCGACGACCGGCCCGCCCTGCGGGCCGGCCGGTCGATCGCCTGGGTTCCAGTCGTATCGAGTGCTGCTGCCATGATCCTATTGTGCAGCAACCGGGAAGTCGGTGTCGACCAGGGCGTCGACCGCCGCCTTGACGTCGACATCCGCCTTGAGGACGCCGGCCTTCTGGAGCGCGAGCCCGGCGGCGAGGATGGTCGCCTTCTGCTGGTCGCCGATCGAGGAATAGGTCAGGTCGTTGCGCTCGAGCTGGCGGGCGATGACATCCTCGGGGAGCTTGGCGGCCTTGGCGAGCAGGGCCTTCAGCTTGTCCGGATTGGCGAGCGACCACTTGCGCGCCACCTCGTAGGTGGCGAGCACGCGCTTCACGATGTCCGGATGGTCCTTGGCGAAATCCTCGGTGGTGTTGAGGACGCCCCACGAATTGGCATCGGCGTTCCGGAAGAAGAGCCGGGCGCCATCCTGGAGCTCGGCCGCCGCCATCATCGGGTCGAGGCCGGCCCAGGCATCGACGTCGCCGCGGATCAGCGCCGTCTCGCCATCGGCATGCTGGAGGAGGACGAAGGTGACGTCCTTCTCAGTGAGGCCGGCATCGGCGAGCGCGCGGACGAGGAAGATGTGCGGATCGGTGCCGCGGGTGACCGCGACCGACTTGCCCTTGAGGTCCGCCACCGTCTTGATGCTGCTGTCCTTGGTGGTGACCAGCGCGGTCCATTCCGGCTTGGAATAGACGTAGATCGAGCGGACCGGGTTGCCGTTGATGCGGGCGACGAGAGCCGCCGCGCCGGCGCTCGAGCTGAAGTCGAGCGAGCCGGCATTGAGGAATTCGAGCGCCTTGTTGGAGCCGGCCGACTGCACCCAGGTGACCGAGATGCCGTCCTTCTCGAATTCCTTCTCGAGGAGGCCCTGGTCCTTGAGCGCGAGCGAGACCGGGTTGTAGGTCGCCCAGTCGATGCGGAGCTCCTTGATCTGGTCGGCGGCGAAAGCCGGCATGGACGCGGCGATCAGGCCGGCAACCGGCAGGGCGAGGAAGAGACGGCGCGAGACGGACATCGAGGAAGCTCCCAGCATGAAAAGGCTGGTGTCATTCAACGGATCGCGAGGGATTCCGGAAGGATGAGACCACCAATTGCCCCGGGGTGGAGAGAATTTTTTTCTAATGCTGCCCAGTCCCGGCCCGCAGGTCGTCATATTCCGGATGGCGCTTCATCCAGGCGACGACGAAGGGGCAGATCGGCACGACCTTCTCGCCGGCGGTTCGGATCAGGTCGAGCGTGCCCTGGACGAGCGCCTTGCCGATGCCCCGGCCGCCGAGCTCGGCCGGCACCTCGGTATGGATGAGCGTCACCGTGCCCGGCTCGCGCCGGTAGCGGATATAGGCGACGTGGCCGTCGACCTGCATCTCGAAGCGGTGGAGGTTGCGATTGTCGCGAACGTCGTCGGCCATGGTCCCGGTCCTCAGAGATGCGGCTTCACCAGCTCGGCCCATTCCTCGATCGACTGGCCGCTCGACATCCGGCCGTCGACGAGGCCGCCGATCATGAAGGTCGGCGAGACGTGGATGCCGTTCTGCCGGCCATATTTGACCTGCCAGCGAAAGGCCCTGTCGACCGATTTCAGCTTGAACGGCTCGAACAGGTCCGCGCCGACGATGGCGCCGATGTCGCGGATGATATCGCCGGGCGTGCGGTCCATGTTGGGGCCGTGGGAATGGTCGGTGAACTCGAAATCCTCGCGCCGGTCATAGATGCCGGCCATGGCCTTGAGCGCGGCGGCCCTGCCGCCGGCGGTGGCGCTCGCCGCGAGGATCGCCCGGCAGATGACGCCGGAGAAGAGGTGCCAGGGCTGCGACTGCAGGCGGATCTTCAGCGTGACGCTCTTCGGGCCGACAAGATCGACGAACGCCTGGAACTTGGCGAAGGCGCGCTTGGAGAAGGGGCAGGTCGGCTCGAGGAAGGCTTCCACGATCACGGCGCCGTGGCCGAGCTCGAGCGCGGGGAGGGAAGTGTCGGTCATGTCGGGATTCCGGATGCTGAGAAGTGCGTATCGGCGGGAAGATCAGTCTAGTCCGACCGTTCCGTACCCTCAACGTCATCCAAACCGCAGGATGACGTCAGCGAATTGGTCAGCCGAGCGCCTTGCCGATGCGCTCGATCACGGAGAGCGCGCGGAAAGTGCCGGGCCGGCTGGCGAAGCGACGGGTGGAGAAGGCGGAGAGGAGCCGCGTCTCGGAAGGCTGGCGGCGGAAGCCGATCCAGAGGTCTCCATCGACCAGCGCCACGTCCTCGTCCTCGATATAGGGCGCGAGGTCGTCGAGGATCGCGGGCGGGTAGGGCGCGCGCATGACGCGGACGGAGACGCGCTGCGGATGATGGGCACTGCCGAAGGGATTGCGCGCCGGCATGGCGCGGAGTGCGGCCGCCGGCCGCACGATGATGGGCACCGGCTTGCCAAAGGCGGTGACGAACTCCGCCTCGAGCTTTCGTTCGATGGTGGCGACGGATGGACGGCCCTTCGCATCGAGGATCAGGTTGCCCGAGGCGCCGATGGTGCGCGCATCCGCGAAGCCGGCGCGTGCCGCGAGGTCGCGGAGCGCCTCCATCTTCAGGCGCGCGTTGCCGGGGAGGACGATCGAATAGAGGAGGGCGACGTAGCTGGCCATCGCCCGAGGATAGCAGGGCCCCGCGGTTCAATGCGCGTGCGCGCGGCGGCCCCGCAGGTACGGGACGACGAAGACGAGCGCCACCGGCACGTGGAGGAGGACGCCGAGAAGGAGGATGAGCGCGACCTCGCCGCCGGAAAGGAGGCCGTTCGCGACTTCCGTCCAGAGCGCCCAGATGGTGAAGGGCAGGAACAGGACGATGGAGGTGACGAGACCGGGATTATAGACGCGGAAGCGGAGCGAGGCGACGACGTGGGTGATGGCGTTGACGAGCGTCAACCCGATCCAGGCGAGCCCGACCCAGCGGAGCGGGCCGGAGAAGAGGACGGCGAGCACTACCGGCAGCCAGACCATGCCGACATTGACGAAGGCGACGCCGCCCATGCTGACCGGCCAGTCGTCATTGCCGCTCCGGAAGATGTGGGCATTGGTGAACTGCCGGAACCCGCCCGGCCAGAGATGCTCCTCGACCTGGTGGACCATGTAGAGGATGAGGAGCGCCGCGAACATCGCCTGCTCGGCGGCCGGCGCGTCGCGGAAGAAGACCAGCCACAACACCGCGCCGATGACGGCGAGCACCGGCGCCAGCCGCTGCCAGTTGGCGGAGAGGGTGGTGAGCATGGGTGGCTCCTTGCGTCTGCCCGGATAGGGAGAGTGTGGGTTGATTCGGGGATGGGCGGTGGGAGGATCGTCTAGCGCCGGGGTCATTCGAGCTGCGCCGGCTACCCCACCGCCGTTATCCCCCCGGCTTGACCGGAGGATCGGGTGGGGACGGGCGCTCTACTGGTTGGAAGGGCGCCTGAGGGCGAAGGCAGAAACAATACGTGGATGGCAGGCACAAGGCCTGCCATGACGGTGGTGGTCAGGTGTGACGCGTCCGCCGGCTGGCGTCGGCGCGCGATCCTCCAGTCAAGCCGGAGGATGACGGAGTGGGGCAGGTATGCCGCCAACGATCCACAATCGGGGGGGCAAGCCATGACTTTGGCAACGGGGAGGACCATAGGGCCTCATGGGGTGCCAAGCTCAGTCGACTGAGCACCGACCCAGCGGTGGTTTTGACTTGGCTGAACCAAGAACGACCTCCCCCAAGCGAGATTGCGCAGAAACATGTTGACACGCCGGAGTAGAACGCATACGCCGAAGATGCCTCCTGGATAGGGGGCTGAGAAGAAACCTGAGATGGTTTCGGTGCTATCTGCCGCTGGGAAGCGGAAGCCGGCTGCCTCGGATTGCCGAGGTTCGTACCTGAGCTATTCGCTTGGGACGACCGAAGCCAGTCTCTCTCAACATGGAGACTGGATCGTGAATTCCGAAAATCCAAAGATCATTGTTCGCTTTGCTTTGGTAGCTGAGCAGCCCAGCTTGCGCGATGAGGAGCGGCTCAGCCACATCTCGTCCGAGAACTCCATAGCCGGCATCAAGCGCTACACCGGCTTCGTCCGTGGGCGGGATCTGTTCCCATTGTTCGACCACGGGTCGCTGGAAGCCAATCCCCGCGCTGCGAAAACGGGAAGTGTGACGCGGGGCATCCTAGAGTCACTTGAAAAGACCCCCGAGCTATTTCCCTTCAAGTCCAAGGGCATACTCCTAGGAACCTCAGACTACGAGGCGTTGCAACGCAACCGGTTCGAGCTGCGTTTCAATGAGCCCGCGTCTGAGGGTATTCTTGACGGCGGCCACAATATGCTTGCGATCGGTATTTACATGCTTTCGAAGGTTATGGAGGACAGTGAAGTAGGCAAGATTTCCTTGTGGGAAGAAATGAAGGATGCATGGGATGAGAACCGTGCGGAGCTTGATGAAGTAAAGGAAGCGTTTGATTTCTTGGTGCCTGTCGAAATAATCGTTCCGTCAAATGTTGAGGACGTGAAAGCCGTTCAACAATTTGAGATGTCAGTCCTAGACATCTGTGCGGCCCGTAACAACAACGCTCAGCTAACTCAAGAAACAAAATCAAATAAGCTTGGGCTATACACCGAAATCCGCGATCGCCTCGATCGAGTCATAGCCGAACGAGTTGAATGGAAAAGCAATGAATGGGATAGCAGCGAAACGCGTCCGATCAAGGTTCGAGATCTTCTGGCCCTAGCGTGGATCCCCTTGAACAAGGCAAACGAGGAGAGACTTCTTCCGCTTGATATTTCTGTGACACCGCAGAATATATATCGGAACAAGGGGGAGTGCTCAAAGCAATTTGATAAGCTTATGCTCGACGAGCGCGTAACAATAGCAAGCGACGGCCCAACACGGGAGCTTGTAAACGAGGTAGTCGGCAGTTGTTTTGATATCCTTTCTGATCTCCCGAAGCTGTATGACAAAATATACGCGGAATTTCCGGAAGCATATAACTCAAATAACTATCGATTCGGCTCAAATCCGATTGTTAAGACCTACGATCCGGCGCGACGCGCAGTCGCAAAAGACAAGAGCGGCTTTGTGGTAAGTCAGCCGACTACGCACTATCTGAACCTGCCCGTGAAGTACCGCTATCCAGATGGTCTTATTATGCCGCTTGTTTATGGCCTTAAAGGACTTCTGGAGATCTCAGACGGCAAAGTGAAATGGGCAACCAACCCCTATCAATTCGTCGATCTGTATCTCAAGGACATTGCTGGGGCATATCGTCTTGTGTTGGACATGGCGCGGTTCGACCCACAGAAACTGGCTAAGAACGAGGCGAGTCACGAATTCGCTGTGAGCGAGTTTAGCAAGGCGCTCGTGCTTCATAGGGCGAAAGTCGCAGCATAGCTGCCAAGGTTGAGAAGGACCTCTCGCTCAATTGCGAGAGGTTCTTCGTAGTGACGTACGCACACCGTCAAGGTTTGGGTCGAGACTACTCCGCCGCCTCCACGCGCGGGCCTTTCCCCCGTCCCGCCCGCGCCTTAGCCAGCACCGGCTTGAGGAACTGGCCGGTATAGCTGCGCTTCACCTTGACGATGTCCTCGGGCGTGCCGGTGGCGACGATCTCGCCGCCGCCGTCGCCGCCTTCCGGGCCGAGGTCGATGATCCAGTCGGCGGTCTTGATGACTTCGAGATTGTGCTCGATGACCACCACGGTGTTTCCCTGCTCGACCAGCTCGTGGAGGACTTCGAGAAGCTTCGCCACGTCGTGGAAGTGGAGCCCGGTGGTCGGCTCGTCGAGGATGTAGAGCGTGCGGCCGGTCGAGCGGCGGGAGAGTTCCTTCGAGAGCTTCACGCGCTGCGCCTCGCCGCCGGACAGCGTCGTCGCCTGCTGGCCGACCTTGACGTAGCCGAGGCCGACGCGGTCGAGCGTCTCCATCTTCTCGCGGATCGAGGGCACGGCGGCGAAGAAGTCGCGCGCCTCCTCGACGGTCATGTCGAGAACGTCGGCGATCGACTTGCCCTTGAACTTCACCTCCAGCGTCTCGCGATTGTAGCGGTGCCCCTGGCAGACGTCGCACGTGACGTAGACGTCGGGCAGGAAGTGCATCTCGATCTTGATGACGCCGTCGCCCTCGCACTTCTCGCAGCGCCCGCCCTTGACGTTGAAGGAGAAGCGCCCCGGCCCGTAGCCGCGCGCCTTGGCTTCCGGCAGGCCGGCGAACCATTCGCGGATCGGCCCGAAGGCCTGCGTATAGGTGGCCGGGTTCGAGCGCGGCGTCCGCCCGATCGGCGACTGGTCGATGTCGATGACCTTGTCGAGGAATTCGAGCCCCTCGACGCGCTCATGCTGTGCGGGGATGTCGCGGGCGCCGTTGAGGCGGCGGGCGACGGCCCGGTAGAGCGTATCGATGAGGAAGGTCGACTTGCCGCCTCCCGAGACGCCGGTGACGCAGGTGAAGAGGCCGAGGGGAATCTCGGCGGTCACGTTCTTCAGGTTGTTGCCGGTGGCTCCGACGACCTTCAGGACCTTGCCCTTCTTCGGCGGGCGGCGATAGGCGGGAACGGCGATCTCGCGCACGCCGGAAAGGTATTGGCCGGTGAGCGAATTGGGGTCGGCCATCACCTCCTCGGGCGTGCCGGCGGCGATGACCTTGCCGCCATGGATGCCGGCGGCCGGGCCTATGTCGACGACGTAGTCGGCCTGGCGGATGGCGTCTTCGTCATGCTCCACGACGATGACGGTGTTGCCGAGGTCGCGCAGGTGCCGGAGCGTGCCGAGGAGCCGCTCGTTGTCGCGCTGGTGGAGGCCGATGGAGGGCTCGTCCAGCACATAGAGGACGCCGGTGAGGCCGGAGCCGATCTGCGAGGCGAGGCGGATGCGCTGGCTCTCGCCGCCCGACAGCGTGCCGGAGGAGCGCGCCAGCGTCAGGTAGTCGAGGCCCACGTCGACGAGGAACTTCAGGCGGTCGCGGATCTCCTTGAGGATGCGCGTCGCGATCTCGTTCTGCTGCTTCGTCAGCGTCTCGGGCAGGTGCTCGAACCAGGCGATGGCCTTGCGGATCGACATCTCCGAGACCTGGGCGATGTGCAGCTTGTCGAGCTTCACGGCGAGCGCCTCGGGCTTCAGCCGGTAGCCGTGGCAGGCCTCGCAGGGCTTGGCGGAGTGGTAGCGCTCGATCTCCTCGCGCATCCAGGCGGAATCGGTCTCCTTCCAGCGCCGGTCGAGGTTCGGGATGACGCCCTCGAAGGTCTTCTCGGTCTTGTAGGAGCGCAAGCCGTCATCGTACTGGAAGACGACCTCGTCATTGCCCGTGCCGTAGAGGATGGCGTTCTTCGCCTTCTCCGGCAGGTCCGACCAGGGCTTGTCGAGCGAGAAACGATAGTGTCGGCCGAGCGCCTCCAGCGTCTGCTGGTAATAGGGCGAGGAGGTCTTGGCCCAGGGGAGGATGGCATTGTCGCGGAGCGACAGGCTTTCGTCGGGCACGACCAGGGCCGGGTCGATGGTCAATTCCGTGCCGAGGCCGTCGCAGGTCGGGCAAGCGCCGTAGGGATTGTTGAAGGAGAAGAGCCGCGGCTCGATCTCGGGAATGGTGAAGCCGGAAACCGGGCAGGCGAACTTCTCGGAGAAGATGATGCGGTCTTCCGGGCTCACGGCGAGTTCGCCCTCATCGGGCGAACTGCCTCCGCCGGGACGGCCTGACCGGCCGGCGGCCACCTGGCCTTGCCTCGCGTCGCTCGGATTGGGCCTGTCGGCGAACTCGGCAATGGCGATGCCGTCGGCGAGCTCGAGCGCGGTCTGGAAGGAATCGGCGAGCCGCGTCGCGATGTCGGCGCGCACCACGACGCGGTCGACGACCACCTCGATGTCGTGCTTCAGCTTCTTGTCGAGGGCAGGGGCCTCGGCGATCTCATGGAAGGTGCCGTCGATCTTGACGCGCTGGAAGCCCTTCTTCTGCAGCTCGGCGAGCTCCTTGCGGTACTCGCCCTTGCGGCCGCGCACCATGGGCGCGAGCAGGTAGAGCCGGGTGCCGTCGGGGAGCGACAGGACGCGGTCGACCATCTGGCTGACCGTCTGGCTCTCGATCGGCAGGCCGGTCGCCGGCGAATAGGGCACGCCGACCCGCGCGAAGAGCAGGCGCATGTAGTCGTAGATCTCGGTGACCGTGCCGACGGTCGAGCGCGGATTGCGCGACGTGGTCTTCTGCTCGATCGAGATGGCCGGCGACAGGCCGTCGATCTGGTCGACGTCCGGCTTCTGCATCATCTCGAGGAACTGGCGGGCATAGGCGGAGAGGCTCTCGACGTAGCGCCGCTGGCCCTCGGCATAGATCGTGTCGAAGGCGAGCGAGGACTTGCCGGAGCCGGACAGGCCCGTCAGCACGACGAGCCGGTCGCGCGGCAGGTCGAGGTCGACGTTCTTGAGATTGTGCTCGCGTGCGCCGCGGATCGACAGGTACTTGCCCGGCGCGAGCGGGGTCTTCTTCTCGGGCATGTCGGGCCGGTCCGGTTGGGAAGTGCGGCGTCCGCTGCCGCCTTTCGAACTTACGACTTCAGGCTTCCGAGGCAAGCGGCCAGCTCCGGTCTTCCAGAGGTTTCAAAACGGGGCGATTCCGGCCCCTCCGAGACTGGCGCCGGGGAGGCGGCTTGTCCAGAACAAAAAAGGAACATAGACTTGGCCGGAACGCCGTTCATGTGGGCAGGGAGGGGCGGAAGGGCAAGGGTTCCCGCGCTGGCAGCAGGTTGGCCGCAGAAAAAGGCGGCCGGGGCTTGTCGATTTCCGAGGGAGCCCGACGTTGTTCTCATGGCCGGCGCGGTAGCCGGCGCGAGACCGAAGGGAGAAGGCCATGAAGATCGTCCCGTACCTGTTCTTCGAAGGAAGCTGCGAAGAAGCGATGAACGCCTATGCCAAGGTCCTTGGCGGCAGGATCGACGGCCTGATGCGGTTCAAGGACATGCCGGCGGACCAGCAGCGGCCGGGAATGGACCAGAAGGTCGTCCACGCCCACCTGGTTGCCGAGGGCTGCGAGCTCATGGCATCGGACGCGCCGTCGGAATATTTCCAGAAGCCGCAGGGCGTCGCCGTCTCGGTCCATGTCGACCAGCCGGCGGAGGCTGACCGCATCTTCAGCGCGCTTGCCGAGGGCGGGCAGGTGAGCATGCCCATCGGCAAGACCTTCTGGGCCGAGCGCTTCGGCATGCTGACCGATCGCTTCGGCATCCCGTGGATGATCGACTGCCCGCCCGCGAAGGGTTGAGCGCGCTTGCGCTTTACCTGCGGCGGGCTTCGCGAGAGGATGCCCGCGCCCATCAAGCCGGAGGCCCGCCATGTCGTTCATGCTCCTCATCGTAGAACAGCCGGGCGACCGCGCGGGCACTCCGGCGGCGCTGGGGCATGAGCGCTATGACCGCATGGTCGAATTCGGGAAGGGGCTTGGGAAAAAGCTGCGCGCGGTCGAGTCACTGCTGACGGATGCCAATGCCGTGCGGCTGTCGAAGCGCAGCGGGCGGATGGCGGCGCTCGACGGTCCCTTTGCCGAGGCGAAGGAGATGGTCGGCGGCTTCTTCCTCCTCGACGTCGCCACGCGCGACGAGGCGCTTGCCATCGCGCGCGAATGCCCGGCAGTCGAATGGGCGACGGTCGAGGTGCGCGAGGTCGGCCCCTGCTGGACGGAATCCGTGCAATTTGATTCATCGGCGGATGTTGCGCGTGGGCAACAAAATGCCGCCAAGTCGAAAGAGCTTCTTGAATAGTCAGGCCGTTTCCGAAAGGGTTCCGCACACGAATCCGGAGGCGCGGCATGCGGGCAAGATTTGGCGGCAGGTACGGGGCTCTCGCCCACGGGTTCGGCTGCGCCTGTCACACGCCGGCCCTGGCCGCGGCGAGCGCGCGGATCGCAGAGGGACTATCGCGCCGGTCGGTCCTGCAGGGGGTCGCCGCGGCTTTTGCCACGCTCGCCGCGGCACCGGTGACGCGGGCCTTCGCCGACGCGCCGCCGGCGACGCTCCTCACCAACCTTCGCCTTTTCGACGGACGCTCGCCGGGATTGAAGGACGGCGTGAGCCTCCTGATCTCGGGCAACGCCATCGCCGGCATCGTCCCATCCGCCGAAAAGGTTGCCGACGCGACGGTGATCGACTGCGGCGGCCGCGTGGTGATGCCCGGCCTGATCGACGTGCATTGGCATGCCTTGCTCGCGGCGATCCCGGAGATCGTCGCGTTGACGGCGGATGTTCCTTACGTGCACCTCGTCGCCGCGCAGGAGGCCGAGCGGACGTTGATGCGCGGCTTCACCACGGTTCGCGACGTGGGCGGACCGTCGTTCTCGCTGAAGCGGGCGATCGACGAGGGCCGGTTCCCGGGCCCGCGCATCTTCCCGTCGGGCGCCATGATCTCGCAGACGTCCGGCCACGGCGATTTCCGCATGCGCTACGAGATACCGCGCTATTCCGGCAACGACATCAGCCATGCCGAGGAGTCGGGCATCTCGGCGATCGCCGACGGGCCCGACGAGGTGCTGCGCCGCGTGCGCGAGCAGCTCCTGCTCGGCGCCAGCCAGATCAAGATCATGACCGGCGGCGGCGTTTCCTCCGCCTATGATCCGATCGACGTGAACCAGTTCACCGCGGAGGAAATCCGCGCGGCGGTGGACGCCGCCTCGGACTGGGGCACCTATGTCTGCACCCACGTCTACACCCCGGAGGGCATCAAGCGCGCGCTCCAGAACGGCGTGAAGTGCATCGAGCACGGCCAGCTCGCCGACGAGGATTCGGTGAAGATGATGGCCGACAAGGACGCCTGGTGGAGCCTGCAGCCTTTCCTCGCCGACGAGGATTCCAATCCGAAATCCGATCCGGTGGCGCGCCAGTACCAGGAGGAGATCGCGAAGGGGACGGTCCGCGCCTACGAGATGGCCCTGAAGCACAAGGTCAGGACTGGCTTCGGCACCGACATCCTGTTCAATCCGAAGGGTCCCGCCACGCAGGGGCGGCAGCTCGCCAAGCTGGCGCGCTGGATGGACAATGCCGACGTGCTGCGCACGGCGACCGGACAGAACGGCGATCTGGTGGCGCTTTCCGGCGACCGCAATCCCTATCGCGCGAAGGTGGGAGCGCTCGAGCCGGGCGCCCTCGCCGATCTCCTGGTGGTGGACGGCAATCCGCTTGCGGATATTTCGCTGATCGGCGACCCGGACAAGAACTTCAAGCTCATCATGAAGGATGGGCGGGTCTTCAAGAATGCGCTGGGCGCATGAGGGGAGGAGCAATGAGAATCGCATCGGTCGCGCTGGCGGCGGCCTTCGTCGGCGCGCTGGCAGGCGCGGCGCATGCCGAGGAGCCGGATACGAGCCCCACGGCGCGGCTCTGGTCGTTGCAGGTGACGCCCTATCTCTGGGCCTCCGGCATCAGCGGCGACATCTCGCCGTTCAGGGGAGCGCCGACCATCGGCATCGACAAGTCCTTCTCGGACATACTCGAGAATCTGAATGTCGGCGGCTTCGTCAACGTCTGGGCGCGCTACGACCGCTTCGTCTTCTCGGCGGACGTCATGTACGTGAACACGACCGACAGCCACGTCACCGGTCCGCTTCCGGGCTACGGGCCGTTTCCGCCGGGCGGCAATATCAGCGCCGACGTGGACACCTCGCAGTTCACCTCGACGCTTGCGGCCGGCTACCGCCTCTATCAGTCGCCGGCATTCACCTTCGATGCGCTCGCCGGCGCCCGCATCTGGCAGATCAGCAACAAGGTGACCGGGACCTACAGCTTCGCGCCCTATACCGTGTCCCATGAAGAGAGCTTCGGCTGGGTCGATCCGATCATCGCAGTCCGCGGCTTCTTCAATGCCACCGACAAGGTTTCGACAATGGTGCAGGCCGATGTCGGCGGCTTCGGCGCCGGGTCGGACAATACCTGGCAGGTGCTGGCGACCATCAATTACGCCTTCCGCCCCAACATGGCGATTTCGGCCGGCTACAAGTACCTGCACGTCGACTACGACAAGGACGGCTACGTCTTCGACACGGACCTTTCGGGCCCGGTGCTCGGCTTCACCTACCGGTTCTGAGACCCGGGCGAGGCATCGAGGGACACATCCGGCAGGCGGGCTAGATGGTGGCTCGCCGCCGCGGTTTCAACGCGGCGATGAGCAGCGGCGACGGTGCCCCGGTTTTGCTGTAGCCTCACCCCGTATCCCCAAATTCGGCCTCGGCCAGACGCCATCCGGGCGCATCCCCGCCATCATTCCACCGGGTCAGCGTTCCGGGCCGCGCTCATCAATCGCCCTGAAATCCTGGAGAATTGCCATGCGCTACAACCAGCTTGGCCGTACCGGCCTTTTCGTCTCCGAGCTCTGCCTCGGCACCATGACCTTCGGCGGCGAGAACAAGGGCCAGTGGCAGCATATCGGCCAGCTAGAGCAGGATGCCGTCGACCCGCTCGTCGCGCGCGCCCTGGAGGCGGGCATCAACTTCATCGACACGGCCGACGTCTATTCGGAAGGCCATTCGGAGGAACTGCTCGGCCAGTCGCTGAAGAATCTCGGCGTGAAACGGTCGGACGTGGTCATCGCCACCAAGTTCCACGGCACCGTCGGCAAGGGGCCGAATGATCGCGGCGGCTCGCGCGGGCACATCATGGACGCCGTCGAGGCGAGCCTGAAGCGCCTGCAGACCGACCACATCGACCTCTACCAGATCCACGCGCACGACCCGGTGACGCCGCCCGAGGAGACGCTCCGCGCGCTGGACGACCTCGTCTCGCGCGGGCTGGTGCGCTATGTCGGCGTCTCGAACTGGCCGGCCTGGCGCATCGCCAAGGCGCTCGGCATCTCGGACAAGCGCGGCTACGTGCGCTACGAGACCACGCAGTCCTACTACACGATCGCCGGCCGCGACCTCGAGCGCGAGATCGTGCCGCTGCTGCAGGAAGAGCATGTCGGCCTCCTCGTCTGGAGCCCGCTCGCCGGCGGCCTGCTCTCCGGCAAATACGGGCAGGGTGCCAATGCGCCGAAGGACGCCCGCCGCGCGAACTTTGACTTCCCGCCGGTCAACATGGACCGCGCCTGGAAGGTGATCGCGGCGATGGAGAAGGTCGCCGACGCCAAGGGCGTCTCGGTCGCTCGCGTGGCGCTCGCCTGGCTGCTCCACAAGCCGTGGGTGACCAGCGTCATCATCGGCGCCAAGCGCCTCGACCAGCTCGACGACAACCTCGCCGCGGTGACGCTCGCGCTTTCGGCGGAGATGAAGATGCTTGACGAGGCGAGCGCGCTGCCCCCCGAATATCCCGGCTGGATGCTCGCCCGCCAGGGCAGCCAGCGCCGGCCGGCGACCTTCGGGCCGGATCGCGGCTAGCTGGGCTTTTCCCAGCGCAACCCCGGGAAGCGGGCCAGATCGCGGTCCAGGGTGACGAAGGTAGCGCCCGCCTCGATGGCGAGCGCCGCGTACCACGCGTCCGTCACGCGCGGTCCCCGCGTGTTGGTCTCGATGCAGAGCCGCCGGAAGATGTCCCAGTGTCGCTCGCCGGGCGTGACGAGGCGGCAATGCGGTTGGCTGGTAAGATAGTCGGTGAACCGAAAAATCTCTTCGAACGTGCTGGGGTAGGGAAGCGTGCGTGTATTGCTAGTGATGCGCACGACCGCAGACAGCGCGAGCGGTGAAATCCCGAAGGGTTCGAGAGCCTGCAGGGCGGCGTTTAGCCAGCTATTGCATAGCGGATGCTCTGGCGCTTCCTTGCGGAATGCATGGACCAGCACATTCACGTCAGGCAGGATCACTCGAAGCCCTTCATCAGCCGCTCGGCATATTCGAGGTCTTCCATCTCCTCGACGTCCCGGAGAGTGAGGCCAGGTCGAAGCCAGCCCTTTGCCTCGCTTACCGGAATAGGCCCGATCTTCGGCTTCTGCTGCGCCGGCTTGTCGGTGACGACCAGCCGCAACCCGTCCTCGATGAGCGAGGTCAGCGTACGGCCTTCCGCCGCCGCCTTGATCTTGGCGCGGCGGATAAGGTCTTCGGGCAGTCTGACGGTGGTGCGTTCAGCCATATGTCAAGACATATGGCCTCGGACATACATATGTCAACTACGGCAGCACGAGCTCGATGAGGAAGGGACCGGAGCGGCGGTTGGCGAGCTCGAGGAGGTCGGCGAAGGTTTCCATCGTCTCGGCCCGCGCTGCTTCGACGCCGAAGCCCTCGGCGATCTTCACCCAGTCCACGTCCGGCTCTGTGACGTCGAGCATGTTGAGGGCCGTGCGTCCGGGATTGGCGCCGACGCCGGCCATCTCCATCCGGAGGATCGCATAGCCGCGATTGGCGAAGATGACGGTGGTCACGTCGAGCTTCTCGCGGGCCTGGGTCCATAGCGCCTGCACCGTGTAGAGCGCCGAGCCGTCGCCCTGCAGCGTGACCACGCGCCGGCCGGGCGCGCCGATGGCGGCGCCGGTAGCAAGCGGCAGGCCGATGCCGATGGCCCCGCCGACATGGCGCAGCCAGGTGTGCCGCGCGGCGCGCTCGGTGCCCGAATAGAAAGGGAAGCCGGCGGATATGCTCTCGTCGACGACGATCGAATCTTCCGGGAGGAGCGCGGTGAGGGTCCGGGCGATGGCGTCGGGCGTCATCGCACCACGCGCCGGGCTGACGGCCGGGCCATGGTCCGGCGGCGGCACCGGCCTGGCGCCGACCGCATCGGCGAGGCGGGCGAGGGCATCGGCCGCATCCTCGTCGGGGCGGGCGAGGACGCGGAGGCGCGTTCCCGGGGCAAAGGGCAGGCCGGGCTTGCCGGGATAGGCGAAGAACGTCACGGGCTCGTCGGCACCGACGAGGATCACCTCGCGGATGTCCCTGAACATCTCGACCGCCATCTCGACCACATAGGGGACGCGGTCGAGCGGATGGCGTCCGCGGCCGCGCTCGATCCGCGCGCCGAACCCTTCGCCGATGAGCTTCGCGCCGGTCGCCGCGGCGATGGCATGGGCGCTCGCGATCGGCTCGGCGAGGGTCCCCCGGCCGCCGAGGAGGATCAGCGCCGGCTTGCCGGACCGGAGGACGGTGGCCGCATCCGCCACGGCATCGTCGGCAACGCGATAGGGCGCCTCGAAGGGCAGGGGAGCCGCGACGATCCCGCCCTCGTCCCAGGAGGCGTCCGAAGGCAGGACGAGGGTGGCGATGCCGCCGCCGGGCCCGCGCGCGACCGCGACGGCGCGCGCCGCATCGCCGCCGACGAGATGCGGCCGTGCCGCACGGAGGACCGCGGCCGAGACCGGGCGCGCGAAGGACTCGATCTCCGAGGCGAGCGGCGGGTCGAGCGGATCGTGATAGGTCGCCTGGTCGCCGACGATGTTGACGATGCCGGCCCGTGCGCGACGGGCATTGTGGAGGTTGGCAATGCCGTTGGCGAGGCCGGGGCCGCAATGGAGGAGTGTCGCCGCAGGCTTGCCGGCCATGCGCTGGTAGCCGTCGGCCGCACCGGTGGCGACGCCTTCGAACAGGGCCAGGACGCACCGCATGCCCGGTATCCGGTCGAGCGCGGCGACGAAGTGCATCTCGCTGGTGCCGGGATTGGCGAAGCAGGTGTCCACGCCGCCCAGGAGAAGCGTGTGGACGAGGCTTTCGGCGCCGTTCATGGAAGGTCCCTCCCTCGGAAACGCCATTCGCCCGGTTCCGGCCGGCCGCGTCAAGGGAGCGGGGCGCCGGCGGAGCGGCATTTGACCGCGACGCTGCGAATCCCCATCTTCCCGGTCCCGAAGGAGGGGCCGGGCGTGGCGCGCCGGTCAAGGATCGTGCTCGAACTCGTCATCGCCGTCGTCCTGATCGCCCTGAACGGGCTCTTCGCCCTTTCCGAGCTCGCCGTCGTGTCTTCCCGCGAGGTGCGGCTGAAGACCATGGCGGCGGCCGGCGAACGCGGCGCCACCGCGGCGCTCGCGCTGGCGCAGGATCCGGGCCGGTTCCTCTCCACTGTCCAGGTCGGCATCACGCTCATCGGAATCCTCGCCGGCGCGGTCTCCGGCGCCGCCCTCGGCCGCGACCTGTCGGCCTGGCTGGCGGGCCTCGGGATGCGCGCCTCGATCGCGAATCCGCTCGGCTATGCGCTGGTCATCGCGGTCATCACCTACCTGTCGGTGATCATCGGCGAGCTGGTGCCGAAGCAGCTGGCGCTCCGCAATCCAGAGCGCATCGCTTGCATGGTCGCCCCGACCATGCGGTTCCTGTCGCGGGTCGCCGGGCCGGCGGTCGGCCTCCTCGACGCCTCCAGCCGGGCCGTCTTCCGGCTCCTCGGCAAGGACACGGCAGCCCCCAGCGCCGTGACCGAGGAGGAGGTGCGCACCATCGTCGCGGAGGCCGAGAGCGCCGGCATCATCGAGACCGCCGAGAAGAGCATGATCGCCGGCGTGCTCCGGCTCGGCGACCGGTCGGTGCGGGCGGTGATGACGCCGCGCGCCGACGTCGAATGGATCGACCTCGCCGACGAGGAATCCGAGACGCGGACGACGCTGCTCGCGGCGCGCTATTCGCTCCTGCCGGTCATGGACGGCGAGCCCGACAACGTCATCGGCGTCGTGCGGGTGCGCGAAGTGCTGGTCGACCTGCTCGAGGGACGGCCGCTCGACATCCGGGCGCGCCTCCACCATCCGCCGATCGTGCCCGACACCGTCGACGCGCTCGACGCCCTGAATGTGCTCCGCGCGGCCGAGGTGCCGATGGCCCTGGTCCACGACGAATACGGGCACTTCGAGGGCGTCGTGACGCCCCTCGACACGCTGACCGCGATCGCCGGAGGCTTCCGCGCGGATGACGGCGAGGCCGAGCCGGACGCCATCCGCCGGGACGACGGATCGTGGCTGCTCGCCGGCTCGATGCCGGTGGACGAAATGGCCGAGCTCCTCGATATCCGGCTTCCCGCCGATCGCGAATACGAGACCGTCGCCGGCTTCGTCATCGAGCGGCTCGCGCACCTGCCGCGGGCTGGCGAGAGCGTCGAAGCCTTCGGCTGGCGCTTCGAGGTCGTCGACCTCGACAACCGCCGCATCGACAAGGTGCTGGCCGTGCGGTCGGAATCGGAATCCTAGAGTTCCGGCAGTATTGCCGAAGAACGCACCAAGAACATTCGCTGCCACGGCGAAGTTATTTGTCGCTTCATGTTTGCAGGCATAGGATGAAGGCTTGGGCAGGAACCCGCGGGTATTGGCGGCGTTGAGCCCTTGGTGGCGTGTTTCCCGAGGAGATATCATGGCCGCGCGCGCGTATTGGCAGGGCCAGATCAGGCTGGCCCTGGTCTCGATCCCGGTGCAGGTCTTCCCGGCGACGAAGACGGCCGCCCGCATCAGCTTCAACCAGATCCACAAGCCGACCGGCAAGCGCATCCGCTACGAGAAGGTCGTGCCCGGCGTCGGGCCGGTCGAGGCGGAAGACATCGTCAAGGGCTACGAGGTCGAGAAGGGCAAGTATGTCCTCCTGACCGACGAGGAGATCGACGACGTCAAGCTGGAGGCGAAGCGCACCATCGACCTCGTCCAGTTCGTCGACGAGGGCGAGATCGACTCCATCTACTTCGACAAGCCCTATTTCATCGCGCCGGAAGAGGGTGACGAGACCGGGGCGGAGGCCTATGTCGTCCTTCGCGAGGCGCTGAAGCAGACAAAGAAGGTCGGCCTCGGCCAGCTGGTGCTGCGCGGACGCTCGAACATCGTCGCGGTGAAGCCCTACGGCAAGGGGCTCTCCATCGAGACGCTCCGCTATTCCGACGAGGTGCAGAAGGGCGACCAGTTCTTCACCGACGTGCCCGAGATCAAGGCCGACAAGGAACTGGTCGGCCTCGCCGAGGAGCTGATCAAGCGGAAGGCTTCGAAGTTCGATCCGAAGGCCTTCAAGGACAGCTACGAGGACGCGCTCCGCGAGCTGATCGACGCCAAGGTCGAGAACCGCGAGCCGGAGGCGATCGAGGAGCCGCAGCTCGGCGCCAAGGTCATCGACCTCATGGAGGCGCTGAAGCGGAGCGTCGGCAACAAGAAGGGCGCCTCGAAGATCGCCGCAGCCAAGGCCGAAGGCCCGAAGAAGACCGGCAAGGCCAAGGCCGCCAAGGAAGCCAAGGCGCCCGCGAAACGTACCCGCGCCGCCTGAGGCGCGGCAGCTTGCGGAACCCGCAGCGCGTCCTAGTCTTGGGACATCATGGCCGCCGACCGCCTCAAGACCTATCGCGAGAAGCGCGACTTCACAAAGACCGCGGAGCCGAGCGGCGCCGCATCGCGGGGGGGCAGCGGCCGGCGCTACCTGATCCAGAAGCATTCGGCGACACGGCTGCATTTCGATTTTCGCCTGGAGCTCCACGGCGTGCTCCTCTCCTGGGCCGTGACCCGCGGCCCTAGCTACGACCCGCATGACAAGCGGCTGGCGGTACGCACCGAGGACCACCCGCTCGAATATGGCGACTTCGAAGGGACCATCCCGAAGGGCGAATATGGCGGGGGCACCGTCATGCTCTGGGACGAGGGCACCTGGGAGCCCGACGGGGACGCCGAGGCCGGCCTCGCCAAGGGCGACTTCAAGTTCATCCTCCATGGCGAGCGGCTGAAGGGGAAATGGGTCCTCGTTCGCATGAGGCCGCGGCCCGGCGAGCGCTCGAAGCGCGAGAACTGGCTGCTCATCAAGGAGCGCGACCAATATGCCGAGGACGAGAAGAAGCCGATCATCGAGCGCGCGCTGACCAGCGTGCGCACGGGGCGGACGATGGAGCAGATCGCCGAGGGCAACGTCGAATGGCTGAAGACCGGCGCCCATGTGCGGGAGGCGACAAATAAGCCGACTAAGAAAAAAACAAAGCCGGCAAAGGAGGAAGAGCGACCGCCCTTCGTCGAGCCGCAGCTCGCCACCCTCGTCGACGAGCCGCCGGTGGGCGACGAGTGGCTGCACGAGATCAAGTATGACGGCTATCGGGCGATCGCGGCGGTCGGAGGCAGGCAGGCGGCGATCTATACGCGGAAGGGCCTCGACTGGACGGAGCGGTTCCGGCCGCTGGCCCGTCCGCTCGCCGACCTGCCCTGCCGCTCGGCGCTGCTCGACGGCGAGGTGGCGATCACCGACGGCAAGGGCCAGACCGATTTCGGCAAGCTGCAGGACGCCATGGCCGACGGCGGCAGGGGCATCGACTATTATCTGTTCGACCTTCTCTTCCTCGACGGCGAGGACCTGCGTCGGCTGCCCCTGATCGAGCGGAAGGAGAAGCTGCGCGGGCTTCTCGACGGCCAGCCGCGCGCCGGCCCGCTCTTCTTCTCCGACCACGTCACCGGCCATGGCGACGCGTTCTTCGCCGAGGCCAAGTCGATGAAGCTGGAAGGCGTGGTCTCCAAGCTCGCCAGGGCGCCCTATCGGTCCGGCCGGACGAAAACCTGGGTGAAATCGAAGACCGGCATGGGCCAGGAATTCATCATCATCGGCTGGCGGCCGAGCGACGTCGCCGGGCGGCCCTTTTCCTCGCTGCTTCTCGCCGTCCGCGAGGGGGAGCATCTGCGCTATGCCGGCCGCGTCGGCTCGGGGTTCGGCGAGCCGGAACTGGCCGGGCTTTGGCCCGAGCTCGAGAAGCGCCGCATGAAGACGCCGCCGGTAGACGAGGTGCCGCGGGAGATCCGCCGCGATGCCCGCTTCGTGAGGCCCGAGCTCGTTGCCGAGATCGCCTATCGCGGCATCACCGATGACGGCATTTTGCGCCAGGCCTCCTACAAGGGCCTGCGCAAGGACAAGAAGCCCGGTGAAGTCGTCGCCGAAATTCCGAAGGAGGTGGAAGACGTGGCCCCCGCGAAACCCTCCGGCCCGAAATCGAAGCCGGCTAAGGAGACCTCGCCCTCGGTCATCACCATCGCGAAGGATGACGACCACAAGGCGATAACCATCGAAGGCGTACGGATCAGTCATCCGGACCGGATATTGTTTCCCGGCACGCGGGTGACCAAGCGCACGCTGGTCGAATATTACGTCGCGATCGCCGACCGCATCCTGCCCCATGTCGCCGGGCGGCCGATGAGCCTCGTCCGCTGCCCGGAGGGGGCAGGGGGCGAATGCTTCTTCCAGAAGCACGCGTCGCAGGGCTTCCCGGACGCGCTGAAGCAGGTCCAGATCCGCGACAAGAGCGGCAAGCAGCCTTACCTCTATATCGAGGATGCGGCCGGCCTCGCCGCCGCCGTGCAGATGGGCGTGCTCGAGCTCCACATATGGGGCTCGCATGTCGACACGCTCGACCAGCCGGACCGCATCGTCTTCGACTTCGATCCCGACGAGGCCCTGCAATTCGGCATGGTCAAGGATGCGGCGATCGAGATGCGCGAGCGGCTCGACGCGCTCGGTCTCGTCTCGTTCGTCATGGCGAGCGGCGGCAAGGGGCTGCACGTGGTCGTGCCGCTGAAACCGAAGCACGGCTGGGACGACGTGAAGGGGTTTGCCGAGGCGCTGGCGCGCACGCTGGCCGCCGAGAGCCCGGACCGCTACCTCGCCGACATGTCCAAGGCGAAGCGCAAGGGCCGGATCTTCATCGACTACCTCCGCAACGGCCGCGGCGCGACCGCCATCGCGCCCTTCTCGACCCGGGCGCGGAAAGGCGCGCCCGTGGCCTGGCCGATCGCCTGGAAGGCGCTCGCGGCGCTCGAGAACGCGCATCCCATCTCGGTGCCCGAGGCGGCGGCGGCGCTGAAGAAGCAGCGGACGGACCCATGGAAAGGCTATTTCGACGTCGGCCAGGTGCTGCCGCTGGAGAAGCTGCGGGGAAAATGAAAGCGGGGGTCTTGTATGGGAAGGGATGAGAACATAAGATGAACATGCGGACGAAAACCGCGGACGAGATTCCGTTGGATTACGTCCGCTGGCCCGCGCGGCGGATTTGCCGAGCGGGTAAGGTCGCGCATTCGCAGGTGAGATCGAAGGAGCCACGAAATGGCAGGCAGCGTGAACAAGGTAATCCTGGTCGGCAACCTGGGGCGGGACCCCGAGGTGCGCCGGCTGAACAATGGCCAGCCGGTGGTGAACCTGCGCGTGGCGACGTCGGAATCCTGGCGCGACAAAAGTTCGGGCGAGCGCCAGGAGCGCACCGAATGGCACAGCGTCGTGATCTATAATGAGAACCTCGCCAAGGTGGCCGAGCAGTACCTGAAAAAGGGCTCCAAGGTTTACATCGAGGGCCAGCTGCAGACCCGCAAATGGCAGGACCAAAGCGGGCAGGAGCGCTACACGACCGAGGTCGTGATCCAGCGCTTCCGCGGCGAGCTCACGCTCCTCGACCGAGCCGGCGGCGGCGATACGAGCTTCGGCGGCGATCCTGGCGGCGATTTCGGTCGGGCGAGCCCGATGGAAGGCGGCGGCGGCAGCCGGCCCGCCATGGGCGGCGGCGGACGTGGCCGGGCTCCTGCGGCGGCGAGCTCGCTCGCCGAGGACATGGACGACGACATCCCGTTCTAGGGGCGCGCCGACGGGCGGCGGGTTGCACCCACGGTCCCGGTTCCTCCCGGCGAAGCAGAGGCGGGGACCATCCGAAGGGTGGGGAAGGGGCGCCACGCTTGAGCCCTCCCCTTGTGGGAGGGCCGGAAGTCGCCGAAGGCGGCTTTTCGGGGAGGGGTGTTGTGACGTTGGGCTAACCTTATCGGCGGAAACTCTACAACCCCTCCCCGAAACGGGCTTGCCGTTTTGGCCCTTCCGCAAGGAGAGGGCTGCTCCGCGGAGAGCAATGCGCCCGCCCCTCCCGAGAGCTAGGCGTCTCGCGCGGCGCACACCCGCTTCTCGAAGAAGAAATCCGCGTAGGGGTCGTCGTTGAAGCGCGGGATCTCGGTCCAGCCCGATTTCAGGTAGAGGGCGCGGGCCTCCGGCAGGGCGCGGTTGGTGTCGAGGCGGAGCATGCGGATGCCGAGGGCGCGGGCGCGTTCCTCGACCGCAGCCATCAGCTTCCTGCCGAGGCCGAGGCCGCGCGCCGAGGGGGCGACCCAGAGACGCTTCACTTCCGCGGTCTCGCCGCCGTCGCCCTTCAACCCGACGCAGGCGAGCGGCAGCCCGTCGGACATGGCGACGAGGAAGGCGCCGCGCGGATGGACCATGTCCTTCGCCTGCGGATCGCGCGACAGCGAAACGTCGAAGCCCTTCTCGAAGCGCCGGGCGAGCTCGGCATAATATTCGGCGAGGCAGTGGCGGGCGGCCTCGCCCCGCGGATCGACTTCCTCGATGGCGATGCGCTCGCGGCCGAGCGCCGAGGCGACGAGGTCCATCGCGGCGAGCAGCTCGTCGGCATGGGGATGGCGCGCGAGGAGACCGGCGGCGCGCTGGTTGGAGAGCCGCTCATAGGCGGCGAACTCGCGCCGGCCGGCACTGGTCAGGCGCGCCACCCGCCGGCGGGCATCGTCCGGACGGGGTTCGGTCACGACGAGCTTCTCCTCCTCCAGCCCCCGCAGGAGCCGGCTCATCAGCCCGGAATCGAGCTGGAGCGCATCGCGGATCTCGCCGACGTCGCCGAGGCCCTGGCCGATGGCATTGAGGACGCGGGCGGCGCCGAGGGGGCGTCCGCGCCCGAGGAAGGACGTGTCGAGGGCGCCGACCTCGAGGGTGACGGCGCGGTTGAAGCGGCGGATGCGCGCGACGGGATCGGCGATCATGATTATCTGACTTAGGTCAGATAATGGCCGGCGTCAAACGGTCCGCATTGAACGGCTGGCGTCAGGCGGATCCGCGGATGATCGCCTGGATGCCGTCGGCGACGAACTGCACCGAGAGCGCGGCGAGCAGCACGCCGAGGAGGCGCGAGACGACCAGCCGGCCGGTTTCGCCGAGCGCCCGCTCGATCGGGCCGGCGGCGAGGAAGACGGCGAGGCAGGCGCCGACCATCAGGACGATGACCGCCATGAGCCCCGCGAGGCCGCCGATCCCCGGCGCCTGGGAGGCGAGCAGGATCGTCGCCGAGATCGCGCCGGGCCCGGAGGTGAGCGGGATCGCTAGCGGGAAGATCGCGACGTGGTTGCGGTCATCGGCGCGATCCGGCGTCTCGACCTGCGCCGCCTTCCGCTCGGCCCTCTTCTCGAAGACCATCTCGTAGGCGATGGCGAAGAGGAGGAGCCCGCCGGCGATGCGGAACGCGGGGAGCGAGATGCCGAGGAAGGCGATGAGCCGCTCGCCGACCAGCGCAAAGGCGATGAGGATGATGGCGGCGGTCACGGCGGCGCGGATGGCGGTCTGCCGTCGCGCCGGCGCGCTGAAGCCGGCGGTCACCACCATGAACATCGGCGCGAGACCGATCGGATCGATGGTGACGAAGAGGGTGACGAGGGCATTGAGCAGGTAGTCGGTCATCGTCCCATCCTAGCGCTTTCACGCGACGGAAGCAGGTTCTGGCGCTCCGGCGAAAGGCTGTGGCAGTATCGCCGCCGGGGCAGCGCCCGGCCGGGAAGCCGGGCGATTCATCAGGGAGCTGGTCGCATGTCGATACGTGGGCTCGTCTTCGCCTTGCTTGCCATTGCCGTCTCGGTCGGGCTGGCGCCGATTGCTTCGGCGGCCGGAAGCGCCCAGCCATCGCTCTACGAACGCTACGTCCACCGCATTGCCGACAAGCCGAAGGTCGAGCCGCGCACCTATTCGCAGGTTCCCCAGGGACGCAAGGCCGAGGAATTCTATACCTGCGGCGACCAGTATTGCGGCGACGGCGATACCTGCTGCACCAACCAGACCGACTGGTCGAGCTATTGCTGCCCGGGCGGCTATCGCTGCGACGCCTATGGCGGCTGCTGGTAGGCGGCCAGCCGGCTGCCTATGATGCCGGCAGGACCAGGGTCGAATAGCCGGTCCAGATGATCTGGATGCCGATGCAGAGCAGGATGAAGGCGGAGAGCCGGACGAGCACGCTCGTCCCGCCTTCGCCGAGCATGCGGATCATCTTCTCGGCATAGCGGTAGCAGACGTAGATCGAGAGCGAGATCGCCAGGATGCCGAGGACGGCGCCGGCCGCGACCATGGCGAATTCCGCCGCCGTGGCGCTGGCGCTGCGCGGCCGCTGGCTGCCGACGGTGATGGCGACCGCGATCGAGCCGGGGCCGACGGTGAGCGGCATGGTGAGCGGGTAGAAGACCTCGTCCGGCCCCATCGGGCCGCTGACCGCCTCCTTCGGGCTCGGTCCATCGACCACGTTGCCCGAATGGAGCATCTGCCAGGCGAAGGCGGTCACCACCAGGCCACCCGCTATGCGCACGACCGGCAGCGTGATGCCGAAGAATTCGAGAAGGTGCGAGCCGACGAGCACCGAGCCGAGGAGCAGGAAGAAGCCGTTGACCGCGATGCCGCGGGCGATCGCGGCGCGGTCATGGTCGCTCCGCTGCCGCGTCAGGCCGAGGAAGATCGGCGCCCCGCCGATCGGGTTCACGATCGGAAAGAGGCTCGCATAGACGAGGAGGAAGGAGGAGATGGCGGCGTTCAAGGGCTGCGCACGGATTGGCGGGAAGGCGGGCGCGCGATCCTAGCCTATCGGCCGCGCGACAGACAGGCCCGCTCCTTGGCCGCTGCCCGCGTCGTCGTCTATGATCGGGAAGGACTGGGAGCGGGGGCGCGTCCGGCGGCAGCCGGTGCGGGAGGGGCGATGATCACCGGCATCTTCATTCTGATGTTCCTCGCCACCGCCTCCGGCTGGCTCGGCTGGCGCAGGCTGGCGGGAGCGTTCATGGTCGCCTGCATCGGGCTCTATGTCGGCGAGTTCCTCTGGGAGGTCTGGAGCCCGACGACCGGCTTCAGCATGCCCTGGCTGCAGGGCGGACTCGCGGTTCCGTCCCTCCCTGGGGAGGCCTGAGCCGTGAGCGATGTGAGCGCCGAGAGCCGGGGCCAGCGCACCCTCGCTTTCCTCAACTATCTCTACCTGCTCCTGATGATGGGCGTCATCGCCCTCATCCTGACCGTGGCGCTCGTCTTCCAGTATGCCTATGGCGAGCTGCCATGCCCGCTATGCCTCCTCGAGCGGCTGGCAATGTTCGGCGTCTGCTTCGGCATCATCCTCACCTTTCGCCACGGATTCTCCTACCAGCATACCGGCGTCAGCCTGCTCTTCGCGCTGATCCTGGTGATCGTCGCCGAGCGCCAAAGCCTGCTCGACATCTATCCGCGGCCCGGCCACGCCTATATCGGCAGTGCCATATTCGGCCTGCACATGCCGGTCTGGGCGACGATCATAGGGCTGGTCCTGCTCTTCACGATCATCGCCAAGATGGCCGTGATCGGCGGCGACCGGGCGCTCGAGCGGATCGGCTTAGCGGCCTTCCCGGTGCTCGCCCGCGCCGGCGCGATCGTCAGCCTCTACGTGATCCTGCTGCTCGCCATCAACCTCGTCTCGGCCTTCCTGCAATGCGGCTTCAACGAGTGCCACACCTATGGCTATCAGCTCCTCGGCGGGCCAACGGCGCCGCCCGCGGGCGGGACCTGAAAAGCCTCTATCGCGCGAGAGGTTCCAGCGCCGAGTAGCCCTCCCAGATGATGCCTATGCCGATGCAGAGCATGATGAAGGCGGAGAGCCGGACGAGGGCATGGGTGCCGCCCTCGCCGAGGTAACCGGTCAGCCGCTCGGCGTAGCGGTAGCAGACGTAGATGGAGACGGCGATCGCGAGGAGCCCGGCGACGGACCCGCCGATGACGATGGCGAGGTCAGTGTAAGCGCTCCAGTGCGGTCGGCGGCTGCCGAGGGTGATCGCGACCGAGATTTCGCCGGGCCCCACCGTCAGCGGCATGGTGAGCGGGTAGAAGACCTCGCCCGGCGAGAAGGCGCGTGGCTTGGTGGTGGCGCTCGGCGCATCCGGCGACTGCAGGAGGTTCCAGCCGAAGAAGGCGACGACGAGGCCGCCGCCGATGCGCACGATCGGCAAGGTGAGCCCGAAGAACTCGAGCACGTAGGCGCCCGCGAAGAACGAGCCGAGGAGGAGCAGGAAGCTATAGCGCGCGATGCCCGCCGCGAGCTTTGCCCGGTAGGGATCACTGTTGCCCGGCGTGAGCTCGAGGAAGAGCGGCGCCCCGCCGACCGGGTTGACCACCGGGAAAAGGCCGGCAAAGACGAAGAACAGGGCGGTGATGAATTCCTGCATCGGAGGCTCCCGAATCACCTTTCACGGAAGGATCGGGCACGATGCTGGTGGGAGGCTTTCCGCGCGCGTCGAAGGCCGGCAGGGCAGATGCGTATCTTCGAGACGGTCTATTGAAGGAAGGGAAAGGCGATCTATGAGCGGGAAAACGGTCCGATACACCAGGGGTGAGATTGGTAACCTGCGGATTGTGGACGACTTTCTGCCGTCGCCCGATGAACTCGTGGCGGTCGAGGACAACGTCAAGGTGACGCTGACGCTGAGCCGGCGGAGCCTCGATTTCTTCAAGCCCGAGGCTGCTGCGAGGCACCTCCCGTACCAGCGCATGATACGGGCGTTGGTAGATCAGTATGCGGGACGGATAGCGGCCGGCCGGAAACGCGGGAAATAGGCTTCCGCAGCCTTGTTTCTGCCACCCGGAATCCCTAGATTTCCTTGGCCTTTCCCTGATTCCCGGTAGAGCTTTTGTCCGACCAGAAACCGCCGCGTCCGCCCACCGATTCCGGGGCGCCGTCCGCCCCCGATTTCGAGCCAGTCTCGATCACCGACGAGATGCGTCGGAGCTACCTCGATTACGCCATGAGCGTGATCGTCTCGCGCGCCCTTCCGGACGTGCGCGACGGGCTGAAGCCGGTCCACCGGCGCATCCTCTTCTCGATGAACGAGTCCGGCTACGACTGGAACAAGTCGTACCGCAAGTCGGCCCGCGTCGTCGGCGACGTCATCGGCAAGTACCATCCGCATGGCGACCAGTCGGTCTATGACGCGCTCGTCCGCATGGCGCAGGAATTCTCCATGCGCGTGCCGCTCATCGACGGGCAGGGCAATTTCGGCTCGGTCGACGGCGACCCCCCCGCGGCCATGCGCTACACCGAGGTGCGCCTCGCCAAGGTCGCCCATTCGCTGCTCGAGGACATCGACAAGGACACGGTCGACTTCCGCGAGAACTATGACGGCTCCGAAGAGGAGCCGGTGGTTCTGCCGGCGCGCTTCCCGAACCTGCTCGTCAACGGCTCGGGCGGCATCGCCGTCGGCATGGCGACCAACATCCCGCCGCACAATCTCGGCGAGGTGATCGATGCCGCCATGGCGCTGATCGACGAGCCCGGCCTCACCATCGAGCGGCTGATGCAGATCGTCCCGGGCCCGGATTTCCCGACCGGCGGGATCATCCTCGGCCGGGCCGGCATCCGCTCAGCCTACGAGACCGGCCGCGGGTCGGTTCTGATGCGCGGCCGGGTGGCGACGGAAACGGTGCGCCGGGACCGCGAGGCCCTGATCATCACCGAGATTCCGTACCAGGTGAACAAGGCGACGATGATCGAGAAGATCGCCGAGCTGGTGCGCGACAAGCGCATCGAGGGCATCGGCGACATACGCGACGAGTCCGACCGCGACGGCATGCGCGTGGTGATCGAGCTCAAGCGCGAGGCGATGGCCGACGTCGTCCTCAACCAGCTCTACCGCTTCTCGGCGCTGCAGACCTCCTTCGGCTGCAACATGGTCGCGCTGAACGGCGGCAAGCCGGAATTGATGAACCTCCGGGACATGCTGTCGGCCTTCATCGCCTTCCGCGAGGAGGTGGTGAGCCGGCGGACGAAATTCCTGCTGATGAAGGCGCGCGAGCGCGCCCATACCCTGGTCGGCCTCGCCATCGCCGTCGCCAATATCGACGAGGTCATCCGCATCATCCGCCACGCCAGCGATCCGAACGCGGCGCGCGAGGAACTGATGGCGCGCGACTGGCCGGCCGCCGACGTGGCGCCGCTGATCGCGCTTATCGACGACCCGCGCCACCGGCTGAACGAGGACGGCACCAGCTACCGCCTTTCCGATGCGCAGGCCCGCGCGATCCTCGAATTGCGGCTCGCCCGCCTGACCGCCCTCGGCCGCGACGAGATCGCCGAGGAGCTCGAGAAGCTCGCCGCCGAGATCCGCAACTACCTGGAGATCCTGCGTTCGCGGGCGCGCGTCCGCGCCATCATCAAGGACGAGCTGACCGCCGTCCGCGCCGAGTTCGCGACGCCGCGCCGGACCGAGATCACCGATGGCGGCGCCGACCTCGACGACGAGGACCTGATTCAGCGCGAGGACATGGTGGTGACGGTCACCCATGCCGGCTGGATCAAGCGCGTGCCGCTCGACAGCTACCGGGCGCAGCGGCGCGGCGGCAAGGGCCGCGCCGGCATGGCGACCAAGGAAGAGGATTTCGTCACCCGCGTCTTCGTCGCCAACACGCATACGCCGGTGCTGTTCTTCTCCTCGCGCGGCCAGGTTTACAAGGAGAAGGTCTGGCGGCTGCCGCTGGCCGCCCCGCAGGCGCGCGGCAAGGCGCTGATCAATCTCCTGCCGCTTGCCGAAGGCGAGCGCATCACGACGATCATGCCGCTGCCCGAGGACGAGGCGAGCTGGGAGACGCTCGACGTCATGTTCGCCACCACCGGCGGCACGGTGAGGCGCAACAAGCTCTCCGACTTCGTCGACGTGCGGCGCTCGGGCATCATCGCCATGAAGCTCGGCGAGGGCGAGAGCATCCTCAGCGTCGAGACCTGCACCGAGGCCGACGACATCGTGATCACGACGGCGCAGGGTCAGTGCATCCGCTTCCCGGCAACCGAGGTGCGCGTCTTCAAGGGGCGCGATTCCATGGGCGTGCGCGGCATCAACCTGGCCGAGGGCGATCTCGCCATCTCGATGACCGTGCTCCGCCACTTCGAGGTCTCGCCGGACGAGCGCGCCACCTACCAGAAGATGAGCCGGGCCGTGCGCGGCGAGGGCGAGCCCGAGGAGGCGGTGGTCGAGGCCGATGGCGACGAGGCAGAGACCGCTTCCGGCGCGGTCGAGCTCAGCCAGGAGCGCTACGCCGAGATGAGCGCGGCCGAGCAGTTCGTCCTCGCCGTATCGGAGAACGGCTACGGCAAGCGCACCTCGTCCTTCGAGTACCGGATCACGCGGAGGGGCGGGAAGGGCATCGTCGCCATGTCGGTCAACGAGCGGAACGGCAAGCTGGTCGCCGCCTTCCCGGTCGAGGGCAATGACCAGATCATGCTGGTCACGGATGGCGGGCAGATCATCCGCATGCCGGTCGATGACATCCGCGTGATCGGCCGCGGCACCCAGGGCGTAACCCTGTTCAAGACCGACGGCGAGCATGTCGTTTCAGTCGAGCGCCTGAGCGAGGAAGCGGGCGGCGACGAGGACGGAGAGGCCTGATCCGGCTTTCGTTCGGATGTCGTGAATAGCCCCGCCTTTCTGCGATCGTTACAATCTTTCCTTAGGAGACGGCGGGGCAATATGGCGGCGCATCCCACGGTTGTGGACGTCTGCCGGCCCCATGTATCAGAAGATCCTCACTCCCTTTCGCCTCACGGCGCTCGTTACGCTTGCCAGCGTAGCGGTTTCGGTGGGCGTGACCTGGGCGGTGATGATGGCGGTCTTCGATGGCCCCGGACCCTACATCGCCTATGCGCTCGCCGGCCTCCTGCCGGCATTCTTCGTTCCCGTCATCGTGTTGCCTCTCGCCTTCCTCCTCCAGCGCCTGCGGCGCGTGGGCAAGGAACTCGAGAGCCTGGCACTGACCGACGCGCTTACCGGCCTGCCCAATCGCCGCGCCTTTTTCGAGCGCGGCGAGGCCATCCTTGCCGGCGCCGCGGCCGGCGTTCCGGTGGCCGCCATGATGATCGACGTCGACCGGTTCAAGGCGGTGAACGACGAATTCGGCCATGCCGGCGGCGATGCGCTGCTGACCGTCATCGGCAAGACGATCTTCGACACGGTGGCCGCCGCGGGCGCCTCCGAGAGCGTCGTCGCCCGCCTGGGCGGCGAGGAATTCGCGCTGATCGTCGGCGGGCTGGTACCGACCGCGGTCGCGCGCCTCGCCGATCGCCTCTGCCAGGCCGGACGCGAGGCGAGGGCAACCATGGGCGGCGCCACCTACGGCTCGACCGTCAGCGTAGGCGTTGCCATGCGTCCCGGCCGCACGGGGATCGATTCGTTCCTCAAGCTCGCCGACGACGCGGTCTACCTCGCCAAGCGGAGCGGCCGCGATCGCTGGGCCTTCTCGAACGGCCAGGCATCGGCGCCAGCCGGGGAAATGCGCATGCCCGTTATGCGCCGGCCGGGCCGTCTTCCGCCGGCTCCGCCACCTGCCTCGATCGACCCCAACCCGCCCATGATCGCGGGCTGACGCGGCCCCGAAGCCGCATCGTCTGAGGTCCGCGAAAGCAGGAAGCCGCCGGTGGGGTTGCCGGCGGCTCGAGGCTGGGAAAGGGACGACGGAAGTCTGGAGATTATTTCGCGGTCGCGGGATCGACCGGCATGCGGTTCAATACCGAGGTTCCCGGCTCGCGGGTCTCGACCGTCACGTAATTCACGTCAATCGCGCTGGATGCGACCGGCAGGCGGTCGCCCTTCGGCGCCACGCCCCGGCCAAGACCGTCGAAGACCGACGCGCTGGCTATGCCGACGGCAACCGTCGCCACCAGGCTGGTCGCCAGGATGAGGGAATGGATGCGGATACCCATTGCCATTCTCCGTTTCGCTTTCGCTTCTACCTGAATGAATTAACGCACTTGCTGCCTGAATAGTTCCGGTGCAGGTCGTTCACCTGCCATTCAGGAAGCCGTTACTGGAATGCCGTCTCGAAGCGCGCCTGCATCGCGACCTGGCTTTCCGCCGGCTCGTCGCGGGCCACGGCCTCGTCACCGATGACGCGCACATTGCGCTTCGCGCCGCTGCCCAGACATTCGGCCGGGATGAGCGGCCAATCGGCCGCGGCGCAGAGCGACGTGGCGTCGGCTTCGCGCGTCTCGGCGCCCGAGGTCATCAGGCCCATGGCGCCCGCGCTGGCCGCGACTAAGACCGCCGCTGCGATAAGGGTGGTGCGGAAGGTATTCATGTTCGATCCCCGAAGTCTCCGGCGCGCCTCGCGCCTGCCGGAAAGCAAATGATGTTGGCAGGGAAATAGTTCCGCGGCATGGGGGATGCTGTGATTTCTGTCACAATTTGCCGGTGACGCCCGTCACTCCGGGAAATCGCGGCCTTGCTGGCTTTTGGCGCTCGGGCTAAGAAGCCCCGCCTTTGATCGCGGGCGGTTTCCGGGCGATCGGAAGGGCCTCCGATGAGCCGCATTGCCTTCTATCCGGGCACTTTCGACCCCGTGACCAACGGCCACGCCGACATCCTCGCCGGTGCCCTCGACATCGCCGACACGGTGATTGTCGCGATCGGCGTCAATCCGTCCAAGGCGCCGATCTTCACGGTCGAGGAGCGGCAGGCGATGATCGGCGAGATGGCGAAGGCCGCAGGGGCTGCAAGGCGCGTCAAGGCGATCGCCTTCGAGGGGCTGGCGGTCGAGGCGGCGAAGACGGCCGGCGCCACGATCCTCGTCCGCGGCCTCCGCGATTCGGCCGATTTCGACTACGAGATGCAGATGGCCGGCATGAACGGGACGCTTGCGCCCGGCATCCGCACCGTCTTCCTGCCGGCGGCGCCGGCTTCCCGCCATATCACCGCCACGCTTGTCCGCCAGATCGCAGCCCTGGGCGGCGACGTCGCGCCCTTCGTGCCGGCCGGCGTCGCCCGGCGCCTGAAGGCGAAGTTCGCCCGCCGCGGCTAGGAGGCCTCTTGCACCATATCGCCCAGTTGGCCGGTGGGCTCGTCCTCCTTGCCGCTACCGCGGTTCCGGCCGCCGCGACCTCTACCGTCGATTGCGAGGCGATCGACCAGTCCGAGGCGCTGGTCGAATTGAACCTTTCCGACGGCCTGCCGGTCGACAAGCCGAACTGGGTCCGCATCGTCGATGGCAAGGAAAAGTGGTCCACCATTCCCGACGTCGACAATGCCGGCGACGACAAATGGACGCCGGCCTCGCTCCTGCAGTCCTTCGACGATGGCGAAGTGATCTCCATCGACGTGGCGGACGACCGGCAGTCGGCGATCATCGCCCATGTCCGCATCCTCAGCGCCAACGAGGGCGGCACCTTCGCCCGCGTCGGCGTCCTTCATCTTCCCGGACGCTCCGTCCACCCACTCCAGTGCAATTTTGGTGACGAATGAAGCTCTTCCAGCTCGCCCCGCATTTCCTGTTCGGCGCTTTCCTCCTGCTCGCCCCGGCCTTCATGCACCCGGCGGCCGCGGCCGAACAGCTCGACCCCGAGAACACGCTCTATATGGACCTCACCTATGGCCGCGTGGTCATCAAGCTGAGGCCGGACCTCGCGCCCAACCACGTCGCGCAGGTGAAGAAGCTGGCCCGCCAGGGCTTCTACGACAACACGCCGTTCCACCGCGTCATCCCGGGCTTCATGGCCCAGGGCGGCGACCCGACCGGCACCGGCACGGGCGGCTCTGATCTGCCCGACCTGAAGGCCGAGTTCTCCAAGGCCCATTTCGGCCGCGGCACCGTCGGCGCTGCGCGCAGCCAGGATCCCAACTCGGCCAATTCGCAGTTCTTCATCTGCTTCGACGATGCCGGCTTCCTCGACGGCCAGTACACCATCTGGGGCGAGGTCGTGAGCGGCATGGAATTCGTCGACAAGATCAAGAAGGGCAGCGAGGCCGACAATGGCAGCGTGGAGAATCCCGACCGCATCGTGAAGATGCAGGTCGCCGCCGACGCCAAGAAGTAAGCATCAGGAAGAAAGAGGGGACTGCCATGGCCGAGATCAAGGATCCGGAAAACACGCTCATTCTCGAAACCACCAAGGGCCGCGCCGTCATCGCGCTCCGTCCGGACCTTGCGCCGAAGCACGTCGCCCGCATCAAGGAGCTGGCGCGGAAGGGCTTCTACGACGGCATCGTGTTCCACCGCGTCATCGACGGCTTCATGGCCCAGACCGGCGACCCGACCGGCACCGGCATGGGCGGATCGGGCCAGAAGCTGAAGGCCGAGTTCAGCCGCGAGCCCCATGTCCGTGGCACCGCCTCCATGGCCCGCGCCCAGAACCCGGACTCGGGCGACAGCCAGTTCTTCCTCTGCTTCGACGACGCTCCCTTCCTCAACGGCCAGTACACGGTCTGGGGGAAGGTGGTGGAAGGCATGGAGAACATCGACAAGATCAAGCGCGGCGAGCCGGTCAAGGATCCCGACAAGATCGTTTCGATGAAGGTCGCGGCCGACGTGAAGGGGTAGGCGGCGCCTCCGGCGCGATGCGTTAGGGTGGACCGGATCGACGCCGGTCGTTACACCACCCCATGCGCGTTGACCTTTTCGACTTCGACCTTCCCGAGGACCGCATTGCGCTTCGCCCGGCCCGACCGCGCGACGCGGCGCGACTCCTCGCGGTCAGGCCGGATGCCCTCGAGGATCGGATCGTCCGCGACCTGCCGGACCTGCTCAGGCCGGGCGACGCGCTGGTCGTCAACGACACGCGCGTCATCCCGGCCGAGCTTCACGGCGAGCGTTTCCGCGACGGCAATGCGGCCCATGTCAGCGTGACGCTTCACAAGCGCGAGGGCTCGTCCCGCTGGCGGGCGCTGGCGCGGCCGGCGAAGCGCCTGGCGCCCGGCGACCGCATCCGCTTCGGCCAGCTCACCGACAATGCCTGCCTGGCGTCAGGGCTTGACGCCACGGTCGAGGCGCGGAACGAGGCGGAGGTGACGCTGCGCTTCGACCTGTCGACCCCGCTTCTCGACGAGGCGATCGCCGCGGTCGGGCACATCCCGCTGCCGCCCTACATTGCCGGCCGCCGCGCCGAGGACGCCGAGGACCGGCGCGACTACCAGACCGTCTATGCGCGCGAGGAGGGGGCCGTCGCCGCGCCGACCGCGGGCCTCCATTTCACCCCCGAGCTGCTGGAGCGGCTCGACGCCGCCGGCATCGCCCGCCACACCGTCACGCTCCATGTCGGCGCCGGCACGTTCCTGCCGGTCAAGGCCGACGATACCGCCGACCACCACATGCATCCCGAATGGGGGACGGTCAGCGCGGCGACCGCCGATGCACTGAACGAGACGCGGAGGCGGGGCGGACGCATCGTGGCCGTCGGCACGACATCGCTCCGGCTCCTCGAGAGCGCCGCCGGCGAGGATGGCACGATCCGATCCTTTGCCGGCGAAACCTCCATCTTCATCACGCCCGGCTACCGCTTCCGCGCCGTCGATCTCCTGATGACCAATTTCCACCTGCCGCGCTCGACGCTCTTCATGCTGGTCTCGGCCTTCGCCGGGCGCGAGCGCATGCTCGCCGCCTATGCCCACGCCATTGCGGGCGGCTATCGCTTCTATTCCTATGGCGACGCGTCGCTCCTCTGGCCGGAGGCGACATGACCGAGGGCGTCAGCTTCGCGGTCGCGGCGACCGACGGCGCCGCGCGCACCGGCGCGCTCGACCTGCCGCGCGGGACGATACGCACGCCCGCGTTCATGCCGGTCGGCACCGCCGGCACGGTGAAGGCGATGTACATGGACCAGGTCCGTGCGCTCGGCGCGGACGTGATCCTCGGCAATACCTACCACCTGATGCTGAGGCCGGGCGCCGAGCGGGTCGCGCGCCTCGGCGGGCTTCACAGGATGGCCAACTGGCCATACCCGATCCTCACGGATTCAGGCGGCTTCCAGGTCATGTCGCTCTCGGCGCTGAGGAAGCTCGACGAGGAGGGCGTCACCTTCCGCTCGCACCTCGACGGCAGCGCGCATCGCCTGACGCCGGAGCGCTCGCTGGAGATCCAGGGACTGCTCGATTCCGATATCCGCATGCAGTTGGACGAATGTCCCCCGCTGCCCTCGCCGCCGGCCGAGCTCGAGCGCGCCATGCGCCTGTCGCTTCGCTGGGCGGAGCGCTCGAAGGCCGCCTTCGGCGACACCAGGGGCAGGGCGCTCTTCGGCATCGTCCAGGGCGGCGACGTGCCGGCGCTGCGCATCGAATCGGCTGAGGCGCTGGCGGCCATCGGCTTCGACGGCTATGCCATCGGCGGGCTGGCGGTCGGCGAGCCGCAGGCGGTGATGCTCGACATAATCGCCACCACCGTGCCGCACATGCCGGCCGACCGTCCGCGCTACCTGATGGGCGTCGGCACGCCCGACGACATCATCGAATCCGTCGCCCGCGGCATCGACATGTTCGATTGCGTGATGCCGACGCGCGCCGGCCGGCATGGCGTCGCCTATACCCGCTTCGGCAAGCTGAACCTGAAGAACGCGCGCCACGCCGACGACCCGCGCCCGCTCGACGAGTCGGCCGATTGGCCGCCGGCGCGCGACTATTCCCGCGCCTATCTCCACCACCTGGTGAAGGCGGGCGAGAACCTGTCGGGCATGCTGCTCACCTGGAACAACCTCGCCTACTACCAGTCGCTCATGGCCGGCATCCGCGCCGCCATCGCCGCGGGCCGTTTCGAGGAATACCGGGCCGAGGTCAGGGAAGGCTGGGCGCGCGGCGACATCCCGGCGCTCTGACCAGCCCGTTCCTTGACTAGATCGAGGCGCCGGTATCCTCGACCAGCGTGCAGCCGTTGATCTTCCAGGTGCCGTCCGGCTGGCGCTGCAGCGTATAGACCGCGACGTAGCTCTTGCCGTCCGGACCGGTGAGGAAGACCTTCTGCTGCGGCCCGCGTGGGCTGTCGCCGATCTCGCCGAAGGTCACCGATTGCGGCCGGTAGACCGGCGGATAGCCCTTGCGCACCATGTTCATGAAGATGTCCGGGCTCGGGAAGAGCTCGCGGATCGCCGGCGAGGCGTAGCCATAGGCGGCGTTGCCGTCGTCGTGCTGGAAGGCGGTCATCTGCCCCATCACGATGGAGCGGATGGCGTCGCGGTCGCCGTCCGACAGGTCGTCGGCGCGGGCAGCGGGGCCGCCAAGGGCGATCAGCAGGAGGGCGAGGAGGAATCCGGCAATCGACTTCATGGCGGCCATCTCCGTCTCATGCGTCAAACGAGATTCGTCACCAAGCATATACGCAGCCGGCGGCCGCCGGGTTTCACGACGGCGTGCCCCGCGCCGGCGGCCGGCCATGGGGCCTTGCACCGGCCCCCGATCTCATGTCCTCTCGCCAGACGGAATCCTCGGAGGTGCGGGCCATGAAGGCGGTATTCGTCCAGATCAAGTGCGAGCTCGGCCGCGCCTACGAGGTGGCGAATGCCCTGGTCGACGCCGAGATTGCCTCGGAGGTCTATTCGACCGCCGGCGACTTCGACCTCCTGGTGAAGCTTTACGTGCCCGAGGGCGCCGACATCGGCCACTTCATCACCGAATCGGTGCAAACCGTGGAAGGCATCCGCGATACCCGCACGATCGTGACCTTCAAGGCGTTCTAGGCGGCCGACTGGTGAGCGCGCCGGGGATCGAACCCGGGACCTGCCGATTAAAAGTCGGACGCTCTACCCCTGAGCTACGCGCTCGTCCCTGGCTCCCAGCGGACGGCGGCGAACCTATCGGCGGGTCCGGGGAGGGTCAATAGCCGCGGGCCGCGGAAGGCGGATGCGCAAGCCCGGTCATCCTGCCGGTGGCAGACGGACAGGCACGGCGCACGCCCAATGGACCCGCGCCGGCCGTGACACGAGACCGACGCGCTAGCGGTTCGGCCAGCAGCGCTTGTCGCCGGAGCCCGGATGCATGCCGTAGGGGCACTGGCCGGCCCAGGTCGGAATGCCGGGGGGATACGGCGCCTTGTAGCTCGGCATCGGCGGCAGGTATGCCGGGCCTTCGGCAGGGATGCAGCCCTTGCCGTACGGACCCGGATGCAGGCCCGGACGGCAATAGCCGGGGCCGCCGCCGCCATTCGGCCAGCAGCGCATCTGGCCGGAGCCGAGGTGATAGCCCGGGCCGCAGATGGAATCGACTTGGATGATGGGAGCCGCGGCGGGAGCCGGGACGGCAGGTGCGATCGGCATGGCACTGGCCGCGCCCGCGACGGAGAAGACGAGGCCAGCGGCGAGGAGGGCAGTTCGGAGCATCGGATCACCTTTCTATCGGTTGTGTTGGGCTCGGAGAGGCAGCTTCACGCGCGACAGGCACGCCGATCTTCTCCCGGGCCGCCATTGACGCGCCCGCGCCCTTGATCTAGACAGTGTTCGAAATCCAGACAGCGGTCGGATACCGATGTCCGCTGACCCTGTCAACAACAATCTGGACACTGTTCAAATTGAATCGATGAAGCAGCGGAAGACCTACCATCACGGCAATCTGCGCGTGGCGCTGCTGGCGGCGGCGGAGAAGGTGCTGGTGCGCGATGGCCTCGCAGCGCTGTCGCTGCGCGCGATCGCCCGCGAGGCCGGCGTCTCGCATGGATCGCCGGCGCATCATTTCCAGGATCTGTCGGGCCTCCTCAGCGATCTCGCCGCTGTCGGCTTCCTGCGCCTGGCGAAGATGCTGCGCGCCGCCGGCAACTCCGTCACGGCGCGCGCCGACACCTCCCGCGCCTATGTCGCCTTCGCGATCGAGAATCCGCAGCTCTACTCGCTCATGTTCCGCGAGGATCGGCTGGACGCCCGCCGCCCGTCTCTGTTCGAGGCCCGCTCGCAGACTTTCACCGTCCTCAGGGAGGTGAACGGGCCGCCGGCGGGGCTTGGCGATGCCGATGCCCTCCGCCAGATCGGGGCAATGACGGCGACCTGGGCTCTGGTGCATGGCTTCGCGATCCTTGCCATCGAGAAGCGGCTGGTCCGCCTGTTGGACATGGCGCCGAAAGGCACGAGCGCCATGGACCTGCTCGACCTGGCCATCAGGGAGGTGAAACAATTCGATCCGCCCGACGAAAGCGAGGCCGCTGTCGCCCGCCGCGAACCCGATAAGACGCGTCGCATGCCCGGAAAGCGCCGGGCGCGTGTCGAAGCGTCACGCCCGCTCGCAAAAAGGTGAGTCTGGCGTGGGAAGCCGCCACCCTATAAGCAGGGCCGACGCCGGGCTGCCGGCACCTCGCGAGGCGTGAAGTCCTTACCCCCATGGCCATCGACGTTTCCCACGGCGGCGCCCTGGTCGCGGGCATCCTCTCCTTCGCCTCGCCCTGCGTGCTGCCGCTGGTGCCGCCCTATCTCTGCTACATGGCGGGCGTCAGCCTCGACCAGCTGACCGACCGGTCCAACGTCGCCGTCGCGCGCCGCACCGTGTTCTTCGCCGCGCTCGCCTTCGTGCTCGGCTTCACCACCGTCTTCGTGACCCTCGGCGCCACCGCCTCGGCGATCGGCCGGCTGGTCATGCAGTATCGCGAGCCGCTCGGCGTCGTCGCCGGCATCCTCATCATCATCATGGGGCTGCATTTCCTCGGCGTCTTCCGCATCGGGCTCCTCTACCGCGAGAAGCGGATGCAGGTGCACAATCACCCGGCGGGCATCGTCGGCTCCTATTTCATGGGGCTCGCCTTCGCCATCGGCTGGACGCCCTGCATCGGCCCGGTGCTCGGCGCCATCCTCGCGGTCGCCGGATCGGAGGGCACGGTGCTCCGCGGCGCCATCCTGCTCGCCGTGTATTCCCTCGGCCTCGGCGTGCCCTTCCTGATCGCGGCGCTCTTCGCCGGCCCGTTCATCGGCCTGATGCGGCGCTTCCGCGGCTATATCGGCGCGGTCGAGAAGGCGATGGGCGGGCTGCTCGTCGTCACGGGGGTGCTGTTCATCACCGGCGGCATGCAGACGCTGTCCTTCTGGCTCCTCAACCAGTTTCCGGCCCTGCAGCAGATCGGCTAAGCCGGTCTCCGGACCGCCCGAATCGGCCACATTCTCCGGCATGATCCGGCGGCCAGCCGAGGGACCCACATGGCCAAACGCTCCTGCCTTGCCATCATCCTTGCCGCCGGGGAGGGGACGCGCATGCGCTCCGCCCTCCCGAAGGTCATGCATCAGGTCGCGGGCCTGCCCATGCTCGGCCATGTGCTCGCCGCCGCGCGCGGGGCAGGGGCGACCCGCATCGCGGTGGTGGTCGGGCCGGAGGCCAGGGCCGTCCGCGAGTTCATCGCGAAACAGGCGCCCGATGCGGTTGTCCACGAGCAGGCCGAGCGGAAGGGCACGGCCCATGCGGTCCTCGCGGCGCGGAAGGAGCTCGCCGGCGGCCATGACGACATCCTCGTTCTCTACGGCGACACGCCGCTGATCACGCCGGCGACGCTGAAGAAGCTCCGCGGTGCGCTCGTTCGCGGTGCCGACGTCGCCTTCCTCGGCTTCCGTCCGGACGTGCCGACCGGCTATGGCCGCCTGATCATGGACGGGCGCCAGCTCGTCGCCATCCGTGAGGAGAAGGATGGCAGCGACGAGGAGCGCCGGATCGGCTTCTGCAATGCCGGCGTCGCCGCCTTCCGCGGATCGGCCGCGCCGCTCCTGAAGAAAATCGGCAACCGGAATGCCAAGGGCGAATACTACCTGACCGACCTCGTCGAGATCGCCAACCGGGGGAAGCGCAAGGTCGTTGCGCTGGAGACCGAGGCCGAGGAGGTGCTCGGCGTCAATACGCGCAAGGAGCTCGCGGCGATCGAGGCCGTGTTCCAGTCCCGTGCCCGCGACGCGGCCATGACGGGAGGCGCCACGCTGACGGCGCCAGAGACGGTGTTCTTCAGCCACGATACGCAGCTCGGCCGGGATGTCGTGGTCGAGCCGAACGTGGTCTTTGGTCCGGGCGTGACGATCGCCGACGGCGTCACCATCCGCGCCTTCTCGCATCTGGAGGGCGCGCGGGTCGCGACCGGCGCGGTGATCGGCCCCTATGCGCGGCTGCGGCCGGGCGCCGAGATCGGCGCCAAGGCCCGCATCGGCAATTTCGTCGAGGTGAAGAACGGGGTGATCGACGAGGGCGCCAAGGTCAATCACCTGACCTATATCGGCGATGCCCATGTCGGCGCGCGCTCCAACATCGGCGCCGGCACCATCACCTGCAACTATGACGGCTACGGCAAGTACCACACCGAGATCGGCGCCGACGTCTTCGTCGGCTCGGATTCCGCGCTGGTCGCGCCGGTCACCCTCGGCGACGGTTCGTATGTCGGTTCGGGCAGCGTCATCACCGAGGACGTGCCGGCGGACGCGCTCGCCATCGGCCGCGGCCGGCAGGTGGTCAAGCCCGGCTGGGCGGCGACCTTCCGGGCGAAGCACGCCGACAAGGGCGGGCACGATTGAGGGGGCGGGTGCCCCATTCACCATTAACGCCGCCATAAGGTGACCGGCGGCATTTTCTCGCGAAATATGAAGTGATTTTTCCGCGCCGCAGCAGGCCACCTACATTCCGGCGGCGCGAAGGGATTCGAGGAGCAGGGCGGCATGTGCGGCATCGTTGGCATCCTGGGCACCGCGCCGGTGGCACCGCAGATCCTCGATGCCCTGAAGCGCCTCGAATATCGCGGCTACGACTCCGCCGGCGTGGCGACGCTGGAAGGCGGACATCTCGCCCGCCGCCGCGCTTCTGGCAAGCTGCGTAACCTGGAAGACAAGGTCGCGAAGCAGCCCCTCGCCGGCACGTCCGGCATCGGCCATACGCGCTGGGCGACCCATGGCGCGCCGACCGAGAGCAATGCCCACCCGCACGCAACGGGGAAGCTGGCGCTGGTCCACAATGGCATCATCGAGAACTTCCGCGAGCTGAAGGACGAGCTGCGCGCCGCCGGCGCCGTCTTCGCCAGCGAGACCGATACCGAGGTCATCGCGCACCTCGTCACCAAGTACCTGGATGAGGGCCTCACGCCGAAGGACGCGGTCGAGAAGACGCTCGATCGGCTGGAGGGCGCCTTCGCCCTCGCCATCCTCTTCGAGGGCGAGGACGACCTGATGATCGGCGCGCGGCGCGGCAGCCCGCTCGCCATCGGCCATGGCGACGGCCAGATGTATTTCGGCTCGGACGCCATCGCGCTCGCCCCGTTCACCGATCGCGTCACCTATCTCGATGACGGCGACTGGGCGGTGATGACCCGGAACGGCGCGACCATCTATGACGAGCACGGCGACAGGGTCGAGCGGCCGATGGTGCGCACGCTCGCCTCCAGCCTCCTGGTCGACAAGGGCAACCACCGCCACTTCATGTCGAAGGAGATCGCCGAGGAGCCCGAGGTCGTCGGCCACACGCTCGCCCACTACCTCGATTTCGCGAGCGGCAAGGCGACCCTGCCGGAAGGCGCGGCCATCGACTTCACCGCCCTCGACCGCCTCTCGATCACGGCCTGCGGCACCGCCTTCTACGCCGGCCTCGTCGCGAAATACTGGTTCGAGCGCTTCGCGCGCCTGCCCGTCGACATCGATATCGCGTCGGAGTTCCGCTACCGCGAGCAGCCGCTGACCGCGAAAGGCCTCTCCATCGTCGTCTCGCAATCCGGCGAGACCGCCGATACGCTCGCCTCTCTCCGCTACGCGAAGGCCGAGGGCCAGAAGGTCGCGGCCGTGGTCAACGTGACGACCTCGACCATCGCCCGCGAGGCGGACTACGTGCTGCCAACACTCGCCGGTCCGGAGATCGGCGTCGCCTCGACCAAGGCCTTCACCTCGCAGCTCTCGGTGCTCGCCGCGCTGTCGGTGGCGGCCGGCAGGGCGCGTGGCGTGCTCTCCGCCGAGGACGAGGGGAAGCTGGTGCGGGCGCTCTCCGAAGTGCCGCGCTTCATGAGCCAGGCGCTTCGCCTCGAGCCGCAGATCGAGCGGCTGGCGAAGGACTTGAGCCGCGTCGAGCATGTCCTCTATCTCGGCCGCGGCACCAGCTATCCGATCGCGCTCGAAGGCGCGCTGAAGCTGAAGGAAATCTCCTATATCCATGCCGAAGGCTATGCCGCGGGCGAGCTGAAGCACGGGCCTATCGCGCTGATCGACCGCAACATGCCGGTGGTCGTCATCGCGCCCTATGACCGGATCTTCGAGAAGACCGTCTCGAACATGCAGGAGGTCGCCGCGCGCGGCGGCCGCATCATCCTCGTGACCGACCCGAAGGGCAGGGAGGCGGCGGCGATCGACGCCGTCGAGACGCTGATCCTCCCCGAGATGCCGGCGACCATCACGCCCATGGTCTATGCCATTCCGGTGCAACTGCTCGCCTACCACACTGCCGTATTTATGGGCACCGACGTCGACCAGCCCCGCAATCTCGCCAAATCCGTCACCGTCGAGTGACGTTCGGGCGCATAATCGGCCCTTCTCAAATCACCTGACTTCGGCCGATAATGCCCACGTCCGCGGGGAGTGGGGCGGGCGTGGGGAGACGGGTGTGAGCGATACGAGCGACCCTCTCGGTCCGCAGGATTTCGATGCCGTCCCGCGCAGCGGATGGCATCGGCTGCGCAACTATTTCCTTACCGGCCTGGTAGTCGTCGTTCCGCTGTTCCTGACAGTGTACCTGACCTGGGCGCTGATCATGTGGATCGACTCCTGGGTCACGCCGCTGATCCCGGCCGCCTACAAGCCGGACAAGTGGCTGCCGGTCTCGATCCCCGGTTTCGGCGTCCTCATCGCGCTCTTCGTCATCACCCTCCTCGGCTTCCTGACGGCGAACCTCGCCGGGCGCACCTTCGTCGCCTGGGGCGAGTCGCTGCTGGCCCGCACGCCGCTGATCCGCAACCTCTATCGCGGCCTGAAGCAGATCGTGGAGACAGTGGTCGCCAACCGGACGAAGACCTTCAAGACCGTCGGCCTGATCGAATATCCGCGCCAGGGCGTCTGGTCGCTCGCCTTCGTGGTCACCGAGGCGAAGGGCGAGCTGAAGCAGAAGCTCGCCAAGGGCAGCGACGAGGAGTTCCTCTCCTGCTTCGTCCCGGCGACGCCCACCTCGGTCACCGGCTACATCGTCTTCGCCAAGAAGTCCGACGTGATCATCCTCGACATGACGCCGGAGGATGCCGCCAAGATGGTCATCTCCGCCGGTCTCGTCCAGCCCGACTACGAGCCCGTGGTCGTGCGCCCCGGCGAGCCGGTGACCATCGAGGAAGTGAAGCGCCGCGTCCGCCAGGCCGAACAGTTCAGCCGGCGGGTATAGGCGCCTCCTCGAAGAGCCCGGTCGGCAGCCCGTCCATGCTGGTCACGTTCTTCTCGCGCTGATAGGCGAGCAGCCCGTCGGCGCCCTTGTTCTCCGCCCAATTGTCCATGGACGGCCGCTCGCCCTTGTATTCGAGGAAGGGCACGCCGTAGCCGCAGCTCGTCTGCACCAGGTCGATGTCCTGGACCATGAACTGGCGGGTGCCGAGCGGCTCGTTGCCCGCGAACCGCTCGCTGAGCAGCGCCGCATATTCGCCGGTGCCGCGATGGACTACCCGGCCGCGGCCGTAGAGGCGGAGGATGTTCGGCGGCCCCTCGAAGGCGCAGAACATGATGGTGAGCCTGCCGTCCGCCTTCATGTGCGCGGCGGTCTCGTTGCCGCTCCCGGTGCGGTCGAGATAGACGACGCGATTGGGGGTCAGGATGCGGAACGAATCCGTCCCGCGCGGCGAGAGGTTGACGCGGGTGCCTTCCGCCGCGGACGCGGTGAAGAACACGTGCTGCCGCTCGATGAAGCGCCGATGCTTCTCGTCGATGGCGGGGTAGCGGGTAGCCATGGGAGTCTCCTTCGCCGCGATAGAAGCGCAAGGCAAGGGCGGTGTCGAGGATATGCGCCCCCTCAGTCGCCTTTCGGCGACAGCTCCCCCGCTTCGCAGGGGAGCAACCACGTCGCGCAAGCGGCGCCGCCACGGTTCCTCCCCTGCGAAGCGGGGGAGGGGGACCATCCGAAGGATGGTGGAGGGGGCGCATGAAGGGCGCCGTCACCCCGCCCGGATCAGCCGGATCGCGGCGTCGCGCCCGAACAGGTAGAGCAGCACCCTAAGCGCTGCGCCGCGGGGCGATTTCAGGTCCGGGTCGGTTTCCACGATCAGCCGGGCATCGTCGCGGGCCGTCTCCATCAGCGCGCTCTGGTGCTCGGGATGGGCGAGGCGGAAGCCGGGCATGCCCGACTGGCGCGTCCCCAACGTCTCGCCGCCGCCCCGAAGCTCGAGGTCCTTCTCCGCGATGACGAAGCCGTCCTCGGTCTCGCGCATGATCTTCAGGCGCTCCTCGGCGACCTGGCCGAGCGGCCCCTTGTAGAGGAGGAGGCAGGTGGAAGGCAGGTCGCTCCGCCCGACGCGGCCGCGCAACTGGTGCAACTGGGCGAGGCCGAAGCGCTCGGCATGCTCGATCACGATGATGGTCGCGTCCGGAACGTCGACGCCGACCTCGACCACGGTCGTCGCCACCAGAACCTGCACGCGCCCGGCGGCGAAATCGGTCATGGCGGCGTCGCGCTCGGTCGGCGCCATCTTGCCGTGGACGAGGCCGACGATCGGGCCGAGGATCTTCTTCAGCGCCTTGAAGCGCTCCTCGGCGGCGGTGACGTCGAGGACGTCCGACTCCTCGACCAGCGGGCATATCCAGTAGGCCTTGGCGCCCTCGGTCGTGCGGGCGCGGATGCGTTCGACCACTTCCTCCATGCGGGTGGAGGAGACGACGCTCGTCGTGATCGGCCGGCGCCCGGCCGGCTTCTCGGTCAGCCGCGAGACGTCCATGTCGCCGTAATAGGTGAGCTCGAGCGTGCGCGGGATCGGCGTTGCGGTCATCACCAGTACGTCGGTGGCGCCCCCCTTGGCGGAGAGCGCGAGGCGCTGGTGGACGCCGAAGCGATGCTGCTCGTCAACCACGACGAGGGCGAGATCGGCGAAATCGACGCCCGCCTGGAAGAGCGCGTGGGTACCGATGAGAAGGTCGATGCTGCCGTCGGCGAGCCCGGCGATGATGGCGTCGCGCTCCTTGCCGCGCTCGCGGCCGGTGAGCACCGCGGCGCGGATGCCGGCCGCTTCGGCGAGGCGGGTGACGGTGCGCGCATGCTGGCGGGCGAGCAGCTCGGTCGGCGCCATGATCGCGGCCTGGGCGCCCGCCTCGATGACGGTCGCCGACGCGAGCAGCGCGACGACGGTCTTGCCCGAGCCGACATCGCCCTGCAGGAGGCGCAGCATGCGCTCGGGCTTGGCGAGGTCGGCATTGATCTCGGCGACCGCGAGGCGCTGGCTGCCGGTCAGCTGGAAGGGCAGGGCGGCGATGACCTTCGCGCTCACCGACCCGTCGCCTTTCCGCCCTCTGCCGACGCTCTTCCGCTGGTGCGCGCGCATCAGAGCAAGAGCGAGCTGGCTGGCAAGCAGTTCGTCATAGGCGAGGCGGGTGAGCGGTTTGCTCTCCGGCGAGAAGTCGAGGGCCGTGGAAGGATGGTGCGCGATGCGGAGCGCATCGGCGAAATCGGGCCACTGGTGCTTGCGCCGGAGCGGGCCGTCGAGCCAGTCGGGGAGCGCCGGCACGCTCCCAAGCGCATCATCCACGGCGCGGAGCATCAGCTTCTTCGTGATCCCCGCGGTCATCGGATAGACCGGCTCGATCAGCGGCAGGCTGGCGAAATCCGCCTCCGGCACGACATGGTCGGGATGAACCATGGACGGGCGCCCGTTGAACCATTCCATCCGGCCGCTGACGTAGCGCGTCTCGCCGACCGGCAGGAGCTTCTCCACCCAGCCCTCCGGCGCATGGAAGAAGGTCAGCGCCACCTCGCCGGTATCGTCATGCGCGAACACGCGATAGGGCACCCGCCGGTTCCCGCGCGGCGGCTTCTGGTGGCGGTCGATGCGCACCTTCAGCGTCACGATGGCGCCTTCCGGCGCGAGCGCGACGCCCGGCTGGTTGCGCCGGTCGACCAGCGCCACGGGCAGATGGAAGAGGAGATCGACGACGCGCGCCTCCTCGCCTTCGGGCGCATCGAGGAGGCGGGAGAGCGCGGCGCCCGTCTTCGGCCCGATGCCGGCAAGGCTGGTGACCGGCCGGAAGAGCGGGTTGAGGAGGGCGGGGCGCATCGGTCCTCAGTACAGGCCGCGCATCACCACGAAAACGGCGAGTACGATGAAGGCGAGGAAATCGGTGAGCATCGCGATGTTTTCCTTCGCGTTGCGCTCTCCCTTGACGACATGCCCGAGGCCCGCAAGCCCGTAGTAAAGGCCGCCGACGATGGCCGCCGGCACCAGCCATTCCGGTTTCAGGAACGAGGCGAGGCCGAGGAGGCCCATCGCCAGGTTGCCGAAGCCGATCTCGCGCACCAGCCCGCCGGCGCGGGGATCGTCGATCTGGAAGATGTCCTTGGCGGTGAAGGACGGCTGCGCCGTCTGCCGAACACCGGCCATGAAGAGACGCACGCCGACCGCCCAGAAAGTCATCCACTTGCCGATCACGCCGATGAGGTCGGGCGGCACGGCGCCGGTCACGAATTCGGCGACGATCGAGACGACCGGAGCGAGGATCAGGAGGACGACCACCGAGATCAGGTACATGAACCACCTCCGGCCCCAGGGTTGAGGCGTCACCAATCCCCCGTATAGTCCCGAATCAGGCGGGCACGGAAACGAGAGGAACGCATGACGACCATCGCGAAGACCCTGGCCGTGGCCAGCCTGGCGCTTCTCGCCGTGGGGCCGGCGCTTGCCGCCTCCTGCCAGAAGGAGCCGAATTTCGACGCCTGGCTGCAGGGCGTGAAGAAGGAAGCGCTCGCCGACGGCATCCCGGCTTCCGCCGTCAATGCCGGGCTCTCGGTCGCCCAGTTCGACCAGGGCATCGTCAACAAGGACCGCGCCCAGCAGGTCTTCGCCCAGACCTTCCTCGATTTCTCCGGCCGCATGGTCGAGAGCTACCGCGTCAAGCAGGGGCCGGCGAAGATCGCCGCCAACAAGGCGATCTTCGGCAAGATCGAGAAGCAGTTCGGGGTTCCGGCACAGGTCATCACCGCCTTCTGGGGGCTGGAGACCGATTTCGGCGCCAACATGGGCGACGGCCCGACGCTGACCTCGCTCGCGACGCTTGCCTATGATTGCCGGCGGCCGGACCTCTTCCGCCCGCAGTTGATCGACGCGCTGAAGATCATCGCCCGCGGCGACCTCACGCCCGCGCAGATGCGCGGTCCCTGGGCCGGCGAGATGGGCCAGTTCCAGTTCCTCGCCTCGCACTACTACGACTACGGCGTCGACGAGGACGGCGACGGCAAGATCAACCTGATCCGCAGCACGCCGGATGCGTTGGCATCGGCCGCCAACATGCTGAAGGCCTTCGGCTGGCAGGCCGGCCAGCCCTGGCTGCAGGAAGTGCGCGTGCCGCAGCAGATGCCGTGGGAGAAGGCGGACCTCGCCATCCAGCTGCCGCGCTCGGAATGGGTGAGGTACGGCGTCAAGGCGGCCGGCTCGAAGCCGCTGCCGGCGGACGGCGTCAAGGCGAGCCTGCTGCTGCCGCAGGGCAGGAAGGGCCCCGCCTTCCTCGCCTACCAGAACTTCCAGGTCTTCCTGCAGTGGAACTCGTCGCTGACCTATTCGACCACGGCCGCCTACTACGCCACCCGCATGGCGGGCGCTCCACGGGTGACCGCGAACAATCCCGATCCGGCCCTGACCCTCGCCGAGGGCAAGAAGCTGCAGACGATCCTCGCCAGGAAGGGCTACGACGTCGGCAAGATCGACGGCATCATGGGGCTGAAATCCCGCGCCGCGGTCAAGGACGTGCAGTTGAAGCTCGGCATGCCGGCGGATTCCTATCCGACCCGCGAACTGCTCGCGAAGCTCGGCGGGTAGGACGGGCCTCCGGGGAGCCTTCCGCCATGGCAAAGCTGGTCTTCGGCATGAACCAGTCGCTCGACGGCTATGTCGACCATACGGCCTTCGCGCCGGGCCCGGCTCTTTTCCGTCACTTCATCGAGCAGGTCCGCGGGCAGGCGGGAAGTCTCTACGGCCGCCGCCTCTACGAGATCATGGCCTACTGGGACGAGGACCGTCCCGAATGGGACGACGCGGAGCGCGCGTTCGCGGCGGCGTGGCGACACCATCGCAAGTGGGTGGTGTCGCGCTCCCTGAAGACGGTCGGACCCAATGCCACACTCGTCGACGGCGACCTGGAGACGGCGATACGCGCTCTGAAGGCGGAAATCTCGGGGGAGGTTCAGGTCGGCGGGCCGGACCTTGCCCGAAGCCTTGCCGACCTCGCCCTCATCGACGAATACCGTCTCTACGTCCACCCGGTGGTGCTCGGCGCCGGCAAGCCGTTCTTCGCCGCCGCCCGGCCTCGGCTCCGCCTCGTCGCGAGCGACCGGATCGACGCCGATGTGGTCAGGCTGACCTATGTTCCGGCCTGAGGGCGCGAAGCGCGGCCGCTACGACCGCACCCGCACGTAGCTGCCCGGCGCCGGCTCGATCGCCTTGAGCTTCCCCGCGCCGATCTTGCGCGCCTTGACGCGCGTGCCGTCCAGCGTCTCGATCCACTTCTGCCAGTGCGGCCACCACGAGCCGGGGTGTTCGACGGCGACCTTCAGCCATTCGTCATAGCCGTCGCCTTCCGGCTTCGGGCCTGTCCAGTACTGATACTTGTTGCGCGCCGGCGGGTTGATGACCCCGGCTATGTGGCCGGAGCCGGTGAGCACGAAGGTCACGGGCCCGCCGAAGAAGGATGAGCCGTAGAAGACCGAACGCGGCGGGGCGATGTGGTCCTCGCGGGTGGCGAGGTTGTAGATCGGCACCTTCGACTTGGCCAGATCGAGCGTCTCGCCGGCGACCTCCATCGTGCCCCCCGACAGGCGGTTATCGAGGTAGCAGTTGCGCAGGTAGAAGGAGTGGTTCGCCGCGGGCATGCGCGTCGCGTCGGCGTTCCAGTAGAGGAGGTCGAAGGCCGAGGGCTTCTGGCCCTTGAAGTAATTGGTGATGACATAGGGCCAGATCAGGTCGTTCGGCCGCAGCATGTTGAAGGCGGTCGACATCTTGCCGCCCTCCAGGTAGCCGGTCATCTTCATCTGGTATTCGATATCGGCGATCTGCTCCTCGTCGACGAAGACCTTCAGGTCGCCGGCATGGGTGAAATCGACCTGGGTCGCGAACAAAGTCGCCGACTTGATGCGCTCGTCGCCCTTCGCCGCCATCCAGGCGAGCGTGACCGAGAGGAGCGTCCCGCCGACGCAGTAGCCGACGGCATTGGCGCCGTCCGCGCCAGTCACCTTCAGTGCCACCTCGAGCGCCTTCAGGACGCCTTCGCGCATGTAGTGCTCGAAGCTCTTCTTCGCCTGCCGCTTGTCGGGATTGACCCAGGAGATGACGAAGACGGTCTGGCCCTGCTCGACGCACCAGCGGATGAAGCTCTTCTCCGCCGTCAGGTCGAGGATGTAGAACTTGTTGATCCACGGCGGCACGATGAGGAGGGGACGCTTGAGCACGTCCTTGGTCGTCGCCTCGTACTGGATCACCTGGCAGAGCGTGTTCTCGAAGATCACCTGGCCGGGCGTCGTCGCGAGGTTTCTGCCGAGCTCGAACGTGTCGCCGCTCGACTGGCGGATCTTGAGGTCGCCGTGGCCGGCCTTGATATCCTCGGCGAGCATGTGCATGCCGCGGACGAGGTTCTCGGCATTGGAGGCGACGGTCTCGCGGAGCACTTCCGGGTTGGTCAGGACGAAGTTGGATGGCGCCACCGCATTGGCGATCTGCTTGACGTAGAAGCCCGCCTTGTGGCGCGTGTGCTCGTCGAGCCCGCCGGCCTCGTCGACCATCTCGGAGGCCCAGCGGCTGGTGATCAGGTAGACCTGCTTCAGGAAATCGAAGAACTGGTTCTCCGACCATTCCCGGTCGGCGAAGCGCTTGTCGCGCGGGTCGGGCTCGATCGCGGGCTTCGCCGGCTCGCCCATCATGCGCTTCAGCGAGCTCGCCCAGAGGTCGAGATAGCCGGCCCACAGCCGCCGCTCGGCCTCGACCGTGCGCTCCGGCTCGCCCATCCAGTATTCGACCACCTTGGACACGGTCTTGACCATGTCGGCGATGGGCTCGCTGAAATCGAGCGTCGCCTTGCCTTCCTCCCGCGGCTTCAGATAGGCGGAAGCGGCCTTGCCGGCTTCCTCGACGACTCGCGCGAGGTTGCGCGCCAGGGCCTCGGGATCGCTGGTCCCGAAAGTGCCGTCCGACGGGCTCTTTTCCTCGGCCATCCTGCTCCGCCCCAGGGCCGGCTGATCCGACCCGGTTTTCGTCATAATATGGGCCTAACGTCCTTGGAATACAGGAATACAGAGCGGTCCTTAACGTTTTGATCACCTTGCAGCGCGACGATGATCACCCCATGTCCACGACCGCTTCGCTGACCCGCCGGCTGGCGCCGTTCGCGCTTATGGCCGCCCTTGGCCTCGGCCTTGGCGCCTGCTCGCATACCGCCGGCGGCGGCGATTTCGCCAAGCCGGTCGCCTCCGCGAGCGGCTCGCCGATCGATCCCGGTCCGGCGGCAGCCCCGGCGCCAGCTACCGCCGACGCCAATCCGGTCAATGTCGGGACGATCAACGCTGCGTCGGACGCGCCGGCGGCGCCCGTCAGGACGAAGAAGCCGGCAGTGCCGGCCAAGGTCGCCAAGGCGGCTCCCGCGGCGCCCGAGCCTTCCGTCGCGCCAGCAGCCTTTGCCGCGGAGCCGCAGCCCTTGCCCGGCGAGCCGGAGAAGGTGCCGGCGCCGGTAGTCAAGACGGTGCGCGACGACGGCTTCCCCAACATCAACGCGCCGCCGCCCGAGCCGACCGGCAAGCTGCTCACGCCGGAGGAGCGCGCCCGCGTCATTTCGGAGCTGGAAGCGCTGAAGAACCGCCAGGGCGTCGCCCCGCAGAAGGCACCGGCGAAGAAGTGCACCGCCGACCAGATCGCCGCCGGCGTGGCCGGCTGTCCGGCGCCGACAAACTGAGCCGGCCGATCGCTTTGACTTCACGGGGCAGGGGTGCAATCACCCGGCCCTTCTACCCAGAGGAAACGGGACGGGAAACATGAGCGAGTTCCACAGCGTGCGGCGCCTGCCGCCCTATGTCTTCGAGCAGGTCAACCGGCTGAAGGCTAGCGCTCGTGCCGCCGGCGCCGACATCGTGGACCTCGGCATGGGCAACCCGGACCTGCCGACGCCGCCGCACATCATCCAGAAGCTCGCCGAGACCGCGCAGCGCCCGGACACCCACGGCTATTCCGCCTCGCGCGGCATCAACGGCCTCCGCAAGGCCCAGGCCGCCTACTACGACCGCCGCTTCGGCGTGAAGCTCGACCCGAACAGCCAGGTGATCGTCACCATCGGCTCGAAGGAAGGCTTCGCCAACATGGCGCAGGCGATCACGGCGCCGGGCGACGTCATCCTCTGCCCGAACCCCAGCTACCCGATCCACGCCTTCGGCTTCCTCATGGCCGGCGGCGTCATCCGCTCGCTGCCCGCGGCGCCGGACGCCGACTATTTCCGCGCCCTCGAGCGGGCCGTCATGCACTCGATCCCGAAGCCGCTCGCGGTGGTGGTCTGCTATCCGTCGAATCCGACGGCCCATGTCGCGGACCTCGACTTCTACCGCGACCTCGTCTCGTTCGCCCGCCGGAACGACCTGATCGTCCTCTCCGACCTCGCCTATTCGGAGGTCTATTTCGACGGCAACCCGCCGCCCTCGATCCTCCAGGTTCCCGGCGCCATGGAGGTGGCGGTCGAGTTCACCTCCATGTCGAAGACCTTCTCCATGGCCGGCTGGCGCGTCGGCTTCGCGGTCGGCAACGAGCGGCTGATCGCCGCGCTCGGCCGGGTCAAGTCGTATCTCGACTACGGCGCCTTCACGCCGATCCAGGTCGCCGCGACGGCGGCCCTGAACGGCCCGCAGGACTGCATCGAGGAGATGCGCCAGACCTACAAGCGCCGCCGCGATGTGATGGTGGAGACCTTCACCCGGGCCGGCTGGCCGATCCCGGCGCCGACCGCCTCGATGTTCGCCTGGGCGCCGATCCCGGAAAGGTTCCGCTCCCTCGGCTCGGTGGAGTTCGCCAAGCTCCTCATCGAGAAGGCCGACATGGCGGTCGCCCCCGGCATCGGCTTCGGCGAGCACGGCGATTCCTACGTGCGCATCGCCCTGGTCGAGAACGAGCAGCGCATCCGCCAGGCCGCTCGCAGCCTCCGCCGCTTCCTCGAAGGCGCGGACAATACGCTGCATAACGTCATCCCGATCGCAGCCGCCCGTTAGCTTTCGCATTTCCTGCCGTCCCCTCGGGGGATGACGCCGGGGGCATTCGCGTGTATGCCCTTGGCGCGCTGGACGTTTTCCGGAAGAGGACGTCTGGCCGATGAAGCATTTGCCGGGGATTCTCTCATGAATGCGCCGCTCAGGATCGGCCTCGCCGGCCTCGGCACGGTCGGTTCCGCGCTCGCCGGGCTGATCCAGCGCCACGGCAACGAACTCGCCATCCGCACCGGCCGGCCGATCGCCATTTCCGGTATCGCTGCCCGCGACCGGGCGAAGACGCGGCCGGTCGACCTTTCCGCCGCCCGTTGGTTCGATGACCCGGTGGCGCTCGCCCGCGACCCGGGCAATGACGTCTTCGTCGAGCTGATCGGTGGCGCCGAGGGTCCGGCCAACGAATCCGTGCGCGCCGCGATCGATGCCGGCAAGCACGTGGTCACCGCCAACAAGGCGCTTCTGTCGCGGCACGGCGTCGCGCTCGCGCGGGCCGCGGAAGGGAAGGGCGTCAGCCTCAATTTTGAGGCCGCGGTGGCCGGCGGCATCCCGGTCATCAAGACGCTGCGCGAGGCGCTCGCCGGCAACACGATCAACCGCGTCTATGGCATCCTCAACGGCACCTGCAACTACATCCTGACCCGGATGCAGGAGGAGGACCTTTCCTTCGCCGAATGCCTCGCGGCCGCCCAGAAGCTCGGCTATGCGGAGGCCGATCCGACCTTCGACGTCGAGGGCTTCGACGCCGCCCACAAGCTCTCGCTGCTCACCGCCATCGCCTTCGGCACCGAGGTCGATGCCGACGCGATCTACGTCGAGGGCATTTCGCGCATCACGCCGGCCGACTTCGAGGCCGCCGACGAGCTCGGCTACCGCATCAAGCTCCTCGGCGTGGCGAGCCGCACCGAATCCGGCATCGAGCAGCGCGTCCACCCGACCATGGTGCCGAAGTCCTCGGCCATCGCGCGCATCGACGGCGTCACCAACGCTGTCGCGGTCGATGCCGATTTCGCCGGCCAGCTCGTGCTTTCCGGCGCCGGCGCCGGCGGTGCGGCGACCGCCTCGTCGGTGATGAGCGACATTGCCGACATTGCCCGCGGCGACCGGGTCGGCACCTTCGGCCGCCCCGCCTCGCACCTCGAGCCCTATCGCCAGGCGGAAATCCGGGCGCATGAGGGCGGCTACTACATCCGCCTCGCGGTCTATGACCGGCCCGGCGCCTTCGCGGCCATCGCCCGGCGCATGGCCGACAAGGCGATCTCGCTGGAATCGATCGTGCAGCGGCGCCGCGCGCCGCGCGCCAACGCGCCCGGCCATCCGGTCATGGCGGAGCCGCAGCCGGTCATCATGATCACCTACGAGACGACCGAGACGGCGATCCGCGAGGCGCTGGAGGCGATCAAGGCCGACGGCCATGTCGCCGGCGACCCCCAGATGATCCGGATCGAGCAGTTCGGCTGACGAGAAGTCCGAGGAGGCCCCCCCGTGAACGACCAACCCCGTTTCGCCCGCCACGAGCCGGCACTCGACCGCGTGCTCGCGCTGGAACTCGCCCGCGTCACCGAGCGCGCCGCGGTGGCCGCCGCCCGGCTGCGCGGCCGCGGCGACGAGAAGGCTGCCGACCAGGCCGCCGTCGATGCCATGCGCCGCGAGCTGAACAAGCTCCAGATCGACGGCACGGTGGTGATCGGCGAGGGCGAGCGCGACGAGGCCCCGATGCTCTACATCGGCGAGGAGGTCGGCACCCGCAATGGTCCGCGGGTCGACATCGCCCTCGACCCGCTGGAGGGCACCACGATCTGCGCCAAGAACCTTCCCAACGCGCTCGCGGTCGTCGCGATCGCGGAGAAGGGCGGCCTTCTCAACGCGCCCGACGTCTACATGGAGAAGATCGCCGTCGGCCCCGGCTATCCGAAAGGCGTCGTCGATCTCGACAAGTCGGTCGCCGAGAACCTCCACGCGCTGGCCGACGCCAAGGGCGTGCCGGTCGGCGAGATCGCCGCCTGCGTGCTGGAGCGCCCGCGCCACGCCAGGATCATCGAGGAGATCCGCGCTACCGGCGCCGCCATCCGCCTGATCGGCGACGGCGACGTGGCGGGCGTCATCGACACGACCGATCCGGAGCGGAGCGGCATCGACATCTATCTCGGCACCGGCGGCGCGCCCGAGGGCGTGCTTGCGGCCGCCGCGCTCTCCTGCATCGGCGGCCAGATGCAGGGCCGCCTCGTCACCGATTCCGACGAGGCGAAGCAGCGCGCCCGCCGCATGGGCGTGACCGATTTCCGCCGCAAGCTCGACAAGACCGACATGGCCAAGGGTGACGTGCTCTTCGCCGCCACCGGCGTCACTGACGGCAATCTCCTGTCGGGCGTGCGCTTCGCCAGGAACGGCATCACCACCCACACGCTGGTCATGCGCTCCTCCTCGGGCACGGTGCGCTGGATCCGCGCGCTGCACCAGGACCCGGATAAGTTCGACGGGTAGCGGTTCCTCTTCGGGGACGCGAAGTGGAGGGCGCGCTTGCAGGGCGTTGTCCCTCTCGGTCTTCCCGATGAACCCCGACCTTTCCGTCGTCGCCGGGCTTGACCCGGCGATCCATGCCGTCATGGCATGGATCCCGGATCGTGCCGCTTCGCGGCTTGTCCGGGCTGACGGCGATGAGAATGAATGAGGCTGCTTGACACCCGGCGGCCCCCGCGCAAATCTGACCGCCTGCCGGGCGTGCTCCAGCTATGCTGGTCCGTCGCCCGGCTATTTCTTTTGCGGGGCTCAGAGCGATACCGCCGCGACGGTGAACTTGCCGGCGAGGTTCGCCGCGGAGAGCGCCTCGACCTTCAGGGCCGATTTGAGCGTGCCGGTGAGCTTCACCTTCAGCGCCTGGCTGGCGGCGGCTGCTTCGCCATAGAGGCAGCCGGTGAGGAACCGCGCCGCCTGGTCGAGATTGGGCATGTCCGGCGGAGCCCCATCGGCGGGCACCGGCACCAGCGCGCGCAGGGTGCGGTCGCGCGGCGTCTTCCGCTTGTCCGGTATGTTGAGGACGAGGCCCTTCGGCGCGCCCGCCGTCTCGATCAGCTGCGTGCAGAGGCTCGCCATGACCTTGTCGCGGGCGGCATCCTCGTTCGGCCACTTGGCATCCGGGTCGACCACGATGAGCCCGGCGAAGCGGACGTCCTTGCCGGTCGCGAACCAGGCGATCAGGGCCTCCGCGAAGGCCTCCTTCTTCCGGTCGGAAGAGGCGTAGGCGAGCTTCCGCCGGTAGGAGGTCTTGTCGCGGAGCGCGGCGATCTCGGCCTCGCGCGCGGCCGCATCGCCGGCGACGAGGAGGCCCATCACGAAAGGCCAGCGAAGCGGGTTGCTGCTCGCCTCCGGGAAGCCGACCGGCGCATCGGCGGCCGAGGCGGGGCGGATCGCGGCGAGGGTGGAAGCGCCCGCGACGGCGGCCATGGTACCGAGGAAGCGGCGACGGTCGAGGATGATCATCGAGAATTCTCCCAAAAGACAAAGGCTATTGCCGGCCCCCTCGGGCGGTCCATTGCCCACGAATGTGGCAGCATGTCGCAGGCGGGCGCTTGCCGCCGTGGCGCCGGCCACGCTCGCGGGCTAAGAAACCGCGATGAATACGGCCGTCGCGAATCGCCTGTTCGAGCCGGACCTGCCGGCGCGCGCCTTCCTCGGCGTGGAGCGTTCGCTGACCGGGCGTCGCTGGATCGACCGTCTGGACGCCGCCGGCACGCAGGCGGCGCTGGCCATCGCCCAGCGCCACGAGGTGCCGGACATCGTCGCCCGCATCCTGGCAGGCCGCGGCGTGGCGCCGGACGACGCGGCGGCCTTCCTCGAGCCGTCGGTGAAGACGCTGATGCCCGATCCGTCGAGCATCACCGAGATGGATGCGGCCGCGGCGCGCATTGCCACCGCGATCATCGCCGACGAGCCGATCGCGCTCTTCGGCGACTATGACGTCGACGGCGCCAGCTCGTCGGCGCTTTTCGCCCGCTTCCTGCGCGCGCAGGGCCGCGACGCGGCCATTTACATCCCCGACCGCATCTTCGAGGGCTACGGGCCCAATCCGGACGCGATCCGCAAGCTTGCCGGACAAGGCGCGAAGCTCCTCGTAACCCTCGATTGCGGCTCGACCAGCCACGAGGCGATCGCCGTCGCCCGCGAGCTCGGCATGGACGTCGTCGTCATCGACCATCACCAGGTCGGCATCGAGCTGCCAAAAGCCAATGTGGTGGTGAACCCCAATCGCCATGACGATCTCTCCGGCCTCGGCTACCTCGCTGCGGTCGGCGTGACCTTCCTCGCCGTTGTCGCCGTCAACCGCGAGCTGCGCAATCGCGGCTGGTACGGCGAGGCGCGGCCCGAGCCGCAGCTCCTCGCCTGGCTCGACCTCGTGGCGCTCGGCACGGTCTGCGACGTGGTCCCGCTTGTCGGGTTGAACCGCGCTTTCGTCTCCAAGGGCCTGCTGGCGCTTGCCCGACGCGGCAATCGCGGCCTCGCCGCGCTCGCCGATGTCGCGCGCCTCGGCGGGCCGGTCCAGCCCTACCACCTCGGCTTCGTCTTCGGCCCGCGCATCAATGCCGGCGGGCGCATCGGCAATGCCGCGCTCGGCGCAACGCTGCTCGTCAGCGACGATCCGGCCGAATGCGAACAGATCGCCGCCGAGCTCGACCGCCTGAACCGCGAGCGCCAGGCGATGGAGACGGTGATGCTGGAGGAAGCCTGCGCCGAGGTCGAGGCCGAGATCCGCGGCGGCTTCGGGCCGGCGGTGCTGGTCACCGGCAGCAGCCGCTGGCATCCCGGCGTCGTCGGGCTGATCGCCGCGCGCCTCAAGGAGCGCTACGGCCGCCCGGCCATCGCCGTCGCCTTCAACCCGAACGGCACGGGTGCCGGCTCCGGCCGCTCCATCGCCGGCATCGACCTCGGCCATGCCGTGCGCGAGGCGGTCGAACGCGGGATCCTGATCAAGGGCGGTGGTCATGCCATGGCGGCAGGCCTCACCATCGCCCATGACCGGCTCGGCGATTTTCGCGCCTATCTCGAGGAGACGCTGCACGCCGGCGTCCATGCCAGCCGCGAGGCCGAGGGCCTGCCGGTCGATGCGGCGCTCTCGGCGCGCGGCGCGACCGTCGAGCTCATCGACCTGATCGAGCGGGCAGGGCCCTTCGGCGCCGGCCATGCCGATCCGCTCGTCGCGCTGCCGGCCCACCGCATCGCCTATGCCGAGGTGGTCGGCAACGCCCATCTCCGCATGGCCCTCGCCGGACCGGACGGGACGAGCCTCAAGGCGGTCCTCTTTCGTGGCGCCGACAGCGAGCTCGGCCGGGCGCTAGCCGCGGCGCGCGGCGAAATCCGCCACATTGCCGGCATCCTCTCGGTCGACCAGTGGCAGGGCCGGCGCACGCCGTCGCTCCGCGTCATCGACGCGGCCGTGCCGACGAGTCCATAGGATAACGGGAAGCGGAGAGTGGCGCGCCCTACGGGAATCGAACCCGTCTTTGCAACGTGAAAGGCTGCCGTCCTAACCGATAGACGAAGGGCGCCGCTCGGCCGCCTTATAGAGGCGGCCGGCGATCCTCACAAGCCAGTCCTTCGGCCTGCCGCTGGCAGCCTACCACTGGCCGGTATTGGCCATGGAGAGCCACGGCTCGGCCGGCTTCAGGGCGCCGCCCTTCTGCAGGATCTCGATCGAGATATTGTCGGGCGAGCGGATGAAGGCCATGTGGCCGTCGCGCGGCGGGCGGTTGATAGTCACCCCCTCCTTCTGCAGCCGCTCGCAGAAGGCATAGATGTCGTCGACCTCGTAGGCGAGGTGGCCGAAATTGCGCCCGCCGGTATAGACCTCCGGATCCCAGTTGTAGGTGAGCTCGATCGGGGTCTCTTCCTGCCCGGCGGGAGCAAGGAAGATCAGCGTGTAGCGGCCCTTCTCATTCTCCATGCGGCGCACTTCCTTCAGGCCGAGAAGATCGCGGTAGAAGCGGAGCGACTGGTCGAGGTCGGTGACCCGCACCATAGTGTGGAGATATCGCATTGGGTGATGCCCGTACTTTTGAGAATGGGAAGCGGAGAATAGGGGCTCCGGCGTCAAAGGCAATCGCCGGGCACCGGCGGCGGCCCGCGTTACGCAACCGAATCACCGTTGCCTTTTTGCACTGGCGCGTCCCGGATGTGATGCCTATGCTTCGTCAAGGAATCGGCGTTTGGCCGCGCCGGTGATGCGGCACTGAACTAGGGGCACGACCGACACATGGGGGCGAAGGCTTCTCCTGACCTCCCTCTCGGCGCCACGCCGGGCGAGGAAACCCCCGTCGGCCTCATCGAGGTCACGGGCATCATCAAATGGTTCGACGCATCCAAGGGATATGGTTTCATCATCCCTGACAACGGCGCGTCCGACATCCTCCTGCACGTGACCTGCCTTCGCCGCGACGGCTTCCAGACCGCTTATGAGGGCGCCCGCGTGGTGGTCGAGGTGCTCGACCGGCCGAAAGGCATGCAGGCCTTCCGCGTGCTCTCCATGGACGAGTCGACCGCCGTGCGCCCGCCGCAGACGGCGCCGGCGCGCACCCACACCACGGTGACGCCGACCAGCGGCCTCGAGCGTGCGCTGGTCAAGTGGTTCAACCGCGTGCGCGGCTATGGCTTCCTCACGCGTGGCGACGGCACCGAGGACATCTTCGTCCATATGGAGACGCTGCGCCGCTACGGCATCACCGAGCTGCGCCCGGGGCAGACGGTGCTGGTGCGCTTCGGCGACGGGCCGAAGGGCCTGATGGCGGCCGAGATCCGTCCCGACGGCGGTGGCGGCGGGCCCACCTCGCACTGATCTCCTGTTTTTCCTCGCGCTGCCCGGCGGAGCTGGCTACCGCCGGTAGAGCCGTGCGCCCAGCGACAGCAGCGCCGAGAGCGCCAGGAACGTCGCGAATCCAAGGGTTATGCCGCGCGTCCCGACCGCCGGGATGAGCACGAACGTCGTCACGATGATGCCGACGATGTTGCCGAGCGAGGAGACGGCGAAGAGCCCGCCCGAGACCTTGCCGGCCGCCGCCGGGTCGCGGAGCAGGAGGCGCACCGAGAGCGGTGAGTACATGCCGAGCACCACCAGCGGCGGGAAGCAGATGACGATGCCGCTCGCGAACAGCGCCGTCGTCTCGTCGTCGATGCCGCCGATCATCGCCTCGAGCGAGCCGGCGGTGAGCGCGAAGACGAGGACGAGCCAGGCCGCGGCGAGCAGCTTGATCAGCGCCGCGAAGCCGAAGCCGGGGAAGCGGTCGGCGAGGAAGCCGCCGAGGAAGTAGCCCGCCATCAGGCCGGCGACGACGATCGAGATGATCGTCGCCCAGGTGTAGATGCCGCTGCCGAAGAGGGGCGTCAGGATGCGGCTCGCCACCATCTCGAAGCCGAGGGTGACGAAGCCGAGGGTGGCCGCGTCGAAGACGACGAGGAGCGCGACCGCCGTGCCGGCGCGCCGCGGCGGGGCGGGAAGGGCAGGGGGCTCGTCGCTCATTCCTCCGCCTGCTTCTCGTTGTGCCGCGCGATCGCCTTCAGGTACTCGACCGGCGCGAAATCGTCGGTGAGCGGCGCCGCCCTGGCGTTGTAGCGCGGCGTGAAGCGGCGGTTGAGGAGCTGCGTCAGGTCATAGCGGAAATGGTACTGGGCCTGCCGCGCGGCGGCCGCCTGCTTCAGCGCGGCCTCGTCCTTCTCCGGCCCGTTATAGGCGAGGATCACGATGTTGCCCTCGCCGGCGACGAAGACGACGTGATCGAAGGCCGACCGGATGGTCGCCACCGCCGGGTCGAAGAGCATGGTCGAGGGCTCGACGTTCTGCACCGCGACGCCGCCCGGCGCGAGGTGCTCCGCCACCAGCCGGTAGAACTCGCTGGTCAGCAGGTGGAAAGGCACGAAGGGCCCGCGATAGGCGTCGACGAGGATGATGTCGTACCTGTCCTGCGAGCGGGTGAGGAACACGCGACCGTCCTCGACCACGATGTCGAAGCCCGGCTCCGGCCGCACCTTGAAATATTCGCCCGCGATATCGACGACGGCGGGATCGAGCTCGACCGCGGTCATCTTCATGCCGGGCACCGACTTGTGGTGGTACCAGGCGGTCCGTCCGCCGCCGAGGCCGATGATCATCGCCTTCTTCAGCTCGCCCGCATAGGCGAGGCCCGTCGTCATCGACTGGGTATAGGCAACCGGAAGCGCCAACTCGTCCTTCGGGTCGATGATCGATTCGATGTAGCGGAGCCGCTTCGCGCCGAAGGAGAGGAGGTAGTCGCCGTCATCCTGGCGGTAGACGTAGATGTCGTTGTAGAGCGACTCGACCTTGGTCACGAGGCCCGGATCATTGCCGATACCGGGCGCCGGACCGGCGGTTTCCTGCGGCCAGAACCACAAGGCGGCGGCAAGCACCGCTGCGCCGGCCGCCGCGAGGCCCGCCAGCCCGAGTAGCCGGAACGCCCGGCGCGGCGCCGGCAATTGCGGGTCGGCAGCCTGGGCAGGCGCTTCGGGTGAGGCCATGGCGGCGGAGTATATCGGCGCCGTGAAAGGCCACAACCGGCACAAGCCGGATGCCCGCCGCTAGGCGGTGCCGCGCTTCCGTCGCGCGCGCCACAGGCCGTAGAGGCTGATCGCCGCCCAGAACGATTCGATCACGGCGGACGGCAGGTTCCACTCGGCATAGAGCGAGATGAGGATGAGCAGCGCGCCCGCGAGGTTGACCACCGAGTAGCGCGGATCGGAAGCCGACAGCCAGCCCTGCTGGTTGGCGAAAAACGCAATGATCACGAGAGCCGAGCCGACGAGGCCTAGCCCGGCCATGAGCGTGTAGTACATCGAATGCACTCCAGCGTTCGGCGTGGTCGTCCACGGAAGGGGAAAGAGCCGAGAGGTCGTCCACTCGACGAGGAATGCCGCGGCTGGCGCAGGCTGCCACCAGGACTTAGGCGGCGGGGACGGCGAAATCAAGCGACCTCGCCTCGCATGCGGCGGGCCCCCATCGGTTGCCGTCGCGGGCCGAATCGAAGGGAGGCGTGGTCCAGGCGTTTCCCTCCCGTCAACCCGGCGGCGCTATGCTCGCGCCATGTCGTTGATCACGCGCCTCCATTCGAGCCGGGCCGGCCGCGCCCTGATTGCCACCTGCGTGATCCTGATCACGGCGCTCTCGCTGATCCCCGGCAGTTGGCAGGAACGAACCGGCCTGCCGGGGCCGGTGGAGCACTTCATCGCCTATTCCGGTACCGGCTTCATCCTCGCCGTGGTCCTGCCGCGGCGGCTCCTCTGGCCGGCGACGGCGCTGCTCGCAGGCTATTCCGGCGTGATGGAAATCCTGCAGAACTTCTCGCCCGGGCGCGATCCGGCGGTCTTCGATTTCATCATATCGAGCGCCGGCGCCTTCTTCGGGGCGGGCCTCGGCTGGGTCATCTTCCATCGCCGCATCGGCAGCGACGGGCTCTGAGCCTCTACTGGCTGTATTCGGGCGGCGCCGGCTTCATCTCGATCTTCGAGCCGTCCGCCTTGGCGCTGTCGATGAAGTCCTGCCAGTCCTTGGCAATGTCCGGCTCGTCCTCGTCGGTGACGCAGGAGGCGAGCCCGCCGGCCGGCACGGTCTGCTGGAACATCACCTGGAGGAGATAGACGTCGTCTTCCGACTGGAAGACGGGGCTCACATAGACCGTCGCCGGCGTCAGGGCCCGGGTCAGCTTGTCGCCGGAAGGCATGACGGTCGAGTAGCAATAGACCTGCCGTGCCTCGGCGCTCGCAGCGCCGCCTATGAGCACGAGCGCGGCAAGACATATGGCGGCTGGCTTCATCGACATTTCCCCGGTTCGCCTCCCATTGCCCGGCGAATCTAGCAAAATCGCGGCGGGGAAAGGGAGCGGCAAAAAATCTCCGGCACGCGATATCTTGGCTCTCGCGGCCCATCCACGCCGTACCGTTGGTGACCCCGGCAGGAATCGAACCTGCGACCAATAGCTTAGAAGGCTACTGCTCTATCCGCTGAGCTACGGGGCCGGGACCGGCGGAACGGATCAGTGCGTCCAGGGCTGCGGACGGCCGAACCGGAAGTTGTCGGAATAGGAGACCTTCTTCGGCGTGCGCTCGTTGTCCGGCAGGACCCGGTAGGGAATCCCGTTCCGCTCGGCATAGGCGATCGCCTCGGTCTTGGTCTCGAATTCGAGATGGACCTGCTGTCTCATGTCGGCCGAGGAAGTGTAGCCCATCAGCGGGTCCACCTTCAGGGGAATCTCGGGCTCGTATTCCAGCACCCACCTCGTCGTCGCCGCCTTGCCGGACTGCATGGCATTCTGTGCGGGCTTGAAGATACGGGCTAGCACCTGTCCACCTTTCAATCGGCTTCTCGAACGGCGTCGCAATACTGGTCGGGGCGGCGTGATTCGAACACGCGACCTTTCGGTCCCAAACCGAAAGCTCTACCAGGCTGAGCTACGCCCCGGTCCGGGTCAATGCGGCCTTGGATTACACGCTGCCGCCTGGCCCTTCAAGGACGGTCCTGCCGGACCCTCCTGCATTCAAAAGGCGGGTAACCGGTTGACAGAAAAGAATTAAGCACCGCCTCCTTGTTCAAGACACAATCCGTCGCTATATTTGCCACATCGAACTTGCTGACGAACTTTGTTCCGGCGCCGTCGCGCTTCGACGATTTTCCCCTCTCAATTTCGATGAACATGGCGCCCGGCATGTCGTCGGACGTCAACAACACTGTCGATTTGAAAGGAATCGTCGTGAATACTGGAACTGTCAAGTTCTTCAATGCCGCCAAGGGCTTCGGCTTCATCGAGCAGGGCAACGGCCAGCCGGACGTTTTCGTCCATATCTCGGCCGTCGAGCGTTCGGGCCTGAGCACCCTCACGGAAGGCCAGAAGGTCACTTTCGATGTGGTGCGCGACAAGCGCAGCGGCAAGAATGCCGCCGACAACCTGCGCGCCGCCTGACCTTCGGCGGAGACGCTTCCGGTCCTTGACCACGGATGTACTGGCACTGACCGAATAGAGGCGTCTCGAGGAAGGCCGGGGAAACCCGGCCTTTTTATTTTCAAAGGAGACGATGATGCCGCGCAACCCCGATGCCAAGCTCTTCAAGCCCCAGCCCTCCCGCATGGAGGCCAAGGGCGATGCGACTACTCGCGCTGCGCGGCTGATCATGGATACGGAAGCCGCGGCGGAACGGGCGAAGACCGCGCGTCTCAAGGCCGCGCGGCTGGCCCGCGAGGCGCTCGACGCGGGCAAGCCGGCACCTGCCAGGCCCGCCAAGGGCAAGCGGTAGCCGCGCGCGAAACCTAGGTCCACGTGCCCTCCGGCACGATGATGCGGAGCGCACCCGGGCGGGTGCGGTAGTGAAGCGGCGGCGACAGCATCTCGACCTCCCCGTCGAGCGCCACAGGTAGCCGGCTGGTCGCGGTCGTGATCTCCGCCGATTCCACCTGCCAGCGATCGAGCTCCGGCAGGCGAAGCCCCAGTCCCGCCTTGAGCGCGAACCAGAGGAAGGCGAGGGGCGTCACCGGCCTGGTGACGTAGACATGCAGCCTGCCGCCGTCGAGGTGCCGACGTCCCAGCGACGCGAACTTCATGTCGTATTCGTTGTTGCCGACGAAGAGGCAGGCGGTGCGGTAGGGTTTCTCGCGCCCGCCCGTCCGCACGGAAAGCCGCCGGTGCGGAAAGCGTCGCGCCACCCGGATGGCGGCGAGCACCATGGCGCTCCATTTGGACTGGCCGGTCCGCGCCCGTCGCCGCTCGCGGTCGGCAGCCATGTAGGGATAGATGCCGATCGAGGAATTGTTGATGAAGAGAAGGCCGTTGACTTCGCCGGCATCGACGGCGCGGACCTCTCCCGTCGCGATCAGGCCGACGGCCGCGGCGAGGTCGCCCGGGATGCCGACGTCCCTGGCGAAATGATTGAGCGTGCCGAGCGGCAGGATGGCGAGAGGCACGCCGGTATCGGCAAATAGGGTCGCGGCCGCACGGATGGTGCCGTCGCCGCCGCCGACCGCGATGACGTCGAACCGGCCGTCGCGTGCCGCCTCGAGCCCACGTCGGGCAGCCCGCTCGATCGAATCGCCGTCGACCGGCTCGACCGTGATGACGAGGCCGCTATTGGCGCCGATCTCGGCGATTGCCTCCTCGATCGCCCGTCCGCCCACGACCACCGTTCCGGCCCCGGCATTGACGATGGCGAGCACGCGCCGGCGCCGCGCGCGCCCGTGCGATTCTTCTTCCGCCATGCCGGATGCCCTCGCCACGGACCTAGAATGCACGCCCGTCCTGAACGTTCCGTGATCGCCGGCCGGCTTGCAACGCGGCCTTCTTCTGCTATCCGGGGGCGAGTCCGTTCAGGAGAGAACCCGCATGACCGCCCCCTCCCAGCCGACGCGCCGCCTTGTCATGAGCGCCCTTGCCGGCGGGGCCGGCCTGCTGGCGCTCGGCCGCCGCGCGGCCCTCGCCGACGAGTTCCTGGAGGAGATCGCACGCCTGAGGCCCGGCCAGTTCACCTGGCATCCGGAGCGCTCGCCCGACGGGCCGGTGGCGATCATCGTCTCGCTGCCGACGCAGCTCCTCCATGTCTACCGCAACGGCATCCGCATCGCCGTCTCGACCGTCTCCAGCGGCCGGCCGACCAAGCCGACGCCGACCGGCGTCTTCACCATCCTCGAAAAGGCGCGCACGCATCATTCGAGCACCTATGACGAGGCCTCCATGCCCAACATGGAGCGGCTGACCTGGGACGGCGTCGCGCTCCATGCCGGCGGGTTGCCGGGCTATCCGAGCTCGCATGGCTGCGTCCACCTGCCCATGGCCTTCTCGTCCGAGCTCTACACCATCACCCAGGTCGGCACGCCGGTGATCATCGCAGGCTCCAACGGCGAGCCGCAGGCGGTCACCCATCCGGGCCTGGTGCTCGGGCAATATGCCGAGAGCGAGTTCAGCGGGATCGTCGCGAAGGAGATGGACCCGCCGTCGGGCAATGACTCGCAGCACGTGTCGGTGGTCATCTCCTCAGCCGACAAGCGCGTCGACGTCCTCGTCAACGGTGAGATCGCCGTGCAGGGTGCGGCGACCATCGACGGCGGCGCGCCGATCGGCTCGACCGTGTTCATCCTGTCGAAGATCGACGGGGAGGCGAAGGGCCTCGCCTGGCACGCCGTCGCCTATGGCGAGGAGGGCGCCAAGCTGGTCGCCGATCCGGATGCCATGATCCGCCGCATCCACGCCGACGACAGCGTGCTCGCCTTCATGCGCAACCACATGGCGCCGGGCATGGTGATGGTCACCACCGACCTGCCGATGACGCCGGATACGCGCACCGGCAAGGACTTCGTCGTCATGAACTCAGGCGAGAGCTGAGCCGGTATTCAGCCGGCGGCGACCCGCTCGAAGCTCGCCGCGAGGTCGGCGATCAGGTCGTCGGGATCTTCCAGCCCGATGTGGACGCGGATGAGGGGCCGCCCCGCCGGCCATGGATGGACCGTGCGCGTCAATCCTTTGCTCGCCAGCGTCGCGAGGCTCTCATAGCCGCCCCATGACGCGCCGATGCCGAACAGCTCCAGCCCGTCGATCAGGCGCTTCGCCTCGTCGTCTCCCCAGGCGGCGAGGGTGAAGGCGAAGAGGCCGCTCGCCCCGGTCATGTCGCGCTTCCACAGCGCGTGGCCGGGATCCTCGGGGAGGGCAGGGTGGAGCACCCGCCCGACCTCGGGCCGGTCGGCGAGCCACGCGGCGACCTTGAGCGCCGAGGCCATCTGGCGTTCGAGCCGGATGCCGAGCGTGCGCAAGCCCCGGAGCCCGAGGAACGCATCGTCCGGCCCGACCGTGAGGCCGAGGGTGCGGTGCGTCTGGACGAGGTTCGGCCAGGTGGCGGCAGTCGCCGAGGCGGTGCCGAGCATGATGTCGGAATGGCCGCCGAAATACTTGGTGCCGGCATGGACGACGATGTCCGCGCCGAGCTTCAGCGGCTTGTAGTAGAGCGGCGTCGCCCAGGTATTGTCGGTGAGCACGGTGGCGCCGCCCTCGTGGGCCGCGTCGGCGATGGCCGGCAGGTCCTGCATCTCGAAGGTGAGCGATCCCGGCACTTCCAGGTAGACCGCCCGCGTCCGCGACGTGAAGTGCTCGCGGATGCGGCCACCGATCGCCGGGTCGAAATAGGTGGTCTCGACCCCGAAGCGCTTCAGCACGGTCCCGGCCAGGTTGCGCGTCGGGTAATAGGCGCAGTCGACCATGAGCAGGTGGTCGCCGGCCGAAAGGCAGGAGAGGAGTGCCGTCGAGATCGCGGCCAGGCCGGAGGGCGAGAGGATGGTTCCGGCCGCGCCTTCGAGGTCGCTGACCGCCTGCTCCATTGCCTCCAGCGTCGGCGTGCCCCAGCGGCCGTAGAGATAGCGGCTCTTGCGCGCGATCATCTCGTCGACGCTGTCGAACAGCACCGTCGAGGCGTGCACCACCGGCGGATTGACGAAAGGCCCGGTGAGATCGCGGCCGCGGCCGCCGCGTACCAGCCGCGTCGCCGGCTTCCAGCGCGCTTCGTCCTTGTCGGACTTCTTCATCGATGAACTTGCGTCTTCTTCTTGGGCATCGTGCCGATCATTTTGGCGATTACACAACCGGCCTTGACCGATCCGCCATAATGCCATGTGATGACAGGGTCAACCGGCGCTACGGGGGGCCGGGAGGTTGTGGGGAAGCGCGCGCGGCGAACGTCGCGGCCGGTTTTTCGCACCTCGTGTTCAAGTACACGCTAGAGCAAGAAACGAGAGGTTTGACGCCATGAAGAAATATCTCGTAACGATCGCCGCAGGCGCTGCCCTGTGCCTGACCGCCGGCGCCGCCATGGCCGGCCCGACCCTCGACCTCGTCAAGAAGAACGGCTTCATCCGCTGCGGCGTGAACCCCTCGCTGATCGGCTTCGCCGCGACCAACGACGCCGGCGAGTACCAGGGCTTCGACGTCGACTACTGCAAGGCCGTCGCGTCCGCCGTCTTCAACGATCCGAGCAAGGTGAAGTACACCCCGCTCAACGCCAAGGAGCGCTTCACGGCGCTGCAGTCCGGCGAAATCGACATGCTGGCGCGCAACTCGACCTGGACCATGTCGCGCGACACCCAGATGGGCATCATGTTCACCGGCGTGAACTACTATGACGGCCAGGGCTTCATGGTGCGCAAGTCGCAGAACATCTCCTCGGCGCTGGAGCTGAACGGCGCCACCGTCTGCGTGCAGACCGGCACGACCACCGAGCTCAACCTCGCCGACTATTTCAAGGCGAACAAGATGGACTACACGCTGGTCGCCTTCGAGAACAACACCGACGTCAACAACGCCTACGACGCCGGCCGCTGCGACGCGCTGACCACCGACGCTTCCGGCCTCTACGCCACCCGCCTCGCGCTGCAGAAGCCGGACGACCACATCGTCCTTCCGGAGATCATCTCCAAGGAGCCGCTCGGCCCGGTCGTGCGCCAGGGCGACGACGAATGGTTCGGCCTCGTCAAATGGGTCGGCTTCGCCCTCGTCAATGCCGAGGAGCTCGGCATCACCAAGGAGAACGTCGAGCAGATGAAGGCGACCGCCCTGGACGACCAGGCGCAGCTCGCCAAGGATCCGTCCTACAAGGCCAAGGGCTCGCCCGATGCCGCCCGCCTGCTCGGCGTCGACGGCACCTTCGGCCAGAGCATCGGCCTCGGCAATGACTGGGCCTTCAACGTGATCAAGCAGATGGGCAATTACGGCGAGATCTTCGACCGCAACATCGGCGCCGGCTCCAAGCTGCAGATCGCCCGGGGCCTCAATGCCCTCTGGTCCAAGGGCGGCATCCAGTACGCCCCGCCGATCCGCTGATCGCTTGAGGCTGGGGCGGGCCGCCGGTCCGCCCCGACCTTTCAGGATCGAGGCGAGGGGACGGGATGGCCGCTGACGGCGTGGCGATCGGAACTGGGACAGGCCGCGCCCCGCGTGGCTCGATCCTCAACGACCCGCTCTTCCGCTCGATCATCATCCAGCTCCTGCTGGCGGCCGCGCTCATCGCCTTCGTGTGGTGGATCGCGCACAACACGATCGTCAACCTCCGCCGCCTCAACATCGCTTCGGGCTTCGATTTCCTGTGGGAGCGGTCCGGCTTCGACATCGGCCAGACCCTCATCCGCTACACGCAGGATTCGACCTATGGCCGCGCGCTCCTCGTCGGCTTCCTCAACACGCTCCTCATCGCCGTCCTCGGCATCGTCTTCGCGACCATCATCGGGCTGATCCTCGGCATTGCCCGACTGTCGCGGAACTGGCTCGTGGCTAAGCTGGCGACCGTCTACGTCGAGGTCATCCGCAACATCCCGGTCCTGCTCCAGCTCCTGTTCTGGTACAAGGCGGTACTCTCGGTGCTGCCCAATCCGAAGCAGGGCTTCATCCTGCAGGGCGACGTCGACCCGCTCTCGCCGTTCCGCTGGCTTCTCGACAAGGTCGGGGTGACGACCGGTCCGTCGCCGCTCACCTTCCACATGCCGACCGTCGCCCTCAACAATCGCGGCCTCCTGCTGCCCGTGCCGGTGCCCGGTCCCGACTTCACGGCGACCTGGATTGCGCTCGGCCTCGCCGTCATCGCAACGGCGGCGATCGCCCTCTGGGCGCATACCCGCCAGCGGCGCACCGGCGCGCAGTTCCCGACCTTCCGCACCGGTCTCGCGTTGATCGTCCTCGTGCCGCTCGCAATCTTCCTCCTGACCGGTTCGCCCCTGACCTTCGACGCGCCGGTGCTGAAGGGCTTCAACTTCGTCGGCGGCGTCGCCATCAAGCCGGAATTCATGGCGCTCCTCCTCGGGCTCACGCTCTACACGGCCGCCTATATCGGCGAGATCGTGCGCGCCGGCATCCTTGCCGTGCCGTGGGGGCAGACGGAGGCGGCCTATGCCCTCGGCCTCCGCCGTGGCGTGGCGTTGCGCCGCGTGATCATCCCGCAGGCGCTCCGCGTCATCATCCCGCCGCTGACCAGCCAGTACCTCAACCTCACCAAGAACTCATCGCTCGCGGTCGCCGTCGGCTATCCCGACCTCGTCTCGGTCTTCTCCGGCACGACGCTGAACCAGACCGGCCAGGCCGTCGAGATCATCTTCATGACCATGCTGGTCTATCTCGCCATCAGCCTGACGACGTCGCTCGCCATGAACATCTTCAACCGCCGCGTCGCGCTGAGGGAGCGCTGAGCATGGCGACCGCGGCCGAGCTCGCCTACGTCCAGCGGGAGGAGGAGCCGATCCTCCCGGCACCGCGGAGCGAGATCGGCGCGTTCGCCTGGTTCCGCCAGAACCTCTTCTCCTCGGTCGGCAATTCGATCGTCACCATCATCGCGATCCTCTTCCTCGCCTGGGTGATCCCGCCGATCGTGCGCTGGGCCTTCGTCGACGCGGTGTGGACCGGGCCGGACCGCGAGGTCTGCCTGCCCGAGGGGGTCGGCGCCTGCTGGGCCTATGTGAATGCCAAGTTCGCCCAGTTCATATATGGCCGCTACCCGATCGACGAGCGCTGGCGGGTCAACCTGACCGGCATCCTCTTCGTCGCCGGCATCGTGCCCATGGCGATCCCGAGCATCCCGTTCAAGCGCCTGAACGCGATCTTCCTCCTCGGCGTCTTCCCGGTCGCCGCCGTGGTCCTCCTGACCGGCGGCCATTTCGACATCTCCTTCGACTGGCTCTTCGGCCTCCTCGTCGTCGCGGCGCTCCTTTCCGGTCTCGTCGTCGCCATGACGACCGACGTGCGCGAGCGCGGGCTCGCCGGCATCGTGACGCTGCTCGCGATCGCCGCCGCCGTGGTCGCCTTCGCCTATGGCGACGGGCGCGACACGGTCGGCTATTTCGCCGGCGACGTCGGCCGCGGCGGCCTGGTCAATGCCCGCCTCGTCATCCTCGTCGCCGGCTCGGCGGCGCTGATCGCCGGGCTCGTCGCCATCTTGCGCACGCCCGGCGAGCCCGGGGCAGGGCGGGTCGGAGCGCTGTGGATCGGCGCCGGCGTCCTCGAACTGGTCTTTTTCGCGCTCACCATCGATTTCGGCCTGAGGCCGGTGGAGACCCAGCTCTGGGGCGGCCTGCTCGTCACCCTCGTCGTCGCCATCATCGGCATGGTCACCTCGCTGCCCCTCGGCATCCTTCTCGCCCTCGGCCGGCGCTCGAAGATGCCGGTGGTCCGGTTCCTCTCGGTCGTGTTCATCGAGTTCTGGCGCGGCGTGCCGCTCATCACCGTGCTCTTCATGGCGAGCGTCATGCTCCCGGTCTTCCTGCCGCCGGGCGTCACCTTCGACAAGCTGCTCCGCGCCCTCATCGGCGTCGCGCTCTTCACCTCCGCCTATATCGCCGAGGTGGTGCGCGGCGGCCTCCAGGCCATACCGCGCGGGCAATACGAGGCGGCCGCCGCCATGGGCCTCAAGTTCGGCCCGATGATGCGCCTCGTCGTCCTGCCCCAGGCACTGAAGATCGTGATCCCGGGGATCGTCAATTCCTTCATCAGCCTGTTCAAGGACACGAGCCTCGTCCTCATCGTCGGCATCCTCGACCTGCTCGGGACGGTCCAGCAGGGCTTCAACGACGCCAACTGGACCTCGTCGAAGACGCCGGCGACCGGCTACGTCTTTGCCGCCGTCGTCTTCTGGATGTTCTGCTTCGGCATGTCCCGCTATTCGATCTATACTGAAAACCGCCTGAACACCGGCCACCGGCGCCGCTAGGAACGAGGCTGCAAGATGAGTGACGTCGCACTGAAGAAGGCCGATGCGGGCCACATGATCGTCTCGGCCACCGACACGGCCGTCGAGATGGTCGACGTCAACAAGTGGTACGGCGACTTCCACGTCCTGAAGAACATCAACCTGAAGGTCATGCGCGGCGAGCGCATCGTCATCTGCGGCCCGTCCGGCTCGGGCAAGTCGACCATGATCCGCTGCATCAACCGGCTGGAGGAGCACCAGAAGGGCAGGATCGTCGTCGACGGCATCGAGCTCACCAGCGACCTCAAGCGCATCGACGAGATCCGCCGCGAGGTCGGCATGGTCTTCCAGCACTTCAACCTGTTCCCGCACCTCACCATCCTCGAGAACTGCACTTTGGCGCCGATCTGGGTGCGCAAGATGCCGAAGAAGCAGGCCGAGGAGATCGCGATGACCTACCTCAAGCGCGTCCGCATCCCCGAGCAGGCCAACAAGTATCCCGGCCAGCTTTCCGGCGGCCAGCAGCAACGCGTCGCCATCGCCCGCGCGCTGTGCATGAACCCGCGCATCATGCTCTTCGACGAGCCGACCTCGGCGCTCGACCCGGAGATGATCAAGGAAGTGCTGGAGGTCATGGTCGACCTCGCCGAGGAGGGCATGACCATGCTGGTCGTCACCCACGAGATGGGCTTTGCCCGCCAGGTCGCCAACCGCGTCATCTTCATGGATGCCGGCCAGATCATCGAGCAGAACAACCCCGAGCAGTTCTTCACCAATCCGCAGCACGAGCGGACGAAGCTTTTCCTCAGCCAGATCCTGCACTAGCCGGGTCGCCGCGGATCCTCCCCTGCAACGCGGGGGAGGGGAACCGCCGAAGGCGGTGGAGGGGGCGCGAAGGTCGCCCTTCCTGCGACCGAATTCCCCGTCACTTCCCTGCCGCAATTTCTGTAGATTCCGGCTCCGGGCGACTCCTTGCGGAGATGGACGCATGCGGACTTGGGGCTTTCGCGCAATCCTCATCCTGGCGCTCGCCGCCGGCGCGGCGACGTCGTCGCTCGCCGACGACAAGCAGGTGCCGAAATCGGCCGGCGAGGTGCGGCTCTCCTACGCCCCGATCGTCAAGCGCGTCGCGCCGGCAGTGGTCAACGTCTACGCCTCGCGCACCGTCCAGACGAGCGCCTCGCCCTTCTTCGCCGATCCCTTCTTCCGCCAGTTCTTCGGCGGGCGCGACCTCGGCGTCCCGCAGCAGCGCGTCCAGCGCTCCCTCGGATCGGGCGTGATCATCGACGCCGCCGGCATCATCGTCACCAACAACCACGTCATCGCCAATGCCGACGAGATCAAGGTCGCCCTCAACGACCGCCGCGAGTTCGACTGCGACGTCGTGCTGAAGGACGAGCGCACCGACCTCGCCATCCTCAAGCTCCGCAACGCCAAGGGTCCGTTCCCGACCATGGACTTCGCCGATTCCGACGCCCTCGAGATCGGCGACCTGGTGCTCGCCATCGGCGATCCCTTCGGCGTCGGCCAGACGGTGACCAGCGGCATCGTCTCGGCGCTCGCCCGCACCCAGGTGGGGGCCTCCGACTACCAGTTCTTCATCCAGACCGACGCCTCCATCAATCCGGGCAATTCCGGCGGCGCGCTGATCGACATGGATGGTCGCCTGGTCGGCATCAACACCGCCATCCTGTCGCCGGCAGGCGGCTCCAACGGCATCGGCTTCGCCATTCCCGCCAACATGGTCAAGGTCGTCGCCGAATCCGCCAAGTCCGGGACGCGGGTGCGGCTGCCCTGGGTAGGCGCGACCTTCCAGCCGGTGACCAGCGACATTGCCGAGGGCCTCGGCGTCGACGATGCGCGCGGCGCGCTCGTCGCCGACGTCGCGCCGGACAGCCCGGGCGCCCGCGCCGGGCTGAAGACCGGCGACCTCGTCACCTCCGTCGATGGCGTCGCGGTGGACGACCCGACCAGCCTCAACTATCGCCTCGCCACCAGGGGCATCGGCACCACGGTGAAGCTCGGCCTCACGCGCGGTGGCAAGCCTTACGTCGCGACGCTTGCCCTGGAGACCGCGCCGGAGACGACGCCGCGCGACGAGGTGGCGCTCAACGGCAACTCGCCGCTTGCCGGCGCGACCATCGTGAACCTGTCGCCGGCGGTTGCCGAGGAACTCGCCTATCGGGGCAACCCCATGGGCGTCATCGTGAGCGATGTCGCGGACGGATCGCTCGCCGACCAGGCGGGCGTCGCCAGGGGCGACGTCATCCTCGCGATCAACGGCCGCAAGGTCGCCTCGACCGCCGAGGTTTCCGCCGCCACGGCCGGCGCCGCCCGCTACTGGGACCTCACCGTCGAGCGCAACGGCCGCATCCTGCGCTCCCGCTTTCGGGGGTAGGGACGGCGCAGCCCGGTCCCAACGCGTCATGACCGGCCTTGTGTCGGTCATCCACGTCTTGTTTTTCCCGTTTCCGACGCCAATACAGGAGCAGGAAATCCGTCGATGGCCAGGGACAAGCTCGGCCGTCGCGGTTGAGCGTCAGGAGCGTTCATGACCTCGCTGTTCGAGGCGGCCGGGCTGGAGAAGGCCGCGCCGCGCCCGCTCGCCGACCGGCTGAGGCCCGAGAAGCTCGCCGACGTCGTCGGGCAGGATCACCTCCTCGGCCCCGACGGTCCGATCGGCCGCATGCTCGCCACCGGCACGCTCGGCTCGATGATCTTCTGGGGGCCGCCGGGCACCGGCAAGACGACGGTGGCGCGCCTGCTCGCCCGCGAGACCGACCTCCATTTCGACCAGGTTTCGGCGATTTTCACCGGCGTCGCGGACCTGAAGAAGGTCTTCGAGAATGCCCGCGCCCGCCGCCAAACGGGCAGGGGCACGCTCCTCTTCGTCGATGAGATCCACCGCTTCAACCGCGCCCAGCAGGATTCCTTCCTGCCGGTCATGGAGGACGGCACCATCACGCTGGTCGGCGCGACCACGGAGAACCCGTCCTTCGAGCTGAACGCCGCGCTTCTCTCGCGCGCCCGGGTGCTTACCTTCCAGCCCCTCGGCGAGGAGGCGATCGGCAAGCTCCTCGCCCGCGCCGAGGAGGTCGAGGGCAGGCCGCTGCCGCTCGACGAAAATGCGCGCGCCACGCTTGTCGGCCTCGCCGACCGCGACGGGCGCGCCGCGTTGACGCTCGCCGAAGAGGTCTGGCGTGCCGCCCGTCCCGGCGAAACCTTCGACGCCGCCGGCCTCCTCGAGGTCGTCCAGCGCCGCGCGCCGATCTACGACAAGGGCCAGGACGGCCACTACAACCTCATCTCCGCGCTGCACAAGTCGGTGCGCGGGTCGGACCCCGACGCGGCGCTCTACTATCTCGCCCGCATGCTCGATGCCGGCGAGCAGCCGCTCTATCTCGGCCGCCGGCTGGTGCGCATGGCGGTGGAAGACATCGGCCTCGCCGACCCGCAGGCGCTCCCCATCGCGATCGCCGCCAAGGATGCCTACGAATATCTCGGCTCCCCCGAAGGCGAGCTGGCGCTGGCGCAGGCCGCCGTCTATCTCGCCACCGCGCCCAAATCGAACGCGGTCTATACCGCCTTCAAGGCGGCGACGTCGGTCGCGAAGCAGGGCGGCTCGCTGCTCCCGCCGAAGACCATCCTCAACGCGCCGACCAAGCTGATGAAGGGCGAGGGCTACGGCGAGGGCTATCGCTACGACCACGACCAGCCGGATGCCTTTTCCGGGCAGGACTATTTCCCCGAGCAGCTCGGCCGGCAGACCTTCTACGACCCGCCCGACCGCGGCTTCGAGCGCGAGATCCGCAAGCGCCTCGACTATTGGGCGAAGCTGAGGCGCGAGCGGGGCGGGTGATCCTTCCCCGTTTACGGGGGGAGGGGGACCATCCGAAGGATGGTGGAGGGGGCGCGTCACGGGCGCCGCGCGCACCCGCGCTCCCCTGAACCCCGTGACGCACCGCCCCGACCTTGACTCCCCGGCCGGCCCCCTCGACATTCCGCGCCCATGAAGAAGACCCTGATCCTCGGCGCCGGCTTTGCCGGCCTGGAACTTGCCACCACGCTCTCGGAGACGTTCGGCGAGGACGCCAACGTCACCCTGGTCGATAGCGGCGAGGCCTTCATCTTCGGCTTCGCCAAGCTCGACGTGATGTTCGGCCATGCAACACCCGAGGCTGTGCGCCTGCCTTATGCGAAGTTCGCCAAGCCCGGCGTGACGTTCCTGCGTGAGACGGTCACGGCGATCGACCCGGTGGCGCGCCGCGTCACCACCGACCGTGGCATCCACGAGGCCGATTTCCTCGTCGTCGCCCTCGGCGCCGAATATGACTTCGCCGCGACTCCGGGGCTCGTCGAGGCCGGCAACGAGTTCTACTCGGTGCCCGGCGCGACGAAGCTGCGCGACCTCCTGCCAGCCTTCGCGGGCGGCCGTGCCATCGTCGGCGTCTGCGGCGCGCCCTTCAAATGCCCGCCGGCGCCGAGCGAGGCGGCGCTCATGCTGCACGACTATTTCGTCGGCCGCGGCATCCGCGACGCTTCCGAGATCACACTGGTAATGCCCTTCGGCACGCCGGTCCCGCCCTCGCCCGACACCTCGGCGGCGCTGGTCGCCGCCTTCGCGGAACGTCGCATCCGCTTCGTGCCCGGCCGCCGCGTGGCCTCGCTTGATGGCGGCCGCCGCGTCGCCATTCTCGATGACGGCAGCGAATTGCCCTACGAGCTCTTCCTCGGCGTGCCGAAGCACCATGCGCCGGCGGTCGTCCGCGAAAGCGGAATGACCGAGGAGGGTTGGGTGAAGGTCGATCCGCGCACGCTCGCGACCCGTTTCCCCGGCGTCTTCGCCTGCGGCGACCTCGCCAATACCGGCACGCCCAAGGCCGGTGTCTTCGCGGAGGGTGCGGCGCGCACGGTTGCCGCCGCCATCATCGCCGCGCAGCGCGCGGAGACCTCCACAGCGACCTATGGCGGCGCCGGCTCCTGCTACATCGAGTTCGGCGCCGGCCGCATCGCGCGCGTCGACGTCGATTTCTTCTCAGGCCCGAAGCCGACCGGCACCTTCCAGGAGCCGTCCACGGCGCTGCGCGCCGAGAAGCAATTGTTCGGGTCGAGCCGCCGCGCGCGCTGGTTCGGGCTCTGAGGCGATTCCGCGTCCTCTGCCGTCATGGCCGGGCCTGACACGACCGGAACCGCTCGAATCGCGCGGCTTTCCGTTCCCCAAATCATGAAAATCGCAAGAAATCTTCGCGCGTGAGCGAAGGCGGCGACTCGCATAGATGGGGAAAACGGGGCGGGTTTCGAGTGTACGGACGATGATCTACTTCGCCTATGGCGGCAACGTCGATGCTCAGCAGATGCGCCTGCGCTGCCGCGGCGCGCGGCAGGTCGGCGTCGCCAGGCTCGACGGCTACCGCCTCTCGTTCCCACGCTATTCCTTCATCCGCCAGTCGGCGCTGGCAAGCATCGAGGAAGCGGTCGACGAGGCCATCTGGGGCGCCCTCTATGAGGTCGCGGAGTCGGATCTGAAGCGCCTCGACGCCTGCGAGGGCTATTTCGTCGCCTCCGATCGCGCGGGCAATCCCTACAACCGGATCGACGTGCAGGTGCACTATCTGGAAGGCGGCCGCGCCGCAGCCTTCACTTACGTCGCGAGCCCCATGGCCTATACCGGCGAGCCCTCCCGCGAGTACCTCAGCCACATTGCGCGCTGCGGCGCGGCGCTCGGCTTCCCCGACGACTACGTGCAGAAGATCCTCTCGCTCGCCCCCGAGCGTGCCGAAGCCGCCTGAAGCGCTTCCGCCGCCCGCCGCCCGCCCCTATATTGGCCGGCAGGGAATGGGGTCTCCCTTCAACCGCCACGCCAGGCCGATGACTCCTACCGTGCGGCATCGCGGTGGGATCATGTCCGGAACCCGCCGCGGCGGGCGCAGCCCGATCAGACGGACGCGAGCAATAGCGGGCCCCCTCCCTCCCGCCAACGGGTGAATCATGAACCAGGTCATTCTCGTCTTCGTGGGCGGCGGTATCGGCGCCACGATCCGCCATCTCATCAATCTCGGCGTCGCACGCATCGCCGGGACCAGCTTTCCGTGGTCGACCGCGATCATCAACGTCACCGGCTCGTTCCTCATGGGCGTGCTCGTCGCCTTCTTCGCCTTCAAGGCCGGCGGCGGCTGGTCGCAGCATGTCCGCCTCTTTGCGACCACCGGCATCCTCGGCGGCTACACCACCTTCTCCACCTTCTCGCTCGATGCGGCGCTGCTCTGGGAGCGTGGCGCGACCGGGCAGGCGGCCGCCTACGTGATCGGCTCCGTGGTCCTCGCGCTCGTCGGCATTCTTGCCGGGCTCTGGCTCGTCAGGTCCCTGGCCTGATGATATGACGCGGACCGAGAAAGGCCCGGCATGGCAAGCGTTGAAACCCGGCAGGTGGAATCCGACGAGGCGGGTATGCGCCTCGACCGCTGGTTCCACGTCCACTATCCCGATCTCGGCTTCGGCCACCTGCAGAAGCTGATCCGCTCCGGACAGGTGCGGGTGGATGGCGGACGGGTGAAGACCAATACGCGCCTCGAGCCCGGCCAGTCCGTGCGCGTGCCGCCGCTCGGCGCCGGCGAGGCGAAGGCCCCGGCCAGTGCGGAACCCGCGAGAGATGCCGAGGGCAGGGCGCCGCGCACCGGAAAGGGGGGCGCTCCCGCCGCAAGCGGCGCCCGTGCTCCCGCGGCTCCGCGCGCCGGCGGACGCCAGTCCGACGCCGACATCCTGCGCTCGTACCTCCTCCACGAGGACGACCAGGTCTTCGTCTTCAACAAGCCGGCCGGGCTTGCCGTGCAGGGCGGCTCGGGTCTCACCAAGCATGTCGACGGCATGCTCGAGGCGCTGACCGACCGGAAGGGCCAGAAGCCGCGCCTCGTCCACCGCCTCGACCGCGACACGTCCGGCGTCCTCGTCGTCGCGCGCACCCGCCTTGCCGCGCAGAAGCTGGCGGAAGCCTTTCGCCAGCGCTCCACCAAGAAGATCTACTGGGCGCTGGTGAAGGGCGTGCCGAAGCCGCGCCAGGGTCGCATCTCCACCTGGCTGGCGCGCGAGGAGGCGGCCGAGCGCATGCGCGTCGCCCGCCACGGCGACGACGAGGCGAGCCACGCGGTCTCGCTCTACTCGGTCGTCGAGAATGCCGGGCAGCGGCTCGCGTGGCTCTCGATGCGCCCGGTCACCGGCCGCACGCACCAGCTCCGCGCCCACGCCGCCCATATCGGCCACCCGATCATCGGCGACCCGAAATATTTCTCCGCCGACGAGAATTGGGACTTTCCCGGCGGGATGCAGAACAAGCTCCATCTCCACGCCCGTCGCATCGTGATTCCGCACCCGTCCGGGGGGCATCTCGACGTGTCCGCACCCCTGCCGCCGCATATGCAGCAGTCGTGGAACCTCCTCGGTTTCGACCCCGATCTCGGCGACGTTTCCGATGACGGGAGCGACGAATGACCGGCGAGGAACCCGATCCGGTCAGCACCGCGCAACGTCTCGCCCGGCCGGAATTGCCCAAGCGTTTCTATGCCTTAGCCACGGCGGAGCCGGTGGGCGAGGGCGGCTTCGCTCTCAAGCTCGATGGCCGTGGAGCCCGGACACCGGCACGCAAGCCCCTGGCCGTGAAGGACAAAGCGGTGGCCGAAGCCATCGCGGCCGAGTGGAACGCCGTCGGCGAGCGCATCGATCCGGGCGCCATGCCTTTGACGAAGCTCGTCAATTCGGCGATCGACCGGGTCGCGGCCGAGATGGACGCGGTGCGCGCCGACATCGTCGCCTATGCCGGGACCGATGCGATTCTCTACCGCGCCGATGGTCCGGAATCGCTGGTTTCGGCCGAGGACGCCGCCTGGAATCCCCTCCTTGCCTGGGCCCGCGAGGCCCTCGGCGCCCGCTTCATCCTCGCCGGCGGGATCACCCATGTCCGCCAGGACGAGGGTGCTCTCGCGGCCATCGCCGAAGCGGTCAAGCCATTGGATTCGCTGGAGCTTGCGGCGCTCCATGTGGTGACGACGCTGACCGGCTCGGCAATCATTGCGCTCGCGCTCGCCCGCGGCCGACTGACGGCCGACGAAGCCTGGGCCGCCGCCCATGTCGACGAGGACTGGCAGGCCCGCCACTGGGGCGAGGACGACATGGCCATGCAGCGCCGTGCGGCCCGCCGCGCCGAATTCGATGCGGCGGCGCTGGTCCTTAAGGGCGGCGGTTAGCTGAGCGCCTGCCGCCCGATGCGGCCGAGATGGGTATTGCCGAAGCCGTCGGCATATTTGAGGCCGTAGCCAAGGGCACGGTCGATGCCGACATGGGCAGCCCAGATCAAGGCGATGGAGAGCACCGTCGGCCAATGAGCCGCGAGCGCGACGCACCCAAGTGCCAGCGGCCCGATCGTCGAATGTGCCGCATTATACGCAGCCGCGCCGAGGCGGTTGCCGGCGAGATAGCCGAGGAAGGCGAGGTCGGGCGCGAGGATCAGGATGGCCAGCAGCCACCATCTCCCGTCGAGGGTGACATAGGCTCCGATGGCCGCAGCGAACAGCGCGAAGCCCTCAAGCCTGAGAAGCAGTCGTACTCCGCCCGTCGCGGCACCACCGGTCGAGCTCTCCGCCATGAACCTTCTCCTGTGCTATGGCTGAAACCGTAGCGGCATGGGGCTCTGATCATGAAGGACATTCTGCAGGAACTCGAGGCGCGTAGGGCGAAGGCGAGGGCCGGCGGTGGGGAGAAGCGGGTCGCGGCCCAGCACAAGCTCGGCAAGCTGACCGCGCGCGAGCGCATCGAGGTGCTTCTCGACGAAGGATCGTTCGAGGAGTTCGGCATGTTCGTAGAGCATCGCTCGAGCGACTTCGGCATGGCCGAGAACCGCATCGCCGGCGACGGTGTGGTGACCGGCTGGGGCACCGTCAACGGACGGCCCGTCTTCGTTTTCGCCAAGGATTTCACGGTCTTCGGCGGATCGCTCTCCGAGGCTCACGCCGAGAAGATCCAGAAGCTGCAGGACATGGCGCTGAAGAACGGCGCGCCGATCATCGGCCTCTACGATGCCGGCGGCGCGCGCATCCAGGAAGGCGTCGCGGCGCTCGGCGGCTATGCCGAGGTCTTCCAGCGGAACGTGCTGGCCTCCGGCGTCATCCCGCAGATCTCGGTGATCATGGGCCCTTGCGCCGGCGGCGATGTCTATTCGCCGGCGATGACCGACTTCATCTTCATGGTGCGCGATACCAGCTACATGTTCGTGACCGGCCCGGATGTCGTGAAAACCGTTACGAACGAGACGGTTACGCCGGAGCAGCTGGGCGGCGCCAGCATCCACACGACGCGCTCCTCGATCGCCGATGGCGCCTACGAGAACGACATCGAGGCGCTGACCGAGATGCGCCGGCTAATCGACTTCCTGCCGGCCAATAATCGCGGCGAGGCGCCGGAAATCCCGACCTCCGATCCGCTCGACCGCGAGGAGCCGTCCCTCGACCGGCTGGTGCCCGACAGCGCCAACAAGCCCTACGACATCAAGGAGTTGATCGAGAAGGTCGCCGACGAGGGTGACTTCTTCGAGATCGGCGCGGCCTTCGCGCGGAACATCGTCACCGGGTTCGGCCGCGTCGAAGGGCGGACGGTCGGCTTCGTCGCCAACCAGCCCATGGTGCTCGCCGGAGTCCTCGACTCGGATGCCTCGCGGAAGGCGGCGCGCTTCGTAAGGTTCTGCGATTGCTTCTCGATTCCGATCGTGACCTTCGTCGACGTGCCTGGATTCCTGCCCGGCACCGCGCAGGAATATGGCGGACTGATCAAGCACGGCGCGAAGCTCCTCTTCGCCTATGCCGAGGCGACGGTGCCGAAGGTCACGGTGATAACGCGGAAAGCCTTCGGCGGCGCCTATGACGTCATGGCGTCCAAGCACTTGAGAGGAGACATCAATTACGCCTGGCCGACCGCGCAGATCGCGGTGATGGGGGCGAAGGGCGCGGTCGAGATCATCTACCGCAAGGAAGCCGGCGACCCGGCAAAAATCGCTGAAAGAACAAAGGAATATGAAGCGCGGTTCATGTCGCCTTTCGTGGCCGCGGAGCGTGGCTATGTCGACGAGGTGATCATGCCCCATTCGACGCGACGGCGGATCGCGCGCGCGCTCAGGCTGCTGAGGTCCAAGCAGCTAGCCAACCCCTGGAAAAAGCACGACAATATCCCGCTCTAGCAAGCAAGAGCGAGGCGCATGAGACGCGCGTCCGGGCCGTAGCTGGCAAGGATCGGATCGGGTGGGAGAGCGCGGAATCCCTGCCGTTCCCAGAAGGGCACGGAGCCGGATACGGCAACCAATGCCATGGCCGCCAGTCCCCGCGATTTTGCCTGTGAAATCAGGCGGTTGACGATGGTCTGGCCGTGTCCGCCGCCACGCGTCTCCGGCAGGAGGGCGAGGTCGTGGATGTAGGCGGCCGAGGGCGGCGAGGGCAGGGCGCCGATGAGGCTGTTGAGCCTGGGTGGCGCGCCATCGTGCCAGGGGTGGCTAAGTACATAGCCCATAAGGAGATTTTCGCTCGCCAGTGCCAGGCACCAGTCGGGTGCGAGCGCGAGCCTCTCGGCGAAGACCGCGTCGTCCTCCGGGAAGCCGGGATGCACGATTTCCGCCACTCTGGAGAGGGCGGGCAGGTCTTCGGCACGGAGCGCGCGCCAGTTCGGAACAGGGTATGAGACGGGCATGAAAGCCTTGCGAAACGGGGCGGATCGCTACCGGCCGGTGCGGGAGACGCCCGGACCCTCAAACGTTCCTTAGCCTTTCCGCGATAGAGGAGGGAGAGCAAAAAGGATTCGCGATTCGGGGCACGATGACGAGCGCGCCGACCTCGCTGGTCGAGCGCGCTGCCTGACCGATCCGCACCTGGAGACGCCGCCGATGAAGACCCTGTTCGCGCTTGCACTTGCGCTGTCCGTCGTCGCCGCGCCCGGCCTCGCCCGCGCCGCGGAACCGGCAGGGCTCACCATCGACGTGCCGGTCGTCCTCAAGAAGGCCGACGTGGTCATGAACATGGACCACCTCGCCTTCGACGGGAAGGAGCCCTTCGGGCTCCTATACATGCGCCTGATGACCGAGCGCTTTGCCGCGGACAGGACCGACTGGCGGATCGTCGCCGTGTTCCACGGCCCGGCCGGCTACATGATCCTCGGCGACAAGGCCTATGACCGGGTTCGCAAGACCCGGACGGGCAATCCCTACCGCGCCGAGATCGAGAAGCTGCAGAAGGCAGGCGTCCGTTTCGAGCTCTGCGGCCAGACGGCGAAGGAAAAGGGCTGGGGCAATGCCGACCTGCTCGCCGGTGTGCAGGTCAATAGCGGCGCCAATTTCCGCATCGTCGAACTGGTGCAGCAGGGCTACGTCCAGATCCAGCCTTAGGCTGCTCCTGCGCCCCGGAGGGGCGCAGGGATGCTCGCGCTCACGGAGCCGGGCGGGCAGGCGCGCTGACTTCGGGAGGCTCGACTTCCGTTTCCTCGGGCTCGGTGCCGTCGTCCCGGTAAGCGCGCATCTCGAACCCCGCCGAGGCCGGCGAGGCATCGCCAGCCGGCGGAACCCAGCTGAAGCCGATCAGCAACTTCCTATCCTGCGTCCAGAAGGCGTAGGTCGATCTCTTGCCTGCGGCGTCCGAGAAATCCTTCTCCTCGTACTGCCAATCCGACTCCTCGAGACAGATTCCGAGGAGCTTGCGGGCGACGTCACGCGTAGCGGCAAGAAGGTCCTGCCCGTCGGCGGCGCTCTGGAAGCAGCTATACGAGAAGAGGGCGGGCTCCTCCACGATGGTGCAGGAGCCGATCGTTCCCACGGACGGCGCATGCCACTTTCCGTTGACGCTGCCGATCTCGTCCTCGGCGAGCGGGATCGACTCTCCGCGAAGGCCGTCCCAACCGGTGGAACCCTGCTCGATCAGGGTGCCGAGCGTCGAGCAGATCGGCTCGGCCGAAGCCGAAGACAGGCCGGCGAGAAGCGCAATTCCTGGCAACAGGTATTTCATCCGTCCCTCCCGCAGGCATTCCCCGCGCCGAGGCTAGTCGTTCCGGGCAGCGGTGCATAGTGCGGGCAAGCACCCAAAGGACGTCGACTCCCGCAATGTGACGCAAGTCTCTTGCGCCGTCGGGCGCGCCCGATAATAGGAACGCGATGGCGCGCGTTTTCATTTCCCATTCGAGCCGCGACAACGATGCGGCGCGGAAGATCTTCGCCTGGCTCCGGGCGCAGGGCTTCGAGCAGGGATTCCTCGACATAGACAAGCACCAGGGCATCCCGCCGGGAGCGCGCTGGGAGCAGACGCTCTACGAGGAGCTGGAGCACGCGCAGGCCGTCATCCTGATCCTGACCAAGAACTGGTTCGACTCGAAGTGGTGCTTCGCCGAGTTCGCGCAGGCCCGCTCGCGCGGCAAGGCGATCTTCCCGGTCATCATCTCGCCGGACGGCGACCAGTACGTCGGCGACGACCTGCAGAAGATCAAGCTCTGGCGTGACGAGGCGGGCGGGCTCGAGCTTCTGGCGCAGGAGCTGACCGAGGTCGCGCTGCAGAGCCAGGGCGGCTTCGACTTTCCGGCGGGGAGGGCTCCCTATCCCGGCTTCTTCGCCTTCGACGAGGATGACGCGGCGATCTATTTCGGCCGTGACGACGACATCCGTCGGCTGATCCAGCGGCTCGAGAGCCGGCGCATCGAGGGCGGCCGCCGCTTCGTCGCCGTGCTCGGCGAATCCGGCACCGGCAAGTCCTCGCTGCTGCGCGCCGGCGTCATCCCGCGCCTGAGGCGCGTCAAGCGCGACTGGATCGTGCTCTCCTGCTTCCGGCCGGAGGAGGACCCCTTCATGGGGCTCGCCCGCAGCCTCCGGCAGGCGGGCGTCGACCGCACCTCGTCGCAACTGGTCGATGCCGATCCGGAGGAGCTGGCGGTCGCCCTCGCCAATGCCCATGACGCGCACCATGCCGCGATCCTGATCGCCATCGACCAGTTCGAGGAGGCCTTCACCCGCGCCTCGCCCGAGCGCGGGGCGCAGTTCGTGGCGCTGCTCAGCCGGATGCTGAAGCCGGGCCTGCCCTTCGTCATTGCCGCGACCATGCGCTCCGACCATCTCGGCGACCTCCAGCGCGCGAACGGGCTCTCGACCGAGTTCGAGGAATTCTCGCTGCGGCCGATGCCGGTCGAGCGCATCGGCGAGATCATCCGCGGGCCGGCGCGGGTCGCCGGCGTCGACGTCGAGGAAGAGCTGGTGCTCCGCATGACGGCGGATGCGCGCACCACCGACGCGCTGCCGCTGGTCGCCTTCGCGCTCCGCCGGCTCTACGACGAGATCGGCGCCGACCGCCACATGACGCTGGCGCAATACGAGCGGCTGCGCGACGCCGCGGCGGGGCTCTCGCCGCTCGAGACGATCGTGCGCGACACGGCGGGCCGCGTGCTCGCCGACCTGGGGCCGAGCGAGGCGGAGCTGAAGGCGCTGCGCGAGGCCTTCGTGCCGGGGCTGGTCAGGGTCAATGACGAGGGCGGCTTCGTCCGCCAGGCGGCGGCCTGGGAGAGCATTCCCGACGATGCGCGGCGCCTGATCGCGGCGCTTGCCGGGCCGGCGGCGCGGCTCCTGGTGATCCGCGACCGGCGCGGCGGACGCGAGGTGGAGGTGGCGCATGAGGCGCTGTTCCGCGTGTGGCCGCTGCTCATCGGCTGGCTGAACGAGGAGAAGGAATTCCTCATCGGCCGCAACCGGCTCGAAAAGGCGCTCGCCGACTGGCAGGGCCTGCCCGAGGCCGACAAGGACAAGGGGCTGATAGCCGGCATCCTGCTCCGCCGGGCGCGGCAATGGCTGATCGAGCATCCGGCCCGCTTCAACCGCGACGAGGCCGACTTCATCCGCGCCTCCGACGCCGCCGAGGAGGCACGCCGCAGGCAGGAGGAGGAACAGCGCCGCGAGCTCGAACAGGCGAAGCTCCGCCAGGCCGAGACCGAGCGCGACGCGGCGCAGCGCGTGCAGCGGCGCACGCGCATCGCGGCCGTCCTCCTCGGGCTCGTCGCGCTGGTCGCCATCGGCGCCGGCGTCTTCGCCTTCCAGGCGGAACGGCGCGCGAGCGACGAGGCGATCCGCGCCACGCAGGAGGCAGACCGGGCCAATGCCGAGGCGGCCCGCGCCACGGCCGAAGCGGCGCGCGCCAATGCCGAAGCCGACCGGGCAACCAAGAACCTCACCATCGCCCGCGAGACCGTCGACAGCGTCGTCCTCGACGTGGCGCAGGGCCTGCGCGACGTCGAGGGCATGCGGCTCGAAAGCGTGCGCACCATCCTGACCCGCGTGCAGGCGGCCGTGGACAAGCTCGCCGAGGCGGCGCCCGACGACATCAGCGTGCAGCGGACGCGCGCTGCCATGCTGACCCTCTTCGGCGACATCTATCTCCGCACCGGCGACACCGCCTCGGCCGGGTCCATCTATGAGACGGCGCTGGCGCTTCGCCGCCGGCTGGTAGGCCTCGACGGCGGCAAGGGCGAGCAGGATCGCGACCTCTGCGTGATGCTGACCCGCTACGGCGACTTCCAGCTCCGCGCCGGCAAGGTCAAGGAGGCGCTGGCGCTCTATGCCGAGGCGCTCGACGTCGCCCGCAAGATCGCGGCGCGGCAGCCGGACGGGGTCGACTCCCAGCCCGACGTCTGGTTCACGCTGGTCAAGGTCGGCGACGCGAAGATGGCGATGGCCGACACGGCAGGCGCGGTCGATGCCTATCGCGAGGCGCTGGACATTGCGCGCCGGCTCGCGGCTGCGGCGGATGCGCCGCCCGAACGGCATCGTGACCTGCTGATGAGCCTCTTTGCCTATGGCGAGAGCGAGAGCCGGCTCGGCGACGAGAAGCAGTCGCGGAAGACCTTCGACGAGGCGCTGACGCTCGCCCGCGCGATCCTCGCCAAGGACACCGGCAATACCCAGAGCCGCCGCGACCTCGTGATCGCGCTGCAGAAGGTGGGCGATTCACAGCTTGCCGCCGGCAAGTCCGACGACGCGCTCGCCTCGTTCCAGGAGGCGCTGACCGTGATGGCCGGCGTCTCGGCAAGCGACCCGGACAACAAGGACTGGCAGGCGGACCTCGCCATCGCGCACGAGAAGGTCGGCGATGCAGAGGAGGCCAAGGGCGACCATGCCGGCGCGCTGAAGACCTATGAGGCACAGCTGGTGATTTCGCGGAAGCTCGCCGAGGCCGACCATCACAATGCCCTCTGGCAGCGCGGCCTCTCGATCTGCCTCGAGCGTATCGGCGACGCCAAGATGAACCTCGGCGACAAGCAGGGCGCCGTCGCCGTCTATGACGAGGAGCTGGTTATCTCGAAGCGCCTCGCCGACATCGATCCCGACAATCGCGACTGGCAGCGCGACCTGATGGTGGCGACCAACAAGGTCGCCAATGCCAAGGTCCAGACGGCGGACTTCGCCGGCGGCAAGGCGCTGTTCGAGGAAGGGCTGAAGATCGCCCGCCGCCTCTACGGGATCGACCCGCAGAACATCACCACCCAGACCGACCTGATCCTCTGCCTGACCCAGGTGGCGATCAGCGAGAACGATGACCTGGCGCGCAAGGGCGCCCTGATCGACGAAGCGCTGGCGATGATCAAGAAGCTCTCCGATGCCGGCCAGCTTCCGCTGCCGATGAACGTGATGAAAGGCCTCCTCGAGAAGCTGAAGAAGGAGATGGAGGCGCCGACGCCCGAGCCCGCCCACCAGACGCCGCCCGAGGAGCAGCCCGCAACGCGGACGCCTACGGCCCCCGCGCAATAGGCGCGCCGGAAATCCGCCGCGCGACGGTCAACACCGCGCCGGATTCGTGCGACATTGGCCCCGGGCAGGGGCGCCGGATGAACTGGGCGGAACGTGGGGCAGGGGCGCCGGATGAACTGGGCGGAACGTGGCTGAGGCCGCAATCGGGATGGACGGCCGCGGAACCGGGGTTCCGGCGGCGACACGGGCGGGCGCGTACGACGCCTTCATTTCCTACAGCCAGCGGGGCGACAAGGCGATTGCCGGAGCGCTGCGATCGGTCATCCAGACCATCGGCAAGCCGTGGTGGAAGCTGCGCAACCTCAACGTCTTCCTCGACGCGGCGAGCCTCTCGGCGGCGCCGGGACTGTGGGAATCGATAGCCGGCAAATTGGACGCTTCGCGGTACCTGATCCTGCTCGCATCGCCGGAGGCGGCGAAGTCGATCTGGGTCGATCGCGAGGTGGCCCATTTCGTCGCCGGTGCGGGCATCGGCCGCCTGTTGATCGGGCTGACCGGCGGGGACCTTGCCTGGGACACCGCGGCTGGCGACTTCGCCTGGGGGGAGGCGACGCCACTGCCGCCGTCGCTGCGGGGCAGGTTCCGCGAGGAGCCGCTCTGGGTGGACCTCCGCGCGTTCCGCGCCGAGCCGGCGCGGGCGACCAAGTCGGACCAGGCCTTCCTCCATGCCGCGCTCGATCTCGCGGCGACGATCAAGGGCGTCGAGAAAGCCGACCTCTATTCCGCCGAGCTCCGCCAGCAACGGCGAAACCTGCGCGTCGCCTATGGTGCGGCGGGCGTGGTGGCTGTGCTCGCCGTCGGCGCGGCGGCGGGCGCCTGGATCGCCGTCGAGCGGGCGAAGGAGGCGACGCGCAACTTCGGCATTGCGCGGGAGACGGTCGACAAGATCGTCGCCGACATCGTCCACGACCTCCGCGACGTGCAGGGCATGCGCGTCGAGAGCGTGCAGAAGATCCTGACGACGACGCAGGCCGCGCTCGACCGTCTCTACGCCATCGCCCCGGCCGATGCGGCGCTACGCGCCTCACGCGCGACGACGCTGGTCCAGATCGGCGATACGTACATCGCCAAGGGCGGCAATGCCGGGGCGCTCGCCGCCTATGGCGAGAGCCTTGCCATCCGCCGTGCGCTCGCCGCGGGCAGCGACGATCCGGAACGGGCGGCGGCGGTCTCGGAAAGCCTGTCGCGGGTTGCCTATGCACGCGGGCAGGCCGGCGACCTGAAGGGCGCCATCGCCGCTTATGACGAGAGCCTGGCGATCCTGGCGAAGCTCGTCGCGGCGGACCCGAAAAGCCTCGACTGGCAGAGCCGGCAGGCCTGGGACCTGCGCAGCAAGGCCAACCAGCTCGTCACGGGCGGCGACGCCAAGGGCGGGCTGGCGCTGCTCGCCCAGTCGGCAACGCTGTGGCGCGGCCTGATCGCGGCGCAGCCGGGCAAGCCGGGGCCGCGCAACGACCTCGCCTGGACGCTGACCAATATCGGCCAGGCCGAACCCGACCGCCTGCGGGCGAATGCCGCCTTCGGCGAGGCGCTGGCGCTGCGGCGGGCGCTCTATGCCGAGGACAAGGGCAATGCGCGGGCGGAGGACAATGTCGCCTTCGTGCTGACGGAGATCGCCACGCACGCCATGCCGGTAGGCGACCTGACAGGAGCCGCTGCCGCCCTGGACGAGGCGGAGTCGCTCCGCCGGCATCTGGTAGCGGTCGATCCGGGCAATGCCGACTGGCGGAACGGCCTCGCCGCGACGCTCCGCCAGCTCTCCAACGTCGATTGGCAGCGCGGCAATGCGGAACGCTCGCTTGCGCGGCTGGAGGAGGCGGAAGCGATCTTCCGCGGCCTGGCACGCGATGATTCCCCGAAGTTGCTCTGGCAGGAGAATGTCGCCGATACCCTGATCGACAAGGGATATCGACGGTTGGGCATCGGAGAGGATAGCGCTGCCGTCGGTGACTTCACGGAGGCCGTCAAGTGGCGCCGCGCGCTGGTCGAGGCATCGGACGGCGCCGGCAAGTATCGCGCGCAACTCGCCGACGGCCTGCTCGCCCTCGGCTATGGCGTGTGGAGCCTCGTGGACGACGGGATCGAGGACGGGTTCGGTCGCGTCCGCAGCTCCTACGCGGAGGCTCTCGCCATCTATCGTGCGCTCGATGCAAGCGGCGAATCCGTGGCGGCGGGGCTCGCGACAAGCTTGCAGCGCGTAGGCAGCCTCGCCCTGCGCGAGCAGGACTATGGGGCGGCGGAGCAGGCCTTCGCCGAAGCGCTGCCCCTGCGGGAGAAGCTGTTGGCGCTGGACGCGACCAATGTCGAGAAGGCGGGGCTGGTCGCCGCCGCCCACGCCGACATCGCGGACGTGCTGGTGGCGAAGGGCGACGATGCCGGCGCGCTGAAGCAATACGAGGCGAGCCTCACGATCCGGCGCGATATCGTCGCGAAGGCGCCCGCCAAGGAAAGTCTTCGCCGCGATCTGGCGTTGAACCTTGAGAAGATTGCCGCTCGGAAGCGTCGGCTGGGCGACACGGATGGGGCGATCGCGGCCTATCGCGAAGCGATCGACTTGAGGCGCGACCTGACCGACACCACCAGCCTGACGCGGCTTCGTGAGATGATCAATGCCGAGTGGAAGCTGCAGGCCCTTCTCGGCAACACCTTCGAGCGGGGCAACCTCCTGAGCGAGGTGATCGACGGGTTGACCGAGATCGACGCCAAGAGCCCGCTCAATGCGGCCGACCGCACTTGGCTGCAGACGGCACGGGCAACCCTCGCCGACCTGAACAAGATTCTTGAGAAGCTCGAGGACGAGCTGGACTCCGAGGCGGAAGCGCCGGCGGAGGGTGCCGCCGGCGTCATGGTTTCGGAACCGGGATCGTCGGGCAGGTCCGACTAGCGGATGCCCGCGTCGATGAGGCCGGTGATGTCACCGATCGACTCGGGCGAGTCGGTGCCGGCGCCGGTGTTGATCGAGATGCCGGGCATCTTGTACTTGGCCGTCATCACGCACTGGAAGACCGGCATGAAGCCCTGCAGGTAGAGGAGCTGGTCGAGGGTCGCGCTGATATAGCCCGACTTCAGGCCGTCGACGGTCGCCGGCGCGAGGTCGATGCCGCCGACGATGATGTCGCCCGGCTTCTTGCCCGCCTTCTTCAGGATCTCCGGAAGCTCGCCGGTGATGCCGCCATGCTGGCTGCCGATCGCCTTCAGGTTGGGGTGCGCCTGGATGTAGGCGGTGAGCACCGGCACGGCGAGGGTGGTGTCGGAATTCACCTCCTGGCTGACCTGGAGGCGGTCGACCTTGAGGCCGGCCTTCTCGAGCGTATCGGCGAGGCCCTTCTCGGACTGGCCGCGCTCGGCCTGGTCGAACACGCCGTAGACGACGGCTTCGTCGCCCGACTTCAGGCCCTTGGCGATCATCGCTTCGGCGGTCAGCGCGCCGCCGGCATAGAGGTCGACGCCGGCATAGCCGAAGCCCTTGGGCCCGAACTCCTTCTGCAGGTCGCTGAGCGGCGAGTTGCCGGAGGTGACGACGATGCCCTGGTCGACCGCGGACTTGACGAGGTCATGGAAGGCGGTCGAGCCCGGATGGCCCATGATCTCGATGCAGTTCGGCTTCGCCGCCACCGCATCCTTGAACTGGTTGATCATGGTCGCAGGGTCCCAGGCCGAGTACTGGGCCTTCAGCTCGACGCCGAGCGCCGCGGCCGCCTGCTTGGCGCCGGTCTCGCGGGCAAGCGTCGCGCCGTCGCCCGACTGGCCGCCCATCTGCATGTACATGACGAGGCCCTTGCCGATCGGGTCCTCGGCCTGCGCGGTCGCGACTGCCGCGACGAGGGCGCCCGCCGCGGCGGCGCCGAGAAGCAGTTTCTTCGTGAGCATTTCTCTCTCCCTTCGTTTTTGCCGGCGCCGCCCGCTCGTCTGCGGGTTCGGCGCCCATTCAGTCGGCCGGGCAGCTACCGGCCGAAAGCTCTGTTCCCGACCAGGCGGGTGAAGAAGGCCGACCGCCGCTGCGGCTCGTCGACATAGAGGTAGAAGACGATGGCGATGAGGAAGATCAGGCCGCGGGCGGTGTTGACCCAGGCACCGGTGAGGCCGGCGGCGACGAGGCCGGGCTCGACCATCGCGATGATGAAGGCGCCGAAGACCGTGCCGATGATGGTCGCGCGCCCGCCGAAGATGGAGGTGCCGCCGATCAGCACCGAGGCGATGCAGATGAGCAGGTAGCCCTGGCCCTGGTTGCCGAAATAGTTCTTGTTCTCGAGTGTGAGGAAGACGGCGGCGATGGCCGCGAGGAAGCCCATCAGGGTGAAGAGCTTGATCTTCTCGCGATCGACATCGATGCCGACGACCCGTGCCACCGCGTTGGAATCGCCGATGAACAGGGCGTGCTCGCCGAAGCGGTGACGGTTGAGGATGAACCACATGACCACGACGATGATCAGCGTCCAGAAGGCCTGGATCGGGATCTGGGTCACCCAGTCGATGCTGGAGGAAGCAAAGGGCCGGCCGACCAGCACCGCCCAGACCGAGCTCTCCTCGGCGCCGCGGAGCGCGTAGGAGCGGCCGCCCGAGAGCACTGTCGCCATGCCGTACCAGAAGAACTGCGTGCCGAGCGTGGCGATGAAGGACGGGATGCCGATCTTGGCGACGAGCACGCCGTTGATGAAGCCGATGACGATGCCGGCAAGGAGCGCGGCGGGGAGCGCGGTCCAGCGGATCAGCTCGGCCGCGCCGGGCGAGGCCCACCAGCTTTCGGCCGACAGGCCGAGCTCCGCCACCAGCGCCTGCGGACCCGCCTGGAAGATGAAGGCGAAAACGAAGCCCGAGAAGCCGATGATCGCAGGGAAGCAGAGGTCGATCTCGCCGGCGCCGATGATGAAGGTGAGGCCGACGGCGATGAGCACGATCGGCGGCAGCATCGAGAGGAACGTCGTGTACTGGTAGGGCCGCAGGAACACTTCCGGCGACAGGTACATGAACAGGACGAGGAGCAGCACGAAGACCGTGATGATCGGCATCGCCTCGACGCGCTGGAAGACGGAGGGGTTCTGCGGCCGCGCCATGGTCAGGTCTTGTGCTGGATGGAGATGAGGTATTCGGTCAGCTCGATCACCGACATGTCCTTCGGCTTGATCTCGCTGACGACGTGGCCGCGGTCGAGGATGACGAGGCGGTCGGCAACCTCGTGGACGTGGGCGAGGTTGTGCTCGATATAGATGCAGGCGCGGCCGGATTCCTTGATGCGGCGGACGAAATCGAGGACCTTGCGCACCTCGGCGACGGCAAGCGCGACGGTCGGCTCGTCGAGGATGATGAGGTCGGCGTCGTAGTGCATGGCGCGACCGATGGCGATGCCCTGGCGCTCGCCGCCGGAGAGGTTGGCGACGGTGGAATCGACCGTGATGCCGGACGAGCGGAAGCCGATCGCGCCCTTCAGGATCTGGTCGGCGATCCGCTTCTCTTCCTTGATGTTGATGAAGCCGAAGCGGTTGGTGATCTGGCGGCCGACGAAGAAGTTGCGCCAGAGCGGCTGCTTGTCGGCGAGCGAACGGTCCTGGTAGACGGTCTCGATGGAGAGGTCGTGCGCCATGCGCACGGAATAGTCGGACAGGTCGATCTCGCGGTCGCGGACGAAGATGCGCCCGGAGGAGGGCGGCATGACGCCGGTCATGACCTTGATCAGCGTCGACTTGCCGGCGCCGTTGTCGCCGATCAGGCCGACGATCTCGTTCCGGCCGATCCGCAGGTTGACGTCGCGGAGCGCCTGGACGGCGCCGAAATATTTCTGCACGTTCTCGAGCCGCACGATCGACTCGAATTCCGCTCGGCCCGCTGCGGGCTTCAGGGCGCTCTCCGGCACCGTTCCTCTCCTCCTCGCGCCGCGCATCGCATGGGCCGGCGGCCTCGGCCAGTCGGCCCCGCTCCCGGACCGCGCTATTTCTTTCCCTTCTTCATGATGCCTTCTATGGCATCGGTCTCGGCCTGCTTGAGCAGGGAACGGAAGGCGGCGCGCGCTCCGTCGGCATCGCCGCGCTTTATCGCATCGAAGATGGCGCGGTGGTTGGGCACGAAATGCGACTGATCGGCGCGCACGACCCGCTGGACGCCGAAGGTGACGGTGAGGGAGGTGGCGATGACCGGCGCGAAGGCGGCGATGAACTCGTTGCCGGTCCCGGTCAGGATGGCGGTGTGGAAGGCGACGTCGGCCTTGATCGACTCGGGCGACCGCGGATCGGTCTCGGCCATGGCGGTGAAGGCGCGCTCGATCTCGCCGAGCACTTCCTCCGTGGCGCGCTGGGCGACGAGGGCCGCGGCCTCCGGCTCGATGATCATGCGCGCCTCGAAGACGCTGCGCACGAAGGCGGCGCTCGGCACCTCGGCGAGCTGCCAGACGAGGATGTCCGGATCGAGCCGGCTCCATTCGGCGCGCGGGCGCACGATGGTGCCGCGGCGTGGGCGCGATTCGACCAGCCCCTTGCCGATGAGCACCTTCATCGCCTCGCGGATGGAGAGGCGCGAGACGGAATATTGCGCCGCAAGCCGGTCGAGATTGGGAAGCACGCTGCCCGGCTTCCAGTCGCCGGCGACGATGCGGCGTCCGATCTGCTCCGCGGCCGAATGGGCCAGCGGCTGCGGGGATGCCTGAAGCGCCAACGTTTCCTCCGCCGCCATCTTCAGGCGGTTTTTCTTACTATATTGGCTAGTTGATCAGATGATAACGGGGGTCTGTCAAGAGCGACCCGTTGCATTTGTTGTCATGCTCGCCTCTGCTGGGCCGATCGGGGGAGGAGAGGCTTGGACGAGACGGAGATCCTGACACGGCTGTCGCTGGCCCTTGGCATCGGCTTCCTGATCGGGATCGAGCGGGGCTGGCGGGAGCGCGACCAGGGCGACGGGGGCAGCACGGCGGGCCTGCGCACCTTCGCGCTGGTCGGGCTGTCGGGCGGGGTCTGGGGCCTGCTCGCGACCCCGCTCGGACCTGTGCCGCTCGCCGCGGCCTTCCTCGCGACCGCGGGGGCGCTGACGCTGTTCCGCTGGCGGGAGACGGCCCGCGAGGGCACCTATGGCGCCACCACGCTGGTCGCCGCACTCCTGACCTTTGCCCTCGGCGCCTATTCGGTGCTCGGCAACAAACCGACGGCGGCCGCCGCGGCGGTCGCGGTTGCCATCCTGCTCGCCGCCAAGAACTGGCTGACGGCCCTGCTCAAGGCCCTGACCTGGCCGGAACTGCGCGCGGCGCTGACCCTGCTGGCGATGAGCGTCATCGCCCTGCCGGTGCTGCCCGACCGGGCGATGGGACCCTATGGCGCGCTCAACCCGCGCTCGATCTGGATCATGACCACGGTCATCGCCGGCGTGTCCTTCATGGGCTACGTGGCGGTGCGGCTGATCGGCCGGCGCTACGGCACGCTGATCGCGGGCATTGCCGGCGGGGTGGTGTCGTCGACGGCGACGACGCTCGATTTCGTGCGCCGCGCGCGGGTCGCCCCGGCGCAATCGGGAAGCCTCCTCTCGGGCGCGCTCGCGGCTTCGGCGGTGATGTTCGTGCGCGTCGGGCTGATCGTGGCCATATTCGGCCCGGCTTTGCTGCCGCCGCTCCTTGCCCCGCTCGCGGCGGCCTTCGTGGTGACGGCGGCTGCCGCCCTGTTCCTCGACCCGCCCTGGCGACCCGCCCCGGTCGAGGAGGGCGCGGGCGACGCCGCCTTCTCCAACCCGCTCGACCTCGGCGCCGTGCTTTTCTTCGGGGCGCTAATCGCGGCGATCCTCGTCCTGACCAAGGCCTTCGACGCCTATTTCGGCGCGGCCGGCGCGGTGGTGCTCGCCGCCATTGCCGGGCTTGCCGATGTCGACAGCGTGACCCTCTCCATGACGCAGCTTCCCTCCGCCGAGGCGGACGAGGCGGCATGGGCCATCCTCGTCGCGCTCGCCGTCAATTCGCTGTCGAAGTCGGTCCTCGCCGTATCGGTGGGTGGCTGGCGCTTCGGGCGGCTCTATGTCGCGGCGACCACGGCGGCGCTCGTCGTCGGCGCGCTCGCCATGCTGGTGGTCCGCCCGCTCCTTGCCGGTTGAGCGCCGCCCTTGATGCCGGGCGCGGCTATGGGCAAAAGGGGGAGAAGGGCATCGTGGCCCGGCCGAAGAACAAAAGAAGCAACGGGTCGCACCAGGGGGACCGCCGGCAGATGTTCCGGAAAATTCTCGTAGCCAACCGGGGCGAGATCGCCTGCCGGATCATGCGCACGGCGCGCCGCATGGGCATCGCCACGGTGGCGGTCTACTGCGACGTCGATCGCGACGCGCCCCATGTCGAGATGGCCGACGAGGCGGTGAATATCGGCCCGCCGCCGGCGGCGACCTCCTATCTCGACATGGAGAAGATCATCGCCGCCTGCCGGCAGACCGGCGCCGATGCGGTCCATCCGGGCTACGGCTTCCTCTCCGAGCGCGCCGCCTTTGCCGAGGCCCTCGCGGCGGCCGGCATCGCCTTCATCGGCCCGCATGCCGGCGCCATCGCGGCGATGGGCGACAAGATCGAATCGAAGAAGCTGGCGGCGAAGGCGGGCGTCACCACCGTGCCCGGGCATCTCGGCACCATCGAGAGCGAGGCGGAGGCGGTCAGGATCGCCGCCGGCATCGGCTGGCCGGTGATGATCAAGGCCTCGGCCGGCGGCGGCGGCAAGGGCATGCGCATCGCGCGGAGCGACGAGGAACTGCGCGAGGGCTTCCGGCTCGCCCGCTCGGAGGCGAAATCCTCCTTCGGCGACGACCGCGTGTTCATCGAGAAGTTCATCGAGAACCCGCGCCACATCGAGATCCAGGTGCTCGGCGACAAGCATGGGCACGTCATCCACCTCGGCGAGCGCGAATGCTCCATCCAGCGCCGCAACCAGAAGATCGTGGAGGAGGCGCCGTCGCCGGCGGTGGACGCCAAGCTGCGGGCGAAGATGGGCGCCGAGGCCGTCGCCCTCGCCAAGGCCGTCGGCTACGACTCGGCTGGTACGGTCGAGTTCGTCATGGGCGAGGACAAGGGCTTCTACTTCCTCGAGATGAACACGCGCCTGCAGGTCGAGCATCCGGTGACCGAGATGGTGACCGGCCTCGACCTGGTCGAGCAGATGATCCGCGTCGCGGCGGGCGAGAAGCTGAAGCTCAAGCAGAAGGATGTCCCGCTGAAGGGCTGGGCGATCGAAAGCCGGCTCTATGCCGAGGATCCCTATCGCGAGTTCCTGCCCTCCATCGGGCGGCTCACCCGCTACCGGCCGCCGGAGGAGGGGACGCATAACGGCAGCACCGTGCGCGTCGATGGCGGCGTCGTCGAGGGCTCGGAAATCTCCATCTACTTCGATCCGCTCATCGCCAAGATCACCACCCACGGGCCGGATCGCGCGACGGCGGTGAAGGCGATGAGCGAGGCGCTCGATTCGACCGTGGTCGACGGCATCGCGCATAACCAGCCCTTCCTCGCGACGCTCATGGAGCATCCGCGCTGGCAGGAAGGGCGGCTCTCGACCTCCTTCATCAAGGACGAGTTCCCGGAGGGCTTCGCTGGCAAGATACCGGACGCGGCGACGGTCCAGCGGCTCGCCGCGGTGGCGCTGTCGGTGGAGCTGGCGCGGCGCTCGCCCGGCTCGGCACGCCAGCCGCGCCGCGACTGGGTGGTGAAGCTCGGTGCCGAGCTGGTTCCGTTGACGCTTGCCGATCCCGCCGAGGCGACGTCCGGCTCTTTCGACCTCGCCACCGATGCCGAGGAGCCGGTGACGGTCATTTCGGACTGGGAGCCGGGCCAGCCCGTGTGGCAGGGCGTGATCGGCGGCTTCCCGCTCAGCGTCCAGGTACGGCCGGTGACGGCGGGGCTGCGGCTCTCGTGGCGCGGCGTCGACGTGGTGGCGCGGGTTATGACGCCGCGCGTCGCCGCGCTCGACGCCAAGATGCCCCCGAAGAAGGTCGCCGACACGTCCAAGGTGCTCCGCTGCCCCATGCCCGGGCTGGTCGTCTCGATCAGCGTGGCGCCCGGCCAGAAGGTGCGCGCCGGCGAGGCGCTTGCCATTGTCGAGGCGATGAAGATGGAGAACGTGCTCCGCGCCGAGAAGGACGGGACGGTGAAGGAGCTGAAGGCGAAGCAGGGCGACGTGCTGGCGGTCGATGCCGCGATCCTGGAATTCGAGTGATGGCGGACCATTCGGTGCGGATCGTCGTCACCGGCCGCGTGCAAGGCGTCGGCTATCGCGCCTGGGTGACGGGGCGTGCCGAGGTGCACGGCGTCAGCGGCTGGGTGCGCAACAGGCGGGACGGCACCGTCGAGGCCGTCTTCGTCGGTGACGAGCAGGTGGTGGCGGCGATCGTCGCGGAATGCCGGCAGGGACCGCGCATGGCGCGCGTCGAGGACGTCGCCGTCTCCGCCTGGGATGGCCCGGCGCTGGAAGGCTTCGCCGAGCTGCCGACGGAATAGCTTCGACGGCGGCAGCGACGTCAGCGGCCGTGCCGGCGTGAAAGTCCGCTTCTGAGGCGTCTCCGACCGGCGGCAGAGCTCTGGAGGCGGTCGCCGCGCGCCTGCTAGGATGGCTTCCGCATCCCGAGACAAGGCGAGGGGCCGATGAACGGCAAGCACTACACGTCCCTGACGGGCGGCTATTCGCAGCACGCGTCGGCGCTTGGCGCGGTGACGCGGGTGAGCGTGCGCGAGCTGCCCATCCTGAAGGGCTTGTCGATCAAGCGGCTGGTGCTCGCCCCGGGGTCGCTCCGCGCCCCGCACTGGCACGCCAATGCGACCGAGCTCAGCTATTGCGTGCGCGGCGAGGTGCTGGTCTCGATCGTCGGCAATGGCAGCACCTTCTCCGCCTTCCGCGTGACGGCGGGGCAGATGTTCGTCGCCGAGAGCGGCGCGCTCCACGCCATCGAGAACATCGGCGAGAGCGAGGCCGAGTTCATCATCGGCTTCCGCCACGAGCAGCCGGAGGACTTCGCCCTGCAGGGCGCCTTCGGGGCGATGACCGATGCGGTGCTCGGCAACGCCTATGGCCTGCCGGCGAGCGCCTTCGCGGCGTTCCCGCGCACCACCGAGGGCGCCTATCTCGTCGGGCGGAAGGGCCCGCCGGTCGTGCCGCCGACGGCCGACGAGGGCAATCCGCACCGCTTCGACATCGAGGGCGAATCGGCGCCGATCAACCTCGGCTACGGATCGGCGAAGCTCGCGCGCTCGCAGTTCTGGCCGGCGCTGAAAGACATCGCCATGTATTCGCTCACCGTCACGCCGGACGGGATGCGCGAGCCGCACTGGCATCCGGAGACGGCGGAGATGGGCTACGTCGCCGCCGGCAGGGCGCGCATGACGATCCTCAACCCGGACGCCTCGACCGACACCTGGGACCTCGCGCCGGGCGACGTCTATTTCATCCCGCGCGCCTATCCGCACCACATCGAGGTGCTTGGCGGCGACGAAATCCGCTTCCTGATCTTCTTCGACCAGCCGATGCCCGGCGACATCGGCTTCCGCGATTCGACCACGGCCTTCGCCGACCCGGTGCTGGCAGCGACCTTCGGCGTCACGACGGCGCAGCTGCCGGCCTTTCCGAAGACCTGGGCGGACCCGCTCATCGTTCCCCGCGTGAACCCGCAGGGTAGGGGCTAGGCCGCCGTCCCGCCGAACACTTCCTCGAATGACGCGCGGAGCGCCATGTCGACCTCGGCCATGGAGGCGGTGATGCCGAGGTCGGCGAGGCTGGTGACACCGTGGCCGCGGATGCCGCAGGGCACGATGCCGGCGAAGTGCTCGAGGTCGGGGTCGACGTTCAGCGCGATGCCGTGGAAGGTGACCCAGCGGCGGATGCGGATGCCGATCGCCGCGATCTTGTCTTCCTGGCCGAGGTCCTTGTCGGGACGCGCCACCCAGATGCCGACCCGGCCCTCGCGGCGCTCGCCCTTCACGTTGAAGCGGGCGAGGGTGCGGATGATCCATTCCTCGAGCGAGGCGACGAAGCGGCGGATGTCGGGCGCGCGCCGGTTGAGGTCGAGCATGAGATAGGCCACGCGCTGGCCGGGGCCGTGATAGGTGTATTCGCCGCCGCGGCCGGCGGGATAGACGGGCAGGCGGTCGGGCATCAGCAGGTCGGCGGGGTTGGCGCTGGTGCCGGCGGTGTAGAGCGGCGGATGCTCGACCAGCCAGGCGAGCTCGGGCGCCTCGCCGGCGACGATGGCTGCGACGCGCGCCTCCATGGCCGCGACGGCTTCCGGATAGTCGACCGGCGCGCCGGCGACCTGCCAGGCGACCGGACCGCCGTCGGACGAGAGCATCGGCCCGCGCCAGGCCGAATCCCGCGACCTTTCGTCCGGCGGGATGCTGGCGACTGCGCTCACGGAACCTTGCCCCTGTCCGATGGTTTCGTTGACGGCGGCTATCCGCGCCGCCGTCGCAGAACATAAGGAACGCGCCATGATCCGCAAGCTGAAGACGGGCGAATACCGCCTCTATTCGCGCAAGCTCGACCCGAAGACCGGCAAGCGCCGCAACCTCGGCACCTTCAAGGACCGCGCCGCCGCCGAGAAGCACGAGCGCGAGGTCCAGTATTTCAAGCGGCACTGACATGGCCACCGCGAAGAAGGCCGGTCCGCACGCTGGTCCGGCGAGGTGACGGCCGACAGCAATGCGCTCGATCTCGAGAAATCGGTGTTCGCGAAGGACCAGCCCCGCGACATCGCGCTCTCGCTGAAACGCTCGGCGGAGGAGAGCGGGCGGCGGAAGAGCTCGCCCTATCGCTCGGCCATGTCCATGCTGGCCTTCTACCTCAACCGTGCCGGACGGAATCTGTCGGAGCGCCGCCGCGCCGTGCCGGAGCGGGCCAAGGTCGAGCTCCGCAAGGCTTTTGGCAAGGAATAGAATGGTTTAGCGCCGCCTTGTGTCGCTGCAATCGATTTGCTACATGCAGCCACCTTCGCGGTCGTGGCGGAACTGGTAGACGCGCAGCGTTGAGGTCGCTGTGGGGCAACCCGTGGAAGTTCGAGTCTTCTCGACCGCACCACTTTCCGGTGCTTCAGTGCACCACTGATCGGCGGCCCTCGGGCCGCCGATCGCGTTTCCGGGGCCCGGCTCGCCGCATGTATCGCACTGCAGCGAATTGTTATTCGGCCGGTCCCCGGCAAATCAGTTAATTCAGGCGCGGTTCAAGACGAGGGCGGATTTCGGCCGGTGACGACGGGAAACAGGATTCGCGTGGGCGTGATCGGGCTCGGGGTCTTCGGATCCCACCATGCCCGGCACTATGCCGGCAATCCGATGGCGAACCTCGTCGCGGTGGTCGATGCCGATCCGGTGCGGGCGGGAGCGGCGGCCGCTAAGCACGGCGCCGAGGCGCTGTCCGACCATCGTGCCCTCGTCGGCAAGGTCGATGCGGTATCGGTCTGCGCGCCGGGAAGCCTCCACCAGGCGATCGCGACGGACCTGATCGCCGCCGGCATCCACCTCTTCGTGGAGAAGCCGCTCGCGGATACGGCCGCCGGCGCCGCAGCGCTCGCGAAGCAGGCGGAAAAGGCCGGGACCATCCTGCAGGTCGGGCATATCGAGCGCTTCTCGCCGGCCTTCCGTGAGCTGGCCGGCCGCGCCGGCAAGGTGCGCGCGATCGAGGCGATCCGGCATTCGCCGTGGAACGGGCGCTCGACCGACGTCGACGTGGTCCTCGACCTGATGATCCACGACATCGACCTCGTTCTGGCGCTGGTCCGCCAGCCGGTGGTCGCGGTGGAGGCGCAGGGCATAGCGGTGCGCACGGCCTTCAACGACGCCGTCGATGCGACGCTCCGCTTCGCCGACGGCACCGTGGCGCGGCTTTCGACCACGCGGCTCGCCGAAGCGCCGAAGCGGACGCTCCGCGTCACGGACGAGCGCGGCGAATACCTTGCCGACCTCGGCGGGCCGGGACTGACCTTCACCGCCGGCGGGACAAGCGAGGAAATCGCCATCGCGCCGGCCGACAATCTCGCGGCCGAGATCGCCGCGTTCCTCGCGAGCGTGCGCGATGGCATGCCGCCGCTGGTCGACGGACGCGCCGGCCGCGATGCCGTCGCGGTCGCCGAGATGATCATCGCCGCCGTGCCCACCGGGCCGGCGGCACAGGCCTTGCCGATGGAGACGGACTGATGACGATCGCGCGTGCCGCTGCTGCCCTTGCCGTTGCCGATGAGGGGCCGATCGCGCTCTTCGACCTCCTCCGCCAGCGCGCGCGCCTGGAAGGCCGCATCAAGGCAGGCATCGACACGGTGCTGACCCATGGCCAGTTCATCCTCGGGCCGGAAGTGGAACTCCTCGAGAAGCGCCTCGCCGCCTATGCCGGCGCGCAGCACTGCATCGCCGTTTCGAGCGGGCGCGACGCGCTGATGATCGCGCTGATGGCGATGAACGTGAAGGCGGGGGACGCCGTCTTCGTGCCGGCCTTCACCTTTGCGGCCAGCGCCGCCTCGGTGGTCTCGGTCGGCGCGACGCCGGTCTTCGTCGACGTGGTCGAGGAGACCTGCAACATGGATCCGGCAGACCTCGAGCGCGCCATCGCCGAGGTGAAGCGCGAGGGCAAGCTGGTGCCGCGCGCGATCATGCCGGTCGACCTCTACGGCCTGCCGGCCGACTATGCCGCCATCGGCGCGATCGCGGCGAAGAACAATCTCGAGATCCTCGCCGATGCCGCGCAGAGCTTCGGCGGCGTCTCGGGCAACCGCCGGGTCGGCTCGCTCGCGGCGATCTCGGCGACCAGCTTCTATCCGACCAAGCCGCTCGGCTGCTACGGCGATGGCGGCGCCATCCTGACCGAGAGCGCGGCGCTCGCGGAAGCGGTGCGCGCCATCCGCTCGCACGGGCGCACCGGCTCGGGCGATGCCGCCGAGCGCCTCGGCCTGACCGGGCGCCTCGACACGATCCAGGCGGCGATCCTCCTCGTGAAGCTCGACGTGTTCGACGCCGAGCTCCGCCGTCGGCGCGAGATCGCCGCGCGCTATGCGGAAGGGCTGAAGGGCGTCGTCGAGCAGCAGGCGATCCCGGACGGGATGGAGAGCGCCTATGCGCTCTACACCATCCGCGTGCCCGGCCGCGACGGGCTGAAGGCGAAGCTCGATGGGGAGCGCATCGGCACCGGGCTCTTCTATCGCCTGGCGCTCCACCAGCACCCTGCCTTCAAGGGCTACAATGCCCGCGCCTTGCCCGCCTCCGAGCGCCTCGCCAACGAGGTGCTGAGCCTGCCGGTTCATCCCGACCTCACCGACGGCGAGGCCGACCGCGTGATCGAAGCGGTGCGCGCCGCGCTCTGAGCGACCTCCAGCGGCCGGCGAGGCCTTGTGAACCCGGTCACTGACCGGGCCAACTCCATCCTCTATTCCGGCGCCTCCCCGACGGGGCTTCGTCCGCGCGGGGAATCAAGAAGAGCGGATGCGTTCGCGACCAGGGCTACGGCGCCCGCGAGCGACGCTTCGCCTTTCGTGGAGGAAAGAGAAATGTATGGCGATATCTTCTACCGCCTCGCCGAGATAAGGCGGCAGCGGAGGCTCCAGCGGCTGTCGGACGGAATGCCCGAATACCTGCTCCGCGACCTCGGCTTCGCGCGCGACGCCTGGGGCCGCGTCCACCGCATTCCCATGGAGCCGCGGTCGTGAAGGACCGGAAGGTGGCGCGGGGGGCGCGCCTGCGCGTGCCTCCCGCCACCATGATCTGCGCCGGCTACTCGGGATAGAAGCCGGTGACGACGCCGCCATTCTCGAAGAGCCGTACCTTCTCGCCGACGCGCAGATCGGGGTCGAAGCCGGCGAAGTAGGGTGCTCCGGGAATGGCCGCGAGCGTGTATGTCCGTCCATCGGTGAGCGTGATCCGATGGCCGGTATCGTCGAGCGCTCCGATGCGGCCGACGATCTCCTCTGCGCTTGCAGCGGACAGACTCGTCGCGAACGCGACGGCAGCCGCCGCGATGACAGTCGTCTTCATGTCGGTATTCCTGGGCAGGGATTTCCTTCCGGCCACGAAGGCAGGGAAGGAAGCCGCGATCCCGCGGTCTTCAGTCCAGCGCGGTGATGCCGGAAGCCGAGCCGCCTTCGTGGGTGATGCGGACCTTCTCGCCGACATGGAAGCCGTCGAGCGGGCTGACCACATCCGGCTCGCCCGGATCGGCGATGTAGGTGAACTGCTTCCCGTTGGTCAGCGTGACCATGTGATCGACGTCGTCGATCAGCTTGATCCGTCCGGTGACTTCCGCCGCGTTCGCCGCCGTCAGGCTACCGAGCAGCGCGAGGACACTCGCCGAGATGAGGAACGTCTTCATTTTCGATCTCCGTGTCTTGGGTCGTGTGCCGGGTTCATCGCCCGGTCGCGGATGCAACGCGGCCGTTTTCCGCTTCCTGTCGCACACGAAGGCGTGAGCGCAGCTTTGTCGCAGGAGCTTCTCCGGCAAACGAAAAGAGGCAGCCGCAACAGGCGACTGCCTCTCGGTTCGTGCCTCGGCGCAACGCTCTACATCGCGGGGGAAATCTGCGTGGCGGTCAGCTTCCCGCCGATCTCGTCATAGACAATTGTAACCTTGTCGCCGGCCTTGAAGCTGGACGCGGCGTCGGTGGCCTTCTGGTCGTCGCTGCTCTTGGCATTGGCGACCTCGAAGGTCTGGCCGCTGTCGAGGGTGATCGTGTGATTGGCGCTGTCGACGGCCGACACCATCCCGGTCACCTCCGCGGCGCTCGCCGCCGAAACGAAGCCGAGCAGGGCGGCAGCACTGGCCGCGATCATCAGTTTCCGCATATCATCGCTCCTGTCTTTCGATGCCGCCCTCGATGACCGTCCAACGGAACGGGGCGGATGCGGTTCCTTCGCGTCGGGAGGCATTTTTGTGACGGGCTGGGAGGCGTGTGGCGCGTGAACTGGGGCAGGGCGGGGAAGATGGTACCGGGTTCGGCGTGGAACGGCGCGAGAGCGACATTTTTTGCGGCGGGCCTGGTCGGGCTCACGGCGCTGCCGGCGACGGCCGATTTCTATGATGTGACTCCGGCCGAACTGCCGGGCGCGCCGGGGAGCATCATCCGCTTCGAGGTGAGGAACCTCGCTCCTGCCGGCGCGACCGTGTTCCGGCTTCTCTACCGCTCGACGGATCCGGAAGGGCATCCGGTGGCGGTCTCCGCCATCGCCATCCGGCCCGAGGGGGAGACGCCGGCCGGCGGGCGCGACGTGGTTGCCTGGGCGCACGCGACCAGCGGCGTGGTCCGGCCCTGCGCGCCCTCGCTCCGCGAGGACGGCTATGCCGAGATCCCGGGCCTTGCCGATCTGCTCGGGCATGGCTACGCGGTGGTCGCCACCGACTATCCCGGCCTCGGCACTGCCGGCCCGCATCCCTACCTGATCGGGGCGAGCGAGGCCCATGCCGTCCTCGATTCCGTGCGCGCCCTCGCGGGCATCCGCGACATCGGCGCGAGCAACCGCTTCATCGTCTGGGGCCATTCACAGGGCGGGCAGGCGGCGCTCTTCACCGGGCAGCTGGCGGAGCGCTACGCGCCCGACCTCCGCCTTCTCGGCGTGGTGGCAGCGGCACCGGCCACCGAGCTCGGCCAGCTCTTCGACGACGACCTGACCTCCGCGGCAGGCAAGGTGCTGACCGCCATGACCCTCTATGCCTGGAACAAGCTCTACGGCTTCCCGCTGGCCGAGGCGGTCGACGCGCCGGCCATTCCCGAGGTCGAGCGGATCGGCGAGACGTGCATCGACTCGATCGTCGGCGATCTCGAGGATCTCGAGAGCCAGCGTCCCCTGAAGCACAAGTTCCTCAAGATCGATCCGGCGAAGCAGCCGCCCTGGGCGGACGTGACGGCTGCCAACGTGCCCGGGCAGGAGCCGATCCGCGTGCCGGTTTTCATCGCCCAGGGGCTCGCCGACAAGATCGTCCACCCATCGGTGACGGAGGAGTTCGTCACTATCCTCTGCGCCCGCGACACCACCGTGCGCTTCCTGAAGGTTCCGGACGTCGGCCACCCGACCATCCCCGAACGCTCGGCGCCGCAATCGGTCGAGTGGATCGCCGAGCGCTTCGCCGGCAATGCGGCGCCCAATGACTGCCGGCGCTGAGGAGGCGGGAAGGATGTGCCCTGCCGTCATGCTCCGCGCCATTGCGGACAGGTGTCTCGCCGCGGTCTTCGCCGCCGCGCTCGGAGCGACGGCGGCGGCCGCCGCGAACTTCTATGACGCCACGCCGCGGGAGCTGGCCGGGGCGCCCGGCAGCGTCATCCGCTACCAGGTGATGGACCCGTCGCCGGCGGGCGGGATCGCCTTTCGCGTCCTCTACCGCTCGACCGGCCTGCGCGGCGAGCCGATCGCGGTGTCCGCGGTGATCATCCGGCCGCCCGGCGCACCGCCTGCAGGCGGCCGCCCGGTCGTCGCCTGGGCGCATCCGACGACCGGCATCGCACGCCAATGCGCGCCGTCGCTTTTCAACACCGGCTATTCCGAAATCCCCGCGCTGCAATGGATGCTGAGCCGCGGCTATGTCGTCGCGGCGACCGACTATCCGGGCCTCGGCACCGCCACGCGCCACCCCTACATCGTCGGCATGAGCGAGGGCCGGGCAGTCCTCGATTCCGTGCGGGCCGCCGGTGCGGTCCCGGGCGTCGGCGCGGGCAAGCGCTTCATCGTCTGGGGCCATTCGCAGGGCGGTCACGCGGCGCTCTTCACCGGCGAGATGGCGGGCCGCTATGCGCCGGACCTGCAGCTCATGGGCATCGCCGCGGCGGCGCCGGCCACCGACCTCGGCAAGCTCTTCGAGAGCGATCTCTCGACCATAGCCGGCAAGATCCTGACCGCCATGGCGCTCTCGGCCTGGTCCGACGTGTATCAGGCGCCGCGCAACTCGATGATCCTGCCGAAGCAGGCGCCGGCGGTGAACAAGATCGCCGCCTTCTGCATCCAGAGCGTCTTCGGCAAGCTCGCCGAGATGGAGGCGCAGAAGCCGCTCGGCGAGGCGTTCCTGACCGGCAACCCGGCGACGGTGAAGCCCTGGCAGGATTTCATCCGCGAGAACAGTCCGGGGCGCGAGCGCGCCGGCGCGCCCGTCCTGATCGCTCAGGGGCTGGATGATACCGTGGTAGACCCGCCGGTGACCGATGCCTACGTGGCCGCGCTCTGCAAGCGCGGCACGCGCGTCGTCTTCATCCGCTATCCGCGGGTGTCCCACGTGCCCGTGGCGAAGCGGAGCGCCGCGCAGACGGTCGCCTGGATGGCGGGCCGCTTCGCCAACGCCCCGGTCACCACGCCCTGCGGGCAATAGGCGGCCGCGAGGGCCGCCGGAATGCCGATGACGTCAGTGGAAGATCTTGTTCCACTGTTCCTTGACGAAGGTCTCGCCCTGATCCTCCAGCGCCCATACGACGTCCCAGTTGACGATGCGGCGCTGGGTCAGGTCGGCCGGCGGGACCGGCGGGGCGGGCTGCGCCGGATCGGTCGGCACCGCGGGCGGGACGGCGGCAGGGGTCTCGGGAATGCCCATGTCGTGGAGATAGGCGCCTCCCAGGGTGATGATGATGCCGAGGATGATCCCGAAGAACACGCGCATGGTTCAGTCTCCTTGCGGCCGAAAGCCGTGCCCCGCTGCTGATGCGGGGCGGATCGCAGGATTGCCCGCAACTGTCAAGCAAGGCGCATGATTTGAGAGCGGTTCAAAGGCCGGACAAGTGATGCCGGTCACAGCTTTCCGGCGACCGGAAGCCGCATGACGTGGCGCCGGACCCCGGCGCGACCGGCGGGATGGAAGCCGGCATCGAGGAAGGTGCCGACGAAGCCCATGAAGCGGTAGCTCGGGGCATCCTCGTCGACCGGATAGGCCTCGACCAGCGTCGCGCCGGCGCTGCGGGCATGGTCCACGGCGCCGACGATCAGGCGGCGGACGAGCGCCTGGCCGCGGAAGCGCCGGGGCACGTAGAAGCAGGCGAGCGACCAGATGCGCTCGCCCTCTTCGGCCGGCGGGCCGCCGAGGTTGCGGTGGCTCTCGCGCGGCCCGATGGAGACCCAGCCGACCGTCTGCTCGCCGATGGAAGCGAGCAGCCCGACCGGCGTGCCGGCCTCGACGCGCGCCTTCATCATGCGCTTGCGGTCGGCGCCATCCTGGAGCTTCGCCTCCTCGCTGGTCCTCCGCCAGACCATGCACCAGCAATGCTTCGGCGCGCCGGGCCCGCTGAAGAACGCCTCGAAGCGCGGCCAGGTCGCGGCCGTGACCGGCGTGAAGGTCAGCGCTTCTAGGTCGAGGGTTTCGCGGCGCCGGCGGTCGATCCGTGCGCCGGGCGGCATCAGAGGTCGTTCACCTCGACGACGCGGAAGGTGTGGGTCTCGTCGTCGTCGCGGATGGAGACGTATTCGTTGAGGCGGAACAGGTGGTTCTGGAGCTTGAAGCCGGACTCGTCGTCCTCGTCGCCCTTCACGTCATAGGTGAAGGCCCAGGAGCCGCCCGGCCGGTGGACGAGATGGCCGACATCCTCCTCGTCCGGGCCCCAGAAGCGGACGACGCGGCAGAGCTCGCGGTGCTTCTTCCAGGCGACCGGATCGAGATGGCCCTCCGCATCGAGGGGGGCGACGAGGGTGTAGCCGTGGCGGTCGCTGCCCTGCGGGAAATCCTTGGACCGCGCGAGATTGAGCCTTATGGTCTTGAATTCCTTCAGATTTGCCATGTCTTCCCTCGTCGGTGCCGATTGCCGGAAAGCCTAGCAGATCAGGCCCAGGCAGGCGACAGTTCGGGTTTCCGGAATGGCCGGCGAGACGATAGGCTCGGCAGGGAATCGGACAAGGGGATGAACGTGGACCACCGCATGACTCCGGCCCTCCGCCTGCTGGTCGCGGCGGCATTCCTCGGGCTCGCCGCGATGCCGGCACTCGCCGAGGACGACGGCAGCGGCGAGGACAAGCCGAAATATCCGACGACCGAGTTCGAGGAGGGCGCGACCAGCGCCTCCGTGACCGTCGGCGACGTGACCGCGACGGTGACCATGGAACGGCGTCCGGAGATCGACAAGGAATTCGATACGCCGGTCCTGCACGTGCTCGTCGGGGGCCAGCCGGCGATCGAGGTGCCGGGCGTGGTGTCGGGCATGGAATTCCCGGCCGCCGATGCCAGCATCGCGCCGATGGACCCCGGCAACAGCCTGCCGGAGGTCTATTTCTCCAGCTATTCCGGCGGGGCGCATTGCTGCAGCCACGTCGCCGTCGCCGAGCAGGTGGGCGACCAATGGGTGAAGGTCGACGTCGGCGATTTCGATGGCGACGGCAACTACCTGGACGACCTCGACGGCGACGGCAATGCCGAGATATCGACGGTCGACAACCGCTTCCTCTACCAGTTCGACTGCTACGCCTGCAGCGCGGCGCCCCTCGTCATCTACGCCGTGCGCGCCGGCAAGGTCGAGGAGGTGACCCGCGACCCGCGCTTTGAGAAGGCGCATCGCGACTGGCTGAAGGAAATGGAGGACAGCATCGATCCGGGCGACAAGTGGAAGTCGCCGGGCTACCTCGCCGGCTGGGTGGCGGAGAAGGCGATCCTCGGGGAGGGCGCGGCGGCGTTCCGCGATCTCACGGAGCATTGGGACCTGAAGACCGACGAGGGCGAGGAGGTCTGCACCAGCGGCGCCGACATCGATTCCTGCCCGAAGGCGCAGCGCGTGGTCATGAAGTTTCCCGACCGGCTGAAGCTCTTCCTCCAGCAGAACGGCTACGCGCTCTGAGCCCGCGGCCGCCACCGGCGAAGAAGTCCGGCGTGCGCCGTCCGTTCCACCGGCGCGGACGGAACGCCAACCAGCCCAATCCTGCCGTCGAGGCGGCGAAGCTGTTCGCCGAGGACGAGACCTGCCCGCGCTGCGGCAAGCCGCTGGCGCTCTGCATCTGCGACACGGTCGAGAAGGTCGACAACGAGGTCGAGGTGCTGATCCTCCAGCACCCGCAGGAGCAGGACAAGCTCCTCGGCACGGCGCGGCTGGCGGCGGTGGCGCTGGCGAAGGCGACCTCCCGCGTCGGCCTCTCCTGGCCGAGCCTCGCCAAGGCGCTCGGCCGCCCGGCCGACCCCTCGCGCTGGGCGATCCTCTACCTCGGCGGCAGCGAGGAGAACGAGGGAGCGAAGAAGCGCGAGGTGACGCTGGTCGGGCGCAAGGGCGAGACCATCGGCGATCAGGGCAAGACGCTGGCGGGGCTGGAAGGCATCATCGTCCTCGACGGCACCTGGAGCCAGGCGAAGACGCTCTGGTGGCGCAATCCGTGGGTCCTCAAGGCCCGGCGCCTGATCCTCAATCCGGCCAAGCCCTCGCTCTACGGGAAGCTGCGCAACGAGCCGCGGAAGGAGGGGCTGTCGACCATCGAATCGGCCGGCTTTGCGCTGGCGCGCATCGAGGGGCGGCCGGAGATCGAGGCGGCGCTCGACGATATATTCGCGCGCATGCTCTACCGCTACCGGTCGGAGGTCGCCGACCGGCGGAAGGCGGCGCGCGCGGGCGATGCCGGCTCGGAGCCGGACGCCGGCGAGACGGCGGCCGACGAAGGCGAGTAGGCGTCCCGCCGCGAGAAAGACGCAAATATCCAGCAGGGGGCATGGCGCTGGAGACCGCCGCCATGAGCCTGCCCGTACCCGCTACTTCATCCGGAACGCTCGCGCAGCCCGCGGCGGTGCCCGCGGCACGCTGGCCGTGGCGGGTGCGCCAGAGCCGTGCCGCACCGCGCGTGGTGCGCCAGGTGATCCGCAAGCGCGGCATGCTGGCACCGCTTCTGGCGCCGATCGGCGTCGCCGTTGCGCTCCTCGTCGTGGGCATCCCGGCGGTCGCCATCTGGAACATCTATTCGGCGAGCGAAGCGCGTCGCGCGCTCCACGAGACGCCGGTGCCGGCGGATGCGACCGCAGCGGCCGTGCCGGTGAAGCGTGTGGTCCAGGACGGCGAGGCCGAGTTCGTCCTGCGCCTGATCGACGGCAAGCTCGTCCGCGTCATCGCCTCGAAGGACGAGGCCGGCGCCTTCATCAACCGCACGCTGCTCCGCCTCGACGAGGCGCGGACGCAGGCCCATGCGAGCGCCGCGAGCGGCCTCGACGCGGTCTTCACGCAGGCTTTCGCGACGCGCCAGGCGGACCTCTCCGCCTATGCCGACTGGTTCTACGCATGGGGCCGCTCCTGGCGCTTCATGTACGAGGCCCTCGCCGGCGCGGCGCAGGAGGCGGTGCGGCTGTCGTTCAGCCAGACGCAGATCACCGATGCGGCCCGGCAGGCGGTCGAGGCCTACCTGCTCCGCCACTACGAGGACATCGTCCTGAAGCCGGGGCTGCGCGACCCGGTCATCGTCGGCGGCGTCAATCGCGTCCTGCAGGAGGCGCATGACCGGTATCTGACGGCGGTCGCCGGCCTCGACGACGACATGCAGAAGTTCCTCGCCGAGAAGACACGCTATGCCGAGGAGATTCCGGGCAATGCCGTGGCGGTGAAGATCGACTGGGACGCCAGCAAGTGGAAGGCGCCGCGCTATTCGGCCGAGGACCGCTATCTCGAGCCGATCGGCTCGGCCGCGATCATCGGCGGCAGCGCCGTTCTCGGCTCGATGATCGAGCGCGTCGTCATCCCGTTCTTCGCCCGCGCCACCGCGCAGGTCATGACGACCTCGGAAATGACCCTCGGAGGCGCCGCGGCGGGCTCCTTCTCGCCGGGCGTCGGCACGGCGATCGGCGCGCTTGCCGGCGCGGCGCTCGACTGGGGCCTGTCGCGCTTCCGCGACTACATGGAGCGCGACGACTTCATCGCCGACAATTCGGCGGCGCTCGATGCCTCCATCGCGACCTGGAAGGGGCGCATCCAGCCCGAGATCGACCGCGCCATCGACGTTTGGTTCGACGATACCCGGGCGACGGTGGCGAGCCGGTAGCGATGATGACGCTGGCGATGAGGAAGGCGTCGGGGGAAATGGTACAGCCGGTTGGGATCGAACCAACGACAACCGGATCCACAATCCGGTGCTCTACCAACTGAGCTACGGCTGCACGGGCAGTTGGCGGCGCGGAACCTAGAGTCATTGCCGGCGCCGTTCAAGACCCTAGCACGGCGCCGGGGCCAAAAAGAAACGGCCCGGACCTTGCGGGTCCGGGCCGTTCCCTGGAAGAAAGACGCGCCTTAGGCGGCCTTGAATTCCTTGAAGGTCTTCTCGACCTGCGCCGTGACCGGCTTGGCGGTCTCGGTGACGTACTTCTGGGCGAGCTCCTGGAACTCCTTCACCTGGGCCTGCATCGCGTCGAACTGCTTGCGGGCGAAGGCGGTCTGGAGCTCGATGACCTCGGCGAAGGTCTTGGCGCCGAAGAGGTCCTTGGCGAGGGCGAAGGAAGCGTCGCTGTTGGTCTTCACCGCGTCGATCGCCTTGACGCCGAGGGTGAAGGCACCCTCGCGGGCGGTCTCGAAGGTATCCTCGACCGCGCTGCCGGCGCTCTCGGCCGCGTTCTTGAACTTGGCATAGGTGTCGCGCGCCTGGACGAGGCCCTTCTCGGCGAATTCGCGGAAGGAGGCCGGCACGTCCATGGACGGGACCTGGAAGTTGAAGGCATCGAAGGCGGGGATGGCAGGCTTGCCATTCTTGGCAGTCTTGGTCTGCGTTGCCATTTCGGGGCGGTTCCTTTGACGTAAGCCGTCGGACCGCGACCCTTGCCGCGAGCCATCCGACCAGCTTGTACGAAAAGCATATAAGGCAAGGCGTTGTGCGTTGCAACATTAATTTTGCGACGCACAACGCGCGGGGTCGCGTGGCCATGCAGCGATGGCGCCGGGGCCGCCCTATATCATGGCGCCAGGCCGCGATCCGCCGCACGTCGTGGCACGGGAACCGGCCTCAGGCCTGATGCTTTCAGGTCTTGCCGGCGTGACAGGATCACGCGTCCGGCGCGTCCACAGCGGCGGCATCCGGCGCGATTGTCAAGGCGTGACTTGGCGGCGGTCGGATGATAGAAGCCACGCCCATCGAGTTATTGCGGTGCAACAATCAGGTTCCATAATGGCGCACCCGATGCCGACCCAGAACGAGGGAACGGCGGCAGCCAACGGGAACGGCAACGGTCACGGCCACTCCAATGGCAATGGCCACGGCCCTCCCAAGACCAGCATGTGGTCTCTCGTGGTCGGTTCGATCGGCGTCGTCTATGGCGACATCGGGACCAGCCCGCTTTACGCCTTCCGCGAGGCGACGCTGGCCGCCAACGGCCACAGCCCGCTGGCGACCGAGCCGGCGGTCTTCGGCGTGCTGTCGCTGATCCTCTGGTCGCTTATCATCATCGTCACGCTGAAATACGTGCTGATCCTCGTCCGCGCCGACAATAACGGCGAGGGCGGCACCATCGCCCTCATGGCGCTGACCCAGCGCGCGCTCGGCAAGCCGCGCAACATCATCATGCTGCTCGGCGTCATCGCCGCCGCCTTCTTCTACGGCGATGCGGTGATCACCCCGGCGATCTCGGTGCTCTCCGCCGTGGAGGGCCTCGAAGTCGCCGCGCCCGCGCTCGACCACTACGTCATGCCGCTCGCGATCGTGATCCTGATCGGCCTGTTCATGGTGCAGTCCCGCGGCACGGCCAAGGTAGGCGCCTTCTTCGGCCCGGTCATGGCGATCTGGTTCATCGTGATCGGCATAGGCGGCGCCGTGACCGTCTTCTCGAACCCGCGCATCCTGCTCGCGGTCAATCCGCTCTACGGCGTCGAGTTCCTGCTCCAGAACGGCATGATCGGCATGTTCACGCTCGGCGGCGTCGTCCTGGCGGTGACCGGGGCCGAAGCGCTCTACGCCGACCTCGGCCATTTCGGCCGCAAGCCGATCCAGCTCGCCTGGCTCTTCTGCGTGCTGCCGGCGCTGATCCTGAATTATTTCGGGCAGGGGGCGCTGGTGCTCGCCCGGCCCGACGCGATCATCAATCCGTTCTTCCTGCTCTTTCCCGAGCTGGTCCGCATCCCGGTGGTGATCCTCGCCACGGCCGCCACGGTCATCGCCAGCCAGGCCGTGATCACCGGCGCCTATTCGATCAGCCGCCAGGCGATCCAGCTGGGCCTCCTGCCGCGCCTCGAGATCCGCCACACGTCGGAGATTTTCGCCGGCCAGATCTTCATGCCGCGCATCAATCTCTTCCTGCTCATCGCGGTGGTGCTTCTCATCGGCCTCTTCCGCAATTCGAGCGCGCTCGCCAGCGCCTATGGCATCGCCGTCACCGGCACGATGGTGGTCACCACCATGCTGACCTTCGTCCTCATCTGGCGCGGCTGGAAGTGGAGCCTGCTGGCGACGATCGGGCTGGTCGTGCCCTTCTTCATCATCGACGTGACGTTCCTGTCGGCGAACCTCCTGAAGATCGTCGATGGCGGCTGGTTCCCGGTCGCGCTCGGCATCTTCATCATGATCGTGATGCTGACCTGGCGCCGCGGCAGCCGCATCCTCTTCGACAAGACGCGGCGCATGGAAGTGCCCCTCGACAGCCTGGTGAAGCGGCTCGAATCGAAGCTGCCGCCGCGCGTCCCGGGGACGGCGGTCTTCCTCACCGGCGACCCGTCGAGCACGCCGACGGCGCTGCTCCACAGCCTCAAGCACTACAAGGTGCTCCACGAGCACAACGTCATCCTGACGATCATGACCGCCGACATGCCGCGCGTGAGCCTCGCGGACCGCGTCCAGTTCGAGCCTTTCTCCGATACGTTCTCGCGCATGACCGTGCGCTACGGCTTCATGGAGAGTCCGAACCTGCCGAAGGCGCTCGCCATAGCCCGCAAGCAGGGCTGGAGCTTCGACATCATGTCGACCTCCTTTTTCCTGTCGCGGCGCGTGGTGCGCCCATCCAAGGATTCGGGAATGCCGCACTGGCAGGACCGGCTCTTCATCCTGCTCGCCCGCAATGCCGACGACGCCTCCAGCTATTTCCAGATCCCGACCGACCGCGTCGTCGAGATCGGCACGCAGGTCACCGTGTGAGGCGCCCTTGGAACACCGGATTGTGGATCCGGTTGTCGTCATAGGATGTGGAAAGCCGGCCGGCGGCGTTTGACCTCCGCCTGCGGCGGACCGAGACTCGCACCATGACCCTGCATCTCATCAAGCTCTGCGTCGGTTGCGACTCGGTCGAGGACCTTTCCGAATGGATCGACTGGCGCCTGGCCGACCTGAAGCGCCAGCGGAAGAAGCCCGAGCATGCCCACGTCACCCGCATGGTGCCGAAGCGGATGGCCGACCTCCTGGACGGCGGCTCGCTCTACTGGGTGATCAAGGGGAGCGTGCAGGCGCGGCAACGCCTTCTCGCCATCGAGCCCTTCATCGACGCGGAGGGGATCGGGCGCTGCCGGCTGGTGCTCGAGCCGAAGGTGGTGGCGACCGACTGGCAGCCGAAGCGCGCCTTCCAGGGCTGGCGCTATTACGAGGCCAAGGACGCCCCGCCCGACCTGCGCGAAGGGCAGGGCGGCGATCTGCCGCCGAAGCTCCGGGCCGAGCTGGCCGAACTCGGCCTGCGGTAGGGGACCGCCGCGATCGCGGCGACTACGTCGTCGGCCGCCGCACGAAAGGATTGGCGAATTCCTGGCGCACCGCAGCCTGCGCCTCGGCCGGCTTGCGCAGCAGCCGGCTGCGCTCGACGGCGGGCGGCGGAGGCGTCTCGGGCACTTCGATCGCCGCTGGGGCGTCGTCGCCGATGCGCTTGGCGCTCATGGTCGAGCCGCGCCAGCGCTCGATGGCCATGTCGAGGAAGTCACCCCCGGCGCGCGGTCCGTCGCTGACCGCCTCGCTTCTCGGAATCTCGTGCGCTTCAAGGGAGCGGAAGGTGAACCGTACCGGCAGCGCCACGCCCTCGCCGAAGGCGAGCGCCTCGCGCACGCCGAGCGAGGAGAGGAAGGCCAGCAGATTGGCGCCCGCATCCGGCACGGCGGAGCGGACCAGGGCCTGGTCGCGCTCGTTGGCCATGCGCATGACGAAGAGCGTCGAGCACTGGGAGATGATGGTAGCGTCGAGCTCGGCCGGGCGCTGCGTGACCAGGCCGAGGAAGACACCGTACTTGCGGCCTTCCTTGGCGATCCGTGACAGGGCGCGCCGCGTGGGCCCGAAGCCGATGGTGCGGTCGGCCGAGGCGTAGCGGTGGGCCTCCTCGCAGACGAAGAGGAGCGGCACGGCGCCGTCGCTCCACAGGCCGAGGTCGAAGGCCATGCGGCAGAGCACCGAGACGACGGAATCGACCACCTCGACCGGGAAGCCGGCGAGCTGCATCACCGTCATCGGCGGATCGTCCGGCCTGAGGTTGAACAGGTCGCGCAGCACGTCCGCCATGGTGTCGCCGCCGACATTGGCGTTGTCGAACATGAAGGTGTAGCGCGGGTCGTTGCGAACCTGCTCGATGCGCGTGATGAGCTTGAAGTAGTGGATGCGCGACGCACGGTTCTCGAGCCGTCCCATGCCCTCGTTGAGCTGGGCGAGCAGGTCTTCGAGCCGGTAGGGGACGGGCGTGTCGACGGTATAGCCCGTGCTCTTCGGATCGCTGCGGCGCAGCCGGTCGGTGCGGGCGGCATACATGCCCTTGGCGACGGGGATCGCCTCGGAAAGGAGGATCGTCTCGTCATGGCCGCCGGGGCGGCCGCCGAAGATGACGTCGACCAGCTCCTCGAAGTTGAAGAGCCAGAAGGGCAGGCGGAGATTGCGCGGATTGAGCACGTGCGAGCGCTCGCCGAAGCAGCGGCCATATTCGTTGTGGCCGTCGAGGACGAAGAGCCGGAGCGATGGCTTCGCCCGCATGATCTCGCCGAGGACCAGCGACACGGCGCTCGACTTGCCGACGCCGGTCGTGCCGAGGATGGCGAAGTGCTTGTTCAGCACCTCGTCCACGTTGATCGAGGCGCTGATGCTCGGGTCCTGATGGAGCGAGCCGACGCGGACCATGTTGGCGTCGGGCACCTCATAGATGAGGCCGAGCTCGCGGCTGGTCATCAGGAGCGCCGGGTCGTCGATGGCCGGGTAGTTGGTGACGCCCCGGTGGAAGCGCGCGCCCGCGGTCGAGATGTCCTTGATCTCGCCGAGGAGGTCGAGCTTGGCGACCGCGTAGAAGCCGGTATCGCGGGTGACCGAGGGACGCTCCATCGACACTTCGCTGATCATGCCGATGAGGAGCGACGTGCCCCGGCGCACGCCGAGGAAGCGGCCGACGGTCGGCGGCAGGTCTTCGAGGTGGTCGAGGTAGGACTTCGTGAGGCCGACGGAAGTCTGCGCGCCGTTCACCGAAAGGACGCGGGGCAGAAGCTCCGCGGCGATCGATTCCATTCCGGCGAGCGCCGGACGGGCGATCTCGTTCATAGGCATTTCCCCAGCCAGATCGTTCTCCGCAGGGTTGTACCGCCCCCGCGTTTCAAATTTCGTTAAACCGCCCGTTCCAAGTCTATCGAACTACACGGCCAGGTTGTCGATGAGACGGGTCTTGCCCAGACGTGCCGCGACGAGGAGACGGAGCGGCTCGGCACCGGTATCGGCGACGGGGGCAAGGGTCCGGGCGTTCCGCAATTCGAGGTAGTCGACCTTGAAGCCAGCCGCGTCGAGCGTCCGGTTGCCGGCAATGAGGGCTTCAGCCGGCGGCACCTGGCCACGGATCGCTTCGGCCGCCTCGGCCAGGACCTGGTGGAGCTTCGGCGCGACGGCGCGCTCGGCCGGCGACAGGTAGGCGTTGCGCGAGGACATGGCGAGGCCGTCCGCCTCGCGGATCGTCGGATGGCCGATGATCTCGGTGGGGATGCCGAGGTCGGTGACCATCCGGCGGATGACGAGGAGTTGCTGGTAGTCCTTCTCGCCGAACAAGGCGCGATCGGGCAGGCACGAGAGGAGCAGCTTGGCGACGACGGTGGCGACGCCGCGGAAGAAATGCGGGCGGTAGTCGCTCTCCAGCCCCTCCGCCGGCCCGCCGACGCTGATCGCCGTGGCGAAGCCCTCCGGATACATCTCGGCAACACCGGGCGCGAAAACGGCATGGCCGCCGGCGGGCGCGATCCTGGCCACGTCCCCCGCCTCGTCGCGGGGATAGGTGCCGAAGTCCTCGTTCGCCGCGAACTGGGTCGGATTGACGAAGACCGAGGTGACGACCCGGGCGCCGCCCTCTGCTGCGGCGGTGATGAGCGTCGCGTGGCCGGCATGGAGCGCGCCCATGGTCGGCACCATGGCGACGACGTGTCCCTCTTTCCGCCAACCGGCGACGAGTTGGCGGAGGTCGCCGATGGTGCGGACGATGGGGAGCGAGGAAGCGGTGGACATGGGCCATTTATCCCGAAAGCGTCGCCAATCTGCCACGCCCGGCGGTCATTTGATGCGCCGGCGGCGCGTAGGGGCTTGGCAGAACGGCAGAATCGGCCCGTATGTAGCACATGGGCTTGAGCGGGCGAGTTAAGCCGGGACACATCATCGTCTTCGGCAACGAGAAGGGCGGGTCGGGCAAATCGACCACCGCCATGCACACGATCGTTGCCCTCCTCAAGGCCGGGCGGACGGTCGCCTCGATCGATACCGACGGCCGCCAGCGCTCGCTGACCCGCTATATCGAGAACCGCGGGCTGTGGCGCCAGCGCACCGGCATTGCGCTGGAAATGCCGACGCACTTCGCCGTGCCGCTCGCCGACGGCGACACCGTCGCCGACATCGAGGGGCGCGAGTTCCGCGCCTTTGCCGAGGCGATCAGCCGGGTGGAGCACCGGTTCGAGTTCGTGGTCGTCGACACGCCGGGCAGCAACTCGTACCTGATGCGCGTCAGCCATGCCATGGCCGACACGCTGGTCACCCCGATCAATGACAGCTTCATCGATTTCGACGTGCTCGCGCGCGTCGATCCGATGACCTACGAGATGCAGGGCCCGAGCCATTATGCCGAGCTGGTCGCCGATGCGCGCCGCCAGCGCGGGCTGATCGAGGACCACGGCATGGACTGGGTGGTGGTGCGCAACCGCCTGGCCGCGCTCGAGACCCGCAACCGCAAGAATATCGGCAAGGGCCTCGAGGCGATCGCCGGCCGGCTCGACTTTCGTCTTGCCGAGGGAATCAGCGAGCGCGTCGTCTTCCGCGAGTTCTTCCTGCGCGGGCTGACCGCCCTCGACCAGCTGAACGAGAAGACGCTCGGCGCCGAGCCCTCGATGTCGCATCTGGCGGCCCGCCGCGAGATCCTCTCCCTCATCGACGCGCTCAACCTGCCGATCAGGCGCGGCCGGGGCGGAGAGGCCGAGGAGCCGCCGCCCGTGATCCAGTCAGCGCCGGCCGGCAACGGCCATGGCGAGGCCGGTGTCGCCATGTATGCCGCGCCGCCGGGTCCGGCATAGGCGCCGTCTTTCCCGCGTTGACGATCTCTTTGGCCTTTTGGTGCATAAAGGCTTGAGGATTCGAGGGATTCGTTTTCCGGTCCGGAACCGAGGCTGATGACGACTGAAGCGACGCCCGCAGCGCGAACTGCGCATGTGATCGTCCTCGGCAACGAGAAGGGCGGTTCGGGGAAGACGACCACGGCGATGCACATCGCGGTGGCGCTCCTCAGGATGGGCTATCGCGTCGCCACCGTCGACACCGACAGCCGCCAGCGCTCGCTCACCCGCTACGTCGAGAACCGCGCGCGCCGCGCCGCCGAGACCGGACTGGCGCTCGGCCTGCCCGGCCATTTCGTCGTCAAGCTCGGCGAGGGCGAGGCGATGAGCGCCATCCAGGCGCAGGAATTCAGCGCCTATGTCGAGATCATCGACCGGATCGAGAACGCCTACGATTTCGTCGTGGTCGACACGCCGGCGAGCGACTCCTACCTGATGCGCCTCAGCCATTCGATGGCCGACACACTGGTGACGCCGATCAACGATTCCTTCGTCGACCTCGACGTGCTCGGCCGCATCGATCCGCACGAGCTGACGCTGTCGACGGTCAGCCACTATGCCGAGCTGGTGCGCTCCTCGATACGCCACCGCCGCCTGGTGGACGGCCGCGATACCGACTGGATCGTGGTGCGGAACCGCCTCTCGACGCTTTTCAGCCGCAACCAGACCAATGTCATCGGCGCGCTCCGGCAGGTCGCCGCGACCCTAGGCTTCCGGGTGGCCGACGGGATCACCGAGCGCGTGATCTTCCGCGAGCTTTTCCCGATCGGGGTCACCGTCTTCGACACGCTCGACCGGAAGACCCTCGGCGTCGAGCCGCGCATGTCGCACCTCTCGGCCCGTCGCGAGATCCGCGAGCTGATCGCCTCGCTCCGCTTGCCCGTCGCGGCTGCGGCCATCGGCCGGCAGGAAGCGGCCGTCCCGGAGGCCACCGCGCCGGCGGCAGCCGCCGTCGCCTCCTGAAGCCGGTTGCCTCCGACCCATCCGATGGCCACATTCAGGCTGTCGCATGACCCCGGAGGCACGGCATGGCCGCCGAAGACAAGCATACGCCCGCACCCCGCGACCGCCCGGCAGCGCCGGCGCAATCGTCGTCGCGGAGCGAGATAGACGCCTTCCTCAAGGCGGCCCGCACCATGGCGCCGGCTGCCGGTGGGCGCGGACGGCTGATCTTCGCCCTCGACGCCACCATGAGCCGCCAGCCGACCTGGGACACGGCCTGCCGCCTGCAGGCGGAGATGTTCGACGAGGCGCGCAAGGTCGGCAGCCTCGACATCCAGCTCCTCTACTATCGCGGCTTCAACGAATGCCGGGCGAGCCGCTGGGTGAGCGATGCCGCCTCGCTCCGTGACCTCATGACCGGCATCGACTGCCGCGGCGGCCATACCCAGATCGCCAAGGTCCTCGGCCATGCGCGAAAGGAGACCGGCAAGCAGAAGGTCGGCGCCATGGTCTTCGTCGGCGACGCCATCGAGGAGCCGATCGACCGGCTCGCCGCGATCGCCGGCGAATTGGGTCTCCTTGGCCTCAAGGCCTTCATGTTCCAGGAAGGGGCCGATGCGGCGGTCGAACGCGGCTTCCGCGAGATCGCGCGGCTGACCGGCGGTGCCTATGCGCGCTTCGACGTCAAGGCGGCAGGACAGCTCGCCGAACTGCTCCGCGCCGCCGCGGTCTATGCCGCCGGCGGCATGAAGGCGCTGGCGAGCGGCGGCGGCGAGGGCAGGCGGCTCCTCATCGAGCAGATGCGCTGATGCCCTACGTTCTCGCCGGCGCCTTCGTCCTCGTCGCGCTCGTCGTCCTCGGGCGTGCCTTCGTGACGACGGACCCGCGCGCGCTCATCCGCTTCATCCGCTACTTCGTCGGCATATTCCTGATCATCGTCGGCGCGATCCTGCTCCTCGCCGAGCGCTGGGGGCTGGCCGTGCCGGCGATCGCGGCGGGAATATCGGCGATCTCGATCGGCCGCATCGGCCCGATCGACCTCGGCGGCTCGTACCGCTCGGCCGGACAACGCTCCGGCGTCACGTCGCGCTGGCTGGAAATGAGCCTCGACCATGACACCGGCGCCATGAACGGCACCGTGCGGCAGGGGACATATGCCGGGAAGAAGCTCGACGACCTCGACGAGGAAGCCCTGAGGGCGCTCTACGGCGAGCTTGCCTCGGATCGCGAAAGCCGCGACCTATTCGAAGCCTATCTCGACCGCCGGCTCCCCGGATGGCGTGAAGACGGTGAGGCTGATGGCGACGCGGGGCCGCGCGGAGCGGCGGATGCGGGCCCCATGACTGACCAGGAGGCCTATCAGGTCCTTGGCCTTGCGCCCGGCGCCACCGACGCGGAAATCCGCGAGGCCCACCGGCGGCTGATGATGCGTGTCCACCCGGACGTTGGGGGAACGGAACGCCTCGCGGCGAAAGTCAACGAAGCTAAGGACAGACTTCTCGGGAAGCATCGGTAAGTCCTGACGCGGTTACAGACAAAGGACCCCGGTAGTCGACGTTTGAGAGAAGATCAGTTCGGCAGGCCGGTCCGGCCGCGCCCCTTACTGGAGGGCGAGGCAGGAGACGTTCTTGCGGGCAAGATAGGAGCAGGCGGCGCGGGCGGCGTCCTTGCTCTTGAAGCCGGAGAAGCGGGCGCGATAGAGCGTGGCGCCGTCCTTGCTCACCGGCTCGAGATAGTCGTCGGCGCTCGCCAGGATCTTCGGCGCAGCCGCACGGGCCTTCTTCAATTGATCCTGGGCGGAGGACTGGCTCGGCGCCGCCGCGATCTGGATCTTCCAGCCATCGACGGCCTTCGGCGCGATCGAGGCGGTCTGCTCGCTGCGGTCGACCTTGACCTTGGCGGCCATCACCTTGGCCGGCTTCGCCGGCGGCTCGATGGCCGCATCGTCGCCGCCGTCGCCCTCGTCGGTAACCCGGTCGGGCGCGACGTCGACCGAGGCGACGGAAAGCGTCGCGCCATCCGGCTCGGCTTCGGAGAAATCGGGCTTGATGCGCGGAGCAGGGACCGCCGCCATCTCGGCGAGTTCCTGCCGGGCGAGGCTCGGGGCCGCCTTGGCGATCAGCGGAGCGGTGCGCGGACCGGCGCTGGCGCGCGGCAGGTAGGCTTCCACCAGGCGGGTCATCTTCTGGTCGCGCTCGCGGCCGGTATTGCCGCCGAGCACCACGGCGACGAGCTTGCGATTGCCGCGGTCGACGGAGGTGACGAGGTTGTAGCCGGCGGCGCGCGTGTAGCCGGTCTTGATGCCATTCACGCCGGCGACCTTGCCGAGGAGCCGGTTATGGCCGGGAATGCGATGGCCGTTGAAGGTGAAGCTGGTCGCGGAGAAGAACTTGAAGTAGCCGGGGAAGCGATCCTGCAGGGCGCGGCCGAGGGTCGCCATGTCGCGCGCCGTGGTGACCTGGCCCGGATCGGGCAGGCCCGAGGCATTGCGGAAGATCGTGCTCGACATGCCGAGCTCGCGCGCCTTGGCGGTCATCTTGACAGCGAAGGCATCCTCCGAGCCGCCGACATATTCGCCGATGGCGACCGCGATGTCGTTCGCCGAGCGGGTGACGATCGCGTAGATCGCGTCGCGGACGGAAATGCTGGTGCCCGGCTTCAACCCGAGCTTCGAGGGGGCCTGCGCGGCGGCATGGGACGAGATCGGAATGCGTGCCGTGAGCGAGGTCTTGCCGGCGTCGAGACGCTCGAAGAGCAGGTAGAGCGTCATCATCTTGGTGAGCGAGGCGGGGAAGCGGCGGGTATCGGGGTTCTCGGCGAAGAGCACCTTGCCGGTCTTGGCGTCCACCACGATCGAGGCGCCGCCGGCGGCCGAGGCAGCGGTCGCGCCTCCGAGGACGCCGGCCACCGTGCACGCCACGACAAGCGCGCGGGCGAGCCCAAACCGCGGACGAACGAGGAGCCGCTTGATCATGTGAATTTCCAACTCCGCACCCCGCCGGCGAGAGCAGGCCGCCGGCTTCCACCATCATTACGCGAATCGTCCGGAGGCAGCTCGATCCTACTTCTGCCGCCCCACGCTCGCCACCCCGACCTGCCGGATGACGGGCCTCGCGCGAACGGCATCACTGCCCGCGGACCGACGCGGAAATTGTCCCCAAATCCGCATCCCGGTCACGGTAAGCACAGTATGAAGGCGAAGTTACGAATGGGTAAAGGCCTTTCCTTGTGCACTGCGATGACGGGGCGGAAAGGCTCGCTTCCCTTTGATTGTGCAACGCACAATTTTGCTTGACGAAAATGGTGCGACGCACATATATGATGCCTATCCGATGGGCGCCGGGAAGCGTGCCCGATGAAAGCCAAGGCAGGACAGCAATGAGCACCGGGTTCGAGGATTTCCAGAAGGTCGGCAAGGACAGCGTCGAGACCGCCCTGAAGAGCGTCGATGCCTTCTCCAAGGGCTTCCAGCAGATCGCCGCCGACACCGCGGACTATTCCAGGCAGTCGTTCGAGGCGGGCAGCGCCGCGTTCGAGCAGCTCATCGGCGCCAAGAGCCTCGACAAGGCCGTCGAGATCCAGACCGCCTATTTCCGCTCGGCCTACCAGGACTATGTCGGGCAGGTGACCAAGGTCGGCGAGATCGTCGCCGACATGGCCAGGACCGCCTACAAGCCCTACGAGGCCGCTTTCGGCCGCTTCGGCAAGTAAGAAGAGTTCCGGACTTCATCGTCCGTTCGGAAGGCCCGGCCCAGCGCCGGGCCTTTTTCTTTTCGCCCGCTTTGAATCGCCGCGGCGGCTTCCTAGATATGCCCGTGCACCCCCGCACCAGCCAGCAGCACTCACACGAAAATTGATGGAGAACCGGATTGCGCGCCAGTCCGTTTCTCGGCAGGATTCCCTTGTTCGTTGAATGTCGAGCCGCGAGATGAGCAACCCGAATCGACGGCCGGACGACGGTGACGGCACCAGCATCGTCACCAAGACCCGGCCGAAGACCAAGCGACCGAACCTCTATCGTGTCCTCATCCTGAACGATGATTACACGCCCATGGAGTTCGTCGTGCTCGTCCTCGAACGGTTCTTCCAGAAGGGCAGGGAAGACGCGACCAGGGTGATGCTGCACGTGCACCAGCATGGCGTGGGGGAGTGCGGCATCTACACATACGAGGTAGCGGAGACGAAGGTGACGCAGGTCATGGACTTCGCCCGCAAGCATCAGCATCCGCTGCAATGCGTGATGGAAAAGAAGTGAGGTCGACGTGCCGTCATTTTCCCGAAGCCTTGAAAAGGCCCTTCACCAGGCCCTCGCCCTCGCGAGCGAGCGCCGCCAGGAATACGCGACGCTGGAGCACCTGCTCCTCGCACTGATCGACGACAACGATGCGGCCGCCGTCATGCGCGCCTGCAACGTCGACCTCGACATCCTGCGCCGCAACCTGGTCGAGTACATCGATACCGAGCTCGCCAACCTCGCCACGGGGTCGGACGAGGATTCGAAGCCCACCGCCGGCTTCCAGCGCGTCATCCAGCGCGCGGTGATCCACGTCCAGTCGTCCGGCCGCGAGGAGGTGACCGGCGCCAACGTGCTCGTCGCCATCTTCGCCGAGCGCGAGAGCCATGCCGCCTACTTCCTGCAGGAGCAGGACATGACTCGCTACGACGCGGTCAACTACATCAGCCACGGCATCGCCAAGCGCGCCGGCATGTCGGAATCGCGGCCCGTCCGCGGCGTCGACGAGGAGGCGGCGGCATCCGAGGGCAGGGAAGGCGGCGAGAACAAGAAGAAGGCCGACGCGCTCGAGGCCTATTGCGTCAACCTCAACGACAAGGCGCGCAAGGGCAAGATCGACCCGCTGATCGGCCGCGACAGCGAGATCAGCCGGGCGATCCAGATCCTCTGCCGCCGGCAGAAGAACAATCCGCTGCTCGTCGGCGATCCCGGCGTCGGCAAGACCGCGATCGCCGAGGGCCTCGCCAAGCGCATCGTCGACGGCAACGTGCCCGCGGTCCTCAAGGACTCGACCGTCTTCTCGCTCGACATGGGCACGCTGCTTGCCGGCACCCGCTACCGCGGCGACTTCGAGGAGCGGCTGAAGCAGGTCATCAAGGAGATCGAGGACTTCCCCGGCGCCATCATGTTCATCGACGAGATCCACACCGTCATCGGTGCGGGCGCGACGTCGGGCGGCGCCATGGATGCCTCCAACCTCCTGAAGCCGGCGCTGGCCTCGGGCACGATCCGCTGCATCGGCTCGACCACCTACAAGGAGTACCGGCAGTTCTTCGAGAAGGACCGGGCGCTCGTCCGGCGCTTCCAGAAGATCGACGTCAACGAGCCGACCATCCCCGACGCGATCGAGATCCTGAAGGGGCTGAAGCCCTATTTCGAGGACTATCACCGCGTCCGCTACACCAATGACGCGATCAAGTCGGCAGTCGAGCTGTCGTCGCGCTACATCCATGACCGCAAGCTCCCCGACAAGGCGATCGACGTGATCGACGAGACGGGCGCCTCGCAGATGCTGCTTCCGGAGAACAAGCGCCGGAAGACCATCGGCGTGAAGGAGATCGAGGAGACCATCGCGACGATGGCGCGCATCCCGCCGAAGAGCGTGTCGAAGGACGACGCGGTCGTCCTGAAGCATCTCGACGAGACGCTGAAGCGCGTCGTCTACGGGCAGGACAAGGCGATCGAGAAGGTGGCCTCGGCCATCAAGCTCGCCCGCGCGGGCCTGCGCGAGCCGGAGAAGCCGATCGGCTCCTACCTGTTCTCGGGACCGACCGGCGTCGGCAAGACGGAGGTCGCGCGGCAGCTCGCTCTGTCGCTTGGCGTCGAGCTGATCCGCTTCGACATGTCCGAGTACATGGAGCGCCACACGGTCTCCCGCCTGATCGGCGCGCCTCCCGGCTATGTCGGCTTCGACCAGGGCGGGCTGCTCACCGACGGCGTCGACCAGCACCCGCATTGCGTCCTCCTGCTCGACGAGATCGAGAAGGCGCATCCGGACCTGTTCAACATCCTCCTGCAGGTGATGGACCACGGCAAGCTCACCGACCACAACGGCAAGCAGGTCGATTTCCGGAACGTCATCCTGATCATGACGACCAATGCCGGCGCCTCCGACCTCGCCAAGGCGGCGATCGGCTTCGGCAAGTCGCAGCGCGAGGGCGACGACCAGGAGGCGATCAACCGCCTGTTCACGCCCGAGTTCCGCAACCGCCTCGACGCGGTCATCGCGTTCGGCAACCTGCCGCCGGAAGTCGTCCACCAGGTGGTGCAGAAGTTCGTGCTGCAGCTCGAGGCCCAGCTGGCCGACCGCGGCGTCACCTTCGACCTCTCGGAGGAGGCGGTGAAGTGGCTGGCCGAAAAGGGCTATGACAGCCGCATGGGCGCCCGCCCGCTCGGCCGCGTGATCCAGGAGAACATCAAGCAGCCGCTCGCCGAGGAAGTGCTCTTCGGCAAGCTCCAGAAGGGCGGCACCGTCAAGGTGACCGTCGCCAAGGGTGCCGACGGCAAGGACGCCATCCACCTCGAGGCGATCGAGGACGGGCCGGTGACGCCGAAGCCCGATCCGGTGCTGAAGGAGAAGCGCGCGGCGAAGCCCCGCAAGCCCAAGGCACCGGTCGTCGCGGCGAAGAAGCCGAACGACAGGCCGCCTCCCGGCAAGCGCGGCGGGCTGGTGCCGAAGGTCCCGTTGAAGACCGACTAGGGTCGCGCGGACGGAATAGGCGAAGGGCCGGGAGGCGACTCCCGGCCTTTTGTCCTTTTAGGCTGACGGGGTCGGTCCACGACCGGCGCGCTTCATGCGCCCCCTCCACCAGCTTCGCTGGTCCTCCTCCCCGTGAACGGGGGAGGAGCCAGGTCGCGACCCTGATGACGGAGGTTCCTCCCTGCGAAGCGGAGGAGGGGGACCGCCGAAGGCGGTGGAGGGCGCGCGTCGCCGTCGGCCGTTGTTCCGCTGCCGCCCCAGCGCTATATCCACTCCGCAGCGACGTGCCGAATCCGGCCCGGCGCCGATCTTCTATTGGCGAGCCCGCGAAAACGATGAGCGCCGTGACCGTACCTGAAGACCCCGTGCCCGACGAACAGACGCTCCGCCGGCGGCGGTTGAAGTTTCGCGCCTGGCATCGCGGCATGCAGGAGGTGGACATCCTTCTTGGCCGTTTCGCCGACGCGCATCTCGAAGGCCTCGACGAGGACGGCCTCACGGGCTTCGAGGCGCTGCTCGACGTGCCCGACCAGGACATCCTCGCCTGGATCTCGCACCAGGCGGAGCCGCCGCCGGAGGATGACACGCCGCTCCTTCGCCAGATCATCGCCTTCCATCACGGGACTTCCGCATGAGCGCCAATCTCGCCGACCGCGTCTTCGGCCGCGCCGAACCCGTCACCCTCGCCTCGCTTCCCGACGGGATGGTGGGGAAGGTGCTCACGGACCTCGTCACCGAGCGGGGAGGGCGGCTGCTCTACGTCGCCCGCGACGGCCAGCGGCTGGCCGAGGTACAGCGCGCCGCGGCCTTCTTCGCGCCCCAGGTCGAAGTGCTCGAATTCCCGGCCTGGGATTGCCTTCCCTATGATCGCGTCTCGCCCCATCCTGCCGTCGTCGCACGACGCATGGCGACGCTGTCGGCGCTGAAGGCGCCGGGGAAGCACCCGCAGCTCATACTGACCACGGTCAATGCCGCGCTCCAGCGCACGCCGTCCCGGGCCTTTGTCGCCCGCGGCTCGCTCTCGGCGGCGCCCGGCAACCGCATCCCCATGGACCAGCTGATCCACTGGCTGGAGGATAACGGGTTCATGCGCACGACCACCGTGCGCGAAGCCGGCGAATATGCGGTGCGCGGCGGCATCCTCGACCTCTTCACCGCCGGCGCTGCCGAGCCCGTCCGCCTCGATTTCTTCGGCGACACGCTGGAATCGATCCGCGCCTTCGACCCCGAGACCCAGCGCACCATCGAGACGCGGAAGCGCATTGATCTTGTGCCGGCTAACGAAATGCAGCTGACGCCGGAATCGATCGCCCGCTTCCGCACCGGCTACGTCGCCCTCTTTGGTGCCGCCGACCGCGACGATCTCCTCTACCACTCGGTCAGCGACGGCCGCCGCTACGTCGGCATGGAGCACTGGCTGCCGCTCTTCAGCGAGGGCCTGGAGACCATCTTCGACCATGTCGGCGCCGAGACGCCGGTGGTCCTCGACCATCTCGCCGAGGAGGCCGCCGCCGAGCGCATCGTGCTGATCAAGGATCACTACGATGCGCGCCGCCAGGTGCTCGATGGCGGGCAGGGGGGCGTTCCCTACAAGCCGGTGCCGCCGGAGGGACTCTACCTGCTCGGCGACGAGTGGCAGGGCCGGCTCGCCGCCACTGCGCTCGTCCGCGTCTCGCCCTTCGCGCTGCCGGAGGCCGGCAATGTCGTCGATATGGGGGCCCGCCGCGGCCGCAATTTCTCGGCCGAGCGGAATGCCGGTGACGTCAACGTCTTCGATGCGGTGATCGGCCACCTGCGCGACGAGCGGCAGGCAGGCCGGCGCGTCGTCGTGGTCTGCTGGAGCGAGGGCTCGCGCGACCGCATGGGGCAGGTGCTCCTCGACCATGGCATGGCGAACCTCAAGCCGGTGGCCGATTGGCGGGCGGTGGAAGGCCTGGAAGCCGGCGCCGTCGGGCTCGGCATCCTCGGCGTCGAGGCGGGTTTCGAGACGGCGAAATTCGCCATCGTCGCCGAGCAGGACATCCTCGGCGACCGGCTGGTGCGCCCGCAGGGCAAGAAGCGCCGCGCGGCCGATTTCCTCAGCGACGTGACCAGCCTCGCCGAGGGCGATCTTGTCGTGCATGTCGATCACGGCATCGGCCGCTTCAACGGGTTGAAGACGATCACCGCGGCCGGCGCGCCGCACGACTGCCTCGAGATCCTTTATGCCGGTGGCGACCGCGTCTACCTGCCGGTCGAGAACATCGAGCTCCTGTCGCGCTACGGCTCGGAGGATACCGAGGTCCAGCTCGACAAGCTCGGCGGCGTCGCCTGGCAGTCGCGCAAGGCCCGGCTGAAGAAGCGCATCCGCGACATGGCGGCGGCGCTCATCCGCATCGCCGCCGAGCGCGCCATGAAGCAGGCGCCGGTGATGCCGCAGCCGGAAGGGCTCTATGACGAGTTCGCCGCGCGCTTCCCCTATGAGGAGACCGAGGACCAGCAGGCGGCGATCGACGCGACGCTGGAAGACCTCGTCTCCGGCCGGCCGATGGACCGCCTCGTCTGCGGCGACGTCGGCTTCGGCAAGACCGAGGTGGCGCTCCGCGCCGCCTTCGTCGCCGCGCTCGGCGGCAAGCAGGTGGCGGTGATCGTGCCGACGACGCTGCTCGCCCGCCAGCATTTCAAGAGCTTCAGCGAAAGGTTTGCCGGCTTGCCGGTGCGCGTGGGGCAGGCCTCGCGCCTGGTCGGCGCCAAGGAGCTGGCGGCGGTGAAGGCCGGCATGGCCGACGGCACCGTCGACATCGTCATCGGCACCCATGCGCTCCTCGCCAAGAGCGTCAAGTTCGCCGACCTCGGCCTCCTCATCGTCGACGAGGAGCAGCATTTCGGCGTCAAGCACAAGGAGCGGCTGAAGGACCTGAAGGCCGAGGTCCATGTGCTGACGCTGTCGGCGACGCCGATCCCGCGCACGCTGCAACTGGCGCTGACCGGTGTGCGCGAGCTCTCGCTGATCACCACGCCGCCGATCGACCGGCTGGCGGTGCGGACCTTCATCTCGCCCTTCGACCCGCTGGTCGTGCGCGAGGCGCTGCTCCGTGAACGCTATCGCGGCGGTCAGAGCTTCTATGTCTGCCCGCGCATCAGCGATCTCGCCGAGCGCCATCAGTTCCTGAAGGAGGCGGTGCCCGAGGTGAAGGTCGCCGTCGCCCACGGCCAGATGCCGGCGACGGAGCTGGAAGACATCATGACCGCCTTCTATGACGGCAAATACGACGTGCTTCTCTCCACGACGATCGTGGAATCCGGCCTCGACATCCCGACGGCGAACACGCTGATCGTCCACCGCTCCGACATCTTCGGCCTCGCCCAGCTCTACCAGCTGCGTGGCCGTGTAGGCCGTTCCAAGGCCCGTGCCTATGCCCTGTTGACCGTGCCCGCGGAGAAGACGCTGACCCCCATGGCCGACCGTCGCCTGAAGGTGCTGCAGTCGCTCGATACGCTCGGCGCCGGCTTCCAGCTCGCCAGCCACGACATGGACATTCGCGGCGCCGGCAATCTCCTCGGCGAGGAGCAGTCCGGCCACATCAAGGAAGTCGGCTACGAGCTCTACCAGCAGATGCTGGAGGAAGCGGTCTCGACGCTGAAGGCGGGCGGCTCGCCGGCGGCCGACGACAATGCCTGGTCGCCACAGATCACCCTCGGCATGCCGGTGATGATCCCGGAGGCCTACGTGCCCGACCTGCAGCTCCGCATGGGCCTCTACCGGCGCCTCGCCGATCTCGTCGAGCAGGCCGAGATCGAGGCTTTCGCCGCCGAGCTCATCGACCGCTTCGGTCCGCTGCCGGCGGAGGTGCAGAGCTTGCTGGAGATCGTCACCATCAAGGCGCTCTGTCGCCGGGCGAATGTCGAGAAGGTCGATGCCGGCCCGAAGGGCGTGGTCATCGCCTTCCGCAACAATACCTTTGCCAACCCGGCCGGCCTCATGCGCTGGATCCAGAGCGAGGGGTCGCTCGCCAAGGTCCGGCCCGACCAGAAGATCGTCGTCATCCGCGACTGGGAGAAGGCGGAAAAGCGCCTCAAGGGCGCGGCGACGATCCTGATCGTGCTGGCGCGCCTGGCGGAAGATGGGCAGAAGGCGGCCGCCTGACTTCTCACGAGCCGCCTGGTCTCTCCGGAATGCGTGCTAGGCTCCGGCCATGGTCGCGAGTCTCATCCGCGCCTGTGCCGGAGCCTGCCTGACCATCGCCTCCTCCGGCGAGGCGCCGGTCGAGCCGCCCGACCGCATCTTCCTGTCCTGCAGGGGCACGCTGGTCGCCGCCGACGCGGGGAAGAGCGACCCGATCATCACCAATGCCATCGTCGATCTCGGCCGTCATGCGGTCTATGGCTTCGGCATGGGCGCGATCCCCATCGCCTATGTCACGGTTGGGGAGGTCTCGTTCGCCTCGCCGACCGTCGACGGCTCGCTCGACCGCAAGACCGGCCACACGGTCGTCACCCTGCACGGCCCGACGCGACAATCGCCGGCGCTCATGTCCTTCGACCTCGCCTGCGGCCAGTCGGACCGGCCGTCTTAGGCGGCGCGAACCCCTAAGCCGCCGCCTCGCTCGCGGCCTTCTCGATGGCGCTGGCGATGACCTGGGGCTGCTCGGCGCCCATGACGGCGTAGCGTCCGCCGACGATGAAGCAGGGCACGCCGGTGACGCCGATGCGCTGCGCCTCGGCAATCGCGCCCCGGATCGCGCCGAGGTCCTCGTCGGTGGCGAGGCGGGCGAGCGTCGCTTCGCGGTCGAGACCGTGCTGGCTGCCGATCTCGGCGAGCACGGCAGGATCGCCGACGTCGCGGCCTTCGGTGAAATTGGCGCGGAAGAGCGCCTCGACGAGCGCATCCTGCCGGTCGACCGGGGCCCAGTGAACGAGCCGGTGCGCATCGAGCGTGTTGGGAGCGCGCTTGATGGCGTCGAAGCGGTAGTCGACGCCTTCTTCCTTGCCGAAGGCAATCAGGCGGTCATGGATCGCGTCGACCCGCGAAAGGTCGCCGAATTTCGCCTTCATGTATTCGGTGCGGTCGAGCCCGCCCGGCGGGATCGTCGGGTCGAGCTGGAACGGATGCCAGCGGACGACGATGTCGGTCGCGGGCACGAGCGCTATAGCCCGTTCGAGCCGCCGCTTGCCGAGATAGCACCACGGGCAGACCACGTCGGAGACGACGTCGATGACGAGGGGAGCTTTGTTTTCCATCGTCGGAAGATAGGGCGCGAGCTCCCGAAAAGCGAGGTCAGGGGCCGGCCTTCGCCCACCATGCGGGAAGCACGTAGCCGCCGATCGGCGTCTTGTCCGGATGCTCGATCCGCGTCCACCGGGCGATCCACTGGTCGGGCAGGTAGAAGAGCGGGACGGCATAGGCCTCCGAGATGAGGACGCGGTCGAAGGCGCGCACGGCGGCGACGAAATCCTCGCGCGTCGGCGCCGAGAGCATGGCCTGGATGAGCGCGTCGAGGGCGGGAACCTTGGCGCCCGGATAGTTGAACGAGCCGTTCTGGTCCGCCGCCGCCGAGCCCCAGCGATAGATCTGCTCGTTGCCGGGAGAGAGCGAGGCCGCCCAGGTATAGCGGATCACGTCGAAGTCGAAATTGTTGCGCCGCTCCTGGTACTGCGCCGCGTCGACGTTGCGGATCGAGGCCGTGATGCCGATACGCTGGAGCGTGCGCATGTAGGCGAGCGCCAGCCGCTCGTCCTCCTTCGTGGTCACCATGATCTCGAAGGTGAGCGGCTGCCCGGTGGCCTTGTTGGTGAGCGCATTGCCGCGCAGCTCGTAGCCCGCCGCCTGCAATTCGCTGAGCGCCTCGCGAAGCACCTTGCGGTCGCTGCCCGAGCCGTCGCTCGCTTGCGGCCTGTAGGTCCCGTCCATGACCGCCGGATCGACGATGCCGGGGTAGGGCGCGAGCAGCGCCTTCTCCCTGTCGCTCGCCGGCCGGCCGATGGACGAGAGGTCGGAATCGTTGAAGTAGCCCGCCGCCCGGACATAGGCGCCGTAGTAGAGGTTCTTGTTGACCCACTCGAAATCGAAGAGCTTCGCCAGCGCCTTGCGCACGCGGATGTCGGCGAAGATCGGCCGGCGCGTATTGAAGAGGAAGCCCGACATGCCCTTCGGCGTACCGGTCCTGTAGCTCTCCTTGACCACGCGCCCGTCGGCGACGGCGGGGAAGTCGTAATTGGTGTTCCACGCCGCCGGGTCGCCCTCCGGCTGGACGTCGTAGAGGCCCTTCTTGAATGCCTCGAACATGGTCGAGGCGTCGCGGTAATATTCGATGCGGATCTCGTCGTAATTGTCGAAGCCACGCTTGATCGGCAGGTCCTTCGCCCAGTAGTCCGGATTGCGCTTGTAGACGATGTGATCGGGCGCCTTGACCTCGACCGGCAGGTAGGGCCCGGACCCGATCATCGGCGTCAGCGTCGACTTGTCGAAGGTCGCGACGTTGATCGCATGCCTCGGCAGGATCGGCATCAGGCCGATGATGAGCGGCAGCTCGCGGTCGCCGGCCCCCGCCATGTCGAAGCGCACGCCGCGGTCGCCGACCTTCTCCATCTTCTCGACCTTGGAGAAATAGGCCTTGTAGTTGGGCCGCCCCCTGTCGCGGAGCAGCTCCATGGAGAAGATCACGTCGTCGGGCGTGATCGGCTCGCCGTCGGAGAATTTCGCCTTTGGATTGATCTGGAACTCGACCCAGCTCCGGTCGGGCGGCGTCTCCACCGTCTCGGCGATGAGGCCATAGAGCGTGAAGGGCTCGTCGGAGCTGCGCATCAGCAGCGACTCGTAGACGAGGTTGCCGAACATCGGATCGGCGAGACCACGCGACGACGTCGTTCCCCCCTGCACGATGAAGGGGTTCATGCTGTCGAAGGTGCCGACCACCCCGTAGGTGATCCGCCCGCCCTTCGGCGCCTCCGGATTGACGTAGGGGAGATGGTCGAAGCCTGCGGGGAGCGCAGGCTCGCCGATCATGGCAATGCCATGGGCCGGCGCCGCTGCGGCGATCTGGGGAATGAGCCCGAGGCCGAGCCCGGCGGCCACGGCGGCGGCGACGCGGCGCTTCAGGGCGAGCGAGAGGACGATGGCGGTCATGGGGTCGCAGGCTCCCTCGGCGGCGGGACGACTCGTCCCCTTTTGCGAGGCAGGATAACATGGGTCCGGGAGCGGCCCGGGGGCATTGGCGGCCAGCGCAAAAGGCTGGAATTCCGCGCCGAGCCGGGCTAAGGATGCGCGCCGGTCGTCACCGTCTCGCCGTATTCGAAGGCCAATGAGCCGGCACGAGGGGGACGCGGCGCGGAATCGCGCGGCAGACACAGCAACACAGGGATTTCCATGGGTAATTTTGGTGCTACGCAACTGAAAGGCCGCGCCGTCCTGGCTGCCGCGACGGTCACCATGTCGCTGGCGCTCGCGGTGCCGGCCCTGGCGCAGGCCGCCCAGCCGACGCCGCCCGCCAAGCCCGCTGCGCCCGCCGCCGATGCCGGCGGTGGCGCCGCTGCGCCCGCAGCCGGTGGCCAGCCGACCTGGGTGAAGCTCTGCAACACCGATGCGGCGAGCAAGAAGGAGCTCTGCCTGACGCTCCAGGAGTTGCGCGCCGAGACCGGCCAGTTCATCGCTTCGGCTACGCTTCGCCAGGTCACCGGCGATGACAAGGTCTCGTTCATCGCCGCGGTGCCGCCCGGAATGCTCCTCCAGCCCGGTCTGCGCGTCCAGGTGGACGGCGGCAAGCAGTACCCTATCAAGTACGGTATCTGCTTCCAGAATGCCTGCTACGGCGAGCTGGACATCGATTCAGACCTGATGAGCCAGATGCGCAAGGGCAAGCAGCTCGTCCTCACCACGCTGAACCAGCAGGCCAAGGGCGTCTCCTTCCCGATGACGCTCGCCGGCTTCTCCAAGGCCTATGACGGCAAGGGCCTCGATGCCGCCGGCCAGGCCGCCCGCCAGGACGACCTGAACAAGGCCCTTCAGGCGCGCGCCGAGCAGGCCCGCAAGAAGCTGATCGAGCAGCAGCAGAAGGAAGGCGGCGACGCCGCGCCGCAGCAGTAGACCGATCGCTGCAGGTTCCCGAAAGAAAAAGGCCCCGGCTGCATGCCGGGGCCTTTTTTCTTTGAGGGCGGTGGATCGCCTCAGTTGAGGCCGCGGTCGCGGGCGACGTAGCGCCGCCCCTCGCGTTCGCCGAAGAACTCATTGATCTGGGGATGCCGGAGCGGCTCCTCCGACTCGTCGGGCAGGAGGTTCTGCTCCGACACGTAGGCGATGTACTCGCTCTCGGCATTCTCGGCGAACAGGTGGTAATAGGGCTGGTCTTTCGCGGGACGTATGTCCTCGGGGATGGCCAGCCACCATTCCTCGGTATTGTCGAAAACCGGATCGACGTCGAAAACGACGCCGCGGAACGGAAAGATGCGGTGCCGGACGATCTGCCCGATGCTGAATTTCGCAGTTCTGGATGTACCCATGACCTTCGAGACTTGTGGTCGCCGGCCCGGAATGGGCCATGGCCGGCAGGTGAAGTCAAATCCGGCCGGAGGCAGCGCTGGAGCCCGTCCCGGCGGTTGACCCAGGGCGGCGAAGCGCGCTACGGACCCGCGGTCGGGGCATCGCCTCGCGCCGCCCTCTGACCGACGCTGCCCGGGGACCATGAGCGAGATCGCCACGGTTGCGCTGCCCTTCTTCGGGCTCGTGTTCCTCGGCTACGCCCTGGGCCGCTGGGGGCCGGTGAAGCGGGACCTTTTCGCTGGCTTCGAGTTCCTCGTCCGCTCGGTCGCCTTGCCGGCGCTCTATTTCCGCCTGCTGGCGACGGCGCCCATCGGCGAGGTCGCGTCCTGGTCCTTCATCCTGACCACCGCCTTCGCGACCTATTGCGCCTTTGCAATCGCCTTCTCCTTCGCCGCGCTCCTCAACCGCGGGCGGGTGCCGGAAGCGACGGTCGAGGGCCTGGCGGGCTCGCAATCCGCCGCCGCGTGGCTGGCGCCGGCGCTGACGCTCGCCGCGCTCGGCACCATGGCGGGCGTGCCGACCGCGCTGGTGGTGGCCTTCGACGGGCTGATGCTCGCCGTCCTCACGCCGCTGATGATGGCGCTCGCCGCCACCGAGCGGACGACGTTCCTCGGGACGGCGGAAGCGATCGGCCGCGACCTGCTCCGCGAGCCGGTCCTGATCGGGGCCGCCCTCGGCTTCCTCTGGTCGCTCACCGGGATCGGCCTGCCGGGCCCGCTCGGCGGCTTCTTCGGCTATCTCGCCGCCGCGGCGATCCCCGCCGGACTGATCCTCTTCGGGCTGACGCTGTTCGACCGCCGGGTCGACCAGCCGCCGGTCGACGTCGGCGTGCTGGTCGCGATCAAGCTCGTCGTCCACCCGCTGATCGTCTGGCTGCTCCTTTCCTGGATCGGCGGCTTCGATCCGGCCTGGGTCGCGGCCGCGGTGCTGATCGCAGCGCTGCCGCCCGGCGTCGAGGTGCTCGCCGCCGCCAGCCGCTACCGCAGCTACGGCGCGCGCGCCTCGCAGGCGGTGCTGTGGGGGAGCCTCGCCTCGGTGGTGACGCTTCTCGTCGCCCTCGTCATCGTCCTCGGCGGGTTCCTGCCCGCGGACCCGTTCCGCTAGAAGGGCCGGAGGCCTAGCTGGCGGCGACGCCCTGGCGCATGACGGCACGGCGGAGCGGAGGCACGCGGTCGAGGAGGAAGAGGCCGAGCCCGCGCATCGCCTGCACCGGGAGGAAGCCGTTGAGGAGCGTGCGGTTGAGCGCGTCGACCGCGGTGGTGCGCAGGAACACGTCCCCACGCCGCGCCCGTTCGTATGCGGCAAGCAGCGCGGCAGAGCCGGGATCGGAAGCACCGGCAAGCACCTCGCCGAGCGCCGTCACGTCGCGATAGCCGAGGTTGAGGCCCTGCGCGCCGATCGGCGGGAAGACGTGCGCCGCCTCGCCGATGAGCGCCACGCGTTCCGCGACGAAGCGGTTCGGCGTCATGCCCGAGAGCGGAAAGGCCTGCCGGCGGCCGTCGATGGTCACCCGGCCGAGGATGGAGGCGGACCGCGCCTCCACCTCGCCGGCAAGCGCGGCGTCGTCAAGGCCGAGCCGGCGCGTCGTCTCCTCCGGCCTGTCGACCCAGACCAGCGAGGAACGCTCGCCGGGCAGCGGGACGATCGTGAAGGGCCCGTGCTCGGTGTGGAATTCGGTCGAGGTCTCATCATGCGGCCGCGCATGGCGGAAGTTGAGGACCAGCGCCGACTGGTCGTAGCGCCACTCGCGCGTGGTGATGCCGGACTGGTTGCGGACCAGCGAGTTACGTCCGTCCGCGGCGACGACGAGGCGGGCGACGACCTCTTCGCCGCCGGCGAGCCGCAGCGTCACGCGATCGGGCGAGACGGCGAGGCTCGCAGCGCTGCCCGTGAGGCGGGCAAGCGCCGTCCCTGCCGCCACGGCCTCGAGCGCCGCGACCAGCGCCCGGTTGGGCAGGTTGTGGCCGAAGGCGTCGAGACCGATCTCGTCGGCGTGGAAGATCACCTCGGGCGCACGGAACAGGCGTTTCGTTCCGTCGGCGATGCGGAGCGACCGGAGGGGCGCGGATTCGACGCTCGCCGCCTGCCACGCCCCGATCCGCTCGAGGAGCTGGACCGAGCCGCCGAGGAGGGCGGAGGTGCGCTCGTCCGTCGGTCCGGCAGCGGGCGCGACGAGCAGCACGTCATGGCCGAGGCCCTTCAGATGAAGCGCACCGGCGAGGCCCGCCGGTCCCGCGCCCACGACGACGATGTCGACGGATCTGCTCATTCGGCGGCCGCGTCGATGACCTCGGGGAGGGGCGGGCCGCCGGCGGCACCCTCCAGCGCGAAGCCGGTGATCCACGATCCGCCGACCATGGCGGCGACGAAGGGCCAGACCGAGCCGGCGACGATGCCGAGATCGGCGATGGCCGGGCCGGGGCAGAAGCCGGAAAGGCCCCAGCCGATCCCGAATATGGCGGCCCCGGCGATGAGCTGGCCGTCGATGGCCCTGCGCGCCCCATGGCTGAAGGCGGGCGCGGCGAGCGGTCGCTTGATGACGCGGTCGAGCCGGAGCCCGAAGAAGGCGACGATCAGGCCGCCGCCCATGACGAAGGCGAGGCTCGGGTCCCAGCCGCCGGAGGGGATAGCGGCAAGGTCGAGGAAGTCCTTGATCTTCTGCGGGTCGGTCATGCGCGCGATCGCGAGGCCGAAGCCGAAGAGGATGCCGGCGCCAAGCGCGGTGACAAGGGGCAGGAGAGCGCGCCGCATCAGAGCACGTGCCGGGCGATGAAGACGGTGGCGATGGCCACCGCCATGAACGTGCCGACGGCGACGAAGGAGCGCGGCGAGAGCCGGGCGAGGCCGCATATGCCATGGCCGGAGGTGCAGCCGCGGCCGAGGCGCGTGCCGATCCCGACGAGCAATCCCGCGCCGGCGAGGCCGGCGGCAGGGAGGTCGACGGCCGGCAGGGTCCGCGGTATCTCGGCGAAGAGGTCCGGGCCGGCCGACGTGCCGAGCCAGGCGCCGAGGGGCAGGCCGACGAGGAAGGCGATGCGCCAGCCGATATCGCCCGGATGCGCCGGCAGGGTGGCGCCGGCAATGGTCGAAATGCCGGCCGTCCGCCCGTTGGCTACCCAGAGCCAGGTTGCGGCGAGCCCGATCAGGAGGCCTCCGACGAGGGCCGTGAGCGGCGTGAAATGGTCCATGGTCCGGTTCCTGCGATCAATCGCCGGGAAGGTCGCCGGCGAAAGGCCGCCGCGGAAGATAGGGCGGCGGGCGGCAGGCCCGCAAGGAACGATCTTGCCGGGCAGGGCGGCGGCGTGGAACGGTTCCACCTTCGCGAAGCCGCCTTGCAACCAGAGGCCGGATCGGCCAAAGCAGGGCGGCGGCGAACACGCCGAGGGGGCTCAAGCGGCGCGAATGAACAAACCTGCGGCCTGGGCCGTCCATCTCCTGACCGCCAGCGGCGCCGCCTTCGGCTTCGCGGCAGCCGTGGCTGCCGGCAAGGGCGACTGGCAGATGGTCTATGTCTGCCTCGGCATAGCCCTCATCATCGACGGCATAGACGGGCCCATCGCGCGCTGGCTGAACGTCAAGAAGCGGCTGCCCTGGTTCGACGGCGCGGCGCTCGACTTCGTCGTCGACTACACCAACTACGTCTTCGTGCCGGCACTGGCCCTTTCGCTCTGCGGCCTGCTCGCGGAGCCTTTCGCGACCGCGGCCGGCATCGTGGTGGCGGTGATCGGCGCGCTGTATTTTGCCGATACGCGCATGAAGACACCGTCCCAGGCCTTCCGCGGCTTCCCAGCGATCTGGAACGTGCTGATTTTTCTTCTCATGGTTTTCAAGCTGCCGGAATGGGTGACGCTTGCCATCGTCCTCGCCGCGGCAATCCTCACCTTTTCGCCGGTCGAGTTCATCCATCCGGTGCGCGTCCAGAGGCTCCGGCCGGTAACCCTCGCGGTCACCCTCATCTGGGGCGCCCTTGCAATCTGGGCGGTCGCCGACGATCTGAGCCCGGGGCCGGTGGTGCTGGCGGCGCTCGCCATGGCGAGCCTCTACCTGGCCCTCATCGGCGCGTTCCTGCAGTACACGCGCCAGCGCACGTAGGAACGGCGAAGGAGCACGAAGCGCGCATGGACTGGATCAGTTTCGACTGGATCTCCGATCCGGCCGTTTGGGCCAGTCTCGTCACCCTCACCGCGATGGAGATCGTCCTCGGGATCGACAACATCGTCTTCATCTCGGTGGTGGTCGGCAAGCTTCCCCCCGAACATGCCAGGCGCGCCCGCCAGATCGGCCTCGGCATGGCGCTGGTCTTCCGCATCATCCTCCTGTTGACGCTCTTCTGGATCATCGGCCTCAAATCGACGCTCTTCACCCTCTTCGGCATCGACTTCTCCTGGCGCGACCTGATCCTGCTTGCCGGCGGCCTGTTCCTCATCTTCAAGGCGACGCAGGAGATCCATCACGACGTCGAGGGCACCGGGCCCGGCGAGGATCTCGGCGCGGCACGGAAGGTCGCCGCGAGCTTCGGCGCCACCGTCGCGCAGATCGCGGTGATCGACCTCGTCTTCTCCATCGATTCGATCATCACCGCGATCGGCATGGCCGAGCATATCGGCGTCATGGTCGCGGCGGTCATCATTGCGGTCGCCATCATGTATGCCGCCTCCGGGCCGGTTGCCGGCTTCATCGACCGCCACCCGACGACGCGCATGCTGGCGCTCGCCTTCCTCCTCATGATCGGCATCGCGCTGGTGGCGGACGGCATCCATTTCCACATCCCGCGCGGCTATCTCTACGCGGCCATGGCCTTCTCGGCGATCGTCGAGATCCTCAACGTCTTCGCCAAGAGCCGGCGCGAACGAAACGGGCAGGGCGGCGGCCACTGAGCCCGCCCGGCTTGCTCGGATTCGGGCGACCCGGTAGGAAGGTCGCGGAAGAACGAGGCGGCCGAACGCCGCCCTGGAACCGCCCGAGACCCGCCGGCGCCGCCTTCCGGCGCCCCGCCATCCCATCCGCCCTCCATGCCCATCCCAGCCAACAAGCCTGCGCGCCTCGTGATGGCGGTGTTCTTCATGCTGGCCATCGGCTTCGCCAACTGGCTGCCGCGCATCCCGGATGTGCAGGAACGCCTCGGCGTCGGGCCCGGCGACCTTTCCCTCGCGCTGCTCGGCATGCCGATCGGCGGGCTGGTCGCCCTCTTCGCCATGGGCACCGTTGTCGAGCGCCTGACGCCGCGCCGCACCATCATCGCAGGCTTCATCCTGCTCGGCGCCGCGCTCGCCCTTCCCGGATGGGCCTGGGACGTGCCCAGCCTCTTCGTCGCGCTCTTCCTCGTCGGCATATTCTTCCCGATGGTCGACGTCGCCATGAACGTCGAGGCCAACCGCATCGAGAGCGCCGGTGGCCGACGCATCATGAATACTTGTCACGGCTTCTACAGCGTCGGCACGGCGATCGGCGCGCTGATGGGGGCGGGCGCCGCCGGCATCGGCCTGCCGACGGAATGGCACCTCGCCATCGTCGGCGCCGCCACCGTGGTCTTCGCGCTCGTCGCCCCGCCAAGCCTGCCGGTGCTCGCGCGCGTCGTGACCAGCGCGGACCGGCGCCTGCGCCACGTCCTGACGCTGCCGACGCTCGGCATGATGGGTGCCTGCATCTTCGCCTTCGGCATGGTCCTGCTCGAGGCGGGCGCCCGCAACTGGAGCGCCGTCTATCTCCGCGACGTCTTTGCCGGCTCGCCGGCCGCCGCCGGCCTCGGCTATTCCGCCTTCGCCATCGCCATGGCGGTCGGCCGCTTCTTCGGCGATCGCCTCGCCGACCGCTACGGGACCGTGGCGCTGGCGCGGGTCTGCGTCGGCCTGGCGCTCGCCGGCGCCGTCATCGTCGTCACGGCGATCAACCTGCCGATCGGCGTCGTCGGCTTCGGTCTTGCCGGGCTCGGCGTCTCCGTCGCCTATCCGCTCACCATGACTGCCGTGGCGACACGCGGCGACCGCCCGGCGGCGATGAACGTAGCCGCCTTCTCGCTGGTAGGCTCCCTGACCGCCCTTCTTTCGCCGCCGCTGGTCGGGCTTGTGGCGGAAGCGGGCGGCCTCAGGCTGGGTTTCGCGACGCTGCTGCCGCCCCTCGTCCTCTCCCTCATCTTCACCGCGCATCTCGCTTCGCCGGCTCGCAGGGCGGAGGCGGCATGACCCTCGCAGCAGCCGGCCTTGCGCGCGCCTTCGGTCCCCACCGGCTGGTGATGGCGGTCTTCTTCCTGCACGCCTTCGTCATGACCAACTGGTTCCCGCGCATTCCCGACGTGCAGGCGAAGCTCGGCGTCGGGCCGGGCGACCTCTCGCTCGGCCTCCTCGGCTCGCCGGTCGGCACGGTGCTGGCGCTGCCTTTCGCCGGCGCGATCGTCGAGCGCCTGTCGCCGCGGCGCACGATCATGATCGCCTTCGCGCTCTACGCCGTCGGCATCTGCCTGCCGGGCCTCGCCACCGACGTCCCGACCCTCTTCGCCGCGCTCTTCGTCTACGGGCTTGCGCTGCCCGTCGTCGACGTCGCCATGAACGTCGAGGCCGACCGCATCGAGCGCGCCACCGGCCGGCGGATCATGAATACCTGCCACGGCTTCTGGAGCCTCGGCTCCATCGCCGGCAGCGTGGTCGGAGCGGGCTTCGCCGCCATTCCACTCACGCCCATGGTGCATCTGCCGATCATCGCCGCAGTCGCCCTGCCGCTCCTCCTCGCCGTCGCCAACGCGCTTCCCTCGACCCCCGAGCCGGCAGCCGAGGCGGGCGAGAAGCCGCCGCGCTTCGCGCTGCCGACCCTCGCGCTCCTGCCGGTCTGCATCTTCGCCTTCGGCATGCTCCTCGTCGAAAGCGCCGCGCTCGACTGGAGCGGCATCTTCCTCCGCGACGTGATCGGCGTCTCCGCTGGCGCCACCGCCTTCGGCTTCTTCGCCTTTGCCTCCTTCATGACCCTCGGCCGGCTGACGGGCGACCGGTTGACGGCGCGCTTCGGCCCCGTTCTGGTGGCCCGCTCGCTCGGCATCATCGGCATTGCCGGCATGATCACCCTCGTCACCGCGACGAACCTCGTGCAGGCGGCGATCGGGCTCGCCGCCGCCGGCCTCGGCGTCTCCGTCGCGGTGCCGCTTTCGGTCAGCGCCGCCGCCAGCCGCGGCGACCGGGCCGCCGCGCTCAACGTCGCCGCGCTGTCGCTGGTCTCGTTCTCCGGCTTCCTGGTCGAGCCGCCCCTCGTCGGCTTCATCTCGGAGCACAGCGACTTGCGGTTTGGCCTCGCCGCGACCATACCCATACTGGTGATGAGCACGCTGCTCGCCTTCTCCGTCCGCCGCGGCGCGCGCGCCGGCCGTGAACCCGTCTCGCCACTCTCCGAGGTATAGCCATGACCCATGCGATCGTGATCGACCAGAACGGCGGCCCCGAGGTCATGCGCTGGAGCGAGGTCGCAGTCGGCAGGCCCGGACCCGGCCAGGCCCTCATCCGGCACACCGCCATCGGCGTGAATTTCATCGACGTCTACATGCGCAAGGGCGTCTACAAGGCGCCGGGCTTCCCGCTCATCAACGGGCAGGAGGGGGCAGGGGTCGTCGAGGCGGTCGGCGACGGGGTGACGCTGGTCAAGCCCGGCGACCGCGTCGTCTACCAGGGCCAGCTCGGCGCCTATGCCGAGGAGCGGCTGGTGTCCGCCGACAAGCTGGTGAAGATCCCCGCCGGCGTCGACGACGTCACCGCCGCGGCCTCCTTCCTGAAGGGCCTGACGGCCTGGATGCTCCTCCGCAAGACCTTTCTCGTCGAGAAGGGCAACGCCATCCTGTTCCATGCCGCCGCCGGCGGCGTCGGCGTCATCGCCTGCCAATGGGCGAAGGCCCTTGGTGCGACCGTCATCGGGACGGTCGGGTCGGACGACAAGGCCGCTGCCGCCAGGGCCAATGGATGCGACCACGTCATCAACTACCGGAAAGAGGATTTCGCCAAGCGGGTCCGCGAGATCACCGGCGGCGAGGGCGTCGCGGTCGCCTATGACTCGGTCGGCAAGGACACGTTCCCCGGCTCGCTCGACAGCCTCGCCCAGCGCGGCATGTGGGTCTCCTTCGGCCAATCGTCCGGAGTGCCGCCGGAATTCCCGATCTCGGCGCTGCAGTTCCGTGGCTCGCTCTTCGCCACCCGGCCGGTGGTGAGCCACTACGTGGCGAAGCGCCCCGACCTCGAGGCGGGGGCGGCAGAGCTCTTCGGCGTGATCGCCAGCGGGGCGGTGAAGCTCGCCAATCCGCGCACCGTGCCGTTGAAGGACGCTGCGGAGGCCCACCGCGCCGTCGAGGCGCGCGAGACCGTCGGTTCGACCGTCCTCATCCCCTGAAGGAATGCCGCATTTCCAAACATCCCTGCTCAAAGATAGCGTTTGATCAGGGATTGGGCATAATCCATTGTCCTTGACGGATTCCGGGCGGAAATGGCGGGAACCTGCCACCGGCCGGCTAGTTGATGCGTAACATGGTGTCGCGGATGGGGCGGCTTACTACTCACGTTCTGGACACGGCGCTCGGAAAGCCGGCGGCGGGTCTGGTGATCGAGCTCTATCGGCTGGGCGACCGCGAGGAGAAACTGACGGAAATCAGGACGAACGGCGACGGACGCGCGGACAAGCCCCTCCTGGAGGGCGCTGCGTTGACCGCCGGTACCTATGAGCTCCGCTTCCATGCCGGCGACTATCTCCGCCGCATGGGCCCGGCGCCCGGCCCCGCCTTCCTCGACGTGGTCCCGATCCGCTTCGGCATCGCCATGCCGGAGGAGCACTATCACGTGCCGCTCCTCCTCTCGCCCTACGGCTACTCGACCTATCGCGGGAGTTGAGGGCGATGCGGCAGACCATCCGTTTCATCCGCAAGGGCCACATGGTCGAGCTCGACCAGATGGCGCCGACCACCATGCTCCTCGACTACCTGCGCGAGGTCGAGCGGGCGACCGGCACCAAGGAAGGCTGCGGGGAGGGCGATTGCGGCGCCTGCACCGTGGCCGTCGGCCGGCTGAAGGACGGCAAGCTCGCCTACGAGCCGGTCAATGCCTGCATCCACATGCTCGGCCAGGTCGATGGCTGCGAGATCGTCACCGTCGAGGACATCGCCGAGGATGACGGCAAGCTCCACCCGATCCAGGCGGCGATGGTGCAGAGCCACGCGTCCCAATGCGGCTTCTGCACGCCGGGCTTCGTGATGAGCCTCTTCACGCTCTACCAGTCGACCGATGGCAAGCTGCGGCGCGACGAGGTCAACGACTGGATCGCCGGCAACCTTTGCCGCTGCACCGGCTATCGTCCGATCGTCGATGCGGCGGTCGCGGCCTCCGCCGGCACGCGCAACGACCGCTTCCGCGTCGCGGCGCGCGACACCGCCGGGCTCCTCTCCTTCCTCGCCGACAATGACGACGTCTTCATCGGCGACAGCGACCGCTTCTTCGCCGCGCCGGCGACGGTCGACGGCCTTGCCGACCTCTACGAGCAGCATCCCAACGCCACCATCGTCGGCGGCGCCACCGATGTCGGCCTCTGGGTCAACAAGCAGCTCCGCGACCTGCCGAAGATCATCCATACCGGCCGCGCCCGCGGCCTCGACCAGGTCCAGGATACCGGCTACGAACTGATCATCGGTGGCGCCGCTACCTATGCCACCGTCGAGCCCTTCCTCGCCGCCCTCGACCCGGATATCGGCGAATTGCTCCGCCGCCTCGGCTCGCGCCAGGTCCGCTCGCGCGGCACCGTCGGCGGCAACGTCGCCAACGGCTCGCCGATCGGCGACACGCCGCCGCTCCTCATCGCGCTCGGCGCGAGCGTCGAGCTGCGCAAGGGCAAGCGCGTCCGCACGCTCCCCGTCGAGGAGTTCTACATCGAATACGGCAAGCAGGCCCGCGAGCCGGGCGAGCTGCTCACCGCCATCCTCGTTCCGAAGCTCGACGAAACCCACATCTTCCGCTGCTTCAAGGTCGCCAAGCGCTTCGACCAGGACATTTCCTCGGTCATGGGCGCCTTCCGCTTCACCGTCGGCGAGGGCGGCATCATCACCGAGGCGCGCATCGCCTTCGGCGGCATGGCCGGCATCCCGAAGCGGGCGGCGGGCGCCGAGGCGGCGCTGCAGGGCGCGGCGCTCCGCGACTCGCGCGCCTGGGCGCGGGCCTTCGCCGCGCTCCGCGACGACTTCCAGCCGCTGGACGACCATCGCGCCAGCGCCCGCTACCGCGTCGAGACCGCGCATGCGCTCCTCGGCAAGGCGCTGATCGAGGCGGCCGGTACCAGCACGTCGCGCACCCGCATCGTCGGGCGGCGCGAAAAGGTGGCGGATGGATCTCGCTGACATCATTTCCGGCGACCAGCGCCTCGCCGTCGTCCGCCAGCCGATCGCGCATGACAGTGCCGTCAAGCACGTCACGGGGCAGGCGGCCTACATCGACGACATGCGCGAGCCGACCGGCACGCTGCACCTCGCGCCGGGCTACGCGCCGATCGCCGCCGGCCGCGTCACCGCGCTCGATCTCGAGCCGATACTGAAGGCGCCGGGCGTCGTCGCCGTGCTGACCGCCGAGGATATTCCCGGCCACAACGACATCAGCCCGAAGGAAGTCGGCGACGATCCGGCGATCACGCCGGAGCGCGTGAACTTCTACGGGCAGGTGCTCTTCTGCGTCATCGCCGAGACACGCATGGAAGCCCGTCGCGCGGTGAAGCTCGCCCGCATCGCCACCGCGCCGTCCATGCCGGTGATCGACGTCGACGACGCGCTCGTCGCCAATACCACGGTGCTGCCGGAATATGCCTTCGTGCGCGGCGATCCTATCGTCGAGATCCCGCAGGCGCCGCGCGAGATCACCGGCGAGTTCCGGATCGGCGGACAGGAGCATTTCTACCTCGAGGGACAGATCGCCCTCGCCATCCCCGGCGAGGACGGGGACATGTACGTCCATTCCTCGACCCAGCACCCGACCGAGGTGCAGCACGTCGTCGCCCATGCCCTCGCCGTCCACGACAATGCCGTCACGGTCGAGATCCGGCGCATGGGCGGCGGGTTCGGCGGCAAGGAGAGCCAGGCGACCCAATGGGCCGTGCTTGCCGCGCTCGCCGCCCGCAAGACCGGCCGGCCCTGCAAGCTCCGCCTCGACCGCGACGACGACATGATCATGACCGGCAAGCGGCATGACTTCCGCGTCGACTACAATGTCGGCATCGGCAAGGACGGCGTCATCCGCGCCCTCGACGTGACGCTTGCCGCCCGCTGCGGCCATTCCGAGGACCTTTCCCTCGGCGTCATCGACCGCACCATGTTCCATGCCGACAACAGCTATTTCTACCCGACCTGCCGGATTCTCACGCGCCGGATGCGCACCAACACGGTCTCGAACACCGCCTTCCGCGGCTTCGGCGGCCCGCAGGGCATGCTCTTCGCCGAGCGCATGATGGACCACATCGCCTATGTCACCGGCAAGGATCCGCTCGAGGTCAGGAAGGCGAATTTCTATTCCGGCTCCGGCCGCGACCGCACGCCTTATGGCATGCGGGTGGAGGACAACATCCTCCACGAGCTCGTCGGCGAGCTCGAGCGCACCAGCGAATACTGGGATCGCCGCAAGGCGCTCGCCGAGTTCAACGCCGCGAGCCCAGTGCTGAAGAAGGGCCTGGCGCTCACGCCCGTGAAGTTCGGCATTTCCTTCACCCTCATCCAGCTCAACCAGGCGGGCGCCCTCGTCCATCTCTACCGCGACGGTTCGATCAGCCTGAACCACGGCGGCACCGAGATGGGGCAGGGGCTCTTCATCAAGGTCGCGCAGGTCGTCGCCGAGGAATTCGGCGTCGGCATCGACAAGGTGAAGATCACCGCTACCTCGACCGCGCTGGTCCCGAACACCTCGCCGACGGCCGCCTCCTCGGGCACCGACCTGAATGCGCAGGCCGCGCTTGTCGCCTGCCGGCAGATCAAGGAGCGGCTCTTCGACTTCATCCAGGAGACCTGGAACGTCGGCCGCGACCGGGTCCAGTTCCGCGACGATCGCGTGATCGTCGGCAACCGCGAGATGAAGCTCGGCGAGCTGGCGACGGCGGCCTACGAGGCGCGTGTCCAGCTTTCCGCCGCCGGCTACTACAAGACGCCGAAGATCACCTGGGACCGCGCCAAGGCGAACGGCCGGCCTTTCTACTATTTCGCCTATGGCGCCGCCTGCTCCGAGGTGACGGTCGACACCATGACCGGCGAGATGCGGGTCGATCGCGTCGACATCCGCCACGACGTCGGCAAGTCGCTCAACCCGGCCATCGACATCGGCCAGATCGAAGGCGGCTTCGTCCAGGGCATGGGCTGGCTGACCGGGGAGGAGCTGGTCTGGGACTCGGCCGGGCGGCTCAGGACCCATGCCCCCTCGACCTACAAGATCCCGACGGCCTCCGACGTGCCCGCCGATTTCCGCGTCGCGCTCCACGAATCCGGCGGCAATCGCGAGGATTCCATCTACCGCTCCAAGGCGGTGGGCGAGCCGCCGCTGATGCTCGCCATCTCCGTCTTCTCGGCGATCACCGATGCCATTGCGAGCCTCAAGCCGGCGGTGATGCCGCGGCTCGATGCGCCGGCAACGCCCGAGGCCATCATGCGGGCCATCCGGGCGACGACGGGCGGAGACATGTAGATGCTCGTCTGGCAGCGCCTCCGGGAGATCCTCGATCGTCACGGACGCGCCGCCCTGATCACCATCGCCGCGACACGGGGTTCGAGTCCGCGCGAGGCGGGTGCCCGCATGATCGTGACGCCCGAAGGCAGCTTCACCGGCACCATTGGCGGCGGCACGCTCGAATGGCGCGCCATCGCCATGGCGCAGGCCCGCCTCGCCCGCGAGCCGGACGCGCGGGCCGAGGTGAAGAGCTTCGTCCTCGGGCCGGACATGGGCCAGTGCTGCGGTGGCCAGGTCGATCTGCTCTTCGAGGTGATGGACGAGCGCGACCGCCCCGCCATCGACGATCTCGCCGCGCGCGAGGCGGCCGGCCCCTTCACGACCTCCGCCAGCATCGCAAAGGCGGGCCTCCTTCGCCGGGCCGCCCCGGACGATCAGCCTCCCGGCACGGCGAGGCTCGCATCGGGCACTCTCACGGAGGGCTTCGGCGAGGCGAGGCGGAAGCTCCTGCTCTTCGGCGCCGGCCATGTCGGCCGCGCGCTGGTCCTCGCCCTCGCGCCGCTGCCTTTCGACGTCGAATGGATCGACCCGCGCGCCGATGCCTTCCCGGCCCATGTGCCGGCGAACGTGACGCTGAGCCACCTTGGCGACCCGTTGGAGGCCGTCCGCACCGCGCCCGCCGGTGCCTTCATTCTGATCATGACCCACAGCCACCAGCTCGACCTCGCGCTCTGCGCCGCGGCGCTGGCGGATGCGCGCTTTCCCTACGTCGGTTTGATCGGCTCGAAGAGCAAGCGTGGGCGCTTCGCCAGCCAGCTCGCCGCCGCCGGCATTCCGCCGGCCCGCATCGATGCTCTCGTCTGCCCGATCGGCGTCGACGGCATCGAAGGCAAGTCGCCGGCGGTCATCGCCGCCGCGACGGTTGCGGAATTGCTGATCCGGGACGAGGCTGTGGCATCCGGAGCGGCGGCGGATCCTCCCCCGCGAAGGGCGGAAGGGGAACCGGCGAGGCCGGTGGAGGGGGCGCGTTTGGGCAACGGGCGGGGGCGCTAGGGGCATGGCGACGGGGGCAGGGGCGGTCGATTTTCCCAACCGGCCGAAGGGCGAGCCGCTGTTGGCGGCGATCGGCATCACCAAGGATTTCGCCACCATCCGGGCGAATGACGACATCAACTTCGCCATTCATCCCGGCGAGATCCACGCGCTCCTCGGCGAGAACGGGGCCGGCAAGTCGACGCTGGTGAAGATCCTCTACGGGGCCCTGCAGCCGACCGGGGGCGAGATCCGCTGGAAGGGCAAACCGGTCGCCATCGCCAATCCGGCCGCCGCCCGCGCCCTCGGCATCGGCATGGTGTTCCAGCACTTCTCGCTCTTCGATGCGCTCACCGTCGCCGAGAACATCGCGCTCGCGCTGGCCGATCCGCCGCCCATGAACCAGCTCCGCGCCCGCATCGAGAAGGTCTCGGCCGAATACGGCCTGCCGCTCAACCCGCGCTCGGTGGTCGCCGACCTATCCGTCGGCGAGCGCCAGCGGGTCGAGATCGTGCGCTGCCTCCTGCAGGAGCCGCAGCTCATCATCATGGACGAGCCGACCTCGGTGCTGACGCCGCAGGAGGCGGACGACCTCTTCGTGACGCTGAACCGCCTCGTCGCCGAGAAGAAATCGGTCCTCTACATCAGCCACCGGCTGGAAGAGGTGAAGCAGATCTGCCATCACGCGACGATCCTCCGCCACGGCAAGGTCGTCGGCGAATGCGACCCGCAGCAGGAGACCGCGGCGCGGCTGGCGAGCCTCATGGTCGGCGCCGAGCTGCGCCAGCTTCAAGCGCCCGCGCCGGCGAGCCCGAGCGCGCCCGTCCGGCTCGCGGTCGATCACCTTTCCCTGCCGCGGCCGCATGCCTTCGCCATCGCGCTCGATGACGTCTGCCTCGACGTCCGCGGCGGCGAGATCGTCTCCATCGCCGGCGTCGCCGGCAACGGGCAGGACGAGCTCTTCGACGCCATTTCCGGCGAGACCCGCGCCGGCACGCCGGGCGCCGTGCGCATCGACGGCGCCGAATGCGGACGGCGCGGCGTCAATACCCGCCGCCGGCTGAACGCCGCCTTCGTGCCCGAGGAGCGCCTCGGCCATGGCGCCGTGCCGCGCATGAAGCTCTCCTCCAACGTGGTGCTCACCCGCCACGCCACCCGCGAGGGTCTGGTGAAGAGCGGCGTAGTCAATTTCACCGGCGCCCGCGAGGTCGTCGATCGCGTCACGCAGCTCTTCGACGTGCGCAAGGGCTCGCCCGATCCCGAGGCGAGCGCGCTCTCCGGGGGCAACCTGCAGAAATTTGTCGTCGGCCGGGAATTCGACCGCAAACCTGGCGTGCTGGTAGTCTGCCAGCCGACATGGGGCGTCGATGCCGGCGCCGCGACCACCATCCGCCAGGCGCTCATCGACCTCGCCCGGCAGGGCGCGGCGGTGCTGGTGATCAGCCAGGACCTCGACGAGATCCTCGAAATATCCGACCGCGTCGCCGTCATCTCGAAAGGCCGCCTGTCGCCGCCCGTCGATGCCCGCGGCATCACGCGGGAAGGCATCGGCCTCCTCATGGGCGGCGCGCATCACGGCGAAGGAGCGGCCCATGCGCATTGAGCTCATCCGCCGCCCCGAGCACTCGAGGACGATGGTGGTGCTCTCGCCGATCATCGCCATCGCGCTGACGGTCATTGCCGGCTTCTTCGTCTTCCTCGCCATCGGCGTCGATCCGCTCCAGGCGCTCTACATCTATTTCATCGAGCCGCTGACGGCGGGCTGGTCGATCGAGGCGCTCTTCGTCAAGGCGGTGCCGATCATCCTCGTCGCCGTCGGCCTCTCGCTTTGCTACCTCGCGAACAACTGGAACATCGGCGCCGAGGGTCAATTCGCCGCCGGCGCCATTGCCGGCTCGGTCTTCCCCATCCTCGTGCCCGGCTGGAACGGCCCCGAGGTAATGGTCGCGATGCTCGTCATGGGCGTCCTCGGGGGCATGCTCTATGCCGCCATTCCGGCGCTCCTGAAGATCCGTTTCGGCGCCAACGAGATCCTGACGAGCTTGATGCTGGTCTATGTCGCCCAGCTCTTTCTCGACTGGCTGGCGCGCGGGCCCTGGCGCAACCCGGAGGGCCACAACTTCCCCGACAGCCGCCCCTTCGACGGCGGGCAGGTTCTGCCCGTCCTCGTCGGCAGCGACGTACGCATCAGCCTGGTCTTCGCCGTGGTCGCCGTCATCGTCGCCTGGTTCGTGCTGCGGCGAACCCTGACCGGCTTCCAGATATCGGTGCTTGGCCAGGCGCCGCGGGCAGGGGCCTTTGCCGGCTTCAGCCAGAACCGGATGATCCTGCTCACCTTCCTCGTTTCCGGCGGCCTTGCCGGCCTCGCCGGCATCTGCGAGGTCGCCGGGCCGATCGGGATGCTGAGGACCACAGTTTCCCCCGGCTATGGCTTCACCGGCATCATTGTCGCCTTCCTCGGCCGGCTGAACCCGATCGGCATCTTCTTCGCCGGCCTCCTGCTCGCGCTCTCCTATCTCGGCGGCGAGGGGATGCAGATCGCGCTCGGCATCTCCGACCAGATCACGCGCGTCTTCCAGGGCATGCTGCTCTTCTTCGTCCTCGCCTGCGACACGCTCATCTACTACCGCATCCGGTTCGTCCGGACGGGCCAGCATCCGGCCGGGGAGGCGAAGCATGGAAGGGCTTGAGGGACCGCTCCTCACCATTATCACGGCATCGACGCCGCTCCTGCTGGCGGCGCTCGGCGAGCTGGTCACCGAGCGTTCCGGCGTCCTCAACCTCGGCGTCGAGGGCATGATGGCCGTCGGGGCGGTCTGCGGCTTCGCTGCCGCCAACCTCACCGGCATGCCTATGCTCGGCGTGCTCGCCGCCATCCTCGGCGGCATGGTCATCGCCTTCCTGTTCGGCCTGCTGACCCTCGGCCTGGTGACCAACCAGGTCGCCTCGGGCCTCGCGCTCACCCTCTTCGGCCTCGGCCTCTCCGCCCTCATCGGCGACGCCTTCGTCGGCGTGCCGGGCCCGGGCATGCCGAAGCTCTACATTCCCGGCCTCAGCGACATACCGCTCGTCGGCCGCATCTTCTTCGCCCAGGACTTCATGACCTATCTCGCCTGGGCGCTGGTCATTGCCGTCTGGTACTTCATCTTCCGCACGCGGGGCGGCCTCGTGCTCCGGGCCGTCGGCGACAACCACGTCTCCGCCCATGCCCTCGGCTACAAGGTCATCCGCGTCCGTTTCCTTGCCGTCCTCTTCGGCGGCGCCTGTGCAGGGCTCGCCGGTGGCTACCTGTCGCTGGTCTATACGCCGCAATGGACGCCCAACATGACGGCGGGCCGCGGCTGGATCGCGCTCGCGCTCGTCGTCTTCGCCGCCTGGCTGCCCGGGCGCCTCGTCGTCGGCGCGCTGCTCTTCGGCGCGGTCTCCTACCTCGCCCTCTACCTGCAGGGCATCGGAGTCGGCATCCCGTCGCAATTTCTCTCGATGCTTCCGTATCTTACGACCATCGTCGTGCTCGTCGTCATATCGCGGAACCGAACGCTGCTGCGCATCAACACGCCCGCCTGCCTGGGACAATCCTTCGTCCCGGACCGATAGGTAAGCCGGCGCAAATTTTGCTAGATTTCACGGCATCTGACTACCAACAGGGAGAATGCACCGATGAAGAAGCTACTGGCAGCGGCCGCGGGCGCCGCGCTGATGGTCGCCGCGGCGGCCGGATCGGCAAGCGCCGCCGACAAGCTGAAGGCCTGCTGGGTCTATGTCGGCCCGCATAATGACGGCGGCTATTCCGAAGGCCATGACAAGGGCCGCCAGCTGGTCGACAAGGAGCTCGGCGACAAGGTCGAGACCTCCTACGTCGAGAGCGTGCCGGAGGGCCCCGACGCCGAGCGCGTGATCGAGCGCCTCGCCCGCAGCGGCTGCAAGATCATATTCACGACCTCGTTCGGCTTCATGGACCAGACCATCAAGGTCGCGGCCAAGTATCCGGACGTGAAGTTCGAGCACGCCACCGGCTTCAAGACCGCCGACAACGTGACCACCTACAATGCGCGCTTCTACCAGGGCCGCTACATCATCGGGCAGATCGCCGCGAAGATGTCGAAGACCGGCACCGCCGGCTACATCGTCTCCGTCCCGATCCCGGAAGTCATCATGGGCATCAACACCTTCATGCTCGGCGCCCAGTCGATCAATCCCGACTTCAAGGTCAAGATCGTGTGGGTGAACTCCTGGTTCGACCCGGGCAAGGAAGGCGACGCCGCCAAGGCCCTCTTCGACCAGGGCGCCGACATCATCGTTCAGCACACCGACTCGCCGGCGCCGCTGCAGATCGCCGAGGAGCGCGGGCTGCATGGCTTCGGCCAGGCGCACGACATGAGCTCCTTCGCCCCGAAGGCCCAGCTCACGGCCATCGAGGACAACTGGGGTCCGTACTACGTGGAGCGCGTCAAGGCGGTCCTCGACGGCACCTGGAAGTCCCAGCAGAGCTGGGAAGGCCTGAAGGAAAAGATGCTCATCATGGCCCCCTACCTGAACATGCCCGATGACGTCGCCGCCATGGCCAAGGACACGGAAGCCAAGATCACGGCCGATCCGCTCCTTCCCTTCCGCGGCAAGGTGCTGAAGCAGGACGGCTCCGACGCCGGCCCGATCGACGACGGCGTGCTCCTCGGCATGAACTGGTACGTCAAGGGCATCGACGACAAGTTCCCGCAATAGGGGCTGATCAGGGAACGTCGTTCCGGGCGGGAGCGCAGCACGAAGTGGTGCGCTGCCGACCCGGAACCTCTGTTGCCCTGATGAACGAGGTCCCGTGTCCGCGGTGCGGCGCAAAAGGCGCTGCACCGCGCACGGAACGACGACTTACCGGGAACCTGCCTGAACAATGTCCGCCTTCATCGCCGACTGGCTGAACCTCCTGATCCGCTGGGCCCATCTCGTGGTGGGCATCGGCTGGATCGGCACCTCGTTTTATTTCATCGCCCTCGACCTCGGGTTGCGCAAGCGCGAGGCCATGCCCGAAGGCGTCTATGGCACCGCCTGGGAGGTCCACGGCGGCGGCTTCTACCACGTGCAGAAATACCTGGTCGCGCCGGCCTCCCTGCCGCCCGACCTCATCTGGTTCAAGTGGGAGGCCTACCTCACCTGGGTCACCGGCTTCGGGCTGCTCTGCGTCCAGTATTACTGGAACGCCAGCGCCTTTCTCATCGACAAGTCGGTGATGCCGCTCCTGCCCGACGAGGCGGTGGTCATCTCGATCCTCAGCCTGGTCGCCGGCTGGTTCATCTACGACCGGCTCTGCAAGTCGCCGCTCGGCCGCAACACGCTCCTGCTGGCGGTCCTGCTCTTCGTCCTGATCGTGGTCGCCTCGGCCTTCTTCGGCAGCGTCTTTTCCGGCCGCGGCGCGCTCATCCATGTCGGCGCCTTCGTCGGCACGATCATGGCGGTCAACGTCTTCGGCATCATCATCCCGAACCAGAAGAAGATCACCGCATCGCTGCTCGCCGGCCAGGCGCCCGACCCGCGCCTCGGCGCGATCGGCAAGCAGCGCTCGGTCCACAACAACTACCTGACGCTGCCGGTCCTCCTCATGATGGTCAGCAATCACTATCCGATGCTGACCGGCCATCCGCATCCCTGGCTGATCGTCGCGCTCATCCTCGTCATCGGCGGCTCGGCGCGGCACTTCCTCAACCGCCATGATGCCGGCGACCATTTCGGCCAGATCGCCTGGACCCTGCCGGTCATGGCGATCGCGCTCGCCTGGGCGATCTACGTCACCGCGCCGCAGGCACCGGCGGCCCCGGCCGGAATGCAGGTTTCCGATTCCGAGGTCCTGGCGATCGTCGGCAAGCATTGCATCATGTGCCATGCCGACAAGCCGAGCCACGAGGGCTTCGATGCGCCGCCGAAGGGCGTCGTCCTCACCGGGCTCGACCAGATCCGCCTGCACAAGGACCAGGTGCTGGCCCAGGCGGTCAACTCGACCACCATGCCGCTCGGCAACGAGACGGGCATGACCCCCGAGGAGCGGCAGAAGCTTGGCGCCTGGCTGGCGGCGCAGTAGGAAAGGGCCGTGCCGATCCCGCTCGCCGAAATCAACGACCTCAGCCCCGCGCGCTTCGTTGCGCGCTTCGGCGATGTCGCCGAACATTCGCCCTGGGTCGCCGAGAAGGCGGCAAAGGCGCGTCCTTTTCTCTCGCGCGACGACATGATCGCCGCCTTCGTTGCGGCCATGGAGACGGCTGGCGAGAAGGACCGGCGCGCGCTTCTCGCCGCCCATCCCGACCTTGCCGGCCGCGCGGCCATTGCCGGCGATCTCACCGAGGATTCGCGGCGCGAGCAGGCCGGTGCCGGCCTCGACCAGCTTACCCCCGACGAGTTCGCCCGCTTCACTGCGATGAACGCGGCCTACCGTGAGCGGAACGGCATCCCCTTCATCTTCGCCGTGCGCGGCGCCACCAAGCACGACATCCTCGCCGGCTTCGAGGCGCGCAAGGACAATCCGCCCGACGTCGAGTTCCGGACGGCGTTGGCCCAGGTCGCTCGCATAATCCGCTTCCGCCTCGAGGATCGCGTCGAGCCATGAGCACCACCCGCGAGCTCGGCGAACGGACGCAAGGCATGGTCGACGCGCTTGCCGCGATCTCGGCCGAGCCGGACCGGCTGGTGCGTCTCTTCCTGACGCCGGAGCACCGCCGTGCCGCCGATCTCGTCGGCGAATGGATGCGTGCCGCCGGGCTCACCGTACGGATGGATGCCGCCGGCACCATGCGTGGCCTCCGCCCGGCTCCCGGCGAGGACGCGCCCGCCGGCAAGAAGCTCCTGATCGGCTCGCATATCGACACCGTGATCGATGCCGGCCGCTATGACGGGCCGCTCGGCGTCATCGCCGGCATCGTCGCGCTGGAAGAAATCCGCGCGCGCGGCATCGTCCTTCCTTTCGGCGTCGAGATCCTCGCCTTCGGCGACGAGGAGGGCGTGCGGTTCCCGAAGACGCTGTCCAGCTCCTCGACCGTCGCCGGCATCCTCGACCCTTCCATGCTCGACATGGTCGATGCCGATGGCATCAGCTTCCGCGACGCGCTGCTCGCTTTCGGCGGCGACCCCGAGGCGCTTGCCGCGGAAGCCTGCAGGCCGCGGGACGTGGTCGGCTATGTCGAGCTGCACATCGAGCAGGGGCCGGTGCTCGAGCAGGCCGGCGAGCCGCTCGGCGTGGTCACGGCCATTGCCAGCCAGGGCCGCTATCGCCTCACGGTCAAGGGCGAGGCCGGCCATGCCGGCACGGTGCCCATGGCCATACGCCACGATGCGCTCGCCGCCGCCGCCGAGGTCGTCGCCCTCATCGAGGAAATCGCCCGCAAGGGCGCCAGGCATTCGCTCGTCGCTACCGTCGGCGAGATGCGCGTGCTCCCCGGCGCCAGCAACGTCATCCCCGGCGAGGTCCACCTCAGCCTCGATGTCCGCGCCGCCGATGATGACGCGCGCATCGGGGCGGCCGCCGACATACGCCAGGGCCTCGCCGCCATCGGCGCCCGCCGCGGCGTGGTGGTCACCATGGAGACGGTGCACGAGAAGCCGGTCGCGACCTGCGCGCCGTGGCTCCGCGAGGCCATTGCGGCGGCAATCGCCGAGACCACCGGCGCGCGCCCGCGCGAGCTCATGTCAGGCGCCGGCCATGACGGCCAGGCCATGGTGAAGCTTACCGGCATCGGCATGATCTTCGTCCGCTGCCACGCCGGCATCAGCCACAACCCGCTCGAATTCGTCACCATCGACGACCTCGGGCTGGCGGTCGAGGCGCTGATCCAGACGATCCTCGAGATCGCGCGGGAGAGGGCGGGGTAGGCCTCCCCTGCGAAGCGGGGGGAGGGGGACGGCAACACCAGTGGAGGGGGCGCATGAAGACGGCGACGTCACCGCCCTGCGGAGCGCAGGCCTAACCCACCTGCCCGAACAGGTCGTAGGCGTCGGAGCGGTCGACCTTCACGGTGACGATGTCGCCGGCGCGGATCGGCAGCGGGCTCTGGATATGCACCGCACCGTCGATCTCGGGCGCATCGGCCATGGAGCGGCCCTTGGCGGTGCGGCCGGCGCTTTCGTCGACGATCACCTTGATGCGGCTGCCGACCTTCTGCTTCAGCTTCCGTGCGCTGATCGCCTGCTGCGCCTGCATGAGCCGGTGCCAGCGCTGGTCCTTGACCTCCTGCGGCACCGGATCGGCCAGCCCATTGGCGGCGGCGCCGTCGACCGGCTCGAAGCGGAAGCAGCCGACGCGGTCGAGCTTGGCTTCCTCCAGCCAGGCGAGCAGTTCCTCGAAATCGGCATCCGTCTCGCCGGGAAAGCCGACGATGAAGGTCGAGCGGATGGCGAGCTCCGGGCAGATCTCACGCCACTTGTGGATACGGTCGAGCGTCTTCGCCTGCGCCGCCGGCCGCCGCATCGCCTTGAGCACGCTCGGCGCCGCATGCTGGAAAGGGATGTCCAGGTAGGGGAGGACCTTGCCTTCGGCCATCAGCGGGATGACCTCGTCGACATGCGGGTAGGGATAGACGTAGTGGAGGCGCACCCAGACGCCGAGCTCGCCGAGTTCGCGAGACAGGTCGAGGAACTTCGCCCGCACCTCGCGCTCGCGCCAGACGCTGGTCGCGTACTTGATGTCGAGGCCGTAGGCGCTGGTGTCCTGCGAGATGACCAGCAGCTCCTTCACGCCGGCCTTGACCAGCTTCTCGGCCTCGCGGAGCACGTCCGCCGCCGGGCGCGATACGAGATCGCCGCGCAGCTTCGGGATGATGCAGAAGGTGCAGCGGTTGTTGCAGCCTTCCGAGATCTTCAGGTAGGCGTAGTGCCGCGGGGTCAGCTTGATGCCCTGTTCGGGCACCAGGTCGATGAAAGGCTTGTGCGCCGGCGGTACCGCCTTGTGCACCGCGCCGACCACGCTCTCATATTGCTGCGGCCCGGTGATCGCGAGCAGGTCGGGAAACTTGTCGCTGATCTGTCCCGGCTCCGCGCCCATGCAGCCGGTGACGATGACGCGGCCGTTCTCGGCCATGGCCGTGCCGATCGCCTCCAGCGATTCCGCCTTGGCGCTGTCGAGGAAGCCGCAGGTATTGACGATCACGACGTCGGCGCCGTCATGGCGCTTGCTGATCTCGTAGCCCTCGGCGCGGAGATGCGTGAGGATGCGCTCGGAATCGACCAGCGCCTTCGGGCAGCCGAGGCTGACGAACGAGATGCGGGGCGCCTGCGCGGACATGGACCGGCGGCTCAGCGCTCGGAGAAGGGGATGCCGCCCCTCGCCTTGTCGGTCTTCGCCGTCTCGACGATGCTGACCACGACGACCTCCGGGCTCACGCCGAGGTTCTTCACCACCGCGTCGGTGATGTCCTTCATCAGGCCGCGCTTCTGCTCGGGCGTGCGCCCGGCAACGGCGTAGACGACGACTTCAGGCATAAGCGTGTTCCCGCGAAAAGGCGGGAGACCTGTGGAGAATGCCCCCGGCAATGTCAATGGCGGGGGCAGCCTGGCTGCGGCAAGCCGCCGCGGGAACAAGACCGCGGAACCTTTTCGTGCTGGACGCCGTTGTCTTCCGCAACTTTCGAGGGGAACAGACCATGTCATCCAATTCTTCGCGCTGGATAGCCCTGCTCGGGCTCCTGGCGATTGCCGGCTATCAGAACCGCGACAAGCTCGGACAGATCTTCGGTGGAGGGTCCGGCAGCAGCGCCCACCCGCCGGTCGGCACCGGCATTCCGCCCATCGGCGGGACCGCCTCCGTGCCGCAGCCGGCGCCCGCGCCGGCGCAGAGTGCAGGCGGCGGACTTCTCGACGGCCTCCGCAACGTGTTCACGGGCGGCGGCGGTGCCGTTGCGGCCGGGGGCGGCCTCCTCGGCGGCCTTTCGGAAGTGCTCGACCGGTTCAACAATGCCGGCCATGGCGACGTCGCCAATTCCTGGGTCAAGGACGGGCCGGAGCGCCAGCCGACCACGGGCGAGCTCGAGAACGCGCTCGGCGAGGACGGCATCGATGCCCTGACCAAGCAGACCGGCCTCAGCCGGGACGAGCTGCTCGCGCGCCTGAAATCGATCCTGCCCGCGGCGGTCGACCAGCTGACGCCCGAGGGGCGCCTGCCGACCGAGGCCGAAGCGGCCGGCTTCCTCGGGAGGGCATGAGCATGGGCATCGTCTGGACCATCATCATCGGCTTCGTCGCCGGCGTAGTCGCCAAGTTCATCACGCCGGGCAGCAACGAGCCGAGCGGCTTCATCCTGACCACCATCCTCGGCATCGTCGGCGCCCTGGTCGCGACCTATCTCGGCCAGGCGATCGGCTGGTACCACGACGGGGAAGGGGCCGGCTTCATCGGCGCGATCGTCGGCGCGGTGATCGTGCTCCTGGTCTGGGGCGCGATCCAGCGGCGCCAGGTCGCGGGGCCGCGATAAGCCGGTCGGCACCGTAGAAGGTCCTGAGGAGGGTCGCCCGTTGGGCGGCCCTCTTCGCGTTTCTGCGCAGGCCTCGTGAAAGTGCGACCGGCCGACGGAACACGCGCTGACCACCTTCGTTGGGAGACAGGCGCGCGCAAGATCTGCGCCCGCATTTCCAGCGAGGGACGACCGATGCCGAAGCAGCCAAAGACGCTCGACGAACTTTTCCACGACACGCTGAAGGACATCTATTTCGCCGAGAAGAAGATCCTCGCCACCCTGCCCAAGATGGCAAAGGCGGCGGACAGCGGCGAACTTCAGGACGCCTTCGCGAAGCACCGCCAGCAGACCGAGAGGCATGTCGAGCGCCTCGAGAAGGTCTTCTCGATCATCGGCAAGAAGCCGCAGGGCAAGACCTGCAAGGCGATCGTCGGCATCACGGAGGAGGGTGCCGAGATCATGGAGGAATATGAGGGTTCGCCCGCCCTCGACGCCGGTCTGCTCGCGGCCGCGCAGGCGGTCGAGCACTACGAGATTTCGCGTTATGGGACGCTGCGCACCTGGGCCGAGGAACTGGGGCTCGATGATGCGGTGCCTCTTCTCGAGGCAACGCTGAAGGAGGAGAAGGCGACGGACCAGACGCTGACCGAGATCGCCGAGAGCGTCGTCAACCAGGAAGCCGAGGCTGCCTGAAGCCTGCTCGTGTGCCGGTCAGGCCGCCTTGGCGACGGCCTGGTCGGCGGTCAGCGCGGTCTCGCGCGTGCCCTGCACGATGAGACCGAGGATTTCCTGCTCGGTCGAGTGCTTGACGTAGCGGTCGCCGACATTCTCGCCGCGCTTCAGCACCATCACCCGGTCGCCCACCGCGAAGATGTCCTGCAGGCGGTGCGAGATGATGATCTGCGCGACGCCCTGCTTCTTCAATTCGAGCATGGTCTCGAGGAGCCGCTCCGTCGCCATCACCGAGAGGTTGGCGGTCGGCTCGTCGAGGATGACCACCTTCGGATTGAACGAGATGGCGCGCGCGATGGCGACCGATTGCTGGCGCCCGCCCGACAGGCTCTCGACGCGCTGGAAGACCGAGTTCACGTCCACCTTGAGGCGCTTGAGGACCGCGCTCGCCTCTTCGTACATCCTGCGGCGGTTGACGAAGAAGCCGCGGCGCGGCCAGCGGCCGAGGAAGATGTTCTGGCCGACGTCCATGTTCCCGCAGAGCGCGAAGTCCTGGTAGATCATCTCGATGCCGACGTCGCGGCTCTCGTGCGGGCTGCGGAAATGGACCGGCTTCCCCGAGATGAGGATGTCGCCGGTATCGCGCTGGTAGGCGCCGGTCATGATCTTCATCAGCGTCGACTTGCCGGCCGAATTGTCGCCGACGAGGCCAAGGATCTCGCCCGGATAGAGGACGAGATTGACGTCCGACAACGCGCGCACCGCGCCGAACGACTTGTAGATGTGCCGCATCTCGACGATGGGCGTTTCCCTGTTCTCAGGCATTGGCAGGTTTCCGACGTGAGGACGTGAGGAAGCTCTTGATCTGGCCGAATATGCCGGCCTGGCGCACCCAGATGTCGATCAGCACCGCGACGATCAGGATGAGGCCGATGAAGACGTTGACCCAGTGCTGCGGCAGGACGAAAGAACCGTCCGCCGTGATGATCTGCAGCGAGAGGAGGGCGCGGAGCAGCGTGATCACCGCCGCGCCCGCGAGCGAGCCGATGATCGTGCCGTAGCCGCCGAAGATCGAGCCGCCGCCGATGATGACCGAGGCGATGCCGTCGAGCTCGCGGAACTGGCCGGCGGTCGGCGTGAACGAGCGGTAGAAGGCGATGTAGATAACGCCCGCCGCCGCCGCGCAGAGCGCCGAGAAGACGAGGCTGAGGAAGCGCACGCGGTCGGTATTGATGCCGGCATAGTCGGCCGCACGCCGGTTGCCGCCGGTCGCATAGACCTGCTGCCCCCAGATGGTGTAGCCGAGGAAGACGCCGGCGAGGATCGCCACCACTCCCATGAATATGCTCTGGACGCTGAGCGCCGAGGCTATGTCGAAGAAGAGCGTTCCCTTCTCCGGCGCGACCCCGACGTAGGCGAGCACGTCGATCAGCTTGCGGCCGATGAGGTTGTAGCCTTCCGGGAAGCCGGAAAGGGGGAAGCCGGAGACGATCCAGGCCGAGATGCCGCGCGCCGTGTAGAACATGCCGAGCGTGGCGACGAAGGCCGGCAGCCCGAAGCGCACCGTCACCAGCGCATTGACGACGCCGGCGGCCGAGCCCGCGAGCAGGCCAATGACGATCGCCGTGAACGGGTCGTAGCCGAGGATTTTCATGGCGGCGCCCGCCGCCGCGCCGCTCATGGCGAGCACCGAGCCGACCGACAGGTCGATGTCGCCATTGGCGATGACGAAGGTGAGGCCGATCGAAAGCAGCGCCACCTCGGTGAAGGCGAGGATCAGGTTGAAGCTGTTGTCGAGGCCGCCCCAGAAATCCGGACGGAGATAGAGCCCGACCGCCCAGAGGACGACGGCAAGCAGGATCGCCGCTATGTCGCGCCGGGCGAGGATCTTGCGCAGCCCCGTCGCGTTCAGCGCGCGGTCGGTCGCATGCGAGCCCTTGGTCTGCACGCCCTCGATGGCGATCGAGGTAGCGTCGCCGACCGGCGGCAGCGGCTTGCCGCGCAGCCGCGCCCAGAGGCGCGGGAAGACCTGGCGCCGGATGAGCCAGGGCTCGATCAGCACGGCGACGATGAGGATCACGCCGAGAAAGGCCGGCACGGCGCCCGGCGGGAGCTGCGCCATCGCCTGGACCGGAACTTCCTTGCCGTCGATGATCGTGATGCGCACGGTCGGCACGCCCTCGACGAGCACCTTGCCGATGAGCACGACGAGGAGGACGCCGAGCATCGAGCCGAGGACACGGCCGCGCCCGCCGAGGATGGAGGCGCCGCCGACTATCACCGCCGCGATGACGATGAGTTCGAGCCCCTGGCCGGACTGGGCGATCATGCCGCGGTCCTGGGCGACCTGCATGAGGCCGGCGATGGTCGCGCAGAAGGCCGACATCAGGTAGGCGCGCATGCGCACCCAGCGCGTCGATATGCCGGCATAGGTGGCGGCGAGCTCGTTTCCGCCGGTGGCGAAGGTCTGGTAGCCGGTGCGCGTCTTGGCCAGCAGGAACATCCCGACGATGGCGAAGATGACGAAGACGTAGACCTGGTTGTTGAAGCCCCAGGTATTGTTCTCGCCGATGATAAAGAAGTCCGGATAGCCCTTTGCCTTCTCGATGAAGGAAATGGTCTTGCCCCCGGAAAGGCCGAGGACGAAGCCACGGCCTATGAACAGGATCGTCAGCGTGGCGATGAAGGCGGGCACGCGCAGGATCGTCACCAGCACGCCGTTGACGAGCCCGACGAAGAGACCGATGGCGAGCGCCCAGCCGATCGCCGGCACCAGGCCGGCGTCGAAATAGGAGGGCGAGAAGGCCACCGAGAAGACGACGGCGGTGAGGCCGTAGAGCGAGCCGACCGAGAGGTCGAGGTCCTTGTTGACGATGACGAAGGTCATGCCGACCGCCATCACGCCGTAGCGGGCGGCGTCGCGCAGCACCGAGGAGAGGGCGGCGGTGGTGCCGAAGAACTTCGGGTTCAGGTAGGCGCCGATCAGGTAGAGGATCACCATGAAGATGATCAGCCCCACTTCCCATCCGCCGATCAGCTGGAGGGGAAGGCGGCGGCGCGCGGAGGCGGGTGCGGCGATTTCGACAGCGGCCATCGGCAGGCTTGTTCGCGTTTTCGTGGTCGACCTATGGGAAGGCGGAAGAGGCTTTCGCCACTTCCGCCCGCTTCATTCCCGGAAATCGGAGCGCAGACCTAGTTCTCGAAGCGCTTGCCGATCGAGCCCACATTGTCCTTCGTGACAAGCTGGGCGCGGGTGTCGACATTGGCGGCCGAGACGCCGCGGTCGATCTGCAGATAGAGCTGCACCACCGGCCAGAAGCCCTGGATGAAGGGCTGCTGTCCGAGCGAGCCGGTGAGGGCGCCCGACTTGATGCCTTCCAGCTGCTTCGGCCCGAGGTCGTAGCCGAACGTGCAGATCTGGTTTTCCTTCTTGGTCTGCGTGATCGCATCGACGATCGCGGGGGTGACGGCGCCATTCGGCCCGAAGATGCCGACGACGTCGCCGCGCGATTCGATGTAGGTCACCAGCGAGCCGGCGATGTCCTGGTCGTTGACCGGGATGCCGATCTTCTGCTCGCCGGCATCGACGTTGAAGTCGGAGAGCTTGCCGGCGTCGTTCAGGGCCTTCACGGCGGCCTCGAAGGCGGCGGTGACGCGGGTGTTCACTTCCACGTTGCCGGCGGTCGTCTGCGACGGGAAGATGATCGAGCCCTTCAGGCCCTTGTCGAGCACGCACTTGGCGAGCGCGGCGCCGCCGATGGCCGCGGCGGAAGCGCTCTGGCCGGTATGGCTGATGAAGTCGCGCATGTAGAGCGACGGGTCGAACGAGTTCGTCGTCGCGACCGGCACGCCCTGGTCGAGCATCTTCTTGACGATGTCGTTATAGGCGCCGACCTGCGGAGTGGTGAGGATGAGGCCGTCGATGGTCGGGTCCTGGATGATCTGGTTCAGGATCTCGATCTCACGCGGAATGTCGTCGACCGGAGCTTCCGAGCCGAGCATCACGAGATTGATGCCAAAGGCGTCGGCCGCAACCTTCGCGCCGACATAGACCGGGTCGAAGAAGCCGTTGCCGGCGGTGTGGGTGACAATCGCGAAGGTCAGCTTGCCGTCCTTCGAGTGGAAGTTCTTGGTGTCCGGGCTCTCCTTGGCGGCGTCCTCGAACGTATAGCCGCCCACCGCCTTGGCGATCGTGCCCGAGTCGGCCGCGAACGCGCCCGAAGCCATGAGGGCCGACGCGGCGGCCCCGATCGCGAGCGACGCGATAAGTCTCTTCATTGAGTTCCTCCCGATATGCGCCAGAATGAGATGATTTGCGCGGGGAGGAGGTTATCCACCCCCGCAGACACGGACAATCTATAGGCTAAATCTAGATCAGTTCAATTCGTAAGATAGTTCTGATGTTTTGCGGCGACGCAGCGTGCGCACCCACCGCGCGGCGCATGGAGGCCGGGACCCGAAAAGGAAACGAGGAATGCCCATCGATTTCACGCCCCGCGGCACGGTCCGCTCGATGCTCGGCGAAAGCCCGGTCTTCGACGCCCGCCGCAACGTGCTCTGGTACTGCGACATCACGGAGCACGCGGTGCGGCGCTTCGACCTCGGCAATGCCGAGACCCATTCCTGGACGTTCCCGACCGAGGTCGGCTCGCTCGGCCTGACCGTGTCGGGGAAGCTCGTCATCGCGCTGCGCGAGGAGGTCGGAATATGGAACCCGGCGGACGAGACCTGGGTCGGCCTCGTCGAGATCGAGAAGGGCAACAAGGAAACCCGCCTCAACGACGGCAAGGTCGGCCCCGACGGCGCCTTCTGGGTGGGCACGATGGACGACAGCGACCGCAGCGTGAAGGAGCCGATCGGCTCGCTCTACCGCGTCACCGCCGATGGCAGGGCGGAGAAGAAAGTCGACGGCATCGTCGTCTCGAACGGCCTCGCCTTCGCCCCCGATGGCCGGTTCCTGTACCACTCGGACTCGCGCGCCAGGTGGATCGACCGCTGGGACCTCGATCCGGCAACCGGCGCGATCTCCAACCGCAAGCGCCTCGCCGTCATGGAGGAGGCAACCGGACGACCCGATGGCGGCGCCACGGACGCCACCGGCCACTACTGGAGCTCCGGCATCTCCGCGCAGCGCCTCAACCGCTTCACGCCCGACGGCACGCTGATCGAGAGCTTCGCCGTGCCGGTCGCCGCGCCGACCATGCCCTGCTTCGCGGGCGACGATCTGGCCACTCTCTTCGTCACCAGCCTGCGCGGCGGACGCCCCAAGGAGCTGCTCGACAAGTATCCCCTGACGGGACTGCTGATCGCCGGCCTCTCTCCGGTCGCGGGCGCACCGGTAGGCCTCTTCAGGGATCGGTAGGCGACTAGCCGAAGCCGGCCAGGTACCGTTCGCAGAGCGCGACCGTGCCTGCCGTATAGGCGGCGCCCGTCGCGCGGGCGAGGTCGGTGTCGGAATGCGAGCCGATCCAGGCGACGAGGAGCAGGCGGCGGAGCATGACGAAAGTCGGCATCTCCGCTGCATCCTCGGCCGGCAGGTCCGCGATGCGGCGATAGCCGGCGACCCAGGCCGCGAGCAGGTCCGGCACCTGCGGCTCGTGCTCGAAGAAGGACACCGCGGCGGCTGCGTCGTAGAGGTTCCACGAGAAGCCGCAATCGTCGAAGTCGAGCACCTTCACGTCGTCGCCGTGGATGAGGAGGTTGGCAAGGCGCATGTCGGCATGGATGAGGCCGAACCGTTCGGGCTCCATGCCGAAGCGGGCGAGCCTCTCGCCGATGACGCCGACCGTGCGCGCGAACAGCGGCAGGATGGCCGCATCGACGCCGATGCCGTCGCGCCAGGATCCCCAGTGCGGCCGCTCGCCGAGGCTGGTCTCGAAATTCCAGACGTGACGCTCGAACCCTGCCGGCCGCTGCCATGTCCGGACGTGCCGGTGCATGCGCGCGCTGGTCTCGCCGAGCATCGCGAACTTCGCCGCAAGGTCCTCGGTCGGCGACGGCTCCCGCCCATCCTCCCATCGGAAGAGCACCGCGTATCGCCGATGGCCGGGGACAGGGCCCTCGACCTCCTGGATCAGCTCGCCGTCACGGCCGGGAAGGGGCACCGGCGTCAGCGCAACGCCGTCGCGCCGCAACGCCATCAGCCAGGCGAGCTCCGAGGCGATGCCGGCGCGGGTGTGATAGCCGATGCGATGGATACGGAGCGCGAAGCGCGGGCGCCCCTCCGCGCCGTCCACGCGATAGGTGGCATTTTCGGAAACGTTGATCAGCGCCGGTGGCGCGATGTCACCGAGCCGATAGCGCGCGAGCGCTGCGAGCGCGACGTCGGAGGAGGGCGCCTCGACCGGGTCGGGCTGGGAGGGAGGATCCGGGACCACGGCGCCTTCCTATCTTCCGCCGAGCCCTCCCGCCATGCCCCCGTTCCATGGCCGCCATTCCTGCATCCATGCGGGAAGGCACTGGTGCGGCGCCTCGTGAACCGGCATAAGCGCTTGCCGTGAACGCTCCCGCCGATCCGAACCGCGCCGCCCGATCCGCCTCGCCCTCCGCCCAATGGCGCGGCGGTGCGATCGAGGCCTATCTGCTGCTGTGCTTCGGCATGGCCTGCTGGGGCGCCAATTCGGTCGCCGGCCGGATGGCGATCGGGCAGGTCTCGCCCATGGTCATCACCTGCTTCCGCTGGGCGGCCGTCTCGGCCTTCCTGGCGGTCACGACCGGGCGCGAGATGAAGGTCGCCTGGCCGGAACTGCGCCCGCACCTGGTGAAGCTCATCCTCATGGCCGCCGGCGGCTTTGCCGCCTTCAACGCGCTCTTCTACGTCGCCGCGCACCACACGACCGCGGTCAACATGTCGATCCTGCAGGGCTCCATCCCGATCTACGTCGTGATCGGCGCCGCCTTCCTGCATCGCGCTCCGATACGCCTCCTCCAGGTCGCCGGCATCGTGGCGACGCTCCTCGGCGTCTTCGTGGTCGCAACCGGCGGCCATCTTCTGACCCTCGCCGACTTCACCCTCAACATGGGCGACGCGCTGATCCTCGTCGCCTGCCTGCTCTATGCCGGCTACACGCTCGCGCTGCGCAACCGGCCGAAGGTGCCGCGCATCGTCCTCTTCGCGGCGCTCGCCTTCCTCGCCTTCCTGCTTTCCCTCCCGCTGCTCGCCTACGAGGTCGCCGCCGGCGATGCGCAATGGCCGACGCTCGAGGGCTGGCTGATCCTCGCCTTCATCATCCTCTTCCCGTCCTTCCTCTCCCAACTCGCCTATATGCGCGGCGTCGAGCTGATCGGGCCGGGCAGGGCGTCGCTCTTCACCAACCTGGTGCCGATCTTCGGCGCGCTCTTCGGCGTCGTCCTCCTCGACGAGCCCTTCGGCCTGTTCCACCTGGTCGCGCTCCTGCTGGTCGTGGTCGGCATCCTGGTCGCCGAGCTTGGCGGCCGCATCGGCGAGCGCCCCGTCCCGCCGGACAGCGCCGAATAGGCCAACGCGCGTTTGACTAGCCTGTAAGCCCGGCCATAGAACGCTGGGGCACGGATGGGTGGCCGAGCGGTTTAAGGCACCGGTCTTGAAAACCGGCGTGCCCGCAAGGGTACCGTGGGTTCGAATCCCACCCCATCCGCCACTTGCCCTCGCGAAAGCGTTCTCTCGATCCGGCTGCGGCCGGATTTTTCCGTTGTTTTAGAGGGTTATGCGGGTGGGGCTGAGCACTGCCCCTGCTGCCAGGAAGTCAGGAAGCGGTCTCTCAACGCCGGTATTCTCCGGACCTCATGACTGCGCCGATTTGGTGAATTCATTTTAAGCTTCTGTTCTTGAAGAATAATTTTCCGAGAGCAACGCTGCTTTCGATTTCAGACCCATCCGCCTCCGATGGAACCGTGATCGGGCAACGACGGAGCAAAAAACCTGCGCGTGGATGCTAATCTTCCTGCTCGATTAACGCTGATAGCCGAGCAACAAAGTAGGCGTTCACGAACTCAATCGCCTCACGAACAGGAAACTGAAAATGCTCGTCGAGGTCGTCACCAGAGATCGCGAGTGGCGGTGGCAACGATAGAAGACCGTAATAGAAGATGATGTGGGCATGGTTGGTCTCCGAGACGAACCCGATCCCGCGGCCATAGTCGGAAAGAAGCATCTGGGTGCGTACGAGTTCCTCGTGGATGATCCGACGCTTGCCGCCGTCGTATGAGCCGTTGCCGCGCTTCACGTTGTACGCGTTAATCGAGTGGCGTGCCTCGTCGAAGACCAGGATGTCGACGCGCACGGACCGCTCGCGATCTCCGTACGGAAGCTGCGCTTGCAACAAGGAGTCGAGCCGCTCGGCGACCCGGACCTGACGCAGGGACTCATGCGACAGCTTGAAGTCGTCCTCTGTCCATACTCGCAGACGAGCGCAGTCTTTCAGTCGTTCGAGTAGTGCCCGTTGGAGGATCGCGCCATGCCGCTTGTAGGCCGAGCTGATGATCGACGTTGCTCGCGAATACTTCCTCCCTGCGATTGGATCTTCCCTGAAGCGGGCTGCGCCCAGCCTGTCGATCGTTTCGTCCACTGTCGGTCGCATGCGCTCGAAGTAGTTTTCGAGTTCAGAGCTCGGTGGAACAGGGGGACGTGCCGACAAGTGTTCTTCCCTCGCTTGTGTTCAACCTAGGGCCTCCATATCGTACAGAGATACTGGATGGATTTCCTTAGGTTAGTGGGGAACACGTGTAATGGCGAGCATCGATGCGAACGGTCGGCAGGAAGCAAGCGACTTCAATCTCGAGCCGGATCCCCGCGTCTTGCCGATGCTCGGCGAGATCAACATCGACCAGTGGCGCTGCGTCGCGGAGCTCGTCGACAATGCTGTCGACGGCTTCCTGAAGGAGAGTCGCGCTGGAAGCTCGATCGTTGGCGCGAAGGTGGATGTCCACTTGCCGCAAGCGGACGCTCCGGCCGCGACCCTTCGGATCATCGATAATGGCCCGGGCATGACGCCGGACATGCTGGAGCGTGCTGTACGAGCCGGGTGGTCGGGGAACAACCCGATCGACAGCCTTGGTCTTTTTGGAATGGGCTTCAATATCGCCACGGCCCGTCTCGGTTCGGTCACCGAGGTTTGGACTACGCGCAAGGGCGAGCGCGAGTGGCACGGTCTACAGATTGATTTCGACAAATTGCGTCAGCAGCGTCACTTCAGGACGCCACGCTTGTCACGCGCGAAAGCTGACCCTGAGCAACACGGAACCGAGATTACGATCAAACAGCTGAAGCCCGAGCAGCGAAAGTGGCTTGCGAAGAGAGCGAACCAGACGGCAATGCGCAAGCGGCTCGCGCAAGCCTATTCCTCAATGCTCCGAACGAATGGTGTCCCGATCAGCTTTGAGCTCTACGTGAACCACAGTCGGGTCGAAGCGAGACGCCATTGCCTTTGGAATGAGGAAAGGGTCGTGCCAGGTCCTAGCGGTTCGACAATTCCTGCAGTCATGCGGATCAACCACGCGCTGGCCGATCGACTTTATTGCATCAATTGCATGAGTTGGCTTGTCGACGCGGAGGTCGGCGGATCCTGTCCCAACTGCGAAACAGTGAATTCTGTAGTTAAACGCGAGCGGAAAGTCACCGGCTGGCTCGGGATTCAACGATATCTCGATCAGTCCGAATTTGGGATCGACTTCATCCGAAACGGGCGGAAGATTGAAATCGCGAACAAGGATTTGTTCTCTTGGAATGATGGGGAAAGCGAAGAGCGGGAATACCCCATCGATGACCCGCGCAACCGCGGGCGCATTGTTGGTGAGATCCACATCGATCACTGCCGGGTTAGTTATGCGAAGGACCGCTTCGACAGAGCCGCTCCGACATGGGATGAGATGCATCGAGTCATCCGCGGAGAAGGGCCACTCCGTCCCGAGAAGGCCAAGGATCTCGGGTATGGCCCGAACGATTCACCGCTCTTTCAACTATTCAAAGCCTTTCGGCGGACAAGTCCTCAGTCCAAGACGGCAGGCGCTTACGGTCGAATTCTGATCGTGAAGGACAACGCTCGCGCTGTCGAAATGCTCAGCGCCTTCCACGATGGCAATCCTGACTATCAGGACGACAGCAAGTGGTGGGAGTTGGTTGAGGCCGCCGACCGTGAGTTGCTCTACGGAACGAGCGGAGGTGGCTCGAGCGGCAACGAACCCTCGTCTGGCAGCGGTGGAGGACTACCTCCAGGACTTCTTGGCGGCGAACCATCCGGTGGCACCGATCCCGAGCCCACCCCAGTTACCCCAACTGCACCAGTCAAGCCCGCGCCGCCGCCGCGCCGCGAATCGCCACTCCTTAGCCGCCGCTATCATCATGGCGGAACGGGAATAAAATGGAATGTTGTCGCGTACGAGGTCGAAGCCAAGGATCCCGAGTTGCCGGCAGATGTTCCGTGGACAATGGTCTTGGGCGACGTCCCGACAAAGACCTATCATTTTCTATTCAATCCTGCGCACTCAACTTTTGAATCAATAACGATGACGCCGCAGGACGCGCTTCTCGCGCATCTTGCGTACATGACAGCGGACCAGACCCGCAACTCGAGCCAGGAATCCAACTTTGCCCGAATTTTCGCAGACTTTCGCGGCTCTTATGGCGAAGAGACGGCTCTTGACCTTAAGGCATTGCCGAGTAGCGCAGCGACGGTCCTGACTGATGTGGCGCGTTGTATTGTGTCGGCTTGTCCCGAGGCGGAGCGGGCGGCTCTGTTCAACGACCTAGGCGTGCAAGAGCAGACTGCGGTAATGCGCGCGCTGGCAGCGAAAAAGATTAAACCATCTGAGGCAACTGTAAACGGCAGCTTCCTCGTTTCGGGACCATTCGAAATCATCCGGATGGTCGTTGAAAAACGACCCGACCTTTGTTTCGATGGGAAGGTCTGGGATGCCGCTTATGCCGACCTCGATTATGGCGACCCGCAAATTACCGCCGAGGCACGTGCAAGCGTCTTAGCGCGGTATGCTGCACTTGTTGACGACGCGATCTGGCTCTCTAAGCATGACAGCGGGGATCTCTCCAGCAGCACGCGCAGTGAGGTCATTCGAGCTGTCATGTCCCTCGAGTTACTTAAGCCAGATGTTGAGGCGTCTGCATGAAGCACTTCCTTGACGACCGGCGACTCCTGCGTGGTCCATGGCAGGCGTTCGAGCGCGATGTTGCCCGACTCTTGATGCATGCAGGCTTTGATGACGTGCGCGTTGTTGGCGGCTCGGGCGATCAGGGAGCAGATGTCGTAGGCGTCAAGAATGGCGAAATCTGGGTTGTGCAGTGCAAGCACACCACGACTGCCCCACCCACGAAGCAAGCGGTTCAAGAGGTCGTCGACTCGGGAACCTACTACGGCGCTAACCGAATGCTTCTTGCCACTTCCCGCGCAATTGGTGGTGGTGTCGAGGCTGAAATCGAGCGTTATCGTCGGATCGGAATTAGCGTCGAACTACTGGATCCTGCTCGGCTTGCACACCTATCTCAAGAAGTACCAGAATACGCGAAATCGAGGCGCGAACTCCGACCCTATCAACAAGAGGCAGTTAGTAAATTTCGGGAGGGCCTCACGGACACCGGACGCGCTCAAGTCGTACTGGCGACGGGTTTGGGTAAAACGGTTGTTATGGCGGAAGTTGTCGCTGACCTTTATCGAGATGGCCTAATACGTGACAGTCGGGTGCTTGTTCTTGCCGATAAGCGTGAGCTCATTCGGCAATTGCAGTTTGGATTTTGGCATCAGCTGCCAAAGTGGGTTCCTACGCATATGCTTTCGGGCGATGAGACCCCATCATTCTACGACGGGATCACCTTTGCAACAGTCCAGAGCGTTATTGGACGTGTCGATGATTTGCCAAGCTTTGGGTTGGTGCTTATCGACGAAGCACATCATATCGGTTCCACTAGTTTCCGGCGTGCCCTCGATGCGCTGGAGCCACCTATGGTGGGTGGCGCAACGGCCACGCCGTGGCGCGGAGATGGCTTCGACATTGACGAGCTGTTGGGTAAGCCACTCGTGCGGCTCGGAATATCGGACGGCTTGAGGCAGAAATACCTTAGTGAGGTCGACTACCGCTTGCTGGCGGATAATATCGACTGGGGTTTCGTACAGGAAATTTCCTCGCATAACTATTCCCTGAACCAGCTTAACAAGAAGCTTCTGATGCCAACTCGAGACGAGGAGGCGGCCAGGCACATAGTCGAAGTGTTCAGCGGCGAGAAGCGCCGGGGTGGGATTGTATTCTCTCCAACGGTCGATCACGCCGAGAGCTTCGCGGGAACGCTTCGAGGCTACGGGTTGCGTGCCGAGGCGATCTCCTCAAGGCAGGAAGCCCGTGAGCGGGATCGACTAATGGCGATGTTTCGACGAGGGGATATTGATGTCCTAGCCAGTGTCGACTTGTTCAATGAAGGCGTCGATGTGCCTGATGTCGATCTCGTCGTTTTCATGCGCGCGACGCACAGTCGTCGGATCTTTGTCCAGCAACTCGGGCGGGGGCTCCGCCTGAGTCATGGGAAAGACAAGGTGATCGTAATGGATTTCGTGACCGATCTCCGCCGAGTAGCGGAAGTGATCGAACTCGAGAAAGCCTCCGTCGGCCCCTTGGAAAGGCTGCCGCTCGGACACAATCTCATCAATTTTCGTGACGCTTCTGCGGGTACCTTCATGCTTGAGTGGATGAAGGATCAGGCTGATTTGATCTTGCGCGAGGGAGACGCGCAGCTTGAGATCCCGCAGTTTGAATTCCCTACAGTGCCGCAGCCTGGAGGGGTGCAATGAGCGTGCCGGCCAGCATCCGGCGAGAGATCAAGGAGCGATTGTGGGCTGAAGCTGATCGGCTTAATTGGTCGGCGCTCTCGGCCGCCGACAAATCGCGGTATTACTCAATGTGGACCGAGACCGAAACAGTCGGTGGGAGGTTGGGTCAGTACATGGACCCTCGAAAGGTCCGAGTTTACATCAAGGACACGCTTCTCAAGTCCTACACGAGGGAGGCCTCCGCCAGCCCTGCCCGCGCTTTCAGGGTCCTCGGTATTGATGAGGACGTTGTCGTTTCGACGACATTCATCAAGCCGCACGGCTGCCTCCTTCCTGATGGGCGCCAGATCGCTTGGAGCAAGGCCTCCGACTGGAAGTTGACGTTGATGGCTCTTCATGAGCGTGCGTTCGAGGCGGGCGAGCCCTATGCAGCGGTCTTGAGCGAAGCCGCCGCAAGATTCGGGTTGGCCTCGCAGCGCGCAGTTGTCGAGAGTGCCGCGGAACGGCTTGGTATCAAGAGATTGATTTGGCTGGATTAATTATTCACGCCGAGGCTGGCTCCGCGTCGATTTTTTTAGCTCTCTAGTCTATGGTGACTCGTGGACATCCTTACACCAGAACAGCGAAGCGAGCGTATGAGCCGGGTGCGCGGCCGCGACACCAAGCCTGAAATGCTGGTCCGCCGTTTAACGCACGGTATGGGGTATCGCTACCGGCTGCACCGACGTGGGCTTCCCGGATCGCCAGACTTGGTCTTCCCGTCGCGCATGAAGGTGATCTTCGTGCATGGCTGCTTCTGGCACCAGCACCTTGACCCGGACTGCAAGCTTGCCAGGCTCCCTAAATCGAAGCTGGACTTTTGGGGCCCAAAGTTGGAAACAAATAGAGAACGGGATGAGCGTAATATCGTCTCGCTTGGGGAGCTCGGATGGGACGTCCTGATAATTTGGGAATGCCAGACGAAAAACCGAGAGAAATTACAGGCACGGATCGGGGAGTTCCTGGGATGATGAGATCGGTCGAACTGTTCGTGGGCGCTGGGGGCCTTGGGATCGGCGTCAGCCAAGCGGGCTTCCGACCGACCGCCGTCATGGACTGGGACCGCTGGGCCTGCGATACCCTCCGCGAGAACAAGGAACGTGGCCTCGATCCGATCGCGCAGTGGCCGATCCACGAGGGCGACGTTCGGCAGTTCGATTTCGGCATGGTGGACGGCTCCGTTGACTTGGTGACGGGCGGACCGCCCTGCCAGCCGTTCTCGATGGGCGGACGCCACCGGGCGTTCCTCGACAGCAGGGACATGTTCCCGCAGGCGATCCGCGCCGTGCGCGAACTTCGACCGAGAGCCTTCATCTTCGAGAACGTGAAGGGGCTCACACGCAGCAGCTTCGCGAACTACCTCGAATACATCCGTCTGCAGCTGACCTATCCCGATCTCGTTGCCAAGAGGGACGAGGAATGGCTGGCCCACCTCGCGCGCCTCGAGGACCACCACACCAAGGGGACAGAGAAGGGCCTTCGCTATCGGGTTGTGATGCGGGTTCTGAACTCGGCGAACTATGGCGTTCCCCAGCGGCGCGAGCGCGTCTTCCTTGTCGGCTTCCGCGCGGATACCGGGATCGAGTGGCACTTCCCGAAGCCGACACACTCGCGAGACGCGCTGCTCTGGTCACAGTGGCGCGACGAGGTCTATTGGGACCTGCACCGCGTCGCTCGCAAGAATCGACCGGAAGGTGGCGCGGCCAAGGCGCGGGCCCTGAAAATCGCTGATCGACCTCTCGACGAGCGGTGGCTGACCGTGCGCGACGCGATTTCCGATCTTCCGGATCCCGAACACGCACCGGGCACGGCGCGCGGCTTTCATGACCACAGGTTCCAGCCCGGCGCCCGATCCTATGCTGGCCACACGGGAAGCCCTCTGGACGAGCCCGCCAAGACGCTGAAGGCGGGCGTGCACGGTGTTCCTGGGGGCGAGAACATGCTGCGCAGGCCGGATGGCTCGGTGCGCTATTTCACGATACGAGAGAGCGCGCGCCTGCAAACCTTCCCAGACGACATGGTGTTCCACGGCTCTTGGACGGAGACGATGCGGCAGCTCGGAAACGCCGTGCCCTGCCAGCTAGCCCGGATCGTCGCATCTGGCGTGCGCGACAAGCTGAGCGCGGCCTAGATCGGCACTCCGTGGTCATACTGGCGGTTTTCCTTGTACAGGATCACGTGGCTAACGAAATATGTCGCCTGCCAGCCAGCGGGCAGAGCAGCTACAATCAGCTGCATTGCTGTTCGCACTGAAATGGGACCGGGTGGTATCGTCATCGGCGACGCTGGCATGTCCGGGTGAGGATTTAGCCGATAGTCGTGTCCTCCGACCTTCGTTCGCGGCGGTGGCAACGAAACCTCGTAGCGCAGGGTGTAGGGAAGCGCATCCTTCAGTTCCATGAGGGCACCATGAACTGTCGTCTGGCCTGGCGTTAGCACATCAAGCGGAGTATCTATAT
>JAFKKF010000022.1 GCA_017305635.1 Hyphomicrobiales bacterium | reverse complement strand
ACTTGCGAGGCATTGGAATGGCTGGCCTGATTACCTCCCCCTCGAGTTCGCCGTCGAGTCGATCGTTATGAACGGAAATCGCCGTACTAATTTCGAACCCGTGATCTGCGGATAAAGAATGTGCGGGCAAAGGCAGGCTTCATTTCCCCTCTACGTCGCGCGTACGCCATGCCGCGACGCAATTCGAACGAATATCCGTTCTTCCAAAACCGGCTGAAAAACCGGCTTAATTTTGAAAACTAAGCCGGTGTCGCACGATGCGGAATGCCAAAAACAACTGCAATTTCAATTGGATAAAATGGCGCGCCGGAGAGGATGAAACTGGGAACTCGTATGTCATTGTAACTTCTATTAATTCTTAGCGAGTCATTCGGCGGGCGGCTCGGTGACAAAGATCAATTGCGCACCCGAAGACCACGCCTCCGCCCCTACTGCGAGCGCAACCGCTTCCTCCCGGCTGCGGCCGGTGCCGAGAATGCGCTCCAGACGCTCGCGGCGCAGCCTGGGCTGCCGCCCCTGATCGGATGGGATCGCATAGACAGCACGGTCGGGATCATCGCTGCCCTCAGAAGCACGAGGCCGCCGGATGGCAGACCGGTTCTCAAAACCTGCAAACACCTCCTCCAGGACTTCGCCAATGGGAGCCTCCCGGCTCTCTACATGAGCCCGCAGCTTTCCCGCAAGATCGGAGGGACGTATCGACGCGAGTTCCAGCGGGTCCGAACACAAGTATGCCCTGCGCTCGTCATAGACGATTTTGTGCGCCCCATCCGGCACGCTGTGGGCGTCCAGAGTGCGTCGAATCTCGCCGGGGCTAACGATCAGCGATGTTGCTACGACACGCCGGTTTTCAAAGGCATCGAGATAAATTTCCCAATCGTGAAACTTCGGGGCGAGATAGAAAACGTCCGCGCCGTCCTGTTCGGCCTTAAGGAGAAGCTCGAACTGGCCGTCCGGCTCGGCCGTGTCGATATGGTATCGCCAGAATGGCTGTTGGAGAGCCGGACGCGGCCCCGGCACGAAGCGACGCATGGCCTGGCCAAGCTTGAACTGGAGCAGAAGCGGCGTTCCCGGCCGGTCGAAAGCCACGTCGAAGCCCAGGCTCGCTTCGTGGAGCAGACTTGGCAGGAACGGTGTTGCCCTTAGTCCTTGTCGTCGCAGCCGCCGTTCGACTTCCCTCGTGACGCCGTATCCATAAGAAAATTCAGATAGGCGCTCATGGAGCTCGACCGGCATAGGGAAACGCTCGCGAAAAACAGGATCGGACGGACGATTTCTATTTTCTAAAATCGCCTGAGAATAGTTTACCCTGCTGCATCGGCAAGGGTGGCTGACATGCCCCAACTGCAGATCGGCCACGAACCTTCGGCTTCATCCTCCAGAGTGAAGTGAAAATCCCTGAGTCGCTTCTTTTCTAGCATCCGCAGCATGTCTGAAAATTGCCCGCGCGTGACTTCGAGCGACAGGTGCAGCGAAGGAAGATGCTCGGCTTTAAAGAGGCAGCCTGCGTCGGGGAATTCCGTCTTCATAGGGGTAGGCGTCATAATCATTATGACGCCCGGCCACGTGAATCTCACGTCCGGCATGGTAAAGGCCCCAGGCATTATCATGTACGTGAACTCGACGGATTGCCGCGGCGGGCCGGGCTGAACAACTTGCCCGAAATTGACGGTGCAGCTTCCTAGAATTTCACCGCGCCAGTTGCCGGGCTTTATATCCGGCAACATTATTGCAGGCTTTGTCCTCTTCTGCTTTGGCATCGAGCTTATCCTTCGGCTTCGTCGTTCATCACGCACCCGAATCCTGCTACCCTGATCTGGTCAGAGATTGGCGACCGATGGATGGGGCTGAGAAGCAGATTGAGCCGGCAATTGGCGGGAACGTCACGTTCGATCCGCTTGCTGCCGCGTTGCCGGTGGATGAACCCGCGATACGTGAGGCTCTGGATTGCGACACCGGCGAATTTGTAGATGTGAAGGCATGGATCGGTGGGCAGCGCTATGAAGAGCTGATCGCGCAGCGTGTCAGCATCCGAGAGCGTCTTTCCAAAAATCCGCGCTTCCGGTGCTCGCTCTGCTCAGTTCCAGTTTATCTCGTCGCCAATCAGTTTAAGCATTTCTTTTTCCGGCACATAACCGAAGACGGTTCGTGTCCTGCCGAGACGCGCAGCCCGCTTTCCCGCGATGAAATTCTCGCCCGAAAATATGACGGCGTGCGCGAGAGCGAACCGCATAAGCGTATCAAGGCGCTGATTATGCGCAGCCTTTCAGCAGACCCTTCCTTCTCGGAAATCCTGAGCGAACGTCAATGGCGCTCATCCCATGATGAGCGCAGCCGCCGCCAGCCCGATGTTCAGGCGACCAGGCCTATGGGAAGAACGGCCTTTGAAGTGCAGCTTTCGACTACGTTTCTCGACGTGGTTGCTGGCCGCCGCTCCTTTTACAGGCAGGAAGACGCGCTTCTTGTATGGGTCATGGGCAAGTTCGACCCCGACTATCGGCGGCTGACGACGGATGACCTGCTCTTCACCAACAACTCAAACATTCTTGTTGTTGACGAAGAGACCGCAACCCTGTCCGAGGCTGTACGCCGGTTTCATGTACGATGCCATTTCCGGCGGCCTGCGCGGGAAGGCGATCGCCTGACCGATCGCTGGGAATCGCGCGTCATTCCTTTCAGCGAACTCACCTGCGAGAAGGAATCCCAGCGTTGCTGGTATTTCGATTATGACAGGCAGGCGTCCGCTATTCGCGCAGAGATAGATAAGGAGCTGCAAGAGCGCGAACGGGCGACACTCGATGCCCTGAGGAGCGAATTGCTCTCTTTCTGGCTTTCCCGGAAGCCCAACGCCGCCCCTGACAAGAACGAGGTTCGCGCATGGACCGCGCTGCGCGAGGCGCTGAGCGAGCGCGGCGTTTCTTTGCCGTCATCGCCGGATGAGGACAGCGGCTTCATCGCGCTCATGAACGGCGTGGCCAGCGCAAAGGAAGGGAAGCCGGTCGGCTGGAACTTCAAGCATCTTGTGGAGGTCGCGCACCGGATCGCCGACGGCTATCCGCAGCACATCGTGGCCTTCGGCCACGCGGTTCGCCTCTTCCAGCGTGACGAAATGCTGGACGAGCAGGACAGGACCGGAAAATGGAAACGTAGAAGCGCCGCGATAGGCGCATCGTTGCGCAACGGCCAGCCTGATTTCGCGCCTGATCCCGCTTCCATCCTGTTGGTCGATTTCCTGATGCCCGGCACCAAGGCAAAGCTCGAAAAGATAAATCTGGCTTACGTTCCCGCGGTTTCTTCCGTCGTCACCGCATCCTGAAACTGCCTGATCCTGGGGAATCTTGGGAAGTAGGACTGCGGCACCATCTCGAAGAAGCCTTCCTGTGCGACATGGCGGTGTCCTTCGTCAGGCAGCGCGCCGCTCGTGACGAGCCGCGCCTCTTCCTTTTGAATTAGCGCGACGAGTGCTCTGCCCCTTGAGGTCAGCGGCGCCACAAAATGAGGCTGCATTTCGCGATCTACCCAATCGATGAGGCAATCCGAATAGTCGATTTGCGCGAGATTTTGAGCGAGCAGGAATTTCGCGAAGCCGAAGACAAAGTCCTGCTCTGGACCGCCCATGCCCATCCCGAACTCCGACCCGCGTGCTTCAAGATTGTACTCAACGGCGTTACAGACGAGGTCCATCCCGTAGTAGATGCTCCGGCAGATGTTCGTCAGCCCATGCACGAAAAGGTCAAAATAGCTGAGGGGGAAACTCCCTTCATTTGATATGGTCGTGACAAGCTCTTTGAACACTCCCTCGATGTCAGTGATGAAAGGCTGATCCAGTACGCCAGCGTTTTCAAAGAGCACGGCAGGGCTGGTTGCCTCAAGGAGATTTGCCTCGGGCACTTCGATATGGGCGCGCTCCTCGCGGGTAGGCACGCGCAACGCCTGCCGAATGTCGATCCAATAGCTGTTCCCGGTATCGGTGTTATGCAGAATGAGAAGCACCGGCAAAGGGAACTGCTCCCAATAATTCCGGTGCTTGTCCTCGGGATAGAATTTCCAGCCGGCGTCGGTGCGGTGCTGAAGGAAGGAAGGGCCGGCTTTCACCTGGGCTGCAATCGTACGCCCGGTAGCGAATCCTTCGTTTGTGATAAATTCGAGCTGACCGTCGATCCCCACGTCGCCGGTGCCGGTTTCGCGCCAAATCTGTCCCATCTTGGCCGCATAGCCCTGCACGGCGGCAATGCCGCGTCGTTCTTGCGCGTAAGTGCTTCCTGCCTTTGGCAAATCCATTTTTACCCCCCCCCTTTTTATGATCTATAATAACATATCTTAGTCCGCTTTCGATATGCAATTGCACATCGTACGCGCTTGCAAATTTCCAATGCGAGTGATATATTTAAGCATATCACCATGTACCTTAGATATGCAGAGACATATCATGCCCTACGCCACCGATGACATTCTCCAGACCCTCCGCACCGCCCGCGAGCAGACGGGCCTGAGCCAGCGCGACCTCAGCGCTCGCATCGGCGTGCCGCAGAGCCATATCTCGAAAATCGAGAGCGGCGGCACCGATCTCCGGCTTTCGAGCCTGGTCGAGCTTGTGCGTGCGCTTGATTACGAGCTGGTGCTCGTGCCGCGCAAGCTGCTGCCCGCTGTAGAGGCCATTGTCGGCGGCGCGTCCATGACTCTGTCCGGGGAAGCCCGCCAGCGCGCTACCGTCCTCAACCGCGCCCAGGCGGCAGTTGCAAAGCTGACCCGCACCCATCCCGACGCCGCTGAATTCAAGCGCCTCGACCAGACGCTGCGAGAGCTTGCGAATTTCCAGCTCGGCAAGGGCGATCTGGATACGCTGCGCGCCGTCACCGACAAGCTGCTGAAACTCCCAACCGGCGCGGCCGCGCTCCCGGCCGCCGAGCGCGCCTCCCGTCAATTAAGAGAGCTTCGCAACAGGACCGCCCATGCGCTGCCGGAAGCGCCGCGCCCTGCCTATGAGCTAGACGAGGAGGACGACGATGCCTGACGTTTCCGTCCTCGATGTGCGTCTCTACGGCGACAAGATCGGCACGCTCACCCTCATTCCGGGCGACCGCACGCTGTTCGCCTTCGACAAGGCGTATATCGACAATCCCGAGCGGCCGACGCTGAGCCTGTCCTTCAAGGACCAGTTCGGGCAGCTCCTGACAGAATTCAAGCCGGTCAATGTCAGGGTGCCACCCTTCTTCGCCAACCTCCTGCCCGAGGGGCCGCTGCGCGCCTATCTTGCCGAGCAGGCTGGCGTGAACGAAAAGCGCGAGTTCTTCCTGCTGTGGGTTCTCGGCCGCGATCTTCCCGGCGCGCTTACCATCGTGCCGGCAGACGGCGAAGCGTGGCCCGATCTCAAGGACAAGGGCGACGAGGAAGAGCGCCGCAAGCGCCGGACCAATGCCCTGCGCTTTTCGCTCGCGGGCGTGCAACTGAAATTCTCGGCAGTGAAGAACGCAGGGAAAGGCGGCGGCCTCACGATCCCGGCGGACGGCGTCGGCGGCTCGTGGATCGTGAAGCTGCCCTCGCAGCTCTATGACGGAGTTCCAGAGAACGAATTCTCGATGATGAGCCTTGCGGCCCGTCTCGGCATGGACGTACCCGAGCTCCAGCTCCTCGACATCGATGCAATCGGCGGCCTGCCCGAAGGGATCGGCAGACTCAAAGGCCAGGCGCTTGCCATCCGGCGCTTCGACCGCACGGAAGACGGCCCGGTGCATATAGAGGATTTCGCGCAGGTGTTCGGCGTCTGGCCCGACGACAAATACAAGCGGGCGAGCGCGCGCAACATCGCGGCCGTGATCGGCCTCGAGGCGGGCGACGAAGCCGCCGCCGAATTCATCCGCCGCCTCGTGTTCAACACTCTGATCGGCAACGCCGACATGCACCTCAAGAACTGGTCGCTGATCTATCCTGACCGTCGCACGGCGGCGCTCGCGCCCGCCTACGATTTCGTGTCGACGATACCGTATATCCCCGACGAGTTCGCAGCCATCAAATACGCCCGCACCAAGCGCATGCGCGAGCTTTCGCTCGACGAGCTGCGCTATCTCGCGGCCAAGGCGCGTCTTCCTGAAAAGCTCGTCGTCGATGCGGCGACGGAAACCGTCGCCCGCTTCCGCGACGAATGGCCGGAAGCAAAAAAGGCGCTGCCGGTCGCGCGCCCGGTCGCGGACGCCATCGACGCGCATCTGAAAGACCTCGCTCTGACCTCCGAAACATAACAGCGCCCATGATCGACCTTACGACCATCCCCGTTCCGGCCCTGCTTGAGCTGCATGTGGACCTGCTCGCCGAGCTGCGCCGCCGCGAAGTGGTGCGCAGCGCGAACAACCCGACCGGCGACTATGGCGAGCTGCTGTTCTCCCGCGCCTTCGGCTGGACGCTCAACAACAATTCCTCGGCGGATGCCGACGCGGTCGATGGCGAAGGGCTGCGCTACCAGATCAAATGCCGCCGCCTCGGCACGCCGCGCGGCTCGCGCCAGCTCGGCTTCATCCGGCGTCTGCCGGAGCGGCCCTTCGACCGCCTCGCCGCCGTCCTGCTCGATGACCGCTTCCGCGTGCTGCGCGGCGCAATCATCCCCTATGAGGTCGTCGAGCCGCGCGCCGCCTATGTCGATAGCGTCAAGGCATGGAAATTCATGCTCCGTGATTCCGTGTGGGAATTGCCAGGTGTCATCGACGCGACCGCCGCCCTGCGAGCGGCGGAACAATTGATCTAGTCCGAATCGCAGGCTCTTCCGGGGGTTCCGACGAACGACCCCGGAATGACCAGTCCATGGCCACGCCCGCAGCCTCACGGCACAGTAATCTTTGAGCAGGCCGCGGGGAGCCGATGGAAACTCGCATGCGCACGTTTCTCGTTGGTCCCGTAAGGCATCGGCGCGGCGTTGAAGACCCTGCGAGGAAGTCATGTATACCGAACAGCATCACGAGCGGCGCAGAAATCCACTTTACGATCTCGTCGAACACATACCAGGCGGGTCAGCGTTTTACAGCCTTTATTCACAATGCCGCTTTTTCAGAGCCGAAATCCTCGTTCTGGAAGATGGGGTGGTCTGCGGAGCCAATCGCTATCAGGTGAACAATGACATGCAGCCCTATCCGGATGCGCTCGGCGGCGATCATCGCTATCATTACATCCCCTCTGAATTGGAAGAGCGCGTCGCGACATTGAAGACTGCACTAAAAGCGACCCCGCCCGAGCAGCGTGCTGCGCTTTCACCAGACCATCCTGAAAGCGTGGGCCGCGCTTGGCGGTCCCGCTCTCAAGAGATTTCCCGTGGACGGAAGCGCTGATATCGTCATTCGTTGCGGATGTGCCGACAGGCTGAAGCCGCACAGCAATTTATGTGAAACGTCCTTCGCCTTGTTGACCAGAAACCGGCCAATCCAGCGACGTTACCTTCGCTTACTTAGGAGCCTGCCGCAAACGACGGAGGCTCAAAATGTACCTGAAATACCGCGATGTGCTCGACATATTTATGAACCGGATAGCCGTCACAGAGGACAACGACGAGGTGTTCCGCGCGAATGCCGAGCGGTTCTTTCGTGCATGTATCGAGTGTCTCCGCAACAGCGATGAAGTCCCAACCGAGAGGATCGCGATAACGCATCTAAATCAGATCGAACTTGGCTATGGGTGCTGGCTTGATGAGGTGGAGAACGCGATTGAGGCGGCGCGCGCCGATTTTCCTCCTCACTATGCGTCTTACTACGAGCGGTTCCTCGGTGCGACGGCCATGGTCCGTGTCTGTCTCTTTAATCTTTCCCTGATGGAACAGCTTGCAGGGGAAAAGCTGATGCTGCTCCTCAAACGCCATACGGCCAGGTGAAGGTCGCCACATGAAAATCCATTGGATCGCGCCGTAACTGGGTTCAGTTGGCGGTGGTGTCGTAAAGTGACGGGTCAGGATCGCAAGGCTCGGCAGCCTTGTCGAACACAAGCCCGTTCTTTAAGCGAAACCAAACACCGTCTCCTGCACCGTTCTTATGAAAATGGATTGTTTCGACATCTTCAGGAGAAAAACCATAGAACTCTGATGTGGTGATCGCCGCATCTTCGATTTCGCCCTCCTCGTAAAGGTCCGTGATGCAACGATTCATTATCTTCTCAATTTCGATAACATCATCAATATCGGTATTCATTTCTATTTCCTCACCTAATTAAATGGAATATTTTACAGGATAATCTTGTTTAAGAACAAGTTGACTTTCAAAGTTGCGAAGGCCGGGCGATGCGCCCGGCCTTTTTCACTCTTATTCATCTTCTTCATTATCGGGCGGCGGCGCTTCGGCCCGGCCCTGCGCGAAACGCTCGGTGTAGCCGCGCGCGGGGAATGCGAGATAGCCGGGAAGCCATGGCTCGCCCTTGCTGCGGGCGGCAAGGCAATCCGCAATCACCTGCTTCTGCACCTTCATCTTGGACGCAAGGTGGGCGTTCGCCTTCCTTGCGCCCGCGATCTCGCGCAGCATCGCGTTGACGGCGTCCTTGTCGCGCAGCAGCGCGAAGAACGTCTCGTCCGGCGACCACCAGTTCCGCATGTCGGTGTGCAGCAGTTCCCCGAGCAGATCGACGGCATCCCCGTGCGCCGCCAGCGTCTCGGCCATGACGAAAGACAGAACCCGCATCACGGCCTCGTCTTCCATTTGCAGGAGGGCGCGGAAGATTCCCGGCAGCTCGCGGGCGCGGCCGCATGTGTTGCCCGTCACGACAGGACCGTCCTCGTCCTCCGCGATGCCGAGAAGCGCAGCGATCTCGCGGCGCTCGGCTGCGAACGCTGCTTCCGCCTTGCTCGCGGCAAGGCTTTCAGCGATGGCGGTGCTATCGGCCCGCCGGCCTTCCGCCTTCACCGACCACAGGCCGGAACCGGCGATCATGTGCGCGACCGCAAGGCGCAGCGCCATGCAGGGATGGCGGAGAAGCTCCGTCCGCACCGCCGCGTGGCGGTGCAGGCCAAGATAATTCTGCATCGCCTTCGTAGTTTCGGGGCGCGGGGCGGCGCTATCCGTCCCGGCTGCCGACGCCTTCTCCCGCTTGCGGATTTCCTTCACCGGAAGGAATCCCTCATGGAAGGAAACCTCGCCGTCACGGGTGCAGGTGACGTAGACGCGCCCGCCTCTCGATTTCGGGGTTTTCTGAAAATCCCAACTCATCCAGTGCTTGCCCGGCTCAAGCATGACGATCTCGGCCCAGCCCTTGGCCAGATAGGCGTCCCGCCTCGCCGCGATGGCTTCGCCCTGCAACTGCCAGAATGCGGCGCTGTCCATGAAATAGCGCTCGTCGCCGAACAGGTCGGAAGCAATCGCGCCCTTGTATGCGGCAGGGTCGAACAGGGCATTGCCGACAGGAATTTGCGCGCCGCCGAACAGCCATTCGCGCAAGGCCCGCCCTGTCGGGGCGTATTCGTCCTCGCTCTTATAGAGCTTCCACCATGCCTTCTGCTGGCGGTGTGTCGCCATGGTGAGGCTGCGCAACGTGTCCGCGCCGATTTCCTCGCGGCGGTAGGCATTCAGGATCGGCTCGATCAGGTTCGCTATTGCCAGCCGTTGCTGCACAAGCCGTTCGGAAACGCCGAAATGCGCGGCCACATCGCCCGCGCTCATGCCCTTGGCGGCAAGAGCCGCGAACGCCTTGTACTGATCGATCTCGTCCATAGGGAGGTGTGCGATGTTCTCGGCAAGGGAGGCTTCCACCGCCGCCGCATCGTCGCCTTCCTCCATGACGATGCACGGAACGGGGTCGGTGACACCTTCCTCCGCAAGCGCAAGCAGGGTGTTGTAGCGCCGCTGCCCCGCGACGATTTCAAAGCCCTCGCAGTTCGGCCTGACCAGCAGGGGCTGGATGATGCCGTGCCGCCGGACAAGGGGCAGAAGGTCGGCAATGTCCTTGCCGCCCTTCCTGCGGACGTTGAGAGGGGAAAGCTTCAACTGCCCAAGGGGCAGGTGGTCGAGTTTCATGGCTGTATCCTTTCGCTAGCCGTTGCTGACAGCGAAGCCCTCAAAAAAAGAGCCGCGCATGCACCCTTGGCCAGCGCCGAGCGTCCATGCTTTTCATCCGCCGCAAGGCGGATATGGACGTGAGTACCGAAAGGGGCGGAAGCCAAAGCCTGACCGCATGCGGCGCCGAAGGCGGTCCGGGCCACACGGGAGCGCAGCGAATGGAGCGGGCCAGCCCGGACTCCGGCTATTGGCCCTTGCTCCGTCCCGTCGGTGTAAGCTGGTGAGAGGGTGCACGCGCGCGATCAGCGCGCGAAACGACAAGTGGCGTCCCAAAGGGACGCCGCTATCGGATCTTCTGCCAGGGATCGTTACCGGAAGGCCGAAACCGCGCTATGCGTGGTTCGGTGGCAAAGCCATAGAGCCCGGCCGGCGCAGCCGGGGCAGCCAAACGCTGAACGGAAAGCTAGTCGAACAAGCCGGGCTGGTCGGGATCGGGCGGCGGCGGTTCGTCGCGATCCTCCGGCGGCGGGGGTGTGCCTGCCAGCGTCGCGAGCGCCTGGAAATATCCCTCCGCGAAAGCTTCCAGCATTTGCGTCTTGCGCGCCTCGTCCATGCGCGGGATGTCGCGGGCGTCGAGCACGGTCAGCGTGCGCGGCGCTTTCGGTCCGGGGCAACTGAAATCCAGAATCTCGAAGCGCGCGGTTTCAAGGTCGGGGTCCTGCATCAGCACCTCGTCCACAAGCGTGACGAAGAGCGACAGGCGCTCCCGGGCGAGCGGGTTGCGCCGCCAGAAGCTGAACCACGGGAAATAAAGCTGCCCGCCAACGCCGTAGATCATGGGCGGCTCAAACGGCACCATGAGGCCGCGGCCGACCGGATAATAGCGCTTGTCGATCGTCTGGTAGAAATCCGGCGACACGCCCGCAAAATGATCCCGGATCAGCGGCAGCACGCTGAGAAGGTTGTTGCGGACTTTCTCGTTCTTGACCTTGCGCCGGATGCCTTCGGCGACCTGCTCGTAAGGCACGCGCAGCACCAGCAGGTCGCGCACGGCGAGATAGAGCGGATTGTAGTTGAAGCGCGGCGGATTCAGCGCGAGCCGCACAAGGAGGCGGGCAATCGCCGCCGGTTCGTCCCGCCAGTTGCGGGCGAGGTGCTGTACGGAAGGGACGCGCAGTTCTGCCATATGGAAACCGTCACTGTATCGAGAAAGGGGTCGGTACTTTCGAGTAAAACTCCAGGATGCTCATGTCGTCGATCTTCATGCCGGGGTTTACCGCCCCCGCATGATTCCAGACAGAATGCCACGGCCCCCCCTCGACGTGGCTGAGCTCCACAAGGTCGCCTGCGCGCAGGCGGCTGTAAAACTCAACTATTTCCCGCAGCAGCGAATCTGTCTCGAAGCTGAAATCATACCCGACGACACGCTGTTTGCCATCGGAAGGATCAATTTGCGTCGCGCGGCCCACAATTGGCGCGCGGTCGTAATTCTTGAAGGAGCGGTAGAGATACGGCAGGACCGGCCCGAACTCCCACGCCTCGAACTTATGGCGGACAAGCGGCCCGCCGAGCGCGATCAGCGACCAGACGTGGCAGAAATACACGAGCTTCTGCAGGGCGAGGTTCGTGACAGACCGTCCCCGACCATCGCAATAGTCGAGAATGAAGTTTGCGACCGCGCGTCCGTCGTAGGTTTCCGTCATGAATCTCCCTGTTCTTCTTCCGTTCTAATCGCTTCCGATGCCGGCGGCAATGCGCCGGCGCGGTCGATCCACCTCTTTTCGCGATGCGCCCAATCCGCCCGGCGCCGTGACGGCGCCGGGCAGATCACCACCACCATCGGCATGCGCGGGTCAAGAGGATGCGCTACCAGCCGCGTCCGTTCCGGTCAGACCCTTTCCATTTCCGGTCGGAGGAGCGGTTCGCATTGCTCTCACCGATATCTCGCGCCTTTCCCTGCGCGATTCCCGGCGGCGCGCTGGCGAGCGCCTTTTCGCAATCGAGGAGAGCAAGCGATTCGAACATCGTCTTCGGCTTCTCTGCCGCCTGCTCAAGGCGTGCCGTCGCCGCCGTGACGCGCGCATGTATGTCCTGCGTCCATCGCCCGTCGCTGCGCCTTAAGGCTTCCCAAGCGCCGCAGACATGGCCGCGCGCCTCGAAGCCTTTTTCCGTAAGCCCCCAGCGGGATTTGTCCCGGAGAACCGCCCATGCGTGCTCAAGGTAGAAACGTGAAAGCGTTTCTTTCGAATGGGATTTGCGAAAGCCCTCGGCGCGCCATTCGGCAAGCCTGCGCGGGTTCACCTCGTCGTGGCCGGGCTGATACTTGAAGACGTTCACCCGCCTGAGGTCGAGACGGTCCTCCACCACATTGAAGATCACCTTCGAGTCTGGGGCCGTTATCTTCTCTTCCGCGCGGTTCTCGCCGCCCAGCAGGACAGCGCGATTGCACACCGTATCTACCGTCGCGCGTCGCTCTCCGCCGACGAACAGCGTGAATGCGTGCTCCCCGTCCTGTTGCCAATAATTGTGCGTCGTATCGTTCATAGCAGTCACTCCGTCCGAGTCCGGCCGCAGGGCGCGGCGGCAAGGACGTGCATGACCTTTCAAAGGCGGACTGTATTGGCCAAGGACTGGCCGGAATGGAGGAGCGGCCTTGCCGCCTGCGCGGCGCCGCGATCCGGACCGATGCCGAGACCGGCCCGGATCGGCGGAGGATCACCACCACGATGTGTAGAAGACCGTCAGTCCGGCGGCGAGCGCTTCGCGCGCCTTGGCGACAAACTGAAGATCGTCGTCGGTTTCGGAGCCGTCGCTCTCGCCGAAGAACGGGCCGTCGGTCGCCGGAAGCTGCCGCGCGCGGATGTCTGCTTCCAGCCGGTCGAGGTCTTCCCGCGTAAGGCGGACATTGACGCAATTGAAGCTGTCGTCGCAGCCGCCCTTTTCCCGGTACAGGCGCTCCATCCAGCCATGCAGGTTCGGATGCTTGCGCCAGTAGTGAATATGCGTCGCGCCCTTGCCCTCGAAATCGACCGGTGCATCCGGCGTGCGAGACAGCGTGCAGGCATACATATCGAGTCCCATCTTGCTTTCCTTTCGTTCGATGTTGCCGTCCCGAAGGACGCGGAACGAAAGGCCGGGCGGCAAAAGCTGCCGCCGTCATGGGTCAACACGGGCTTGCCTTCGCAAGCTGGCGCGGGCAGGCCCTTGACGGCAAAGCGCCGTCCGGCAGGACCGCGAGGATCACGAAGGGACCGGCAACGGAAAGGAAAGCGAAGGACCGTCCTGCCTGCACGTGCCCGGCATGTCTGCAACCGTGTGGAGGGCAAAAGCGGCAAATCATAACAGCGCGCTCCGGCGCAGGCGCGCGCCGGACCGCGAAACTACTGCATGAGCGGCAGCGGATTGCGAAATCTATGTCAGCGCGAACGGCCCCTCGTCCCAGGCGGCATTGGTGTGCGCGTTCAGCTCAAGGCCGAGTCGCCCCGGATCGGTTACGAGAAGATAATGCCACGCGCCGTAGTCGCCGAGGCGATTGACGGCGTCGGCCCACCGTTCCGCCGCCTTCTGCTTAACGTCGGCGTTGTCGGTCTTCTGCCCCTTGATCTCGACGACGACGTTCCTGCCGGTATCGGTCACAACGACGAAATCGGGCACGTATTTCGCGGGCAGGCCGCGGTTGCGGTAGGGGATGAAAAAGCCGAGCCGGTCGTTCTTCACCCAGCTCTTCACGCCGGGATGGCTGTCGAGCAGGAAAGCAGCGCTCTGCTCCCATTTCTGCGTGTCGGCGACCATCGCGTTAAGATGGCAGCGCGTGACCGGATATATCGGCTTCGTCGTGTGGAAATCGACATAGAGCGTGCTGCCGCGCCCCGCCGCGCCCTGCGGAACCACGGCGACCTCCGCGTCTTCCGAAGATGCGCCCTTCTTGATCGCCTCCATGAGCGCGCTCACCGCCGCCTGCATGTACTCGCCGACTAGCAGCACGTCGCAGGCGTGGCTATCGCCCTTGCGGACGAGCTTTTCGGCGAGGAACCGCTTCGCGGCGAAAGCGACCTTGGGAAAAAGCTGCTGCGTGGGAACGGCGGCCGCGCCGTTATCCGCCTGCCAGCGGACGCAGATTTCTTTCGCGATCCGGAAGGCGACCTGCTGGTCGCGGAACATCGCCCGCCACTCTTTCAGTGACAGGATCGGCTTTTCACCGGGGCCGTAGGCGGCCGCACTCCCCTCCGGCGTCGTGAGCGGCGTCAGCTCGACAAGCTGCGGGATGCGCATGGGATCGATCGTGACCTTGGCGACCTGGTCCCAATCGACAAACACCTCGAAGCGTCCCGACTGGTGATAGCCGCTCACGATCGGGAAGGTGATCTCGAACGCCGCCTTCTCCGGCACCGAATAGATATGGTTCGGCTCGGGCTGCGGCGGCGTCGGCCCTGCCGGCGCGACCTTGAACGGCACAAGCTCGAACGGAACGCCGAACACCTTCGCGGTTTCCTCGGCGAACATCTGCGTGTCTTCGTTGAGCGCATAGCTCTTGCGCCGCAGGGCGCGGCCGACGACCTGCTCGCAAAGGAGCTGCGAACCGAAAGGCCGCAGGCCGACGATGTGGGTGACGGTGTTCGCGTCCCATCCTTCCGCGAGCATCGACACGGATACGATGCAGCGCACGTCCCTACCGGGCGGGATGCGCTCGTCGATCCATTTCAGCGAGCCGTCATTGTCGTCGCTCGCGACCTTGTCGTTGTGCTTGCGGACAAGCTCCGACCATTCTTCCGGGATTTTGCCGCCGGGCCATTCCGCCTTGCCGACGGTGTCGAGGATGAAGCGCAGGCGGCGGGTTTCGTCCTTGGTGCCGCCTTCCTCGATATCCTCGATGACCTTGGAATCGATGCGGACGGTGACTTCCTGACCGGGCTCGTTGCGGAACCATTGCGGGGACGCACCGTAGCTGTCGTTCCCGTTCGCAAGCCACGAATGCACTTCTCTCGCCACGGCGGTATCGCGGCAGACGACGATGAAGACGGGCGGCACCGGATGGCGCTGCTGCTGTTTCGAGAAGCGCTCCCATTCAAGGAACCGTTCGTGCCATTCGGACGCGAGCAGGTTGATGGGCGCGCTCGCGTAATTCATGACGAGTTCCGGCGTCACGTTCGTGCCGTAGCCGCCTTCCTTCGCCTTGGCCTGCACCCACCGCCATATATTGAAGTAGGCGGCTTCCTCCGCTCCGCTGACATCGCGCGCAGGCAGTTGCGGGATTTTGACGAGCCCGGATTCGATTGCGTCAAGCAGCCCGAAATCGGAAACGACCCACGGGAAAGGCTTGCCGACTTCGTTGCCGGAGCCCTGGATGTAGAAGGGCGTTGCGGAAAGGTCGATGCAGACATTGATCCCTCGCCTGCGGCTGCCGCCCGCAAGGCGGTTGATGCGGTCGAGGCCCTCGATCCAGATCGTCGCTTCGCGCTCGTTCTTTTTCGCGAGGTCCTTGTCGTCGTCGAGCGCCTGCTCGTCGGTGGCGGTGTCGCCGCGGCGATAGGCGTGGTGCGCCTCGTCGTTGAAGATGAGCCAGTGCGGGCTGCGCCCCTTGCCGCTGCCGAGCTCGCGGCGGATGCGCTTGAACCACGCGGCGTCCGACTCGAAGTATTTCACCTCGACGGACTCGTTCTCCTTGCCTGCGTTCTTCACCACCTCGACGGGCTCGCCGGTCTTTACGACCTTCGCGGAATCTCCGTTGACGGTGTTCGTCTCCTTCTTGGCGAGCCGGTGCCAGTTCGCGATCATCACCTCGCCGCGCCGCAATTCCTCCATGCGGTGCGGCGGCACGAGCTGGCGTGTGCGATAAAGGCTGAGATCGCCAAGCGCGGGATCGAGCTCCTGCAAGCGCTCGCGGATCGTCACGTTCGGGCAGACGATCAGCACCGTGTCCGAAAATCTATCATCGCGCGGCGCGGCGATGCGGTTGAGGATGGACCATGCCGTCAGCATGCCCATCACCGTGGTCTTTCCTGATCCGGTCGCCATCTTGCAGGCGTAGCGCATGAACGCGCGCACGCCTGCCGCCTTGGATTCAAGGCCGGGCTCGTCCCTTGGAATCTCCGGCAGGCCCTTGCGATATACGTCACGTGCCTCGACGAGGAAGAGGATCGTCTCGACCGCCTCGACCTGCGCGAAGAACAGGCGCTGCATGCGGTCGCTGCTGCGCCACAGCTCAAGCAGCTCCTTCGTCACCGGCGACGCGCCGTCATAGGCGACGCCGCCCGACCGGCTGCCCGCGCGCCATTCCTTCACCCGCTCGCGGATGCGGTTGACGATCTCAAGCTCGATCTCCTCGCCTTTCGCATCGTCGAACAGCTCGGCCTGCTTCTTGTTCTTGCGCCCGCGCCCTGCGTGCTCGGGCACCCGGTAGAAATAGCTCGCGCGCCGCCGCCCTTCCGCCTTGACCGGAGGTTTCCCGCGCTCGATCTGCCAGTGATATTCCGGCTCGCGAAAGGGCGAGTTGATGATTGGTGAATCGACTTCGGCGACGGTCAGCGGCGCCTGTTCCTTCTCCTGCGCCGCGGCCATTACTTCGCCCCCGGTGCGTTTTTCACGACCATCAGCTCATTGCCGCGCTCGTCAATGGCCTTGACGGCGATGCGCCGCTTGTCGCCAAGGGCGAACGGCTCGCTGACTGTCCCGGCAAGGTGTTCCCACACGCTGTCGGCAAACTGCCCCTTGAGGGACTTCTGCAAATTGTCCCACGCGCTCGTCTTCGGGAAGAAGACCTGCGACGCAAGAAACGCCATGCCGTTGTAATTGGTGTCGAGCATCCAGCACGGCAGGTTTTCGGCCTTGATCTCGTCCGTCTCCATCGTGTCGGGGCGGAAGATGTCCAGCCCCTTGATGACGACGCGGTACAGCGGCGCGCCGTCGCGCTTGCCCACCTCTTCCAGCTCCACGTCGGGCAGGCCGGTAATCGAGAAAATCTCGCTCGCCTTGCTGGTCTTCAGGAGGTCGGACATGACCACGTCCGGCGTGACCGACACATACACGGTCGGGATTTTCAGCTTGTCGAGCATTTCCCGCGCCTTCGCCTGGATGGCGAAGCCGAACAGGAAAAGCTGTTGGTAGCCCTGTTGCAGCGCCTCGGTCTGCGCGTTGAACACATATTCCGAGCCGATCGCGCCGTCCTCGGGGCCGAACACAAACGCGATGCGCTTGTCCGTGCCATTCCGCGCGACGCCTTCCGCATGCAGATATTCGCGGTCCGCGAGCGGGGTCACGGTATCGAGCTCAAGCGTCACGTTGCCTGGCAACCGGAGCGTTTTGCTTTGCCGCAGCACCTCGATCATCCGGTCGAGAAACGCCCGCGGATTGCCCGATTGCGGCTGCTCCGCGCGCGAACCTGCCTCATCGTCGAGGCTCATCGCAGCCTGGATCGTCGCTTCTACGGTGAACGGTCCGCAGACCCTAACGACGCCTCTACTCAATTCCGGGCGATCTACCACGGTGACGACTTCTGGCTCTTCATTGTTGGCTATCGATTTGAGGGTGATCTTGGGAACAAGCCCTCCGATTTCCTGTCCTTTCCTGTTCTGCTTTCTCTCGTAACAGAAGCCGCCTAATGGGCCTTTCGCAGGGTTCTTCAATCGATACCAAGGAAAGGTGTTAGTTAGGAGGCGCTGTCGGGCAAGGGCGATGGGAACTCTGGATGTGTCGCAGGTAATCCATCGACGCCCCCACTGTTCCGCAACGATAGAGGTAGTGCCGGACCCGCACGTAATATCCATGACCAAATCGCCAGGATTGGTGGTCATAAGCATACAGCGCTGGATCACCTTCTGGTTCGTTTGCACGACATAGAGCTTATCAGACGCAAACCCTGCGATGCCCGTGTCCATCCAACTGTTCGTGACCGGAACGAGTGGGTTATCATCGAGAAATCGGACATAGCCAAGATTGCGTCCTGCCCGTTCTATTCTATTAGCGGCAGCAAGCCTTTCCATGCCCGCGGGGTAGCTTGCCTTCCAATGATTGTTGGGATTCGGCCTGAATGTTTCTCCCTTGAAGGCGAAAGGCGTGTCCTCGCGTGCAGCTCCCGAGCTTTGAAGATCACCAACACGATAAATTCGGGCGCCATCCGGAATTGGCTCGCTTCCATCACGCTCGCCCGTCGTCATAGCTCTCCGCGACCCATCTCTCAGTTCTATATACTTATAGGCATCATCACCCGTTTCTTTATTTTCTTTGTCGAGGAAAAGCGCGTTATAAGTGAGGGTCTTCTTGTCCTTCGCGTACCATAAGAGGTAATCGCCAACCCGGCTGATCGATCCAGTGGCAAAACCACTCGTCGTGGCGAAGTATATCTGCGATACGAAATTCTCAGACGAGAAAACCTCGTCAAGAATCTCCCTTACATGATGAAGATTATCTTCGGATATTTGGATAAAAATTGATCCAGAAGGCGAAAGTAGTTCTTTTGCAAACGTAAGTCTGTCCCGAAGATATGTGAGATAGGAGTGAAGGCCTAGCTCCCAAGTATCACGGTACGCCTTCACCATTTCCGGTTCTCGGATCATGGCGTCATCTTTGCCGTGCGTTACGTCACGTTTACGCACGAAAGGCTGGAAGTTCGACCCGAATTTTACGCCGTAGGGTGGGTCGAAGTAGATCATCTGCACTTGGCCACCCATGCCCTCATATTCGAGCAGGGAGTTCATGACCTGCAACGAGTCGCCGAGGATGAGCCGATTGGTCCACGGTCCCTTGTGCTGGTAGGCGTCGAGTTTATCGGCAACGTCGAGATTGGTGTCGCCGAACAGGTCCAGATTGGTGCCGAGCGCCTTGTGCGATTTCAGGGTCTCAAGGATAGCCTGGGTAGAATGGCGTTCGTGCACGAACAGCGGCAGCGTCGGCACCGTCACCTGCTGACGTTCGGCCTTGCCGGTCCATTCGAGAAACGGCTTGGTCAGGCTGCGCAGGCGCGACACGCATTGAGTGAGCGATGTGAAACGCTCCTCCGTTCCCTTCCAGATTTGCGGTACGGAAAAGACGGTATCCTCGCCCTTCTCCGCAGCCTCGGCAATCAACCCCAAAAGCCATTCCGCGAACGCGCGGTCGGCGCTCTCGTCCCATGACAGCTCCGGGGCGAGACTCGAATCGTACCGATAGGTTTTAGGGGCCTTCTTGTTCGAGAACTGCGCCTCGACGCCGACATCCGGGCGCTGCACGGACTCCTGATTATGCTTGTAAACAGATGCACCCGACAGACTGTCCTGCGCCATAAACCCGCCCCTCGTACTCTGACGGCTGCCTCCCGCCCGCTGGATGCGAATGCGCGAATTTCCGCAGCTATCCCTAGACCAGCGCCTGGCAGCTTCGTCAGGCCGGTCCCGACTTCCCGGACCGGCAATCCAAACCTTGCTCGCGATTCTTTCCTATCGCGTCTTCGCCACAATCTCCACCGCATGTTCCGCTTTCGTCCAGAAAGGAGAGCATTTCTGCGATAAAGTCGGGATCGTGCAGCTTCAGGCCGATGGCAGTCAAAACCCGGACGTTGACGGGCAACGGCGCATTTTCCGGCACTTCTTCTGCCGCATAGAACCTGAAATCGCCGTCCAGACCTGCGGAGATTGCGAATTCATCAGGGCGCAGAAGTTGGCGAGCCCCGATCTTCCTATGGCGTGACATGGCAGGCAGCTCCTTTTCTTATCTGTCACGCCATATACGCGCTGCCGTCTGTCCGCTGTTGGCCATCCGCTGGCCAAACAGCGCCGCGACTAGCGATCGTCGCCCAGCCCAAACCCGCGCCGCGGCTTCCGGTCGGATACGGTCTGCTCGCGAACCTTCTTCTTGCGCCGCTTCCAGGCGTCCCTGCTGTCGCGGACCTGGCCAGCTCCGAAGCCCTGCCCATCGGCGGCCGGCATCGTGATATCCGCCTTGTTCAAGGCGATCTCCTCCCGGAGGCCGCCCGCTTCAGCCCGCAGGTTTTCGGCTGCGGCGATCTCCCGGCGGATTGCCGCTTCAAGCGAACGGCGTTCCCGCGCCTCGACCCATTCGAGCACGGTATAGCGCCGTTCCAGCATGAACCGTTCGCGCTGGTGGCGGCGCGCGAGCGCTTCCCGCTCGATGCGTTGGCGCTCGGCAGGATTGATTTTGGGATTGCGGCGCAGCGGGGCGATCACTGACCGCAAACCGGGAACGCGGTCGAACAATCCGAAGACGGCGCCGGCTGCGCGCGCAAAGGGCGACTTTGCTTCAGACGCGTGCGCCGCATGAAGCGACATGCGCTCGCCCGCCTGCACGGTATCAAGCTCCTGCCGGCGACGGTCGAGCTTGCGCCGCCGCTCGGCCTGCTTCGCGCCCAGTTCTGCGGACAGCTTGGCCGCACGCTCGCCAACACGGGCATTCGCGGCGGCCAGCGCCGCCTTGCGTTCCGAATCCTGACGCATCGTTTCCGCGATTTCAGCGGCAGGCGGAAGCTGGTCCGGCGTCAACGGCGCGAGCTTCTCGTTGAGCTCGCGGGTCTTCAACCCGTCGATCTGGCGCGCGAGGCTGTGGACCTTGCCGAAGCGGTCGACAACGACAAAGCCGCGCCGCTCGCCGCGGGCAAGGATATAGCCTTGCTCTTTCAGCGCCGTCCGAAACGCTTCTGCATTATCCGACCGGCGGAACGCTTCCGTGATCTCGGCGCGGCGCTGACCGGGTGCGATCCCGGTTGCCTCGGCCTGCACCTTTTCGGACCGGGTCATGTCCTTCTTGCGCCGGCGCTCCGCGCCACGGTCCTGAGCGATCCCGTCCGGCAATGGCAGGCCGAATTCCATGGCAAGCTCTTTCGCAAGGCTGCGGAGCTTCATCCTGTCGTGCGAGATCTGCACCGCACGCATCCTTGCGGTGTCAATTCTCGACCACACGACATGGCAATGCTCGCGCCCATGCTTGACATGGAACACGACCGCACGCGGCTGACGTGCGAGCCCGAGGCGCTGCTCGATGCGGTCGATGGCGGTGAAATACTGCTCGCGGCTGATGGGCTCAGGCGGATTGATCGAGAGGCTGTAAAGAGGCTCCTTGCACCGCGTCCCCGCAGCAAGTGCCTCATATTCGCCGAACGCGCCGTGCAGGTCGTCCGCGACAGTCCCCCTGATCTGCGCCACCTCGATGCGCTCGTTGTCGAACGCGTTCATGAGGTGGGTCGCGAGATCGGCACCGCCTGCGCGCTGGTTGCCCTTCAGGATCATGGCGCACGCCCCAGCGCCAGGAAGCAGACAGAGCGCATCTCGGCAAGATCACGGAATGCGGCAGCGACATTGGGCTCGGTCGGGTCGAGACGGCCCGCGTCCACTTCGCAGCGCAATGTGTCCGCAATCCGTCCGAGCTCGCCGAGAATACGGGCAACCTGCTGATGGTTGACCGTGGGGCGACGGGTCGCGCGGGTCACTGGCTGATTCAACGCCGCCGAGCGGAGCAGCGCAGCGACGCTCGTTCCGGCAAAGTCGGCGCGCAGCCGAATTGCCTCGGCCTCCGCGGCGTTGAATCTTGCAGACAGCGTCAACTGGCGTTGACGATTTCCAGACCCGCTTCGCGACATCCTCGCCCTAACCGCGCATCCAATGACGCGCTTCATTGGTCGTCATGCAGCGGCGAAACGCTGCGCTCGGCAGATGTCGGGCTCGATGCCTGAAGCTGCCGATCAATGCGGGGGGATGCAACGGGGGCGGGCTATGGACGCCCCCTTGCCAAGATGGCGCGGACTCGCCGCGCACATCTTGTACTCCGCACTAACGGCCTGTAACTGATTTTAGGGGAGAAGAATTGCAAACACGTTAAGGTTGAGCAGATTAGAAAATCCGCAACTAAACGCGCTATGTCGTCGAAAGTAACAGAGAATTATACGCTGGTCAAATTCTGGCCACTTAACGAGACGCCTCTTTTGCTTCGGCCTCGACGATATAATCGCAAAGCTCGTCGCTTGTTCTGCATTCCGCCGCGATAACAGTCGGCCATCTGCCGGAGCGATCCGGACCGATGCGGGCTCCCGCGTCCTCGATCAAATAACGCGTCATCGCAAGATTGTTCGTGCCGACGGCGATGTGCAGCGCCGTCAATCCCGTCTGCTCATGCACAGAATCCGCGTCAGCTCCCTGCGCGATCGCGCTCTGCACGCCGTCGAGATCGCCCGCGTAAGCCGCCTGCAAGAGATTCATGTTGATCCGCGCCGTGCCGGCGTCGTCTCCCTGATTTCCCTTTCGTGCGGCTTGCGCCATCAGCCCTGCTCCTTCTCGGATTCGCGACGGAACTCGAAATCAATCGGGCGCGTATAGGGGCGCGCTTCACCCAGGTCGGTGAGAAACGCGGCCTCCATACCGTAGCCGGCAAGTGTCCCGTCTGCGAAACCGCGCAGCCAGTAGGCGCGCGGCAGGCTCGTCAGCGCATTCTTGGAAAGGGCGAAGACGAGAGGATCGAAGGCGAGCACGACACCTTCATAGATATGGCGGACGCTATCTGCCTGCGTCCCCTCGCTGGTAATAATCGTTTCCTCATGCAAGCGGTATGGCCCGGCAGGGCCGGACTGCACCACAACGCAGCGTGAATGAAAGACGCTGAACTCTTCGCGCTGTTCAATGTCATCCGGCGCGAGCACGCGCATGCGCGTATCGGTCTTATGCGGTCTTGCGAAGACCGCATAATTCCCGGTCAACCCCGCAGCATTCGCGCCAGCCTGCTCCACACCGAAAAAGCCCGCGGCCTCGCGGGCGAAGCTCTCAATGTCGCCTCCCGCAGGGAGCGATTGGGCGAATTCGAAGCAGGGGATCAGGAAGGTGTCGTTGGTGCGGCCAACGTCAGCGAGGAAACGCTGCAAGGTCTTGAGCGGAAGCAGGTCCGGCGAGCGGTCCGTGCCGTCGGCGATCCGCACCTGCAAGGTGGGAACGCCGATTCCATGCTCCTTCATGTAGCGGAGTAAGGCAGCGCGCAGGCGTGCGCGCTCGGTCATATCGAATCTGGTTTTCCGCGGTCCCCGCCCGGTCATTGCCCCACACTTCGTTATCTGGCCAATACTTGACCTATATATCCTCCTCGTCCGCCGCCATCGTGGCCGGCATGGACACGAGCACTTTTGCATATATCGCCGCCGGCGTCACCGGGTTCGCCCTCCTTTCGTGGCGCTCGCGCGAAACCCGGACTACGTTCGGTTCCGCGTCGTGGCTTGCGCCATGGGTCGTGAGCCGCAAGGGCATGTTCCGCCGCGGCGGTCTGCTGCTCGGAGACTGGACCGGGCTTGCCCCGGTCCATTATCGCGGCTCGGGCCACATCCTGACCGTCGCGCCGACGGGGTCTGGTAAAGGCACCTCGGCGATCGTGCCGAACCTGTTGCGGCACCCGTGGATATTTCTGATCGATCCGGGCGGGGAGAACACCGCCATCGCTGCGAAGGCGTGGCGCGAGAAGGGCTACGCATTCCATTGCCTCAACCCTTGGGGAATGCACACGGCCGAGCCGTGGGCGCTGCCGACACACAGCATCAACCCCCTCAGCATCCTCGAGCCGCAGAGCGAAACCTTCGTGAGCGATACGGAACTGCTCGCCGACATGATCGTGATCCGCAATGGCACGGAAGATGGATCATCCGCCTACTTCAATGACGAAGCGCGCAGCGGCATCCGTGCCTTCCTTATGCACATCGTAACGAGCGAGCCCGCCGAACGGCGGACGCTTCTTACCTTGCGCGATTACATCACCCGCCCGCCGAGCACATGGGACGAACTGCTGAGAGCCATGAGGGCAAACAAGGCGGCGGGCGGTGCGATTGCACGCGAAGCCGAGCAATTCCAGCGCCGCGAGGCCCAGGCGCCGGAAGAGTTTTCTGCCATCATGGGCACGATCAAGCGCAACACGAACTTCATCGAAGACCCGGTGATGCAGCGGGCGCTCGCGGCTTCGACCGTCGATCTTGCCGACCTGAAGGGCGTGAAAGCGGGCGCGAAGCTGCCCGGCTGCGTCGTCTCGGTCGTCGTGCCGCTCGAATATATCGAGACGCACGCCGCCTATGCCCGGCTTATCATCGGATGCGCGCTCTGGACGATGCAGCGCCAGCCGCTCGCGCGCGGCCGCGTGCTGTTCGTGATGGACGAATTCGCGGCGCTGCGCCGGGTCGATCGCATCGCGGGCGGCCTTGCGACGCTGCGCAAATACCGCGTGTGGCTGTGGCCGATCATCCAGAATCTCGGGCAGTTGCGGGAGCACTACGGTCAGAACTGGCAGACATTCCTTTCTAACGCAGGCGTGAAGCAATTCATCGGCGCCGGTGATATTGAGACGGCAAAGTACATATCCGAACTGTGCGGAATCGGAACGATCGAAGTTGCGACGCGAACGCCGGGCGGGAAAACCGTCTCGGAAACGCAGCGCCAGCTCGTGACCGCCGAAGAGGTGATGCACGCAAGCAGCAGGTTTCAGATTGTCTTCGCGGACAATCTCAAACCGATGCTCCTGCGCCGGACGAGCTATTGGCTCCGGCCCGAGCTGCGCGGCAGGTTCAACCAGAACCCCTATCAACAGAGCACGCCCACGCTCGATGTGCGCACGCCCTATTGGGCGGCGAAGGGCCTGGTCCTGCGCCTTTGCTCATGGCTGGTCGCGCCGTCCCCCTTCGTGTGCGCCGCACTCGCCTTCTGGATCGTGAATGCGACCGGCATCGGGGTGTCACTCGGCGAGGCTGATTGGAGCCGGCCGGAACGGCCGGTCTGCACATTCATGACGACGCACGGCCCCCTCGATTACGCGGATTTTCGCCATGGCTGCCCTTGGGTCGCCTACGGCCTCAGATACGGAAAATAGGAGCGCACCAATGGCTGGCATAAAGATCAACCCGGAATCGGGCGATGAGAAAGGCGGCTTTCTCTATCTGTTCGGCATCGTCTTCATCGCGCTCTGCATCGCAGGCGATCTGTGCGCGAAGTACGATATCGCGCTCGCGACAGACAACGCTTTCCTCAATACGCTGTTATTGGCTGTCACCTTTGCCTTCTCCGTCGCAATGGTGATCGCGATCGGAATGATCGCGTACCGGATCGGCATCGCCATTCTTCATGGCGGCATCGTGGTGGCGAGATTCATCGCGGGGGCGGCTGATCTCGGCGTGACGCTTGCTGCCGAGCGTGGGCAGCTCTTGCTGGCCGCTATTCTGCGGCTATCGCTCACGGCGGCTTCCACCCTTTACAGACGCGTTCACGACGGATGGATTGCGCCAATTGCCGAGCGGCGGCGCCAGCGTGCCGAGTTGCGCAGGCTGTGGGAGGAAGTGCGCGCGGAATATCCGAGCTACGAGGAATTCCTGCGCGCGTTTCGCGGCGAGGCCGGGCCACATGAAGGCACTTCTGAGGCCGGGGACCGCGAAGCGGAGACGGCCCCGCCGCTCGATCAGTTCGCTGCGGCCTGCGCGACGCTCGGCCTGCCGGAAGACGGGACGTTCACCGTCACGGCGCTCAAGGCCCGCTACACAGAACTTATGAAAGCCGTCCATCCCGACGTGATCGGTCCCAACGTCTTTGCAACGCAACTCAACGAAGCGCGGGCGCTCGTCAAAGCCCGCAAAGGATGGAAGTGATGAAAAACTGGCTCTCCCCAATTCCCCAAAAGGCACCCGCACCAGCAAAGACGGACAGCGCGGCTCAGTCTCGCGCAGAATTCGACCGCAAGCTTGCGAGCTTCCGCAAGGCAAGCGGGATCGTCGAAACTTGGCGGATCGGCTTCCTGTGCGCGAAGACGAGCCATCGTTTTGAGACGCTGTTCGAGCGCGGGAGCCCGACGGAGCTGTTCAAGATCGCCTCGATCGACAAGCTCGTTCCCGCGTTCGGTGCCGGCAAGGCCGGAGCGCCGCCGTCGCAGGCGAACTTTCCGATCGAGCAATTCTGCTTCGATCGCTGGCGATGCGCGGGCTGCGACGCGGACAGCTTCGTCCGGTGCCGCAGGTGCAAGATACATTATTGCGACGCCTTCGCTGAGGAGAGGCGCGATGGGACTTACAGCTATTGCCCCGTCTGCCGCGGCGGTGGGCGCACGGTGCCGATGCAAGACCTGGATGCGTCCGAAACAACCCGTCGCAGAAATCCTCAGGTAGCGAACGGCGCGGACCGTCAAAGGTTGACGCAGACCGGCAACCCGCCGGCGCTGCCGTGGCAACGCCGCTGAAGTTTGTCGGCACGTGCACGATGGCGTAAAATGAAAGAGTGAAACAAGAGAAACCACGCAAGCGCAATTCCACCGCCGCGAAGGATGACAGGTCCACGCTCAAGGTGAAGATCAGGGGCAAGGATAACACGCCGGTTACGATCCAGGAGCTCGCGGAAGGGCTGCTCGATCTCATCCGCCTGCTCAAGCAGTACGAAGCCGGGTATCGCGTTCGATACCCGGCGCTTTATCTCACCATGATCGACGAGAACGGTGAACCGGTCCGCATCAACGACGCAAACGAGCTGACGCTTTACCCTTACCGGACCGCGGCGGAAGAGCACGGGCTCTGACGCGCCAGCGCAGACCGCAACGGATCGAAGGGCGGCTTGCAATTCAGCAAGCCGCCCGATCGTCTCAAAATAAGCTCATCTGCCGCCGCGCAGCTTCGCCGGATTTCCAGTCCGGCGTGCCGGCCTCCTGCTCAAGCCAGGCTTCCGCGAAGGCGAGCGGACCGCCAGCCTCATCGACCAGCCGCGCGCCCACAAAGTGGGAGCGGTAGCCCGTCCCGGTCATTGGCAGCGGCGAGCGACACAGGGACTCGATTTCAAGATGAGCAACCGCTTCGCCGCAGCTTTTCCGGAATGCGCCGGACCAGTCCGGGCAGTAGCGGATTTCGATTTCGAGCTCACGCCAGTCTAGGCGGTACGTCTGATAGGATGCGTTCTTCATCGCGTTTCCTCCAAGGAAAGAGAGGCGCTTACGCGCCTCCCTCCTGATCCTCGTTCGGGGCGCGAAGGACGATGCGCCCGCCTGCTACCGGAACCAGATCGAGCTGGAGTGTCAGGCCCTTGCCGTCCTCGTGTTCCCAGGCGGCGCCGACGCGGGTCCAGAACCCCTTCTCGCCTTCCTTGCGGGCTTCCGTCACGTGATAGGCGATCAGCGCCGGCGGAACGGCTTTGCGGGTTTCTTTTTCGGCCTTCTTGTTGCTGTAGCGTGCCATGTCAGTTCTCCTTTCGGGTTGGGTTTCAATCGACACGCCTCCCGTTGGGCCGTGCGGACAAGCAGGCGCGTCAAGGAGGCTCCGGCCGAGGGCTCCCTTTGGGATACGGCTGGATGCCTTGACGCGCCGGCGCGCGCGGTCAGGTGATGGCGTGACTGTCGAGGGAAAACCAAACCGAAAATCTTGAGAGCTGATCGCCGCTACCGCATTTTTGAAGGCCGCTTCCGCAAGCGTCATGCCGGTGCTCGCCATATCTTCGTTGGCGTCCCGCCAAGGCGAAATCTTAGGTTCGTCCTCATGGCGGCCCGCGACACGAAAAGCGGTCGGGCTTCCTCCAGCACGTCTTTCGGCGAAACATGTGCGCAAGCGCCTCGCGCTGCGGCGAGGATCAGGAGAAGCGAATGAGGCTCATGAGTGACGCTGGATTCAGAAGAGCGATAGCTGCCGGGGGGCTCGCGCAGGCGCGTCATCGCCATCCGACGAAGTGGTCGCCGGTGAAAGCGGCGGCGCTTCGGATACGTGCACGCGGTCGTTGCCTGAAGATCGCAACCGCGCTTCCCAGCCGCCGAGGATGTGCGCGGGCGTGTACCAGTGCGACCATTTCTCAAGCGAAAGGCTGTTGCCGTGCACGATGACGGCGGGGACATGAAGAAGCGAGAACTGGACATAGGCCATATGGACGGCACGCAAGTCGATGTCCGCTGCCGTGACGTGCAGGTGCTGCTGATAGTTGATGCCCTGCGCGCGAAGTTCGCGGCACAGCGCGATTACCATGACGCCGGAACCGGCGGCTGGCTCGCTTGCGCGGACAAAGCCGCGCTGCTCGATGAGCGCGCGGATATCGGGGCCGGCTGACATGGCGGCAATCATTCGCGCTATGGGGTCGGGCGTGAAGAATTGCCCCGCCCACTTGCTCCCGAAATCGAGCTCGGCGAATACCCGCCCGAGAACGTCGGTCATGTCCGCCTCAAGCGCGTCCACGACCGCCGCCAGCATACGCGGGAACAGGGCAAGTTCGTCCTTGCCGTATTTCTGCACGATGCGGAGATATTCCGCCTCGCGTGACTCGCGCTGTCGCAGGTCCACGGCGTTGCTGAGGCTGATCGCGGACATGGCTACGAAGTCGGTGAACACCTGCCAGGGATCGTGACGGCGCGCGGCTTCGCGGATAAGGGATTTGATCTGCTGGGTCATGGCCGCCTCACGCCCTGATGCGGCCGTGACGCTTGGCGTCGACGGCGTAGGCGGAAAGGGTCATGCTCGCGTCGAAATGATCGTCGCGTTCAATGCCAAGGCCGAACGGACCGCGCAGCGCTTCCAGCTCACGCACGGAGACTGTTCCGAGCTCGGGAAAGCCGAGACCGAGATCGCACAGGCCGAAGGCCGTGTCGGGATCATCGGGATCGAGGTCGGTCAGGAGCCAGGTCAGCCCGGCGTCCGGCGTGAAGAGCTTAACGACGGGGAAGAAGTCGGGCTCGGGCCGCTCTTCCGGCCAGTCGCGCCGGACACGGCCATTTGTCAGAAGGCGTTCGCGTAAATCGTACGTCAGAAGTTTCATGCGTCTCTCCGCTGCTTGGTTGCTCAAGTCGCGGAAAGACAGGGCCGGGCGGATCAGCCGCGGGCTCAAGGAGGCTCCGCCCGAGGGCTCCCTCCGGGATACGGGTGGATGCCTTGAAACCGGGGCGCGCCCGGCCAGGCTCGCGTTTCATTCTTGAGAAAGCAGGGCCAGGAGAACGCCGGCTTCGGGGCGCAAATAACGAACTGCCGCCGTGAGGGCACGACGGCAGTCCGAAGGTGGAGCGTTGGAAACGGATGGACGAACTATGCGGCTAGCAGCAGCCCCGACGATACAAGCGCGGCCTCGTCCTCAAGCCCGGTCACGCTCTGGATCGTGGCGATATGCGCAGCTGCCGAGAAATCCCTCGCCCCGGTAGGATCGACATAGACTTCGGTGTTGCTGCCATTGGTAGAGAACTGCACGAAATCCGTAATCGCGTCGTTCACCGGATCAAAATGTCCGTCCAGAATGTCGGAAATGTCGATCGCGTCGTGATTGGTTCCTGACTTCATGAAACTCTTGACCGTATCGACGGCATCAAATGCCGTCGCGGCGTCGAACGTGAACGTGTCGACTCCGCTGTTCGATCCGGTCAAGGTGTCGGCTCCGGCTTCGCCGTTCATGGTCGTGTGACCGTATCCACCGAACATGCTGTCGTCGCCAAGGCCGCCATACATGGTGACCGAGGTGTTCGTCGCATAGGGACTAGTTGCAATATTATATAGTTGGTCGTCACCATCGCCACCGTGGAGGACGCTGTGATTGGCACCCTTGAGAGTGTCGTTTCCAGCCCCACCGTACAACAGGTCGTCGCCGTCGCTACTTGCCGCATAAAGAATGTCATCGCCGTCATCGCCGTAGACCGTATCGTTGCCATGCTTTCCGAGCAGATAATCATCGCCGTCACCGCCGTAGATAAGATCGTCGCCATCATCTCCGTTGATGGTGTCGTTGCCTCCCAAGCCATAGATCGTGTCGTCGCTGCTCGCATCACCTATATTTCGGCCGCTAAGGTTATCGTTGCCTTCCGTGCCGTAGTAGCTCAATTCGATTTCATCGAGGTTCCATATCGTTCCGTCCGAAAACACGATATGCTCGATCATATTGTCGGCTCTGGTTGATTGATCTTCCACCAAAACCGAATTTCCATCCGAGTCGGTCAATAAAATCCCGCTGGCGTAGTGGGAATTGATCGTATTGTAGTTCCAGAGAATTGTTATGTCTTCTGGCGTATAGCTCTCTCGGACACGAATCGTGTCGTCGCCGCCAGTGTCATAAATAATGTCGTGACCTTGCGAGAATACATAAATGTCATTGCCGTTACCCGCCGCGAGATAATCGTCGCCTTCTCGCCCGTCGATTACGTCGTTAGGAGAAGCGCCGGAGGTTGGCGCATATAACCTATCGTCGGCCGCCGTCCCGATTGTCGCTACGGAAATATCGGTAAGGGTGAGCGTCGTATTGTCATGTAGGAATGCTAAGTACTCAACTTGCCTTGCCACATTCCCAAGTTGCTGCTGGATCGTAATTTCTCCAAGCCCCTGAATAGTTATACCAAGGTCGTTAGTGGGGCCACTGGTCCCCAAAATGCGATAGAAAGATACATCGTCCAGTGTAAATTCTGCCGGAATGACGATAGTGTCAGTCCCGCTATTTTCGAAGATAGTGTCGAATCCGGCACTGGCGACATATGTATCATTCGATGCCGAGCCGCCGCGTAATGTATCGTTTCCGTTGCCGCCGTCGATAATATGATCCCCCGAGCCATTGGCAAAGATCGAGTCGTTTCCGTCGAAGCCATAGATCGTATAGTTCATGCTCCCACTGCCGGAGAAATTATCATTTCCGCTCGTGAGATAAACGTCGGGGGAAAGGGCTGTAAGGTCGAGGGTGCTGGAATCCGAGAATACCAGAGTCTCGACCTTCGACGCCGCATTAGAGAATTGGCCGTGTATTTGAATCGAGCCAGAGCCATCGATTTGAATAAGGAGATCGTCGAAATAGTTGTGGCTATTGCTGGTCGATACGCGGGTGATTGTTAGATCGGACAGAGAAACTCCTGTCGGCAGCACTATTTGATCGCTGCCGCCATACTCAAGAATAACATCGTCGCCACCTCCATAAACGTAGGTGTCATTGTCACTTCCGCCCGTGATGGTATTGCCGCCGGTGCCAGCGTAATAGGTGTCGTCGCCTCCGCTTCCGTAAAGAGTGTCGTCGCCGTCGCCACCGTAGATCACATCGTCACCAGCGCCGCCGTAGATCAGGTCGTTTCCAGCGTCGCCGTAGAGTGTATCATTCCCGGCCTCGCCATAAATGCGGTCGTTGCCCTCATTACCGTGGATTATATCCGGCGTATCTTCTCCATAAATCGTATCGTCTGTTCCGCTGCCTTGGATTTCCTCGGCAACGATGTTGGCTGCGTTTGTCCAGTGAAGGGTTTCGTCCGTTTCATTGACAGCGGCCTCAAGCCACGAAACTTCACTAACAGTCAGATTTTCCAATCCCTTTGTCGCCTCAAGGAAGCGACCAATCGCAACCCAAAACGCTTCATTGTCGGGGCCAGCCGATGGGGCGATGCTGACTAAATCGGCTATAGCTGACTGCGACAGGCTAAGATCACCGTCGAAGCTGCCGGTGTATGCGTTATAATTCACCGCGTTTGCAAAGAGCGTTTCCGCGCCAACCTGAACCAGAATGTCGGCGGAAAGCAAATCATAGGCCTCATGATATGTTTGCTCCAGAATCCGCCCCGCTGCCGGGGTGGGATTGGGCGACTGGGTGATCTCCTGAATAAACGTGCTTCCGAGAAAGTGCTCAAGAAACGCAAGGTGCTGTCCGTCTATGTAAGCGCCCCTGCCGCTTGAGCTGACGCCTTCGATCCCCGCCCATTTGAAGAGAATTTCAGTGATTGCGGCGTCGGCGGTGCCAATGTCGGCAAGCGTGAAGCTGCCGACGAAATCCGCCACCATGTCTTTCAAGTCCGAGTCCTGGCTCATGGCAATGGACAGGTCCGGCAACGTGCCGTAGCCGCGCAGCGTCGGCAGGAACAACACTTCCGCGTCGAGCGTGTAATCCTCGGCGTAGTAGGAATTGGTATTGTCGTGGACAAACCAAGCGTCGGCAACCGTCGCGGTCGCGCCGTCTGTGAACGTCACGGTGCTGGTGTGGCTGATCGGGTTGCCTGAAATCGTGCTGGTCGATGCGGCAACCCCGGCAAGGTCGATATTGGCGATGCCGAGCGAGGCGAGTGAATGCAGCTCGCCTTCCTGGGTTACGGCGTCGCCGTTGGTGTCGGTCCAGACGACAAGAGTGCTCCAAGCCTCGTCGTTCGCGTCGATCCGCATGTCATGGTTGGAATCCAGCACGGCAAGCTTGGCGAAGCCGTCCACCGTGGGCGAGCCGAACAGTTCGGCGGTCGAGTCAATGCGTCCGTTCGCGTTAAGATCGCGCGCGAGCAAGCCGGTGTCGCCAGTTACCCATGCCGTCTGCACGGCAAACCCGTTTTCGTTCAGGTCGAAAAAAGTGCCGGTCGTTGCCGCGTTCCATTCCGTCAACGTCACGCCGGAATGGGTGGCGGACAGGTCGATCACGAGCGGGCTGGATACGCTGGCAGCGTTTCCGGCGCCGGGCTGAATGTCACTAAGAATTTCCGGAGGCAACGGATGGGCGGGATCATAAAGGCGGATCGGATGCGGCGCTGGTGCGAATGTCGCACTGTCGTCATATGTCGGCTGCGTTGAGTTGGGGTCACCTTCGCGTGGTGGCTCCCCTAAAGTCTTCATAATGGTATTTTCTAGTTCGGCTGCCTGTTCTTCATCTTGAGCCACGCCGGTTGCATGTTGCCATGCGTGCGCCATCTCATGAGCAATGACGCGTTCTAGCGACACGTCAGCAGTGGTCCCGTTCGCATAATCTGTCTTGTATTGAATGTTTTGAAGATATTGCTCTGTTATAACTACTGTGGAGATGCCGACAGCATCAACGTTTGTCAGTGAGTAGGAGACAGGGTCCATCCCTGGAACGGTTGGCGCCGGATACTCTGTTGCATCGATAACGTCGATCGACACTGTGTCCCCTGCCAGTTGAATATCCTCTATCATTCCGCGAAACGCAGCGGAGCTCCTCCAAAGAATAGAAAACGAATTCTCCAGCTGTTCCTGAGTAACAATATTTCCAAGCGCAAAGAGATTGGTGGTCATATTTTCTTCCTTCAAATTTATATGTTGCTAGAATTTATCCATTGAATAATCGGACCAATCGACTGCCGCTCGGCCTGTTGCAGATCAGCGGCCATTGGGGCACCGCTTTCATCAATCAGGAACGGAAAGGGAATCGACCTCTGAATTAGGCCGTTGTGAAAGTGTGATGTATGCGATGGGTCGTCGTCAGCCAGCGACGGCCGGCTAGCCGCTACGTAGATCGCGCCGAGTAGCTCTGCACCGCGAACAGTCTTTACGCGTCGGTATCCGAGACGAATGCTGATCGTGAGCGTGTCTGGACCGAGCGCATCAGGAGTAGCCTTTGAAGCGGCGACTGACACAAATTCGAGTTTGTCTACCGTCCGGCTAGGTAGCTCTTTTTTTAGTTGCGCTATCGCCTCGTCTTCAATCAAGCCATAGTCGATTCTTGGAAAGGAATTCGGATTGAGGCCCATCACAGGGTCCAATCCAGTGCTGGCGGCTACTGCTATTCGATGGATACCGTGAAGAAAGTCGTCACGTGCGGCGGGAAACGGCATCGCTGCCATCGCCCGACCTAAATCGACAATCACAAAGGTGGCTATCGTGATCCCTATAAGCGCGAGCGTTATCCGTCTTGTCTTTTGCAGTATTGGCGACATAAATAATGTTCTCCTTGTCAAATGTTTTAATAGGCACGGTTACGCAGATCGTCCTGCGCCTGCGGGAAGAAGCGAATGCTTTTTTCAAGCAACAATGCACTGGTTAAAGCACCCATTGTCACGCAGGACGTTCCAAAAACTTGAAATATTAACTGCATCAAAATGATAATCCGAATAGAATGCTCGCCGTGATAATACGCAACAAAGCGCCCAACTGCCAAATGCGAGCCGATGGGTAAGATCAAAAATGTTACGACGCCAAAAAGAGACCACCTGATCCACGCGCCACGGGGGCTCTGCTCGATCGTGGTTCTCAACATAGAGATAGGGATCATGTCGTCCTTCAGGTTCATCGGCAGCCGAAGCCGCAGATAGAAGGCAAGCATGACGAGAAATGTCGGCGCGAGAAGGAGATTGCGCAGCTTTACGAGAAGGGAAAGGGGATGGTCGGCGACGAGTGCCGGATCGATCAGGATGCCGGTCTTCAAGAACACGTCGGCATAGAGAAGAGCGAAGAGAATGACGTTGATAACAAACGAAACGCAGAGAGCACGATAGACGAGAAAGTCGCAGTCTCGTGTGAGCCTGAACTCCTTATGAACGAGCTGTATTGGTAGGAAAGAGTTGCGGCGCATCGCCGGAGGCGGCAACGGCCAGATAGTCAATAGCTTTCGCGACACGCGCTCTTTCAGGGAATCCTTCTTTTTCATATCAATTTCTGGACTAAAGGGTTGAAGCAATTAGCGGCGCGGATCACGCGCGCCTGGTTCCGTAACCTCCTCGCAGGCTGATGATCGCGCGGGTTATCCGGCAGACTTCGGTCGCGATGCCTGCGTCGAGCGCCTTCTGGTAAAGAGCGATCCAGCGCGCATAGCCGGAACCGCCAATGTGAATGGAGCCCGCAGGCGGCGGATCGAAGAAGTCGCTGACGCTGATGCCGAGCACCGCCGCGAATTCCGCAGCGCGCGACAGCGACATGCGGTTGGCGCCGCGCTCGTATTTCTGGATTTGCTGGAAAGTGAGCCCGACGGCCTTGCCAAGCCGCTCCTGGCTGAAGCCTGCACGGGACCGCGCGAGTTTGAGATTGCGGCCGGCGATCACATCGACCGGATGCGGCTTTCTCTTATGGTCCTTACGTATGCGATCCCGCATGACTCCCGTTGCTCCGGCGTGGCCGCCGGCGATGCCAGTTATGTCTTTTTGAAATCGCCACGCGCCTCAGCGAGTGGCCGGGAGTCTCAAATCGCATAGAACGACGCAGCACTCTTTAGGCCGGAGCCCTGAACATGCAGTACTGCCCCCCGGCCATATGCCAAGGGGCATGAATGCGGTCATGCCCGACCGTCTATGCGGGTTGAGATACCCAATGCGAATTATCATTCGCACCGGAAGATTAAACCGAACAATGTCACTTCATGTCAAACTTATAATTGAAAATACATTAGAGAAACCAAATGCATAAGAGGGGTTTGTCTGACATAAACAATGCCGAACAGGTACAATAAACCTAACGATAATAAGAATGGGATCGGGGGAGTGGCGGAGACCACCAACATATTCAACGCTTCCAGCGGGCTTTCCCAAGCCATGCAGCTCAAGCTCGCCATCCTGGCGATGAATGGCACAAGCCCGGTTTCGATCTTCACGGACATTGCCGCCGCGCAGGGCCTCACGCCCGAGGCGAAGGAGAAGAGGGAGCGCGAGGAGCGCCTGTTCTGGCGTCACCTCGAAGAGCTTCATCAAGAGCAGCAACGGTTCATGCAGCAGCTCGACCGCCTCAACGTGGCGGCGGCGGAAGCGCTGCGCGAAAACGAGGAGAAGCTGCGCGACGCGCGCGAGAAGCTCGATGACATGAGAGAGAAGGCCTACAAGATCACCATGCCGGACGGCACGGTGGTCAGCGTCTTTCGCGACGGCGACAAGGTGCGCAATGAGACGGGCGCGCTCGTAAGCCCGGACGTAGTGCGCGCAGGCGACCTTCCGGCGAACGCGCCGACATGGAAAGACTGGACCGAAGGGAACAAGGTCGTCGGCGACCTTGAACGCGAACACGACGCCATCGTCAAATACCAGCAAACACTCGAAGGCGCGCAGGAGAAGGCCGCCTCTGGCGATCTGTCCGCCGACGAGCTGGATGCGCTCGAACGCAATGTGCAGAAGGGCATGCCGGAGTCCGTGCGCCGCCAATACGGCGCGGCCTATCCCGACGATCCGCTGCCGGCGGCGGAGGAGACGCCAAGTCTCGCGCGCCCGTTCATGCGCGCGGCGGAATACGATCCGGCTCCCGCCGCGAACGATCCCGCCCCCGAGATCAGGCGGCCAGCCGCTTCAGCGCCCGCTCCAATGTGAGCGGCGACACGTTCAGGGCGCGCGCGACCTCGGCGACGGTCGCCGCGCCGCTTTCGATTTCAAGACATGCCTGCATCACCTCAGCCTTGGCCAGCTTCGGCGGCCTGCCGAAGCGCGCGCCGCGCAGCCGCGCCGACGCCATGCCCGCGCGCGTGCGCTCGCTGATAAGGGCACGCTCGAATTCCGCGAGCGCGCCCATGACATGAAAGAGGAGCCTGCCGCTCGCGGTCGTGGTGTCGATGGCTTCGGAGAGCGAGCGGAAGCCGACATTGCGCGCGGCAAGCCCGGCGGTGATCTCGATCAGATGCGACAGGCTGCGCCCGAGCCGGTCGAGCTTCCACGTCACCAGCACGTCGCCGGGCGACACGGCGGCGAGGGCCTGGTCGAGCGCGGGGCGGCGCAGCGCGATGCCGGAAATCCCTTCGTCGTGAAAGATCAGGTCGCAGCCGGCCGCCCGCAGCGCGTCCATCTGGAGCGCAAGGTTCTGATCGTCCGTCGATACACGCGCATAGCCGACCTGCATGCCTCAACATTCGCGCAGCCGTTGTCACCGGCTGACGCTATCAAAAAGGGACCGTTTTGAAGGAGTGACCGGGATTCTTCCCGCACGAGCGAGGCCCGCAGAAATCTGTTTACCACGCACCAAAGAATCGCGGCAAACGCAAATCGTCAAAACGGTCCCTTTTCTACGCGGGTTTCCAGAATGAAAGCAGCACTACCGAAGCGTATCACCGCAGCAATACTTCTCTGCCTGCTCGGCTCCGCTCCCGCACTGGCAATTACAGCGCAGGACGTAACCGATAAAATGTCGAAGCAGGAGCGATACAGCTACCTGACCGGGCTGATCGACATGCGCGCATTCGAGGCGGCGCAATCGGGAAGCGGCGCGATGGCGACCTGCATTTATGACGCCTATTACCACGGCGACGACAACGGCAAGGCGGCATGGGCGAAGCTGCTCGACGGGCTGCGCCAGTTTCCCGACAAACAGCCCGCCACCATCGTTCATCTGCTGACGCAAAAAGCCTGCGGGAAGTAGCGCCGTTCTAGTGGCGCGGGTCGGTGCCCTCGACATGCGCCGCGCCGATCTTCTGGTAGAGCGCCCACAGCTCGTCCTGCGCGCGGCGGACATGGGCATACCAGTCGGCGTTCTGCAGGATTGCGGGATGCGCGCGCAGCTCGCGGTCGATGAGGTTCACGACAATATTGGCGACGTGCAGCGCCTCGTGGCAGCCGAAGCTTTCCGGCCCGTAGCGGAATTCAAGCGGCTGCTTCTCGCCGCGTTCGCGGTCGGCGGCGCGCAGCTCCGCGAGGGATTGCAGCCGCTCGGCCTCGATGCCTTCTTCGTCCTGTGCGCTGTCCGTCATGCTCCGCTCCTTCCCGTTCCGCCCCGGCGCGGCCCGTGAGGGCCGCGCCGGGCGTTTGTTCTCTCATTTCATTTTACCATGCCGCGCTTACGCGGCGCACGCTTGCGCGCCCGCCTGTTGCAGCTTGTGGAGATAATCCGCCGCGCGCTGCGCGTGGGATGCGGCGGTGAAGATGGCGCGGCGGTCCTGCTTCAACACTTTCAGCCAGCCGTCGATATAGGCGGCGTGATCCTCGCGCACCTGCGGGGCAAGGTCGAGATCGGCGGACAGGAAGGCCGAGCCGAGCTCCGCGATATATCCTGACAGTCTAGCCCTTTTTTGAAATTTTACCCCGTTGAGGATGGTGGTGATCATGCCGCCATCTCCCCGGTCCGAGGCTGCTGGGCATGCATCCAGTCAGCCGCCTGCTGGGCTTTGCTGGCGGCGGTGAAGATGGCG
>JAFKKF010000021.1 GCA_017305635.1 Hyphomicrobiales bacterium | reverse complement strand
GGCCCCTCGTACTCGTCGCCGTGGTTGCCACCTTCGAGGATCACCGTCGGGCCCTTGCCGCCGGCGATCACCGCGATCGGCAGCCGCGTCACCCCCCAGGCATCCCCGTTCGGCGAATGCGGGATCATCACAAAGCCGACCTGCTTCCCTGGCCGGTCAAGGTCAATCGTCAAAAACGCAGTCGAGCGCGGTGCGGGCGTGGACATTCCGATATTCTGCAAAATGATGGCGGGACCCGGCGGCGGACGCCGTCGGCAAGGCGATGATAGCCTGCCATTCCGCATACGGCACGCGGAAGATTTCGTCCCGCCTCCGCATGACCCTCCAGGGTGGCGGCCTGCCGACCCGCGTCACCGGCATCGGCCGGTCGCTCCTCACGCGGCCGGATAGGCGCGATCCAACCGGGCCGTCAGGGCGGAAAGCCGGTCCTTGTATGTCTTCCTGAGTTCCTCGATCCGCGCGGTGGAATCGGGCGCCGACTTCACGGCTTCGATCAATGCATCGCCCGTCAATGTCTCAACTGGAAGATTGAAGCGGAGCAGATCGGCCTCCGCCATCAGGTCGATCGTCTTGTTCGTGTTGCCGATATTGATGACCGGCTTGCCCGAGATCATTCCGAATACGAGGCCATGGAACTTCATCGAGACGACCACGTCGGCGACCGAGGCGATCAACTGCATGATTCCCTCGGGGCCCAGGTAGCGCTCTATGAGGGTGACCTTTTCCGGTCCCCGCATGCGCGCCAGGACGTCATGGGAAAAAGCGGCATCCCGCGCATTGTATCCGGCCGACATCGGAACCATCACGATGTTGAACGAGCGTGCCAGGACATCGAGGGCGCCCGCCATTTCATCCTTGAAGCGGGTGATCGTCCGATAGCGCTCCATGCGTTCAAGGTTGCGAACCGAATAGTGATCGGAAAGACAGAATACGACCGTCCGGTCGGCGATGCCGGAAAGCGTCGGCAGCGGAGCGAGAGCACGGACCTGGGCGATGCTGAGGCTCGGCCGGGGCGCATCCAGCCCGAAAACGATATCCGGATAGGTCTCCGCCGGAATGCCGTGGCTGACCGCATGGGCGGTGTCTTCGGCGCTTCTCAAGGCCACGATGCCCAACCGGTCCCGGATCGAGGCGAGTTGCTCGGCTCCTTGCCGCCGATCCGAAAACGAGCAGCCTATGATGTCGAGCCTGTCGGAATCCGGCAGCCGATCGAAGAAGTAGTCGTTGATCACGGCGCCGCCGCCGAGAATTATCCTTCCGGGAATTCTGCGGCCCTTCCACGAGCCTCCATGAAACCGCGCCCGGCTTCCCAGCACGTTCTTGAAATAGAGCTTAAAGGCGTCGTCGCCGGCATTGTAGTGATCGTAGAACCCGAAGACATTGACGAGCGACCTATCCCGCTGCGCCGCCTCGACGACGGCATTGCCGTCTTCGGACGGTTCATATCCGCGACATAGTGCGGCGATGAAATCCATGGATCGGTGCGTCTCGACATATCTTGCCATCTTCGGCAACCGTTCGGCGGCGGTGGCCAGGGCTTCCGTCACCGCACGGCCTATGGATCGCGGCGTGACGGGAACGTCGCAGAAGGTGACGAGGCCGCCATATTCCGCAAACGAACCGAGGTTGGAGGCGACGATCGGCTTCTTCAACTCCATCAGCTGGGCGATGACGCCGGAGCTCTCGCCGAGATTTCGCCTCCGGAGCTGGACCGCTACATCGATCTCCTTCATCAACCGGATCAGGTCCTCGTCGGACGGCGAGTCGACGAGGAGAATCTGATCGGTTTCCGAGGCATCGAGCTTCTCGGCCACCTGGGCGACGCCGAAGCCGGCCATCACGAAGGTCTTGATCGCGCCCGTCTTCAGCAGCGCCCGGGCGGCCGCGAGAATCTCGTCCGAATATTTGCCATTCGTCGGCACCCCGAAGGATCCCATTGCGGGATGACGAATCTTGAGCCCCTCGAGCGAGTTCCGGCGCTCGGGTTGCCGGAAGACCGGATGGAAGAGCTTCACGATCGGAGGACTGGGCACCTCGCTGAAGTCCTCGGCGAGGATCTCCCTGGCGGCCTCGGAATGCACCACGATCCGGTCGACGTGGTTCCTGAAGAGAGCCGCGAAGCCGCAAATGCCGAGGTCGAGAAGAACGGAGTCCTCGGTCTGGGAAAAGGGTCGGTTGCCGAGCCTCGGATAGGCGGCCTTGTAGGCCGCATCCATCTCCCTTTCCGTCGAAAAGGTCTTCCGCGACAGGTTGAAGAGAACGGGATCATGGACCTCGGCGACGACCTCCAGGGCCGCCTTCGGCCGCTGGAACGAGCGCAGCCGTTCCGCTATGGGCGGCATGTGGTTCGAATTGGCGATGGCAAAGACGACCATGTTGTACTGGCGGCGGCGGGCCGCAGGCGACAGGACCTCGAGGGGGAACAGCTCCGCCGCCTGATCTATCCGCGCCAGGGTGTCGTAATAGTCGGCGGGCGAATCGAACGTGGCAAACAGATCGATGAAGCCCGGGCATTCGATCGCCAGCCGCGCGCTGAAATGGGCGACGCCCGTATCTGCCGGAGGCAGCGGAGACACGAGGGCGATTCCGATCGACGGCCCAAGCTGGTCGAGCCTACTGCGGGCATCGCTCAGATGGGCGTCGAGATAGGCGCCCGAGTGGAGAATGCCCCGGGCATTGCGCTCGAACCTCAGCCTGTGGAACCTGACGCGCGCTTCCAGCTTCTTGAGCTTCAACAACCTGGACAGCGCCTTGATCACGCCCGCCCCCTTGCGTGTCCTAGATGATCGCCAGTAAGACGCGCAGCCGGCGCAATTGCAAGCAAAGGCGCTGCCCTCCAAGGCTGCAGACCCGGCGGCTTTCCTGAACTGCTTCAAGGTCGCGGGACGAACCGATCGGCCCCGTGGGCCGTGGCGATGGCCGCCTGAACCGATGGTCGCCCCGGCAGGACTTGAACCTGCAACCAGGACTGTATGAGGGTCCGGCTCTGACCGTTGAGCTACAGGGCGACAAGGAAAGCGTGGCCCCTACTTCTAGGCGTGCCGATGCGAACACCGACCGGTTCCTAGCGAGCGCGGGGGCCACGGCTGCGCGCCCATCCATCCTTGCGGGAATGGGCCAGCCCAACAAGGGCTGACGCAGGCGAATTGCCGATGCTACCGGAAACAAAAGCCCCGACACAGAGGCCGGGGCCGAGCGGCAGACTATTCCCGCGCCCGTAGGTCATCGGGTTGGGCGGTCTGCCAGCGCACTCCTGAACGTAGGTGAATTGGTTGCTGCCTTCAACGTCATGCCGGCGGCGACTTCTCCGCGTGACGAGCCGTTCGAAGCGCGGCGACGCGAGAACACCCGCGGGCGGCGAGTCGAGGGGTAGATCAGCTATCCCTCGTCGCGTCTAATTATTTGATTTCATTAATATTTTTGCGATGGTGCCTAGGGGCGGAATCGAACCACCGACACTGCGATTTTCAGTCGCATGCTCTACCAACTGAGCTACCTAGGCCCACAAGGCCGGGTGGCGGATCAGAACCGCTCCCGGCCAAGGCGTCGGCTTTATATTGAAAGCGGCCGATAGTGTCCAGTTGCCATTCGGCTTTCGGCGCGCCTTCGCACCGCCGCCCAAGCCTCAGCTTTCATTATCGTTTGCCGGTTCGCCGGGCGGCTCTTCCTCGGCCGCCGGAATGGCATAGGCGCCCGAAAGCCAGCGATGCAGGTCTATGTCGGCGCAGCGCTTCGAGCAGAAGGGCCGGAACCCGGCCACCGTCGGCTTGCCGCAGATCGGGCACTTCCGCCCGGGCCGCGCCGCTGCGGCGCCGCCCTTCGCTTCGGCCTTGCGGGGCATGGCCTTCTCAGCCCCGGCTCAGCCAGTTGAAGTGGAGCGGATAACCTTCGCCGAGCAGCATTGCCATGGTCTCGTAGAGCGGCAGGCCGACGACGTTGGAATAGGAGCCGACGATCTTCATGGCGAAGGCGCCGGCAATGCCCTGGATGGCGTAGCCGCCGGCCTTGCCGCGCCACTCGCCTGAAGCGAGGTAGCTTTCCATGTCCTCGCGCGACAGGCGCTTGAAGCGGACGCGAGTCTCGACCAGGCGCTGGCGGAACTGGCCCTTGGCGGTGACCAGGCTCACGGCGGTATAGACGCGGTGCGAGCGGCCGGAGAGCAGCCGCAGGCACCCGGCCGCCTCCTCGATCAGCTCGGCCTTCGGCAGGATGCGGCGGCCGACGCTGACGACGGTATCGGCGGCGACGATGAGCGCGCCGGCCAGGGCCTCCTCGCCCTTCAGGGCGGCGACGGCCGTCTCCGCCTTCTCGCGCGCCAGGCGCTTGGCGAGATTGCGCGGCAGCTCCTTCTTTCCCGGCGTCTCGTCGACGGCGAGCGGCAGAAGCCGGTCCGGCTCGACCCCGATCTGGGCGAGCAGCTGCAGCCGCCGGGGCGACCCTGAAGCGAGGACCAGCTTGATGCGTCCGCTCATCTTGTTTGCGCTGCCGATGCCGAGGTTTCGTGAAGCGACGGGGGGGGTCGCATGCGGCGGCGGAACCTAGCGGATTCTCATGGCCTTGTGAACGGGCGCCGCCGGACGGATTCAGCCCTTCCAGCGGAGCGCGCAAAGCAGCGTGAAGAGGCGCCGCGCGGTCTTGTGGTCGAGGTTGATCTTGCCCGCCAGCCGCTCGCGGAGCAGCGTAGCGCCCTCGTCGTGCATGCCGCGCCGGCCCATGTCGACCGCCTCGATGCGCTCCGGCCCGGCGCTCCGCACGGCGGCGAAATAGCTCTCGCAGATGAGGAAATAGTCCTTCACCACGCGCGCGAAGGGCCGCATCGACAGCATGTGCATGGCGATGGCGGTGTCGCCCGCGTCGCGGATGTCGAAGACGAGGCGGCCGTCGCGGACGGAGAGCACGAGGCGGAAATCGCCGTCTGCGCGCCCGCCGGGCTGGAAACTGTTCTCGGCGAGGATGTCGTCGATGGCGACGGCGCGCTCGGCCTCGATGAAGGCGTGGGTGCGGGCGATGGCCTGCTCGTCGAGCGTGATCGCGACGAGGCGCCCGCCCATCGCCGTCACCCGCCCTGGTTCATGCGCACCGCGACCGACCGGGCGTGGGCCTCCAGCCCCTCGACGCGGGCGAGCGTGATCGCCGCCTCGCCGAGCGCGTGGAGCTGCTCGGGCGCGAGCTTCATCAGCGAGGTGCGCTTGACGAAATCGAAGACGCCGAGGCCGGAGGAGAAACGCGCCGAGCGTGCCGTGGGCAGCACGTGGTTGGGGCCGCCGACATAATCGCCGATCACTTCCGGCGTGTGGCGGCCGAGGAAGACGGCGCCGGCATTGCGCACGCGGACCAGCAGGCCTTCGGGATCGGCGACGGCGAGCTCGAGATGCTCCGGCGCGATGCGGTTGGCGAGGTCCATGGCGCGCGACAGCGAGCGCACCGTGACGATTGCGCCGAAGTCGCGCCAGCTGGCAGCGGCGATGGCCGCGCGCGGCAACGTCTTCAGCTGGCGCTGGACGGCATCCTCGACCTGGTCGGCGAGGACCGCGGAATCGGTGACGAGGATCGATTGGGCGGCGGTGTCGTGCTCGGCCTGGGCGAGGAGGTCGGCGGCGATCCATTCGGGATCGTTCTCGCTGTCGGCGACGACCAGAACCTCGGAGGGGCCGGCGATCATGTCGATGCCGACGGTGCCGAAGACCAGGCGCTTGGCGGCCGCGACATAGGCATTGCCCGGCCCCATGATCTTGGCGACGGGCGCGATGGTCGCGGTGCCGTAGGCGAGCGCGGCGATCGCCTGGGCGCCGCCGACGCGATAGACCTCGTCGACGCCGGCGACGCGCGCGGCGACGAGCACCAGCGGGTTGATGGCGCCGCCCTGCGTCGGCGAGACCATGACGATGCGCTCGACGCCGGCGACCTTGGCCGGCACCGCGTTCATCAGGACCGAGCTCGGATAGGCGGCGGTACCGCCGGGGACGTAGAGGCCGACCGCCTCGATCGCCGTCCAGCGCGAGCCGAGCTCGACGCCGAGCGGATCGGTGTAGCGGTCGTCGCGCGGCATCTGGCGGGCGTGATAGGCCTCGATGCGGTCGCGGGCGAGGAGGAGCGCGGCGAGCGCCTCGGGGGCGACCGCCTGCTCGGCGGCGGCGAATTCCTCGTGCGAGACGGCGATGGTGGCGGGGTTCAGGTCGACGCCGTCGAGGCGGGCGGTATGATCGATGAGTGCCGCATCGCCGTTCCGGCGCACGTCCTCGACGATCCGGCGCGCGACCGCCTCGACATCCTCGGAGACCTCGCGCTTGGCGGCGAGAAGCGCCGCGAAACGCGCGTCGAAATCGCTGTCGTCCTGATCGAGCCTGACGGCCACGATGCCCTCCCTCGGATATTCAGATGATGCGCGTCAGGCGCCGGCCCCGTCGGCGGCGACGTCGTGGCTCGGCCTGAGCCGCGTCGCCCAGGCGGTGCCGAGATCGGCAAGGCGGGCCTCGATGCACTCGACCGCGAGGCGGATGGCACCACCGCCGGCAAAGTGAAGCGTGACATTGCCGGCGGGCGCCTCGCCCTCCGGCTCGAAGGCGATGGCGAGGAGTTCGAGCACCGCCTCGGGCCGGTCGCGGCGGATGCGGCTCGTCTGGACCGACAGGACGCGGTCGAAGGTCAACGCGGCGCGCCGGCGCTCGAAGCCCTTCCGCTGCCCCTCGGCCTTCTCCCAGATGAAGCGGTTCATGCCGAGGGCGAAGCGGCGCTCCTTCGGCAGGTTGACGAGGTCGGCGACCTTGAGGACCGCATCCTGGACATGCGCCGAGATGACGGCGAGATCCTCGTCGTCCATGGCCAGAAGCTTGAGGCGGTCGGGTTCGATCATCGTCGCGGCTCCGGCGGGTGCCTCCCGCCTTTTCGGGGCCAGAGGTAGTGCGGAAGGCCGGACAATACAACAGAGCCGGCCGGCGCTCAGACGCCCGGCCGGGCTTCCGGCTTCCCCCGTCAGCCGGCGATGCGCTCGATGGTGGCCCCGCAGGCGCCGAGCTTGTCCTCGATGCGCTCGAAGCCGCGGTCGAGATGGTAGACGCGGTTGATGAAGGTCTCGCCCTCGGCGGCGAGGCCGGCAATGACGAGCGAGACCGAGGCGCGGAGATCCGTCGCCATGACCTGGGCGCCCTTCAGCTTGTCGACGCCGGTGATGGTGGCGACCTGCCCGTCGAGATGGATGTCGGCGCCGAGGCGGGCAAGCTCCTGCACGTGCATGAAGCGGTTCTCGAAGATGGTCTCGCGGATGTGCGAGGTGCCGCGCGCCTTGCTGACGAGAGCCATGAGCTGGGCCTGCAGGTCGGTCGGGAAGCCCGGGAACGGCTCGGTGGTGACGTCGACGGCCGAGATGCCGGCGCCGTTCCGGCGGATGCGGATGCCGGCATTGGTCGGCGTGATCTCGGCCCCGACGTCGGTGAGCACCCGGATCGGCGTGCCGAGGATGTCCTCCGTCGCGCCTTCGAGCAGCACGTCGCCGCCGGTCATGGCCACGGCCATGGCATAGGTACCGGCCTCGATGCGGTCGGCGACGACCGCATGGCGGGCACCCGAGAGGCGCTCGACGCCGTCGACATGGATCGTGGAGGTGCCGGCGCCGGAAATGCGCGCGCCCATCTTCACGAGGCAGGCGGCAAGGTCGACGATCTCGGGCTCGCGGGCGGCGTTCTCGATGACGGTCTCGCCCCTGGCGAGCGCCGCCGCCATGAGCGTGACGTGGGTGGCACCGACGGTGACCTTCGGGAAGACGACGCGGTTGCCGATCAGGCCCTTCGGGGCGCGGGCGACGACATAGCCGGCGTCGATGTCGATGTCGGCACCGAGATCGCGGAGCGCCTGGATGAAGAAATCGACCGGGCGCGTGCCGATGGCGCAGCCGCCGGGCAGCGAGACCTTGGCCTCGCGCATGCGGGCAAGCAGCGGACCGATCACCCAGAAGCTCGCCCGCATCTTGGAGACGAGCTCATAGGGGGCGGTGGTGTCGACGATGTTGCCGGCGGTGAGGTGGAGGGTCTCGCCGGCGAGGCCGTTCTGGCCGAGGCGCTTGCCGTCGACCGACTGGTCGACGCCGTGGTTGGAGAGGATGCGCTTGAGGAGCGCGACGTCGGCGAGGCGCGGGACATTGTCGAGGGTCAGCGTTTCCTCGGTCAGCAGGCTCGCGATCATCAGCGGCAGGGCGGCGTTCTTGGCGCCGGAAATGGGAATCGTGCCGTTGAGCTCGGCACCGCCGACGACGCGGATCTTGTCCATGAGATTATCGCCCCTTGAGACGGCGCAACCGGAAGGTGCGCCATGCCGGCCCGTCTAGACCAGGAATGCGGCCGACTCAAGGACGGCCGGAGGGCGGCTCCTCTGCGTCCGCGGCAGGGCTCGCCAAGGGCTCGGCCGGCCGGTCGGCGGCCTTGCGCCGCCTGAGGTTCGCGCGAAGCGCCTCCGCCAGCCGCTTTTCGCGCCGCTCGCGGGCGGCGTCCTTCGGCGAAGGCGGCAGCCGGTCGGTCACTCGTTCGGGTCCCGGGAAGGCGAATCATCCCGCTCGGGGCCTTCGTCGTAGCCCCGGCGGCTGGAATAGAAGACGAGGAACATCAGCCCGCAGCCGACGATGATCGAAAAGACCACGCCGAGGATCAGTGCCACCCAGCCGGAGGTGGGCATTTCCATGCCGATCTCGGAGAAAACCTGCCAGTCCCACCAGATGACCAATGCGACAGCGAGGAGCGAAATGACGAGAACGAGCAGATTTATGGGCTTCATGACAGTTATATAGGCATTTCTGCCGGCCGCTTGAACAGGCCCGACCACTATGGCAGTAAAGCGCCCGCAACGGCTGCCGTAGCTCAGTGGTAGAGCACTCCCTTGGTAAGGGAGAGGTCGACAGTTCAATCCTGTCCGGCAGCACCAGCTCTTTCCCCCCATCGCAAGGTCGTCAGGCCGACAGGATGCCCAGTTGGGCCAGCGACCGTCGCGCGAAGTCCATGTCGATCCTGCGCGGGGCCGTCCTGTCCTCCCAGTCGCCGCCATCGACGCAGCGCAGATAGGTCGCATCGACACCGGTCATGAGGTCGATGGCCGCGTAGTGGGACGGAATCTCCTCGCAGAGCACGATCGTCCTCTGCTCCCGGCCGCGAAGCGAGAAGACCATGGCGTGAAAGGCGCTGCCGAGCATCCCAACCACGGTGTCATGCGAATTCCAAAGCGCCACCTGTTCGCCGAACGAAAGCTGCTCGGGATGCACGATGCGCACGCCGGCCTGCCTCAGGTGATCTTCCAGCTCCGTCTCGTTCACCGCGGGGCGCTGGAAGGTTCCGCCGGAACGCGAGAGATAGACGGGAACCTCACGCGAAGGCGAATGCTCCTTCGCGAGGATTGCCGAGGCAATCCGGCGGGGCACAGCGACGTGGTTGGGATAGCACGGCCCCTGCAGGGAGAAGGACTGCATGGGGAGAATAACCGAGGTGAAGCGGGTCGGCTCGGTCGGCATTAGCAGCCGCTCGCCCAAACCCGCGCCCGCGAAGAGAACGGCGGCAACCGAACCCGGGGCATCGAGCGTCCCGGGCTCGGCCGAGACCAGGAACCGGACCTCGGGTCCGACGGCGGCTTCCGCCCAAGCCCAGAGGCGGGCTATCGATTCGGTGACCAGGTGCCCGAAGTGGCGCTGCACGATGCCCATCCACACCACGGGATCCGCGTGCTGACGTCTCACCGAGTCGGTCGCCACGCGGGCGGGAAAGTCGGGCCACGTATGTGCGCCGTTCCTGCGCACGAAGAGAGATTCGCGAATGAGGTCGCCGCTCGACGACCAGAGACCATAGCGCCGTGGGAAGCAGAGAACGTCGTGCAGAACATGGAGCCCTCGCTGCGGCATCGCCTGCAGCAGCGAGCCGCGCTCGGCGCGCTGTGTCGCTTCAAGGTCGAGACCATCGGCCTCGCGCGTGATGACCGTGACCGGCATGGTCAACCGGGCGGACGCTCGCAGACCGCGGTCATTTCGAAGGCGCCGGCGCGTATGGGCGACTGGTTGCCGACATCGTAGTCGGTGACGAAAGCCGCGAGCGGGTGCTCGTGGTTGCGCTGCTCATGGACGAACTCCACCGCGCCCATTCCCGTCGCATCCTGCCGATAGGGCGCCTCGAAAATCGTGCGGCCGCTTTGGGTCACCATGAGGGCGGCTTTCTTCGGCGCCAGCGGCAGGGCGCCTGCCAGCCGTATCCGCCAGATTCCCGTCGGGAGGAAGCAATGGCGGAGCAACTGGATGCCCGGCCCGTTGCGGCGCGGCTCGTAGGGATCGGGATCGGGCAGTTCCAACGGCGAGAAGAGCAATTCGCCGAAGCGCAGCGTCATGCCGGGACGGAGCACCGTGGCATCGCCGACGCCGCTGAACGCCGCGTCGATGGCCGCACGGAACGGTTCGCGGAATTCGCGCCACCGTCCGGATTCGCCGGTCCCGATATGACGATGGTTGAACATGGTGACGTGGTCGCCGACGACGCGTCCCGCCTCGTCGAGAATGCGCCGGTGCGGCTCGATGCTGTCCATCGTCGCCACGAACCGACGAACGGCTTCCGGCCGGTACTTGTCGAAGATGCCCGCGGCTTCCTCCTCGCGGAAGTCCACGTCGAGGAAGCGGGCGATCCGATGGATTGCTTCGGCGGATTCAAAGAAACGCGTCTCATAGGCGAAAGCCAATCCCGGACAGGCCGCCGCCGCCGTGCCGAGCGAGGCGATTGAGCGCACTATCTCGACGGCGCAGGATGCTTCGGAGCCGCCCAGCCGCGACATGAGCGAGAAGGCCGCGTCGCGGGGATCGCGAACGGAATAGACGAAGCGCACGCCGGCCGCTGCCGCGAGCCAGAGCGTCGGCGGCTCGATGATGTGGCCCTTCACGACATAGTTCCGCGCCCGCCGTGTCAGGCGGGTCTCCGCCGCCGCCCAGTTGGGGCTGGCAACGCCCTCGGCGCCGCCGAGGCCGCGGTCAAGGACGGAACGAATGACGTTGTAGAGCCACGTGGACGCGCTGCCGTGGAGGCCGAGCGCATAGACGATCATCGAGGCCCATTTCCCCCGGTCGGCGCGTCGTCGTGACTACCGAGACTGGGCTTCATGGCTCGCGGCCCCTTCCATCAGACCGGCAACCGGCAGGGAGCCGACCGCGGCTGGCGCCTTCAGCCGTCCGGCGAGATGCAGCCGCACGAGGTTCATCACGCGCAGCGCGCTGGTGGAGCGCAGGCAAAGCGGGTTGTCGAAGCCGCGCGGGCAGGCGTCCATCCAGTCCGGGACCGTCCACCAGCAGCCGCCGCAGAATTCGGGCGCGACATTGACGTTGCCGGGATAGCTGAAGAAATCGACGGGGGTCGGCCCGAACATGACCGCGCTCATCGTGCCCTGCGCCGCCGCCAGGTGGACGAGGCCGCTTTCGTTGTCGAAATGGAACGCGGACGCGGCGAGGATCGCCGCGACTTCCGGGAAGCTCGTCTTGTCGATGAGATCGACGCCGACGCCCGGAATCGGCTCGCTGGTGGTGCTTCCAAGCTGAACGATCGGAAGCGCAGGGAACTCCTCCTTGAGGAGCGCCACCAGTTCGGTGAAATGCGGCCAGCACTTGGTGTGCCTGCCGCTCCCGCCGTGGATCTTCACGCTCGTGTCGAAGCCGTTGTGGACGGTCACGAAGGGACCGCGAACCGGGAACTCCTTCGGAATGACTGCCGGAACGACGAGCCTGTCTCCCTTGTATTCGAGGCCGGCCATGTGGTGCAGAAAGGTCCGGCGGCTCTCGTTCATGTAGACGGCGCGGCGCGCCATGAAGCCATCGAAATAGGGGTGGCGTTCGACGAAGATTTCGAGGCCATCGGCGCGGACCCGCTCCATCCTGTGCAGGGCTCGCGCCAGAAGCGGGTAGCTGGCGATCCTGTCCCATCTTGCGCTCGCATCGTCGAACAGGACCGTCTGGTTGGCGATGAGCGCGAGATCGTAGCCGCCGAGGCTTCTCCGGAAGAGAAACTCCTCGAATGTCGCGCCGTAACCGGAGACCAGGGAGAAGGCGAAAGCGGCGACCTTCGGATTGGTCGCGAAGACGTCGAACTCGAATTCCTCGCACGCCGCCGCGAGGTCGCGGATGAAGCGCGCAATGACGATGAAGTCGCCGAGCCCGCCGGAGACGCGGAGCGCGATGCGCAGGCGGCCGCCACCCGGCGCCGCGGCTATCGGCACGCGCAGGCGAGTGCGCGTCCTCCGCGCCTTGCGGCGCACGAAGAGACGGTTCTTCACCCGCTCGGGCAAGAAAGGCTCGACGTTGGCTGTCCACCAGCGCTTCAGCCGATATCCCTTTCGCGACCTCACGCGAACCGGGCCTATCCGGAACTCCATGCCACTCTCGTCTTCCCAGCCAACACCCGGCGTCCTTTTTGACACAACCATATGATATCAGTCCAGTCATATACTACTTCTGCGGGCATACATGACGCATTCCGGCCGTGCGGACGTGGCATGCAACGATTTGTCTTTTTATTTCAATAAGTTGGATTTTGGCGTGCCGCGCAACTGGAACAAAGGCCGCGCGTCGCGCCTTGTCTTCGGCAGAACAGACCAGGGTGAAGACAATGCGTTCCTCATGGCTTTCGCTGATCACCGCCGGGTCGGCTCTTGTCCTTTCCGGCCTCGCCGCGCCGGCCATGGCCGGCATCCTCATCCATGTCGACGAGCGGGCGCAGCTGATGACCGTTCAGGTCGACGGGGTCGATGCCTATCGCTGGAAGGTATCGACCGGGAAATCCGGCTACGACACGCCGACCGGCGCCTACCGCCCGTTCCGCACCGAGCTCGATCACTATTCGAAGGAATGGGACGACGCGCCCATGCCCTATTCGATCTTCTTCACGCCGCAGGGCCATGCCATCCATGGCAGTCAGTCGGTCAAGGCCCTCGGCAAGCCGGTCTCGCATGGCTGCGTGCGCCTCGACCCGAAGAACGCGGCGGTGCTCTACGACCTAGTGCTGCAGCGCGGACTGGAGAATACCGAGGTGGTGATCACCGACGGCGCCATCGACTCGCTGATCGCCAGCAACGGCGAGCTGCAGTCCGGCACCCTCTACTGAGGGCTGCCGGAATCCTCCTCCGCCCCGGCAAGGCAGGGAGCGATCAGGCGGGCGACCGCGGCCCTCTTCCGCGCGCGAATCCCGGCCGCCCCGGGCCGATCGCCGCCGGACATATCGCCGAGGTGAAGCCACTGGCCGAACTGCTGGATGTGCTCCGTCTTCCCGGCGACATCAAGCGCAAGCTCCCGAAGAGGTTCCTCGCAAAGGCCAGCCCGCCTCGCCGCGCTATAGAGGACGTTCCAGTTGGCGCCACCGGTATCGAGACCGTTGAACCAGTCCTGGCCGAAATCGAGCGGCAGGCCGCGCACGTGATCGAACCGGAAAAAGCAGAAGCCGGCCCAAAGAAACCAGCGCGTGCCGGCCGAACGGACGTGGCCATAGAAATCCTGCCGATCAAGCCAGCGGAAGGGATCGTCGGGGGCAATCGGAAACAGGTCGTGGTCGATGAACCCGAACGATGCCGGCCCGGCCGGCCTTATCAGGTTGCGCCAGACCCAATTGAGGGCCAGCCCATGCGACCGGCTGGTGACGCCGCGCTCCCACGCGACGCGCGGCAGGCGCAGCCAGCCCGCGCCATGCCTCTCGCAAACGGACCGGATCTCCCCTGCAGCAACATCGTGGGTAGAATTGTCCGCGACCAGGTAGAGAACACCGGGAAGGTGCCGGCGCAGGAGCCGTACCTGCCAGCCGATCACCTCGGGATCGTTGAAGGCAATCGCCACCAGCGCCTGCCGATCCCGCATGCTGGCGCGAATGACGTCCAGGTCGCCGGCGCGGGCCGGACGCCGCAGATGTTCCTCGGTGATCCGCCGGTAACGCCGCGTCTTCAGGAAATGTGTGAGGGGCCGGAGGCGACGCCAATCCGCGAGCCTGTATTCGCGGAGCGGGCGCACCAGCTAGCCCAGCGTCGCCGCGTCGGCGAGGATCACGCCCGCCGCCTTCATCTCGGCGATCATCCGTTCCATCGAGCCGGCCAGGTCGATGCCGCGGGTGGCATCGATGATGACCGTCACGGCGAAGCCGAGCTTGACCGCATCGAGGGCGGAATAGGCGACGCAATAGTCGGTGGCGAGGCCGGCGAGGAAGAGGCGCTTCAGCCGGCGCTCCTTCAGGTAGCCGCCGAGGCCGGTCGGCGTCGCGCGGTCGTTCTCGTAGAAGGCCGAGTAGGAATCGATCTCCGGCCGGAAGCCCTTGCGGAGGATCAGCTCGGCCTCGTCGAGGTCGAGGTCGGGATGGAATTCGGCACCCTTCGTGCCCGCCACGCAATGATCCGGCCACAGCGTCTGCTCGCCATAATGCAGCGTGGCGGTCTCGAAGGGCTCCTTGCCCTTGTGAGCGGAGGCGAAGGACTTGTGCCGCGGCGAATGCCAATCCTGCGTCACGACATAGTGCTCGAAGCGCCGCGACAGGTCGTTGATCAGCGGCACCACGGCATCCCCGCCGGCAACGGCGAGCGCGCCACCGGGGATGAAGTCGTTCTGCACGTCGATGGCGATGAGGACGTCGTCTTTCGCGATCTTCGTCATCCTCGCTCCGCCTTGCCCTTCAACGCTTCGACCTGCTTCCGCCACGCGTGCTTCGGCCGGTAGCCGAGCTCCTTCCGCGCCCGCTCGATCGAGATCAGCGATTCGTTCTCCTTCAGCGGGCGCTTGCGCTTCGTCTTCGGGAAGACCTTGTCGACGATCTCGTCATTCGTGCGGCTCATCACCGAATCGGCATTGGCGATGCCGAAGACATGGGCGCCCTTCAGCTTCGATTCGAGCGCCAGTCGCACCGCCTCGGCACCGTCGCGGGCGTCGATATAGGTCCACAGGTTGAAGTGGCGCGACTTCGGATCGCGGTCGAATTCGGGGAAGCGGGCGTAGTCGTGCGGCTCCTGGACGTTGGAGAAGCGCAAGCCCACGATCTTCATCTTCGGCTCCCAGCGGGCGAACTGCTTGGCCATCTCCTCGCCGAGCATCTTCGACAGCGAATAGGCGGTCTCCGGCCGCTGGATGTCCTCGTCGACCGGGAGGTAGGCCGGCCCCTTCGGATAGGGCACGCCATAGACGGTCTCGCTCGAGGCCCAGACCACGTTGCGGATGCCGAGCTGACGCGCCGCCTCGAAGACGTTGTAGGTCGAAATCGTGTTGGTCGCGAAGGTGACGTGGTTGGCGGCGAGGCCGGGCGCCGCGATCGCCGCGAGATGGACGATGCCGGTCACCTTCTCCACCCGTTCGTCGATCATCGAGAAGGCGGCCATGGCCTCGCCGAAGTCGGTCACGTCGGCGCGCGCGAAGCGCACGTCGCCGGGACGCGGCGGATTGTGCTGGCCGGGCGGCGGGGCGAGGTCGACGGAGGTCACCTCGTAGCCCTTGTCCATGAGGTGCTTCACCACAACGCGGCCGAGCTTGCCGCTGCCGCCGGTCACCACGATCATCGTTCTGTCTCCCTGCCCGGCTTCTTCGTCAGCCGGAAATCTTCGAGGCGAAATAGGCGATCGTCTTCACATAGACGCCCGCCTTGTTCCACTGCCGGAGCACCTCGTAATTGTGGCTGCCCTCGGTCCACGGGCCGCCGCGCTGCCAGCCATAGCCCTTCAGGTAGTTCGCGGTGGATGCGAGCGCATCGGCGCTCGAATTGATCAGGTCGCGATGGCCGTTGCCGTCATAGTCGACGGCGAATTTCAGGTAGGAGGAAGCGAGGAACTGGGTCTGGCCGAGCTCGCCGGCCCAGGCGCCCTTCATCTGCGACGGCGACAGGTCACCGCGCTGGATGATCTTCAGGGCCGACATCAGCTCGTTGCGGAAATAGGCCGCCCGGCGGCAATCATAGGCGAGCGTCGAGAGCGAACGGATCACCGGCATGTTGCCGCGATTGGGGCCGAAGCCGGTCTCCAGCCCCCATATGGCGACGAGGATCGGGCCGGGCACGCCATAGCGCTTCTCGATGCCGGCGAAGAGTGCGGCGTTCTTCTGCAGCTTCGAGCGCCCGAGGGCGATGGTCGAGGGCGGCGCGCGCTTGGCCACGAACTGCTCGAAGCTCAGGTTGAAGTGGCCCTGGTGGCGGTCGAGGTAGATGACCTTGCTGTCATAGGTGACGCCGGCAAAGGCGCTGGCGACCACGCCCGGCGAGATGCCGGATGCGATCGCCTGCCGCTTGAAATCCTCCAGCCAGCCGGCAAAGCCGGCGGCGCTGCTGCCGCAGGCGGCGGCGAGTGCCGGACCGGCCGTGGAGACCAGGGCGAGGGCGAGGAGGAAGGTGCGCACGGGGCGGATCATGGCGGCGATGTTATGCTGCGGCGCGTCTCCCGCCAATGGCCGGCGACCGCTCCGGCCACTCTCGAACCGCTCCAGGGAACCCGGCGATTCTTGCGGTCGGGAGCGGTTTGGTGTTGGAATCGAATCGAAAGCGGAAGCGATTGCTGCCCGCGGCGGGGAAGGTGGGAACGTCCATGAGCGCATTCTACGAGCGAGCATCCGAGGTAGTGCGCAAGATCTACGACCGGCGCATCGATACGCCGCCGATCCTCGACGCGGCGCGCGACTTCCCCAACTCGGCCAAGTTCCAGCAGAACTGGCAGAAGATCCGCGACGAGGCGATCCAGGTGCGCCTCGAGAAGATGCCGCGCTTCCACGACCTCATGCCCGAGCAGGCCGACATCTCGGCCAATGACGGCCTCGACTGGCGCATGTTCATCCTCAAGGCCTATGGCGTCGGGGTGCCCGAGAACATCGCCAAGATGCCGACGCTGGCGAAACTCCTCGACGAATGCCCGGAGGTGAAGTCGGCGACGATCTCGTTCCTCGCGCCGCGCAAGCACATCCCCGAGCATCGCGGCCCGTTCCGCGGGATCATGCGCTTCCACCTCGGCCTCCGCATCCCCAAGGAGCCGAACGGCAAGCCGGCAACGATCATGATGATCGACCACAAGGAATACCGGATCAGCGACGGCGATATCCTGCTCTGGGACGACACCTTCCCGCACGAAGTGCTGAACAATGCCGACGAGCCGCGAATCGCGCTGCTCCTCGACGTCTGGCGGCCGCGCATGCCGGTCGACATGGAAATCCTGTCGCGGGTCATCGTCGGCGTGGTGCAGGTCGGCATGAAGTACCGGGGCGTCTCCTATACCGGGTGAAGGCCGCCCTCCCCGTGCAGGCAGGCAACGCATTTTCAACGCCCTCCGGCGAGAATCGGGCGCGCGGCCCTTCCGGTATTTCGGGAATGGCGGCAATCGGCGCTTTGCCGGTTGATCCATATCAACGCGCCGTCATCGGCCACGCGGCAATCTGGCGGTGGACTTGAGGGGGCCGTCCCTTTAACTTGCAGCCGTTCTAATCAGCCAGAGCCATCAATGGACTATCAGTCGATCTTCGCCCAGGCGATCGCAGCCCTTCACGCGGAGCGGCGCTATCGGGTCTTTGCCAATCTGGAGCGGATCGCCGGACGCTTCCCGAAGGCGCTCCTGCGCACCCAGGCGAGCGAGCGCGAGATCACCGTCTGGTGCTCCAACGACTATCTCGGCATGGGCCAGCACCCCGACATCATCGCCGCGATGACCGAGACGGCGCAGCGCGTCGGCGTCGGCGCCGGCGGCACGCGCAACATTTCGGGCACCAATCATCCCCTCGTCCAGCTTGAGAGCGAGCTTGCCGACCTGCACGGCAAGGAGGCGGCGCTCGTCTTCACTTCGGGCTTCGTCTCCAACGAGGCGGCGATCTCGACCATTGCCCGCATGCTGCCCGACTGCGTCATCCTTTCCGATGAGCTGAACCACGCCTCGATGATCGAAGGCGTGCGGCGCTCGGGGGCACAGAAGGTCATTTTCCGCCACAACGACCTCGACCACCTGGAGACGATCCTGAAGTCGCTCTCCCGCGTGCGTCCCAAGCTGATTGCCTTCGAGTCGGTCTATTCCATGGACGGCGACGTGGCGCCGATCGGCAGGATCGCCGACCTCGCCGCGCAGTATGGCGCGATGACCTATCTCGACGAGGTCCACGCGGTCGGCATGTACGGCCCGCGCGGCGGCGGCATTGCCGAGCGCGACGGCGTCATGGACCGCATCGACGTGATCGAGGGGACGCTCGCCAAGGCCTTCGGCACGCTCGGCGGCTACGTCACCGCCTCGCAGGTCGTGGTCGACACGATCCGCTCCTATGCGCCCGGCTTCATCTTCACCACGGCGCTGCCGCCGGCCGTCGCCGCGGCCGCGGTTGCCGCGATCCGGCACCTGAAGGCCTCGTCCGCCGAGCGCGAAGGCCAGCAGCGCGCGGTCGCCGCGACCAAGCGTGCGCTGACCGCCGCCGGCCTGCCGGTGATGAAGAGCGACACCCATATCGTGCCGGTCTTCGTCGGCAATGCCGATCTCTGCAAGCAGGCGAGCGACATGCTGCTCGCCGAGCACGACATCTACATCCAGCCGATCAACTACCCGACCGTGCCGCGCGGCAGCGAGCGCCTCCGGATCACGCCGACACCGTTCCACGACGACCAGCTCGTCGCCCAGCTCGCCACGGCGCTGACCAAGGTGTGGAACCGTCTCGGCCTGCCGCTGCACGTGCCGGATGCGGAAATCCCGCGCATCGCGATGCCTGGCGCCAGCACGGTGATCTTCTCGCCGGCGGGCGGCTAGCGGCCCAGCCAGCGGGCCAGCCGCGCCGTCGCCTCCTCGACCTGGTCGGGCGAGCGCAGGTAGCAAAGGCGGAGGAACCCCTTGCCCGCTTCCCCGAAGGATGCGCCCGGCGCGAGGCCGACATTGGCCTCGTCGACCAGCCGGAGGGCGAGCTTCCGCGTATCCGGCTCGCCGTCCACCGCGAAGAAGAGATAGAACGCCCCCGCCGGTTCGCTGAAGCGCACGCGGCCCGTGGCGCCGAGCCCGCGGCAGACGATGTCGCGGCCGGCGCGCGCCCGGGCAAGCTGCTCGGCGATGAACGCCTCGCCCTCGTCCAGCGCCACGGTCGCGGCCCGCTGCATGAAGGCGGCGACGCCGGAGCTCGAATATTGCACGAGGTTCTCGATCACCTGGCCGAGCGCCGGCGGCGAGGACAGCCAGCCGATGCGCCAGCCGGTCATCGCCCAGTTCTTCGAGAAGGTATTGACGTAGAAGATGCGGTCGTCGTCCTCGGCCACGTCGTAGAAGGACGGCGAGCGGGGCGCGCCATACGAGAAGCGGTGATAGACCTCGTCGGCGATGATCCACAGGCCCCGCTTCCGGGCGAAGGCGAGGATCGCCTGGAGCTCCTCGCGGGTCGCGGTCCAGCCGGTCGGGTTGCACGGCGAATTGAGGAAAAGGGCCTTGGTGCGCGGCCCGGCGGCGGCGAAGAGCTCGTCGAGATCGAGCGTCCAGCCGGCATTGCCGAAGCGCATGGCGACCTCGCGCGGCCTCGCCCCGCCGACGCCGACCGAGGCCGCGAGGTTGGGCCAGGCGGGGGTGGGCACGATCACCTCGTCGCCGGCCCCCGCTGCCATGCGCACTGCGATCTGGATCGCGCCCATGCCGCCGATGGTGGCGAAGAAGCGATCCGGCGAGAAGGCGCGGCCGAAGGTGCGCATGTGGTAGCGGGCGAGCGCTTCGCGCAGTTCCGGCACGCCGCGCTGATAGGTGTAGAAGGTCTCGCCGTCGGCCAGCGAACGGTTGGCGGCCTCGCTGATGAAGCCGGGCGTCGGCAGGTCGCCCTCGCCGACCCAGAGCGGGATCAGGCCGGGGCGGCCGCGGCCGTAGTTGAAGACCTCGACGATGCCGCTCTCGGGCGCGTCCCGCGCCTCCGAGCGGAGCGTGGCGAGTAGGGCGGAATCGGTCAACGGAGCCTGCTTTCCTGTTCCGGCGGCGAGCTTACGCGAGTGCCGCCGGAACACTCATGATTTCCGCTGACCGTTCACTTCACCGATGCTGATGCGAAGCCGCTCAGGCTCGCTTGGCCAGCAGGTCGCGGATTTCCTCGAGCAGCACCTGCTCGCGCGGCGGGGCAGTGGGAGCCGGCGGCGGCGCGGGCTTCTTCATGCGGTTCATCGCCTTGACGACCAGGAAGAGGACCCAGGCAACGATCAGGAAGTTGATCAGGAGCGTGATGAAATTGCCGTAGGCAAGCGTGGCGCCGGCCTTGCGGGCTGCATCCAGCGTCGGCTGCGGCTCGCCGGCGAGCTGGACATAGAGATTGGAGAAATCGATGCCGCCGGTGATCCACCCGATGATCGGCATGATGAGATCGTTCACCACCGACTGCACCAGCCCGCTGAACGCGGCGCCGATGATGAAGCCGATCGCGAGATCGACCAGATTGCCCCTGAGGGCAAATTCCTTGAATTCCTTGAGCATCGCCCGTCTCCTGATGTCTCGCCGGCATCCCGGTTGAGCCGCACGCCGGTCCATTTCCTCCCTAGACCCGATTGGCCTCCATGGCAACGAGCCGCGGCGATTGCCCCACATGGGCGGGGCCTCGCCACCATGCCATGCTGCAGCCTTGGCGAATCGACGGATCGGGAACGGGCATGAGCGACGCGGATCAGGAAGCATGGTGGCGGAGCACGCGGGGCCTCGCGGTCGCCGCGCTCGGCGGCGCCGCGCTGGCCGCGTTCCTCCTCTTCGTCCTCGCCCGCGTCACCGGCGGGGAAACGCTTCTCGCGCTTCCCTTCGACTATGCGCTTGCCGCCGCGGTCGTGCCGATCCTCCTCGTCGCCATCGTCTTCTGGTTCGCCCGGCGCCAGGCCGATCTCGACCGGCAGCATCACATGGGCGAGGACTGAGCGATGCTTGCCGGCCGGCGCGACGACGGGCGGATCCTCGGCCAGTCCTACGCCGTCTATGCGGGCGCCTTTGCGCTTTTCGCGACCGTGGTCGCGGTGATCGCCGAACTCGGCATCGTCGACCGCCTGGTGGCGTTCCTCGTCATCGGCGTGCCGCTCGCCTCCTTCGCGGTCATCGGCATTGCCGGGCGCACGCTGTCGGAGGCGGACTTCCTCGTCGCCGGCCGCCACGTGCCGCCGGTCTTCAACGGCTTCGTCACCGCGGCGGCCATTGCCGGCCTCACCGGCCTCCTCGGGCCGGCGGCGATCTTCCTCGCCGATCCCGCCGCCGGCGCCGCGGTCGCGCTCGGCACGGCCATCGGCCTCGCCCTCCTTGCCGTCATCGTCGCCCCCTATTTCCGCAAATCGGGCGCGATCACCGCCGCCGATTTCCTGGCGATCCGCTATGGCGGGCGGCTGGTGCGCGTGGCCGGTCTCGTCGTCCTGCTCGCGGTGGCGTTTCCCGCGCTCGCCGCCGCGCTCGCCGCGGCCGGCTGGGTCGGCTCGCTCACCTTCGGCATCCGGCCGGAGATCGCCGTGACGGTCGCCGTCGCGGTCACGCTCTTCTCCAGCCTTCTCGGCGGCCTCCGGGCGGTCACGCTGGTCGCCGGCGCCGAGGGCGTCATCTTCCTCCTCGCGCTGCTCGTGCCGCCCTCGCTGGCGGCGATCGAGAACGGCGACTTTCCCTTCCCCCAGCTCACCTACGGCTACATCCTGCAGGATGCGGATTCGTTCGAGGGAACGCTGAACGTGCTCGCGGGCCATGTATTCCCGCAGCCGCCCGGCGGGTGGACGTGGCTGCCGGCGATCGTGATGACGCTCGCCGCGGGCATCGCCGTCCTTCCCCATGTGCTCACCCGCGTGGGCAGCGCACGGAGCGCCGATGGCGCCCGCCGGACCGCCGGCTGGGCGCTCTTCTTCTCGCTCGCCGCCCTCCTCACCGCGCCGGCCATCGCCGCCTATGTCCGCCTCGCAATATTGCGCGACGTCGTCGGCTCCTCGCTCGGCGACCTGCCCGACTGGATCTTCGACTTCGGCCGCCACGGGCTGGTGAAGCTCTGCGGCGTCGAGGCGACGAGTCCGGACGCGGTTGCCGCCGCCTGCACGCCGGTCATCGGCGCCGGCGGCGTCGTCGGATCGGCCGCCCTCGCCGTGGATCCGGATGCGGTCAATCTCGGCTTTGCGGGCATCATGGGCCTGCCCTATGTGCTCACCGCCCTCATCGCCGCCGGCGCGATCGCGGCGAGCCTTGCCGCCGCCGCGCTCCTCCTCGCCACCATCGGCAACGCGCTCGGCCACGATCTCTACGGGCGCATGCTGAACCGGCGCTCGACCGCCGGCCGCCGGCTGATCCTCAGCCGCCTCCTCTACGTGGTCATCGGCATCCTCGCCGGCTGGTTCGCGCTCCATCGCGGCGAGATCAACTTCGCCATCGCCGCGGCGACCCCGGCGCTCGCCGCCGGCGCGCTCTTCCCGCCCATCGTGCTCGGCATCTGGTGGAGGCGGACGACGCGCCTCGGAGCGCTCGCCGGCATGGCCGCCGGCCTCGCCGCCGTGATCGGCCACTTCGCCCTCGCGCGGCACGGCGGCGGCTTCGTCGTCGGCTTCGGCAGCGCGGCCGTCCCGGCGCTCGCGGCGGGCATCTATGGACTTGCCGCCGGCCTCGCCGCCACGATAGGCATCAGCCTCGTCACGCCGGCGCCCGACGAGGAGCGCCAGGTCATCGTCGACGCCATCCGCCGCCCGCGGCGCGACGCGGTGCTCGAGGATGGCGGCGCCTGAACCTGTTCCACATCGCTCGCAAGGTCAGCCATGAACCAGGACCGTCGTTCCCTCTTCCCCGCCATCGAGCCCTATGCGCGGCATCGGCTGAAGGTCTCGCCCATCCATGAGATCTACGTCGCGGAATACGGCAACCGGAACGGCAAGCCGGCGGTGCTCCTCCATGGCGGACCGGGCGGCGGCTCCAATCCGACCATGCCGCGCTTCCACGATCCGGACGCCTACCGCATCGTCGTCTTCGACCAGCGCGGCTGCGGCCAGTCGACGCCCCATGCCGAGCTCGAGGGCAACACGACCTGGGACCTCGTCGCCGACATCGAGCGCATCCGCACGCATCTCGGCATCGAGCGCTGGCAGGTCTTCGGCGGCTCCTGGGGCTCGACGCTGGCGCTTGCCTATGGCGAGACCCATCCGGAACGGGTGAGCGAGCTGGTGCTCCGCGGCATCTTCACGCTCCGCCGCAAGGAGCTCCTCTGGTTCTACCAGGAAGGCGCCTCGTGGCTGCTGCCCGAGGCCTGGCAGGGCTATCTCGCGCCAATCCCGGAGGCCGAACGCGGCGACCTGATCGGCGCCTACTACAAGCGCCTCACCGGCCCGGACCAGGCTTTGCGGCTCGCCGCAGCGCAGGCATGGAGCACCTGGGAGGGATCGGCACTCTCGCTGCTCCCCGATCCGGCGCGCGTCGCCGCCTTCGGCGACCCGCACTACGCCATCGCCTTCGCCCGCATCGAGTGCCACTATTTCCAGAACCGCGGCTTCCTCGAGCGCGACGACCAGCTCATCGCCGATGCCGGGCGGTTGCGGAACATCCCCGGCATCATCGTGCATGGACGCTACGATCTCTGCACGCCGGTCGCGATCGCCTGGGACCTGCATCAGGCGTGGCCGGAGGCCGAGCTGAACGTCATCTCCGACGCCGGCCACGCCATGAGCGAGCCGGGCATCATCGACGGGCTCGTGCGGGCGACCGAGAAATTCAAGCACCGGCCGGCCTGACCGGCACCTCTCTCGACCTTCAGCCGCCGAGCTCGGGCGACTTCAACTGCCGCACGAGCACGAAGAGCTTGTGCATGAGCGCGTCGGGAAAGGTGGCGGGAGCTTCCGCCGCCGGCGCCGGGACCGGCGTCGCCGCGGGTGGCGGCTGCGGGACCGCCGGCGCGGCGAGGCGGGCGGTCAGCGCATCGATCCGCCCGCCGAGGGCCGCCACTTCGTTGGCGAGCGCATCGAGCCGCCGCTCGATCAGGCCGCGATCCTCGATCAGCACGTCGCAATACCAGGCACCGTCGCGCTTGCCGCAATGGGAGACGGCGCCGGTTGCCGTGTCGACCCGGATGAAGCCGTCGGAGCTCGGCAGAACGGAATAGCGGCCGGCCGGCTCGTCGGCGGCAAGGGCCGGCCAGGCGGCAAGGCCGATTGCGGCGAGAATCGCGATGCGGGACATGATACCTCCCGGGGTAACGACCGCCTCCTCCGCCGACTGATAGCACGGATCGGCGCCGCTTGCCCGCTTCACCTGCCGCCGATAGGGTCCGGCCGCGCAGGAAGGGCGGGATTCATGGCGACGATCTACAAGATCTGTCCCTCGGAATTGTGGCGGGAGGCGGCCCGGACCGGGACTTTCACCGGCATGCCCATCGACGTCGCCGACGGCTACATCCACTTCTCCACCGCCGAGACGGTGGCCGAGACCGCGCGCCTGCACTTCGCCGGCCAGGCCGACCTGGTGCTGGCGGCGATCGACGGCACGGCGCTCGGCGAGGCTCTCCGCCACGAGGCCTCCCGCGGCGGCACGCTCTTCCCGCATCTCTATGGCTGGCTCCCCATGGATGCGGTGCTCTGGGTGAAGCCCCTCCCCCTCGGACCGGACGGACTGCACGTCTTCCCGCCGCTCGCGCCATGAGCCGCTACGCGCTCCTGCGCCCTTTCCTCTTCGCGCTCGATCCGGAAGTCGCGCACCGCCTCGCCATCCGCGCCCTCGGCCATGGCGTGCCCTCTGCGCCCGTGCCGAACGAGCCGCGGCTTCGCCAGCGCCTGCTCGGCCGCGACTTCCCGACACCGGTCGGCCTCGCCGCCGGGCTCGACAAGAATGCCGAGGCCATCGACGGGCTGCTCGGCCTTGGCTTCGGCTTCATCGAGGTCGGCGGGGTCACGCCGAAGCCGCAGGCGGGCAATGCCCGGCCGCGCCTCTTCCGGCTCCCCGCCGACGAGGCGCTGATCAACCGCTTCGGCTTCAACAACGAGGGCCACGTCGCGGTCCACCGGCGGCTGGCGGCGCGGCGGCAACCGGGCATCGTCGGCGTCAATATCGGGGCCAACAAGGACAGCGCCGACCGCGTTGCCGACTATGCCGCGGGCGTCGCCGCCTTTGCCGACGTCGCCGATTTCCTCACCATCAACGTCTCCTCGCCGAATACGCCTGGCCTGCGCGACCTGCAGGAGAAGGGAGCGGTCGCGACCCTGCTCGCTGCCGTCGGCGCCGCGCGCGACGCGGCGCCGCGCCGCGTGCCGGTGCTCCTCAAGATCGCGCCGGACCTCGACGGCGATGCCCTCGCCGCCATCTGCGACGTGGCCCTCGCATCCGGGATCGACGGGATGGTCGTCTCCAACACGACGAGCGCCCGCGACGGCCTCCGCGACACCCGCCACGCCAGGGAGACCGGCGGGCTTTCGGGCCGGCCGCTCTTTGCCCGTTCGACCGCGATGCTCGCCGCGGTCCGCCGCCGGGTCGGGCAGAAGCTGATCCTGATCGGGGTGGGCGGCGTCGATTCCGCCGAGACGGCCTTCGCCAAGATCGCCGCGGGCGCCGACCTCGTGCAGCTCTATACCGGGCTCATCTATCGGGGGCCGCGTCTCCCCGTGGACATCGCCGAGGGGCTCGTCCGGCTCCTCGACCGGCGCGGCTTGGCGACGATCGCGGAAGCCGTCGGGTCCGCTCTCTAGCCGCTCCGGCGGCCGGCGCGGGCGACCCGGATCACCAGCCAGACCGGGATCACGATCACGGCGCCGAGCAGGATGTAGCGGACCACCGTCTCGATGGCACCGAAGCCCATGTCGTAGATGCGGCGGAAGAGATCGCGCAGCCCGTTGACGATGTCATAGGGCGACACGCCGAGGGCGTTCAGCACCAGGCCGAGGAAGAAGGAAAGGACGACGAGCTGGATCGCGATCCGGACGGGCGAGCCGCCGAAGAAGCGGGTGACGGTGTCGTTGCTCATGGTCTCTCCTTGCGGCCGGCAATATGGCGACATTCCGGGCGCCGGCCAACAAACGGGTGATGAAATGGTGAAGGTCGAAGGCTTTCGCTAGTCCCCGATCAGCTTTTCGAGCGTCTCCAGCGCATCCGCCTCGGAGGGTGGCTTGTCCCAGCGCAGGCGCGCAATCCGGGGGAAGCGCATGGCGACGCCGGACTTGTGGCGGGTCGAGCGCTGCAATCCCTCGAAGGCGACTTCCATCACCAGGCCCTTGCCGGCCTCGTGGACCACCTCGCGCACCGGGCCGAAGCGGTTGACCGTGTTGTTGCGGACGAACCGGTCGATCTCCGCCAGCTCCTCGTCGGTGAAGCCGAAATAGGCCTTGCCGACGGGGACCAGCTCCTGCCCCTCCTCGCCCTCGCGCCAGACGCCGAAGGTATAGTCCGAATAGAAGGACGAGCGCTTGCCATGGCCGCGCTGGGCATACATGAGGACCGCGTCGACGGTATGCGGGTCGCGCTTCCATTTGAACCATGGTCCCTTCGGACGGCCCGGCTCATAGACCGAGTCCCAGCGCTTCAGCATCACCCCTTCGATCACCGCATTGGGCGGCTCGGACCGGAGGAGCCGCAACGCCTCGCCGTCGGCATAGGAGAGGAGCGGCGAGACGTCGATGCGGCCGGAGCGCGAGCGCGCCACCAGTGCCTCCAGCCGCGCGCGCCGCTCGCGGAACGGGAGACTACGCACGTCCTCTGTGCCATCGACCAGCACGTCATAGACACGCATGAAGGCCGGATAGGCGTCCATGTGCCTGCCGGTGACGGTCTTGCGGTTCAGCCGCTGCTGCAGCTCGGCGAAGGTGCCCACGTCGAAGCCGGCATCGCCCTTGCGGCCGACCAGCAATTCGCCATCGACGGCACCCTCGAAATCGAGCGAATCGACGAGATCGGGAAAGGCGCCCGACACGTCGTCGCCGGTCCGCGAATAGAGCCGCGCGACGCCCGCCTCGCGCACCGCCTGGACACGGATGCCGTCCCATTTCCATTCCGCCGCATAGAGGTCCGGCGTGATCTGTGCGAGCTCGTCATCGGCGAGCGCATGGGACAGCATGACCGGGCGGAACGGCGCGCGGATCTTCGCCGATGGCCGCTCGCCGCGCCCCTCCAGCCAGGCGAAGAGCTCGCCATAGGGCGGCGCCAGCCCGTGCCAGACCTCCTCGATCTCGTTGACCTCGCGCTTGCCGAGATCGGCGAGCGCCTGCTTGGCGAGCCGCGCCGATACGCCTATGCGGAGCGCGCCGGTGACGAGCTTGATCAGCGCCCAGCGCTCCGTCGCCTCGAGCGAATCGAGAAGCCGCCCGACCAGGCGCGGCCCCTCGAGGCGAGAGGCGGATCGGAGCGCCTCGACGACCTCGCCGAGCCGCGGCTCGCTTTCGGGCGTGGGCTTGCCGGCCGGCGGCCAGACCAGCGCGATGGTCTCGGCGAGGTCGCCGACATAGTCATAGGAATATTGGAAGAGGACCTCGTCGACCCGCTCCGCCACCAGCGCCCGCAGCATGGCGGGCTTCACGCCCGGCAGGTCGAGCTCGCCGGTCAGCGCGGCGAGCGCCCAGCCGCGGTCGGGATCGGGCGTCGCTTGGAAATAGTTAACGAGAAGCTGCAGCTTGGTATTGCGCTGGGGCGTCAGGACCAGCCGGTCGAGGAGGGTGGCAAAGGAGCGCATCGCTGCCGATCAAAGTGGGGCGATCCTCACAATTTTTCAAACAATCGGCCGGACCATGCCGGCAAGCGACGCAGCTTGCCTCGATCCGACCCGGGAAAGTGGGGAGAGAATGCGATACCTCGTCGTGCCGATCGCCCTCGGCCTGTTCCTGTTCTACGCCGCCGACCAGTATTTCACCCGCGGCACCTACTTCAACGCGCTGCAGAACTGGGTGCAGAGCTTCTTCTGATGCGGCGGCGGACCGGCCGTCAGCGGTGGAGGCTGCCGCTGCCGTAGAAGAGCCTCTCCCACTTCTTCTGCGCCACGTAGCCCTCGCGCACAAAGGGCGTGAAGACGGCGAGGTTCAGGACCAGCCAGTTGACGAAGCGCGCCGGCAGGCGGAGCGGCTTCACGAAATCGACGAAGAGGACGACGCGCACCCGGTCGCTGTGGTTCCACGCCTCGTGCTCGTAGGCATCGTCGAAAATGAGCGCGCGGCCCTCCTGCCAGTGGCAGATCCGGTCCATCACGCGGATGCCGATCTTGTCCGGCTGGTCGGGCACGAGAAGGCCGAGGTGGAAGCGCAGCACGCCATTATAGGGCCCGCGATGCGGCATCAGGTGCTTGCCGGGCTCGAAGATCGAGAACATGGCCGAGGTCAGGCCGGGAATGCGCTTCAGGATCTTCCAGGTCTCCGGGCAGATGCGGATCGCCTCCTCCGACTTGATGCCGTAGCCGCAGAAGAGAAACGTCTTCCAGTTGCGGTCGGCGCTGATCGGCGTCACGTCCGCGGCGATCTCGTGAAAGCCGGGCAGCTCGTCCTTGCGCACCAGGAGGCGATCGAGCTCGACGCGGATCTTGTGCCAGTCCTTCTCGATCGAAGCCGCCCAGGGGAACTCGGCATTGTCATAGACCGGCGGGTTGCCGTGCACCGCATGGCGCAGGTTCAGCTCTTCCGCCCAGGCGACCAGCTTCTGGACCATGCGAAAGAAGAAGCCGCCGCGATTGTCCATCGTGCTCGCGACGCCGTCCGTGCTCTGCTTCTGACGGGGATTGCGATCGAAGGTGTCGGCCATTTTTTCTGTCCCGTAAGCCGGTCGATGGCTGCTCAGTCTGCCGTTCGGGTTGCCTCGATACTACCGCCGGCGCCGATCCCTGCCCAGTCTCACCCCCAGCGCCCGCGCATGCGCGCGGCGAGATCGACGGCCGGACGGGATGCGGCGCGGGCGGCCTGCGCGAAAGTCGCGCCCGGCCAGAGGCGCGGCTCGAAGCGGTCGAGAATGCGGTCGGGAATGAAGCGGGTGCGCTGCGCATAGAGGTGGCGGTCGCCCGCACGGCGCTGCTGGGTGACGTAGAATCGCTGCGGGATGACGATGTCGAGCTGGTCGCGGGCGCGCGTCATGGCGACATAGAGAAGGCGTCGCTCCTCCTCCAGCTCCTCGGTGGTGCCGGCGCCGAGGTCGGAAGGGATGCAGCCGTCGACGCCGTTGAGGAGGAACACCGCCTTCCATTCCTGCCCCTTGGCGGAATGGATGGTGGAGAGGATGAGGTAGTCCTCGTCGAGCATGGCCGGCCCGGATTCGTCGGATGTCGCATCGGGCGGATCGAGGGTCAGCTCGGTCAGGAAACGCTCGCGCGACGGATAGCCGCCGGCGATCTGCTCGAGCTGCAGGAGGTCGTTGCGGCGGATGACGGCATCCTCGTGGACGCGCTCGAGATGCGGCTCGTACCAGAGCCGGGCCCGTTCGAGGTCGGCCGGCCAGGCCGGGCTCTCGCGGAGGTTCCGGCAGAGCGCGACGAAATCCGGCCAGTCGCCGGCGATGCGCGGCGGCGGACGCCAGCCGGCGACCGCCTCGGCCGGGTGCGCCACCTCGGCGACACGGTCGAGGATCTCCGCCGCCGTCGTCGGGCCGAGGCCGGGCAGGAGCTGGAGGACACGGAAGCCGGCAATGCGGTCGCGCGGATTCTCGACGAAGCGCAGCACCGCGAGCACGTCCTTCACATGCGCCGCCTCGAGGAATTTCAGCCCACCGAACTTCACGAAGGGGATGTTGCGGCGGGTCAGCTCCACCTCCAGCGGGCCGGAATGGTGGGAGGAACGGAAGAGCACGGCCTGCTGCTTCAGGAGCGCGCCGGCCTCGCGGTTGGCGAGGATCTCGGTGACGACGTAGCGCGCCTGGTCGCCCTCGTCGGCCACCGTGACGAGAAGCGGCTTGCCGCCGCCCTGCCGGTCCGACCAGAGGTCCTTGGTGTAGCGCTCGCTGGCCAGCCCGATGACCGCATTGGAGGCGGCGAGGATCGGCACGGTCGAGCGATAGTTGCGCTCCAGCGTCACGATATCGGCGGGCGGCGAGAACTGGCGCGGAAAGTCGAGGATGTTCCGCACCGTCGCGGCACGGAACGAATAGATCGACTGGGCATCGTCGCCGACCACGGTGACGCCCTCGCCGCCGGGCTTCAGGCCGATGAGGATCGCCGCCTGCAGGCGGTTGGTGTCCTGGTACTCGTCGACCAGCACATGGTCGAAGCGGCCGCCCATGTCCTCGGCGAGGTGCGGCACGCCCAGCATTTCGCGCCAGTAGAGGAGCAGGTCGTCGTAGTCGAGCACCTGCTGGCGCTGCTTCGCCTCGACATACGCGGCGAAGAGCTTCTTCAACTCGGCCGACCAGGCCGCGCACCAGGGGAAGGCCTTCGGCAGGATGTCGTCGAGGACGCCGTCCTCGTTGACCGTGCGCGAATAGATGGCGAGGCAGGTGGCCTTCGCCGGAAAGCGCGCCTCGGTGCGCGACAGGCCGAGATCGTGGCGGACAAGGTTCATCAGGTCCGCCGAATCGCCGCGATCGTGGATGGTGAAGGCGGGATCGAGGCCGATCCCTGCGGCATGCTCGCGGAGGAGGCGGGCGCCGATGCCGTGGAATGTGCCGGACCATGGCAGGCTGACGGCGACCGGCGTGCCCCTGCCGCCGGTCAGGGCGCGGCCGGCGATTCGCTCGACGCGCTTGCCCATTTCGGCCGCGGCGCGACGCGAGAAGGTCATCAAGAGGATGCGGCGCGGATCGGCGCCGTTCACAATCAGGTGAGCGACGCGGTGGGCGAGGGTATTGGTCTTGCCCGATCCCGCCCCGGCAATGACGAGGAGCGGCCCGGCGGCCTTGCCCCCGGCGCCGTGGGTCGCCGCCTGCCGCTGCTCCGGATTGAGGCTGTCGAGATAGTTTTGCAAAGGCGAATCAATGTTTCGGCCGCGATCCGGTCAGGAGACATGATTCACTTTTCGTTCGCAATGCGCATCGCGCCGGCCCGCCGGCCCGGCCGAGGTGTGTCTTTCGCGCGACGATCTGTGACGAAGCACACAGGCGGCGACGGGAAGTGTTGCCGGGCGCGTTTGCCGCAATGTATTTTTGTCGCATTCCTCCGATCGAAGGGCATTCTGAAAATGCGGTGCTTCGGCATTCTCAAGGCGGCGACGCTTGCAGCGGCCTTCCTCTTCGGCGCCAGCGCTGCGGCTGACGCCAGCGTCGTGATCAAGATCGACAAGAAGATCCAGCGCATGACCGTCTCCGTCGACGGCGTGAAGAAATATTCCTGGCCGGTTTCCACCGGCAAGCCGGGCTATGCGACGCCGAGCGGCACGTTCTGGATATTCCGCATGGAGAAGGACTATTTCTCCAAGGAATGGGACGACGCGCCCATGCCGCATACCATGTTCTTCACGCCGCAGGGCAACGCCATCCACGGCACCCTGGAGGGCCGCAATCTCGGGCGGCCGGTTTCCCATGGTTGCGTCCGCCTCGACCCGCAGAATGCCACGACGCTCTTCAATCTCGTACGCATGAACGGCATGTTCTCGACCCAGGTGATCATCACCGGCCCGAGCCCCGGCCTTCCTCCGGGCGTGACCAAGCCGATCCCGCCGGGCTTGGTGAAGGAGAAGCGCCGCCTGCAGCAGCAGGGCAATCCGGTCGCCAGCAACACGGACTGGCTCTCGGTCTCGCGTTGACGCGCGACACGTCCGGAACGAAGCGCACCAACGAGGACGTGATCGGCGGCGGCGTTGCCCTCCGCCGGCCGCGGCATTAGCGTCCGGCATGGCCGGCACTGGCAGAGGATGAAGAACGTGGGTCGTCTCACACGGATCGTGGCGGCGCTTGCCGCCATGCTGGCGCTCGGCGGCGTGGCGCGCGCCGACATCCTCATCTCGATCAACAAGTTCTCGCAGCGCATGGTGGTCAGCGTCGACGGCGTGAAGCGCTACAACTGGGCGGTATCGACCGGCAAGGCGGGCTACACGACGCCAAGCGGCAGCTTCCGTCCCTTCCGCATGGAGAAGACCTATTTCTCCAAGGAATTCGACGACGCGCCGATGCCGAACGCGATCTTCTTCACCTCGCGCGGCCATGCCATCCACGGCACCTATTCGACGCGCTGGCTCGGCTCGGCGGTCTCGCATGGCTGCGTGCGCCTGGCGCCGGGCAATGCCGCCCTCCTCTATTCCATGGTCCAGAAGCAGGGCATGGGCCGCACCCGCGTCGTCATCAGCGGCGGTGGCGGCGGCTTCTTCGGCGGCGGCGGCGGCGGCGGCGGTCCGTTCGGGGACATTTTCGGCGACAGCGGGAAGCCACGCCAGGCGCCGCGCGTCCTCGAGAATATCGGCAACGGCATGAACAGCTTCGGCAGCTGGGTCGCCAACACGGTCGGCGACGCCACGTCGCGGTAGAAGCGCGGACGCAACTGGATCAGAGGGCCGGGCGCTTCCCCGGCCCTTTCGTTTTGCCGCCCCGCTCATGGCGTCATCCCGGACAAGCCGCGAAGCGGCGCGATGACGGAAAGGCGGAGGCGAGAAGCCGGACGAGCTGACGCCCGGTCCTACTCCCCCGCCTCGTCCTCGTAGCCGACCATGTGGAGCGGCTTCGCCGCGATCTGGGAGAGCGCGCACCAGCGCACGAGCGCTTCCTCGCGGCCGTGGGTGACCCAGACCTCGGCCGGCCGGACTTCGGCGATGGTGGCGGTCAGCTCGTCCCAGTCGGCGTGATCGGAGAGGATCAGCGGCAGCTCGACACCGGCCTGCTTCGCCCTCAGCCTGATCCGCATCCAGCCCGACGCCACCGCCGGCACCGGCTCGGGAAAGCGGCGCGCCCAGCGTTCGGCGATCTCCGATGGCGGGCAGACGACCACGGCGCCGGCGAATTCTCCCTTCTTCCCGCCGGCGACGGTCGCCGGCGCCAGAGGCCCGAGGGCCACGCCGAGGGACTCATAGAGCCGGCACAGCCGCTCCATGGAGCCGTGGAGGTAGATCGTACGGTCGTAGCCGGCGTCGCGCAGCATGCGGATGACGCGCTGCGCCTTGCCGAGGGAATAGGCGCCGACGAGATGGGCGCCCTCGGGGAACTGGGCGAGCGAGGCGATCAGCTTCGCGATCTCGCGCTTCGGATCGGGATGGCGGAAGACCGGCAGGCCGAAGGTCGCCTCAGTGATGAAGATATCGCAGGGCACCGGCACGAAGGGCAGGCATGTCGGGTCGGGGGCGCGCTTGTAGTCGCCCGATGCGACGATGCGGAGCCCCTCCTTCTCGACCACGATCTGCGCCGAGCCGAGCACGTGGCCGGCGGGCTGGAAGGTGACCGACACGCCGCCGACGCTCACGGTCTCGCCGAGTTTCGCCACCTGGCGGGCGCCGGCAAAATCCTCGCCGTAGCGCACCGCCATGATGGCGAGCGTCTCGGCCGTCGCCATCACCGCCCCGTGGCCGGAGCGGGCATGGTCGGAATGGCCGTGGGTGACCAGCGCGCGGTCCACCGGGCGGACCGGGTCGATATGGAAATCGCCGGGCCTGCAATAGAGGCCGGCAGGCGTCGGGCAGAGCAGGTCTTCGGGGCGCATCACCTGCCGAAGATAGTATTCCGCCGCCGATTTGCACCGGAAGATCGCTCCGGAAGGGCCCTCGCAATCGATTTCATCTTGCCGCCCACCGGGGAGCGTGGGACCAATGGTCGCAAGCGCGGCACAACCGCGCGGCGAGTCGCGGCAAGCGGCCGCCAGGACTTACAGGGAAAACCAAGGGAGCGGACCGCCGGCGTCCCCCGCGCGGAGCCGCGGAGGGACGTGACAATGGCAATGAGCGCGAGCCTGGCCCCCGAGCGCAGGCGGGGCATGACGGGCGACGAGCGGCTGGTGATCTTCGCCTCCTCGCTCGGCACGGTCTTCGAGTGGTACGACTTCTACATCTACGGCACGCTTGCCGCGATCCTCGCCAAGCAGTTCTTCTCCTCGGCGCCGCCGACCGCCGCCTTCATCTTCACGCTGCTCGCCTTCGCCGCCGGCTTCGCGGTGCGCCCCTTCGGAGCGCTGGTTTTCGGCCGCCTCGGCGACCTCATCGGGCGGAAATACACCTTCCTCATCACCATGATCCTGATGGGCCTCGGCACCTTCCTCATCGGCGTGCTGCCCAACTATGCCGCCTGGGGCGTGGCGGCGCCGACCGTCCTCATCCTCCTCCGCCTCGTCCAGGGCCTCGCGCTCGGCGGCGAGTATGGCGGCGCGGCGACCTACGTCGCCGAGCACGCGCCGCACGGGAAGCGCGGCTACTACACGTCGTGGATCCAGACGACCGCCACGGTCGGCCTCTTCATGGCCATCGCCGTCGTCCTCATCGTCCGCACATGGATGGGCGAGGATACGTTCGGCGACTGGGGCTGGCGCATCCCGTTCATCCTCTCGGCCGTCCTCCTCGTCGTCTCGATCTGGATCCGCCTGAAGCTCGCCGAGTCGCCGCTCTTCCAGAAGATGAAGGAAGAGGGCCGCCTCTCGAAGGCGCCGCTGAAGGAGGCCTTCGGCACCTGGAAGAACGGCAGGATCGCGCTCCTCGCCCTCCTCGGCGCCACTGCCGGCGAGGCGGTCATCTGGTATGGCGGCCAGTTCTATGCGCTCTTCTTCCTGACCCAGACGCTGAAGGTGGCGCCGGTCACGGCCAATATCCTGATCGCCGTGGCGCTCCTCATCGGCACGCCCTTCTTCATCTTCTTCGGCTGGCTCTCCGACCGGATCGGCCGCAAGCCGATCATGCTCGCCGGCTTCCTGATCGCGGCGGTGACCTACTTCCCGATCTTCCAGGGGATCACCCACTTCGCCAACCCGGCGCTCGAAAAGGCGCTGGCGACGGCCCCGGTCTCGGTGGTCGCCGATCCGGCGGAGTGCTCGTTCCAGCTGAAGCTGACCAACACCGAGAAATACACGACGTCCTGCGACATCGCGACCTCGACGCTGGTCAACAAGTCGGTCAACTACACGCTGACGCCCGGCCCCGCCGGGTCGGTAGCGCAGGTCAAGATCGGCGACGCCACGATCGACGCCTTCGGCGCCGCCGGCCTTTCCGGCGACGACGTGAAGGCCAAGACGGCCGCCTTCGAGACAGCCGTTGGCGACGCCATCAAGGGTCACGGCTACCCGGCCGCGGCCAATCCGGACGAGATCAACCTCGTCATGACGGTGATCCTGCTCGCGATCCTCGTCCTCTTCGTGACGATGGTCTACGGGCCGATCGCGGCATGGCTCGTCGAGATGTTCCCGACGCGCATCCGCTATACCGGCATGTCGCTGCCCTATCACATCGGCAATGGCTGGTTCGGCGGTTTCCTGCCGGCGATCGTCTTCGCGATCGTCGCCTCGACCGGCAACATCTATTCCGGCCTCTGGTACCCGATCATCATCGCGGCAATGAGCTTCGTGGTGGCGCTCTTCTTCCTGCCGGAGACCAAGGACCGCGACCTGAATCACATCGAGTGAGCGAGTCTGGGGGGTGCCTCCGGGCGCCCCCTCTCTTCCCGGCCCGCAAGGCATGCCATCTCCCTTGACCCACCCCACCGCTCTGCGCTTCACCTGATCCGGTGAGCCGCCGCGCTGCGCCCAAGACCGACATCGACATCCTGCCGCCCGTCTTCCGCGACTGGTTCGTGGCGCGCGGCTGGGCACCGAGGCCGCACCAACTGGAACTCCTCCGCAGGGCGCGCGAGGGCCGCTCTACCCTCCTCATCGCGCCGACCGGCGCCGGCAAGACGCTCGCCGGCTTCCTGCCGAGCCTCACGGCGCTGCACGAGCGCCCCAAGGTCAACCGGCCGGGCGGGCGCGGCATCCACACGCTCTACATCTCGCCGCTCAAGGCGCTCGCCGTCGACATCGCGCGCAACCTCGAGAAGCCGATCGCGGAGATGGGCCTGCCCGTCACGATCGAGACCCGCACCGGGGACACGCCGCTCCACAAGCGCCAGCGGCAGAAGCTGAAGCCGCCGGACATCCTGCTCACCACGCCCGAGCAGGCCGCCCTCCTCCTCTCGGCCACCGATGCCGACCGGTTCTTCGCCGACCTCGACATGGTGGTGCTCGACGAGCTGCATGCGCTGGTAACCTCCAAGCGCGGCGACATGCTCTCCCTCGGCCTCGCCCGCCTTCGGCAGCTCGCGCCAAACCTGAAAGCCATCGGCCTCTCGGCCACCGTCGCCGATCCCGACGCGCTCCGGGCCTGGATCATGAGCGGTGCGCAACCAAAGGCATTGCCGGAGCCACCTGCGTCCCCTCTCCCCGGTGGGGAGAGGGACAGGGTGAGGGGGGCCGCTGCGGGCAGGGTCATGCCCCCTCACCCCGTTTCCCTGCCCTCGCCAGATGCTCGGCCAGCGAAGCGGACCTCTCCCCACCGGGGAGAGGTGGGCGGAGAGGTCGCACCCGCCCCCTCCACCACCCTTCGGGCGGTCCCCCTCCTCCATCCCTCCGGGAGAGGGGAGGAACTCGCCGACCTCGTCGTCGTGAAGGGCGGCGCGCGCCCGGACATCTCGATCCTCGATTCGGCCGAGCACGTGCCGTGGTCCGGGCATACCGCGCGCTACGCGCTCCCCGACATCTACCGCCTGATCGGCGAGCACCACATGACGCTGGTCTTCGTCAACGTGCGCAGCCAGGCGGAACTCCTTTTCCAGGAGCTCTGGCGCATCAATACCGAGGGGCACCCGATCGCCCTCCATCACGGCTCCCTCGATGCCGCGCAGCGGCGCAAGGTCGAGACCGCCATGTCGGCGGGGAAGCTGCGCGCCGTGGTCTGCACCTCGACCCTCGACCTCGGCATCGACTGGGGCGACGTCGACCTCGTCCTCAATGTCGGCGCGCCGAAGGGGGCGAGCCGCCTGGCGCAGCGCATCGGGCGCGCCAACCACCGCCTCGACGAACCCTCCAAGGCCATCCTCGTGCCGGCCAACCGCTTCGAGGTGATGGAGTGCCGCGCCGCGCTCGACGCCAACTACATCGGCGCGCAGGACACGCCGCCGATCCGCGACGGCGGTCTCGACGTGCTCGCCCAGCACGTCCTCGGCATGGCCTGCTCGGCGCCCTTCTCGGCCGACGCGCTCTATGCCGAAGCCATCTCCGCCTATCCCTACCGGCACCTCGACCGCGCCACTTTCGACCGCGTGATCGCGTTCGTCGCTACCGGCGGCTACGCGCTGAAGACCTATGAGCGCTTCGCCAAGATCCGGCAGGGGACCGACCATCTCTGGCGCATCGCGCATCCGAGCGTCGCGCAGCAATACCGCCTCAATGTCGGCACCATCATCGAGACGGCGCTCCTCAACGTGCGCGTCTCGCGGAGCGCCAAGCAGGGCTTCGCCGGCCGCGGCGGGCGCGTGCTCGGCAAGATAGAGGAGTACTTCATCGAGCAGCTGGCGCCGGGCGACACCTTCCTCTTCGGCGGCATGGTGCTCCGCTTCGAGGGCATCCACGAGAACGAGGCTATCGCCACCCGCGCCGCCGATGCCGAGCCCAAGATCCCGATCTATGCCGGCGGCAAGTTCCCGCTCTCGACCTACCTCGCCGAGGGCGTGCGCGCGATGCTCGCCGACGAGAAGAAGTGGAAGAACCTTCCCGAGCAGGTCTCCACCTGGCTGGAGGTGCAGAAGCGCCGCTCACTGCTGCCGAAACGCGAGCAGCTCCTCGTCGAGACCTTTCCTCGAGGCAACCGCTTCTTCATGGTCGCCTATCCTTTCGAGGGCCGGCTCGCCCACCAGACCCTCGGCATGCTGCTCACCCGCCGCCTGGAGCGCGCCAAGCTGAAGCCGACCGGCTTCGTCGCCAGCGACTATGCCCTCGGCGTCTGGGGCCTCGGCGACCTCGCTTCGGCCTTCGCCAGTGGCAAGCCCTCGCTCGCGCAGCTCTTCGACGAGGACATGCTCGGCGACGACCTCGAGGACTGGATGGCGGACAGCTATCTCCTCAAACGCATGTTCCGCAACGTCGCCATGATCGCGGGCCTGGTCGACAAGCGCCATCCGGGCCGCGAGAAGACCGGGCGGCAGGTGACGGTCTCCACCGATCTCGTCTATGACGTGCTCCGTCGCCACGAGCCCGACCACATCCTCCTGAAAGCCACCTGGGCGGACGCCGCCACCGGCCTTCTCGACATCGGTCGCCTCGGCGATATGCTGAAGCGAATCAAGGGCCGCATCGTCCACAAGGCGCTCGACCGCATTTCCCCGCTCGCCGTGCCGGTCATGGTCGATATCGGCAAGGAGGCGATCGCGGGCGAGGCCGGCGAGGACGTGCTCCGCGAGGCGGCCGAGGACCTGGAACGGGAAGCGATGGGCGATGGCTGAAGTCCAGCCACGATATGACGACGGAAGGCAGACGACGCTTCTCGGCGTCGCCGGCCTCGTGTTCGAAGCCCTGCCCGAGGGCGCGCTCTGGTGGGCCGACGAAGGCCTGCTGGTCGTCGCCGACCTGCACCTGGAAAAAGGCTCGTCCTTCGCCCGGCGCGGCCAGATGCTGCCGCCCTACGACACGGCCGAGACGCTCGCCCGCCTGGGTAGCCTCGTCGCCCGTCTCGCGCCGCGACGGGTCGTCGCGCTCGGCGACTCCTTCCATGACGATGGCGGCGCCGAACGGCTCGCGGCCCGGGACCGCGCCACGCTCGCCGGCCTGCAATCCGGACGCGACTGGGTATGGATCGCCGGCAACCACGATCCGCGGCCGCACGGCCTCGGCGGCACCTGCGTGGCCGAGCTTTCGCTCGGGCCGGTCACCTTTCGCCACGAGCCGCGGGCCGGCGGTGCCATGGGCGAGATCGCCGGACATCTCCATCCGGCCGCAGTGGTCGCCGGCAATGGCAAGTGGGTGCGCCGCAAGTGCTTCGCCGGCGACGGCCACCGCCTCGTCCTGCCGGCCTTCGGCGCCTATGCGGGCGGGCTGAACATCCTCGACCGCGCCTTTGCCGGCCTCTTCGCGCCGGCCACCTTCCGCGCCTTCATGCTCGGCGACCGGGTCTATCCGGTCAGCCCGCGGCTGCTGCGCAGGGACTAGTCGCGCCGGAAGACGACGCCGGCGATCCAGCCGGTGAAGAGCGCCAGCGCCACGCAGCCGAGGCCATAGAGCGCCGCACGGCTATGCGCCGCCTCGAACATGTATTGCTCGAAGCCGATCTTCGACACCTTGATCGATTCCTCGGACTGGGCGAGCAGCGCCTCGCCGGCAAAAAGATAGACGAGCACGCGGTAGCGCCCGACCGGCACGTTGGCGGGAATGCGCACGGTTGCGCGGAAGACGGAATCGCCGATGAAGGAGACGCCGCCGAGGTTCTCGGCATAGAGGTTCGACTCGCCCTTCAGCCGCAGGAAGGCCTCGCGGAATTCGCTCGCGCCGGGATCGTTGGTCTCCAGACGGTCGGCATAGGTGAAGGCGATGTTCTCGAAGCCCAGCTCGAGGTTCCTGAAGGCCGGCGCCGCCAGTTGCGGTGCGCCGAGGCCGGGCGTGGTCGCCAGCGAATAGAAGATCGGCGGCGAGACGATGGTCTCCGAGGCGCCGTTCAGCCAGATGCCGAGGAAGCGGTCCTTGCGGCGCGCCACCACCGTCTCCGGCGGGCCGAGGACCAGCGTCGCCACCTCGTAGGGCGCGTTGCGGGCGATGGTCCCGGCATCGCGCTCGATCACGCCGAAGATGGTGACGTTGGTGCCGGTGAAGTTCGAGTTGATCTGGATCTCGGGCGTCGAGATCGCGACGGTCATCTTCTCCGCCTGCGCCGTGCCGACGGCGGCGAGCGCGAGGAGCGCGGCGAGGATGACCCGCAGCCTCACAGCGCACCTCCCGAGAGGAGCGTCAGCGAGAAGCGCTCGGCGGGGGTCGCGACCAGGCTGGCGAGGAAGCGGATGGCGACGCCGAGGACGAGGAGCGCGAGCAGCGCGCGCAGCTGGTCGCCACGGATGTTCTGGCCGACGCGGGCGCCGAACTGCGCCCCGATGACGCCGCCGACCATCAGGATGATGGCGAGCACGATGTCGACCGACTGGTTGGTGGTCGAATGCAGCACGGTGGCCACCGACATGGTCGCGACGATCTGGACGAGCGAGGTGCCGATGACGAGGTTGGTCGGCACGCGGAGCAGGTAGATCAGCGCCGGCACCAGGATGAAGCCGCCGCCGATGCCGAGCAGCGCCCCGAGGAAGCCGATGGCGATGCCGAGGCCGACGACGGGAATCGCGCTGACATAGAGCTTGGAGCGCTTGAAGCGCATCTTCAGCGGTAGGCCGTGGATCCAGCTGTGCTGACCGGGGCGTCTGAGGGTGGCCGGACGCCCGGCGCGCGCATTGAGGATCGCGCGCACCGCCTCATTCAGCATCAGAACGCCGATCGCGCCGAGAAGCGTGACGTAGGCGATGGAGACGATCAGGTCGAGCTGGCCGAGGCTCCTCAGCATGTTGAACACGACGACGCCGATGAGCGTGCCGACGATGCCGGAGAGCATCAGGATCGTGGCGAGCTTCATGTCGATCATGCGCCGCCGCCAGTAGCTGAGCGCGGCCGAGGCCGAGGAGGCGACGATCTGGCTCGCGACGGTGGCGACCGAGACCACCGGCGGAATGCCCGAGAAGATGAGGAGCGGGGTCAGCAGGAAGCCGCCACCGACGCCGAAAAGTCCCGACAGGAAGCCGACCGCAGCCCCCATCCCGAATATGACGAACATATTCACCGAGATCTCGGCTATGGGCAGGTAGATCAGCACGATCGGATGCGGGCTTTCCGGTACGGTGCGGCTGCGAGCGCGGAATCCCGTGTGATAAAGCGCCGCGCTCCGCCGCCTGTCAACGGACAGGCGGCCGGCAGAGCTGCTAGCGATCCGCGAGCGAGGCGACGAGCTGCTGGTCGATCTGCCCGGTTTCGGCGGCGCCGATCGAGCGCTGGTAGGCCTTCACCGCGTCGCGGGTCTTCGGGCCGGCGACGCCGTCGGGCGTGCCGACGTCGTAGCCCTGCTCGGTGAGCAGCGCCTGGATCTTCTTCACCAGCGCCTGCTGGTCGTCGGCCGTGACGGCGACGCCGCCAATGTCCCAGCCGCCGGCGGGCGCGTTGACCACGTTGGCTTCGGCAATCGCGGGCTTGGCCTTCCAGGCGCTGACCGCGGCGCGCACCTTGGCGAGCTGGTCCTGGGTGAGGGTCGCGGCAACCTCGTCGCGCCGCGTGCCGGCATCCTTGTCGCCCTGCGCGGCGGCGATGGCGAACCACTTGTAGGATTCCTGCATGTCGCGCTGGGTGCCGATGCCGCGCGCATAGATGACGCCGAGGTTGTATTCGCTGTCCTTGACGCCGTAGTTGCCGGCGGCGAGGAACCACTGCAGCGCCTTGGCCGAATCCGGCTGGCCGTCGACGCCCTCGCTCATCAGCACCGCGAGGTTGTGCATGGCGCCGACATTGCCCTGGTCGGCGGCGCGCTGGTACCAGTTGACCGCGGCGGTGAGGTCCTTCTTCACGCCCTGGCCGCGCTCGTAGAGGCTGCCGAGGCGATACTGGGCGACCGCGACGCCGCCATCGGCGGCGCGCTCGTACCACGCGACGGCCGTGGCGAGATCGACGGCGACGCCATTGCCCTCGGCATAGCGGGTGGCGATCTCGAAGGCAGCCGACGGATCGCCGGCGGCGGCGGCGGCGCGGAGCCGGTCGGAGCCGATGGCGGTGGCGAGCATCGAATCGGCAGCCGTGGCGACGGCCGGCGCCGCCTGGACGGGCGCCGCATCAGCCACCGCCTGGATGATGTCGGGCGCGGCTGCGGGCGCGGCCGCGACCGCGGCGGGCGCATCCGTCGCCGGCGCGTCGCCGGGCTTCACGAAGCCCGCGGCGGGGGGACCGGCGGGCGTCGCGCTGAAGGCCGCCGCGACCGGCTCCGCGGACATGGCCATCACGGCTTTGGCGCCGTCATCTTCGCCCTGGTCGAGCGGCGGGCGCGCGATCCGGGCGATCGCCGCCGAGGTATCGGCCATCACCGCCTGGAGGGCTTCCGCGGCGGCATTCTTCTTCGGCGCCTCGCCGACGACCATGGCGGCGGGGACCTCGACCTTGGCAGTCTCGGTCTTGGCCGAGCCGCCGCCCAGCTCCGGGCTGTAGACATAGAGCGAGCCGATGGCGAGCACGATGGCCGCAGCGGCGAGCAGGAGCGGATTGCGGCGGCTGCGGATCGCCTGTCCGATGCGGGCGAAGGCGCCCTGGCGCGGCTCGCCGCGCTCGGCCTCGTCGGCCGGCGCCGCGGAAGTGGCGGCGGCTTCGGCAACCGCGGCCTGGGCGGCGCGGCGCGCCGCGGCGATGAAATCGGCGCGGCGGGTGGCGGCGGTCCGCTCCGGCGAGGGGTCCGGCGTGTTGGCGGCGAGCTCGCGGAGCGCGGCGAGGTCGGGCTTGCCGGCTGACGTCTCGCTGCGGCCTTCGGCGGCGACCTCGGCGGCCCGGCGCGGCATGAAAGGACGGGTCACGACAGGCGCCTGGGCGCCCGGTTCCTCGGGCGCCGGGGCCGCCACCAGCGTCGGGCGCGCGGCCGAAACCGGCGCCGCGGGGACGGCGGCAGCCTTCGCGGTCTCGCTCTCCAGCTGGGTCAGGCGGTTGACGATGCCTGCAAGCGTGCCGTGGAGCGATTGCAGCGTCTCGCCGGAGCGGCGGTCGGTGTCGCCGACGGCGGCGCGGATATGGTCGAGGTCCTGGCGAAGCGCCTCGACGAGGCCGGCATCCGGCCCCTTGGCGCCGGCAAGCGCAGCGACGGCGTCCCGCGCCGCGTTGCGCGCGGCGGTCACCGATTCGGTGCGGCTCTCGCTAAGGTGGCTGCGCAGCCGGTCGAGATCGGCCTCGACCTGCTGGAGCGCCGCGCCATGCGGCATCACCCGGTCGAGTTCGGCGGCGAGGCGCGAGACCTGCGATTCGAGGCTGCTGAACTGCCCCGGATCGACCCCCGGCTGGGAAGCCGCCTCGATGCGGGCGGCAAGGCTGCGGATGTCGGCCTCGAGGCGCGTCGTGTCCGGCGCGCGACCGGCAAGCTCCGAGCGGAGCCCGGCCATGTCGGCCTTCATCTGGTCGAAGGCGGCAACGTCCGGCGTCCATCTGGCAAGGTCGTTCAGGCGGTCGGCGAGCTCCCGGACCTCGGCATCGAGGCGGGCGGTCTCCGGTGCGCGATGGGCCATGTCGGCGCGCAGGTTCGAGAGCTCGGCCTTCATCTGCTCGAAGGATGCGAGCTCGGGCGCCCATTCCGCGAAGCTCGACAGGCGCTCGTTCAGCGCGCCGATCTCGGCCCCGAGGTGATCGATCTCGGCCGAGCGGTAGCCGGTCAGGTCGTTGCGGATGCCGAGGATCTCGGCATGCAGCGCCTCGATAGCGCCGATGTCGGGCGTGCGCCGGCTCAGCAGGTCGATGCGATCGGCAAGATCGTGGATCTGGCTCTCGATGAAGTCGGTGCGCGGCATGGCGCGCGCGGCGATATCGGCCCGCACGGCCGCGATCTCCTCGGCGATCCGGGCGACGGCGGCGTCCTCACGCGGGCGCGCGGTGACCGCGTCGAGCCGCGTGACCAGCGCTTCCAGCCGGTCGTGCAGACCGTTGACGATGTCGGCGGAGGCGGCGCGATCCATGACGCCGTCTATGCGGACGGCGAGCTCGTCGAAGCGCGCTTCGAGGCGATCCAGATGCTCCTCGCCGACCGCGCGGCCGGCGGCCTCCTGCGCATCGAGCGTCGCACGGATCTCGTCCAGGCGGCCGGCGACGTGGTCGACGGCGGCGGTCGCCATGCTGAAGTCGCGCTCACGGCTGGCGTCGCCGAGGCCGTCGAGGGCCTGGCGGATTTCCTCCAGGCTCGCCGACACGTCCTCGATGGCGGTATCGCGCGCCAGGCCGTGGCTCGCCGCGCTCAGTTCCTCGACGGCGGCGCGCAGGTCGGCAAGGCCGGCGCCGATGCTCGCCGCCGACGTGTCCATCACCGCCTGGCGGCTGTTCAGCGCCGCCTCTACCGAGCGGCCGAGCTCGCTGACGCGCATTTCCAGCCGGCCCATGGCCTTTGGGGCATCGGCCGATTCCACCGCCCGGCGGAGCGCCGAGACCTCTTCCCCGAGGGCGTCGAAACGTCCGCGATCGGGCACGCGCCGGCCGAGCTCATCGAGGCGCTCGGCGAGCGTCGATTCGCGCGCGCTCCCCTCGCTGATCGCGCGGATCGCCTCGATCTCGTTGCGGATGCCCGACAGGATGCTGCGGTCGACCGGCCCCTCGGCGGCAAGCGCCTCGATCCGGCGGGCGAGGTTGAAATAGGCTTCCTGGTCCTCGGCGGCATCGCGGCCGAGCGTCGTCATGCGGGCGACCAGGCCCGCCACGTCCGAGCGGAGCGTGGCGATCGAATCCGCGATCATCTTCTGGTCGCGGCGCATGGAGCCGGCATCGGCGCGCTCGTCGAGAGCGCGCTGGCGCATGGCGATCTCGGCGATCGCCTCGGCGAGCTCGTCGCGTACCAGCGAGTTCACGGGCGGCGTCGCCGCCGGGACGATCGGCTCGGGCTCCGGCTCGGGTTCGACCAGCCGGCCGCTGATGCGGGCGAGCTGCTCGTCGATGCGGCGCATGCGATCGATTTCGCTCGGCACCGCGGGAATGGCGGTCGAGGTGTTGAGGCGGCCGCGTGCCTGTTCGAGGCGATCCTCGAGGTTGCGGAGCGACCCTTCCAGGCGCTCGCCGTGAACGGGAGCAGACGGACGGGCGGGATGCGCGACATCGGCGCCGCGGGCAAGCAGCATGTCGAGGCGCTGGCGAAGGTCGTCCAGCGTGGCATCGGCTGGCGGCGCGGCGCGGCCGCGCGGCTGGGGCATGTCGACGCGCGGCTCGGGGGCATCACGATAGGCCTGGCGCGGAGCAGGCCCCGGCGCCGGCCGGCGCGAGGGCGCCCTGCCCGCCTGGCCTTCGATCTGGCTGCGGGCCGATTCGTCGGCATTGTCGAGGTCGCGGTTGAGGCGATCGACCAGGTCGGACACGCCCTGTAGCGAGCGCGCCCGGCCTTCGCCGGGCAGGCCACCGGCGCGCCCGAGGCCTTCCTCGATCTCGCCGAGGCGTCCCTTCAGGCCGGCAATGCCGGTGCGGCCCGAGGAATCCATGCTGCGGATGCGGCGGGTGAGATCGGCGACCGATTCGACCACGGCCTGCAGCGCCTCTTCGCCATCATCGGCGAATGACGGCGAACGGTCCTCGGCGACACGGCGGGCAACCGCCCCGTTCAGCCAGTCATTGACCGAAACGCCCGCGCGTCGCGCCGCGGCAATGGCGGCTTCCCTCGCATCCGCGTCCAGGTCCCTGATGTTCCACATTGTGCCGGATGTCATCCGCCGAACCCCCTTGCCGGCTGGCGGGCGAGGCCCCGCGCGGCCTTTGGCCGCCCCCGCCCCCGAGCGCAAAGGGAGGGAATCGCGCGCCCGTTCCGGCATGGGTCGAGACTTCGGCGAACATGGTAAACAAGGCGTTAACGATCCTTGCCGCCATGAAAAGTTCGGTAAGGAGCCTTAACGAAACCTCGCCGCGGGCCGACCCGCCCCCGGTAAAGCGAGGTACCCATGGCGACCTACAAGGCCCCTCTCGACAGCACGTTGTTCCTCCTCAACGAGGTGCTCGGCTATCCGCGGCTCCTCAACCTGCCCGGTTTCGCCGAGGCGGGACCGGACATGGCGGCGGCCATCCTCGACGAGGGCGCCAGGCTCGCCGAGGAGGTGCTCGCCCCGCTCAACCGGGTGGGCGACATCGAGGGTTGCACCCGAGGCGCCGATGGAAGCGTCACCACGCCCGCCGGCTTCCGCGCGGCCTATGACCAATTCGCCGCAGGCGGCTGGATCGGCCTGTCGGGCGACCCCGCCTATGGCGGCCAGGGCCTGCCCTACGTGCTTTCCGCGGCGATGAACGAATACGTCACCTCGGCCAACATGGCCTTCGGCATGTATCCCGGCCTCACCCAGGGGGCGATCGCGGCGCTCACGCTCCATGGCAGCGAGGAGCAGAAGCGCCTCTACCTGCCGAAGCTCATGTCGGGCGAGTGGGCGGGGACCATGAACCTGACCGAGCCGCAGGCGGGCACCGATGTCGGGCTCATCCGCACCCGCGCCACGCCCCACGACGACGGCAGCTTCGCCATTTCGGGATCCAAGATCTTCATTTCCAGCGGCGAGCACGACCTGACGCCCAACATCGTCCACCTGGTGCTCGCCCGCATCGACGGCGCGCCGGAGGGGACGAAGGGCATCTCGCTCTTCGTCGTGCCGAAGTTCGTGCCCGCCTCCGACGGCTCGCCCGGCGCGCGCAACGCGGTGGCCTGCGGCGCGCTCGAAACGAAGATGGGCATCCACGGCAATGCCACCTGCGTCATGAATTATGACGGCGCCATGGGCTGGCTGGTCGGCGAGCGCGACAAGGGGCTTCGCGCCATGTTCACGATGATGAACGAGGCCCGCCTCGGCGTCGGCATCCAGGGCCTCGCGCTCTCCGAGGTCGCCTACCAGAACGCCGCCATCTATGCGCGCGAGCGCCGGCAGGGCCGTGCTCTCACCGGCGCCAAGGACGCGGCCGCCGCCGCCGATCCGATCCTCGTCCATCCCGACATCCGCCGGACGCTCCTCACGATCCGCGGCTTCAACATCGCGGCGCGCGCGCTGATCCTCGATACCGCGCTCGCCGCCGACATCGCCCACCGTTCGCCAGACGCCGCGGCACGCCAGGCCGCCGACGACCGCCTCGGCCTGCTCACGCCGGTGGTCAAGGGCGTGCTCACCGATCGCGGCTTCGACAATACCGTCGCCGCCCAGCAGGTCTGGGGCGGCCATGGCTACATCGCCGAGAACGGCATGGAGCAGTTCGTGCGCGACGCGCGCATCGCCCAGATCTACGAGGGCGCCAACGGCATCCAGGCGCTCGACCTCGTCGGCCGCAAGCTGCCGAAGGACGGCGGGCGCGCCGTCACCGCCTTCTTCAAGGAGGTCGGCACCTTCATCGCGGAGAACGGCTCCGGTGACATGGCGCCCTTCGTGAAGCCGCTGAAGACAGGGCTCGACCACCTGCAGCAGGCGACGATGTGGTTCATGGCCAATGCGCTGGCGAAGCCCGACAATGCCGGCGCCGGCGCCACCGACTACATGCACCTCTTCGGCCTCGTCGCCCTCGGCCACTTGTGGGCCCGCATCGCTCTCGCCTCCGCCGGGAAGCCGGAGCGCGCCGCCGACCTCATCGCCGGCCGCGCCTTCATGGAGCGCGCCATGCCCGAGACGGCGCTTCGCCTCGCCCGCGTCACCACCGGCGCCGACACGGTCATGGCCATGCCGGCCGAGGCCTTTTGAGCCGCTCGCGCCCCCTCCACCATGCTTCGCATGGTCCCCCTCCCCCGCTTCGCAGGGGAGGAACCAGGTCGCGCGCGTGGTGAG
>JAFKKF010000006.1 GCA_017305635.1 Hyphomicrobiales bacterium | reverse complement strand
GGGACGGCTGCATGTTCCCCAATGCCGTCATGGAGGACCAGAAGACCTGGGACGCTATCCTCGGCGCCATGGTCAAGGTGCGACAGGCCCACGGCTGGGTGGAGTAACCCTGAGTGAGGATCCTCCCCCGTTTACGGGGGAGGGGGACCGCCGAAGGCGGTGGAGGGGGCGCGGAACGCTTCGACGTAAGATCAGGGGACGGCAGTCGCCGTGCGACGCCGCCGGGGAGGAAGACGACAATGCCACGCAAAGCACTGCGCATCGGGATGATCGGCTACGGCTTCATGGGCCGCGCCCATTCCAACGCCTATCGCAAGGTCAACAACTTCTTCGATCTCGAATACGTGCCGGTCCTGCAGGCGGTCTGCGGCCGCAACGCCGAGAAAACGCGTGCCTTCGCCGAAACCTGGGGCTATGCCTCGACCGAACGCGACTGGAAGAAGCTGATCGCCCGCGACGACATCGACGCGGTCGACATCTGCGTCCCCAACGACCTTCACATGGAGATCGCCATCGCCGCCGCCAGGGCCGGCAAGGCGATCCTCTGCGAGAAGCCCCTCGCCCGCACCACGAAGGAAGGCGAGGCGATGGTGAAGGCGGTCGAGAAGGCAAAGGTCCCGAACACCGTCTGGTACAACTACCGCCGCGTGCCCGCCGTCAGCCTCATCCAGCAGGTCGTCGCCAAGGGCACCCTCGGCAAGATCTTCCACTACCGCGCCAACTTCCTGCAGGACTGGACGATCAATCCGGACGTCCCCCAGGGCGGCGCCGGCACCTGGCGGCTCGACGTCGATGCCGCCGGCTCCGGCGTCACCGGCGACCTGCTCGCCCATTGCGTCGATACCGCCCTCTGGATCAACGGCTCGATCTCGTCGCTCACCGCCATGACCGAGACCTTCGTCAAGAAGCGCAAGCACGCCGATACCGGCAAGGTGCAGGAGGTCGGCATCGACGATGCCGCCGGCGTCCTCTGCCGCTTCGGGAACGGGTCGCTCGGCATGTTCGAATCGACCCGCTATGCCCGCGGTCACAAGGCGCTCTACACGCTCGAGATCAATGGCGAGCACGGGTCGCTGGCCTGGAACCTGCACGACCTCAACTACGTGCAGTTCTTCGACCACAAGACGGAAGGGCGCATGCGCGGCTGGACCTCGATCCTGGTCACCGACGGCGAGCATCCCTATCTCGGCCGCTGGTGGGTGCCCGGCCTCTCGATCGGCTACGAGCACTCCTTCATCCACCAGCTCGCCGATTTCCTCGAGGGCCTTTCCACCGGCAAGCCGGCGGCGCCGACCTTCCGCGACGCCCTCGAGACCACCCGCGTCTGCGACGCCATCATCAAGTCCGGCAAATCGCAGAAGTGGGTGACGCTGTAGGCCCCGTCGCCACGCTACGCTAACCTCTCCCCGGTGGGGAGAGGTCGGCTCGAGCCGGACGACAGTCCGGGTCGAGCCGGGTGAGGGGGAGCCATTTCCGTCGCATCGGACGCTGCAAACCACCGGTATGGTGGTGAAGGCAAAGCGCCGGATGCCCCTTCGCGCGCCCCCAAACCCCCGCCTCTCCCCACAGGAGAGGGCCGCTACCTTCACGCGCCCGCCAGCACCTTTTCCAATTCCGCGAAGAACTTCTGCCAGCCCATCCGCGCGCCGCCATAGGCCTGGCCCTGGTCCGGCCGGAAGCCCGCCTGCTCCATGCGTACATGCGTGCCGCCGCTCGTCGGCGTCAGCGTCCAGGTGACGGTGCTGGCGAGGCCCATCGCATCCCACGTATAGGCGAGCCGCCGGTTCGCCTCGATCGCGAGCACCCGGCAGGCGACCGAGCCCCAGTCGCCGGTGAGCGTGAACTGCCGCCCGGCCTCCGGCACGAAATCGTTCTTCATCAGCCAGGCCTCGATGAGCTGCGGCTGGGTCAGTGCCCGCCAGATCCTGTCCGGCGGGAACGGCATGTCCCGTTCGACCACCACGGAACGGGTTTCGGTTGCGGTATCGGTCATTTCTTCCTCTTCGCTTTTGCCCCTGCCGCATTCAGTTCCACCGCCGCCCGCACGAGCGCCTTCAGCGCCGCCGCGTCGATCGCCTCCCCCTCGCCTATGTCGATGGCGCGGCGGGTATTGCCCTCGAGGCTCGAATTGAAGAGACCCTTCGGATCGTCCAGCGATGCGCCCTTGGCGAAGGTGAGCTTGACCACCGCCTTGTAGGTCTCGCCGGTGCAGATGATCCCGTCATGCGACCATACCGGCACGCCGCGCCACTTCCATCCCTCGACGACCTCGGGATCGGCCTCGCGGATGAGCGCGCGGACGCGTGCCAGGGTCTCGCCGCGCCAGTCGCCGAGTTCCCGGATCCTTCCGTCGATCCGCTGCGAGGCCTCGCCCGCCGCTGCCTGATTTCCGGTCCTTGCCGCCTTCATGGGGGTCGCCTCACATCTTCTCGCCGGGCAGGCGGCTTGCCTGCCGCACCCAGTCGCGGAGCAGGCCTTCGTCGAGCGCGTCGCCCTCGTGGATGTCCAGGTAGCGCACTTTCTGCTGCTTCGATGCGCCCGGCGGCATCGGCTCCAGCGATGCGCCGTTGAGAAACGCCACCTTCACGTAGCGGGCGAAGCAATGGAAGCTGAGGAACCACCCCTCCCCTTCCGCTGCACCGTAGAAGGGCGAATTCCATCTCACCGCCTTCCGCGCTCCCGGCGCTGCCGCGGCCACCAGCGCGTCGAGCCGCTTGCCGACCGCGCGCTTCCAGCCCGGCATGGCGGCGATATAGGCCTGCACCGGCGCATCGCCGTCGCCCTTGGCGATCTGCGGGTTGCCGCCGGAGAGGAGCGCCGGTCCGGCTTCGGCGGCACGCCTCCCGCCCGCGATCTTCTTCGTCCCCTTGCTCACTGGTCCATCCTCCGCAGGAGGTCCTCCAGCTCGTCGAAGCGGCGCTCCCAGAAGCCGGCCATCCGCTTCGTCCAGTCGAGAAGCGGCGCGAGCGCGCGGACCTCGGCGCTGTAGTGGGTCTGGCGCCCGTCGCGGCGATCGCGCACCAGGCCCGCCTCCTTCAGGATGCCGAGATGCTTCGACACCGACGGCTGGGAGATCCCGGCCGTCGCAGTCAGCGCCGCCACCGTCTGCTCCCCCTTCCGGCAGAGACGTTCGAAGATCGCCCGACGGGTCGGATCGGCAAGCGACCGGAAGAGGGCATCGCGCGGCATTGGCATGAATCAATAACCCGATGGCTATGGGTTATACATAGCCGAACGGCTATGAAAGTCAACTGCGGCGCGCGCTCAGATCAGCGGCCGCAATTGCCCCGTCGACTCTCCGTCCCATTCGGCGATCTCCTTCAGCGCCTCCATGTCGAGGATTTCGAGCCGCTGGCTCTTCCATGAGATGAGCTTCCGGTCGTAGAGCCGGCGAAGCGTCTTGTTGGTATGGACGATCGACATGCCGAGCGTATCGGCGAGGTGCTGCTGCGTGATCGGCAGCGCGAGGTTGGCCTTGCCGGCGAGGCCCACGTCGCGCGCGCGCATGAAGAGGTGGAGGATCAGGTAGGCCGTCCGCTCTATCGCGTTCCGCCGCCCGACATTGAGGAGGTGGCTGTCGAGTATCTGCTCCTCGCGCGCCGCCAGCCAGGTCACGTCGAACGACAGGCTCGCATGGTGCTCGTAGAGCTCCCAGATGCGTTCGCGCGGGAAGACGCAGAGCGTCATCGAGGTCAGCGCCTCGACCGAATGCGTCATCTCGTTGAACATCGAAGCCTGCAGGCCGAGGAAGTCGCCCGGCAGCGCGAAGTTGAGGATCTGCCGCCGCCCGTCGGGCAGCATCTTGTAGCGGAAGGCCCAGCCGATCAGCACCGTGAACAGGTGCGTGCTGCTGGTGCCCTCCTGCAGGATCGTCGCGCGCGGATCGACGACCAGTTCCCCTGCCTTGAAGCTGGCGACGAAGCCGAGTTCCTCGGCGGTGAAGGGCCGGAACACCTTCAACCCGCGGATCGGGCATTGCTCGCAGGGATATTTGAGGGCTGATCCGGAGGAACTGGGCAATGCACGCCTCGCCAGCATGTCTTTTTTTAATGTGCTGCGGCGCGGGAAGTTCCATTCTCCCGCCATCGACGGATGGTCACGATGCGCAGCCTGCCGGCAGGAACTCTCGTTCTGGTTCTCGAGGATGAGCCTCTCATCCGGATCGACATCGACGCCATGCTGCGCGATGCCGGCTTCGCCATCGTCGCCGTGGATACGGTGGACGGCGCCCGCGGCGGGCTGGCCGGCCAGTTCCCGCGGGTAGCCATCCTCGACGCGCTGCTCCCCGGCGGCGGCGACACCTTCGCCTTCGCCCGCGAGCTCGCGGCGGCGGGCACGGCCATCGTCTTCGTGACCGGCTATTCGCCGGCGATTCCCGAGGATCTCGCGATCTTCCCGGTAGTCGAGAAGCCTTTCACGCCCGACGACCTCGTTCCGGCGATCAGCGCGGTGCTGCGCCGGCAGCGCGGCGAAATCTAGGGCTTGGTCGCGAGAACGGTCTCGTCCGCGGGCGCAGCGGGAGTCTCGGCCGCCGGCGCCGGCTCGGCCTCCGACAGGAAGGCGCCGAACGTGGCGAGCCGCGGGAAGTGGTCGCAGAACACCTTGATCACGACGAGGAGCGGCACGCCGACGATCGCCCCGATGATCCCCCACATCCAGCCGCCGAAGGCGACCGCGATCAGGATCGCGACCGAGTTGAGCTCCAGCCGCCGCCCGAGGGTGAGCGGCGTCAGCACGTTCCCTTCGAGCAGGTGGAAGGCGAGGTAGGTGAGCGGCGGCAGCATGGCGAAGGTGAAGGCCGGGAAGGTGATCAGCGACACCGCCGCCGTCAGCGTGATGCCGATGATCGCGCCGATATAGGGGATGTAGTTGAGGAAGGTCGCCGCCACCGCGAAGGCGACCGGATTGGGCATGCCGTAGGCCGCCATCGACAGGCCGACCAGCGTTCCGAAGCAGAGGTTGATCGCCGTGATCGTGATCAGGTAGCGCGAGACCTCGTACTCGACGTCGTGGACGATCCTCAGCGACCGCTTCTTGTCGCTGAGGCTGGCGGCCGAGCGCACGATCTTCTGCAGGAACGTATCGCTGGAGGCGAGCAGGAAGATCGTCAGCAGCAGCGTCGCACCCATGGTGGTGCCGATGCCGGTCAGCGTATCCGCCGCCCAGGCGAGGAAGCCCGGCTGCGCCAGCACCACGCGCTGCGTCCCGTCCGCCGCCGGCGGCTCGCCGATCTGGCTCACCTGCCGCCCCGCTTCCGAGAGCATCGCCATCGGCCGCTGCAGGAAGGCGAAGCGCTCCTTCAGCTTCGCCATCAGCGAAGGCGCCTCGCCGATCATCTTGGACACCGGGTCGGCGAGCAGGATCACCGCGCAGGCGCCGATCGCCGCAATGGCGAGCACCGCCACCACCGCCGTGACCACCGGCGGGATGCCGCGCCGGTGGAAGTAGCGCACCATCGGCATGAAGGTGAAGGTGATCAGCAGCGCCAGGATCAGCGGCAGGAAGAAGCTGCGCGCATAGTAGACGGCCCCGACGAGGAGGATGGCGAAGGTGCCGATGATCGCCACGCTGACGCCTTTCGGCAGGCGTATGCGCGGCGCTTCCGGATCGCCGCTGCCGTCCGGGACGATCAGGGTCGCCATGGCGCCTGCCTCACTTCCTGCCGAACTGCCGGGCAAGGATGTACCCGACGACCGCCACCACCGCTGCGGAGCCGAGGATCGAGCCCGTCGGCGGCGCCTCTCCGGTCGTGGCGGAAAACGACACGCCGCCGGGCGGCGGCGCTCCTGGATTGGAGGTGAACGAAGGCGACGGTCCATAGGCGCGCCGATAGGTGGCCGGCCGCCGGTTCGCCATCCGCACCGCGATCTGCACGATCGCGGCGATGACGAGCAGCCCGCCCGCTACGATCAGTAGCGCCCAGATCGTCCCCACCTCGCCCGCCAGCCATACGGTCAGCGCGGCGAGCGCGAAGCCGAGCGCGGTGAGCACGAGGAGGCCGGTCGCCGCGGCGATCGCCGCCTGCTTGCCGACGTTCCGTGCCGCCGCCCGCGCCTCGGCCTTCACGGCCGCGAGCCCCATGGCCGAAAGGAGCGAAGCGAGGTTCATGTCACTTGCGCGTCAGGAGACCGATCGCGAAGCCGAAGCCGAGCGCGACGAGGACCGAGGTCAGCGGATTGCGCTCGATCTGCGACTCGACGCTCTGCACCGCCGCATTGGCGCCGCGCGCCGCCGCGTGCATCGCCTCGCTGCCGAGCTCCGAGGCCTCGCTGACGACCTCCTCGCCGAAGGCCGCCGCCTGCCGCGCCGCGCTTGCCGCGCTCCGCTTCAGGGTCGACTTGATGCCGGCAGTGTCGGAGACGAGCTGCGAGACCGTCTCGGTCAGCGAGCTGATGTCCGCCCGCAGGCGGTCCAGGTGATCGGTCAGGTCCTTTTCGGCGTTTGCCGCCATGATCCCCTCCTTGGGAAAGAGAGCTGCTGGTTGAGAAGATTGTTCCGCCATCGCCGCAAGATCAATGGCCGGCCTATACTTGTTGTTCCGCAGGGTTTACGGAAAAGCCGCAAGTCGCGCCCCCGGTGACGCCCGCTACCGCTTCCTCGCCTGCGCCGCCGCCCGCGAGATCGCGGCCTCTGCCGCGGCGTCCGGCCCGAACTCGCCCTCCGCCTGCACGTTCAGGATCTCGGCGAGGCGATTGCGCGCCCGGTTGACGCGGCTCTTGATCGTCCCCATCGCCACCTGGCAGATGTCCGCCGCCTCCTCGTAGGAGAAGCCGGACGCCCCGACGAGGAGCAGCGCCTCGCGCTGGTCGGCGGGAAGCTGGGCGAGCGCCGCCCGCATGTCCGCCATGTCGAGGTGCCCGTGCTGGTCGGGATGCACGCCGACGTTCCGCGAGAAGGCACCGTCCACGTCCTCGATCTCGCGGCCCTTCTTGCGCATCTGCGAATAGAATTCGTTGCGCAGGATCGTGTAGAGCCAGGCCCGCAGGTTGGTGCCCTCCTGGAAGCTCGCATGATGCGCCCAGGCCTTCATCATCGTCTCCTGGACGAGATCGTCGGCCCGGTCGCCCCGCCCGATCAGCGAGAAGGCGAAGGCGCGCAGGCTCGGGATCGCCGCCAGCAGCCCGTCCCGGAACGCGTCGCTGATCTTCCGCACCGGCTCCGCCATGCGCGTCGCTTCACCGCCCGGCGCTGTCATCGTCAAGCCGCTTCAGGAGGTCGACGAAACGATCGGGGACCGGCTCGCGCGCCAGCTCGTCGTAATAGGCCCGGAGCCGGCTGCCGATCGCCCGCTCGACGGAACTGTCGGTTCCCTGGCCGCCGCCCTTGGCCTTTCCCCGCGCCATCCCGGGTTGCGGGGAATCTTTGTCTTTCGTCATCTCGGAGGTACTTTTTCCACTGGTTCGGCTTGCCGGCCGACGCGCCATCGATCGCGGAAAACGGCGATCCTCCCGTAAGGTTCCGGGATTTCTGCAAATTTTCTCTTCCCGCCGGAACTTTCGGCTTTCCGCCGCGTTTTGGCGCCTTGAATGAAGCATGTCCACGTCCCGCCAGGGACGGCGAGGGAGTTTGGCAAAATGGCACTGGCAGAACTGGTTTCGCCGCATCTTCCTTATCTGCGGCGGTTTTCGCGCGCCCTGACCGGCAGCCAGGCGAGCGGCGACGCCTATGTCGAGGCGCTTCTCGAGGCGATCATTGCGGATCCTTCGTCCATCGACAGCCAGAATTCCGGCATCCGGACGCGCCTCTATGCTCTTCTCTGCCGCCTCTGGGAGTCGATCGGCTTTAACATGCAGGCCGCGACGCCGAGCGACCATTGGGAGAAGGCGGCGCAGCTGAAGCTCGCCAATATCGCGCCCCGCCCGCGCCAGGCCTTCCTCTTGACCGCGGTCGAGGGCTTTTCCCTCGACGAGGCCGCGGAAATCCTCGAAACCGACCAGGCGGGCATCGCCGCGCTTCTCGACCAGGCGAGCCGCGAGATCGGCGCCGTCATGGCGACCGACGTCCTCATCATCGAGGACGAACCGCTGATCGCCATGGACATCGAGGACATCGTCACGCGCCTCGGGCACCGTGTCACCGGCGTCGCCCGCACGCGCAAGGAAGCCCTCCAGCTCGCCGAGAAGCACAGGCCCGGGCTGATCCTTGCCGACATCCAGCTCGCCGATGGCTCTTCCGGTATCGATGCCGTCAACGAGCTTCTCGGCAAGGCCGAGATGCCGGTCATCTTCATCACCGCCTATCCCGAGCGCCTGCTCACCGGCGACCGCCCGGAGCCGGCCTTCCTCATCACCAAGCCCTTCGCGCCCGAAATGGTGAAGGCCATGGTCAGCCAGGCGCTCTTTTTCGATACCCGCTCCACCGCCGCGCGGAGGGTCGCTGCCGGCTGAACGAAGATTTAACTTTTGTCGGGACCGGCATGGGGCCACGATACTCACGCCGCAGGGGCGCGGCGCGGGAGGAACCAAACGCCTTCCGGTGGCTTACCCGACTGAATGCCGGCCATGCCAGCGCATGCTCGGCGCGCATGACTGGGCTGAGATGTCGAAGAAGCGTGAGCCGAGCGTATGGAACGTAGCACCGGCGCCAGATATTGGCGCCGTGCTGAAAGGTGCCCGTATCGCGCTGACCGCCCAGGACGCGGACCTGCGCTATACCGGCGCGCTGAACGGCTCCTTCCTGTTCGACGGCAAGGACTATCTCGGCGCCTCGGATCCCTCCTTCTTTTCCGCCGATGCCGGCCGTCAGCTGCTCGCCAGCAAGCAACGGGTGGCGGCTACGGGAAAGGGTGAAAGCGTCGACGTTTCCATGGTCCTCGGCGAGGAAACGCAATGGCACCGCCTCTGGATCGAGCCGCTCCCGCTCGACGACGCGGGCACCGGCATCATTGCCGCCGCCGTCGACGTAACCGGGCAGAAGGTCGCCGAGGAGCATCTCCGCCTGGCGCTTCTCGAGCTCGCCCATCGCTCCAAGAACCTGCTCGCGGTGGTCCTCAGCATCGCGCGCCAGTCGGCCGATGACAGCCAGTCGCTCGCCCAGTTCTCCACCCGCTTCGTCGGCCGCATCCGGGCGCTCGCCCTTGCCCATGACGTGCTGACCGACGAGAGCTGGCGCGGCGCCACCGTCTTCAGCCTCGTCCGCTCACAGCTTTCCGCCTTCAGCGAGAATGCGTCCGCCCAGTCGGAGATCACCGGTCACAACGCCTACCTGAAGCCGAACGCCGTCCAATATGTCGGCCTCGCGCTTCATGAACTGATCGCGCAGTCCGTGGTCTCCGGCGCGCTTTCGGCGCCCGATGGGACGATACGGGTGGAATCCGCCCTCGCTGCCGAGGAATCCTCGGCCACTCCCGTCCTGAGGCTCCGCTGGGTCGAGTCCGGCCCGCATAGCGGCGCGCAGGACCAATCGGAATTCGGCCACGCGCTTCTCGAGCGCATCATCCCCGCCGCCCTTGGAGGCACGGCCACGCTGACGGCCGAGCCGGACCTTCTTACCTACGAGCTCACCATTCCATCTGCCCAGTTCTTCTGACGCGCTTCCCCTGGCGCACGAACGAAAGCGGCCGCCCTCTAGGGCGGCCGCTTCGTCCTTCGGGGGGTTTCCCGTCAGGCGGCGCATTGTTCGCTGATCGCCTCGCGATCGCACAAGACGTCAATGGCGATCCGCACGTCCGGAAGGCGAGAGGGTTCGCCGCCCGACATGGCCTCGCCATCGGCGATTTCGAGGTCGCGTGCCTCGGCCTCCCAGCGCTTCAGCACTTCCATCTTCTGGAGCGCGGTCATCGAATCCGTCGAGACCACGTCCATCGGCCGGGTGAATACGCTCGATGGCGAAAGAAGGGCTCGGTCATAGTCTTTGGCCGTATACATCGTCATCTCTCCTCGCGGTTAGCGATGCATGCACCTTGGACGTGAGACACAAACGACCTTGGCATCCTCGGGTTCCCGAAGCAGCAGGCCGCGAATGCAGAAGATTTTGGCGGAAAGGCACTACGCCCGGCCGGCTGGCGAGGGGGGCGGGGAAATGCTGCCGGCCGGGCGTAGCGGGGTTCAGCGACAGGGCAATGGCCAAATGGCCTTTGCCCGCATCACGTCCCGGGGAAATCCGAACCTGCGAGCGCGGGGTCCGCTCGACTGGAACCTTGCTCCGTTTGGCGCGCCGGAGCCTGGTTGCTGGAATTTGCTCGGCTCGGATTTCCCAGGCTAGGAACGCCGCATCACGCAACGGGTTCCAGGCTTCTCGAAGAATTATCGCTTGGCGCTCCGCGACGAACGGGCGGAGGCCGCGCGCTTGCCCTTCGCGACACCGCGGCTCGGCCGGCCGCTTTCGGTCCTGGCCGCGGTGCCCGTCCTCGAGGCGCCCTTCCGCGCCCCGCCGGTGCTCTTCTTCGCCGCGGTCTTCCCGGCGCTGCGGCTGCTTGCCTTTGTCGCCGCCCGGCCAGTGCTTCGCGCAGGCCCCTTGGCGGCGGATTTGGCCGCACCGCCCGTCGAGGCCTTGGCCGCCCGTGCGGCCCCGCCGAGCCGGCCACCTTTCCGCGACGGCGAGGTGTCCATCTTCTTTCCGCGGCCGGACCCGCTCTTCTTCCCGCCACCCGTCTCCTTGTTCACGGTCGCCCAGGCGCGGCGCTCGGCTTCCTTCTCGCCCACGCCCCGCTTCTCGTAGCCTTCCTCGATATGCTCCGCCTGCCTCTTCTGCTTGCTGGTGTAGGATGATTTGTCTCCGCGAGGCATGTCTCACTCCTTGACGCTTCGACGCGACAGAATTGCCGCATCGAACCGAAACGGCGAGGCGCCGCCAACGTTCCGTTCCACGCGGGAACCCGTCGCCTTCCCGCTCGTTGTTCGGCTGCGTGGTCACCACGCCCCACCCCAGAGGAGAGACGTCGATGAACGAACAGGAAAAGAACCGCATGGGCGGCAAGCATTCGGACGAGGAAAAGAACCAGAGCGGTCGCTCGGGTCAGCAGCAGCACCAGGGCAACCCCGACAATCGCGATCGCAAGGACGACATGCGCCGCGAGCCCCAGCAGGGACAGGGCGAGCAGCGCCGGCAGGACCAGCGTTAGGGCTGGTCACGGTCCCGGACCCCACGGCCGGCCGCTGTCGGCCCTGACGGTCTCTGAAAGGGAGGTACTTCGGTACCTCCTTTTTTCATGGCTGGCGGCAGGCCATAGTGGCGCCCCAACGAGCAACAAGAGCGCCATCGCATGACACCGCCCGCCACTGCCTCCCGTCCCGCCGCCATTGTCATCATGGGGGTGGCTGGCAGCGGCAAGACCACCGTCGGTGAACTGCTCGCCGGGAAGCTCGGCTGGCCCTTCCGCGATGCCGATTCATTTCATCCGCCCGCCAACGTCGCCAAGATGTCGTCCGGCGTGCCTCTGGTCGACGAGGACCGTTGGCCCTGGCTCGACGCCATCGGCGCCGCGCTGAAGGCGGCCGGCGATGCCGGCATCGTCGTCACCTGTTCGGCGCTGAAGCGCATCTATCGCGACCGCATCCGCGCTGCCGCCGGGAGGCCGGTCACCTTCATCTTCCTCGACGGGCCGCGCGCCCTCCTCGCCGAGCGCATCGGCGGCCGCAAGGGCCACTTCATGCCGCCGAGCCTCCTCGACAGCCAGTTGGCGACGCTCGAACGGCCGACGCCCGACGAAGGCGTGCTTGTGGCCTCGATCGAGCCGCCGCCCGATGACATCGTCGCGGCGCTTCTCGCCGAGGTCAGTCCGGCATCTCGCTGAAGGCGAGCACCGATCGCGGCGGGAGCGTCACGGCCTCGCCCGCCACGACGACGGTGGTGAGATCCGCCGCGCTCGAATCGAGGACGCGCCGCCAGCCTGTCCCCGCTCTCGGCGGCGGTAGCCAGGCCGGTGACGGCTCCCTGCTGGCATTCAGCCAGAGGGCGATTCTATCCCCGCTTTCGAAGAGCGCGAGGCCGAGGGTGTGGAGGTCCGCCGCCTCCCAGTCGGCGCCGCCCATCTCGCGACCGTCCGGGTGCATCCACACGGCATCTCGCAGACCGTCCACCCCCGTCTCACGACCGTCCAGGAACCGATTCGCGCTCACTCCCGGATGGTTCTTGCGCAAGGCGATGAGGCCGGCGACGAAGCGCGAAAGCTCCATGTCGGCACCCGCCCAGTCGAGCCAAGTTATTGAATTGTCTTGCGCATAGGCATTGTTGTTGCCGTTCTGGGTGCGCCCGAACTCGTCGCCGGCGGTGAGCATCGGCGTCCCGCGCGCGAGATAGAGCGTCGCCAGCATCGCACGCACGTCTCCCACCCTTTCCGCTACCGTCTCGGGCCGTTTCGCGGGGCCTTCCACGCCGTTGTTCCACGAGAAGTTCTCGTCGGTCCCGTCGCGGTTGTCCTCGCCGTTCGCCTCGTTGTGTTTCCGCGAAAAGCTAGTGAGATCGCGGATTGTGAAGCCGTCATGGGCAGCGACGAAGTTGACGCTGTCCCCGGGTCTCCGCCCGCCGAAGAAGTCCGATGATCCCGCGATTCGTGTCGCGAGACTCCCCACCCTCCCCGCATCCCCCCGCCAGAAGAGGCGGACATCGTCCCGGAAACGGTCGTTCCATTCGCGCCACGGGGCGGGGAAATGTCCGAGCTGGTAGCCGCCTGGACCGACGTCCCAGGGTTCGGCGATCAGGGTCAGCCGGCCGAGGACAGGATCGTCGGCGATGGCCTTGAGGAGCGGGTGCGTCGCGGAGAATCCATCCGGCATGCGCGCGATCGTGACCGCGAGATCCAGCCGGAAGCCGTCTATGCCGGTCGCATCGGCATAGGTCCGCATGGCATCGACGACGAGCCGCGTCACCTGGGGATGTTCGGTGGCGAGCACGTTGCCCGTGCCGGCATCGTTGACCAGCCGGCCATCGGGCATGTGGCGGTAATAGAGCCGGTTGTCGAGGCCGCGGAAGGAGAGCGTCGGACCGAGGATATCGCTCTCGCCGGTATGGTTGAAGACGAGGTCGAGCAGCACCGAAATGCCCGCGAGACGGAGCTGAGACGCCATGAGACGGAGGTCGGCCAGTCCGCCCGGCGCCAGCCGCGGATCGGGCGCCATGAGCGTCACCGGGTTGTAGCCCCAGGCGTTCTTCAGTCCGAGAGACGGCAGGTGACGGTCATCGATCCATGCCGAGACGGGCATTATCTCGACGGAATCGACGCCGAGACGCGTCAGGTATTCGAGTACCGCAGGATGGGCGAGCGCGGCCGCCGTTCCCCGGATCGCCTCGGGCACCGCAGGATGCAGTTTCGTGAACGACCGCAGCGACAATTCGTAGATGTTGGCGATCTTCGCCGGGCGGGGGGAGAGCGGAGGGAGCTTCACGCGGACGACGCCCTTCGGCACCAGCTTCGCCGTGTCGATCCCCGCGGAACGGGGCGCGGAGAGCGCATCGGCGAGGACGAAAGGCCGATCGATTTCCGTGACATAGGGGTCGACGAGCAGCTTCGCCGGATCGAACCACTGTCCCCCTACCGGATCATAGGGACCGTCGGCGCGCAGGCCGTAGCGCATGCCCGGAATCACGTGGGAGACGAACGCGGACAGCGTGAAATCCGATGTGCGACGGAGCGGGACGCGCCCGATCTCGCGATCCGTCTCATCGAAGAGGCAGAAGTCGATGCGCTCGGCGGAAGCGGAGACGACGGCGACATTGACCCCACCCTCGACGACCGTCACGCCGAGCGGATCGCCCGCGCCGGCGGACGCCGAGAAGGGTGCCGCCACGCGCGCCTCAGCCCCGCCCGCCGGCGAGCTGCCGGTAGAGGTCGGCGTAGCGCGCCGCGCTCTTGTCCCAGGAGACGTCGGACTTCATGCCGCGCTTCTGAAGCATCTGCCACGTCGCCGGCTGGCGGTAGAGATCGGCGGCGCGCTTGATCGCTCGGTCGAGACTGGGCGCATCGACCGGGAAGAACTGGAGGCCGGTCGCAACGCCGGCGGAGAGCGCGGCATCGTTGGCGTCGATGATCGTATCGGCGAGGCCGCCGACACGCGCGACCACGGGAACGCAGCCGTAGCGCAGGCCATAGAACTGCGTCAGCCCGCAGGGCTCGAAGCGCGACGGGACGAGGATCGCGTCGGCGCCGCCCTGGATGAGGTGCGAGAGCGGCTCGTCGAAAGCGGTCTGGAAGCCGATGCGCCCGCGGTGACGATTGGCGGCGGCGTGGAACATGCCTTCGAGAGCGGCCTCGCCCGAGCCGAGGATGGCGAGGCGCATGCCCTCGGCGACCAGCCCGTCGAGGCATTCGCCGAGCAGGTCCATGCCCTTCTGCCAGGTGAGGCGGCTGACCACGGCGAACAGGATGCCCTCGCCGGCATCGAGGCCGAAGCGCTGCTCGATGGCGCGCTTGTTGGCGGCCCGGGCCTTCAGCCTCGTGACCGTGTATTTCGAGGCGAGGTTCGCATCGGCGGCCGGACCCCATACCTCGATATCGACGCCGTTGACGATGCCGTGGAGCACGTCGCGGCGGGAGCGAAGCAACCCGTCGAAGCCCATGCCGCCGCCGGGAGAGCAGATTTCTTCCGCATAGGTCGGGCTGACGGTGGTGATGGCATCGGCATATTTCAGCCCGCCCTTCAGGTAGCCGACGCCGCCATAATATTCGACGCCCTCGATGGAATTGGCCTCCCGCGGCAGACGGAGCTCGGGAAAGATGGCACCGGGAAAATTGCCCTGGAAGGCGAGGTTGTGGATGGTGAGCACCGAACGCGCCGCCTGCGCCCAGGCGAAGCGGAGATAGGCGGGCGCGAGCGCCGCCTGCCAGTCATGGGCATGGACGACGGCCGGCGCGAAGACGGGCACCGCGCCGCGCCCGATCTCGCCGGCGACGAAGGAGAGCGCGGCAAACCGGCGCCAGTTGTCGGGCCAGTCCTTGCCGTCCGGCCCGAGATAGGGATTACCCGGCCGATCGAAGAGATGCGGCGCGTCGAGGACGAAGAGGTCGAGGCCGCCTGCTTTGCCGGCGAGCACCCGCGCGCTGCCACCAAACAATTCGTCATAGGTCAGCACCGGCTCGGCACCCTGCAGCGCCGCTCGCACCGCCGGATAGCCGGGGACGAGCGTGCGCATCCCGACGCCGAGCGGCTTCAGCGCTCCGGGCAGGGCTCCGGCCACGTCGGCAAGGCCGCCGGTCTTGATGAGCGGATAGATTTCCGAGGCGACGCCGAGAACCGGGATCATGCCGGGTTCATTCCGCTGCCGTCAGCTTCTCGATCATCGGCTGGGTGATGAGGCAGATGCCGCTCTCGGTGCGCCGGAAGCGCCGCTCGTCCTCCTCCGTATCCTCGCCGACGACGAGGCCCTCGGGAATGCGCACGCCGCGATCGACCACCACCTTCTTCAGGTGCGCGCCGCGCCCGACCTGGACATAGGGCAGCACCACGGCATCCTCGAGCGAGGAGAAGGAATTGACGCGCACGCCGGTGGAAAGCAGCGAACGCCGGATCGAACCGCCGGAGACGATGACGCCACCCGACACCAGCGATGAGATCGCCATGCCGCGCCGCCCGTCCTCGTCGTGGACGAACTTCGCCGGCGGCGAGATCTCGGCATAGGTCCAGATCGGCCAGTTGTGATCGTAGAGGTCGAGCGTCGGCACCACGTCGGTGAGGTCGATGTTCGCTTCCCAATAGGCATCGACCGTTCCGACGTCCCGCCAGTAGGAGGTCTTCTCGCTCTCCGAGCGCACGCAGGAGGAATTGAAGCGATGCGCGACCGCTTTGCCGTTCTTGACGATGTAGGGGATGATGTCCTTGCCGAAATCGTGCGACGAGCTCGCGTCGGCCGCGTCGCGACGGAGCTGCTCGGCGAGGAACCTGGTCGAGAAGACGTAGATTCCCATCGAGGCGAGCGCCATGTCGGGATTGCCGGGCATGGCCGGCGGGTCCTTCGGCTTCTCGACGAAGGAGATGATGCGGCCGGTCTCGTCGACATGCATGACGCCGAAGCCGGTCGCCTCCATGCGCGGCACTTCGAGGCAGCCGACGGTGACGTCGGCGTCGGCATCGGCGTGCTGCTGGAGCATCAATTCGTAGTCCATCTTGTAGATGTGGTCGCCGGCGAGGATGACTAGGTAGTTCGGCTTGTAGCTCTGGATGATGTCGATGTTCTGGAACACCGCATCGGCGGTGCCGGCATACCACTGCGTCTCCGAGACGCGCTGGCTGGCGGGCAGGATATCGAAGCTCTCGTTGCGCTCCGGGCGGAGGAAGTTCCAGCCCCGCTGCAGGTGGCGGATGAGCGAATGCGCCTTGTATTGCGTGGCGACGCCGATGCGCCGGATGCCCGAATTGATGGCGTTGGAAAGGGCGAAATCGATGATGCGCGTCTTGCCGCCGAAGAAGACGGCGGGCTTGGCGCGTTTGTCGGTCAGCTCCATCAGGCGGCTGCCGCGGCCGCCGGCGAGCACATAGGCCATGGCGTCACGGGCAAGCGGCCCGCTTCTTCCGACTTCAGGCATTCCTCCCCTCCCCTTCTATTCCTCCGCCGCGAAGATGAGCGTCGCGAGCGGCGGCAGGCTTATGGCGGCACGCGCCGGATGGCCACGCCATGCGACCGACTCGGCGTCGATGCCGCCGAAATTGCCGCGACCGCTGCCCCAGTAATGGGTGGCGTCGGTATTGACGATCTCGCACCAACGGCCGGCGCGGGGCAGCGGCAGCACGTAGCCGTCGCGCGGCACGGGCGTGAAATTGGTGACCACCACGACCGGAGGCGCGTCGCCGGCCTTCCGCGTCCAGGCGAAGACCGAGTTCTCGCGATCATCGGTGATCAGCCACTCGAAGCCTTCACCCTCGCAGTCGCGTCCGTGCAGGGCGGGCAGCGACTTGTAGGCGGCGTTGAGGTCGCGGATCACCCGCTGCATGCCGGCATGGGGCTCGCCGGAGAGGAGCTGCCAGTCGAGCCCGCGATCGGCGTTCCACTCATCCCAGGGCGCGAACTCGTCGCCCATGAAGATGAGCTTCTTGCCGGGATAGCCCCACATGAAGCCGTAATAGGCGCGGAGCGACGCGAACTTCTGCCAGTCGTCGCCCGCCATCTTGCGGAGCAGCGAGCCTTTGCCGTGGACGACCTCGTCATGGGACAGCGGCAGGACGAAATTCTCGGCAAAGGCATAGAGGAGACCGAAGGTGATGTCGTCGTGGTGGAACTTGCGGTGGACCGCCTCACGCCCGAGATAGCGGAGCGTGTCGTGCATGAAGCCCATGTTCCATTTGAAGCCGAAGCCGAGGCCGCCGGCATCGACCGGCTGCGACACGCCCGGCCAGGCGGTCGATTCCTCGGCGATGGTGATGATGCCGGCATTCTTGCCGTAGGCGGCGGCGTTCATGCGGCGGAGAAACGCGATCGCCTCGAGGTTCTCGTTGCCGCCGGCCTCGTTCGGGATCCATTCGCCCGCCTTCCGCGAATAGTCGAGGTAGAGCATGGAGGCGACCGCATCGACGCGGATGCCGTCGAGATGGTAGCGCTCCAGCCAGAAGAGCGCACTGTTGATGAGGAAGGCGGCGACTTCCTTGCGCCCGAAATTGTAGATCGCCGTGTTCCAGTCGGGATGGAAGCCGCGGCGCGGATCGGCGTGCTCGTAGAGCGCAGTGCCGTCGAAATGGCCGAGGCCGTGCGGATCGACCGGGAAATGCGCCGGCACCCAGTCGAGGATGACGCCGAGGCCGGCATTGTGCGCCCGGTCGACGAAGCGCGCGAAGCCGGCCGGATCGCCGAAACGCGCCGTCGGCGCGAAGAGGCCGGTCGGCTGGTACCCCCACGACATGTCGAGCGGATGCTCGGTGATCGGGAGGAACTCCAGGTGCGTGAAACCGAGGTCGGCGGCATAGGGGACGAGCTGGTCGGCGAGTTCGTCATAGGTGAGGAAGCGGTTGTCGGGGCCGCGCCGCCACGAGCCGAGATGCACCTCGTAGATCGAGATGGGCGCGCGGCGGGCGTCGCGGGCCGCCCGGGCCTTCAGGTAGTCGCCGTCGCTCCAGGTGAAGGGCGCCGGGTCGGCGACGCGCGATGCGGTCTTCGGGCGCAGCTCCGAGGCGAAGGCATAGGGGTCGGCCTTGAGCGGCACCAGTTGACCGTCGACGCCGACGATCTCGAACTTGTAGATCGTGCCCGGCGGCAGCTCGGGGATGAAGATCTCCCACATGCCCGACCCGAGGCGGTGACGCATGACGTGACGGCGGCCGTCCCAGCCGTTGAAGTCGCCGACCACGGAGACCCGCTGCGCGCTCGGCGCCCAGACGGCGAAGGCGACGCCCGGCACGTTGCCGTGGACCATCTCATGCGCGCCGAGGCGATCGAAGAGTCGGAGATGCGTGCCCTCGGCGGAGTAGAAGTCGTCCATCGGCCCGAGGACCGGGCCGAAGCTGTAGGGATCGACGACGCTCCACGAACCGCCCGCGTTCGAGGCGTCGAATCGGATGAGGCAGCGCTGCCTGGTGTCGATCAGCCCCTCGAAGAGACCGGCATCGCCGCGCTTCTCGAGCAGGCCAAGGGGCTTGCCGTCGAGGGTTGCCGCCTCGACCCGCTCGGCGCCGGGCAGGAAGGCGCGTGCGACGAAGGCGTCGCCCGCCTGCTGGATGCCGAGCAGGGAAAAGGGATCGCCGTAGGTTCCGGCGACCAGGGCCGCTGCTTCCGGATCGGAAAGACGCCAGCTGGCCGGGGAAACGCGGGTGCTCATGCACCCGACTATGCCGTAGGGACCCCCCAGATGTCGCGTGCATATTCGCGGATCGTGCGATCCGACGAGAACCAGGCGACATTGGCCGTGTTGCGGATGGTCTTCCCGTGCCAGGAAGCGGGATTGCGCCAGATGTCGTCGATCCTGCGTTGCGCTGCAGCATAGGCGGCATAGTCGGCGGTGACCAGGAACCAGTCGCTGGTGAGCAGGTTGTCGACCAGGTCGCGATAGCGCCCACGATCGCCTTGCGAGAAGACGCCGCCCGAGATCGCCTCCACCGCCTGCAGGAGCTCCGGGTTGGAGCCGATGATGGCGCGCGGATTATGGCCGCTCCGCCGGCGCTGCTCGACCTCCTCGGCAGTGAGTCCGAAGATGACGATGTTGTCGTCGCCCACCCGTTCGCGGATCTCGACATTGGCGCCGTCGAGCGTGCCGATGGTGAGCGCGCCGTTGAGGGCGAGCTTCATGTTGCCGGTGCCCGAGGCTTCCATCCCCGCGGTCGAGATCTGCTCCGACACGTCCGCCGCCGGCATGATCACCTCGGCGAGGCTGACATTGTAGTTCGGGATGAACGCGACCTTGAGGAGGCCGTGCAGCGCCGGGTCGTTGTTGACCACCCGCGCCACGTCGTTGATCAGGCGGATGATCAGCTTCGCCTGCCAGTAGCTCGCCGCCGCCTTGCCGGCGAAGATCTTCACCCGCGGCACCCAGTCCCGCTCCGGATGGGAGCGGATCTGGTTGAAGAGCGCGATGGTCTCGACGATGTTGAGGAGCTGGCGCTTGTATTCGTGGATGCGCTTGACCTGCACGTCGAAGATCGCCGAGGGGTCGACGGCGATGCCGAGCCGGTCGCGGATGAGCTGGCCGAGCCGCGCCTTGTTGGCACGCTTGACCGCCGCGAAGCGCGCCTGGAAGGCGGCATCGTCGGCGAGCGCGTTGAGCCCGGAAAGCGCGTCGAAATCGTCGAGGAAGCCATCGCCGATGGTCTCGCCGATCAGCCTGGTGAGGCCCGGATTGCACTCGAACAGCCAGCGGCGCTGCGCGATGCCGTTGGTCTTGTTGTTGATGCGCACCGGGTAGAGCCGGTGCAGGTCGTGGAACACGGTCTGCTTCATCAGTTCGGTATGCAGCGCCGAGACGCCGTTGATCGAATGCGCGCCGACGAAGGCGAGCTGGCCCATGCGCACCCGCCGGCCGCCATGCTCGTCGATCAGCGAGAGCGAGGAGAGGAGGCCGGCATCGGCATCGAGCCTCTCGCGCGCATCCTTGAGGAGGCGGCTGTTGATCTCGTAGACGATCTGCATGTGGCGCGGCAGCAGCCGCTCGAAGAGCGAGACCGGCCAGGATTCGAGCGCTTCGGGCAGGAGCGTGTGGTTGGTGTAGCCGATGGTGGCGACGGTGATCCGCCACGCCTCGTCCCAGTTCAGCTTGTGGACGTCGACGAGGAGCCGCATCAGCTCGGCGACCGCGACCGAGGGATGGGTGTCGTTCAGCTGGATCGCCACCTTCTCGTGGAGGTTCCCGACCGTGCCGAACTGCTGGAAGTGGCGGCGGACGAGGTCCTGCAGGGAGGCGGAGGTGAAGAAATATTCCTGCCGGAGCCGCAGCTCCTGCCCGGCCGGCGTCGAATCCGCCGGATAGAGGACGCGAGTGATGGTCTCGGCCCGCGTACGGTCGGCGAGCGCCTCGACATAGTCGCCGCGATTGAAGGCATCGAGACGGATCTGGTCGACGGCATGCGCGCTCCACAGGCGGAGCGTATTCACCTGCCTGCCACGCCAGCCGACCATCGGGGTGTCATTGGCGACCGCGACGAAGCGCTCGGCCGGCGTCCAGTTCTGGCGCGGCGTCGTCTCGTCCACCGACAGCGCCGCCTCGACCGATCCGCCGAAGCCGATCTCGTAATTCGCCTCGCGGCGCTCGAACTCCCAGAGATTGCCGTGGGACAGCCAGTCCTCCGGCATCTCGACCTGCTGGCCTTCCTTGATCTCCTGCTCGAAGAGGCCGTGGACATAGCGGATGCCGTAGCCATAGGCGGCGATCTCGACGGTCGACATCGATTCCATGAAGCAGGCGGCGAGCCGGCCGAGGCCGCCATTGCCGAGCGCCGCGTCGGGTTCGAGCTCGGCTATGGCGTCGAAATCGACGCCGAGGCCGGCAAGCGCCGTGCGGATCGCCTCGGTCATGCCGAGATTCGACATGGCGTCGCGGAGCAGCCGGCCGATGAGGAACTCGAGCGAGAGGTAGTAGACGCGCTTGGCGCCGTTGCGATAGGCGCGGCGCGTCGAATCCATCCAGCGGTCGATGGCGCGGTCGCGCACCGCGAGGATGGTCGCCGACAGCCAGTCGTGGTTGCGCGCCACGATCGGATCCTTGCCGACCGCATAGGTCAGCTTGTCGAGGATCTCGGCCTTGAGGGTCTCGGCGTCGATGGGACGCGCCGGAGGGGTAGCGACGTTGGATATGTCGTTCATGGGGCCCGCGGGAGGACACTGGTCCAGACGCTTTTGTAGTCTGACGACCCCGTCAAGGCCAGAACGGGCCCTGCGGAAACTGTGGGCGACGATTTGTTTTTGATGTCAGAGGGTTAGCGAGCTGACCCGGCAGCGCGGGCAAGAAAAGGGGCAGCTCGAACGAAGGATTTGAAAGCCAACCCTCTCCATCATCGTCGCGCGTGGCGATGTCCGACGGCTCGCTACTGCTGAAACAAGGAAGACGTGGATGGCCGGCACGAGGCCGGCCATGTCGATGGCGGGAACTAGGCCACCGCCTTGAGGCCGACATCGGGAAGGTTCGGGCGCGCGGCGAGCGCCTTGTCCATGATGGCGTGGATGGCCGAGGTTTCGGCGGCATCGAGGGCAAGGCGCGGCGGGCGCGTCAGGTCGGTGCCGCGGCCCATGATCTTCTCGCAGAGCTTGATCGCCTGGACGAGGTCGTGGCGCGCGTCGAGGTGGAGGAGCGGCATGAACCAGTCGTAGATCTTCATCGCCTCCTCCATGCGTCCCGCCTTGACGAGGCGGAAGAGCGTCTCGCCTTCCTGCGGGAAGACGTTGGAGAGGCCGGAGACCCAGCCGACAGCGCCGATGACCAGGCACTCGACCACCACGTCGTCGAGGCCGCAGAAGGGAATGAAGCGGTCGCCGGTGGCATTGCGCACGTCGATGAGGCGGCGCGTGTCGCCGGAGGATTCCTTGAAGGCGACGATGGTGTCGACGTCCTGCAGGCCGATCAGCATTTCCGGCGTCACGTCGGTGCGATAGGCGGGTGGGTTGTTGTAGATCATGATCGGCAGGTCGCTCGCCGCGCCGATCCTGCGGAAATGCTCGATCGTCTCGCGGGGCTTGGCCGCATAGACCATCGCCGGCATGACCATCAGGCCGTCGATTCCGACGCGCTCCGCCTCGCGCGCATATTCGGCGCCGAGCATGAAATTGTATTCGGCGACGCCAGAGAGGATCGGCGCGCGCCCCTTGACCACGTCGCGCGCCACTTCGAGGAGCGCGACCTTCTCGTTCCGCGAGAGCGCGGTGTTCTCGCCGACCGTGCCGCACATGATGAGGCCCGAGACGCCGTCGCGGAGGAGGCCCGCGATCGTCCGCCCGGTCGCCTCGAGGTCGACCGAGAGATCGGAACGGAACTGGGTGGTGACGGCGGGGAACACGCCCTGCCAGGTCTTCCGCGGATCGGCTGCCATGGTCCTTCTCCCTGTGAATGTCCTTGCGAAGCGAACCTATAGCAGCCTTCCGGATATTTGTCGACAGTCTGCATGCATGATTTTTGTCAGCTGGGAGTCGCGAGAACGGGAAAGGCGCGGGCCACCGCCGGACACCGGGGATGCCAAGGACGCCCGACCGCCCTAGATTGCGGCGACGGAGTCTGGTGAAGGGCAATTGCCGGCATGATGGAAATGACGGGATCGCGACCGGCAATCCGACTCGATCCCGTGACGGCCCTGCTCGCGCTCGCCGGTCTCGCCGCCGCCCTCCTGCTTCCCTTCCTCGGCCTCGCGCCCAATCGCATCCTGTCGCCGCAGCCCTACGGCATTGCCGCGGCCATCCAGCCCGGCTGGCTGACGGTCATGATCGCCGGTTTCCTGCTCGTGGTTGCGGGTGCGGTACTGGCTGCACGCCGGTCGGACCTCCTCGTCCTTGCCGGGGCGACCGTCGTCCTGCTCGCCGCCTTCGCCTCGGCCGGGGATGCCGCCACGCGCCTGACCGCGGAAGCCGCGAGTCCCGCCACCCGGGTTTCCCTCGGCGCCGCCTTCTGGATTCTCTTCGCCACCTCTGCCCTCGCGATGGTCGAGGCGCTCCGCCGCCTCGGCGTGGGCCAGCTCGGCCGCATCCTCTATGCCGCAGCCATCGTCGCGATCCTCGCCCTCCTCGCCTCGCGCGGATGGTTCGATGATCTCTCGATCATCCGCGAATGGGCCAATCGGCGCGACCAGTTCGCCGCTGCCGTGTCGACGCATCTGCTCCTCGTCGTGGTGTCGCTGGCCGTCTCGCTCGCCATCGGCCTGCCCCTCGGCATCTGGACGGCGCTTCGCGCGCGCGCCGCCGGGCCGGTCTTCGCCATGCTCAACATCATCCAGACCATTCCCTCGATCGCGCTCTTCGGGCTCCTCATCGGCCCGCTCACCGCGCTCTCCAATGCGCTGCCGGCGCTGCGCACGATCGGGATCGGCGGCATCGGCTTCGCTCCCGCCGTGATCGCCCTCGTCCTCTACGGGCTCCTGCCCATCGCGCGGAACACCCAGGCCGGGCTCCTCTCGGTTCCCGCATCGGTGACCGATGCCGCCCGCGGCATGGGACTGACGCCACGCCAGGTGGTGACGAGCGTATCGCTGCCCCTCGCGCTCCCATCGCTCCTCGCGGGCTTGCGCATCGTCACCATCCAGACGATCGGCATGGGGGTGGTCGCCGCCCTGATCGGGGCCGGCGGCCTCGGCAGCTTCGTCTTCCTCGGGCTCGGCCAGACGGCGATCGACCTCGTCCTCCTCGGCGCGCTCTCGACCATCGCGCTGGCGCTTGCCGCCGACGCGCTCCTCAGCGCCCTTTCCCTCCTCGCCACCCGACGGATGCACCGGTGATCCGCTTCGAGAACGTCACCAAGCGCTACAACGGCACCGCCGTCATCGACGACGTTTCGATGGTCGTGGAGAGCGGCGCCTTCGTCACCCTCGTCGGCCCGTCCGGCGCCGGCAAGTCGACCCTTCTGAGGATGACCAATGCGCTGGTGCGGTGCGATGGTGGGCGCATCCTCTTCGACGACGACGACGTGGCGAAGGTCGATCCGGTCGCGCTCCGCCGCCGGTTCGGCTACGTCATCCAGTCGACCGGCCTCTTCCCGCACTGGACCGTGGCGCGGAACGTCGCCACCGTGCCGAAGCTCCTCGGCTGGCCGCGCCCACGCATCGCCGCCCGCGTCGACGAGCTCCTCGCCATGGTCGACCTGCCGCCGGCCGAATATCGCGACCGCTATCCGGCCGAGCTCTCCGGCGGCCAGCAGCAGCGCGTCGGCGTCGCCCGTGCGCTCGCCGCCGATCCGCATGCGCTCCTCATGGACGAACCCTTCGGCGCCCTCGACGCGGTGACCCGCGCCGCGCTCCAGGATCAGGTGGCGCGCATCCACAAGGCGACCGGCAAGACCATCCTGCTCGTCACCCACGACGTCGACGAGGCGGTGAAGCTCGGCACCCGCATCGCCGTCATGGACGGCGGAAGGCTGGTGCAATACGCGCCGCCGGCGGAAGTGCTGGCGGCGCCGGCGACACCCTTCGTCGCGGCACTCTTCGGCGGCGACATGGCAAGCATCCGGCTTCTCGACGTCACCCGCGTCGCCGATCGCGCCGTCGCCGCGGAGGGCCTCGTGCCGGCGAGCGCCATCGCCGCCGAAGCAACGCTCGAGGCCGCCCTCGCCCGCATGCTCGCCGAGCATGTCGAGGCACTTGCCGTCACCGGCGACGGCCCGCCGCGCGTCATCCGTCTCGCCGACATCGTGCGGGGCGGGAGATGACGGCACTGGCGCTGGCACCCGGCATGAGCCGCATGGCGCGGGCGGGCATCCGCGTCATCCTGCTCCTCGCGGCGCTCATCGCCCTCGTCCTCCTCATGCCGGCGACCGAGCCTTTCTTCCACTGGCTCTTCCCCGGCCTGCAGCAGCCGGTCTATTCGCGCGCCAGCTTCCTTACCCTGACGCTTTCCCATCTCGGCCTGGTCGCGCTGTCGGGCGCCATCGTCATCGCCGCCGGGATGGCCGTCGCCATCGCCGTGACGCGGCCGTCGGGAGCGGCCTTCGCCGGCATCGTCGACACCATCACCGCGGTCGGCCAGACCTTCCCGCCAGTGGCGGTGCTGGCGCTCGCCGTGCCCCTCCTCGGCTTCGGCGCGGCACCGACCATCGTCGCGCTCACTGCCTACGGCATCCTGCCGGTGATCGACTCGACCGTCGCCGGGCTCCGCTCCGTGCCGCCGCCCGCCATCGACGCCGCTCGTGGCATGGGGTTCACCCGCGGCGAGCGCCTGCTGCTCGTCGAGCTGCCGCTCGCCGCGCCGATCATCCTCGCCGGCATCCGCACCACGCTTGCGATCAACATCGGAACGGCGACCATCGGCTCGACGGTCGGCGCGCTCACCCTCGGCTCGCCGATCATCGAGGGCCTGTCGGGCTCGAACACCGCCTATGTGATCCAGGGCGCGATCGTCGTCGCCCTGCTCGCCGTCACGGTCGACCAGGCCTTTGCCTGGCTCGACCTCGTGCTCCGCCGCCACCGGGGTTGAGCCGGCGGGGTGACCTCGCCGCTGCGATCGGGTTAGAATCGCGGCGACCGAGGTGATTTGCCTCAATCGGGAGAGCGCCCATGCGCCGCATCGTCCTCCTCGCCGCCGCCCTGGCACTCCTGCCCGCCGCGGCTTCCGCCACGACGCTCGACGACGTCAAGGCACGGGGAAAGCTCGTCTGCGGCGTAAGCGAGGGCCTGCCCGGCTTCAGCGACAGGGACCAGAAGGGCGCCTGGCACGGCTTCGACGTCGACTTCTGCCGCGCGCTCGCCGCCGCCACGCTCGGCGATCCCGACAAGGTCGACTACGTGCCGCTCTCCACCGAGGCGCGCTTCAAGGCGCTCACCGACGGCAAGATCGACGTGCTCTCGCGCAACTCGACCTGGACGCTGTCGCGCGACGTCGGCCTCGGCATCGAGTTCGCCGGCATCTCCTTCCATGACGGGCAGGGCTTCCTGACCCGGACCAGCTACGGCGTGAACAGCGCGCTGGAGCTGCAGGGCGCCCGCATCTGCGTGATCACCGGCACGACCACCGAGGACAATGCCGCCGCCTGGTTCGCCGCCAAGAAGATCGCGGTGACCTTCGAGCGCTTCGCCACCCGGCCCGAGGCCCGCAAGGCCTATGCCGAGGAAAAGTGCGACGCCTTCACCGCCGACCGCTCGGCGCTCGCCGGCGAGCGGTCGCTCCTCGACCCGCCGGAGGACCACGTCATCCTCCCCGAAGTGATCTCCAAGGAGCCGCTCGGTCCGGTGACCCGACAGGACGATCCGGCCTGGACGGAGATCGTCCGCTGGACGCTCTTCGGGCTCATCGACGCCGAGGAAGCCGGCGTCACGTCGGCGTCCGTCGCCGCCGATCCCGCGCCGGCCCTCGCCCTCGGCAAGCCGGCGGTGGCGCCGCTCCACCTCTCCGACGACTGGCTCGCCTCGGCAATCGGCAAGGTCGGCAATTACGGCGAGATCTTCGAGCGCAACCTCGGCGAGACGAGCCCGTTGGGACTGAAGCGCGGCATCAATGCGCTATGGACCAATGGCGGCATCCTTTACGCGCCGCCGATGCAGTGAGTCGCCCCGTGATGATCGACGCCATGACCGCCATTCGCCGCCCCCTCGCCGCCCTCGCCATTGCCGCCGCGCTCGGCTGCATGGCCGCCGCGCCGGCCGAAGCCGCCCTCACCGCCCGCGAGGCGGCGCAGATCGCCGTCTCGATCAGCGACATGATCGACAAGGAACCGAGCCTGCCGCTGCCGGTGCGCCAGCGCGGGCCGGCGATCCGCGCCTATTACGCGAAGCCGGAGAACGGCCTCCTCTGGCTCGAGCGGCCGCGCATGGGCGCCTTCATCCAGCGCCTGAAGGACGCCGCCGACGACGGCCTCGATCCCTCGGCCTACCCGATCGCCCAGCTCGAACGCCTCGCCGCCGTCTCCGGCAATACCGATACCCGCTCCAAGGCGGTGATCGAGCTCTATTTCTCCGCCTCCTTCCTCGAATACGCTTCCGACGTGCAGGTCGGCCGCTTCCTGCCGCGCAAGGTCGATCCGAGCTTCTACCAGCAGGACAAGAGCATCGACTCGCTCGCCGCGCTGACCGGCCTCGCCAGGCAGCCCGACCTCGGGAAATTCTTCCGCGCCTGGCAGCCGCAGAACCTCGACTATGAGGGGCTTCGCCAGACGCTCGCCCAATACCGGGCCTTCGAGCGCGCCGGCGGCTGGCCGAAGGTGCCCCTCGGCGAGACGCTGAAGCCGGGCATGAGCGATCCGCGCGTGCCCGCCATCCGCGCCCGCCTGGCCTATACCGACGGCGCCGATCCGCGTCCGTCCGCGCAGGGCGCGACCTATTTCGACCGCGGCCTCGCCGATGCGGTGGCGAATTTCCAGGAACGCCACGGCCTCGACGCCGACGGCAATGTCGGCAAGGCGACGACGGTGGCGCTCAACGTCCCGGTCGGCGACCGCATCGAGGACCTCATCCTCGCCATGGAGCGCATCCGCTGGCTGCCCAACAATCTCGGCGCCGACCGGCTGATGGTCAACATCGCCGGGTTCGAGCTGAAGGAATACCGGCAGAACCAGCTGAAGGACGTCATGGCCGTCGTCGTCGGCAAGCCCTACAGCCGCACGCCGGTCTTCAGCGACATGGTCAAGTATGTCGAGATCAACCCGTACTGGAACGTGCCCGGCACGATCGCGGTGAAGGAATACCTGCCGAAGCTGCGGCAGAGCCCGGCCGGGCTCGCGGCGGACGGCTTCGAGGTGGTGCAGGGCGCCAAGGTCTGGCCGGTCAATGCCATCGACTGGAGCCGCTACGGACCGGGCAACTTCCCCTTCCAGCTGCGTCAGCGTCCAGGGCCGAAGAACGCGCTCGGCCGCCTGAAGATAATGTTCCCCAACCAGTTCGACGTGTACCTGCACGACACGCCGGCGCGTACGCTCTTCGTCAAGACCGACCGCGCCTTCAGCCACGGCTGCATCCGCCTGTCGCGGCCGATCGACGCCGCCGTCGACGTCCTTTCCGGCACGCCCGGCTGGGACCGCGCCCGCATCAACGCGACCATCGCGACCGGCGACCGCACGGTGGCGAACCTCGCGAAGCCGCTCCCGATCCACATCACCTACTTCACCGCCTGGACGGACCACGGCGTCGCCAACTTCCGTGCCGACATCTACGAGCAGGACGCCAAACTCGCCGCTGCGTTGGGCGGCCGCACGATGGCTTGGTGACAGGTCCGGGGTTCCGGTCCCCAAGACAAGAATGGCCGGGACTTGCCCGGCCATTGTCGTGAGAACGGAAGGCGCTACGTCGCTCGTCGCACCAGCATGATGATGACGAGCAGGATGATCGCGCCGATCAGGGCGTTGATGATGTCGCCGATGATGTCGCCGCCGATATAGAGGCCGATGCGCGGCAGCAGCCAACCGGCGATCACCGCGCCCACGATGCCGACCACGATGTTGCCGATCAGGCCGAAGCCGCCGCCGGTCACGATCAGGCCGGCAAGCCAACCGGCAATGCCGCCTACGATGAGCAGAATGATGATCGCTTGTGCGGTCACTCTCAGTCCCTCCATTCGCCGCTTGTTGTTGCGCGAGACAGGCGCAATAACGCGCGCGGCCGGGAGCGGTTCCCGTCACCGCCGACGACGAAGCTACACCCGCCGGGCGAGTCGCGCGAGCCTCAGGCAAGCGCGATGGTGATGTCCTGCTCGCCCTTGCGCAGCGTCATCTTGCCGAGCGGCACGAGGTTCTCGAGACCCTCGGTCAGCGTGATGAAATGGTTGCCGGCGAGCTGCCCGACCTTGGAGGCGAAGCGCACGCCGCCATAGGCGAGCAGGATCTCCGTCTCACTGATGCCGCCGGGATAGACGATCATCTGGCCCGGCGCCGGGAAGCTGGTGTGGTTCTCGTAGCCGAGCCCGAGGTCGAGGTCGCCGAGCGGGATCCAGCAGCCCTCGCCGCTCCAGCGCACGTGAATGAGCTTTTCCCGATAGGGCAGCAGCTTCCGGAACACCGCGCAGGTCTTCGGCGCCAGCTCCTCCTCGAACTTCGCCCCGAAGGTGAACGGGCCGGCGGTGATCTTCAGCTTGGTCATGTCGAATGTCCCCGTGGTCTCGACCGAGGGGTTTATCGGAAGCGGCGGAAAAAGAGAACCGGGCGGCTATTTGCGGCGCGCCGCGACGAAGCCGTCGATCAGGTCCTTGGTCTCGCGGAACCCCATGTTCTCCGCCATGCAGCGCCCGGCGAGCGCATAGGCATCGGCGATGTCGAGCTCGCCCTGGGCGTAGAAGGCGTTCTTTCCAAGGGCGATGGCTTCGGGAAGCTTCTCCGCCACCAGCCGGGCGGATTCGGCGACCGTCGCATCGAGATCGGCCGCCGGCACCGCGGCATTGATGAGGCCGAGTTCGGCGGCACGCTTCGCATCGACCAGGCGGCCGGTAAGGAGAAGATCGAGCGCCTGCTTCGGCAGGATCGAGCGCGACACCGCTACCGACGGCGTCGAGCAGAACAGGCCGAGGTTGATGCCGTTGACGCCGAAGCGCGCGGTGTCGGCGGCATAGGCGAGATCGCAGGTGGCGACGAGCTGGCAGCCGGCCGCCACCGCCGCGCCCTGGACGCGCGCGATGAACGGCTTCCGCGACTGGCGGATGGAAAGCATCATCCGCGTGCAGCGCGCGAAAAGGTCCTCGAAATAGCCCTGGTCCTCGTGGGCGCGCATCTCGGCGAGATCGTGCCCGCCGCAGAAGATCTTGCCGTTGGCGGCGAGCACCACGACGCGCACGCCGTCGTCGCGGTCGACCTCGATGATGCGTTCGGAGAGCGCGGCAAGCATCGCCTCGGAAAGCGCATTGCCCTTGTCCGGCCGGTTGAGCGTCAGGGTCGCGATCGGACCGGCATCGCTGCGCCACACGAGATCATTGGCGAGGGTGGTCATGGCATCGTCCTCAGGCGCGCGTGCGCGCGCGTTCGCGAAGCTTGAACTTCTGGATCTTGCCGGTCGGCGTGCGCGGCAGCTCGGTGAAGATCACATAGCGCGGGACCTTGTAGCCGGCGAGATGCGCCTTGCACCAGGCGATCAGCTCGGCATCGGTCGCCGCCGCGCCCGGCTTCAATTCGACGAAGGCAAGCGGCGTCTCGCCCCACCTCTCGTCCGGCGTCGCCACCACCGCCGCGCTCTGCACCGCCTCGTGCTTGTAGAGCGCCTCCTCGACCTCGATGGAGGAAATGTTCTCGCCGCCCGAGATGATGATGTCCTTGGCGCGGTCCTTCAGTTGGATGTAGCCGTCCGGATGCTTGACGCCGAGGTCGCCGGAGTGGAACCAGCCTCCCTCGAAAGCCTCCCTGGTCGCCTTCTCGTTCTTGAGATAGCCCTTCATCACGATATTGCCGCGGAACATGACCTCGCCCATGGCCTCGCCATCGGCCGCAACCGGCTTCATCGTGTGCGGGTCGAGGACGTCGAGCGCTTCGAGCGGCAGGTAGCGGACGCCCTGGCGGGCCTTCTTCGCCGCCCATTCGGGCAATGGCAGGCTGTCCCAGTCGGCGTTCCATTCATTGACCACCGCCGGCCCGTAGGTCTCGGTCAGCCCGTAGAGATGGGTGACCGCGAAGCCGGCCGCCTTCATCGCCGCGAGCACCGGCTCGGGCGGCGGCGCCGCCGCGGTGAGGAAGGTGACCGGGCTGTCGATCTTCCGCTTCTCGCCCTCCGCCGCGTTGAGGATGATCGACATGACGATGGGGGCGCCGGACATGTGCGTCACCTTGTGGGCGACGATCGACTCGTAGATCGGAGCCGCGCGCACCTGCCGCAGGCAGACATGGGTGCCGAGCGCTGCCGACATGGTCCACGGGAAGCACCAGCCGTTGCAGTGGAACATCGGCAGGGTCCACAGATAGACCGCGCCCGCCGCCATGCCGCAATTGATGATGTTGCCGAGCGAGAGCAGGTAGGCGCCGCGATGGTGATAGACGACGCCCTTCGGGTTCGACGTCGTGCCGGAGGTGTAGTTGAGCGAGATGGCGTCCCATTCGTCATGGGGATAGCCGGCGTCGTAGTCCTCCTCGCCCTCGGCGATCAGCGTCTCGTAGTCGAGGGTGCCGAGCCGCTCACCGACGATGCCGGCGACCGGATCGACGTAGTCGATGACCAGCGGCCGCCGCTTGGCGATGGCGAGCGCTTCCTTCACCGTCTTCGCGAACTCGCTGTCGACGATCAGGACCTTCGCCTCGCCATGGTCGAGGATGAAGGCGATGGTCGCCGGGTCGAGGCGCGTGTTGATGGCATTCAGCACCGCACCGCACATGGGAATCCCGTAATGCGCCTCGACCATCGCGGGCGTGTTGGCGAGCACCACGGCAATCGTGTCGCCGCGCGTGATCCCCCGTTTCGCCAGCGCCGAGGCGAGCCGGTGCGAGCGCGCGCGCAGCTCGCGGAAGGTCCGGCGCGCCGGGCCATGGATCACCGCCACGCGGTCGGGGAAGACATCCGCCGCCCGCTCGAGGAAGGTGAGCGGCGAAAGCGGCTGGTGATTGGCCGGATTCCGATCGAGGCCGATATCGTAGATGGTCTGGTCCATGCGCCTTCCCTGACGCCGCTTGTCCGTGTTGCTCTGCTTAGGCCGAAACGAACCCGGCCCAAAGGGCCGCAAATGCTAACGATTCTTTAATCACGACAATTCTGGTAGACAATAGCCCCGATTTGCGCTTCCCTGAGACCTCATCGGTTCACGGGAGAGAACGGGATGAATGACGGCAACGAAATGAGCCTTGCGGCCCTGCTTGGTGCCGCCACCTGGTTCGGCGGCAAGCGGCGCCGGGAAAAGCCGGCCGAGGAGCGGCGTGCCCCCGAATCCGCCGACGCGGCCCCTGCGGAATGCGGCCACCCGGACTTCATCTGGGCGCCTAACCCGCTGTTTCAATGAGTTCGTCCTTTGGCCGGCGCCGCCGCCAGTTGACCAGGACGACGCCGGCGAGCGACATGGCGCCGCCGATGACGGTCAGCCAGGACGGCACCTCGCCGAGCCAGAAATAGCCGACGAGCGCGGCGGCCGGCGGCAGCGAATAGAGGAAGTTCGAGGCCCGCGAGGCCGGAAGGCGCGACAGGGCCACCGTCCAGGTCGCGTAGCCGACCAGGCTCGAGAATATCCCGAGGAAGAAGAGCGCGCCGATCACCTCGCCCGACGCCCGCGGCAGGGCGGCGAAAGCAGAGGGCAGCGCCGGCGAGAGCACCAGCGCGCCGAGCACCATATTCCAGGCCGACACCATCAGCGGATGGTGGCGCGGGAAGAGCGGCTTCTGCACGATCATGCCGCTCGCCGTGCAGACCGCCGCGCCGAGGATGAAGAGCGCGTCGCGGTTGAAGATCAGCCCGCCGCCCTGCCCATAGGCGATCACCGCGACGCCGGCGAAGGAAAGCGCCGTCCCCGCCCAGGCGCGCGGCGGAAAGCGCTCGCCGAGGGTGGCGACCGCGAACAGCGCCGTGATGATCGGGCTGACATTGATGATGAAGCTCGCCGCCCCCGCCGGCACCGTCTGCTCGCCGGTATTGAGGAGGGCGGTGTAGAGCCCGATGAACACCACCCCGCCCCAGGCGAAGCGCCACAGCTCGCCGAGGCGCGGAAGCGGCGGACGGGTGATCGCCAGGTAGATCGCCGCCGGCACGCCGGCAATGAGGAAGCGGAGCGCACCGAGCTCGATCGGGCCGAAGACGGTGAGCCCGACGCGGATGCCGGCAAAGGCCGAGGCCCAGATGATGACCGTGAAGACGAGCAGCGCCAGGCTGACGCCGTCCATGGCGCCGGTCCGGTCTGCCGAAGACGGCTGGCTCATGTTTCGCTCACGTGCCGCCTAGGCGAGCGCCTGCTCGAGATCGGCGATGAGGTCGCCCGCCTCCTCGATGCCGGCCGAGATGCGGATGAGCGAGTCGGAGATCCCGACCGCCTCGCGCGCCGCCGGCGGCAGGCTGCCATGGGTCATGATCGCCGGATGCTCGATCAGGCTCTCGACGCCACCGAGGCTCTCGGCGAGCGCGAAGATGCGGACCCGCTCGAGCACCCGCCTGGTGCCGGCAAGGTCGCGGTCGAGCTCGACGGTGATCATGCCGCCGAAGGCATGCATCTGCCGCTTGGCGAGCGCGTGCTGGGGATGGCTGGCAAGGCCCGGATAGAGGACCCTCCGCACGTCCTTCCGCGCCGCCAGCCACTCGGCGATGGCGAGGCCGTTCTGCGAATGACGCTGCATGCGGAGCGCCAGCGTCTTCAGGCCGCGGAGCGCGAGGAACGAGTCGAAGGGCCCCGAGATTGCGCCCGCCGCATTCTGCAGGAAGCGGATGCGGTTCTCGAGCTCGGTGTTCGGGCCGACGACCACGGTGCCGCCGACCATGTCGGAATGGCCGTTGAGGTACTTGGTGGTCGAATGCACGACGATGTCGAAGCCGAGGTCGAGAGGGCGCTGGATGTAAGGGCTCGCGAAGGTATTGTCGGCGACGGAGATGAGGTTGTGCTTCCGCGCCAGCGCCGCGACGGCCTCCAGGTCGACGATGCGCAGCATCGGATTGGTCGGCGATTCCACCCAGAGCATCCTGGTGTCCGGACGGATCGCCGCCTCGACCGCCTTGAGGTCGGTGAAATCGGCGAAATCGACCTTGAGGCCGGCCGAGCGCTCGCGCACCCGCTTCAGGAGGCGGAACGTCCCGCCATATATGTCGTCGGTCGCAAGGATATGCGCGCCGCTGTCAAGCAGCTCCAGCACCGTGGCGATGCCGGCAAGGCCCGAGGCGAAGGCGAAGCCGGCCGAGCCATTCTCGAGATCCGCGATGCAGCGCTCGAAGGCGAAGCGCGTCGGATTATGCGTGCGCGCATATTCGAAGCCCTTGTGGACGCCCGGGCTCTCCTGCGCATAGGTCGAGGTCGCGTAGATCGGCACCATCACCGCGCCGGTCAGCGGATCATGGTGCTGGCCGCCATGGATGGTGCGGGTAGCGAAGGCGAGGCGGTTGGCGGGAACCTTGCTCATCTTCCGAGCCTCAGGTGGTTGATCAGGTCGACGCGGGTGATGAGGCCGACGAATTCCTCGCCATCGACCACGATGGCGACCTCGTTGCGCTCGAAGATGGGAAGGAGGGCATCGAGCTTCTCCTTGACCTGCACGGTGTTCAGGTCGCGGGTCATGGCCGAGCTCACCGGCGCCTTGAAGCGCTCGCCGCGCTGCTCGTCGGCACCCTCGACGGCGGTGAGCACGTCGCTCTCGTCGAGGATGCCGACGAGACGGCCATCATCGAGCACCGGCAGTTGCGAGACGTCGGCGCCGCGCATGCGGCCATAGGCGGTGAGCAGCGGATCGCCGGGCCCGACCGAGACCGTGCCGCCCTCGCGATAGGCGCGGGTGACGAGGTCGCGCAGGTCGCCGTGCTTCTTGCGCTCGGCGAGGCCCTGCTCGATCAGCCAGAAATCGTTGTAGAACTTGGACAGGTACTTGTTGCCGCTGTCGCAGACCAGCGTCACGACGCGCTTCGGCTTCTGTTGCTCGCGGCAATAGCGGAGCGCCGCGGCGAGCAGCGTGCCGGACGACGAGCCGGCAAGGATGCCTTCCTTGGCAAGGAGCGTGCGCGCCGTCATCAGGCTCTCGCCATCGGGGATCGAATAGGCCTGCCGGACCAGCGACAGGTCGGCGTTCGGCGGGATGAAGTCCTCGCCGATCCCTTCCACCACCCAGCTTCCCGCCTCGATCAGCACGCCCGACTTGACGTAGGGCGTCAGCACCGAGCCGACCGGGTCGGCGAGCACCATCTCCGTCTTCGGCGAGACCTTCTTGAAGAAGCGCCCGAGACCGGAAAGCGTGCCGCCCGAGCCGACGCCGACCACGACCGCGTCGACGTCATGGTCGAGCTGCTCCCAGATTTCCGGTCCGGTGGTCTTCTCGTGCGCCACCGGGTTCGCCGGATTGGCGAACTGGTTGACGTAGAAGGAGCCGGGGATCTCGGCGGCGATCTTCTCCGCCATGTCCTGATAGTATTCCGGGTGCCCCTTGCCGACGTCCGAGCGCGTCAGGCGCACGTCGGCGCCGAGCGCGCGCAGGTGCTGAACCTTCTCGCGCGACATCTTGTCGGGCACGATCAGGATGAGGCGATAGCCCTTGGTGATGCCGACCTGCGCCAGGCCGAGGCCCGTATTGCCGGCGGTCGCCTCGACGATCGTGCCGTCGCGCTTCAGCCGCCCGTCCTTCTCCGCCGCCTCGATCATGGAGAGCGCGATGCGGTCCTTGATCGACCCGCCCGGGTTCTGGCTTTCGAGCTTGACGAAGAGGCGGCACGGCCCGGCATTCAGCTTCTTCAGTTCCACCATCGGCGTATTGCCGATGAGGTCGAGAACGCTGCCGACGGGCGGTCGGGATTGATCCATGGTCACGCATTCCTCAAGCAGTCGGGCCAGAAGCCTCCGCAGGGTGGCGGGGCGCGCGGAAACTAGCGTTGCCGGATGGCACGCAGAAGAAACCTCTAGCGGATTTCCCCGGATATTGCGGAAAAGAATGCTATCGCCGAGCCCGCCCGCGGCCCTCAGGGAATCTGGTAGATGGTGACCTGCTCGGTCACGCCGCGGAGCGCCGCATCCTGCGCCGAAGGATGGAGGCCGGCCCCGGCGAGGAGGGCTGCCGAGGCAGGATTCTCGACCACCGCCTGGGTGGCGAAGATCGCCCGCGAATCGGCGAGGCCCTGGACGCGCGAGGCGATGTTCACGGTCTGGCCGAAATAGTCCTGGCGGTCGTTGAGGCTGACCGCGAGGCACGGCCCCTCGTGAATGCCGATCTTCAGGATCAGGTCGTCGTGCTCGCGCTGGTCGTTCAGCCGGCGCATTCCGTCCCGCATGCGGAGCGCCGCGGCGACCGCGCGGTCGGGGCTCGTGAAGGTGGCCATGACCGCATCGCCGATCGTCTTGACCACCGCCCCCGATTCCTTGGCGACGATCTCGTTGAGCACGCCGAAATGCGCCTTGACCAGGTCATAGGCGGCAAGGTCGCCGACGCGCTCGTAGAGGTGGGTCGATCCCTTCAGGTCGGTGAACAGGAAGGTGAGGCTGAGGATCTTCAGGCGCTGGTCGACATCCAGCGTCTCCGCCCGGAAGAGATCGCGGAAGACCTGGTTGGACAGCATCCGCTTGGCCGTCATGAAGGGCTTCCGCTTGCCGAGCAGCTCGTGGAAGGCGTGGTTCGCGATCCACAGCGCCGGCAGCACCCGCCGCTCGGTCTGGTTCTCAAGCGAGACGCGGAGCGGCCCCGGCTGCATCACCGTCGTCCCGGTCGGCGCCCGCACCTTGTTGTAGACCGCCGAGAGCGTCTGCCGCTCCCGGGTCGGCTCGCCTTTCACGTCGATGAAATGGGCGGCATGGGTGACCGGCTCGAACAGGATGACGAATTCCGCCGGCAGCTGGACCGACAGGATCGCCTTGCCGCCGGCGGGGACCTCCAGAACATCGAGGGCCAGGCTCTCGATGGCCTCCTCGTAGTTCGCCTCCGGCAGGTCGGCACCCGACCCCCAGAGCATCTGGCGGGCATATTCCCATGGCGGCAGCGTATCCGGATCATGCGCGGCGATGCGCCGGACGCGCGGGCTGACGGTGAAGGTCACCTCGACGAGCTCGTCGAGCGTCGGCTCGTAGCCCGCGCCGCAGAGCGCGCAATTGTAGGTCTCCTGCCGAACCGTGCGCAGCGACGTGTTGGCGTCGAGCACCCCGCCGCAACCCGGGCAGAGGACGTTCCACGACATCTCGAACAGGCCGAGCCGCGCCGCATGAAGGAACGCCGCGATGACGGCTTCGTCATCGAGTCCCCGCTTCGATGCGAAATCGAGGACGTTGATCCGGTTGAGCTGCCGGTCCTCGCCATGGGCGACGAGTTCGGCAATGGCGGCAACCACGGCCCGGTCGGCCGTCCGCTCCAGGACCGAGAACCGGGCATCGACCTCGTCCATCGCCCGATCCTACACCCGATCGGGCGGGGCACAACTTTGACGTTCGGGCACGAAAAAGGGGCGCGGCCCTCGCGGACCGCACCCCCCGATGTCCGTCCGGACCGCCTCAGGCGGCGAGCTTCAGCGGCGTCTCGGTGAGCTGGCTGTCATCGGCGAGCGACCGGGCCGGCTTGATGCCCTTCTTCTGCAGCGCGCCGTGATAGGCCTTCACCGCCTCGGCCGGCGTGACCGTGCGGGCGACGATCTCGCGCATCAGCGTGACGATGTCGATCGGCGACTCGGCGAAGTGGATCTTGCGGCCGAAGAGCGCGACGCGGGCGCCGTACTTCTCCGACTGGCTGAGCAGCTCGAACGTGTCGCGGGTCGTGCCGGCGGCGCCGCCGAGGATGCCGACGATCAGCGACGCGGGATCGTAGGAGGAGAGCTCCTCCATGGCGCGCGGGCCATTGTACTGGAGCTTGAGGAAGGCCGGGAAGTCCTCCGACATGACGCCGGCGAGCGTGCGCACGATGTTGTCGTTGATGAAGCTGCCGATGTCGGCCTTGCTCGCCAGCTTGATGTCGAAGGCCGGATTGAAGATCTCGAGGAAGTGCCGCATCTTGTTCGCGCCGGCCTCGGCGCGGAAGTCGGAATAGGCCTCGGCATTGATCGCGTCGATGTCGCGCTCGTTGGAGAAGGTCACCGAATAGAGGCCGAGGTCGACATACTTCTTGGCCTGGTCGATGCGCGCCGTGCGGTGGTGCCGCGAAGCGGCTTCCTTGTAGCGGCCGCCGCGCGCCGACCAGATGTCGGTCGTGTCGTTGAGGCGGATCGCCGGCGTCACCTTGCTCTTCTTGAAGAGCCCTTCCTCGGACAGGCGCTCCGCCGTCGAGGCCGACATCAGCATGACGTCGACGAGACCGGAATTGGTCATGTCGCGGATCGCCTGGAGGTGCGTCTCGCGGCTCTTCATCTTGCCGGAGGCATCGGCGCCCGGCGCCGCGCGGCCGAAGCCGATGTCGCCGTCCTTGGCGTCGGCGATGATGAAATCGGCGGGCTTGTACTTGCCGGCGCGGATATTGGCCAGCTTCTTGTCGAGAATCTTGCTCATCTGTAGCTCCTCAATTCCTTCGGTCGGGCGACGGGCGTTCTGTTGTCTACTCGCGCTTCGTGCAAGGGCACCGTCAGATCATTGCAGCGACGCGCGCCAACCCCACTGGTCGGCAAGTTTCAGGCATTCGGCGACCGGTACCACCGACGCCGTGGTGGATATGTTGCGGAGCGAGGCCGCGGCGGTCGCGTGGGCGAGCACCAGGCAGCGCTCGACGCTCCAGCCCTCGTGGACCCCGTAGAGGAAGCCGGCGGCGAAGGCATCGCCCGCGCCATTGGCGCCGACCGTGGCGGCCGGCGGCACGTTGACGGAAGCCTTCGTCGTGACCGAGCCATCGCGGGCGACGGCGACGCCGCCCTTCGGGAAATGCGCGACGACGAGGTCGGCGGCGCTCATTTCGAGGACGATCTTCGCCGCCCTGATGCAGGTCTCCGGGTCGGTGCCGACGGCGCCCTCCACCGGGATGCCGGCAATGCCGGCGATCTCCGCGTCATTGACCACCACGAGGTCGAGGTGCGGCAGGCAGGGGCGCACCAGCGCCGCCAGCCGCTCGCCCGGAATGCTGGCAAGCTCGATATTGGTCTTCAGGCCCGCCGTCCGCGCCTTCTTCAGGACCGTCACCCAGCCATTGGCATCGCCCGCGAAGGGCGCGTCCATGAGCCGGTGGATGCCCGGCAGGCCGAGATGCAGGTACTTGTGGGTGCTCCTGGCGAAGTCGAAATGATCGGGCGTCAGCAGGTGGCTGGTGCCGAAATAGGAGATGTGGGTCCGCCGCCCGGTCGCCTTCGAGGAATAGGCGTGGGTATAGTCGGTCATCGCCTCGCCGATGAGCATGAAGTCGGTCGTGTCGACACCGTTCTCCTCGGCCTCGGCCTTGAGGAAATGGCCGTCCGCATCATCCCCGACGAGGCAGATGGTGGCGACCGGCATCCGGGCATCGAGCTTGCGGATGTCGATGGCGAGGTTGCACCCCGAGCCGCCGCCATTCATGACGAGGTCGAGGATGTCGGCGCGTCCGTTCTCGGCGGGCCACTGGTCGACGAGGAGGTTGCGGTCGACGCACCAGGTGCCGCCGGTAAGGATTCCCCTGCGAGTCATTGGATCTTTTTGTTCTTCGCGGGCGCCGGGCGCCGCATCCAACCATGCCGGCAGCGGGGCACTTCACATGGAAGAAGGGGAGGACGGGAGCTGCCGCCCATCCTCCCCGTAAGTTACGCCGCGGACGCGGAGACCGCGGCGCAGGGAGATTTCATCAGCCCCAGCAGAGCTTGAGGCCTTCCTCGACCGAGATCGACGGCACGCCGTCGACCGGCTTGTCGGTGACCAGGCTCACGCCGGTATTGAAGAAGTTGAGGCCGGGGGTCGGCTCGGGCTTCTTCTTGGTCTTCACGTATTCGACGATCGCCTCGACGCCCTTGGAGGCCATGAGCAGCGGATACTGCTGCGAGGTGGCGCCGATGACGCCGGCCTGGACGTTCTTCACGCCCGGGCAGCCGCCGTCGACCGAGACCACGAGGACCTGGCCTTCCTTGCCGACGGCCTTGATCGCCTCGTAGGCACCGGCCGCGGTCGGCTCGTTGATCGTGTAGACGACGTTGGTGTCCGGCTCCTTCTGGAGGAGCTGCTCCATGCCGGTGCGGCCGCCGTCCTCGGCGCCCTTGCCCCAGGCATGGCCGACGATGCGGGGATCATCCTCGTCGAGGTAGCGGTTCGGATCCTTGATGTCGATGCCGAAGCCCTTCATGAAGCCTTGGTCGCGCATCGCGTCGACGGTCGGCTGCTGCTCGAGCGCGTCGAGGAAGGCGATCTTGGCGTCCTTGGTCTTGTCGCCGAGGGTCTTGGCGGCCCATTCGCCGATCAGCTCGCCGGCCTTGAAGTTGTCGGTGGCGAAGGTGGCGTCGGCAGCGTCGATCGGGTCGAGCGGCGTGTCGAGGGCGATCACGAGGATGCCGGCGTCACGCGCCTTCTGGATCGTGGGGACGATGCCCTTGGTGTCGCTGGGGGTGATGAGGATGCCCTTGGCACCGGCCGAGATCAGGTTCTCGATCGCCGCGACCTGGCCGTCATTGTCGCCGTCGAACTTGCCGGCGAAGGCCTGGAACTGCACGCCGAGCTCCTTGGCCTTGGCCTCGGCGCCTTCGCGCATCTTCACGAAGAAGGGGTTGTTGTCGGTCTTGGTGACAAGGCCGATCAGGACGTCGTCGGCGCTCGCCGGCGCGAGGCCGGCGGCGAAGGCGAATGCCGCACCGGCGGCCGCCCACTTCAAGGTCCGAAACTTCATATGAAATTCCTCCCGATTATGAAAATTCGCGCAGCGGCTCTCGCCCTGCGGACCCGGCGACCTCCCTGTCGCCGAGGCTGCACTCAACACGTCCCCAGGCCGGGAGTCAATAAGTAAGTTAGCCTAACTTATCTATTGACTCGGGGGCGCGGCCGGACGCAGGCTCGCCACCCGGAGGAGCAAGGGATGGTCGATGTCGGCAGGATGGGGGATGACTTCCAGCCCGGCCCGCGCCGCGGCACCAACCAGACCGGCGTGCGGCTCTACAACGAGCGCCTCGTCCTCTCCCTCATCCGCCAGCACGGCTCGCTGCCTAAGGCCAACCTCGCCCGGCTGACCGGCCTGTCACCGCCTACCGTCTCGCAGATCGTCGGCCAGCTCGAGGCGGACGGGCTCCTGCGCAAGGAGGCACCGCGCCGCGGCCGCATCGGCCAACCCTCCGTCCCGCTCTCGCTCAACCCCGACGGCGCCCTCTCCTTCGGCGTCAAGATCGGCCGGCGGAGCTGCGACATCGTCTTGATGGATTTCGTCGGCGGCATCCGCCGCGACCTCCACCTCGCCTATCCCTTCCCCAGTCCCGAGCCGGTGGTCGAATTCGTCAAGGAAGCCTGCGGGGCGATGCTCGCCGGCCTCACCGAGAAGGAAGGCGCGCGCATTGCCGGCCTCGGCATCGCGACGCCCTTCGAATTGTGGAACTGGGAGAAGGAAGTCGGCGCCGCGCCCGGCGCCATGCAGGGCTGGCGCGGCTTCGACCTGCAGGGCGAGATCGCCCGCCACTTCGACTTCCCCGTCTATCTCTGCAACGACGCCACCGCCGGCTGCGCCGCCGAGTATCTCTTCGGCCGCGCCGCGAAATATCCCGAATTCCTCTACGTCTTCATCGCCTGGTTCGTCGGCGGCGGCCTCGTCATCAACGGCAACCTGTTTCCCGGACGGAGCGGCTATGCCGGATCGATCGGGCAGATGCTGGTGCCGGTCGAGCGCCCGGGCAACCGGGGCGAGTTCCGCCCGCTGCTCCATGTCGCCTCGATCTACAACCTGGAGCAGCGCCTGACCGCGAGCGGCGGCGACCCGGCAAGCGTGTCGCAGGATGCCGGCTGGCCGACCATCGCCGAGGACGTCATGGAGGCCTGGATCGACGAGGTCGCGGGCGGCATCGCCCATGCCCTCGTCTCGGCGAGCGCGCTCATCGACATGCAGGCGGCGATCATCGACGGCGCCATGCCGACCGCGTACCGCACGCGCATCGTCGAGCGCGTGCGCGAAAAGTTCGAGGCGCTGGAGCGCACCGGGCTGCCGCCGCTTTCGATCATCGAGGGCCTGATCGGGTACCGCGCGCGCGCCATCGGCGGCGCCAGCCTGCCGCTCCTCGCCAAGTTCATGCGCGACCGCGAGCTGCTCTTCCGCGACCCCGGAGACCTGCGCGGGGCGGCAGTGCCGGAGGCCGCCGACGACCTTTCGCCCACCAACTGAACCGAGACCAAGAATGCCCGGCGCCGGAGGATTTCCGCGCCGGCAAAGGGAGCCTGACGACCCATGAACCTGACCACCCGCCTCGCCGAGCGCCTTGCCGGCGGCAAGCCCGTGCGCACCGCCCTGATCGGCGCCGGCAAGTTCGGCTCGATGTTCCTCTCGCAGGTGCCGACCATCACCGGCCTCGAGGTCTCCGCCATCCTCGACCTCGATCCCGAACGCGCGAAGAACGCCTGCCGCAACGTCGGCTGGGACGAGGCGCGCATCGCCCGCACCCGCTTCACGACCAAGGCCGCCGACATCTTCGACGATGCCTATGTCGACGTCGTCGTCGAGGCGACCGGCAATCCCGCCGCCGGCATCGCCCATGCGCTCGCCGCGATCGATGCGCGCAAGCCCATCGTCATGGTCAACGTCGAGGCCGACGCGCTCGCCGGTCCGCTCCTCGCCCGCCGCGCCCGCGAGCGCGGCGTCGTCTATTCGATGGCCTATGGCGACCAGCCGGCGCTGATCGCCGAGATGGTCGATTGGGCGCGCGCCACGGGCTTCCACGTCACCGCCGCCGGCAAGGGCACCAAGTACCTGCCCGCTTACCATCAGGTGACGCCGGACGGCGTCTGGGCGCATTACGGCCTGACGCCGGAGGAGGCGAAGAAGGCGGGCATGAACCCGCAGATGTTCAACTCCTTCCTCGACGGCACCAAGTCTGCGCTGGAGATGGCCGCCGTCGCCAATGCCTGTCTCCTCGACGTGCCCGATGACGGTCTCGCCTTTCCGCCCTGCGGCGTCGACCACCTGCCGACGCTCCTGAAGCCCGCCGCCGATGGCGGCCAGCTCGCCGGCGACGGCATGGTCGAGGTCGTCTCCTCGCTCGAGCGCGACGGCCGCCCGGTCTTCCGGGACCTGCGCTGGGGCGTCTATGTCGTCTTCCGCGCGCCCAACGACTATGCCGCCGCCTGCTTCAAGCAGTATGGCATGACCACCGACGCGAGCGGCCGCTACGCCGCGCTCTACCGGCCCTACCACCTCATCGGCCTGGAGCTTTCGGTCTCGATCCTCAACGCCGCCCTCCTCGGCCAGCCGACCGGCGCGACGCGCGCCTGGCGGGGCGACTGCGTCGCAGTGGCGAAGCGCGCGCTGACCGCCGGCGAGATGCTCGACGGCGAGGGCGGCTTCACGGTCTACGGCAAGCTCATCCCGGCATCGCGGAGCCTTGCCGAGGGCGCCCTCCCGATCGGCCTCGCCCACGGCGTGAAGCTGAAGAAGAACGTCGCTGCTGGCGCCATCGTGCGGGCCTCAGACGTGGCGCTCGACGAAGCCGCGCTTGCCGTCCGCATCCGCAAGGAGATGGAAGCCTCCGCCGGCGACGGGGCCCTGGCCGCCGCGCAATAGGACGCGACATGAAGAACCGGGCGCCGTCAGGCGCCCGGTCCCTTGCCATCCAGGCAACTCGCGTTGCCGTCGCTTGCTTCCTGCGGGGACAGAAGCCCCGTCATGCGTTCGAGCAGGGCATGCATGCGCTCCGGTGGATTTTCCAGCCCGGCATCGAGTCTCTCGCGCAGTCCCTTGCCCAGATCGCCAAGCGGATGTTCTCGCGCGGACATCATCGCGGGCACCTCCGTTCGATCCGTCTCTTGACAGGTTCAACGGCAACCGCGCGACCAGGTTCCCATGGCCCCGAATTGCATCAGGGTTGCATCAGGTCTGGCGAGCGGTCCTATTCGGCCGGCGCCGGATGGGGGGCCGCGTCCGGCGTCAGTTCCACCGGCTCGTCGTTGCGCTTGCGCACCTTCGAGGAGATGAAGGTGTAGAACATCGGCACGACGAAGAGCGTGAAGATCGTACCGACCGACATGCCGGCGGCGATGACGAGGCCCATGGAGAAGCGCGCCTTCGCGCCGGCACCGGTCGACAGGATGAGCGGCAGCACGCCGAGCACCATGGCGAAGGTCGTCATCAGGATCGGGCGCAGGCGGACGCGGGCCGATTCGATGATCGCGGTCCTGCGGTCGAGCCCGCGCTTCTCGCGCTGCTGGTTGGCGAATTCCACCATCAGGATGCCGTGCTTGGTGATCAGCCCGACCAGCGTGATGAGGCCCACCTGCGTGTAGATGTTGATGGTCGAGAGGCCCATGTTGAGCGGCACCAGCGCGCCGAACAGCGACAGCGGCACAGCCATCATGATGATGAGCGGATCGCGGAAGCTCTCGAACTGCGCCGCGAGCACAAGGTAGATGACCACCACCGCGAGGCCGAAGGCGATGAGCAGCGTATTGCCCGCCGCGATCTCGGTGCGCGACTGGCCGGCATACTGGACGAAATAGCCCTTCGGCAGCTGCTCGGCGGCGATCTGCTGGAGCGTCGCGAGCGCGTCGCCGGTGGTCACGCCCGGCCGCGGCAGGCCCGACAGCGTCGCCGAATTGAGCTGGTTGAACTGCTCGATCGCCGGTGCCGTCGCATTGGTCTCGACCGTCACCACCGAGGAGAGCGGCACCATCGCGCCCGAGGAGGCGCGCACGAAGAACTTGCCGAGGCTCTCGGGGTTGAAGCGGTATTCCTGCGGCGTCTGCGGGATGATGTCATAGGCGCGCGAATCGCGGTCGAACTTGGCGACGCTGGTCTCGCCGACGAGCGCGGTGAGCGTATTGCCGATGTCGGAGACGGCGACGCCGAGCGAGGCCGCCCGCTGCCGGTCGATCAGCACGCGGGCCTGCGGCATGTCGAACGACACCGAGTTCTGCACGATGATGAACTTGCCCGACTGCATGGCCTTGGCGCGGATGGCCTCGGCCTGCTCGTAGACGCGGTCGGCCGCCTCGGTCGACTGCACGACGAACGAGACCGGCAGGCCGCCGCCGGTGCCGGGCAGGGACGGGATCGCGAAGACGAAGGCCTGCACGCCCGCCACCTTGTCGAGGCGCGGCTGGATTTCCTGCTGGATCTGCTGCTGGCTGCGCGTGCGCTCGCTCCAGGGCTTCAGCACCCAGGCCGCGAAGGCCGAGTTGGCGCCCCCGCTCCCCGCCACCTGGAAGCGCGTCGTCACCTCGGGAATGTCCGAGGTGCGCTTGTCGATCTCGTCGAGGAAGGCGGTGGTGTATTGCAGCGTCGCATATTGCGGCGCCGTGACCAGGGAGAACAGCGCGCCCTGGTCCTCTTCCGGCGCCAGCTCGGTCGAGGTCTTGGTGAACAGGAACCCGGTCGTCGCGATCAGGATGGCGACGATGATGAGGGTGAGCGGCCGCAGCTTCAGCGAGCCCGTCAGCCGGCGCTCGTACCAGCCGCCGATCGCCTCGAAGATGCGGTCGACGATGCGCTGGAAGCGGCCGCCATGGGCGGTCAGCAGCCGCGCCGACATCATCGGCGACACGGTGAGCGCGATGAAGCCGGAAATCACCACCGCGCCGGCGAGCGTCAGCGCGAATTCGCGGAACAGCGCGCCGGTGACGCCGGTGGTGAAGGCGATCGGCGCGAACACCGCGGCGAGCGTGATCGTCATCGAGATCACCGCATTGGAGATCTCGCGCATGCCGAGGATGGCCGCCGACAGCGGCTTGTAGCCCTCCTCGATGTGCCGGTGGATGTTCTCCACCACCACGATCGCGTCGTCGACGACGAGGCCGATGGCCAGCACCATGGCGAGCAGAGTCAGCGTATTCAATGAATAGCCGAGCGCCCACATGATGAAGCAGACGCCGATCAGCGAGAGCGGGATGGTCACGATCGGGATGACCACCGAGCGGAACGAGCCGAGGAAGAGGAGGATGACGACGACGACGATCGCCGCCGCTTCCGCAATGGTCTTGAACACTTCCTCGATCGAGGCGGTGATCGCCTCGGTCGAATCGTAGAGGAGCGTGATCTGCATCCCCTGCGGGATGTCCTGCTGGATCGACGGCAGCTCGCGGCGCACGCCCGCCGACACGCTGAGCGGATTGGCCTCCGGCGTGCCGAAGATGCCGAGGAACACGCCGTCCTTGCCGTTGAACTGCACGCGCACGTCGGTCGAGGCCGCCGCCAGCTCGACGCGGGCGACGTCACGCAGCCGCACGACCTGGTCGACGTTCGAGCGCACCGGCAGCTCGCCGAAGGCCGCCGGGTCCTGCAGCGTCGTCTTCGCCTCGATCGAATAGGCGTAGTACTCGTTCTTGGTCTTGCCGGGCGCCGACAGGAAGTTCGATGCCTGGATGGCGCCGAGCACGTCGGTCGCCGTCACCTGGCGCGCGGCCATGGCGTCGGGATCGAGCCAGATGCGCATCGCGAATTCCTGCGCGCCGAGGATCGAGGCGTCCGACACGCCGTCGACGGTGGCGAAGCGCGGCTGGATGACGCGCGTCAGGTATTCGGTCAGCTGCTGCGGGTTCATCGTGTCGCTGCGCGCCGCGAGATACATCAGCGCGAAGGCGAAGCCGGTGCCCTTCTGGATGACCGGGTCCTGCGCCTCGGTCGGCAACTGGCCGCGCACCTGCTGGACCTTGGCGATGACCTCGGTCAGCGACTTGTCGGGGTCGGCGTTGAGACGCATGTAGACCGACACCGTCGACACGCCGAGCGAGCTCTTCGAGGTGACGTAGTCGACGCCTTCGGCCGACGACACCGCCTTGGCGATGGTCGAGGTGATGAAGCCCTGGATGACGTCCGACGAGGCGCCCGGATAGATCGTCGTGACGGTGATCACCGTCTCGTCGACCTTCGGATACTGGCGGATCGACATGCTCACGATGCCCTGCGCCCCGAGGAGCAGGATCAGGAAGCTGACGACGGTCGAAAGGACCGGCCGCCGGATGAAGAGCTCGGAAAAACTCATTTGGCGGCGCTCGCCGTCTTGGCCGGGTCGACGCTGTTGTCGACCGCGACATGGCTGCCATTGGAGAGCTTGTTCTGGCCGGACGTGACGATCTGCATGCCCGGATCGACGCCCTTGATGACTTCGATGTCGGTCGCCGAGCGGCGCCCGGTCTCGACGAAGATCTGCTTGGCGACGAGCTGCGGGCCGGCGGGAGCCGCGGGCGCGCCGCCTGCCGCCGGGGCCTGGCCGCCCTGCGCCGCGGCGCCCTGCCCGGCGGGTGCCGCCGGCGGCGGGGCTTCGACCACCTGGTAGACGAAGCTGCCATAGAGGCTTAGCACCACCGCCGTCTGCGGCAGCGCGATCACGCTCGGCTCCTCGGGTAGCTTCACGCGCACGCGCACGAACTGGCCGGGACGGAGCTCGTCGTTGGGATTGTCGACCACCGCCTGCACCGAGACGAGGCGCGAGCTCGGGTCGATCTTCGGATCGATGCCGGTGATCGTTCCGGCATAGTCCATGTGGTCGGCGGTCAGCCCGATGACCAGCGCCTGGCCGAGCTTCACCTGCGGCAGCTGCTGCTCCGGAATGGTGAAGTCGACCTTCATCTTGTCGAGGTCCTGGAGCGTGGCGAAGGCGGTGCCCGCCTGCACGTACTGGCCGACGTCGATCTTCGGGATGCCGACGATGCCGGCGAAGGGCGCCGTGATCTGCTTCTGGCCGAGGGTCGCGCGCAGCGCCTCGAGATCGCCCTTTGCGAGGTCGAGCTTGTTCTGCGCCGCCTGCAGGTCGGCCGAGGTGGCGAAGTTGCGCTTGAACAGCTGCTGGGCGCGGTCGAGCGCGTCCTGCACCACCTGCAGCGTCGATTCGGCGGCGCTGAGCTTGGAACGCTCGATGCTGTCGTCGATCTGAACGAGCAGCTTGCCCTGCGCCACCTTGTCGTTGGCCTTGAACTCGATCGACTTGATGATGCCCGGCACCTGGCTGGAAACCTCGACGCCGCGCGAGGCCGTGACGGTGCCCACCGCCTCGATGCCCGGCGACCAGGTCTGCGGCTTCACCTCGATCGTCGACACCGTGACCGTCGGGATCGGGAAGTTCGCGAAGAACTGCGCGATCATCTTGTCGCGGAAGAAATTGAACCAGACCAGGCCGGCGCAGATGATGCCGACGAGGAGGAGCACGATGAACCCGACGATGAAGCGCTTCATATGCCGGAATTTCCCGAATGAGCGTAAGAAAGAGGCGCGGAACCTAGCCACTTGCCTTGAAGAATAGGTTACTGTACCGTCCAGACGGTAAAGTCAATCGACGAGACGAGGAGCCGTTAAGACGAGCGCCCAGCTGGAGGTCGGCACCGGGCGGAGCGACAAGGCGGATAGCGCGCTCCAGGCCAGTCCCGACAAGCAAAACGTGCGCCTGCGCATCATGACGGCCGCGATGGAAGTCGCCGCCGAGGCTGGCGCACGTCACGTATCCCTTGATGCCGTCGCACGCAAGGCGGGCATTTCCAAGGGAGGTTTGCTTTACCATTTCCCGAAGAAAAGCGACCTCATGCGGGCGCTGGTCGAGCATCATCTGGCCGGCATCGACGAGGCGACCCGCCGCGCCGCCGGCAATGCCGCTACGCCGAACGCCGTCGCCCGGGCACTGATCGAGGCCTATCTCGACAAGATGCAGATATATTGCAGCGGCCAGCGTCCGACCGGGGTTTTCGCCGCGCTCGCAGAGAATCCCGGGCTCATGGAGCCGGTGCGCGATTGCCAGAGCCGCATCGTCGATCGGATCCGGACCTCGGCCACCGATCCTGCCCTTTCGCTGGTCGCCTTCCTCGTCGTCGAAGGCCTGAAGGCGCTGGACCTCTTCGAGGCCGACCCGCTCACCGCCGACGAGCGCGTGACGGTGCTGGAAGCCCTGGTCAAGCGCCTCTCCGACGCGCCCTGAGGCTCACCACCCGCTTACCACGATGATGCATCGCCGCCCCGCTCCCGGCGGCGGCGCGCATGCGGCATGGCGAATCCCTTGAGTCTGCAGTACTATTCACGCGAGGCGGCGTTGGCCGGCGGGTTGCGTTTCCCGGAAAGGCGGATCGGATGAGCGGCGGGCATTCGGCGCCATGGGCGCGCGGATTGGCGGTCCTTCTGGTGGTCATGGGCGGGCTCGCCGCGATGCCGGCGCGAGCCGCCGGCGATGACGAGGCGGCGATCGCATCCCATCTTGCCGAGTACCTGCGCTCGGCCCGCACCGTGATTTCCCAGTACCAGGACCTGATCAACGATCCGCAGAAGGGCGACAAGGGACTGACCCCCGACCGGGTCATCGCCGAGGCGACGGCTCTCTACGAGCAGGTGACCGGCGAGGATCCGATGGCAACCGATCCTGCCGGCAGCGAGGGGCGCCTGCTCCGCGCCCAGATGCAGGCGATACGCGACGTGATGGCCGAGCACGAGGCGGAGATCAACGAGCCCGGCACCGGCTTCAAGGGCTTCATCCCGGCCGTCTTCGCCCGTCTCGTCAACGAGAAGTTCGCCGACGCCGCCGGCAGCGAGGCGCGCGTCAAGACGACCGCCCCCGCCGATCTCGTGCGCAACCGCAAGGCGCGGCCGGACGCGTGGGAGAATGCGGTGATCGAGGAGAAGTTCGAGAAGCCCGACTGGCCGAGGGGGAAGGGCTTCAGCGAGACCACCGAGGTCGACGGCCGCCCCGCCTTCCGCCTGATCGTCCCCGAATATTACAAGGCCTCCTGCCTCGCCTGTCATGGCGAGCCGAAGGGCGAGATGGACATTACCGGCTATCCCAAGGAAGGCGGCAAGGAAGGCGATCTCGGCTCCGCCATCAGCGTGACCCTCTTCCAATGACCGGGAGCGCCTGAGTGGAAGGGATCACCGGGCTGCTGCGCCGCACCTCGCTCGCCTTCCGGGTCGGCGCCCTCGCCGCGCTCCTGCTTCTCGCCTTGGTCGTGACCAACGTCGTCGCCATCCGCCAGATGGACGACAATGCCGACCGCGTATATGCCGCCACCGACCTCTTCGACGAGTTCGAGGCGGTGACCGGCGCCAGCCGCGAATTCGCCAATGTCCGCTACTGGCTCGCCGACCTCGCGCTCAGCCAGCTCACCACCTCCGAGAAGAACGCCAACGAGGCCCGCGCCAGCCTCGACGCCTATGTCAAGCAGATCGCCGAGGACGATCCCGGCCTTGCCGGCGACCTCACCCGGGAAGCCGATGCCTTTACCGCCAAGGCGATGGAGGCGGTCGACGCCTATGCCGACAACAACCGCGTCGTCGGCAATACGCTCCTCGCCCAGGCGCGTGAGCATTCGACCGTCATCCAGGAGCGCCTCGCCACCAAGCGCAACGAGTTGCACGCCCGCAGCGAGACCGCGCGCGGCCTCGCCGAGCGGGGCGCCACCCGCGCCACCCGCGTCTCCATCGCGGTGGGCCTCATCGTCGCCGCCCTCGGCCTTGTCCTCACGCTGGCGCTGCTGCGTTCCATCGTCGGGCCGCTCGCCCGGCTGAACCGGGCCATGGAAGGCCTCATTGCCGGCCGCAAGGACGTCGACCTGCCGCCCGCCGGCAGCGACGAGGTCGGCCGCATGGCCGAGACCCTCGGCCTCCTCAAGGACAGCTACGGCGAGCGCGAGCGCCTGCAGCGCGAGGCCGAGCACCAGCGCCAGACCATCGAGACCGCCATCGAGACGATCTCCGAGGGCTTCGTCCTCTTCGACGAGGACGACCGCCTGGTGCTTGCCAACCGCAACTACCGCGCCCTCTTCCCCGGCCTCGCCGATATCATCCAGCCGGGCATCACCTTCCGCGAGATCCTCGCCCGCGGCCTCGACCTCGGCATGGCCGACACGGAGGGCCTCGCCCCGCTCGAATGGCTCGACCGGCGCGTCGGCACCCATCGCGACCCGTCGGGCCTGCCCGCCGAGCGCTACATTGACGGGAACTGGCTGAGGATCAGCGAGAAGCGCGCCCCCGACGGCGGCATCGTCGGCGTCTTCACCGACATCACCGAGATGAAGCGCCGGCAGGGCGAGCTCGAGGAGGCGCAGCAGCAGGCCGATTCCGCCAATCGCGCCAAGAGCCAGTTCCTCGCCAACATGAGCCACGAGCTGCGCACGCCGCTGAACGCCATCATCGGCTACAGCGAGATGCTCATCGAGGAGGCGAACGAGATCAAGGAGGCGGACTTCGCCGCCGACCTCGGCAAGATCCGCACCGCCGGCAAGCATCTCCTCGGCCTCATCAACGACATCCTCGACTTCTCCAAGATCGAGGCCGGCAAGATGGACGTGCTCGTCGAGAAGGTCGACGTCGCCGCCCTCCTCGGCGAGGTCGAATCGACCATTGCGCCGCTCATCGCCAAGAACGGCAACGAATTCCGCCTCGTCGCCGACGGCGACCTCGGCACCATGCAGTCGGACCTGACCAAGCTCCGCCAGAACCTCTTCAACCTCCTTTCCAACGCCGCCAAGTTCACCAAGAACGGCACCATCACGCTGACCGTGTCGCGCCAGCCGCGCGCCGACGGCGACTGGCTTTCCTTTGCCGTCCGCGACAGCGGCATCGGCATGACGCCCGAGCAGATGGGCCGGCTGTTCCAGGCCTTCTCCCAGGCCGATGCCGCCACCACCCGGAATTTCGGCGGCACCGGCCTCGGCCTCGCCATCACGCGCCACTTCTGCCGCATGCTCGGCGGCGACATCGCCGTCGACAGCGAGCCCGGCAAGGGCTCGACCTTCACCATGACGGTGCCCGCCGACCTCAGCCGCGCCAAGGAGGAGCAGGCCGCCGAGGACCTGCTCGCGACAGGCGGCGCGCGCGGCACCATCCTCGTCATCGACGACGAGCGTGCCGGTCGCGAGATGATCGGCAACGCTCTGGCCCAGGAAGGCTACACCGCGATCCTCGCCACCGGCGGCCGCGATGGCCTGCGCCTCGCCCGCGAGCGGCGTCCCGACGCCATCATCCTCGACGTCATCATGCCCGACGTCGACGGCTGGGCGGTGCTGCGCGCGCTCAAGGCCGATCCCGAGCTCGCCCGGACCCCGGTCATCCTCGTCACCATGCTCGGCGACCGCGACATGGGCCTCGCGCTCGGCGCCGCCGATCACCTCACCAAGCCGATCGCCCCGCAGGACCTCCTGCGCGTGCTTGCCCGCGTCAGCCGCGGCAAGGACCACGCCGACGTCCTCATCGTCGACGACGACGAGGGCACGCGCGACGTGCTCCGCCGCACCCTCGTCCGCGAGGGCTGGTCGGTGCGCGAGGCGACCGACGGCGCCGACGGCCTCCGCCAGCTCGCCGCGTCGAAGCCGGCGGTCGTCCTCCTCGACCTGATGATGCCGCAGATGAACGGCTTCGAGATGCTGCGTGCCATGCGCGAGAACCCGGCATGGCACGACGTGCCCGTCGTCATCGTGACGTCCAAGGACCTCGGCCGCGACGAGCTCGAATGGCTGAGGGCCAACACGGTCGAGGTCTTCCAAAAGGGCGCCTATGGCCGTACGGAACTGATCGGATCGCTCCGCGGCATGGTCGAGGCGGCGCAGGGGCGCCACGCGGCGCCCGGGGCATAGAGGCAGGCGGAAATACGCGCATGGCTAAGATCCTTGTGGTCGAAGACAACGAGATGAACCTCGACATGCTCTCGCGCCGCCTGGCGCGCCAGGGCTTCGAGGTCGTCGCCGCCCAGGACGGCGCCGCCGGCATCGCCAAGGCCGCGTCCGAAAGCCCCCACCTCATCCTCATGGACATGAGCCTGCCCGTGGTCGACGGCTGGGAGGCGACGCGGCGCATCAAGGCCGACCCGGCGACCCGCGCCATTCCCGTCATCGCCCTCACCGCCCATGCCATGGCCGAGGACCGCGACAAGGCGATGGCCGCCGGCTGCGACGACTACGACACCAAGCCGATCGAGCTGCCGCGCCTCCTCGAGAAGATCAGGAAGCTCCTGCCCGCGGGACCGGGCGGCGCGTGAGCGACGCCGCTTCTCCCGGCGACGACGGCACCTTCGAGCAGCGCGCCCGCCTCGCCCTCGTCTGGCAGGATCTCGTCACCCCCGTCCGTGCCATTGCCGGATACCAGGACCTCATCCTCGAACAGGCGCGGGCGCGCGGCCTCGCCGAGCTCCTCCCCTATTTCGAGAAGGTGCTGGTCGCCGCCGACGCGCTCGGGCGCCTCGTCGGCAGCCTCCTCGATCCGGCCGCCGCCGGTGGCGACGATCCGCTGGCGAGCGCGCAGGGCAGGCTCCGCCACGATCTCCGCACCCCCCTCAACGCCATCATCGGCTACAGCGAGATGGCGCTGGAGGACATTGCCGGTCGCAGCGACGCCGGCGAGCTCGCCTCGGACATCGAGCGACTCCTCGGCGAGGCACGCAGCCTCCTCGATCGGCTCGACGCCATCGTCGATTTCAGCCGGAGCGGAGCGGCCGCATCGGCGGAGGATCCCGGCCACCTCGTCGCCGGCCTCCTGAAGACGCTGCGCGCCGAGCCGGAGGCGGGGCGTGCCGGCGAGGTCGGCCACATCCTCGTCGTCGACGACAACGAGTCCAACCGCGACCTCCTCGAGCGCCGCCTCGTCCACGAGGGCCATACGGTCGTCACCGTCGATTCCGGCCGGAAGGCCCTCGATCTTCTCCGCATGGAGGACTTCGACCTCGTCCTCCTTGACCTCGTCATGGCCGACATGAACGGCCTCGAGACGCTGCAGGCGATGAAGGCCGACGAGCGCCTGCACGGCGTGCCGGTCATCATGATCTCGGGGCTGAGCGAGACCGAGGCGGTGATGCGCTGCATCGAGGCCGGCGCCGAGGACTACCTGCCGAAGCCGTTCAACATCGTCCTTCTCCGCGCCCGCATCAATGCGAGCCTCGAGCGCATGCGCTGGCGCCAGCGCGAGCAGCGCTACCTCGCCGAGCTGAAGGTCGAGAAGGAGAAATCCGAGGCGCTGCTCCGCAACATCCTTCCGGCGCCGATCGTGCGCCGGCTGAACGATGGCGAGACCACCATCGCCGACGGCTTCCCGGCCGTGTCGATCCTCTTTGCCGATCTCGTCGGCTTCACCCCCGTCGCCGCGCGCATGTCGCCGGAGCGCCTCGTCGACCGCCTCAACGACATCGTCACCGCCTTCGACGAGCTGGCTCTCCGCCTCGGCGTCGAGAAGATCAAGACCATCGGCGATGCCTACATGGCGGTCGCCGGGCTTCCCGAGCCGCGCGACGACCATGCCGATGCCATTGCCCGCTTCGCCATGGCGATGATGGCCGCGCTCGAGGAGAACAACGCCGTCGATGGCGCGCCCGCCTTCCAGCTCCGCGTCGGCATCCATACCGGCCCGGTGGTCGCCGGCATCATCGGCCACCACAAGTTCATCTACGACGTCTGGGGCGACACCGTGAACGTCGCGAGCCGGCTCGAATCGAGCAGCACGCCCGGCCGCATCCAGGTCTCGGAGCCGACCCGCGATGCGCTCGCCGGCCGCTACCGCTTCGAATCCCGGGGCCTCGTGGACCTGAAGGGCCGCGGCCCGACGCCCTCCTTCTTCCTGCTCGGACCGGGCTGAACCACCCGCTGCGATTGTCAGCCCGGATCGATTTGCCTATCCTCCCGGGCCCTTCACAATCGCGACACGCCCGCCAATGGCCTGGCGACGGCATCTCGATCCCCGCCCGTTCCAGATGCTTCAGCACTGCAAGCCGATGGATTGCCCATGATCATTGACTTCGAAACCCTCCCCGCCGACGCCTTTGCCTCGAAGGAGTTCGACGTCTGCATCATGGGCGCCGGCCCCGCCGGCATCACGCTTGCCCGCAAGCTCGCCGGCAAGGGATTCTCGGTCGGGCTCTTCGAGGGCGGCGGCCTCGAGCAGAGCCCGGAATCGCAGGACCTCTACAAGGGCCCGATCGGCGCCCAGCCCTACTTCCCGCTCGATGGCGCGCGCCTCCGTTTCCTCGGCGGCTCGTCCAACCACTGGGGCGGCTGGACGCGCCCGCTCGACAGCTACGACTTCGAGGTCCGCGGCGATCATCCCGACAGCGGCTGGCCGATCGGCAAGGCCGACCTCGACCCCTATGCCGCGGAGGCCGACGGCATCCTCGACCTGCCAGAACATTTCACGCCGCCGGACATGTTCGAAGGCGCCGCCGATACGCTCAAGCCCGGCTACTTCCGCTTCTCCAACCCGACCACCCGCTTCGGCCAGAAGTACCGGGCGGAGCTGGACGCATCCGACAGGATCAGCACCTTCGTCAACGCCAACCTCGTCGACATCCGTCTGGAGGATTCCCGCCGCACGGTCAGCGAAGCCGTGTTCCGCGGCCTGAAGCGGCCGGGCCTCGTCCCGGTCAAGGCGAAGTTCTTCGCGCTTTGCCTCGGCGGCATCGAGAACCCGCGCGCGCTCCTCAATGCCTCCAGCCAGGTGAGCGCCGGCATAGGCAACGAGAACGACATCGTCGGGCGCTACTTCCTCGAGCATCCGCACCTGCCCGTCGGCAATATCGTGGTGCGCAAGCCCATCACCTTCATGCTCGTCTATTCGCCGACGCCGGAATTCATGAAGGAACGCGGCATCCTCTCCTTCGGCCTTCGCCTCGGCAATTTCGAGATCGCGCCGGAAGGCGTCTTCACCGGGCCCTTCAAGCCGCAGCCGGAATGTTCCCAGCCCTTCGAGGCGCTGCTCGCCGCCGCCATGAAGGGCGAGAAGCCGGCCTGCCCCGCCCATGTCGGCGGCGCCTTCCTCGCCGCCGAGCAGGGGCTCAATCCGGACAGCCGCGTGCGCCTCGCCAACCAGCGCGACCGCTTCGGCCTGCGCCAGGCCGAGCTCGACTGGAACCTCTCCGAGATCGACTTCCGCACCATCCGCGCCGCGGTCACCGAGGCCGGCCGGCTCATGGCCGCGCACGATGTCGGCCGCATGCACGTCGTCGACTGGCTGCTCACCGACAACGAGAAGCCGACGCTCGACCAGCTCTGGGGCGGCAGCCACCACATGGGCACGACGCGCATGAGCGACGACCCGAAGAAGGGCGTCGTCGACCGCAACCAGCGCATCCATTCGCTCGACAATCTCTACGTCGGCGGGTCGAGCGTCTTCGCCACCTGCGGCCACTCCAACCCGACCTATTCCATCGTCCAGCTGACGCTCCGGCTGAGCGACCACCTCGCCACGCGCCTCGGCTGATCGCGCCGTCACAGGAAGGACCCGGCCATGACGCTCACCGCTCCCCTCGGCAATCTCGGCCTCGGCGTCGAGGGCAAGCGGGTCCTCGTCACCGCCGGCGCCGGCGGCATCGGCCTCGCCATAGCCGACCAGCTCCTCGCGCTCGGCGCCCGCGTCTTCGTCTGCGACGTCGCCGAAGCCCCGCTCGCCGCCTTCCGCGCGCGCCATCCCGGCGCCGGCCAGTCGCTCACCGACGTTGCCGACGAGGCGGCGGTCGACCGCATGTTCGCCGACATCGCGCGCGCCCTCGGCGGCCTCGACGCGCTCATCAACAATGCCGGCATTGCCGGCCCGACCGGGGGCGTCGACAAGATCGCGCCAGCCGACTGGCGGCGCACGCTCGACGTCTGCCTCACCGGCCAGTTCCTCTGCGCCCGCCGCGCCGTGCCCATGCTGAAGGCTGCCGGCGGCGGCCTGATCGTCAACATGTCCTCGGCCGCCGGCCGCCATGGCTATGCCTTCCGCACGCCTTACGCAGCGGCGAAATACGGCGTCATCGGGCTGACCGAGAGCCTCGCCAAGGAGCTCGGGCCGCACAATATCCGCGTCAACGCGATCCTGCCCGGCATCGTCGACGGCCCGCGCATGGAGGGCGTGATCCGCGCCCGCGCCGCCCAGCTCGGCCTGGATTATGCCGAGATGGAGAAGCGCTATCTCGAGAAGGTATCGCTGCGGCGGATGGTCAGCCCGGCGGACGTCGCCGCCACCGTCGCCTTCCTTCTCTCCGACGCCGGCGCTAATATTTCCGGCCAGTCGATCGGCGTCGACGGCAACGTCGAGGCGCTGTGAAGCGGCGAGCGACCGGCCCGTGCTCTTCTCACGTCGCACCACCGCATACGGCACGACAAAAGAGCCCTCTCCCGCTGGGGAGAGGGCTCCATGAGCCGTGAGGCGAAGGCCTAGTCGAGGCCGAGCGTGCCGCGGAGCTGCGACAGGTCCTCGGCGAGCGTCGTCACCGGCGCCTTCAGCGCATTGCGGTCGGCCTCGGTGAGCTTCTCGTAGCTCTCGAAACCGCCGTCGGCGGTCTTGTACTTGGCGAGGATGTCGTTGACCGTGGTGAAGTTCGCCTCGATCTTGGCGAGGAGATCGGGGTTCTCCTTGGTGAGCAGTGGCCTCAGGAGTTCCACGATCTTCTGCGCGCCGTCGACATTCGCCTGGAAGTCGTAGAGGTCGGTCCGCGCGTAGCGGTCTTCCTCGCCCGAAATCTTGGAGGCCGCGACCTCCTCGATCAGCGCCGCGGCGCCACCCACCACCTTGTCCGGCGGCGTGGTCAGGTCCTTGATGCGCGCCTGCAGTTCGGTCACGTCGGCGACCAGCTTGTCGGCGATCGGCGCGAGGCCCTCCGTCGAATTGCCGACGAAGAGGCCGTATTCGAGCCGGTGGAATCCGGTGAAGCCCGGATCCTTCTCCGCCTGCTCGTGGTCGTCGGCGCGCGAGTCGATGGAGCCGTCGAGGTCGCTGAACAGCTCGGCCAGCGGCTCGATGCGCTCATAGGCGATGCGGCTCGGCCCGTAGAGCGTCTTGGCCTTGGCGAGGTCGCCCGCCTTGATCGCATCGGCGAAGGCGGTCGTGTCCTTGAGGAGCACGCCGACCTGGTCGATGACGTAGAGCTTGTACTGCGAGATCGGCTCGACGAGCTGCATCGGGTCGGGCTTCGCAAAGGCCCCCGATACGCCGAAGAGGAGCGCGGTCGCTGCCGCCCCTGCCATCATAATCCTGCGCATTTTCGTTCTCCTCTCTGTTGATCGTCAGGAATTTCAGGCGGACGCGGCGAGCATTCCCTCGCCGAGATAGCCGCTCGCGTCGCGCACGCCTGGAAGCACGAAGAAGTAACCGCCGCCCGTCGGCTTGATGTATTCCTCGAGCGGCTCGCCGTTCAGGCGCTCCTGGATGGCGATGAAGCCGGCATCGAGGTCGGACTGGAAGCAGATGAACAGGAGCCCCATGTCGAGCTGCCCGGACTTCGTGATGCCGCGCGAATAGTTGTAGCCGCGGCGAAGGATCCGGGTGGCGAGCGTCTCCCTGGTATGCGGATTGGCGAGCCGGATATGCGCGTCGAGCCGGATGCGCGTGCCGTGCGGGTCGCTGCCATAGTCGGGGTCGTCGTGCTCGTCCGCCAGGCCCATCGGCGCGCCGCTCGCCTTGTCGCGGCCCATGATCGCCTCCTGCTCGCCGAGCGGCGTGCGATCCCAGCGCTCGACGAAATTGCGGATGATGCGCACCACCTGGTAGCTGCCGCCGGCCGCCCAGGCCGGTTCGGTCGGATCGCCCGCCTGCAGCCAGACGAGGCTCGACATCAGCTTCGGGTCGGCCGGATCGGGATTGGCGGTGCCGTCCTTGAAGCCGAGGAGGTTGCGCGCGGTCTGGCGCTTGCCGCTGGCATCCGCGGCAACCGGCAGGAAGCCGTCGATCTTCCAGCGCAGCCCGAGCAGGTCCGGCGTGTGCTTGATGATGTCGCGGAGCGCGTGGACGTTCGCCTGCGGCGTGTTCGAGCAGAACTGCAGGAGGATGTCGCCGTGGCAGTAGTCCGGCTCGAGCGCATCATTGGGGAAGCGCCGCATCCGCTGCAGCCGCGACGGCATGACCGAGCCGAGGCCGAAGCGCTCGTCGAAGAGCGACGAGCCGACCGCGACCGTGATCGTGAGATTGTCCGGCACCACTTGCGGTCCGAGCACGCCCGAATCCGACGGCGGGAATTTCGGGTCGATCGGCGGTGGCGTTCCGCCCGCCATCAGGAAGGCGACGCGCTCGGTGAGCTCGCGCATCAGCCGGTCGAGATCGGGACGCGACTGCGCCAGCACGTCGAACGAGGCGACCAGGGCGGCCGCCGGCACCGGCGTCGTCACGCCCGCTTGGTAGGCGCCGTAGAAGGGCTGGACCTGCTGAGCCGCCTCCGGGCTGCGCCCGGCCGGCTCCTGCATCGATTCGGCGAGCGCGCGGCCAGGCGCGAGGACTCCGAGGCCCGCGGCGCCGAATCCGGTCAGGATCGCGCGCCGGCTCGGTGCCCCGCGCTCCCCGCTCTTCCGGCCCGTTGCGTCGCTGGCCATGACCGTCACTCCAGTCCCAGGGCCGCGCCGAGCTTGCCGATGTCGTCGGAGAGCGCGACGCTCGCCTGCATCATCGCCTCGCCATCCGCACGCTCCGCCACCGTGCCCGGCGCGATCGTCCCATCCGGGCCCCGATACTTCGCGAGGCGCTGGTTGATGTCGCTGAACGCCGCATCGATCCGGTCGCTCAGTGCCTTGTCGGCCTTGGCCGACAGCGGCTGCAGGAGCGCCACGATCTTGCCTGCTCCTGCGATGCTCGCGGCGAAATCGGCGAGGGCCGGCCCGTCGCCCGAACCGTCCGGCGTCGCGCCCGTGCGCACGACGCTGGCGGCGCCCCGCACCATCTTCTGCGGCGACAATGTCGCCGCCTTCAACTGCGGTACCAGCTTGGCGACGTCGGCCATCAGCTTGTCGGCAACCGGCATGAGGCCGTCGAGCGACTTGTCCTTGAAGAGGCCGTAGGCGATGCGGCGGAAGCCTCCGAAGGCGGCATCCTTCTCGCGGTCCTTGAAATAGTCCGGCCGCGCGTCGATCGCCGCATCGAGGTCGCCGAAGAGCTCGGCCACCGGCTTGACGTGCAGATAGGTTCCATGCGCTGCGAGATAGGCGGCCTCGGCAGCGGCGAGGTCGCCGGACCGGATGGCGACGGCGAGCGCGGCGGTCGCCGTGGCGAGGTCATTTGCCTCGGTCGCCGCATAGACCTTGTACTCGGCGGCCGGCCCGACGAACTGCACCAGCTCCGGCGCCTTCGCTGCCGGCGCGCCCGCGACCGGCGTCACGGTCAGCGTGCCGCGCGGATTGGAGAGGAGCCCGCAGGTGATGGCGTAGGTCCCGGCCTCGAGCCGCGCGTTCAGCGTCTGGACGAAGCCGGGCGCGATGTTCTCGCGCTCCTCGACCACCATGACACCGTCGAGGATCTCCCATTCGAGCACGCGGTCGCTCTTGTTGGTGACCGCGAAGGTCACCCGGCCCGCCGGAACCGTGAGCGCGTTCGGCTCGCAGGCGGTCGAGGTGATCGTCACTGCCACCGCTCCCTCGGGCAGGTTGCCCGCCGCCTTGCCGCGCAGGCCATAGGCATAGATGGCGAGCACCACGACGAGGGCGGCCAGTACCGCGACGAAGGCGATGCCGATCCGGATCGAGCGTTGGACGGTTGCGTCGGCCATGCGGTTTCCCTAGGCCCCCGACGTCGCTTGCCGCGGCGCGCGCGGCGCCGCGAGGAACAGGGGCACGGTGATGACGAGGAAGAGGACATAGACCGCGACCTCGCCAATGGTCGGCGTGTCGACATAGCCGAAGATGCCGGAAAGCACCGAGCCGACGACGCCGTCGGTCGGCAGCACGTGGCTGAGATCGAAGGCGACGGTCTGCAGGCCGTTCCACAGTCCCGCCTCGTGCAGCGCGCGCAGGGACCCGGCGAGGAGCCCGGCGGCGACGATGAGGATGAAGATGCCCGTCCAGCGGAAGAAGCGGCGGAGGTTCAGCCGCACGGTGCCGGCATAGATGGCGTAGCCGATCGCGGCCGCGGCGAGCACGCCGGCGAGCGCTCCGATCGGCGCCTCGAGGCCGGCGCCCTGCTGCTGGAACGTCGCCAGCAGGAAGAAGACCGATTCCAGCCCCTCGCGGGCAACCGCGAGGAAGGCCATGAAGACGAGGGCAAGTCCCTTGCCGTCATGCTCGCCGAGCGCTTCGTCGATCGAGTGCTGGAGCTCGCCCTTGATCGAGCGCGAAGCCTTCTTCATCCAGAAGACCATGGAGGCGAGCAGGAACACGGCTATCAGGCCAATGATCGCGGCGAAGAGCTCTTGCTCCTTCTGCGGAAAGTCGGCGCTCACCAGGTCGAGGACGATGCCGAGCGCGAGGCAGAGGAGGATCGCGGTGACGATGCCGACCCAGACCAGCGGCATCCACTGGCCGCGCCCGGTTGATTTCAGGTAGCCCGCTATGATTCCGACGATCAGCGCGGCTTCTACGCCTTCGCGGACCATGATCAGAAAGGGCACCAGCATGTCACGTATCTCAGGAAGCGGGCAGTTCCCGGCCTTGCCGGGCCCGCCTTGAACACTTCGGCAGTCTTATTGAACAGCCGGCCCGTCAAGTCCACAAGTTTCACAAGAACTGCGTCAGAATGATGCGAGGTACTTTGGAGTATTCGTAAACTATAGTCGTTCCAAGGTAAGAATAGATCGATTCCAAACTGGACCTGCCGATCTTCGGACCCCGGGCGGGGATTGCTTTGATCCGGCGCCGCCGTCGCGCTACAGACTTGCCGGCCCGGCTGTGCGGGCAAAGGAAAGACGGAAGGTTGAAAGAATGACGATCAAGCGGTTGGAGACGGGCCCGCGCATGAGCCAGGCCGTGATCCACGGCAACATGGTCTACCTGGCCGGCGTGGTGGCGGACGATCCGAAGGCCCCGGTCGCCGAGCAGACCCGGCAGATCCTCGCTCGCATCGACAAGCTGCTCGCCGCCGCCGGCACGGACAAGTCGAAGCTGATCACCGCCAATATCTGGCTCTCCGACATCTCCACCTTCGCCGAGATGAACTCGGTCTGGGACAAGTGGGTCTCGCCCGGCAACACGCCGGCCCGCGCCACCGTCCAGTCGGCGCTCGCCGCGCCCGACTACAAGGTCGAGATCATGGTGACCGCCGCCCTCGACTGACGGCCGTGGCGACGACGCCTCGCGGGGAACCTCAGCCCGCGAGGCCGAGGCCGCGGAGATACCCCTTCGGCTGCGGCGGCGCCCAGCCGCCGGCCTTGGAGGTCGCGAGGCCGAGGGCCTTCAGCGACTCGACGAGCTTCACCGCCGCCGAAATGCCTTCGACCACCGGCAGGCCATGGTCCTTGGCGAGTGGGCCGGCGAGGTCAGCCAGCATGGCGGAGCCGAGCACGATCGCCTCGGCGCGGTCTTCCGCCTTGGCGCGCTCGATCTCCGTCGCGATCCGCTCGCGCGCATCCGACTTCGGATCGTCCAGCGCCGACGCCGGCACCTCCGCCGCGCGGACGCTGGCGCAACGCTCGCCGAGCCCGTAGCGGATGATGTTGTGGCGGATCGCCGGCACCGAGATGCCGGAAAGCGTGACGATGCTGAAGCGGCCGGCGATCAGGCTCGCCGTGAGGCAGGCCGCCTCGCCGATGCCGATCACCGGCGCCCGCGCGAGCGACCGCGCGGCGTCCAGGCCGGGATCCTCGAAGCAGGCGATGATGTGCCCGTCGATGCCTTCGCGCTCGCCGGCGACGACCTCCGAGAGCAGTCCCGGCAGGCTGTAGGCGCCGTCGACGAAGCCCTCGATCGATTCCGGTCCGGCCTTCGACTGCCGCGCGACGATCTCGGTGCCCTTGGCGGCAACCGCCTGCGCCGCCGCCGCGATCTTCTGGGTCACGGCCGCGGTGGTGTTCGGATTGATGACATGAATGCGCATCGGAGCCCCCTGCCCGAATTCCGAGAAAGCATGCCGCCGGCCGCTCGGCAAGGTCGCCAGGCCGCACGCCGCCAGCGGGTGCTACTCGCCGCGCAGCACCATGTCGTCGCGGTGGATCATCTCGGCGCGGCCGGCAAAGCCGAGAAGCTTCTCGATCTCGCGGCTGTTGCGGCCGGCGAGCCGCTCGGCATCGCCGGCGTCATAGGCGACCAGGCCGCGCCCGATCTCGTCGCCGGCAGGCCCGAGGATGGCGACCGCGTCGCCCCGCTGGAAGCGGCCCTCGACCCGTTTCACCCCGGCCGGCAGCAGGCTCTTGCCGGAGCGGAGCGCCTTCACCGCGCCGTCGTCGATGGTGAGCGAGCCGCGCTTCTCGAGCCGCCCCGCGATCCAGGTCTTGCGCGCCGCGACCGGACTGGCCTCGGCGAGGAACCAGGTGCAGCGGCCGCCCTCGGCGATGCGGCGGATCGGATGGGCGTCCTTGCCGCTCGCGATCACCATCGCGGTGCCGGACGCCACCGCGATCTTGCCGGCCTCGACCTTGGTCTGCATGCCGCCGCGCGACAGCTCCGATCCGGCAGCGCCGGCCATGCCCTCGATCTCCGCCGTGATCCGCTCGACCACCGGAATCAGCGTCGCGTTCGGGTCCTGCGCCGGCGGCGCCGTATAGAGCCCGTCGATGTCGGAGAGGAGGACGAGGAGATCGGCGCCCATCATGGTCGCGACCCGGGCGGCGAGCCGGTCATTGTCGCCGTAGCGGATCTCGCTCGTCGCCACGGTGTCGTTCTCGTTGATGACCGGGATCGCGCCGAGCTTGAGCAGGGTCCCGATGGTCGAGCGCGCATTGAGGTAGCGCCGCCGCTCCTCGGTGTCGCCGAGGGTGAGCAGGATCTGCCCGGCGGTGAAGCCGTGGCGCTGCAGCGTCTCCGACCAGGCGCGCGCCAGCGCGATCTGCCCGACGGCGGCCGCCGCCTGGCTCTCCTCGAGCTTCAGCGGACCGGACGGCAGGTCGAGGACGCGCCGCCCGAGCGCGATCGCGCCGGACGAGACGACGAGCAGGTCACGCCGCCCGGCCGCCAGCCCCGCGAGGTCGGCCGCGAGCGAGTCGAGCCAATCGGCCTTCAGCCCCCGCTTGTCGACGAGGAGCGAGGAACCGATCTTGATGACGATGCGGCGGAAGGATTCGAGTTTAGGGATCACGGAAGCGCCGCGCGAATGTCGGTCCTGGCAAAATCGTCGCCCTTATACAGGAGCGGCACGTCATGCACCTTCGCAATCGCATAGGCCATGCAGTCGCCGAAATTGAGCCTGGCGGGATGCCCGGAGCCGCGGCCGAACCGGTCGAAGGCCGCGGCTGCAGCGCCGTACATTTCAAGCGAGAATAGGACCGGATGTATGGAAGGTCGCCTGACAAGCCCATCCAGAAACTCTTCGGCCTCGGCCATGCGTGCGGTCAAGATCAGCCGGCATTCAAGCAAGGTCGGGACGCCCACTAGCGCCTGGTAGGCCGCGACAGCCAGAATGAAGTCCGGTTCCTCCGGTTCGTTCAACGCCATGGCAACAATCGCCGAGGTGTCGAGGGCGATCATTTCGGCAGGCCGAACTCATCGTACATATCGTCGTGATTCGAGGTTGCACCAGACCGCTTGCGTTTCGCGGCCTCGCGGGACAGCGCGCGCAGCGCCTCGTATTCGGCTCGCTGCGCGGGCGTCAGTTCCTCCACCGTCGGAAGACGGGGCTTGTAGGATCGCAGAAGCGTGAGCATCGCTTCCGTGACCGGCTTGCGCATGTCTGCGGCGATGCGATGGGCGCGCTCATAGACCTCGTCATTGCGGATATTGAGCTGCTTGGCCATGCTAGCTCGCTCCTTTGAATTGCTAGCTTATATATTATTCAATAGCTTAGCTTGCAATACGAGATCACGGCCGCCACGCCTCTTCCTTCGCTGCCGGCACTTCGTTCGGATCCGCCGTCCGCGCCGTCTCGATCTCGCGCCAGAGCAGTTTGACCACCTTGTCGACGCCCTCGCCGGAAACCGCCGAAAGCACCACCGGCGTCTGGCCCGACGCCTTCTTCAGCGCTCTCGCCACCTTCTTCCGCGCCTCCGGCGTCAGCGCATCGACCTTGGACAGCGCCACGACCTCGGTCTTGTCCTCGAGCCCATGGCCATGGGCGGCGAGCTCGCCGCGGATCGTCTCGTAATCGGCCGCCGGATCCTCCGCCGTTCCATCGACGAGGTGGAGGAGCACGCGGCAGCGCTCGATATGGCCGAGGAAGCGGTCACCGAGCCCGGCGCCCTCATGGGCGCCTTCGATCAGCCCGGGGATGTCGGCGAGCACGAATTCGCGGTTCGCCATCCTGACCACGCCGAGATTCGGATGGAGCGTGGTGAAGGGATAGTCGGCGATCTTCGGTTTCGCCGCCGAGACCGCCGCGAGGAAGGTCGACTTGCCGGCATTGGGCAGCCCGACCAGCCCGGCATCGGCGATCAGCTTCAGCCTGAGCCAGAGCGTCAGCTCGACGCCCGGCTGGCCCGGATTGGCGCGGCGCGGCGCCTGGTTGGTCGACGACTTGAAATGCGCATTGCCGAAGCCGCCATTGCCGCCCGGGGCGAGCTTCACCCGCTCGCCGACGGCGGTCAGGTCGGCGATCAGCGTCTCGTTGTCCTCGGCGAGGATCTGCGTGCCCTTCGGCAGGCGCAGGACGATATCGGCGCCCTTGCCGCCGGCGAGGTTCCGTCCCGCGCCGTTCCTGCCGCGCTCGGCCTTGTAGTGCTGCTGGTAGCGGTAGTCGATGAGCGTGTTCAGGCCGTCGACGCACTCCGCCCAGGCATCTCCGCCGCGCCCGCCATCGCCGCCGTCCGGGCCGCCAAACTCGATGAACTTCTCGCGCCGGAAGGAGACGCAGCCATTCCCGCCGGCGCCCGACTGGACATAGACCTTGGCCTGGTCGAGGAATTTCATGACATCAGCCTCCGGAAGACCGCGCGGGTCAGCATCGTATCGATGTGCTCGACCTTCCGGCCGCGCGCAAGGCATTCCACCTGCCGGCGCCCGATCTCCCGGAAGCCGAGCTTGACCTGCACGCGGAGCGAGGCCGGATTGTCGAAGAAGATCCCGGAGCGCACCTGCTCGAGCGGCAGCGCGTCGAAGACATAAGCGAGGAAGGCCCGGCCCGCCTCGGTCGCATAGCCCTTGCCCCAGTGCCGGCTGCCGAGCCAGTAGCCGAATTCGTGCTGGCCGCGGAGGACGGTGAGGCCGATCCCGCCGATGACGCGCCCGCCCTCGGTCACCGAGAGCGCGATGTCGGCGCTGCCCTGGCGGCGGCCGGCCGCGAGGAAGATCTCGCCGTCGCGCCGCGTATAGGGATAGGGCACGCGCGCCAGCATGCGGCTGACGGCGAGGTCGCTGACCTCGGCGACGAGGTCGTCGAGGTCGTCCGCCGTCAGCGGCCGCAGCACCAGCCGCTCGCTTTCGATGACGAGCTCACGCGGCGTTGTCGCGAGGCGCATGGCCGTTCCCCCTCGGTTGGATGATCGCACCCCAGGCCTTGAGGCTCTGCCAGGTGCGGCGTTCGAGGACGAAGCGCTCGACCGGCACCGCCCCTGCCCGTGACGGCCCGCGCACCATGCCCGTGCCGCGATACTGGAACCCGCATTTCTCGATCACCCGGCGCGAGCGCAGGCTGCTCGCCCGGCTGGTCGACCAGACGGATTGCGTGCCCTCGTCGGAAAAGACATGGTCGACGAGCGCCTGCGCGGCCTCCGTCGTGTAGCCGCCTCCCCAATGCGCCTCGCCGATCCACACCGCGATCTCGACCGCGCCGGCGCGCCCGCCGACCGCGCCCCAGGATGCCTCGCCGACCACCATGCCGTCCTCCCGCAATGCCACCGCCAGGCGGGCGCAACCCGTTCCCCCGCCATCGCCCGGCGCCGAGGCGAGGATCGCCGCGACGCGCGGGTTCGCGGCGAGGGCAACGATCGCCACCCGGTCTCCCGCCGAGGCATGGCGCATGGCCAGCCGCCGCGTGAGGATCAAGGCATCATCAGTCCCGCAACTGCCGTCCGTTCCGCTCAGCATGGCATGCTCCGATCACGGCAAGAAAAAGGGGAGATGGTGTCCCATCTCCCCTTTTCGCAAACCGATGATGCTGCCGGGTCGATGAGACGCCGGCAGGAGAACGGAGCCGGCTAGTTTTCGGTACGGGCGGCCGGGTTGACCGACACGTAGGTGCGGCCATTGGCTTTGGTCTGGAAGGCGACGGTGCCATCGACGATGGCGAAGATCGTGTGGTCCTTGCCGAGACCGACGCCCTGGCCCGGGCGCCACTTGGTGCCGCGCTGGCGTACGAGAATGTTGCCGGCGATGGCCTGCTCGCCACCGAACTTCTTCACGCCGAGACGCTGACCAGCCGAATCACGGCCGTTGCGCGACGAGCCGCCTGCCTTCTTGTGGGCCATGGCGTCCTACTCCTTATGCCTGGGCTTCGGCCGCGGGCGCCGCGGCCTTGGCGGCGCGGGGCTTGCGGGCGGGCTTCTTCTCGGCATCGGCCTTCTTCGAAGGCTGCTTGCCGTCCGTGAGGATCTCGGTGATGCGCACCAGGGTGAAGTCCTGGCGGTGGCCGCGGCTGCGCTTGGAGTTCTGCCGGCGGCGCTTCTTGAAGACGATGATGCGGCGGGTGCGGCCGTGGTTGACGATCTCGCCGGCGACCTGCGCGCCGGCGACGAGCGGCCCGCCGAGCGAGACGCCGGCATCGCCGCTGACCATCAGCACCTCGCCGAAGGAGACGGCATCGCCGTCGGCGCCTTCCAGCTTGGCGACCTCGATGAGGTCGGATTCGGCGACGCGGTATTGCTTTCCGCCGGTCTTGATCACTGCGAACATGATAAATCGCGTCCGTTCGAGCCGGCCGAGAGACCGGCGAGGCAAAATGCCCGGGTTTCCGTAAAAATCAAGCGGCGCGGCCAGAGCCACGCCTCGTTGCGCCGGGTTCTATAGGGACAGGGCCAAGCCTGTCAAGGCGAAGCGGGCGCGCTGCCGCTGCCTTTCGCTCGTTGGCCGCTGGTCCTGAACAGACCTGCCGACCGGCGCGGGTGGCGCGCCGCGGCCCCAAGCCCACCCAGTCGCGTCCGCCGATTGGACATCCCGCTCGGACCCGTGGCCCTGTTTCCGGCCGAAACGCACAAACCCCCCGCGCCGGCCTTGTCCGGCGACCGCTCCGTCTATATGTTCCGCGCGCCCGAGAGGGCTCGACCGCGGAGAGGTGGCAGAGTGGTCGATCGCGCCGCACTCGAAATGCGGAGTACTCGCAAGGGTACCGGGGGTTCGAATCCCTCCCTCTCCGCCAATTTTGGACCGCCCTGGGAGGGCGAAATGGCGGATGCGCGCCAAGGCGGCGTAAACCGTGGGCGGCACCCCTTCCCCAAGGGTGCCGAGTCATCATACGTTCCGACATACAATTCGACTGACGCTGCCGCGGAACGGGGTACGACGATGCCGCGCAGGCTCATATCCCGTCATGGGATCTGGCATTACCACCGGCGCGTTCCGAGGCGCTTTGCCGGCGTCGATGCGCGCGACTTCGTCACCATCTCCCTGGAGACGCGCGACCTCGATCGCGCGAGCAAGATCGTCGGGCAGGTCGACCGGGAAACCGAGGCCTATTGGGTCGCCCTGCTCAAGGGCACTTCGGTCGATGCCAAGGAGCGCTATCTCGGTGCGCTCGACCGGTGCCGCCTCGAGGGCTTCGAGTACCGATCCGCCCGCGACATCGGCGAGGGCGACCTCGGCGACCTGCTTGCTCGCCTCGCCCGGCTCGAGGAACTCGTTGGCGAGAAGCGGGCCCCCGGCAAGGCCGTCACCGATACCGACCGGCAGGCCGTCACGGCGCTGGCGGGCCTTGCCGCGCAGCCGGACCTGTCGCTATCGACGGCAATCGACCAGTTCTACTCCCTCACCCGCGATCGCCGTCGCCTGAAGTCGACCGACCAGATCCGCCGGTGGAAGGCGCCCCGGCTGAAGGCGGTGAACAATCTCATCAAGCTCGTCGGCGACAAGCGGGTCGCCGACCTTACCCGCGCCGACGCCCTCGCGCTGCGCGCCTTCTGGGTCGACCGCGTCACCGACGAGGGCTACACGCCGAACAGCGCCAACAAGGACATCGGACACCTCGCCCAACTCGTCGGAACGCTCAACGACGCGCTCGAGCTCGGCCTTCCCTCGATCTTCGAGAAGCTTCGCCTGAATGACGGCAAGCGCAACCGGCGCGCCGCCTTCACCATCCAGCAGGTGAAGGGCCTCCTCGCCCCTGGCGCCCTCGACGGGCTCAATGAAGAAGCGCGCGGGATCGTCCACGTCATGGTCGAGACCGGCATGCGGCCGATCGAGATCTGCTGGCTGGATGCCGATCACATCCACCTCAAGCACGAGGTCCCGCACGTCCGCGTCCGCCCGCAGGAGCACGAGCTGAAGACGCCCTATTCGGAGCGCGATATCCCGCTGGTCGGGATCTCGCTCGAGGCGCTGAAGAAGGCGCCGGCGGGTTTCCCAAAATACCGGGACAAGTCGGCCACCCTGTCGGCGACGGTGAACAAGTACCTCGTCGAGCACAAGCTGTTGCCGACCGAGAAGCACAGCCTCTACTCGATCCGCCACACCTTCAAGGACCGGCTGGTGGCAGCCGACATTCAGGACCGCCTGCAGGACGAGCTCATGGGCCACAAGTCTCCCCGGCCGGTCTACGGCGAGGGGCCGAGCCTGAAGCAGAAGCAGGACTGGCTTATCAAGATCTCGATCACCTGAGACTCGGCAAAGATTAGCACGCACACTTGGCGATGATCGGCGCGCAGCCGGAGACGATACGGGGATCGCCGGCGCAGCAGTCCTCCATGAGGAACTGGATAAGACTCGTCAGCTGCGCGTAGCTTGCGCTGTAAATAACCGAGCGAGATTCCCGTCTCGAAACGATCAGTCCGGCCCGCTCCAGCTGGGCGAGATGAAATGACGTGCGAGAAGGCTGCATTCCGAGCGACGACCCGATCGCGCCGGCGGCGACTCCTTCCGGACCTGCCTTCACCAAGAGCTTGAGCACGGCGAGCCGGGTTTCCTGTGCCAGCGCGGCGAACCCCTGAACGGCTTGACCTTCGTCCATATTTCAATCATCCTTGAACAATTGAAACGAGGATAGACGATCATGAACGTCGCTGCCACTACCTTGCCGCGGACCGAGCCCACCGTCGCTGAATTTCTGTCGGCGCTCTCGGGTCCAGCTGGCCGCTCGCTCCTGTTCCATTGGCAGGGCAAGCCGGTCCGGCCGGGATATCATGTGACCGAGATCAAGCAGGCTCGAGTCGTCGGCCTCGATTGCGGCGCGAACGTCGAGGCATGGACCGAGACGTTCATTCAGCTTTTCGACGTCGACTCGCTCCCGGGCGAGCCGGCGCGGCAGATCACCACCGGAAAGTTCCTGGCGATTCTCGGCAAGTTCCGCGCGGACGTGGGTCTGGCGGAACCCTCGAAGCTCACTTTCGAGGTCAGCGAACCGGATCATCCGCTCGGCCTCTTCGCCGTGAGCGACATCACCGAAGCGGAGGGAATCGTGCAGGTCTCGCTGGAGCCTCGACCGGCAAGCTGCAAACCGCGCGACCGTTGGCTGGAACCCGCCGTAGACAAACCGGTCACGTCGTCTTCTTCCTGCTGCGCGTAAGGGAGTTGCCTATGCGCGTCTTCAATGTGCTGTTCCTTTGCACCGGCAATTCGGCGAGATCTATCTTGGCGGAGAGCATCTTGCGGAAGGACGGGGCTGGTCGCTTTCAGGCTTTCTCTGCCGGAAGCCATCCGAAGCCTTCGGTGAATCCGCTCGCGCTGAGCGAGCTCTCAGCCCGTGGCTATCCCATCGCCGGCCTTCGCTCGAAGAGCTGGGACGAGTTCGCCGGCGTCAATGCACCAAAGATGGATTTCGTCTTCACGGTCTGTGACAGCGCAGCGGGCGAGGCATGCCCGGTCTGGCCAGGTCAGCCAATGACCGCACATTGGGGTATCGAGGACCCGGCTGCAGCGACCGGCACGGAGCTCGAGAAGGCGAGCCACTTCGCGGAAGCATTTCGTCTCCTGAAGAACCGTATCTCTGTCTTCCTCAGCCTTCCCCTTGCCAGCATCGACAAGTTGGCTCTCGGGAGCCGCCTGCGAGAGATCGGTCGGATGGAAGGCGCCAGTGGCAAAGTCTCGGCAAGCTGACCTTAAAGGCTGGTTTAGCGAGACGGGCAGCAGTCGAGGCGATCGGCACCGCATGGCTGCTTGCCGCGGTCGTCGGCTCCGGGATCATGGCGACGACCCTGACCAGGGATCTCGGCCTCGCCTTGCTGACGAACTCCATTGCCACCGGTGCGACGCTTGTCGTGATTGTCACGCTCTTTGCACCGGTGTCAGGTTCTCATTTTAATCCGCTGGTCACGCTAGTGTTCGCGCTGCGACGCGACCTCCCCTTAGTTGACGCCGCGGCCTATGCGCTCGCCCAGTTGATCGGTGCCATCGCAGGCGTCTTGCTGGCGCACGCCATGTTCGGCCAGCCACTCATCAGTGCTTACGACCAGGTCCGCTCAAGCGGAGGGCAGTGGCTCGCGGAGGCCGTCGCCGCGTTCGGGCTGGTCACGACGGTCATGCTTGGGAGCCGCCATGATCCCGACCGGACTCCTGCTCTGGTCGGCCTCTACATCGTCGCCGCCTACTGGTTCACTTCGTCGACATCCTTCGCCAACCCGGCGGTCGCGATCGCGCGCTCCCTTACCGGTTCCTTCTCAGGGATTAGGGGCGTCGACGTCCCGGCATTCGTCGTTGCGGAATTGGTGGGCGGCATGACTGCCGCATGGCTGGTCGGGTGGCGTTTCAACGCACGTGCCGAGAGCGGCGGCCGCTCGCTCGAGCCGTAAGACGATCTCATCGAAGTGACGGTTGTCCCTGGCGTCCTCGATCCGCTCGATCGCCCTGCCGATTGACCGAGCGTCACGCCGGAACACGTGCCCCACGGCGGCCCGCGACACTCCAAGCTGTACGACCGCCACGTACGCGGCGAGCTGCCGGGCGAGGATCCTGCGCCGGTTGCCCCGCGATCGCGTGACGATCCGCCGGACGCCGAGCTCGGCGGCGACCAGGTCGAGAACGGCGGACAGGTTGACGGTCGTATCGCTCACCCGAAAGCCTCGATGCGTTGCCAGTAGCGTGACGCGATGCGGGTGACGGCCGCGAGGTGCCGCCGGCGGACGGTGTCGTCGGAGACGCCCATGCGCTGCCCGATCGACCACGCGGCCACCTGGAAGGCCCGGAGCCGGATGATCCGGACGCCGTCGGCGCCTTCGTGATCCTGCCGCTTCAGCCAGCTCAGCCAGGACAGGATCTCGATGAAATGCTCGATATCCGACCGGCTGGGCTTGAAGCGGGCGGCGCGCCGGCGCTGAATCTCCCGCGTCTCTTCGTCGATCGCGATCGCGGTCTCGAAGCCGAAGGCGGCAATGCGATCCGCCGGGCTCATCGATGGGAGTGTCGGCGCATAGCCCCGGGGCCGGTCGCGGTCCGGCAACACGGCGTCGGTGAGGATGGCACGACGGGCGAGCTCGCCGGCGCGCGCCACCAGGTCCTTCAGCCGCTCGGGATCCGACCCAAAGAAGTCGGCCGTTGGCGGCGGCGAAACGGCGGCTGGGTCCGCCGGAATTGTCGTCAAGGGCAGCCCTCCGGAATTAACCCCGAGGGCGGCGAAACGTGCGAGGCTGCAACGGCTTATCTATCACGGCTCCACCATGCCGAGAAGCGATTGAACCGCCTACCCGCCCGCCGCGTCGACCAGCTCGTCGCCCTGTTCGAGGCCGGCGCCAGTGGCCGCGCCGCTGCCCGCGTGGCCGGCGTCGGGCGTCGCACGGCCCACCGCTACCATCGGATCTGGCGGGCCGCGCGGCCGCCGGCGACGGTGATCGTGGGGCGGCTGGACGGCGAGGCCCGGGCGCGGCTCGCCGAGGAAGCGGCCGCTCGGGGCATCGCCGAGGGCGAGCTCGCCGGCGCCATCCTCGCGGCCGTGCTCCGCGAGCACCTGGTTTCTTCCATCCTCTGGTAACAATGCTCATCGCCAGCTGGCGCCCTTTGACCCGGCGCCGCGGCTCGGCTTTCCGGGAATGTGGCGCCCTTTCGGCCTAGTCGCCGCTTTGACTGCCTGCGGCGGCTGCGGCAGAAATCGACCCTCAGACGATCATGGTGCCGAACTGCGGCCGGGTCGGCTTCCTTCACCGTACAGCGACAGCTTGTCGGCGCGGACGTCCTCGACGATCCCGCTTGCATTTTCCCTTCAGCCCGGGCCACCACGGCCGGGGCTCTTTTCGTCGCGGTATCTGGTGATTCTCGATTTCCTCGTGGCGGCCAGACCGCTGCGGGGCTGCAGGGCGTCGGGCGGCCGAGACGGTCGACCGGCGCCTTACCATCACCTAGTGCGGAGGCAGCTCTTGCCCATCGTCGATCGCTCGCGGATCACCGATGCCCAAGGTCGCCGCATTCCAGTCACCCGGACCACCATTCCCGGCCGCGGAAAGCTGGAGACGGTCGCCATGGGCGCGCCGCGTTCGGCGCGGGATCTCCGCCGGCGGCTGGACGAGCTCGCCTCCAGGGTGCGGCGCTTGGCGCCGCCGGAGACGAAACGACCCGAGCGGTTCCATGAGGAGCGCTCCGAGATTGCCCGCGAGCTGCAGAAGCTCGCTGAGGCCCTGAAGGACTGAGGCCGCGTGCACCAAGATGGACAATCAGCTGCCGTTGGCCTTGCCCGCCGGAGGCCTGTCCCGCCAAGTCGTTGATGAAGCGGGTCGGCGAGGCCTCAAGGTCGAGCCGACCCTCATATTCGACGACGTCCGCCTGGTCGGAGAGATCGGCGGACTGCTGGGGGCGCTGAACCATGTGCTCGAGCGCGCAGCGATCGCCGGCATCGAGGTCAGCGTTCTCGCTCACTATTCGGATATCGACCGCCGGCGCCGGCGGTGCATCGTGACGGGTCGGGTGAAGCGGATCGCTTATGATGTCCGCGTCTAAGCGGCGCGAGATCGACCCTCGCGCGGATGCCACAACCTACCTCCTTGTGCGCGACGTGGTCACGGTCATCACCCGCGGCGCGGATCGGCTGCCGATTGCCGGCATGTTCCTCGCACCATTCCCCTTGCCTCCTCTGCCGCCACGGACCGAGTGACTTTCGAGCGTCGGGACCAACGGAGCGAGGAGGCCCAGCGCTATCGGCCCTGGTACAAGTTGGCGGCCTGGCGAAAGGCACGAGTCGTCCAGCTTCAGCGGCAGCCGCTTTGCGAACGCCACCTCGAGCGAGGTGAGATCGTCGCTGCCACGGTGGTGAACCATCGCACGCCGCATCGCGGCGACTGGTCGCTCTTCATCGATCCCTCGAACCACGAGTCGACCTGCAAGTCCTGCCACGACGGGCCAATCCAATCGGCCGAAGTCCGCGGCTTCTCGAAGGCTGTCGACGTCGACGGCTGGCCCATCGACCCGGCCCACCCCGTCAACCGCTGACCCCACGCCCCGGGGGGGCCTGATCTCCACGGCCTCCCGGTCCCGCGGACCGGCGGGCAAGTTTGTTCGCGCGGCCGCGAAATTGGAACAAAAACTGGACGCCGGATGAGCAAGGGCCGCAAGCCGAAGCCGACCCGGATCAAGGAGATCGAGGGGAACGCGGGAAAGCGGCCGCTGCGGGAGCGCGAGCCGAAGCCGCGCGAACTCACGGCGGCCGCGCCTAAGCATCTTCGTCCGGCGGCACGCCAGGCTTGGAAGGTCTGGGCCACGCAGCTGCAGCGTGCCGGCGTGGTCACCGAGATCGACGCGGCGGCGCTCGAGGTCCTGTGCGAAGCGTACGCGGATCTTCGCGAGGCGCGAGCCGAGCTCAAGCGCTTCGGGGCCGATTACTACGAGACCACCAACCAGCACGGCAGCACGATGTATCGCGCCCATCCGGCGCTCGCCGCGGTGCGCGACGCCGATCGCCGTATCCGTGCCTGGCTCAGCGAATTCGGCATGACGCCATCTGCCCGATCGAGAGTCGATACCGCCGGCGATGGCGAAGAGGACCCAGCAGCCGAGTTCTTCAGCTAAGGCCGACCCGGTAACGACCTGGGCGGAGGCCGTGCTCGCCGGCGATGTCATCGCCGGGCCTCACGTGCGCAACGCCTGCAGGCGGCATCTCAAGGATCTGATCGAAGGTCCGGCCCGGGGAATTTACTTCGACCGCGAGGCGGCGGACCGCGCGATCCGGTTCTTCCCCACCGTCCTCCGCCTGAACGGAGGGCAGTTCGAGGGCATCCCCTTCGAGCTTCACCCGTCGCAGAAGTTCAAGACGGGCAGCCTCTTCGGCTGGAAGCGCGCAAACGGCAAACGCCGGTACCGCCGCGCCTACATCGAGGAAGGGAAGGGCAACGGCAAGTCGCCCTGGGCCGCCGGCACCGGTCACTATTGCCTGGTCGCCGACGGCGAGCCGCGCGCGGAGGTGTACGCTGCGGCCGCGAACAAGGACCAGGCCATGGTCCTGTTTCGCGACGCCGTCGCCATGCGCGACCAGTCGCCGGCCCTGAGGAAGCGCCTCAAGCCTTCGGGCACCGAGCCGAACGTCTGGAACCTGGCCGACCTCAGGACCGGCTCGTTCTTCCGGCCGATCTCGCGCGAGAAGCGCAAGGCCGGCTCCGGCCCGCGGCCACATTGCGCGCTCTGCGACGAGGTGCACGAGCACCCCGATCGCCTGATCATCGACATGCTGGAGCGCGGCTTCAAATTCCGGGAGCAGCCGCTCCTCGCCATGATCACCAATTCCGGCAGCGATCGGAATTCGGTCGCCTGGGAAGAGCGCACGCACGCAGTGCGGGTGGCGGCCGGCACCATGACGCCGGACGAGAATTTCACGTTCGTCGGCGAGGTCATCGACGACGACACCTTCGCCTTCGTCTGCGCCCTCGACAAGGACGACGATCCGCTCGAGGATCCGTCCTGCTGGCCCAAGGCCAACCCGCTCTTCCGCATCACGATCCGCGAGGACTATCTCGCCGGCGTGGTCCGTCAGGCCAAGCAGATGCCGGGCAAGCGCAACGGTATCCTGCGCCTGCACTTCTGCCAGTGGACCGACGCGGAGACGGCCTGGATCGCCCGGGAAACGCTCGAGGCGGCCCTCGCCGATTTCGATCCGGTGGTCGAACACCGCGACCGCGACGTCCATGCCGGCGTCGACCTGTCGGAGTCGCAGGACCTGACGGCGGCGGCGTTCGCGGTGCAAACCGGCCAGGTCGAGCGCCAGGACGAGGACGGGCGGGCAGTCCTCCTTCCGACTTTCGACGCCTGGATAGAGGCCTGGACGCCGAAGGACACGATTCGGGCACGGGCGGAGCGGGACCAGGCGCCCTACGAAACCTGGGCCGAGCAGGGCTTCCTGCACGCCATTCCCGGCAAGCAGATCCGGCTCGACTTCGTGGCGGCCCGGCTGGCCGGCATCGGGGCCGAACTCCGGCTGAAGGAACTCGCCTACCTGCCCGACCTGACCTGGGATTCGCGACGGGTCCTCGCCGGCGTCCGGCTTGCCAGAGAAGCGATCGGCCTCGCGATGGCGGCCGAGCAGACCCATGCCGACTTCCACAAGAACGGTGCCCGCACGTCGGGCGTGATCAGCGTCGAGAATAGCCTGAGCCCCGAGCGCTACCTGCAGCTCAAGGAATGGATGGAGCAGACGCTCTCCGCAGGCAACACGTTCAAGCCGCTGCTCCTGGACAACGGCGCCAAGTACACGTCGATGGGCATGACGGGCGAGGACGCCCAGCACATCGAACTGCGCAAGCACCAGATCGAGGAAATCTGCCGCGCCTTCGACGTCTTCCCGCAGATGGTCGGCCATGCCGGCGACCAGACGCCCACCTTCGCGTCGGCCGAGCAGTTCTTCATCGCGCACGTCGTCCACACGCTCACCCCCTGGTACGAGGACATCGAACAGTCGATCGACCTCATGCTCGAGGACGAGGGGGAAGAAGGCGTCTTCGCCAAGTTCAACCAGCGCGGGCTTCTCCGCGGCGCCATGAAGGACGAGGCGGAATACTTCAGCCGCGCGCTTGGCAATGGCGGCTCGCCGCCCTGGCTGACCCAGAACGAGGTCCGCGAGCTGCAGGACCGAAACCCTCTCCCCGGCGGCGACGAGCTCCGCAATCCGGTGGCCACGACTGCGCCGGCACCCAGCGAGGATCCCGATGAGACTGTCTGACCTCGAGCGCAAGGGCGCTCCGACGGGCACGGCCCTGGACTTCGCCTTCGAGTTCAAGGCCGACGAGGAGGGCACCGCGGGGACAGTTGAGGGGTACGGTTCGGTATTCAACCTCCTCGACCTCGGTGGCGACATCATCCTGCCCGGCGCCTTCAAGAAGTCTCTCGCCGACTGGCGGAAGCGGAAGGCCTTGCCGCCGATGCTGTGGCAACACAATCCGGACGATCCGATCGGCATCTGGACCGAGATCGCCGAGGACGAGAAGGGCCTGCGGGTGAAAGGCGAACTCGTCCTCGAGGTGCCGCAGGCGAAGGCCGCATATGAGCTCGTGAAGCGCGGCGCCCTGAAGGGGCTGTCGATCGGCTACCAGACCGTGGAAGCCGAGATCGACCGTACCACCGGCGCCCGGCTCCTGAAGCGCGTCGACATCTGGGAAATCTCCATCGTCACGTTCCCCATGATGCCGGAAGCGCAGATCGCCGACGTCAAGACGACCAACATCAATCCGCGAGAGCTGGAGGACAACCTGCGTGACGCAGGTCTCTCGCAGCGCGACGCCAAGACGGCCGTCGCGGTCCTCCGCAAGCAGCTCCGGCGCGACGCCGGGGAGAACGAGCGGCCGCACGGTGATGGTGCGCGAGATCTGCTCATGAGCATGCGCAGCTTCGCCAAGAAGCTTCGCTCGTAGAGGAAGCACTCCGTCATGTTCATGGACCGCCACGCCCGGCTGCTCGCCGGTTCGACCATGCTTTCCGGCCACGCTCCGGAGACCAAGGACGAGGATCCGACCGCCACCGTCCTCGCCGAGATCAAGAAGGCCGTCGAGGACGTCTCGAAGGGATGGGAGGAGTACAAGTCCACCAACGACCAGCGCCTGAAGGAAATCGAGAAGAAGGGCGCAGCCGACCCGGTCACCACCGACAAGCTCGCCAAGATCGAGAAGACCCTCGGCGACTTCGAAGGCCTCAACCAGAAGCTGGTCGCCATCGAGAAGGTCAATGCCGATGCGAAGAAGGAGCGCGACGAGCTCGAGCTGAAGCTCAACCGCATGTCGCTCGCCGGCGCCAACCCGGAGCAGAAGAAGGCCGAGCTGAAGAAGCGGGTGAACACCTGGGGCATGGGCGTCCTCCGTGCCCTCATCCTCGGCGAGCCCAACCTCAGCCAGGACGAGCGGAAGGCGATCGAGGACGTCCGCGCCGAATACAAGGCGCTCTCGGTCACCGACGACACCACCGGCGGTTACCTGGCGCCCGTGGAGTACGTCCAGGAGATCATCAAGGGCATCACCGAGGTCAGCCCGGTCCGCTCGCTCGTTCGGGTGCGGACGACCGCGAACAAGTCGATCCAGATCCCGAAGCGCACCGGCCAGTTCGCCGCGCAGTGGGTGTCCGAGCAGGGTCCCCGTACCGAGACCGATGGACTCCGCTACGGCATGGTCGAGATCCCGACCCACGAGATCTACGCACTGATCGACATCAGCCAGCAGAATCTCGAGGATTCGGCGTTCGACCTCGAGGCGGAGCTCAGCTCCGAATCCGAGGAGCAGTTCTCCGTCGCGGAGGGTGCGGCGGTCGTGTCGGGCAACGGCGTCGGCAAGCCGCAGGGCTTCCTTGACGGCGGCGCCGGCCTCGGCTCCACGAATTCGGGGTCGGCGGCGACGATCGCCGACGTCAACGGGCAGGCGGATGGCATCATCACCCTCTTCCATTCCCTGAAGACCGGCTACGTCCGCAACGCCAAGTGGGCCCTCAACCGCACTACGCTCGGCTCGGTCCGCAAGCTGAAGGACACCGACAAGCAGTACATCTGGATGCCGGGCGTCGCGAACGGCGTGCCGAACACGATCCTCGGCGCGCCCTACGTCGAGGTCCCGGACATGCCGAACGAGAATGCCAATGCCTATCCCATGGCGTTCGGCGACTTCGAGCGGGGCTACACGCTCGTCGACAGGATCGCGATGGCGCTCCTCCGCGACCCCTATACTCAGGCGACCGCGGGCAACATCCGATTCATCTTCCGGAAGCGGCTCGGCGGTCAGGTCACCCTTTCGGAGGCCATCCGCCTCCTGAAGTGCTCGACCTAGCCGCGGGGTAGCCGCGACGAGATGAGGGTGCCGCGGCGCCCTCATCTTCACCATTTTCGGCGGGGCTCTCCGCCCGGCGATTCCATTCCCTGTTCCGAAAGGAGCGCACCATGCGCGACATGCACAACAACATCAGCGTCGTGAAGGCGATCAAGCCCGGCGTAGTCGGCACTACGGGAGCCGCCAACGGGACGCTCTCCGGCATCGTCGACCGCAAGGGCTTCGAGGCCGTGGAGTTCGTCTACCAGTCCGGCGGTAGCGCATCCGTGGCTGACACCATCAATCCGGTGGTGCTCGAGGCCGACGCGACCAACGGCTCGTTCACCTCCGTGGCGGACGCCGATCTCCTCGGCACCGAGGCGGCCCTGACGCTGACCACCTCGGCCGGCAAGATCGGACGCGTCGGCTACCGCGGCAACAAGCGGTATCTGAAGCTCCGCCTCTACGGGCTCGGCACGGCGACCGCGATCGTCGCCGCGACCGCCATCCTCGGCAAGCCGCGCCAGGCCCCCGTAGCCTGATGTCGGGCGCCAACGTCGCGCCGGCGGATCATCCGCCGGCGCATGTCGCCATCGTCGGCCTCGGCCCGTCCTGCGCGACGTTCTTCGAGCTCACGCGGCGGCTCGGCGGATCTTCCGCCTATTGCGATGAGGTATGGGGCATCAACGCCATCGGCGACGTCCTCCGCTGCGATCGCATCTTCCACATGGACGACCTCCGGGTGCAGGAGGCGCGGGCCGCCGCGAGGCCCGAGAGCAACATCGCGGCCATGGTCGCCTGGCTGCGGAGGCATCCCGGCCCGATCTACACCAGCGTCGTCCGCGACGGGTATCCCGGCTTGGTACCCTTTCCCCTGCAGGACGTGCTCAACCGGAAGCACGACGGCAACGGCGGGGCGCCCTATTTCAACAGCACGGCAGCCTACGCGGTCGCCTTCGCCATCCACATCGGGGTCTCGCGGATCTCGTTGTTCGGCCTCGACTACACGCTGCCCAACGTCCACCACGCCGAGAAGGGGCGCGCCTGCGTCGAGTTCTGGCTCGGGATCGCGGCCGCGCGCGGCATCGAGATCTCGATCCCCGAGACCTCGTCCCTGATGGACGGGTGCGCCTCGGATCGCGACCGGCTCTACGGCTACGACTGCGTCGACGTCCATTTCCACGACCGCGCCGATGGCGCCGTCGACCTCACTTTCACACCCCGCGACACCCCGACCGCGGCCGAGATGGAAGCGCGCTACGACCACCGCCGGCATCCCTCCCCGCTTGTCCAACCGGAGACCTCCCCATGAAGTGCCTCATTCTAAAGCCCTTCGGTTATGCCGCCGACCACATCCACGCACGCGACCTCGCCGTCGGCTCGATCGAGGAGATCGCAGACGACATCATCCCCGGGCTCGTGGCAGGGGGCTTCATCGACAAGCCGGCCGAGTTGGTCGACGCGGAGAATGCCGGGCGCGCGAGAGAAGCGGCCGAGCTCATCGCCAGCATCGATTCCCTCGAGTGGCAGCAATGGTCGGTGAAGGCCAAGTTCTTGATCGGCGAAGGAGCCCCGGCCAAGAAAGCCGACATCCTTGCGGCGCTGAAGACCATCGCGGACGCCGGTCCGGCCGAGGCGAAGGCCGAGGCGCCCCAGGCCGCCGCCGCGGGCGCCACCGCCCCGGCGACCTAGCCTCTCGTGCTCGCCCCGACCCGAACCGTCGCCCCCGCGGCAGCGGTTTCCCTGGTGCTCGCGAAGAAGCATCTCCGCGTCGATCATGACGATGAGGACGAGCTGATCGCGGGATACGTCGCGGCCGCCACCGAGCGCCTGGACGGCTGGAGCGGCATTCTCGGCCGCTGCCTCGGGGTCCAGACCTGGAAGGCATATTTCGCCGGCTTTGGCGGCGATGGATCGGGGCGGCTCCGCCTTCCCCTCTGTCCGGTCACCGAGGTGACCGAAATCGCGTACTACGACCAGGCCGGCGCCAGCCAGACCCTCGGGCAGGCAGCATGGCAGCTCCTCGCCGACTTCCTGTCGCCATACGTGTCGCCGGCTCCCGGCGCATCCCTCCCGGGCACCTATCCGCGGGAAGATGCGATCTCCGTCACCTTCCAGGCCGGATATGCCGAGATTCCTGCGCCGCTGGTCTCGGCGATCCTGCTGATTGTCGGTGACCTCTATGCCAACCGCGAGACCGTAACGTTCGGCGCGGGCGCTGCAGAAATCCCGATGTCGACCAGCGTGAAGGCCCTACTCGCCCCGTATCGGGCAGTCGGCTTCTGACCGCGCACGGCGCTTCCCCCTCTCCAGGCCAACGAGGATCCCATGTCGGACCTGTCCATCACGCCTGCCAACGTGCTCGCCGGCGCCAGCGCGGACATCGAGTACGGCACGGCCGGCGAAGCGATCACCGCGGGCCAGATCGTCTATCGCGACGAAACGACCCGGAAATACATGAAGGCGGATTCGAACTCGCCCACGGCCGCCGCCCGCCAGGCGCGCGGCATCGCCCTCAACGGTGCCGCGAATGGCCAGCCGCTCGTCATTCTCAAGAAGGGCGACATCACCATCGGTGCGGCCGTGGTCGCCGGCACGGCATACTTCCTCTCCGACACGCCGGGCGGCATCTGCCCGCTCGCCGACGTCGGCAACGGCGAATACATCTGCCAGCTGGGGCTCGCCAAGTCGACGTCGGTCCTGACGATCGACGTGCAGTTCCCGAACGTGGCCGTCGCCACCTAGCCGGCCGATGCCCGCTGGCCGACTGCGCAAGCGCGTGCGCTTCGAGCGCGAAATGCGGAATCCGGATGGCGCGGGCGGCTACCTCGTCGCGTGGAGGGAATTTCTCGTCGTCTGGGGGGGCCTGCAGCTCGAGCGCGGCCGCGAGCGCCTTGATGCCGGTCGCCTCGCGGAAGCGGTCGGCGGCGTTCTCTCCGTCCGCTCCTCAATGGCGAGCCGCTCGGTCACGCCGAGCGACCGCGTCATCATCGACGACGTTCCCTGGAACATCCGCTCGATCACCAACCCGGATCAGCGGGGCGTGGATCTCGAGATGACGGTCGAGCGGGGCGCCGCAACCTGATGGCTGACGGCGTCAAGGTCTCGATCCGCAACAAGGACAAGCTCTTCGCCAAGCTGAAGAAGCTCGCGCCGGCGGCCGACCAGGCCCTGCAGGAAGTCAACCGGCAAGCGGCGGACGCCATGGTCGGCTATGCGCGCGAGATGGTGCCGATACGCACCGGCGACCTGCGCGACAGCATCGTGGCGACGCCACCCGGGAGCGTCCCGCCGCTATTCAGCCAAGGGACGAAAGCAGTCGCGCCGGGCTCGTACATGGTGACCGCCGGCAACACGCATGTCCGCTATGCGCACATGGTCGAGTTCGGAACGGCGCCGCATTCGGTGAAGAAGGGTGCGAACCGGCGAAAGGGCAAGTTCGCCGGCGAGGCCCCGATGCATCCCGGCGCCAAAGCTCATCCCTTCTTCTGGCCGTCGTTCCGCCTGGTCAGGAAATCGCACAAGTCGAAGGCGGCACGCGCCATCAACAAGTCGGTGAAGGCGATCATCCAGCAATGATCGGGACCCAGCCGATCCAGGCAGCAATATACGCCGCTCTGCTCTCCGCGCATGTGGTCGACGGCGATCGCGTCGTCGATGGTGACCAGAGCGAGGATGTCGCGTTCCCCTATGTCCAGATCGGGGAAACGCAGACCCTCGACGCCGATGTCACGGGGAGTCTCGGCGCTGAAGAGTTTCTCACGCTTCACATCTGGTCGCGTCAGCGCGGACAGAGCGAGGTCAAGGAAATCGCCGCTCGGATCGCGACGGCATTCAATGCGGCGGATATGCCCATCGCCGGCTTCGAGAGTGCCAGCGTCTTCGCGCAGGGCCTCCGGGTGTTCGACGACCCCGACGGTCTGACGCGACACGGCGTCCTCACCCTTCACATCCACGCCTTCCAACAGGAGACTTGAGCCATGGCCCAGCAGAAAGGGCGCCTTCTGCTCATCAAGATGGGCAACGGTGCCGACCCCGAGGTCTTCACCTCCGTGTGCGGTCTGCGCTCGCGTTCGTTCTCACTGTCGAACAACGAGGTCGACACCACGGTTCCGGATTGCGACGACCCCGGCGCCGTTGTGCAGAAGAGCTCCACGCCGGGTATCCAGGACCGCACCTTCCAGGGCGCGGGCCTGTTCACCAACAACGCCGCCGGCAAGGCGCTCGCCGATGCCGCCCGCCTCGGCGAGGTCCACAACTACCAGGTGCTCGTGCCCGGCTACGGCGCCTTTCTCGGCCCCTTCACCGTCACCGACTTCCAGTGGTCGGGCGACATGGAGGGAAACCTGGAGTTCTCGTGCACCTTCAAGCCGAGCGGCTCCCAGATCTTTACGGCGGAATAGTCGCCCATGCAGGTCAACGAAGCCACCGGCGAGGTCACCGAGACGCTCGCCGGCGAGACGTTCCGCTTCCACGCGAAGCTGCCGATGGTGGCGGCCCTGCAGGCGGCGATCGGCGAGAAGAGCCTCTCGGGGATATTCGCCGGCATCAACCGGCAGGATGCCAAGGTCATCTACGAGGGGCTGCGCTGCCTCTGCTCGTCCGGCAATGCCGCGAAGGTCGACGATCTCGTCCTCGGCCGCGTGCTCGCCGAGGCGGGCAAGGTGATTGCGACCACGCTCGCTGCCGGCATCCCGCAGGACGACTCCTCAAAAAACGGCGACGCGGCCGGGGCGACGACGACGACCTGATTCCCTGGCCGCGCCTTCGTGAAATTGCCTTCGGCCTGCTCGGCTGGGGGCCCGCCGAGTTCCGCGAGGCAACCATGCGGGACCTATTCGACGGCCTGAACGGCTGGATGGAGGCCAACGGCGCGCAGCCGCCCGAGGGGGTGTCCGCCGATGAACTCGATGCACTGATGGCGAGGTACAACGATGGCTGACGATACCGTCGAGCGCCTTGCCGTCCTCATCGAGGCCAATACCAAGCAGTATGCGAATGCGATGGCAAAGCTGGAGAAGGACACCCAGCGCGCCATCAGCAACTCCACGAAGGCCATAAAGGGTCTCGACTCGACCCTCGCCAAGATCGGCGGCACCGCCACGAAGGTCGCCGGCCTGCTCGGCGTCTCCCTTGGGGCGCGCGCTCTTACCGGATGGATCAAGTCCTCGATCGAAGCCGGTGACGCCATCGATGATCTCTCGAAGAAGCTCGGCATCACCGCCGAGGCGCTTCAGGAACTGAGCTACGTCGCCAAGCAATCCGGCACGGATCAGGATTCCTTGGTCACCGCATTCCGCGGGATGACCAAGATCATGGGGCAGGCAGAGGAAGGGTCGAAGTCGGCGAAGGCAGAGTTCGTCGCGCTCGGCCTCTCGTTCGAGCAGCTGAAGGGACAGTCGCCTGACAGGGTTCTTGAGATCCTGCTCGACACCATCGGGCGTATCCGGGACCCGCTGCAGCGCAACGCCGAGCTGATGACGGTGTTCGGCAAGTCCGGTGCAGACTTGGCGCAGATGGCGACCCGAGGCGCCGCCGGAATTGATCAGCTGCGGCAGCGCGCGCGCGATCTTGGGATTGTCCTGTCCAACGATACCATCGCGAAGATGGGGGATACGAACGACAAGCTCGATGAGGTCGGGCAGGTATTCTCGGCCGCCGGCGCCAAGATCGCGGAGGATTACCGGCCAGACCGAGGACGAGGTCAAGGCGAAGTTCGGGAAGGAGATCGAGGCCCTCACCGTCGCCGTCGGCGATCCGGTCGAGGAAGCGCCGGCGGCAAAGAAGTAGAGCCGACGGGGCCTCGATGCCCTTCTTCAACGACACCCTCGCGGCCGTCGCCGGCGGGCGCACGGTGGCGCTCGCCATCCTCGTCGAGTTCGATTTCGTCGAGGAGACGAAGCGCGTCTGGGACGGCGCCGGCATCCTCTCGCTTGACGGCCATGACTGGTACGGCATCGGCCAATACGGCTCGATGGCGGGCGTCGACTTTGGCGCCAACGACACGGCCGATCAGGTGACCTTCACCCTTTCCGGCGTCGATCCGACCTTCGTCGCCCTCGCCAACAATGCGGAATCGACCGAGGGGCGCGACGTCACCATCTGGGGCCAGTTCCTCGACGATGATTGCCAGCCGCTCGATGACAAATGGGTCATCCGGCAGCTCATCATGGATCGGCCAGCCTACCAGGCGAACGGCCCGACCTCGCGCACGGTGACGCTTTCCGCCGAGACCATCTGGACCAACCGCAACCGCGCGGCCAACGCCTACTACTCCGACCGCGACCAGCAGGCCCGCTTCCCGGGAGACCTCGGATGCGTCTTCATCCCGACCCTCCGTCACAAGAAAGTGCCGTGGCCGGTCTTCTGAGCGCCTTCCTGCGCAAGGCGGCATCAATGCCGTTCCGGTATGGATCGGCCGATTGCCTTACGTGGATGGCACCCTGGGTGCTGGCGCGCCGTGGCGTCGATCCGGGAACCGGGATTCGCGAGACCTATTCCACGGAGTTCGGCGCCCTCCGCATCGTCCGGAAGGCCGGCGGCATGGTGCCGTTCCTGGACGGCGTGTTCGCGCCGCTCGGCATCGTGCGCGCGGCCGCGCCGCGTCCGGGCGATGTGGCCGTCGTGCAGGGACGGCCCGACGAGGGCGAGATCGGCGGTCTCGTCCTCGAGCGCCTGGTTGCCTGCCTCGCGCGTCCCGCCGGCCTATTCCTGCGGCCTACGCCCATCATCGCAGCCTGGCGCATTTGATCCATGGCGCCGGCCCTCGGCTACCTTCTCTTTCAGATCGGCGCGCCGCTCGGTCTGGTCAACTTCGTGACCGGCGTCGGTCTGTCCACTTTCGCCGCGGCCGCGCTCCGCGCCGGGCTTTCGCTGGGGCTCAGCTACGCGGTCAACCGGCTGACCGCACCCCAACAGCCGCGGCCGAGCGATGGCCAGCTCGAGCTGAAGCAGCCGATTCCGCCGCGGTCATCCCACTATGGGCGGGTGAAGGTCGCCGGTGCGCTCGCCTTCTACGAGAGCCGCTCTGGCAAACTGACGAAGGATATCCTGCTCTCGGCCCGCCAGATCGACGCCGTCGAGGCCTACTACATCAACGACAATGAGGTCACGATCGACGAGACCGGCGCCGTCCTGACCAAGCCGTTCGTCAAGGACGGCAATCACTATGCCCGGCTGCAGGCCCAGCTCGGCACCGATGACCAGGTCGCCAACCCGCTGATCGCGGACGGCTATACGGAGTGGACCAGCGATCACCGCCTTCGCGGCATTGCGAACATCGCCGCCCGGTTCGGCACGCCTTCCGCCGACCAGTTCGGATCGGTGTTCCCCAACGGCGAGCCGGCGGTCGCTGTCCTTATCCGCGGTTCGCTGCTCTACGATCCGCGCCTCGACGGATCGGTTTCCGGCGGGATCGGCTCCCACCGCCATGACGACAAGTCGACATGGGCGTGGAGTGAGAACCTCGGCCTCGCCATCCTCGACCATCTGACGCATCCGGACGCCTACAACAGGTCGATCACCAAGATCGACCTCCCGTCCTTCATGGCCTATGCCGACCTCTGCGACGAGGACGTGCCGCTCGCCGCCGGCGGGACGGAGAAGCGCTATCGCATCGCGACGACGGTGACGCTGACCGAGGCGCGGAAGGACGTGCTCTCCCGCCTGCTCGCCGCCGGCGACGCCGAGCTCTATTCGACGCGGGACGGCAAGATCGCCATCCGCGGCGGGAAGTGGGTCGATCCGGTCGTCACCCTCGACCACGACCTCGGTCACATCCTACAAGCGAAGTTCAGTTCGCCGGACGCGCTCTCGCGTTACACCGAGCTCGTCATCCAGTACCTCAGCGGGCCGCTCGGCTATGTCGAGGACGAGGCCGAGCCCTGGCAGGACGTCGATGCCATTGCGGCGACCGGCATCCTCGAGAGCGAGCCGCTCGATCTCAGCCAGGTGCCCTCCGCCCCGCAGGCCCGCCGGCTGGCCAAGATCAAGATGGCGCGCGATTCGGCACCGTGGATTGTCGAGCTCACCACCAACCTCTATGGCCTCAACTGCATCGGCGAGCGCGTCATCCGGCTGAAATATCCCGAACTCGGCATCGACGGCCCCTTCTTCATCGACCGCCCGCCGGCGCTGTCGGACGATCTCACCGGGCTCACGCTCACGCTCCGGTCGGCGCGCTCGGCCGCCTATTCCTGGACGACGGACGAGGAAGGGGTCTCCTCGTCGATCCCGCCGGACACGGCTCCCGATCTCGACCTGCCGCCGCCGAGCTTCGTTCTCAGCGAGGGCGCCGGCCCGACGATCGTCGCGAACTGGACGCCCGACCCGGCGGCCAACCGCAGCTACGAAGCGCGCTATCGGCCCGATCCGGGCTCGACCTATACGGCCATGACGGTCGCGGGGGCGCGCGACAGCGCCACCTCCGGGACGGTGGTGGCCGGTGACTACAAGGTCTCGATCCGCACGCTCGTCGTCGGCGAGGCGGTTGGCGATTGGTCAGCCGAGCAGGGGATCACGATCACATGAGTACCGAGATCATCGTCGATCCGCCGTTCACCCAGGTGACCCTCGAGATCGTGGCCGACGCGGACTGGACCGATTCTTTGCCGCCGCTCCTTCTCGATGGCGCCCCGCTCGACCTCGCCGACCGCATCCTCGAACTCTACATCCGGCCGACCTACGACCACACGGTGTTGCTCAAGAAGCTGACATCCCTCGGGTCTGCTGGGATCGTTGTCGATGACGCGGCGGGAGGGCTCGCCTCGATCTACGTCGAGCGTCCGGTGATCGTTTCCGATCTGCCGGTCGGGCGGTGGATGCAGTTTCTGGTCCTGCGCGAGCCAGTGGATGATCCGGACGACATCGACAGCTTCAGCTTCCGCGAGATCTGGCGCGGAGCGCTGGTCGTGCACCCCGGCCGAACCTGAACGCTTCCCTCGAGGTCCGACATGGTGACGATCCCGATCGACGGCGGGCCGCAGACGCTCGTCGCCATGGCTGTCCTGCAGGACGAGGACTGGCTCGATCCGCTGCCGCAGTTTCTCGACCGGGATGACGAGACCGGCGCCGAGGTCCCGCTCGACCTCACTGGCATGACGCTCGAGCTCTACGTCCGCCCGACATTCGACCATCCGACGATCGTCAAGAAGCTCAGCACGGCGGACGGGAGCATCGTCTTCGACGACGCCTCGCTCGGTCTCACCTCGATCCATGTCGAGCGGCCAGACGTCATCGCCGATCTGCCGATCGGATCATGGCAACAGTTCCTTCTTGCGAAGGAGCCGAGCGATGGCCTCGACGGCTTTGCCTACCGCGAGCTGTGGCGGGGACCGCTCATCGTCTACGGGGGCCGCACCGAGCTGCGCGGTCTCGATTTCAGCGACCCGCTGAACAGCCAGTACCTGCCCCTCATCGGACTCTTCGGAGGCTAGCCGCCATGGCGGACAACTATGTCATCAAGGATGGCGACGGCCATTCGCAGACCTTCGCCGCGAAGGATGTCGCCGGGATCAAGATCCCGCGCTCCGTTCCGACCGCCGAGGATGGCACGACCATCGCGGTGGCGACCTCGACCAAGCAGGATGCGCAATCCACTCTGATCGGTGCCGTGACGGAGACGACGCCGGGCAGCGACACTGGATCGTCAGGCTTGAACGGGCGGCTCCAGCGTATCGCACAGCGGCTCACGAGCCTGATCGCGCTCATCCCCGCGGCGCTTGGGCAAACGACCAAGTCCGGCAGCTTCGCGGTGACGGTCGCTTCCGACGACGACCTGCAGGGCAAGCTCGGTGCACTAACCGAGACGGCACCAGCGAGCGACACAGCATCCTCCGGCCTCAATGGGCGCCTGCAGAGGGTGGCGCAGCGTCTCACCAGTCTCATCGCGCTCCTGCCGACCTCCCTCGGAGCAAAGGCCGCCTCGGCAAGCCTCGCCGTCACCCAGTCGACCGAAGACGCTGCGCAGCTCGGCTCCCTTACGGAGACAGCGCCGGGTACCGACACGGCATCATCGGGGTTGAATGGCCGGCTTCAGCGGATCGCGCAGCGCATCACCAGCCTGATCGCCCTGGTGCCGGCGGCGCTGACCGGGAGCGGCAACTTCAAGGTCGCGATCAACGAGGCGATCGCCGCGGGGACCGCCGTCATCGGCGGCATGTTCGGCTCGACCAGCGCGGCCTCGGGCGGCGTCGCCAGCATCGCGCGCCTGGTGTCGGCGGCTTCGGGGACCAACGGCGCCTTTGCCAAGAGCTCGGCTGGCCGCGCCTACTTCGCCTTCGGCCACAACGCCGCGGCCTCGGTCCGATACCTCAAGCTCTACAACAAGGCCTCGGCGCCGACCGTCGGCACCGACACGCCGGTGATGACGCTGGCGCTCCCGCCGTCCGCCGGCTTCGCCTTCGACTTTGCCGCCGGGATCGGCCTCTATTTCTCGACCGGCATCGCCTATGCGCTGACCACGGGCAGCGCCGACAGCGACACCGGCTCGCTGACCGCCGGCGACATCACCGGTCTCAACATCGGCTACGCCTGAGGAGATCGGCAGATGAGCGGCTTTTCCGGTCCCCTCGTCCGCGAGCGCCTGCTCGCCAACCGGGCCTACTACGTCCGCACGGATGGCGTCGACACGAACGATGGCCGGGCCAATACGTCGGGCGGCGCCTTCCTCACCATCCCGAAGGCCGTCGATACCGTCGCGAAACTCGATACCAACGGCTTCACTGTCACCATCCAGGTCGCCGACGGCACCTATACCGGGTCGGTCTTTCTCCGGAACGTGGTCGGTGCCGAGATCGCCGGCAGCCTGATCATCCAGGGCAATAATTCGACGCCGTCGAACGTGCTCATCAGCACGACCTCCAACTCCGCATTTTCGGCCAACGCCATCCAGTCGGTGTGGGACGTCCGCGATCTCAAGGTCCAGACGACGACGAGCGGCTATGGCATTCTCGCGACGCTCGGCGCTGCGGTGCGCTATCAGAACATCGATTTCGGCGCCTGCGCGAATTCGCAGGTTGCCGCGTTCCTTGGCGGACGCGCGCTGGAGACCGGCGTCGGCGCGATCAGCGGGAACGCCCCATCCCATTGGTTCGCGGCGCAAAGCGGCATCATCGACACCGACTTCGCGGCGTTCACCCTCACCGGCACACCGGCCTTCGCGACGGCATTCGCCGTCTCGCAGACCAATGCCCTGATCCAGTGCGCGGCCATGACCTTCTCCGGCTCTGCAACGGGCGCGCGTTACAGCACCAGCGGCAACGGGCTGATCAACACCGGCGGGGGCGGCGCGAGCTATCTCCCCGGCAATTCGGCCGGTTCCGGTTCCGGCTACCTTTAAGGGGCGAGGCGCATGCCGATCACCAGCATCATTCCCGCGACCCCCTCGATCGACGTCGGCCGGCAAAGGCCTGCGATCAGCCTCCTGCCCACTCTCCGCGGGCCGCGCGGCCTTCCGGGCGCCTCGGGGGAGGAGGTCAACGTTGGCACGCGGGCCTATGCCGAGACGCAGTCCATCGGCGCCGGCGTGAGCTTCCTACGCACGGCCGGCTACGCCACTGTGGGGGATGGCGGCGCAGCCCTATACATCCGCGCGATGTCGGACCCGGGCGCCGGAGGCTTCCAGTCCGCTGACGGGGCTTGGTGGGCGCTCTCGGATGTTTTCGTCACACCGCAGATGTTCGGCGCCGCCGGCGACGGCGTTACCGACGACAGCGCTGCGCTGCAGGAGGCGGTCGACGCGAGCCTCGCCGTCCGTCTGCCGCCGGGCAACTATCTGGTCACGACGCCGATCGACCTCCGAATCGGCTCATCCATCGTCGGCGCCGGCCGGGACGCGACGCGGATCACGGTCGGCGCCGCAATTGCCGCCCTCCGTCGTCATCACACCGTCGAGGCGCAGGGCAACATCCTGATCGCCGATCTCGCTATCGAGGGCGGGCATGCCGGCACGACCGGCATCTCATTCGTGCTCGTCGATTCCACCGAGATCCGCAGCTGCGACTTCATCGGCCTTTCGGTCAATGTCAGCATTGATCGCGGACGTCGTCACCTCATCGAGGGCTGCACCGCCGAGGGCAACACCTCGTACAAGGCGGGACAGCTGAAGCTCTTCAGCTCCGTCGACGACAACTACATCTTCTATCCCTGCGTCCGCTCCTACTACGTCAATTGCGGGCTCTTTGACGCGGGCGTCGTCACGGGCTGCGCCGATCCGGCGATCTACACTCGGCGCACCATCGAGCTTCGTCTCGACGATTGTCAGGTCGATCACGCTGAACGCGATAGCGGCGCGGATTTCATCCTGATCGAGAACGACAGCCAGGGGGGCAAGATCAACGGCGGCTCGTCGCATGGGGCGAAGACCGGCGTCAAGTTCCGCACCGGCTCGGGGGTTCAGGTCGGGCCCGGGTATTTCGAGATCCTCAACCACGATGTCGACGCCTTCACGGTCGCGGCTATCGACATCGACTGCTCGCAACCCGGCGTCGGCGTTCTTATCTCGATCCATGGCGGGATCTTGACGGGCGCCCGCAGCACCGGCCTCCCATATGTCCGCGCCCGCCAGGTGATCGACCTCCTCGTCGCGGGCGTGCACATCGAGGACTATTCCGGCAACAACTATGGCACGGCCTTCGACCTCGACAACGTCATCGGCGCTGTGATCGCCAACAACGAGCTCCGCAACCTCGAGACGGGCTTCATCTTCGGCGCGACGACGGGCGCGCTCCGGATCCACGGCAACTCGGTGATCAACGCCGCCGCCAAGACTTCCGGCTCCTTTGCTGCCGCAGGCACTCGGATCGCGAACAACTACGGCCTCAATCCCCTGGCGCTGACGACTCCATCCCTCCCGGCCTCCGGCGCGACCTACACCAACAACACCGGCGTGCCGCTCCGGATCGGCATCGGCGCGGGCACCGTCTCCCTGATCGCGATCAATGGACGGGGGACGCTGGCCCTGGCGGGCCAGTTCCTCCTGGATGTCGGCGAGACGATCGCGATCACCTATACGGTCGCGCCGACCTGGTCCTTCATGCCGATGTAGGCGGCCTTCTCTGCGACTTGGCGACGACCAGCCGGAGCCAATGGCGAAAGGCGGCGCTTCGCGACGACGACACGCGAGGATCAAGGTCGGCTACCGTAACCACCGGTTCGGGATGACTCGAAAATCCGGCGGCAATGGCCCTGAGGCGCTTCATCTCCGAGGATCCTTCCGCTTGTTCTTCGATCGTGCAGCGCAAAAGGCCCGGTCGCCGCGCATAGAAATCTGACCGATCCATCAGCGGGAGTGGATCTGCTGGCTTTCGAAGGTGCACGTAGAATTCGTGCCAGTTGACACCGCTGATCTCGACGATCTCGAGGTTAAGTATCCGCAGGAACTGCAGATCCGTCAGCATCAGGCGAAGCGAGGCAGGCGTCAGCACCGAACAATGAGTGTCGTGGTATTCGGCATCGCCTGACTCTTCACGCTCGTTCCATGTGGCGTAGGCTCCGTCGAGCACCTCGTCAGGCACCAATCCGGAAGGGTCATCGGCCAGGGAGAATCCCGGCTGCATCTCGGTGCCTCTCCGAAAGAGGGCATTGAGCGAACGGCTTTCGAACCAGCTCGCGTGGGTTGGACGTTGTCTCCTTTCCCTGAATGCAGCGAGCCATTCGGCCAGCGAAGTAACCGGCCGGAAGTAATCGAAGCACGCTCGCTTGTCAGGGACTGCCATGGAGACGAAACCGCCTGGCTTCAGGACGGCCTCGCAACCACGGAGGAACCGAATGGGGTCGGGAAGGTGCTCGAAGTTATGAGAAGAGACGACGTAATCGAACGTGCCTAGTGGGTGGTCTGCAGCGACAAGGTCAGCGAGATCGGAGGCCGATCCGACAATGTCGACGTGCTCGATGAGCTGAATGGTCGAATCGGGAATAAGGGGATCCTTGCGGGCGCCAGCACGAAGCACCTCGGCATCCACGACGTCCACGATCAGGCTGTCGTAACCACTCCGCTTCGGCACCAGCGGGTTGAAGTAGGGGGCGATCTCGATGCCCCGCTGAGGCTTTGTGATGAACTTGAGGATCTCAAGACGTCGGTCGAGAATCATTTTGCTAGAGATGCCTGATCAGTCGTCGGACAACCGCGCGGGCGGCCCCGGGCTGATCGACGTTGAGCATGAACCGCGCGATTGATAGATGCCGGACTGCGCGCTTCCGCTTCTTGCGCCGCATGTGCGGCAAGACGACATCGATATCGGTCATCACGCTCAGGGCCTTTTTTGAGCTGGCCCGCGTTGCCCGCACTAACTCTTGAAGCAGTGTTCCGAGGAACCGAGGCGCGATCAGGTCGCGCACCCAATACATTTCCGCGTCGGGCTCGTCAGGGTACGTGTCGACCAGCTTCCTGAAATATATCATTCGGGATCGCGCCATGCGGGGCGTGTAGGAGGTGGAGGTATTGTAGATCCTCCACTTCGTCACCGGCTGCGGCACATAGACCAATTCAAAGCCGTGCGAGAACATCCTTGAAAAGAGGTCATCGTCCTCGTAGCCCGAGAGGCGTTCGTCGAATAGCCCGGTCCTGATCATCGCCTCCTTCGATCCAAGTGAAGCTGATGGCAGTATGAACATATCGGCGGCGACGCATTCAGCAATCCATGTCTTTGGATGAGGCGAGGGGGATTCAGTGAGGAAGTTCCGCCTCACCATGCGACCGTCGCGATTGATTCGGTCGAGGTTGCCGTAGACGAGCCCGATATGGTGGCCGGGACGTGCTTCCATGAAAGGCTTGGTCAGGACTTCAAGATGGTTTTCGTACCAGATATCGTCCTGGTCCAACAAGGCGATCAGCTCGCCCTCCGCTTGTCGAATGCCCAGGTTGCGGGCCGAGGACTGGCCTCCGTTTTCCTTAGCGAGCAGCTTGATCGGGCCGCGATCGAGGAACCGTTTGACGATCTCTGCGCCATCATCGGTTGAGCCGTCATCCACGACGATGATTTCGTCGGCGGGAAGCGACTGAGCCAAGATGCTCTCGATCGCCTCGGCGATAAACGGCGCGCCGTTATAGAGTGGGATGACGGCGGTTATCTTTGCTCTCGGCAAAGTTCTCTGCGGCTGGTTCGTAGGGTCAAGACCCGTCATAGCTGCGACGCGGCTGGAAGTCTTTCGGGTCCGGATAGCGCACTTGTCGACTTCGGGCCGCGACTATTAGAGCCATGGCCGCGACACATAGGGCAAGGACAGCGAGAATCCAGCTGAGCATTTTCGGAAGCTCCCCAGTACTGGGGGCTACTTAAAGCGAGTTTTCGGTTGTGGTGCAAGCTGCGCAGCAACCGAGTCGTCCCTGCAACCTATCCTGCGCAGCTAGTGAGGCGACCGGTTCCCGCCGAGGCGCGCCCACAAGACGAGGAAGCTCGGCAGCGTCGTCCGCGTGACGGTGGTGGCGACCGGTCGCTCGATCATGTGCCCCATCCGCGACCGCGGCCCCTGTGTGCGCGGACGGATCATCGACCTCTCCGAAGGCGCCGCCCGCGCTCTCGGCGTCCGCGGGCTGGCCCGCGTCACCATCCACTAGGAACACCAATGCGTCTCCGCCCCGACTGGAAGGCGGTGCTCCAGCGCGCCTGGAGTATCCGCTTCATCGTCCTCGCCGGCTCGGCTGCGCTGATCGAGGGAGCCGTGCAGGCATGGCTCTCCGGCCTCGGCTTCAGCCTCCTCCTTAATCTCGCCATCGGCGGCGTCTGCGGCGCAGCCGCGGTCGCGCGCGTCATCGCCCAGGAGAACCTTCCCCATGGCTAGCCGTATCAAGAAAGGCACGGCTGCGGCCGGCATCGTCATCACGCTCGTTGGCGGCTTCGAAGGCCTCCGCAACTACGCCTATCGCGATCCGGTCGGCATCCCGACGATCTGCTTCGGGGAAACCCGCGGCGTGAAGATGGGCGACTACGAGACGACGGCCGAGTGCAAGACAATGCTCGGCGATCGCCTGATCGAGTTCGAGACCGGCATTCGTAAGTGCCTGAAGGACCCGGACGGCGTCCCGCTCAACCCCTACATCGCCTCGCTCTCGCTCTCCTACAACATCGGACAGGGCGCGTTCTGCGGGTCGACGGTGCGGAAGCAGCTGGACGCGAAGAACTGGCGCGCCGCCTGCGACGCCATCCTCGCATGGGACAAGGTCCGCGTCGCCGGCGTGCTCGTCCGGCTCCCCGGCCTCACCAAGCGCCGACAGGCTGAGCGGGCGCTCTGCCTGAAGGACGCGGCGTGATGCTGGCCTTCCTCGGTACGGCGCTCGGCCGGACGCTTGCAGCGGTGCTGGTCGGCCTGCTCCTGCTCGCCGGCGCCTATGTGGAAGGGCGCCGGGTCGGTGCCGCCAACGTCAAGACGGCAGTCGCCCTCGCGGTGGCCGCCGAGCGCGCGCACCAGGCCGCTGCAGTCGCCGCTGCGGTCGAGACCGCCAGCCAGCGCGCCGAAGCTGCCGAAGCCGCCGCCGAAGCCCTGCAGCAGCAGGTCGACGACCTCTCCGAAGACGTGCGGCGCCGGCCGCCGGAACAATCCTGCCCGATCGGAGCCGACGATGCGAAGAAGCTCAACGCCATTCGGTAGCCGCTTCGTCGGCAACGGCCTGCTCGCGGCGATCGTCCTCGGCATCGGCCTGGTGCTCGCCGGCTGCGCGACCACGACGGTGGCCGTGCGGCCGTCCCTGCCTGTCATGCCGGGCACGCTCGCCTCGCGATGCGTGGATCCCGGCGTGCGCGCCGGTCAGCCGGCCCTCATCGAACTGGCGCGCAACCGGCAGGCGCTCGCCTCGTGCTCCCGAAAGCAGGCCGACGGCGTTGCTTTCTACAACGACCTTCGCCGGAGGCTGGGGAAGTGAATCGCGAGCCGTCCAACAGCGACATCTACCTGATGCTCGGTCGGCTTGACGCCAAGGTGGACGGCTTGAGGAGAGATTTCGAGGAATCCGAGGTCCGCGCGCGGGAACATCGCGGTCAGGTCTACCAGAAGCTCGAGAAGCAGTCCTCGCAGCAGGATCGCCTCGAGGAGAAGGTGACCGAGATGGAGCCGACCGTCGCCGGCCTCACCAGGCTCCAGACGAAGGCCGCCGGCGTCATCCTCGCCCTCGGCATTGTCGGGGCTGTGGTCGGCGCGGTGCTCACCTATTTCGCCGACGAGATCAAGGCCTGGATCATCCGCGTCGTCGTGCGATAAAGCCCGCCACCGTCACCGCCGCCATCCTCGTCGTCGGCATGCTCTCGAATCGTCGCCAGCGCGATGGCCTTCGTCATTCTTGCGGCAGCGACGCGCATCAATTGCCTCGGGAGCCAGGGCGCGGCCCCCGGCCAGGAGGTGGCGGTCTTAGTATCCTATCCAAATAGTCGGCCGTGTCCCGCGTGTTGGCCTCGATCTTGGTAGCGATGCTGATCAGGTACCCGAGACCGATCAGAAGTACCGACGAAGCAATAAGTGATCCTGCCACGACCGGGGTCCCGGCCCAAAACACATACGCGGACCCGGCAACCCCGGCCCCACCGACCAAGTACAAAAGCCAATGCATTGCTGCCTCCGCCACACAGCTTCAACATCTCGTCCAGTGCCGAGGACCGCCGGTAGGAAAGCTACTGCCTCGCGACCAGCTGGCCCTCCTGGATTACGGCATCGGCGATCCGATTGATCTCTGTCACCGCTCTAGGATTCTCGGAGCAAAAGCGGTTCAGGTCGACCCACTCAATCTCGCCCTCATGTTCTCGATGGAAGACGTACGGCGACTCGGCTTTGTTCACGAAGAGGTCCCCAAACTCATCCGCTAGCCGCCGTTCTATGCCGGCGTGCACACCCTCCCGGCTCCGGAATCGGGTCGCTCGAACGTAGTTTCGAATCGGTGCGAATGGGCCAATATCGAAATTGGCATGCCGGAGCATGCCGAGATGTACATGGATCGTCGCCTCGAAGCCTCGCCGAGTGATCGTCTGGTTTAGCAGGCGATTCAACTCCTGCTGCTCAAGGGTCATCCGCGTGTTGAGGTTTGCGTCGTCGAAGGCAAGCTTGTCGGGAGCGGGAATGCCGACAACATCTTCGGCCATGCAACGGAACAGGTCCTGCCCAGCGTCAAGCACATTGTTGAAGGCCACGAGCAGAACCTGTGAAGGCCCGAACGCACCAACTAGTTTCTCAGCGACGGAAGTGCCGCGCAACACGCTGTCGTAGACCGGACGAAGAAACATCTCGGCGATCACCTCGCCGTGCTTGGCGTCGTCGGTCGATCCTATCCATCCGTGCTTCACCATTTCCTGAATCCACGAAGCCAGAAGACCCACCGGCTCGCGCAGGAAGGCCACCGCAAACACCTTCCTGTCGGGCAGCAAGTCACGAACTCGCCCGAGATCGCCGACGTCAAAATTGAGGAAGACCTCCGACGACAACAGAAGGTGCTTCAGTTTGCTTCGACGCACGGAAGATGGCATCGCCGTTTGGGATAGCTCGGTTCGCGCTAGCATCCCGGCGATATCATGGTGCGCCTCACTACCGTGCTCGGCTGGATAGTAGACACCATGGGCTCGGAGATGGTCGGCGTGCTTGGTCGCCAACGACTGGATATAGGTCGTGCCCGTCTTGATCGTGCCGACATGAACAACAACAGTGCGCTCGGTATCGCCAACTCTGGCCGCAACGGGTCTTGCCGCCATCACTAGGCAACGGTGCCGCTGAAGATGTTGGTCACCTGGCGGCGAATGCGACGGAGCTCGCGCCTCAACTTGCGCATGCCAGTCAGCTTTTTGATTTCCAGCGGACTTCCTTGAGTTGCGCTCGCAGGAGACCCCGACGGCCGCGGGGGAACATATCCGCCGATCCTGCGCATCAAGTCAGTCTCGGCGGGAGTCGTACACTCCGCGGGCGGACGCAACCAAGGGGACCCGATGCCGTGCAGGGTATGAAAGTCGTGGACCGTCAGCCCATATGACTCCCATGCGGCGACCCCCGCCTCTGTGCCGATCAATCGAAACGCAATTTCATTCGCAACCGTCCGCGCTATGGACGCCAGATAGCCGGAAACGCTCCACAGATAGAAGACCTTTTCCACCGCAAGGTTGAACTGCGGATCCGAGGGGTGGCGTCTGGTGCCGAATGCTCCATGAAGGGTATTCGCGTCCATTGCCAGGAACGTCTCTTCCCAGATGAGGGCGCACTCATTGCGATCCCGCGCGCTGGTCGACGGCGACGGTTGGCTGGTGTTGTTCCCGTGCAGCCGAAAACGGATCAAGGGTTCATCGAGAACCTCGATTTCGAACTGATTCACGACCCTGAGCCACATCCGGTAGTCGGGTAGTTGGCGAAAGCGATTGTCGTACTCACCGACGGCCGAGTAAACGGCCGCCCTGATCATCACCGAGGGGTGGCACAGACAGTTTCCGCCTTCGAGCAATCGCTTTGTCCACTCGAAACGGCTGCGATTGGCTTGGCGGAAGATGTCGCCGTAACCCTTCTCGCGCTGCCCGTGCTCGCCCACCCAGCGAACATCGGTAAAAACCGCGCCCAACTCCGGATGGGTTTCAAATGCACGGAGTTGCTTCTCCAGCTTATCCACTTCCCAGAGGTCGTCGGAATTGCATATAGCGATATACTCTCCAGTGGCAGAGCGGATGCCGGTATTGAGGGTTGCCGCCCCGCCCATGTTCGCCTTGTGAACAATAATGCGGACGCGCTCATCCGCTATCCGCCGAAGCCTTGCAACGCTTCCATCTTGCGAACAATCGTCAACGACAATTACTTCAGTCGGTCGCACCGTCTGGCGCAGGACGCTATGGACCGCGTCAACGACAAAGGCCTCGTGATTGTATGAAGGAACGATGACGGAGATGTGGGTCACGCCTACCGCCCTCTGTCGGCGGGATGCGCAGCCTTCAGCGCTGACGCATATCTTGGACCGAGGTACCGGGAAAGGTCCTGAAGGGTTTGCGAGACCAGGGTGCCCTTGTCAGCCGACGACAACGAAGACCATGCGCCCGAACTCAGGACCCGGTAGCACGACAGAATCTCAGGATAGAAGTCGAAGCCACCGTCCCGGTGCGCGATGATGGTGTTCACCAGCCAATCGTAACCGCTTGCCTCAAGGGCATCCGAGAAGGCGCTCTCCAGGGCGTCGCGCTTGTAGACGCAGTTCGAGAAGGACGCAGGTGGGTTTCCCCGCAGCATTTCGAACACGCTCAACGTGCGGAAGCGATTCCCTGATATTGGCGCAGGCGCGACCTTGCCTGACATTCGATCGTCGATCATGAAGCCACTGAAGACCGCCGCTCGCCCGGTGATCGCCAGGTAGTCGACCATCTGCTGGACGCGAGTGTTCGAAATCCAGACGTCATCACCTTCGATCGGCGCCACGAAGGACGCCGTGCAGTGACTCAAGAGGATCCGGTAGTTGGACATCACCCCTACGTTTTCCCGGTTCCTCCGGAATCGGACGTTGGTAAAGCGATCTGCCCAGCGTTGTGCACACTCGGCCGTGTCGTCGGTCGAGCAGTCGTCCTGGATATGAAGAACCGTCCGTTCAAATACCGATTGATCAACCACCGACGCGATGGTCTCATCGATCGTCGTGCCGTTGTTGTAGGACGGGAGGATGATGTCAACGAAGATGCTATCCAAGTACGCGCCTCGCGATCTCTGCGATGAGAGCCACATGTTGTTCCGTGACGCCGCCATGATACGGAAGCGCCAGAACCGACCTGCTGGCTTCGAAGGCAATGGGCGTCGCGCGATGATCGTGTTGCCGGCCGAGATATGCCCCCTCTGACGTCAGAGGGTAAAAATAGCGGCGGGCCAGAATGCCGCTTTGACGAAGCTGGTTCTGCAGTTCGTCTCGCTTGGATACCGGCACATATATTATGAAATATGAGCCCGCGTCACTCGCCTCCTTGGCTTCAAGGAACCTGATGTCAGGGATTCCTTTCAAGGCGTCAGAGTAGAGCGATCGTAGCTTGGCGCGCGCGTCGTATTCGGCCCCCAGCAGATCGAGAACAGCCAGGCCCACCGCCGCGGACACCTCCGACATCTTGGCGTTGGTTCCACATGCGGTGATCACGTCTTCAGATTCGATACCAAAGTTCCGCAGCAGCCGGAGGCGTTCGGCGAGATCGGAACTGTTGGCTTCGATGGCTCCTCCTTCAGCGGTGTGGAAGAGCTTTGTCGCGTGGAAGCTGTAAGTTGTGGCATCGCCAAAGCGGCCGATCGGCGTGCCACGATAGGTCATGTTGAATGCGTGAGCGCCATCGTAGATCACGGCCAATCCATGCTTCTTCGCAATGGCGCTGATCTCGTCAACCGCACATGGAATGCCATAGACATGGACGCCTACGATGGCCTCTGTTTCGGGGGTGATCGCGGCTTCAATCAGTTTCGGATCAATCGTCAACGTCACGGGATCAACGTCGACGAACACTTCCTCCGCTCCCGCATGAATGATGGCATGCGTGGTGGCGGAGAACGTGAAGGGGGTGGTAATCACCTGCCCGCGAATGCCAAGCGCCGTAAGGGCCAGGGTAATTGCTACGGTTCCGTTGGTGACAAGGCACAGGTGCCTCGCGGAGAGGAGTTCACGAAGGCGCAGCTCTAGCGTCGCTTCAAGCGGGCCACCATTCGTAAACCGGCGCTGCTCGATGCAGCCCTTCAGGTACCGGGAAAGTGTTTCAAGGTCTGGCGCAATGGGGCGGGCTACGAACAGCATTCACTTCTCACATTGGTCTGGCTGGCACCCCGGCGAATCGCGCACCCTGCGGCACATCATTGATGACCAGCGCTCCCGCGCCGATGATCGCGTCAGGCCCAATAGTCAGCGATTGACCGAGCCGGCGTGGGGCGATGGTAGCGCCGGCTCCTATGAATGTTCGGGCGCCCATCCTCACCCGGCCTGCAATCGTGCAGCCGGGTGAGAGAGTGACGAATTCGCCGAGGTGAGAGTCGTGCGACACCGAGCAATTGAAGTTGAGGATCACGCCGAAGCCGACCTCAGAGTTGGAAGATACGGAACTGCCGGCGAAGACCTGCGCTCCGTCAGCGATCCTGGCGTCGGACGCTAGATAGGCACGCTTGCTGAGGAAGCGCCCAAAAGTTGCCCCTCTCTCCCGCAACTTGGCGGCGGCCAGCGAGCGTGATTGAGGATCGCCGAGAGCGATCAGCCAAGGGAGATTTCGGTGGGCGGCAAGCGCTTCGTCAAGCGATACCACGGGGACCCCGCAAAGTTCGCGGTCCGGCGCGATCTCGTCCACCAGTACAGCCACGGCGTTCGGAGCCAGCTCGGCCAACTGGCCGAGCAAGTCTCGCGCATGTCCTCCGGCGCCGAATACACAATACACGGGCAGCCCCCCGGCTTCCGTTGCGGTATGCAACCAAGAGTAAGAGGCGAGTACCCGCCCGTCCAGTTCAAATCTCGGCCCGAGATCGGCTGAGCGCGACGAGACTTCAACGCCCGCCCCAGCCGAGGCGGCGTATCCTTGGCGCGCAGGGCCTCGCGGCCTCGACCTGATCGGAAGCCATGACTGACGCCCTCCCCGTCCTCCCTGACGACGATGCCTGCGCGGCCGCGATCGGCCGCATGGGCGAGATCGACCGCGACCTCGCCGCGATCGAGGCGAAGAAATCCGCGGCGGTCTCCGCTGCCACCAAGATCGCCGAGGACTCCGCCACGCCGCTTCAGGGCGAGCGGGCCGAGCTCGAGGCCAAGGTGGCGGCCTATTGCGCCGCCAACCGTCCGCGGCTGACGTCCGAGGGGAAGACCAAGACCGTCACCTTCGCCACCGGGGAAGTGTCCTGGCGCCTCGGCAAGGAGAAGCTGCAGGTCGACGACTCCATGGTCGACAAGCTGCTGGCGGCGCTGACGAAGATGCGCCTCGGCCGCTTCATCAAGGTGACCCGGTCGATCAGCACGCAGGGCATCCTTGCGGCGACCGAGGCCGAGCGAAAGAGGCTCGCCCGCCTGAAGGGGCTCGCCTTCGTGCCGCCGGGCGAAAGCTTCACGATCAAGCCGGTCGCGGCCGCGCTCGCCGACCGGCCGCCGGCCGAGGGAGCAAGCGCGGCTTGAGGATCCTCCCCGCCGCCAATTTCGCGGAGCTCGCCGACGACCTCTTCGTCGCCGTCCAGTTCGGCGCCGAGCGGGCCGCGCTGCTCCGGAGCGTCATCAACGAGTCGGGCCCGACCGCCTTCCTCGAGCGCAAGCTCCGCGAGGAGAACGAACGGCTCCGCCGGCTCTCAGACCTCGGGACCATGATCTACCGGCTCATTCCGTTCGAAGAGGAAGTGCGTGGCGAGGTGATGTCGATCGCCGGCGGCGAGCGAAGGGTAGCCTGATGGCCGACCCCATCGACTTCGACGAAGCCAACCTCCGCCTAGTCGCGCCGACGGGCGAGGAGGACGAGGTGCGCAGCCTTCCTGTCCGCCGCGCCGACGGCATGATCGTCTCGTGCTGGGAATTGACGCCGGAGGAGCGCGCCGAGGTAGCGCGCACGGGCTGCGTCTGGCTCTCGGTCTGGAGCCCGACCAGTTCCCCGCCGGTGCTCGTCGCCGGCCTGAAGCACTACGTCATTCCCCCGGAAGGAGCCGAAACATGAGCTTTTCCTTTTCCTTCAATGCCCGCACCAAGCACGCCGCCCGCCAGCTCGCCGACGCGCAACGGCGGCATCCGCAAGTGCCGCGGGCCGTCGTCGACCTGGTGCAGGACGCCGTCGACCGGCTGCCGGAGGACGCGGGCGACAGCGGTGTCATCATGGTGACCGCCCATGGCCATGTCGCCGATGCCCGCTCGAGCTCAACGTCGGCCGACGTCGTGATCAGCGTGAAGCGGATCGCCGTCGACGGGTAGCCGCCAGAACCTCCCCGCCGCGGATCCGCGTGGCGGGGGCCGGGTTTCAGCCCGGCAGCGGGGCCCAGATTGCAGCCTCGACCCCGCCCGACGACCACTCGGATAACGCCGCCCCGCCGCTCGTGCTCCGGTCCGGAGCGGGCGGCAGCGTGCCTTCCCCGAGAGAAAAAATGCCTGAAGCCAATCCGCGGCCTTTGCAGCCACAGGGCAAGGATTCGTTTGCCCTCCATCCCGTCGCGGCGGCCAAGCCGGTCGCTCCTTACATCGGCGGCAAGAAACAGCTCGCCGGCGAGCTCGCGGCCCGAATCGAGAAAACCCCACATCTTCTCTACGGCGAGGTCTTCGCCGGCATGGCCGGCGTCTTCTTCCGCCGCCGCCTCGCCCCCAAGGTCGAGGTCCTCAATGACGTCAGCCGGGACGTCGCCACCCTCTTCCGCGTCCTCCAGAACCACTACCAGGCCTTCCTCGACATGCTGCGCTGGCAGCTCTCGAGCCGCGACGAGTTCGCCCGGCTCAACGCCCAGGATCCGGACCGCCTCACCGACCTGCAGCGGGCGGCGCGGTTCCTATACGTCCAGCGGCTGTCCTTTGGCGGCAAGGTCGTCTCGAGGAGCTTCGGGGCCAGCATGACCGCGGGTGCCCGCTTCGACATCGGCAAGCTGGAGCCGATCCTCGCGGCCGCGCACGAGCGCCTCGCCGGCGTCTGGATCGAGTGCCTGCCCTGGCAGGAATTCCTCGCGCGCTGGGACCGTCCGGGTGCGCTCTTCTACCTCGATCCGCCGTACAGCGGCTCCGAGTACTACTACGGCCGCGACGTCTTCGACGCCGCGCAGCATGCCGAGCTCGTCGAACATCTCAGGCGGCTGAAGGGCAACTTCCTCCTGACGATCAGCGACACGCAACACATCCGGTCGATCTTTGCAGGATTTCGGCAGGAGCCGGCGATGGTGACCTATACAGCCGGAGGCGCCGAGCGCGTCCGCCGCGCCGGCGAGCTCATCATCTCGAACGCCCGCGCCGCCGCCGTCTGACGTAGGCCCTTCCCCCTAGACAGTCGCCGTTGCGCAGAGGCCACTTGGGAACAATGCTGCACCATTTCCCTTTTTCTGCGTCGACAGCGCGGAGCTCGAGATGGTCCAACGGATATTCGGTGTCGGGATTGCCGAGGACGCTGCACTGCTCCGACTTGGAACCGCCGTTGTGCTCAAGTGGTCAATGATCCCCGGTCCTCTTCGCGACGAACTCATCCAGCAGGCGCTCGCCGTCGGCAACCATGATCCAGAGGTTTTCCGCGGCATCATTGATCGGCTGGTCCAGCGAACCAGCGAGTAGGATTGCGACCGCCGCGCCGGCGAGTTGATCATGTCCAACGCCCGGCCCGCCGTCCGACGCTAGGATTCCGCCCTGGCCATGGCTGGGAAGGATTCCGTCGTTGTTCGTCGATGATGATTTTGCGGGAGGCGCAGAACGAGGGGCACCTTTCACCCCCGTCCCGGGCGATAACGTGCAGTTCTTCACTCAGGACGCGACCCGCTGGACGGCCGGGGTGAACGAAGGACCCTACGCGGCAATGGTCACCCGGGTGTTTCCCCCACCCGCCGGAGCGGCGCCGCTTGTCTGCCTTACCGTCTTCCCGCCGCTCCTCCCGCCCTACCAGGTTTCCAACGTGCCCACCGAGGCGGATGCGCGCGCCGATGCCTTTTCGAGCTGCTACTGGACCGAGCTTCCTCTTTAGGTCTCTCGTTCAATTCGGCGTCTGCTGGAAGAGTCCGGGATCGGGATATCGAATGCCAATACCTCCGCCCGGCAGCGTGGTCTTGGTGACGCCAATCTGACGGAAGGCGACTGTGATGGTATTCCCGCTCACGGACTTCGCCTCGCCAGTCAGACCCGCTTTGACCACGCCGAGCGTGACGTTGAACCCGGCTTGTCCACCGTCGGATACTTCTATGGCCATCACGAAAGTTTGGTCAGTTGGCTCGCGTTTCTGGATGTTGTAGTCCGCCATGCAGGCGGCGTTAGAGTAAGTCGCGGCATCGATGAGCGCCTTCCGAAGACCGATCAGCGCAACGGCGATCTGGGCCTTGGAAATGTCTATGGGCCACGAGAGTACCGCTGTGTGAGCGACCGGAAACACCGTGAAGACCAGCTGCTGCTTATTCGTCGCCGCGTGAGATAGCTGCCCGCTGGGTGCAATTGAGCCCGGCACGCCCGCCCCCACTATCGGTAGGGTGGCGCCGGCCGAAGCGGTGGCAGTCGTGCTCGTAGTAGCAGTGAGATCGAACTTGATCGATGAGATCTCGAAGTCGATCGACCCTTTCCCGCACCAGAATCCCCTGTTAGCGGCTTCCTGCTTATCGCGATCTTCGGAGGGATGGGCGACCAGGTATCCGACGTAGTCCTGGTAGATTTGAACCTGTCGCTTAACATCCAAGACCGTTCTGGTGATCAACGTTGGAGTGAGAGCTTGGGTTGGTCGTTGCGGAAGGGATAGGCATCCAGCAGTCGAGATTGAAAGCAGGCCGCAAGCAGCCCAATGCGCCGCACGGTTCATTTTCCACCCCCCCTGACAGGAGCAGCTAGCGTACCACGCTTGCCGCGCATCGGCGCGTTGTTGCAATCTATAGCTGTGGATAAAGTGTAACGGCGAGGCTATCGGCACCACGGACGGGGCACCGGCGGGCACCGGGTCTTTCCGCAACGGTAGATCTCGGCCAACCCGTCCTTGATCAGGATCGCACCGACGTCGACGCTGTCGGCCGCCAGGTAGGCACAGCGCCGCCCGAAATTGCACCGGTTGGTGCCTTCGGTGCCGGGCCTGCATGCGCAGGCCACCGGCTGCAGGTCGATCATGCTGGCGCGCTCGAGGATCTGCTTCAGGCGAGCCTTGGCGATCTTGCCCATGCGAAGCTCGGCTTCGCACTTCGCGCGCAGCTGCGTGCTCTCCGGCGCATTGAAGCCGACCAGGCGGATGCCCTGCGGGTCGCCCCGCAGGTGGATGGTGTCGCCGTCATCGACACGGATCAGCGAGAAGGCGACCGGCTCGGACTTGGCGCGGGTCAGCACGGTGCAGGAGACCATCCCGCCGAGCACGACCACGACGAACAGCCACTCGAGCCAGTCCCGCCAGTCGGACGGATCAGGATGCTTGTCGTAGCCCGAAACCATTGCTCTTTCCCCCTACCGGCGGCGTGGCGAGCGCGCCAAGCGGACCCCAGTCGTCGACCTGCCGGTTCTTGACCAGCTTCACCGTCACCCGTCGTCCGCCGAAGCGCAACTGGAAGGCGTCCGCCACCTCCGGATCGGAAAACGCGAAGCGAAGGAAGTCGAAGCCGCGTTGATAGCTCGACGTTCCGCCCCTGCGTGCCATCACCGGCTCGGGGGCGAAGGCATGCATCGCCTCGTAGTCGGCCTGGACCAGCGTGGCGATGATCTCGACCTGGTGCGGCCAGTCGCGGTTGATCGCGAATTTCGACGGTTCGCCTTTGTGCCGCGACGACATCAATCGACCTCCTCGTCTTCGGGGATCGTGCCGAAGCGGGCGAGGACGACGGCGTCCTCGTATTCGCCGATGCTCATGTCGCCGGTCCTCGAGAAGGCGATGACCCCGACGCGGCGGTCTTTCAGCCTCAGTGCGCGCTCGCGGGCGTGGGCCGCGTCCTTTGCTGCCTCCGGCTGGTCGGCGACGAGCTCGCCGCTGTCGGCGCGGCGGAAGGCCTGCACGACGTGAATGGTCTCCCTCATCGGTTCCTCCTCATCATCGCTTCTCGTGCCACCCCCAGGGCGGCCGCGGCCACCACACTTCCCTCGCCCTCGGCGAGGGCACTTTCATCAGAACCTCGGCGTCCCGGTGCTTGCAGACCCAGCAGCGTGCCCGCTTCCGGATGGTCCCGAGGGTGCCTTCGGCACCGACCTGCTCGACCAGGCCGATGGCGTCGAATTGCGAGACGTGCCCGCAGTTCCGGCACGCCAGCACTATGACGAGGCGCAGTTCGATGACCTGACGGAGCGTGACACGGTCTCGATCCGCCGGGCCGTAAGCGAGCTGCGGCGTCATGCGAACAGATAGAGAACATATTCCTAGAGAGTCAAGCCGCTAGGCCTAGCGGCGGCTTTGGGACGAAGGCACAAAGAGCGGGAGGCCAAGTGTCCGAGGCCTCCCGCCCAAAGGCGCGTCTCGCGATCGCCGGGGGGCGAAGGGTGCGAGACGGCGCAATCCCAACGGCGCCATCCGTCGCCTAGTTCCGGGCCTCGGATTCGCCGATGCCGGCGCCATATAGACCGGCCATGCCGAAGCCCGAAAAGGTCAAGCCGGTCCGCCTCGCGAAGGACGGCTCATTTCGCCCCTACGTGGTCTGAAGGCGGAGCGGCCCGACACGCCTGAGCAAGGTCCTCGATCTTGTCGTTCGCAATCTTTCGCCAGCTGGCGCCGTGTTGCAGGACGAGCGTCGTCAGCCAGTGCAGGACGAAGGCCTGTTCGGCCTCGGCCTTGTGCGGTATCTCGGCTTCACCGGCGACGCGGAAGGCGCTGGCTATCGGGCCGCACCAGAAGTTCGGCTTCCCGAGCACTTCCGCGAGATCCGGCGTCAGGTCAGCGGGGAAGGGAGCGGCCGGTGGGTCTGTCGAAGCGTTCGCGCCGATCATGACCGAGATTCGCGAGCAGGCTTCGAGATAAATCTCCCATCGGTAGTCGTAAGGCTCGCCCTCGTCGCGGGCCGCGCGCAGGATCCTCAGCGCCCGCCGCAGGCCCGCCTGTTCCTCGATCGGCGCAGGCACACCTTCCGCAACCGCGGCATGATCCACGACGTCCATGCGGATCTCGACTACGTGGAGATCTGCGTCACCACGCCGATTCCACAGACCCTCGATGTGGGCGTCACCGGCGGCCGCGCTCACCACCGCATATCCGTCGAGCAAGTGGAGCGCGTTGACGATGGCCGCGATCCTGGTCGGCCCGACGGTGCGTGCGTCGACTACGCCACCCTTTGCCGCTGCCCAGGCCCTATTCACCTTCGCGCTCATGGCCGTTCCACCTCAATGGCGTGGGTGATGTGCCAACCGCCGTCGGCGCGAGGGACGCATTCCTCCAGGAGCCAGGGCACGACGATGTCTCGCCAATCTGCGAGCGATACCCAGCCGGTGCCGTTGCTGATGGCGTTGATGTCAAAGATGCCGATCGACCCGGCAACAGACTGCGCGCCCACCCAATGGGAGAAACGATACCGCGCCCGGAACGGGACGCCCGGCAGCGTCCAGGGCCCCTCCCACTGAATGCGGGCGAGCCCATAGTCAGGCCATGCCGGGGCGGTCTTGCGCCATGCGCGACCGATGCTGCGAAGAGCTTCGAACATCAGCGCCGGATTCGTATAGCGCTTCCCCTCAAAGTCGCCCATGTGCGGGCGAACCTGATCCAGCGTCATGTCCATGATCGCGGCCAGGGCGCCGGGTCCGCAGTTTGCGCCCCATTCGTCATGCGCCCGCTCGGCGTCGCGCAGACAGAACCGCGGCGGCCTCATCTGCCCGCTCATCGCGACGCGCCCGACAGGACATCACCTCGCACCGTATCGTCACCCTCTCGGCGACGGGTGAGCGCGGCGATCGCTTCCGGCAGATCGTCGCTGGTGAGCACGAAATCCACCGTCGGCATGCCTGGCGTCCGGACCAGGACGGTGATCCGCGCGCCGGGCTTGAAGAATGCGAGGATGGCCGACATGTGATCGGCGACCTGCTCCGCGACGTCCTGAACAGCGGCATTCGGGTGGGCCGCCATCACGGCGTCTCCGGCTTGGGTTCGAGGGCAACGACCGCGCTGCTCGGCGCCGGCGGGAAATTGCGCCCCTCGAGGCCGGTGGCGATGCGGACCTCGCGCTCGAGAGCTGCCCTGCCGCGATCGCCCGGCATTGTGGCGATCGCGACGTCGGCCGCCGCCTGCGCATGACGGCCCCGCTCGGCGAAGCCCCAGAGCTGCGCCACGATCGCCTCGCGCTGCTCACGCGGCGGCGGCAGCATTTCCTCGCCGGCGGCGAGCAGGAGCGCGAGTTGGCGCCGGTCGCCATGGAGCGGAGCGGCGATCGCCTGGGCGAGGCGCGCGAGCTGCGCGGGCGTCGGCGCGAAGACCGGGCTGACGTCGGCGCCGGCTTCTCCGCGCAGCACCCGCCGGCAGGCCTCACCGACGGCCCTGCGCGGCAGGTCCTCGAGCGCGGCGAGGTAGCCCGCCGCCCGCGCCCTGGCGAGCTCGCCGGCATCGTCGGTTGCCATGGTGGCGAGCAGTGGCAGGACGCAGGGCCCGATCTCGTCGGCGGCGATCGGCGACAGCCAGTCGTCGATCTCGTTCCGCTCCCACTCGAGGAGGCTGCGCTCCTCCGGGGTCAGCCCCTGCCCTGCCCGAAAGAGCGTTTGCCCGCTATCCGTCACCAGGCGGCCGGCGCCGAGGACGGCCCGCAAGGTCGCCGAAGGCGGCGGCGAGGTTTTCGACCCGGCTGGCAGGTTTCCGTGCATGTCGTGCCTCCTCGAGCTCGACGAATTTCAGGATCCAGTTCCGCCACTTGGCCGACCAGTCGGCGCCGAGCGCCTCGCGGCCGGCCTTCGATCGCCAGTGGTTGACGAAGCGCACCGCCTGGCGCGCGATCTCGGGCGGCGGCACGCCCTGCTGCTCGGCGAAGGCGCGGTCGAGCTCGGACGGCTCCCAGTTCTCGGGCAGGCGCGTCCCGCGCGGCGTCGGCGCGTGCATGCGGCCATCGGCGAGGGTCGGCTTCAGAAGCTCGCCTTGGCCCGGGACCGGTTTCTTCCGTGGCGGAGGACGGCGGTGGTCGCCGTCTTTGGCGGAGCGGCGCTCGTCGCCGCTCCAAAGAGGCTCACTCCGTGAGCCATCGTTCAGAGAAACACGTTCTATGGTACGACTCCCTGAGAGTCGTACCCCCCACGACTCCCTGGGAGTCGTACCCCCCACGACATTTTTGTCGGGGGGGTAGGACATTCTTGTCGGGGGGTCCCCCTCCTTCTCCGCGAAGAGTTCGCCCTGGTCAGCCGGGCTGACGAGGCGGTACCAGGATGCCCCGGTGCCGCCGTGGTCCGCCTCGGTGGCATGGACCTCGAGATAGCCGAGCTCGCGGAGGATCGAGATCGTCCGGCTGACGTGGCGGACGCTGACGCCGAGGCCCTGGGCGACGAAGCGCTGGCGCCGCCGGCACCAGCCGTCGCGGTCGGTGTGGCGGCCGAGGAACAGGATCACGCGCAACTGGAAAGCATTGAGCCTCTGGTCGGTGGCGATGTCGCCGGGCGTGACCGACAACTTCGGGCCGCGCGGACTTTTCATGATGCGATTTCCTGGACCAGCTTCCTGACGTCGTGGATCTGCCAGCGCATGGCCCCGTCGCTGCTGCAGATCGGTTTCACCCGCCGCGTGCCGCGGCCGTTGTCGATGACGAGCTTCTGGTGATGGTGCCCCGGGACCAGCGTCACGCTGCAGCCATGGGCGCGCGCGGCACGCTGCGCCTCGGCGAGGATGAGGCGGACGTGCTTGCGCAGGTGCCGGCTCACCAGAACCTCCCCGCCTCGAAGCCGGCCCGCCAGACCAGGGCGATGGAGAGGACGATGAAGAGGATGGCGAGGACCGGACGCCACGACCGCGGCGACGCGGGCGGCGCGGCGGCTGGCGCCCCGGCCTCCTCCGTTGGCTCGCCAGGCGCGGCATCCTTCGCGTCCCGTTCGGCTGCCTCGCCGATAAGGGCCGACGCGCCAATCGCCGCAGGATCGATGGCTGCGGGCTCGGCGGCTGGCACGGGAAGGACGGTCAGCGCCTTGACGCCCCCGCAGACGCGGTCGGACAAGGCGAAGAAGTAGGGGGCGCAGGCCTCGGCGCCCTCGAGGCGGAGAAGCCCGTTGGCGAGGCCGTCGATCATGGCGCGGGCGTGCCCGCCGGCGACGTCCTTGCCTGCCTTGCCGGCGTACTCGATCAGGCTGCCTTCCTGCTGCAGCGCCAGCAACCTCCCGGTTCATGGCCGCCTCTGGCGCTGGAAGTCGGCGATCGCCGCGGCGAGCTCCGGCGACAGACCCTTCACCGGAGGTGAGGTCGCTCCGGTGCTGCAGGAGAAGCGGATGCCGGTCTGGCGCTCCTGGCGCAGCTCGTTGCGCGCCATGCCGGTTGCCCGCCGCACCATGCGGGCCTTCCGCGCCATCGCCGAATGAGCGCCCCCCTTCCCCATGGCGTCACCCCTCCCCGTTGAACTTGCCGGCCTCGTCGCCCACCGAGATCCAGCCGGGCCGGTCGTAGCGGCTGAAGAGGTCGAGCCGGCGCGCGCCGGGCAGGTAGCGCTCGCACCAGGCGTAGGCCTCTTCGGGCTTGCGGCTGTGTTCGCGCGCGAGGCCGTCGATCAGATTGCGCTCGGCGTGCGTGTTGAGCGGCCGGCCCTTGGTGGCGATGATGAAGGGGTCGCAGGCGTTGCGCGGGCCGTAGCCCGTGCCGAAGCTCACCTTTCCGCGGCGGGTGCGCTTCAGCCAAGCCCCGCCGGTGTAGTAGCGGAACCCCCAGGCGCCGAGCACGTAGCCGACCGGCGAGTAGATCGGGTCGCCATAGGCGAAGCCGCATTTCGGGGTGTGCTCGTTGGCGAGAAAGAGCGGCCAGGTCCACCACAGGAACAGCACGCAGTCGGGGGCGGCGAGCGTCGCGATGGGCAGCATCGCGATCTCGTCGATCTTCATGGTGCGATACTGCCCCTGCGGCGACTTCTCGTCGCCTTTCGCCGAGCGGGTGGCGAAGCGCGTCGGCGGGTCCGCCATGATCAGGTCAAAGCCGTAGAGCGGCAGGCCGGCGAGGAAGGCCTCGTTCCGCATCCCCGCCCGGGACGGCCGAGCCCCGCTCACGGCCGTGCTGTCCGGCGATGGGCGGAGCAGTAGGGGCCGGTGCCGGCGACACGCTCGCCGCAGCAGCGCTTCTCGGAGATCGGCGTCGGGCCGTTGCCCCAGAGGGGCCAGGCGCATTGGCGCCGGCGTTTGCGGATCCAGGGGACCCCGGGAAGATCGGGGAGGCCCGCGTCCGGAGCCTCCCCTTCGGTGGGGCGGGCGGCGGGCTGAGCCCCTACGACTGACCCGCCTGGCCCTACCAAGGCCTCCGCCGGATCGCGTCCCGAAACGGTGCTGACGGCCTGCCACCGCGGCGTTGGCCATCTTAGAGGCCCACCCGCGCCTGGAGATGGGCCGGATAGCGCGCGCCCAGGACCTCGATGCCGGCGAGCGCCTCCTCGATCTGCTTCAGGTCGGCGGGTCCCAGCACGACGTCGGCCGCGGCGATGTTCTCCCGTAGACGGGTCAGCTTCGTCGTGCCCGGGATCGGCACGACCCACGGCTTTTGTGCCAGCAGCCAGGCGAGCGAGACCTGGGCCGGCGTCAGGCCCTTGTCGCTGGCGATGCGGCCGAGCGCGTCGATCAGGCGCTGGTTGGCTTCGCGGTTCTCCGTGGTGAAACGCGGCACGATGTTGCGGAAATCGTTGGCCTCGAATTTCGTGCCGGCATCGATGGTGCCGGTGAGGAACCCCTTGCCGAGCGGGCTGAAGGCGACGAGGCCGATGCCGAGCTCTTCCAGAACCGGCATGACGGTGCTCTCCGGCTCGCGGAACCAGAGCGAATACTCGTTCTGCAGCGCCGCCACCGGCTGCACGGCGTGCGCCCGGCGGATCGAGTTGACCCCCGCCTCGGACATGCCGAAATGGCGCACCTTGCCCGCGGCGATCAGATCCTTCACCGTGCCGGCAACATCCTCCATCGGCACGTCCGGATCGACGCGGTGCTGGTAGAAGAGGTCGATATGGTCGGTCTTGAGGCGCTTCAGCGAGGCGTCGGCCACCTCCCGGATGTGGGCCGGCTTGCTGTTCACGCCCGCGCGGCCCGGACTTTCGAGGTCGATGCCGAACTTGGTCGCGATCACGACCCTGTCGCGGACCGGCTTCAAGGCCTCGCCCACCACGACCTCGTTCTTGAACGGGCCATAGGCTTCGGCCGTGTCGAAGAAGGTGACGCCGGCATCGACCGCCGCCCGCAGGAACTTGATCGCATCCGCGTCCTCCATCGGCTTGCCGTAGGACTGGCTGATGCCCATGCAGCCGAGGCCGATGGCGGAGACTTCGAGGCCGGAACGGCCGAGCTGGCGCTTCTTCATGATGGTGCTCCTCACTTGCCCGCGCCGTATTCGGCGTCGCTTACCTGCTCCATCCAGTCGACGGCCTTGCCGTCGAGGCTTTCCTGGATGGCGATATGGGTCATGGCGGTGTTCGGCCCGGCGCCGTGCCAGTGCTTCTCGCCGGGCTCGAACCAGACGACGTCGCCGGGACGGATTTCCTCGACCGGGCCGCCGGCGCGCTGGACCCGGCCGAGGCCCGAGACGACGACCAGGACCTGCCCGAGCGGATGGGTGTGCCAGGCGGTACGCGCACCCGGCTCGAAGGTCACCGCATTGCCGGCCGCCCGCGCCGGCGGCGTTACCGGGAAGAGCGGGTCGATCCTGACCGGCCCGGTGAACCATTCGGCCGGTCCCTTGCCGGAGCCGCACCTCTCCGCGGGCGGCCTGCGGAGCGTGCTCGACGACTGGTGCCAGCCCTATTCCGGCTATCACCTCTACTATCCGAGCCGCCGGCAGGCTTCGGCGGCATTCACGCTTGTGGTGGAGGCGTTGCGCTACCGGGCGCGACCGAAAGAGCCGTAGCAGCGCAACGATGCCATACTCGGCTCATCTGTCCCGCCAAGGAAAAGCTCTTTGGGGACGTCGCGCGACCACCCCATGCTTCGGCTTCGGATCGAGGAAGTTGATCGATCGAACGATTTCCGCGCCTTTCCGCAGCCCTCCCGACGCCTGATCCGCTTGCCAGCCCGGGCGAGGAATGGATGCGCCTCCGTCCCTCTTGAGACAGCGCCGCGGGTTCGCTAGACCCATTCTCTGAAATTTCAGGAGCGGCTCCGCGTCGCTCCCGAAAGCTTGGAATCTCCCCTTCGGGCTTGGTGCTGCATGGCGAACAGTAGATCGGCCGCCGATCAATCATTCGACGGGCTGGCGCAGGAGACCCTTTCGCGCCGGGTCACCGACGCACTCAGCGACCAGATTCTTTCCGGCAAGCTCGTGCCCGGACAACGCGTAGACCTTGGCTACTACGCGACCAAGTGGGACGTCAGCGTCACGCCCGTGCGCGATGCGGCGAGGCAGCTCGAGGCACTGGGGTTCCTGAAGGTCCTTCCACGCCGGGGCGTGTTCGTCACCGAGCTCAGCGCGAAGGAGGTCAAGGACATCTTCGACGTGCGCACCTCGCTCGAGACGACAGCGGTCCGCCTCGCCACGCCGCGCATCCCCAGGGCCGAGGCCGACCGCGCTCTCGCGCTCTACCGCAGCGCCGGCGACGCCCCCGCGGGCAGGAAGCGCGCCCGCCTGCTCCCCCAGGTCGATCTCCTGATCCATACCTTGGCCGTCCAGTATTGCGACAATCCACGCCTGCAGAAGATGATGGAGGGCATGCGCGACCTGGTGAAGTGGTGCCAGCGCACCATCATCCTGAAGCTCGACGAGCCCTTCATGACGACGCTGCCCGAGCACATCGCCATCTGCGAGGCAGTCTGCGCCGGCGACGCGGAGCGCGCCGCGGAGGCGATGCAAGCCCACCTCAACAATACCTCGGAGCGCATCCAGGCTTTCCTCCGGGACACGGCACGGCCGAAGGCCTGAGCCGGGGAAGACGACGAGCGGCTCGGGCGCGCAGCGCCCGGCCGAATTCGCCGCGCCCATCCCTTCTCCGGCCAGCCCCTCGGCTCAGCTCTCCACCGATTCCGTTCACAGGTCGGCGATCTGCCCTCTTGTCGTCTCGTGAAATCTGAAATATCAGATTGTCGACAAGAAATATGAGGCAGGCATGGGACGCGAATCTTCCTCAGGGCCGGAATTGCCGCGGGACCGCCGCGACTGCCCCGCCGGCGGCATCCTGGGAGACGTGTCGCAGGCGCTGCCGGCCGGGTTCGCGGGCTGCGCGGCATGAAGATCCGTTCGATCCGGTCTCACATCCTGCGCGTGCCGCTCGGCGACAAGGTCTTCTATTCGTCCCAAGCCCGCTTTCCCGAGCGCAACAGCTATCTCGTCCGCATCGAGACCGACACCGGCCTCGTCGGCTGGGGAGAGGGTGGCCAGTACGGCCCGCCGGAGCCGGTCGCCGCCTGCATCGACCACGTGCTCGGCCCGAAGCTCATCGGCCGCGACCCCACCGAGCCGGTGCGCATCTGGGACGAGCTCTACAATTTCTCCCGCGATTTCGGCCAGAAGGGCACCTATGTCGAGGCGCTCTCGGCGCTCGACATCGCGCTCTGGGACATTGCCGGCAAGGCCGTCGGCCTGCCGGTCTGGAAGCTCCTCGGCGGGCGCTTCCGCGACAGCATCAAGGCCTACGCCACCGGTTGCTACTACCCCGAGGCGTTCAACGACCTGCCGGCCGTTCTGAGGGATCTCGAGCGCGAGGCCTCCGGCTACCGCGACGCCGGCTTCCAGTTCCTCAAGGTCAAGGTCGGCCTCCTCGACCTCAGGACCGACGTGAAGCGTCTCGCCGTGATCCGCGAGGCAATCGGCCCCAACATCGGTCTTCTGGTCGACGCCAATCATGCCTATTCCGCCGCCTCGGCGATCCGCATGGGCCGGCTGATGGAGCCCCTCGACGTGCACTTCTTCGAGGAGCCGGTCGTGCCCGAGGATCGCGATGGCTATCGCCGCGTCCGGCGGGAAAACCCGATCCCCGTCGCCGGCGGCGAGTGCGAGTTCACCCGCTACGGTTTCCGCGATCTCATTGGCGGCGGTTGCGTCGACATCGCCCAGCCGGACCTCGCCGTCTGCGGCGGCTTCACTGCCTTCATCCAGATCCTCGCACTCGCCGGCGCGTACGGGGTCATGGTCGTGCCCCATGTCTGGGGATCCGGCATCGCCGTCGCAACCGCGCTGCAGGCCATAGCCGCGATTCCGCCGAGCCCCCACACCGCCAACCCGGTGCCGCTCCTGAATGAGCCGGTCATCGAGTTCGACCGCAAGCACAATCCGCTCCGCGACGACCTGCTCGAAGAGCAGATCACCCTCGTCGACGGACGCCTGCCGGTGCCGGATGGCCCCGGCCTTGGCGTGACCGTCCGCGAATCCGCCCTCACCCGCTTCGCCAGCCGATAGGAGGCGCATGATGCCACGCTTCGACGACAAGCGGGTGATCGTGACCGGTGCCGCGGCCGGGCTCGGTCGCATCATTGCCCAGTCCTTCGCCCGCGAGGGCGCGGACATAGCGATCCTCGACTTCCAGCCCGCCGCGGCGACCGAGGCCGCGGTGAAGGCCGAGGGCCGTCGCTGCCGGTCATTCCGTTGCGACGTGCGCGACGAGGCTGCCGTCGCCGATGCCGTCGCCGGCGCAACCGCCTTCCTCGGCGGCATCGACGTGCTCATCAACAATGCCGGGTTCAACGGCCACTACGCACTCGTCAAGGACATGCCGCTCGCCCATTGGCGCGAGACGCTCGACATCAACCTGACCGGCACCATGCTCGTCACCCGCGCCGCGCTGCCGCCGATGATCGCGGCGGGGGCCGGCGCCATCGTCACCACCGCATCCAATGTCGCCCGCCGCGGCCTTCCCTACCGCGCCGACTACGTCGCCTCGAAATGGGCGCTCCTCGGCCTCACCCAGACGCTCGCGCTCGAGAACGCCCGCCACGGTATCCGCATCAACGCCGTCTGCCCCGGACCCATCGAAGGCGACCGGATCGAGGATGTCATGCGCCGCCACGCCGAGATCGAGGGCAAGTCTCTCGCCGACGTCCGCCGCGAATGGGAAGCAACGCCGATGGGCCGCTTCGTCGAGCCGCGGGAGGTCGCCGACGTGATGCTGTTCCTCGCGAGCCCTGCCGCCAGTGCCATGACCGGCCAGGCCATCAACGTGACCGGCGGCTTCATCATGACGTGAAGCCGCCTTCTGCCCGTCGGCCGAGCCGACAAACCGTTTCACATGGGAGGAAGACGATGAAGACCAGACATATCCTGACCGCAGCCGCCGTCGTGCTCGGCATGCTGGGCGGGCCGGTGCTCGCCGAAGATGCGCCGCAGCCGACGCCGAAGAAGCACTACCTGATCGCCTTCTCGAATGGCGACATGAACAATTCCTGGCGTGCTGCCTTCGTCAATTCGATGGAGCAGTGGGGCAAGAAGTTCAAGGACGTGGGACCGGGCGTGGACTACGTCTGGACGAACAGCGCCGGCGACTCGGCGAAGCAGTTGCAGGACGCCCAGACCCTGCTCGCCCAGAAGCCGGACATGCTCATCCTCTCGCCCAACCAGTCGGTGCCCCTCGATCCGGTCATCGACATGGCGACCAAGGCCAACGTGCCGCTCATGGTCATCGACCGCTCGCTGGAGCGGAAGCCGCCCACCGGCACGTACGTCCTCAACATCACGCAGAACTATGCCATCAGCGGCATGACGATGGCCTATTACGCGCTCGAGCACCTCAAGCAGAAGCATGGCGCCTACAAGGGCAACATCGTCGAGATCCAGGGCGAACTCGGCTCCTCGCCCAACACGGACATGTGGGTCGGCATCCGCGAGGTGCTGAAGCACTACCCGGACGTCAAGATCCTCTCGACCGAGGAAGGCAAGTGGTCGAACGACGGCGGCCGCCGCGTGATGCAGGGCTTCCTGCAGCGCTTCAGCGACGACGAGATGGACGTCATCTTCACCTACGCGGACGCCGAGGGCCTCGGCGCCATCCAGGCCATCAAGGCCGCCGGCCGCGAGTCGCTGCTCGATGGCCGCATCGCCTCGAAGGACGGCGACGTCGCCTTCATCCAGTACGTTCTCGACGGCAAGGCCATGATGTCGACCGAGTGCCCGCCCTATTACGGCGCCTTCGCCATCCCCGAAGCGATCCAGTACCTGAACGGCGACCTCGACCAGAAGGGCATCCAGTTCCTCAGCCTGCGCACCTGGCCGAACCCGAACGTCCCGACCCAGCTCGCCGTGTCGGGCGATCAGGTCAAGGAGATCCTGACCAAGCAGATCGCCTTCACCAACGAGAACAAGCTGCCGCTCATCCCGCCGGAGACCGGCAACTACGAGGAGTTGCACTTCGACGCCTCCAAGGTGACCGGCTACGACGACGTCATGGCCTATTCGAAGTCGGGCGAGGTTCCGAAGGACCTCTACGACCTGCAAAACACGAAGTAGGGGCGCGGACCGCGCCCGCGGTCACCGCGCGCCCGCAAGTCGGCTTCCCGGCGGCAGGTCTCCCTGGCCGCCGGGAGCCAGCCTGACGCCACATTTCCGCCAGGGCCGGGAGGCCACCCAGCGTGAACTACCGGATCGAGCTCGAGAACGTGTCGAAGCGCTACGGCAACACGGTCGCGCTTCAGGACGTCAGCATCGCCATCCCTGCCGGGCAGATTCGCGGCCTCGTCGGCGAGAACGGCGCCGGCAAATCGACCCTCTCCAAGATCATCGCCGGCGACATCCGCCCGAGCGCTGGCAGCGTCCGGCTGAATGGCAGCGAGGTCCCCCATCTGACGCCCGCGGCGGCGCGCAGTGCGGGCATCGGCATCGTCCACCAGTGGGGCGACCTGGTTCCCTCCATGACCGTCGAGGAGAACATCTTCCTCGGCAACGAGATCCGCGGCCAGTTCCGCATCCTCCGGAAAGGCGAGATGCGCCGCAAGGCACGCACGGTGCTCCGCGAGCTCGGCATCGACATCGATACCCGCCGCCTGGTGAGCGAGCTTTCGCCCGCCCACAAGCAGATCGTCGCCATCTCCAAGGCCCTCGTCCAGGAATGCGACCTGCTCATCGTCGACGAAGGCGGCGTCTCCCTCGACAAGAAGGAGACGGTTCTCCTTCATTCGGTTCTGCGCCGGCTGCGCGAGCAGAAGGTCACCATCATCTACATCTCGCATCTGCTCGACGACGTGGTCGGTCTGAGCGACGAGATATCCGTCCTCCGCAACGGCGCCCTGGTCGAGACCCTCGACGCCCGCAACACGACCGCCGAGCAGCTCGCCGTCGCCGTCGTCGGCCACGAGATGCGCCGGGCCCCGCGCGACGCCGCCGTGGCGGATTTCACCGGCCGCAGGACGCTTCTCGACGTCGAGAACCTCTCCTGGACCGCCGACAGGGCATCCTTCGCGCTGCGCGTCCGCGAGGGCGAGATTCTCGGCATCACCGGTCCGGAAGGCGCAGGCAAATCGGAGCTGCTGCGCACGATCTTCGGGCTGATGCCCGCCACGCGCGGCACGGTGACCCATGCCGGAGAGACGATCGGGGCGCGCAACGCGCGCCGTATGCTCGACCGCGGCGTCGCTTTCGTGCCCGAGGACCGCTTCACCGAGGGCCTGCTTCTCAACCGGAGCATAGAGGAGAACATCTCCCTGCCGAAGCTGAGCTTCCAGCGTGGGTTCTTCCTCGACCGGAAGGCGCTCCGCGCCGAAGCCACCCGCAAGGCCACCCAGATCAAGACGAAGATGGCCTCGATCGACAGCCAGGCCGGCGACCTTAGCGGCGGCAACCAGCAGAAGGTCGTCGTCTCCCGCTGGCTCGAGGACGGCTATCACCTCCTTCTCCTCGACGAGCCTTACAAGGGCATCGACATCGGCGCGAAGGACGACATCAACGAGGCGATCCGCGCCATGGCCGACCGCGGGCACGGCGTGGTCGTGATCAGCACCGAGTTCGCCGAACTGATCGGCCTCGTCACCACCCTCCTCGTCATCGTCAACCGGCGGATCGTCGCGACGCTGACCGGCGACGCGATCAATCCGCACGAGATCGTTCGCTACTACCAGTACGACGTCGAGACGCCGGGTCCCTCCGCCGGGGCGACTGGTCCGTCCGCGGCGGCGCACTAGCCGCGCGACATCGCGAGAGCGGAAGGAGCCACCATGGACCGCGTGAAATCGCTGCTGAAGGAGTTGGACGTCGTCGTCATCCTCGGCGCCCTCCTCCTCGTCGCGGCGATCTTCCGCGCCAGCACGTTCTACAATCTCGACAACCTCTTCGCGATCCTGGAGCTCTCCGCCGTGCTCGGCATCGCGACGCTCGGCGAGGCGCTGGTCCTGATCGTGCGCGGCGTCGACATCTCGGTCGGCGCCATGATGGGCCTCGCGGGCACGCTGTCCGCCTTCCTCCTCCCGGACTACGGCATGGCCGCAGCGGTCCTGCTGCCGCTCCTTGCCTGCGGTCTGCTCGGCCTTGCCAACGGCCTCCTCATCGAGAAGGGTCGCATCCCGCCGATCGTCGCCACCATCGGCATGATGTGGGTGGTCGGCGGACTCGCCGGCTCGATCAGCAGCGGCCGCCTCATCCCGATCCAGGAACAGGCGTTCCAGAACATCGCGCTCGGCAGCATCTTCGAGGTGGTGCCGCTCTTCTTCGTCGGGCTGCTCGTGATCGGAGTCGTCGCCCTCTTCGTGCGTTCGAACTTCTCCATCGGCCGCTACGTCTATGCCGTCGGCGGCGACGAAGGTGCCGCCTATTATTCGGCCATTCCGGTCTCGCGGATTCGCATCGCCGTCTATGGCGTCGCCGGTATCCTCTACGGGATAGCCGGCCTGCTCATGGCCTCCTACGTCCGCTCCGGCATGCCCGCCGTCGGCAAGGGCTACGAGTTCAAGGCGATCACCGCCGCCGTGCTCGGCGGCATCGCGCTCACCGGCGGCCGCGGCAACCTCCTCAAGGCGATCCTTGGGGCCGTGATCCTGATCGTCCTCTACGGCGTCGTCACCGCCTTCGCAGTCTCCCCCTACATCCAGGGGATCATCCAGGGCTGCATTCTCGTTGGAGCGGTTTATTATGCAACTCGCCATGACTAGGGCCGCCGCGGGCCTGCAGCGCTACAACCAGCTCTTCCTGCTCATCGTCGTCGTCGCCGTCGCCACCGTCATCTCGCGCGGCGTCTTCCTGCGGCCGTCGAACCTCGTCCTCGTCATAGCCAGCGCCAGCGCCGCCGGGCTCGTCTCCTTCGGCCAGGCATTGGTCGTGGTCGGGGGCGGCTTCGACCTCTCGGTCGGCTCGCTCGTCGCCATGTCGATCTCGGCGATCGTCTTCTTCCGCACCGACCTCGGCATGGTCGGGGGAACCATCGCCGCGGTGATGACGGCGGTCCTCGCCGGCCTCGTCAGCGGCCTTCTCGTCTCGCGAACGAAGATCCCGCCCTTCATCGTCACCCTCGGCATGCTTTCAGTCGCCGACTCGATGTCGTGGATCCTCGCCGCCGGCCAGCCGATCACGGTCTCCGAATACAACGACGCGATCGCCCCGCTCTTCGCGTTCCTGCCTCTCGGCCAGAATGCCTTCCCGATCCTCGTGCTGGTCGCCGGCTTCATCGGCACGAGCCTGCTCCTCCACCGCAGCAAGTGGGGCCGCTACATCTACGCCATCGGCTCCAACGAGGCGGCGGCGAGGATCGCCGGCGTGCCGGTGATGAAGACGAAGCTCCTCAGCTACGGGCTGTCCGCCTTCCTCTGCGCGATGGCAGCGATCATCTACCTCTACCAGAACCTCAGCGCGACGCCGGGCGAAGGGGCCGACTACCTGCTCCTCAGCTTCGCCGCGACGATCCTCGGCGGCGTCCACATGTATGGCGGGTCCGGATCGATCCCCGGGGTCCTCGTCGGCGTGCTGTGCCTTGCCAGCATCACCAGCGCCCTCACCATTGCCGGCGTCGCGCCCTCGATCTACCAGGGCGTGCTCGGCGTCATCGTGCTGGCGGTCGTGCTGTTCCAGTCGCGACTGAGACTGCGCCGCTAGTCTCCGGCCGGGGTTCGGCCGACAAAGGCGGGCCGGACGCCTTCAGAACGTGAACTTGCCGTCAACGAGGGCCGGTCGCCCGTCGAGGGTGACGCGGCCGCCCGGCCTCAGGTCCTTGATGATGTCCCAGTGCAGCGCCGACTGGTTGACGCCGCCGCATTCCGTGTAGGCGCGGCCGAGGGCGAGATGCACAGTACCGCCGATCTTCTCGTCATAGAGGATGTCGCTGCAGAACCGGTCGATGCCGAAATTGGTGCCGACGCCGAACTCGCCGACGCGGTTCGCCCCCTCGTCCATGGTGATCAGCTTCTGCAGGAGATCGTCATTGGCCGAGGCCGAGGCGCGCACGATCCGCCCCTTCTCGAATTCCAGGCGGATGTCGGGGACCTTCAGCCCGCCATAGACGCCGGGAAAATCGAAGGTGATGACGCCCTCGACGCTGTCATCGACCGGCGCGGTGAAGATCTCGCCGTCGGGCATGTTGATGCGCCCGTCGGCGGCGACGTAGAGCCGGCCGGCGGTGGAGAAGGAAATGTTGGTGCCCCTGCCCTCGATACGCACCTCGGTCGCGGCTTGGAAGACGTCGCGGATCTCGTTGTAGCGCTTTGCCTCCGCCTGCCAGTCGCGGATGACCGCGGCGAAGTAGAACTCCATCATCTCGTCGCGCGACATGCCGGCTTCCTGGGCGAGCGCCTCGCTCGGGATGCGCGAGAGCACCCAGCGCGTCGACCGGGTGCGGAGCGCCGAGACCTTGCCCATGGCGCGCTTGTGGGCAGCGACCTTCTCGACCGGGATGGAGGCCCATTCATGCGGATTGCGGGCACCGCGCAGGCCGACATACACGTCGGCCCATTCGAGGCCGCGCGTCTGCATCTCGGGGACCCAGTCGATCTGCGCCTCGCTGCCGAGTCGCATCAGGTCGCCTTCGAGGAACATGGACTGGAACTCGACATGGGGCAGCCCCCCGGCCTTCACCGCCGCCGCATGCACGGCGCGGGCGAGCGCGAAGGTCTCCACCTCCATCATGGTGATGAGCACCTTCTCGCCCGGCCGCACGCGCGTCGAGTAATTGACAAGGATGTCGGCGACGTCGTTCCAGCGCTGGTCGGCCATGATGGGCTCTTCTCTCTAGGGGATGCGTTCAGAGGGCATGGCGCGCCCCATGAATATTTTCTGTTCGTTGGACGGTCAAATGGACATGCGCGCATCGCTGACGAGCCCGCTCGCCAAGCCGTTCGCGCGGGAGGAAGGCCAGCGCCCGCGCGCCCGGCCTCATCCTTCGGAGGCGCGCTCCAAACTGGCCCCGGCGAGGCTGACCCTGTCCCTGAGCCCGGCCTCGATTTCGGCAGCGCCTTTCTTCAGCGCCGCGATCGCCGCACCCGCCTTGTCCTCGAAGCGGTGCGCCGGCGCCGATATGCTCAGCGCCGCGACCGGCGATCCGTTCCGCGCGATCAGCGGGACGGCGACGCAGAGCGCCCCCTCCTCGTTCTCGCCACGGTCATAGGCCGCGCCGAACCGGCGTGCCTCGCGCAACTGCTCGTGCAGCCTCGCCTTGTCGGTGATCGTGCGTTCCGTGAAGCGCTCCAGCCGGTGGTTGAGATAGCTCGACCACCGCTCCTCGGGCATGGATGAGAGCAGCGCCTTGCCAAGCGCCGTGGAATGGATCGGGTCGAGCGCGCCGGGGCGCGCCTGCATGCGCAGCGACCGTTCGCTCTCGACGATCTCGATATAGACCACCTGCCGCCCCCGCAGCGTGCCGAGGTTGACGGTCTCGTTGAACTCCTTCTGCAGCGACAGCATCACCGGCAGGCAGAGGCTGCGCAGCATCTCGTGCACGCCCGTCCCCTGCCCGAGCAGCCACAGCCCGAGGCTCGGATGGTAGCGGTCGCCGCCCGCCGAGGCATCGATCAGCCCGGCGGCGCGCAGCGTCGCGACATAGCGGAACACCGTCGTCTTCGGCAGGCCCGTGAGCGCGATCAGGTCGTTCAGCCCGGGCGGCTGGCGCTCGGTGCAGATGGCGACCAGCACCTTCAGCGCCTTGGCGACCGGCTTGACGATGTTGCTGCCGCCGTCGCCACCCCGCCGTTCGTCGCCATCCGGATCCGTCATCGCGCCGCCCCTTTGCTTCCTTCGTTTCCATTCCGCCCAGCGAAACAGATAATTCTTGACGCGAAACACGATAGCGCATGTTCTAGGTCGCATCCTATCGTTTCTTCACGTCAACCCGGGTTCGATGAGCGCAATGGATTTCTCCCGCCACAAGGACGAGCTCTACACCGCCGTGCTGAGCGACGTGCTCGACAGCTTCGGCTATCGCGATCAGGCGCTGCGTCCTTTCGTGCGCCCGCTCGACGATGCGCAGAACCTGTTCGGCCGCGCCCGCACCGGGCTCTACATGAACAGCTATTCCGTGGCCGACGGCGAGAATCCCTACGAGGTCGAGATCGAGCTGGTCGACGACCTCCAGCCGGGCGACGTGGCCGTGCTCGGCTGCGGCGGCCCCACCGAGCGCATCGCGCCCTGGGGCGAGCTGCTCTCCACCGCCGCCCAGAAGCGCGGCGGCGTCGGCTGCGTCACCGACGGACTGGTCCGCGACGTGCGCCGCATCCGCGAGATGAACTTTCCGGTGTTCCACGGCGGCATCGCGCCGCTCGATTCCAGGGGCCGCGGCAAGATGATGGCCCGCGACGTGCCGATTGCCTGCGGCGGCGTGCCGGTATCGAGCGGCGACGTCGTGTTCGGCGATGTCGACGGGATCGTGATCATTCCCGGCGCCATCGCCGAGAAGGTCGTCGCCGCGGCGCTCGAGAAGATCCACAGCGAGAACGTCACCCGCAGTGAGCTCGAACGCGGGCTCTCGCTCGGCGAGGTCTATCGCAAGTACGGCGTCCTCTAGCGCATCGGGCACGCCCGCTGCCGCACCGGCCGACCGATTTCCGGCCGATCGATTTTCGAGACAAACCAGAAGGGGAGCATCTGATCATGACGGAAGACGACAAGACCAACCGGCTGCTGTCGCGCGGCATCTCGCGGAGGACCTTCACCGCCAGCGCCATTGCGCTCGCGGTTTTCCCGCCCCTCCTGTCGATGACCCGCGCCGCGCGCGCCGCCGAGCCGCTTGGCGGCAAGCCGCTGGTCGTGGTGATGAAGACCGGCTCGCTGCGCACGCTCGATCCCAACAATGCCTACGAGGCCGAGTGGTTCATCTTCGGCAAGGCGCTCTACAGCCAGCTGGTGACGCTGCGCGGCTCGGCGCTCGATGCGATCGCGGCCGACTATGCCAGCACCTGGGACGTCAGCGACGACGGCCTCACCTACGTCTTCGACCTCAATCCCAAGGTTAAGTTCTCGGACGGCAGCACGGCCACCGCCGACGACCTGCTGTTCTCCTTCAACCGCTTCATCAACCTCAAGGGCCCCGGCTCCTGGCTCCTCGACGGCGTGAAGTCGATCGAGAAGAGCGGCCCCAACCAGGTCAAGGTCACCCTCGGCGAGATCAACGTCGATTTCCTGCAGATCCTGACCACGCCCTCGCTCAACGTGGCGCAGGCCTCGGCGATCAAGGCCCATGGCGGCACCGACGCGAAGGATGCCAGCACCACCGACACCGCCGGCCCGTGGCTCGACGCCAACTCGGTCGGCAGCGGTCCCTTCATTCTCGACCGCTGGACGCGCGGCTCCGAGCTGGTGCTGAAGCGCAATCCCAATTTCTGGGGCGTGCCGGCGCCGGTCGAGAGCGTCATCGTCAAGTTCGTCGACGATCCCAACATCCAGCGCTCGATGCTGCTGGCGGGCGACGCCCATATCGCGGTCAACCTGTCGCCCGACATCGCCTCCGGCCTAGGCGGCGAAGCCAAGGTCAAGGTCTACCAGATCCCGGCGCTCGCCCCGGCCTATTTCGGCTGGAGCACGCAGAAGAACCCGGCCCTGCGCAACCCCAAGATCTGGGATGCGATCAAGTACGGGATCGACTATGCCGGCCTTGCCGACATCTATCTCGGCGGCGGCGGCCCGACCGGCTCGATGGTGCCCCCGAGCCTCGGCGGCGCGCTGCCGGCGGACCAGGGGATGAAGGAAGACCTCGATCGCGCCAAGGCGGCGCTGGTCGCCGGCGGCCAGCCGGACGGCTTCACGATGAACGCCTCCTTCGCCTCCGACGGCTCCTACACCACGGTGCCGGCGCCGATCGTGGCGCAGAAGGTCGCCGCCGACCTTTCCCGCATCGGCATCACCGTCAACCTCAATCCGCAGCTCTTCTCGCAGATGCTGACCGAGTATCGCGGCGGCCAGCAGGAAGCGGTCTTCCACTGGTGGTCGTCCGACTATGTCGGCTGGACCGACTACCTGCCGATCTTCGCTCCCGGCGGCGCCGCCGGCGGCAAGCGGCACCAGTGGAACCCGACGGATTCGGCCGAGGCGCAGAAGATCGCCGACCTCGTCAGCAAGGCCAAGCAGACGCTCGCCCTCGATGCGCAATATGCGCTGACCCGGGAGGCGCAGAGCCTGATCAACGAGTTCGGTCCCTATGCCTTCCTGTTCGAGACCAACTACCAGCTCGGCGTGCGCAGCGACGCGATCGCGTCCCTGCCGCTCAACCCGGTCTGGTACTTCGATCTCGCCGGCATAGAATTCACCTGATACCGGGATGACCGGGGCGGCGCCTTTCTCCGGGCGCCGCCCCGGTCCCGATCTACCGCAGAGCGAAGGCGCCCCAGCGACCAATGTGGACTTTCACCTTCCGGCGGTTGTTGCTCCTCATCCCGACCCTGATCGGGATCACGCTGATCACCTTCGCCGTCACGCGATCGATCCCCACCGACCCCGTCGCCGCCACCATCGGCGAGCAGGCGGCGGAGCATCCCGAGATCGTCGCGGTCTATCGCGCCAAATGGGGCCTGGATGAGCCCCTGCCCGTCCAGTACCTGACCTATCTGCGCAACCTCGTTCGCGGCGATTTCGGCGATTCGATCTATACCCACCGGCCGGTCGCGGCCGACCTCGCCGACTACCTGCCCGCGACCATCGAGCTCGCCACCGTCGCGATCATCATCTCGATCCTGATCTCGCTGCCGCTCGGCGTCCTCGCCGCGCGTTTCCGCGGCGGCCCCTTCGACGGGCTGGTACGCACGGTCACCACGATCGGCGTCTCCATGCCGATCTTCTGGCTGGCTTTGGTGGCGATCAACATCTTCTACTTCCACCTCCACCTCGTCCCTGGACAGGGCCGCCTCGATTCCGGCCTGGCGCCGCCGCCGACGGTGACCGGCCTCTACACCATCGACGGGCTGATCGCCGGCGATTTCGGGCTGGTCGCCAATGCACTCTACCATCTGGCGCTCCCCGCCTTCGTGCTCGCCACCTGGAGCATCGGCCTGATCACGCGCGTCACGCGCGCCAGCATGCTGGCGGTGCTCGGCCAGGATTTCCTCAGGACGGCGCGCAGCAAGGGCGCCCGCGAGCCCTACGTGCTGGTGCATCACGCCGTGGAGAATGCCATCCTGCCGGTCATCACCGTGATGGGCCTCGCCTTCGGCGACCTGCTCGCCGGCTCGGTGATGACGGAGACCATCTTCGGCTGGCCGGGCATCGGTCGCTATGCCTACAGCGCCGCCTCGCACGCCGACTTCCCGGCGGTCATGGGCGTCACCCTCGTCGTCGCCATCTCCTATACGATCGTGAACCTCGCGGTCGATCTCGCCTATGCGCTGATCGACCCGCGCATTCGCGCCGCGATGAGCTGACGCGTATGAGTCTCGAGCGAACCCTGGAGGCCGGGCACCGTCCGCTCTCGCGCGCGGCGGGCGACCTGCTCGCCCTCTGCCGTCGCCACCCGGCGGTCGCCGTCAGCCTCGTCGTCATCCTCGTCTGGGTCGTCCTGATCGCCGGCGCCAATATCTTCTCGCCCTTCAATCCGCTCCAGCCGGCGATGAAGGTGCGCCTGAACGCGCCGAGCCTCGAGCACCTCTTCGGCACCGACCAGCTCGGCCGCGACGTGTTCACCCGCGTCCTCTATGGGGGACGCTCGACGCTCGCTGCCGCGCTCGCCGTCGTCGCCGCCGGCTCGCTGATCGGCACCCTCATCGGCGCGATCGCCGGCTTCGGGCCGCGCTGGCTCGACGAGGTGCTCATGCGCGTCACCGACATGGTGCTCGCCTTTCCGATCATCATTCTCGCCATGGCGGTGGCGGCGGCGCTCGGCGCGGGCCTCGGCAACGGCGTCATCGCGCTCGCCGCGGCCTGGTGGCCGCAATATGCGCGCGTGACGCGCGGGCTGGTGCTCGAATTGAAATCGCTCGATTTCGTCGCCGCCTCGCGCACCTCCGGCCGTCACCCGGCCGGCATCCTCGTCCGCGTCATCCTGCCTAACGCGCTGCCCACCCTGATGGTGATGGCGGCGGTCGACATCGGCCGCGCCATCCTCAACTTCGCCATGCTCAGCTTCCTCGGCCTCGGCGCCCGGCCGCCGGCGCCCGAATGGGGCGCGATGATCGCGGAAGGCGCGCAGGTGATGGACCAATGGTGGGTGGCGACCTGCCCGGCGCTCGCCGTGCTGACCCTCGTCATCGCCTTCAACATGATCGGCGACGGCATCCGCGACTGGATGGACCCGCTGATGCGGCGGCGTCGATGAGCGCCCCCCTCCTCGAGATCGAAGACCTCAGGATTTCGGTCGCCACCGACACCGGCTCGCGCCCGATCGTGCGCGGGCTCGGGCTCCGCGTGTCCGCCGGCGAGGTGCTCGGCATCGTCGGCGAATCGGGCTCCGGCAAGAGCATGACGGCCCTCGCCATACCGGCTTTGCTGCCGCCCGGCGCCTCCTTCGCCGGCGGCAGCATCCGCTTCCATGGCGAGGAACTCACCCGCGCCGGCCCGCGCCGGCTCGCCGAGATACGCGGTCTCGGCATCGGCATGATCTTCCAGAACCCGATGACCTCGTTCAATCCGCTGAAGCGCGTCGGCGCGCAGGTCGCCGAGCCGCTGCTCCTGCACGGCAAGGCCGATCGCCGCACGGCGCGCGCCCGCGTCGAGGACATCTTCCGCCAGGTCTCGATCCCCGATCCGGCGGCGCGCGCCCGCGCCTATCCCAACGAGTTCTCCGGCGGCATGCTGCAGCGGGCGATGATCGCCACCGCGCTGGTCAATTCGCCCGAGCTGGTGATCGCCGACGAGCCGACCACCGCCCTCGACGTCACCGTGCAGGCGCAGGTCCTCGACCTGCTCGGCCGGCTCAACCGCGAGACCGGCGCGGCGATGATCTTCATCAGCCACGACCTCGCAGTCGTCAGCCGCATCTGCGACCGCGTCGCCGTCATGTATGCCGGGCGCATCGTCGAACAGGGCCCGGTGCGCGCCATCCTCGACCGCCCGCGCCACCCCTATAGCCGCGCGCTGATCGCCGCCATGCCGGCCGCCAATGCCGCCGCGAACGCGCGGCTTCAGACGATCGGCGGGGAGCCGCCCGATTTCGGCGCGTTGCCGAGCGGCTGCCCCTTCCATCCGCGCTGCCCGCTGGCGAGCGAGCGCTGCCGCGTCGAAGACCCGCCGCTGGTGGCGGATTCCGAAGGGCGTGCCGTCGCCTGCTGGCACGCGGATGCCGTGCCGCCGGTCGGGACCGGGCCGGTCGCGGCTACCGCCGCGCCATCGGATGTGTCCGCGACGGCGGCAGAGCCGATCCTGCGCGTCAGCGATCTCGTCCGGCATTTCCGCCTCCCGGCGGCCTTGCCGTTCGGGCGGCGCCGCGAGGTGCATGCGCTGGATGGCGTGTCGGTGACGCTGGCGCGCGGCGACACGCTCGGCATCGCCGGCGAGACCGGCTGCGGCAAGTCCACGCTGGCGCGCTGCATCCTCCGCTTGGTGGATACCGATTCCGGCAGCATCCAGTTCATGGGCGAGGACATCACGGGCATCGCGGGCAGGAGCCTCCGCGCCGTGCGCCGGCACATCCAGCCGATCTTCCAGAACCCCTATGCCGCGCTCAACCCCCGCGCGCGCATCGAGGACATCATCGCCGAGCCGCTGCGCGCCTTCCGCCTGCCCGCCGTCGAGATCGATCGGCGCATCGACGCCGTCCTCGACATGGTCGGCATGTCGCCGCGCCACCGCAAGCGCCTTCCTCACGAGTTCTCGGGCGGGCAGCGCCAGCGCATCTCCATTGCGCGGGCCATCGCGCTCCGCCCCGCGCTCGTCGTTGCCGACGAGCCGATCGCCTCCCTCGACGTCTCCATCCAGGCGCAGATCATCAACCTCTTCACCGATCTCCGGCGCGAGATCGGCTTCTCGATGATCTTCATCAGCCACGACCTGCGCGTCATCCGGCATTTCTGCAGCCACGTCGCGGTGATGTTCCTCGGCCAGGTGGTCGAGCATGGCCCGGCGGCGGAGGTCTGCGCGCGGCCGCGCCATCCCTACACGGCGGCGCTGCTGAGCGCGGTCCCCGAGCTCGACAAGGCCGATGGCAAGCCGGTGATCCTCGCCGGCGAGCCGCCTTCCCCGCTCGCGCCGCCCTCGGGCTGCCGCTTCCGCACGCGCTGCTTCCGCGCCACCGAACGCTGCGCCGAGTTCGTTCCGCCCCTCGTCCGCGATGCCGGCGGGCGCGCGACCGCCTGCTTCTATCCGCTCGAAACGCCAGCACCCCTGGCGGCCGTACCCGCCTCCTAGTTTCGCGCGATCCGCTGGCCGCCAGGCACGCACCATGCGCGCATGGATCGCGCACGAAATGCCCGACAGGCCGCCGCGGATGGGAAATCGGCTACGTCACGCCTGCCGGCGCGCCGCGCCCTGCTCGAGCTCGACGAAGGCCGCCCGCAGGCTCTCGACGCCCTGCCGCATCTCGTCCTGCCCGACGCCGGCATAGCCGAGCAGCATGCCGTGTTCGGGCGTCGCATGGCGGTACTGCGTCGACATGCGCACGAAGTCGATGCCGTGGCGGCGTGCCGCCGCCAGCACCACGCCGTCGTCCATGGGCTGCTTGAAGCGCGCGCTCACCTGCATGCCGGTATCCGATGGCTGCGCCGTGATCCAGCGGCCGAGGCGGGCCTCGGAAAGCGCGAGGAACTCGCGCTGCCGCCGCGCATAGAGCCGCCGCATCCGCCGCAGGTGGGTGGCGAAGAAGCCCTGCGAGATGAAATCGGCGAGCGCCACCTGGAGGAGGAGCGGCGGATACTGCCCGGTAATGCTGAGCGCCGTCTTGAACCCGTGCAGCAGCTTCTCCGGTATCACCAGGTAGGCGATGCGCATGGACGGGAACATCGTCTTCGACAGCGTGCCGAGATAGATCACCCGCCCGCTCTTGTCGAAGCCCTGCATCGCCGGGATCGGATGGCCGCGGAAGCGGTACTCGCTGTCATAGTCGTCCTCGATGATCCAGGCATCGTGCGCCTCGGCGATCTTGAGGAGGCGGAGCCGGGCTTCCATCGGCATGACGAGGGCGCGCGGCCATTGGCAGGACGGCGTCACGAAGATGAGCCGCGGCGAGGGGCGCGCCCCTTCGAGGTGCCAGCCGTCGGGTCCGACGGAAAGCGGCACCGGCCTGCCGCCGGCGGCGATGAAGGCCGTATGCGCGCCGAGATAGCCCGGATCCTCCATCCAGAAATGGTCGCCGGGATCCATGAACATGCGCCCGATCAGGTCGAGCGCCGCCTGCGCGCCGGGGAGCACGATCACCTGCTCGGGCGTGCAGCGCACGCCGCGCGAGACGACCAGGTATTCGGCGAGCGCGCGCCGCAGCCGCGGATGGCCGGCGATGAGGTGATAACCGAACAGGTCCTCGTGGGCGTGGCGCATGCTCGCCGCCACCAGCCGCGCCCAGGTCGAAAACGGAAACGTCTCGATCTCCGGCAGTCCCGGACGGAAGGCATGGAGGCCGGCGGTCGTGCGGTCGCGCGCCTGCGTCGCCATGAGCTCGCCGCGTGCGGAAAGCGGCGGCAGGCGGTCCTCGCCGGCGCTCGTCCGCACCGGCCGCGAGGGCAACGGCGCCACCCGCGTGCCCGAGCCGGCGACCGAATCGAGATAGCCCTCCGCCAGCAGCGCGTCATAGGCGGCGATCACCGTGTTGCGGCTGACGCCGAGGTCGTTGGCAAGCTCGCGCGTCGCCGGCAGGCGCGTGCCGGAAGGCAGCTTCCCGTCGAGGATATGGGCGCGCAGGCTCTCGTAGAGCTGCCGATGGAGAGGCGTCGCCGCGCGCCGGTCGAGGCTGACCATGTCGAGCGGCAGGCGGCATGCACGCGCCATCGAAGTGGTACCCCGGGGTCGCCCTGAGCGAGAACCTTACAGGGGACTGGTGGGCGGTCAACCCGGCCGGAAAATGAAGTGTGTTTCCGCGCCGTTCGGTCGCCTCAGGTCGCGCTCATGTCGAACTTCTGCGCGTCGAGGGCGCTCGTCGGCTTGATGCTGCCGTCCTCGTCGCCGGCCAGCACGGCACGGCTCGCCACCTCGATATTGTGGATGATCGCGTCGATCTCCGCCTGCGAATGCTTCGGATGCATCGGCACCATCACGGTGCGGTTGAGGATCTCCAGCGACCGCGCGCACATGTCCTTGGAATAGGTCCGCCGGCAGGCGGCATTGTCCGGGTGGTTGTATGGGTTCATCGCCGGATGCGCCGCGCCCATCCCCATCAGCACCTGGTCCCATTCCGTATAGGTGTGGCGGCCCGTCTTGCCGGCGATCACCGAGGGGAAGATCCGCGTGAAGCGCTTCGCCTCTTCCGCCGAGGGCATCAGGTACATGAGATGCGCCGCGCAGTCGTGGTCAGGACTGTTCATGGGCGAGAGCTTGAGGCCGAGGTTGGAGAGCTTCTTCGTCCCCTCGATGACCTGCTTCTTCTCCGCCCGCATCGCCGCGACGATGCCGTCGATGCGGTCGAGCTGCACGTTGAGCATCGCCCCCATCAGCTCCGACGCCCGCCCGCCATTGCCGGCAAACGGCTTGTCGGCCTCGTCGCCGTCCTCGCGGCCGGTCCAGTAGAAGTGGCACGGGTCGATGGCGCAGCGCGCGCGCTTGGCGAGCCGCTCGTCGGAGGTCGAAACGCCGCCGCCTTCGCCCGAGGTCATGTTCTTGTAGTAGTTGAACGAGAAGGCGCCGATATGCCCGATCGAGCCGAACTTCTTCCCCTCGTAGCCGCCGCCGACGCCCTGGCAGGAATCCTCGATCACCCAGAGCTCGTGCCGTCGTGCGATGTCCATGATCGCGTCCATGTTGCAGGCGGCGCCCCACATATGGACGGGGACCACGGCCCTGGTACGCGGGCCGATGGCGTTCTCGATCGCGGCGGGATCGATGGTGATGCTCTCGTCCACGTCGACGATGACCGGGATGGCGCCGGTCGTCAGCACCGCGGTGGCGGTCGCCATGTAGGTATGCGCCGGGATCAGCACCTCGTCGCCCGGCCCGAGGCCGAGGGCGATCATCGCCGCCGACAGCGCGTAGGTGCCGCTCACCGTCAGCGCGAAATGACCGACGCCGAGATGCGCCGCATAGCGGCTCTCGAAGCGGTCGCATTCATTGCCGACGCCGTAGCGGAAGAGGCGGCCCTCCCGGATGACGTTGGCGAGCGCCGCGATTTCCTCTTCCCCGACGATATACATGCCGCCCTCCGGTTCCTTGGCTTGCCGACGCTAGGCAAGTTTCGGCCCCTTCGAAAGAGCCAGACCTCGCCCGTTCTCCGGAACCACTTGCCTCACGCCGTGAACGGAAAGGCCTCGTCGAAGGACGGGCCCGAGTCCGTGACAGCCGCGGTGCTTCCAGCATTGGCGCTCTTCACCGCCGCCTCGACGATCTCGATGCCGCACAGTCCCGCACCGAAGGTCGGGAAGTCCTTCGTCTCGCCCTTCATACCGCGCCAGGATTCGGCGATCACGTTGCGGAAGGCATCGAGATAGCCCTCCGGATGTCCCCCCGGCACGCTCGACGTCCAGCGGTCGGCCGGCTGCAGCCGGTCCGGATCCTTGTCGCGCACGATCTTCCGGCCGAGCCGGCGCTCGACGTAGGAGTTCGGCTGCTCCTGCAGCCAGTCGAAGCCGCCCTTCTCGCCATCCATCGACACCGCGATGTGGTTGGGATTGCCCGGCGACAGGCCCATGATCGTCGCCCCGCCCGAGGCGCCACCGCCGAAGCCGACGACGATGTCGGCCTGGTCCTCGAGCCCGAAATCCACGGCGACGCCGCCGGTGCTGTCGGGATGGCCGGGCGGCATCGGTCCCTGCCCCGTGCCGCCGCGCCAGGTGCGCTCGCGCCGCCGCGTATGGAAGCGCGCGAATATCTCCTCGATCGGCCGGCCGGAAATGTACTGGACGAGGTCGAGCCAGTGCACGCCGAAATCGAACAGCGCGTAGGACGGCCCGCAGAGGCCGGGCGTGAAGTGCCAGACGTATTTCTCCGGATCGAAGACATCCTGCGAGAGGTAGAGCCCGGTCACGCGCCAGAGCTCGCCGAAATCGCCCGTCCGCACCAGCCGCCTGAGCTCGCGCACCAGCGGATAGCCGCGATAGCAATAGGCGATGGCGCCGACCCTTCCTGCCTGGTCGGCGGCATCGATCATGCGGCGGCAATCATCGCCGCTCGTCGCCATGGGCTTCTCGCAGAGCACATGCGCGCCCGCCCTGAAGGCGGCGATCGACTGCTCGGCATGGAACGTGTTCGGCGAGCAGACATGGACCACGTCGGGCTTCTCGGCCCTCAGCATCGCCTCGACATTGTCATGGGCCCGCCCGATGCCGAAGGCCTGCGCCGCGCCGAGCGTGCGACCGACCACCGCCACCACCTCGCCGCCGAGTTCGCCGATCAGTCGCGCATGGACCCGCGCGATATAGCCCGAACCGATGATTGCCGCGCGCATGGCGCCCTCCGTCAGAAGCCTCTCGACTAGCTACGCGTCCTCCGACGCCGCCAGAAAGGGCCACTCGCACCGACTGCGACCGGACCAGTCGGCGGCTCTCACCCTTTCGCGGCGATGGCGTCCGCGAGCGCGACGATCTCCGCCGCTTTCCGGGCCACCGGCGCATCGACGAAAATTCCCTCGACCGCGATGGCCGCGCTTCCGGACGCGCCCGCCTCGGCAAAGGCGGCGACGACCCGCCGCGCCAGGGCGACCTCCGCCTCGTCCGGCGCATAGGCGCGATTGGCGATCGCGACCTGGTCCGGATGGATGCAGATGCGCCCGCGGAAGCCGAGCGCCGCCGAGACCCGGCAATCCGCCTCGAAGGCGGCCCCGTCGCGGATGTCGAGGAACGGCCCGTCCACCGGACAGGGCAATCCCGCTCCCCGCGCGTCATAGACGAGCTTCGCCCGGCCATAGGCGAGCGCCGGGGTGAGGTCGCCGCGCAGCCTCGGCAGGCCGAGATCGGTGCCAAGGTCTGCCGAGCCGAACGCCATGCCGATGAGCCTCCCGCCGGCCCGTGCTATCCCGCCGGCCTGCGCGATCCCGGCCGCGCTCTCGACCAGCGCGATCACGCCGACCGAGCCGGTCGGCACCCCATTGGCCGCTTCCGCCTTCACGATCAGCGCCTCGAGCCGGGCGAGGTCCGCCTCCGTCTCGGCCTTCGGCAGGACGATCGCGTCGAGGGCATCGCAGACCACCGCCGCGAGATCGTCTGCCGTCAGCCCGCTGGCGAGCCCGTTCACGCGCACCACGCGGAAGAGGCCGCCCAGCGTTGGCAATGCCCCGCGCGCCGCGTCGCGCGCCTCCGCCTTCCGCTCCGTCGCGACCGCGTCCTCGAGGTCGAGCACCACGGCATCGGCGCCCGAGGTCGCCAGCCGCGCGACCTTCCGCGCCTCGTGCGCCGGCGCGAACAGCATGCTTCGAAGCAGCACCGGCGCCTTCATCGCGTCCCCGGAAAAGGAATCCCCGCCGGCGAGCCTATCAGGGGCTCTCCGCTCCGGCCAAGGCCGGTTCGCCTCAGGCGAGGCGGGCCTGCTGCCGCTTGCGGCCGAACTGCACCGCATAGAGCGCGACGGCGACGAGGAGGACCAGCCCCTGCACGATCCACTGCCAGTAGGCGACCACGCCGAGGAGGTTGAGCACGTTGCCGATCATGGCGAGCACCAGCGCGCCGGCAATGGCACCCCAGATCGTGCCGCGCCCGCCGAAGAGGTCGATCCCGCCGAGCACCGCCGCGCTGATCGAGGAGAGCTGGTAGGTATTGCCGACCAGCGGATCGCCGCTGCCCGTGCGCGAGGCGATGAACAGGCCGGCGAGCATGGCGAGCAGCGCCGAGCAGATATAGGCGGCGATCTTCACCTTGCCCGGCGACACGCCGGCGAGCCGCGCCGACTTCTCGTTCCAGCCGACGGCCCGCAGCCGGAGGCCGAAGCGCGAGCGGTCGATGAAGACGGCGATGAGCGCGAGGAAGATGAGCGTCACCACCACTGTCGCCGGCACGTAGCCCCAGCGCGTCGCCGCCGCGTCCTGGAAGGATTCGGCGATCTTCCCGCCTGGGACCGGCATCAGGTAGAGGTTGAGGCCGGCGAGGAAGAAGGTCATGCCGAGCGTCGCCAGGAACGGCGGCAGGTTGTAGCGCACGACCAGGAGCCCGTTGGTGAGGCCGACGGCGAGCGCCGCCCCGAGGCAGCCGGCGAGCGCGAGCGGCACGCTTCCCGGCCCGGATGGGTCCATGAGCAGCGCCGCGATGATGCCCGACAGCGCCACCATGGCGCCGACCGAGAGGTCGATGCCCGCGGTGATGATGACCAGCGTCTGGCCGACGGCGGTGAGCAGCAGCGGCACCGACTGCAGGAGGAAATAGCCGATATTGATCCTCGTCCCGAAGCGCGGCACGAGGAACCAGGCGAGCAGCACGCCGACCACGACGAGGACGATCGGGCCGACCGTGCGCCTGCTGAACGTCATGCCGAAGTTCCCCCATGTGCGGCAATCGTCTGACCGGTGATCGCGGCGAGCACCTCTTCCTCGTTCCGGTCCTCGCGCGTGAAGGTCGCGACCTGCCGCCCGCGGTAGAAGGCGATTACCCGGTCGGCGAGGCCGAGGGCCTCGGCAAGGTCGCTGGTCGCCACCACGACGCCGCGCCCGCCATCGGCGAAATTGCGGAGGTGCTTGTAGATCTCGGCGCGCGCGCCGACGTCGACGCCGGCCGTCGGGTCGAGGAGGACGAGGAGCTTCCGCTCCGCCGCCAGCCAGCGTCCGAGCGCCAGCTTCTGCTGGTTGCCGCCCGAAAGCGACTCGGCGAGCGCGGTCGGCGAGGCGGTGCGCACCGCCAGCGCCTTGATCAGCTTGTTCGCCTCGTCCGCCTCGCGGGCGCGATCGACGAAGCCCATGCGCGACCACATTTCGAGCGCGCCGAGCGCGAGGTTCTCGCGCACCGTGCGGACGCGGAGGATCGTGTCGGCGCGGTCCTCGGCGAGGAAGCCGATGCCTTGGCGGAGCGCGGCGCGGAGTGTCGCGAGCTTCACCGCGCGCCCCTCCATCGCCATCTCGCCCTTCTCCGGCGGCATCAGTCCGGCAATGGCGCGCGCCACCTCGAAGCTGCCATGCCCGGCGAGCCCAACCAGCGCGACGATCTCGTTCTGCCGCACGTCGAGGGTGACGTCCTCATAGGCGGACGCCCGGCCGATGCCCCGCGTCGAGAAGAGCACGCCGCCCGGCGGCGAGGCGGGATGCGGATACATCTGGCCGAGCTCGCGCCCGACCATCAGCGACACCACCCGCTCCTGCCGTGCTTCGGCATGGGTGAGCTCGCCGACCTTGGCGCCATCGCGGAGCACCATCACCCGGTCGACCATTCCCTCGATCTCCTCGAGGCGATGGGTGACGTAGAGGATCGCGGTTCCCTCCGCCTTCAGCTCGGTCAGGATGGCGAGCAGCCGGCGCGTCTCCTCGGTGGTGAAGGAGGCGGTCGGCTCGTCGAGGACGAGAAGCTTCTGCCGGCGATCGAGCACCTTCAGGATCTCGAGGATCTTGCGGTCGCCGATCGACAGGCGCTCGGCCGGCATCGCCGGATCGAACTCGACGCCGAAGCGTTTTCCCCGCTCGGCGAGCTCGGCGCGCACCGCGCGCCGGCGGATGAATCCGAGCCCGCCCACCGGCTCCTGGCCGAGGGCGAAATTCTGCGCCACGGTCAGGCCGGGCAGCACGGACGAATCCTGGTGGACGATGTGGAGTCCGAGCGAGCGTAAGAGCGCCGGCGTCGGATGATCGACGCGGCTGCCCTCCCACAGCACCTCGCCGCGCGTCGGGCGGTAGATGCCGGCGAGGATCTTGATGATGGTCGATTTGCCCGCGCCGTTCTCGCCGAGAAGCGCGTGAAAACGGCCGGCATCGAGCGTCAGGTTGATGTCGCGGAGCGCGACCGTCGCCCCGAACTGCTTGGTCAGGTTCTTCAGTTCAAGAAGGGCGACGCCGCCCGTTTGAGCGGCGTCGCCCGTCGCGGCGGACGTCGCAGCACCGCCGGCCAGCCCCGTACCGCCGGGCGTGGACGCGTCCACGCTGGCGGCCGGATCGAGATTGCTGGTCAGGGTGCTGCTCATAGTCCGTCCTGGGAGCTCGTTCAGCCGGCCCTTAGCGGGTCGCCTGCTTCTTCAGTTCCTCTGCCGGCAGCTGCGTGCCGACGAGCCAGACGTTGTCCGGCAGGTCAGGCTGGACGAAGTCCTTCAGCGTGTCGGCGGTGATCGCCTTGGTCGGGATCTCGACCTTCTCGCCCGCCTTGCCGGTCAGCGCGTTGATCACGTTGATCGTGCCGAACACGGCGACGTCGGTGTGGTCGCCGATGATGTAGAATTTGACATTCGGGTTCTTGGCCAACCACTTCATCGGGCCGTTGCCGCCGCCGATGCCGATCATCGGGATCGTGCCGATGTCGTAGCCCTGCGCCGCGAGCACTTCGCCGGCCGCCCAGGTCATCGAGTCGCCGACCGAGAGGATGCCGTTCACTTCCGGATGGTTGGCGAGGCAGTTCTGCACCGCCGTCTTCGCCGCACCGTAGTCCCAGTTGGCATATTCGGTGCAGATGACCTTGATGTCCGGATACTTGGCGAGCACTTCCTGGGCGCCGTCCCACTCGTCGCCATCGACCGGCGTGCCGGCGATGCCGCGAAGCGCGATGACGTTGCCCTTGCCGTTCATCGCCTTGGCGAGCCAGTCGGTGGTCTCGACCGACCACTGCCTGAAGGGCGGGTTCACCTGGGCCACGAGCAGGTCGGCGCCATCGGTGATGTTGTTGTTATAGGTGGCGACCGGGATGCCGTATTCCTTCGCGTCCTTCAGCACCCCGGCGAAGGCGGTGTTCGAATGCGGCGACAGCACGATGCCGTCGACGCCGCGCGAGATCAGGTCCTGCACGTCCGAGATCTGCTTGTTGGTGTCCTCGCCGGCATTGAGGACGATGAGCTCCTTGATCAGCTCGGGATGCTGGCTCGCGTAGTACTGGATCTCGTTGATCATCTGCACGCGGAACGGATTGGCGACCGAGTCGTTCGACACGCCGATCACGAAGGGCGGCTGCTTGTCGGCAGCCGAGGCGCCGGTGGCCATCGCGGACACGGCGAGCGCCGTGGCGGCAATGCCGGCCATCATCCAACGGGACGTCTTGTTCATGGTGTGAGTTCCTTCCCCTTTTGGTTTTCAGTTCTTCGTTTCAGTCACCTTCATCGCGCCGCCGTTGCCGGCGACGGATATCATGTCGTGATCCGCCTGCCCTGGAGTATGGCGCCGACGATCACGATGAGCGCGAGGAGCACCGAGCGGAGCGCGATCGGCACCGAGAGCTGGATGAGCAGCGCGGTCAGCACGGCGAGGATCACCACGCCGATGATCGTCCCCCAGACGCCGCCCTCGCCCCCCGAGAGGCTGGTGCCGCCGATCAGCACCACCGCCAGCGAATTGAGGACATAGGTCTCGCCCGCATCGAGCGTGCCGACGGCGATGTAGCCGCCGAGCAGCAGGCCGGCCGCCGCGGCGAGCATGCCGCAGAGCACGTAGGCGATCACCGTGATCCGCTCGACGCGGATGCCCGTCAGTTCCGCCGTGCGCGGATTGGCGCCGACCGCGTAGAGCCGCCGCCCGAAGAGCGTGCGCGTGAGCAGGACGAGAACACCCGCGAAGACCAGCGCGATGATGATGTCGGCGACCGGGACGATGCCGATCTTGCCGTTCGCCGCATATTGCAGGCTCGGCGGCATCGAGCCGTTCGGTGCGCCGTTGGTGTAGACCCAGGAGGCGCCCTTAACCATGGTCGCGGTGGCGAGCGTCGAGATCAGCGCCGGTAGCCTCAGCCGCGTGATCAGAAGCCCGTTGACGAGGCCGATCGCCGCGCCGACGCCGAGGCAGGCGACGATCGCGACCAGCACCATGGAATCCGCCCCGCGCGCGATGCCGGCGCCGAGGACGAGGGAGAGCGTCAGCACGGCACCGACCGACAGGTCGATGCCGCCGATGAGGACGACCAGCGTCTGCCCGATCGCCACCAGCGCCAGCGGTGCCACCTGCTGGCCGAGGAGGAGCAGCCGGTCGGGGAGCAGGAAGGCCGGGATCAGGACGCCGGCGACGACGAGCAGGACGACGAGGCTGAGGATCGCCGGCAGCGCACGGTTCAGCGCCGGCCGCTGCGCGATGGCGTTGCGCAGCGACGCGAAGAGCGAGGGAGTGGCCGTCGCCGTCACCGACATCAGTTCCCTCCCTCGAAGGGCACGGTGACCAGTTCCACGCCGGCCTGCTCCACCGCGTACCGCCCCGCCGCGGAAATGTCCTCGTCGGTGACCAGCGTTGCGACGGCGGCGAGCGGCGCCACCATCATCAGCGCCGAATATTCGAACTTGGAGGAATCGGCGAGCAGCACCACCCGGTCGGCGACCTTGAGAAGGGCCTGCTTCATCTCGACCTCGTGGCTGTTGGTCGCCCGCATGGCGCCCTCGGAGATCGACGAGGTGGCGAGGAAGAGCGTCTGCACGTGGAGCTGTGACAGCGGCTCCAGCGCAAGCTGCCCGGCAAAGACCTGGAGCTCGGGCTCGTAGGTGCCGGCGAGCCCGACCAGCCGCGTCCCCTCGCGCCGCGCCACCGCGTTCATCGCCGGCAGCGAATGGGTGACGACGGTGAGGTTCCGGCCTGCCGGCAGGCGCCGCGCCAGCTCGAGCACCGTCGTGCCCGCGTCGAGCGCAATGACCGAGCCGCTCTCCACCATGGTTGCGGCATGGGCGCCGATGGCGCGCTTCGCCGCCATGTGCTGGTGGCTGCGGAACTGGAATTCGACCGGCGCGACGAGGTCGGTGACCGCGCTGACGCCGCCATGGACCACGCGCACCAGGCCCTGTTCCTCGAGCTTGCCGAGATCGCGCCGGACGGTCATCTCGGACACGGCGAAACGTTCGCCGAGCTCGGCGACCGACGAGTAGCCGGCCCCCTTCACGAGGTCGAGGATGCGCTCGCGTCGCTCGGGGGCGGAATTGTAGCGGAGCTGCGGCCGGCTTTCGCCCGCCGCCACGCCCATCCCGTCATCGCCGACGCGGAGCGCCGGCGTCATGGCGCGCCCGCCACGGCCGCGTCGGCGCGTTCCCGCTCCGCGCGTGCCGAGGTGACGACCACGGTCTTCAGCCCCTTGCCGGCCTTCACCGTGTCGATCGCCTCGTTGAGGTCCTCGAGCCCGAACTCGGCCGTCACCAGGCTCTCGAGCTCGAGGCGCGGCAGGAGGCGCACCGCGCGCTGGAAGTCGAAGTTGCGGATGAACGAGCCCTTCAGCGTCAGCTGTCGCTGGTAGAGATCGTAGGGCCGAATGGGAATCTCCGCCGTCTGGTCGGCGACGCCCATCACCACCACCGTGCCGCCACGGCGCGCCATCTGCATCGCCTGCTGCACGGTCTGCGGACGGCCGACCGCCTCGATGACGCGGTCGAGCCCGACGCCCCCGGTGGCGTCGAGAGCCGCCTTGGCCGGGTCCTCGGCACGCGGGTCCACGATCATTTCCGCGCCGAGCTTCGCGGCGATCCCGCGCCGTTGCGGCTCGGGCTCGGAGAGAAGCACGTTGGCGCCCTGCTGGTGCGCCAGCTGGAGGAGGAGCATCCCGATGGCACCGCCGCCGACCACGCCCACCCACTCGCCCGGCTTGATGTCGGCAAGGGTGATGGCGTGGAGCGCGGCGGAGAGCGGCTCGGTGAAGATACCCGCCTTCCACGAGACCCCTTCCGGCAGCGGATAGAGCGCCGCCAGCGGCACGTCGGCATAGTCGGCAAAGGCCGCCAGATGGGCCGAGCGATGCGAGCAGAGCAGTTCCTCGCCCTCGCGGCAGTGATAGCAGACGCCGCACGAGACGCTCGGGCTGACCGCCACGAGCTGCCCGACCTTGGCCGGCGCGATGCCCTCGCCGAGGTCCTCGACGATACCGACGCCCTCGTGGCCGAGGATGACCGGCGGCGTCCACAGCCGGAAGTCGCCATGGACGGCATGGACGTCGGAGCCGCAGACGCCGCTCGCGAGCATGCGCACGATGGCGCGGCCCGGCAAGGCCGGGCCGACCTTCTGCGGCTCGACCCTCAGGTCCTTTGGACCGTGCCAGATTCCGGCAAGGCCGGTTCGCTCCTTGGCCACGTTCACACCCCGACGCGGCGGCTTCTCCGGCCGCTCCCCACCGGAATGGTGCTATCCGCACATTCCGGTTGATACCCGGATACCAGCATAGCCAAGCCTCCGCAATTCGGAAACGCTAATTTGTCCTACAAACGGATCAGCGCCGCGCCACCACGCCGACCGGCCGGAGGGGCGAGCCCGAGCCGCCCTTGATCTTCAGGGGCAGCGCGATGAAGTAGAATTCGGCCGGGGCGCGGCCGAGGTCGAGCAGCCCCTCGATGATGAGGATGTCCTTCGGCAGGAAATAGAGGCGGTGGCCGAAATCGGACACGATCACATTGTCCTTCTGGCCGAGGTCGGCCGAGGCCGTGTCGCTGCCCACCGCCTTCACCTGGCGCTCGGAGAAGAAGCGGCAGAGATCCTCGGTCATGCCGGGATTGTTGCGGCCCCACCAGCTGCGGTCGCGGCCGGCGCTGCCGCCGGGCAGGTTCTTGTCCCAGCCGAACTGGACGAGCGCGATGTCGCCCTTCTCGATGGTGACGCCCGCTTTCTTCGCCGCCGCTTCGTATTGCGCGAGGCTCAGCGAGTCGCCCGGCTGCAGGTCGAGGTCGCTGACGTCGACCTTCTTCGCCGGCCCCATGATGCAGTCGGCCGGAAACTTCTCGATCGTCTTGTGCATCAGGTTCCGGTGCGCATGCGACGGCGCATCGACGTGGCAGCCGACATGCTCCGGGATGATCAGCGTCTGGAGGAAATAGCCGTCCGCCTCGTGGGTGCGCGCATCGTCGATGATGGCGAGATCGGGATGGGAGGGCCACTTGACCATGTTGGGCGTCAGCACCGGCGCGAGATCGATCACCTCGCACCCCGCCATCATCGCCGCCACGTCCGCGGCGCTGTATTTTCCAGTCGCGCTCATGCTTGCCATTTCCTCCATATGTTCAACTGGTTGACCGTCAGCTCATCAGCAACCCGCCGCAGACGTTGATCGACTGCCCGTTGACATAGGCAGCGCCCTCCGAGGCGAGGAAGGCGACCACCGCCGCCACGTCGTCCGGCACGCCGGCCCGGCCGACCGGAATGCGGCCGACGCGATCCTCCATCATCGTGCCCGGCGCGAAGCCGATCATCGGGCCGACCTCGGCATTGATCACTTCCCACATCGAGGTGTCGATGATGCCCGGCAGCACCGAATTCGCGGTGATACCCTCGCGCCCGAACTGGGTGGCGAAGCCGCGCGTGATGGCGAGCACCGCCGACTTGCTGGCATTGTAGCTGATCAGCGCCGCCGTCCCGAGCTTGGCGCCGGTCGAGGAGAAATTGATGATGCGCCCGTGCTTCTGCCCGCGCATGAGGGGCAGCGCCGCCTGGCACGTGAAGAACAGCCCCTCGACATTGACCGCGAAGACCTTCGCCCAGCTCGCCGGCGTCACGTCCTGCGGCAGTTCCGCGATGAGGATGCCGGCGGCATTGACGAGGACGTGCAGCCCGCCGAGCTTCGCCGCCGCCTCCACCGCGCGCTCGCGGTCGCCGGCATCGGCCACGTCCATGCGCATCGCGGCCGCGGTGCCGCCCGCCTTCCCGATCCGCTCCGCGACCGTCCCGGCCGCGGCGGCGTCGATATCGCCGACGACGACCTTCGCCCCATCGCTCGCCAGGCGCATGGCGACCGCCGCGCCTATGCCCCTTCCGGCTCCCGTGACCAGGGCGACGCGCCCTGCAAGGGCTTCCCCTCCGATCGGCATTCATCCTCCCGACGTCCGGAAATTCCCGCCGTTTCCGGCCAGGCGTGAACCGGCGAAAACAAATCCCGGCACGTCTTGCCACAAGAATGGTGGAAATCAAACATCTTTGTTGTTATGACTCGATCATTCACCCGGCACGGCCAGCCAGGGCCGGCCGGGACAGCAGAGGAACGTCGCATGGATGGTCAGGCCGCTTCACCCCTCGCCCCGATCGCGCGTCCGTCGGGAGCTCTCGCCATGGTCGCCATCGACCAGCGCGAGTCGCTCCGCGGCATGTTCGCCGAGGCGCGCGGCGGTACCATCCCCGACGACACGCTCGTGCGCTTCAAGGAGGCGGTAGCGGCGACCCTCGCGCCCCTCGCCTCGGCCATGCTCTTCGACCGCATCTTCGCCCGTCCCGCCTTCGAGCTCGCCGGCCGCGTCGCGCCCGCCTGCGGGCGCATCATGGCGGCCGATGCCCTGATCCAGGTGGCCGGCCAGCCGGTCGAGAGCACCGATGTCGACGAGGCGGTCTCCGCCGAGGCCGAGAGGAAGGCCGGCGCCGTCGCGCTCAAGCTCCTTCTCATCTGGCGCCCGGATGACGCCTCCCGCCTCCGCAATCTCGACGTCGCCCGCCGCTTCATGGAGATGAGCCGGCGGACCGGCCTGATCGGCATCGTCGAGGCGGTCGTCCGTCCGACCGACGGCGCATCGCGTGAATCGCTCATCCTCGACGCCGCGCGCGAGCTCGCCGCCGCGAAGCCCGACCTGTACAAATGCGAGGTGCCGTTCCAGGGCAGGGAGAGCGACGCCGCCATGGCCGAGGTCTGCGGGCAGATATCGGCGATCTCTCCCTGCCCCTGGGTCGTCCTCTCCCAGGGCGTCCCGGCGGAGAAGTTCGCCAACGCCGTCGCGATCGCCTGCCGGAACGGCGCCTCCGGCTTCCTCGCCGGCCGCGCCATCTGGGCCGACACGATCCGCCAGTCGGACTATGCCGCCGCGATCCGCACCGATTCCGTCGCCCGGCTGAACGAGCTGGTCGCCATCGTCGACCGCTCGGTGCGCCCCGGCCCGAAGAGTGCTGCCAACCCCCGATGACCGCCCCGGCCCTCCTCGCCATCGACGTCGGCACCTCTTCGATCAAGGTGACGGCCTTCGGTGTCGACGGGCGCCTCATCGCCGCCCGGCGCGGCGAGACCTCTACGACCCGTCTGCCCGGCGGCCGTGCCGAGCATGACACCGATGCGCTCTGGCGCGCCGTCGCCGGCCTCGTCCTCGGCCTCGTCGAGACCATCCCCGGATACGAGGTCGCGGCTGTCGCCGTCACCTCGGTCGGCGAGGCCGGCGTGCCCCTCGATGCCAGCGGCGCCCCCGTCCGCCCGGCCTTCGCCTGGTTCGATTCGCGCGGCGGCGAGGAGGCCGCCTGGTGGCGCGAGGCGGCCGGGCCGCAGCGCATCTTCGCCATCACCGGCCAGCCGCTCGATTCCTTCTACAGCGTCAACCGCCTCCTCTGGATGCGCCGCCACGAGCCCGAAGCCTTCGCTCGCACCCGCCACTGGCTCGGCCTCGGCGATCTCATCCTCCAGCGCCTCTCCGGCGCCTTCGCCACCGACCATTCCCTCGCCACCCGCACGCTCCTCTTCGACCAGGCGCGCCTTGCCTGGTCCGACGACCTGCTCGCCCTCGCCGGCCTCGACCGCGCCCTCCTTCCCGAATCCGTCCCCGCCGGCACGCGCGTCGGCGCCGTGACCGCCTCTGCCGCCGCGCTTACCGGCCTCGCCCAAGGCACGCCGGTCGTCGCCGGCGGCCATGACCGGCTCTGCGCCGCCTTCGCCGTGCGCGGCGTCGAGACCATGGCCGTCGACTCCACCGGCTCGGCCGAGGCGATCATCATGCCGGTCGCCGACTTCGCCGCCGCGACCCGCCAGGATCCCGGCGTCATCTCCTGCCAGGCCGATGTCGTGCCGGGGCGATATGTCCTCTCCGCCCGCGTCGGCTATGCCACCGCGCTGACCGACTGGTACGCCCGTGAGGTCGCCCGCGGCACGCTGCCCGCGGATATCGATGCGGCAATTCCCGCGCCGCTGAAATTCTCCGGCCTCCTCGCCTATTCGAGCTTCGGCCGCCTCCTGGCGCCGGACTGGAACGAAGACGCCCGCACCGGCGCCATCCTCGGCCTGACGCTCGCCCATACCGGCGCCGACATCCTCCAGGCCCTCGTGGAGGCCGTCGGCTATTCGCTCCGCACCAACCTCGACTGGCTGGCGCGGCATCTCGACCGCCCCATCGACGCCGTCCGCGTCGAGGGCTCGCTCACCCGCAGCCGCGTCTGGATGCAGCTGAAGGCCGACGTCACCGGCCGCCGCATGGAGGCCGCCGACATGCGCGAGGCGACCTCCCTCGGCGCGGCGCTGCTCGCCGGCATCGGCGCCGGCCTCTATGCCGACCATGCCGCCGCGGCCAATGCCGTCCGCCGCGATATCGTGCCGTGGGAGCCCTCCGCCCTCGCGCCGACCTATGACCGCGTCTATCGCGAGGCTTTCCGCGCCCTGCCCGACCTGATAGCGAGGATCGCGCCGGTCCTCGCCGCGAAAGAAGAATAAGAAGGGAAAGCCCCATGAGACAGCATCGCATCGCGGTCATTGCCGGCGACGGCATCGGCCTCGAGGTCATCCCGGTGGCGCAGGCGATCGTCGAGGCGACCGGCCGCCGCTTCGGCTTCGCCGTCGCCTGGCAGCCGCAGCCCTGGGGCTGCGCCTTCTACCGCGAGACCGGACGCATGATGCCGCCCGATGCCCTTGCCGCCCTTCGTGAGAGCGACGCCATCTTCCTCGGCGCCGTGGGCGACCCGGCGGTGCCCGACCATGTCTCCCTCTGGGGCCTCCTCATCCCCATCCGCCGCGCCTTCGACCAATATGCCAACATCCGCCCGGTGAAGCTGCTCCGGGGGATGAAGACGCCGCTTGCCGGCCGCGGGCCCGAGGATCTCGATTTCATCGTCGTCCGCGAGAACGTCGAGGGCGAATATTCCGAGATCGGCGGCCGCCTCTACCAGGGCACCGACCAGGAAATGGCGATCCAGGAATCCGTCTTCACCCGCCGCGGCGTCGACCGGATCCTGCGCTACGCCTTCGAGCTCGCGAAGAGCCGCCCGAAGAAGCACCTGACCTCGGCCACCAAGTCCAACGGCATCATCCACACCATGCCCTACTGGGACGAGCGCGTGGCGGCCATGCAGGCGAACTATCCCGGCATCCGCGTCGACAGGTTCCACATCGACATCCTCGCCGCCCACTTCGTCGCCCATCCGGACTGGTTCGACGTCGTCGTCGGCAGCAACCTCTTCGGCGACATCCTCTCCGACCTCGGCCCGGCCTGCGCCGGCGGCATCGGCACCGCCGCCTCCGCCAACCTCAACCCCGAGCGCGCCTTCCCCTCCATGTTCGAGCCGGTGCACGGCTCGGCCCCCGACATTGCCGGCAAGGGCATCGCCAACCCCGTAGCCGCCATCTGGTCGGCCTCGATGATGCTCGACCACCTCGGCGAGGCCGATGCCGCCAGTGCCATCATGGAAGCCATCGAATCGGTCACCGCGGCCGGCAAGGTTCTGACCCGCGACCTCGGCGGCACCGCCTCGACCGGGGACCTCGGCAAGGCCGTGCTCGCCGCCCTCGCCGGGGCCGGCTGATCGTCCCGCGCTTTTTTCGATGCGCGCGACGCACTATCTATAGGCGCGGGGAAATCCGCAGCGGCCGGAAGCAGGAAGGAACAGCGCCATGGACCAGAAGACCTATCCCGTATCCCACAGCGACGCGGAATGGCGCCGGATCCTGACGCCCGAGCAGTACGAAGTGCTCCGCGGCCATGCCACGGAGCGTCCGGGAAGCTGCGCCCTCCTCGTCGAGAAGCGCGCCGGCACCTTCTCCTGCGCCGGTTGCGGCACGCCGCTTTTCCGCTCCAAGGTCAAGTTCGAGAGCGGCACCGGCTGGCCGAGCTTCAACGAGCCGCTCCCCGGCGCCGTCGAGACCACCACCGACCGCAGCCACGGCATGGTGCGCACCGAGGTCCACTGCGCCCATTGCGGTGGCCACCTCGGCCACGTCTTCGACGACGGCCCGCCGCCCACGCATCTCCGCTACTGCATCAACGGCGTCGCGCTGGACTTCGAGCCCGCAGCCTGATCCTCCCCCGTTCATGGGGGAGGGGGACCATGCGAAGCATGGTGGAGGGGGTGCGATCGCGACTCCCTCACCCCGACATCAGCCGGCTGATCGATCCGTCGTCGAGGAGCGACCGCGTCACTCCGCCAAAGGCCCATTCGCGCAGGCGGCTGTGGCCATAGGCGCCGGAGACCACCACGTCCGCCTTCGGCACGGCCATGAACTCGGCGAGCGCGCCGATCTCGTCCTTCGCCTTGATCACCCGGGTCTCGGCCCTGACGCCATGGGTGGCGAGCAGCGCCGCCACGTCGGCGACGCTCGCCTTCAGCCAGTCGTCGGGTTCGCGGTCGACCGAGACGATGACAACGCCTTCGGCGAGCTTCAGGAGCGGCAGCGCATCGGCGACCGCGCGCCGCGCCTCGCGCGTATCCTTCCAGGCGATCACCACCCGTTTCAGCGGAATGTCCTCCGCCCCGTCGGCGACCACCAGCACCGGCCGGCCCGCCTGCAGGACGAGGCTGCCCGTATCCACCATGCGATAGATGTCGCGGTTGGTCGCGCCATGCGGCGCCGCGAGCACGATCAGGTCGGCGACCCGCGCCGTGGTCGCGAGCGTGCGGGTCGGCTCGGAGACGGCATGGCGCCATTCGGCATTGCCCGCGCCGCCGACCACCGCCGCGAATTCGGCCTTCAGGGCCTCGAACCGCTTCTCGATCTCGCTTTGCTCCACCTGCCAGATCGAGCCGTCATAGGCGACGCCCTCGGGAAGCGCTATCGGCGGCGGCACCGCGGCCGCGCTGAAGCCGATCAGCCGCGCGTCGAAACGCCGGGCGAGGCCCGCCGCCGCCCGGGCGAGCGGCGTCGCCGGCCGGTCGATGTCGAACTGGACGAGGATGGACTTGTACATGGGACCTGCCTTCTGCCCGATGCTGGAAATGGGGGACGCGCCGCTAGGGGCGACGCGCCTTGTTGGGAGCGGCCTTCAGGTCGAGGTCGGCCGCCTGCAGCTCATGCCACATGGCGTTGAGCACCGCGAAGCAGACTGCAAGGCCGAGGCCGAGGATCCAGGAAAAATACCACATGATGCTTTCCTCAATAGGCGTTGGGGTTGCGGCCGAGGCTCGCCACCGTCACCGGGCCGCGCATCACGCGATAGACCCAGGCGGTGTAGACGAGCACGATCGGCATGAAGAAGAGCGTCGCGACGAGCATGATGAACAGCGTCAGCTGGCTGGATGACGCGTCCCACACCGTGAGGCTCGCCTTCGGATCCGCCGAGCTCGGCATCAGGAAGGGGAACATCGAGATGCCGGCCGTCGCGACGATGCCGACGATGGCGAGGCTCGAGGCGAGGATCGCCAGTACGCCGCGCCGGCCGGAAAGGCCGATGAACGCAAGCAGCGACCCGAGGATGCCGAGCGCCGGGACGAGCCACAGGACCGGATGGGCGGCATAGTTCGCGAGCCACGCCCCTGCCTCCACGGCGACCGACTTGCCCATCGGGTTGGATGGGCCGTTCGGATCGACCACGCTCGTGATCCTGTAGCCGTCGACGAGGCTCGCGATCGCAAGTCCGCCGAGGACGAAGAGGACGATCGTGGCGAGCGCCGACAGCCGGCCGATGACCCGCGCCCGCTCGGCGACCGCGCCGGTCGTGCGCTTGGCGATGATCACCGCGCCCTGCGTCACCAGCATGGCGAGGCTGACGAGGCCGGCAAGCAGCGCGAAGGGCGTCAGCAGGCCGAAGAAGTTGCCCGAATAGACCGGGCGCAGCGTATCGTCGAAGCTGAAGGGTGCGCCGAGGAGCAGGTTGCCGACCGCCACGCCGAAGATCAGCGCCGGCACCGCGCCGCCGATGAACAGGCCCCAGTCCCATACCGACCGCCACGTGCGGTTCGCCACCTTGCCGCGGAACTTGAAGCCGACCGGGCGCAGGATCAGCGCCAGCAGGATGGCGATCATGGCGATGTAGAAGCCCGAGAAGGACGTCGCGTAGATCGCCGGCCACGCCGCGAAGATGGCGCCGCCGCCGAGTATCAGCCAGACCTGGTTGCCCTCCCACGTCGGGCCGACGAGGTTGACCAGGACGCGCCGCTCGTCGTCGGTCTTGGCGACGAACGGGATCAGCGCGCCGACGCCGAGGTCCATTCCGCCCATCACCGCGAAGCCGGTGAGGAGGATGCCGAGCAGCGCCCACCAGATCAGGCGGAGGACTTCATAGTCGAAGGGAACGATATCCATGGCGGCACCTATGCCTTGGCCGGGGCGGCGGAAACGTCGCCTTCGCCGGCCGTGAGGTCGAGCTTGTCGGACGGTCCGTGCTGGATCGTCCGCCACATCAGCCAGAACATGACGATGGCGAGCACCGTGTAGAGGACCACGAAGAAGGTGAGGCTGATGCCGAGGTCGAGCACGCTGAGCCCGGAAGCCGCGTAGAACGTCGGCAGCACGCCTTCCACCACCCAGGGCTGGCGCCCGAACTCGGCGACCAGCCAGCCGAGCTCGATGGCGATCCAGGGCAGTGGGATCACGATCACCGCGAGCTTCAGCGCCCACCGCCGCCGGTCCAGCCGGCGGAAGCTCGCCTGCCAGAACCAGTAGGCGAAATAGGCGATGAAGAAGAAGCCCGCCGCCGCCATGATGTGGAAGCTCCAGAAGAGCGTCCACACGTCCGGCACCGTATCGCCCGCCGCCTGCTTGACCTCCGCATCCGTGGCGTTCTCCACGTCCGGACGGTACTTCTTCAGGAGGAGCGCGTAGCCGAGGTCCTGCTGGCTCGCATCGAAGGCCTGCCGCGCCGCCGCGTCGGACGGGTTCGCGCGGACCGCGGCGAGCGCCTTCGCCGCCTGCATCCCGTTGCGGATGCGCAGCTCGGCATGGGCGACGAGTTCGTCGATGCCCGGCACCACGGTGGTGAAGGAGCGCGTCGAGATCAGGCCGAGCACCCACGGGATCTTGATGGCGAATTCCTCGCCATGCGAGCCGGTCGGGATGGCGAAGACCGTGAAGGAGGCCGGCGCCTTCTCCGTCTCCCGCATGTTCTCCATCGCCGCGAGCTTCATCTTCTGGTGCTCGGTCGCGAGGTAGCCGCTCTCGTCGCCGAGGACGACCACCGACAGCGCCGAGGCGAGGCCGAAGCTCGCCGCCACCACCATCGAGCGGATGGCGAGCTCGCGATGCTTGCCCCGGAGGAGATAGAGCGCGCTGACGCCGAGCACGAAGACCGAGCCGAAGACATAGCCGGCGCTCACCGTGTGCACGAACTTCGCCTGCGCCACCGGATTGAAGACCACCGCCATGAAGTCGGTGATCTCCATGCGCATCGTGTCCGGGTTGAACCGCGAGCCGACCGGATTCTGCATCCAGCCATTGGCGATCAATATCCAGAGCGCCGAGAAATTGGCCCCGAGCGCCATCAGCCAGGTGACGGCGAGATGGCCGACCTTCGAGAGCCTGTCCCAGCCGAAGAAGAACAGGCCGATGAACGTCGCCTCGAGGAAGAAGGCCATCAGCCCTTCGATGGCGAGCGGCGCGCCGAATATGTCGCCGACATAATGTGAGTAGTAGCTCCAGTTCATGCCGAACTGGAACTCCATCACGATGCCGGTGGCCACGCCCATGGCGAAGTTGATGCCGAAGAGCGTGCCCCAGAACAGCGTCATCTTCCGCCAGATCTCTCTGCCGGTCATGACGTAGACCGTCTCCATGATCGCCATCAGGACCGAGAGGCCAAGCGTCAGGGGGACGAATATGAAGTGATACATCGCCGTCGCCGCGAATTGCAGCCGCGACAGTTCGACGACGACGGGATCGACGGGGGTCATCTGATCATCCTCAGGAATGCGTCGGCACATCCTTTAGCTGCGATGCAGCAACCCTACCTTGATATAAATCAAGGATCACGACCCGCGGCGCGCCTATCGCTTCATTCCCATGGAGAAATCCACCGACGATCCCGATGCCGGCATCGCCCTCGCGGGGAGGAGTGCGGCGGACCCGCTGGCCCTGGCGGCGCTTCGCCGCCATGCCGGCCGGGCCTATTGGCTCGCCCTCGCTGCCCCGCTCCTCGCCGGCGTCCTCCTCGTCGCCCAGGCGGCGGAGCTCGCCGGCATCCTCGAGCGCGCCGTCGTCGCGGGAGAACCGCCGGCGACGCTCGTCCCCGCCCTCGCCCTTCTTGCGCTCACCATGCTTGCCCGCTTCCTCGTCGGCGCCGTCGGCGAGCGCGCCGGCATCCGCTCGGCCGAGCGCATCAAGCTCTGGCTCCGCTCGACCCTCTTCGCCCGTCTCATGGCCGCACCGCCGAGCTGGGCGGATTCCCGCTCCTCCGGCGCGCTCTCCACCGCCCTCGTCGAGCAGGCCGATGCCGTCGAGGGTTTCTTCGCCCGCTTCTATCCGGCCATGATCCAGGCGGCGCTCCTCCCCATCGCCTTCGCCGCGGTGGCGCTCCCGGTCGACTGGCTGGTCGCGCTTCTCTTCCTTGTCACCGCGCCCCTCATCCCCGTCTTCATGGCTCTCGTCGGCTGGGGAGCGCAGGCGGCCACCGAGCGCCAGGCGGAAGCCCTGTCGCGCCTCGGTGGCCGCTTTGCCGACCGCCTTTCCGGCCTCGTCACCCTGAAGCTCTTCGGCCGTGCCGAGGCCGAGACCGCGGCGATGCGCGCCGCCGGCGAGGAGCTCCGCATCCGCACCATGCGGGTGCTGCGCATCGCCTTCCTCTCCTCCGCCGTCCTCGAATTCTTCGCAGCCCTCGGCGTCGCCGGCGTCGCGCTCTATGTCGGCCTCACCTTCCTCGGCCTCGTCGGCGTCCATCCCGGCCTCGGCTACGGCGCCGGCCTGTTCCTGCTGCTGCTCGCGCCCGAGGTCTACAACCCGCTCCGCCTGCTCGCCGCCCACTATCACGACCGCGCCGCGGCCCGCGCCGCCATGATCGAGATTGCCCGCCAGTTCGGCGACGACGCCCTCCTCCCGCCGGCTACCGCCGCGACCGGCAGCGCGGCTCCCGCGAACGGCGACATCCTGGTGGCCGGCCTCACCCTGCGCACGCCGGACGGTCGGCGAACCGTTCTCGACCATCTCGACCTCGCCGCGCCAGCGGGCGCCGCCATCGCCATTCTCGGCGGCTCGGGCGGCGGCAAGACCACGCTCCTCGAGGCGCTCGCCCGCCTCCGCCTCTCCGATGGCGCCATCACCCTCGGCGGCGCCGGCCTCGCCGTCATCGACGAGGCGACCCTCCGCCGCGATCTCGCCTTCCTGCCCCAGCGCCCGCGCCTCTTCCACGGCTCGATCGCGGACAATATCCGTCTCGGCCGGCCCGACGCCCCGGACGCCGACGTCGCCCGCGCCGCGATAACCGCCGGCGTCGGCCTCTTCGCCGATGGCCTGCCGGATGGCCTCGCCACCATGATCGGCGAGAAGGGCTTCGGCCTCTCCGGCGGCGAGGCCCAGCGCGTCGCCCTCGCCCGCATCTACCTGCGCGATCCGCGTTTCATCCTTCTCGACGAGCCGACGGCGCATCTCGACGCCGCCACCGAGGCCCGTGTCGCCGACGGGCTGCTCGTCTTCGCCGAGGGCCGCACGCTCCTCGTCGCCACCCATTCGCTCGCGCTCGCCGCCCGCATGGACGAGGTCCTGCGCCTCGCCGGCGGCAGGCTCCTGCCGACGCCTCTCGGCGCGCGCGGCGGCGCGCGTCCGGCCCGCGGCTCCGGGGTCATCGCATGAACGCCATCCTCTCCTTCCGGCCACTCTTTCGCCCCCACCGGCGGACTTTCTTGACCGCCCTCCTCCTCGCCACCCTGACGCTCGCCGCCGGCACCGCGCTCCTCGGAACGTCGGGCTGGTTCATCACCGCCGCCGCGCTTTCCGCCGCGGGCGTCGCCTTCAACATCTTCGGGCCGTCGTCGCTGGTGCGCGGCTTCTCGCTCATCCGCATCCTTGCGCGCTACGGCGAGCGTGTCGCCGGCCACCAGGCGACGCTCCGCTTCCTTTCCGACCTCCGCGCCTGGCTCTTCGAGCGCCTCTTCCCGCGCGCCCCGCTCTCCGCGGCGGGGCTCCGCCACGGCGACCTCGTCAGCCGCCTCGTCGCCGACGTCGACGCCCTCGATTCCTTCTTCCTCGTCGCCGTCGCCCCTGCCGTCGCCGTCCTCGCCATCGGCTCGATCGTCGCGGGCCTCCTCGCCCTCTGGCTGCCCGTCGCCGTCCTCCTCTACGTTCCGCTCCTCGCCGCCGCCGCCTTCGCCATTCCGATCATCGCCGTGCGGCACCTCGGCGCCTCCGGCCGCCATGCCATCGAGGCCTCCGCCGCGCTCCGCACCGCCGCCCTCGACGGCATTGCCGGTCACCGCGATTTCGTCGTCAACGGCGCCGGCGACCGCGCCATTGCCAGCGTCGCAGAGGCTGCCCGCCGCCTCGGCAGGCTGCGGACCGATCTCGGCGACACGGTCGTCTCCGCCGCCACCATCGCGCAGGGCCTTGCCGGCCTCTGCCTCGTCGTCACTCTCTGCCTCGGACTCGACGCGCTCCATGCCGGGCGCCTCGGCGGACCGACGCTCGTCGGCCTCCTCCTCGCCGTCGCCGCCAGCTTCGAGGCTGCCGCCATGCTGGTGCGCGGCACCGCCCGCATCGGCATGGGCCTCGCCGCCGCCGACCGGCTCCGCGCGATCGCAGCGATGCCGCCGGCCGTCGCCGATCCCGCGATGCCGGTGCCGCTCCCCACGGGCAGCGAGGTCGCCTTCCGCGACGTCTCCTTCGCCTATGCCGCCGGCCGGCCGGTCCTCGAAGGCGTCAGCCTCGAGGTCGCCCCCGGCAGGCGCATCGCCGTCACCGGCGCGAGCGGCTCGGGCAAGTCGACCCTGGTCGCGCTTCTCCTCCGCCTCGCCGACCCGACCGCGGGCGTCGTGACGGTCGCCGGCGCGGACCTCCGCACCGTCCGCCAGGCCGACCTCCATGCCCGCGTCGCGCTTCTGTCGCAGGACGCACCGGTCTTCATGGATACCGTCCGCGCCAACCTCCTCGTCGGCCGGCCCGACGCGACCGATGCCGGGCTCTGGCAGGCGCTCGAGCGCGCCCGCATCGCCGACGCCATTCGTGCGCTCCCCGGCGGCCTTGACGCCTTCCTCGGCGAGGGCGGACGTACCCTCTCGACCGGCGAAGGCCGGCGTCTCTGCCTCGCCCGCGCGCTTCTCTCGGATGCCGCGATCCTCGTCCTCGACGAGCCGACCGGCGGCCTCGACCACGAGACCGAGCAAGCCTTCCTCGCCGACCTCGGCGCCGCCACCGCCGGCCGCACCGTGATTCTCGTGACCCACGCGACGCTGCCGGCCGGCGCCGTCGACCAGGCCTGGCGCCTCGATGCCGGCCGCCTCGCGCTGATGGAGGAGACGGCGTGAGTATCGGGCGCCCGCTCGAAGCCTTCGAGGCCGGCCATGCCGAGCTCGCCCGCCTCTGCGCCGATCTCGAAAAGCTCGCCGACGGCCTGCCCGACAATGTCGATTCCGGCACCTGCGACGCCCTCGCCCACCGCGTGCCGGCAACGGTTTCCGAGGTCCTGCGCGGCGAGGAGGACCTCCTCTTCCCCTATCTGACGCGCCGCCTGCCCGACATGCCGGACCTCGCCACGACGCTCACGCGCCTCAAGGCCGAGCATCATGCCGATCTCTGCTACGCGGAGGAGGTCGAGGAGGCCCTCGCCGATTTCGCAGCCGGCCGGCCGGGACTTTCGACCGACGCCATCGGCTACATGCTGCGCGGCTTCTTCGACGGCCAGCGCCGCCACATCGCCGCCGAGCGCCAGCTCCTCCTGCCGCTCTTCGCGCGCCTGGGAGACGGGTGATCCTCTCCCGTATACGGTGGAGGGGGCGCGTGAAGGGCGCGACAGTCCCTACCCACACCGCGCCAACAGGCGCCGCAGGTCCGCAACGACGATATGGCGATAGTTCTGGATCTCGATGACCCGGTCCTTCCGCAGCTGCGTCATCTGCCGCGACACCGTCTCGATGGTGAGGCCGAGGAAATCGGCGATGTCGGCGCGCGACAGCGGCAGGTCGAAGGCCGCCGCCCGGCCCTCGCCCCGCGCTGACGGATCGATATGCGTTGCGATCAGGTGGAGGAAGCTCGCCACCTTCTCGGCCGCCGTCTTCTGGCCGAGGGTCATCATCCAGTCGCGCGCCTCGTCCAGCTCGCGGAGCGTCTGCAGGAGGAGCCGCCGCTCGAGCCCGGGATTGTCCGCGATCAGCTTTTCGAGCGCCGCCTTCGGCACCCGGCAGAGATCGACATCGGAGGCCGCCTCCGCCGTCACCTGGCTCTCCTCGGCGAAGAGCCGCCCGACGAAATCCGGCGCGAATTGCAGGCCGACCACCTGGCGCCGCCCGTCCTCCAGGCCCTTGGTGAGCTTCACCACGCCGCGCATCATGTTGCCATAGGTCTCGACCGGCGTGCCTTCGCCGATCAGCTCGCGGCCGGTCTCGAAGCGCGAGACATGGGTGTGGCGCGCGAGTTCGGTGAGTTCCGTCGGCTCGAGCGCCCCGCATATGCCCTTGTGCCGCGCCTCGCAGCTCCGGCAGAGGACCGGCACGTCCGAATTGTGGATGTCCTTGCGGTCGGACAAGATCGTTCCTTCGGCGGCGAGGCCGCCGCCATCCCGTATATGCCCACCGGCAAGGCAATTCTCAACCCGCCAGGGCCCCGGGCACCCCGGGCGGCGACCCTACGTCGCGTCCCACCCGCTCCCGCCGCGCTTCACCGCCGCGCGTACCGCATCGTCCGCGTCGCCGAGCGCCGGGCTCGCGCGTTCCGACACCACCGCCCGTCCATCCATCACGATCGGCGAGCGCACCGTCGGCACCCGCGATCCGTCGGCGCGCACGGCCTCGCGCCGCATCCCGCGATGCGTAACCTGCGGATCGTCGAATACCGCGTCGAGCGGATTGATCGGCCCGGCCGGCACCCCGGCATCCTCGAGGGCATCGAGAAGCGTTGCGGAGTCCATCCGCGCGAAGGCCGCCGCCAGTACGGGCACCAGCTCGGCCCGGCCCGCCACGCGCCCGGCATTGGAGGCGAAGCGCGCGTCATCGGCGAGGTCGGCCCGCCCGATGATCTCGCAGATCCGGCGGAACTGCGCGTCATTGCCGCAGGCGACGATCACGTCGCGGTCCTTCGTCCGGAACACCTGGTAGGGCACGATGTTCGGATGGGCATTGCCGAGCCGCGTCGGCGCCTTGCCCGAGGCGAGGTAGTTCAGCGCCTGGTTGGCGAGCACCGCGACCTCCGTGTCGAGGAGCGCCATGTCGATGAAGCTGCCGCGCCCCGTTTGCCCACGCGCGATCAGCGCCGCCTGGATGGCGTTCGCCGCATAGAGCCCGGTGAAGATGTCGGCGAAGGCGACGCCGACCTTCTGCGGCTCGCCGCCGGGATCGCCGGTCAGCGACATCAGCCCGCCGAGCCCCTGGATGATGAAGTCGTAGCCCGCTCGCGCCGCATAGGGCCCGTCCTGCCCGAAGCCGGTGATCGAGCAATAGACGATGCCCGGATTGACAGCGGCGAGGCTCCGATAGTCGAGCCCGTATTTCTTCAGCCCGCCGACCTTGTAGTTCTCGATCACCGCGTCGGCCTCGCCGGCGAGCTTCCGCACCAGGTCGCGGTCCTCGGCGCGCTCGAAATCGGCGGTGACCGAGTGCTTCCCCCGGTTGGTCGAATGGAAATAGGCGGCGGTCTTCGGTCCTGGCCCCGCCACGAAGGGCGGCCCCCAGCCGCGCGTGTCGTCGCCGGCGCCCGGCCGCTCGACCTTGATGACCGTCGCGCCGAGGTCGGCGAGCAATTGCCCGGCCCACGGCCCCGCGAGGATGCGCGCGAGCTCCAGCACCCTCACCCCGGCGAGCGGCCCGGATGTCGCGGCGCTCATTTCAGAACGCCGCGATGCCGGTGATCGCCCGGCCGAGGATCAGCGCGTGGATGTCGTGCGTCCCCTCGTAGGTGTTCACCGTCTCGAGGTTGATCATGTGGCGGATGACCGGGAACTCGCCCGATATGCCGTTGCCGCCGAGCATGTCGCGGGCGGCGCGCGCCACGTCGAGCGCCTTGCCGCAATTGTTGCGCTTGATCAGCGAGATCATTTCCGGGGCGAGCTTGTGCTCGTCGAAGAGGCGCCCGACGCGAAGCGCCGCCTGCAGGCCGAGGGTGATCTCGGTCTCCATGTCGGCGAGCTTCTTCTGCACCAGCTGCGTCGCCGCCAGCGGCCGGCCGAACTGCTTGCGGTCGAGCACATATTGCCGCGCCGCGTGGAAGCAGGCCTCGGCCGCTCCCATCGTCCCCCACGCAATGCCGTAGCGCGCCCGGTTGAGACAGCCGAAAGGCCCCTTCAGGCCCGACACGTTCGGAAGCAGCGCCGTCTCCGGCACCTCGACCCCGTCCATCACCACCTCGCCGGTGACCGAGGCGCGGAGCGACAGCTTGTTCCGGATCTTCGGCGCGGTCAGCCCCTTCATCCCCTTCTCGAGGATGAAGCCGCGGATCGCCCCGCCATCGGCCGCCGATTTCGCCCAGACGACGAAGACGTCGGCGATCGGCGCGTTCGAGATCCAGGTCTTCGAGCCGGTCAGGCGATAGCCGCCATCGATCTTCTCGGCCCGGGTCAGCATCCCGTCCGGATCGGAGCCGGCGCCCGGCTCGGTCAGCCCGAAGGCGCCGATCCATTCGCCGCTCGCGAGCTTCGGCAGGTATCTCTTCCGCTGCTCCTCGCTCCCGTATTCGTATATCGGGAACATGACCAGCGACGATTGCACGCTCATCATCGAGCGGAAGCCGGAATCGATCCGCTCCACCTCGCGCGCCACCAGCCCGTAGGCGACGTAGGACGCGGCGGCGCAGCCGTATTCCTCCGGCAGGGTCACGCCGAGGAGGCCGAGCTCGCCCATCTCGCGGAAGATGCCGGGATCGGTCTCCTCGCGCTCGTAGGCCTCCTGCACGCGCGGCGCCAGTTTCTCCTCGGCATAGTCGCGCGCCGTATCGCGGATCAGCCGCTCCTCGTCGCTGAGCTGCTCGCCGAGGAGAAGGGCGTCGTCCCACTGGAAGCGCTGGTACTTGTACGGGGTCACGATCATGCACCACCTTGCGGGGAAAAATCAGGCATCCTGCGGCATCTATTGCGCCCTGCCGCGGGCTTCCGCAACCTCAGGCGCGGTCGCTGCGCGCGCCGACGATGGCCGTGAGGAGCGCGATCGCCGCGAGCAGGACGCCGGCGAACGGCACCCGCGTCAGCCCGAAGCCGAGATCGATCACCATGCCGCCGAGGAAGGCGCCGAGCGCATTGCCGAGGTTGAACCCGGCAATGTTGAGCGTCGAGGCAAGGTTCGGCGCGTCGCGCGCCTTGTCGACCACCCGCGACTGCAGGCCCGGCACGGTGCCGAACGAGGCCATCGCCCAGAGGAAGATGACGACGAGCATCGGCACCGCAGACCCGACGACCACCGGCACGAGCAGTTGCAGGATCGCGATCGCCGCCAGCATGGTGATCATCGCCCGCATGGCGCCGTGGTCGGAGAACCTGCCGCCGAGCGTGATGCCGACCGTCAGGCCGACGCCGATCATGAAGAGGATCAGCGTGACGTCGCGTGGGCTGAAGCCGGTCACGTCCTGCAGGATCGGCACGATATAGGTGAAGAGCGCGAAGATGCTCGCCGAGGCGAAGACCGTCGTCGCGATCGGCAGCAGCACCGATGGCCGCCGCAGCACCGAGAGCTCGTGGCCGAAGCCCTTCGACGGCGGCAGCGAGATGTCCGGCACCAGCGTCCATACCGGCACCAGCGCGATCAGCCCGAGCGCCGTGATGACGCCGAAGGTCGCGCGCCAGCCGAATTCCTGCCCGACCAGCGTGCCGAGCGGCACGCCGAGGATATTGGCGAGGGTCAGCCCGAGGAACATCAGCCCGATGGCGCTCGCCTGCTTGTTGGGCGGCACCATGCTCGCAGCCACGATCGCGCCGACGCCGAACATCGTGCCATGCGCGAAGGCGGCGATCACCCGCGAGGTCATGAGCAGGAAATAGCTCGGGGAGATCGCCGACAGGAGGTTGCCGAGGATGAAGATGCCGACCATCAGGAGGATGACGTTCTTCCGCCGCATCCTGCCCGTCGCCAGCGAGAAGATCGGCGCCCCGATGACGACGCCGATCGCATAGGCGGTCACCAGCTGCCCGGCGAGCGGGATCGAGACGGAAAGGTCGCGCGCGATGTCGGGCAAGAGCCCCATCACCACGAACTCCGCCGTCCCGATGCAGAAGGCGCACATGGTCAGCGCCAGGACCGGGACCGGCACCCCGCGCCACATCTTCACCGGCGCCCCGTTGCTCGCTTGATCCATGCCTGCCTCGCTTGCCAGTTCAACGGGCGCGGCCTGATCCGCCGCGCCCGCCAATTTCGCCCGCCCGGACGTGAGGTCCGGAAGCGTCAGCCCTTGTATTCGACGATATAGAGGCCCGCCGAGAAATCGGTCACGTAGCAGAGCGCGTTCTTGTCGACGAAGACGTCGGCCGAATGCAGCACGATCGGGCGGTTCGGGCGCGGGTCGACCCACTTGGCCGGCGGCGGCGGCACGAAGGCCGCGATCTCCTTCGGCCGGAACTGGTCCTTGATGTCGTACACGCGAAGGCCCGCATTCTGGTAGGTCGCGAAGATGATCTCCTCGCTGTAGAAGCCTTCCGGCCGGTTCTCGTAGACGTTGTGCGGCCCGAAATGCCCGCCGACATGGAGATAGTCCTTGTCGGACGGTTCGGGGAAGGTCGAGATCGAGATCGGGTTCGACTTGACGTGGTTGTCGAACACCCAGATCGGCTTGAACCCGTCCTCCTGGTCGTCGAGCACCGTCTCGTCGACGACGATCAGCAGCCCCCTCTCCTTCAGCGGCAGGGCATTATGCGTGCCGCCGCCGAAGGGCGGCGCCCACATCTTGTGGGTGAGCAGCTTGGGATTCGCCTTGTCCTTCACGTCGAGCACCACCAGGCACGCGTCGCGCCAGGAGCAATAGGCGACGTCGTCCTGCACGATCGGGTGGTGCAGCCCGTAGCGGCCGTTCTTGGTCGGCCAGTTCGGCTTCTCGCCCGCCGCCGCGTTCATGCCGGGCAGCGCATAGCGCCCGGTCATCACCGGCTTCTTAGGGTCCTTCATGTCGATCGTGATGAACTGGTAGTCGGTAAAGCCGTCGAGCAGCGCCGAGGCATAGGCCCAGCGCCCGCCGACGTACCAGATGCGGTGGAGGCCGGTGCCCTCGACCGGCATGAAGCCGATCTGCTTCGGATCGTCGGGCTTCGAGATGTCGTAGACCGCCAGGCCCGCCGACCAGTCGCGCTTGGAATGGTCGTCATGCGCGTGCCCGTCGACGGAGCCCTTGTAGTAGTTCTTCTCGTCCGCCATCTCGGGCTGGGCGAACATGTCCTTGTTGTGGACGACGAGCAGGAGGTCGTCGTGCGCCTGCAGGTGCAGCGTCCAGGTGTTGTGGGGCGCCGCGACGTACTTCACCACCTTCGGCTTCTTCGGGTCGCGCACGTCGACCACCGTGAAGCCCTTCGAGAAGATGTGCCCGATATAGGCATAGCCCCGGTGCACCATGATCTGCACGCCGTCGCAGCGGCCGTCCTGGTCGCTGTATCCGACGAGCTTCATGTTCTTGGTGGCGTATTCGGGCTTTGGCAGGGCCATGGCGGTAAAACTCCCTTGTTCGGTCGTGGCGGACGGGTCAGCGCGTGGGGTTCGGCTTCGGCGGGGCGCCGTCATCGGCGGCCGGCCTCGCTGGAAGCGAGAGGATTGGTCCGGGTTCGGTGCCGTCGCGGAGCCCGGCGACCGGGTCGGCGGCGTGGTCTTTCAGGAAAGGCGGGCGGCGCGTGCGCCGCCCGAGACTATCGTGACGCCGGGTGCGGCAGGACTACTGCACGCCCCAGATCTTCTTGTAGTGGTCGCGATACCCGTTGCCCGGGTCGAAGATGTTCTTGTCGCCGCCGTCCTGGTTGATGTTGTCCTTGGTGAACAGGTGCGGAGGCTGGACGAAGCCGCTCGGCTCCTCGCCGGCGAAGGCGCGGTTCAGCTCGTCGATCGTCTGCCAGCCCTGCTGGTTCAGCGGCTCGGCGACGGTGGCGATCTGGTACTGCCCGTCGCGGATGCGCTGGAACGCAGGCACCGAGCCGTCACCCGCCGAGATCTGGCGCGGATAGCCCTTGGCCGGGTCGATGCCGGCCGAGGTCAGCGCCGGCGCCGAGAAGTCGAAGTAGAGGTCGTTCACCGCGATCGAATAGGTCCACTGGTCGCCGTACTTGGAGAGAAGCGACGTGGTCAGCTGGCCCATGCGGTTGGAGAGGTCGCCGATCGGCGTATCCTCGACCGAGAGCACCTTGTTGCCGGGGACGCTCTCGACGGCCGCCTTCTCGCCATTGGTCTTCGCCGTCGCGATCGAATAGATCGAATCGGTGAAGAGGATGACGTTGGCCTTGCCGCCCGAATCGACCACGGCGTAGAGGCCGGCCGCCTTGGCCACTTCCTGCGGGTCGGTCGTGATGTTGGTGAAGATCGGCGAGCCTTCGATCTTGCCCGGCGCCGGGCCCGAGTGCCACGCCACCACCTTGATGCCCTGGGCGACGGCGGCCTCGATGGTCGGGGCCTGCTCGACCGCGTCGGGGCTGCCGAGGATGATGCCGTCCGGCTTCAGCGCGATCGCCTGGGTCATGGCCGAGGTGCGGCCGGGGACCGAGCCCTGCCCGTCGAGCACGCGGAAGTCCCAGCCGAGCGCCTTGGCCGCTTCCGCCGCGCCGTCGCCGACGCCCTGGGCGCCGCCGTTGCGCTGGTCGGTCGAGACATAGACGACGAGCTTCTTGCCCTGCGCCTTCGGACCGGTCGTCGGGCCCTGCCACTCGGAGACCGGGGCGGTGACCTTGGCGATGTATTCCTTGGCCGCCGCGAGCGGATCGTCGGCGCGCGCCGCCGTCGACAGACCGGCGATCGCGACGGAAGCCAGCAGGGCTCCCGCCATCATGTTCAGTCTACGCATTGGTCTTTCCTCCGTTTTGGGATTCCGGCGGATCTCCGGACCCGCCAGGCCGGCTTTGCCGGCAGTTCGTTGCAGGCGGCCACCCACCCGGCCGCCCCGGGGTTTACCTACCAGGCAATGGATTGGCGCTGGCGCTGGGCTGGGCCGGCTCCACTGTCCGGTTGGGTTTGGCGATGGCACGGCGCCGCTGCGCGAAGGCGGCGAGCGCGATCGAGATGACGAGCGTCGTTCCGTTGAAGAGCGGCTCGACGAAGAAGGCGCCGCCGAGCTGCTGGATGCCCGAAATGCCGACGGCGAGGATCAGCACGCCGAACATCGTGCCCCAGACATTGACGCGGCCCGGCTTGATCGTGGTCGAGCCGAGGAAGGCGCCGACCAGCGCCGGCAGCAGGTAGTCGAGGCCGACATTGGCCTGCCCGATGCGCAGCTTCGCCGCGAGGATGCAGCCGGCGAAGCCGGCGATCAGTCCCGAGACGATGAAGACGCCGATGACGTAGCTGCGGACCGGGATGCCGTTCAGCGCCGCCGCCTTCTCGTTGGCGCCGATCGCATAGACGTGCCGCCCGATCGGCAGCCGGTCGCTCATGATCCAGAGGATCACGGCGAGCACCACGACGTAGATCGCCGGGATCGGGATGCCGAGTATGGTCGTCGTGTTCAGGGCGATGAAGGCCGGCGGCAGCGGCCCGATGATCTGCCGGCCGTCGGTGAACCAGAGCGCAAGCGCGTAGAGGATCGTGCCGGTGCCGAGCGTGGCGATGAAGGAATCGATCTGCGCCACCTCGACGAGGATGCCGTTGAACAGGCCGACCAGCGCCGCGGCCGCGAGCACGATCAGGATCGCCAGCGGCCAGGGCACGCCGAACTTCACGATCAGCCCGATGGCGAGGATGTGCCACATGACGATGCCGAAGCCGACGGTGAGGTCGATGCGGCCGGCCATCATCGGGATCGTCGCCGCCAGCGACAGGAGCGCGACGATCGCCTTGTCGGCGAGGATCGAGCGGAAGTTGAGGTAGGTCGGGAAGGTCTGCGGCAGGAGCAGCGAGAAGAAGATGATCAGCGCGACCGTCAATATCGGCAGGCCGTAGACCGGCAGCAGCCGGATGATCCTCTGGCCCGTCGAGAGGCCGGCCATTTCCGAGCGGGTCGGCTCGAGCGCGTTGGATTTAATGGACTGCATGGATGTCGTTGCCCGTCTTGGACGCGTCGGCCCGATTTGTCGTGACGCCCACCCGGGCCGAGGCCGAGGCGAGCAGGTTCTCCACCGAAAGGTCCGCCGCGCCGAGTTCGGCGACGACCCGGCCGCGGTCGAAGACCAGCGCCCGGTGGCAGACCTTGGCGATCTCCTCGAAGTCGGTGGAGACGATGAGGATGGCCGCGCCCGCCTGGAGCGCGACGTCGAAGAGCCGGTAGATCTCCGCCTTGGCGCCGACGTCGACGCCCGCGGTCGGATCCTCGAAGATGTAGATCTTGCTCTTCAGGTGCAGCCAGCGGCCGACGACGACCTTCTGCTGGTTGCCGCCGGAAAGGAGCTCGATCGCGAGCCCGGGGTCGTTGGGCCTGAGGCCGACCTGCTGGCCGAGTTCGCGCGCGGCACGGCTCTCCCGGCCCGGCGCGAGGTAGGAGAACAGGCCCTTCCGGGCGGCCAGCGGATTGATGAAGGCATTCTCGCGCACCGACAGGTTCGGCATCACCGACTCGCCGACGCGGTCGGCGCAGACGAGATTGACGCCCGCCGCCATGGCCTGGCGCGGCGACGAGACGTTGAGCGGCTCGTTGCCGATGCTGGCGCGGCCGGCATCGATCGGGTGGAGGCCGAAAAGCGCGCGGCCGATGACTTCCTGTCCCGCGCCGCGGAGCCCGACCAGCCCGACGACCTCGCCGGCATGGATCTCGGCGTCGACCGGACCGACATTCTCGACGCACACTCCCTCAAGCACCAGGAGCGGCTTGCCGTCGCGATCCTTCGGCCGCCGGAAGACCTGCGACGGCTCGCGCCCGACGATGAGCAGGATCACCTCCTCCGGCGTCGTCTTGGCCACCTCGCGCTCGCCGGCGACCTTGCCGTCGCGGAGCACCACCATGCGGTCGGCGATCTCGAATACCTCGTCGAGCCGGTGCGAGACATAGACCATGCCGACGCCGCGTTGCTTCAGCCGCTTCAGCGCGGTGAACAGCCGCGCCACCTCGTCGGCGGGCAGGCTCGCGGTCGGCTCGTCGAGGACGAGGATCTCGGCATCGGTGGCGAGCGCGCGGGCGATCGCGACGAGGGACTTCTCGGTGCGGCTGAGGCTCTGCACGCGCACGTCCGGGTCGATGTCGGCGCCGAGCTGGTTGAGCGCATTCGCCGCCACCGCGCGCGCCGCGTTCCAGTCGACCATGCCGAGCTTCCGCGGATAGCCGAGCGTCATGCAGATGTTCTCGGCGACCGTCATCCAGTCGAGGAGGCCGAGGTCCTGGTGGATGAAGGCGATGGGCAGCCGGCGCAGGTTGCGCGTCGCGTCGGCGCCGCGATAGGTCACCTCGCCCTCGTCGAGCGAATAGACGCTGGCGAGGATCTTGATCAGCGTCGACTTGCCGGCGCCGTTCTCCCCGAGCAGCGCGACGATCTCGCCGGCATTGACCTCCATGCCGACCTTGTTCAGCGCCTGCGTGCCGCCAAAATGCTTGGAGATGCCCGACACGCGGAGCAGCTTCTCCCCGGCCTGGCGCGTGGCCGGCGGCACCGGATGCGAATTACCGGAGGGTGCGCGGCGCGCATCCATCAAGACGTCTCCTCCCAATGCCGGCTCCCGCCCGACCGGTCCGCCTCCCCCAGGCGAACCGACCGATCCCGTGCCCCCGAAAGATGGCCTCCGCTCATGCGAGCCGGAAGCCGTCGGAGAGCCTGACAGGCCCCGGCTCCTGACGCCTCGGCCGCCAAAGAAATTTGACGGCTTGGCGTTTCCTTCTGGATTGAACCTAGAGAATTCGGTAAAGCTGTCAATCTGATTTTGCGTTCACGCGCGTCCGGAATCGCGCTAAAATCCCAAAATCGTAGTGTTTTCCGTACAAGACAACCGGAAATCCGGGATGCAGGGACAATCTGTAAGACAGCTTGGCAGTGACGGAGCCCCCGCCGGAGAATCCGGAAGCGTCGCCGCCGGCCCGGCGCCGCGCCTCGGCGACCGCTTGTCGCAGCGCATGGCCGCGCTGATCGAGCAGGGCGAGTTCCTCGAGGGCAGCCGCCTGCCCGCCGAAGCCGAGCTCGCCACCCGTTTCGGCGTCTCGCGTCCGGTCATCCGCGAGGCCCTGTCGCGCCTCCGGACCATGGGCTTCATCACCTCGCGCAAGGGCTCCGGCAGCTATGTCCAGCGCCGCGCCCCGCCGGACGACACGCCGCCCCCGGTCGGCTTCGGCCCGCTCACCAGCCTCGCCCAGGTCCGCCGCTGCTACGAGTTCCGCATGAGCCTGGAAGGCGATGCCGCCTACTATGCCGCGCAGAACCGGAGCGACGCCGTGCTCGCGGTGATGAAGGAAGCCCTCGACGGCATGCAGGGCGCCATCAACCAGGGCGTCGCCGGCATGGATGCCGATCTCGACTTCCACCTCGCCGTCACCCGTGCCTCGGGCAACGAGTTCTTCGAGGCCGTGATGCAGTCGATGCGCCGGCCTCTCGAATTCGCCGTCAACCTCGCCCGCAACCTCACCCTGACGCGGCCGCGCGAGCACATGCTCCTCGTCCAGGGCGAGCACGTCGCCATCTTCGAGGCCATCGCCGCCGGCGACCGCGACGCCGCCCGCGGCGCCATGCGCCGCCACATCCAGAACGCCCGCTGGCGCGTCTTCGAGGGACCCGACAGCCCGCCCGAGCCCCCAGCCGATCCCGCCGGAGACATGCCGTGACCGAACAGAACGAGAAGAAGAAGCGGACGGGCGGACAACTGCTCGCCGATGCCCTGGTCGCCAACGGGATCGAGCGCGTCTTCTGCGTGCCCGGCGAATCCTATCTCGCCCTCCTCGACGCGCTCTACGACACGCCGATCAAGGTCACCGTCGCCCGCCAGGAAGGCGGCGCCGCCATGATGGCCGAGGCCTGGGGCAAGCTCACCGGCCGCCCGGGCATCGTCATGGCGACCCGCGGGCCCGGCGCCACCAACGCCTCCGCCGGCCTCCATGTCGGCCGCCAGGATTCGACCCCGATGCTCCTCATGCTCGGCCAGGTCGGCCGCGGCATGCTCGGCCGCGAGGCCTTCCAGGAGGTCGACTTCCGCAAGTTCTTCAGCGAGGTCGCGAAGTCGGTCGAGGAGATCGAGGACGCTGGCCGCATCCCGGAGATCTTTTCGCGCACCATGCATTCGGCGACCGGCGGCCGGCCCGGCCCCGCCGTCCTCTCGCTGCCCGAGGACATGCTCCGCGAGACGGCGGAAGTGCAGGATGCCGAGCTCTGGACGCAGGTCGAGACCCATCCCGGCCTCACCCAGATGGCCCAGCTCCAGAAGCTGCTCTGGGCCGCGAAGAATCCCTTCGTCATCCTGGGCGGCTCGCGCTGGAGCGAGGCGGCCTTTGCCGGGATGCAGCGCTTCGCCGAGCGCTTCGACCTCCCGGTCGGCTGCTCGTTCCGCCGCCAGATGCTCTTCGACCATGACCATCCGAACTATGCCGGCGACGTCGGCATCGGCATCAATCCGGACCTCGCCAGGCGGGTGAAGGAGGCGGACCTCCTCATCCTCGTCGGCGGCCGCATGAGCGAGATGGCCTCGTCCGGCTACAGCCTCATCGGCATCCCCGAGCCCGGCCGCACCTTCGTCCACGTCCATCCCGGCGCCGAGGAGCTCGGCCGCGTCTATCGCCCGACGCTCGCGATCAATGCCAGCCCCACTGCCTTCGTCCAGGCGCTCGAGGGCATCCAGCCGCCGCATCACGCCATAACCTGGGCCGCCGAGACCCGTGCCGCCCGCGCCTCCTACGAGGCCTGGTCGACGCCGAAGGCCAATGTCGGCCCGGTCCAGCTCGGCGAGATCGTCACCTGGCTGCGCGCCCGCATTCCCGACGATTCGATCATCACCAACGGCGCCGGCAACTACAGCGGCTGGGTCCACCGCTACTTCCGCTTCCGCCGCTACAATACCCAGCTCGCTCCCCTCTCCGGCACCATGGGCTACGGCCTGCCGGCGGCGATCGCGGCGAAGCTCCTCCATCCCGAGCGCACCGTCATCGCCTTTGCCGGCAATGGCTGCTTCCAGCTCACCAGCCAGGAAATGGCGACCGCCGTTCAATATGGCGCGAACGTCATCGTCATCGTCGTGAACAACCACGTTCACGGCACCATCCGCATGCACCAGGAGCGCGAATATCCCGGCCGCGCCATCGCCACCGATCTCGTCGACCCGGATTTCGCCGCCCTTGCCCGCGCCTATGGCGCCCACGGCGAGACGGTCAACGCGACGGAGGAGTTCGCCCCCGCCTTCGAGCGCGCTGTCGCCTCCGGCAAGCCCGCCCTCATCGAGGTGATGATGGACAAGGAGGCGATCTCGACCGGCGCCACGCTCTCGCAGATCCGCGGCAAGAGCCGGCATTAGGTACGAGACGTGCCGCGTTTTACGCCTCACCTTCGTGAACGGCGCCCATCCCTCCCCGGCACGGGGAGGGGGTACCGCGCGAAGCGCGGTGGGCTGGGTTGCGGGCCGTCGACGCCGCCTGCTCCACAGCATACGCAGGCGGTGCAGCGCGGTTCCTCCCCTGCGAAGCGGGGGAGGGGGACCGGCGAAGCCGGTGGAGGGGGCGCTCAATCTCCAGACATGGCAATGAGCGCGCAGCCCTCACACCGTCATGTGGCGGAACAGCATCTCCGGATCGAGCTCGTGGATCTCGACGCCGATGGCGACCCGCGGCAGCGCCGCGAGCGCCCGCTTGCAGGTCGTGAGCAGCGCCTCGCCGACGCGCTTCCGGTCCTCGACGCTCCGTCCCGGCCGGATGCGCGCGATCACCTGCAGAAACACGTTCTCCGGCCGTCCGTCGGCGACGATATAGATCGCGCGCGGCTCCGCCCGCGTGCGGATCGTCGCGACCTCGAAGAGGCCGGTCCCGATCATCGTCTCATGCAGTTCCTGGATGAGCTGCCGGATGTCGACATTGTCGGCGAGGTTCTGCGAATATTCGGCAGTGACATGGGGCATCGTTCTTCTCCGGTTTCCTTCCGCCTAGCACGACTCGCCCGCCGGCACGAACCGGCGATCCAACCCTGACCGCCGATCGAGCCATGTCCCTCCCGCGCATCCTCATTCCCCATCCCATCCATCAGGACGGGATCGACCGCCTCGCCGGACATTTCACCGTCGATGCGCCGGCGAAATTCGACGACGCGCGCAAGCGCGAATCCTTCGCCGCCGCCGATGCGGTGATCGTGCGCAACCTCGGCGTCGATGCCGCGCTCGTGGACGCGTCTCCGCGCCTCCGCGTCATCGCCAAGCACGGCGCCGGCGTCGACAACATCGACATCCGCGCGGCCACCGAGCGGGGCATCGTCGTGGCGAGCGTCCCCGGCGGCAATGCCGACGCCGTCGCCGAGGCTGCGGTGACGATGATGCTCGCCGCCATCCGCCAGGTGCCGAAGGTCCACAATCTCGTCGCCTCGGGCAATTACGCCGCCCGCTGGAACCTGCAATACGAGCAGCTTCTCGGCCGCACTCTCGGGCTCCTCGGCATCGGCTCCATCGGCGCCCGCGTCGCCCGCATCTGCGCCGCCGGCTTCCGCATGAAGGTGCTCGCCTATGACCCCGCCCTCACCGCCGAGCAGGTGCGCGAGCGCGGCGGCGAGAAGGTCGACGGCCTCCCCGACCTCCTCCGCCAGGCCGACGTGGTCTCGCTCCACCTGCCCCTGATCCCGGCTACCCGCCACGTCATCGGCGCGCCCGAGCTTGCCGCCATGAAGCCGACCGCGGTTCTCGTCAATGCCGCCCGCGGCCCCCTCGTCGATGAGACGGCGCTGGTCGAGGCGCTGAATAGTGGCCGCATCGCCGGCGCCGCCCTCGACGTCTTCGAGACCGAGCCGCCGCCCGCCGATGCGCCGATCCTCACGGCGAAGAACATCGTCCTCTCCCCGCACACCGCCGGCAACACCGTCGACGCCGCCCGCATCCTCGCCACCTCCTCGGCCGACATCGCCCTTGCCGTCTTTGCCGGCGCGAAGCCCGCCGGCTTCCTCAACCCGGAGGTCTGGGATAAGAGGCGGACCTAGAGCGACAAGCCGAACCGCCCTGCCCGCCCGCCGACCGGAACCGGATGGACCAGATCCTCACCATCGTCATTCCCGTCTTCGGGCTGGTCGGCCTCGGCTATGCCGCCGCCTGGACGAAGATCCTCGGCGCCGCCGCCAGCGACGCATTGTCGGAATTCGTCTTCGTGATCGCGATTCCGGTGCTCATCTTCCGCATCATGGCCAATGCCGATCTCGCCGGCATCTCGGCCTGGCGGCTCTGGCTCGCCTTCTTCGCGGCCTTCGCCCTTTCCTGGGCGGCGGGCACCTTCGTCATCCGCCGCTTCTTCGGCCGCGACGCGCGCGGCGGCCTGGTCGGCGGCCTCGCCGCCGGCTACGGCAACACCACCCTCGTCGGCCTGCCGCTCGCCATCGCCGCCTTCGGCCATGACGGCTCCGTGCCGATGGCGCTGATCATCGCGGTGCAATTGCCCGTCATGATGACCGTCATCGCCTTCCTCATGGTGCGTGCCGAGCGCCAGGACGGCGTCAACCCGATCGGCCCCAGCCGCGGCGCGCTCTTCCGCTCGATCGGCGAGAACCTCGTCGCCAACCCGACCATCATCGGCCTCTTCCTCGGCACGCTGTGGCGCCTCTCCGGCATCCCGCTCACCGGCCTCGTCGCCGATCTCGCCGGCCGCATCGCCGACGTGGCGAGCACCGTCGCCCTCTTCGCCCTCGGCATGAGCCTGCGCAAATACGGCATCCGCGGCCATGCCTGGGCCGGCCTCGCCCTCGCCGCCCTCAAGCTCGCGCTCATGCCGGCCCTCGTCCTGGTCCTCGCCCGCCTTACCGGCCTGCCCGAGCTGCCCACCAAGGTCACCGTCATCGCCGCCGCCTGCCCGACCGGCGTCACCCCCTTCCTCGTTGCCAACCGCTTCAAGAACGGCGAGGGCCTCGCCTCCAATACGATCACCCTCTCGACCATCTTCGCCGTCGCCAGCGTCACCTTCTGGCTGAACGCCATCACCTGGTTCTGACGCCGGGCCCCGAGACGCCGGGGCTTGGTCCGCGCCCGCCGCCGCGATAGACATGGCGCCTCCGAGACAGCCGCGAAGCAGACGCCATGCGCATCGACGCCATCCCCATCGGCTCCGACCCGCCCCGTGACGTGAACGTCATCGTCGAGGTGCCGATCGGCGGTGAGCCGATCAAGTACGAGCTCGACAAGGCCTCCGGCGCCCTCTTCGTCGACCGCTTCCTCTACACGCCCATGCGCTATCCGGGGAATTACGGCTTCATCCCCCACACCCTTTCCGGCGACGGCGATCCCTGCGACGTGCTCATCGCCAATACCCGCGCCATCGTGCCCGGCGCCGTCATCGGCGTCCGGCCCGTCGGGGTCCTCCTCATGGAGGACAATGCCGGCCAGGACGAGAAGATCGTGGCCGTCCCATCGGCGAAGGCGACCGCGCGCTACGACGGCGTCCGGCGCCATACCGACCTGCCCGACATCACCATCCGCCAGATCGAGCACTTCTTCACCCATTACAAGGACCTCGAGCCCGGCAAGTGGGTGAAGATCCTCGGCTGGGGCGACGTCGACATGGCCCACCGCCTGATCGGCGAGGCCATCGAGCGCGCGAAGGTGAAGTAGTCGCCCCTTCCCCTCGGCCCCCGTTTGCCCTAGAACCCCCGCCGCCCGCAGCCGGAAGCCGGGAACCAGGCCATGCGCGAGACCGATACCCTCCTGAAGCCGAAGGCGAAGACGCAGGTCGCCCGCCCGCGCCTTCACAAGGTCATCCTCGTCAACGACGACTTCACCCCGCGCGAATTCGTGGCGAAGGTCCTGAAAGCCGAGTTCCGCACCTCCGAGGACGAGGCCTACAAGATCATGATTACCGCCCATCGCCGGGGCGTCTGCGTCGTCGCGGTCTATGCCCGCGACATCGCCGAGACCAAGGCGACCCGCGCCACCGACGCCGGCAAGGCAGCCGGCTATCCCCTCCTCTTCACCACCGAGCCGGAAGAGTAGGCGCCACGGCGACGCAGAGTTCCTCCCCTGCGAAGCGGGGGAGGGGGACCAGCGAAGGCGGTGGAGAGGGCGCATCAAGGGCGCGGCCTTCACCTCTCCCCGGTGGGGAGAGGTCGGCGCGGAGCGCCGGGTGAGGGGGGAACCGCACCCAGCGCGCGCCGCTGGCCGACCACTGCTCGGACCTCGCCGAACCATTCCCGGCACGCCCCTTGCGTTCCCCTGCCCGAAAGCCGTTAGGACTACCGTCACGCCTTGCCGCTACCCTTGCGGGAAATCGCCGACGGGAGCCGGGAATGGACAGGGTGCCGCGCAATTCCTCACGCATCGGGCCGCGCTACCCGCAGGTGGTCGTCCTTTTCGGCGCCACCGGCGACCTCGCGCGCCGCAAGCTCCTGCCCGGCCTCCTGCATCTCCTCTCCGCCGGCTTCATCCCCGATTGCCGCATCATCGGCGTGTCGCTGGACGACATCGACGCCGCGACCTTCCGCCAGATCGCCCGGACCGCGGTCGAGCAGTCGGAGCTGCGCAAGGGCGACCTCGCCGGCCATTGGGACGCCTTCGCCGGCAAGCTCGACTACGTCCCGCTCTCCGCCGGACCGGCGAAGCTCAAGGCCGCGGTGGACGCGGCCGAGGCGTCCATCGGCGGCGAGTGCCGCCTGGTCAACTACCTGAGCGTCCCGCCCAACGCCGCGCTCGCCGCCGTGAAGATGCTCTCCGAGGCCGGCCTCGTCGCCCATTGCCGCATCATCATGGAGAAGCCCTTCGGCACCGACCTCGCCAGCGCCGTCGCCCTCAACCAGCACCTCCACGAGGTCTTCTCCGAGGAGCAGATCTTCCGCATCGACCATTTCCTCGGCAAGGAGGCGGCGCAGAACATCCTCGCCTTCCGCTTCGCCAACGGCCTCTTCGAGCCGATCTGGAACCGCACCTTCATCGACCATGTCCAGATCGACGTGCCGGAGACCCTCGGCCTCGGCAAGCGCTCCGCCTTCTACGAGCAGACCGGCGCCTTCCGCGACATGGTCGTGACCCACCTCTTCCAGATCCTCGCCTTCATGGCGATGGAGCCGCCGACCGCGCTCGCCCCCGAGCCGATCAGCGAGGAGAAGAACAAGGTCTTCCGCTCCATGCTGCCGCTGAGCCCCGAGAACGTCGTCCGCGGCCAGTATGTCGGCTACCGCTCCGAGGAAGGCGTCGACCCGGAATCCGATACCGAGACCTTCGTCGCCCTGAAATGCTCGATCGACAACTGGCGCTGGGCCGGCGTGCCCTTCTTCCTGCGCACTGGAAAACGCATGGCCGAGGGCCAGCGCATCATCTCGATCGCGTTCCGCGAGCCGCCGAAATCGATGTTCCCGCCGGGCTCCGGCGTGGGCGCTCAAGGGCCCGACCACCTCACCTTCGACCTGGCGGATTCCTCCAAGCTCTCGCTCTCCTTCTACGGCAAGCGACCCGGCCCCGGCATGAAGCTCGACAAGCTAAGCCTCCAATTCGCCATGCACGATACCGGCCGCGCCGGCGACGTGCTCGAGGCCTACGAGCGCCTGATCCTCGACGCCATGCGCGGCGACCACACGCTCTTCAACACGGCGGAAGGCATCGAGCGGCTCTGGGAAATCTCCATCCCGCTCCTCGAGAACCCGCCGCCGGTGCGCCTCTACCAGCCCGGCTCCTGGGGCCCGAAATCGGTGCACCAGTTGGTCGCGCCGCATGCCTGGCGCCTGCCATTCGAACGCGCCTGGCGCGACCCGAACACGGCCGGGGCGTAATCCTCCCCCGTTTACGGGGGAGGGGGACCATCCGAAGGATGGTGGAGGGGGCGCGTGACGGGCGCGACGCTAACCTCTCCCCGGTGGGGAGAGGTCAAGACCCGCCCCGCCCCTACCCCGCAGCCAGCCGCGCCTTCAGCCACGCCTCGATATCCGCCATCACCACCTCCTTGCCGAGGTCGTTCAGCATGTCGTGGTAGTGGCCCTCATAGAGCTTGAGCGTCTTGTCGGTCGACCCGGCATGGTCGAAGAAATACTGGCTCCCGCTCGGCCTCGTCGCCTTGTCGGCGGTCCCGTGCATGATGAGGAGCGGCAGCGTGAAGCGCGGGAACTCGCGCTTCAGCCGGTCGTCGGCGCGCGCCAACTCCGCCACCGTCTTGGTCGGCTGCGTCTCATGCGCGATCAGCGGGTCGGCATTCATCGCCGCCACCGCCGCCGGATCGCGCGAGAAGTCCTCGTTCTTCAGGCGGAGCACATGGGCATGCGGCGCGAGATGGCTGAGCCCCTTCAGCGCCGCGATGGCGAAGTCCGGCGCCGGCACCTGGTAGGCGAAGCTCATGCAGATCAGCCCGGCGAGCGCGGCCTGGTGCTCGAGCGTGTAGATGCATGCGACCACGCCACCCGCGCTATGCCCGAGGATGAAGACCGGCAGGCCCGCTTCCCGCTCACGCGCGATCTTCGCGACGCCGTCCACATCGGCGAGATAGTCGGAGAACGTGTCGAGGTAGAAGCGCTCGCCGTCCGACTTGCCGCGCCCACGCAGGTCCACCGCATAGACCGCGAGATCCATCGCCACCAGTTGGTTCGCTACCCACAGGTAGTAACCGCTATGCGAATTGAAGCCCGGAACGATGATCACGACGCCCCGCGGCCTGGTCGCCGGCCGCCACGAGCGAAACGCAATGTTCAATCCGCCGGCCCCCGGATAGGTCTCCTCCCGACCGGCATCTGCGATATCCGTCATCGTCGCCTCCCGCTGTTGGAAACGGCGATCTTATGCAGGATTCATGACAGCCACCAAACAATCCTTGCCTGAAGGGCGCGACCGGTTGCTCGCCCGTCTACGGGGGAGGGGGACCAGCGAAGCTGGTGGAGGGGGCGCGCGCAGGGTGAAAGCATGCCCGCGCTGCAGGACAAGAAACCCGCCCCAAGAACAGCAAAGGCCGGAGACCTTCCGGCCTCCGGCCCTTTTTCACCGCGCGAGCACTACCATTGCTGGCGGGAATACCAGGAATCGACTTCCTGTTTCGCCTTGTCCTTGGCGTAGCCGTAGCGCTCCTGAATCTTGCCCTCGAGCTGCTGCTGCTTGCCGTTGATCACGTCAAGGTCGTCGTCGGTGAGCTTGCCCCACTGCTCCTTGACCTTGCCCTTGATCTGCTTCCAGTTTCCTTCGACGCGATTCCAGTCCATCGGCAGTCTCCTTTGCGGAAAGACGAGATGGAATGGAAACGCAGCGTGGCGCCCGCGGTTCCTTTCAGGTCCCCGTGATCTTCGCGATGGCGTAGGGCGCGAGCTTCACCGTCGCCCCGCTGAACGGGCGCGCAAGGTTGGTTGCTGCGTCCCTGTCCTTCGCCGCCTCGACGAAACTGCCCGCGTCGAGGAGGAAGATGCGCCCGTTCTTCACCGCCGGGTCGAGGGTCACGTTCCGCCCCTCGCCGGTGAGGTTGGCGAGCCAGACCACCCGGGTGCCGTCCGCCTTCTCCGCCGCCACCGCCTGGATGTCGCGCGCCGGCGCCGGTGCGGTCGCGAGTGCCCGCGCGCCGGCGAGCTCCGCGAGGCCCTTGAACACGTGATAGGCCGGATAGACGCCGCCCGCCTCGTCGAAGAAGGGCTGCGCATAGTCGAGCTTCGCCGCGACGATTCCGAACGGGCCCACGCCGCCGCCGAGCGTTACCGCCGAGGCGCCGCCGCGCACCATGTGGGCGAAATAGCCGAGATACCAGCCGGCGCCGAGCAACCCGCGTTGGCGCGGGTCCATGCGGTTCATCGCCTGGCGGATGTTGTCCGGGTTCTCCATCGGCGCCGCGCCGTAAGGGTTGTCGCGCATGGCGAGCGCGCTCGGCCCGGCATGGAACGGCTTGCCGCCGGCGATCGCGGCCGCGCTCCGGATGATGAAGGGCAGCGTCTCCAGCCCCTCCGTCGCCGAGCGGTCGTCGCCGGCATGCACCAGGCCCGAATTGGTGAAGCTGACGAGGTCGAGATGCTTCACCGGCGGGCGCTTGCGGTTGAGCTCGGTGAAGTAGCTGAACATGCCGCCGCCGATCCGCGCCGAGGGAAAGGCTTTGCGCGTCGCGTCGTAGAGTTCCGCGAGCGGCGGCGCCGGCGGCCAGACGCTCCCCGGCAGGGTGCATTTCATGTCCGGCGCCGGCGACACGAGCACCGTCGTGAAGGGAGAGCCGAGCTCGGCGCTGAGCCGGCCCGCCGCCGCCACTTCCCCGGCGTACTTCTCGACCTCGAGCACCACCAGCTCCAGCCACGGCTCGGCGCCGGCGCGGATCGCCGCCTCGATGCCGGCGACGAGCGTCTGCTTCAGGTCGCCCCGCCGCGGATCGGCATGGACGATGACATGATGCGGCCCCGCCAGCTTCAGCGCCTCGGATGCCGCGATCGTTGCCGCGGCGAGTTCCGGCTCGACGCCGAAGCCGAGCGGCGGGATCGTGCCTTCCTTGCCATTGATGCCGAGCCGCGCGCCGCGCGCGGCGGGCGGCAGTTCGTCGCCGGTCACCGCCACGGTCACCGTCACCGACTGCGTCAGCTCGGTGCCCTTGGCGAGCGTATAGGGCCAGGGCAGCGCCAGCGGCCGCACATAGGTCTTGTAGGAGGCGTCCAGCCAGTTGCGCTGGTCCTCCATCTCGAACGTGTCGCCGTCCATGCGGCAGGTCACGCTGATCCCCGGCGCCGCCTCGTGGGTGATGGCGCGAAGCTCCATCATCGGCTGCACCGGGTCGATGATGTCGGGGAACGACGTCTCGACGATCCTGCCGTCGACATGCTCGATGCCGGCAGGGTGGCCGGCGACGCCCTCGACCGGATGGAGCACGACGAAGCCGGTACGGTTGGTGATGAAATCGGTGACAGCGGTGCCCCTGCCGCGGAAGACGAGGCGCCCGGCGCTCGTCCCCTCGATCTCCGCCGCGTAGCGGAATTCCTGCGTCGCGTCCTTCGCCACCGCATCGTAGGTGACGCGGAAGCCGTCCGGCTTCTCCTCGACCTCCAGGTTCGAGATCACCGGATTATAGGTGCCCCAGTTCCTGTCGCGCACGATGTAGGACACTGCGCGGAGAAGCTCGACCCCGTCGAAGCGGATGTAGCGGAGGTTCCCCGCTTCAAGCTCGGCCGTCAGCTTGCCGGCCGTCAGCACCACCGGCGGCTCGACCTTCTCCTCCGTGCCGAACAGACGCACCGATTCCGATGGCATCGCGACCATTTCTCCGCTCCCGATCCTGCTTTGTGGGCGCCCCCACGGGCACCGCGCGTATAATGCCGCCTGGCCGCGCCGAGAACCAGTCTTTGCCCGGAAATCGCCAAGCTCTTCCCGTCATCTGCGGCCCGCTGACGGCAATCCGTGAACTCCCATGCGCCCCGACCGCCCGTACATCATCCAGGATCCGGTTCCGGCGGGCCATGCCTCCATGGCCTGGGGCACCGGCGCCTCAGTCGTGCTGCACGGATTCCTCGCCATCCTCCTCCTCTTCGTCGCCCACGCGACGCGCCTTCCCGCCGTTCCGGACGACAGCGTGCCCGTCGAGCTCATCAACCTGCCGCCACCCGAGCCGCCCGTGCCAGCCGCGCCCGCGCGTCCCGCCGCGCCCGCCATGGTCACCGCGTCGCATCTCTTTTCGGATACCGCGCTCGCCGACCCCGCCGACCGCGCCGCGCGGCGGGAATTCGCGAGGCTCACCGGCGACGAACGGCTGCAGCAGCTCTGCAACCTCGAGGCCCTGTCCCAGTTGAAGGCGTGGAACGCGGCGCTGAAACCCGATCGGCTCGTCGCCTATGCCATGGCCGAGGCAACGCTTGCCGGCAACATGCTCACCGCCGACGGCGCCGCCTTCCACAACGATGCCGGCTGGCGGCGCCTCCGCTATCGCTGCGGCCTGACGCCCGACCACTTGAAGGTCGCCTCGTTCCAGTTCGCCGTCGGCGACCCGATCCCGCGGAACCAGTGGCAGAGCCACAACCTGCCGACGCCGGACGGCGCCGATCCGGATTGAGGGCCCAGCGGCGCCTCTGTTCCCGTTTGCGGGGGAGGGGGACCGCCGAAAGCGGTGGAAGGGGCGCATGACAGGCACACTAATCGCCTGGGCGGAAACAATCCTTTGGCGATCGCCCTACCGCCGGTTCGCCCGCGCGCTGATCAGGCGCTCGACGAGCAGGGCGAGGATGATGATCCCGCCGATCGCCGAGCCCTGCCAGTAGGGCGACACGTTCATCAGGTTCAGGCCGTTGCGGATCATCACCATGATGAGCACGCCGATCAGCGTGCCGATGATCGTGCCGCGCCCGCCGAAGAGGCTCGCCCCGCCGATCACCACCGCCGCGATCGCGTCGAGCTCCCAGCTCGTCCCGGCGAGCGGATCGACCGACAGGATCTGCGCCACCGAGAAGATGATCGCCACCGCCGACAGCGCCCCCGACACGACATAGGGCAGCACCGAATAGAAGAGCACCGAGAGCCCCGCCGCCCGCGCCGCCTCGGCATTGGAGCCGATCGCGTAGATCGTCCGCCCGCCCTTGGTGCGCGTCAGGTAGGCCCAGGCGACGAGGTAGAGGATGACGAGGAAGATGACGTTGGTCGGCACGCCGAGCACGTCGGTATAGACGATCGCCTGGATGGAGTCGGGAATGTCGGAGATCGATTGCTGGCCGGAGAGGATGTAGCAGAGGCTCCGCCCGATCGCCATGACGCCGAGGGTGACGACGAAGGCGGCGAGCCCGAAATAGGCGATGAGCACGCCCGAGATCAGCCCGACGAAGGCGCCGGTCGCGACCGCGAGGAAGATCGCGACCGGGATCGGGAATTCGCGGAGCGCGAGGCCGAGGATGACGCCGGCGAGCCCGGCCACCGAGCCGACCGAGAGGTCGATGCCGCCGATCAGGATGACGAAGGTCATGCCGACCGCGACGATGCCGATGACCACCGACTGGTCGAGGATGTTGAAGAGGTTGCTCGTCGTCAGGAAATAGGGCGAGAGCAGCGACAGGATCGCCGCGAGCACGATGGCGAGGCCGAGCATGCGGATCTCGAGCCGCCGCCCGAGCCGCGCGACGATCGAGGTCTGCCGCGGCCCTTCCGCCGTCGCCGCGCCGGGATTGGTCGTATGGCTCATGCTGCCGCCCTGTTCAATGTCTCGATCCGCTGCCGGATGGGCTCGGCCGCGGGCACGCCGGCGCCTGCCGGCACGCTGAGCCCGATCCAGCCGAGGTCGTGTCCGCGCTGGCTCTTCATCGGGACGAGCAGCGTCGACCGGCTGCCATCCGCCTCGGTGACGAAATCCGCCGCGCGCCGCTGGAGCGCCGCCGGGATCGCCGTGTCGCCGATCGCCTTCGCCTCGCCCGCCGCGAAGCCCGGCCCGGGCGCCTCCGCCGCCGTCACGACGTTGAGGCAGATCATCCGGTCGCCATCGATCAGCGCCCAGAAGCCCGCCCCGCCGGTCTCGGCGGTGAGCGACCGCAGTAGTTCGGTGTTCTGGCGCATCGAGGTGCGCGGCGCCGCGAGCAGCGTCAGCTTCTCGACGTCGAGGAGGCGGCTCGGCAGGTCGGCGATGGTCGTGCCGTCGCTGATCACGACGATGCGCTCGGAAATGCCGAGCAGCTCCTCGAAATCCGACGAGATCACCACCACCGCGACGCCGCGCGCCGCGATGTCGCGCAGGAGCGCATAGATCGAGGAGCGCGTGCCGATGTCGACGCCCTTGGTCGGCTCGTCGAGGAGCAGCACCTTGGGATCGAGGAGCAGCCAGCGCGCGATGATGATCTTCTGCTGCATGCCGCCGGAGAAGGTCAGCATGTTGTCGTCGAGGAGGCGATGCGCCGGCAGGCCGAGGCTGTCGAGCAATTCGCCGATCTTCTTCTCGCGGCTCTGGTAGGCGAGGCCGAAGCCCTGGTGCGCACCGAGATGGGCGAGCAGCAGGTTCTCCTTCACCGACAGGTCCGGCACGATGTTCTGCACGCGCCGGTCCTCGGCGACGAAGCCGATGCCCGCCTTCACCGCCTGGTGGGGCTTCTTCGGATCGATGACGCGGCCTTCCATCGTGATCGTGCCGCCGGCGCGCGGGCGGAGGCCGAAGATCGCCTCGGCCGCCTCCGAGCGCCCGGCGCCGACGAGGCCGCCGAGCCCGAGGATCTCGCCCTTCCGCACCTGGAAGGAGACGTTCCGCACCTCGGGCGGCGCACGCAGGCCTTCCACCGCGAGCACCACCGGCTTGGCATTCTCCGGCGCCGCGGCCGGCGTCGCATAGATCGCGCCGAGCTCCTGGCCGACCATGTGGCGGATCAGCTCGGCCTGGCTCAGCGAGGCCGTGTCGCGCGAGGCGACGACGGTGCGACCCTCGCGCATGATCGTCACCCGGTCGGTGATCGCGAAGACCTCCTCCAGGCGATGCGAGACGAAGACCAGCGCCCGGCCGGAGGCGCGCAGCCGCGCCATGATGTCGAAGAGCCGCTCGACCTCGCTCGGCGAGAGCGACGCCGTCGGCTCGTCGAAGATGATCAGGTCGGCGTCGAGCGCCAGCGCCTTGGCGATCTCGACCAGTTGCCTTTGCGCGGCGGAGAGGCGCGCCACCTCGTCGTCGAGGCGCAATACGTGCTCGTGGCCGAGGCTCGCCAGCAATTCGCCCGCGCGCTTGCGGAGCGCTCCGTAGGAGAGCCGGCCCGGCCGCCCGAGCTCCGGCAGGAAGATGTTCTCGAGCACCGTCAGGTCCGGCGCCAGCGTCGTCTCCTGCATCACGATGGCGATGCCGGCATCGAGCGCGTCGCGCGTCGAGCGGAAATTGAGCGCCCGCCCCTTGTAGGTCACCTCGCCGGCGTCGCGGGTGACGTGGCCCGATATCACCTTCGACAGCGTCGACTTGCCTGCGCCATTGGCGCCGAGCAGCCCGTGCACCTCGCCGGCGCGCAGCTCCAGCTCCGCCCCCGCCAGCGCGCGGGTGCGGTCGAAGGTCTTCTCGACGCCCCGCGCGGTGAGCACGACCTCGCCGATTTCTGTCTTCTTCGGTTCACGCATCGAAGGTTTCACATGAAGATGCCGGCCCGGCTTTCGTCGCCGGGCCGGCCGATGCCGTCAAGCCCCGATCGGCCTACTTCATCTCGTTGGCGAACACCGTCTCCTTCACCGTCGGCAGCAGCTGCTCGATGTTTTCCGAGGTGACGCCGAGGATCGGCACGAGGATTTCCTTCTCCGGCGTCTTGCCGTTGATGTGGTCGACCAGCGCCCCGGCCGACTTCTCGCCCATCAGGTAGGGCTGCTGCATGCCGGTGGCGACGATCTGGCCGGACTTCAACAGGTCGACGAATTCCGGAATGCCGTCGAAGGCCGCGACCAGGATCTGGCCGTCCTTGCGCGCCGCCTTGATGGCGCGGAGCGCCCCGATCGCCGGCTGGTCGGTCTGGATCCAGATCGCCTTCATGTCGGGATTGGCGGTGATCATGTCCTGCACGAACTTGAAGGTCTCGTCGGCCGTGTAGGACTGCATCTGCTGGAGGCCGGCCTCCTTGGTGATGCCCGCCTCCTTCATCGCCTCGCGGAAGCCGGCAGTGCGCGCCTGGCCGTTCTTGCGCGCCTGCGAGATGGTGATGAGGCCGACCGAGCCGTCCTGCACGCCCTTGGCCTTCATCGCCGCGGCGAGCGCGGCGCCGACCGCCTTGGCGCCCTCGAAATTGTCCGAGATGATGAAGGAGACGTATTCGCCGCTATTGGTCCCGATGTCGGCGACGACGACCGGGATCTTCGCCTTCTCGGCGAGCTGCAGCACGCTCGGCGCGGTCGAGGAATCGGTCGGCGAGATGACGATGCCGGCCACCCCGCGGGCGATCGCGTCCTGCGCGTTGCGGAGCTGCGTCTGCGCCGAATTATGCGAGTCGAGCGCCTGGAAGGTGTAGCCGTTGTCGGTCGCCACCTTCTCGACGCCCTTCGACAGGTAGCGCCAGAACGGCAGGTCGAGGCCGGGCGTCAGGTAGACGATCTCCTTCGACGCCGCCAGGCTCGGGGTCGAGCCGGCGAGGCCCATGCCGACGGCAAGTGCCGTGCCGGCAAGGGCGTGGATGAACGTGCGTCTCTTCATAGGCTTTCCTCCGGTTGGGCCGCCCTTCGGGCGGGTTTCTGAAGTCCTGGACGTTTCTCCCCGCGCGCCGCCGGCTCGAGGATGGACCGCGTGGTGGCGTAGATGCGGTCGATGTGGCGGTCGAAGGCGGCCACCACCGCCGCGACGTCGCGCGCATGGAGCGCCGCCACGATCGCCTTGTGGTCGGCAAAGCTCTTCTCGATGGCGCCCGGCCGCGCCATGGCCTGGCGGCGGAACTCCATCAGGTAGGTATAGAGGTCGATGACGAAGTCGGCGAGCAGCCGGTTCCCCGCCGCCCGGTAGATGGTGACGTGGAACTCGCGGTCGGCGATCAGGAACTGCACCGGGTCGCCGAGCATCGTCGCCTGCGCGGCGAGCGATTCCTCGAGCGCCCGCAGCGCCTCCGCGTCGATCCGCTCCGCCGCCGCGGCGACCACGTTGCGCTCGACCAGCAGGCGCGCGCCATGCACCGATTCGATGTCGTAGCGGTTGATCGTCGAGGCATTGGTCAGCCCGTTCTGCAGCGAGCCGAGGTCGACATGGGCGACCCGCGTGCGGCTGCCATGGGCGACATCGACCAGCCCGCGCCCGGCAAGCGTCTGGATCGCGCCGCGGATCGTCTCGCGGCTCACCGACAGGATCGCCGACAGCTCGCGCTCGCCGGGCAATTCGTCGCCGACGGCAAGCACGCCGCTCGCGATCAGCGACGAGAGCTTGTCCGCGATCAGATCCTTGACGGTCTGCTTGCGGATGCTCTGCCGCATCTCGGGCAGGCGGTCATGCAATGTCTCCCGCGGGCGCGTGGCGATCCGTTCCTGCATCGGCCTGGAAACTGTTCCGGTGGTCCATCCACCGGACCAGTACGTCACCAAACGCGCCGGCGACCGTCAAGGGCATGACGCCGGGAAACGATTGTGCAGCGCAAAACCCCCGCGACCACGTCAGCCGGGCCGCGATCGCGCTCCGGCTTAGCCCTTTCTTGACCATGCCGGAGGAATGGCCGGCTCCTAGCGCGGCGGCGCCTTGCCGGAAGAACCGCCGGTTCCCGGAACAAAACCGCCCCCTGCGGGCTTGTCCGTGATGGTCACGCTGCTGCGTACATAGCCGCCAATCTTGATGCAGGTCGAGGTACCGGGAACGAGCTGGTAGCCCGGCCCGAAAGCGTCGCAGACCTTGGCGAACGGATCCGGTTCCGGCGGTGGCGGCGGTCCCTTTCCGGCGGCGAGGGCCGTGCCGGCGGCGAGGACCACAACGAGGGTGAGTGCAGCGGAAGCGGGTCTGATGATGAAGCGCATGGGCCAAGACTATCACGGAACGACCGGCCGCCCACCTGCGGCCTCGTCCCATGCGGCGATCGCCCACCTGTCGGCGGAAGCCGGAGCCGCTCTTGCCACCTTCCGCCGCTACGTCGCCTGGCTGCGCGAGGATGCTTTCCCCGTCTGGCGCCGGGCCGGTTTCGATACCGGCACCGGCCTCTTCTTCGAGAAGCTGACCCTCGCCGGCCGCCCCGACCGCAATGCCGAGCTCCGCCTGCGCACCCACATGCGCCAGGTCTATTCCTTCGCCCATGGCGCCGCTCTTGGCCTCGTGCCCGCCGCCGACGCCGTTCCCCTAGCCGTGCGCGCCCTCGAGACCATCACCGCCGTCGGGTGGCATCCGGACGGACGGCCCGGCTGGGTCCATCGCCTCGCCCAGGACGGCGCCGTCGTCGACAATCGCCGTGACCTCTACGACCATGCCTTCGCCCTGCTCGCCCTCGCCCACGTCTTCGCGGTGACCCACGATCCGCGCATCGAGCGCCTGATCGGCGCGACGCTGGCCACCATCGACCACACCCTCGCCGCGCCGAATGGCGGCTGGGCCGAGAGCGACCGGCACGAACTGCCGCGCCGGCAGAACCCGCACATGCATCTCTTCGAGGCGAGCCTCGCCCTCTACGAGATCACCGGCGAGCCCGCCCACCTCGCCCGCGCCTCCTCGATCTTCGACCTCTTCCGCCAGCGCTTCTTCGATCCGCGCCACCGCGTGATCCGCGAATATTTCGGCCTCGACTGGCGGATCGGCCCGGAATTCCGCTCCGGCCGCATCGAGCCCGGCCACCTCGTCGAGTGGGTCTGGCTGCTCCGCCGCTATGCCCGCTCGGCGCCGGTCGAAGCCATGGGCGGCGACGTCGCCGGCCTTTGCGCGACGCTGCTGGCCAGCGCCGAGCGCCTCGGCCTCCACGACAATTTCCTCGTCGACGAGACCGACCTCGCCGGCCGCGCCACCGTCGACGGCCGCCGCCTCTGGCCGCAGACCGAGCACATCAAGGCCCATCTCGTCCAATGGGAGGCGACCGGCGACGAGGCCCATCTCGTCCGCGCCGGCGGCATCGTTGCCCGCCTTTTCGAGACTTATCTCGCCGGCCCCAAGGCCGGGCTCTGGTACGACCGCTTCACCCTCGACGGGCGCGTCGCCGTCGACCACGTGCCGGCGAGCATCCTCTATCACCTGCTCGTTCCGGCGGCGGAGATGATGCGCCTCGGCCTCGCCGCGGACGGACCGCCGGTGCGGGCGGCCGATCCCCATCGCCGCCGCGCCTGAGTCTCAGATTTCCGGCGGCAGTTCCGGCTGGGCGGTCGGCCGGGCGAGCTTCTGCTCGCGGAAGAAGATGAAGAGCCCGGCGGCGATGATGATCGCAGCGCCGAGGATCGTCTGCCAGCGCGGCACGTCGCCGAAGACGAAGTAGCCGAAGAGCCCCGCCCAGATGATCATCGTATATTGGTAGGGCACCACCACCGAGGCCGGCGCCAGCTTCAGCGAGCGGTTGATGCCGACGATGGCGACCAGCGCGCCGACGCCGAGGAGGCCGAGAAGCAGGAAGTCGAACGCATGCGTCGCCGGCGTCCAGGTGAAGGGCGCCGCGATCCCGCCGAGGACCAGCGAGGCCGCGATCTGCCAGAAGGCCATCACCGTGTCGGAGGTTCCCCGCAGCGACCTCGTCACCGTCAGGAACACGGCATAGACGATGCTGCCGCCGAGCGGGATGAGCGTCGCCCAGCCGAAGCTTCCCGCCGTCGGCCCGAGCGCGATGACCACGCCGACGAAGCCCGCTATCACCGCCGACCAGCGTCGCCAGCCGACCCGCTCGCGCAGGAACAGCGCCGCGAGGATCGTCACGTAGATCGGCCCGGCGAGGTAGAAGGTCATCGCGTCGGCGAGCGGCAGGTAGCGGACCGCGGCGTAGAAGACGCCGGTCTCCGCCGCGCCGAGGAAGGCGCGGACGATCTGCAGGCCGGGGCGCTCCATGGTGAAGACCGGCGCGAAGCCTATGCGCGAGAAGATGACGACCAGGATCGCCATGGCGACCGCGCTGCGCATGAGGAGGATCTGCGGCGCGCCATAGGTGCCGGCGAGCCATTTGCCGAGCACGTCGTTGGTCGAGAAGATGAAGACGGCGAGCAGCATGTAGCCTATGCCCGCCGGGATGTTCTGCGCCGGCGCGCCCGCAACCTGGCCCGCCGTTCCGCCCACTGCCTGATTCATGGGCAATCACCTAGCCGAGCGGCGCGGCGAAGTCTGCACTCCCCCCAACGAAATTTCCGTGGCGCGCCCGCGCGGGCCGGGGCGTCTCGCGGAGGTCGACACGATCCGGGTTTGTGTTCATGATTGCCGGGAAAGAGGGCCACCATCGCGCCATCGCGTGCTCCTCCTCGCGCCGGTTCGACAGGAGAACGGGCACCCGCCACTGGCCGCATGGCCTCTCGCCGTTGGGGGAACGCATGGTCGTGGAAGCCCTGCACGTCAGCCGGCGGCTTGCGGCCATACTCGCGGCCGACATTGCCGACTACAGCCGCCTGATGGCTGACGACGAGGAGGCGACGCTTGCGAGCCTCGCCGCCTGCCGCGCCGCGATTTCCGCCATCGTCGCCGAGTATAGCGGCCGCATCTTCGGCACCGCCGGCGACAGCGTCGTGGTCGAGTTCGCGAGCGCGGTGAACGCCGTCCGCGCCGGCATCGCCATCCAGCGCGAGTTCGACCGCCGCAACGCGGACGTGCCGCAATCCCGCCGCGTGAAGTTCCGCATCGGCATCAATGTCGGCGACATCGTCGCCCGCGGCGACGACCTCCTCGGCGATGGCGTGAACCTCGCCGCCCGCCTGCAGACGCTTGCCGATCCCACGGAGATCTGCGTCTCCAGCTCGGTCTACGAGCAGATCGAGGGCAGGTTCGGCTTTCCGCTCGTCGCCCTCGGCGAGCGCGTGCTGAAGAACATGCCGCGGCCGGTCTCGGTCTATCGCGTCGAATGGGCCGCCGACGCGCCCGCCACGCCGAGGGCGCCGGCGCCGAAGCTCCCCGAGCGGCCGTCGATCGCGGTCATGCCGTTCCAGAATCTCAGCGAGGATGCGCGCCAGGAATATTTCGCCGACGGCATGGTCGAGGAGATCATCACCGCGCTCTCCCGCATGCGCGGGCTCTTCGTCATCGCCCGCTCGTCGACCTTCACCTACAAGGGCCGCGTCATCGACGTGAAGCAGGTCGGCCGCGAGCTCGGCGTCCGCTACGTCCTCCAGGGGAGCGTGCGCAGGGCGGGCGATCGGCTGCGCATCAACGGACAGCTCATCGACGCCGCGACCGGCGCTCATCTCTGGGCGGAGCGCTTCGACGGCAGCCTCGAGGATGTCTTCGACCTCCAGGACCAGGTTGCTTCCAGCGTCATCGGCGCCATCGCCCCGAAGCTCGAGCAGGCCGAGATCGAGCGCTCCCGCCACAAGCCGACCGGGAGCCTCGACGCCTACGACTATTTCCTCCGCGGCATGGCGGCCTTCTACCGCTGGACGAAGGAGGGCAATGACGAGGCCCTCGTCCTCTTCAGGAAGGCCATCGAGCTGGACGGCCAGTTCGCATCGGCCTTCGGCATGGCGGCGCGCTGCTACGGGCAGCGCAAGACCCGCGGCTGGATGACCGACCGTGCCGGCGAGACAACCGAGGCGGCGCGGCTATCACGCCGCGCCGCGGAGCTGGGCAAGGACGATCCCGTCGCGCTCTATTCGGCCGGCATCATCCTCGGCTGGGTGGTCGGCGATTTCGGCACCGGCGACGTCCTCATCGAGCAGGCGCTGGCCCTCAACCCCAACCTCGCCTGGGGCTGGCTCTATAGCGGCTGGGCCAAGGTCGCGCTCGGCGAGCCGGAGCTGGCGATAGCTCGCGAGGAGCGCGCCATGCGGCTGAGCCCGCAGGACCCGCTGACCTTCATCGCGCGGAGCGCCATCGCGGCCGCCCACCTCATCGCCGGCCGCTATCCGCAAGCCCTCGCCGCAGCCGAATTGTCCATGCACGAGCAGCCGCACTATATCCTTTCGGCGCTGGTCGCCGCAGCCGCCGCGGCCGCCCTCGACAACAAGGAAGCTGCCGCCCGGGCGCTGACCCGCCTGCTCGAGACCGACCCGGAGCTGCGCATCTCCAACCTCGTCGAGCACCTGACGCCGCTCCGCCGCCCCGAGCATTTCGAGCGCTGGGCCGGCGCGCTGCGCAAGGCCGGCCTGCCCGAGTGACGGCGGTCGCTCGCACCGCTCTCCACGCCTCATAGCCCTCCCCTTGCGGGAGGGCCGAAACCGGCCTTCCGGTTTCGGGGAGGGGTCCGCGGTTCCTCCCCTGTTTACGGGGGAGGGGGACCATCCGAAGGATGGTGGAGGGGGCGCGTGAAGGCCGCCCCCACGTCCACCCTTGCCCCTTGCCGTCTCAGGGTTCCGCGACGAAGAGCGGGATCTGCCGCGTCGTCCGGGTCTGGTACTCCGCATAGGGCGGATAGGCAGCGACCGCCAGCGCCCACAGCCGCGCGCGCTCCGCGGGGTCCTTGACCTCACGCACGCGCATCGTCTGCGTCACGGTCTCGTCGCGCAGCTCGACGCTGGGATTGGCGCGCAGGTTATGCACCCACACGGGATCTTTGGGCGCGCCGCCCTGCGAGCCCACCAGCACGTAGCTCTCGCCGTCCTTGACACGCATGAGCGGCGTCTTGCGCGTGACGCCCGTCCTGTTGCCGACATTCGTCACGATGACGACCGGGAGCCCCGTGTCGCGGAGCGTCGTGCCCTTGGTGCCACCGCTGCTCTCGTAGAGCTCGACCTGCTCGCGTACCCAGTCGCTCGGGCTCGGGACGTACTCAGCCATGGCTCTCTCCTTGCGCTCTCCGGGAGTCTATGCGCGGCCGCTGCCGGTGACCAGACGAAGACCGGCACGATGGCGTGAGCCGCCCTCACCGCGCTTTTCCTCCCCCGTTTACGGGGGAGGGGGACCGGCGAAGCCGGTGGAGGGGGCGCGTGAAGGCCGCGACGCCCGCCCCCCGCCCGTCCGCCTCGCTACCCGAAGGACGCTATTGACTCATGCACAACGTGTAATTGCATATTGCCTGCGGCGTTCGCAGGGGGTGCGTTTCGTGGGGTCGGGGGGCGATCGCGCCCATAGGCGTTTCTATCCGCATGTCGCCGGCCTGAGGGCCGTGGCGATCCTGCTCGTGGTCGTCTTTCACCTCGGCCTCGGGCCCGTCGCCCGCAGCGGCTTCGTCGGCGTCGACGTCTTCTTCGTCATCTCCGGCTTCCTGATCATCGGCCAGATCCTCGCCGACGAGCGGAGCGGGAATTTCCGCCTGTCCGGCTTCTGGATGCGCCGGGTGCTGCGCATCGGCCCGCCCTACCTGATCGTCGTCGTCTGCTCGGTGGTGATCTCGCTCGTCGTCCTGGTCGAGCCACGCGAGTTCCGGGATTTCGCATGGTCCGCATTCTGGGCGGCGCTGATGAACTCGAACCACTATTTCCTGGTGCTCCAGGGATATTTCGATACCGACGCCACCACCAAGCCGCTCCTGCACACCTGGTCCCTGGCGGTCGAGGAGCAGTTCTACCTTGCCGCTCCCCTCGTCCTCATCGCCTGGCTGAAGCTGCGGCGGCGCATGCCGGACTCGCCGCTCCCCGACCTCCTGCTCGCCGCGCTCATGGCCGCGAGCTTCGCTTCCTCTGTTCTGCTGACCGGCGGCTCCCGGAATCTCGCTTTCTACCTGACCCCGGCGCGGGCCTGGGAATTCGCAGCCGGCGGGCTGGCCCATCCCCTGGCGGGCTTGCTGCGCAGGATGCCGCGCGGGGCCCTCCAGGCGATGGCTCTGGCTGCCGCCGGCGGTCTTGTCGCGAGCGGCCAGCTATTGGATGCGGCCGCCTTTCCGTCGGGCTGGGCGATGCTTCCGGTCGCCTCGACCGCCCTCCTCATATCCTCGGGAATCGCGATGCCCGACGCCTTCGTGCCGCGGGCCCTCTCTACCTGGCCGATGCAGCGTCTCGGCGATGTCTCCTATGAATGGTACCTCTGGCACTGGCCGCTCCTGTGCTTTGCCCGCATCGGCGATTTCGGCCGGCCGGACGTGGCCCGCGACATCGGAGCCGTTCTGCTTGCCCTGGCGCTGGCCGTTCTCACCCATGCCGTGCTTCGCCGCCCGATAGCCGGCATCCGTTCGAGGATGCACGGCGAGCGCGACCGGTGGTCGGTCGTGGCGGCCGGCGCGCTCTTCAGCATCCTGGTGGCGGTCGGGACGCTGAGCGGCCTCTTCGCGGCCGCCAACCGGGCGGCGGCGACCGTGCCGGTCGCGCTCCAGCAGATCTTCGGCCCCATCAGCGATCGTTGCGCCTTGGCCTACGGGAGCAAAATCCCGGTTGAATGTGTGCGACCATCCGGACCGCGGACGTTGGTGGTCGGCGACTCCTATGCGATGCGGATGTTTCCCGCCGTCAGGGAGACATTTCGAAAGATGGGCCGCAGCTCGCTACTGGTCTGGTCGCCGGGCTGCGCGCCGTTCCGGAACCTCACCGAAAGCGGATGGGCAGGGGCCCAACAATGCGCAACCGCCCGCGCGCGCCTTCCCGCGATGCTGAACGCTATCGGCCGGATCGATGGCGGCGTGGATAGTGCATTCGTTGCCGTGGACTGGTCCTTCTACCTGGCGCATGTGCGCCACGATCCGAAGATGTCCGCCAAGGACGGGATTGCCGGTGAGATCTCCAACCTGCTCGCCGAGCTCCGCCAGGTCGGCGTCCGCAGGGTGGTCGTGCTCGGGCCCTATCCGAAATTTCGCTACCGCGCGGTCCCGTGCCTGGCCCGTGCCTGGAAATATGGATTGCCGGCCGATGTATGTGCCGTACCAACCAGCGACTGGACGGGCTTCTTCCGCGATGTCCAGGAACAGCTGGACGAAGTCGAGAAGCAGGTCGCCGAAATGAAGACGCTCAGGGTATCCGCCTTGTTTTGCGACCCCGATTGGTGCCGCCCGTTCATCTCGCCGGAAAGGCCGCTGGTGATCGATAACGGTCACCCGTCGGACGAAGGTGCGCGGGAAATGCTGGCGCGAAAGGCCGACATCGTCCGCTGGCTCGTCACCGGAAATCCCGTATCTAAATAGCCGACCGGTAGACGCCCACCCTTGCCCCGCCACTCCCCTCCGTGCGAAACCTCCGCCCCGGAGAGCATCCCATGACCCTTGCCGAGATCAGCCGCAGCCACGGCCCTTCCGTCGCCGCGCAGATGTCCGAGATCGGCGCGCGTGCGCGTGACGCCGCGCGCGTGCTCGCCAACGCCCCGACCGCGCAGAAGAACGCCGCGCTCCGCGCCATGGCCCATGCGCTCCGTCAGAACGAGCAGGCGATCCTCGCCGAGAACCTCGCCGACGTCGCCGACATGTCCCGCGCCGGCGCCGCGGCTTCCTTCCTCGACCGCCTGACGCTGAACCCCAAGCGCATCGAATTGATCGCTGCCGGCATCGAGGAGATCGCCGCGCTCGCCGATCCCGTCGGCACGGTCATCGCCGCCTGGGACCGTCCCAACGGCCTCCATATCGAGCGCGTACGCACGCCGCTCGGCGTCGTCGGCATCATCTACGAGAGCCGGCCGAACGTCACCGCCGATGCCGGCGCCCTCTCGCTGAAGGCCGGCAATGCCGCGATCCTCCGCGGCGGCTCCGATTCCTTCCGCTCCTCCGCCGCCATCCACCGCTGCCTGCAGGAAGGCCTCGCCGAGGCCGGCTTGCCGAAAGACGCCATCCAGCTCGTGCCGACCCGCGATCGCGAGGCCGTCGGCCTCATGCTCACCGGCCTCGACGGCGCCATCGACGTCATCGTGCCGCGCGGCGGCAAGAGCCTGGTCGGTCGCGTCCAGGAAGAGGCGCGCGTGCCGGTCTTCGCCCACCTCGAAGGCCTCTGCCACGTCTATGTCGATCGCGCCGCCGACCTCGACATGGCGAGGCGCATCGTCGTCAATGCCAAGATGCGCCGCACCGGCGTCTGCGGCGCCGCCGAGACTCTTCTGGTCGACAAGGCGGTGGCCGCCAGCCACCTGAAGCCGCTGGTCGAGGCGCTGAAAGAGGCCGGCTGCGCCATCCGCGGCGACGAGACGACGCGCGCCGCTGTCGCGGGCGTCACTCCGGCGACCGAGGCCGACTGGTCGACCGAATATCTCGATGCCGTCATCGCCGTCGGCGTGGTCGACGGCCTCGACGGCGCCATCCGCCACATCGACCGCTACGGCTCGCACCACACCGATTCGATCGTCACCGACGACGCTGCCGCTGCCGAGCGCTTCCTCACGCAAGTCGATTCGGCCATCGTCCTCCACAACGCCTCCACCCAGTTCGCCGATGGCGGCGAGTTCGGCATGGGCGCCGAGATCGGCATCGCCACCGGCAAGATGCATGCGCGCGGACCGGTCGGCGTCGAGCAGCTGACCAGCTTCAAGTACCGTGTCCGCGGCTCCGGCCAGGTGCGTCCCTGAAGAGCGGCCGTCGCACGGGCGTCTCGCCATGATTCCGGCAGCGTCCGGGGGCATCTCGCGCCTCGATTCATGGCGTCCCGAATGCCGCCTGCCGGATTTTGTCCCCGGCATGCGCATCGGCCTCCTCGGCGGCTCTTTCGACCCGCCCCATGCCGGCCATCGCGCCGCCAGCCTGGTCGCCCTCGATGCCCTCGATCTCGACCAGGTCTGGTGGCTGGTCTCGCCGCATAACCCATTGAAATCGCAGGCGCCCTCCGAGGATCTGGCGCGTCGCGTGGCCGCCGCCAGGGCGCTTGCCGCCCATCCGCGGATCAAGGTGACCGGCGTCGAGGCGGCCCTCGGCACCACCTATACGGCCGAGACGCTCCGCCGCCTCCTGCCGCTTCTCCCCGGCCTCAGGGTCGTCTGGCTGATGGGCGCCGACAACCTCGCGCAGTTCTCGAAATGGCGGGATTGGCAGCGAATCGCGGCCATGGTGCCCTTTGCCGTCCTCAACCGGCCGGGCGAGGCGCTGCGCGCCCTGTCCTCGCCTGCGGCGGTGGCCCTCGCCCGCTTCCGGATTCCCCTGGAAGCCGCCCGCGGCCTCGCTTCCCGCCGGCCGCCCGCCTGGGTCTTCCTGCCCGCGCCCCACGTTCCCCTTTCCTCGACCCAGATCCGGGCTGCGCGCGGAAAACTTGGCCCTGCGGCAAAGCCGGCGTCTTGAAAGCTTCACCGGGGCGCGCTTATCTTTGGCGTCATAGGCCGGCGCTTCGGCCGGCTTCGTGAGCCGAGGAAGGAAACCGGACACTGACCACCGCCGTGCGCAGCGAGAGCGCCCGCCGCTCTCCCCGTCTGGCGGCCGCACGCCGTGATTTGACCGCTGCGGCCGCTCTCAAAGCAGTCCTCCACAGCCTGAACGAATCGAAGGCCGAGGACACCGTCCCCATCGACATCACGGGCAAGTCCCCGATCGGCGACTACATGGTCGTAGCCTCCGGACGCTCCAACCGTCATGTCGCGGCCATCGCCGAACGCCTGCTCGTCGACCTGAAGGACGCCGGAATCCGGGACGTCCGGGCCGAAGGCATGCGCACCGGCGACTGGGTCCTGATCGACGCGGGCGACATCATCGTCCACGTCTTCCGGCCCGAGGTCCGCAGCTTCTACAACATCGAGAAGATGTGGTCGGCCGACCATCCGGCCGGACCGGTTGCCGTCTGACCGGCCGGGCTGCCGGCAGGGACGCGCGTGAAGGTTACCATCGCCGCCATCGGCCGGCTCAAGGCCGGGCCGGAACGGGAGCTGCTCGACCGCTACCTGAAGCGCGCCGAGGCCGCCGGCCGGCGCCTTGGCCTCGCCTTTGCCATCCGCGAAATGCCCGAGAGCCGCGCCGCCTCGCCGGCCCAGCGCAAGGACCAGGAAGCCGCCGTCCTCCTCGGCATATCGCCGCCGGGCGCGCCCGTCATCGCCCTCGACGAGGGCGGCAGGACCATGGACAGCGCCGCCTTCGCCGCACGTCTCGCCGCCTGGCGCGACGATGGTGTCACCGAGGCGGCCTTCTTCATCGGCGGCGCCGATGGCCTCGGGCCCGAGCTCCTCGCCCGCGCCGACCTGCGCCTCGCCTTCGGCGCCATGACCTGGCCGCACCAGCTCGTCCGCATCCTCCTCGCCGAGCAGTTCTACCGCGCCGTAACCATCCTCGCCGGCCACCCCTATCACCGCGAATGAGCGCACTTCCGCCCCAATCCGCCGTCACTATTGCGGCTCGAGGGGCTTGGTTGACAAAGCGTTAATCCCTGCCGACCTAGTGTGACGCCCGAAGCATCATGCATTCGTCCGGGGTTAGCCGATTGGCATTTCGGAAGATCGCGCGCGTGACGATCGCGGCAGCCATCATTGCCGTCCAGCCCCCCGGCTTCATCCCCGGCCTGGTGCCTCTGGCGCTCGCCGAGGACGCTCCCCCGTCCGCGCCCGGCGACACGCCGACGGAGGCCGAGCGCCAGGCCCGCCAGGCCGACCTCGACGCCATCACCCGCGACATCGCCGTCACCGCCCAGCGCCAGGCCGAGCTCCAGAAGGAGATCGACGGCCTCGACAAGGACCGCGCCACCCTCAACCAGACGCTGATCGACACCGGCAAGCGCGTCCAGGACATGGAAGCCGCCATCGACCGGAGCGAGATGAAGCTGAAGGCGCTGGCCGGCCAGGAAGCCGCCATCCACCATTCGCTGGTCGAGCGCCGCGACGTGCTCGCCGAGGTTCTGGCCGCCCTCCAGCGCATGGGTCGCCATCCGCCGCCGGCGCTTCTCGTCCGTCCCGAGGACGCGCTCTCGTCGGTCAGGAGCGCCATCCTCCTCGGCGCCGTCGTCCCGGACCTCCGCCAGGCGGCGGCGAAGCTCGCCGACGACCTGAAGAAGCTGGTCGCGCTCAAGGCCGACATCACCGCCGAGCGCGACCGCCTGCGCGCCGATTCGCAGAAGCTCGTCGAGGACCGCGCCCGCATCCAGATCCTTCTCGAGGCCAAGAAGAACCAGGCCTCCGCTTCCGCCGCCGAGCTCGAGGAGGAGCAGCAGAAGGCCGCTGCCCTCGCCGGCAAGGCGACCAACCTCAAGGACCTGATCGCGCGCATGGAGGCGCAGATCTCGGCCGCCGCTGCCGCCTCCGCCGCCGCCGAGCAGGCCGCCGCGGAAGCCGCCGCCAAGGCCGCCGAGGCGCCCGCCACGAAGCCGACCTCCCTCGGCAGCGCCGGGCGCCTGGCGCCGGCGGTCGCCTTCAACGATGCCAGGGGCCTCCTGCCGAAGCCGGTTAGCGGAAATGTGATCGCCGCCTTCGGCGACAAGGACAGCCTCGGCGGCAGGGCGCAGGGAATCTCGATCGCGACGCGGGCTTCCGCCCAGGTCACCTCGCCCTGCGACGGCTGGGTGGTCTATGCCGGCCCCTTCCGCAGCTATGGCCAGCTATTGATCATAAATGCCGGCGGCGGATATCATGTGCTTCTTGCCGGGATGGAGCGGATCGATGTCCAGCTCGGCCAGTTCATTCTCGCCGGCGAGCCAGTGGCGATGATGGCTTCGCAAAGGCTGGCAAGCGCGGGCGCCGTTCCGGTTGGCGCCTCCCAGCCCGCTCTCTATGTCGAATTCCGCAAGGAAGGTACTTCAATCGACCCCACCCCGTGGTGGGCGGCTTCTTCTGATGAAAAGGTTGGCGGATGATACGTAAAGCCTCACTCCTCCTCGCCGGCGTGGCCATCGGCGCCATCGGCGTGGTCACCCTGTCGCAGTCCCACATCCTGCCGGCCGGCATCGCGAACGCGGCCCCGGCAGACACCTATCGCGAGCTGAACCTGTTCGGCGACGTCTTCGAGCGCATCCGCGCCGACTACGTCGAGACGCCGGACGATACCCAGCTCATCGAATCGGCGATCAACGGCATGCTCGCCGGCCTCGACCCGCATTCGAGCTACATGAGCCCGAAGTCCTTCAAGGACATGCAGGTCCAGACCTCCGGCAAGTTCGGCGGCCTCGGCATCGAGGTCACCATGGAGGACGGCGCCGTCAAGGTCGTCTCGCCCATCGACGATACGCCCGCCTCGCGCGCCGGGGTGCTGTCCGGCGACCTGATCACGGCGATCGACGGCGACACGGTCCAGGGCATGACCCTCAACCAGGCGGTCGACAAGATGCGCGGCGGCATCGGCACGCCGATCACGCTGACCATCGAGCGCAAGGGCACCGACAAGCCCTTCGACGTGAAGCTGGTCCGCGCCGAGATCGTCGTCCAGTCGGTGCGCTCGCGCGAGGAAGGCCAGGTCGGCTACATCCGCATCACCTCCTTCAACGAGCAGACCTTCGACGGCCTGAAGAGCGCCATCGACAAGATCCAGGCCGACATCGGCAAGGACAAGGTGCAGGGTTACATCATCGACCTGCGCAATGATCCCGGCGGCCTGCTCGACCAGGCGATCGCGGTCTCCGACGCCTTCCTCAACCAGGGCGAGATCGTCTCCACCCGCGGCCGCCACGCCGACGAGACCCAGCGCTACAACGCCCATGCCGGCGACCTGATCGAGGGCAAGCCGGTCATCGTCCTCGTCAATGGCGGCTCGGCCTCGGCCTCCGAGATCGTCGCCGGCGCGCTCCAGGATCATCGCCGCGCGACCATCCTCGGCACGCGTTCCTTCGGCAAGGGCTCGGTGCAGACCATCATCCCGCTCGGCGCCAACGGCGCGCTCCGGCTCACCACGGCGCGCTACTACACGCCGTCGGGCGCCTCGATCCAGGCCAAGGGCATCGTGCCCGACATCGAGGTCACCCAGCCCCTCCCGGCCGATCTCGCCGCCGACGCGAGCCAGGTCGAGACCAAGGGCGAGGCGGGCCTCAAGGGCCATCTCGCGATCCAGGACGGCGGCAAGGAGGAGACCGGCTCCTCGGCCTATGTCCCGCCCGACGCCAAGGACGACAAGCAGCTGCAATACGCGCTCGACCTCCTGCGCGGCCTGCAGAGCAACGCCGCCTTCCCGCCGGACCCGAATCGCGGCATACCGAACTAGGCATTGGAATGAGTTGCGTGGAGCAGCGCCTTGGCGCTGCTCCACTGATTCATGGCAGGGCACGAGGTTATGGCGGACGAGCTGACCCGGCCTCTCGGGCTTGATTCGGACCGGAAGCGGGTGCGCCTGCTGCCTCCCCGTCATTGGCGCCTGCCCATCGCGACCGGCCTCGTCGCCCTCCTCGTGACCAGCGCCGGCCTCGCCTTCTGGCTCTCCCGCCCCGGCGGGACCACCATTGCGGCCGTGGCGACCGGCGACCGCACCGGCAGCATTCCGCTCGCCGCCAGGGCGAAGCCGGGAGGCGACAACCAGCCCTCCGGCCTCACCGAGATCGCGAGCGTGCCGGCGGGCGGCCTTGCTCCGGCCGGCCCGGCGCCCGTCGTCACCGACGGTGACGGCGTCCGGCTCGCCGCCATCCCGCGCGGCGATCTCGTCGAGAAGGGCAAATACGGCCCGCTGCCGAGGATCGGCGACGACGGCACCCGCCCGCTCGATGCCTATGCCCGGCCGGCGCCATCCGCATCCGGCAATGTCGGCCGCATCGCCATCGTCGTCGGCGGCCTCGGCGTCGCCGAGAGCTCGACCGCCGAGACCCTCGACCGGCTCCCCGGCGCGGTGACGCTCGCTTTCGCCCCCTACGGCCAGAACCTCAAGGCCGCGCTTGCCCGCGCCCGCGAGGACGGGCACGAGATCCTCCTCCAGGTCCCGCTCGAGCCCTATAACTTCCCCGCCATCAACCCGGGCCCTCACACGCTCTCGACCCGCGCCGGCGCCAGCCAGAATCTCGACGATCTGCGCTGGCTCCTCTCGCGCATCACCAACTATGTCGGCGTGGTCAACTACATGGGTGCCCGCTTCACCTCCGACACCGACGCCATGGGCCCGGTCCTCGCCGAGCTCGGCAAGCGCGGCCTCCTCTACCTCGACGACGGTTCCTCGCCGCAGAGCAAGGCGCCCGACGCCGCCGCCGACCGCATTCCCTTCCTCCAGGCCGACGTGGTGCTCGACGCCGACACCGCGCCCGAGGCCATCGACCAGCGCCTCGACGACCTCGTCCGCATCGCCCGCCAGCGCGGCTTCGCCATCGGCACCGGCTCCGCCTTCCCCTCCACCATCGAACGCATCAACGCCTTCGCGGCCGCCTCCGAGAAGCGCGGCATCATCCTCGTGCCCGTCACCGCCGTGCTTTCGGCCAGCCGCACATGAGCGGGAAGAAGCGCTTCCCCGAGGTGCCCATCGAGGAGCTGCCCTACCGCCCCTGCGTCGGCATAGCCCTCTTCAATCGCGACGGTCTCGTCTGGGTCGGCAGCCGCTCCGACGAGCAGGCCGAAGGCGAGGGCGAGGGCAATTGGTGGCAGATGCCCCAGGGCGGCCTCGAGAAGGACGAGGCCCCCTACGAGGCGGCGCTCCGCGAGCTCTACGAGGAGACCTCGGTGCGCCATGTCAGCCTCATCGCCGAGGCGCCGGGCTGGCTGACCTACGAGCTCCCGCGCGACCTCGTGCCAACCTCCTGGGGCGGCAAGTATCGCGGCCAGAAGCAGAAATGGTTCGCCCTCCGCTTCGAGGGCGCCGATGCCGAGATCGACGTTCTTTCCCCCGGCGGCGGCAAGTTCAAGTCCGAGTTCCGCTCCTGGCGCTGGGAGAAGCTCGCCCGCCTGCCGGCGCTGATCGTGCCCTTCAAGCGGGGGGTCTACGAGGAAGTCGCCGCGGCGTTTGGGGATATCGCAGCAATCTAGCCGCCGCGGTTCCTCCCCCGCTTGCGGGGGAGGAAGACCATCCCAGGGATGGTGGAGGGGGCGATGACGGGCACTCCGCCCACCACCCCCGGTGGGGAGAGGTCGCGAGCCGGCGACAGCCGGGCGAGCGGGTGAGGGGGAGAGCGGAGTGACATCCTGGCACCGTCCGCTCCACACATGGCGCTCCGTGAGCGGAAACGTCGGCTGCAGACGAAGGGTACCCCCTCATCCGGACGGACGTCGGATTCGATCCGACCTCTCCCCACCGGGGAAAGGCGAGCGCCCAAAGCAAAACGGCCGGGACATGCCCGGCCATCGCAACCATCGGGAAGGCGCCGCGCCTACCTCGCGAGGATCGCCTGGACTTCCCTGAGCTGGTTCAGCTTCAGCTCCGCCGCGGCCTTGCGCTCGGGATCCTTGGCGTCCGCCACGTCTTCCTCGGCGTTCTTCACTTCGCCCGCCAGCAGTTGGTCGTCGATATCCTCGACCGGCACCGCCTGCTCGGCGAGCACCGTCAGCCCGGCCGGCGTCACGTCGGCGAAGCCGCCGCGCACGAAGATGCGCAGCGTGCCGCCGCTCTGGTTCACCTCGAGCACGCCCGGCCGCATGGTCGACATGGTCGGGGCGTGGCCCTTCAGCACCGTGAAATAGCCCTCGCTGCCCGGCACCACCACCTGGTCGACGACGTCCGACATCAGGAGCTTTTCCGGCGAGACGAGTTCGAACTGGAAGGGCTCGGCCATGTTGGCTCCCTGGCTAGGCGCGGCGCGGGCCGGCGACGCCGGCAACCACGAGGCCGATGACGCCGCCGATCACGGCGAAGATGAGGGTGCGCGTGGTGCGGTCGTTGAACGGTCCGCCGCCATTGCCGACGGTGACCTGGACGCCGTCGCCCTTCGGCGTCGTCGCCATCATCGACCCGCCCTGGTCGCCCTGCTGGACCTCGACCTTGACGTCGCCGACCGCGATCGAGGCCGCCGGCGCGGGCGCCGTCAGCCAGCCGATGGCGCCGCCGATGATGAGGCCGATGACGGCGAAGAGGAGACGCGCCTGCACCGATCCCTCCTCAGGCCGCCTCGGCGGCGAGCTTCTTCGCCTTCTCGACCGCCTGCTCGATGGTGCCGACCATGTAGAAGGCCGGCTCCGGCAGGTGGTCGTACTCGCCGTTGCAGAGGCCCTTGAAGCCCTTGATCGTGTCGGCGAGGTCGACGAACACGCCCGGCGCGCCGGTGAACACTTCCGCGACGTGGAACGGCTGCGACAGGAAGCGCTCGACCTTGCGGGCGCGCGCCACGGTCAGCTTGTCCTCTTCCGAGAGCTCGTCCATGCCGAGGATGGCGATGATGTCCTGGAGCTGCTTGTAGCGCTGCAGGATCGCCTGCACCTGGCGGGCGACCGCGTAGTGCTCGTCGCCGACGATCGCCGCCGAGAGCATGCGCGAGGTGGAGTCGAGCGGGTCCACCGCCGGGTAGATGCCCTTCTCGGCGATCGAGCGCGACAGCGTCGTCGTCGCGTCAAGATGCGCGAAGGAGGTCGCCGGCGCCGGGTCGGTCAGGTCGTCCGCCGGCACGTAGATCGCCTGGATCGAGGTGATCGAGCCCTTCTGCGTGGTGGTGATGCGCTCCTGCAGCGCGCCCATGTCGGTGGCGAGCGTCGGCTGGTAGCCCACCGCCGACGGGATGCGGCCGAGGAGCGCCGACACTTCCGAGCCCGCCTGGGTGAAGCGGAAGATGTTGTCGACGAAGAAGAGCACGTCCTGGCCCTGGTCGCGGAAATACTCGGCGACGGTGAGGCCGGTCAGCGCCACGCGGGCGCGCGCGCCCGGCGGCTCGTTCATCTGGCCGAAGACAAGCGCGCACTTCGAGCCGGCGGTCGAGCCGTTGTTCTCGTGCGGGTCCTTGTTGACGCCTGATTCGATGAACTCGTGGTAGAGGTCGTTGCCCTCGCGGGTGCGCTCGCCGACGCCGGCGAACACCGAGTAGCCGCCGTGGGCCTTGGCGATGTTGTTGATCAGTTCCTGGATGATGACGGTCTTGCCGACGCCGGCGCCGCCGAACAGGCCGATCTTGCCGCCGCGGGCATAGGGCGCGAGCAGGTCGACGACCTTGATGCCGGTGATCAGGATCTGCGCCTCGGTCGACTGATCGACATAGGACGGCGCGGGCTGGTGGATGGCGCGCTTCTGCTGCGTCTTGACCGGGCCGGCTTCGTCGACCGGCTCGCCGATCACGTTCATGATGCGCCCGAGCGTCTCCTCGCCGACCGGAACCGCGATCGGCTCGCCCGTGTCGGTCACTTCCTGGCCGCGCACGAGGCCGTCGGTCGAGTCCATCGCGATGGTGCGCACGATGTTCTCGCCGAGATGCTGCGCCACCTCGAGGACGAGGCGGTTGCCGTTGTTCACGGTCTCCAGCGCGTTCAGGATCTGCGGCAGGTGCCCGTCGAACTGGACGTCGACGACGGCGCCGGTCACCTGGGTGATGCGGCCGACGACTGCGGCGCGGTTGCTCTTCGTGGTGGCCTCGGCCATGGCTTTACCTCATCCTTCGTCTCAGAGCGCTTCCGCGCCGGAGATGATTTCGATCAGTTCCTTGGTGATCTGCGCCTGGCGGCTGCGGTTGTACTGCAGCGTGTAGCGCCGGATCATTTCGCCGGCATTGCGCGTGGCATTGTCCATCGCGCTCATCTTGGCGCCCTGCTCGGACGCGACGTTTTCGAGCAGCGCGCGGAAGATCTGCACCGACACGTTGCGCGGCAGGAGGTCGGCGAGGATCGCCTCCTCGCCCGGCTCGTATTCGTAGCCGGCGCCGCCGGCAGCCGCCGCCTCGCCGCCGACCTCGGCCGGGATCAGCCGGCGCGCCGTCGGCACCTGGGTGATCACCGACTTGAACTCGGCGAAGAACAGCGTGCAGACGTCGAACTGCCCGTCGGCATAGAGCGACAGCACGCGCTGGCCGATCTCGTCGGCATTGACGAAGCCGATCTGCTTGATCGAGCGCAGCTCGAACACGTCGAGGATCTGGCGCGGGAACAGGCGGCGGAGGATGTCGTAGCCCTTCTTGCCGACGCAGAGGATCTTCACCTCCTTGCCGTCCGCCATCAGGCGCTGGGCGTGGTCGCGCGCCAGCCGCGCGATCGAGGAGTTGAACGCGCCGCAGAGGCCGCGGTCGGCGGTGCAGACGAGCAGCAGGTGAACCTGGTCCTTGCCGGTGCCGGCGAGCAGTGCCGGCGCACCGTCGGCGCCGCCGAGCGTCGAGGCGAGGTTGGAGAGCACCGCCCCCATGCGCACCGCGTAGGGCCGCGCCGCCTCCGCCGCGACCTGCGCGCGGCGCAGCTTCGAGGCGGCGACCATCTGCATCGCCTTGGTGATCTTCTGCGTCGCCTTCACCGAGGCGATGCGGTTGCGCAGTGTCTTTAGGCTCGGCATCTCAGCCCGTCCTCACCCGGCTTCCCGCTCAGGCGAACGTCTTGGCGAAGGCGTCGGCGGCCGCCTTGAGCTGCCCGCGGATGTCGTCGGTCAGCTCACGCTTCTCGCGGATGGCGTCGAGCGTGCCCTTGTGCTCGGTGCGGAGCAGCGCCAGGAACCCGCGCTCGAAATCGCCGACCTTGTTGACCGGCAGCTTGTCGAGGTAGCCGTTGACGCCGGCGAAGATCACCGCGACCTGCTCCTCCACCTGCAGCGGCGAGAACTGCGGCTGCTTGAGGAGCTCGGTCAGCCGCGCCCCACGGTTGAGGAGGCGCTGGGTGGCCGCGTCGAGATCCGAGCCGAACTGCGCGAAGGCGGCCATCTCGCGGTATTGCGCGAGCTCGCCCTTGATGGTGCCGGCGACCTGCTTCATCGCCTTGATCTGCGCGGCCGAGCCGACGCGCGACACCGAGATGCCGACGTTCACCGCCGGGCGGATGCCCTGGTAGAAGAGGTCCGTCTCGAGGAAGATCTGGCCGTCGGTGATCGAGATCACGTTGGTCGGGATATAGGCCGAGACGTCGTTCGCCTGCGTCTCGATGACCGGCAGCGCCGTCAACGAGCCCGAGCCGTTATCCTTGTTGAGCTTCGCGGCGCGCTCCAGCAGGCGCGAGTGGAGGTAGAACACGTCGCCCGGATAGGCTTCACGGCCCGGCGGACGGCGGAGCAGCAGCGACATCTGGCGGTAGGCGACGGCCTGCTTCGACAGGTCGTCATAGATGATCAGCGCGTGCATCCCGTTGTCGCGGAAATACTCGCCCATGGTGCAGCCGGAGAACGGCGCCAGGAACTGCATCGGCGCCGGGTCCGAGGCGGTCGCAGCGACGACGATCGAATATTCGAGCGCGCCGTGCTCCTCGAGCACCTTCACGAACTGGGCGACGGTCGAGCGCTTCTGGCCGACCGCGACGTAGACGCAGTAGAGCTTGCGGCTCTCGTCGCCCGAAGCGTTGACGGCCTTCTGGTTGAGGATCGTGTCGAGCGCCACGGCGGTCTTGCCGGTCTGGCGGTCGCCGATGATCAGTTCGCGCTGGCCGCGGCCGACCGGGATCAGCGCGTCGATGGCCTTGAGGCCGGTCTGCATCGGCTCGTGCACCGAGCGGCGCGGAATGATGCCCGGCGCCTTGACGTCGACGCGCTTGCGCTCGCTCGCCTGGATCGGGCCCTTGCCGTCGATCGGGTTGCCGAGCGCGTCGACGACGCGGCCGAGCAGCCCCTTGCCGACCGGCACGTCGACGATGGCGCCGGTCCGCTTGACGGTGTCGCCTTCCTTGATGTCGCGGTCGGAGCCGAAGATCACGACGCCGACATTGTCGCTTTCCAGGTTCAGCGCCATGCCGCGGGTGCCGCCGGGGAACTCGACCATCTCGCCGGCCTGGACGTTGTCGAGGCCGTAGATGCGCGCGATGCCGTCACCGACCGACAGCACCTGCCCGACCTCGGAGACCTCCGCCTCCTTGCCGAAATTCTTGATCTGCTCCTTGAGGATCGCGGAGATTTCTGCGGCCCGGATGTCCATCAGCCGACCTCTTTCATGACGAGTTTGAGCGAATTGAGCTTGGTGCGGAGCGACCCGTCGATCATGCGGCTGCCCACCTTGACGATGAGGCCGCCGATCAGCGCCGGATCGACGCGGGTGGCGAGCGAGACGTCCTTGCCGAGCGAGGCCTTGAGCGCCGCCTTCAGGTCGGCGACCTGGCCGTCGGAAAGCGCCTCGGCGCTGACCACTTCCGCCGAGACCTCGCCGCGATGCCTGGCGACGATGCGGCGGAAGGCGGCGATGATGTCGGGGACCATGAACAGGCGGCGGTTGCCGGCGGCGACCTTGACCAGGTTGGCGACGAGGCCGGAAAGCCCTGCCTTGTCCATCACCGCGCTGACCGCGCGGGCCTGTTCCTCGGCCGAGAAGACCGGGCTCTTCACGAGGCGCCGCAGGTCCGCGCTCTCCCCGAGAAGCTCCGCGAAGCGGCCGAGGTCGCCCTCGATCGCCTTCAGCTGCGTGTCGTTTTCCGCGAGCTCGAACAGCGCGGTCGCGTAGCGGTCCGCCACTGCCGATCCGTGATGTGTGTCTTCCGCCACCTTTGTCCTGTTCCTGTCGCAGTCCTCTGGCGCGCGGGGTCGCCGTCCCGGTCCAGCCCCGGCCCCTCGAGAAGGCCTTGAACGGATTGTTTTTCTGAACGGCCGGACCGCATAGCGGCCCGCTGCCCCGCCGAAAATCGGCGTTCGATTAGCATGGCGGTGGGGGCGGAGCAATACGCCGCAGCCCCTGTCACCGATTCCTGTCGAGGACCAGTATCCGCCCGCCGAATTGAGGGATCGGGCCTACCGTGGTCAGGCTGAAGCCGGTCCGGCCCTTGGTCGCGGCGTCGACCATCCCGCGCATGCGGTCCCAGGTCCAGCCGACTCCGGCGATGGAATCCGGCGAATCGGGCAGGTCGAGCAGGATCACGCGCCTTGCCGGCGTCGCCCTCAGCCAGGCCTCGGTCACCCGGAACGCCTCCTCCCGGTCCTTCGGCGAGAGGAGGAGGTAGTATATTCGCAGGTCGCAGCGGCACCATTCCCGGAGCGGCCAGTCGAGGGCCCGGCTGTTCCCGGTCGTCGCCAGCAGCCCGATCGCGGGATAGCCGTCGGCGTAGGGCGCGTAGGTCGCCGCCCGCGCGATGTCGCTCTGTCCCGCAATTGGCCGGATCGCGACGAGGCTCGCCGCCGTCATGTCGGGCCGCACGACCGAAAGCGCGATCGCGACGAGCCCGACGGCGAGCACCGCCGCGGCGGGCCGCAACCATGCCGCGAGAAATTCCGTCGCGCGCGTGAAGAGGAATGCCGCCCCGATGCCGGCGCCCAGGAAGATGGCGAAGACGATCGTCGAGAGGAAGCGCCCCTGGTGCTGCGGGTGGGCAAGGACGGCGATCGTCGCGAGGATCGCGAAGGCGAACACCACCCGCGACGCCGGCGCGATGGAGCGCCAGCCGACGACGAGCCCGATGCCAAAGAATCCAAGCGCCGCGATGCCGACCCACGGCGCCGCATTGAAGCCGTCGAGGAAGGCGCGGAGATAGAGCATCGCCCCATCGCCCACCGACATGCTGCCGGGATTGTTCTCCGGCCCGACGAACCAGAGGAATGTCGCGAGCCGCCCGGGCAGGAGGAAGGAGATCATCACCGGCACGGCGAGGCAGTAGTAGACCGCCCGCCCGGCGACGCCGAGTTCGGCATCGAAGGCCGCCCGGTGCCGGCGCCAGGCGATCGCCGCCCGCCAATAGGCGATGGCATAGGGCAGCGTCAGCAGGTTGCCCGAATTGGCAATGACGAGATTCCGGCCGAAGAGCGTGACCTCAAACGGCCCGAAGAGGCCGATCGCGCCCATCAGCGCAAGCACCAGGACGAGCAGGATCAACACCGGATCGCGCGGCAGCCCCCGGGCGAGGCCAAGGGCCATCCCCGCGATCCGCCCGACCCACCGCCCGACGAAGCCGAGCGGCTCGGGCCGCCGCATCAGCGCGGTCGCCGCGATCGAGGCCGTCGCCAGCCCCCAGTAGTTGCCCTTGTGGAAGAAGAGCGCGGTGAGCGTCAGCGCGAGGATCCGCCAGTCCCACACGCGGCCCGGCCCCTGCCACGCCCGCACGAAGGCCCAGAGCGCCATGGCGGAAAGGCCGGAGCCCAACCCCTCCAGCATCACGTCCGTCGAGATCAGGCGCAGCGACGGACTGGCGATGATGAAGGCAACCGCGATCGCCCCCGCCATCAGCCCCGCCGTCCTGTCGCAGAGCGCGCGCCGCGCAATGGCGAAGGAGAAGACGATCGTCATCACCCAGCCGGCGAGGCTCGGCAATACGCCGAGGCGATGGTCGATGCCCCCGACGAGGAGCGTGATCGACAGGATCAGACCATGGAGCGGCGGCCAGACCTTGGCGCTTTCCAGCCGTTCGAGGAAGCCGACGAGGTCGAGGTTCCGGAGCTTCAGGGCCATGTCGAGCCCGAAGGCATAGTGGCTGTTCCGGTCATGGTAGAAGTTGCGCCAGAGGTCCTCCGAATGCTCGTAGTAGCCGCGGAAGGCGACGAAGGCGATTGCGACGGCGATCGCCAGGACGGCGAGATCGAGCGCCCGATCGAGAGGCCTCTCCATCAAAGAAAGCTCTGCGGGTCGATGTCGACCTGCACCCGCACATTGCCCTTCGGCGCCGGCAGCGCGGCGAGCCAGGCCCGGAGATACCCCTGCACATCGGCATTGCGGGCGGCGTGGACGAGGAGGCGGAAGCGGTGCCGGCCGCGCACCACCGCGAGCGGCGCTTCCGCCGGGCCGAGCACCATGATCAGCGGATCGGCCACCGCCGCCCGCCTGAGGGCCTGCGCATGGGTCTGCGCCGAGGCCCGGTCCGGCCCCGAGACGACCAGCGCCGCGAGCCGCCCGAAGGGCGGCAATTGCGCTGCCCGCCGCGCCTCGATCTCCTTCGCATAGAAGGCCTCGCGGTCGCCCGAGACGATCGCCCCGATCACCGGATGGTCGGGATCGAAGGTCTGCACCAGCGCCCGCGAGGCGCCGCCCGCCCGGCCCGCCCGCCCCGTCACCTGCGACAGCAATTGGAACGTCCGTTCCGCCGAGCGCATGTCGCCGAAGGCGAGGCCGAGGTCGCCGTCGACCACGCCGACCAGCGTCAGCAGCGGAAAGTTGTGGCCCTTGGCCACCAGCTGCGTGCCGATGACGATGTCCGCCTCGCCCTTGGCGATCGCCGCGAATTCACGCCGCATCCGCTCGACCCCGCCGGCAAGGTCGCTCGACATGACGATGACATGGGCGCCGGGAAAGCGCTCGCCGACCTCCTCGGCGAGCCGCTCGACGCCCGGTCCCACCGCCGTCAGGCTCTCCGTCGACCCGCAATTCGGGCAGGTCGCCGGCCGCTTCTCCGAATGCCCGCAATGATGGCAAAGGAGCACGCCGCGGAACCGGTGCTCGACCAGCCAGGTCGAGCAATTGGGACACTGGAAGCGGTGGCCGCAGGTCCGGCAGAGGGTCAGCGGGGCATAGCCCCGCCGGTTGAGAAAGAGAAGCGCCTGCTGCTTCTCCGAGATCGTCTCGGCGACCGCCTTCACCAGCGGCGGCGACAAAAAGCGGCCGCGTTCCGGCTGGTCGCGCCGCATGTCGATGGCCGCGATCGAGGGCAGCACCGCCGCCGCATAGCGCCCGGCGAGCACGATCCGCCGATAGCGCCCGGCCTCGGCATTGACCCGCGATTCGATCGAGGGCGTCGCCGAGGAGAGCACCACTGGGAAGCCGGCGCGATGCGCCCGCACCACCGCCATGTCGCGGGCATTGTAGAAGACCCGCTCCTCCTGCTTGTAGGCGAGGTCGTGCTCCTCATCGACCACGATCAGCCCGAGATCGCGGAAGGGCAGGAACAGCGCCGAGCGCGCGCCCACCACCACCTTCGCGCGGCCGAGCGCGACGTTCCGCCAGACCCGCTCACGGATGCGCGGCGCCACTTCCGAATGCCACTCCGCCGGCCGCGCCCCGAAGCGGAGCGCGAACCGGTCGAGGAAGTCGGCCGTCAGCGCGATTTCGGGAATGAGGATCAGGACCTGCCTGCCGCGCTTCAGCGCCTCCGCCACCGCCTCGAAATAGACCTCCGTCTTGCCCGAGCCGGTGACGCCGTCGAGGAGCGTCACCGAATAGGCGTTCGCCTCGACCGCGGCGCGCAGCTCCGCCGCGGCAAGCCCCTGCTCCTCGGTCAGCGCCACCGCGCCATGGGCGGGGTCCGGCTCGGGGCCGAGCGCCGAGGCCGGCATGGCAACCACCTCCAGCGCCCCGGCCTCGACCAGCCCCTGCACCACGCCGGGCGATACGCCCGACACGCCGGCGAGCCCCGATTTCGACCAGGCGCGGCCGTCGCCGCAATGTTCCAGCACCCGCTGGCGGGCCGCCGTCAGCCGTTCCGGCATGTCCCCGGTGAAGCGGACGCCGGCGACCGGCGCCTCCGGCATGAGCGCCCCGGGTGCCCTCAGCACCATGCGCAGCACCATGCCGCGGGCGGTCAGCGTGTAGTTCGCCACCCAGTCGACGAAGCCGCGGATTTCCGCCGAAAGCGGCGGCACCTCGAATTTCCCGGAAATGGGCCTCAGCCGATTGTGGCCGACCGTCCCGTCGGCAGGATCGTCCCACACCACGCCGACCACGTCGCGGGTACCGAGCGGCACCTCGACGATGTCCCCCGGCGCCACGGCCATGCCCGACGGCACGCGATAGGAATAGGGCGCCGCCACTGCCACCGGCACCAGGACGGATACAACGTCGGCCGCCGGCACGTTCTTCGAATCTCCTTGAGGCTATGCAGAAATTGCCGCTGACGATGCGGGCGCTTTCGGCTAAAGGGAAGTCCCGCCCTATATAAGGTTGTCGTCAATCCGATCCGGCTGCGCGGGCTATGCGCGGCGAAAGAGGTTACTCCGATGAAGTTCTTCGTCGATACCGCGGACATCGCGGAAATCCGTGAGCTGGCCGCCCTCGGCCTCCTCGATGGCGTCACCACCAATCCGACGCTGATCGCCAAGTCCGGCCGCCCGATCAAGGACGTGATCAAGGAGATCTGCGCCACCGTCGAGGGCCCGGTCTCGGCCGAAGTCGCCGCCACCGATTATGACGGCATGATGCGCGAGGCCGCCCCGCTCGCCGCCATTGCCACGAACGTCACCATCAAGGTCCCGCTCACCATCGACGGCATCAAGGCCTGCCGGGCGCTGTCGAAGGACGGCCACAAGGTCAACGTCACGCTCTGCTTCTCGGCCACGCAGGCGCTGCTCGCCGCCAAGGCCGGCGCCACCTTCATCTCGCCCTTCGTCGGCCGCCTCGACGATATCGGCCTCGACGGCATGGAGCTGATCCGCGAGATCCGCCAGATCTACGACAACTACGATCACCTGAAGACCGAGATCCTCGCCGCCTCGATCCGCTCCAACCTGCACGTCAAGCAGGCCGCCATGGCGGGCGCCGACGTCGCCACCATCCCGCCGGCGATCCTGAAGGGCCTCTTCAACCACCCGCTCACCGACAAGGGCCTGGCGAGCTTCCTCGCCGACTGGAAGAAGACCGGCCAGTCGATCACCTGACCGCGGCGCCGGCCGGCCGTCACACGAGCTTCACACGCCGCGACTAGTGGCGTTCCGATCGGCCTGACGGCGTGGGACTCCCCGCGCCGTGCCAGCCCGCCGGAACGCCAGATGCCCGACCAGCCCTACCAGGTTCTCTTCCTCTGCGCCGGCAACTCGGCCCGTTCGATCATGGCCGAGGCCATCCTCAATGCCGAGGGCGCCGGCCGCTTCCGCGCCTCCAGCGCCGGCAGCCGCCCGGCCGGCACCGTCAATCCCCATGCCCTCGATCTCCTCGGGCGCATGGGCCACGGCGCCGGTGGCCTCCGCTCCAAGTCCTGGGACGAGTTCGCCGGCAACGGCGCCCCTGACTTCGATTTCATCTTCACCGTCTGCGACGAGGCCGCCGGCGAGGCATGCCCGGTCATCCCCGGCACCGCGGCGACCGCCCACTGGGGCATTCCCGACCCTGCCGCCGTCACCGGCTCGCCGGCCGAGGTCGCCGTCGCCTTCGAGGACGCCTACCGGATGCTCGCCCGTCGCATCGAATTGTTCCTGGCGCTTCCCCTCGAGGCCCTCGACAGGGCCGCCCTCCATCACCATCTCCACGCCATCGGCCGCGAGGAAGGCGCCACGCCTATGGCAGGGGCGCAACAGTCGGCGACCGATCGCGCGGAGGCCCGGTGACAGGCCGCTCCGCTTGCTGTAAGAACGCCGCGATGACCCACGCCGCCGCCACCTTTTATTGGTACTTTAGCTATCCGCAGCCGGTGGCGGAGGGAGACGCGTGCTCGACCTGATCTGAACGAAAACGAGACGCCCGACCAAAGCCGCCAGACCTGGCGGCTTTTTTGTTGCCGCTGGGATGGCCGATCCGAAAAGGACAAATGCCATGCCGCCGCTACCGACCGACGATCTCCGCATCCGCACCATCCGCGAGTTGAGCCCGCCCGCCGCCGTCATCCGCGAGATCCCGCGGAGCGAGGCGGCCTCCGCCACCGTCACCGCCTCGCGAAAGGCGCTGCACCGAATCCTTCACGGCGAGGACGACCGTCTCGCCGTCATCGTCGGGCCCTGCTCGATCCACGACCCGGTCGCCGCCCTCGACTATGCCCGCCGTCTTCTCGGCGTGCGCGACCGCCTCGCCGACCGGCTCGAGATCGTCATGCGCGTCTATTTCGAGAAGCCGCGCACCACGGTCGGCTGGAAGGGGCTGATCAACGATCCGGATCTCGACGGCTCCTTCCGCATCGACCGGGGCCTGCGCGTCGCCCGCAGCCTCCTTTGCGAGATCAACGAGCTCGGCATGCCGGCGGCGGTCGAGTTCCTCGACACCACCACGCCGCAATACCTCGCCGACCTCGTCGCCTGGGGCGCCATCGGGGCGCGTACCACCGAGAGCCAGGTGCACCGCGAGATGGCCTCCGGCCTTTCCTGCCCGGTCGGCTTCAAGAACGGCACTGACGGCAACGTCCAGATCGCCATCGACGCGGTGAAGTCGGCCTCGGCGCCGCATCATTTCCTCGCCGTCACCAAGGAGGGCCACGCGGCCATCGCCTCGACCAGCGGCAACGAGGATTGCCACGTCATCCTCCGCGGCGGCTCGAAGGCGGTGAACTACCGCGCCGCCGACGTCGACGCCGCCTGCCTCGCAGCCGTCCGCGCCGGGATCCGCCCCGCCGTGATGATCGACGCGAGCCACGCCAATTCCTCGAAGAAGCCGGAGAACCAGCCCCTCGTCGTCGCCGACGTCGCCGCCCAGGTCGCCGCCTGCGACCCCCGCATCATCGGCATGATGATCGAGAGCAACCTCGTCGCCGGCCGCCAGGACCTCGTCCCCGGCAAGCCGCTCGTCTACGGCCAGAGCATCACCGACGGCTGCATCGGCTTCGATGCCACCGAGGAGGCACTGGAAGCCCTCGCCGATGCTGCCGGCGAGCGCCGTTCGCTCTCGCGCCGCGCCAGCGAGCATCACCGCCGGAGGACGGAATTGGAATCGTTCCACACAAACGTGTGATCCCTCCGTGTGAATTGGACGCACCCTTCGGCCGTTAGCATCGTTCCGGTAACGACCGGAACGATGCAGCCAAAGGAGAGACAGGGATGACGACGTTCAGGATCGCACTCGCCACCGCCGCGCTTCTGGCGGCCGGCGGCCTCGCCGCCCACGCCGCCGACGCGAAGATGAGCTTCTTCGTTTCCAGCACCGGGTCGGGCGACGGCGCCAATCTCGGCGGCCTCGCCGGCGCCGATGCGCTCTGCGACAAGCTCGCCACCGCCGCCGGGTCCACCGGCAAGACCTGGCACGCCTATCTGAGCGCCACCGGCGTCAACGCGAAGGACCGCATCGGAAAAGGCCCCTGGTACAACGCCAAGGGCGAGCTGATCGCCTCTTCGCTCGACGAGCTCCACGGCCCGGCCAACAAGATCACCAAGCAGACCGCCCTCACCGAGGCCGGCAACATCGTCAACGGCCGCGGCGACAATCCCAACCAGCACGACATCCTCACCGGCTCCAACCCCGACGGCACGCTGGCCGAAGGCAAGACCTGCGGCGACTGGACCTCGGACGCCGCCGACGGCCTGACCATCGTCGGCCATTCGGACCGCACCGGCCTCGACGAATCCGACGCCGCGAAGTCGTGGAACTCCTCGCACCCGACCAAGGGCTGCGGCCAGCAGGGCCTCGTCTCCACCGGCGGCGCCGGCTACCTCTACTGCTTCGCGGTCGAGGGCTGACGCCCGATAGTGCCGGCCCGCTGATCGTCATGGCCGGGCTTGTCCCGGCCATCCACGTCTTGCTTTCCTGGCGAGCACGGCACGCGGTCATTTGACCGGGAGGGCCGGCTCCGCCCCCCTCGCTTGACGCCCCATCCCCGAGTCGCATCCAATGCGCGACGAAATGGACTCCCCGCCGCGCTCCATCCTCATCACCGGCTGCTCCTCCGGCATCGGCCTCGCCTCGGCCCGCCTCATGAAGGCGCGCGGCTGGCGGGTCTTCGCCACCGCCCGTGCCCCCGACGACGTCGCCTCCCTCAAGGCCGAGGGCTTCGAGGCCTTCCCGCTCGACTATCGCGATGCGGTCAGCATCGAGACCACCCTCGACCGGGTCCTGCGCCGTACCGACGGCACCCTCGACGCGCTCTTCAACAATGGCGGCTACGCCCAGGCCGGCGCGCTCGAGGACATCACCACCGACCTCATCCGCGAGCAGTTCGAGACCAACCTCTTCGGCTGGCACGAGCTCACCCGCCGCGTCATCCCGCTGATGCGCCGCCAGGGCGCCGGGCGCCTCGTCTTCTGCTCCTCGATCCTCGGCTTCGTCGGCGTGCGCTATCGCGGCGCCTACGTCGCCTCGAAATACGCCGTCGAGGGCATGGCGGATTCGCTCCGCGCCGAGCTCCACGGCACCGGCATCCGTGTCATCCTCATCGAGCCGGGACCGATCCAGTCGAACTTCCGGCGGACCGCGCTGAATCAGATCGACCTCACCATCGACATCGATTCCTCCTTCCACCGCGACGACTACCGCAGGTCCCTCGCCCGCCGCCCCGACGGCACCAGCGCCTCGCGCTTCCGCAAGAGCCCCGACGCCGTGGCGAAGGTGCTTGCCCGCGCCCTCGACAAGCGCCGCCCGGCAGCCCGCTACCGCGTCACCGTGCCGACCCGCGTCGCCTGGTACCTCCGCCGCTTCCTCCCCACCCGCGCCCTCGACTGGATCGTGCGGAAGGAGATCTGAGCGCGCCGGCGGCCTTCACGCGTGGCCTCTCCGCTTGACCTCTCCCCGTTGGAGGGGGCGCATGAAGAGCGTCGGGTGAGGCGAAGCGCGTCTCAGAACCGCTCGAGCAGCCGCTCCAGATAGTCCCGCTCGATCAGGCTCTGGCCCGGCTCGCCGAGCTTCTTGCGGATCGCGTCGAGGATCTCGCGCGCCCGCTGCACGTCGATCTCGTCGGGCACCTTCACGCTCGCCCCGAGGTCGGGCCCGGTGCTGCGCTGCGGGCGCCCGAGCGGATCCTGGTTGGCGAAAGGATCGCCGCCGCGCACGCCGCCGCCCTGCCCGTTGCGGTTGGCGAGCTGCTGGGCAAGGCCCTGCGCCCCCTGGCGGAGCGCGTCGAGGGCATTGCCCTGCTCGCCCATCGCCTGGCCGGGCTTGCCCTTGCCGAGCTGGCCGGTGGCCCGGCCCATGGCCTCGCCCGCCTGGCCGAGCTTGCCGTTCGGGTCCATGCCCTGCTGCTGCAGCTTGTCCATCAGCGATTGCAATTGCTGCTGCAGCCCCTGCTGGCCCTCCTGCAGCTGCTTCAGCGCCTGCTCCAGTTCCTCCTTCGTCATCGGCCTGCCGTCGGGGCCGGCGCCGCGATCGTTCTGGAACGTCTGGTCCATCAGCTTCTGCTGCTTCTGGATCATGTCGGCGAGGTCGCTGAGCGCCTGCATCATCTGCTGGCTCTGCTCGTCGCCCGCCTGCTGCCGGCCGTTCTGCAGGTTCTCGAGCATGTCCTGGAGCTGGCTGAGCATCTGCTTGGCCGCGTCGCGGGCGCCGCTCCGGGCAAGGTTCTCGATCTGGTCGAGCATCTTCTGCAGGTCTTCCGGACGCAGCGTCTTGACGTTGGCATCGGGCGGCAGCTTCGCCGTCTGCGGATTGCGCCGCGCCTCCTCGGCGAGCGCCTGCAGGTAGCGCTGCATGGCCTGGCGGAGCTGCTCCGTCAGCTTCCTGATCTCCTCGTCGGAGGCATTGCTCTCGAGCGCCTTGCGGAGCGCATCCTGCGCCGCCCGCAATTCCTGCGCGGCAAGCGACATGTCGCCGTCCTCGATGCCGAGGGCGATCGACCAGAGATATTCGACCTCGGCGCGCAGGTCGTCGTCGCCGCGCGCATTGAGGAGGCGGTAATAGGCGCTGCGGAGCGCCAGGTAGTCGCGCGTCTTGCCGATGGTCGCCTCGGGCGCCAGCGTCAGGGCGTCGAGCGCGTCGGCGACGTCCGGCGCGGCATTGGCATCGAGGGCGAGGTTGCCGCGCTGCTCGACCACGGCGCGGGCGAGCGGCTGCGTGAAGTTGCGCGCCGGCAGCACGACCTCGACCGGCTGCGAGCGCCCCTCCTGCCCCGCCTCGTCCTTGACGACGAGCGTGATGCGGACCTTCGCACCCGCCCAGGGATGCGAGGTGAGGTCGCGGATCGTCTCGGCCGAGCCGTCGCGCGTGCGCGCCTGCGGCAGCGACAGGGGTACCTGCGGCGCCGCCATCAGCGGACGCGCGGCGGCCTTGCCGGCCGGGGGATCGACCGGCGTGACCAGCGCCTCGCCGGAGACGACGCCGTAATCGTCCTTGACCGCATAGGCGAGGCTGAGCGCACCGGAGGCGGTCGCCGCCGGGGGCTTCAGGAAGCTCACCGTGGGCGGATTGTCGGGCTCGACCTTGAACGTCCAGGCGGCGATCTGCCGGTCGCCCTTCTGGATGGCGACGGTCGCCGCCTTGGTCAGCTTCACGGTGCGTTCGAGCGGCTGGTCGGGCGACGATGGCGCGCCGTCGGCGGCGGCGACCGGCGCCGCCCCCGCGCCGTCATCGGCGACGACGTCGAGATCGTGCGTGCCGCCGGTGCGGATGGTGACCACCGATCCGGTCGGCACGGAGAAGGCGGTGCCGTCCGCCTTGGCGCGCTCGCCGGTGAGGAAGATCGGCGGGCGGCTCGTATAGGCGGGCGGCGTCACCCAGGCATCGACCCGGGCAAGCGTCGCCGCGGTCGGTTCGCCGCCCCGGAAGGCCTCGGCGATGCGATCGCCACGCTCCGGTCCGGCAATGACCGCCGCCACCACGAGGAGGAGAAGCGCGAGGAAGCGGAGCGCATAGGGGTCGCGGCGCGCCATGTCCGGCCTCGGCAGGCCGGTGCGCAGCTTTCCGAGCGCCGCCATGAGCCGGCTGCGATGGGCGGCCCATAGCGCCGCGGCGGCCGGGTCGTCCGCCCCGGTCGCCTGCCGGTCGGCAAAGGCGCTGGCCGGGCGATGCAGCGTGCCGGTCGCCGCTTCGACGCGGGCGAGCGCATCGGCGCGCGAGGGCAGCCGCGGCAGGCCGCGCCGGAAAAGGAACCACAGCGCCGCGAGAGCGAAGACCGCGAGGACGGCGAAGCGGGCGAGATCGGGTACGGCGCGCCACAGGCCGAGCCAGGACAAGGCGACGAAGAGCGCGGCGAGCGCCAGGAGCGGTGCGATCCGCGGCCAGACGGCTTCCCACGCGAGAACGAGACGCGCACGGCCCACCGCCCGGTCTATGCGGGCGAGGATCAGGTCTTCCGTTGTTTCCCGGTTGCGGGGCGCTTCGCTCACGCCGGCATTATCTCCGCGGCTCTATCGTCCTCGCCCCTCCCTGAGGCGAAAGGTAGCACACCATCCGATGAAAGCGAGGCCGGATGAGGGCAACCCTCCGACGCCGCACGGGCCAGGGACGGACGCGACGCTCGCCCAAGAACGGTGATTGGTGGATGGCCGGCACAGGGCCGGCCACGTCTTTCTTGGTCAGGTTTCGCGCTTTCCGTCGCCTTCGACAGGTCTCCCCTTGCGCGGGGTAGCGACCAGGTCGCGCGAGCCGTGGCACCGCCTAAGCCACTGGCGCTCTCTGGCCTCGTATCACCTTGTCGCGAGCCACGGCGCCAGGCGGTCGAGGCCGATCAGCTCGTCATAGGTCTGGCGCGGCCGCACCACCGACCATTCGGCTCCCTTGACCAGCACCTCCGGCGTCAGCGGCCGCGTATTGTAGGTGCCGCCCTGCACCGCGCCATAGGCGCCGGCGGTCATCACCGCGACGAGGTCGCCGGAGCCAAGCCGCGGCAGCGAGCGGCCGAGGGCGAGATAGTCGCCCGTCTCGCATATGCCGCCGACCACGTCGGCGACCATGGCCGGACCGCCCTTCTTCGCCTCGCTGACCGGCAGGATGTCGTGATGCGCCTCGTAGAGCGTCGGGCGGATGAGGTCGTTCATGGCGGCATCGACGACGAGGAAGTTCTTCGCCGCGCCCTCCTTCAGGTAGATCACCTCGCTGACGAGGATTCCGGCATTGCCGACGAAAAGCCGGCCCGGCTCGAAGAGGATGCGGGCGCCGAGATTGCCGAGACGCTTCCGGACGATCGCCGCATAGGCCGACGGATCGGGCGGCGGCGGATCGTCGAGCCGGTACGGGATGCCGAGCCCGCCGCCGGCGTCCACATGGTCGATCTCGTGGCCGTCGTCGCGCAGCGCGCGCACGAGGTCGGCGAGCCGCTCATAGGCCGCATCGAACGGGTCGAGGTCGGTGATCTGGCTGCCGATATGCATGTCGACGCCGGTCACCCTGATGCCCGGCAGCTTCGCCGCCTCCGCATAGACCGCCCGCGCCCGCTCGTAGGGGATGCCGAACTTGTTCTCGGACTTGCCCGTCGTGATCTTGGCGTGGGTCCTGGCATCGACGTCCGGATTGACCCGGATCGCCACCGAAGCCGTCTTTCCCTTCTGCGACGCGATCGCCGAGATCGCCAGCAGCTCCGGCTCCGATTCGACGTTGAAGCAGAGGATACCTTGGTCGATCGCGAAGGCGATCTCGCGCGCCGTCTTGCCGACCCCGGCGAAGACGATCCTCTCCGGCGCGGCGCCTGCGGCGAGCGCCCGGCGCAATTCCCCCTCCGACACCACGTCGAGCCCGGCGCCCTCCTCGACGAAGGTGCGGATCACCGACTGGTTGGAGTTCGCCTTGACCGCGTAGCAGATCAGCGTGTCGAGCCCGGCAAGCGCATCGCGGAAGACGCGGAAGTGCCTCACCAGCGTCGCCGTCGAGTAGCAATAGAACGGCGTGCCGACCTTCGCCGCGATCTCGGGCAGGGGCACGTCCTCGGCGTGGAGCACGCCGTTGCGATACTGGAAATGGTTCACGGGACTAAGGGCGTTTCAGAGGAAGAGTGCGAAGCGGCCCCGCCGGTTTACTGGACCAGCGGGTCGAGGATGAAATGCCGGTCGGGCTTCTTCGGCGCATCCGCCGGCGCCTCCGCCTGCCCGTCGACCTGGGTCGCGGCGGCGCCCGGCGCCTCGAGCGGGCCTTTCCGGCCGCAGCCCGCCAGCGCCAGCGAGGCAACGATCACGGCGGCGATCGCCAGGCGGAAGGAGAACGGGCTGTTCATCGGCAGGGCGCCCCCGGGAAACGACGCGGCCGACCCCGGCCGCGGCGCCATAATAGCGATTTCGCGGCCTTGTGCATCCGTCATGTTGCGGCCTCGCGGGCGAGCCGGGCGAGCCAGCGCTTGGCCTCGCGCCTGACATTGGCCGGCGCCGTTCCGCCGAGACTGGTGCGGCTCTTCACCGAGGCCTCGACGCCAAGCACCCCGAAGACCTCCGCCGTGATCGCCGGTTCGATCTTCCGCATCTCGGCGAGGCTCACCTCTTCCAGCGCCACGCCCTTCTTCTCGGCGAGCGCCACCACTTCGCCGGTCACCTCGTGGGCTCGCCGGAAGGGCATGCCGAGGGTTCTCACCAGCCAGTCGGCGAGATCGGTCGCGGTCGCGTAGCTCGCGCCCGCCGCCCTTTTCATCGCCTCGGCATTGGCCGCCATGTCGCGCACCATGCCGGCGGTCGCCGCGATCGCCAGCACCAGCGATTCGATCGCGTCGAAGACCTGCTCCTTGTCCTCCTGCATGTCCTTGGAATAGGCGAGCGGCAGGCCCTTCATCACGATCAATAGCCCGGTGAGCGACCCGATGATGCGGCCCGTCTTCGCCCGGCTCAGTTCCGCCGCGTCCGGATTGCGCTTCTGCGGCATGATCGAGGAGCCGGTGGTGAAGCGGTCCGAGAGCCGGATGAAGTTGAACCCGGCCGAGCACCAGACGACGACCTCCTCGGCGAAGCGCGACAGGTGCACCGAGCAGATGCTCGCCGCGGCGAGCGTCTCCAGCGCGAAGTCGCGGTCCGACACGGCGTCGAGCGAATTGGCCGTCGGCCGCGCGAAGCCGAGCGCCTTCGACGTCATTGCCCGGTCGATCGGGAACGACGTGCCGGCGAGCGCTGCCGAGCCGAGCGGGTTCTCGTTGAGGCGCTTCCGCGCATCGGCGAAGCGCCCGCGATCCCGCGCGATCATCTCGACATAGGCGAGGAGATGATGCCCGAAGGTCACCGGCTGCGCCGTCTGCAGGTGGGTGAAGCCCGGCATGATCGTGCCGGCATTCGCGAGCGCCTTTTCCGCGAGCGCCTGCTGCAGGTCCCGAAGGCCCGCATCGATCTGGTCAATGGCGTCGCGCACCCAGAGGCGGAAATCGGTCGCCACCTGGTCGTTCCGCGAGCGCGCCGTGTGCAACCGCCCCGCGGCCGCCCCGATCAGCTGCTTCAGCCGCGCTTCGACATGGGTATGGATATCCTCGAGCGAGCGCTGGAACTTGAACTTTCCTGCTTCGATTTCTCGCAGGATCGTGTCTAGACCCTCGACGATCTTTTCGGCATCTTCCCGCCCGATTATGCCGGTCGCGGCGAGCATCGTGGCGTGCGCCTTCGATGCCTCGATGTCCTGGCGGAAGAGCTTCCGGTCGAAGCCGATCGAGGCGTTGATCTCCTCCATGATGGCATCGGGGCCTTCCGAGAAACGGCCGCCCCACATGCGGGTATTCATGACCAGGCGCTCCGGCGCGTGAAAGGGAACATGACAGAGGCAAGGAACCGCAACGTCGTCCGCGTGCTCGGGCTCGCTCTGGTCGCCGGGGCGATTGCCGGCGCGCTTGGGGTATATTTCATGGGCGCCGTCCCTGGCAACGGCGGCGGCAGCGCCGCGGCGGCCGATTGCGCTCCCGCCCTCAAGGCGGCGAAGGCGCTCGAGCCGCTGGCGAAGGGCGAGGTCGCCGCCTTCCGCATCGCCACCGAGCCCGACCGCATGACCGACCTCGCCTTCAAGGCGCCGGACGGCAGCGACACGAGCCTCGCCGCGCTCGCCGGCAAGACCGTGCTCGTCAACATCTGGGCGACCTGGTGCGTGCCCTGCCGCGCCGAGATGCCGACCCTCGACCGGCTGCAGGCCTCGAACGGCGGCAAGGATTTCGCCGTCGCCGCCATCAACATCGACCTCAACAATACCGAGCGCGCCAAGGCCTTCTTCGCCGAGATCGGCGTGAAGGACCTCGCCTTCTATTCCGATCCGTCGAGCGGGATCTTCACGAAGCTGAAAAGCCGCGGCCTCGGCTTCGGCCTGCCGACCACCATCCTCGTCGACGGAAAGGGCTGCCGCATGGGCGTCGTCGAAGGCCCGGCGGAGTGGGACTCTGACGACGCCAGGGCCCTGATCGAGGCTGCCGCCGGCTCGGGCGCCGGCACCGGCTGACGCGGGTGATCCTCCCCCGTCTTACGCGGGAGGGGGACCATCCGAAGGATGGTGGAGGGGCGCGCATGCCCCGACCGCGAGAATCCTACGCCGCCGCCACCATCGGCGCGTCGGGCGAGCGCGGCGGCTCGATGGTGCGCTCGCCGGTCTTCACCCGGTTGCGGCCCTCGGCCTTGGCCGAATAGAGCATCCGGTCCGCCTCGGCGATGAGCGAATCGAGCGTGCTCGACGGCCCCGCCGTGGCGACGCCGGCGCTCACCGTCGCCCGGATCTCGTGGCCGTCGCCGGCGCAGGTGCAGGTCGCCTCGGCGAAGGCCGCCCGGATGCGCTCGGCGACGACATAGGCCGCGCCGCGGCTCGATCCCGGCAGCAGCATCGCGAATTCCTCGCCGCCCGGCCGCGCCATGTAGTCGGTCGAGCGCAGCAGGTCACGCGCCAGCGCGGTGAATTTCTGCAGCACGCGATCGCCGGACGAATGGCCGAACGTGTCGTTGATCGCCTTGAAGTGGTCGAGGTCGAAGAGAACGATCGACAGCGGTGCATCCTCCATCTGGCAGCGCCGGAGGAGCGATTCCGCCGTCTCCATGAAGGCCCGCCGGTTGGCGACCCCGGTCAGCGGATCGACGCGCGCCGCCTCCAGGTAGCGGTGCTCGGCCCGCTCCTTGGCCATGGCGACCGTGAAGATCGCGGTCCCGACGACGAAGACCAGCGTCTCGAAATGGATCAGCTTGAACCAGTTGCCGATCATGGCCTCGCGCAGCGTCTCCGGGTCGCTCAGCGCCGCGTCGATCGTGCCGGCGAGGAAGAAGAGGCCGTGCAGGAAGAGGAGCACGACCAGCGGCCAGCGCGATTGCAGCGGCTCGGCCCGGCCGCGCCAGAATTCGGTCGCAGCGGCCATGAAGTAGATGCAGATGACCGCGAGGTTCAGCGTCACCTGGGCCGCCGGCTGCTCGCGGATGACCGGCAGCGAGAAGGCGAGCAGCCACACCACCGCGCCTGCGGCGATGCCGCTGACATGGGGTTTGCGTCCGTTGCAGGCCGAGGCCGCCGCCCAGATCAGCGCCGGGCTGATATTGAGGAGGAGGATGCCGAACACCGTGGAAGGCATCCCGAAGACGATGTCCTTCGAGGCGACGATCGGAACCGCCGCGGCGAGCACGAAATTCCCGGCCGCCCACCACAGCATGCCGGTCGCCTCGCGGTTCTGGAGCCAGGCGAAGACCAGGAATACGCCGCTTGCAGCCGTTATGAAGCTGCCGGCCAGCATCAGGGTGGGAAGGTCGATCTCCATCGCGAGCGCCCTTGGTCCGGGAGCGGTCCGCCCGCCCCTTGCCCGTCTCGGTTGCAACTATAGGCAGAAGGCAATTCACGTCGCGTTAGACCGGTGATGAGAATTGGCGGGCATGGCGCAAGACTTCGTTAACGCCTGGCGTCGCCGCGGATTCTCCCCCGTTTACGGGGGAGGGGGACCAGCGAAGCCACGCCCTCGCCCCGCCGGGGAGAGGTCAAGCGAAGAGGTTTGAGCTCAACGACAGAAAGCTACCGCGTCGGGACCGGCTTCTCGCCGCGATAGTCGTAGAAGCCGCGGCCGCTCTTGCGCCCGAGCCAGCCGGCCTCGACGTATTTCACCAGGAGCGGACAGGGCCGGTACTTGGAATCGGCGAGGCCCTCGTAGAGCACCTGCATGATCGACAGGCAGGTATCGAGCCCGATGAAGTCGGCGAGTTGCAGCGGTCCCATCGGATGATGGGCGCCGAGCTTCATCGCCGTGTCGATGGCCTCCACCGTGCCGACGCCCTCATAGAGGACGTAGATCGCCTCGTTGATCATCGGCAGCAGGATGCGGTTGACGATGAAGGCCGGGTAGTCCTCCGACACCGTGATCTGCTTGCCGAGGCGGGCGATGAAGGCTTTCGCCGCCTCGAAGGTCTCGCGGTCGGTGGCGATGCCGCGGATCACCTCGACCAGCTCCATGACCGGCACCGGGTTCATGAAATGGATGCCGATGAAGCGCTCGGGCCGGTCGCTGGCGGCGGCGAGCCGAGTGATCGAGATGGACGAGGTATTGGTGGCGAGGATCGCCTCCGGCTTGAGCACGGCCCTCAGCGCGCCATAGACCTCCCGCTTGACCTGCTCCTTCTCGGTCGCCGCTTCGATGACGAGGTCGGCATCGCCGAGCGCTTCCGGATCGGCCGAGGTGACGATGCGCGCGAGCGCCGCCGCCTTGTCGGTTTCCTGGATCTTCCCCGAGGCGACCTGGCGCGCCATGTTGCCGCTTATCGTGGCGAGGCTCGACTTCAGCCGATCGGGCGAAACGTCCGACACGACCACGTCGAAACCGGCGAGCGCCGCGACGTGGGCGATGCCCGAGCCCATCTGCCCGGCGCCGACGACGCCAACCTTCTTTATCTCGTTCGTCATCGCACCGACCAGGGTTTCAGGGCCGCGAGCCTGATCATGGCTTGATCATGGGCTGACCCGGGGTTCACGTTCGCGCCGGCAGCGCCGCCTCCAGCTCCGGCAGGAGCTGGAACAGGTCACCGACGAGGCCGAAATCGGCGACCTGGAATATGGGCGCGTCCGGATCCTTGTTGATGGCGACGATCACCTTGGCGTCCTTCATGCCGGCGAGGTGCTGGATGGCGCCGGAAATGCCGCAGGCAATGTAGAGGTCCGGGGCGACCACCTTGCCGGTCTGGCCGACCTGGAAGTCGTTCGGCGCATAGCCGGCATCGACCGCGGCGCGCGAGGCGCCGATGGCCGCGCCGAGCTTGTCGGCGATCGGCTCGAGATATCTCTTGAAATTCTCCGCCGAGGCGAAGGCGCGCCCGCCCGAGATGACGATGCGCGCGGCGGTCAGCTCCGGCCGCTCAGACTTGGCGATCTCGGCGCCCGACCACGACGACAGGTCGCCGGCCGAAGCGACCGCCACGGTCTCGACCGGAGCGGAGCCGCCCTCGCCCGCCGCCTTGAAGGCCGAGGCGCGCACCGTGATCACCTTCTTCGCATCGCTCGACTGCACCGTCTCGATGGCGTTGCCGGCATAGATCGGCCGCTCGAAGGTGTCCGGCGAGACGACCTTGATGATCTCGGAGACCTGCATCACGTCGAGGAGCGCGGCGACCCGCGGCATGACGTTCTTGCCCGACGTCGTCGCCGGCGCCACCAGCGCGTCATAGGCCGGGGCGAGCGACACGATCAGCGCGGCGAGCGGCTCGGCGAGTTCGTGGGCGAGCGAGGCATCGTCGGCCTTCAGGACCTTCGCGACGCCCGCGAGCTTCGCGGCTGCCTCCGCGGCACCGGCGCAGTTCGTGCCGGCGACCAGCACATGCACCGCGCCGCCCAGCTCGGCCGCTGCGGTCAGCGCCCGCGCCGTCGGCTCCTTCAGCGATGCGTTGTCGTGTTCGGCGATGAGCAGCGTGGTCATGTCACTACGATTCCTGAAGGGCGCTGGACTTGCCCTCGCCCCGGTGGGGAGAGGGCCGCTTCTCCCGGCGAGGCGAAGCCGAAGCCGAAGAAGCGGGGTGAGGGGGCACGTTGCCCCTCAAGAGGATTTCGGCCGCCCTGACGACGATCATATTACGCCCGCCTCCTTGAGCTTGCCGACCAGTTCGGCGACCGATGCGACCTTGGCGCCGGCGCGGCGGGCCGGCGGCTCGCCGGTCTTGATCACCTTGAGGCGCGGCGCGACGTCGACCCCGAGATCAGCCGGAGTCTTCTCCTCGATCGGCTTCTTCTTAGCCTTCATGATGTTGGGGAGCGAAGCATAGCGCGGCTCGTTGAGGCGCAGGTCCGCGGTGACGATCGCCGGCAGCTTCAACGCAATCGTCTCGTGGCCGCCATCGACCTCGCGCGTGACCGCGGCGCTCGCGCCGTCGATCACCACCTTCGAGGCGAACGTGCCCTGCGGCCAGCCTAGGAGCGCCGCCAGCATCTGGCCGGTCTGGTTGGAATCGTCGTCGATCGCCTGCTTGCCGAGAATGACGAGGCCGGGCTGCTCCGCCGCGACGATCGCCTTCAGGACCTTCGCCACGCCGAGCGGCTCGACCGGCCCGTCGACCTTCACGAGGATGCCGCGGTCGGCACCCATGGCGAGGCCGGTGCGGATGGTCTCGGCGGCCTGTGCCGGACCGACCGAGACGAGGACGACCTCGCTGGCCTTGCCCGCTTCCTTCTGGCGGAGCGCTTCCTCGACGGCGATCTCGTCGAAGGGGTTCATCGCCATCTTGACGTTCTGGAGGTCGATGCCGGAGCCGTCCGGCTTGACGCGGACCTTGACGTTGAAGTCCACCACCCGCTTGACGGGTACGACGATTTTCATCTCTTGCGGAAACCTTGGAAATCCGGGTGGCGGACCCTATCGGCGGCATTCCCGGCCGTCAATTCCCGATCCTCAGAGCTCTTCCACCTGAGGCGGCTCCGGCGGTGGCGGCCGATAGAAGAGCGGCACCCCCGGCCGGCGCAGGAACAGGACGAGGACGGCGCCCGAGACGAGGCCGCCGAGATGCACCCACCAGGCGACGAGGTCGCCGCCGGCCGAGGCGAGCAGCGAATAGATCTGGAACAGCACCCAGAAGCCAAGGATCCACACCGCCCGGATATGGACCGGGATGATGTCGAGGGCGAGGATCCAGATCTTGGCATAGGGGAAGAGGATGAAATACGCGGCGACCACGCCGGCTATCGCACCCGACGCGCCGATGACCGGCGCCTGCGAGGTCGGGTCGGAGAGGACGTAGGCATAGCCCGAGCCGACCGCCGAGAGCAGGTAGAAGGCGAGGAAGCGGAGATGCCCCATGGCATCCTCGATATTGTCGGCGAAGACCCACAGGAACACCATGTTGCCGGCGAGGTGCCAGAAGTCGGCATGGAAGAACGAATAGGTGAGGAGCACCGACCATTCCGGGATCTGCGCCAGTTCGTGCGGCCTCAGGAACTGGTGGTTGAACAGCGCCGGGATGATCCCGAAGCTCCACACCGAATCCCGGTCCGCGTCGTTCCACGTGCCATGCTCGACGACGACGAAGATGATGATGTTGGCGGCGAGCAGCGCCCAGGCGACGAACGGCCGGCGGATATAGCGGTAGGGCGTCCCGTCATAGAGCGGAATGAAGGCCAAGGGGCGTCCTCCGTCCCGTCGCGGAGATCAGCGATTCCCGCCCGGCACCCAGAGAACATCGCCCGCCCCGCCATCATTGGCAAATCGGGCGGCGACGAAGAAGAAGTCGGAGAGCCGGTTGAGGTAGCGGAGCGCCTGCTCGTTCAGCGTCTCGAGGGCGGCGAGCGCCACCATCTCGCGCTCGGCCCGCCTCGCCACCGTCCGGCAGAGGTGAAGGCTCGCGGCGAGCGGCGTGCCCCCTGGCAGCACGAAGGAGGTGAGCGGCGCCAGATTCTCGTTCATCTGGTCGATCTCGGCCTCCAGCCGCGCGACCTGGGCATCGACGATCCTCAGCCGCTCGCGCGGCCGCTTCTCGACCTCGGGCACGGCGAGGTCGGCGCCGAGGTCGAAGAGGTCGTTCTGGATGCGCGCCAGCATCGCGTCCGTCGCCCCCGTCGCGGCGAGCCGCGCCAGCCCAACCGTCGCATTCACCTCGTCGACCGTCCCGATGGCCGCGAACCGCTGGTCCGATTTCGGCCGCCGCTCGCCGTTGCCGAGCGCCGAGCCGCCATCGTCGCCGGTGCGCGTATAGATGCGGTTCAGCGTCACCATGGCGCTTCCTCAGTGCCGGTTGGCGAAATAGAGCGCCGTCATCATCACGATGATCGCCGCGAACTGGAGGAGCACCCGCCAGCGCATCAGCGTCTGCGAGCGGTTCGGCGAGGCGCCGCGCATCATGTTGACCACCCCGAGGACGAGGACGATGGCGACCGCGGCGATGAGCACGCCGGTCAGCCCGTGCAGGAACCCGTTCATGTGACAGCCTCGCTTTCGGCGCCCGGTATAGGCGCTTTCGCCGCCACTGTCCCGGTTCCGGGCGTCCAACCGCCCGCCCTTGCCGTTTGGCCGCACCGGCGGCAAGCTCCTTCGGGAATTCGTCGGGAGGGCGGCACGATGCGGGGATTGCAGGGGAAGCGCGTCCTGGTGACCGGCGGCGCGACCGGGATCGGGCGGGCGACCGCCATGCGCTTCGCCCGCGAGGGCGCCAGCGTCGCGATCAACTTCATCGGCGATCCCGGCCCCGCCGAGGACCTCGTCGAGGAACTGCTCCTCGCCAATCCCGATGGCGGCCATGTGCTGGCGCCGGCCGACATCGCCGACGAGGACCAGGTCGACGAGCTCTTCGCCGACGCGATCGATTCCCTCGGCGGCCTCGACGTGCTCGTCAGCAATGCCGGCATCAAGATCGTCCACGAGCCGCACGAGGCTACCACCGCCGAGTTCGACCGCATCATGGCGGTCAATTTCCGCGGCGCTTTCCTCTGCTGCCAGGCCGCCATCCAGCACTTCCTCGACCAGCGGAAGCCCGGCGCCATCGTCCAGACCGCTTCCGTCCAGGGCATCCTGCCGGTCGAGACCTCGGCCATCGCCTACATCATGTCGAAGTCGGGCCTCGACGGCATGGTCCGCACGCTCGCGCTTCGCTACGCGCGCGACGGCATCCGCGTCAACGCCATCGCCCCCGGCGCCATCCACACGCCGATGAACGCCAACTTCAAGGAGGACCCGTCGATCGAGGCGGCCATGGCCAGGATCATCCCCGTCGGCCGCGTCGGCGAGGCCGAGGAGATGGCGGCGGTCATCGCCTTCCTCGCCTCCGACGACGCCTCCTACATCCACGGCCAGACCATCATCGCCGATGGCGGCCTCTCCGCGGGAAGATATGGATAGCGCAAACCGGCCCAGCGAGGCGCCCCCCGGTGCTGGTCATGCCAAGGCTTGACCTTGGCACCCAAAGATTCGCCCTCCGCAACGCAGTTCTTCCCCGCGGAGGCTCCACCTTGCCTTCCGCAGCGTATTTCGAAGAGCCCGTGAATCTGGATTCTTGGGTGCCAAGGTCAAGCCTTGGCATGACCAGCACAGAGGTCGTGTGTCACAAGCAGGCGCGCACAGGAACCAACACCGAAGCGCCCTACTCCTCCACCACCCCGACGAAGGGCAGCTCGCGGAAGGCATGCGCCACGTCCATGCCGTAGCCGACCACGAACAGGTCCGGGCACATGAAGCCGACATGGTCGGCATCGATCGCCGCGGCGCGATGGCCCGGCTTGTCGAGGAGCACCGCGATGCCGACGCGGGCGGCGCCCCGCGACAGCATCATCTCGCGCGCGAAGGCGAGCGTGCGGCCCGATTCGAGGATGTCGTCGATGAGCAGGACGTCGCGGCCGCCGACGTCGCTCTCGATGTCGCGCACCACCGTGACGGCGCCCGACGACACCGTGCCCTCGCGGTAGCTCGACAGCGACAGGAACTCGACCTCCGGCGCGATGCCCGCCCAGTGGAGCGCGCGGATCAGGTCGGCCGCGAAGACGAAGCTGCCCTTCAGGATCGAGATGACGAGAAGGTTGTTGTAGCCGGCCTCGGCCACCTCGCGCGCCATCTCGGCATTGCGCGCCGCGATCGTCGCCGGGTCGATGAGCACCCTTATGTTGCGGTCCCGTACGACAGGCATTAGAGCGTTTCCAGGAAAAGTGCGAAGCGGTTTTCCGTCCGGAAGAGCGATAAAACAATAACTTGGAGCCGATAGCCGTTTCCCTGAAACGGTGATCGGCTCTAGCGCATTCCGATTCGTTGTTCCCTCGGCACGAGGCTTACCACTACCCGCGGCGAGCCCGAAACCGGGTTCCGGAGCGCCGAGCGGAAGCTCACCGAGGCCCCCGGCGCCAGCGTCAGCGCCTCCGGCTCCACGGTCCAGGAATAGGCCTCTTCCCCCTCGCCGCCCTTCAGCGCCACCCGCACGGCCGGAACCGGCAGCTCGCGGCTCGACGGGTTGGTCAGCGTTCCGGTGACGACGAGGGCGCTTTCCCCGCCGACCACCATGGTCGCGCTCTCGACCCGCTCGACCACCACGGCGTCGGTGCGCGCGAAAAGCGCCGCGATCCCGGGAATGGCGGCGGCGATCGGGATCGTCACGCCGACGATGAGGGCGAGCGCCACGCCGGTCGCGAGACCGCGGGCCCGCGACGGCGCCGCCGGCCGGTGGAAGCCGATCTCGCGGCCGGCCTCGCCGCCGGACGAGGCCCACATCTCGGCGGCCTTCCTTGCCGCCGGCTGGCGCGACGCCGGCGGCAGGCTCGCCCCGGCGCGGACGACCTCGCCCTCGATGATCAGCGGCGGCTGGCGGACGAGCCGGGCCGGCGCCCGGCCCGCCGCGCAGGTGGGACACGGCCTCGAGGCCTCGGCATCGTAGAGCCGGGCGCATTGCGGGCAGCGGCGAAGCATGGGTTCGGCCTCCTGCGGCGAATTGCCTGCCCCGAACCTAGCCGCGCATTGGTTAACGCCGTGGAAACCATACTTTTGGCCGAATCCCGCCATTCCTCCCCTTGGACCGACGGGATTTCTGGTCCGATCGTTAACAGAGCCTTAAGGGTGGTCTGGCGAACTAGTGGTCCGATTCCGGCATTTGCTTCCGCTGGGACTGAACGCTGGAGCAAATGCCGGCATCAAAGGGTCCAGTAGCAAGCATTTGATTCTAGTGGAGCTTTGAATTTGACAGTTGAACAGCGCTCTCCCGGGCACGGGATCGAATGTCAAATTCGCTCCACTGGCTCGTGGAGACGCTGAGGCAGCGAGGCGCATGTGATTCGTTTCGACAATGTCGGCCTTCGCTACGGCACGGGACCGGAGATTCTGCGCGACATCAATTTCGAGGTCGGGCCGAAGTCGTTCCAGTTCCTCACCGGCCCTTCCGGCGCCGGCAAGACCTCGCTCATCCGCCTCTTCTTCCTCTCGCTGAAGCCGTCCCGCGGCCTGATCACCGTCTTCGGTCGCGATGCCGCCACGCTTTCGCGCAATGACCTTCCCGAGGTGCGCCGCCGCATCGGCGTCGTCTTCCAGGATTTCCGCCTGCTCGACCACCTGACCACCTTCGAGAACATCGCGCTGCCGCTCCGCGTCCTCGGACAGGAGGAGACGAGCTACCGCGCCGATGTGATAGAACTCCTGCGCTGGGTCGGGCTCGGCGACCGCATGCACGCCTTCCCGCCGGTCCTCTCGGGCGGCGAGAAGCAGCGCGCCGCCATAGCGCGGGCGCTCATCGGCAAGCCGGAGATCCTGCTCGCCGACGAGCCTACCGGCAACGTCGATCCGCCGCTCGCGCGGCGCCTCATGCGTCTCTTCGTAGAACTCAACCGATTGGGAACCTCGGTCGTCATCGCCACCCACGACATCAACCTGATGAACCAGTTCAATGCACGGCGGCTCGTCCTCGAAGAAGGCCGGCTCACGGTCTATGACTGACGCCGACCTGGCGCATCGGCTCCAGGCGGCTGCCCACCGGCGCCAGACCCGTCAGGCGATCCGGCGGGCGGGTCAGCTCGTGCCCGAGGGGACCATCTCCGGCAATGCGCTGGTCGCCGTCGTCGCCATCATGAGCTTCCTCGCCTGCCTGACGCTCGGCGCCGTGACGCTGGTGCGCGACGCATCGCGCGACTGGCAGAGCGACATCCTGCGCGAGATCACCATCCAGGTCCGCCCGACCGAGGGCGTCGACCTCGCCGCCGAGGCGGAGCGGGCCGCGACCATCGCGAGCCAGGCGCCCGGCGTCGCCAGCGCCGAGGTGCTCGACGACAAGGCGAACGCCCGCCTCCTCGAGCCCTGGCTCGGCACCGGCCTCGACCTCGCCGACCTGCCGATCCCGCGCCTCATCGTCGTCCATCTCGGCGATCCCTCCGGCGTCGATCTCGCCGCGCTGGAGAACCGGCTGCGCACGCAGGTCCACGGCGCCACCCTCGACGATCACCGCAGCTGGACCTCGCGCCTGCAGACCATGGCCAATGCCACCGTGCTCGTCGGCGTCGCCATCCTCGTCCTCGTCTTCGTTGCCACCGTCCTCTCGGTCATCTTCGCCACACGCGGCGCCATGACATCGAATCGCGACGTCGTCTCGGTGCTCCATTTCGTCGGCGCCGAGGACGGCTACATCGCCCGCGAGTTCCAGCGCCACTTCCTGCTGCTCGGCCTCAAGGGGGGCCTTGCCGGCGCCGGCGCCGCCTGCCTCCTCTTCGCCCTCATCTCCTTCGTCATCGGCCCCTCGGTCGGCGGCGCCGACGGCGACCAGTTCACCGCTCTGTTCGGCCGCTTCTCCATCGGCCCGGTCGGCTATTTCGGCGCGCTCGCCATCGCTTTCCTGATCGCCGTGATGACCGCCGTCACCTCGCGTCTCACCGTCTACGGCTACCTCGCCGACACCGACTGAGCGCCTCGCTTGCCAAGCCGTCGCCTTTTTCCGATACCATCCTCCCCGAAATGATCGAGGCCACCCGCGAAGAGGCTCCAGCGCCGACGGGATCGCGCGCGTCCGGACCGCCGTCCGGCCGCCGGCGGCGTCCCTTCGCCCGTCTCCTCGTCATGGTCGTCGGCGCCGGCCTCTTCGCTCTCGCCCTCGGCTTCGTCTTCTTCGCCGAGAGCATCGTCGCCGCGACCCAGCCGGCCGACCCCCGCGCCGAGGGCATCGTGGTGCTCACCGGCGGCACCGCGCGCATCGACGGCGCCCTCCAGCTCCTCGCCGAGGGCCGCGCCGATCGCCTCCTCATCTCCGGCGTCAATCCGGCGGTCACCCTCGGCGCGATTTCGCAGGGCGTCGACAGGAGCCTCCGCCATGTCCTCGAATGCTGCGTCGACCTCGGCCGCGAGGCGCGCGACACCATCGGCAATGCCGCCGAGACCCGCGCCTGGGCCGACGAGCGCGGCTTCACCACGCTGATCGTCGTCACCAGCGACTACCACATGCCGCGCTCCATGACCGAGCTCGCCCAGGCCATGCCCGGCAAGCGGCTCATTCCCTTCCCGGTCAGCAATCCCGGACTGCACATGGCGCGCTGGTGGCGCGATCCGGAGACCTTCAGCCTGCTCGTCCGCGAATACGGCAAGTTCCTCTGGGCCGAGACGCGCGGCCTCCTCGCCGCCTCCGAACCGGCGAGAGCGGAAGACGTCGCCGCCACCGTGAACGGCCCCTGAGACAGGCGACGACGACAGGCGACGATGCTCTTCCTCCGCTCGCTCCTCTTCAACATCGCCTTCTACGTGGCGACCGCCATCTGCCTGCTCCTGCCGCTGCCGGTCTATTTCATCCTGCCGCAGGGCTTCGCCATGTGGGTGGTCAGGACCTGGGCGCGGGTCGTCCTGTGGCTCCTCAAGGTGATCGTCGGGCTCACCTACGAAGTGCGCGGTCGCGACAACGTTCCCTCCGGCACCTTCCTCATCGCCTCCAAGCATCAGTCGGCCTGGGAGACCTTCGCCCTCGTCCCGCTCTTTCCCGACGCCACCTTCGTCATCAAGAGCCAGTTGAAGTGGATCCCGATCTGGGGCCAGTACACCATCAAGGCCGGCATGATCCATGTCGACCGCAAGGCCGGCACCAGGGCGCTCCGCACCATTACCGAGCGCGCCAGGGAAGAGCTCGCCAGGGGTCGCCAGATCGTCATCTTCCCCGAGGGCACCCGCCGGGCGCCCGGCGCCCCGCCCGACTACCAGGGCGGCGTCGCCCACCTCTACCGCGCCCTCGCCATTCCGGTCCTGCCGGTCGCCCTCAATTCGGGCCTCTACTGGCCGCGCCGGAAATTCCTCCGCTACCCTGGGACCATCATCGTCGAGTACCTGCCCCCCATCCCACCGGGAATGACCTCGCGCGCCTTCCTCGACCAACTGACCGGGACGATCGAATCGGCATCCGACCGGCTCCTCCTCGAGGCGAGCTGCACCGCCCCCGTCCCGGCGCTGTCTCCCGAAGCGTCCGCGCGCATCTCGGCCCTTTCCCCATAGTGTCCGCCCGCGTTCCGCGACCGCCGCTTTCGTGAGCCTTGTCGCGCGTCTCGCAGAGCGTCCGCCCTTGTCCCGGGCCGATTCACCGACCATCTCACGCCGTCTCGCCTCTCAATTTCGCCCGAATCAGAGCCGAGCCATTGCACCCGGGCGGCGAGTGTTCTATCTTTGTTCCTATGGTGACGGATATGTCCCTTCTGTCGGAAGACGCCCCGGAATCGGCCCGGAATGCCGGGCTTGGCTATCGCTACCGCTACTGGCGCGGGACCTCGGGGCGGCGCTACCTGTTTACCGCCATCCCCTCGGAATCATTGGCGGATTTCCGGTCGGTCATCGTCATCCACGCCGAGCCGATGGCGGAAGGTCGCCTTCGCGCCCGCGCCGTCTATGCCATTGGCGATGAAGGCGAATCCGATCCCGCGCGCCCGAACAGGGCGCCCGGCGACAAGGTCTTCGTACACCTCCTCGCGGCGACCGAGGAAGACCGCCGCCAGGCCATCGCCGACCTTTCCGCCGCCCCGGTCAGGCTGGCCGCCTGACCTCGCCTTCGAGGCGTTCCGCCAGCCATTCCAGCACCGCGTCCCGCACGCCGAGGCTTTTCATGTGGCGCACCGTGTTGAGCACGTATTCGGCATTGCCGCCGGACTTGCCGACCCGTCCGCGGATCTGCTCAAGTAGCTGTTCCGGCGTCAGTTTTCCGGCATATTGCTCATGACGCCGATCGACCACGTAGGTGATCGCGGCGACCTCCGGCTCGCCCGGCTGCCGCAGCCGCACCGGCCGCTCGACCTCGTGATAGGCGGACGTGACCAGTTCCCGCTCCCGCAGGTAGTCGAGCACCCGCGCGCGCTCTCCCCCGGCGACCCGGAAGGCCATGCCCCGGCACGCCCCTCCCCGGTCGAGGCCGAGGACCAGCCCCGGCAGTTCCTTCGTGCCGCGATGAAACCACGAATAGACACAAAGGGATCGGTGCATTCCGCTGAGCCGGGCCGGCACCGCGGCAAGGTGATCGAAGCCCGGCCGCCACATCAGCGATCCGTAGCCAAAGACCCAGAAATCGGACATAGGAAGGGCGCCGCGGGCCATGTTGGTGGGCGCCCGGCGACTATCAGTTTGCCCGTGCGGACGCAACCGGAGACGGCATGAGACAGCGCGTGAGACGGCGGAGACGCCCCGTGAGATGGCTCGTCGGGGTGCTGATCGTCCTGGCGGTGCTCTGGTGCGGCTACTGGTATGCGGCGAGCAGGGTCGCCGCCATGGGCATCGCGCGCGTCACCGCCGCCGTCGCGGCCCGCGGCAACGAGGCGGGCTGCGGCACGCAGGCCATAGCCGGCTTCCCGCTGACCCTCGATGTCCAATGCGCCGGCGCGAGGTTCGCCGGCTCCGACATGTCCGCCGATCTCGGCCAGATCGGCCTCGTCGCGCCCCTCTACTATCCGGGCCATGTCGAGGCGAACCTGACGGCGCCGCTCACCTTCAACGCCCCTGCCCCGGGCCTCGCCGTCACCGCTTCCTGGCAGACGGCGCGGGCGACGGCGGATGTCGGCCTCAATGGCCTGAGCGGAGCCAGCCTCCAGCTTGCCGCCCTGTCGCTCCAGCAGTCCGGCGACTCGCTGCGGCTGCCTTTCCGCAACGTCTCGGCCGAGGCGGCCGAGCTCGTCGCCACCCCCGGTACCGGCGACGATTATCGCGTGACCGGCAGCGCCCGCGACCTCGTCATCGAGCCGGCGAACGGACAGAAGCTGCCCGTGCTCGCCGGCGCAGTCGACCTTTCCGCGCTGAAGTTCGGCCGCACCCTCGGCACCGACATCAAGCAGACGCTGCGTTCCTGGATCGCCAATGGCGGCGGCATCGACCTGACCCGCCTGACCCTCTTCCTCGGTGCCGCATCGGTGAGCGCCAGCGGCCCGCTGACCCTCTCATCCGCGGGCCTCCTCTCGGGCACGCTGACCGTGCGCATCGTCGGCATGGATCAGCTCCCCGACATCATGGAGGGGATAAAGCCGGGCACTCACGATCGCGTCGCGCAACTGGTCGGCGCCGTCAGCGCCTTCACCCGGCCGGTGAAGACCGAGGAAGGCGAGGCGCGCGAGACCGTCCTCAACATCCGGGACGGCGCCGTGCGGGTAGGCATCATTCCGGTCGGACGAATCCCGCCGCTGAAGCTGTAGATGTGTCGCTCTTCCGGACGGAAAGCCGCTTCGCACTTTTCCTGGAAACGCTCTAGGCCTTCTTCAAATCCGGTCCGTGCGGTCGGCCGAAATCGGGCGCCGCCGTCTCCTGCCCCGCAGCGATGATGCCGCGCCGGATGGCGCGGGTGCGGGTGAAGAGATCGAAGAGCTGATCGCCCTCGCCATAGCGGACGAGCCGCTGCAGCGCGATCAGGTCCTCGGTGAAGCGGCCGAGCATTTCCAGGACAGCGGTGCGGTTGTTGAGGAACACGTCGCGCCACATGGTCGGGTCCGACGAGGCGATGCGCGTGAAATCGCGGAAGCCGCCGGCCGAGAATTTCATCACCTCGGACTGGGTCACGGTCTCGAGGTCGGCCGCCGTGCCGACGATGTTGTAGGCGATGAGATGCGGCACATGGCTGGTAATGGCGAGGACCAGATCGTGGTGCTCGGGCGTCATGGTCTCGACATTGGCACCGATGCCGCGCCAGAAGGCGGCGAGCTTCTCGACAGCCTCCGGATCGGTCCCGGGCGGCGGCGTCAGGATGCACCACCGGTTCTCGAAGAGCTCGGCGAAGCCGGCATCGGGCCCCGAATATTCCGTGCCCGCGACCGGATGGGCCGGGACGAAATGGACGCCCGAGGGAAGGTGCGGCGCCATCTGGGCGACGACGGAAGCCTTGACCGAGCCGACGTCGGAGACGATGGCGCCCGTCTTCAGCGCCGGCGCAATCGCCCTGGCGATCTCGCCGGATACACCGACCGGGACGCAGAGGATGACGCAGTCGGCATCGCGCACCGCATTGGCCGGATCGGCATGGTAGCTGTCGCCGAGCTTCAGCTCTTCCGCCCGCTTCAGGGTCGCCGGCGAGCGGGTATGGATCGAGACCCTGCCCGCGAGCCCGGTCTTCCGTGCCGCGAGCGCGATGGAGGAGCCGATGAGACCAATGCCGATCAGCGCAAGCTTCGGAAAGATCGGCGCGCTCATTTCGACTTCTTCCAGCTCTTGACGAACTCGCCGAGCGCGGCGATCGCCGCCTCGTTGGCCTCGGCGCTGCCGATCGTCATGCGAAGCGCGCCCGGCAGGCCATAGGCCGCGACCTGGCGCGCGACGATGCCGCGCGACATGAGGAAGGCATCGGCATCGGCGGCCGTCCTGCCTGCCTCGCCCGGGAAATGGATGAGAACGAAATTGGCGACGCTCGGCGTCACTTTCAGGCCGAGCTTCTCGACCGCCGCAGCCACCTTCGGCAGCCACTCGGCATTGTGCTCGGCGGCGCGCGCGATGTGACCTCGATCGGCGAGCGAGGCAACGCCCGCCGCCGAGGCCGGGATCGACAGGTTGAAGGGCGAGCGCACGCGGTTGAGCGCATCGATGACATGGGCCGATCCGTAGCCCCAGCCGATGCGCAGGCCGGCAAGGCCATGGATCTTCGAGAAGGTCCGGGTCATCACCACGTTCTCGGCGCTGCCGGCGAGCTCCATGCCGCTCTCGTAGTCGTTGCGCCGCACATATTCGGAATAGGCGGCATCGACGACGAGGAGCACGTCGGGCGGCAAGGCCGCATGCAGGCGCCGCACCTCGCTGAAGGGGATGTAGGTCCCGGTCGGATTGTTCGGATTGGCGATGTAGACGAGGCGCGTCCGCGGCGTGACCCGCGCGAGGATGGCATCGACGTCGGTCGTCAGGTCCTTCTCCGGCGCCACCACCGGCGTCGCGCCGGCCGCCTTGATCGCGATCGGATAGATGAGGAAGCCGTGCTCGGTGTGAATCGCCTCGTCACCCGGCTCGAGGAAGGCATAGGCGAGCAGGTAGAGGATGTCGTCCGAACCGGCGCCGCAGACGATCCGGCCGGGATTCAGGCCGAAGGCATTGCCGATCGCCTCGCGAAGCGCCGTCGCGCCGCCGTCGGGATAGAGATGGAGCTTCTCCGCGGCCGCCTGGTAGGCGGCGATCGCCGAGGGGCTCGGGCCGAGCGGCGTCTCGTTGGAGGAGAGCTTGTGCAGCTTCGCCCCGCCGGTCGCCTTGGAGCGGCCCGGCACATAAGGCGCGATGTCGAGGACGCTGCGGCGCGGGGTCGGCCGCGAGGCTCGGGCAGTCATCTGTTCTTTCCCTGTGATGCGGCCCCTTCGTAGAGGAGGGTCTCGGCTCCATCGATGGCGATGCCGCGGGCGATGCCCCCGACGATCGCCGCGCCCGCCGCGATGTGACCGGCGGCCACGGCGGCCAGGCGTTCCTCGCCCGCTTCGGCGAGCACCACCGCGCCCTTCGGCGCCTTGCCGGTGATCGCCACGACCGCGAGATCCGGCGGCGTCAGATCGGCAAGTGGCGGCGAAATGACGAGCGTGGGCAGGCCGGCGGGACGGCCATCGGACGCGATGTAGGGCACCAGCCCCATCACCTTGGGTGCTGCCGCCGCCGCGAGCCCCCGCCACCAAGCGCCCTCCTCCGCCGGCTGGCGCAGCGCGATGATGCCGAGATCGTTGGTCTCGGCGACATGGGCGATCACCGCGGCCGGTCCGGAAAGCGGCTCGAGATTGACCGAGAAGCCGAAATAGAAGCGCGCCATGTCCCGCATCCGCTCCGGCTCGGTATTGACGTCCATCGCCACGTCGAACGGCGCCTGCAGGCGCGTGAAGGTGGTGATGATCTCGCGCCAGATATGCTCGACGGTGGCGAGCGGCAGGATTCCGTCGTGGCGCGCCACGAGGCGGCGCATCATGTCGGCCTCGCGGCCGGGACGGAAGGCGGCGCCGGGACGGCTCGTGCCCTTGGTGCGGATGAGCGCGTCGATGACGGTGCCGCGCTCCATCAGGAGGCGGTGGACCTCCTCGTCGATCCGGTCGATCTTGGCGCGAAGCCCTGTGAGAGCCGCCGCCGCGCCTTTGCCTTCCTCGGCCATTATCACTTCGCCTGGAAAAGGATGCCCGCAAGGGGCGGAAAAGAGCGCCGACTAATAGGCGACGGAGCCGCCAAAATCAAAGAAAACATTGACAGTTTCGGCCCCCGCACCTAGCTAGGCGGACCATCTGGAAGAAGGCGGCCAGCCGCCGGAACGGACATGGCGGTAACCGAGCAACAGGCACCGGCCGCGACGGCGGGCATGAGCAGCCGCGACCAGGCGGACCAGCCGGCGAGCCTCGTCGTGCGTTTCGGCCCGGACCAGCCGCTGGTCCTCGATTCCGGCGGCCGCATCGACCACCTGCAGATCGGCTACCAGACCTATGGCACGCTGGACGGGAACCGCGCCAACGCGATCCTCGTCTGCCATGCGCTGACCGGGGACCAGCATGCCGCCAACCGCAACCCGGTGACCGGCAAGCCCGGCTGGTGGGACATGATGATCGGCCCCGGCAAGCCGATCGACACGGATCGCTATTTCGTCATCTGCGCCAATGTCGTCGGCTCCTGCATGGGGACGACGGGACCGGCCTCGACCAATCCGGCGACCGGTCGGCCCTACGGCCTCGACCTGCCGGTCATCACCGTGCGCGACATGGTGCGGGCCCAGGCCATGCTCCTCGACCATCTCGGCATCGAATCGCTCTTCTCGGTGGCCGGCGGGTCGCTCGGCGGCATGCAGGTGCTGCAATGGGCGGCGAGCTACCCCGAGCGCGTCTTCAGCGCCCTGCCGCTTGCCGCCGGCGCGCGACATTCCTCGCAGAACATCGCCTTCCACGAAGTCGGGCGCCAGGCGATCATGGCCGATCCAGAATGGCGGAACGGCCGCTACCTCGAAGCCGGCACCAGCCCGCGCAAGGGCCTCGCCGTCGCCCGCATGGCGGCGCACATCACCTATCTTTCCGACGAGGCGCTGCACCGCAAGTTCGGCCGCAACCTGCAGGACCGCGACAAGCCGACCTTCGGCTTCGACGCCGATTTCCAGGTCGAATCCTATCTGCGCCACCAGGGGTCGAGCTTCGTCGACCGCTTCGACGCCAATTCCTATCTCTACGTGACCCGCGCGATGGACTATTTCGACCTCGCCGCCGAGCATGGCGGGCGGCTCGCCAACGCCTTCAAGGGGTCGCGGACGCGCTTCTGCGTCGCTTCCTTCACCTCCGACTGGCTCTTCCCGACGTCGGAGAGCAAGACCGTGGTGCGCGCGCTGAATGCCGCCGGCGCCAGCGTCAGCTTCGTCGAGATCGAGAGCGACCGCGGCCATGACGCGTTCCTTCTCGACGAGCCGGAGCTCTTCTCGACCGTACGCGGCTTCCTTTCCTCGGCGGCCGAAGCCCGTGGAATCCGCTGACGCCATGAACGCACACACACAGACCTTCCTGCCCGGCCACGCGCGGGTCGACCACCTCGCCATCGCCGAGCTGGTGACGCGGGGCTCGCGCGTGCTCGACGTCGGCAGCGGCGATGGCCAGCTCCTCAAGCTCCTCGAGGAGACGCGCCGGGTCGACGGCCGCGGCATCGAGATCAGCCAGAAGGGCGTCAACGAATGCGTGGCGCGCGGCCTCTCGGTCGTGCAGGGCGATGCCGATACCGACCTCGTCGACTACCCCGACGACGCCTTCGACTACGTCATCCTCAGCCAGACCCTGCAGGCGACGCACCGTCCGCGCCTGGTGGTCGAGCAGATGCTCCGCATCGGCCGCAAGGCGATCGTCTCGGTGCCCAATTTCGGGCACTGGCGCATCCGCCTCTACATGCTCTTCCGCGGACGCATGCCGGTGACGCGGAGCCTGCCCGAATCCTGGTACGAGACGCCCAACATCCACTTCTGCACGATCCGCGACTTCGTCGAGCTGTGCAAGGAAGTGGATGCCCGCATAGAGAAGGCGACCGCGCTGCGCGCCGACGGTACCCGGCTGCACTTCAACGCGCCCTGGTGGCTGTGGAACCTGTTCGGCCAGCAGGCCGTGTTCCTGCTCAGCCGCTAGGCTTCCGCGCGCTCGCCCCCGGCGGCATCAAGGCCGGCCGCAGCGAGGGCCTGAGGCGCGGCCGGATGCGCGCCGGCACGCCCTGGTAGAGCTGCTTCGAGGCTTCCACGATGATCGCGCCGGCAAAGACCGGCCAGAGCGTTATGCCGACCTGCTCCCAGATCCGTCCGCTCCGCACGAAGGGTCGCCACGGGATCGGCGGCACGGCGAGCGCCTCGGACCAGGCCTGCGGCATGAAGCTCGCTTCGCGGAGCAGCTCCGTGAGCTGGCCGCGGCTGAACGGCCGGCCATAGCCGAAGGGCGTCTTCTCGCCGCGGGCCCAGATGCCGCGCCGGTTGGGCACGACAAGGAGCATGCGCCCGCCGGGCGACAGCACCCGCCAGATCTCGCGGAGGTGATTGGAAGCGTCGGAGGCCATTTCAAGGCTGTGGATGGCGAGCACCCGGTCGACCGAGGCGTCGCGGAGAGGGAGCGCGTCGTCCTCGATGAGGGCGGCGACATTGGCCCCGTCCGGCGGCCAGTTCACGACGCCCTGCACCGCCGGCATGAAGGCGAGGACCCGCTCCGCCCCCGCGCTGAAATCGGCGAGGTACGGCGTCGCGAAGCCGAGGCCGACGACGCGGTCGCCGGCGACCGAGGGCCAGCACCTCTTCAGCCGGCCGAGGATCAGGCGGCGCGCAATCTGGCCGAGATGCTCGCCGTAGAAGGCGCGAAGGTCGACGACGTCGGGATACATGGCCCCATCCTAGCCGAGGCGGATGGCCGGAGGCGACCGGCGATGATAGGTAGGGTTTCGAGAAACCCCGGCGAGGCAAGCGACATGGCCCTGATGATCCACCAGTTCATCTGCCGCTCCGACAATTTCGGGGTTCTCGTCCATGACGAGGATTCGGGGGTCACCGCGGCCATCGACGCGCCGGAGGCCGAGCCGATCCGGCGGAAGCTCGCCGAATACCACTGGAAGCTCGACTACATCCTGACCACCCACCACCACGAGGACCATGTCGCCGGCAACCTCGCGCTGAAGGAGGAATCCGGCTGCCGCATCATCGGACCGGCGGGCGAGATTCCCGGACGCGACGAGGCGGTGCGTGAAGGCGACACCTTCGACCTCGGTACGCTCGAGGTGCGCGTCATCGAGACGCCCGGACATACGCTCGACCACATCACCTACTGGGTCCCGGCGGCGGGCGTCGCCTTCGTCGGCGACACGCTGTTCGCCCTCGGCTGCGGCCGCGTCATCGAGGGCACCATGCCGATGATGTGGCATTCGCTGGAGAAGCTCCTCCGCCTGCCCGACGACACCGACATCTATTGCGGCCATGAATATACGCAGGCCAATGCCCGCTTCGCCCTCACCATCGAGCCCGACAATGCCGACCTGATCGAGCGGGCCCGCATCGTCGACGAGCGCCGCGCGGCGGGCGAGGTGACCCTGCCGACGACGATCCTCATGGAGAAGCAGACCAATCCGTTCCTCCGCGTCGACCATGCCGACATCCGCCATCGCCTCGGCCTGGACCACGCCTCCAATGCCGAGGTCTTCGGCGAGATCCGCCGGCGGAAGGACGGTTTCCGCGGATAGCGCGGGCTCCCCCGCCGGTGTCATCGCTTCGCCGGTGGAATACATCGCAGGTTGCGGCCTAAATGCTTGAAAAGCCGCGCGATATGGATTCTTTAAAGGAATTGGCCTATTCGGGCTGATGGGTTCCCGGGCGTCATTTTCGCTCGAGGAGGACAATGGCCGAAATCCTGAAGAGCGCACTGTTCGTCGACTATGACAGCATTCACCGCAGCCTCTCCGTCGGAGGGCGTGACGGCGATGCGCTCGCCCAGCGCACCAGCGCCTGGGTGGTGGCGATCGAATCGGGACGCCTGGTGGCCGCCAAGGGCGGCGCGACGACGCGGCGCCGCTTTGCGCTCCGGCGCTGCTATGCCGACCCTGCCCTTCTCGGCAAGAACCGCATCGCCTTCGTCGCCGCGGGCTTCGAGCTGATCGACTGCCCGGCGCCGGCAGAGGGACAGAAGAACGCCGCCGGCATGAACATCGCGCTCGACGTGATCGAGGCGCTTGCCCATCCGACCGCCTACGAGGAGTTCGTCCTCCTCTCCGCCGACAATGACCTGACCCCGATCATCCAGCGTCTGCATTCGCTGGAACGGGCCGCCGTGATCTATTCCGGCCCGACGACCGCGGCCTCGCTGGCCGAACTCGCCGACGGCGTCGTCAATGAGGCGAAGCTCGCGTCGCTTCTCTTTGCCGAGGACCCGCCGGCTGCGCCGCGCCAACCCGCCGCAGCCACACCACAGCCGAAGGCGGGCGCGAAGCCGGTTCCGGGCACTCCGCCCCCGGCCGCGAAACAAGTCGCAGCGCAATCGGCAACCGCCGCCGCCGGCGGGGATCGCGCCGATATCGAGGCGCTCGCCCGCCGCATCCATTCGGCGACCAATATCCCTCTCCTTTCGCCGCGGACCTTTGCCGAGTTGTTCAAGGCGCTCGCCGAGGAGATCACCGAGCGCGGCTATCATTTCCAGGAGACCGCCGAGCGGGTGAGCAGCAAGCTGACCGCGGCGGGCCGCAACGTCACCCGGCGGCAGGTGGTCTTCGTGGTGAAGGGACTGGCGCTGAAGGGCCACGTCTTCTCCACGACCGACACCGCCGAGCGCCTGGCGGAGGTCTTCCGCGAGCAGGTCCTTTACCTGGTCGGCAATGCGGCGATTGAATTGACCGATCGCGAGCGGGATCTCCTCCCCGGATGGATCACGGGGCGCACGGGGATCCCGGTAGCGCAACCGACGTCCCAGCCGGCGAGCCCGATCGCCGAGCCCGCCGCACCGGCAGACGACAGGGCCGGCAAGCGCAAGCCGGTCAGGCCGCCCGAGGCGAAGGCCGAGGCCGCCGCGACGCCCGCGCATAGGCCGGAGACGAAGGCACCGGCGGCGAAGCCGGCGGAGACCGCAAGGCCCGTGGCTCCGAACGTGCCACGGCCCGCCCAGCCACCAAAATCCCAGCCCCGCCCCGCCGCCGCCCCGAAGCCGGCGCAGCCCCAGAGGCCGGCCGCCAAGACGCCGGCCGCACCGCGTCCGCAACCGAAGGAAGCCGCGAGCAGCGAGGCGCTGGAAAGCTCGATCCTCGCCGCGATCGCGCAGGCGGTCGACGTCCTCATCGAGGATGGCCACGGCGATAATGTCGAGAAGCCGGCAGCGGCCCCGGCCGGCCCCAGGGAACCCGAGCCTCCCGCGGGCGCCGCCGCTCAGCCGACGCCCGACCCTGTGCCGAGCGAGGGCGGCGAAGGCGACGACATCGGGGACGAGATCCAGCGCATCATCGCGTCCTACAGCCGGGCGCGCCAGAAGGGCGACGGCTAGGCAGCCGTCGACGAGGATTTCAAGAAGCCTCGCGCTTCCCGATCGCCAGGCGCGGCTGGGCGTGGGCGAGGAAGTCGCGTGCGCCGGCGGAGCTGAGCGGCGGGCTGAACAAATAGCCCTGGATCTCCGTGCAGCCCTCGGAGCGGACCGCGCGGAGCTGCGCTTCCGTCTCGACGCCCTCGGCCGTGGTCGCCATGCCGAGGCTGCGTCCGAGACCGATCGCCGCCTTGACGATGGCGAGGCTCTCGTCCTGCGCCGACACATCCTGCATGAAGGAGCGGTCGATCTTGATCTTGTCGAAGGGAAAGGCGCGCAGGTAGCTGAGCGAGGAATAGCCGGTGCCGAAATCGTCCATGGCGATGCGCACGCCGAGGGCGCGCAGGCGGTGGAGCGTGTCGAGCGACTGGTGGGTCTCGGCAAGCAGGATCGACTCGGTGATCTCGAGCTCCAGCCGGTTCGCGACCAGCCCTGTCTCGTGGAGGGCCGCGGCAACCTGGTTGACGATCTGCCGATGGCGGACCTGGACCGGCGAGAGATTGACCGCGATGCGGACCGGTGCCGGCCAGCCGGTAGCGGCAAGGCAGGCCTCGCGCAGCACCCACTCGCCGATCGCCACGATCAGGCCGGTCTCCTCGGCGATCGGGATGAACTCGCCCGGCGGCACGACGCCGCGCTCCGGGTGGTCCCAGCGGAGCAGCGCCTCCATCGCCGAGATGCGGTTCTCCTCGATGTTGAGCACCGGCTGGAACACCAGCCTGAATTCCTTGCGGGCGAGCGCCAGCCGGAGGCCGGTCTCGATCGCCCGGCGGGCCTGCAGCGACGCGTCCATGCCGGGCTCGAAGAAATGGAAATTGCTCCGTCCCTCGCTCTTGGCCCGGTAGAGCGCGAGGTCGGCATTGCGCATCAGCGTCTCGGGGTCCTGGCCGTCGACCGGCGAGACGGCGATGCCGACGCTCGCTCCGATCATGACCTGGTGGTCGCCGACGATGAACGGCTCGGCCACCGCCTTGACGATGCGATCGGCCATCGCCGCCGCCACGCTCGGCCCGTCGAGCGGCGAGACGAGGATGGCGAACTCGTCGCCGCCGAGCCGGGCGATCAGGTCGGTCTCGCGATGCAGTGCAGTGAGACGGGCGCCTACCTGCCGAAGCACCTCGTCGCCGGCGGCATGGCCGAGCGTATCGTTGACCGCCTTGAAATGGTCGAGGTCGATGCACAGCACCGCCATGTGCTCGCCGCGCCCGACGCGCGGCTTCATGGCTTCCAGATGCTCGCGGAGATAGGCGCGATTGGCGACCTCGGTGAGCCCGTCATAGCGGGCGAGGAAGCGGATGCGGGCCTCGCGCCCGCGTTCCTCGGTGATGTCCTGGTGCGTCGTCACCCAGCCGCCATCGCCGATCGGCGTGTGCTTTATCGCTATTACGCGGCCGTCGCGCATCTCGGTGGTGGCGCGGTGCGCTTCGCCGCTCTCGATCATGGCCATCAGGCTGTTGGCATAGGCCTGCGTTCCGCCCACCGGCGCCATGCCGTGCGCGAGGCGGCTTTCGATGATCCGGGTCACCGGGGTGCCGGGCAGCGTGTCCTCAGCCGGCAACCCGTACATGCGCGCGTAGTTGTCGTTGCAGATGACGAGGCGCTTGTCGGAATCGAACATGCTGACCCCCATCTCGAGATTGTTGACGAGGGTCGAGAAGCGAAGGTTCTGCAGCTCGAGCTCGGCTTCGCGGGCCTGCAGCGCCTGGATGCGGCGGTGGTGCTCGGTGATGTCGGTATGCGTGCTGACATAGCCGCCATCGGCGAGCGGCTGATGGCTGATGGTGATGATCCGCCCGTCGAGAAGCTCAATCACGTCCGACGCGGCCTTGCCGTCATGGGTTCGCCGAAGGCGCTGCCGGACATAGGCTTCCGGATCGATGACGGGATGATTGCCGGACTTGACGCGATGGCCGAGGATCGCCTCGACGGGCGTGCCCGGCCGGGTGAGCTCCGGCGGAAGGCCATACATCGCGCCATAGTGCGAGTTGCACACCACCAGGCGCGCCTCGCGATCGAAAAGCGCGAGGCCCGCCCCCATGTTCTCGATGGCGGCGGCGAAGCGCATCTTGTCCCGCTCGATCTGCCTTTCGCGCGCCTGCAGCGCGTCGGTCCATCGCCGCTGCTCGGTGATGTCCTCATGGGTGACGACGCAACCATGGCCGTCGATGCGCGTGTAGATCGTCTTGAACAGGCGGACGCCGTGCGGTTTCTCGAAGACCATCGGCGAGGCCCGACGCGCCGTGACGAGCCGGGTCTCGTAGAGTTCGCAGACCTCTTCAAAGGTCATCCCCGGATGGACGCCATGGTCCACCGTCACGCGGGCGAGTTCGGCCAGCGGCATGCCCCGGCGGCAGGCCTTGGCGGGAATTCCGTACATGGCCGTATAGGCCCGATTCCAGAACAGCAGCCTCAGCCCGTCATCCCAGACGGTCACCCCCTGCTGGAGGCTTCCGAGAACGGCCTCGAGCGGCACCTCCCGGGGTGGAAGATCGTGCACGGGCTCGTTGGGGGTCACCGGCGCAGAATGTCCAATTCGAGGAGCTTCTGCCCAAAAAGTGCCCATGCCGGCTTAATGCCGGCTTAAGCCGTCCTTCTCCCTGCCACCGGGAAGCCGTGCGGCGCGCGGAAGCTACGACTTCAGGTCCCTGGCCGCGAGGGTTCGCAACCGGAGCGCGTTGAGGCGGATGAAGCCGGCAGCATCCTTCTGGTCATAGGCCCCGCGGTCGTCCTCGAAGGTGACGAGGGCATCGGAATAGAGCGACTTCGGCGACTTGCGGCCGGTGACGATGACATTGCCCTTGTAGAGCTTCAGCCGGACGGTACCCTCGACATGCTGCTGGCTCTCGTCGACGAGCTTCTGGAGCATCCGCCGCTCGGGCGAGAACCAGAAGCCGTAATAGACGAGTTCGGCATAGCGCGGCATCAGCGAATCCTTGAGATGCGCGGCTTCGCGGTCGAGGGTCAGCGACTCCATGGCCCGGTGCGCGACATGGAGGATGGTGCCGCCGGGCGTCTCGTAGATGCCGCGCGACTTCATGCCGACGAAGCGGTTCTCGACCAGGTCGATCCGCCCGATGCCGTTGTCGCGGCCGAGGGCGTTGAGATGGGCGAGCAGGGTCGCCGGGCTCATCGCCTTGCCGTCGACCGCGATCGCATCGCCGTTCTTGAACTCGATCTCGATGCTGGTCGCCTTGTCCGGCGCATCCTCCGGCGCGACGGTGCGCTGGAAGACGTAGGGGGGCGGCTCGACCCAGGGATCCTCAAGCACCTTGCCCTCGGAGGAGGAGTGAAGGAGGTTCGCATCGACCGAGAAGGGCGCCTCGCCGCGCTTGTCCTTCGGCACCGGAATCTGGTGCTTCTCGGCGAAATCGATCAGATCGGTGCGCGACTTGAACTCCCATTCGCGCCATGGCGCGATGACCCGGATGTTCGGATCGAGGGCATAGGCCGTGAGCTCGAAACGGACCTGGTCGTTGCCCTTGCCGGTAGCGCCATGGGCAATGGCATCGGCGCCGCTCTCGTGCGCGATCTCGACGAGACGCTTGGCGATGAGCGGGCGCGCGATCGAGGTGCCGAGGAGATAGACGCCCTCGTAGAGCGCGTTCATGCGCATCATCGGGAAGACGAAATCGCGGACGAATTCCTCGCGCAGGTCTTCGATATGGATTTCGCGGATGCCCATCAGCTCCGCCTTGCGGCGGGCCGGCTCCAGTTCCTCGCCCTGGCCGAGATCGGCGGTGAAGGTCACGACCTCCGCGCCATAGGTGGTCTGCAGCCACTTGAGGATGATGGAGGTGTCGAGCCCGCCGGAATAGGCAAGCACGACCTTCTTGATGTCCGCCATGGAAAGCGCGCCCCGGTCTTGGGAAGGAGGTCTCGGGAAATTCCGAAGGCCGGCTTATAGGACGCCGCCTGGCAGCCGGGCAAGCCTAGCCGGCCGCCTTCAGCGCCAGCTTCAGGTCGGCGACGAAGCGCGAGAATTCGGCCTCGGCGGCCATGCGGTCGGGCATGCGCAGGAGGTAGGAGGGATGCACCGTCGCCACCATCCGGGTGCCGTCCGGCAGGCTGGCCGCCTTGCCCCGCAGGCTCGTCACCGAGGAGGAGCGCCCGGTGATGCCGCGGATGGCCGTGGTGCCGAGCGCGACGATGACGCGGGAACGGACGACGCGCCGCTCGATGTCCAGCCACCAGCGGCAGATGTCGACCTCACTATTGGTCGGGCGTTGGTGGATGCGCTTCTTGCCGCGCCGGTCGAACTTGAAATGCTTGACCGCATTGGTGACGTAGACCTTGTCACGCTCCATTCCGGCCGCGGCCATGGCCCGGTCGAGAACCTGGCCCGCGGGGCCGACGAAGGGCCGCCCGTGCAGGTCTTCCTGATCGCCCGGCTGCTCGCCGACCAGCATGATCGCAGCATCCTCCGGCCCCTCGCCGAAAACGGTCTGTGTCGCGTCCTTGTAGAGCGGGCAGCGCGTACAGCTCTTGGCCTCCTGCCGCGGGACGGACAGGTCGACGAAGAGGCGACCAGCCTCCGGTGGCGTCCCCTCAAAGTCGGCAAAAAGGTCGGGCGCCCCTTCTACGGCGGCATGGGCACGGCGTGCAGGCATCGGGTCGGCCTTTCTCGGAGGCACAACCGGCGGGACGCCGCGAAGTTCCAGGCTCCTCCCGCCGGAGAGCGAAGCGTCAGGCTGCCTTTCCGGCCTTGGGACCGCCAGTCTTGTCCCGCCGGAACAGACGGTGGAGCGCGATGCCGGTTCGTCCGAGTTGCGCCTCCAGGCGCGCATTGTCCAGCCAGGCCGGCGTATTGATGTAGAAGAAGCGGTAGAGCGCCAGGATGATCGCGAGGCTCATCCACCAGGACAGCAGGACGTCCGAAAGGAAGTGGCCGCCGAAGGCGATGCGGTTCAGCGAGAAGATGGCGACGAGGGCGAGGATGATCCGCGTCGCGGTCGGACGCCAGGCAACCGGCACGAGGACGAGGAGCGTCAGCAGCCAGATCGCCGAGGAGGCCTCGCCCGAGACAAAGGAACAATTGCGCTGGCAGTAGCTGCTCATGTGCCAGGCACCAACGAAGGGAAGGTCCCCGCCGAAGACGTCCACGTTGAACGGCCGCGGCCGGCCCCAGTTGTTCTTGAAGACGAGATTGACGACCACGCCCGAGGCAATGGCGAGCGTCGACAGGACGAACCAGAAATCGCGTGGCTCGACCAGGGCCCGGCGCCACGGCATCGCCACCTTGAGGACGAGGAGGAGCAGCATGCCCACCGGGATGATCCAGGTGGCGCTGCGGTGGATGTCGCGCACGACCTTGAAGAACGGAATGCGACCGACGGCGAAGCCGTGGCCCGGATCGACGAAAAGGCGCGAGAACCAGAGATCGACGCCGGGGAAGAGAAGAAAGAAGACCGACGTCACGAGGAGGAGGATGAGGCACTGGACGATCGGGTCGGCGAGCAGCGGCGGGCACCCTGGATAGGGTTCGAATCGGATTTCCGGAAATCTCTCGCGGTCGCTCGAAGCCAATGTGCTCTCCCAAAGGTTCCTCCCGTCATATAGCGGGAGCAGTCCGAGGGCGAGCCCTGCCGGCCGGCCAGCCAGCGCGCGGATCGTCGCTGCCATGCCGCTGCCGCCCGCGCAGCGTGCAAGCGGCCCGGCCATCGGCTATGGTGAGGTTTCCCTCGTATCCGCCGCTCCCGCCATGCTCGCCGATTTCATTCCCGCCCTGCCGGTGCTCGCCACCTTCGTGACCGCCTCGCTGGTGCTGGCGCTGACGCCCGGCCCCGACATGACGCTCTTCCTATCGAAGACCATCGCGCAGTCGAAGCTCGCCGGACTTGCCTCGATCGCCGGGGCGTCGATGGGCCTCGTCATCCACTCGATCCTGGTGGCGGCGGGCCTCTCGGTCCTGCTGGCCGCCTCGGTAGTCGCTTTCACCGTCCTGAAGGTCGTCGGCGCGCTCTATCTCGTCTATCTCGCCATCGACGCGCTGCGCCACGGCTCGTCGCTGAACCTCGACCGCAAGCTGCCGCCCGAGCCGCTCCGGATCGTCTTCCTGAAGGGCATGCTGATCGACCTCCTGAACCCGAAGGTGATCATCTTCTTCGTGACCTTCCTGCCGCAATTCGTCTCACCGCACGATCCGCATGCGGCGAAGAAGATGCTCTTCCTCGGCCTCGTCTATGCCGTGATCAACGTGCCGATCTGCTCGCCGCTGATCCTCTTCGCCGACCGCATCGCCGCGCTCCTCAAGCGTTCGCCGAAGGCGACGCGGGCGGTGGACTATCTCTTCGCGACGGTGCTGGGAGGCTTCGCGGTGAAGCTCGTCCTGACCCAGACGAAGTAGTGCCCCAGCCGGTGCCGGAGAGACGGCCGGCGATCAGCCAGTAGACGAAGCCGGCGACGGCGCCGCAGGCGGCGGCCGCCGTCATGATCTCGCCGCGGCTGGCATCGGCCACCGCCATCCCCGTCTCGGGCGGAAGGGCGCCGACACCGAGGAGCATGCCGGTGACGATGCCGATGCCCGGCACGCAGAGAAGAAGGGCCAGTCCGGCGCCGAACGATGCCCAGAACATCCATGACCGTCAGCCGGCGATCTCGGCGACCAGGGTGCCGATGACGGCAGGCACGACGAGCAACAGACCGGAACCCCACGCAATCAGGAATGCCGTCGCGACGGCGAAGGTGATGAGGATCGGCCCGTCCGGCGGATCATGCTGGAAGATGAGCACGACCCCGAAGGCCGCGCCGGCGAGGCAGGCAGCGACATAGCCGAGGGGAACAAGGATCAGGAGGCGGAGAAGCGCCGGCATTCTTCAATCCGCGCCGGCGATCATGGCCTCCATGGCCATGCGCTCACGGATGCGGATGCGCTCGCTCTCGCTCTTCAATTGGCCGCAGGCGGCGAGGATGTCCCGCCCGCGCGGCGTGCGGATCGGCGAGGCATAGCCAGCCCGGTTGACCACGTCGGCGAAGCGCTCGATCTGCTCCCAGTCGGAACATTCATAGTCGGTTCCGGGCCATGGATTGAAGGGAATGAGATTGATCTTGGCCGGAATGCCGGAAAGCAGCTTCACCAGCTGCCGCGCATCGGCGAGGGAGTCGTTGACGCCCTTCAGCATCACGTATTCGAAGGTGATGCGGCGCGCATTGGAGAGGCCCGGATAGGCGCGGCAGGCGGCGAGCAGCTCCGCGATCGGATACTTCTTGTTGAGCGGCACGAGGCGGTCGCGGGTCTCGTCGGTGACCGCATGGAGCGAGATGGCGAGCATGACGCCCATCTCCTCGCCGGTGCGCGGGATCATCGGCACGACGCCGGAGGTCGAAAGCGTTATCCGCCGGCGCGACAGGCCGATGCCGTCGCCATCGCCGGCAATCGCCAGCGCCTGCTTCACGTTGTCGAAATTGTAGAGCGGCTCGCCCATTCCCATCATGACGATGTTGGAGACGAGACGTCCCGTGGAAGGCACCGCGGCGCCCTCGCGCGCCACCTGGCCCGGATGGTCGCCGAGCCGGTCGCGGGCGAGCATGAGCTGGCCGACGATCTCTTCCGACGTCAGGTTGCGGACGAGCTTCTGCGTGCCGGTATGGCAGAAGGTGCAGGAGAGCGTACAGCCGACCTGGCTCGATATGCAGAGCGTGCCGCGCCCTTCCTCCGGGATGTAGACCGTCTCGATCTCGACCGGGCGGCCGGCACCCCGCGACGGGAAGCGGAAGAGCCACTTGCGCGTGCCGTCCTCGGAAATCTGCTCGGTGACGATCTCGGGGCGGCCGATAACGAACTGCCCGGCGAGGCGGGCGCGGAGGTCCTTCGCCACGTTGGTCATGGCGTCGAAATCGGTGGCGCCGCGGACATAGAGCCAGTGCCAGAGCTGGGCGACGCGCATCTTGCGCTGCCCCTCCGGCACCCCGACGGTACCGAGCGCATCACCGAGCTCGGCGCGCGACATGCCGACAAGCGCCGGCTTCGACGGCACGGAGGAGGGAGACAGGGAAGGCGCGTTCAGGATGGCGGACATAGCTTTCGGCGGGGCTTTCGGCGGCCGGATATGGGGTTCCCGCCCCTCCGTTACCACTTGCCGTCCGGTTTAGCTAAGGCCTTGCGTCAGGAGGACAGGCCGGAGGCTACGGGCATTCCTTGGCAATGGCGTCGAGCGCCTGGGTGATGCCGGCAAGCGAATAGGTATCCGTGCTGATCGTGCCGCGCGAGGAGGTGCCCTGAACCGACATGGTGCTGCCGCCCTTCATCGCCGTGACGAGAACGCCCTCCTGCTCCGGATTCTCGATCCAGGCATTGTCCTTGTCGGTGAACATCGTGAATTTCTTGCCGCCTATGTCGACGGTCACCTTGCTGCCGCCCTTGAAGGCATAGCCGATGATCGTGCTCGCCTCGTTCTTGATCTTCTTGGCCGGAATCGTCGTGAGCATGAAGAAGGCCGGATCGCGGCTCTTCACGCCGGCAGGCTGGTACTTGGTATCCGTCGGCTGCGAGGCGACGAAGCACATCTTGGCGGCGCCGTCGCCGGACTTGTAGGCCGTCCAGGACTTGAAGGTGTTGATGCTGGTCGCGCCTCCCGGAGGAGCGGCAGCGAAGGCGGCGGTCATCGACACGGCGAAGATGCCAGCGGCTGCAAGAAGGATCGGCGTTCTCATGGGTCCCTTTGCGTCCTGCTCGAATGCGAAACCGCCCGCGCGCCGGGCACGCGCTGGGCCATGGGGAGGAAACTGCGGCATTTAAGGTTAACGTTCTATGAACGCGCCACCGCCCCACGCCTGCATTTCCCCGCAAAGACTCTCATTGCGGGAAAAATGGACGAGAATGTGAAGGACCGCCTCAGCGGGCAGGCTTTCCGGCCGGCGCATCGTCAAGCGCGCGGCGCGCCGCCTCGCGATGCACCTCGGTGATATGGGCGCGCACCATGCCGATGGTGGCAAGAAGGATGGTGGCGTCGTCGGTGAAGCCGAGGCCGGCGATCATGTCCGGAATCGCGTCGAAAGGCAGGATGAAATAGGCGAGCGCCGCAAGCAGAACGCCGCGCACGCGCGCCGGCACGGCCGGGTCGAGGGCACAGTAATAGGCCGCGACGAGGTCTTCGGCGAAGGGGATCGCGCGCGCCGCACGCCGGAACGTGCGCCAGAAGCGGCTCCGCACCCGCTCGGCGCGCTCGGCTTCCTCTTCCGGCTCCAGTATCTCGCCGTATTTGACGTCGCTCATGGCCTCTCCACTCCCACAACCGGCGAAAGATGGGGTGGCCGGGCGGGCACGGCAAGCTTCAGCCGCCGGCAATCCGGTCCATCTCGCCGGCGAGTTTCACGTCGAGCTCGGTGACGCCGCCGGCGGAGTGGCTGGAAAGGGTCACCTCGACCGTCTTGTAGGAATTCGACCAGTCGGGGTGGTGGTCCATCTTCTCGGCGACCAGCGCGGCCCGCGCCATGAAGCCGAAGGCCTCGTTGAAATCCCGGAAGGTGAAGCTGCGCGCGATGGCCTCGCCGTTGCGGGTCGATTGCCATTTTGGAAGGCGCCGCAGCGCGTCGCCGCGCTCGGCCTCGCCGAGAACCTTGGGCATGGTGCCTCCTGTCCGAGGCCGGTTCAGGCCGCCTGCGGAAGGCTGAGCGGATAGGCCTCTTCCACGATATAGGGCCCGCCGCCGGTGCCGGCCTTGGAGGAATAGAGGACGAAGCGGTCGACCTCGAACGGCCCGGCGGTGAACCCGCCGCGGATGGAGAGATATTCGGCTATGTCGCGGGGCGGCGTGCCGCGCAGCCGGGCAAGCGTCACATGGGGCGTGTACTTGCGCTGCTCCGCCGGCAGTCCGAGGCGCTGGATGATGCGCTCCTGCTCGGCCTGCAGTTCGGCCAGCGCGGGCGACGACCCGACCCGGGCGACGATGGCATGCGGCTTCTTGCTGCCGAGCGAGCCGACCGTGTCGAGGCGGATGGTGAAGGGACTGCGGCGCACGCGGGCCAGGCCGTGGGCGATCTCCTCGGCCACGTCCATGTCGATGTCGCCGACGAAGCGGAGCGTCAGGTGGTAGTTCTCGCGGTCGATCCAGCGCGCCCCCGGCAGCCCGCCGCGCAGCACCGAGAGCCTGTCCCCGATCTCGCGGGGAATTTCTATGGCGGTGAACAGGCGGGGCATCGCATCTCCTCCTCGCGAAGGTCGGGTGATTCGGCAGGCAGTCGCACGAGGCTAGGCAGGCGGCATGCCACGATCATGTCAGGGCGGGCCGAACCGGGATGCACTCCGCCGTACCGCGCCGGAACCGGGTGGGCCGGCAGGCCCGTCAGGGGAATATGGGTAGGACACCGCACCATGTCGGCACGCCGGATCCGGAAGGCCGGATCGAATCAAAGGCCGGCCCATGGCGGCAGAGATTACGCGGCGCCCTCGTCCCGGCAAGCCGGACCCGGATGGGGCGCCGGATTCCGTGACATTACCGTTTCGTAACCCGTACCTGAGGCATCTTGTGCCCTTGCCGGCCCGGGGCCATATTGCCGGAAGGTCCGTCAGGTGGCGGGCGTCCCTCATGGCGAGGGAAGAGAGGAAACCTATTCACATGGCGAACTACGACAACCAGCCGGCCTTCGGGACGACGGTTGCCCGCGGCGGCGCCGCCGGGGCCGTCGACGAAGGCCTGCGCGCGCACATGCTGCGCGTCTACAACTACATGGCCCTCGGCCTCGTCCTCACCGGCGTCACGGCCTATGCGGTGGCGACCGTCCCGTCGCTTCAGCAGCTCTTCTTTGCCCAGACGATCAACGGCTTCGGCATGACGACGCTGGGCTGGATCGCGTTCATCGCGCCGATCGGCCTCGTCTTCCTGCTCAGCTTCGGCATCCAGCGCATGAGCACGGCGACCGCCCAGCTCGTATTCTGGATCTATGCCGCGCTGATGGGCGTGTCGCTCTCGACCATCTTCTTCGCCTATACGATGACCAGCATCACCCAGGTCTTCTTCGTGTCGGCGGCGACCTTCGGCGCCATGAGCCTTTACGGCTACACGACGAAGCGCGACCTCACCGGCATCGGCTCGTTCCTGATGATGGGCCTGATCGGCATCATCATCGCCTCGATCGTCAACATCTTCCTGCAGTCCTCGGGCCTCGGCTTCGCCGTCTCGGTGATCGGCGTCCTGGTCTTCGTCGGCCTCACCGCCTACGACACGCAGAAGATCAAGGAGATGTACTACGTCGGGGACGACGGCACGGTCGCCGGCCGCAAGGCCATCATGGGCGCGCTCTCGCTCTACCTCGACTTCATCAACCTCTTCCTGATGCTGCTCCGCCTCTTCGGCGACCGCCGCTAGACCCGGCGCAGGGCACGGATATCGAAGGGCACGGCTCGCCGCCGTGCCCTTTTTTCTTTCGTCTGTCGCAGTCCTGGCACACGCCGTGCTTCGATAGCGGCATGGACTTCCGCATCCGCCCCTCCGATATCTGCGACCTGACGGCGATCTCCGATATCTACGCCGAGGCGGTGCTCCATGGCCTTGCCAGCTTCGAGATCGATCCGCCCGGCGAGGAGGAAATGGCCATGCGCTTCGCGGCGCTGGCCGAGGGCGGCTATCCCGCCTTCGTCGCCGAGGCGGGCGAGCGCGTCATCGGCTACGCCTATGCCGGCCGCTACCGCTCCCGTCCCGCCTACCGCAACACCGTCGAGGATTCGATCTACCTGTCACCAGCCGCGCAGGGGCGCGGCGTCGGCTCCGCCCTGCTCGGGCGCCTGCTCGCGGAAAGCGAGAGCCGCGGCTTCCGCCAGATGGTCGCGGTGATCGGCAATTCGGCCAACCATGCCTCGGTCCGCCTCCATGAACGCCACGGCTTCCGCCATGTCGGCATCCTGAAATCGGTCGGCTACAAGCATGGCCACTGGCTGGATAGCGTCTTCATGCAGCGCGCCCTCGGCCAAGGCAGCGCGGAACCACCGTCGCGCTAGGCCTCGACCAGCCGCAGCGGCCTGTCGAGAAAGCGCAGGACATTGGCCAACTGGTGGCCGCGCTTGAGGATCAGGCCGGTTGCCGCGACCAGCGAATAGGCTCCCTGGCGCCTCGCCAGGTGCGGCTCCTTGACGATCCGGTAGAGCGGCATCTCGGTCGTGCGGCGGAAGACCGAGAAGACGGCCTCGTCCCTGCGGTGGTCGATGGCATAGTCGCGCCACTCGCCGGCCGCTACCTTGCGCCCATAGAGCTGGAGGATCTCGGTGAGTTCCTGCCGATTGAAGGCCACCGGGGCCGGCGTTCCCCTTTGTGGATTGGCGGCGGCGAGGGCCAGAAGGGGCGCCCTGCCGCCAATTCGCTTGCCGTCGTCGGACTCGCTCAACCGTCTCTCCGTCGCACGGCCGTCATGTTCGCTCCGTTGGTGCAGCCATGCAAGGTCCGGAATGGCGGTGGCAGGAAGGGGAAAATCACAGTTTCGCCAGAATCCGGCCCTTGGCACGCCATCAACCGGGTCGATCCTGCCGACCGTTGCCTCAGATGGTCCGGTTCGCCGAAAGGCTTCGGTTATTCTCAGCCCCCCAGCCCCCCGGGGTCACTCGACGGACCGGACCAACTTCCCTGAGGTATCCTGAAAAGCTTCGTTCGGCCGGCGCATCGCGTCGGCCTTTTTGTTTGCCCTCTCGCGAGGCTTGAAAGCCGGCGCTCAAGCGGCGATATCACGCGCGGCAATCATCCGATCCGGGCGAGAAGCATGAGCGACGACAAAACGCCGCCGGCGGGCGGCGAGACCCTCTCCTTCGAGGCGGAAGTCTCCCGCCTCCTGCACATGATGGTCCACGCGGTCTATTCCGATCGCGAGGTATTCCTGCGGGAGCTGATCTCCAACGCCGCCGATGCCTGCGAGCGGCTGCGGATGCTCGCCCTCGACAAGCCGGAGCTGCTCGCCGATGGCGACGCCTTCCGGATCACCATCAGCACCGACAAGTCGGCCGGCACGCTCACCGTCGGCGACAACGGCTCCGGCATGAGCCGGACGGAGATGATCGAGAATCTCGGCACCATTGCCCGCTCCGGCACGCGCGCCTTCCTTGAGAGCGCGGCCAACAAGGAGAAGGGCGCGGCGCTGATCGGGCAGTTCGGCGTCGGCTTCTACTCCGCCTTCATGGTCGCTTCCGACGTCGAGGTCGTGTCGCGCCAGGCGGGCAGCGAGGAGGCCTGGCGCTGGCGTTCCGACGGCAAGGGCGCCTTCACGATCGAGCCGGTCGCCCTCGAGGCGGCGCCGGCGCGCGGGACGCGCGTCACCCTGAAGCTCGCCGAGGATGCCAGGGACTTCGCCGAGCCGGCGACCATCGAGCGCGTGGTCGCGGAATATTCCGCCCATGTGCCGGTGCCGATCATACTGGCCGTCGGCCAGGGCGAGGCCGAGAAGACCCTTGCCGACGGCAGCGCGCTCTGGCGGAAGGCCAAGTCTGCCGTGACGGCCGACGAATACCGCGAGTTCTACGGTCATGTCAGCGGCCAGTTCGACGAGCCGGCACTGACGGTGCATTACCGCGCCGAAGGGCGGAACGAGTACTCGGTCCTCCTCTTCGTGCCTTCGGTGAAGCCCTTCGACCTCTTCGAGCCCGACCGCAAGGGCCGGATAAAGCTCTATGTCCGCCGCGTCTTCATCACCGACGAGGCGAAGATCCTGCCGGCCTGGCTGCGCTTCGTGCGCGGCGTGATCGATTCCGAGGACCTGCCGCTCAACATCTCGCGGGAGATGCTGCAGAAGAACCCGGTCCTCGAAGCGATCGGCAAGGCGGTGACCAACCGCCTGCTCGCCGACCTCGACAAGCTGGCGACCGACGATCCGGAGAAATACGCCAAGGTCTGGGAGGCCTTCGGTGCGGTCCTAAAGGAAGGCATCTACGAGGATGCCGAGCGCCGCGACCAGATCTACAAGCTCGCCCGCTTCCACACCACCGGCTCACCCGACGGCTGGCGCAGCCTTGCCGACTACGTCGCCGCCCTCCGCCCCAATCAGACCGCGATCTACTATGCCCTCGGCGAGGATGCGAAGCGGCTCCTTGCCGGCCCCCATCTCGAGGGCTTCGCGCGGCGCGGCATCGAGGTCCTGCTGCTGACCGACCCGGTCGACGCCTTCTGGGTGCGCACGGCGCTGGGCTACGACGGCAAGCCCTTCCAGTCGGTGACGCAGGGCGCTGCCAATCTCGATAATATGCCCCTGAAGGAAGGGAGCGAGGCGAAGGACGAGGTGCCCGATGCGGCCTTTGCCACGCTGGCCGCCCTCTTCAAGCAGACGCTCGGCGACCGGGTCTCGGACGTGCGCGCCTCGACGCGCCTCGCCACCAGTGCCGTCTGCCTGGTTGCCCCGGACCTCGGCTATGACCGGCGGCTGGAGAAGATCCTCGCCTCCAACGAGCAATTGAAAGCCGTGAGCGCGCCGGTCCTGGAGCTCAATCCGGGCAACGCGCTCATCCGGTCGCTCTCGGCGAAGGCCGCCGCCGGCAATGCCGCCGACGCGGTCGCCGATGCAGCAGTGATCCTCCTCGGCGAGGCGAAGATCCTCGACGGCGAACTGCCCGACGATCCGGCCGACTTCTCGGCCCGCATCGCCAAGCTCATGGCGAAAGGGCTGGCCTGAGCGGCCGCCGCATCACACCGCGGCGTTGAACGCCCGCTCGAGCATCACGCGGCATTCCTCGGCCTGCAGGCGGGACGATTCCTCGCCCCAGCGGCTGGCGATCTCGCGGAGGTCCCGGATGGCCGCATCGACGGCGGTCAGCAAGTCGATTTCAACCTCTTCCTCATACGCGGGACGAACGGGAAACGGGATGATCTCGGCCATGAACGGGCTACCCTCGGGCTACGAATCAAAGGCGACTGACGCCATGATTCGGCCATGAAACGGTAAGCCCGGCGTTAATTGCGAAAGCGACCCAACAGCTTGTGGCGGCGATGGCCGCTCAGTGGCCGTAATAGATGGTCGAAGCGCCGAGGATCGCACCGGGAAGCCCGGTCTCGGTTTCCGCCTGCAGGAGCACGGCACAGCGCGTGACCTTTGCCTGGGTCACCTCGCTCTTCGGCAGGTCGATGGAGAGCGGCGCGCCCTTCCACATGGCGATCGGCCGGAGCTTGCGGACCACGTTGGTATAGGTGACCGTCTTGCCGCTGTTCTCGCCGCGCACGATCGGCACCGTCACCGCGCGCTCGTACATTACCAGCCAGATCGTCCCCTTGGTCGGCGTGCCGGCGCCGGCGGCACCGATGGTAACTGTCGTCGCATCCGGCTTGGAGGCGAGATCGATCGGCACCGGCAGCGCGCTCCCCGCCTGGGTGAGCGCCGACTCGATCGCCGCCTTGTCGCTGCCGACGAAACGGCCGCCGCCATTGATCACCATCTGCGGCGTGAAGACGTCGCTGTCGCCGCGCGCCGTGGCATATTCCTTCTGGCGCTCGGAAAAGTCGTGATTGGCGAGCGTATCCTTCCAGCCGAGATAGTCCCAGTAGTCGACCGGCAGGGAGAGCGCGAGTATGTCCTTCCGCTGCGCCAGCTCGCCGAGCAGCTTGTCGGCCGGCGGGCAGGACGAGCAACCCTGGCTGGTAAAGAGCTCGAGCACCGCGCGCGGCTGCTCCGCCAATGCGGAGCTCGCGAAGGCGCCGCATAGCGCAACGGTGACGAAAGCGAGCCGGCTGCTGTTCAACAGAGGAAATCCTGGCCGTCGCGAAAAGCTTCCCGCGCGACGGTGCCGAACTTATGGGCAGGGCGTCTCAATTGCGAGTCACGTTCGTTTGAGACGCACAGCCTTCCGTGCCGCAGCGCATCATGCGGCGAGCTGGCGCAGCACGTAGTGCAGGATACCGCCATTGTTGAAGTATTCGAGCTCGTCGAGCGTGTCGATCCGGCAGATCAGCGGCACGTTGCGCACTTCGCCCTCCGGCGTCCGGATCTCGGCCGAGAGCACCTGCCGCGGCTGCAGCCCATCGGCAAGGCCGCGGATGGTGACGATCTCGTCGCCCTTGATGCCGAGCGACTGCCACGACGTGCCCTCCTCGAAGACGAGCGGCAACACGCCCATGCCGACGAGGTTGGAGCGATGGATGCGCTCGAAGCTCTGCGCGATCACGGCGCGCACGCCGAGCAGCCGGGTGCCCTTCGCCGCCCAGTCGCGGGACGAGCCGGTGCCATATTCGCGCCCGGCGAAGATGACGAGCGGCACGCCGTCCTGCTTGTAGCGCATGGCGGCGTCGTAGATCGGCAGGCGCTCGCCGTCCGGCTGGTGGATGGTGACGCCGCCCTCGACCCCGGCCACCATCTGGTTCTTGATGCGGATATTGGCGAAGGTGCCGCGCATCATCACTTCGTGGTTGCCGCGCCGGGTGCCGTACTGGTTGAAGTCGGCGGGCCGCACCTGATGGTCGAGGAGATAGGCGCCGGCCGGGCTCTTCTCGCGGATCGAGCCGGCAGGCGAGATGTGGTCGGTGGTGATCGAATCGAGGAAGAGGCCGAGCACCCGCGCATTGACGATGTCGGTGATCTCCTCGGGCTTGCGGTGCATGCCTTCGAAATAGGGCGGGTTCTGGATGTAGGTCGAGCCCGGGCTCCAAGTATAGGTGAGCCCGCCCGCGACCTTGATCGCCTGCCAGTGCTTGTCGCCTTCGAAGACGTTGGCATACTTGGCCCGGAAGAGATCGCGCGAGATATTGGCGCGCACGAACTCGGCGATCTCGCGCGATGACGGCCAGATGTCCTTCAGGAATACAGGCTTGCCATCCACGTCCATGCCGAGCGGCTCGGTCGCGAGATCGACCTGCAGCGAGCCGGCGATCGCATAGGCGACGACCAGCGGCGGCGAGGCGAGGTAGTTCGCCCGCACGTCGGGGTTCACGCGGCCTTCGAAATTGCGGTTGCCCGAGAGCACCGCCGCCGCGACGAGGTCACCGGTATTGATCGCGTCCGAGATCGGCTCGGGCAGCGGACCGGAATTGCCGATGCAGGTCGTGCAGCCGAAGCCGACGAGGTTGAAGCCGAGCTTGTCGAGATCGGCCTGGAGGCCGGACCGGGCAAGGTACTCGCCGACCACCTGGCTGCCGGGCGCGAGCGAGGTCTTCACCCAGGGCTTCGACTTCAGGCCCTTTTCCGCCGCCTTGCGGGCGAGCAGGCCGGCCGCGATCATCACGTAGGGATTCGACGTATTGGTGCAGGAGGTGATCGCTGCGATCACCACGTCGCCATGGCCGACGTCATAGTCGGTGCCGGCGACGGCGACGCGCTTGGCGGTCTCCTCGCCCTTCTTGAAATCGGTATCGAGTGCCGCGATGAACTTCGGCTTGGCATCGGCGAGGAGCACGCGATCCTGCGGACGCTTCGGCCCGGCGAGCGACGGCTCGACGGTGCCGAGGTCGAGGGCGAGCGTATCCGAGAAGACCGGATCCGGCGTGTCGGTCTCGCGGAAGAGGCCCTGCGCCCGGGCATAGGCCTCGACCAGCGCGACGCGCTCGGGATCGCGGCCGGTATCCTTCAGGTATCGGATGGTCTCGGCGTCGATCGGGAAATAGCCGCAGGTGGCACCGTATTCCGGCGCCATGTTGCCGATGGTGGCGCGGTCTTCGAGCACCATGTGATCGAGGCCGCTGCCGTAGAATTCGACGAACTTGCCGACCACGCCCTTCTTGCGGAGCATCTCGGTGACCGTGAGCACCAGGTCCGTCGCCGTCACGCCTTCCCTCAGCTTGCCGGTGAGGCGGAAGCCGATGACGTCCGGAATGAGCATGGAGATCGGCTGGCCGAGCATCGCCGCCTCGGCTTCGATGCCGCCGACGCCCCAGCCGAGCACGGCGAGGCCGTTGACCATGGTCGTGTGCGAATCGGTGCCGACCAGCGTGTCCGGATAGGCGACCGCGCGGCCGTTCTCCTCGCCGACCCAGATCGCCTGCGAGAGGTATTCGAGGTTCACCTGGTGGCAGATGCCGGTGCCCGGCGGCACCACGCGGAAATTGCGGAAGGCCGAGGCGCCCCAGCGCAGGAACCGGTAGCGCTCGCCGTTCCGCTCATATTCGAGCTCGACGTTCTTCGAGAAGGCGCGCGGATTGCCGAAATCGTCGACGATCACGGAATGGTCGATGACGAGGTCGACGGGCACCAGCGGGTTGATGCGTTCGGGATCGCCGCCGAGCGCCTTCATGGCATCGCGCATGGCGGCGAGGTCGACCACCGCCGGGACGCCGGTGAAATCCTGCATCAGCACGCGCGCCGGGCGGAAGGCGATCTCGCGCTCGACGCGGTTCTCGGTGAGCCAGGCGGCCATGGCCTGGATGTCCTCGGCGTAGACCGAGCGCTCGTCCTCGAAGCGGAGCAGGTTCTCGAGCAATACCTTCAGCGAAAAGGGAAGGCGGCTGATATTGGCGAGGCCGTTCTTCTCGGCCTCTGCCAGACTGAAATAATCGTAAGACTGCGCGCCGACCGAGAGGGAGCGCCGCGACTTGAAACTGTCGATGGAAGCCAAGGAAGGAAACTCCTGAAACGTGGCCCCGCGCTCCGAAAAGCCAGAGGCGCGACCGGGCTATTCAGGGAGCCGTGGGAGGCGGCGGAAAACCTTGCCCGGGAGGCGACGGCGCGGGTCGATTGAACCTATAATGAATATCGACATGGGGCGCCAGCCGATCAAGCGCGAAACAGTGACGGTGCCGGGACGCGACCGGCGGGAAGGGCTGCCTTGCGCCTGATCGCGGCCGGGCTTGGCGCGCGCCGCGGCGGCCGCGAGGTCTTCACCGGCCTATCATTTGCCGTCGCCGGCGGCGAGCTCATGGCCGTCACCGGGCCGAACGGCGCGGGCAAATCGACGCTGCTCAGGGTCATTGCCGGCCTGCTCGCTCCGGTGGCAGGAGCGGTGACCCTCGACCCGGCGCCATCGGACGGGATCGGTACCGAATGCCACTATGTCGGCCATGCCGACGCGCTGAAGCCGGCGCTCACGGTCGCCGCGAACCTGAAATTCTGGCGAAGCGTGCTGTCAGGCAAAGGCAGCATCGACGAGGCACTCGACGCCGTCGGCATTGCCCGCCTCGCCGACCTGCCGGTCGCCACCCTGTCGGCCGGCCAGAAGCGGCGCGCCGCGCTCGCCCGCCTTCTCGTCGCGCCGCGTCGCCTGTGGCTTCTCGACGAGCCGACCGGCGCCCTCGACACGGCGGCGGAAGCGATGCTCGGCCGGCTGCTGACGAAGCATCTGGTGGCCGGCGGCATCGCCATCGCCGCCACCCACCGGCCGCTGCCGGTCACCGCCGCGCAGCGCCTTGCCCTCGGGGCAGCCGGATGAGCAGAACACTCGCCGCCATTGCCGGCCAGACGGCGCGCCTGTCGCTCCGCGGCGGAGCGCTCACCGGCCTCGTCTTCTTCCTCGCCATGGTCACCATCATCCCCTTCGGCGTCGGGCCCGACTTGAAGCTGCTCGCCCGGATCGGGCCGGCGATGCTGTGGATCGGCGCCCTCCTCGCCACCCTCCTCGGCCTCGATCGGCTGTTCAACGACGACCGCGACGACGGTTCGCTCGACCTCATGGCGCTCTCCAGCGTACCGCTGGAACTGGTGGTGCTGGCGAAGGTGGCGGGCCACTGGCTGGCGACCGGCCTGCCGCTGGTCGTCGGCGCTCCGGTGCTCGGCCTTCTCCTCGGCGTCGAACCGGCGGGCCTTGCCATGGTGACGCTGACGCTGCTCGTCGGCACGCCAGCCCTGACCGCGATCGGCGCTATCGGCGCGGCGCTCCTCACCGCGCTCGGCAGGGGCGGGCCGCTGGTCGCGGTGCTCGTCCTGCCCTTCACGATCCCGGTGCTGATATTCGCCGTGAGCACCACCGCGGCCTACACCGTCGGCGCCGGACCGTCCCTGCCGCCCTTCCTGATCCTCGTCGCGCTGACGCTGATCAGCGCGGTGGTCGCCGCCTTTGCCGGCGCCGCCGGCCTCCGCGCAGCGATGGAGTGAGCGCTACTGCGCCGGGGCCGCATCCCCGTTGCCCTCGGCCGCGTCGCTGCAGCGGATGAGGGTGTCAGTCGTCTTGCCGTCGGATTCGAAGGAAACCTTGTCCGGCCCGTCGAAGCGGAGCGTCACTGCCGGCATGTCGCGGTCCTCGGCCTTGCCGGTCATCACGCCGTCCTTGATGACGTAGGTGCCGGTCATGTCGTTGTCCGGATCATCGTCATTGTTGTCGGACGAGAAGGTGCCGTCTTCCTTGAAGATCAGGACCGAATCCGTGCAGGCGGCGGTCTCGCCCCAGCGTCCGACGATCTGCTTCTTCAGGTCGTCGTCGCCCGCCGCATGGGCCACGGCCGGCGCAGCGATCAAAAGAGCGAGAGCAAGAGGCGTGAAGCGCATGGACGGTTTCCGATCCTCGTGGGCGCGGCCCGCGGGACCGGGCGGCTTTTTGGCGGGGAAGCTCTAGCACAGCATCGGCGTCGGGGGAAAATGAGGCAGACGGGAGCGCCACGTTGCGGCCACCTCGCGCGCCAACTACAACAGCCGCCATGCCGGTTTCCGATCTCGCCAACCCGACGCGCTTCCTCGCCTGGTCGCGGCCCCTGCTCGCCGTCCTCTGGGTCGTCGCCGTCGCCGGGCTGGCGGCCGGGCTCTACATGAGCTTCTTCGTCTCGCCTCCGGACTACCAGCAGGGCGAGATGATCCGCATCATGTTCATCCACGTGCCCTTCGCCTGGCTCTCCATGGCGTGCTTCGGCTTCATGGCGGTGGCGAGCCTTGGCTTCCTCGTCTGGCGGCACCCGCTCGCCGACGTCGCTGCCAAGGCGGCGACGCCCATCGGCGCCGCCTTCACCTTCCTCGCCCTCGTCACGGGCTCGCTCTGGGGCAAGCCCACCTGGGGCGCCTACTGGGTCTGGGACGCGCGGCTGACCTCGGTCCTCGTCCTCTTCATCATCTATCTCGGGCTGATCGCGCTCCGCCAGGCGATCGAGGATCCGGGCCGCGCAGCCCGCGTCGCCGCCATCCTGACGCTGGTCGGCTCGGTCAACGTGCCGATCATCAAGTTCTCGGTCGACTGGTGGAACACGCTGCACCAGGGCGAGAGTATATTCCGCGCCGGCGGCCCGACCATCTATGCCACCATGCTCTGGCCCCTCCTCGTCATGATCGCCGCGATGACGGTTCTCTTCGCCGCGCTGGTGGTCATGGGGATGCGCAACGAGATCTACCGGCGCCGCGTGCGCAGCCTCGAAATGATGGCGGCAGGCGCCTGATGCCGGAGCTCAGCTATCACGGCGGCTTCATCCTCGCGGCCTATGCCGTGACCGCGGTCGTGCTCGCCGGCATGCTGCTCTGGATGCTCCTCGACGGGCGGGCGCAGAAGCGCCGCCTTGCCGAGCTGGAGGCGCGCGGCGTACGCCGCCGATCGGCTCCGGTCCCGCCGGCAGCGCCCGCCGGGGCGGCGCCGTGAGCGCGCCCGGGACACCGGCGGCCGGTCAGCCACGCCGGCGCCTCCTGTTCCTGCTGCCGCTCGCCGTCTTCGTCGCGCTCGCCGGCGTCTTCCTCGTCAGGCTGCAAGCGGGTGGCGACCCGGAAGCGATTCCCTCGGCCCTCATTGGCAAGCCGGCACCGCAATTCGACCTGCCGCCGCTCGACGGGATGCGAGGGCCTGCCGGCCCCCTGCCCGGCCTGAAGACCGCCGACCTCGCCGGCCACGTCACGGTCCTCAACATCTTCGCCTCGTGGTGCGCGCCCTGCCGCGCCGAACACCCGCAACTGGAGGCCCTCGCCGGCGATGACCGCATCCGCCTCGTCGCCATCAACTACGGCGATGTCGACGAGAACGCGCGCCGCTTCCTCGGCGAGATGGGCAATCCCTTCGCCGCCATCGGGACCGACCGCCGACGCCGCGCCGGCATCGATTGGGGAGTCTACGGCGTGCCGGAGACCTTCATCATCGGGAGGGACGGGACCATCCGCTACAAGTTCGTCGGGCCGATCGACGAGCAGTCGCTCGCCTCGGTCATCCGGCCCGCGATCGACAAGGCGCTCGCCGCCAACTAGCGCAGGTGGTGCAGGACGATCCCGCTGGTCGTCGCGACGTTCAGCGAGTCGAAGCCGGCCGCCATCGGGATGCGCACCGTCACGGCACGCGCGAGCACGTCCGCCGGAAGCCCCGGCCCCTCGGCACCGAGCAGCACCGCCGCCCGTGCCGGCGGAGCGAGGTCGGCGAGGTCGGTTGCGCCGGCAGGCGACAGGGCGAGCGCGGTGAAACCATGGCGATCGAGCAACGCCAGCAGGCCTTCGCCGCGCGCCAGCCGCACGAAAGGCACCGTGAGCGCCGCGCCGACCGAGACGCGAATGGCCTTGCGGTAGAGGGGATCGCAGCAATCGGCGTCGAGGAGGATCGCGTCGGCCCCGAAGGCGGCCGCGTTGCGGAAGATGCCGCCCATGTTGTCATGGTTGGCGATGCCGAAGAGCGCGACCACGCGCGCCTGCGCGCCGACACCAGCGAGGAGCCCATCGACCGGCAGCTCAACTTCGCGCCGGCCGAGCGCCAGGATGCCGCGATGCAGGTGGAAGCCGGCGATCCCGTCCATGACCGCCTGGCTCGCCACGTAGACCGGAACCTCCGGCGGCAGGAGGGCGAAGAGATCGGCCAGCGCCGCAACCCGCTTCTCGGCGAGGAGCAGCGATATGATCCGGTGCCCTGCGCGCCGGATGGCGACGTTGAGGACGACCTCGCCCTCGGCGATGAACAGCCCTTCGCGCCCGACCAGGTCCCGTTCCCGCACGTCGCGGTAGGCCGCGATGCGCTCGTCCGCCGGGTCGTCGATCGGGATCAGCCGCACCATGGCGGCCTCAGCCGCCCGCCTGCCAGGCGCGCACCGCATCGAGCGGATAGACGAGCATCAGGATGTTGAGGATCAGCCCGTCGCGGATCACCAAGGCGGCGAGCGCCTCAAGGAAAAGGATGAGGATCACGCTCGCCCAGACCGGCAGCTTTCCCGCCAGCCAGAAGCCGAAGAGCATGGACAGCACGTCGAAGACCGAGTTGATGACGCTGTCGCCGAAATAGTCGAGCGAGATCGTCGCCTCGCGGTAGCGATTGATGATGAGCGGCGTGTTCTCCAGCACCTCCCAGCCGACCTCGACCAGGGTCGCCGTGAGCGCCCTGACCGAAAGCGGCCAGCGCGGCGCGAGAAGGTGCAGGACGGCGTAGAAGAGGAGGCCATGGATGACGTGCGAGAGCGAATACCAGTCGAACAGCTCCTGCGAATTGTCCGGCGTGCTGGCGACGCCCCAGATCTTGAGGATCCCGGTCTTCGAGATCCACGGATGGCCGAGCGCATGGAGGACCAGCGCCGCCGCGCCGATGAGCAGGATGCCGAGGACGAGGTGGAACCCCCGCCGGTCGACGAGGGGCCGGACGGCGCTCAGGGCTTCGCCTTCTCTTCCGGCAGCGAGGTGCGCATGATCAGCGGCAGCTGGGTCATGGTGAAGAGGAAGGTGAGCGGCATGATGCCGAAGACCTTGAAGTTGACCCAGGCATCCGTCGAGACCGTGCGCCAGACGACCTCGTTGAGGATGGCGAGGACGAAGAAGAAGATGCCCCAGCGGAAGGTGAGCTTGTTCCAGCCTTCGTCGGTAAGCCTGAACACGGAATCGAAGACGTAGCCGAGAAGCGACTTGCCGAAGGCGAGGCCGCCCAGCAGCACGCCGCCGAACAGCGCGTTGACGATCGTCGGCTTCATCTTGATGAAGGTCTCGTCCTTCAGCCAGAGCGTCAGGCCGCCGAAGATCACCACCACGATGCCGGTGACGAGCGGCATGATCGGGAGCTTCCGGGTCAGCGCGAAGGAGACCACGAGCGCGACGAGCGTCGCCACGATGAAGACGGCAGTGGCGAAGAAGATCGGCTCGCCGAAGCCGGCAACGAACGGATAGTCCTTGGCGAGCGCCTCGCCCCGCGCATTGGCGAGGAAGAAGACGCCGAGCGGGCCGAGCTCCAGGAGGAGCTTGACGATCGGGTTGAGCTTCTTGTGCTCGGGCGCGTTGGGTTCGGCTTCGAAGGTCATCGGATCGGCGGGCTCAGGGGGGCGGCGGACTGATGATCTGGCTCCGGGCCAGCTCGGTGGCGATGATGCGGGACATCAATTCCCTGTCCCGCGAGTAATGGCAACTGGTGCCGCCGTCGAAGGTCCAGAAGAAAATGGTGTCGATGAGGCCGAAGGAGAGCAGCGGCTCGGCCTCCCCCTCCCGGACGAGGGCGAAGGTCGGTGGTGACCCGCCCGGATTGGCGCGGGCGAGGCTGACGCGCTCTCCGAGCCGCGGCTTCAGGTAGGCGGCGAGGTCTTCCAGCGCCGCCATGCGGTCGGCGAAGGCGGGCTCTGTCGCAAGCGCCGCCATGGCTCAGAGCCCCGCCAGGGCCCGGGCGAAATCGTCGGCCGCGAAAGGCTCGAGATCGTCGATGCCCTCGCCGACGCCGATATAGTGCACCGGCAGGCCGTACTTGGCGGATATGGCGACGAGGATGCCGCCGCGCGCCGTGCCGTCGAGCTTGGTCATGACCAGCCCGGTCACCCCTGCCCGCTTGCCGAATATCTCGACCTGGCTGAGCGCGTTCTGCCCGGTGGTGGCGTCGAGGGTGAGCAGCACCGTGTGCGGCGCGCTCGGATCCACCTTGCGGATGACGCGGAGGATCTTTTCCAGCTCCGCCATCAGCTCGTCACGATTCTGCAGGCGGCCGGCGGTGTCGATGAGAAGGATGTCGGCGCCGGTTTCCTGCGCCTGCTTCAGCGCATCGAAGGCGAGGCCCGCGGCATCGGCGCCCGGCTCGCGCGCGATCACCTCGGCGCCCGAACGCGAACCCCAGATCTTCAGCTGCTCGATTGCCGCGGCGCGGAACGTATCGCCGGCGGCGAGCACGATCTTCCTGCCCTCGGCCGTCAGCTGTGCGGTGAGTTTGCCGATGGTGGTCGTCTTGCCGGTGCCGTTGACGCCGACGACCAGGATGACGTGGGGCTTCCGCGCCGCATCGATGGCCAGCGGCTTCGCCACCGGATCCATGACCTTGCGGATCTCGGCGGCCAGTACCTCCTTCACCTCTTCCTCGCTGATCTCCCTGTCATAGCGCCCGGTACGCAGCGCGTCTGTGATCGCCATGGCGGTCGCCGGGCCGAGGTCGGCCTTGATCAGCACCTCCTCAAATTCCTCCAGCGCCGCGGCATCGAGCTTCCGCTTGGTGAAGACCGAGACGATGCTCTCGGAAATGGCATTGGAGGAGCGCGACAGCCCGCGCTTCAGCTTCTGGAACCAGGTGACCTTTTCGACCGGCGCCTCCACGGCCGGCACCGCCGCAGGAACGGGCGTCTCGACGACCTCCGTCTGCTCCGCCTCGGGAGTAGAAGCGCCGCCGAAGACGCGGCGGAAGAAGCCCTTTTCCGCCATGGCTCAGGCCGCCAGCGGTTCGGCGACGAGGCCACGCCCCGTCCGCCCGGTGATCCGGGCGCTCACCACCTCGCCCGGCGTCCCCGAAATCTCGGCGAGGAGGAAATGCTCGGTCCGCCCGACACCGCCACGCTCGACCAGGACGCGCCGTGTTCGTCCCGGCTCGCCGGCGAGCCGCTTGTTCAACGCCTGCTCACCAGCCTCGCGGAGCCGGGCTGCGCGTTCCCTGATCACGCCGCGATCGACCTGCGGCATGCGCGCCGCCGGCGTTCCGGGACGCAGCGAGAACGGAAAGACATGGACATGGGTCAGCCCGCATTCGGCGATGATCGAAAGCGAGTTCGCGAACATCGCTTCCGTCTCGGTCGGGAAACCGGCGATGACGTCGGCACCGAACACCATGTCCGGCCGCAGTCGGCGGACGGCGTCGGTGAAGCGGATCGCATCGGCCCGAAGATGCCGCCGCTTCATGCGCTTCAGGACCATGTCGTCGCCCGCCTGGAGCGAGAGGTGGAGATGCGGCATCAGCCGCTCCTCCTCCGCGATCGCATCGAGAAGCGCGGCATCGACCTCGACGGAATCGAGGGACGAAAGGCGCAGCCGGTCCAGTTCCGGCACGTGCCTGAGGATCGCGCGCACGAGCTTCCCGAGGGTCGGATTTCCCGGCAGGTCGCCGCCATAGGCGGTGATGTCGACACCGGTGAGCACCACTTCCGCGTAGCCCCGCGCCGTCAGCCGGCGGATCTGGTCGACCACCGCACCCATCGGCACCGAGCGCGACGGCCCGCGGCCCTGCGGGATGATGCAGAAGGTGCAGCTGTGGTCGCAACCGTTCTGGACCTCGACGAAGGCACGCGAGCGCCCGTCCATGCCCTCGGCCAGGTGCGGCGCGCTCTCGCGCACCGATCCGATGTCGCTGACCAGCGCCTTCGTCTCGCCGATGGCGCGGTAGCTCGCCGCCTGCAGCTTCTCGTGATTGCCGAGAACGAGATCGATCTCCGGCATCGCCGCAAAGGCAGCGGCCTCTACCTGCGCCGCGCAGCCGGCGACCACGATGCGTGCGTCCGGCCGCTCGCGCCGCGCCCGACGGATCGCCTGGCGCGCCTGGCGCACGGCCTCCGCTGTCACAGCGCAGGTGTTGAACAGGATAGCATTGCCGAGACCGGCCTCCGTCGCCCGCACCTTCATCACGGCGGATTCGAGCGCGTTCAACCGGCAGCCGAAGGTGACGATCTCGATGGCGGCGTCCGAAGCGCCCGAGGAGGTTTCCGGCCCGTCCATCGGACTAGGCCGCGCCCTTCTGGTCGACGGTGTAGCGGAGCGTTGCCGGATCCACCGTGCCGGTGAACTCCTCCTCGACGCCGCCGGTCATCCAGACATGGCCGTCATCGCGCCATTCGATGAGAAGCGGACCGCCCGGCAGCGTCACCGTCACGCGGCGGTCGGTGAAGTTCTTGCGCATGGCCGCGACGCCGGTGGCGCAGGCCGCCGTGCCGCAGGCGCGCGTCAGGCCGACTCCGCGCTCCCAGGTCCTGACCGTGATGGCATCGCGAGCGGTGACGTGGGCAAGCGAGATGTTGGCGCGCTCGGGGAAGATCGGGTGATGCTCGAGCATCGGCCCGATCCGCGCGAGATCGTAGGCATTGACGTCATCGACCCAGAAGATCGCATGCGGGTTGCCGACATTGACCACCGAGGGCGAATGCAGGATCGGCGCGTCGATCGGCCCGATCTGCAGCTCGATCGCACGCGTGTCGCGGAACTCCTCGGCGAGCGGAATCTCGTTCCAGGCGAAGCGCGGCACGCCCATGTCGACCGTTACCGTGTCCCGCTTGCCAGTGTCATAGGCGCGGAGCAGCCCGGCATTGGTCTCGATGGTCGCGTTTCCGGCGCCCGTCTCGTCCATGATCAGCCGCCCGATGCAGCGCGTGGCATTCCCGCAGGCATCGACCTCGCCGCCGTCGCGATTGTGGATGCGCATGAACGCATCGGCGCCGATCCGCGACTTCTCGATGGTTATCATCTGGTCGAAGCCGATCCCCTCGGCCTTGCCGATGTTGCGGATCTCGTCATGCGAAAGCCGCACGGCCCCGGCCCGTCCATCGAACACGATGAACTCGTTGCCGAGCCCGTTCATCTTGCGGAAGGGTATGCCGGTCATGGCGCTTCGCCGGATTCTTGCGGTGATCAGGCCCCTATATGGCGGAAAGGGCCGCCCTTTGCCAGTCCGGCGCCCGGCACGCCATTGGTCACCACGACGTTACCAAACCCGGGAAACCGCGGGCTTATACTTGTCGTATTAGGCATCAGGCCGGGGCGAAGGGCTCCGGGCGTCTCCGGTCAGCGGAGGAAGCAACCGAGATGGACCACATGAATCCCACCCGCCGTTCGTTCCTCTACGCCACGACGGCGGTCGTGGCGGGCGCCGCCGGCGCCGGCGTCTTCACGAAGATCGCCGATGCCATGGAGGGCGAGACCATCGTCGGCAAGCCCGGCAAGGTCACCATCCAGCGCTTCACCGACCTCGGCAAGTCGATCGGCATGGCGAGCGTCGACAAGGTCGTGAAGAGCGAGGCCGAGTGGAAGGCACAACTCAAGGACGGCCTGACTTTCCAGGTCACCCGGCAGGAAGGCACCGAGCAGGCCTTCACCGGACCCAACTGGGACAATCATTCGCCCGGCCTCTATCGCTGCATCTGCTGCGACAATGCCCTGTATCTCAACGACACCAAATTCGATTCCGGCACCGGCTGGCCGAGCTTCTGGGCGCCGATCGCCAAGGAGAACGTGGTCGAAAGCGACGACGTATCCTTTGGCATGACGCGCACCAAGGTCTCCTGCGCGCTCTGCGACGCCCATCTCGGCCACGTCTTCAACGATGGCCCGCAGCCGACCGGGCTCCGCTACTGCATGGATGGCGTCGCCATGCGCTTCATCCCCCATCCCGCCGCCTGACCGGCCGCGCATCCGAACAAGGTAACCCGCGATGAAATTCTCCCCCACCTATCTCGCGCTCGCCGTCGTCGGTGCCGCCGCGATCGGCACCGGCCTCTTCGTATCCCAGGGTCGCGCCGCTGAGGATCCGGTGAAGATCCCCGCACCCATGGTCGATGAGGCCAATGCTCCCGCCGGCAGCGAGACGATCGTGCTCGCCGGCGGCTGCTTCTGGGGCGTGCAGGCCGTATTCCAGCATGTCGAAGGGGTGCAGAGCGCCGTCTCCGGCTATTCGGGCGGGACGCTCGCCAATCCCGGCTACGAGGAGGTCTCCAGCGGGACGACCGGCCATGCCGAATCCGTCGAGGTGAAGTTCGACCCGAGGAAGGTCAGCCTCGGCCGCATCCTGCAGGTCTATTTCTCGGTCGCCCACAACCCGACGGAACTGAACTACCAGGGTCCTGACCACGGCACCCAGTACCGCTCCGCCATCTTCTTCACGAGCGACGAGCAGCAGAAGGTCGCCGCCGCCTATATCGACCAGTTGAACAAGGCCGGCGTCTACCCGGCGCCGATCGTCACCGAGGTGACGAAGTTCTCGAGCTTCTATCCGGCCGAGGACTACCATCAGGACTACGCCTACCTGCACCCGGACCAGCCTTACATCGCCTATAACGACCTGCCCAAGGTCGCAAACCTGAAGGCCCTCTTCCCGGCGGTCTGGCGCGACAAGCCGACGCTGGTAATGGCCAAGGCTTCCTAGCTGCGCCGCGCTTTCGCTGGTCTTTCCGAGCGCCGGGGGCAGTCTCCCGGCGCTTTCTTTTGGCGCAGCGGCGAATCTTACTTTCGCCGCCTTACCCCCTTCGGTTAGACATAACGCCCCGCCACGGAGTGATTTGGATGATGCGCCGCCTCGTACGACCGGTTGCTCTCGTTCTGACCCTGGCCTTCGGAACGATGCTTCCGGTCCTCGCGACGGTGCCGAGCGCGGCCGCCAAGACCCAGAAGGTGCGCAAGTCCGCAGCGGCGAGCGACCCCGAAACGGTCGTCCAGAACATCTACAAGCAGTACGACAAGTCCGCCGGCCCGGCGGAGGCCCAGCAGCAGAACTTCACCGACGATCTCTACAAGCTGTGGATCGACGTCCAGGCCTCGACCAGCGGCTTCGACGACGTCGGCGTCGATTTCGACGTGTTCATCGACGCCCAGGGCCTCGACGAGGTGAAGGGCCTTGCGACCAAGTTCGCTCCCGATGGCGACGGCAAGGGCACGCTGGTGGCGAAGTTCGCCTGCCTCGGCAAGCAGAAGACCATCACCTACACGATGGTGAAGACGGGCCGCGGCTGGAAGATCGACAACATTTCCTATGGACCGAAGCGCAAGGACCTGCGCACTCTGCTCGCCAGCCTGAAGAAGAATGGCGGGCAGATGTCGAACTGACGGAGCCATACCGATGATCCGCCGCATCCATGTCCTTGCGTTTCTCGCCGCGCTGGCGCTGCCCTTCGCGCCCCTGCCCGTCATGGCGCCGCCCGTCGCGGCCGCCGAGAAGGCGAGCGATGCCGAGACGGTGATCCGCGCCATCTACGCGCAATATTCCAAGGACGGCTGGCCGGAGGATGCCGAGAAGAAGAACTTCTCGCCCTCGCTCTTCGCCAAGTGGGACGAGGTCCAGCAGGCGGCCGATGCCGCCAACGAGGTCGGCGTCGATTTCGACGTCTTCCTCGATGCCCAGGATACCGACACGGTCACCGACCTGACCACCAGGTTCACGCCCGACGGCGCCGACAAGGGCAAGGTCGAGGCGACCTTCACCGCCTTCGACAGCCAGACGACGGTCACCTACGACATGGTGAAGACCGCCGATGGCTGGAAGATCGACAATATATCCTGGGGCCCTGACCGCGACGACCTCCGCAAGACCCTTGCGGCCATCCGGGAGGACCAGAAGAGCGGCGGCAGCGGTGGCAGCGGCGGCGACGACGAGGATGCCGACTAGCGCAGATCAGCGCCGTCCGCGTCCATCCGCCACCGGCCGGAGTTGACCGGCCCCGCCATTCCCACTAGAAAGCCGGCCGACTCCTCGGGAGCCGTGACTTTCTGCCAGCAAAGCCGACCGGGGCACGACCCCGGAGGTCAGCGTCCGCCAGCGCCATGCGCCCGCGGGCGCGGTTGGCTTTTGGGCCGCGGCGACGCCACATACTGCTGACTCTTACCGGCAGCAGGCAGGTGACTTTGATGTTCGAGAACCTTTCCGAGCGCCTTGGCGGCATCCTCGACCGGCTGACGAAGCGCGGCGCGCTTTCCGAGGCCGACGTCAACGAGGCCATGCGCGAGGTGCGGCGCGCCCTGATCGAGGCCGACGTCGCCCTCGACGTGGTGCGCTCCTTCACCGACAAGGTGCGCTCGCGCGCCGTCGGCGAGCAGGTCATCCGCTCGGTCACGCCCGGCCAGATGGTCGTCAAGATCGTCCATGACCAGCTCGTCGAGATGCTCGGCTCGGACGCCAGGGGCATCGACCTCAATGCCACGCGGCCGGTGCCGCTCATGCTCGTCGGCCTGCAGGGCTCGGGCAAGACGACGACGGCCGCCAAGATCGCCCGGCGCCTGACCGACCGCCAGAAGCTGAAGGTGCTGCTCGCCTCCCTCGATACCCGCCGCCCTGCCGCGCAGGAGCAGCTCCGCGTCCTCGGTGAGCAGGCCGGCATCGAAACGCTGCCGATCATCCCCGGACAACTCCCCGTCGAGATCGCCGGTCGCGCCATGAATGCCGGCCGCCTCGGCGGCTACGACGTCGTCATCCTCGATACTGCCGGCCGCACGCATATCGACGAGCCGCTGATGGTCGAGATGGCGGACATCAAGCGGACGACAAATCCGCACGAAATCCTCCTCGTCGCCGACTCGCTCACCGGCCAGGACGCGGTGAACCTGGCGAAATCGTTCAACGACCGCGTCGGCATCACCGGCATCGTCTTGACCCGCGTCGATGGCGACGGCCGCGGCGGCGCCGCGCTCTCCATGCGCGCCGTCACCGAGCGCCCGATCAAGCTGATCGGTACCGGCGAGAAGCTCGACGCGCTGGAGGATTTCGATCCCGAGCGCATCGCCGGCCGCATCCTCGGCATGGGCGACATCGTCGGCCTCGTCGAGAAGGCCGCCGCCAACATCGACGCCGAGCAGGCCCAGAAGGCGGCCGAGCGGATGCGGAAGGGCGTCTTCACGCTCGACGATCTCGCCGAGCAGCTCGGCCAGATGCAGAAGCTCGGCGGCATGTCCAGCCTGATGGGCATGATCCCCGGTATCGGCAAGGCGAAGAAGCAGATCGATGCCATGGGCATCGACGATTCCGTCTTCAAGCGCCAGGTCGCCATCATCTCCTCGATGACCAGGGCCGAGCGCCGCAATCCCGACCTCCTCAAGGCGAGCCGCAAGAAGCGCGTCGCCGCCGGTTCGGGCACCAAGGTCGAGGAGGTCAACAAGCTCCTCAAGATGCACCGCCAGATGGCCGACATGATGAAGGCCATGGGCAAGGGAAAGGGCATGTTCGGCAAGCTCGGCAGCATGATGGGCATGGGCGGCATGGGTGGCGGCTTGCCGCCCGGCGGCATGCCCGATCCGGCGGCGCTGGAGAAGCTCGCCCGCGGCATGCCCGGGGGCCTTCCCGGCGGGCTGCCGGGAGGATTGCCCGGCGGCGGCCTGCCCGGCCTCGGCGGCATGAAGATTCCCGGACTGCCGGGTCTCCCCGGCCTGCCCGGAAAGAAGAAATGAACCGCCGCTAGCGCGGCATCGACCGACACGAACAGACCTGCACGAAGGAAGTGAGACAATGTCCCTGAAGATCCGCCTTTCCCGCGCCGGCGCCAAGAAGCGCCCGTTCTACCGCATCGTGATCGCCGACTCGCGCTCGCCGCGCGACGGCCGCTTCATCGAGGTGGTCGGCACCTACGAGCCGATCCTCGCCAAGGAGGACGAGAAGCGCACGCAGCTGAATACCGAGCGCCTGCAGTACTGGCTCTCCAAGGGCGCCCAGCCGACCGACCGCGTTCTGCGCTTCCTCGACAAGGCCGGCCTCGCCAAGCGCTCCCCGCGCAACAATCCCGAGAAGGCCGTGCCCGGCAAGAAGCGCCAGGAGCGCGCCGCCGCCGGTGCCGCGCCGGCCGAAGGCGCAGCCGAGACCCCGGCGGCCTGATCATGGCGGGGCGGCACTCCGCCCCGGAAGCCGGCGCGGTCCCCGCGCCGGCCGATGCCATCCTCGTCGCGCAGATCGGCGCGGCGCATGGGCTGAAGGGCGAGGTGCGGGTCAAGGCATTCACCGCCGATCCGCAATCGCTGAAGCGCTACAGCCCCCTGGCCGCGCGCGACGGCCGTCTCCTCCACGTCGAGGCGGCGCGTCCCGCCGGCGCTTCGCCCGACATGCTGGTCGTCCGCTTTCGCGGCATCGCGGACCGCGACGCAGCCGAAGCGCTGAACCGTACCGAGCTCTTCGTCCCGCGCGACCGCCTTCCCGCTACCGAGGGCGAGGACGAATTCTATCATGCGGACCTGATCGGCCTTGCCGCGGCAACGATCGCCGGCGAAGCGCTCGGCACCGTGATCGCGGTCCACAATTTCGGCGCCGGCGACATCCTCGAGATCGCCCCCCGCCGCGGACCTACCCTGCTTGTTCCCTTCACGCGCGCCATCGTCCCGACGGTCGACATCCCGGGCAGGCGCCTGACCGTCGATCCGCCGCCCGGCCTCTTCGACGAGGCCAGGCCCGAAGACGGCGAGGACACGGGAGCATGACCTTCCGCGCCACGGTGCTGACCCTCTTCCCCGAGATGTTTCCCGGACCGCTCGGCATCAGCCTCGCCGGCCGAGCGCTTGCCGACGGCATCTGGTCGCTGGAGGCGCGCGACATCCGTGCCTCCGCCACCGACCGCCACCGCAGCGTCGACGATACGCCGGCGGGCGGCGGCCCGGGCATGGTCATCCGCGCCGACGTGCTCGCCGCCGCGATCGATGCCGCGAGCCCGGCGGACGACCCCCGCCCCCGGCTGCTGATGAGCCCGCGCGGCCTACCCCTCACCCAGGAACGCGTCGCCGACCTCGCTGCCGGCCCGGGCGTCGTGATCGTTGCCGGCCGCTTCGAGGGCATCGACCAGCGGGTCATCGAGGCACGGCGATTGGAGGAGGTCTCCATCGGGGACTACGTGCTCTCCGGCGGGGAGATCGCCGCCATGGCGCTCCTCGACGCCTGCATACGCCTGCTCCCCGGCGTCATGGGCAATGCCCAGTCGGGCGCCAGCGAGAGCTTTTCCGGCGGCCTCCTCGAATATCCGCACTACACACGGCCACAGGTCTTCGAGGGCCGCGCCATCCCGGACGTGCTCACGTCGGGCGACCACGGGAAGATCGCCGCCTGGCGCCGGGCTGAATCCGAGCGCCTGACTGCCGAGCGCCGCCCGGACCTCCTCAGGAAGCGCTGACCGGCGGCGCCGGCCAGCCGAGCTTTTCAACACCCGCACGATCCGCCTCCGCGAGGATCGCGGAAACCGCGCGCCCGGCAACCCTCAGGTTCGGCGCAATCTCGGCGAGGGGCACGATCACGTAGCCGCGCGTCAACTCGCGATGGGCGGGCACGTCGGGAATGTCGCTCCGCGCGATCACGTCGAGATCGGCGATGCGCGGCCCCCACGAGATCTCCCTGGCACGGTCGCGCCCCATGGCCGCCTCGATGTCGCGGCATGCGACGCGCAAGTCCGCCTCGCCGAGTGTCGTCCGGATGGCGACGCAGATGTTGACGAACCAGTCCTGCGCGACCGGGCCGACCGGCGCCGTGCGATAGTAGGACGAGCGCGCCGTCACCGCCGTGCCCGGCAATTGCCCGAGCCGCCGGACCGCCGCGTCCATGGCCGCCTTGCGGTCGCCGATATTGCCGCCGAGCGAGAGCCAGGCCTCAGCCACGGCTTCGCTCGACCGTCACCGAGATCATGTCGAGGATGGCTGCGACCGGCGCCGCGGGCTTGTGTACCGTGACGCTGACCGCGGCGATCTTCGGAAAGGTCGCGAGAAGCGCGTCGGCGACCGCGGCACCCGCCGCCTCGATCAGGTTGTATTCTCGCGCGGTGAAGGTCCGCGAGGCGGCCTTGATCACGTCGCCATAGTGGACGCTGTCGGCAAGCGCGTCGGAGGCGAGAGCCGCGCCGATATCGGCCGTGAACACGATGTCCAGGTAGAAGCGCTGGCCGAGGCTGCGCTCGGCTTCCTTGGCCCCGTGGCGGGCATGGAGCGCCAGCCGCTCGATGCGGAATACCGGTAGGGCCATGAAATCTCCCGATTTTGCAGGCTTCCCGGCTGGCACGGCCGGGAATGTCGATCCCTCCCCTTCAAGGAATCGACAAACCGCATTGATTAGAGTATGGAACCGCCCGGATTTCAAAGAACAAGCGAGCGAGGGCCGTCTCGCGCCCGATGGCGCGGCCCTTTCGCGGCAGAAAGGCAAGCCCCATGAACATCATCCAGGAGCTCGAGCGCGAGCAGGCCGAAGCGATCGCCGGTACCCGCGCCGTCCCGGAATTCGCCACCGGCGATACGCTCAAGGTCAACGTGAAGGTGACCGAGGGCACCCGCACCCGCGTCCAGGCCTATGAGGGCGTCTGTATCGCCCGTTCCGGCGGCGGCCTCAACGAGAGCTTCACCGTCCGCAAGATCTCCTATGGCGAGGGCGTGGAGCGCGTCTTCCCGGTCTATTCGCCTTCGATCGATTCGATCGAGGTCGTGCGCCGCGGCAAGGTGCGTCGCGCCAAGCTCTATTATCTGCGCGGCCGCCAGGGCAAGTCGGCCCGCATCGCCGAGAAGCAGGACCGCCGCACCCGCACCACCGAGGTCGAGGCTTCGCCGGAGCCGGCCGCCGGCGCGACCGCAGCCAAGCCCGCCAGGAAGGCGAAGAAGTCCGCCGCGGCCTCCTGAGGCCGCTGACCGGTACGGTGGTCTTCGCGCCGCCTCTGCTTTCCTCACGATGATTGTCGCGGCGGCTTCGGCCGCCGCCGTTGTTTTGGAACTCTCGGTCGTCCCCGAAAAGTTTGCCGGCTCACGCCGCTGAACGTGCGAAACGCGCGGGCCCGTCGCTCGCGTTTCCGTGCGATCGCGTCAACTCAAGTTGACTGCTGCACTGCGAAACATCGGGCTCGTTCCTCCGTTCCATACCCGGGAGCCGGGGATGAAATGGAATGGAGAGTTCAACATGAGATCCATAATGATCGCGCTGGCCGCCGTCGCTTCCCTTTCGGCCGCCGCGCCCGCCTTCGCTGCTTCCGCGGCGGAGCGCGACTACTACCAGACGCAGCAGGAACCGGTTCAGTTCCAGGGCTTGTCCGACCACTGCAAGCAGGTGCTGAACAGCCCCGACAGGTGGGGCCAGAAGGAAGTCACCTTCTGCCAGAACAGCATTCCGTAGCATGAACGGATTCGGTGAGCGGCGCGGCCTCGGCCGCGCCGCTTCCCGTGTCACGTTCGGGGACATCTTGTTGTTTCCCGGCCCGGCAATTGCTATCTAGCGGGCATGATTTCCCTGTCCGATACCTTTCGGTGGCGGTCCGGCGGCGTGCGCCTCGTCGCGCTGGACGATCGCCGGCGCCTGCCGTGGCGCTTCCTGGCGCGCCACATCGCGCTCGACGCGCTTAGTCAGCCCCTCTAGGCCGGCTCCTGCCGGCTGCCTCTTGCCCGCCACCGGCCTTTGAACGATTTTCTTGGCCGGCCGCCAGCCTTCCGAGTGCCAGGATCCAAGCGAAAATGTCCGCGCCCCGTACCCTCTATGACAAGATCTGGGACGACCACGTCGTCGAAGTTCAGCCCGACGGCAATACGCTCCTCTATATCGACCGCCACCTCGTCCACGAGGTGACCAGCCCGCAGGCCTTCGAGGGCCTGCGCGTATCGGGCCGCAAGGTCCGGGCGCCGCAGCGGACGCTGGCCGTGGTCGACCACAACGTTCCGACCACCGACCGCCGCCACGGCATCGACAATCCCGAATCCGCGACCCAAGTCGAGGCGCTGGCCAGGAACGCGCGCGATTTCGCCATCGAGTACTACAACGAGCTCGACGCGCGGCAGGGCATCGTCCACATCGTCGGCCCCGAGCAGGGCTTCACCCTGCCCGGCATGACCATCGTCTGCGGCGACAGCCATACCTCGACCCATGGCGCCTTCGGCGCGCTCGCCCACGGCATCGGCACCTCGGAGGTGGAGCATGTGCTCGCCACCCAGACGCTGATCCAGAAGAAGGCGAAGAACATGCGGATCACCGTCGACGGCGCGCCGCCGCCGGGCGTGACCGCCAAGGACATCATCCTCGCCATCATCGGCGAGATCGGTACGGCCGGCGGCACCGGCCATGTCATGGAATATGCCGGCGAGGCGATCCGCGGGCTCTCCATGGAAGGCCGCATGACCGTCTGCAACATGTCGATCGAGGGGGGCGCCCGCGCCGGCCTGATCGCGCCGGATGCAGCCACCTTCGCCTATATCAAGGGTCGTCCGAAGGCCCCGAAGGGCGCCGCCTGGGATCAGGCCATGCGCTACTGGGAAACGTTGTCGACCGATGACGGCGCCCAGTTCGACCGCGAGGTGAAGCTCGACGCCGCGAGCCTGCCGCCGATCGTGACCTGGGGCACCAGCCCGGAAAACGTCACCACCATCGACGGCAAGGTTCCGGATCCCGCCGCGATCACCGATCCCGACAAGCGCCGGGCGGTCGAGCGCTCGCTCGCTTATATGGGCCTCGCGCCCAATACGCCGATCAAGGACATCACCATCGAGCGCGTCTTCCTCGGCTCCTGCACCAACGGACGTATCGAGGACCTGCGCGCCGCGGCCAAGGTCGTCGACGGCCGGAAGGTCCATGAGGGCGTAAACGCCATGGTGGTGCCCGGTTCGGGCCTGGTGAAGATGCAGGCCGAGGCCGAGGGCCTCGACAAGATCTTCACCGCCGCCGGCTTCGAATGGCGCGAGCCGGGCTGCTCGATGTGCCTTGCCATGAACGACGATCGCCTCAAGCCCGGCGAGCGCTGCGCCTCCACCTCGAATCGCAATTTCGAGGGCCGCCAGGGCTTCAAGGGCCGCACGCACCTCGTCTCCCCGGTCATGGCGGCAGCGGCAGCGATTGCCGGACGCTTCGTCGACATCCGCCAGTGGGGCTGATGCGGCGAGCCTGAAACCAGCCTGAAAAGAGAACGGCCCCGCCGAGGCGGGGCCGTTTTCGTCTTGGACGGAGGCTCGCGCCTTACCAGCCATTGTAGGGATGGGAGTAGATCGGCCCCTTGGTCGGATAGATCTTCTCCATCCGGCAGGTCTGGCCCGAATAGACCGATTCCCAGACCCATCCGCGGCCGGGCTTCCACACCTGCACCTTCTGGTAGGCGGGACCGCAGACCTTCTGCACGGCCGGAGCAAAAGCCTTGCGCGGCACCGGCTTGAAGTCACCGAAGCGCATCTGCCAGCCCGGGCCGCCGACCCAGCCGCCAAAGGCATAGCCCTGGGACGGGGGCGGGCTGAAGCGCTGGTTCTGGCCGTAGCCGCCATCGGCGAGCGCCATGCCCGCCGTCGCCGCGAGAGTGCCGGCCGCGAGGGTCGCGATCAGGGTCTTCTTGAACATTGACGTATTCCTCTTCGTCTTGGTCGCTTCGATAGCGTGGGCGATCACCCGATCGCCTATGCGAGCGGTTCTAGTCCCCGCGCCCTGAACCGGACCTGAGACGGCAATTCACCCGGCGTTCATTTGAAAGTCCGGCCGCTGCGGCCCTCTCGCCCGGTGACAGCGGCCGAGGCCTTTGGCAATTTGCCGCGATGAACACCACCGACATCCCATGGGGCACGGCCCAGGCCCCCAGCCTCGACGACCTCGAAGCCCTCGCCGCCGCGGCCTTTGCCGGCCTGCCGGGCGAGTTCCGCCGGCTGACCGGAGAGGTCGAGATCCGCGTCGCCGACTTTCCTGACCGCGAGGCCCTCGACGAGCTCGGCCTCGAATCCGAGTTCGACCTTCTCGGCCTCTTCCAGGGCACCGGCCTCGCCCACCAGGCGGCAATCGCCCATACCGGCCAGATGCCGAACCGCGTCTGGCTCTACCGCCGCCCGATCCTCGACTACTGGGCGGAGCACGAGGAGACCCTCGGCTCGGTCGTGACCCATGTCCTCATCCACGAGATCGGCCACCATTTCGGCCTCTCCGACGACGACATGGAAGCGATCGAAGGCTCGGCTGGTTAATCCGTCTGCGGCCGCGCTCGCCGGGCCAGACCGCGACGAGTCTATTCGACTTCGCGACGCTTTCTTCACGCTTCTCCACGACCGCACTGGCGAGCGGCCGGCCGCGTGACATAGTCGCGCGCAGAAGTTGCAAGGGTCTGTCGCGGAGGATCGGCATGCCTGGAAGCAAGCGGCGGGAAAACCTTACCGAGCATCCCTTCTTCACGTCTGTCGCCCGCGACGGATCCGGCGTCCTGCTCGCCAGCTTCATGGGCTATGTCGGGCCACCGGCCGGCGAGGACACCCTTACCCTCTTCGCCGCCATCGACACCCCCACCGACAGCGTCGAAATCCCGCTACGCGACATCGTCCATGTCGAGGACGTGCCCGAGACCACGATCCCCTTCGGCGCCAAACTGGTCTGGGTCCGCGACGGCGCCCGCATCGTGCGCCGCCGAACCGCCACCGCCGAGGCTGCCGTCGAGGCGCAGAGACGCCATGCCGTCGAACTGGGCAAGGGACGGCTCCGCATGCGCATTCCCGGCCGCGTGCGCGCCGCCGAGGAGGATTGCCGCACCTGCGTCTCGGTCTGCATCAGCATCTGCCAGGGCTGCGAGCCCTGCACCTCGGAATGCGGGCCGCCGCCGGCCGCCGCGGAAATCTAGTCGGGGAGGGGGACATGGCGAAGGACAGGATTCGGGCGAAGGACATCCCGGCCCATTCGCTCCTCGAACGCCTCGGGAAAAGCGACCGCGGCGCCGACGCCGTGCCTTTCTGGGGCTATGTCGGCCCGGCATCGGGCGCCGGCCTCGTCGCTCTCTATCCGAGCCTCGAGACCGCCGGCGACAGCGTCGAGATCGCCGAGGCGGACGTGGTCGAGGTCGCCGACGCGCCGGAAACGGTGCTCCTCTTCGGCGGCAAGGTGATCTGGGTCCGCAGGGACGCGACCATCACCCGCCGCCGCGTCGAGATTCTCGATACCGCCGCCCCGCAGCCGGCCGCGGTGGAACTGCGCAAGGGCCGGCTGCGCATGCGCCTGAAGCCACGCGCCGCCGAGAACGACTGCACCACGCCCTGCTCCACCTGCTCGAGCCCCTGCTCGGTCTGCCAGTGCGTATGCCGCTACGTGCCCCCGCCGCCGGAGATGCTCTGATGAACGAGCATGTCAGGCCGTCCGCACCGCCGCTCGATGAACGCAACACGGCCGCGCTCGCCTTCGAAGCGCCGTGGCTGATCGAGAAGCTCGTCAAGGATCGCGTCGTCGCCACGTCGGCCGAGGGCGAGGCCCTCTTCGCCGAGGTGAAGAAATACCTCGTCATGGCCCATGCCGATCAGGATCGCGTCTGGGACATGTATTCGCTCCGCGTCGACGAGGTCTGGCACGCCTTCATCCTCTACACGGTGCCGTACAGCGAATATTGCAGGCAGCATTTCGGCCGATACATCCACCACGCACCGAGCAACGCGCCGCGCACCGGTACCGCCCGCACGGCATCCGTCGGCACTTTCCCGATGTTCCGCGCCCGCTATGCCGAGCTCTTCGGGATGCTCCTGCCCGACACCTGGTATGACGAGCGCGGCGTCACGCTCGACCGGCGGCTCCGCAACGAGCGCGCCGGCCACCTCGCGCTTCGCTGCGCGGAGGACATGGTCGACCTCCTCGCCGAGGATGGGACGATGCTCTTCAGCGTCAACGACATAGCTGCCGAGGCGCTCGCCTTCGTCGCCGCCACCGGCGCTTTCTATGTCCGCGAGCTGCCTGGCGACCTCGACGACGAGGAAAAGGTCGCGCTCGCCGCCACCCTCGTCGAATGCCGGGTCCTGAAGGCGGTCGGATGATCCACCCAGCCGCGGCGCCAGCGCGGCCTTCCTATGCCCGGCTTCGCGCCGGCGACCCGCCCAATACGCTGGCGACCGAAGCGGTCGCCGCCCTCGGCGCCGAACGGGGACGCGCCCTCGATCTCGGCGCCGGAGCGCTGGCCGACAGCCGTCTCCTGCTCCGTGCCGGCTTCGCGGTTACGGCCGTCGATTGCGATCCCCATTCGGCGGCGCTCGCCGGGGAGGTCGATGATCCCGATTTCACCTTCGTCGCCGCGGACATCCGCGACGTGGCGATCGCGCCGGGCGCCTATCGGCTCATTCTCGCGCTCCACCTCCTGCCCATGTTCGAAAGAGCCGAGGTCGACGTCCTCGTTCCGCGCATCGTCGCAGGCCTGGTGCCCGGCGGCGTGCTGGCCACCACCTTCTTCGGCACCCGGGACGGCTGGGCCGGCCGCCGGCCGAAAATGACCTTCCTCTCCCGACCCGGGATCGAGGCGCTGTTCGCCGACCTCGAGCCGCTGTCGCTTGCCGAGCGCAGCTATGACGGCACCGACGCGACGGGACGGCCAAAGCGCTGGCAGGTCTTCCGCTGTCTCTTCAGGAAGCCGGCCGCTCGGACCGGGTCGGGATCGTAACGCCCTCTGGCCGCTCCACGGGCCATGCTTCGATACAATCTCGGGCCGGCGAGCCGTTCACGAATCCGCCAAGATTGGCTTGCAGGCATTTCTGGAGCAATTCTAAGTAAGGTGGTTTCGATGCCAGCCTTCAGTTCGCGCCTGCGCTACGGCGCGGTCGCCCAGCTCTTTCACTGGACCACCGTCGTCCTGGTCATCACGGCCTATCTTCTCGGCGAGGGGGGTCCTCAGTCGCGGGTCTACGCGCCCGAGCGCGCCTTCACGCTTTCCGCGCACGAAACGCTTGGCGTTCTCGTCCTTCTCCTGACGGTCCTCCGCCTCGCCTGGCGCGCCATGGACCGGACGCCCGACAACATTCCGATGCCGCGACTGATGCTCATTGCCTCGCGAGCCGTGCACGGCCTCCTCTACGTGCTTCTTCTCGCTCTTCCCCTCACTGCCATATTCGGCGCCTGGTTCCAGGGCCATCCTGTCACGCTCTTCGGTGGCGTGCTCCCCATAGGCCCATTGACCGCGGTCGACGGTGCCTTCGGCAACTCTCTTGCGGACGTGCACGGAACCCTTGGCAATGCCATCCTCTGGGTCGCCGGCTTGCACGCGGCGGCAGCCCTCCTTCATCACTTCGTGATGCGCGACCGGGTCCTGATGACCATGCTTCCCGGCCGCTCCGCCACGGATGCTTGACGCCGGCAACCGACAGGCGCATCTAAGCGCCAAAAGGGCCAGACCATGCAGAAGTTCACCGAGCTGACCGGCGTCGCGGCGCCTTTGCCGATCATGAACGTGGACACGGACATGATCATCCCGAAGGACTACCTGAAGACCATCGAGCGCACCGGCCTCGGCAAGGGGCTCTTCGCCGAGATGCGCTTCAACGAGGATGGCTCGGAGAACCCGGATTTCGTCCTCAACAAGCCGGCCTATCGCAAGGCGCAGATCATTGTCGCCGGCGACAATTTCGGCTGCGGCTCGTCGCGCGAGCATGCGCCCTGGGCGCTCCTCGACTACGGCATCCGCTGCGTGATCTCGACGAGCTTCGCGGACATTTTCTACAATAACTGCTTCAACAACGGCATCCTGCCGGCCATCGTGTCGAAGGAAGACCTCGACAAGCTGATGGACGATGCCGGCCGCGGCGCCAATGCGACGCTCACCGTCGATCTCGCCAACGAGCGCATCTACGGGCCGGACGGCGGCAGCGCGCCGTTCAAGATCGATCCGGCGCGGAAGGAAAAGCTCCTGAAGGGCCTCGACGACATCGGGCTCACCATGGTCAAGGATCCGTCCATCTCGACCTTCGAGAGGAAGGCCGAGGCCGCGCGTCCCTGGGTCTGATTCCCGGGCGACCGCCGGCTTGGAGGGCCGGACCGAGGGGCGAGGACCGGGGGCGGCTACTCGGGCGGCAATATCGCCGTCACCGTCTCCAGCACCCGGTGCGCCATCCGCTCGTGCAGGCGCTCGACCATCTGGCCCTCGACCACGATCACCGCCTTGGTCGCGTTTTCCGGCCGGTTGAACGCGGCGAGCACCTTTTCCGCCCACGCGACTTCCTCCGCCGACGGCGCGAACACGTCGTTTGCCATCTGCACCTGGCGGGGATGGATCAGCGTCTTTCCATCCATGCCGAGATCGCGCCCCTGCTCGCATTCGGCGTGGAAGCCTTCCCAGTCGTTGAGGTCGTTGAACGTGCCGTCGAGCACGGCAAGGCCATGGGCGCGCGCCGCGAGCACGCATTGCGACAGCCAGGGGAGCACGCCCGTCCGCCCGCCTTTCAGGCGGACGCCGGTCTCGCGCGCGAGGTCGTTGGTGCCAACGACCAGGCATTCGATGGGCACGCCCGGTCCCTCGCCGAGCGCGGCGATCGCCGCCACGTTGAGGACGGCGAGCGGCGTTTCGATCATCGCCCATAGCGCAATGTCGGAGCCGGCCTGCGCCGCATGGAGCGCGGCCCGCGCCCGGCGTATGTCCTCGATGCGCGACAGTTTCGGGATCAGCACCGCATCCGGCTGGCAGGCGACCGCGGCGGCGATGTCGCGCGCGATCCACGGCGATTCGAGCCCGTTGACGCGGATGACCACCTCGCGCCGGCCATAGGCCCGCGCTCCGACCGCGGCGCCGACCGAAGCGCGCGCGATCTCCTTCTGCTCCGCCGGCACGGCGTCCTCGAGGTCGAGGATGAGCACGTCCGCGGAGACCGAGCGCCCCTTGTCGAGGGCGCGCGCATTCGACCCCGGAATGTACAATGCGCTGCGTCGCGCGCGCGGCCTGGCCGCCATTTCTGAAACTCTCCCAGCTCCCGGCGGCGCGACAATAGCGGCGCACCGGCCCCGTAGCTACTGCCCGCCTGTGACCGGCGCCCTTGCGAAAGGCGCGGCGCTTGTCTAGCCAGCCGTTCCGGCGGGTGGAAGAAGCGGCAGGGAACGGATGAAGCCGGCAATCATCGTCGTCAGCAGCCTGGTGGCCCGCGGCAGCGTCGGCGCCCGCGCCTCTCAATTCGTCCTCGAGCGCCTCGGCTTTCCCGTCTGGCTCGTGCCGACGGTCACGCTCGCCTGGCATCCGGGACATGGCCGCTCCACCCGCATCGTCCCCGATCCCGGCGCCTTCGCGACTCTCGTCGAGGATCTTGCCCGCTCGCCGCATCTCGGCGAGGTCGGAGCCGTGCTGACCGGCTATTTCGGCCATCCCGAACAGGTCGAGGCAGCCGCCTTCCTCGTTGCCGCCGCGCGGGCCGCGAACCCTGATGCCCGGTTCTTCTGCGATCCGGTGATTGGCGACCACTACGGCTTGTTCCAGCCGCCGGGCATCGCCGAAGCGGTACGCGACCGCCTCATCCCCCATGCCGACATGGCCAAGCCCAATCGTCACGAGCTTGCCTGGCTCACGGGTCGCGAACTTCACGACGAGGCCGATACCATCGCCGCGGCCCGCGCCCTCGGGCCGCGCGAAGTCGTTGTCACCTCGTCCTTCGCCGGTGAAGGCGCCATCGGCAATCTCGTGGTGACGCCGGACGAGGTACGACGTGCCGAGCATCCGCTGCAGCCATCCGCTCCCCACGGCACGGGCGACCTGCTCTCCGCGCTCTACCTGGCCGCACGCGTCGGCGGCGGCAGCGTGGATGATGCGCTCCGCCGCGCCGTCGGCACGACCGTCGAGATGATCGACCTCGCCATCGAGCTTGGGACGGACGAGCTGCCGCTCGCCGCCGGCCAGGCGATCATCGCTGCCGGCTGAACCCTATTGCGTCTGCGCGGCGAAGCGGAGAAGCACCGCGCCGTCGCCGTCGACGAGCGTCAGCCGATCTCCCTCGACCCCCCAGGCACGCGCATCGCGGAGCGCCTTCAGGAAGGCCTGCTCGCGCTCGTTGTCCGCAGCATCGACGCAGGCGCGCATGGTGGTGCCGATCGGCTTGATGGCGAGCTTGTCGCCATCGACCGCGTAGATCGAGAACATGCTGTTGCAGAAGGCATATCCGGAGAACTTTCCGTTCCCGCGGAAGATCACGTGGGCATTCGTCTTCTGTTCGTCGAAGGTCTCCCCGGCGAATTCGGTCAACGCCCAGCGCGTGTCGGTGAAGGGCGGCGGATCGGCGGCACGGACCGCGCCGGCCGCCATCAGGGATGCGCCGAGCGCCAACGCCATAAACGTCGTTCTCGTCATGCCCGTGATCCTCGCCCGCCATTGTGGCGGCTTTGGACCGTCACAGCCGCTCAATCCACGCCGCCATGACGTCCAGGATCTCGTCGAGCACCTCGGCATCCTTCCGCCCGCTCTTCGCCGGTACGTGGAAGGAATGGTCGGCGGCCTCGACGAGATGCAGTGTCGCGCGCTTGGCCAAACGCTCGACCAGCGGACGGAGCAGGGACATTTCGGCGAACTCGTCCCCGGTTCCCTGCAGGAAGAGCATGGGGACGGTCACCTCGGAGAGATGCGCGCCGCGCGTGTCGGCCGGCGCGCCCGGCGGATGCAGGGGGAAGCCGAGAAAGACGAGGCCGGCAATCCCGGCGAGATGCGCTTCCGCCTCGGCGCCCGAGGTCATGCGGCCGCCGAAGGACTTGCCGCCGGCGACGAGCTTCATTTTCGGCGCGAGCCGAGCCGCCTCGGCGACCGCTGCGCGGACGGTGGCGAAGGCAACCGGCGGCCGGTCGGGCCGCTTCGAGCCCTTCTCCATGTAGGGAAACTGGTAGCGGAGCGTCCCGATTCCCCGCCTCTCGAGGCCCCGCGCCGTAGCTTCGAGGAAACGCTGGCGCATGCCGGCGCCGGCGCCATGGGCGAGCACGTAGAGCGCCTTCGCCTTCGGCGGCAGGATGAGGAGCCCGGACACCGTGCCCGAGCCCTCGACGTCAAATGTGAGGGCCTTCTCCTCGCTCATCACCTCGACACTGCGCGCTCCCCGCGCGTCGGGCAAGCTCAGAGCGTCACGGGCCCTTTCGGAAAGCCCTTGCTCCAGGATTCGAGGCGGAACGACGTGCGGAGGCCATGCGTGAAAAAGGGATCCTCGGTGCAGATGCGCCGCGCCTCGTCCGCGCTCTCCGCCTCGATCAGCCAGAGCCCGCCGGTCGCCGGCCCGCCATCGGCCGCCCGCAACGCGCCCGCGACCAAGACCCTGTCGCGATGCTTCTCCAGCCAGGCGACATGGGCGTCCTCGGCGACGGCGCGCACGCGCTCCGCCGCCGCGAGATCATCCTCGAAGATCGCCGCGAAGAGCGGCATCGCTCAGGCCGCCTTGCGGCGCGGCTGGATCAGCTTGCGGTTGATCAGCACCTCGGCGATCTGCACGGCGTTCAGCGCCGCGCCCTTGCGGAGATTGTCCGAGACCACCCACAGGCAGAGGCCATTGTCGACGGTCGGATCCTCGCGGATGCGGCTGATATAGGTCGCGTCCTCGCCGGCGGCTTCGAGCGGCGTGACGTAGCCGCCCGGCTCGCGCTTGTCGACGACCAGGCAGCCGGGCGCCTCGCGGAGGATCTCGCGTGCCTCGTCGGCGCTGATCGGCTTCTCGAACTCGATGTCGACGGCCTCCGAATGCGACACGAAGACCGGCACGCGCACGCAGGTCGCCACCAGCTTGATCTTCGGGTCGAGAATCTTCTTGGTCTCGGCCACCATCTTCCACTCTTCCTTGGTGAAGCCGTCCTCCATGAAGACGTCGATCTGCGGGATGAGGTTGAAGGCGATGCGCTTCGGGAACTTCTTGTTCTCGATCGGATCGGAGACGAAGACGGCGCGCGTCTGGGTGAAGAGCTCGTCCATCGCATCCTTGCCGGCGCCGGACACCGACTGGTAGGTGGCGACCACGACCCGCTTGATCGTCGCCGCGTCGTGGAGCGGCTTCAGCGCCACGACCAGTTGCGCCGTCGAGCAGTTCGGATTGGCGATGATGTTCTTGCGGCGGAAGCCTTCGATCGCGTCGGCATTCACCTCCGGCACGATCAGCGGCACGTCGGCGTCGTAGCGCCAGGCCGAGGAATTGTCGATGACGACGCAGCCCTGCGCGCCGATCCTCGGCGACCATTCCTTCGACACCGAGCCGCCCGCCGACATGAGGCAGATGTCGGTATCGGAGAAATCGTAGCCGTCGAGCGCCTTCACCTTCAGCGTCTGGTCGCCGTAGGAGACCTCCGTCCCCTGGCTGCGCCGCGAGGCGAGCGGCACGACCTCGTCCGCCGGGAAGCCGCGCTCCTGCAGCACCGACAGCATTTCACGCCCGACATTGCCCGTGGCGCCGGCGACCGCGACCTTGTAACCCATCGTAACTCTCCTCTCCCCATCCGCCGGCACGCTGGAACGCACCTGGCTTCCCCTCGCTCCACCGAGGGGAGAGCGGCGGGAGCGAAGGCTAGACGGTGGTCTTTTTGGTGGATTTCGTCATGCTGACGGGCGCGCCGGCCGAAGCCGCCGCCGGAAGGATCGCCGCAGGGGTCGCACGCACGTCCATCGGTCCGCCCGATCAAAAGCGGGGTAGTTCTAGGCCAAAGCCGGGAGAAGTCAACGGGACGCGTCCCTCCATGCGAAGTGGCGCGAACCGAAGCATGACAGGGGTCGAGCCTCCATTTGCGCTTGTCGTGGCATGTCGAGCTTCGCTGCCGCCGGCAGCATTGTTTTGAGCTGGGCAACGCCGGCGCTAAGGTCCGTGTGGATCAGGGAAGAAAGCGATGAAAACTCTTCTTGCGCTTGCCTTTGCCGTGACCTTGCCAAATCTGGCCCTTGCCGATGTCCCGTGCGGGGGAGGCTCGCCCGACATATTCAAGTTTGTGAAATGGGACCTGAAGACGGTCGACCCCGAAACGACTGAAGTCACTCTCACCGTTCACAACGCAACGAACGAGAATTTCATCGACTCGGAGATCAAGATCCGCTGGGGCGAATGGCACCAGTTCTTCTTCAAGCTCAAGCCGCTGGCCAAGGCCAATAGCGACACGACTTTCATGAATCCCTTTGGCATGCCGGCCGAAGACGCCCAGATGCTGCAGGCCCTGACGCCGACGCTATGTACCGAGCGGACGCACGACGAAAGCGGCAACAAGAAGGACTACGACTGACGCATGCGTCGAGGGTTCCCTCCTATCCGTCGTCGTTGACTCCCCACCCGCTGCGCCGGGCACCATTGCGCGGGGGATTGCCGGCTATTCCGCCGCCGAGGCGATGCGGGTCGGCAACAGTTCGCCCTCGCGCTCCAGAACCGGATAGGCGGCGCCGGCGACGAGATGCGAGTTGATCCGCTTGAGGTCGCGGATGACGTCGAGGTGAAGCGCGCTGGTCTCGGCCGTATCGATGCGCCCCTCGCGCAGACGCTCGAAATGGGCTCGCGTCGCCGCGGTCTCGAGATCGCGAAAGGCTTCCTTTTCCGCCGCCAGCATGCGCGCCGCGCGCGGATCGTCATGGGCGAAGAGCGAAGCCGCCATGCGGACGTTGGCGAGCAGCCGCTGCATCATGCCATCGAGCTCCTCCTGGCCCTGGCGCGAGAAGGCGAGCCCCCGCCGGAGACGCTTGGCGGCGAGCGGCAGGAGGCTGCGGTCGATCGTATCACCGGCATGTTCGAGATTGGTGGTGAAGAGCAGGATCGCGTTCATGCGCCGCTGGTCCTCGGGCGCCAGCCGCGCGACATCGAGGGAGGTGAGATAGGACTTGATCGCCCCGTTCACCCGGTCGAGCACGTCATCGAGGCGCTTCGCCTCCTCGATCCGCCTGCGGTCGCCGGCAAGCCCGTCGCGGGCACCCTGCAGCATCGCCTCCAGCGTGTCGGCCAGCCGGAGCGACTCGCGCGCCGCCGCGCCGAGCGCGAGCGGCGGCTCGCCGCGCACCGCAGGGTCGAGATAGACCGGCCGCGCCGGGTCCGCGCTCTGCGCCTTCGCCGGCAGCCAGCGTTCGATGAGCGCCGCATAGGGCGTGAGGAGCGGCAGCGAGATCGCCGCGGCGACGAGGTTGAAGATGACATGGAAATCGGCGACCGCACGCCCCCGGTCGGGCTCGATGGCCATCAACCAGGGCGAGGCGAAGGGCAATATGGCAAGGGCGATGGCTACCCCGATCGCGCGGTTGACGAGATTGCCGAGCGGCAGGCGCCGGCTCGCCGGATCCTCGCTGGCGCTGCCTTCGAGAAGCGGATTGATCGCGGTGCCGAGATTGGCGCCGAGCACCAGCGCGAAGGCGGCATCCATCGGCACGGTGCCGCGGCTCGCGAGCTGCATGACGAGGAGGACGATGGCGACGCTCGAATGCGCCGCCCAGGTGATCAGGGCCGCCCCGGCGACATAGAGGAGCGGCGCATTGCCGATGGCTGCGAAAACGACGTCGAGCGACCGCGACTCCTCGATCGGATGCATCACCTCGAGAAGAAGCCGGAGCGCGATCAGCATCAGGCCGAGTCCGATGAAGACGCGACCGAGGTCGTGGCCGACCCTGGCGGTCGCCCGGCGGAACAGGAGGTAGCCGGCGAGCACCAGCGCCGGCGCCAGCGCCACCACGTCGAAGGAGAGGACCTGCACGATCAGCGTCGTGCCGACATTGGCACCGAGCATGACCGCAAGCGCCGGGACGAGGGCGACGGCCCCGCCGGCGGCGAAGCCCGCGACCATGAGCCCGGTCGCCGTGCTGCTCTGCAGCGCCGCCGTCACGACGACACCGGTGGCAAAGGCGCGCAGCCGGTTCCTTAGCGCCGTTGCGAGCAGCGTCCGGAGCCGCGGCCCGAAGGCACGCTGCACGCCGGTCTGCATCATGTGCACCCCCCAGAGGAGGAGCGCCACCGACCCGGCAATGTTGATTGCGGCGAAGAGAACGGAGGAGGAATTCATCGAGAGGCGTCCCGACGGTCCGGCACATTCGACGCCGAACGGTCCATCAGTGCGTTGAAGAATCAATATTATATCATTCGCCGGCTAAATGGCAGCAGGATGGCGGATGCGCCGAAAGGTCATCGGCATGACGACCGTCTGCAATCGCCGGCCGCCAAACCAATAGGCTCGCCGGCTTGTGCCACCGCCCGGGCGTTTCCCGCCCTGGCAGATCCGGGCTTGGCGCGAGCCCGGCCGAAGCGCCATTCTCCCTCGTTGACACGGGACGCCGCTCACCTTATTTTGCGAATAATTCGCATTTGCAATCGGGCCGCTCGATGCGCCAGCCACCTGCCAGTGACCTGCCCGACGACCAGAGCGGCTGGCGTTTCACGGGCGAACGGCCGAGCCTGCCCGAGGCCAATGCCACCATCGCCGTGCCGAAGGCCGGCCCGTGGATTCGTCGGCTCTTCGCCTTCGCCGGTCCCGGCTACATGGTCTCGGTCGGCTACATGGACCCCGGCAACTGGGCGACCGACATAGCCGGCGGCTCGCAGTTCGGCTACACGCTCCTCTCGATCATTCTCCTGTCCAACCTGATGGCGATCCTGTTGCAGGCGCTCGCCGCGCGCCTCGGCATCGTCACCGGCCGCGATCTCGCGCAGGCCTGCCGCGACCACTATCCGCGTCCGGTCAACTTCGTCCTCTACCTCGCCTGCGAGCTCGCCATCATCGCCTGCGATCTCGCCGAGGTGATCGGCACGGCGATCGCGCTGCAGCTCCTTTTCGGCATTCCGCTGATCGGCGGCGCCCTGATCACGGCGGCCGATGCCTTCCTCGTCCTCTTCCTGATGGCGCGCGGCTTCCGCCATCTCGAAGCCTTCATCGTTGCGCTACTGATCGTCATCGCGACCTGCTTCGCGATCCAGATCGCCGCCGCTGCGCCTCCGGTCGCCGAGGTGCTCGCCGGCTTCCTGCCGTCGCGCGAGATCGTCGCCAACCCGGCAATGCTCTACATCGCCATCGGCATCCTCGGCGCGACGGTGATGCCGCACAATCTCTACCTGCACTCCTCGATCGTGCAGACCCGCGCCTATGAGCGGAACGACGACGGGCGACGCCAGGCGATCCGCTTCGCCGTCACCGACTCGACCATCGCGTTGATGCTGGCGCTCTTCGTAAACGCGGCGATCCTCATCGTCGCCGCCGCCGTCTTCCACGCGAACGGTCATACCGAGGTCGCCGAGATCGGCGATGCCTACCAGCTGCTGTCGCCGCTCCTCGGCCTCGGCATCGCCTCGACGCTCTTCGCCGTCGCCCTGCTCGCCTCGGGCCTCAACTCGACGGTGACCGCGACGCTCGCAGGCCAGATCGTCATGGAGGGCTTTCTCCATATCCGCCTGCCGCAGTGGATGCGCCGGCTGATCACCCGCGCCGTCGCCATCGTCCCGGTCGTGGTGGTCACCGCGCTCTACGGCGAGAGCGGCACGGCACGGCTCCTGGTGCTGAGCCAGGTGGTATTGTCGATGCAGCTCCCCTTCGCGGTGATCCCGCTCGTCCGCTTCGTCACCGACCGGGAGAAGATGGGCGCCTTCACCGTGAGATGGCCGGTCGCGACGCTCGCCTGGATCGTCGCCGCCATCATTGTCATCCTCAACCTGAAGCTGCTCTACGACACCTTTGTCGGCTGATCGGGCGTCGGCTGATCGGACGCAGCATCGGGGCCGGTCCCGGTATTGTCCTCGTAGTCCGCCACGGCCACCGGCGCGATCCGGCGGAGCACCTCGGCAAGCCTGGTGCCGCGCGGGATTTCCATCTGGATTTCGCGCGGGTAGCCCAGTGCACGGAAGAAGAAGTGGTAGCTGCGAACGCCCCGGCTCGCCACCTGCACCTTGAAGCGCCAGCGGGTGAACTGTTCGAGCGGACCGGCGAGCTTCAGCGACGTGAACGGCCGCCAGAGCGTCGCGACCGCAGTGCCCGCCGCCTCGTCGACCTCGAAGGCGGCGAGCTTGTCGCGATTGTCGTTCCAGGTCTGGTAGCCGCCCCAGATGCCGCCCCCGACGAAGAAGATGCCGAACAGCGCGCCGGTCGAGTCCGGCGGATCGGTGCGGAAGAAGGCGGTGTAGAGCTCGAACAGGCCATAGATGGTGACGACCACCAGGACGACCACCGAGATATTGAGCCGGAGGGCGAATTTGGGGTTGTCGTAGATCCGCGTCATGGCGCTCTCCCGGCTCGGTCTGGTCAGGCGGCAAGCTCGGCGAGGATGGCGTCGCCCATCTCGCGCGTACCGACCTTGGTGGTGCCTTCCTGCCAGATGTCGGCGGTCCGCAGCCCCTTGTCGAGCACCCGCGAGATCGCCGTCTCCAGCGCGTCGGCCTGCGCGATCAGGCCGAAGGAATAGCGGAGCGCCATGGCGAAGCTGGCGAGCATCGCGATCGGATTGGCGATGCCCTTGCCGGCAATGTCCGGGGCCGAGCCGTGCACAGGCTCGTAGAGCGCCTTGCGCTTGCCGGTCTTGGCATCCGGCAGGCCGAGGGAGGCCGAAGGCAGCATGCCGAGCGAGCCGGTCAGCATCGCGGCGACGTCCGAGAGCATGTCGCCGAACAGGTTGTCGGTGACGATCACGTCGAACTGCTTCGGCGCGCGGACGAGCTGCATCCCGCCGGCATCCGCCAGCATGTGCTCGAGCGCCACGTCCTTGTATTCGCGCTGGTGGACCGCGGTTACCACCTCGTTCCACAGCACGCCCGACTTCATGACGTTCCGCTTCTCCATCGAGGTGACCTTCTTCCGGCGGGTCCTTGCCAGGTCGAAGGCGACGCGGGCAATGCGCTCGATCTCGTAGGTATCGTAGACCTGCGTGTCGATGGCGCGCTTCTGGCCATTGCCGATGTCGGTGATCGTCTTCGGCTCGCCGAAATAGACGCCGCCGGTGAGCTCGCGGATGATCAGGATGTCGAGGCCGTCGACCAGATCCCTCTTCAGCGAGGAGGCCTCGGCGAGCGCCGGGTAGCAGATTGCCGGGCGGAGATTGGCGAAAAGCTCCAGATCCTTGCGCAGCCTGAGCAGCCCCGCTTCCGGCCGCACGTCATACGCGACCTTGTCCCATTTCGGCCCGCCCACCGCGCCGAAGAGGACGGCATCGGCGGCGAGGGCCTTCTTCATGGTCGCATCGGAGACCGCCTTGCCATGCGCGTCATAGGCGCAACCGCCGACCAGGTCCTCCTCGTAGTCGAACCGGTCAGGCCCCTTCCCGTTCAGCCACGCGATGACCCGCTTCACCTCGCCCATGACCTCCGGCCCGATGCCGTCGCCGGGAAGGAGGAGGAGATGATGCGCAGCCATGGCGGAAGCCCCGTTCTCTGATTGGTCGCCGGTTGCTATCGGCCAATCGCGGCCTTGGCAAGCGCTCCCGCCGGATCGGACGGCGGCCACCGGTCCGACATTCCTGACCGGGCATGCATTCCGCGCTCTTTCGAAATGCTCAAAGCTGTTTTGACGCGGCGCGGTAGCGGCGCTAGAACGGCCGAACCCTTTCTCGGGACCTGGGGCAAGGCAAGAAGAATGTCCAACGCCGACGTCAAGGCGAACCGCCCGCTCTCGCCGCATATCTGGATCTATCGCTGGCGGATGACGATGATCATGTCGATCGTCCACCGCATCACGGGGATGGGCCTCTATTTCGGCACCGCCCTGCTCGCCTGGTGGCTGATGGCCGCGGCAACCAGCGAGCACGCCTTCCGGATCGCCAACGGCTTCCTCGGCTCCTGGTTCGGCATCCTGATCCTGATCGGGTTCACCTGGGCCCTGATCCACCACCTGCTCGGCGGCCTCCGCCACTTCGTCTGGGATACCGGCCGCGGCATGGGCAAGCCGGCGCGCGACAACCTCGCCATCGCCAACCTGGTCGCCTCGGTCGTGCTCACGATCATCGTCGTCGTCATCGGCTTCATGGTGGCGTGATGGCCGGCAAGAGCACCATGCGCACGCCCCTCAGCCGCGTCCTCTTCCTCGGCGCCGCGCACGAGGGCACCACCCATTTCTGGCGCCAGCGCGTCACCGGCGCCGCCAATGCGATCCTCTCCATCGCCTTCATCGTCCTGATGCTGATGGTGATCGGCCGGCCCTATGCGGAAGTCGTCGCCACGCTTTCCTCGCCGCTCGCCGCCCTCATCCTCGTCCTCCTCTTCGTCTCGGTCGCCATCCACATGCGCATCGGCATGCAGGTCGTCGTCGAGGATTACGTCCACAGCGAAGGCCTGAAGCTGCTCGCCCTCGTCGGCAGCACGTTCTTCACGATCGCGGTCGCCGCGATCGGGATCTTCGCCGTCCTCAAGCTCGCCTTCGGAGGCTGACATGGCCGACGGTTCCATCGCCGCGCCCGGCGTCAACGGCCGCGCCTATTCTTTCATCGACCACAGTTTCGACGTGGTCGTCGTCGGCGCCGGCGGCGCCGGGCTTCGCGCCACGCTCGGCTGCTCAGAGGCGGGCCTCAGGACCGCCTGCATTTCCAAGGTCTTCCCGACCCGCTCGCATACCGTGGCCGCGCAGGGCGGCATTGCCGCCTCGCTCGGCAACATGGGCCCGGACGACTGGCGCTGGCACATGTACGACACCGTCAAGGGATCGGACTGGCTGGGTGACCAGGACGCCATCGAATATCTCGTCCGCGAGGCGCCCGAAGCCGTCTACGAGCTGGAGCATTACGGGCTGCCCTTCTCGCGCACCGAGGACGGCCGGATCTACCAGCGCCCCTTCGGCGGCATGACGACGGAGTTCGGCAAGGGCATCGCGCAGCGCACCTGCGCGGCGGCCGACCGCACCGGCCATGCCATGCTGCATACGCTCTACGGCCAGTCCCTCCGGCATGCGAGCGAGTTCTTCATCGAATACTTCGCCATCGACCTGATCATGGAGGATGGCGCCTGCCGGGGCGTGGTGGCGCTCTCGATGGAAGACGGCACGCTGCACCGCTTCCGCGCCCACAAGACGATCCTCGCCACCGGCGGCTACGGCCGCGCCTATTTCTCCTGCACCTCGGCCCATACCTGCACCGGCGACGGCGGCGGCATGGTGCTGCGCGCCGGCCTGCCCCTCCAGGACATGGAATTCGTGCAGTTCCATCCGACCGGCATCTTCGGCGCCGGCGTGCTGATCACCGAGGGCGTGCGCGGCGAGGGCGGCTACCTGACCAATTCCGAGGGCGAGCGCTTCATGGAGCGCTATGCGCCCCACGCCAAGGACCTCGCCTCGCGCGATGTCGTCTCGCGCTCGATGACCGTCGAGATCCACGAGGGACGCGGCGTCGGTCCCAACAAGGACCACATCCACCTCCATCTCGAGCACCTCGACCCGAAGATCATCCACGAGCGCCTGCCCGGCATCTCGGAATCGGCGCGCATCTTCTCCGGCGTCGACGTGCGCCGCGAGCCGATCCCGGTCCTGCCTACCGTCCACTACAACATGGGCGGGATCCCGACGAACTATCACGGCGAGGTGGTGACCAAGGTCGATGGCGATCCCGACCGCATCGTTCCCGGCCTGATGGCGGTGGGCGAGGCCGCCTGCGTCTCCGTCCACGGCGCCAACCGCCTCGGCTCCAATTCGCTCACCGACCTCGTCGTCTTCGGCCGCGCCGCGGCGCTGCGGGCCGCCGCGACCATCGAGAAGGGCGAGAAGCACCGCGACCTGCCGAAGGATGCCGGCGACTATGCCGTCTCCCGCCTCGACCGCTTCCGCAATGCCAGCGGCTCGACGCCGACCGCCGACCTGCGGCTCCGCATGCAGAAGACCATGCAGGAGCACTGCGCCGTCTTCCGCACCGGCGACCTCCTCCAGAAGGGCCATGCCCGCATCTACGAGACCTGGAAGGCTTCCGCCGACATCCGCGTCAGCGACCGCTCGCTGATCTGGAACTCCGACCTCATCGAGACGCTCGAATACGACAACCTCATCGCCCAGGCGGTGGTCACCATGGACTCCGCCCTCAACCGGCAGGAATCGCGCGGAGCGCATGCCCGCGAGGATTTCCCGGACCGCGACGACAAGAACTGGATGAAGCACACCCTGTCCTTCATCGACGGATCGGCCGAGAAGGTCGTCCTCGACTATCGCCCGGTGCATACCTATACGCTCACCAACGACATGCAGTACATCGAGCCGAAGGCGCGCGTTTACTAAGGAAATGCCTGAAAGGCGCGGCTTTGCCGGGCGCCCGGCAAAGTCATTCTTTTTCAAGGACTTTGCCTGTATTCTCTCCGTTGTTGGGTCTTACCGACTCGTTAACGGCGCCGCTCACGGCATGTCCTTCACGACCTTTTCCTCGGCCGGCTACTCGCCGAAGCCCCTGCCTGACAAGCTTGGCTACAAGCCCGGCATGGTTGTGGCTTTCGTCGCGCTTCCCGAGGAACTTGCCGAGCTCGCCGCGGCCGCCGATTTCGCCAAGGTCGCCAGGCGCCAGGACTGGTCGCGTCCGCTGCCGGCCGGCGAATATGACCTTGTCCATGCCTTCACCAAGAGCCGGGAGGAACTCTCCCATCACCTTCATCGCCTGCAGAAGGCGATCAAGCGGGATGGCGCCATCTGGGTCTCCTGGCCGAAGAAAGCCTCCCACGTCCCGACCGACGTGAGCGAGGACGTCGTCCGCGCCGAAGCGCTGAAGCTCGACCTCGTCGACGTCAAGGTCGCCGCCGTCGACAACATGTGGTCGGGGCTGAAGCTCGTCATCCGCGTCGACCGCCGCTAGGCGCGTTTTCCGGCAGACGCCGGAATGCGGCTTGCCGCCCGGAAGGGCGACAAATCAATCGCCCGCATGGCAGGCATCCGGCGCTTTTCCCTCGTCACGGCCCGCCGGAGGCGCTAACGTCCCCGCGCCTATTGAACGACGCGAAATTCCCATGGTCCAGCTCACCCTTCCGAAGAACTCCAAGGTCACCGCCGGCAAGACCTGGGACAAGCCCGCCGGCGCCAGGCACACCCGCGAATACCGCATCTACCGCTACGATCCGGACTCGGGCGCCAATCCGCATGTCGACACCTATTTCGTCGATACGGACGACTGTCCCCCGATGATCCTCGACGGGCTGATCTGGATCAAGAATCACATCGACCCGACGCTCACCTTCCGCCGCTCCTGCCGCGAGGGCGTCTGCGGTTCCTGTGCGATGAACATCGACGGCGAGAACACCCTCGCCTGCACGCGCACCATGGACGACGTCGACGGCGCCATCCGCATCTATCCGCTTCCCCACCTGCCGGTGGTCAAGGACCTGGTGCCGGACCTGACGACCTTCTACGCCCAGCTCCGCTCCATCGAGCCCTGGCTGCATACCGAGACGCCGCAGCCGCAGAAGGAGTGGCGCCAGTCGCATGACGACCGCGAGAAGCTCGACGGCCTCTACGAGTGCATCCTCTGCGCCTGCTGCTCGACCTCCTGCCCCTCCTACTGGTGGAACGGCGAGCGCTATCTCGGGCCAGCCGTTCTCCTCCAGGCCTATCGCTGGCTGATCGACTCGCGCGACGAGGGCAAGGGCGACCGCCTCGACAACCTCGAGGATCCCTTCCGGCTCTATCGCTGCCACACCATCATGAACTGCGCCCAGACCTGCCCGAAGGGCCTGAACCCGGCGAAGGCCATCGCCGAGATCAAGAAGATGATGGTCGAACGGCGCGTGTGACCTTGCCGCGGGCTTGTCATCCCGCACCCGATGCCCATGTTCGGTACTGGCGAAGGGGGCTCCCCGGGAAGGAGAACCGTCATGGACAATGTCACGCTGAACGGCGGCAAGCCGTGGACCATCAGCGCCGTGGACAAGCTTCGCGAGCTCTGGAATGCCGGCGTTCCGGCTGCCCAGGTCTGCCACGTCCTCGGCCGTCCCGAGACCGAGGTGCGCGCCAAGGCGGCCGAGCTGAACCTCCCGCTGCCGGCGAGCGCCGGCTGATCGGCTACCCGCGGCACGAAAGATCGGAAAACGGCGACCGTCCTTGCCCGAAAGCCGCTACAATCTGTATCTATGACCCGAATCAACGGGTTTCGGCGACGAGGGCAGTGCTGATGTTCGTCAATCGTTTCGTGCCGCTGGCGCTCGCGCTTGCGCTTGCCGGGTGCGGATCGATTGGAGCCATCGGGCTCGGTCCCATGGGCGGCAAGCCCAGCGAGCCGCCGGAAGCCGCCGGCGGCCTGCCGCCGCCTCCGCCGACCGGTCCGGTTGCCTCCGCCCCGCTGCCCGAGCCGATGACGCCGCAGCCGGGCGCCCCCGGCGCGCCGCCGCCCGCTTCCGGCGGTGGCAGTGGCGCGGTCGGCCGCACCGACCTTCTCGGCGGCTGGACCATCGCTTCGTCCGGCGATTCCTGCCAGCTCTTCATGACGCTGACCAGCTGGACCGGCGGCTACCGGGCCTCGACCCGCGGCTGCAGCAATGCGACGCTGAAATCCATCTCCGCCTGGAACCTGCAAGGGACGCAGGTGACCCTTGCCGGGACCGGCGGCGCGCCGGTCGCGCACCTCAATTCGAGCGGCGCCAGCCGCTTCGACGGCTCGACCACGGCGGGCGGCCAGATTTCCTTCTACCGCTAGCCGGCGGCGGACCTTCACAGTCTTTCGGGGGCGACGTGACCGAGACCCTGTCCGGGCGGGGAGAGCTCACCGGCCGCTACGAGGCCCTCGCCGCGGCCGGCGATGTCACGCGCGACCCCTCCCAGCTCGCCCTGCTCAAGCGTCTCGACCGGCTGAATGGCGAGCTTGCCGAGCGGCGGCTCGCCCGCAAGGACAGCTCGCTCGGCTGGCTCTTCGGCGGCAAGGCCAGGGCGCCGCTGAAGGGCCTCTACGTCTGGGGCGATGTCGGGCGCGGCAAGACCTTCGTCATGGACGAGTTCTTCGCCGTCGCCGCGCCGGCGCGCAAGCGCCGCGCCCATTTCCATGAATTCATGGCCGACGTCCATGACCGCATCCACGCGCTCCGCGAGGCGGCGAAGGCAGGGAACGGCAAGGCCGGCGATCCGATCGTGCCCGTTGCCGGGCAGATCGCGGAGGAGACGCGCCTCCTCTGCCTCGACGAGTTCATGGTCACCGACATCGCCGATGCCATGATCCTGTCGCGCCTCTTCGGCGAGCTCTTCGCCCGCGGCCTCGTCCTCGTCGCCACGTCCAACACGGCACCCGACGACCTCTACCGCGACGGCCTCAACCGCGCGCTCTTCCTCCCCTTCATCGAGATCCTGAAGCGCCATGTCGACGTCGTCGCGCTGAACGGCACCGTCGACTACCGGCTGCGCAACCTCGCCGAGGCGCCGATCTATGTCACGCCGCTCGGCCCGCCGGCGCGCGCCGCCCTCGATGCCGCATGGAAGCGCCTGGCGGGAGGGCACGGCAGCCCGGCCGTCCTCGAAGTGAAGGGCCGGCGGCTTGCCGTACCGGAAGCCGGACGGGGCGTTGCCCGCTTTCCCTTCGCCGCGCTCTGCGAGGCGCCCCTCGGCACGGCCGACTATTCCGCCCTTGCCCGCGCCTATCACACGATCCTGATCGACGACGTCCCCGTCATTGCCGACGAACGCCGCGACGTCGCCCGCCGGTTCATCAACCTGATCGATACCTTCTATGACCACGGCACGAAGGTCGTCCTCTCCGCCGCGGCGGAGCCCGCGGACCTCTACCGGGCCGATGAGGGCAGCGAGGCGCTGGCCTTTCGCCGCACCGTTTCGCGCCTCACCGAGATGCGCTCGGCGGAGTATCTCGCGCGCGGCCGCGCCGGGGTACATGCCACCGGTCCGGCGGCCTGACAGACAGCCTTCGGATGCGTCGCGTTCCGCGACGGCGGCAACGCTTGCACCGCAACATCAATGGGTTTAGTTGACAACTCGCAATTCGATTACCGTCCGACCATTCGGCCGCTCGCGGCATTCCCAGATTTCAGGATATTCCGGCATGGCTCGTCCCAAGATTGCCCTGATCGGCGCAGGTCAGATCGGCGGCACCCTGGCGCATCTGATCGGCCTCAAGGAGCTCGGCGACGTGATCCTCTTCGACGTCGTCGAAGGCGTTCCGGACGGGAAAGCCCTCGACATCGCCGAATCCTCCCCGATCAACGGTTTCGACGCGGCCTTCGTCGGCACCTCGGCCTATGCCGGGATCAAGGACGCGGACGTCTGCATCGTCACCGCCGGCGTGCCGCGCAAGCCCGGCATGAGCCGCGACGACCTCCTCGAGATCAACCTCAAGGTGATGGAGCAGGTCGGCGCCGGCATCAAGAAATACGCGCCGAACGCCTTCGTCATCTGCATCACCAATCCGCTCGACGCCATGGTCTGGGCGCTGCAGAAATTCTCCGGCCTGCCGAAGGACAAGGTCGTCGGCATGGCCGGCGTGCTCGACGCCGGCCGCTTCCGCTATTTCCTCGCCAGCGAGTTCAAGGTCTCGGTCGAGGACGTCACCGCCTTCGTGCTCGGCGGCCACGGCGACACCATGGTACCGCTGACCCGCTACTCGACCGTCGCCGGCATCCCGATCCCGGACCTCGTCAAGATGGGCTGGGTCACCCAGAAGCGCCTCGACGAGATCGTCCAGCGCACCCGCGACGGCGGCGCCGAGATCGTGCAGCTCCTCAAGACCGGCTCCGCCTTCTACGCGCCGGCGGCCTCGGCCATCGCCATGGCCGAGAGCTACCTCAGGGACAAGAGGCGCGTTCTCCCCTGCGCCGCCTACCTCAAGGGCGAATACGGCGTCAACGACCGCTACATCGGCGTGCCCGTGGTGATCGGCGCCAAGGGCGTCGAGCGCATCATCGAGATCGACCTCAACAAGGCCGAGCGCACCATGTTCGACGGTTCGGTCACCGCCGTGAACGGCCTGATCGAAGCGTGTCTGAAGATCGCGCCGTCGCTCGGCAAGTGACGGCAAACCGAGCCGCGCCCCCGGCCCGGCCGGGAAGGCGCCGGCCATGAAGGGGGACCGGACAGTCCAATGAACGTCCACGAATACCAGGCGAAGGCGGTGCTTCGCGAATTCGGCGTGCCGCTCTCCCGCGGCGTCGCCGTGCTCGCCATCGGGGAGGCCGCGAAGGCCGCCAGCGACCTCGGCGGTCCGCTCTGGGTGGTGAAATCCCAAATCCATGCCGGCGGCCGCGGCAAGGGCAGGTTCAAGGAGACGGCAGCCGGCGACAAGGGCGGCGTCCGCCTCGCCCGCTCCGCCGACGAAGCCGTGAGCCACGCCAGGGCCATGCTCGGCAATACGCTGGTCACCAAGCAGACCGGCCCGGAAGGCCGCCGGGTCCAGCGCCTCTATTTCGAGGAAGGCTCGGACATCGACCGCGAGCTCTACCTCTCCGCCCTCGTCGACCGCGCCACCGGCCGCATCGCCTTCATCGCCTCGCGCGAAGGCGGCATGGACATCGAGGAAGTCGCGGCGAAGACGCCCGAGAAGATCCTCACCATCCACGTCGATCCGGCGGCAGGCTACTCGCCCCATGTCGGCCGCTCCATCGCCTTCGGCCTCGGCCTGAGGGGCCCGCTGGTCGAGCAGTGCGTCGGCTTGATCGGCAGGCTCTATGCCGCCTTCACGGCCAAGGACATGAGCCTCCTCGAGATCAATCCGCTGGTCGTCACCAAGGACGGCCGGCTGCTCTGCCTCGACGCCAAGATCAACTTCGACGACAACGCCCTCTTCCGCCATCCCGAGATCGCCGCGCTCCGCGATCCGGGCGAGGAGGATCCGCGCGAGGTCGAGGCCTCGAAGAGCGACCTCAACTATGTCGCGCTCGACGGCACCATCGGCTGCATGGTCAACGGCGCCGGCCTCGCCATGGCGACCATGGACATCATCAAGCTCTACGGCGCCGAGCCCGCAAACTTCCTCGACGTCGGCGGCGGCGCCACCCGGGAGAAGGTGACGGCCGCCTTCAAGATCATCACCGGCGATCCGAAGGTGAAGGGCATCCTGGTCAACATCTTCGGCGGCATCATGCGCTGCGACATCGTCGCGGAAGGCATCATCGCCGCGGTCAGGGAGGTCGGCCTCAAGGTTCCGCTGGTCGTCCGCCTCGAAGGCACCAACGTCGCCGAGGGCAAGGCGATCATCGCCAAGTCCGGCCTCAACGTCATCAGCGCCGACGATCTCGACGACGCCGCGCAGAAGATCGTCAAGGCGGTCGGAAAGAGCTGACGGGTACCATCATGTCCATCCTCATCGACGCCTCCACCAAGGTCATCTGCCAGGGCTTCACCGGCAAGAACGGCACCTTCCATTCCGAGCAGGCGATCGCCTACGGGACCAAGATGGTCGGCGGCGTTTCGCCCGGCAAGGGCGGCCAGACCCATCTCAACCTTCCCGTCTTCGACACCGTCGGCGAGGCCAGGGCCGCGACCGGCGCCGACGCCAGCGTCATCTACGTGCCGCCGCCCGGCGCCGCCGACGCCATTCTCGAGGCGATCGACGCCGGAATTGCCCTTATCGTGTGCATCACCGAGGGCATCCCGGTGCAGGACATGATCCGCGTCCGCCGGGCGCTGGAAGGCTCGAAGTCGCGCCTCGTCGGCCCGAACTGCCCGGGCGTCATGACCGCCGGCGAGTGCAAGATCGGCATCATGCCGGGCAACATCTTCAAGCGCGGCTCGGTCGGCATTGTCTCGCGCTCCGGCACGCTCACCTACGAGGCGGTCTTCCAGACAACCAATGTCGGCCTCGGCCAGACCTCGGCCGTCGGCATCGGCGGCGATCCGGTCAAGGGCATGGACTTCATCGACGTGCTCGAGATGTTCCTCGCCGACGACGAGACCCGGTCGATCGTCATGATCGGCGAGATCGGCGGCTCGTCGGAGGAATCCGCGGCCCAGTTCATCAGGGACGAGGCGTCACGCGGGCGTAAGAAACCCATGGTTGGCTTCATTGCCGGCCTCACCGCCCCGCCCGGGCGGCGCATGGGGCATGCCGGCGCCATCATTGCCGGCGGCCACGGCGGCGCCGGGGACAAGATCGAGGCCATGAAATCGGCCGGAATCCATGTTTCCGATTCCCCTGCCCGCCTCGGCACGACCCTTGCCAAGGTGCTGGCCGGCTAGGTGCCCCGGACCCTTGCGGACCGGGTGCCTAAACCCGAAATGAACGGTTGATTCCGCAAGGATCGAAGAATAGAGCGTGGCGACCTCGCCACGCGGCACCCCGAACGAGCGCGAGGCCACCCCTCGCGGAAGCAAGATGGCACGCCAGGACGCAAACGCCGCCTTCGCGGCAACGTCATTCCTCTACGGCTCCAACGCCTCCTATATCGAAGACCTGCAGGCCCGCTATGCCGCCGACCCCGCATCGGTCGACGCCGAGTGGCGGACCTTCTTCGAGGCGCTGAAGGACGCGCCTGCGAGCATCCGGGAAGAGGCCGAGGCACCTTCCTGGCAGCGTCCGGGCTGGCCGCCGGCGATGAACGGCGAGCTGGTCTCCGCCCTCGACGGCAACTGGCCGGCGATCGAGGCGAAGACCGCCGACAAGATCAAGGCCAACGGCAAGGCCCGTGGCGTCGAACTGGACGAGGCGGCCGTGCTCAGCGCCGCCCGCGATTCGGTGCGCGCCATCATGATGATCCGCGCCTACCGCATGCGCGGCCATTTCCATGCCCACCTCGATCCGCTCGAGCTCCAGCCGCCCCACAACGAGGCCGAGCTCGAACCGGCCACCTACGGCTTCACCGAGGCCGACTACGGCCGCAGGATTTTCATCGACAACGTGCTCGGGCTGGAATTCGCCACCATCCCCGAGATGCTGGAAATCCTGAAGCGCACCTATTGCTCGACCATCGGCATCGAGTTCATGCACATCTCCTCGCCCGAGGAGAAGGGCTGGATCCAGGAGCGCATCGAGGGCCCGGACAAGCAGATCAGCTTCACCCCCGAGGGCAAGCGGGCGATCCTCAACAAGCTCGTCGAGGCCGAGGGCTTCGAGAAGTTCTCGGACGTCAAGTTCACCGGCACCAAGCGCTTCGGCCTCGACGGCGCCGAATCGCTGATCCCGGCGCTGGAGCAGATCATCAAGCGCGGCGGCCAGCTCGGCCTCCAGGAGATCGTCCTCGGCATGGCCCATCGCGGCCGCCTCAACGTGCTCTCCCAGGTGCTCGGCAAGCCGCACCGCATCATCTTCCACGAGTTCAAGGGCGGCTCCGCCTCGCCGATCGAGGTCGAGGGCTCGGGCGACGTGAAGTATCACCTCGGCGCTTCCTCGGACCGCGAGTTCGACGGCAACAAGGTCCATCTGTCGCTGACCGCCAACCCGTCGCACCTCGAGATCGTCAACCCGGTGGTCCTCGGCAAGGCACGCGCCAAGCAGGACCAGCACGCCGACAATCCGCACAACGAGATCGTGCCGCTCGACCAGCGCGCCCGCGTGCTGCCGCTCCTCATCCATGGCGACGCCGCCTTTGCCGGCCAGGGCGTTGTGGCGGAGTGCTTCGGCCTCTCGGGCCTGCGCGGCCACCGCACCGCCGGCTCGATCCACTTCATCATCAACAACCAGATCGGCTTCACGACGAATCCGCGCTTCTCGCGTTCCTCGCCCTATCCTTCCGACATCGCCAAGATGGTCGAGGCGCCGATCTTCCACGTCAACGGCGACGACCCCGAGGCGGTGGTCTACGCCGCCAAGATCGCCATCGAGTTCCGGCAGAAGTTCCACAAGCCGGTCGTCATCGACATGTTCTGCTACCGGCGCTTCGGCCATAACGAGGGCGACGAGCCGGGCTTCACCCAGCCGCTTATGTACAAGCGCATCCGCGAGCACCAGACGACGCTGGAGCTCTACGGAGAGAAGCTCGTCGGCGAGGGCCTCGTCACTGCCGCCGAGGTCGGCGAGATGAAGGCCGCCTGGCGGGCGAAGCTCGAGACGGAGTACGAGGCCGGGCAGTCCTATCGCGCCAACAAGGCCGACTGGCTGGACGGCATATGGTCCGGGATCAAGGTCGCCGAGACCGGCGACGCCCCGCGTCGCGGCCATACCGGCGTTGCCATCGACAGGCTCCGCGAGATCGGCGAGCGCCTGGTCACGGTGCCCGGCGACTTCCACGTCCACAAGACCATCCAGCGCTTCCTCGACGCACGCCGGAAGGCGATCGAGACCGGCGCCGGCATAGACTGGGCGACCGGCGAGGCGCTCGCCTTCGGCACGCTGCTGGTCGAAGGCCACCGCGTCCGCCTCTCCGGCCAGGATTCGGAGCGCGGCACCTTCTCGCAGCGCCACTCCGTCCTCTACGACCAGGACAGCGAGCGCCGCTATATCCCGCTCAACCATGTCGGCGAGGACCAGGAGCGCTACGAGGTCATCAACTCGATGCTCTCCGAGGAAGCCGTCCTCGGCTTCGAATACGGCTATTCGCTCTCGCGGCCGAACGCGCTCACCCTGTGGGAAGCGCAGTTCGGCGACTTCGCCAACGGCGCCCAGGTCATCTTCGACCAGTTCCTGTCGTCGGGAGAGCGCAAGTGGCTGCGCATGTCCGGCCTCGTCTGCCTGCTCCCCCACGGCTACGAAGGCCAGGGGCCGGAGCATTCCTCCGCCCGCCTCGAGCGCTACCTGCAGCTCTGCGCCGAGGACAACATGCAGGTGGTCAACTGCACCACGCCGGCGAACTATTTCCACGTGCTGCGGCGCCAGCTGAAGCGCGAGTTCCGCAAGCCGCTCATCCTGATGACGCCGAAGTCGCTGCTCCGCCACAAGCGCGCGGTCTCGACCCTCGACGAGCTCGGCGCGGATTCGACCTTCCACCGCCTGCTCTGGGACGATGCCGAATGCCGCAAGGGCGAGGCGATCAAGCTCGTCGCCGACGAGAAGATCCGGCGCGTCGTGCTCTGCTCCGGCAAGGTCTATTACGACCTCTACGAGGAGCGCGAGAAGCGCGGGCTCGACGATGTCTACCTGCTCCGCGTCGAGCAGCTCTATCCCTTCCCGGCGAAGGCCCTGATCACCGAGCTGTCGCGCTTCGGCAAGGCCGATGTCGTGTGGTGCCAGGAGGAACCCAAGAACATGGGTGCCTGGACCTTCGTCGAGCCCTATCTTGAATGGGTGCTGAACCAGATCGAGACCGGGAGCCGGCGTCCGCGTTATGTCGGCCGCCCGGCTTCGGCGGCGACCGCGACCGGCCTGATGTCGAAGCACCTGGCGCAACTGAAGACCCTGCTCGACGAAGCCTTCGCCGAGTAAGCGAGCGACAAGAGGACCAACCGAATGGCCACCGAGATCCGTGTCCCGACGCTTGGCGAATCGGTGACCGAGGCAACCGTCGGCCGGTGGCTGAAGAAGGTCGGCGATGCCGTCGCCGCCGACGAGCCGCTGGTCGAACTGGAGACCGACAAGGTCACCCTCGAGGTTCCCGCTCCCGCCGCCGGCGTGATCGAGGCGATCACGGTGAAGGACGGCGAGACGGTCGGCGTCGGCGCCGTCCTCGGCACGGTCGGCGCCAATGGTGCCGCAGCCGCCCCGGCCAAGGTAACGCCGACCCCGACGGGCCGCCCCGACATCAAGACCGAGACCGCCCGCCCGATCGCCGCCGGGCCGGAACCGATCGCGCCGCGCGAGCCGGCGCCCGCCGGCACCGCGCCCTCGGCCCGCAAGATCATCGCCGAGCAGAAGCTCGACCCGGCGGCCATTGCCGGCTCCGGCAAGGACGGCCGCATCACCAAGAGCGATGCGCTCGCCGCCATCGCCAGCGCCGGCGCCGCGGCTCCGGCGCTCGTTCCCGCCCCAGCCCAGGCGCGCGCGCCGGTCGCCCCGGACGATGCCTCGCGCGAGGAGCGCGTGCGCATGACGCGGCTCCGCCAGACCATCGCCAAGCGCCTCAAGGAGGCGCAGAGCACCGCCGCCATGCTCACGACCTTCAACGAGGTCGACATGTCCGCGGTCATGGCGCTGAGGACCCAGTACCGCGAGCTCTTCGAAAAGAAGCACGGCGTGAAGCTCGGCTTCATGGGCTTCTTCGTGAAGGCCTGCGTGCAGGCGCTGAAGGAGATTCCGGCGGTCAATGCCGAGATCGACGGCACCGACATCGTCTACAAGAACTACTACCACCTCGGCATCGCCGTCGGCACCGACAAGGGTCTCGTCGTGCCGGTGGTGCGCGATGCCGACCGGCTCTCGCTCGCCGGCATCGAGAAGACCATCGCCGACCTCGGCCGTCGCGCGCGCGACGGCGAACTCAAGATCGACGAGATGCAGGGCGGCACCTTCACCATCACCAATGGCGGCATCTACGGCTCGCTGATGTCGACGCCGATCCTGAACGCGCCCCAGTCCGGCATCCTCGGCATGCACAAGATCCAGGACCGCCCGGTCGCCATCGGCGGCAAGGTCGAGATCCGCCCGATGATGTACCTCGCGCTCTCCTATGATCACCGCATCGTCGACGGCAAGGAGGCGGTGACCTTCCTCGTCCGCGTCAAGGAAAGCCTCGAGGCGCCCGAGCGCCTGGTGCTCGACCTCTAGGGAGCGCCGATCATGGGCCACGCCGGCTTGGGTAAGCGCCTCGCACCCGCCGCCGGCTGGCTCATCGCCCTTCTCGTCGCACCGGCCGCGATCGCCGAGCCGGTGCCGCCGGCAGCGCTCGTTCCCGCCCTCACCGTCTATGCCGATTCGCTGGCGCGCGGCCATGCCGCCGCGGCCTGCGCGCCACAGGACTCGCCCGCCCGCGACGAAGCCGGCTGGAGCGCCTCCAGGGCAGTCTTCGTCGCCACGCTCTGGGCCAATGGCTATCCCGCCGACTTCATCGGCGCGACGGAGCGGAAGCTCGGCGGGGCCGCGCCGACGGCGAAGCCGGACTGCACCGACCCGATGATCGAGGCCGATCTCTCCGCTGCGGCAGTGAACGGCTGGCCGAAGGAGGTGCATCGCGTGTTCGGCGCCCTTGACCTGCGGATCGTGGAGAACCCCGTGCCCGCCGAGCGCTGGGCGAAGATCAGGACCGTGATCGCCGACGAGCTCGCTGCCGAGACGCGCGAATTGACCTGCCTCGCGGCGGTCGACCCCGCGATCCTGCCGGTCCTCGTCCACGACTGGGACGAGATGATCGTCAAGCTCGGCACCACGCTTGTCGCCGCCGGCATTCCACGGCCGGAAATCCTTGCCGCCCTCGGCAACGCGGATGCCAATGCCCTCTGGAAGCCGGCCGCAGCCGATGCATTGCCCGCGCTCCGCAAGTCCTGCATGGACGACCAGGCCTGGAGCGACCGCCTTGCCACCTTCCGGAGCCTCGCCCTCGGCAGCAGCGTGGAGCGGATTCTCGCCGGCGAGAATCCCTGAACCGGACGGACGGCCCGCCGATCCCGCTCTCCGCGCGCACCCCTGCCCCGCGAGCGGCGCCCTTGCGCTTCCCCGCCCCATGCTCGATATCGGGGAGATCAGCGGCAGAGGGTTGAGAGCGGCATGTCCCACGATCTCGTCGTCATCGGCAGCGGTCCCGGCGGCTATGTCTGCGCCATCAAGGCGGCCCAGCTCGGCCTGAAGGTAGCCGTGGTCGAGAAGTGGCCCACCCTCGGCGGCACCTGCCTCAACATCGGCTGCATCCCCTCGAAGGCGCTCCTCCACGCCTCCGAGATGTTCGAGGCGGCAGGTCATTCCTTCGCGACCTTCGGCATCAGGGTCGGCAAGCCCGAGCTCGACCTGAAGGCCATGCTCGGCCACAAGGATTCGGTCGTCGAATCGAACGTCTCCGGCGTCGCCTACCTCTTCAAGAAAAACAGGATCGACATCGTCCACGGCACCGGCTCGGTCGCCGGCCCGGGCCGCGTCAGCGTGGCGAAGGCCGACGGCGCGACCGAGGTGCTGGAGGCGAAGGCGATCGTCATCGCCACCGGCTCGGATTCCGCCCCGCTCCGCGGCATCGAGACCGACGAGAAGCGCATCGTCACCTCGACCGGCGCGCTGGCGCTGCCGGAGGTGCCGAAGCGCCTGCTCGTCGTCGGCGCCGGCGTCATCGGGCTGGAGCTCGGCTCGGTCTGGCGCCGCCTCGGCAGCGAGGTGACCGTGGTCGAGTTCCTCGACCGCATCCTGCCCGGCCTCGACGGCGAGGTCGCCAGGCAGGCGCAGCGTATCCTGCAGAAGCAGGGCTTTGCCTTCCGCCTGTCGCAGAAGGTCACCGTCATCGACCAGTCCGGCCCGGCGCTGAAGGTCACCGTCGAACCGGCCGCCGGCGGCACGAGCGAGGTGATCGAGACCGACGTGGTGCTCGTCGCCATCGGCCGCCGCCCCTATACCGCCGGCCTCGGCCTCAAGGAGGCGGGCGTCGCACTGGACGAGCGCGGCCGCGTGAAGGTCGATGCGCACTTCCAGACCAACGTGCCCGGCATCTACGCCATCGGCGACGTGATCGCCGGCCCGATGCTTGCCCACAAGGCCGAGGAGGAGGGCGTCGCGCTTGCCGAGATCCTCGCCGGAGAGGCCGGCCACGTCGATTACGGCCTCATCCCCAGCGTGGTCTATACCCATCCCGAGATCGCCTCGGTCGGGCGGACCGAGGAGGAGCTGAAGGCCGCCGGCACCGAATACCGCGTCGGCAAGTTCCCGTTCTCGGCCAATGGCCGGGCGCGCGCCATGGCGGAGAAGGACGGCTTCGTGAAGGTGCTCGCCGACGCCGCCACCGACCGCGTGCTCGGCGTCCACATCGTCGGACCCTATGCCGGCGAGCTGATCGCCGAGGCCTGCGTGCTCATGACCTTTGCCGGCGCGGCGGAGGACCTCGGCCGCATCTGCCACGCCCACCCGACGCTCTCGGAATCGGTCAAGGAGGCGGCGCTGGCCGCCTGGACGAAGCCGATCCATCTCTGAGTGCTTCCAGGAAGAGTGCGAAGCGGCTTTCCGTCCGGAAGAGCGATAGGTCAATAGTGACCGGCTCCGGGGGGCATTGGGACGGGCCGCTCACGGCTCGCGCCACCATTCGTCCTCCTCGAAGAGCACCGGCCAGGTGGCGAGCTCGCTGACCAGGTCGCGATAGGTCTCGCGGAAGCGCATGATGCACGGCGCGCCGCGGGCGGCGCAGGCGTGCGCCCGCGTGCAGGCCGGCTCCGGGCAAAGGGCGGGAATATCGAAGAGCGCGGCGAGGCCGCGGGCCGTGGCGAGGTCGGCATCGGCGAGACCCGGCGACTTCGGCCGGCGGGGCGGGGATTTCAGGGCGCGCTCCTTCGTTTCCGCGCCGCGTTCGCGCGGGCGGATGGGTAAGACCAGGTCGCGTCCCTGCGGATTGCCCTCGCTCCCGGACGAGGGGTGGCGGGCGCCCATCACGGGCGCGGCCGAAGAAGATGAAGACAGAGCACCCCCGAAGGGCGCCCGCCGCGGCTCTTGTCGCTCCCGGCCGGGCTCTTCCCTCCGGTCCTCGCGGGCCGGAGATTAAGCCTCGAACGCCCGCTTCGCGGGCGGCAGGCGGCCGGTCCTAGTGCCGACGGTCCCTGCCGGGGCGTCCCGACGGCTACTTGCGAGGCAGCCGGCAGGCACCGCATCCCATCCGCGCCAAAGGTCGCCACCGGTCGGCGCCCCTCACGGATGGGACAGGGGGAAGAATAACACGGGGGGAGGGAGCGGGGATAAGTTTGGGGTCAGAATCCAAGAGTCTAAGCGAATATGAGTCTACCGCGCCGCAATTTTTCGTCCCCTCCCTGTTCCCAAAATTCAATGAGATCAAAATTCCTCCGCTTCCGCTCTCCAGAGTACTGACTAATATCTAGCATATAGGCTTCGTATATTTTCCCGGGCTTGTCGCGCACGGTGACCCGACCTCGGACGTGATGCAGGAACTTCAGGTCCACGAGTTCTTTAACCATATCGACCCGGCCACCATTAGAATCTTTATCCACCAGAATGCAGTTTGTCTTTGTCGTATCTAAACAATATACTCGTATATCCGCAAAAAATGACTTCAGAACCGCTTCTTCATCTGACGAAGTATCGCGCCGAAAGTCCTCCTGTTTAAAAGCGTCCAGCTCGCCCGCCGCCTTGTTCACATCCTCAGCGCCGATTCTACTTCCCCGAAATTCATCCCCCTCGGCTAAGCGCTGCCTGCATATTTCAATCGATTTCCTTACCAAACTAAGAAAATCTCTTGCCACTCCGCCGCTAGCCAATACTAGTCGGTCGCGAGCCCCCTCGCTTACTAAATCAGCTGTACGAATACCCACTTGGCGACAGAATTGTTCCAAAATCTTTATAAGAAACGCCTTAGTAAGTGAGTATTTCTCCAGCGTCACATCAAGGTCTATTTCGTCCGCATCGTCACCCAGCTTTATGCCCATAGGAGGCGAACCTGGCAGGTACCAGATAGTCCTATGCCGTATAGTTCCCACCTTTAGCCACGTGTTTGTGCCCTTCGTTATTCTATGGAAATAATCAAGCACACTAGCCTGATCGGCAGGTCGAATGTGGTATAAATCATCTAGAAGGAGGAAAGACGGACCATTCGCATATTCCGACAATTCTACGAAGAAATTCTTGAAATCCAAAATCTTGCGATGAATAAACTCAATCTTTCTCGACTGATATATATCAGTCTGTTGAGAAGATCGGTGTTCTAAACTCTCTTGAGAAGCCTCCACGTTTCCAGATAGAATCGGGATGGGGCTGGTAGTGAGCGACGCTTTTACGCCGGATGTCGAGGTTATTGCCCCTAAGAGAGTAGCTGATCGGCTGCTCTCTTCCGGGGACATCAAGACGGACTTCAACTCATCAGCCAAGTTCTCTGCCTGCCTTACAAGCCCCAGGCCGCGCTTCTTATTGTGGGCCCTTGCCGTTGGGACTGCCCCCCAGAGACGTTGCCACCAACTTTTCTGCGTTGAGGGTTTAATTGCCGACGTCTCCAGCCAACCTCGATACGCATCCAGCGTCTTGATGAGAATGCTCACTAAAACATCAGGATAGGAATGCCCCTTGAATGTCTCGAGGTCGACATAAGCCACAGGAAGGCGGCTCGTATTGAAATCGTTCAAGATCTTGTTGAGGAGGCTGCTCTTCCCAGAACCGCGCCGACCGAAAATTATGTGATGTCGTCGGCTTAGGCCGCGACTTAGAGTACCCTGAGCGGGCTCCAGGAAATACTTCGCGCCCTCCTTTGTTGACCTAGTGGCCTCTTCGAGGATCGTCGTTAACTTGTCTACCTCGGGCGATTCAATGGTTGGCTGTGTCTTTGCCATGAGTCGAATCCAGCTGAGAAACTACTATAGCGCGAAGTGCTGCAGAATGCAGCCTCAGCATCCTGCACGCGCCTCCGCTTCACCGGCGAAGCTTGCCGTTGGGTTAGCCTTCGGCCGGACCGACTCGACCGGGGTGACGAGCGCCCATCCCCCGGGACAGGGAGGGGGGCCCGCGCCGGAGCGAAGCGGAAGCGGCGGTGGGTGGGGTGGCCAACTGAGAGGACTTGGAGGCGGGAAGGGTTGGACCACCGCAGTGCTCGTCACGCGCCCCCTCCACCGCCTGCGGCGGTCCCCCTCCCCCGTAAACGGGGGAGGAACTGGCGCCTTGCCCGAACCTTCTCTCGATATACGCCTCCAGCATCGCGACGAACTCGTCGGCGATACGGGGCCCGCGGAGGGTGGCGGCTTTCTTGCCGTCGATGAAGACCGGGGCGGCGGGCTGCTCGCCGGTGCCGGGCAGCGAGATGCCGATATCGGCGTGCTTCGATTCGCCCGGGCCGTTGACGATGCAGCCCATGACCGCGACCTTGAGGCTCTCAACGCCCGGATAGCGCTCACGCCATTGCGGCATCTTCTCGCGCAGGTCCCCCTCGATGCGCTTGGCGAGCTCCTGGAACACGGTCGAGGTCGTGCGCCCGCAGCCGGGGCAGGCGGCGACGACGGGCATGAAGGTGCGGAAGCCCATCACCTGGAGCAGCTCCTGCGCCACCGTCACCTCGCGGGTGCGGTCGCCGCCGGGCTCGGGCGTGAGCGAGACGCGGACCGTGTCGCCGATGCCCTCCTGGAGGAGGATGCCCATGGCGGCGGACGAGGCGACGATGCCCTTCGAGCCCATGCCCGCCTCGGTGAGGCCGAGATGGAGCGCATGGCCAGGACCGTCGCCGGCGCGCGAGGCGAGCAAGCGATAGACGGCGATCAGGTCCTGCACGTCGCTGACCTTCGCCGAAAGGATGATGCGGTCTCGCGCGAGGCCGATCTGCTCGGCCTGGGCGGCGGAGAGGAGCGCCGACTGCACGATCGCCTCGTGCATGACTTCGCGCGCCGACAGCGGTTCCGCGCTTGTCGCGTTTTCGTCCATGAGGCGGGTGAGCAGCGCCTGGTCGAGCGAGCCCCAGTTGACGCCGATGCGCACCGGCTTGCCGTGGCGGATGGCGAGCTCGATGAGGGTCGCGAACTGGCGATCCTTCTTCTCGCCGAAGCCGACATTCCCCGGATTGATCCGGTATTTCGCCAGCGCCTCGGCCGCCGCCGGGTGGTCGGTCAGCAGCTTGTGGCCGATATAGTGGAAGTCGCCGATCAGCGGCACGCGGATGTTGCGCTTCAGGAGCCGGTCGCGGATATGCGGCACGGCGGCGGCGGCCTCGTCGCGGTCGACGGTGATGCGGACGAGCTCCGAGCCGGCACGGGCGAGCGCCTCGACCTGACGCGCGGTCGCCTCGACATCGGCCGTGTCGGTATTGGTCATCGACTGGACGACGATCGGAGCGTCGCTGCCCACGCGCACGCCGCCGACATCGACGGTCACGGTGCGGTGGCGGGGAAGCGGCGCGGCCGGCGAAGTCATGCGGCGGTCCGGCAGGCGGCGCAGAGGCCGCGGATCTCCACGACCGGCGTCGAGGGCGAGAAGCCGACCCTGCCGGTCACCGCGCCGATGAGGGCGTGGAGGTCAGTCGAGGAGGCTTCGCCGGCGGCGCCGCACTTGTCGCAGAGCAGGAAGAGGGTGGCGGCCCCGTCGCATTCCTCGCCACGGTCGCAGGCGACGTAGGCATTGCGCGATTCGATGCGGTGGGCGAAGCGGTGCTCGACGAGGAAGTCGAGCGCGCGATAGACCGAGACCGGCGCGGGCCGGTGGCCATCCTTCGCCAGGCGGTCGATGACGTCATAGGCGGAAGCCGGCACGTGGCTGGCGAGCAGGGCCTCGAGCACGCTGCGGCGCTGCTCGGTGAAGCGGAGGCCATCGCGCCGGGCGATCTCCTCGGCATGGCTGAGCGCAGCGTCGGCGCAGCGGCGATGGTCGTGGTGCGGATGCTCGAGGACGGTACTGACGGCGCTCATCGGGGAACCTCCTGCCACGGCAGGCCGGCGGAAACGCCGGATATCCCGGCGCGGCACGACCCTATATAAGCCTGACGCGACGGAAATATGAGGGAAATTCGATGCTGACGGGGAAGACCGCCCTGGTCACCGGCTCTACCAGCGGGATCGGGCTCGCGATCGCGCGGGCCATGGCCGCCGAGGGCGCCAACGTGGTGCTGAACGGCTTCGGCGAGAAGGGCGCCGTCAGGGACCTGGTGGCCGGGATCGGCGCGACCACGGCGGGCGAGGTGGTGCACCTGCCGGCCGACATGGCGAAGCCCGACGAGATCGCGGCCATGATGGCCGAGGCCGAAAGGCGCTTCGGCGCGGTTGACATTCTCGTGAACAATGCTGGCATCCAGTTCGTGTCGCCGGTCGAGGATTTCCCGGTCGACAAGTGGGACGCGATCATCGCCATCAACCTCAACTCGGCCTTCCATACGATCCGTGCGGCGTTGCCGAAGATGAAGGCGAAGGGCTGGGGCCGGATCATCAACACCGCATCGGCGCATGCGCTCGTCGCTTCGCCGTTCAAGTCGGCCTATGTCGCGGCCAAGCACGGGATCGCGGGCCTCACCAAGACCGTGGCGCTGGAGACGGCACGCGCCGGCATCACCGTGAACGCGATCTGCCCCGCCTATGTCTGGACGCCGCTGGTCGAGCGCCAGATCCCGGACACGGCGAAGGCGCGCGGACTGACCGAGGAGCAGGTCAAGCAGGACGTCATCCTCGCCGCCCAGCCGACCAAGGAATTCGTCACCGTGGAGCAGGTAGCAGCGCTCGCCGTCTACCTCACCGGCGACCAGGCGAAGCAGATCACCGGCGCGCTGCTGCCGATCGACGGCGGCTGGACCGCGGCGTGAGACGGGAGAGAAGCCGGCATGTGCATTGCCGGTCGCGCCGGACGGCCAAGCGACGCTAGGATAGCGGCATGGCGTCCAGCGCTGCCTCGCGGTCCGACTTCAAGACGATCAACCTCGCCCTCCAGGGCGGCGGGGCGCACGGCGCCTTCACCTGGGGCGTGCTCGACGCGCTGATCGAGGATGGCCGGCTCGATTTCGAGGCCATATCGGGGACGAGCGCCGGCGCGATGAACGCGGTCGTGCTTGCCGACGGCTTCATGCGCGGCGGTGCGGAAGGCGCGCGCGAGCGGCTGCGGGAATTCTGGCGGGGCGTCAGCCGCGCCGCGGCGGGGCCGGCGGCCTCGATCCTCGGTCCGATCCTCTCCTTCTGGGAAATGCCGCGCCTGCCGCACCTGCCCATGTTCCCGGGCTTCGGCAGGTTCATGGCGCCGCAGAGCGTCAACCCGCTCAACCTCAATCCGCTCCGCGATCTGCTCGAGGAACTGGTCGACTTCAAGCAGGTACGCGCCAATGACGGGCTGAAGCTGTTCATCGCGGCCACGAACGTCCGCAACGGCAAGATCAAGGTCTTCACGGGCAAGGAGATCACCGCCGATGCGATCATGGCTTCGGCCTGCCTGCCGCATCTCTTCCACGCCGTCGAGATCGGCAAGGAGGCCTATTGGGACGGCGGCTATTCGGGCAACCCCGCCCTCTTCCCCTTCTTCACCGAGACGGAATCGGGCGACATCCTCCTCGTCCAGGTCAATCCCATCCGGCGCGACGAAGTGCCGACGACCTCGCAGGCGATCATCGAGCGGGTCAGCGAGATCACGTTCAACGCCTCGCTGCTGCGGGAATTCCGGGCCATCGATTTCGTCAACCGGCTGATCGCCGAAGGCCGCCTCGACAAGACGCATTATCGCGCCAACCGGCTGCACCGGATCGACGCCACCGCCGCGATGGCCGACCATACGGCATCGTCGAAGCTGGATACGAGCTGGAGCTTCTTCGAGGAGCTGCACGCCTCCGGCCGCGCCGCCGCGCGAAGGTGGCTGTCCCGCCATTATGCGGATGTCGGGGTGAAGCAGACGCTCGACCTGCGCGCCGAGTTCATGTGAAGGGGCAGAGCCGAGAACGGCCCTGCCCCTTTTCCCGTGAACCGATGCGATCAGCAGCGGTGATAGTGGCCGTCATAGCCGAGATAGAATCCGGTAGCCGAATTGTAGCTCCGGAAGCGGGCATGGCAGTACGCATCGTGGCTGCCGTAGCGGTAGCGTGGCGCCGGCGCGTAGCCGTAGCCGCCATAGTAGGGTGCGGCCAGCATGCCGCCGATCACCATGCCGCCGACCAGCGGACCGACCCAGTTATTATTGCCGCCGCCGTGCCAGTGGTGATGATAGTTGCCGCCGCCGCTATAGTGCGGATACTTCTTCCACTTCTTCCAGGCGACATCCTGGACTAGAGGGCCGTCGCCGCCAGCGGCGAGGACGGCCGGAGCCTGCGCGATGCCGGCTTCCGCGGGGACTGCCGCAAGCGTGCCTGCCGCAATGGCGGCAGCCATTCCGGCGGCCGCGATCCTGCTTCGTATGTTGAACATGGCGAACTCCTTTCAAAAACGTCGCCACGACCTGCCTGGAAGGATTGGCCAAGGGCCTGACGGGTCACGACGACCTCCGCCGAGCGGGCCTTCGATGAAAGAGTAACCATCGAGGGAAGGATTCGTTCCGGATCGGTTGCAGCAGAAAGACGTGAACAGCCGAAAGGCCGGCCATCCCCGTCCTGCCATTCTCGCAAAAGTCCGGAGGTGCTCAGCCGAGGAGCGCAGCCTTGTGGGCGGTGAGGTATTCGCGCACCGAGGTCGGCTTGTGGCCGGTGAGCTGCTCGACCGCCGGCGTCGCGATCGCGAAGTAGCCCTGCGCGGTCGCGACCTCGAAGCCGAGGGTGACGTCGGCATAGATTTCCGGCACGCCGGCGGCGAGCAGTTGCTTCTTCCGCTCGGTCGCACCGACGCTCTTGTGGACGACCTTGCGGCCGGTGATCTCGCTCGCCATGGCGGCGATCTCGTCCTGCGTCACGGCGGCGGGGCCGGTGACGTCGAGGACGCGCTTGCCGTCGAAATCGGAGGCGAGCGCCGCCGCCGCGACCGCCGCGCAATCGGCGCGGGTGACGTAGCTGCGACCGCCCCTGCCCGTCGCCGTGAAGAACTCGCCTGACTTCACCGCGAGCGGCAAGCTCCACAGGATCGTGTCGGCATAGAGGTTGTTGCGGAGCATGGTCCAGCCGGTGGGGCCCGCCATGATCGCCGCCTCCGTCTGGAAGTGGTCGTCGGCGATCGGATCGGCCGGGTCCGGACGTGGCGAAGTGATCGAGGTGTAGAGGATGTGGCGTACCCCGGCGGCGGCGGCGGCCTTGGCCGCGCTCGCATGATGGGCATGGCGGCCGCCCGGCCGGCCGAGCGCATCGGTCGAGACGATGAGGGCGCGGTCGACGCCGGCAAAGGCCTTGGCGAGGGAGCCGGCATCGTCGAAATCGGCCCGGCGGACCTCGACGCCTTCCAGGTCCTTGAGCTTCTCCGTGTCGCGCGTGGCGGCGATGATCCTGCCTGCCTTGGTCGCGACGAGGTGCTTGACCACCTGGCGGCCGAGCTGGCCGGCGGCGCCGGTGACGAGGAGCGTGGGCTGGCTGGCAGGCATGGATGTCTCCGCTCTTTCGGGGGCCCGGCGGTCAGGAACCGGCCGGCACCGGGTTACGAATAGTGACTACATGGTCCCGGACCGGCGGATTGAAAAGGACGGACGGCCCATCCGGCAGCGTGCCGGCCAGCCACGAGGGGCGCGGAAGAGCCCCCCGCGCTGTGCCATCAGCCCTTCGCCTTGACCCGCTCGGCGAGCGAGGCGGTGAGGCGCTTCAAGGCCGGCGAATGGTCGTCGCGCGCCAGCATCACCTGGATGATCGAGTAGCTGCCGGCATTGGCATGCGCCTTGTCGAGCGCCTCCGCCATCTCGCGCTCGGTCGTGACCTTGAAGCCGAGGCCGGCGCCGAGCACTTCGGGGATGCGCGAGAAGTTCCAGCGCGGCACGTCGTTGAAGGCGCCGTCGAGCATCGGGCGCTCGGTGCCGTAGCCGTCATTGTCGAAGACGATGACGATGGGGTTCTGGCGGTAGCGCGCGATCGCGCCGAGCTCCATGCCGGTCATCTGGAAGGCGCCGTCGCCGACCAGCACCAGCGGGCGGAGCTTCGGCTCGGCCGCCTGGACGCCGAGCGCCGCCGGCACCGCGAAGCCGAGCGAGGCGTAGTAGGCCGGCGACAGGAAGCGCGCCCCGTCGTGGATGTAGAGGTCGGCCGCGCCGAAGAGCGCATCGCCCGGCTCGGCAATGACGATCATGTCATCCTCGAGGAAGGCATTGATCTGGCGGAAGAGCGCCTCCACCGTCATCGCCCGGTCGGAGGGCGCGAAGGGTCCCGGATGCTCCGGGTGCTCGAAGGGCGCCACCTCGGTCCGCCGCTTCCACGGATGGGCGGCGAGGCCGCGGATGAAATCCTCCATCAGCACGTCGTCATAGGCGTGCAGGCCGACGGAGACGCGGTCCTTGGCGGCATAGATGGTGAAGCGGCGGTTGATCTGCGCGGTGTAGATGCCGAGGTTGAGGTCGGTCATCATGGCACCGACCATGACGATGCAGTCGCTCTTCTCGACGTAGTCGCGCACCGCCTCCTTGCCCATGGCGCCCTCGTAGACGCCGATATAGCCGGGGTCGGATTCCGGGAAGACGGACTTGCCCATGATGGTCGCGGCAAAGGGGATGCCGGATCCGTGGATGATCTCGCCGAGCTCGGTCCGAAGCGCGAAGCGGTGTAGCTCCTCGCCCGCGACGATGACCGGATGCTTCGCCGCCTCGATGCGCTCGACCGCCTCGGCGAGCGCCATGGCGAGCGCATCCGGGTCGCTCGCCTCCGGGGCGAGCGGCCGCGGGATCGGCGCCACGATCTCGGCCGCCGCCATGTCGCGCGGAATCTCGATATAGACCGGGCGGCTGTGGCGTTTGGCGAGCGCCAGCGCGTGGTCGATCTCGGCCGCCGCGGTCTCGGGATCGTCGAGGACGATCGCCGCGACGGTGAGCTGCTCGAAGACCTTCAGCTGCGTGTCGAAGTCGCGCACCTTGTGGTGGAGGAGCGGATTGCGCTGGCGCTCGCGCCTGCCGGGCGCGCCGGAGATCAGCACCACCGGCGAGCGCTCGGCGAAGGCCTCGCCGACGGCGTTCGCCGCCTTCAGGCCGCCGACGCACCAGGTGATGCACGCGGCCCCCATGCCGCGGAGGCGGGCATAGGCATCGGCGGCGAAGCCGGCACCCTGCTCGTCCGCCGTGTTGACCACCTGGACCTGGTTGCTCTTCTCCATCTGGCCGAAGAAGGTGAGCACGTAGTCGCCGGGCACGCCGAAGACATGGCCGACGCCATGCTCGGCCAGCCGACGGATGAGATAGGCCCCGATCGTCTCGGTCATCTGGTAGCCCCCAAAGGCCCGCGGGGCGGGCACCCGGACGGGCGCCTTAACCCTGCCTTCACCATCCTGAAGCTGAATGGCGATTCGGGATCAAGGTCATGGCACGCACCGGGCAAAACGAACAGCCGCTTGTTTTCGCAGCGCCCGACCTCCTGAAGGCGGTGGAGCGCTGGCGCCGCCATCTCGGCAGCGAGCGGCGGCTCGCCGACAAGACGCTGGAAGCCTATCAGCGCGACGCGCTTCAGTTCCTGAAATTCCTCACGATGCATCTCGGCGGGCCGCCGAAGCTCGCCGACATGAGGGACCTGCGCACCGCCGACATCCGCGCCTTCATGGCCGGCCGGCGCGAGAATGGCGCCGGTTCGCGCACGCTCGCGCGCGGCCTTGCCGGCATCCGCTCGCTGATGCGCTTCCTCGAAAAGGATGGCGAGGGCAATGGCGCGGCGCTCCGCGCCGTGCGAGCCCCGCGCATCGCCAAGAGCCTGCCGCGGCCGCTGCCGGAACCGGAGGCACGCGCCGTCGCCGACATGGAGAACGCGCTCGACGAGGAGCCGTGGATCGCGGCGCGCAACACCGCCGTGCTGGCGCTCCTCTATGGCTGCGGCCTGCGCATATCCGAGGCGCTAGGCCTAACCCGCGGCGAGGCGCCACGGGGCGCGAACGACGCGCTCCGCGTCATCGGCAAGGGCGGCAAGGAACGCCTCGTGCCGGTGATCCCGGCAGTCGCCGCGGCGATCCAGCGCTACATGAATCTCTGCCCATACCGGCCGGGCGCCGACGCGCCGCTCTTCCTTGGCGCCCGCGGCGAGGCGCTCAATCCGCGCCTCGTGCAGCGGGCGATGGAGAAGCTGCGCGGCGCGCTCGGCCTGCCGGCGAGCGCCACGCCGCATGCGCTCCGGCATTCCTTCGCCACGCATCTCCTTTCGGCCGGCGGCGACCTGCGCGCCATCCAGGAGCTGCTCGGCCATGCCAGCCTCTCGACCACCCAGGTCTATACCGAGGTCGACACGGCGCGGCTGATGGCGGCTTACGACAAGGCGCATCCAAGGGCGTAGGGGCCAACCGACGAGGCTTTGCGAATCCCCCTCCGTCATCGCCGGGCTTGACCCGGCGATCCATGCCATGACGGTGCAATGGACACCGCGCGGCGACTTCACCCAACTCCATCCGCCATGGTTCTTCTGGACCGTCATGGCATGGATTCCGGATCGCGCCGCTTCGCGGCTTGTCCGGAATGACGGCGTGCGGCGGAGCAAGCACCGCGAGTCCGCCGGGTGACAAAGCGGCGTAGTGCGCATGAACCCCCGGTGAACCCGCGCTTCAGGCTGGCTTCAGCCCGACGGCGATAGAGATGAATCCCTCAACGGGCGCCATCCTCCCCGCGCCCCGTTGCTCCTGAACTCTCCTCACCAGAAACTGGGCCCCCTCGCGGGGCCCTTCTTTCTTTCGGGCCCGCGTGATACAGCGCTCGCCATGACGACCGCCCGCAAGCTTGACCGGCTTATTCTCTGGACCGCCTCGCGCGGCCCGGGCGGCGTCTGACCAGATGACCGACCGGCGCGTGGGACCCCTCGCGCCGCCGGCTCTTCCCGAAAGGCGCGATCGTCCCCCGCCAAGCGAGCGCGAAGGACGAGACATGCCCGACGACCTGCGACCCCAGATCGACATGACGGCGGAAACGCCGCCGGTCCTGCCCGCGCCAACGGCCGCGCCCTCGGCGAGCTATGTCCGCCTCGGCTATGTCTTCGCCGCGGTCGGTGCGATCCTCTTCTCGACCAAGGCGGTGGCGATCAAGCTCGCCTACCAGGAGGCGGTCGACGCCGAGACGCTGCTCGCGCTCCGCATGATCCTGTCGCTGCCCTTCTACTTCGTCATCGGCGGCTGGTCGCTCCGCGAAAGGCTCGCGACCGGCCGCGGCCTGCCGACCGGAAAGCTGGTCCTCGCCGCCATCGGCACCGGGCTGCTCGGCTACTGGGTGGCGAGCTATCTCGATTTCCTCGGGCTCGAATACATCACCGCCCAGATCGAGCGCATGATCCTCTTCACTTATCCGATCTTCGTGGTGATCTTCGGGACGATGTTCTTCGGCCAGCCGATCACCCGCCGGATCGTCGTCGCCATCGCCATCTCCTATTCGGGCCTTGCCGTGATCTTCGGCCACAACATCGTCGAGGGCGGCGAGAACGCGGTGATCGGCGGCCTGCTCGTGCTCGGCTGCGCCATCGCCTTCGCGCTCTACCAGCTCTTCGCCAAGGACCTGATCACCGTGGTCGGGCCGCGCCTCTTCACCTGCATCGCCATGACCGGCGCGGCGGCGGGCGCCATCCTGCAATTCCTCGTCACCCATCCGGCAAGCGCGCTCATGGTGAGCACGCGGGTCTGGCTGATCTCGATCTTCCTCGCGGTCGGCTCGACGGTGCTGCCCTCGTTCTTCCTGAACGCGGCGCTCCAGCGCATCTCGGCGCAGGCCAACGCCACCATCGGCACGCTCTCGCCCGTCGCCACCATCCTTCTCGCCTGGGCGATCCTCGGCGAGACCATGACGCCGATCGCCTGGCTCGGCACGGCGCTGGTCATGGTCGGCGTCGGCTGGTTCACGCTCGGCGGCAGGAAGTAGGCGCTCGCAGGATTGTGAACGGGCGGAGGGTGACGCCCGGCCGCGCCGGGGCATAGGCTGATAGGGACCGGCGGCTGGCCGGTTCTCCAAAGCTACCAAGGCGTCGGTCCTCCGGGACCGGCGCCTTTCTCGTCAGGCGAGCCACCAGGCGCCGAGGGCGAGGGTGAGCAGCGTCAACGGCGCGCCGACCTTGAAATATTCGGAGAAGCTGATGGTCACGCCGCCCGACCTGGCGCGCTCGGCGACGATGAGGTTGGCGACCGAGCCGACGAGGGTGAAATTGCCGGCAAGCGTCGAGGCCATGGCGACCACCAGCCACGCCTTCTCGGGATCGGCGAGGTTGGTGACGAAGGGCCTCAGCACCAGCACCGCCGGCACGTTGCTGACGAGGTTGGAGAGCACCGCCGTGATGCCGGCGAGGATGGGCACGCTGGCGAGGTCGAGGCGGCCGACCTCGGCAATGGCCTGCGGCGTCAGCACCGCCTTCTCGACGCCGGCGACGACGACGAAGAGGCCGATGAACATGACGAGGAGCGGCCAGTCTATGTCGAAATAGACCTTCGCCGGCTTCACCCGGCGCGTGAAGAGGAGGAGCGCGCCGCCGACGATGGCGACCTCGGCGACCGGGAAGCCCGCGAAGAAGAAGCCGACCATGGCGAGCGTGATCAGCACCGACTTGACGGCGAGCGGGCCGTGATAGTGCGGCTCCTTCGCCTTCACCGGCGCGAAGCGCGCGCCGGCGAGGAATTCCTGCCGGTAGACGAGCGCGATGAGGAGGATGGTGACGAGGAGCGCCGCCCCGGCAATGGGCGCGAGCTCGGCGGTGAAACGGCCGTAGGGGATATGCGACAGCGACCCGATGATCATGTTCTGCGGATTGCCGGTGATGGTGGCGACGCTGCCGGCATTGGACGCCATGGCGACCGCGAGCAGGTAGGGCACCGGGTTGCGGTCGAGGCGCTGGACGAGGTCGAGGACCAGCGGCGTCATGACCAGGCAGATGGCGTCGTTGACGAGGAAGGCGGAGAGGACGCCCGCCGTGAGCACGATGCCGGCGAGCAGCAGGAGCGGATGCCCGGCGCGCTGCGTGACGGTTGCCGCGACCAGCCGGAAGAAGCCGGAGAGCCGGAGGTTGGCGACGACGATCATCATGCCGAGGAGGAGCGTGATCGTGTCCATGTCGATCGCGGCATAGGCCTCGTCGATCGACAGCACGCCGAAGGCGACCATCATCGTCGCGCCGAGGAGCGCCGCACCCGCCCGGTCGATCCGGTAGCCGGGCAGCTTGCCGATGGCGATGACGAAATAGGTCGCGAGGAAGATGAGGACGGCCGGAATCATCGGCGCCAGCATCGCTGCAAAAGTCGAAAAGGGCGAGGGCCCGAGAATCCCTCGGTGCTCATCTCGTCCTGTGGCTACGCCACCTACCCCACCGATTCCGGGATGAACTGGAAAAGCCAGGTCTCGGTGAGCGGCTTGCCCTCGAGGCTGAGATAGAGCCGGATCTCCACAGGGTCGTGGCCCTCCTCGGGAATGTCGAAGAAGGCGCGCCAGGTCCTGGTGCCCACGACCTGCAGCGCATAGGGATTGATCGCCTCGCCCTTCGGCAGGGTGACGACCGGGATGACCTTGTCGGACTTCTTCAGCGCATCGAGCGGCCCGCCGGCGAAGTCGACGACGAACTTCTTCTGGTTGGCCGGACGCGGCTGGCCCGGAACGCCGCCAATGCCGGCACGGGTGGCGACCACGCGGCCGAGGATCGGCGGGTAGGGCTCGTCGGCGTTCCAGGTGATGCGATAGTCGAAACGCCATTCCGAGCCGGCGGTCACCGGCTTTTCCGGCACCCAGTAGGCGACGACGTTGTCGTGGATCTCGTCGTCGGTGGGGATCTCGACCAGTTGCACCATGCCGCGGCCCCAGTCGCCCTTCGGCTCGATCCAGACGCTCGGGCGCTTGTCGTAGAAGACGCCGTCATCCTCGTACTGGTCGAAGCGGCGCTCGCGCTGGAGGAGGCCGAAGCCCTTGACCGCATCGTCGACGAAGCTCGATGTCTGCACGTTCGGCGGATTGTTGAGCGGACGCCAGATGCGCTCGCCCGAGCCGGTCCAGAGGGCGAGCCCGTCGGAATCGTGGATCTGCGGCCGCCAGTCCCAGGCCGTGCGGCGCGCGCTCGGCGAGAACCAGAACATGGAGGTGAGCGGCGCCACGCCGAAGCGCTGGATCGGCGTGCGCGGATAGAGCGCGGTGGAAACGTCGGTGGCGACGCTTCCGTCCTTGATGCAGGTGATGCGGAAGGCACCGGCGCAGGAAGGGCTGTCCATCAGCGCGTAGATGATGACCTTGTCCGATCCGTCCGCCGGTTCCTCGAACCAGAAGCTCGTGAAGCGCGGGAACTCCTCCGGCTTCGGCAGGGCGACGTCGATGGCGAGGCCGCGCGCCGACAGGCCATACTGGTCGAGCTGGCCCGAGGAGCGGAAATAGGCGGCGCCGAGGAAGGCGAGCCAGTCATTGCCGCCCTTCCGGCCCATGACGCGGAAGCCGGCAAAGCCGAGATCGCGCGGCAGGTTCTTCAGCGCCGGGCTGTCGCCATAGAGGAAGAGGTCGGGATCGAAGAGGATTTCCTGCGCTGCGCCCGCCTCGACCCGGTACATGCGCACCGGCTGCTTGAAGTAGCGGCCGAGGTGGAAGAGCTGGATCGGATACGTGCCGTCGGAGAAGACGGCGGCTTCCGGCCGGAAGCTGATCTTCTGGAAAGCGTCGTAGTCGATCGCCTCGAGCTGCTCGGCATAGCGCACCGGCGTCGGCTCGTAGGGCCTGCCGGCAAGGTCGCGGGCAACGGCCGCGAGCCCCTCGAGGGAAAAAGGCTCCGACGCGCCGTAGCGCAGCACCGGTGCCGCCGCGTCGTCGGCGAGGGCGGGCACGCCCGCCGCCACCGTCAGGGCGAGCGCGGCGCCGGCAGCGAGAATCTCACGGCGCGTGGCGCCGCCCTTCGGGGAGACGGCGTCTCCCGGCATGTCTTCCATGATGGACCCCGGTGATTGCAGACCAGAGCAAGAGCCGCCGGGTGATAGTCAGAACCCGCGCGATTGTCGAGCCGCGGCCGGCCGCGGCCTTGCCGGCAAACTGTCGCAATCCTGCCGGCTGTGGGCGATAAGGGGGAGACGATCACCCGCAAACCGGAGCTCCCTCGTGATGAAGCCCGCATTTCTCGCCGCCGCCCTGGCTCTTGCCGGCCTCGCCCTTCTCCCGGCAGCGCCGGCTTCCGCCGACTCCTTCCTCGACCAGGCGCGCCAGGCCGTGCAGCAGGCCGGCAAGCAGATCGGCAATGCCGCGCAGCAGGCGGGCCGCTCGGTGCGCGACTTCCTCACCGACAATCCCGACCTGAACCGCGACGTGGTCGATTTCGGCGAGCAGGTCGGCATGCCCGGCTTCGACGGCGCCAAGCCGGCCCTCGGCCCGGTGGTCCTCGTCTCGGTGCCGCAGGGACCGTCGGGCGCCACGATCACCCTGCAGGTCCGCGGCTTTCCGGGCGACGCGCCGGTCGACGTCCTTGCGGAACCGGCCGGCGGCACCGCAACCGCGATCGCCCATGGCACGACCAGCAACCGCGGCGACGCCTTCATCGACGTCACCATCCCCAAGGCGCCGGACGACGGGCAGAACCTGACCTTCGTCGTCGCCACCGGGGACGGGCGCGTTTCGGTGCGCTCCGAACTCTTCAACGTGGTCGCCGCCGGCGCCGCCGTCTCGGTCACCGGAACGCTCACCAAGGAAGGCGTCGAATGCCCCGCGATGCGCGGCGACGACGGCAGGCTCTACACGCTGATCCCGCCGGCGCTCGGCAAGCTCGGCCCCGGCGACCGCGTCCATGTCGAGGGGTCGGTGGCCGAGATGACCATGTGCCAGCAGGGCACCACGGTGGTCGTCACGAAGATCGAGCCGGCCAGGTAGCGCTGGCACGGCCCGCCGGAACCGTCGCGATTTGCGAGACGCCTCGCATCTTGCGACGCGGGTCCGGTTAGCGAGACGTGAAGATTGTCGATCGATTGCGATCCATCGCCCACCGCCCACTACATCTTGGGACGGAGCGGCTGGCAGGCGCCTTGCCAATAGGGAGGCACGCTGATTTTCGGTTGTGCGTAGTCAGCGAGAATGACCTGGGCGGGGGAAGGCCGGAGCCGTCGACCCCCGGCAAGCGCCTTCCCCCGTCCCAGTCACCCTTCAGACAGCGATCAGTCCTCGTCCGGCTCGCCGGCCAGCGCCTTGGCGAGGTCGTCGTACTGCTCGCAGCCGGCGCCGCCGCAGAGCTTCTTCAGTGTTGCCAGTTCGAGCTTCGCCTCTTCCACCCGGCCGATCGTGACATAGGCCTCGCCCATGTATTCGTGGGTGTTGAGGTTGTCGGGATCGATGGCGAGCGCCTGGCGATAGGCGGAGAAGCCGCCGTCCATGTCGCCCATCTTGCGCTTGGAATAGCCGATCATCGTATAGACCATCGGGTCGTGCTGGTTGCGCACGGCATAGAGGAGGTCGAGGGCTTCCTCGTACTTGCCGTCGAGGGCGAGCTGCCGGCCCTGCGCATAGAGGTCGCTGTCGGGGATGGCGCCGGTGCGCTTGACGCACTTGCCGTCCTTCCACACCTCGCCCTTCTTCGGGCAGGTATGCACCGGCTCGCCGCTCCCCGAGCCCGAACCGCCACCACCACCGCCGCCGCTTGCCGCGAGCGCCGGCGCCGCCAGCACCAGAACGGCGAAGGTGCCGGCGAGCCGGGCGGCCTTCAGCCAATTGCGATCTTGTCTCATCTGGATCTCCTCCATATGTTGCCCCGCGGGGCTGAGACGACCTTGACAGCGGCCTAAACACCGAGGCTCCCGGTTCTATTCGCGCCCCATGTCCCCGATATGAGCGACACTTCGTCCGATGCCGTCCGCAAGGGCCTCGCCGCCGAGCTGAAGCGGCTGTGGCGCTATGGCCTGGTCCTGTCGGGAAGCCGGACCAGCGCCGAGGACCTGGTCCAGGCAACGTGCCTCAGGGCGCTGGAGCGGGCGCATCAGTTCGCCCCCGGCACCCATCTCGACCGCTGGCTCTTCGCGATCCTCCACTCGATCTGGCTGAACGACCTCCGCGCCGCCCGCTACCGCCGCGGCGAGGGCCTCGTCGACGCCGAGACGGCGCTGGTCTTCGACGGCCTCCGCGAGGTCGAGACGAATATTCTCGCCGGCCAGGTGTTGAGGCAGGTGCAGGCCCTGCCCGAGGCGCAGCGCGAGACGGTCTTCCTGGTGTATGTCGAAGGGCTTACCTATCGCGAGGCGGCCGATCTCCTCGGCGTTCCGATCGGCACGGTCATGAGCCGGCTGGCGGGCGCGCGGGCCCGTCTCGCCGGGCTCGCCACCGACGAAGCCGCGCCGGGAGAACGCATAGGTGAGCCGGGCGACGGCAAAGAGAAAGCTTCATGAGTGCCGAACCGATCACCGACGAGCTGCTGACCGCCTATGTCGACGGCGAGCTGCCGGCCGAGGAGCGGAGCCGCGTCAACCAGGCGCTGGCGACCGATCCCGCCGTCAAGTCGCGTTTCGACAAGCTCGCCGGCACGCCGTCGCTGAAGGAGCCTTTCGCGACCCTCCTCGACGCCGCGCCGGGCGACCGGCTCGCCGCGATCCTGAAGGAAGCGGAGGCGAAGGTCGCCCCGCCCGCCCGCGCCGGCATCCTTTCCGCGCTCCGCCCGCGCGCGGCCATCGCCGCCGCGATCCTCCTGTTCCTCGCCGGCGGCGCCGTCGGCATCGGCCTGCAATCGGCCGTGCTGCGGGGTACTGGAAACGGCAGCGAGGAGAAGGAGAACTGGCGCACGGCCGTCGCCGACTACCTGTCGCTCTATACCAGCGAGACGCTGGCGAGCATCCCCGACGATCCCGGGCAGCGCGCACGCGAGGTCGCCGACGCCGGGACCCGGCTCGCCCTCCCCCTCGACGTCGGCAAGGTCGTGCTTCCCGACCTCGACCTGAAGCGCGCCCAGATCTTCGCCTTCCGCGACAAGCCGCTGGTCCAGATCGCCTATCTCTCGCAGGGCGCCGGACCGGTCGCCTTCTGCATCATCCGGAACGGCCAGAAGGACGCCGCCCCGGCCTTCGAGGAGCGCGAGGGCAAGGGCATCGTCTTCTGGGGCAAGGACGGACGCGGCTTCATGCTCATCGGCTCGCTGCCGCGGGAGCAGCTCGAGCTTCTCGCCGAGACCCTCGCCGCCCGCATCGCCTGACGCCATGCGGACGATCCTCGTCATCGGCATCGGCACCGGCAATCCCGCGCACGTCACGATCGAGGCGATCGCGGCGATGAACCGCGCCGACGTCTTCTTCGTGGTCGACAAGGGACCGGCAGCCGGCGAGCTCAACCGCATCCGCGAGGAGATCCTCGCCCGCTTCGTGACCCGCGCGCACCGCATCGTCGCCATTGCCGATCCGCCCCGCGACCGGACGGCAGCCGCCTACGAGGGCGCCGTCGCCGACTGGCACGCGGCGCGTGCCGGCCTCTATGGCGAGGCCATCGTCGACGCGCTCGGCGCCGACGGCTGCGGCGCCTTCCTCGTCTGGGGCGATCCCTCACTCTATGACAGCACGCTCCGCATCCTCGACGGCGTGGAGCGCGCGGGTGTCACCTTTGCGCGAAAGGTCATCCCCGGCATCGCGAGCCCGCAGGCGCTCGCCGCCGCCCATGGCATCGTCCTCAACGGCGTCGGCGAGCCGGTGCGCATCACCACCGGACGACGGCTCGCAACCGAGCCGCCCGGCGAGGGCGAAAGCGTCGTCGTCATGCTCGACGACGGCACCGGCCTCGACGCCGTGGCCGATGATGCAGAGGTCTGGTGGGGCGCCTATCTCGGCACGCCGGACGAGGTGATCCTCGCCGGCCGGCTCGGCGATATCCGCCACGCCATCAAGGGCCTCAGGGCCGAGCGGCGCGCGAGGAAGGGCTGGATCATGGACATCTGCCTCCTCCGCCATCGACGCGGCGCCCCGCCCGCCTGAAACACGGCAGTTACAATCGCCTCCCAAGTTCGGGCCCGGGGCATTCGGGCCTGTTTTGGAGAGAACCATGACCATTCGTCGGTCGATCATCATCGCCGCCTCGCTCGTCGCCTTTGCGGCGTCGGCCGATGCCGCCTTCGCCGCCGCAAGCGCGACCACCAAGGAATGCTCGGACCAGTGGGCCAAGATGAAGGCCGACAACAAGGTGCCGAGCGGCCTGACCTGGCCGAAATTCCTCAGCCAGTGCTCCAAGGACGCGGCCGCGGCGGGCGACCAGGGCGCCGCGGCGCAGCCGGCCGCGACCAAGACCGCGACAGCGAAGCCGGCCGCCACCAAGATCGCCGCCAAGAGCGACACGGTCGACGAGGGCGATACGGGCAGCAGCGCCGCCGACAAGAAGTCCTGCGACGCCAAGTGGGGCACCTACAAGGCTTCCAAGGGCGTCCACGGGTGGAAGGCCTACTTCACCTTCATGGCCGGCTGCATGCCGTAAGCTCGCCGGCAGGCGAGCCCGCGGATATAGGCCGTTCCGGAGAGCGTTGTCCGACCTGGACGAAGCGAATCGTGCAGGTTGCGCATCTCGGTGCCGGGGAGATCCGGCACGTGCGGCAGCGGCGCCGGCCTCGCTCCGCGGCGGATGGCGTCGGCGAGCGCGCGCTGCCGCGGCGCCGATGCGGCGGCTATCGGACCGGGACGACGCGATGACCTGCCGGACCTGGCAGGCGTCATCCTCGGCGCCAGCTATCCGGTCGATGGCGTGCATCCCGGAAGCGTCGCCGGAGCTGCTGCCCGTTCCAAGGAGAAGTTCCATGACCACGCACAAAGTCGGGTATTTCGTCGGCAGCCTCGCTAAGAACTCGATCAACCGGAAGCTCGCCAAGGCCCTGGTGCGCCTGGCGCCGCCGGAGCTCGACATGACGGAGATCCGCTTCGCCGACCTGCCGCTCTACAGCTACGACTATGATCCGAACTATCCGCCGGTCGCCCGTGCCTTCAAGGAAGCCATAGCGGCGGTCGACGGCGTCCTCTTCGTGACGCCGGAATATAACCGCTCCATACCCGGCGCCTTGAAGAATGCCATCGACTGGGCGAGCCGCCCCTATGGCACGAACTCGCTTGCGCGGAAGCCCTCGGCCGTGATCGGCACCTCGCCCGGCGCGATCGGTACGGCCGTCGGCCAGCAGCACCTGCGCAGCATACTGAGCTTCTGCAACTCGCCGCAGATGAACGCCCCCGAGGCCTATATCCAGTTCAAGCCCGGACTGATTGCCGATGACGGCGAGGTCACCAATGAGGGGACGGAACAGTTCCTCCGCAAGTTCATGGAGGAATTCCACATATTCATCGCCCGGGTGCTCTCGGTCCTGCCGAAGGACGCATAGCCGCGTAAGCGGGAACGAGCGGCCATGTTCGCCGATGACGCCGAAGGGGAGCGACGGCAATTGCCGGCCGCGCTTGAGGCCGCGTGTCAACCGAATGGTGGATGACCCGGATTGGTTGCTGGGCCATAATGGACCGGAAGTAACGGGAGGGATTGCGCTTCCATAAATAGTTTGGCCATGGCTGGGGGGCCGTGATGATTTCTGCTCTACGGGCAGCGAAGCCTCGACCGGGGCGCGATGCGGGACTCGAATATTCGCCGCAAGCGCGCGGCGACGTCGCTACGGAGCTCGCCCGGATATTCGCCGAAGTGCTGGAAGTGGAGGAGGTCGCCGCCGATGACGACTTCTTCCGGCTGGGCGGCGACTCGCTCATGGCCGAGTCGCTGATGGCGGAATTGGAGCGCCGGCTGAAGGTCACGCTCTCGGTCTCCGCGCTGGTCGATGCACCGACGCCGCGCCGGCTCGCCGCCAGGGTCGCTGGCCGGTCGGCGCCACGCCGCGGCGAATTGCCGGTCGCCCTACTTCGGCCCGGTGGCCGCCTGCCGGCGCTCTTCTGCGTTCATGGGATGAGCGGCACGCCGGTGGCGTCGCTGCACATCGCCGAAAGCCTCCAGATCCCCAACGCGGTCTATGGACTGCGCGCGCCGGGACTGGAGGAAGGCGAGCAGCCGATGACTACCGCTGCTTCCCTGGCCGCTCACCATCTGGCCTCGATCCGCGCCGTCCAGCCGACCGGCCCCTATTGGCTTCTCGGCCATTGCGGCGGGTCGACGATCGCCTACGAGATGGCGCGGATGCTCATCGAGGCCGGCGAAAGCGTCGACCGCCTCATCCTCATCGATCCATCGACGGACAGGAAGGCGCCGTTCCTGTATCGGTCGGGACTGCGGTTGGCGGTCAAGCGTGCCAAATGGGCAGGGGCGCGATGGTCGCTGCTGCGCGAGATCAGGGCCGCAGGATCGCCGAGCGCCGCCGAACGGCGCGCGCTGGTGAACCGCGCCATGGTCATCTCGATTGCCCGGTACCGCCCGAAGCCCGTCGACTGCCCGACCCTGCTCATCCACACGCCGGCACGACGCGAGGCGCTCTGTCACCCGGTGCGCGGCTATCCGCCCCTGCTGCCGCGCGGCGAGTTCGTCGAGGTCGGCGTCCCCCACTCGGATCTGTTCACAGGCGGACTGGCTTCCGTGTGCCGGGCCTGCGACGCCTTCCTGCAGCCATCGGCCGCGCGCGTGCCGGCCAGCGCATGAACCTCTCCTCGCGGATCGCCTACCTTGCCCGCCACCGCGGCAACGCCGTTGCGATCGAGGCCGCGGATATCGGCCTGACCTATTCGGATCTGGAGCGGCGGATCAGGCAGATCGCCCGGCTCCTGCGCCAACGGGGGGTCGCGAGAGGCGACGCGGTCGGCCTTCGCCTTCGCGACACGCCCGAGCACCTTGCCGCGAACTTCGCCGTGATGCGCCTCGGCGCCACCATCCTTCCCATTGACTGGCGCGGCACGCGACCTGAGCAGGAGCGCCTGCTGGCCGAGTTCAGGCCACGCGCGGTCCTGGTCGACGACGAGGTGCCGGGCGGTTGGAGCGCCGCGAGCGCACCGGTATCCGACGCCCGCGGCCTTGGCCCCGACGAGAGCGAGCCGGTCGACGCCGCCGGCATCCCCTACGTCTTTCTGCTGACCTCGGGGACGACCGGGAGGCCGAAGGCGATGCCGGTCACCCACGAGAACCTCTTCGCCCGCTTCTCGACACGCTCGCTGGAAGGGGTCTTTTCGAGGGACGACCGATTTCTGGCCGGATTGCCGGTGACCTATGCGGCAGGCCGCGAACACGCGCTGTGCGCCCTGCTCGGCGGGGCCACGCTGGTGCTCTTTCTCCCGCTGTTCGAGCCGTCCGAGCTGGTCTCCCGGGTGAACGATGGTGCGATCACCGCCCTGTCGCTTTCGCCGAACTCGATCGCGGCCCTGGTCGAGGCGCGCCATCGGCATCCGGTCGCCATGCCCGCATTGCGGGCATTCGTTTCGACCACCGGCAGGTTGCAGCCCGAGGACCGGAGGCTGGTCAGGCAATTCGTCACGCCGAGGCTGATCGATTATTACGGCAGCACCGGCACGGGAATGATCGCGGTGATCTCCAGCGAGATGGACGGCGACGATCCGAGCCTCGCCGGAAGACCCGCCGTCGGGATCGAAGTCGAAATCGCCGACGAGCACGGCCGCTCCGTCGGCGCGGGCGTGAGCGGCCTCGTTCGCGTGCGGGGCCCGGGCGTGGTGGGCCCCGGCGCGGATGCCGCCGCGAACGCCACCGAAGGCTTCCGCGACGGGTGGTACTATCCCGGCGACTACGGAAGAATGGGCGAGGACGGGCTGCTCCGCCTCGATGGACGATCCGCCGACCTGATAAAGCGCGGCGGATTGATGGTTCACGCGCAGGAGGTCGAGCAGGCGCTGCGCGAACACCCTCTCGTGGCCGATGCCGCGGTGGTCGGGGCCACTTCGGCAAGGCTCGGCCAGGAGGTGATCGCCTTTGTCGTCCTGCGGTCCCCGCTCGGCGAGCGGGAACTGGTCGCGCATTGCCGCCAGCGGCTGGCGCCCTTCAAGGTGCCCGCGCGCTTCGAGTTCCGAAGCGAGCTGCCGAGGAACGCGAACGGCAAGGTGGTGAAGTCGCTGCTGTAGCGCGAACCAACGGATTCGGCCTGGCCGGCGCCGCCCTCCCGCCGGCTCGCGATGCTCCGTTCATGTCCCCACGGAAATCTCGCCCAGCGCCACCCGCTTGAAGAAGACCTCGGCGCCCTGGTGGTGCAGTTCCCCCGACCGACCCTGCTGCAGAAGCGCGATGGCGATGTCGCGGAAATGCGAGAGCACGAACTCGACCTTGGCGCGCGCGCGCTTCGACAGAGCCGCCGAGACGCATTCCGGCTTAGGGAGGGTGAAGTTCGTGTCCTTCTGCCACAATATCAAGGTGGCTCGCTTGATCGTCACCTCCGTCTTCAAGCCCCCTCGCTTCAGGACATCGACCACCACGCCGCAGGCCCGCAGCGCCTTGATTTGGGGATCGGTGAGGTCGAGGTCCAGCGACAGGCGCAGGCCGCTCAGGTTCTCGTTCTTGCGCGAGTACAGGCCGATGATGCCCATGTCGATACGCCCATCGACCCCCGGCGCCTTGAAGTGCAGGTAGGATGCGACCTCGGAAACGGTCCCCTGCTTCTCGGACTGCACCTCGCCGATCTGGACGGGAACCTCGGCCTTCGGCAGGTCGATGCCGCCATGGGGAAGCGCGGCCACGCCTGCCGTGCTGTAGGCGGCGAGAAAGTCCTTCACGGTCGCAACCGTCAGCTTCGCCGGCAAGGTTCCCTCGGCAAAGACGCGACAGGAAAGGGCGGCCTCCCTCGTCTGCCGGGTGGGGACGCCATCCGCCGGCCCCGGATCGCAGCCGAGCTCGGTCAGCTTCTCCTGGAGCTGCCGCATCGCCAGCGTGTCGGCTTCTTCGTAGTCGACCGCTCCTGTCGTTATGGCGATGTTGCGGAAGCTGACGGCAATGCCTTCCTTCTGCACCGGCGTGAAGGGCGAGGCATAACCGTATTTCTTCCACTCGTAGCCAAACCCCGCCATGACGGGGCCAAGCTTCAAGAGGACGCTCTTCGGATGCTTGACGAGATCGGGCTCGCAGACGTTCGTGATGAAGCAATGCGGCGGCTGATCGGTGGCCACGCCTTCGTCGGCATAGACGATCCGGTCGTCGCAGGTCACCTTGATCCAGCCGGTATCGTCGGCCGCCCATTTGACCTTCATCGAGAAGCTGACCCAGTTCCCGAACTGCTCGGGCGCCTGGCACTGCCGCGCGAGGAAGCTGATGCCGTTCTTGGCATCCGCCTTGATCATGTAGAGGAAATTGTGAAGCAGCGGACCTTCCCAGCTCGCGATGCGCAGCCGGGTGTCCCACGCGCCCGGATAGAAACCGAATGCATGATCGTTGCGGTATCCGGGATAGGCGAAATCGGCATTGAGCCGGATGTCGAAGCGATACTCGAGCAACTGGCCCATCTTCGCCTCGGGGGAGAACTGCATGTCCGAGCGGATGTTGCCGTTGGTGCAATCGCTCTCGCCTCGATCATCGCCGTAGGGAACGTTGTTGCACTGCTTGTCGAAGATCTGGAACGTGGTCGTCCCGTCCTTCGTAACCGGCTTCTGGGGAGTGTCGTCGCCGCCGAGGGAAAATCCCCGCGGCAGCGGATCGGCCCTCACCTGGACAGCGGCAAGCATCACGAAGATCGCAATCGCCAATATGCGCAGAAACATCAGTCCCCCCATTTTGATTCCGCATGCTCCCGGCCGGGTTATACCGTCGTACCGGGGGTGCGGCAAAACGTCCTCGAATCGCTACCTTCCGTCGCCAGGGCGCGTTCTATGGAATATGGCGTCCTCGCCAGGTGATCGGGCGCTTGCTGAGGATGGCGCGCAGGAGCTCCGGATCCTCCCAGGGCACGTCGTGGAACGCCGCCGCAATGACAGGGCTGGCGGGATGGCGCGTCCATTCCTGGGGAAACAACGCGACCTGGCGCTCGCCACGCGGATATTCCCGCGGAATGTCGGCCACGCCCGCCAGCGCTTCGCGCATCGAGCGTGCCAGGTCGACGCCAACCAGATGGCCGAGATGCATGATCTGGGTCGGGCGCGGATTGCATTCGAGGAGCACGGCTCTGCCCGCCTCATCGACAATGAAGTCGAAGGACAGGAAGCCGGAGGCCCCGAACGCCTCTACCATGCTCTCGGTGATCCGGCGGGCCGCAGGAATGTCGACGATGCGCGCGATCGTCGCGGGGCCCATCGACTCGCTCACCTGATCGGCAAAGGCGGTGACGACCGAAAGGGCGCGGCCCGAAAATGCCGCGACGCAGCTCATGGCCGGTCGCCCGGCGATGAATTCCTGGACGACGATGTCGAACCGGGAGCCGAACCAGTCCCGCTTCAGTATCCGTCTGCGCCACAGCTTGGCAGATGACTGCCCGCGCTCGAAAATCCGGAAGGCATCGTCCAGATCCCCGCGCGTCGCACAGAGCCTGACGCCGTTCCCGCCCGCGCCATGCGAAAGCTTCAGCACGACCGGATAGCCGAACGCTTCGGCGGCCCGCCTGCATTCCGCGGAATTCGTCACCTTCACTTCCCGCGGGGTGGGTATGCCGACGGACCGGGCGAGCTCCAGCACGCGGGGCTTCGAGTTCCGCTCCGGCAAGCGCTCCAGGCTGCCGAGCGAATGGGCGAGGCATGCACGGAGGGAAGGGGTGAGCGCGGCGGTCCCCGCGCCGCTGCCCACCCAGTAATTGACCACCGAGACGGCGCGCTCGTCGCAGGGCACGATGATATCGGGCCGGAAGGCCGCAAAAGCCCTTTCGAGGCTGGAGCGGATGCGCGGCTCGAAGCGTCGCGCCGACAGGACAAATCGCTCGTCCGCATGGCGGGTCGTCTGCAGGAGGCTGCTGCGCAATCCCAGAATGCCTACCCGGAAGCCCGCCTCCCTGAAGAGCTTCGGCAGACGGCAGCTCCCCGCATGGCTGGTTTGGATGGCGAACAGCAGGACGCGCGGAATCGGGGCGAGCGCGCTCGGTTCATCGGTCATGATTTCCGTCCGGGGGTCCCCGCAAGCAGCCAGTCGATGATCTGTCCGGCGACGTCCGTCGGCTCGCCTTCCCTGATGAAATGGAAATTGGCAATTCCGGGCGCGGAGTTCAGGTCAAGGAACCAGTGGTTGGTCGGCGTCGCCGGCTGCCTGTAGTCGGCGACCATCACATCGACCGCGGTCAGGACCAGGTCCGGGACCGCCGCGACGGCCCTCAGCGCCGCATCGGCATAGCTCGGGTGCAATCCCTGAGGATTGCCGATCCCGTCGGCGCCGGTGGGGACGTTCGACGTTGCCCTGAGGAAGGCGCGCTGGCCGGCGGGAAGGCGCGTGCTCATCGCCAATCCCGCGAGCGCCAGCATCCGGTCCGATTCCTCGTCGATGACGATCTCCGCCCAGGTCGGGAGATTGGCGGCACGGGTCTCGGCATTCCTCTCGTCGACCAGCTCGGCGATCGTCCGGACGCCGTCCCCGAGCACGCTGGCCGGTCGGTCGAGGCGGACCGCGGCCACCCTGGTGCCGATCACCATGTAGCGAATCACCGCCCCGGAGACGTTTTCCTCGACGATGATCCAGTCATGCCGCTCGGCGGCATGCGCGAAGGCAGACCGGAAGTGCTCCGGATCGCCGATGCGCGGGACGGCGCAATCGCCCGCTTCGCCGCGATCCGGCTTGAGGCAAGCCTCGCGGCCGAGGGAGCGGAAATATTCGACGGCCGCCTCGATTTCGCTTCCCGCAAAGACGCGGCCTTCGGGGACGGGGATACCGGCCGCGCGCAAGGTGCTGCTCGTTCTCTCCTTGCTCCCGGTGATCGATGGCGCCTTGCGATTGATATGCCTCATGCGCCAGCCGAACGGCCCGGTGCTCGCGTAGATCACCGCCTTGCGACACAGGTAGCGGCGCCAACCGATCCTGATGCAGAGCCACCGCTGGGGCGTTTGTGACCGGCGTGGCGAGAAGGAGACGCGCCCGACCGATACGCCCCGCGCCAGCGCAGCGTTGAACAGGCAGCCGCTGTTGATGTCGTCCCGCCATCCCTCGACCATCGAATGATCGAAGGCTTCCCCCATTTTGACTGCTCTCCCGGAACCGCGCCCCTGCCCGGGCTTTCGTTGCATTCGCGGATGATCCCGTCAACGGCCTGCCGGCCCCGCCATGCGAAGGGGACATTGGCCGCCGTCTCCAGGTCCGAGAAGGACTTGAGCAATGGCCGTGCTTGCAGTCGTGGCGCAAATTTGCTGTCTTTTCGCCGGTCCGCAACGATCCACAGACAGATTCCGATGCGACCCGTCCGCCTTGCCCTTGCCGCATCCGTCCTGTCACTGATGTGCGCGGGCGGCGCCCAATCCGCTGACGGCGCCCTGCCGATCCAGGACGGCACCTATACCTGTATTTCGTCGGTCCGTACGTTGATGCTGACGCTCGGGGAGATGACCATTGCAGGTGACAGCTACCGCTTTCACCCCCCGGATGGACCGGACACCGCCGGGACCTACAGCTACGTGCCCGGCCGCATCACCTGGAGCGGCGATATCGGCGTGGTGCAGAACGAGCAGATCATCGAAAGCGACCTGGACCAGGGCCACAGGACCGATGACTTCTGGTTCAGGTTCAGTTCCGATCCGACCCACGTCTACACGGTCAATTGCAAGCTGTGAGGAAGGTCCGCCCGATCTCACGGACTGCGAGAGGCAGGTTCTCGCGCTGATTGCCGCGAGATCGCCAACTCCCGCGGCGTGGCGGCGCTCTCGGAAAACGACTCCGCGGGCCGCCTGGGGTCGTTTCCGGGGCCGACACTCGGCCGTCAGACCGTCGGACCCTGGCACTATCGCCCGGCGCGGTCCCGCCAGACACGTAGCGGAGGGAAGCAAATGGACATTCGATCCACCCTGATCGACCTAAGCGATGCCTTAAACGCGCACGACCTCGGCCGCATCACGGCGTTTGCTGCGATCGTGCTCTCGAGCACTTCGGCGCTGGCCTGCGATATCGGTCCCCAGGCAGAGGTAAAGCTCGATCCGAAGGACCAGGCGGTGTTGATATCGCTGGGGAAGGCGATCAATGCGCAAGAGCTGCTGAACGGTGCGCCTGTCGCCACGATTTTTTCCGACCCACCGGGCCTGCTGACGCTCGACGCATCCGACGCTCGAGGATTGTCCCAGGCCCTGGCGGGTTTGCGCAAGGCCACGGCCTGCCAAGCCGACGGGGTCACGATGGAGAGAATCGTCGAAGACGACACCCCTGGCATCGGATTTCTCAGGCAGATCGAGGCCTGCCTGGCCGACGCCTGCGTCGACAATCAGTGATCTTGCCCATGCCAACGCCGCATGGATGGGGCGGCCTGCCGAAAACCTCATGGCAAGAAATGCCGTCTATCGAGGCGTTGGAAGCACGCCGGAGCGAAAATCGCCACATTCTCGCCATCTAGTGCAAGCGTAGGGAAGCGAGGAAAGGCTTGGTGAAACATGGGCTTGCGGACAAGTCTCGGGCGTTAGCTGCGTGCTCGGTGCTGGTAGTGGCGACGGCGTTGCTTCTGGCGATCGCGCTGGAAGCCGCTTCGGCGCGCCAGCCGGGCTTCCTTGATCGCATCACCTCCTGGTTCAGCCGCGACCGCAAGACCGCGCCCGTCGCCGACGCGGTTCCCTACCGCACGACCGTCACGGTTCCCGGTGCGTCGCGCTCGCTGCGGAAGGCCATCGCCGACGCTTCCAATCTCGACACGCTCGAATCGACGCCGCCCTCCGGCGCCGCCGGCCTGGCGCGGCGCGCCCTGTCGGACTACCAGCGCCTCACCGCCGCGCTCTATGCCAACGGCTATTACGACGGCACGATCCTGATCCTCGTCGCCGGACAGCCGGCGGACAGCCAGAACATCCTCGACGTGATCGACGCGGCGCGGAAGGCGGGGCCCGTGCCGGTGAAGATCACGGTCACGCCCGGTCCGCTCTTCCGCTTCGGCACGGTGCGCATCCTCGATGCCCATACGCACGCGCCGCTTCCCGACATGCCGGGAGCGAAGGCGCTGAAGATCGTCGAGGGCGACGAGGCGAAGGCGACCCTGATCAATGCCGCCGAGGCGGTGATCACCGGCAAGCTCCGCGACGGGGGGCATCCCTTCGCCCGGATCGCCGACAAGGACGTGGTCGCCGACCATGCGAGGAGACGCGTCGACATCGCCTTCTATGTCGAGGCCGGGCCGGTCGCGACCATGGGGCCGGTCTCGATCAGCGGCAACGAGGGGGTGAAGACCTCGTTCATCCGTAACCGCGTCAAGGCGATCCGGCCGGGCGAGCCCTATTCGCCGAAGGTCCTGGAGCAGGTCCGCAAGGACATTGCCGGCCACGACATCTTCGCCAGCGTGCGCATCGTCGAGGCCGACCATCTCGACCCCAACGGCCAGCTCCCGCTTTCCGTCGAGGTGACCGAGCGCAAGCCCCGCTATGTCGGCTTCGGCGCGAAGTATTCGAGCACGGACGGCTCGACCATCAACGGCTACTGGGGGCACCGCAACCTCTTCGGCGGCGGCGAGACGCTCCGCCTCGACGCCCAGGCCTCGTGGTACGGCGACGTGCCCGATTCGCTCCCCGACCAGGATCCGTTCGGCTACAAGTTCACCGCCACCTTCACCAAGCCGGATATCATTACGACGCAGGACGAGCTCCTCGCCCAGGCCTCGGTGTTCCGCGAGGTGACCGACGCCTATATCCGCAAGGCGATCACCCTCACGACCGGCGTCCGCCACAAGGTCGACGACAGGCTATCGGTGCAGGCCGGCATCGATTTCGAGGCGGCCCATACCGTGACCGCCACCTACGATCGCAACGACCTGATCGTCGGCATGCCGATCGATGTCTCCTATGACAGCACGGACAATCCGGTCGATCCGGCGAAGGGCATCCGCGCCACCGGGCGCTTCGAGCCCTTCGCGCTCCTCGGCAATGCCGGCTCGGGGCCGCTCCTCTTCCAGGGGTCGTTCGCCACCTACCGGGCGCTGGACGCGGAGAACAAGTACATCCTCGCCGGCCGGGTCACGGCGGGCACCCTCATCGGCGCCTCCCTCGACGACATGCCGCCGCAGCGGCGCTTCTATGTCGGCGGCGGCGGGACGCTCCGCGGCTTCGGCTATCAGGAGGCGAGCCCGCGCGATGCGGCGGGCAACATCATCGGCGGCCTCAGCTTCCTGACCGCGTCGCTGGAGGCGCGCATCAAGGTCACCGACACGGTCGGCATCGTGCCCTTCTTCGATGCCGGCGCAGCCTTTGCCGGGCGCGTGCCCGACCTCGGCCAGCTCCGCTACTCGGCCGGGCTCGGGCTGCGCTACTATACCGGCATCGGCCCGGTGCGCCTCGACGTCGCCTTCCCGCTCAACCGGCGGCCGGACGATGCCAGGTACGGCATCTATGTGAGCCTCGGGCAGTCCTTCTGATGAAGGTGCTCCGCCGCATCTTCGCCTGGGTCGCGATCGCCGTCGCGGCGGTCATCATTCTCCTTCTCGGCCTCTGGGGCCTGGTGCAGACCGGGCCGGGAAAGAGCCTGCTCGCCTCGACCATCGGGAGCCTCGCCAGCGGCAACGGCCTCACCCTGACCATCGGAGGAATCGAGGGTTCGGTGCCTTTCTCGATGACCGCGACGGACATCCGGGCGGCGGACAACAAAGGGGTCTTCGCGAGCGTCGATCGCGCCCATCTCGCCTGGCACCCGATGCGGCTCCTCGGCGGCGTGCTCGATATCGAGACCCTGGCGGCCGGGAAGGTCTCCCTCACCCGCCTGCCCGAGCTCCCCCCGGCACCGGAAAGCAGCGGCAGCGGCCTGCCCGCCATGCGCGCGATCCTCGGCAACCTGTCCGTGGACGAGCTGGCGCTCGGCGCGCCGGTGCTCGGAACGCCGGTGACCCTTTCCATCACGGGCAATGCCCGGCTGGTCGATCCGGCGGAAGGACTGGCGCTCGCCTTCGCGGTGGAGCGCAGGGACAGCCCCGGCGCCGTCAAGGGCACGGCCCGCTACGTGCCGGGGACGGAGCAACTCGACATCGACGTGGCGGCGGGAGAGCCCGCCGGCGGTGTCGTGGCGCGGCTCATCGGCCTGCCCGGCCTGCCGGCGGTCGCGGCGAGCGTGAAGGGCAGCGGCACGCTCGACGACTGGCAGGGAAAGCTGGTGCTCGATGCCGGGGACATGCTCGATCTCGGCGGCACCGCCGCCATCCGCGCCGTGGAAGGCGGCAGCCGGCGCGTCATGCTCGACCTTGCCGGCACGGTCGCCGGCCTCGCACCGGAGAATGTGAGGCCCGCGCTCGACGGCCGGTCGGAGATGATCGGCTCGGCGGTGATCGATCCGGCCGGGCGCATCGCCATCGAGGGCCTGAACCTCAAGACCGCCGGCGTCGGGCTCGCCCTCGTCGGCACCCTTGATATCCGAGCCGGCACCGGAAAGCTCGCCTTCGACATCGTCGGCGGCGATGCCTCGCGCTTCGCCGGGCTGATGCCGGACCTTGCGTGGAATTCGCTCCGCCTCCATGCCGAGGTGGACGGCAAGCTCGCCGCGCCGACGGTGGACGCGACGCTCACCGCGGAAGACCTGAAGGCGAACGCCTATGGCGCCGCCACCGTCGCGGTGAAGGCAACCACGAGGCCGCAGGCGGACGGCAGCCTCGCGCTTGCCGTCGACGGCAATGCCGGCGGCCTTTCCGCGGGCGACACGAAAGTCGCCGAGGCGCTGGGCAAAGCGGCGCGCTTCACGCTCGCCGGATCGGTCTCGTCAAGCTACGCGGTCGCGCTCGCCGCCGCCCATGTCGCGCTCGACGCACTCGACATGGACTTCGCCGGCAACGCGACGCCGCAGGCCGTGACCGGCACGGCGAAGATCGCGCGGCTGGACCTTGCCGCCTTCGCGCCGCTCGCCGGCCAGCCGCTTTCGGGCCTCGCGGCGGCCAATATCGACATCGCCGCGTCGGAAGGCTTTGCCGCCTTTTCGGCGAAGCTCGGCATTCGCGCCCGCGATGCGGTGACCGGCATCGCGGCGCTGGACGGCTTCCTGCGGGGCGAGACGACCATCGTCGGCGACGTGTCGCGGAAGGCCGATGGCGACATCGCCGTGGACGGCCTGAAGATCGCGGGAAAGGGCCTCGACGTCGCGGTCGACGGCAGCATCGCGAAGGCCGGCGCCGACCTGCAGGCGAAGGTAGCGGTCGCCGACCTCGCCGCCGTCAGCCCCGACCTGTCCGGCGCCATGAGCGCCGACGCGACCTTTTCCGGCTCGCTGGAAAAGCTGGACGTCGACGGCAAGGTGCTCATCCCGGCCGGCACCGCCATGGGCCGCAAGATCGAGAACCTCTCGCTCGCCGTCTCCGCCACGGACCTTCTCGGCGCTGCCGGCGGCACCTTTGGCCTCGACGGACGCATTGCCGGCAAGCCGGCCACCGGCAAGGGCCGCCTCGTCACCGATGCCGATGGGGCACGGCACCTCGAAGGCCTCGACATCCTCATCGGTTCGGTCTCGACCAAGGGGGACGTGGCGCTCGCCAATGGCATCGCCACCGGCCGGCTCGCCACCGCTGCGGGGGACCTCGCGGACATTTCGGCGCTCGCCATGACCGAGGTCGCCGGCAAGCTCGACGCGACCCTCGTCCTCGATGCGCCGGGCGGCGTGCAGCAGGTCGCCCTGGTCGCCAGGGGATCCGGCATCCGCGCCGCCGGCCAGGCCCTCGGCCAGGTCGATGCCGACGCGACCATCCGCGACCCGGCGGGCAACATCTCGGTCGACGGCCGCGTGATCGTCGCCGGCATGAAGGCGGGCGGTGTCACCATCGACAAGGCGACGCTGGCGGCAACCGGCGCGCCCGGCGCAACCGCATTGAAGCTCGAGGCGAGCGGGCTCGGCATGAACGTGACCGCCGCCGGCGACCTTTCCGATGGTCCGACCCTGAAGCTGCAGGCGCTGCGGGTCACGAAGGGCGCGACCGCCGTGACGCTGCAGGAGCCGGCGACGCTGAAGCTCACTGATGGCGGGGTAGCCGTCGATCGGCTTGCGCTTGCAAGCGGCGGCGGATCGGCGACCATCGCCGGAAGCGCCGGCGACAGGCTGGACCTCTCCGCCGAGATCAGCGCGCTGCCGCTCTCGATCGTCGCGCTCTTTGCCGGGTCGGACGCGCCGGGCGGCATGCTCTCCGGCACGGTGAAGCTCTCCGGCAGCGCCGCGGCGCCGGCGGGCACGTACCGGCTGAGCGTCGCGCGCCTCACCGTGCCGGCGCTCTCGGCCTCCGGCGTCGGCCCCTTCGACGTGAAGGCGGAGGGTGCGCTGGCGAAAGGCCGGATCGAGGTGAGAGGCGCGGTGACCGGGCCTTCGATTGCCGGGCTGAACGTCAGCGGCTCGGTGCCCATGGGCGCCGGCCAGCTCGCGCTCGCGGTCAAAGGCGAGATCGCACTCGCCCTCGCCAATGCCTTCCTCGCCACCACGGGCGCGCGCGCCGATGGCAAGGCCAGCCTCGACCTTGCGGTGGCCGGCACCCTCGCTGCGCCCTCGGTGAAGGGAAACGTGCGCGTGACGGGCGGGCGCTATGACGACCCGGTCAACGGTCTCGCGCTCTCCGCGATCGAAGCGGTGCTCGAAGGGTCGGACCGCGCGATCCGCCTGGCTTCGCTTTCGGCCAGGACCGCCGACGGCGGCACGCTCACGGGAAGCGGCGACGTCGCGATCGACCCGGCGGCCGGGTTCCCGGCCAACATCACGCTGAACCTCACCAGCGCGACGCTTCTCTCCAGCGAGGTGGTCCGCATGGTGGCCGGCGGCCGCGTGACCGTCACCGGCCCGGTGGCGATCCGACCGAAGATCGGCGGGCGCATCGTGGTCAAGACGCTCGACGTCAACATCCCGGACCGGCTCGATTCCGGACTGCCGGACGTAAGCGTCCGCCACGTCAATGTCGAGGGCAAGGGCGGCGCCGGCAAGAGCCAGGCGGCAGTGCAGGCGCCGGCAGCGAAGGCTGCGGCCACCAGGGCCGCGCCGAGGGCGACCTCGGCGGTCGACCTCGACGTCGCGGTCTCGGCGCCGAACGGGGTCTTCGTGCGCGGCATGGGGCTGGATGCCGAGCTTGGCGGCGACATCACCGTCCGTGGCAACAATGCCGCCCCGGTTGCCATCGGCGCCTTCGACCTGCGCCGCGGCCGCTTCAGCGTCGCCGGCAAGACCTTCACCCTGACCTCGGGGACGATCACCTTCGCCGGCTCCCTCGACCCGCAGCTCAACCTCGTCGCCGAGACGACCAGCAACGGCGTCACCGCCAAGATCGTCATCACCGGCCCGGCGAGCGCGCCGCAGATCGCGCTCACCTCCTCGCCCGAGCTGCCCCAGGACGAGATCGTCTCGCGCCTCTTCTTCGGCCGCGAACTCGGCTCGCTCTCCGCCGGCCAGGCCTTGCAGGTGGCCCAGGTCGTGGCGCAGTTCTCCGGCGGCGGACCGGGCGTCCTCGACAAGGTACGCCGCTCCCTTGGCGTCGATGCGCTCGACGTCGGCGCCAACGCGGCCGGCAATGGCGGCGAGATCGGCATAGGCAAGCGGCTGAACGACCACATCTACCTCGGCGTCAAGCAGGGCACGCAGCCGGGCTCCAGCAAGGTCACCGTCGACGTGGACATCACCAAGAACATCCGCGTCCAGGGAGCGACCGGCGCCGATAGCAGCGAGGTCGGCATCGGTGCCCAGTGGGACTACTGACGTCCCGACGCCCGGGCGTCACCCGGACCTGACGCCTGCCGAGGCTCGGATACGGATGCGGCGATGACCGGATGATGACCCGAGAAAAAGCTGCGACAGATGCAGACCAGATCGAAACACCAACAATATCATGTAATTGTTGGTGGAGCCGAGGGGGATCGAACCCCTGACCTCCGCATTGCGAACGCGGCGCTCTCCCAGCTGAGCTACGGCCCCGGACCTTACCGGGCGGAGGCCGGGACGAACCCGGCCTCGCGTGGCCGCCATTTACGATTTGCCCTTTTCTCCTGTCAAGGAAAGACCGCTCTCGATCCGCCGAGGGTTGCGGGCGGAACGGGCCGCCGCTACATCAGGTGGCCGAGAGGACGCCGCGCGGGACCCCCATGATCGAGCTGATCCAGTTCATCTACTACGTGCTCCAGCTCTATATCTACATCCTGGTCGCCTCGGCCCTGCTCAGCTGGCTGGTCGCCTTCAACGTCGTTAACCCGCGGCACCCGGTGGTCGCCGCCATCGGCCAGGTCCTCTTCGCGGTCACCGAGCCGCTGCTCCGCCCGATCCGGAACGTCCTGCCGCGCATGGGGCTGGTCGACATCTCGCCGGTCGTGCTGATCCTGATCATCATCTTCATCCAGAGCGTCATCCTCCCGAACCTCGCCAAGCTGGTCTATTGAGGCCGCCATGGGCTGCTATCGCCGCGAGGCGGAGGGCATCCTCCTCGAGGTGCGCCTGACGCCCGGCGCTTCCCGCGACGGCCTGGATGGGGTGAAGGTGCTGGACGACGGGCAGGCGGTCGTCGCCGCCCGCGTGCGCGCGATCCCCGATTCCGGCGCCGCCAACCGCGCCCTCATCGAATTGCTCGCCCGCCACTTCAAGGTGGGGAAGACGTCGGTAGCGCTCGTCTCAGGCGCGACGGCACGCCGCAAGCGCATCCGCATCGCCGGACAACCGGACGCGCTGGCGCGCATCGCCGACGCGTGGCAGAGCCTGACGGACTAGCTGATGATAGGCCACCTCGCCGGAGCGAGGGACGGAATAGGCCTCAGGCCGCCTTCTGCCAGGCGAAGGCGACCTTGGTCAGCGCCGTATCGCCGAAGCGTTCATTGGCCTTGGCCACCTTGCGGCCGCCGGCATTGCGGTAGAAGCGGCAGGCATTCTCGTTGTCGGCGAGCGCCCAGACCACGATCGTGTCGAAGCCGAAGCGCGCCAGCTCCTTGCGCGCCGCCAGGAACAGGCGGGTGCCAAGGCCGATGCCCTGGTATTCGGGCATCAGGTAGATCTCGTAGATCTCGCCCTTCTGCGCGAGGTTGCGTGCCCGGTTCGGGCCGAAGGTGGCGTAACCGCAGATCTTGCCGCCGACCTCGATCACCAGGATGGCGGTGCCGCGGCGGATCGCGCGGTCCCACCAGCGCGGCCCGCGCCGGGCGACGATCCGCGCCAGCTCCTTCGGCGGGATGATCCCGTCATAGGCATAGCGCCAGGCCGCGTCGTGAACGTCCGTGATCGCCTCGGCATCGCCGTTCTCTGCGCGCCGGACACCGATGGTGAAGGTCCTGCTCATGGGGCAAGCGTATGTCCGTTCGGCGAAGCTGCAAAGGGGGCGTCGGAGACGCGCCTGATCATTTAGCCGGGAGTGTTGCAGCGCTGCTGCGTCAAGCGAAAATTCGGACAGGCAGCCATCGCCCGGAGGCCCGGGGCCAATGGTTGGAATCTGGATGAATTTTCTGCGAAGCTTTGGGCGCCGGCGTGGCGCGCGTCAGGCGGCGCCGGCCCGCTCCGCCCGCTTGCGGGCATGGGGATCGAGGATCGCCTTGCGCAGCCGGATGGTCTTCGGCGTCACCTCGACCAGCTCGTCCTCCTCGATATAGGCGAGCGCGGCTTCGAGCGAGAGCCGGATCGGCGGCGTCAGCAGGCGCTTCTCGTCCTTGCCGGCGGCGCGCACGTTGGAGAGCTGCTTGCCCTTGAGGACGTTCACCTCGAGGTCGTTGCCGCGCGAATGCTCGCCGACGATCATGCCCTCGTAGACGCGCACGCCCGGATCGATGAGCAGCGCGCCGCGATCCTCGAGGTACCAGAGCGCGTAGTCGGTCGAATCGCCCTGGGCGTTGGAGATGAGCACGCCGTTGCGGCGGCCGGGGATGTCGCCCTTGTAGGGCGCATATTCATGGAACAGGCGGTTGAAGACGGCCGTGCCGCGCGTATCGGAAAGGAGCTCCGACTGGTAGCCGATGAGGCCGCGCGTCGGGGCATGGAAGACGAGGCGCGTCCGCCCGCCGCCCGAGGGGCGCATGTCGAGGAGCTCGGCGCGGCGCTCGCTGAGCTTCTGCACCACGGCGCCCGAATGCTCGCTGTCGACGTCGATGATCACTTCCTCGATCGGCTCGAGCACGCCGCCGCCCTCGGCATCGCGATAGACGACGCGCGGCTTGCCGATGGTGAGCTCGAAGCCCTCGCGGCGCATGGTCTCGATGAGGATGCCGAGCTGCAATTCGCCGCGGCCGGCGACCTCGAAGGAATCGTGGTCGGCGTTCTCGGTGATCTTCAGCGCGACGTTGCCTTCCGCCTCGCGGAGCAGCCGTTCGCGGATGACGCGGCTCTGGACCTTGTCGCCCTCCTGGCCGGCGAGCGGCCCGTCATTGATGCGGAAGGTCATCGACAGCGTCGGCGGATCGATCGGCTGGGCCGGCAGCGGGACGGTCACTTCGGGGACCGCCAGCGTATCGGCGACGGTCGCCGTGCCGAGGCCGGCAAGAGCGATGATGTCGCCGGCCTGGCCCTCCTCGATCGGCTGGCGCTCCAGCCCGCGGAAGGCGAGCACCTTGGAGACGCGGCCCTCCTCGATCACCCTGCCGTCGCGCGACAGCGCCCGGATCGCCATGTTCGGCTTCACCACCCCCGACGTGATGCGCCCGGTGAGGATGCGGCCGAGATAGGGATTGGCTTCCAGCGTCGTGCAGAGCATGCGGAACGGACCCTCCTCCGTCTTCGGCTCGGGCACGTGCTTCAGCACGAGGTCGAGGAGCGGGCCGGTCGATTCGCGCGCGCCGTCGGGTGTGGCCGCCATCCAGCCCTGCTTGGCGGAGCCGTAGAGGACCGGGAAGTCGAGTTGCTCCTCGCTGGCGTCGAGGGCGGAGAAGAGATCGAATATCTCGTTCAGCACCTCGACATGGCGCTCGTCCGGCCGGTCGATCTTGTTGATCGCCACGATCGGGCGGATGCCGAGGCGGAGCGCCTTCTGCAGGACGAACTTGGTCTGCGGCATCGGCCCCTCGGCCGCATCGACGAGCACGATGGCCCCGTCTACCATGTTGAGGATCCGCTCCACCTCGCCGCCGAAATCGGCGTGGCCGGGGGTATCGACGATGTTGATGCGCGTGTCCTTCCAGACGACCGAGGTCACCTTGGCGAGGATGGTGATGCCCCGCTCGCGCTCGAGATCGTTGGAATCCATGGCCCGTTCCGCCACCCGCTGGTTGTCGCGGAAGGCGCCGGACTGGCGGAGGAGCACGTCGATCAGCGTCGTCTTGCCATGGTCGACGTGGGCGATGATCGCGATATTTCTAAGGGACATGGGGGTTTGCCTTAAGGCCGGGGGCCGGGCCTGTCCGGCGGCGCCCATATAGGCGAGGATGCCCCCAAAAGGAAGCCTCATTGCGGCATGTCTTTCATGCCGAAGGGATTTTGTCGGCCGGACCGTCTTGCGGGGGGCGCGCTTTCCTAAGAAACTCCCGCGCCAAATCGCCGCCAGATCACCCGGGGGAACCCACCCAAGATGCGCGTCTCGCCGCGCCGGCTCACCGTCCTCGCCTCGCTCGACGTGGCGGGCTCGACGCGCCTGATGGAGGCGGACGAGCGCGGCATGCTGGCCGAGTTCGCGGAGGTTCGCGCCCAGGTGCTCGAGCCCTCCGTCGAGGTTCATAGCGGCAATCTTTTCAAGATGATGGGCGATGGCGGCCTGATCGAGTTCGCGAGCGTCGAGGACGGCGTCCGCTGGGGCATCGATTTCCAGGTCGCCATGGGCCGGCGCAACGAGGGCCGCGCCCGGCCGATGGTGTTCCGCGTCGGCATCGGCCTCGCCGACGTCTTCGTCGAGGGCAACGACCGTTTCGGCGCCGCCGTCGGCTTCGTCGTCCGCCTCCAGCAGGTGGCGCAGCCGGGCGGCATCGCCATCACCCATTCGGTACGCTGGCAGCTCGCCAAGGACCTCGCCGCCGCCTTCGACCGGACGCAATGGGTCGAATTGAAGGGCATGGACGAGCAGTTCGAGGTCTGGCTCTGGCGGATGCCGGGCGAAGAGATGGCGGCGGATTCCACCGCCATCGGCATGGGCCACCGCCCGCTCGGCCAGCCGATCGCGCCGGCGGCCCCGCCACAGGCGGCCCGCGGGCCGACGGAGGGCGTGGAGGGCGACCATCCCTCCATCGCCGTCCTTCCCTTCGACAACATGTCCGGCGACCCGGTCGCCGGCTCGATCGCCGACGGCATCGTCGAGGAAATGACGGCGACGCTCTCGCGCGTGCGCGACTTCACCGTCATCGCGCGGAACTCCGCCTATGCCTACAAGGACCGGCCGAAGGACGTCCGCCAGATCTCGCGCGAGCTCGGCGCGCGCTACATCCTGGAAGGGAGCCTGCGCAAGGCCGGCAATCGCGTACGCATCACCGCCCAGCTGATCGACGCGGTGCGCGGCACGCATCTCTGGGCCGACAGCTATGACGGCGTCCTCGACAACCTCTTCGACTTCGAGGACGAGATTGCCGAGCGCGTCGCCGGCGCCATCCAGCCCTCGATCCGCGCCGCCGAGATCGCGCTCGCCCGCGGCAAGCGGCCGGAGAACCTCGCCGCCTACGACCTGGTGCTGCGTGCCTTGCCGCACCTCTGGGCCAATCGCTACGACGACAACCTCGAGGCCATCCGCCTTCTCGACGAGGCGCGCCGGCTCGATCCCGGCTACGCCCGTGCCACCGCGCTCGCCGCCTGGGCCCGCGGCCAGCACATCGTCTATAACTGGGCATCCGACACGGAGGCGACGCGCGCCGAAGGCAGGCGCCTGATCGAGGAAGCGACGCACAGCATCGGCGACGACCCGATGGCGCTGACTGCGCTGGCGACCGCCTGTTCCCTCGTCCTCGCCGACCTCGACCGGGCGCAGTTCTTCACCGACCGGGCGCTTGCGCTCGATCCCAACCAGGCCTGGGCCTGGACGCGGCTCGGCTTCATCCGCGTCTATCGCGGCGAGCCGGAAAGCGCCATCGAGGCCTTCGAACGGGCGCGTCGGCTGAGCCCGCTCGACCCGTTCAGCTTCAATTCCTTCATCGGCATGGGCCTGGCGAATTTTTCGCTCGGCCGCTACGCCGAAGCGATCGAACGCACCCGCCGCGCCATGCACGAGAGGGGCGGCATGACCTGGGCCTGGCGCGATCTAACCGTGTTCCTGGCAAGCGCCGGGCGGATCGCCGAGGCGCGCGAGACGCTCGCTTCCTTCGTTGCCGGGCGCAGCGGCATCACGCTTGCCGCCGTCCGCTCCGCGCTCCGCTTCATGGAGCCGAAGCTCCTCGACCGCTACATCGAGGGGCTGCGCCTCGCCGGCCTGCCGGAATAGCTAGCCGTTGGCGAGGTACTGCCCGCCATTGACGGTGAGCACGGCGCCGGTCATGAAGGCGGCGGCATCGGAAGCGAGATAGGCGACCAGCCCGGCGATCTCCTCGGCCTTGCCGAGGCGGCCGACCGGGATCTGCCCGATGATCGATTCGAGCACCTTCGGCGGCACGCCCTGGACCATCTCGGTATCGATGTAGCCGGGGCAGATGCAGTTCACGGTGATGCCCTTCCTGGCATTCTCCTGCGCCAGCGCCTTGGTGAAGCCGATGACGCCGGCCTTGGCGGCGGAATAGTTGGCCTGGCCCATCTGGCCCTTCTGGCCGTTGATCGAGGAGATGTTGACGATGCGCCCGCGGCTGCGGTCGCGCATGCCCTCGATCACCGGACGGGTCATGGCGAACATCGAATCGAGATTGGTCCTCAGCACCGCCGACCACTGCTCGAAGGTCATCTTGTGAAACATGGTGTCGCGCGTGATGCCGGCATTGTTGACCAGCACCTCGGTCGGCCCGAGATCGGCCTCGACCCGCTTGACGCCATCGGCCGAGGCGGCCGGATCGGCGACGTCCCACTTGTAGGTGGCGACGCCGGTCTCGGCCTTGAACTTCGCCGCCGCCTCGTCATTGCCGTGATAGGTCGCGGCGACGGAATAGCCCGCCGCCTTCAATCCCTTCGCGATGGCCGCGCCGATGCCGCGCGTCCCCCCCGTGACGATCGCCACTCCAGCCATTCTTCGTTCCCTCCTGACGGTCGCGCTCGTTGACGTGGCGCGATCCGAAAAAATCCGGATTCCCTCAGCGCTCGACGCAGAGCGCGACCCCCATGCCGCCGCCGATGCAGAGCGTCGCGAGGCCCTTCTTCGCGCCGCGCTTCTGCATCTCGTAGAGAAGCGTGACGAGGACGCGCGCGCCCGAGGCCCCGATCGGATGACCGATGGCGATGGCGCCGCCGTTCACGTTGACCTTGCCGAGATCCCAGCCCATTTCCTTGTTGACCGCGCAGGCCTGCGCGGCGAAGGCCTCGTTCGCCTCGATGAGGTCGAGGTCCTCGGCCTTCCACCCGGCCTTGGCGAGCGCCTTCCGCGACGACGGGATCGGCCCGGTGCCCATCACCGCCGGATCGACGCCAGCGGTCGCCCAGGACACGATGCGCCCGAGCGGCGCAATGCCGCGCTTCGCCGCCTCGGCCTCCGTCATCAGCACCACGCCGGCGGCGCCGTCGTTGATGCCCGACGCATTTCCCGCCGTCACCGTGCCGTCCTTGGAAAAGGCCGGCTTCAGCTTGGCGACGGTCTCGAGGTTGGCGCCGGCCCGGATGTATTCGTCGTTCTCGACGACGGTGTCGCCCTTCCGGCCCTTGACGACGAAGGGAACGATCTCGGCCTTGAACTTGCCCGCCTTCTGCGCCGCCTCGGCCTTGTTCTGCGAGGCGACCGCGAACTTGTCCTGCGTCTCGCGGGTGATCTGGAACTCGCGCGCGACGTTCTCCGCGGTCGTGCCCATGTGGTAGCCGTTGAAGGCGTCCCACAGGCCGTCCTTGATCATGGTGTCGACCATGGCGAAGTCGCCCATCTTCACGCCGCCGCGAAGATGCGCGCAGTGCGGCGCCATGGACATCGATTCCTGGCCGCCGGCGACGACGACCTTGGCGTCGCCCGACTTGATCTGCTGGAGGCCGAGGGCGACCGCGCGCAGCCCCGAGCCGCAGAGCTGGTTGAGCGCGAAGGCCGTCGTCTCCTTGGGCAGGCCGGCGCGGATCGCGGCCTGGCGCGCCGGGTTCTGGCCCTCGCCGGCGGTCAGCACCTGGCCGAGGATCACCTCGTCGACCTCCTCCGGCGCGACGCCCGCCCGCTTGACGACCTCGGCGATCACCGTCGCGCCCAGCTGGTGCGCCGGCGTATTGGCGAAGGCGCCGTTGAAGGCCCCGACCGCCGTGCGGGCGGCGCTGGCAATGACGATATCGTTGGCACCCATGGTTCGCTCCTTAGGCCTTCCCGACGCAGCCGGGTTTCCGGGAAGAGTACAGACAGCCGCGCACCGCGTGTCAATCGCGGCCTGCGCGGCTTTGCGTTGCGGTGCGCGTTTCTTGGGCGCTGCACAAAATCCTTGGCGCAGCCACGGAAATGCTCCTATCGTCTAGGGGCTTAGGTGGATGCCGGGTCATGGGGGGCCGGTCGCTGCCGTTCAGCAGGGAAGGCAAGGCAGATGGCAAAGGACAAAGAGCCGACGACCATCAAGAAATACGCCAACCGGCGCCTCTACAACACCGGCACCTCGACCTACGTGACCCTCGAAGACCTGGCCGAGATGGTGAAGAGCGGCGAGGACTTCGTCGTCTACGACGCCAAGAGCGGCGAGGACATAACCCGCTCGGTCCTGACCCAGATCATCTTCGAGCAGGAGAACAAGGGGCAGAACCTGCTGCCGATCACGTTCCTCCGCCAGCTCATCCGCTTCTACGGCGATTCCATCCAGAACCTGATCCCGACCTATCTCGACTTCTCGCTGGATTCGCTCGTCCGCGAGCAGGAGAAGTTCCGCAACGACATTGCCAGCGCCTTCACGCCCTCGGGCATGGAAGGGATCAGCGAGCAGGTCCGCCGCAACACCGAGATGTTCGAGCAGGCCATGCGCATGTTCCTGCCCTTCGGCGCTGCCGGCCGCCAGGAGGCGACGCCGCGCACCGGCGGCGCCGAGACGCCGGCCAAGGGCGAGGGCGACCTCGACGCGCTGAAGCGCCAGCTCGAGGAAGTGCAGAAGCGCCTCGACAGACTTTCCGAGAAGGGCTGACGGCGCGCGGCCGCCGCGCGTCACGGCGCCGGCGCGTCGCCCGCCAGGTCCATCCGCGGCGCGCCGACCAGCCGCCCCTGCAGCATGTCGACGCCGATCCCGCGCAGCATCGCGATCGTCTCCTCGTCGGCCACCCATTCCGCGACGGTGGTCATGCCAAGATTGCGGGCTATGTCGACGAGGGCACGCACGAAGACCTGATCGTCGCGGCTGCGCGGCAGGTTCTCGACGAAGGCACCGGCGATCTTGACGATATCCACGCCGAGGTCGCGGAGATGGCGGAACGAGGAGAAGCCGGCGCCGAAGTCGTCGATGGCGATCCGGCAGCCGAGATCGTGCAGCAGCGCGACGAACCGCGCGGCTTCCTCGACATGCGCGATCATCGCCGTCTCGGTGATCTCGACGATCAGGCGCGACGCCAGGTCCGGCTTGCCCGAGATGGCGCCCGAGAGGCGCGCGAGCCACTCGCTGTCGCCGATGGTTCCCGCCGACACGTTGACGGAGAGATGGTGCGCCGGCGCCGCCGCGAGCGCTTCGAGCGCGAGGTCGAGGACGCGGTAGTCGATAAGCCGTACGAGCCCGAGCCGTTCGGCGACCGCGATGAACTCGCTGTCCGCCGCGATGCCGCCTTCGGCATCCTCCAGACGGACCAGGACTTCGTGGAAGACCGGCCGGCGGGACGCCGTGTCGAGGACCGGCTGGAAGGCGAGCCGCAGCCGCTTCTCGTTGAGGGCGGCGACCAGCTCGCGCGACAGGACGAGATTGTGCGCCCGCTCCGCCTGTATCTCCGGCGAATGGGCATGGGCGACGAAATGCCCGCTGCCCCGCTGGCGCGCCAGGTGGAGCGCCTCCTGCGCCCGCGCCATGGCCTCGACCGGCGTACGCCCGTAGCGCGGCAGGGCGACGCCGCCTATGCCGACGGTCAGCGCCACCGAGCCCGCCTCGGTGGTGATCACCTCGTTGCGCACCGCGGCGTGGAAGCGCTCGGCCGCCGCGACCATGTCGCGCTCCTCGCAGTTCATGAGGATCAGGCCGAGCTTGTTGCCGGTGAAGCGCCCGATCGCGTCGCCCTCGCGGAGCTCCGCCTTGATGCGATGGGCGACGGCGGCGAAGATCCGGTCGGCGACCTCGAAGCCGTAGGCCCCGTTTATCGCGCCGAAATTGTCGATCGCCACCACCATGAACGCGATCGGGCGGCGCGTCCGGGCGGCAAGGCCGAGCGCATCGCCGAGCGTCGCGATCAGATGCGAGCGGTTGAAGTAGCCGGTCAGTTCGTCGAAGCGCGACAGGAAGGCGAGGCGCTGCTCGCGCTCGTGGCGGTCGTTGATGACGCGGAGCACGCCGTGCGCGCGCAACGGCCGTCCGTCGGGCCCCGCGTACCAGCGGCCCATGTCCTCGATCCAGAGCCGCACCCGGCTGTCGCCGCCGGCGAGCAGGGAATATTGCACCTGGTAGGGCACGCCCTCGCCGGCATCTACCTCGGTGCCGTTCATCACCGCATCGTGGCGGCTGGTCAGGTTCTCCGCGTCGAGCAGGCCGGAAAAGGCGCGCCCCGTCGCGATCCGCCCGATCTCGGAGACCCGGAGCACGTCGAGGACGTTGGCGCCCCAGCGGATACTGTCGTCGGCGATCGACCAGTCATAGACCACCTCGCCGACCGCGGTCAGGATCTCGCGGACGGCATCGCCCGGCACCGCGCCGGCGGACGAATCGGAAGGCGGGGCGATCATGGCCGCACCTGTTGCCGGAAGCTCTTGAGGAACCGCCGAGCCCGGCAGGAGGCCGGCGGCGGCATGGTCGCGCAAACGCTCAGATGGCCGGCGGCGTGCCTTCGCCCCGGCTGTAGGTCACGTCGCGCGAGGCGGTCTTGATGGTGATGGTGAAGCCGGCCACCACGTCGAAGAGGGCGAGGATCATCAGGAGGAAGAACACCGAATGCGCGGCGTAGCCGACCACCAGGAACTCGATCAGGTAGACGATGAAGATGATGGTCGAGAAGATGTGGTTGGTGATGATCCGGGTGGTCGAGCCGGTCGACTTGAGGATCTCGAAGAACAGGCAGACGACGCCGACGAGGACCATCAGGTCCTCGAGCGAGAAGGCCCAGCGCTGGCCCGACAGCATGGTCAGGCCGAGCAGTTCGGTCGACCACACGTCGTGCCCCCAGATGAAGGCGACGATGTTGAAGATGACCAGCGGGATCACCATCAGCGGCGTGATGTAGAACATCCGTTTCCCCGTTCCCCGGCCGACCGCAGCCCGACTCGGCGGCGGCGATCATACATGGAAGCCCCGCCAACGAAAAAGGCCGGCGCACGGCCGGCCCGTCCCGTCTTGATTTGTCGCTCTTCCGGAAGGAAAAGCGCTTCGCAGGCCAGAGCGGGAAGCTCTGGTCAGGCTTCGCTCTTCGGCTCGAGCACCTGCCGGCCGCGATACATGCCCGACTTCAGGTCGATGTGGTGCGGACGGCGCAGCTCGCCCGAGTCCTTGTCCTCGACGTAGCTCGGCTTCTTGAGCGCGTCGGCGGACCGCCGGAAGCCGCGCTTCATGCGCGAGGTCTTTCGCTTTGGAACTGCCATTTTAGATCATCCTCGGAAACAAAGTGCCGGGCTTATAGAACGGTCTAGAGCCCGAGGCAATTGATATAGGCTCCGGCGGCGCGGGCCTGGGTGGCGATCACCTGCGCCCGGATGCGCATGAACCGGCTCGGCTTGGCGGGGTTGCGGTCGATCGGATTGGGCAGGGCGGCCACCAGGAGGGCCGACTGCTGGGCGGTCAAGTCCTTGGCGGAACGCTTGAAATAGCGCTGCGCGGCGGCTTCGGCCCCGAATATTCCCGGTCCCCATTCGACGATGTTGAGGTAGATTTCCATCGTCCGCCGCTTCGACCAGACAAGGTCGGCATAGAGGGCGAGCGGTATTTCGAGGCCTTTGCGGATGTAGCTCCGCGAAGTCCAAAGAAAAAGATTCTTCACCACCTGCATCGTGACCGTGGAAGCGCCCCGGTTCGGCCCGTTGCGCCTGTCGATCACCTTGGTGAGCTCGCCCCAGTCGACCCCCCAATGATCGCAAAACTTGCCGTCCTCCGACATCACCACCGAGGCCGGCAGCGAGGGCGCCATCCGCTCGAGCGGCACCCAGGTGCGCGAAACCGGCCCGAAGAGCCGGTCGTAGATCATCAGCGTCGAGACCGGCGGGACCACCCAATAGACCGGCACGAGGACGAGCGGGATGAGGACGAGGACCAGCAGGACGCGGGCCGCGATCCGCCACCAGCGGCGGCGCGGGCGGCGGGCGGCGGGCTCCTCGGTGCTCGCGGCGGTGGCCATGCCTCCGGCATAGCCGGCCGCGTGTTGAGGTGCAATTAACTGCAGTCGAAGTGCAATCGAGCGCAGTTGACCGCTGCCCGGCTTTGCCGTCATTGCCGTGCTCCATGGAAAACACGTTCCACGACCGGCTGGCGGAAGCCGCCCACGCGACCGACGCCGCCCTCGACCGGCTTCTCGCACCGGCGGCGCTCGCGGGCGAGATCGCCCGGCCGGACCGGCTGCGCGAGGCCATGCGCTACGCGGCACTCTCCCCCGGCAAGCGTCTCCGGCCCTTCGTCCTGATCGAATCCGCGCGCCTCTTCGGCGCCGCCGGACCGGCGGTTGCCGAGGCCGCCGCCGCGCTCGAATGCGTCCACGCCTACAGCCTCGTCCACGACGACCTGCCGGCGATGGACGACGACGACCTGCGCCGCGGCCGCCCGACCCTGCATCGCGCCTTCGACGAGGCGACCGCGATCCTTGCCGGCGACGCGCTGCTCACCATGGCCTTCGACATCCTGGCGAGCCTCGAGGCCGATGGCGGCATCCGCGCGACCCTCGTCTCCATGCTCGCCCGCGCCTCCGGCCTCGGCGGGATGGCGGGCGGCCAGGCGCTCGACCTCGCCGCCGAGCGCGCCGCCTTCGACCGCGACGCGATCGCCCGCATGCAGGCGATGAAGACCGGCGCGCTCTTCCGCTTCGCGGCGGAAGCCGGCGCCGTGCTCGGCGGTGCCCGGGAAGAGGAGCGGAGGCGGCTCCGCGACTATGGTGCGCTGCTCGGCCATGCCTTCCAGCTTGCCGATGATCTCCTCGACGTCACCGCTTCCGCCGAAGCCGCCGGCAAGGCGACCGGCAAGGATGCCGGACGCGGCAAGGCGACGATGGTCGCAAGGGACGGGGTCGCGGCGTCGCGCGCGCTGCTCGCCGCCGTTTCCGCCGATGCCGTGGCGCTCGTCGGCCATTTCGGTGCCGAGGGCGATATCCTCGCCGCCGCCGCCCGCTTTACCGCGGAACGGAAAGCCTGAGCCTATTCCGCCGCCTCGGCAGTGCCCGCACCAGGGCGGCGGTCGGTGGCGAGCCAATGGGCAAGGAAGCGGTCGAGGAAAGCCGCCGTCTTCCAGTCGTGCAGCGCCCGGCCGGCGAGATGCGCGGCAGTGCCCTGCGCGTTCGGAAGCTGCGCGCGCTCGCCGATGCGGCCGGTCCAGCGTCCGACCATCGCCATGGTCAGCTCGATATGGAACTGGAAGGCGTAGACCTGGTCGCCATAGGAGAAGGCCTGGTTGGGGAAGACCTCGCCTTCGGCAAGCAGCGTCGCGCCGGCCGGCAGCGCGAATCCCTCGCGATGGAAATGATGGACCTGGTCGGGCCAGGTCATCAGCTTGAGCCCCGCCTCGGTCGGGCGGATCGGGTAGTAGCCGATCTCGACGCGGCCTTGCGGATCGGGACCTACGGAAGCACCGAGGTTGCGCGCCAGCATCTGCGCGCCGAGGCAGAGCCCGAGGAACGGCGCGCCCTCGGCGAGCGGCACGCCGACCCAGTCGGTCTCGGCGCGGATATAGTCCTCGTCGTCATTGGCGCTCATCGGTCCGCCGAAGATGATCGTGCCGGCATGGCCGGCAAGCGTCTCCGGCAGCTTGTCGCCGAAGCGCGGCCGGCGGATGTCGAGGGGATGGCCATGCGCCCTCAGCCAGAGCCCGACGCGGCCCGGCGTCGAATGTTCCTGGTGGAGGACGATCAGTACGGGCGGCTTGGTCTGCGGCATCACGTCATTGTCCGGCCGCCGTCGCGCGCGCCGACTGCTTCAGGCGGATCCGCACCTGCGACGAAACGCCCATCAGCTCCGCCACGCGCCAGAGGACGTTCTCCTCGAATTCGTGGACCTCGCCGTCGGCGAATACCAGCTGCCACATCATCTCGATGATGCGCTCGCGCTCCCTTTCGTCGAGATGGCGTTTCAGCACGCTGGTGAAGCCGTAGAGATCGACCGCCTCGTCGTCTGCAGTCTTCGCCGCCGCGATCAGCGCATCCGTGTCGCGGTCGCCAAGGGCGAAGCGCTCCTTGAGGAGGTCATGGAGCCTCGCACGCTCGTCCGGCGTGACGTTGTCGTCCACCGCGATGACGTGGAAGAGAAGCGCCGCCGCCGACAGCCGGAGGTCGTCCTCGGTGAAGGGGCGCGGCTCCGGGGCGCCCATGATCTCGGCGAGGAACCTGCGGATCGCCGGAAGCATGGCGTGGATTCTCCTGATGAAACCGTCAGACGATAGGTTTCACGGGAAGACAGTGCAAATCCGGCGCCGGGATGGTCATGGCAGCGGACCCCTGAAAAAACGAAACCGCCGGCTCATGGCCGGCGGCTGGGTCGGTCTGGCAAGAACCTTGTCTAACATTTCTGCGCCCGGGGCTAAAAAGCCGAGCATAAAACTTAACCGAATAAGATCGTCAGAATAACTGGTCAGCAGGTCGAAATGATCTAACGCATGTACCTGTTCTGCACCCGGCGACTCGATGGCGAAAATTGCTTCGAATCACCGAACTAGGAGGATGGTAGGAACTCCGCTCCGGCGATGCAAGCGCGAATGCCGGGCCAGTTAACAAGCGGTTGAAAGCCTGTCGATGACTTCGCCTCAGGCCGTGCGGGCGGCGAAGCGTTTCGCGTCCGCCGCGGTCAGGGGTGCCGGCCGCTCGATGCTCGAGCGCAGCTTGACGAAGCGCTTCTCGGCCGCCGAGACGAGGATCGACTCCATCACCTCGACGACATGGGCGGCGAGCCGCCCCGAGCAGCGCGGCTCGCGACCCTTGGCCGCGGCATCGACAAGGTCGGCGACGCCGAGCATCCGGTAGTTGGCGCGCGTGAAGGGACCGCCGAAGGGCCAGTTGGCGGCACCGAAGGCCTCGCCGCCGGTTTCCACTTCGCGGTACTCGCTGCCCTTCTCGGTGACCGAGATCGTGCCGGCGAAGAAGTTCGGATCGGGCACCAGCATGGTGCCGTCGGTGCCGTAGAGCTCGATCGGATTCTGGTGGCCGTGGCGCCAGACGTCCCAGCTCGCGCCGAAGGTGATCTGCGTGCCCGAGGCGAATTCGAGCACCGCGCTGATCGTCGTCGGCGTCCTCACCTTGATCTTCTGGCCGGTCATCGGGCCCGCGGCGGTAACGGTGCGCTCCGCGAAGCCCCTGGTCGCCATGGCGGCGACGCCCTTCACCGCGCCGAGGAGGTTGACCAGGGCGGTAATGTAATAGGGCCCCATGTCGAAGACCGGCCCGCCGCCCGGCTTGAAGTAGAATCCGGGCTGCGGGTGCCAGTGCTCCATGCCGTGGCCCATGACATGGGCGGAGCCCGCGATGACGTCGCCGATGGCGCCCTTGTCGAGCATGCGCCGGGCCGCCTGCCCGGCGGCGCCGAGGAAGGTGTCGGGCGCACCGCCGAGCTTCAGCCCGCGACGGTCGGCTTCGGCGACGAGCTTCCTCGCGTCGGCCGCGGTGAGCGCCAGCGGCTTCTCGGAATAGGCATTCTTGCCCGCCGAGAGGATGCTGCGGCTGACCTCGTAGTGGACTGCCGGTACCGTCAGGTTGATGACGGTGGAGATGCTCTCGTCGCGGAGCAGTTCGTCGACGCCGAGGGCACGGAGCCCGAACTGCTCGGCGCGCGTCCTGGCGGCGGCCGCCACGATGTCCGCCACCGCGACGACCTTGAGGTTGGCGAAGTTCGGCGCGAGCCGGAGATAGGCCTCCGATATGGTGCCGCAGCCGATGATGCCGATGCCTGCCTGCTTCGCCACGGCTCACGCCCTCCCGACGAGCTTCGAGACGTAGGCGAAGGAGCGCGAGGCGAAGGAGCGCCAGTCGGACGGATTGTCGTGCTCGAAGACGAGAAGGTCGCTCGCCGACTTCTCGATGCCGGGAAGGAGAGCCTTCCAGTCGATGGTGCCGGCGCCGATATCGGTCCAGCCATCATCGACGGCAGTGCCGGCCGGCGCGAGGTCCTTGACGTGGAAGGCAGCGATCTTCGGCCCGTAGGTGGCGATCTCGGCGCCGGCGTCCTTGCCGGCCCGCGCGATCCAGCCGATATCGGCCTCGAAGCCTACTCCCTTGCCGGTAAGCAGATGCTCGATCGGCCGCGAGCCGTCGGGCAGCGCGGCATATTCGAAATCATGATTGTGCCAGGCGAGCTTGAAGCCCTTCTCGGCGAGCGCCGCGGCATGTTCGGCGAGGCGGGCGCCGAGCGCCTTCCAGCCGGCCGCATCGGCAGGCCGCTTCTCGGCGACGAGATAGGGCACGACGACGGTCTCGAGGCCGAGCTCCTCGGCGACGCCGATGGCGGCCTTGCGGTCCGTGTCGAGAAGGTCGAGCGCGACATGGGCCGTCGGGCAGGCGAGGCCGGCCGCGTCGAGCTTCTTCCGGAGCCCCGCCGGATCATTGCCGTAGGCGCCCCCGAAAGGCTCGACCGCGTCGAAGCCGATCGCGGCGAGCGCCTCGATATGGGCCTCGATCGGCGGGAATTTGCGCGCGCTGTAGAGCTGGAAGGAGATCCGGTATTTCTTCATGACGTGGCCGTTCTGGTTGGGGCGGGAAGTCTCAGAGGCGGGCGCCGCTCTCGGCATCGAAGAGCGAGGCGACCGCAGGCTGGAAGGAAACGTCGAGAACCTGGCCGGGGGCGAAGCTCGCATCCGGGCCGACACGCACCGAGACCGCATCGCTGCCGGCATTGGTCCAGACGAGCGTGTCGGCGCCCATCGGCTCGACCACCGAGACGGCGAGCTTCATGCCGGCGGTACCGTCGGCGGCCGGGCGGATGTCGATCTGCTCCGGCCGGATGCCGAGCACCGCGCGCCGGCCCTCGCCCGGCAGAGCGGCGAATTCATAGCCGGCGAGGCCGACGCGCTGTCCGTCGGCAAGCACGATCCCGTCGCCGCTGACCGTGCCGCTGACGAAGTTCATGGACGGCGAGCCGACGAAGCCGGCGACGAAGCGGTTGACCGGCCGCCGGTAGATCTCCTTCGGCGTCGCCAGCTGCTGGATGACGCCGCCATTCATCACCGCGATGCGGTCGGCGAGCGTCAGTGCCTCGATCTGGTCGTGGGTGACATAGACCATGGTCGAGCCGAGCTCGGTATGGAGCTTCTTGATCTCGACGCGCAGTTCGCCGCGCAGCTTCGCATCGAGGTTCGACAGCGGCTCGTCGAAGAGGAACACGCCGACGTCGCGGACCAGCGCCCGGCCGATGGCGACGCGCTGGCGCTGGCCGCCGGAGAGCTCCGCCGGCCGGCGCTTGAGGAGCGGCTCGATCTGGAGGAGCGCCGCCGCCTTGGCGACGCGCCGCGCGATCTCGTCGCGCGCAACGCCCGCCATGCGAAGGCCGAAGGCGAGGTTGCCCTCCGCCGTCATGCGCGGATAGAGCGCGTAGGACTGGAATACCATGCCGATGCCGCGGTCCTTCGGCTCCTCCCAGGTGACGTTCCGCCCGCCGATCCAGACCTGCCCGCCGGATATGTCGAGGAGCCCGGCAATGGCGTTCAGGAGCGTCGATTTTCCGCAGCCCGACGGGCCAAGGAGGACGAGGAACTCGCCGTCATTGGCAGTGACGTTCAGGCTCTTCAGGACCTTCAGGTGGCCGAAGCTGACCTCGAGGTCGCGGACGGATACTTCTGCCATCGCCTCAGCCCTTCACCGCGCCGGCCGCGATGCCGCGCACGAACCACCGCCCGGAAACGAAATAGACGATGAGCGGCACCGCCGCGGTGAGGATCGTGGCGGCCATGTTGACGTTGTATTCCCTCACGCCCGTGGTCGTGTTGACGATGTTGTTGAGCTGCACGGTCATCGGCCAGTTGTTGCGTCCGGCAAAGACGATGCCGAAGAGGAAGTCGTTCCAGATGCCGGTCACCTGCAGGATGACCGCGACCACCGTGATCGGCACCGACATCGGCAGCATGATGTGGAAGAAGATGCGCCAGAACCCGGCGCCGTCGATGCGCCCGGCCTTGAACAATTCCACCGGCAGCGAGGCGTAGAAGTTGCGGAAGAGGAGCGTCAGGATCGGCATGCCGAAGATGGTGTGCACGATGATGATGCCGGGCAGCGTCGCGAAGAGGCCGACGGTGGAGAGCCCGATGATCAGCGGATAGATGACCACCTGGTAGGGCACGAAGGCGCCGAAGACGAGCACGCCGAAGAGGAAGCTGGCGCCCTTGTAGGGCCAGAAGGTCAGCGCGTAGCCGTTCAGCGAGGCGCAGACGATCGAGATGATCACGCTCGGCACGGTGATCTTCACCGAGTTGATGAAGCCCGGACTGAGGCCGAAGCAGTCGCGGCCGGTGCAGGCCCTGAACGCCGCGTCGACCCACGGCTGGAGGGTCGGCTCCGCCGGCAGGTTGAAGAGATGGCCGAGGCGGATCTCCGGCATGCCCTTCAGCGACGTGACGATCATGATGTAGAGCGGCACGAGGAAGAAGATCGCCGACATGACGAGGAAGGCGTAGAGCCCGATCCGCCCGACGGAGATGCGTCGCGGCTTCGGGCCGCGCGGCTCCGCCAGCACATCCGGCCCGGCCGCGGTGGCACCGGGCGCCGCGACGTCTGCCGCGCTCATGCCGCCACCCCCTTGCGCTTCCGCCGCCAGGCGAGGATTCCGCCGAGGGCGAGCACCAGGAGAATGGGGAGCAGCATCATCGTCGCCCCCGCCATGCCCTGGCCGACGTTCTGGCGGACGGTGATCATCTGGATGACATAGACCGCGGGCATGGTCGTCGCGATGCCCGGGCCGCCGCCGGTCATGGCGATGACGAGGTCGTAGACGCGCACCACCGCCACGCATTGCAGGACGAAGGCGGTGGCGAAGGCACCCCGCATCATCGGCGCGACGATGAAGAGGTGCGTGCGCCAGGTCGGGATTCCGTCGACCCTGGCGGCCTTCCAAATCTCGGCGTCGACGCCGCGCAGGCCCGCGAGCAGGATCGCCATGGTCACCCCCGATCCCTGCCAGATGCCGGCGACGACGAGCCCGTAGATCGCCGTCTTCGCATCGACCAGCGGGGCGAAGCTGAAATCCGTCCAGCCCCAGTTGCGGACCGTTTGCTGCAGGCCGAGGTTGGGGTCGAGCGCCCATTGCCAGACGAGGCCGGTGACGATCAGCGACATGGCGAAGGGATAGAGGAAGATCGAGCGGAACGTGTCCTCCTGGCGGATGCGCTGGTCCATGAAGACCGCGAGCAGGTAGCCGAAGACCATGTTGCAGGCGATCGAGAGCAGCCCGAAGATCCAGATGTTGTTGACCGAGATCAGCCAGCGGGCGTCGGCCCACAGGCGCCGGTACTGCTGGAGCCCGACGAAGTCGTAGGCGGGAAAGAGCTTGGACGAGGTGAAGGACCAGAGAACCGAGGCGCCGATCCCGATGATGAAGACGCCGACCGAAACGAGGATCATCGGCACGGTGCCGGCGACCGCCTGGATCGGGAGCCTGCGTCGGGTCGCGTGAGCCATCATCGGCCGGTCGGTGCCGCCTGCTGCATCGGAAGGAAGCGCGGATACGGACCCCGCCCCCGCGCGGGGACGGGGATCGTATCCCGGAAAGCGAGGCGCTGCCCGCCGGGCAGCGCCTCGCGGCGGGACCGTATCAGTCGGAATTGCCGATGATGTCGGCGAACTTCGCCGTCGCGTCCTCGGACGTGACCGAGTCGTCGGCGAAGAACTGCGCCACCAGCTCGTTGATCTGCTGGTTGGTGTTCTCGGTGATGAACCGGTTGGTCGCGGTCACGATCTTGGCCGGGTCCTCCACCGCCTTCAGCGCCTTCTGCATGCAGGGATCGGCGGTGCCGAGGTCGACGTCGCCGCGCACCGGCATGGAGCCCTTGGCATTGTTGAAGGCGACCTGCACCGCCGGGCTGATGAGCAGGTTGGCGAGGCGCTTCTGCGCCGCCTCGACGTCGGGATTGTCCTGCTTGAAGAAGAGGATGATGTCACCGTCGGTGGAGACCACCGGCTTGTCCTCGTTGAGGCCGATCATGCAGCCGAAGTCCTTGACGCCGGTCATGCCGGCCGCCGCGAACTCGCCGCGCGCCCAGTCGCCCATCACCTGGAGGCCGGCCTTGTTGGTGATCACGAGGTTGGTCGTGTCGTTCCAGTTGCGGTTGGCATAGCCATCGTCGGTATATTGCTTCAGCGCCCGAAGCTGCTCGAAGACGCTCTTCATCTCCGGACCGCCGGCGATTTCGGCGCTCTTCTTGGTGTACATCTCGTCACGCTTGGCGACGCCGAGCGCTTCCGTGACCATGTCCTGGAAGAGGAGCTGAATCTGCCAGCCATTGCCGTCGCCGCCAATGGCGAACGGAATGATGCCCGCCTCCTTCAGCTTCGGCGCATCCTTGACGAAATCGGCAAGGTTGCGCGGCTCCGGCAGGCCGGCCTTCTCGAAAGCCGGCTTCGAATACCAGGCCCAGTAGTTGGAATGGATGTTGACCGGCACGCACCACCAGTGGCCGTCCACCAGGCAGGCGGTCTGCATCGCCTTCGGACGGATGACGTCGGCCCATTTGCCCTCGGTGGCGAGGTCGGTGAGATCGAGGAGCTTGCCGCCCTTGATCAGCTCTTCGTACTGGCGGCCGGGATTGAACTGCGCGGCGGCCGGCGGGTCGCCGCCGAGCACGCGCTGCATCACCGTGGCGCGCGCCGTCTCGCCGAGCGCGATGGCGCTGTCCTTCCACTTGTCGCCCTGGCCGTCATTGTCGAGCGCCTTGGCGAATTCCGCCACCGCCGCCGACTCGCCTTTCGACGTCCACCAGTGGATCACCTCCAGCTCGGCTGCCTGCGCCGCGACGGAACCCATGATCATCGCGGTGGCGGCCAGCAACATGCTACGCATCTTCATGTCTTTCTTCCTCCCTAGAAGATGTTTCGCGCCCGATTTCGCAATGCAGCAAAACATACAAATTTCATACCGCACTACGCTCAAGCGTGTAATCGATTACATCGATCCTAGCTGCGGCCCATTGGCTGTCAATACCGAAAATCCCGGAGATGATTGAATAGGACTTATCCGATCCAATAGTTGAAATCGTTTACAGCACCCGCTACGACTCCGGCTTGAAGTATCGAGGAAGGGATGTTTATCCATGGGCGCCCGACGGCGACCGTCGGGCTCTCGGGGCGACACCTTCAGATGACCAGACGTATTCCTCCGGCTCCCCCGCCGCCGTCGCGGCCGGTGACCATCCACGACGTTGCCCGGCGCGCCGGAGTCTCCACGGCGACCGTCAGCCGGGCGATCGGCAATCCCGGCCAGGTGACCGAGGAGACCCGTTCCCGCGTGCTCGCCGCGATCCGCGCCACCGGCTTCACGCCCAACGCCACGGCGCGGAACCTGCGCGCGCGCTCCACCAAGACGGTGCTGGTCCTCCTGCCCGGCCTCGGCAATTCGTTCTGGAACGTGATCATCAATTCGCTCGAGGACGTCCTCTCCGAGCACGGCTACGGCGTCATCTTCGGCGATACCCGCAACGATCCCGAACGCGAGGCCCATTACGAGCGCCTGGTGCGGAGCGGCCAGGTCGACGGCCTCCTCCTCTTCACCGGCCGCCTGCCGCACCCCGACTTCATCCAGCTCGACCGCACCATCCCCATCACCCTGGTCAGCAACGAGGTGCCCGGCTGCCCCGACCTGCCGCTCATCGGGATCGACAACCGCGCCGCCGCGGCCGAGATGACCCGCTACCTGATCGGCCGCGGGCATCGGCGGATAGCCCACCTGACCGGCCCGCACGGCCATCCGGAAGCAGCCGAGCGCATCAAGGGCTATCGCGACGCCCTCGCCGGGGCCGGCATCGCCCATGACGAGGCGCTGATATGGCCGGGCGGCTTCGACCCGGCCTCGGGCCGCCGCGGCGCCGAGCGCTTCTTCGCGCTGGCCGATCGTCCGACCGCCGTCTTCGCGGCGAGCGACGAAGGCGCCCTCGGCCTCATCAAGGCGCTGAAGGACCGCGGCCTGTCGGTGCCGGAGGATGTCTCCGTCGCCGGCTTCGACGGCATTGAATATTCCGGCATCTACGATCCGGCGCTCACCACCGTCCTGCAGCCGCGGAGCGAGCTCGGCCGCCTTGCCGGCGAGAACCTCGTCAAGCGCATGGACCGCAGCGCACCGCCCCCGCCGCCGGCGCGCACGCACCTCGCCTGCACGCTCCTCATACGCGACAGCGTCGGCGATGGCCCCGCCGCCGGACGGAAGGGAGCGCTGCGCGCGAACCGGCGGGCCGCGACCTAGGCGCGAGCCGTCCGATTTTAGCAATTGCGGGCGAAATCGCCTCGCGGCACACTTTGCCATGCCGGGCCGGACGGATGCGAAGGCGCCGCGGCCGGCGCCAGAGGGAGAGCTTTCATGCGCGCAAGCCTCAGAATCCTGACCGCCACCGCGGTCGCGCTCGCCTATGTCCTGCCCGCCAATGCCGAGGTGCTGAAGGAAGTCGGCAAGGGCGAGGGCGAGGTCGATATCGTCGCCTGGGCCGGCTACATCGAGCGCGGCGAGACCGACAAGGCCTATGACTGGGTGACCGATTTCGAGAAGCAGACCGGCTGCAAGGTCAACGTCAAGGTCGCCGGCACTTCCGACGAGATGGTGACGCTGATGAACGGCGGCGGCTTCGACCTCGTCACCGCTTCCGGCGATGCGAGTTTGCGCCTCGTCGCCGGCAAGAAGGTGCAGGAGATCAACACCGCGCTGATCGGCAACTGGTCGAACGTCGACCCGCGCCTGCAGGACGCGCCCTGGCACACCGTCGACGGCAAGCACTACGGCACGCCCTATCAGTGGGGCCCGAACGTGCTCATGTACAATACCGAGGCGTTCAAGGATAAGGCGCCGGATTCGTGGAGCGTCGTCTTCGAGGAGCAGAATCTCCCCGACGGCAAGTCCAACAAGGGCCGCGTCCAGGCCTATAGCGGCGCCATCTATATCGCCGACGCCGCGCTCTACCTGATGTCGAAGAAGCCCGAGCTCGGCATCAAGGACCCCTACGAGCTGAGCGAGGACCAGTACAAGGCCGTCCTCGACCTCCTGCGCGGCCAGAAGCCGCTGATCCAGCGCTACTGGCACGATGCGACAGTGCAGACCGACGACTTCACCAACGAGGGCGTCGTCGCCTCCGGCTCGTGGCCCTACCAGGTGAACCTGCTCCAGGCCAACAAGAAGCCGATCGCCTCGGTCATCCCGAAGGAAGGCGCCACCGGCTGGGCCGACACGACCATGATGCACGTCGACGCGCCGCATCCGAACTGCGCCTATATGTGGATGCAGCATTCGCTCGAGCCGAAGGTGCAGGGCGACGTCGCCGCCTGGTTCGGCTCGGTGCCGGCCGTGCCCGCCGCCTGCAAGGGCAATGAGCTGCTCACCGATGCCGGCTGCGTCACCAACGGCTACGACAAGTTCGACCAGATCAAGTTCTGGAAGACGCCGATCGGCAAATGCGCCACCCAGGAAGCCTGCGTCCCCTATTCGCGCTGGGCGACCGACTACATCGCCATCGTCGGCGGGCAGTAGCTTGGCCGCACCTGCGGCAACCATGAAGGCGGGGCCGGCGCGCGAAGCGCCTGGCCCCGCCGCTGTTTCCTTCCGCGGCGTATCCCGCCATTTCGGCGACGTGCGCGCCGTCGACGGCGTCGACCTCGACATCGCGCCGGGCGAGTTCTTTGCGATGCTCGGCCCTTCCGGCTCGGGCAAGACGACGTGCCTCCGCCTGATCGCCGGCTTCGAGCAGCCGACCGCCGGCACCATCGCCATCTTCGGCCAGGCCGTCGACGGCGTCCCCGCCTATCGCCGGCCGGTCAACACGGTCTTCCAGGACTATGCGCTCTTCCCGCACATGAACGTCCTCGACAATGTCTGCTACGGGCTCCGCATCCGCGGCGTGCCGCGGCGGCAGCGCGAATTGCAGGGCCGCGAGGCGCTCGCCCTCGTCAAGCTCGCCGGCATGGAAGCCCGCAGGCCCGGCCAGCTTTCCGGCGGCCAGCGCCAGCGCGTCGCGCTTGCCCGCGCCCTCGTCGTGCAGCCGAGGGTCCTCCTCCTCGACGAGCCGCTCGGCGCCCTCGACCTCAAGCTCCGCGAGGAGATGCAGGGCGAATTGAAGGGCCTCCACCGCCGCCTTGGCCTCGCTTTCGTCTTCGTCACCCACGACCAGGGCGAAGCGCTCTCCATGGCCGACCGCGTCGCCGTCTTCAACGAGGGCCGCATCGTCCAGGTCGCCGCGCCCGAGGAGATTTACGAGCGCCCGCGCACCCGCTTCGTCGCCGATTTCGTCGGCGGCTCCAACGTCATCGCCGCCGATGTCGTGAAGTCCTGGACCGGCACGGCCAGGGAGGCGAGCATCCGCCCGGAGAAGATCGTGCTCGCCGATCCGGCCACCCTCCCCGGCGACCGCATCACCGTGCCCGCAACGGTCACCGAGGTACTCTATCACGGCGCCATGCGGCGCGTGGAGATGCGTGCCGACTTCGGACCGCTTGTCGCGAGCATACCGGCGGCCGGCGCCGCCATCGGCGAGGGTATCGCGGTGCGGGCGAGCTTCGCGCGCGAGGCTCTGCACCTCATGGAGAGCGCATGAGCGCGGCGGCCGACCTCGGCATGCCCGGCGACAGCCTGCTCCGGCGCATCTCCGACGTCCTCCTCGCCCGGCGCGGCTTCTACCTGCTTCTCCTCCTCGTGCCGCCGCTGCTCTGGCTCGGCGTCGTCTATCTCGGCTCGCTCTTCGCGCTGCTCGCCGAGAGCCTCTTCTCCATCGACGACTTCTCCGGCGTGGTCGTGCGAGAGCCGACGCTGGCGACCTTCCGGCAGCTCCTCCAGCCGGCCAATCTCGACGTCATCATCCGCACGGTGACGATCGCGGCGACCGTGACCATTCTCGCCGTCATCGTCGCCTTCCCCATCGCCTACTACGCCGCCCGCTATGCACGCGGTCGCACGAAGGCCGCCTTCTACCTGCTCATCATGATGCCGCTCTGGTCGAGCTACCTGGTGAAGGTCTATGCGTGGAAGCTGCTGCTCGCCAAGGAAGGCGCCATCGGCTGGACCTTCGATGCCGTCGGCCTGCGCCCGCTCCTCGACGCCGTGCTCGCCATCCCGGTGATCGGGGGGCCGTCGCTCTCGACCAGCTATATCGGCATGGTGCTGGTCTTCCTCTACCTCTGGATCCCCTTCATGGTGCTGCCAGTACAGGCCGCGCTGGAGCGCGTGCCCGGCAACCTGATCGAGGCCTCGGGCGACCTCGGCGCCAGCCCCCGCCAGACGTTCCGCCGGGTCATCCTGCCGCTGGCGCTGCCCGGCATCGTCGCCGGCGCCATCTTCACCTTCTCGCTGACCCTCGGCGACTACATCGTCCCCGAGATCGTCGGCCCCTCCTCCCTCATCCTCGGCCAGGTCGTTTACATCCAGCAGGGCACGGCCGGAAACGTGCCGCTCGCCGCTGCCTTCTCGGTCGTTCCCATCGTCATCATGGGGCTGCTGCTCGCCATCGCCAAGCGCATGGGAGCCTTCGATGCGCTCTAGCGCACAGGACGTGGATCGCGGGCGCCCATCCCTCCCCGGAACGGGGAGGGGGTACCGTGCCGGAGCGGAGCGAAGGCATGGTGGGTGGGGATGCGGCCCGCTCGGCGGCGTCGCTCCCTCCAGATACCCGGCCGTGACGCCTGGTGACCCGCAACCCCACCCCCCGCGCTATCGCGCGGTCCCCCCTCCCCGTTCCGGGGAGGGATTGGCGTCCTCTGCGGCAATCTCCGAGCTGCACCATGCGTGACACCGCCCGCGCGCCCCTCGGCCTGAAGATCGCCGCCGCCCTCGGCCTCCTCTTCATCCACGTCCCGCTCGCCTTCATCCTGCTCTACGCCTTCACCACCGACGACCGCTCGTTCCAGTTCCCGCCGCCTGGCCTGACGCTGAAATGGTTCGCCGTCGCCTGGCAGCGCCAGGACGTCTTCGACGCCCTCGGCCTCTCCCTCCAGGTCGCGGCGCTCTCGACCCTCGTCGCGCTCGTACTCGGCACGCTCGCCGCCGCCGCGCTCGCGCGCACGAAATTCTTCGGCCGCGAGGCGATCTCGCTCCTCCTCATCCTGCCCATCGCGCTGCCCGGCATCGTGACGGGCATATCGCTCCGCGCCGCCTTCGACCTCGCCGACATCCCCTTCTCGTTCTGGACGATCGTGCTCGGCCACGCGACCTTCTGCATCGTGGTCGTCTACAACAATGCGGTCGCCCGCTTCCGCCGCATGTCGCCCTCGCTGGTCGAGGCCTCCATGGACCTCGGCGCCGACGGCTTCCAGACCTTCCGCCTCGTCGTCCTGCCCAACATCGCCACGGCGCTGCTCGCCGGCGGCATGCTCGCCTTCGCGCTTTCCTTCGACGAGGTCATCGTCACCACCTTCACCGCCGGCCAGCAGACCACGCTCCCCATCTGGATGCTGTCGGAGCTGGTGCGCCCGCGCCAGCGGCCGGTCACCAATGTCGTCGCCGTCATCGTCATCGCGCTGACCTTCCTGCCCATCCTCGCCGCCTATTACATGGCGCGCGAAGGCGACCAGGTGGCCGGCGCCGGGAAATAGGAGAGGAACAATGCAGGTCGGGATGCTCTTCGGCTCGAAGCTCGTGACCGGCGAAGGCGAGGGCGAGGCCGTTCTCGACCCGCGCACCGGCGCGACCATCGTCACCGTGCCGGAAGCGACGCCGGCACAGGTGAACGACGCCGTCGACGCCGCTGACCGCGCCTTCGGGAGATGGTCGCGCACGACGCCCGCCGAGCGGGCCGCCCTGCTCCTCAGGCTCGCCGACCGCATCGAGCAGCATGCCGACGAACTCGCCGCCCTGGAGGCCGGGAACTGCGGCAAGCCGAAGCACGCCGTGCTGCGCGACGAGACGCCGGCGATCGTCGACGTCTTCCGCTTCTTTGCCGGCGCCTGCCGCGTGACAACCGCATCCGCCGCCGGCGAATATCTCCCCGGCTATACCTCGATGATCCGCCGCGATCCGATCGGCGTGGTCGGCTCCATCGCGCCGTGGAACTACCCGCTGATGATGGCCGCCTGGAAGCTCGGTCCGGCGCTTGCCGCCGGCAATACGGTGGTGATCAAGCCCTCCGAGCAGACGCCGCTGACGACGCTCCGGCTTGCCGAGCTCGCCGCCGATATCCTGCCGGAAGGCGTGCTGAACGTCGTCGTGGGCCGCGGCGCCACCACCGGCGACGCACTGATCAACCACCCGAAGGTCGCGATGCTCTCGCTGACCGGCAGCATCGCCACCGGCCACAAGGTCCTGGAGGCCGCCTCGCGATCGCTGAAGCGTACCCACCTCGAGCTTGGCGGCAAGGCGCCGGTCATCGTCTTCGACGATGCCGACATCGACGCCGTGGTCGAGGGCGTGCGCATGTTCGGCTATTACAATGCCGGGCAGGACTGCACCGCCGCCTGCCGCATCTATGCCGGCGCGGGCGTCTATGACCGGCTCGTCGCCGGCCTGTCGGATGCCGCCGCCACGATCGCCTATGACCGTGTCGACGACAGCGAGAACGAGATTCCGCCGCTCATCTCGGCGCGCCAGCGCGACCGTGTCGCCGGCTTCGTCGACCGCGCCCGCGCCCTGAAGCATGTCGAGGTGACGACGGGCGGCCGGCCCGCCGCCGGCAACGGCTTCTTCTACGAGCCGACCGTCATCGCCGGCGCCCGCCAGGAAGACGAGATCGTGCAGCGCGAGGTCTTCGGCCCGGTCGTTTCCGTCACGCGCTTCTCGAATCCGGAGGACGCGGTCGCCTGGGCAAACGATTCCGACTACGGCCTCGCTTCATCGGTCTGGACGAAGGACGTCGGCAAGGCCATGGCGGTGGCGGCGCGGCTTCAATATGGCTGCACCTGGATCAACTGCCATTTCATGCTGGCGAGCGAGATGCCCCATGGCGGCATGAAGCAGTCCGGCTACGGCAAGGACCTCAGCATCTACGCGCTCGAGGACTATTCGGTCGTCCGCCATGTCATGGCCAAGCTCGGCTGACGCGTCGCGCTAGTCGAAATAGCAGACCTGGCTCTCGCCGTCGTAATAGCCGGGGCAGTTACGCGACGGCCGGATCTGGTCGAGGATGTCGGTATTGCTGTCGGGCTGGTTGATGTGCTCGATGATCTCGCCGATGTCCTGCCCGTAGAGCGGGAAAGGCATCGAGCCGGCGACCGCATAGAAGCGCCCGTCCGGCGTGAACGGGCCGGTAGCCGCGCCCTTCGCCGAGAAGAAGATCGCCTGCCCGGCCTTCAGCCAGTGGCCGCCGATCTTGGCCTTGCCCTCCTGGACGATGAAGAGCATGCCGCCATTGGCGGGATAGCCGTCCACGATCGTGCCGCGCACCGCGATGGTCGCGACCGGCGTCTTGATCTGGTAGCTGCGCGGATCCTGCGTGCCCGACACGAAGCGGAAGGCGCCCTTGGTCGCCGCCAGCACGACGTCGCCCGTCTTGCGACTCGGGTCATAGACGAACTTGTCGAGCTTGACCTGCGCCTTCGGTCCGAGCGACAGGCTGGTCTGGTCGAGGAAGAGGAGTTGCGCCGAGCTGGCGGCTCCGGTCTTCACGACCTGCTGCTCGAAGAGCTGGCTGCCGGCCGACATGCGCTGTCCGCTCGCGCCGTCGGTCACCTCGTTCTGGACGGCCGATGCCACCCCTACCTTCGCGGCAAGCGCCGGCTGCGTGACGGCCATGCCGATCGCGGCCGCCGCAAGGAGGGATAGGCGCCAGAATCTAGCGGACACGAGCATCTCCCGAACCAGGTCCGGGACGATCCTATTCTACTACGGCGCGGACGGCCAATAACCGGCAGCCCGCAAAGCTTGCTGAATTCATAGGCAGGGCCATCTTTTCACCTCCGCTGTGACTTTCCTGCAATTGCCAAGGTGGATGGTGCTCTTTACGCTTTGCCGGCAGCAGGGGTCGCTCTCTTCATGAAGTCACGGGGTCTGTTCCTCGCCGCATCGCTGGCCGCGTTGGCGGCTCTTGCGTGCCCGGCTTCAGCCGATCCCCTTGCCGCGGCCTACCAGGGCGTGCTCGCCAATCCGACCGATGCCGAGGTCAACCTGCAATACGCGCTGGTCGCGGAAGGGCAGAAGAAGTGGCGCCTGGCGCTCGCCGCCTATGAGCGCATCCTCGCCAATGATCCCGGCAATGCCGCGGCCAAGGCCGGCCTGCAGCGCGTTCGCCGCATCATCCAGCCGGCCGAGACCCAGACCACCGTCGAGATCGGCACGCAATACAACTCCAACGCCTTCCTGGAGCCGAGCGGCCAGTATTCGCAGTACATGGACCCGGGCAACCCGCAGAGCGACTGGACCTTCTACGCCAGGGGCCGCGTCCGCGACGAGCGCAACTGGTTCGGCCAGCGCTGGCGGACGACCATGACCGCCTATGCCGATACCCACGCCAACTTCAACGACCTCGACTACATGGTCGCGATGTTCGACATCGGCCCGATCCTCGACCTGAACGGCACGATGATGGCGGCGCGCCCCTTCGTCGGCGGCGCCGTTGCCGGACTCGGCGGCGACTACTTCTATTCCGAGGTGAACCTCGGGGCGAGCGTCGAGGGCTATCTCGACGGCGCCTATCAATGGGCGCGGGTGCGGGCCGGCTATCGCTCCTACGGCGACGTCGGGGTCAGCACAGATGGCTGGTACGCCGAGGTCGCCGGACACTGGGCCCACAAGGACATCTTCAGCGACCGCGACGTGTTCTGGGTCGAGCCGTGGTTCCGCTGGAACGGCATCAACGGAAACGGCTGGGCGCCCACGCAATACTGGTGGGAACTGCAGCAGGTCACGCCCGGCCGCTATACCGGCTGGGGCAGCAGGTTCGAATATGATGCCAGGGTCACCGACTGGCTGACCCTTGGCGCCTCGTTCCGCTTCGCCAACCGCGCCTATGCCGATGCCAATGATCGCGATGGCGAGCCCGGCCGCAACGACTGGCTTCTCGCCCCCGGCGCGGCGATGATCTTCTCGAACCTGCTGTCGCCCCAGACCGACATCCGGCTGGAATACGAATTCCAGCACAATGATTCGAGCCAGGCGCAGTACAGCTACGACAATCACGCCGTGACCCTCTCCATCGTCGCCCGCCGCTAGGGCCACCGCCGGGAGCTGCCGATGGCGCCGAGCGAACCGAGCAACGCCACCTTCCGCGCCCTCGACCGCCCCGACCTCCCCGTGCGCCGGGTTCCCGCCGGCAGCAGCATGGTCGTACAGGGCGCGGTCGGCGCCGAGATGTACCTCCTGAAGCGCGGCAGGGCGGAGGTGCGCGTCCATGGCGCGGAGGTCGAGGAGATCGGACCGGGTGGGATCTTCGGCGAGATGGCGCTCATCGACCAGTCGACGCGCAGCGCCACCGTCGTAGCCATCGAGGATTGCGAGATCGTCGCGCTGGACGAGGAGCGCTTCATCCAGCTGATCCAGGACTCGCCCTATTTCGCGCTCGACGTCATGCGCGCCCTCGTCGTCAGGCTGCGCGCGATGAACCGCCGGATCTAGAGCGTTTTCAGGAAAGGCGCGAAGCGGTTTTCCGTCCGCAAGAGCGAAGACCGAATGACCTAGAGCACGAGCATCTGGTAGACGAGCGTCCCGCCAATGGCGCTGTAGGTCAGGTGGTGGATGAGCTGGTCGGCCCCGATCGCCCACCAGAAGCCGTTATTGGCGGCGGTGTAGCCGAGGCGGCGGTTGAGCTGCTCCTTGGTCCAGTCGACATTGTAGTGGACCAGTCCCTCCGCCACCAGGAGGCCGGCGCCGAGCACCAGCGTCGGCTGCACGACGAGGAACGACACGGAGGTCCCCGCCATGTGGATCAGGGCATGGATGATGCCGCCGGGGTGCCCGTAAGTGCCCTTGTTGCGGAGCTGGTACGCGGTCTGGAGCGGGTAGTCGCAGATGAAGTGCTTGATCTGCAGTACGATCATCACCACCAGCAACCCGGCAAACGGGTCGGTCAATTTTCAGCTCCCCTCATGACCCCGCACTCCGACTATGGGCCCGCGCCATTGGCCGGGCTGTGATCCCGGTCACAGATGCGCCTCCGGAAGCGCCGATTCCAGCATTCGCCCGCGCCTGGGGTCAGGTAGGAGACGAACGCCGGAATCACAAACCCCGAAATCATAGAGCCTCCAGTCTTATTTTTCCGTCGCCGTGAAGGCGCCGTCCCAGTCGGCCGGCGGGGGTGCTGCCCGCCATCCGGCGATGCGCGCGTGATAGGTGGCGTAGAAATGCTCGAGGGCGGCGATCCCGATCGACTGGCAGGCCTGCATCGCTTCCTCCGCCTCGTCCCACTTCTTCTGCCGGTAGGCTGCGATCATCGCGGCATGCGGCGGTAGCAGGCGCTCCGCCACCCCCGCCTCCGCGACCGTGTCGGTGAGCGTGAATATGCGCGTCGGCTGCGCCCTTCCCTTGACGCGGATCAGGTCGAGCTCGAGCACCGCCGGCTTCGGCAGCCGCATCACCGTCGCCTCGCCGATGACGGTGGTGAGCCCGTAGGTCTTGGACAGGCCCTCGTAGCGCGAGGCGACGTTGACGTCGTCCCCGATGGCCGAATAGTCGAAGCGCCGGAGCGATCCGAGGTTGCCGACGCAGCAATTGCCGGAATTGACGCCGATCCCGATGGCGACCTTCCTGAACGGCCGGCTGGCGGCGTCCGCCTCCGCCTGCCAGCGCGCGTTCAGCACGCCCATGCTCGCCGCCATCTCGCGCGCCGCCAGGATCGCGTGCTCGGCATGGTCGGGGTCGTCGAGCGGCGCGTTCCAGAAGGCCATGATGGCGTCGCCCATGTACTTGTCGATGGTGCCGCGGTGCTTGAGGATGATGTCGCTGAGCGGCGTCAGCAGCGTGTTGATGAAGCGGGTCAGCTCGTGCGCCGTCATCGTCTCGGAGATCGAGGTGAAGTTGCGCACGTCGCAGAAGAGGAGCGTCAGCTCGCGCACCTCGCCGCCGAGCTCCAGCTTCTCCGGATTGGCGATGAGCCGCTCGACCACCGCCGGCGCCACGTAGTGGCTGAAGGCGCGCCGCACCTCGCCGCGCTGCATCTCGACGCGGCGATAGATATAGGCGGTCGCCGCGGCAAAGAGGATGAAGAGCGCAAGCGCCGGATAGGTCGGATCGAATAGAAGGCCCGCATAGCGATAGAGCGCCCATCCCCCGAGGAGCACCAGCGCCACCACCGACAGGCCGAGGATCGCCGCATTCAGCGCCCGGATGCGCGGCAGGACGAAGCAGACGGCGAGGCCGAGGATGATCACCACGGCAAGCTCGGCCGCCACGGCATAGTCGGGCCGCGTCAGCGCCCGCCCGGCAAGCATGTGCTCGATCGCCTGGGCGTGGATCTCGACGCCCGGTATGACCGCATCGAGCGGCGTCGCGCGAAGGTCGATCAGGCCCGGCGCGCTGGTGCCGATCAGCATGATCCGCCCGGCCACCTCGGCCGGATCGTTCTCGCCGGCGAGCACCTTCCAGGCGGGGATGTAGGCGCCCGGATTGGACGGGCGGAACTGCAGCCAGATCCCGCCGTCGGCGTCGGTCGGCACTTCGAGGTCGCCGACCTTGATGTGGTTGAGGCCGGTCGCCTGGCCGAACGCCGTCTCGCCGCTGGCATTCGACGCCTTGAGGATATAGGTGCTCGCCCCCTGCGCGACGCGGAGCGCCTCCAGCGCCAGCGAGGGCACGTATTCCGTCCCCTGGCGGTACATGAGCGGCACCCGCCGGATGACCTGGTCGCGGTCCGGTATCCAGTTGATCGAGCCGAGGCCGGCCGCCGCCTTGTCGAGCGCGGGCAGGTTGCCGGTGACCCCGGCAAAGGTCGCGACGAACGGCCCCGGATCGTCGCCGGCTATGGCGAAGCCCGCCTTTGCCGGCATCGGCCCGGTCACCCGGTTGGTCAGGGCCACGGCAAGCACCGAGGGCACTTCGGCCACCGCCTTGCCGAAGGCCTGGTCATGCGTTTCCCGTCCGGCGATCACCGGCTCGAGCACCTTCGCTTCCTCGGGCGTGAGCACCTTCATCGCCACTTCGGGCGAGGTCTGGTCGGGCTCGGAGAAGAGGATGTCGAAGGCGACCACCGCCGCGCCCTCGCCGGCGAGCTTGCGGGCAAGCTCGGCCATGGTCGTGCGCGCCCACGGCCATTGCCCGACCCTGGCGAGCGAATCCTCGTCGATGTCGACGATCCTCACCGGCAGCGCCGGATCGAAGCGCGCCGGCTCGAGCCGCTGGTAGGAATCGAAGGCGATCAGCCGCAGCGCCTGGACGAAGAACGGATCGGCGAGCCGGACGACCACCGCGCCGGCGAGCACCACCGCGACCAGCACCCAGTAGAGCCATCCGGCACGGAGGAAGGCGCGAACCATGCCGGAACTAGCGCCGGGACCGCGAGAAGAAGCGGCGGAGCCGCGCGGCCATGCCACGCTCCTCGGCAGCTTCCGCCTCGACCCGCCGCAGGCCGGCCTGGCGGCCGGCGAGCATGTCGCCGAGCCGGTCGACCAGGCCCGGCGACTTCGCGAACATCTCCTCCAGCGCATATTTCGGGATGGCGACCGCGACCACGTCGCTATTGGCTACCACCGTCGCGCTCCGCCGCTGCCCGGTCACCAGCGCGATCTCGCCGACGATGCTCTGCGGCTCCACGATCGCGACCTCGTGCGCGCGGCCGTCGGGATCGGCGAGGGTGACGGCGACGGAACCGCTCACCACCGCGAACATCGCCTTGCCGAACTCGCCCTCGGACATGAGGAAGCTGCCCCGCGGGAAGAAGGCGAGCGAGCTCTCGGCGGCCAGGTGATCCAGCGCCTCATCATCGAGCGTCTCGGCAAAGATGGGCATGGCGCCAATGAAGGCACGACGATCGACGTCGTCCATCAACCCCTCCCGCGTCGGCGACGGCAAAATGTCGCCGGCCCGGCGGCGCCGGTCAATAAGGGAAAAGCGCGCCGGCGGGAGGCCGCCTCAGCGGACCAGGCGGACGGGATCGGCAGCGAGCGTCAGCTCGCGATCGGCATAGGCCCTTTCGGGGACGGCCCCGCCCTGCAGGCGCTCGAACAGCATGCGCCGCTCGAAATTGGTCGAGCGGAAGAACGGGTAGCGATGCTCCACCCGGCCCCGCCCCGCCTGGTAGTCGAGCGTCATCAGGCTGATCGGCTTGTGGAGGAGCGGGTAAGGTCGCGCCGGGCAGACGACACGATGACCACCGACTCGCCGGTAGAAGGCCTGGTGCTCGGAGCGCACGGCGGCGAGCAGGATGTCGGCGTTGAAATAGGCCGCGGCCATCCAGCCGAGGCGCATCGTCATGTAGACAAGGCCGGGATAACGCGCCGCCGCATCGCGATCGACCGCGTGACGCGTCGGATCGACGATGATCTTGCCGGCTTCCAGTTCCGGCATGAGGAATTCCGGGAACACGCCAAGGCTCGGCAGGTCCGCAAAGTCCTTGGTGGCGACGTTGATGCGGATCGAGCTCGCCAGCTTGTCGTCGATGTAGACGCCGAATATCCACGCATTGCCGAGGTCGTCATAGGGATCGGTGAAGCGCTTCTCGAAATTCGCTGCGATGCCGCCCTCGGCAAGATAGGCGGAATAGCGAAGCCGGAAGATCTCCTCGCGGTCCGCATCCGAATCGGCACGGCGGAAATCGGCGACGTTGAGGAGCTCGAATATCCGGTCGGTAAAGGTCGACCCAGGGCCGTCCAACGCTACCGCACTCATGCCTGCCTCCTCGGTGTGGTCGAAGCCCCCCGACCGCACCCCGAGAAGTTTAACGTTTATTTACCCTCGACTGAAGCATTAACGTTAAGCAAAAGTGCGATGCAGCCATGCTGCCATTGCTCGCTATCGTTGTATTTCAGGACAGGCCGGTCGGCGCCCTTCGATTTCGTTTCAGAAAGGCACAACGCATCCAGGAACGACACGCACGGGGGGTCGCCTGCGCGGCGCGCAGGTCCGGACGGCGGGACACGGATGCCATGATCAGCCGGTGCGCGCGACCGGCGGTTGGATTGCCGCCCAGCCGGGCCGCGACGAGGCGAGCAGCTCGCGGATCTGGCGCGCCGGAATGGGCACGCTGAAGAGATAGCCCTGCGCCTCGTCGATCGCCGGCTCGGCTGCCAGGGTCGCGAGCTGCGCCTCGGTCTCGACGCCTTCGACGGTGACCGTCATGCCGAGCGAGGCGGTCAGGTTGGCGACGCCCCGCAACAGCGTCAGCGCGCGCTCGTCGCCATCCAGGCTGCGCACGAAGGAGCGGTCGATCTTCACCTTGTGGAACGGGAAGCTGTTCAGGTAGCTGAGCCCCGAATAGCCGGTGCCGAAATCGTCGAGCGACACCCGGACGCCCATTTCGGCGAACTGCTCGAGCATTTCGCGCGCTTTCTTGACGTCCTGCAGCAGCACCGATTCCGTGATCTCGACCTCGAGCCGGTTCGCCGGCAGCTTCGAATGGGCAAGCGCCTGGGCGATCACGACCTGGAGGTTGTCGCGGCGGAACTGGATCGGCGAGAGGTTGACCGCCACGCGCACGTCGCTCGGCCACCGCATGCATTCGAGGCAGGCCTGGCGCAGCACCCAGTCGCCGATCTCTATGATCAGGCCCATGTCCTCCGCCACCGGGATGAATTCCATCGGCGGCACCATGCCGCGCTGCGGGTGGCGCCAGCGGATAAGCGCCTCGCATGTGGTCACGCGCATGGTGCGCAGGTTGAGGAGCGGCTGGAAGAACAGCTCGAACTCGCCCTCCGCGAGCGCGCGGCGGAGATCCAGCTCCACCGCCCGGCGGGCCTGGGCGCGCGCATCCATTTCCGGCTCGAAGAACCGCCACGCGCCGCGCCCGCCGACCTTGGCGTGATAGAGCGCCATGTCGGCATTCTTGAGAAGGGAATCGGCATCGACGCCGTCGCGCGGCGCCATGGCGATGCCGACGCTGGCGCCGATGACAATCTGGTGGCCGTCGATCTGGTAGGGATACGAGAGCTGCTCGACGATCCTGTCCGCCAGCTCCGTCGCCTCGGCGGTCGAGCGCACCGGCGACTGCAGGACGACGAACTCGTCGCCGCCGAAGCGCGCCACCACGTCGCTCCGCCGCAGGAGCCCGCGCAGCCGCCCGGCGACGGCGCGCAGCAGCTCGTCGCCTCGCGGATGGCCGAGCGTGTCGTTGACCTGCTTGAACTGGTCGAGGTCGACGAAGAGGATCGCCAGCGGTCCCGACCGCCGCATGTCCGAAAGCATCCGCTGGAGGGCGTCGTGAAGATAGGTCCGATTGGGCAGGTCGGTGAGCGAATCGTAGTGCGCCAGGTGGTGGATGCGCTCCTCGGCCTTCCGCCGGTCGGTTATGTCCTCGGCGATCACCACCGAGCCGCCGTTCTCCATCCGCTGCCGGGTCAGCGCCAGCGTCTGGCCGTCGCGGATCTCGACGAAGATGCTGCCCATCACGCCGGCGAGGTGGGCCTCGAAATCGGAGATGAAGTGCTCGACGTCGAGGTGCGGAGCCTGGCCCGCACCGACGCTGTGGGTGAGCAGCTCGCGCGCCGTCATTCCGTTGACGTCGAGGCCCTTCGGCAGGTCGAAAAGCTCGATCAGCCGGTTGTTCGCCACCACGAGCCGCCCCTCGGAATCGAACATGGCGAGGCCATGCGGCATGTTGTTCAGCGCGGTGTCGAAGCGCATCGCGAGCATCGTCATGTCGCGCGTCGCGATGACCGCGTCGAGGAGCGTCTGGCGCAGGCGGTTGGAGATCAGTCGCACCGCCGCGAAGAACGGCAGGAGGAGGAGGACGAAGATGGCGAGGTACCAGCCGCCAGCGACGAATATCGCCGCGCTCATCGGGATCGCCGCGCAGATGATCTGCGAGGTGACGAGGAGGTCGCTGGCGAAGTTCCTGCCCGATATGCCGATCATGAAGGCGAGCGCGCCGGAAAAGGCGAACAGCCGGATGAACGGGTCGCCCGTCAGCACGAAGGCGGCGAGTACCCAGGCGCCGAGCAGCGCCACGTGGACGGAGGAGCCGACCACGTAGCGGTATTCCCAGACGCGAAGCGCCTCGCGGTCGAGCAGCGTGTCGCGCAGCTTGGCGTAGTTCTGCATGTCCAGCGTGCGCAGCCACGCGACGCCGACGATGGCTATGGCAATGACGAGGAGGACCCAGTCCTGCGCCTTCCAGGCGGTCAGCAGCGCTGCGATTGCCGACGCCAGCGAGCCGAGGAACAGCGACTGCCGAACGTCGTAGAGCGCGTCCACCAGCGACGCATAGATGTCGAGCGGGACGACGGGCTTTTCCTGGTCTCGGCTGAAAAGCTTCATTTAGTCAGGTCGCTCTCGGGCAGGCGGATTTCGCGAATTGCGCGCCGGATATTGCCGACCGATTGATGAAAATATCGTTCAGGACGACCGCACGGCTGCCCCGGACGCGGATTTTCGCGAGATTTCCGGCTCGGCTGCCGCAATTTTATCGGCGAGGCAGCGGCGGCGGGGCCTACGCCCGCCCGGAATCCGGCCTCGCCACCGCTCGTCAGGCGGCGGCGACATTCCGCCGGCGCCCGGAAGCGGGCATGGCGACCTGCTTCTCCATGTCGGTGACGAAGCGGCCGAGGATCGGATTGAAGACCTTCGGCGCCTCGAGGAAGGGAACGTGCCCGAGTCCCTTGAGGACGAAGCACTGTCCCTCCCAGAGATTCTGGTAGGAGAGGCTGCCTATGTAGTCGACGTTGACGATCGGATCCTCCGATCCGTTCACGATCGCCAGCGGAACCCGCGAATTCTCGGCGAGCTGCCGCTGGTCCGACGCCTTGCCGGCGAGCAGGCTCTCGAAGTTCATGCTGCGCGCCAGGCCGTCGGTGCGTTCGATGGCGCGCCGGAGCCCCGCATCCGCCATGGCGCCGCAGGTGATCGCGGCAAAGGCCTGCACGTCCTCGGGCGTGAAATCCTTCTTGCCGGCCAGCAGGAGCGAGGGCGTCGGCTGGAAGCCCTTCTGGATCGCCTCGACGCCGTGGCTGACCGGGGGCGTGCCCATGATCATGAGGCCGGCCATCCCTTCGAAGAGCGGCATCATCTCGAGGCCGACATGGCCGCCGAGCGACCAGCCCACGACCACCGCCTTGTCGATCCCGAGCCCCGCCAGCGCCTCCATCATGGCCGAGGCATAGCCGGGCATCGAATAGGTCCGTGCCGGGTCGAAGGCGTTGCTCGACCGTCCATGGCCGGGAAGGTCGATGGCGACGACCCGGTTGGTTTCTCCGAGCGGCCCCGCCAGCTGGTTGCGGAACACCTCCTTGCAGCTCGAATTTCCGTGGATCAGCACCACCGGGAAGCCCTTGCCGGAAGTCTCGGCAACCGCGATCTCGGCGTGGCTCGTCTGGACCATGCGCTCGACGACAGACATGTCAGTTCTCCAGGCAACATCGCCGCCGGCGGGGCATCCCCCCTGCACGCCGGTCGACTTTTGCATCAATCATTGTCGGACTTTACTTTCCAGAAGCTTCCCAACCTTTAACAAATCGACTCGATCTGTCGTTTCTGCCCATAATTGCGGCGACGGCTTTGCTTTGTTGCGTCGCAATGCTTTGATCGGAAACGCGCCGCTGCGTATAAAGCGGCTTCCACCATTCCCGATGATGCCCGTGCCCATGTCCGATTCCGCAGCGACCCGCACTTATGTTCTCGGCCATTCCGAGGCTGAACTGGCAAGGCTGGAGCGACAGGCGGAGATCTTCGCCGAACCCACGGAAGACGTCCTCCGGCGCGCCGGAATCTCGCCGGGCATGCGCATTCTCGACATCGGGTGCGGGGCCGGCGACGTCTCCATGATCGCCGCCCGGCTGGTCGGCTCCTCCGGCGAGGTCGTCGGCATCGACCGGGCCGGCGAGGCCCTCGAATCGGCCCGCCGCAGGGCCGCCGGCGCCGGCTATGACTGGCTGCGCTTCGAGGCCGCCGACCTGCACGCCTTCCGCAGCGACCGGCCGTTTGATGCCGTCATCGGGCGCTTCATCCTGATGTATCTCACCGACGCTCCCGGCTCGATCCGCGAGCTGATCGGCCGTCTCAAGCCAGGCGGCATCGTCGCCTTCATCGAGATGGACGTGAACTCCGCCGGCGCCGAGCCCGGAATGCCGCTTCTCGATCAATGCGTTGCATGGATCACGGGGACCTATCGCAAGGTCGGCATCGAGCCCAACATGGGCTCCCGCCTCTATGCCACCATGCGCGCCGCCAACCTCGAACCGAGCCTCGTCGGCAGTTGCCGGATCGAGGGCGGCGCCGACGCGGTCGGCTACGAATTCGCGGCGCAGACGCTCCGCAGCCTGCTTCCCTGGATGACCCAGTTCGGCATTGCCGGCGCCGAGGAGGTCGGGGTCGATACCATGGCGGAACGGCTGCGTTCGGCCGCGCTCACCGGAGGCAATTGCATCTTCCTGCCACGCATCGTCGGCGCCTGGGCCCGGATAGGTCCCTGAAACCGGCGGAAATGCTGGCGATTCAAGGCGGCCATCGGTAAAGTCGGCAGCGTCGTCCCGCCGGAAGCCAGATGTCCCGCTATTCGATCTTCTCGCTTGCCCGTAACGCCTTGTCCGGCCACAGGAATTGGCCGCGGCAATGGCGTTCGCCCGAGCCCAGGCGGGAATATGACGTCGTCATCGTCGGCGCCGGCGGCCACGGCCTCGCGACCGCGTACTATCTCGCAAAAGAACATAGGATTCAGAGCGTTGCCGTCCTGGAGAAGGGCTGGCTGGGCGGCGGCAATACCGGCCGCAACACCACCATCATCCGCTCCAACTACCTCCAGGACGAAAGCGCCGCAATTTATGAGCATGCGCTGAAGCTTTGGGAAGGTCTTTCAGCGGAGCTTAACTATAACGTCATGTATTCGCCGCGCGGCGTCATGATGCTCGCGCACTCGGTCCATGACAACCAGGTGTTGAAACGGCATATCTACGCCAACCGCCTGAACGGAATCGACAACGAATGGCTGTCGCCGGAGGAGGCGAAGCGCTTCTGTCCTCCGCTCAACATCGGCAGGAACATCCGTTACCCGGTGACCGGCGCCGCTCTGCAGCGCCGCGGGGGCACCGCCCGCCATGATGCCGTCGCCTGGGGCTATGCTCGCGGCGCCGACGGGATGGGGGTGGACATCATCGAGAACTGCGAGGTGACGGGCCTGAGACGGGGTGCGGACGGTGCCGTGACGGGCTGCGACACGACACGCGGCTTCATCGGCGCGAAGAAGGTCGCCGTCGTCGCCGCGGGCCACACGAGCGTCGTCATGGCCATGGCGGGCGTGCGCATGCCGATCGAAAGCTATCCGCTCCAGGCGCTGGTTTCCGAACCGGTGAAGCCGGTCTTCCCCTGCGTGGTCATGTCGAACAGCGTGCACGCCTACATCTCGCAGTCGGACAAGGGCGAGTTGGTCATCGGCGCCGGCACCGACGCCTATGTCTCCTACAGCCAGAACGGCGGGCTGCACGTCGCCGAGCACACGCTCGACGCGATCTGCGAACTCTTCCCGGAATTCCGGCGGATGCGGATGCTCCGCAACTGGGGCGGCATCGTCGACGTGACGCCCGACCGCTCGCCGATCATCGGGCTGACGCCGGTCGCCGGCCTCTACGTCAATTGCGGCTGGGGCACGGGCGGCTTCAAGGCGACGCCGGGCTCTGGCCATGTCTTCGCCGCCACGGTTGCGCGGGGCGAGCCCCACCCGATCGCCGCGCCCTTCACCCTCGACCGCTTCCGCACCGGTCGCCTCATCGACGAAGCGGCGGCCGCCGCGGTGGCCCACTGATGCTGATCGTTCCCTGCCCCCATTGCGGCGATCGGCCCGAGATCGAGTTCCGCTATGCCGGTCCGGCGCATATCGAGCGCGCCCAAAGGCCGGCCGAGCTCAGCGACGAGGACTGGGCGAGCTACCTCTACCTCCGCGACAATCCAAAGGGCCTGCACTTCGAGCGCTGGCGCCACATCCACGGCTGCGGGCGCTTCTTCAACGCCGCCCGCGACACGGTCAGCGACAGGTTCGTCGCCTCCTACAAGGCGGGCCAGAAGCGGCCGGAGATTCCGCGGTGACCCCCTTCCGCACTCCCGCCGGCGGGCGGATCGACCGTGGGAAGCCGATCCGCTTCACCTTCGACGGCATGGCCTACACCGGCCAGGCCGGCGACACGCTCGCCTCGGCGCTGCTCGCCAACGGCGTCCATCTCGTCGGCCGCTCGTTCAAGTACCACCGCCCGCGCGGGATCGTCGCCGCCGGCGCCGAGGAGCCGAACGCCCTCGTCACGGTCGACCGCGGCGGCGGCCGCGAGGTGCCGAACCTGCGCGCCACCCAGGTCGAGATCTACGAGGGCCTCACCGCCATCAGCCAGAACCGCTGGCCGTCGCTGAAGCGCGACCTCGGCGCGGTCAACGACCTGCTCTCGCCGCTCTTCCCGGCGGGCTTCTACTACAAGACCTTCAAGTGGCCGCGGAGCTTCTGGGCGAAGGTCTATGAGCCGGCGATCCGCCGCAGCGCCGGCCTCGGCCGCGCGCCGAAGGCGCCCGATCCCGACCGCTATGCGCAGCTCTATGCCCATTGCGACGTGCTGGTCATCGGCGGCGGGCCGACCGGCATCGCCGCGGCGCTGGCCGCCGCCGAGGCGGGCGCGCGGGTGATCCTCTGCGACGAGCAGCCGGAATTTGGCGGCTCGCTCCTCCACGATCCCGGGGCGACCATCGACGGCAAGGCCGCGACGGAGTGGATCGCGGAATCGCTCGCTGCCCTTGGCCGTCGCGACGCGGTCGTTCTTCCGCGCACCACGGGCTTCGGCTATTTCGCGCATAATTTCGTCGGCCTCGCCGAGCGCATCACCGATCACCTCGCCGCCCCCGGAGCACGCCAGCCTCGCGAAAGACTGTGGCAGGTGCGGGCGAAGGAGGTGGTGCTCGCCGCCGGCGCCATCGAGCGCCCGCTCGCCTTTCCGCAGAACGACCGGCCGGGCATCATGCTCGCCGAGGCGGCGCGCACCTACCTCAACCGATACGGCGTCAGGCCGGGCACGCGCGCGGTAGTCATCACCGATGGTGACTCCGCCTACCGTGCGGCGCTCGACCTCGCCGCTGCCGGCATCGCGATCGCGGCGATCGCCGACACCCGCGCCGCGCCTCCCGGGCCGCTGGTCGATGCGGCACGCGCGGCCGGCATCGTGGTGCATCCGGCAACCACCATCATCGGCACCGAGGGGCGCCGCCGCGTCCACTCGGCGCGGCTCGCGCCCGTCGGCGGCGGTCCCGAGGACCATGTCAGCTGCGACCTCATCCTCATGTCCGGCGGCTGGACTCCCGCCGTGCATCTCTTCTCCCAGTCGCGCGGCAAGCTCCGCTACGACGAGGCGCTCGGCGCCTTCGTGCCCGGCACCTCGGCGCAGCGCGAACGCTCGGCCGGCGGCTGCCGCGGCACCTACGAGCTCGACGCCTGCATCGGGGAAGGACACGCGGCGGGAAGGGAAGCCGCGGCAGCGGCGAGACGAAGCCCGGCTGTTTCCGCCACCGTTTCAGGCGATGCGCCGGCCGCCCCTCTTCCCGGTGGCGAGAGGTCGTCCCAGCCGGGCGATGCGGAGCGGGGCCGGGATGTGGCGGGTGAGGGGGCGCTGCCCAGGCGGAAGATCCCCAAGCGCGCCTTCGTCGATTTCCAGAACGACGTGACGGTGAAAGACCTGGCGCTGGCGCTGCGCGAGGGCTTCCGCTCCATCGAGCACGTCAAGCGCTACACGACCACCGGCATGGCGACGGACCAGGGCAAGACGTCGAACATGACGGCGCTGGAATTCGTCGCCACGTCACTGGGCAAGGCCGTGCCCGCCGTCGGCACCACGACCTTCCGCCAGCCCTATACGCCGGTGACCTTCGGCGTGATCGCCGGCGCCGCGCGCGGCGACCTCTTCGAGCCGGTGCGCCGGACGCCGATCCATTCCTGGGCGGCGGAGAACGGCGCCGTCTTCGAGGATGTCGGGCTCTGGAAACGCGCCTGGTATTTCCCGAAGGCCGGCGAGGACATGCACGAAGCGGTCGCGCGCGAGTGCCGCGCGGTGCGCGAGGGCGCAGGCATCTTCGATGCCTCGACCCTCGGCAAGATCGAGGTCGTCGGCCCCGATGCGGCGGAGTTCATGAACCGCCTCTACACCAATGCCTGGACCAAGCTCGAGCCGGGCCGCTGCCGCTACGGCCTGATGCTGACCGAGGCCGGCTTCATCATGGATGACGGCGTCGTCGGGCGCCTGGCGCCGGACCGCTTCCACGTCACCACCACGACCGGCGGCGCGCCGCGTGTCCTTCACCACATGGAGGACTATCTCCAGACCGAGTTCCCGGACCTCAAGGTCTGGCTGACCTCGACCACCGAGCAATGGGCGGTCATCGCCGTGCAGGGGCCGAAGGCGCGCGACGTCATCGTGTCGCTGGTCGACGGCATCGACATCGCGCGGGACGCCATGCCCCACATGAGCGTTCGGCTCGGCAAGGTCGCCGGCGTTCCGGCGCGGCTGTTCCGCGTCAGCTTCACCGGCGAGCTCGGCTTCGAGATCAACGTGCCGGCCCGCCACGGCCGCGCCGTGTGGGAGGCCGTCCATGCCGCCGGCCAGGCGCACGGCATCGCGCCCTACGGCACCGAGACGATGCACGTGCTCCGCGCCGAGAAGGGCTACATCATCGTCGGCCAGGAGAGCGACGGCACGGTGATCCCGGCCGACCTCGGCCTCGACGGCATGATCGGCAAGACGAAGCCGGATTTCGTCGGCAAGCGCTCGCTGGCCCGCCCCGACATGCAGCTCGCCGACCGCAAGCAGCTGGTCGGGCTGCTGGCTACCGATCCGAAGGTGACACTGGAGGAAGGCGCGCAGGTCGTCGAGGACCCGAACGCGCCGGTGCCGATGAGGATGCTCGGCCACGTGACGTCTTCCTATGCGAGCGCCGCGCTCGGCCGGTCGATCGCGCTCGCCCTCGTTTCCGGCGGCCGCGCGCGGAAGGGGATGAAGCTCTTCGTGCCGGCGCTGGACGGCACGGCGCAGGAGGCGACGGTGACCGATCCGGTCTTCTACGATCCGGAGGGCAAGCGGCTGGATGGCTGAACTCGTCACCATCACCACGCTGCCTCCCGCGACGCGTTTCGTCGTGCGCGGCGGCGAGGCGGCGATCCCGCTGATCGGCCGCGCTTTCGGCGTCGCCCTGCCCCGCGATGCCTGCCGCGCCGCGTCCGTGCCGCCGCGCGCTGCCCTCTGGCTGGGACCAGACGAATGGCTGCTGCTTGCCCCCGACGGCGACGGCGAGCGGATCGCTTCCGAGATCGGCGCGGCCCTGACGGGAGCACCGGCAAGCGTCGTCGACATATCCGACCGGCAGGTCGCCCTCTCGGTCGGCGGGCCGCGGGCGGCGACGGTGGTCAACGCCTTCAATCCGCTCGACCTCCACCCGGAGGCATTCCCGGTCGGCATGTGCACGCGCACGGTCTTCGCCAAGGCCGAGATCGTGCTCTGGCGGACGGCGGCGGATGGGTTCCGCATCGAGGTCTGGCGCTCCTTCGCGCCCTACGTCGAGGGGCTGTTGCGCGAGGCGGCGGAAGAATACGCCTAGTTTGGCGGAAGGGCGCGCAGCGCCTCGCGCTGGTCGAGCATGCGGTTGAGGACCAGCCGCCAGTCGATCATGCGGACCGGCGCGCCATGGGCGCCGCCGACATAGAGCGTCAGCGCGATCGGATAGCCGGGAAGCGCCGCCTTGAAGCGGCGGAAGAAGGCCTCGCGCGGTTTCCACGGGAAGATCGGATCGAGCGTCGCGTGGCCGATGAAGACCGGGATCCATGACTTCGGATCGGCCGTCTTGGCAGCGGCGAGAAAGCGCGCATCATCCTCCGTCGAGAGGAGGACGAGGCCACCGAGCAGCGGCGCGACCTGGGCGTCGCGGGCCAGCGCCCAGCAGATGCGCCCGCCGAGCGAGATACATTCGAGGAAGATCGGCGCGCCGGGCGAGCGCTCGGCATATTCGAGGATGAGCGCCTTCACCTCGGCGACGGCGCGCGCCGTCAGCGGCGAGAAATCGACCGACAGATAGGCGCCGCCGTTCCGCGCCATCAGGTTCTTCAGCCGGTTCTGGTTGCCGCCATAGGTCCAGTCGTTGACGCCGGTGAAGCGGTCGTCGCCGAAGCCGTGGATGTTGATGACGATCGCCTTGGCGCCGCCGATGACCTGCCCGACGCCGACATAGCGGATCGTCATGCCGCCGGTGCGGAGCACCTGGTCCGATTGCACCGCGCGGACCTCGAGCGAGACATATTCCGGCCTCGCCTTCTGCGGCGCCTGCGAGCGGTCGTCCATGTCGCGCTTCTTGTCGTATTCGATGCGCAGGTAATCGCCGCCGAATTCGCTCGCGAGCACGTTGCGATAGGCGAAGAGATCGTCCTTGAAAGGCGCGAGGCGCCAGGGATGGGCCGGCGGCGCCGAGGCCGCGACGGCGAGGAGCGCCGCCGCTGCGAGGAGGACAAGCCGGAAGGGCACCATCGCCTCCATCGCTCCGCCAAGCCCCCGCGCGTCAGGATAGACCCCGATTGCCGGCGGGCAAGCCCCGCGGGGCGCGGAGCGTCAGGCGACGCTTTTCAGCCGTCCCGTGCCGCCGCCGATGCGCGCTTCCATCAGCCGCGCATACCAGTCGATGAACTGGATGACGCCGTCCTCGTAGTCGAGCGAATAGGGACCCGGCTCGTAGGCCGGGCTGTTGATGCCGCGCTGGTTGCGCGCCACCAGCTCGGCATCCTCGGCATTGGTCGCCACCCACACCTCTGTCATGGTCTTCAGGTCGTAGTCGACGCCCTCGACCGCGTCCCTGTTGACCAGCCACTTGGTGACCAGCTCGGTCTTGTGCGGCCCGAGCGGCAGCACGCGGAAGGAGATCACCATGTCGCCGAGGAAGTGGTTCCAGGTCGTCGGGAAGTGGAAGAACATCAGCGAGCCGAGCTCGCGGTCGGGCACCCGGCCCATGCGCCTGGCAACGGCCGGCTCGCCGCTCATCGTGTAGGAGCGCGCGTGGTTCATCAGCGGGATGCGCGAGACCCGATATTGCCCGCTCTCGGCGATGCGGAAGCGGCTCGGCAGGCCTTCCGCCTCGACCGCCTTCCAGAACTGCTCGATGACGCCCTCGCCCTGGTTGTTGGTGGTGCGCATGAAGGACGGCGCTTCCGGGAAGGTGCGGCAGAGTTCGGGATGCGAGCCGGCGCAGTGGTAGCACTCGCGGTTGTTCTCGAGCACCAGCTTCCAGTTTCCGTTCTCCTCAATCCGATCCTCGAAGGCGACCTTGGCGTTCGCGAGGTCGAAGGGCGTGAAATAGGATTCGACCATGTCGCGGAACGGCGCGAAGTCGGGCGGATCGGCCGCGACCGAGACGAAGATGTAGCCGCCGACGCTTTCAATATGGGCCGGCCTCAGCGAGAACTCCTTCGGATCGAAGGGCTGCAGGTTCATCGCCTTGGCGCGGACGAGGCTCCCGTCCGGATCGTAGCTCCACTGGTGGTACGGGCAGACGAACCGCTTCACCGATCCGCGCGGCGCGTCGCAGAGCTGCGAGCCGCGGTGCCGGCAGGTATTGTGATGCGCGTGGAGCTGGCCTGCCTTGTCGCGGGTGACGATCAGCGGATAGTCGCCGACCACGAGCGTGAAGTAATCGCCGGGATTGGCCACCTCGCAATCATGGCCGGCGAACATCCATTCCTGGTGGAAGAGATGGTCGAGCTCGACGCGATGAAAATCCGCGCTGGTATAGAAGGGTTGCGTCAGCGCATAGCCTTCCCGGCGGTCGCGCAGCGCACGCAGCATGGTCTCTGCGGCGGTCATGGCTTCAACTCCTCAGAGCGAGATTGTCCGGATCATAGGGCGATTCCGGAATGACGGTAGCCCGGTAGGGCTGGCCGAGGATCTGGATGGTCAGCTCCTGGCCGACCTCGCCGAGGTCCGGCCGCACCATGCCGAGCGCCAGCGATTTCCCCACCCGCCAGCCATAGGCGCCGGACGTGCAGCGCCCGACCATCTCGCCGTCGAGGAGGATCGGCTCGGAGCCGCGCGCATCGACGTCGGTGATGCCATGCACCTCCAGGGTGACGAAGCGGTTGGCGAAGCCGCGCTCGCGCCACGCGGTCAGCCCCGCGCTGCCGAGGAACGGGCCTTTGTTCAGATGGACGAAACGGTCAAGGCCGGATTCGAAAGCCGCGTACTCGATCGACAGCTCGCGGCCGACGAGGCGATAGGACTTCTCCACGGCGAGCGCCAGCATCGCCTTGATGCCGAAGGGCCGGATGCCGAATTCCTCGCCCGCCTGCCAGACGAGGTCGAAGAGCGTGTTCTGCACCTCGATCGGGTGGTGCAGCTCGAAGCCGAGCTCGCCGACGAAATTGACGCGGAGAAGATCGAGCGCCACCGGCCCGATGGAGACGTGCCGGCCGGTCAGCCACGGAAAGGCGGCGTGGGAGAGGTCGGCGTCGGTGAGCTTCTGCAGGACCTTCCGCGAATTGGGACCGGCGACGACGAGGACGCCGCGTGCCTCGGTGACCGGCCGGAAGGCGACGCTGCCATCGGCCGGCAGGAGCTTCCGCAGCACGTCGTGATCGTGGCGCTCGAGCGCGCCGGCGGAGACGAGATAGAACTCGCCCGGCGCCCGTTCGTAGACCGTGAACTCCGAGCGCACGCCGCCGCGCGACGTCAAGAGGTGGCAGAGCGCGATGCGGCCGCGGTTCTTCGGGATGCGGTTGGCGAGGATCGAATCAAGCCAGTCGCGCGCCCCCGGCCCCGAGACGATCGCCTTGGCGAAGGGCGACATGTCCTGGATGCCGACATTCTCGTGGACGTTCCGGCATTCCTCGCCGACGAAGGGGAAATAGTTGGAGCGGCGGAAGCTCCATTTCTCGCGCACCGCCTCGCCAGGCCTGGGTTCGGCGAAATTCTCGTTGAGGAGGACGTCGGGCCGGGCGAGGTCGGCTTCGGTGAGCGCATAGCCGGGCGGCGCGAACCAGCCCGGCCGCTCCCAGCCATAGACCGTGCCGAAGACCGCGCCGAGGGCCTTCATGCGATCGTAGACCGGCGAGGTCTTCAGCGGCCGGGCCGCCGTGCGCTCCTCGTCCGGATAGTGGATGGTGAAGACCTTGGCATAGGCCTCCTCGTTCTTCGTCTTGAGGTAGCCGCGCGAGGCATAGGGACCGAAGCGGCGCGGATCGACACCGAGCATGTCGATGGTCGGCTCGCCCTCGACGATCCATTCGGCAAGCTGCCAGCCGGCGCCGCCGGCCGCCGTCACGCCGAAGGAATGGCCCTCGTTCAGCCAGAAGTTCGGCACGTCCCAGGCCGGGCCGACAATCGGCGAGCCGTCGGGCGTATAGGCGATGGCGCCGTTATAGACCTTCTTGACGCCGACCTCGCCGAAGGCGGGCACGCGCGCGATCGCCGTCTCGATATGCGGTAGCAGCCGGTCGAGGTCCTCCTGGAAGAGCTCGTATTCGGATTCGTCGCTCGGCCCGTCGACGTAGCAGGCCGGCGCGCCGATCTCGTAAGGGCCGAGGAGCAGGCCGCCATTCTCCTCGCGCATGTACCAGGAGGAATCGGATTCACGGAGCACGCCCATCTCGGGCAGACCCGCAGCGCGGCGCTTCACGATCTCCGGATGCGGCTCGGTGACGATGTACTGGTGCTCGACCGGCATGACCGGGACATCGAGCCCGACCATGGCGCCGGTACGACGCGCGAAATTGCCCGAGGCCGAGACGACGTGCTCGCAGGTGACGTCGCCCTTGTCGGTGCGCACCCGCCACTCGCCGGTCGGCAGGCGATCGATCCCGGTGACGGTGGTGTTGCGATGGATGGCGGCGCCCATGGCGCGCGCGCCCTTCGCCAGCGCCTGGGTGAGGTCGGCCGGCTGGATGTAGCCGTCATCGGGATGCTGGATGGCGCCGATGAGGCCATCGGTCTCGCAGAGCGGCCAGATCTCCTTGACCTCGGCCGGCGTCAGGATGTTGACCTTGACGCCGATCGTCTGCGCGACGCCGGCATAGTACATGTACTCGTCGAAGCGGTCCTTCGTGCGGGCGAGGCGGATGTTGCTGACCTGGCGGAAGCCGACATGCTGCCCGGTCTCGGCCTCCAGCTTCTGATAGAGGCCGACGGAATATTTGTGGATCTGGCCGACCGAGTAGCTGAGGTTGAAGAGCGGCAGCAGCCCCGCCGCATGCCAGGTCGAGCCGGAGGTCAGCTCCTTCCGCTCGAGGAGCATGACGTCGGACCAGCCCTTCTTCGCGAGGTGGTAGAGGGTCGACACGCCGACCACGCCCCCGCCGATCACCACCACGCGGGCTGTTGAGTTCATGGTGTGAGTTCCTTGGTGGCCGACTGGGAATTGCGGAGGCCGTCCGGCGCCCCCTCCACCGCCTTCGGCGGTCCCCCTCCCCCGCTTCGCAGGGGAGGACCTGCGGCCTCTCCGGATGCTCCCCCGTTTACGGGGGAGCTGTCGGCGAAGCCGACTGAGGGGGCGCCCGCAGCAACGAGGATCGCGCCGACAACGTTATCGAGATTGGCTTCGTCGAGGACATCGGCTGCGCGAAGGCGGACGATGCGGACGCCCTGACGGCTCAGCCAAGCTCCCCGACGCTCATCATGAAACGCACGCTGCCCGAAGTCATGTCCGGCACCATCGACCTCTACCGCCAGTCGATGCGACGCGCAGTAGAAGTCGAGAATGTACGGTCCCACCGGATGCTGCCGACGGAAGCGCAGATCCCCGACGCGACTTCCCCGCAGGACGCGCCAAAGCAGCACTTCGGGAAGGCTCATCTCTCCGCGCAGCCGACGCGCCCGGGCAAAGGTTTTCTTCGGCGCGCGCATCAGGCAGGGCCCCCGGCGCCGTCGCGCCCTTCATGCGCCCCCTCCACCGCCTTCGGCGGTCCCCCTCCCCCGCTTCGCAGGGGAGGATCCGCGGCCTCTCCGGATGCTCCCCCGTTTACGGGGGAGCTGTCGGCGAAGCCGACTGAGGGGGCGCCCGACGCGGTCACCCCCGGTCCCTCCGCAAGAGCCCCGAATAGATCTCCTCGTGGCCGCACAGCCCGGCGAGGCGGCCGAGCTGGTCGACCAGCAGGATCGGGTGCTCGGTCCGGCTCTTCAGCGCGATGGCGGCGCGGAGCGTCAGGTCGACCGGCGCGATGATCATGTCGGAATCGGCTGCGGTGAGCTCGCCGGTCTCGGCATCGGTGGTGGCGAGGCGCGCCTCGCGCCCGTTGAGGACCGCACCGACCGGACGCTCCTCGGCATCGACGCGGATGCGGATGGCGCCATCGGCGATGAGCACGTGCCCATCCTCTCGCGGCAAGGCTGAAGCCGGCGTCATGACCGAGGTGCCGCGGAGCACGTTCAGCGGATTCATGTGCTTCACGAACTCGGCCACATAGGCATTGGCCGGACGGAGCAGGATGTCCTCCGCCGTCCCGTTCTGCACCACGCGCCCGCCTTCGAGGATCGCGATCGTGTTGCCGAGCTTCAGCGCCTCGTCGAGGTCGTGGGAGACGAAGACGATGGTCTTCTTCAATCGGCGTTGGAGCTCGAGCAGTTCGTCCTGCAGCTTGTCGCGGATCAGCGGGTCGAGCGCCGAGAAGGGCTCGTCCATGAGGAGGATGTCGGCATCGGTGGCGAAGGCGCGGGCGAGCCCGACGCGCTGCTGCATGCCACCGGACAATTCGTGCGAGAACTTGTCGGCCCAGCCGGAGAGGCCGACCAGCGCCAGCTTCTCGTCGACGATCCGCGCCCGATCCGTCGCCGGCATGCCACGGATCTCGAGGCCGAAGCCGACATTCTCCCGCACCGTCCGCCACGGCAGCAGCGCGAATTGCTGGAACACCATGGCGACGGCGCGCATGCGCAGATCGCGGAGCGTCGCCGCATCGCAGGTGGTGACGTCGATCCGGCGGCCCTCGAACTCGACGGAGACCGAACCGCGCGCCACCGTGTTGAGGCGGTTGATGGCGCGCAGGATCGTCGACTTGCCCGAGCCCGACAGGCCCATCAGCACGCAGATCTCGCCGCGCTCGACCTTGAGGTTCACGTCGATCGCGCCGGGCACGCATTGCGTCGCCGCGATCACCTCGTCGCGGCCGGCGCCGCGGTCGAGCATGGCGAGGGCGCCCGCGAGCGCCTGCCCGAAGACGATGTCGACGTTGCGGAACTCGACCGCGGCCATCAGCGCCTGCTCCGCCATTCGGGCCGCTTGCAGACGCGGTCGAGGAGGATGGCGAGGATGACGATGGCGAGGCCTGCCTCGAAGCCCATGCCGACATTGACCGTATTGAGCGCGCGCACCACCGGCTTGCCGAGGCCGTCGGCACCGACCAGCGCCGCGATGACGACCATGGAAAGGGCGAGCATGATGCATTGCGTGACGCCGGCCATGATGGTCGGCAGCGCATAGGGCAGTTCGACCTTCCAGAGCAGCTGCCGCCTGGTGGCGCCGAAGGCCTGGCCGGCTTCCTCGAGCTGCGCCGGGACCGAGGAGATGCCGAGATGGGTCAGCCGGATCGGCGCAGGAATCGCGAAGATCACGGTGGAGATCAGGCCCGGCACCATGCCGAGGCCGAAGAGGATCAGCGTCGGGATCAGGTAGACGAAGGTCGGGATCGTCTGCATCAGGTCGAGGATCGGGCGGATGGCCGTGTAGAGCCACGGCCGGTGGGCCGCCGCGATGCCGACCGGCACCCCGACGAGGACGCTGACGATCGTGGCGAAGAGGACCAGCGTCAGCGTCTCGATGGTCGCCTGCCAGAAGCCGAGGTTGATGATGAGGAGGAGGCCGAGGAGGACGCCGAGGGCGAGCGGGATCGACCGGTGCAGGAGCCAGGTGCCGAGCGCCGCGAGCGCGACGAAGAGGAGCGGCGGGATGAACAGGAGGACGGCCATGATGCCGTCGAGCGCCCCGCCGAGGACGAGGGTGACGACGTCGAAGAAGCCCTGCGCGTTGGTGGTGATCCAGTCGATCGCCGCGGCGACCCAGACGCCGAGGGGTAGCTTGTGCGAGGTCAGCCAGTCAAGCATGTGCCGGTCCCGCCGGCGAAAGGCCGCGCCCCCTCCACCATGCTTCGCATGGTCCCCCTCCCCCGCTTCGCAGGGGAGGAACCAGGTCGCGTCCGTGATGAGGGAGGATCCTCCCCCGTTTACGGGGGAGGGGGACCGCCCACAGGGCGGTGGAGGGGGCGCTGATGCGTAACACGATCACCGCCCGCCCATGCCTCAGAGCCCGAGGCTCGCCTTGACGGCGTCGAGGCCGGGCTTGCCGTCGAAGGTGGTGACGCCGTCGAGCCAGGCGGCCCACGCATCCGGGTTGGCCTTCAGCCATTCCTCGGCCGCCTTCGGCGCTTCCTCGCCGTCGAAGAGGATCTTGCCCATCACCTCGTTCTCCATCGGCAGGGTGAACTTGAGGTTGGTGATGAACTTGCCGGCGTTCGGGCATTCACCGACATAGCCGGCGCGCACGTTGGTATAGACGGTGGCGCCGCCATAGTCCGGGCCGAACACGTCGTCGCCGCCGGACAGGTAGCTCATCTTGTACTTGGAGTTCATCGGGTGCGGCTCCCAGCCGAGGAAGACGATGTCCTCGTTCCGCTTGGTGGCGCGCTCGACCTGGGCGAGCATGCCCTGCTCGCTCGACTCCACCAGCTCGAAGCCCTTCAGGCCGAACTGGTCCTTGTCGATCATGTCGAGGATCAGGCGGTTGCCGTCATTGCCCGGCTCGATGCCGTAGATCTTGCCGGCGAGCTTGTCCTTGAACTTGGCGATGTCCTGGAAGGATTTCAGCCCGGCATCGAAGGTGTAGGTCGGCACCGCGAGCGTGTACTTGGCGCCCTCGAGGTTGGCGGTCGGCAGCACCTCGACGCTCTTGTCGTCGACATAGGGCTTCCGGTCGGCTTCCATGGTCGGCATCCAGTTGCCGAGGAAGACGTCGATGTCCTTGTTGCTGAGCGACTTGTAGGTGACCGGCACCGAAAGGACCTGGTTGCTCGGCTGGTAGCCGAGCCCTTCGAGGATGCGCGACGAGAGCGCCGTCGTCGAGGTGATGTCCGTCCAGCCGACATCGGCGAAGCGCACTTTCTTGCAGGCGTCGGAATCGCCGGCGAAGGCCGCGGCGGTCGAGAGCGCGAGGATGGCGAAGGCCGCCGTCGCGCGGGTCATGCGATGCATTAGGAATCTCCCCTTGTATTGCTGATCGCCCGTTCGTCCCGGATCGTACAGGCCCGGCCTGCCGATCCCCAGTCCAAACAAACCGTCTCGGCCCCCAACTCACAAGCCGCATGGTGCCACGGGCCAATAGTAGCTGATTGATCGTTCAACGGGCGAATGAATTTCATGCCGTGCTGCACAATGGAGCGCCACGCAAGGGCTCGCGAATACCTGTTGCATCCGGTATTTTGCTGATTGATTATCCGATCAATCAAACAAGAGGCCGACCATGCGCCGTGTCGAACCGGAGGACATCCGCCGCCGGCAGCTCATCGAGGCGACCATCGAGACCATGGCGGAGGCAGGCTTCTCCGCCACCACGCTCGCCTCCATCGGCCAGCGTGCGAAGCTCTCCCCCGGGCTGATCGCCCATTATTTCGAGGACAAGGACGGGCTCCTCGAGGCGACGCTGCGCACCTTGTCGGCGCGGCTTTCCACGGCCGTATCGGCCCGGCTGAAGGCGGCCCGCTCGCCGCGCGAGCGCGTCCAGGCGGTGATCGAGGCGACGCTGGCGCCGGAGGAGTTCGACGCCCGCACCTGCAGCGTCTGGCTGGCCTTCTGGGGCGAGGTGATCCATTCGAAGCGCCTGAAGCGCGTGCAGACCGTGTACCAGCGGCGCATGCTCTCCGACCTCAGGCACGCGCTCCGGCAGATCGTGCCCGCCGGCGAGGCGACACGCATCGCCGTCGGCCTGGCCGCGCTCATCGACGGACTTTGGCTGCGGGCTGCCCTTTCCTCGCCGCCCGAGACCGACAGCCGCGCCGCCCGCGCCATCGCGGGCACCTATGTCGACAGCGAGATCGCGGCGGCCGGCAGGGTCCCCGCCCCGCGCCCGGCGCGCGACGGCCGGCGCGTGCTGAACCACATAGGCGGGGCCTATGTCGCTGCCGCCGGGGCAAAGACGTTCACGACCGTCAACCCGGCGACCGCCGCGGTGCTCGCCGAGGTCGAGATGGCCGGACCGGCGGAGATCGAGCGCGCGGTGGAGGCCGCCCGCGCCGGCCAGGCGAAATGGGCGGCGATGACCGGGCTCGAGCGCGGCCGCGTGATGAAGCGCGCTGCGGACCTGCTCCGCGCCCGCAACGACGAGCTCGCCCGGCTGGAGACGCTCGACACCGGCAAGCCGATCCAGGAGACGAGCGTCGTCGACGTGATATCCGGCGCCGACTGCCTCGAATATTTCGCCGGCCTCGCCGGCGGCCTTGCGGGCGAGCATATCGATCTCGGGCCTTCGGCCATGGGCTATACCCGCCGCGAGCCGCTTGGGATCGTTGCCGGCATCGGCGCCTGGAACTATCCGCTGCAGATCGCCTGCTGGAAAGCAGCGCCGGCGCTTGCCTGCGGCAATGCCATGATCTTCAAGCCGGCGGAGCTGACCCCGCTCAGCGCGCCGAAGCTCGCCGAGATTTTCGCCGAGGCCGGGCTGCCGGCGGGCGTCTTCAACGTCGTCCAGGGCTTCGCCGATACCGGCCGCCTGCTGACGCGCCATCCCGCCATCGCCAAGGTCTCGCTGACCGGCGAGGTCGCGACCGGCAAGGCGGTGATGGCCGATGCCGCGCCGACCCTGAAGCACGTCACACTCGAGCTCGGCGGCAAGTCGCCGCTCATCGTCTTCGCCGATGCCGATCTCGACGACGCCGTATCCGGCGCGCTCCTCGCCAATTTCTATTCCGCCGGCGAGGTCTGCTCCAACGGCACCCGCGTCTTCGTCGAGCGTAGCGTCAAGGACACGTTCCTCTCGAAGCTCGTCGCCCGGGTCGCGAGGATGGTGGTCGGCGATCCCCTCGACCCGCAGACGCAGGTCGGCGCGCTGATCTCGAAGGAGCACATGGAGAAGGTCCTCGGTTACATCGAGAAAGGGCGCGCCGAGGGTGCCCGCGTGCTCGCCGGAGGCGGACGCCCGAAGGACAGGGCGCTCGCCGGCGGCTTCTTCGTCGAGCCGACCGTCTTCGACGGCTGCAGCGACGACATGGCGATCGTGCGCGAGGAGATCTTCGGGCCGGTGATGACCGTGCTCGCCTTCGACGGCGAGGACGAAGTCGTGGCGCGGGCGAACGCCACGGAATACGGCCTCGCCGCCGGGCTCTTCACGAAAGACCTGACGCGCGGCCACCGCGTCATCGCGCGGCTGGAAGCAGGCACCTGCTGGATCAACCACTACAACGTGACGCCGATCGAGCTGCCTTTCGGCGGCGCCAAGCGCTCCGGTCTCGGGCGCGAGAACGGCAAGGCGGCGATCGAACATTATTCGCAGCTGAAGAGCGTCTATGTCGGCCTCGCGCCGGTGGCGGCGCCGTATTGATGATGGGCCGGGAAGTGGGCGCCCCCTCCACCATGCTTCGCATGGTCCCCCTCCCCCGCTTCGCAGGGGAGGAACCAGATCGCGCGCCAGGTGAGGGAGGTTCCTCCCCCGTTTACGGGGGAGGGGGACCGGCGAAGCCGGTGGAGGGGGCGCGTGACGGCCGCGACGGGGCACGCATCCCATGACCGACGCCTACGACTTCATCATCGTCGGCGCCGGGTCCGCCGGGTCGGTGCTCGCGGCGCGGCTCAGCGAGGATCCGAAGAATCGCGTCCTGGTGCTGGAATATGGCGGCTCGGATCGCTCGGTCTTCATCCAGATGCCGAGCGCGCTGTCGATTCCGATGAACAGTTCGCGCTACAACTGGGGCTACCATACCGAGCCCGAGCCCCATCTCGGCAACCGCATGCTCAACCTGCCGCGCGGCAAGGTGATCGGCGGCTCCTCCTCCATCAACGGCCTCGTCTACGTGCGCGGCCACGCTCTCGATTTCGACGCGTGGGAAGAGATGGGCGCGCGCAACTGGGCCTATCGCGACGTGCTCCCCTATTTCCGCCGGGCCGAGCACCGCGCCGAGGGCGGCGACGAATATCGCGGCGATGCCGGCCCGCTCGGCACGCGCTATGGCGCGCTCACCAACCCGCTCTACCGCGCCTTCATCGAAGCCGGCCGGCAGGCGGGCTATGCCGAGAGCGCCGACCTCAACGGCTATCGCCAGGAGGGCTTCGGCCGCCTCGACATGACCGTCGAGCACGGCCGCCGGGCGAGCACGGCCAACGCCTACCTGAAGCCCGCCCTGCGCCGGCCGAACCTGCGTCTCGTCACCCATGCACTGGTCACCGGCATCGTCCTCGACGGGACGCGCGCGACCGGCGTCCGCTACCGGATCGGCGAGGACGAGCATGTCGCCACCGCAACGCGCGAGGTGATCCTCTCCGCCGGGCCGATCAATTCGCCGCAGCTCCTGAAGCTCTCCGGCATCGGGCCCCGAGAGGAGCTCCGCCGGCACGGCATCGCGGTCGTCGCCGACCGGCCGGGCGTCGGCGCCAACCTCCAGGATCATCTGGAGTTCTATTTCCAGTTCGCCTCGAAGCTGCCGATCACGCTCTATTCCTCGCTCGGCCTCTTCGCCCGCGGCCAGATCGGCGCCACCTGGCTGCTCACCCATGGCGGCCTCGGCGCCACCAACCATTTCGAGGCCGGCGCCTTCATCCGCAGCCGGGCCGGCATCGAATATCCTGACATCCAGTACCATTTCGTACCGCTTGCCGCCGACTATGACGGCAACAAGCTCGCCTCCGAGCATGGCTTCCAGGCCCATGTCGGGCCCATGCGCTCGAAGAGCCGGGGCGCGGTGACGCTCCGCTCTGCCGATCCGCGCGAGGCGCCGCGCGTCCGCTTCAACTACATGAGCGTGGCCGAGGACTGGGAGGAGATGCGCGCCTGCGTGCGGCTGACCCGCGAGCTCTTCCGGCAGTCCGCCTTCGACCCCTATCGCGGCCGTGAGATCCAGCCCGGCGCCGGCGTCACCAGCGACGCGGCCATCGACGATTTCATCCGCGAGCGCGTCGAGAGCGCCTTCCACCCCTGCGGCAGCGCGAGGATGGGCGCGCCCGGCGACCCCGGCGCCGTGGTCGATCCCGCCACCCGCGTGCTCGGGACCCAGGGGCTGCGCGTGGTCGATTCCTCGATCATGCCGCGCATCACCAACGGCAACCTCAATGCCCCGACCATCATGATCGGCGAGAAGGCCGCCGACCTTATCCTCGGCCGCACCCCGCTCGCGCCCTCCAATGCGCCCTTCCACGTCGCTGCCGACTGGCGGGAGGCCCAGCGCTGAGCTCGGCCCTGGGCCACTGCCTTCACCATCACCATCGATGGTTGCGGATTCATCTGGCTTTCGTCATGGCGTCATGCTTGCATCGCATACATACGGGCAAGATTGACAATTTTTGGTTGTGTCCATGCTCCGCGGGATATGCAGGGCGGCACTGAATCTCCTGGTCTCCGCGGTGATTACCACAACCGCGGTCGGCCCGGCGACGCTTGCGCGCGCGGCGGAAGAGACGATCACCGTCGTGATCGGCAGCGACCAGACCATCCGCGAGGTTGCAGACAAGTACCTGAGCGACCCCGACCTCTGGCCGGAAATCCTGAAGAGCTCGGGCATCCACTCCGTCGCCGATCTCCATCCCGGCATGGAGCTGACGATCCCGGTCAACGAGATCTCGTCGGCCAACAAGGCGCTGATCGAGGCCCTCGGCCAGATCCAGAAGGCCAATGCCGCCGGCGCCCAGATCTTCGCGCCGGACGAGATCGGCCGCGCCGTCGACCTGCATGAGAAGGCCCTCGTCCAGCGTCTTGCCCGGCAATGGACCGCGACGAAGGAGCTGGCGCTCGCCTCCTTCGAGGAGGCGGTGACGGCGCTCACCAAGGCCGAGGCGCAGCGCGACATCGCCGCCGAGGCCCTCGTCTCCGACCGCGCCGGCAATGTCGAGGGCCAGCGGCCGGAAGACCTGTCCTGGCGCGACCTCGCCCTCCGCGCCGTGCTGATCGAGGAGGAGAAGGTGCGCACCCTTTCCGACTCGACCGCGCAGATCACCTTCCGCGACGCCAGCCGGCTGCGGCTCAACGCCAATTCCAATGCCATCATCAAGGAGATGCGCTTCGACCCGCTGCAGAAGACGCAGGAGGCGAAGGTGAGCCTCGTCGAAGGCGATTTCTACGCCGTCCTCAACGATGACAAGGACCGGACGAAGTTCACCGTCGACATACCTCAGGTCTCGGCAAGCATCGATTCCGGCGACTTCTGGGTGTCGAACGGCAAGGGCGGCGCCAAGTTCACCAATTACGACGACAAGGTCGTCAAGGTCTCCGCCGGCGGCGACCAGGTCATCCTCGGCAGGAACGAGGGCACCATCGTCGGCAAGGGCGCCAAGCCCCGCGAGGCCGTGGCGGTCCTGCCGGCACCGGCCCCGCTCGCGCCAGCGAACGAAGGCCCGGTCTTCGTGACCGAGCCGGAGATCGCCTGGGGGCCGGTCGACGGCGCCGCCGGCTACTGGCTGGAAGTCGCCGCCGACCAGCGCTTCGAGAAGGTGGTCGCCAACGGCTTCGGCCTCGACGGCACCAAGGACAAGGTCGGGCCGCTGCCGGTCGGCGACTATTACTGGCGCGTCTCCGCCCTCGACCAGTTCGGCCTGCCCGGCGCGCGCAGCCCGGTCCACCGCTTCACCGTCTCGCCCGACGACACCCCGCCCTTCCTCAAGATCGACGCGCCGGCGGAGGGCGCGATCCTGAGGAAGGCCGAGGTCGAGGTGACCGGCGAGAGCGAGCCCGGCGCCACGCTGACCGTGAACGGCGCCGCCGTCCCGATCGGCAAGGACGGCACCTACGGCGTCGCGCTCACCGCGGCCGAAGGCGCCAACCGGCTCACCCTCGTCGCCACCGATCCGGCCGGCAACAAGACCACGCGCGAACGCCTCTTCACCTACACGCCCGACGAGGCCTCGCTCGTCGCCTTCGATGCGACGGTCAAGGCGATCGCCCCGCTCCACTTCGTCACCAGCAGCGACACGCTCTCGCTCGCCGGCCGGACGACGCCGAACGCGGCCATCGAGATTCGCGACGGCGCCGCCGTGCGCGCTTCCGCCGTTGCCGACGCCGGCGGCATCTTCCACGTCAACGTGCCGGTCGCCGGCGAAGGCGGCAAGCTCACCTTCGCCGTGATCGCGCCCTCGGGCTTCACGACGACCGAGGACTTCACCGCCACCGCCGACCGCACGCCGCCGGAAATCACGCTCGACGAGTTCCTGCCGCAGCTCACCTCGGAGACGGCGCTCCACGTCGCCGGCCGCACCGAGCCGGGCGCGACCCTTTCGATCAACGGCAGGCCGGTCGCGCTGCGGGACGGACGCTTCGACGAGATCGTCACGCTTGTCGCCGGCGACAATCTCATCGAGCTGACCGCCACCGACGTCGCCGGCAACGTCACCCTCGACAAGTCGAGCGTGAAGCTCGACGCCGACCCGCCCAAGCTCGTCTCCACCGCCATGGCGATCGGCGCCAATGGCGGCGTGCCGGCGCTGACCGTGGAGGTCGTCGCCGAGGACGCCTCCGGTCTCGCCAAGGCGGCGCCGGTCACCGTCACCGCAGGCGACAAGACCTACACCGGATACCTTCGCTACAACCGTCCGGCGAAGCTCTACCAGGGCACGCTGCAGGTGCCCGCCGACGACATACCTTTTGCCCGCCTCAGCCGAATCGAGCTCGAAGACGATGCCGGCAACCGCAAGGTCTTCGACATCCAGTAGCGACCGCGACAACCAACGGATCCTGGTCAATATGCGTAAGTCCCTCGCCGCCGGTCTGGTCCTCCTCGCAGCCGTGGCCCCTGCCACCGGCGCCGACACGCCCGGCGACGCGCCGGCGCTCATCAACTACGGCAAATGGGCGACGCCGAAGCAGGGCGACAACGACCACCACCAGGTGATCTATCTGAGCGTGCCGGCGGCGACCGCGGGCAAGCTCTACCTGCGCGTCTTCGATCCCGATACCGGCGGCGCCCATGACCAGGTCGACAAGCGCTACCTGACCACGGCGACCCGCTTCGCCGTCTTCGGCGGGCCGGGCGCCTTCGTGCCGGGCGCGGCCGGGCCGCAGGAACTGTCGAAGGACGAGATGACCGCCGGCACGCTTCTCGGCGAGAAGACCTTCCGCCGCGACCGCAAGGTGGACGATACCTGGCAGACCATCGCCGAGCTCGATCCCGGCCAGGGCACGCCGGCCGGCGACCGCATCGTCTTCCGCCTGCTCGTCGATGCGCTGACCGGCGTCAACGGCAACGTCTTCGACGTCACCATGAGCACGGCCGCCGACGCCAATGTCGCGCCCGCCGGCCTGCAGGTCTTCTCCTATTCGCCGACCGTGCGCATGCCGAGCCGCGGCGTGCTGACCGAGGTGAAGTTCCTCGTCCCGCCTGGAACGAAGGAGGTGAAGGTCGGCAATTTCGACGCCGCCTTCGGCACGGTGAACCTCGACACCAGGTTCGTCACCTATCCGCTCGTCGCCTCCGGCCAGGGCGACTGGAAGGAGACCACGGTCGAGCTGCCCGCCGATACGACGGAAGCAGCCCTCACCATTTCCGGCGGCCGCGAATATCCGAACGACACGACCTTCTATGTCATCGGAGAGGACGGCAAGCTCCTCCCCTTCGTGCTGCCGCCGCGCATCCTGCCGCTGAACGCGCGGCCGCAGGCCGTCGCGCTCCAGGATTCCATGGGAAGCTGCACCAGCGTGCGCTTTGCCGGCGGCCTCTCGAGCGACCCGGAGGGCGCCCCGCTCGCCCTCCGTTGGCGCTTCGGCGACGGCACGACCGCCACCGGTCCGAGCGTGACCCATGACTATGCCGAGGACGGGCACTACACCGCCATCCTCGAAGTGACCGATGGCAGCCCGCTCTTCGGCAACGGCGCCGCCAGGGCGCTCCCCGTCTTCGTCAAGCGCCCGCCCGTCGCGAAGTCTGACAAGCGCATCTCCTTCGGCGCCGGCGAGACGGTCGCCTTCGACGGAACGCCCTCGACCGCCAGCAAGTGGAAGGTGGCGCGGAACGATTGGGACTTCGGCGACGGCCAGTCGGCGACCGGCGACCGGGTCGAGCATGCCTGGGCGAAGCCCGGCACCTATACCGTCACCCACAAGGTGACCGACGATTCCGGCCATCCCTGCAATACGGCGAGCGAGCAGTTCACCGTGCGCGTCAACGCCCCGCCGGTCGCCGATGCCGGCGCCGACCGCCGCATCGCGGTTCGCGAGGAGACCACGCTCGACGCAAGCGCGAGCTCCGATCCCGACGGCTCGATCAGCGCCTATGCCTGGGACTTCGGCGACGGCGCCACCGCAACCGGACAGGTCGCGAAGCACGCCTATGAGAAGGCCGGCACCTATGCGGTGAAGCTCCACGTCGCCGACGATTCCAATGTCGCCAATAGCGGCGCCGACGATCAGCTCACCGTCATCGTCAACGACCCGCCGGTGCCCGAGGCCGGCGCCGACCAGTCCGGCGCGATTGCCGAGGTGCTGGCCTTCGACGGCGGCGCCTCGCTCGACCGTGACGGCCGGATCACCGCCTATGAATGGGACTTCGGCGACGGGGCGAAGGCAAGCGGGGGGAAGGTCACCCACGCTTACGAGAAGTCGGGCACCTATACGGTGACCCTCACGGTCACCGACGATTCCGGGACGAAGACCGAGAGCGTCTCCGACACGCTGAAGGTGCGCGTCAACGAGCCGCCGGTCGCCGCCGCCGGCCCCGACCAGCGCGTCGCCATCGGCGAGGAGACCTTCTTCGACGGCTCGGCATCGAGCGACAAGGACGACAGCATCGCGCTCTACCAGTGGGATTTCGGCGACGGCGCGACCGCCGAGGGCGCGAAGCCGAGCCACGCCTATGCCAAGCCCGGCATCTATGATGTGAAGCTCATCGTCACCGATGCCTCGAAGACCATCCGCAACACCGCCGAGGACCACCTCTTCGTCACGGTCAACGACCCGCCCGTGCCGAATGCCGGCCCGGATCTCTCGGGCGCGATCGACGAGGTGCTCACCTTCGACGGCAGCCATTCTCTCGACCGCGACGGCAAGCTCATCGCCTATGACTGGGACTTCGGCGATGGCGCCAGGGCGTCAGGCGCCACGGTGACCCACGCCTATGACAAGTCCGGCACCTATACCGCGACGCTGACCGTCACCGACGATTCCGGCACGGCGACGAAGTCGGTCTCCGATACCGCCAGGGTGCGCGTCAACGAGCCGCCGGTGGCGGCCGCCGGGCCCGGCCAGCGTGTCGCCATCGGCGAGGAGACCTTCTTCGACGGCTCGGCATCGAGCGACAAGGACGACAGCATCGCGCTCTACCAGTGGGATTTCGGCGACGGCGGGAAGGCCGAAGGACCGAAGCCGAGCCACGCCTTTGCGAAGCCCGGCATCTATGACGTGAAGCTCACCGTCACCGATGCCTCTAAGACCATCCGCAACACGGCCGAGGATCACCTCTTCGTCACGGTCAACGACCCGCCGGTACCGAATGCCGGTCCGGACCTTTCCGGCGCCATAGCCGAGGCACTGACCTTCGACGGCACACGCTCCCTCGACCGCGACGGCAGGCTCGTTGCCTATGAATGGGACTTCGGCGACGGCGCCAGGGCATCGGGCGCCACGGTCACCCATGCCTACGCCAGGTCCGGCACCTATACCGCGACCCTCACGGTCACCGACGATTCCGGCACCCGGACGAAGACCGTCTCCGACGCCGCCAGCGTGCGCGTCAACGAGCCGCCGGTGGCGGTCGCCGGACCGGACCAGCTGGTCACTGCCAGCGAGGTCCAGTTCGACGGCTCGGCCTCCAGCGACAAGGACGACAGCATTTCGCTCTATGCCTGGGATTTCGGCGACGGCAAGACCGGCGACGGCCCGAAACCGAAGCACGTCTATGACCGCCCGGGCACCTATGACGTGAAGCTCGTCGTCACCGATGCCTCGAAGACCATCCGCAACACCGCCGAGGACCATCTTACCGTCATCGTCAACGCGGTGCCCATCGCCGATGCCGGACCCGACCTCGTCGGCGCGCCGGGCGAGGCGCTCACCTTCAATGCCGGCCGCTCGCTCGATCCCGACGGTTCGATCGCCGAATATGACTGGGATTTCCGCGACGGGACGACGGCGACCGGCAAGATGGCGCGCCACGCCTTCCAGAAGCCCGGCACCTATGCCGTCCGCCTGAAGGTCGCCGACAATACCGGCCAGCCCGCCGCCGTCGACTGGTCCGAGACCAGCGTCTTCATCAACGCTCAACCCGTCGCCGATGCCGGCGCCGCAATCGCCTCCGTGCCCGGCGCCGAGATCCATCTCTCCGCCGCCGGCTCCTATGACACCGACGGCAAGATCATCGGCTACCGCTGGGACTTCAGCGACCAGTCCGAGCCGCTGGAAGGCAGGGAGGTCACGCGCACCTTCAGGGAGCCCGGCGTCTATACCGCGCGCCTGACGGTGACCGACGACAGCGGCGCCGCCAATGCGCTCGCCACCGACGCGGTGACCATCACCGTCAACCACCAGCCGGTGGCCGATGCCGGCCCGGACATCGTGACGGCCTCCTCGACCGTCACCTTCGACGGCACGAAATCGGTCGATGCCGATGGCAACCCGCTCGCCTATGCCTGGAATTTCGGCGACGGCGCCACCGGCAGCGGGCCGGTCATCGCCCATACCTATGCCGCCGGCGGCACCTATCCGGTGATCCTCACCGTCGATGACGGCACCGGCCTCGCCAATGCGGCCGCGACCGCCGCGATCTCGGTCCGCATCAACCGCCCGCCGGTCGCGGTGGCCGGCGAGAACAAGCGCGTCTGCACCGGCGACATCGTCGTCCTCGACGGGTCGAAGTCGCGCGATCCGGAAGGCAGCGTCCTCAAATATGCCTGGACGTTCGGCGACGGGACCGGCGCCGACATCGTCAATCCGACCAAGACCTACCTGAAGGGCGGCACCTATCCGGTGACGCTGACGGTCAAGGACGATTCGGGCCTCGCCAATGACAGCGCCTCGGCGCAGATCGCGATCCGCGTCGACCAGGGTCCGATTGCCCGCGCGCCGGCGAGCATCCTGGCCTGCGCCCGCACCGAGACGGTCTTCGATGGCTCCGCCTCGACCGACGTCGACGGCGTCGTCAACAGCTATGCCTGGGACTTCGGCGACGGCGCGGTCGGCGGCGGCGAGAAGCCCTCGCACATCTACGACAAGGCCGGCACCTATCGGGCATTCCTGCGCATAGAGGGCGAGAAGATCGGCATCTGCGATTCCGCCTCCACCGCCGAGATCGCGGTGCGCGTGATCGCCGGCCCCGTCGCCGTGATCAAGGCACCGGCGGCGCTGCCGCTCGGCGACGATGCCGGCTTCGATGCCACTGCCTCGACCACCGAGAGCGGCAGGATCACCGGCTGGCACTGGGACTTCGGCGACGGCACCGGCGCCGAAGGCGCGACGGCGAGCCACCGCTACGCGAAGCCCGGCACCTACCAGGTGGCGCTCACGCTGGCGAGCGATTCGGAAGCGCCGGCCTGCCGCGAGGTCTCCGCCCGCCACCTCATCACCATCAACGCCCCGCCGGTCGCCGATGCCGGCGCCGATCGCGCCGTGGCGGTCGACCAGGAGGCGGTCTTCGACGCCTCCGCCTCCCACGACGCCGATGGCGCCATCAACGCCTATCACTGGGATTTCGGCGACGGCGAGAAGGCGGACGGAATCCACGCTGCCCACCGCTACCGCGCGCCCGGCACCTACGCGGCGAAGCTCACCGTCGATGACGGCGCCGGCCTCGCCAATTCGGTGGCGAGCGCCGGGGTGAAGGTCACCGTGAACCCGCCGCCGGCGCCGGCGATCAGCGGGCCGGCGGTCGCCTGCGTCGGCGAACGGGTCGCCTGGAAGGCGGGCAGCAATGCCGCGAGCTACGCCTGGAGCTTCGGCGACGGCGCGACGGCCGCTACCGCCGATGCCGCCCACGCCTACCTGAAACCCGGCCGCTACAGCCTCGGCCTCCTCGAGGATGACGGCAGGGGCCTCGCCAACAGCCGGCAATTGGTGACCGGCATGATCCACGTCAACCAGCCGCCGCATGCCGATGCCGGCCCCGACCAGCGCGCCTGCCCCGGCTCGGCGGTCACGTTCGATGCTTCCGGATCCGCGGATGCCGACGGCAAGCTCATTCGCTACCGCTGGGACTTCGGCGACGGCGCGCTGCTCGATGGCGAGAAAGTCCGGCACGCCTTCGCCAAGCCCGGCACCTACGGCGTGAAGCTCACTGTCACCGACGATGCCGGCTCGACCTGCTCCTCGGTCACCGACGAGGCCATGGTGGCGGTGAACGCGCCGCCGGTGGCCGATGCCGGCAAGGACCGCGAAGTCTTCATCGGCGGCGCCAACGACGCGGTGCTCCTCGACGGCTCAGCCTCGTGGGACCCCGATGGCGAGGCGCTGGCCCATAGCTGGACCATCGGCGACGGGTCGAGCGAGCTCGGCGAGCGGGTGCGCCACACCTTCCTGGCGGAGGGCGACTATCCGGTGACGCTGACCGTCTCGGACACGAGCGGCCTTGCATGCGGCACGGCTTCGACTACGGTGCACATTCACGCGCGACAAAGGCCGTAACTTCCGCGCCCGGAGCCGGGGATGACCCTGCCGCGGTTGAACCTTCGCAACAAGCTTCTCCTGTTCGCGATCGTCATCGCGATCATTCCTCTCCTCATTGCCGGCCAGTCGCTCATCCGCATTGCCCGCGACGAGATGAAGAGCTCGGCCAACGACCAGCTGGTCACCACCGCGCGCCAGGTGACCGACGAGATCGACGACATATTCGAGCATGCCTGGATGGCGCCGCTGATCCTCGTCCGCAACGCCGTCGACGAGCAGGGCCTCGGCATCCAGGAAAAGATCTCGCTGCTCACCCACGGCATTGCCGACCTGAAGGACATCGTCGCCCTGCAGATCACCATCGAGGGCGGCAAGCTGCCGCTGGTCGTGACGCAGGACGCCTTCGCCAACGACCTCCTGGCGAAGGGCCTCGCCCCGGTGACGATACTGCGCACGCCGCCGGAGGACGCCGCCGCCTTCCTGAAGAAGGGCGACTGGCGCGCGGTCACCGTCAGCTACATACCCGAGGCCGACAAATGGCTGGCTACGGTGATGCTGCCGCTGCAATCGCCCATCGCCAATGCGCGTGCGGTCTTCTCGGCGCGCATCGACCTCGGCCGCATCCGCGGCCTCGTCGCCGGACACCCCTTCCAGCGCACCGGCACGATCACGCTGATCGACGCGACCGGCCACACCGTCCTCGATTCGAAGCAGGCGGACCTCTCGGCGAGCCCGCTGGCCAGGGACGCAATGGGCCTCCTCGCGGTCTCGGCGCCGGTCACCTCGGCCGAGACCTACGACCGGCCGGATGGCACGCCGATGCTCGGCGCCTTCTCCTTCCCGCAGTCGTTCCGCTGGGCGGCGCTCACCGAGAAGACCGAGGCCAATGCCTATTTCGCCGTCGGGCAGATGATCCGGAGCCTCGGGCTCTGGCTCGCCGTCGGGCTGGCCGCGGCGGCGATCGGCGCCCTGGTCTTCGCCTTCCGCATCTCGCGGCCGATCCTCAGGATCGGCGAGGCGGCGACCGAGGTCGGCAAGGGCAATTTCCGCGCCCGTGTCGACGGCGTCACCTCGCGCGACGAGATCGGCGACCTCGCCGGCCGCATCAACACCATGATCGTGCAGATCAACGAGCGCTTCCAGCTGGCGAAGTTCGTCTCCGGCGGCACCATGGCCGCCATCCAGAAATCGGATTCGGATGGCGTCAAGCTCGGCGGCGAGCGCCGCGAGGTCGCCATCCTCTTCGCCGACATCCGCGGCTACACGGCCTTCTCGGAATCGCGCGATCCGGCCATGGTCGTCGACGTGCTCAACTACTACTTCCAGCGCATGGCCGACATCGTCTCGACCCATCACGGCGACATCGACAAATATGTCGGCGACCAGATCATGGCGATCTTCCACGGCGCCGACATGGCGCGCGACTCGACCGCCTGCGCGCTGGCCATCCAGGACGTGATGATCGAGCTCGCCGCCGAGCACGACGAGTGGAAGCTCGACATCGGCATCGGCGTCGACATGGGCGAGGTCATCATGGGCGCCATGGGCGCCAAGCAGCGCATGGACTACACGGTGGTCGGCGACCATGTGAACCTCGCCGCCCGCCTCTGCTCCTACGCCAAGGCGCGCCAGACGATCATTTCCGATTCGGTAGCGACCCACCTCGCCGACCGGAGCGGCTTCGACCTCGCCGCCATGGACCCGATCAAGGTGAAGGGCAAGACCGGCGAGCTCAAGGTCTTCAGCGTCACCCGCGCCGTGCCCGCCGCGCCGCCGGTCGCGACGGCGGCGGAGTAGGCTAGCCTACGCCATGTAGAACTGCTTCGGCAGCAGGAACGGGAAGTTGCGCTGCGGATCGACCTCGATCTTCATGATCGGCGCCATCATCTCGCCCCAGCGCCGATCGACGGGATCCCTGGCGAGTGCGGCGATGGTCCGGTCGAGATCGTCGGTCTCGAAATAGCCGAACAGCGTCAGGCCGTGGCGGAAGATGTTGTAGTTGCGGATGCCCGCCGCCCTCAGCGCTTCGACCATCTCCGGCCAGATCTCGTCGTGCCGCTTCTTGTATTCCTCCTCGTAGCCCGGACGGACTTCGAGGACCCAGGCGTAGCCGGCCATTCCTTCTCTCCCAGATAATCGTGGACGATGCGCCCCGGCTGCAGCGTGAAGTCGGCGCGCCAGTGGAATCCGTCGAGCATGTCGATGACCGGCAGGCGGAAGACCGGCACCTGCGCATTGGGCCGGAGCTCGACCGTGCAGGGCCCGCTCCAGCATTCGTGCACGGTGACCTCGGCGAGGCGCCGCGCGGTCAGCTGGCGGATGGCCGGGCTTCCGTCGATATGGTCGACCGCCTTCAGGTTGATGTTCTCGGCGAAGTCGAAATGTTGCGACAGCGTCGCGAGCGTGTCGCGGCGCTGCTTGTAGGCCATGGTCCCGGTGATCACGTCGATGCCGTTCCGCTCCGCCGTGCCGACGACGAGGTCGCCGCGGAACTCGAGCTTCGGGAGCCCAAGCTTCTTCGGCTGGCCATGCACCTCGCGGCCATGGGTGACGCCGACGTCGGAGGAGAGCACCAGATAGGGCGAATAGGAGCCGGCGAGGTTCTCCGCAGGCAGGCGGCAGCCGACCGACACGTTCGACTCGCCATAGGGCCCGAGCCATTCCGTGTCGTTCATCTTGTAGATATGGGCGAGCACCACGTCGCTCGCCGGCTCGAGCGGCGGCGGCAGGATGCGCGCCACCGCCTCTTCCGTCGTCCGCCACGCAAGCGTCAGCACTTCGACATTGCGGAAGGTGAAGGGAAAGGGCGGGATGGTCGGCGCGTCCCACGGCGTCGAAAAGCCGGGCTTGATGATGTCCTCGACCGTCAGGCGGTCGATGCCGCCCTGGCGCAGGTCCTTGCTCATGCTCTCTCCATCTTCCCCGAGGCGGCCGAGCGGTACATCGCGTCGAGGACTTCGACCGCGCGCTGGCCGACGATGCCCGGCGCGCCGTTGAGCGTCTCCCGGCCGAGCGCGATGTCGACCAGCACTGCGAGCGGCTCCTCGCAGGTATAGGCGCCGTCGCCCGGCTTCAGCGGGATGACCGTGTCGGCACCGTCGCGGCGGCGGAGCTCGATGCGTTCGCGCTCGATGTCGACGAGGAGCATCCCCTCCGACCCGAAGATGCGGAGATCGATCTGCACCGGCCGGCCCTTCGGCAGCGTCGCCGAGCCCGAGACGGCACCGGTGGCGCCACCCGTGAAGCGGACCGCGGCCGCGTCATAGTAGTCGACGCCGGCGGGCGACTGGCCGGTGATCGCGAAGACCTCCTCCGGCGCAAGGTCGGCGACGCGGAAGAGGAGGCCGAGGGCGTGCACCAGCTGGCCCCAGCCGAAGCCGCCGGCACGCTTCGGATCGGCCCAGGTCGAGGCCGGCGGGCGGAACATGGCGCCCTCCGTCTCCCTCATCGGCTGGCCGGCGAAGAGGTCCTCGAGCGCATTCGCCATCTGCAGGACGACATGCTCGATCCGGCCGACCCGGGTCGCGAGCTGGCGCGCCTGCTCGGTCCACGGCTTGAAGTTCCAGCCATAGGGCACGACGATCTGCCGGCCGACGCGGTCGGCGAGCGCGACGAGGGCGCGCGCATCGGCGGAGTTGGTGGTGAGCGGCTTCTCGACGAGGACTTGGCAGCCCTTCTGTAGTGCCGCCGCGGCCTGCTCGTAGTGAAGCGTGTGCGGCGAGGAGATCACCACCGCGTCCATGGGCACGCGGTCGAGCATCTCGCGATAATCCTCGAAGCCCTGCGCGATGCCGAACTTCGCCTGGACCTCGGCGAGTTCCCCCTTGCCGAGGCGGTTGACGGCGACCACCTCGCAATCGGCGATCTTCTGGAGGACCGGGATGTGGTTGACCACCGCCCACCAGCCTGCGCCGATGATGCCGATCCGCGCCTTACCCGCCATCGCCCGCCCCCTACTTGAACCGCTTCTGCAGCTCGGCGACCGCTGCCGGCGAGAGCTGCCGCACCTTCATGTCGCGGGTGAGGAGGATCAGCTTCGCCGTCTCCTCCAGTTCCTCCGCCGCCATCACCGCGCCGCGGAAGGTCTTTGCCGAGACCACCGGCCCGTGATTGGCGAGGAGCACGGCGGCTGCGCCCTTCGCCGCTTCCGCGACGGGCGCCGCGAGATCGGCGGACCCCGGCGGCGCATAGGGAAGCACCGGCACGGCGCCGACCTGCATGATCGCATAGGGCGTGATCGGGATGAGGGCGTTCGCCGGATCGATGTCGGCGAGGCAGGATAGGGCCGTGGCATAGGTCGAGTGCAGGTGCACCACGCCGCCCGCCTCCGGCCGCGCCTTGTAGAAGGCGAGATGCAGCGGCACTTCCTTGGTCGGCGCATCGCCGCCGACATGCCTGCCGTCCATGTCGAGCTTCGACAGGCGCTCCGGCTCGAGGAAGCCGAGGCAGGAACCGGTCGGCGTCACCAGGTAGCCGTCGGCGAGCCGGGCGCTGAGATTGCCCGAGGAACCGGGCGTCAGGCCGCGCTCGAACATGGAGCGCGCCCAGAGGCACATCTCGGCGCGGAGCGCCTTCTCGTCGGGGGCGGCCATCAGGCGTCCCCCAGCGCGGCGAGCGCCCTCTCGAAGAAGTCGGGCCCGCCGAAATTACCGGACTTGAGGGCGAGCGCCAGCGGCTGGTCGAGCGCCGCCACCGCCGGCACGCCGACCGCGATCTCGGGGCCGACGGCGAGCATGCGGAGGTCGAGCGCCGTCACCACCGCGCCCGACGTCTCGCCCCCGGCGACGACCAGCCGGCGGATGCCCGACGCCGCCGCCTGCTTCGCCACCTCGCCGAAGAAGTGCTCCAGCGCGCCGGCGACCTTCTCGGTGCCGTGGCGCTGCTGGATCGCCTTCAGCTTGTCCGGCGCCGCCGAGGAATAGACGAGCGGCGCGTCGGCTCTGTTCGCCGCGATGAAGGCGAGTGCGGTCGCCGGCGTCGTCCTGCCGGCGAGCACCTCCTCGGCATCGATGGCGAGCGCCGCGTGCCTGGCCGAATATTCCTTCACCTGGCCGAGTGTCGCCGTCGAGCAGCTGCCGGCGAGCACCAGCCCCGCACCGTTGACCTTCGGGATCGACGCCGCCTTGCCCGTCGCGTGCGCAGGTGCGAGGCCGAGGGCGATGCCCGAACCACCCGTCACCAGCGGCGCATCGGCAAGCGCCTCGCCGAGCGCCATCAGGTCGGAATTCTCGATGGCATCGGCGACCACGAGCTTCCGCCCCGCCTTCGCCTCCTCGTCGAGCTTCGCGCGGATCGCCTCGCTGCCGGCACGGATCGTGGCGAGCGGCAGGTAGCCGACATCGCCTTTCGACTGCCGCTTCAGCCAGCGGCGGAGATCCGGATCGGTCATCGGGTTGAGCGGATGGTTCTCCATCCCCGATTCCGACAAGAGCTTGTCGCCGACGAAGAGGTGGCCGGCATAGATCGTGCGCCTGGCATCGGGAAAGGCCGGGCAGAACACGACCGGCCCGGTCACGCCCATGCGCTCGGCGAGCGCCTCGGCTACCGGGCCGATGTTCCCTTCCGGCGTCGAATCGAAGGTCGAGCAATATTTGAAGATCACCTGCTCGGCGCCGAGATGCTTGAGGCCATCCAGCGCCGCCACCGACTGCGCCACCGCATCCCTCACCGGGATAGAGCGCGTCTTCAGCGCCACCACGCAGGCGCCGAAATCGCCCGGCAGATCCGCCGGCGCGCCGTTGAAGGCGAGGACGGTCGCGACGCCTCCCTTGGCGATGGTGTTGGCGATGTCACTGGCGCCGGTGAAATCGTCGGCGACAACTCCGAGGCGGACGGCATTGGCGGGCATGGCGGGGACCTGATGGGACGAGGAGCGCGACACTAGAGCCTTTGCGGGAAAAGTGCGAAGCGGTTTTCCGTTCGCAGGAGCGACAGACTAGTGACGTTCCCCCGTCGCGCCAATCGGCAGGCCGCCGAGAAATCGGTTGCAACTCCGCCGAACTCGTCCCAAATCACCGCCCGAAACCGACAGAAGCCCCCGATGCCCGCCGAATACGCCCGCCGCCGCACGTTCGCGATCATTTCCCACCCGGACGCGGGCAAGACGACGCTCACCGAGAAGCTGCTCCTCTTCGGCGGCGCGATCCAGCTCGCCGGCGAGGTCAAGGCCAAGGCCACCCGCCGCCAGACCCGCTCGGACTGGATGCAGATGGAGCGCGAGCGCGGCATCTCCATCGTCACCTCGGTGATGACCTTCGAATATGCCGACCTCGTCTTCAACCTTCTCGATACGCCCGGCCACGAGGACTTCTCCGAGGATACCTACCGCACGCTCTCGGCGGTCGATTCCGCCGTCATGGTGATCGACGCGGCGAAGGGCATCGAGGACCGCACCAAGAAACTCTTCGAGGTCTGCCGGCTGCGCGACATCCCGATCGTCACCTTCATCAACAAGATGGACCGCGAGGCGCGCCATCCCTTCGAGCTCCTCGAGGAGATCGAGAAGACGCTGGCGCTCGACACCGCTCCGGTGAGCTGGCCGCTCGGCTCGGGCCGCGGCTTCGCCGGCGTCTACGACCTCGAGCACAAGTCCGTCCGCCGCATGGACGCGGCGAGCGAAGCGCCGGAGCCGCTGCCCGAGGTCACCGCGCTGACGCTCGCCCCCTATCTCGCCGAGGCCGAGCGCGAGACCGTCGCCGAAGAGATTTCGCTCGCCGAGGCCGCCTGCCGGCCCTTCGAGATGCAATCCTTTCGCGAGGGCCACCTGACGCCGGTGCTCTTCGGTTCGGCGCTCCGCAATTTCGGCGTGCGCGACCTCATCGACCGCCTCGCCGCCATCGCACCCGCTCCCGAGCCGCGCCCCGCCGAGGAGCGCGAGGTCTCGCCCGGCGAGAAGGCGATGAGCGGCTTCGTCTTCAAGATCCAGGCGAACATGGATCCGAACCACCGCGACCGCATCGCCTTCATGCGCATCTGCTCCGGCAAGCTCGACCGCGGCATGAAGGCGAAGCTGGTCAGGACCGGCAAGCTGATCAGCCTCAACGCGCCGCAGTTCTTCTTCGCGCAGGATAGGAAGGTCGCCGATGAGGCTTTCCCCGGCGACATAGTCGGCATCCCCAATCACGGGACGCTGCGCATCGGCGACACGCTGACCGAGGGCGAGAACCTGACCTTTCACGGCGTGCCGAGCTTCGCCCCGGAAATCCTCCGCCGCGTCCGCGTCGGCGACGCGATGAAGGCGAAGAAGCTCCGCGAATCCCTCGTCCAGATGGCCGAGGAGGGCGTCGTCCAGGTCTTCCTTCCCTATGACGGGTCCCAGCCGATCATCGGTGTCGTCGGCGCCCTGCAGCTCGATGTGCTGAAGGACCGCCTCGCCACCGAATACAACCTCGATATTGCGTTCGAGACGCCGCGCTTCCAGGTCTGCCGCTGGGTGAGCGCGGAGAAGCGCACCGACCTCGACGCCTTCACCGCCAAGCATCGCGGCGACATGGCGGCCGATCTCGACGGTTCGCCGGTCTTCATGGCGCCCTCCGCCTTCATGCTGAAATTCGAGATGGACCGCGCGCCGGAGGTGAAGTTCTCCGACGTCAAGGACTACCAGCGCGAGGCCATGGCGAAGTAGCGATGCCGCCGCTTCTCCTGCTCCAGGATATCCGCCTCACCTTCGGCAGCACGCCGCTCCTCACCGGCGCCGAGCTCTCGGTCTCGCCGAACGAGAAGGTGGCGCTCGTCGGCCGCAACGGCTCGGGCAAGTCGACGCTCCTGAAGATCGCCGCCGGCACCGTCGCCTTCGATTCCGGCACGCGCTTCCTGCAGCCCTCGGCGACCATACGCTACCTGCCGCAGGAGCCGGACCTCGCCGGCTTCGCCACGACGCTCGCCTATGTCGAGGCCGGTCTCGGTCCGGGCGACGATCCGCACCGCGCCCGCTACCTTCTCGAAACCCTCGGCCTCACCGGCGAGGAGGAGCCGAAGCGTCTCTCCGGCGGCGAGGCCCGCCGCGCCGCGCTGGCACGGACGCTGGCCCCGGAGCCCGACATCCTCCTCCTCGACGAACCCACCAACCATCTCGACATCTCGGCAATCGAGGGCCTCGAAGAGACGCTGAAATCCTCCCGTTCGGCCATGGTGATCATCAGCCACGACCGGCGGTTCCTGGAGAACCTCACGCAGGCCACCGTCTGGCTCGATCGCGGCGAGACGCGCCGCCTCGACAGGGGCTTCGGCGCCTTCGAGGCCTGGCGCGACGAGGTGCTGGAGGAAGAGGAGCGCGAGCGTCACAAGCTCGACCGCAAGATCGTCGAGGAGGAGCACTGGCTCCGCTACGGCGTCAGCGCGCGGCGGAAGCGGAACGTGCGCCGTCTCGGCGACCTGCACGCGCTCCGCGCCGAGCGCAAGCGGTCGCGCCAGAACCGCCCGCAGGGCGACGTGACGCTGACCGTGCAGGAGGCCAATGCCTCGGGCAAGCTGGTGATCGAGGCCAGGGACGTTTCCAAGCGCTATGGCGAGCGCCCCATTGTCGACGGCTTCTCGATCCGCATCGAGCGCGGCGACCGCATCGGCATCGTCGGGCCGAACGGCGCCGGCAAGACCACGCTGATCAACCTGCTGACCGGCATTCTTCCGCCGGATTCCGGCACGGTACGGCTCGGCACCAATCTCGAGATCGCCACCCTCGACCAGCGCCGCGAGAGCCTCGATCCCGAGCGCACGGTTGCCGACACGCTCACCGACGGGCGCGGCGACACGGTGATCATCGGCGGCGAGGCACGCCACGTCGTCGGCTACATGAAGGACTTCCTCTTCCGTCCCGAGCAGGCGCGCACGCCGGTCAAGGCACTGTCCGGTGGCGAGCGCGGCCGGCTGATGCTCGCCCGCGCTTTGGCCAAGCCCTCCAACCTCCTCATCCTCGACGAGCCGACCAACGACCTCGACCTGGAGACGCTGGACCTGCTGCAGGAAATGCTCGCCTCCTATCCCGGCACGCTGCTCCTCGTCAGCCACGACCGCGACTTCCTCGACCGCATCGTGACCACGACCATTGCCGGCGAGGGCGACGGCCGCTGGACCGTCTATGCCGGCGGCTATTCGGACATGCTCGCCCAGCGCGGCAACATCCTCGCGCGAAAGCCCCAGCCGAAGGCGGCGCCCGCCTCCCCGAAGCCCGCTGCCGTTTCGGCCGCACCGACAGCGCGCCGAAAGCTCACCTTCGCCGACCAGCACGCGCTGAAGACGCTGCCCGAGCGGATGGAAAAGCTTTCCGCCACCATCGCCGACCTCAACGGGAAGTTGTCCGCCGCCGACTTCTACGCCCGCGATCCCGCCGACTTCGACCGGGCGACCAAGGCGCTCGCCGAGGCACAAGGCGAGCTATCGGCGGCCGAGGAGGAATGGCTCAGGATCGAGATGCTGCGCGAGGAGATCGAGGGAGGCTGAGGAATCTAGTCCCGTCTACCGCAATCCCGCGAACACCGCCGCGTCCGGGTAGCAGGTCTCCGCCATGCCCTGCTTCCTCTGCCACAGCCCGATGGCGATGCGCGTCTTGTAGCCGACGAGCCCGTCCACCTTGCCGACGTCATGGCCCATGGCGACCAGCCTCTTCTGGATGGCGAGCACGTCGCTCCGCTTGAACCCCGTCGCGACCTTGCTCCAGCCGCCGGCGAAAGCTCCGCCACCGATATAGCGGTCGGCGAGCTGGCCGATGAAGAGCGCATAGAGGTCCGAGTTGTTGTAATCCTTGATGTCGTAGAAATTGCTCGTCACCAGGAAGGCAGGCCCGAGGCGCCCCGCCGGCATGAGCAGGTGGAACTTCGTATCCGCCCTGGCATAGCGCGGCAGGGACCCGAGCGGCGCCACGCCCATCTTCTGCCAGGCGGATAGCGGCTTCCCCTGCTCCGGACCTTCCAGCGAGCAGGCGACGGCGGACGGCGCCTTCACCTCGAAACCCCAGCCCTGCCCGCGCGTCCAGCCATGCTGCACGAGATAGTGCGCGATCGAGGCCAGCACGTCGGGCGTCGAGTTCCAGATGTCGGCGCGCCCGTCGCCATCGAAATCGACCGCGAACTGGAGGAACTTCGACGGCAGGAACTGCGTCTCGCCGAGCGCGCCGGCCCAGGAGCTGAGCATCTGGCGTGGTTGCACGTCGCCACGCTGGAGGATTTTCAGAGCCGCGATCAGCTCGGGAAAGAACGTCTCCTTCCGCCGGCCGACATAGGACTCGGTCGCGAGCGCCGCGATCGCGAGCTTGCCCGGCGCGACGCGCCCATAGGCGGACTCCCGCCCCCAGATCGCGACCACGATCTCCGCCGGCACGCCGTAGCGCTTCTCGATTCCCGCGAGCGTCTTCGACCATTGCCGCAGCAGCGGCCTGCCGAGCGCGGCGAGATCGGCGAGCCGCTTCTCGTTGAAATAGGCGGCCGGCGACTGGAACTCGGCCTGTCCCTCCGGCACGCCGCCGCCGGGCCCGAGCTCGGGCAGCGACCAGTCGATCCGGACGCCGGCAAAGGCGGCATCGAAGGTCGCGCGCGCCACGCCGGCCTTTTTCGCCGCCGGCCAGACTTGTCGCTCGACCCAACCGGGAAAGGCAGCTTCGGCCTTCGCCCTTTCCGCCGCTGTCAGCGCATGGCTCTCCGACGGCGCGGCGAGATAGAACACCGCCGCGAAGAAGAGCCGCAGCGCGGCGCCGCAGAAGGCGATGGCAAAGGTCAATGGACCTCGGGCTCCTCGGTGACACCGGCACGGGCGAGGAAGTCGAAATCGCAGCCCTCGTCCGCCTGCAGCACATGCTGCGAATAGAGCTCGCCATAGCCGCGCGTGTAGTGCGGCGCCGGCGGCTTCCAGGCAGCCCGGCGGCGTTCCAGCTCGGCCTCGTCGACGAGGATGTCGATGCTCCGCTTCTCCGCGTCGAGCCGGATGAGGTCGCCGGTCTTCACCAGCGCCAGCGGGCCGCCGACGCGGCTTTCCGGGCAGACATGGAGGACGCAGGTGCCATAGCTCGTGCCGCTCATGCGCGCATCGGAGATGCGCACCATGTCGCGCACGCCCTTCTCGAGGAGCGGCTTCGGAATCGGCAGCATGCCCCATTCCGGCATGCCCGGGGCGCCGACCGGCCCGGCATCGCGGAGCACGAGCACGCTGTCGGCCGTGGCCCCGAGTTTCGGATCGTCGATCCGTGCCATCATGTCCTTGCGGTTCTCGAAGACGATCGCCGGGCCGGTATGGGAAAGGAGCTCCGGCGTCGCCGCCGAGCGCTTCAGCACGGCACCGCGCGGAGCGAGGTTGCCGGTGAGCACGATCAGCCCGCCCGACCCATAGACCGGATTGTCGAGCGGCCGGATGACGTCATGGTCGAAGACCTCGGCCCCCTCGATGTTCTCGCCGAGCGTCTTGCCATTGGCCGTCACGCAGGAAAGATCGAGGTGCTCCCGGATGACGTTGAGGAGCGCCGTCAGGCCGCCGGCGAAATAGAAATCCTCCATCAGGTACTTGCCCGACGGCATCAGGTTGGCGACGACCGGCACGCCCTCGCTCGCCTTGCCGAAATCCGCCAGCGACAGGTCGAGGTGGAGCCGCCGCGCCATGGCGACGAGATGGATCAGCGAATTGGTCGAGCCCGACAGCGCCATGTCGGTGATCACGGCATTTCTCAGCGAGGCCGGCGTGACGATGTCGGTCGGCTTCAGGTCCTCCCACACCATCTCGACGATCCGCCGGCCGGAGAGCGCGGCCATGCGCTGGTGGGCGGCATCCACCGCCGGGATCGAGCTGGCGCCGGGCAGCGTCAGGCCGAGCACGTCGGTAAGCGACGTCATGGTCGAGGCCGTGCCCATGGTGTTGCACGTTCCCGCCGAGCGCGCCGTCGTGTCGCCGGAGGCAACCCATTCCTCGCGCGTCAGCCGGCCGGCGCGATAGTCGGCCTCGGTCTTCCAGGTCGAGGAACCGGCGCCCATGCGCTCGCCCCGCCAGTAGCCGTTGAGAAGCGGGCCGGCCGGCACGTAGATCGCCGGCACGCCTGCCGAGGCCGCGCCCATGACGAGGCCGGGCGTGGTCTTGTCGCAGCCGCCCATGAGGACGACCCCGTCGACCGGCTGCGAGCGGATCGCCTCCTCCGCCTCCATGGCGAGGAAGTTGCGGTACATCATGCTCGTCGGGCGGACGAAGCTCTCGCTGACGCTCTGCATCGGGATGACGACCGGGAACCCGCCCGCCTCCCAGACGCCGCGCTTCACGTCCTCGATGCGCTGCGGGAAATGCGCGTGGCAGGTGTTGAAGTCCGACCAGGTGGAGAGGATTCCGATGACCGGCTTGTCCTCGTAATCCGCCGGCGCGAAGCCGCCCTGCTTCATGCGCCGGTGCTTGTGGACGCCGGTAGCGCCCGGCGCCGAGAACCAGCGCTGGCTGCGAAGCTCCGCGACCGTCTTCCGTTTCCTCGTCATGCTTCTTCTCTCTTCACTGATCGGATCTTTCAGGCCGCCCGTGCAATCGCATGGAACCAGCTGCCGGTGACCTGGCCGCGTCGCCCGCCCGCCGGGCCGAGCGGCGCGCCCGACGCATCGGCAAGCTCGGCGAATGGCGCGTCGTTGCCCGCCTCGGCAATGGTCGAATAGTGGAACTCGTGCCCGCGCACGACGGCGCCCTTCCGCCCGATGGCGCCGTCGGCGACGAGCCGCGCCTCGCGATAGCCGAGGGTGAGCTTCCGCCTGGCGAAGCTGGTGGCGTGGCCGAGCAGGCCGGTCATGGGATGGCGGACGCCATCGGCATCCTCGAGCCAGCGGCCGAGCACCATGTGGCCGCCGCACTCGCCATGCACGGGCCGGGTCGCCGCAAAGGCCCGAAGCGCCTCATGGAAGCGGTTCGCCGCAGCGAGCCGGCCGGCATGGAGCTCGGGATAGCCGCCGGGCAGCCAGCAGGCATCGCAATCCGCCGGCGGCGCCTCGCCGGCCAGCGGCGAGAAGGCGACGATCTCGGCATTGGCCCGCCGCCAGCCGGCGAGCACATGCGGATAGATGAAGCTGAAGGCCTCGTCGCGGGCGAGCGCGATGCGGCTGCCGGGCGGCGGCAGCGCTGCCTGCCAATCGCCCGCTCGCGGCATGAGAGGGCCCGCCGCCGCGACCACGGCATCGAGGTCGACGTGACGGGCGACGATATCCCCGATACGCGCGATGCAGGCTTCGATGTCGCCATGCTCACCGGCCTGGACGAGGCCGAGATGGCGCGCGGGCAGCGCCAGAGCCGCGTCGCGCGGGATGGCGCCGAGGACCGGGAAGCCGGCGGCGGTGACCGCATCGGCGACGAAGCGCCGGTGCCGCTCGCTGGCGACGCGGTTGAGGATCACGCCGGCGACCTTCACCCGCGGGTCATGGGTGGCGAGCCCGCGCACCAGCGCCGCGGCGGTCTGCGCCTGTCCGCTCACGTCCATGACGAGCAACACCGGCAGGTCGAAATGCGCCGCGAGCTCGGCGGCCGCTCCCGTCCGCCCCGGCTCCGCAAGAGCGCCGTCGAAAAGGCCCATGGCGCCTTCGATCAGCACCACGTCGCCGCCGGCACCACCGGCGAGCGCGTCGAGCAGGCCCGGTGGCATGGCCCAGGTGTCGAGATTGACGCTCTCGCGCCCGGTCGCCGCCTGATGGAAAGCCGGGTCGATATAGTCGGGCCCGGACTTCGCCGCCCGCACGGCGACACCCCGCGACGACAGCGCACGCAGCAGCCCGGCGGCGACCACCGTCTTGCCGGCGCCCGAGGCCGGCGCCGAGACGACGAGGCCGCGCCTCATGCGACCGCCTCCGCCTTCAGCCGCGCGACCGCATCGGCGAGCGCCTCACGCGCCGCGACGATGCCCCCAACCGCGAGGATCGCCGGCGCCGCGAGCTTCGCCTCGGCGGCATCGGCCGCGACGTTTCGGAGGGTCGAAACGAGGATGCGCTCCTCCGGCAAGGTCGCCGAGGCGATCACCGCCGCCGGCGTCGATTCGGCGAGGCCGCCCGCGGCCAGCGCCGCGGCGATCTCGCCGAGCTTGTGCATGGCCATGTAGATGACGAGCGGCTGGCCGGTCCGTGCCAGCGCCGCCCAGTCGAGCCCGTCCGGTCCGCTCGCCGCATGGCCGGTGGCGAGGATGATCGCCTGGTTGACGCCACGCAGCGTCGCCGGGATCGAGGCGGCGACGAGGCCGGCGAGCCCGGCCGTGACGCCGGAGAGGATGCGGAAGGGGATGGCGGCCTTGGCGAGCGCCATGGCCTCCTCGCCGCCCCGCGCGAAGACGAAGGGATCGCCGCCCTTCAGCCGCACTACCCGCTTGCCGCCGCGGGCGAGCGCGATCAGCCGTCGCGAGATCGCGTCCTGTGGCACGGACGGTGCGCCGCCGCGCTTGCCGGCCCGCTCGAGCGCGGCATCGGCTCGCGCCAGCGCCAGCACGCGCGGATCGACCAGCGCGTCATGGACCACGACATCCGCCGCATCGAGCGCGGCGAGTGCGGCAAGGGTGAGCAGGCCAGGATCGCCCGGCCCCGCTCCGACCAGCCAGACGTGACCCGGCCGCAGCACCGGGAATCCGGCGCGGAGCGCATCGAGTTTCTGGCCGAGGGTCGCGGACGTCATTGTTGACAACTCGTAATCCCGTCAGTTGCCGGCATATCGCTCCGGGTCGGCCGCTTCAAGGCGGCTCACGGCCGATAGCGGCGCCGATAGTCGGGATCGTAGAGGGCGCTCTCGCGGAATCCTTCCGCTGCCAGCGCCCGCCCGACGAGGACGAGCGCGCTCCGCTCCATGCCGAGGGGCGCCGCAAGGGCGAGGATCGTGCCGAGCGTGCCGGTCAGCTGCCGCTCGTCGGGCCAGGTGGCGCGCTCCACGATCGCCACCGGGCAATCGGCGCCGAGCACCGGCGTCAGCGTCTCCACGATCCTCGGCAGCGCGTGGATGGCGAGGTGGATGGCGAGCGTCGCCCCGGTCGCGGCGAAGGCGGCAAGGTTCTCGCTCGCCGGCATGGCGGAGGCGCGTCCGGCGACCCGGGTAAGCACCACGCTCTGCGCCACCTCCGGCAGGGTCAGCTCATGGCCGAGCACGGCGGCGGCAGCTGCGAAGGCCGGCACGCCCGGGGTAAGCGTCCAGGCAATGCCGCGGCGCGCGAGCCGGCGCACCTGCTCGGCCACCGCGCTGAAGACGGAGAGATCGCCCGAATGCAGCCGCGCGACGTCGTGGCCGGCTTCCGTGGCGGCGACCATCTCGGCCTCGATCTGGTCGAGGTCCATGGGCGCCGTGTCGACGATGCGCGTTCCCGGCGCGCAATGGACGAGGAGGTCGGCCGAGACGGTCGAACCGGCATGGAGGCAGACCGGCGAGGAGGCGATGAGATCGCGCCCGCGCAGCGTGATCAGGTCCGCCGCGCCGGGACCGGCGCCGATGAAATGCACCGTCACGGCCTCACCCAGCGCCACTGCGTCACCGGCATGGCCGGACGAAACGCGGTCATCGTGCCGATGGGCGCGGCGCGCTGGATGGCGATGCGCGTCAGTTCCCCGCCGAGGTCTGCATGCCGCGCCAGAAGCAGCGCCTCGGTCTCCAGCGTCACCCCATTCACCACCATCCGCCCGCCGGGACGGAGCGCGGCGATCGCCGCATCGAGGACGCCGGGATCGCTCGCCCCGCCGCCGACGAAGACCGCATCCGGAGGCGCGAGTTGGGCGAGCGCCGCGGGCGCGCTGCCGACGACGACGGCGAGGTCCGGCACGCCGAGGTTGCGGGCATTGAGCCGGATGCGCTCGGCGCGCTTCGCCTTCGATTCGATGGCGATCGCGCGGAGCGACGGGTGCGCCAGCATCCATTCGATCACTACCGAGCCCGAACCGGCGCCGATATCCCAGAGCAATTCGCCCGGCACCGGCGCCAGCGCCGACAGCGTCAGCGCGCGCACTTCGCGCTTGGTGATCTGCCCGTCATGGGCAAAGGCGTCGTCGGGGAGGCCCGGCGCGCGCGGGATGATGCACGCATCGGCGTCGGCCGCCACCTCGATGGCGACGAGGTTGAGCGGATCGATGCCGGCAAGATCGAAGGTGTCGGCACGCACGGAGCGGATGCGCTCGCGTGGCCCGCCCAGCGCCTCCAGCGCCGTGACGCGCGATCCGCCAAAACCCGCGCCGGCGAGCAGCGCCGCAATTTCCGCCGCCGCCGTTCCATCCGCGACCAGCGCGAGAATGCGCGCGCCGGGATGGAGATGCGGACGGAGGAGGTCGGGCGCCCGCGCGTGCAGCGCCAGCATCGTCACCTCCGGCAGGGGCCAGCCGAGACGCGCCGCGGCGAGGCTGAAGGCCGATGGCGCCGGCATCACGGTCATTTCCGAGGGCGGGACTTCGCGCGCCAGCAGCGCGCCGATGCCATGGACGAAGGGATCGCCCGAGGCGAGCACGCAGACCTTCTCCCCGCGCCGCGCCAGCACCGCGTCGATCGCGAAAGGCGACGGCCACGGGCGGCGGGCGCCCGTGATGATCGCATCGGCGAGCGCCAGGTGGCGCTGCCCGCCGAAGACGATTTCCGCTCCGCTCACCAGCTTCCGCGCCGCCGGCGACAACCCTTCGACGCCGTCCTCGCCGATGCCGACGATTGCCAGCCATGGCCCATCTGCGGCAGGTTGCGCCGCGATCTGTTCAGGACCGGGCATGGCCAAACGCATCCTCATCCTCGGCGGCACCACCGAAGCGCGCGAGCTCGCCTCGGCGCTTGCGGCGCGCGGCGATATCGCGGTCACCGTATCGCTTGCCGGCCGCACGGCGCAGGTAGTGGCGCAGGGCGCGCCGACGCGCATCGGCGGCTTTGGCGGCGCCTCCGGACTCGTCGCCCATCTCCGCGACGAGCGCATCGACGTGCTTGTCGACGCGACCCATCCTTACGCCGCCGAGATATCGGCCAATGCCGCCCGCGCCGCCGGCGAGACCAACACGCCTCTCCTCGCGCTCCGACGCCCGCCCTGGCAGCGCGTCACCGGCGACGACTGGCGCGAAGTGGCGAGCGAGACCGAAGCCGTCGCCGCGCTCGGCCGCGCCCCGCGCCGCGTCTTTGTCGCCCTCGGCCGTAAGGAGCTCGCGCCTTTCGCGGCGGCACCGCAGCATTTCTATCTCATCCGCAGCGTCGATCCGGTCGAGCCGCCGCTCGCCGTTCCGCACGCGACCTATGTGCTCGAGCGCGGCCCTTTCACCGAGGCCGCCGACCGCGCGCTCATGGGAGCGCATCGCATCGAGACGGTCGTCTGCCGCAACAGCGGCGGCGAGGCCGCCTATGCCAAGATCGCCGCGGCGCGAGGGCTCCGCCTGCCGGTCGTCCTCATCGCGCGTCCACACTTGCCCGACGTGGCGGCGCGCGTCGGCAGCGTCGAAGAGGCGCTCGCCTGGCTCGGTCATGCCCTGGCGCTCCGCGGCGAATAAACCAGCGGCGGCAGTCCCCGCCGCGCGATCGCCCGCGTCGCCGCCGAGCCGATAATGACCAGCGTCGCCATGTCGGCATGCGCCGGATCGGCATCGGCGAGCGCCGCCACCGTCACGCGTTCGTCGGCACGTCCGACGGCGCGGCCGAAGATCACCGGGGTCGCCGGCGGGAGATGCTGCCGCAGGCGATCGAAGGCGGCGCCGAGCTGCCAGGGCCGCGCCTTCGAGGCCGGATTGTAGAGCGCGATGGCAAAGCCCGCCGATGCCGCCGCATCGAGCCGCCGCTCGACCAGGTCCCAGGGCTTCAGGTTGTCGGAGAGCGAGATCGCGCAGAAATCGTGCCCGAGCGGCGCGCCGACGGCGGCCGCGACGGCCAGCATCGCCGTGATCCCCGGCACCACCCGAATCTCGATCTCGCGCCAGGCCGCCGGCCCGCTGTCGATCGCCTCGCATACCGCCGCCGCCATGGCGAAGACGCCCGGATCGCCGCCCGAGACGATGGCAACGCGGGCGCCTCCCGCGGCGTGATCCAGCGCAGCGGAGGCGCGCGCGATCTCCTCGCGATTGTCCGAGGCATGGCGCGCCTGCCCCGCCTGCTCGGGGAGGCGCGCGAGATAGGGCGCGTAGCCGTAGAGCGCATCGGCGCCGGCGATCTCGTCCGCCGCCTCCGGCGTGAGGAAACGCGCATCGCCCGGCCCGAGGCCGATCACCGCCAGGCGCCCGCTCACGGCCGGCTCTCCCAGCCCGGCACCAGGATCACGGCGAAGTAGGGCGCCGTGTCGTCGGGCTTGTCGGCGAGCTTCAGCACGCGTCCGTCCGCCATGGTGCCGCGCTCGACATAGAGCGCCCCGGCGATGCGCCCCGAGGCGGCAAGCGCGCGCCGCACCTTGCCGAGGTTGCGGCCGAGCTTGATCACGGCGAAGGCCTCGCCGGCCATGAAGCGCTCGATCAGCTGCGGCTCGGAAAGCGTCCCCGGCACGATGGCGAGCACGTCGTCGCCCTGCGCGAGCGGCACGCCGGCGATCGCGGCGCAGCCGGCAATGCTGGTCACGCCCGGGATCACCTCGGTCGGATAGCGCGCTGCCAGCCGCGCATGGAGATGCATGTAGGAGCCGTAGAAGAACGGATCGCCTTCCGACAGCACGGCGACGCTGCGGCCGGCATCGAGGTGCGCCGCCAGCCGCGCCGCGCTCGCGGCGTAGAAGGATTCGATCGCCGCGCCATATTCCGGCGCCTTCCTGGCGATCTCGGTGGTCACCGGATAGCCGAGTGCCTCCTCGGTGACGCCCGGCCGCATGTGGCCCGCCGCAATGGCGCGGGCATGGCTCGGGCTGCCGGCCTTGGCGAAATAGGCGACGACGTCGGCCGCGGCGATGATCCTCACCGCCTTCAGCGTCATCAGGTCGGGGTCGCCCGGCCCGACGCCGACGCCGGTGAGCCGCCCGCTCATCGCCCGGCCTGCAAAGCGATGGCGTTGACCGCCGCCGCCGTGATGGCGCTGCCGCCGAGCCGGCCGCGCACCGTCACGAAGGGCGCCGGCGCCGCGGCAATCAGCGCCTCCTTCGATTCAGCGGCCCCGACGAAGCCGACCGGCATGCCGAGGATCGCCGCCGGCTTCGGCGCGCCCTCGGCGAGCAGTTCGAGGAGGCGGAACAGGGCCGTCGGGGCATTGCCGATGGCGACCACCGCGCCACCGAGGCGATCCGCCCACAGGTCGACCGCCGCGGCCGAGCGGGTCGTGCCGAGGCGGGCGGCACGATCGGCGACGCGCGCATCGCCGAGCGTGCAGAGGATGTCGTTGCCCGCGGGAAGGAAGCGCCGCGTGATGCCGTGGGCCACCATCTCGGCGTCGCAGAGGACGGGCGCACCGCGGTAGAGCGCGTCGCGCGCCGCGGCGACCGCGCCGGGCGCGAGGACGATGTCGCCGGCAAGCGCGACGAGGCCGGAGGCGTGGATCATGCGGACGGCGACCTCGGCCTCCTCCGGCGCGAAGCGCGCGAGGTCGGCCTCGGCGCGGATGATGGCGAAGGAGCGCGCATAGATCGCCGCGCCGTCGCGGATATAGGCCTCCATCACGCCGGCTCCGGGACCGATAGCGCCGCGACGCGCCCGACGAGCTCACGCACCGGCACGATCATCGCCGGCGCATCGCCGACGCGTCCGTCGCGGATGATCGCGGCACCCGCCGCCGTGCCGACAAGGGTGAGCGCGGCGGGCGCGCGCGAGGCGCAACCCTTGGCGCAGCCCGACACATGGACGGAACCGCCGCCGGCGAGCAGCGGCGCCGCCACCCGCGCCACCTCGGCCGCCATGGCGCGGGTCGGGATCAGGGCGGCCGCACAGGCCGGTGCGCCGGCACAGGCAATGATGGCGCGCCGCGGATCGTCGGCCCGCGTGATGAAGCCGAGACGCGCGGCGAGGCGCGCGAAGGCATCGCCATCGGGCAGCTCGAGAGCGAGGAGCGTCCGCTCCGGCGCCGGCGCGATGCCGGTCGCGCCCATGTCCATCGCCGCCGCGGCGAGCGTCTCGAGGACCTTGGCCTCGCTTTGCCCGAAGGCGAGCCCGATGCCGACGGCGGCGCGACCGTGCGCGAGGAAATGCCTTCCGACGAAACGGGCCGGCGGCCGCGCCTGCACCGGCGGCGCCGCTTCCGCCAACGCCGCCACGACGCCCCTGGCGTCGGCGAGGTCGCGCGCCCGCGCGTCACGCCCGAGCGTCGCGATCGCGTCGAGAAGCGCGACCGTCGCGGCGAGCGCATCGCCGGCCCGCACCGCACCGAGAGCGCACGCCGAGACCGAGTCGCCGGCCATGCCGAGCGCGTATCGTCCGTCGGGAAGCGCCCGCAGCCGGATGTCGGCGCAGAGCGCGTCGAGATGCAGCGCACCGCCATCGTCGACGATGATCGACACCTTCGGCGCCACCTTGCCCGCATATCGCGTGACCGCGTCGCGGATCGCGACGACGAGGTCCGCGCTATCCACCACCGCCGACGCGTCGCGCCCGCCGAGCGGACTGGCGATCACGACAGGACCGCCGGTCCCGACGATCCCGGCACCGGCGCAAGCCTCGGCGAAGGCGCGCACCGAGAGAGGCGTCAGGCCGCGCACCTGCAGGCTGCCGCGCGCGGTGACCTCGACCAGCCCGTTGCCGTGCCGCGCTGCCGCCCGGCAGATGGCGGCGAAGGCGGCAGGCGCCAGCGCACCCGTCTGCGGCAGGCGGGCGAGGAGCCCGTCGCCGGTCTGCATGGGATCGAGAAGGCCGGGACAGGCTCCGCGGCGGGCCACTCTGTTCAAGGCGCCCTCATTTCAGTCCTGCGCCGGAAGGTGATCCGGCAGGCATGCGCCCTTCTTAGCACGATCGGCGGGAACGAGGCGGCGCCTACATGATGCCCGTCTCGTTGAACGCATCCTCGGTGCGCGCACCGGCGAGGATCATCTTCCGCACCGTCTCCTCGCCGTTCACCTTGTCGAGCGCCGCCTGGACGATGTCCGGTGCCTGGGCGGCGGGAATCGCGAGGACCCCATCGATATCGCCGATGATCACGTCGCCCGCCGCGACCCGGGCGCCGTTCCGGAACGTCAGCGGGCAGCGGAAGTCGAGCACCTTGCCGCGCAGCCGCTGATCCTGCGCATAGGCGCCCGACGAGAAGACGGGGAAGCCTAGCGAAAGAATCTCGCGCGTGTCACGATGGTAGCCGTCGAGGACGGCGCCCGTCGCGCCGAGCTTCATGGCGCGGGCGCTCATCAGCCCGCCCCAGAGCGCGTAGGTCGGCGAGGCGCCGCTGCAGATATAGACCTCGCCCGGCTTCAGGTCGTCGAGGGCGCGGAACATGAGGCCGAAGCCCTCGTCGGTGCCCAGCTCGGTATCCGCCTCGAGCACCGTCATCGCCCGCCCGACGACCATGGCATCCGGCGTCAGCGCGCGGATCTCCGGCGGCAGGAACTGGCGGGTGAGGCCGGCGGCATCCATGACGTCCCCGATCACCGCAGTGAACAGCTTCTCGCGGATCGTGGCGAACAATGCTTCGTCGGGCAACGGGGCCTCCTTGTTGCGGCTTCTTCTGCGCGCGATGGATAGCACGCAGCGGAGCACAACGGGGAAGCAAGACGCGGATGGCCGGCACAAGGCCGGCCATCCACGTCTTTCTTCTTCTGCCCTACCCGATCGCCTTCCGCGCGAAGGCGCCGAGCAGTTCCATGTCGCGGCGCGCATCCTCGACCGGGTTCTCGACCGGCGTGCCCTCGACCATCGCCCTCCACCAGGACTTCAGCTCCTCGACGAAGCCCTCGGCATAGGAGGGCCGGTGGTCGATGCGCCGGGCATGGTGTCCGTCCGATCGCTTCTCGGTGAGCCGCGTCGGCTGGTGGTTGAGATAGGGCGAGGGGAAATCGAGCTCGTAGATGCGATCGTCGAAGAACAGCGAGACGCGCTCGGAATAGTCCGAGAGCTTCGGCACCGCGACATGGGAGACGGTCCACAGCCCGTCGCCGGGCGCGAGGCGCACGGCGCCCTGCCCCCCGGCGCTGCCGGCAAAGATCGCCGCGCCGGTCACCGCGCCGGTCTTCACCTCCATCGCATCGAGGAGGCCATGCACGAGGTTGACGTCATGCACCATGCTCGACGCATAGGGACCGGCAAAGCCCTTCAGCTCCGCTGCGCTCGGTACCCGTCCGAGCGCCCGCGAGATCTGCTCCAGCCGGCGCGCCTGCGTTTCCTCGATCAGCGCGGGCGCCACGTCGCTGCCGGCGACGAGGTCGCGATGCGCCGTGAAGGGCCACGAATCCGGATCGTTGACGTCGACCGAGATATAGCGGAGGCGCGCGCCTTCCCCGCGCACCATCTCGCGGAGCGCCCGCCAGGCCGGGTCGAAGCGCTTCATGTAACCTACCTGCATGACGCGCCGCGTCTTGTCGCGCGCCGCGATGACCCGGTCGGCATCCGCCGGGTCGTAGCAGAGCGGCTTCTCGGAGAAGACGTGGAGGCCGCGCTCCAGCGCCAGGATGGCGAGGTCGGCGTGGTAGGCGTCGGGCGTCGCGATGAGCACCGCGTCGACCTTCTCGCCGAGCAGCGCATCGGCGCTCTCGAAGCTCTTCACCCCCCAGCGCTTCTCGATGTGGTCGCGCACCGTCCGCGATGGATCGGTGACGCCGCCGACCGAGAAGAGGCCGGGGAGCTGGAGGAGGTTCGGCAGGTGCTCGACCTGGGTGATCAGGCCGCCGCCGATGATGCCGACACGGATGCGCGTCATGGCGACACCGTGAAGCCGGCCATGAGGGCCATGCGGGTGAGGTTGGAAAAGCCGAGGCGGGCATAGGTGAGCGGATGGGCCTTGGCTGGATCCTGCTCGGCCTCGACCACCAGCCAGCCTTCATAGCCGTTGTCGTGGAGGATCTTCAGGACCGCCGGGAAGTCGATGAAGCCATCGCCGGGGACGGTGAAGACGCCGTCGAGCACCGCCTGCATGAAGCTCTCGTCGGTAGCGATCGCCTTTTCGAGGATCGGCTTCCGCGCATCCTTGCAATGCACGTGGACGACGCGCGCGATGTGGCGCTTGAGGAGCGCGATCGGGTCGCCGCCCGAGAAGATCGAGTGACCGGTATCGTAGAGGAGCCCAACCGCCGGGCCGGTCGCCGCCATCAGCCGGCCGACCTCCTCGTCGGTCTCGACGATCGTGCCCATGTGATGGTGGAAGGCCATGGCCACGCCGAACTCGCCCATGCGCTCGGCCAACTCCGTGAGCCGCCTTCCGTATTCCTTCCAGTCGCCGTCGGCGAGCTTCGGCCGCTTGGAGATCGGCGCGAAGAGGTCGCCATTGGCGCGATGCGAGGTGTCGGCATAGACGACGTGCCGGCAGCCGAGGGCGCGGAGCAGCGTGAGGTGCGGCAAAATCGCATCCCATTCCTTCGCGATATCCTGCTCGGCAATGCGCCCGTCATACCAGCCGGAGACCAGGTCGAGGTCGAAGCGCTTCAGGAGCGGACCCAGCTCGGAGGACTTCTTCGGAAATTTCCCGCCCATTTCCGTGCCGGCAAAGCCCGCCATGCGGGTCTCGGCGAGGCAGGTTTCGACCGGCGTGTCGCCGCCCAGCGATGGTAGATCGTCGTTCGTCCAGGTAATCGGATTGGTACCAATACGTACGGCCATAGTGGTTCCTTGCGATCAATTTCCGCAGTCGACATATCGACATGGAAAAATCGTTCTGTACAGTCGGCGGCCGGAATATGCGTTCCATCCGGGGTCGGGGTGCTTATGGGTGAAGCGAGGAAGGTCGTCGTCGTCCATGAGGACGATGTCGGGATGTGCCACGGGGCCAATGTCGCCTTCGGCGAGCTGAGCCGGCTGGGCGTGTGCACGTCCGGTTCGGTGATGGTTCCCTGCCCCTGGTTCCTCGAAGTCGCCGAGATGCAGGCGAAGGACGCGGGCCTCGATATCGGCGTCCACCTGACGCTCACTGCAGAGAAGAAGAACTACCGCTGGCGCCCGCTGACCGGTGCCTCCCAGGCTTCCGGCCTCGTCGATGGCGACGGCTATTTCTGGCGCACCGCGCAGGACCTCAGGGCCCACGCCCATGTCGATGCGGTGGAAGCCGAGATGCGCGCCCAGATGGAGGCGGCGCAGAGGGCCGGCATCGACATCACCCATATCGACGGGCACATGTTTACCGTGCTCTACCCGGCCTATATCGACATCTACATGCGCCTTGGCCGCGAGTACCGCGTGCCCGTGCTCCTCGTCCGCCAGAAGAACGCGTACGGCAACATGGTGGGCGGGCCCGAGATCGATGCCGCCATCGCGGCGGCCGACGCCTCCGGCCATCCGGTCTTCGACATCGTGCTCGAGACGCCCTGGACACGCGGCGCTTCGGTCGCCGCCGACTATGATGCGCTGCTCGCCCGCGCCGAGCCGCTCAACTACATGGCGCTCCACTTCAATGCGCCCGGCGAGCTCGAGGCCATCGAGCCCGACAGCGCCCATATCCGCACCGAGGAATTCGACCTCTTCCGCAGCGAGGCTTTCCGCGCCCGCATGGCGGCGGACTACGAGCTGGTCGGCATGCGCCCGTTCCGCGAGGCGCTCCGCGCCGGCAGGCCGGCGAACTGACATGGCGCGCAGCTTGCAGCGCCGGCTGCGGCCGGTTCGCCGGCGCGGCCTACAGAACAACGCCCCGTCCGCAGATCCGGTCACGGCGGGGCGCTATCCGAAGGGGTGAGCGACCGGAAGGGAGAGCTTCAATGAACGGCAGGTTCAGCACTTGGCTTCGTGCCGGCGCCGCGGCGCTGGCGCTCGGCGCAATGGCCTTCTCCGGCAGCGCATCGGCGGCCACCAAGCAGGCCGGCGACGTCCACATCATCTTCATCACCCACGGCCAGGCCAACGACGTCTACTGGTCGGTGGTCAAGAACGGCGTTGAGGCGGGCCAGAAGGTGATGGGCGCCAAGGTCGACTACCACGCACCCGAGACCTTCGACATGGTCCAGATGGCCCATCTCATCGACGCCGCCGTCGCCGAGAAGCCGGACGCGATCGTCGTCTCGATCCCCGATGCCGACGCCCTCAAGAAGCCGATCATGGACGCCAAGGCGGCCGGCATCCCGGTCGGCGTGATCGATTCCGGCCAGGACCAGGTCCATGACTGGGGCCTCGATCTCTGGGTCGGCGGCGGCTCCGAATACGACAACGGCGTCCACGCCGGCGAGATTATGGGCAAGGCCGGCGTGAAGCACACCGTCTGCGTCAACCACGAGGTCGGCAATGTCAGCCTCGACGACCGCTGCCGCGGCTTCAAGGACGGCCTCGCCAAGAATGGCGGCGCCACCTCCGACGTGCTGCCCGCCTCCATGGATCCGACCGACACGGCGAGCCGCGTCGAGGCCTATCTCTCATCGCATGCCGACACCGACGCGATCCTCGCGCTCGGCCCGTCGGCCGCGACCCCGATCATGCAGCGCCTCCAGCAGATGGGCCTCCTCGGCAAGATCAAGATGGGTACCTTCGACCTGTCGCCGGAAGTGCTCGAGGCGATCGACAAGGGTGACCTCATGTTCGGCATCGACAGCCAGCAGTACCTGATGGGCTACCTGCCGGTCGTCTTCTTCACCATGAAGGCGATGTACGGCACGCTGCCGACCGCCGACGTGATGACCGGCCCGGCCTTCATCATGAAGGGCGATGCCGCCAAGGTGCTCGCCCTCTCCAAGGAAGGCATCCGCTAGCCGCAAGCCCGGGCCGGAGCTCTCCTCCGGCCCGTTTTCCCTTCACGCCGGAGGCTCACCGTTTCCATGGCCATTGCCATCGACGACCGCCTGGCTCCGACCTCGCGCCTGACCCGGCTGATGCGCCGCCCCGAGCTCGGCGCGCTGGCCGGCACCATCCTTGTCATCGCCGCCTTCGCCGCGCTCGCCGGCCATACCGGGCTGTTCACCGCCCGCGGCCTGGTCAACGTCTTCCAGATCGCCGCCGAGCTTGGCATCCTCGCCACGCCGACCGCCCTTCTCATGATCGGCGGCGAGTTCGACCTGTCGATCGGCTCGACCATCGGCTTTGCCGGCGTCGTCATCGGCATGGGCGTGACCGAGTTCGGCCTGCCGCTCTGGCTGGCGATCCTCGTCGCCTTCGCCTTCGCCATCCTGATCGGCTACGTCAATGCCGTCCTGTTCATCAAGACGCGGCTGCCCTCGTTCATCGTCACGCTCGCCGCCATGTTCATCCTGCGCGGCCTGACCCTCGCCGTGACCCGCGGCGTCACCGGCCGCACGCAGATCCCCTATATCACCCGCGGCTACGAGGACACCTGGTACGTCGACCTATTCGCCGGCACGACCTTCCAGGGCCTCTATCGCTGGATGACCGACATCGGCTTCATCACGGCCCGTCCCGACGGCACGCCGCCGGTTGCCGGCCTGCCCGTCTCGGTCCTCTGGTGGATCGCGCTCACCGCGCTCGCCACCTGGGTCCTCCTCAACACGCGCTTCGGCAACTGGATCTTCGCCGTCGGCGGCGACGAGAACGCCGCCCGCAACGTCGGCGTGCCGGTCGCCCGGGTGAAGATCATCCTCTTCATCATGACCGCGCTCGGCGCCACGCTCTTCGCCACCATCCAGGTGCTCACCGTCGGCTCCGCCGACACGCTCCGCGGCACCCAGAAGGAGTTCGAGGCGATCATCGCCGCGGTCATCGGCGGCTGCCTGCTCACCGGCGGCTACGGCTCGGCCATCGGCGCCGCCTTCGGCGCCCTCATCTTCGGCTTCGTCCAGATGGGCATCTTCTATACCGGCATCGACACCGACTGGTTCAAGGTCTTCCTCGGCGCCATGGTCCTCATCGCCGTCCTCTTCAACAATTACGTGCGCCGCAAGGCGACGGAGGCCAGATGAACGCCGGCGACGTCGTCATCGAGATGCGGGACGTGAGCCGCAACTTCGGCTCTGTCCGTGCCATCGAGAACATCACGCTGCAGGTCCGCGCCGGCGAGGTGCTCTGCCTCCTCGGCGATAACGGGGCCGGCAAGTCGACCATCATCAAGATCCTGTCGGGCGTCTTCGCGCCGAGCTCGGGCGAGCTGCTCCTCGACGGCAGGCCGATCCATTTCCAGAGCCCGCGCGACGCGCTCGATAACGGCATAGCCACGGTCTACCAGGACCTCGCCATGGTCCCGCTGATGTCGATCGCGCGGAACTTCTTCATGGGCCGCGAGCCGGTGAAGGGCGCCTGGCCCTGGCGCCATTTCGACCATGGCCTCGCCAACCGCGTCGCGGCCGAGGAAATGGCGAAGATCGGCATCCGCATCCGCGACCCCGGCCAGGCGGTGGGCACGCTGTCGGGCGGCGAGCGGCAATGCGTGGCGATCGCCCGCGCCGTCCATTTCGGCGCCCGCGTGCTGATCCTCGACGAGCCGACCTCGGCGCTCGGCGTGAAGCAGGCCTCGATGGTGCTCCGCTACATCGCCAAGGCCCGCGCCGACGGCCTCGCCGTGATCTTCATCACCCACAACGTCAACCATGCCTACCCCGTCGGCGACCGCTTCCTCCTTATGAATCGCGGCCGCTCCATGGGCTCTTTCAGGAAGGGTGAGATCACCAATGCCGAGGTCGCCACCATGATGGCCGGCGGCGAGGAGTTGCGGGCATTGGAGGAGGAGCTGGCGGAATTCGCGCGGCCCCCGGCCGGTCCCCGGCCGGACGCGGCCGAGCCGCCGTTGTGACCGCGGTCACTTGAAGCGGGCGCCGGGATTGCCAAGGCGCGTCCCGCGATCCTAGAAGGATTGCAGGAACCTGCCTCCTTTCCGTCGACGTCCATGCCACCAACCGAATACGAAGCCGCCGCCCGGGAGCGTATCGTCCGGATGCCCTTCTGGCGCGGGCCGGTTACGCCGGAACGCCTCGGTGGCGGCATCACCAACCTCAATTTCACCGTCGTCGATGGCGGCGAGCGCTATGTCGTGCGCGTCGGCGACGACCTCGTCGTCCACCAGATCATGCGCTTCAACGAGCGCGCCGCGAGCGAGGCAGCGCACGCCGCCGGCATTTCCCCCGAGGTCGTGCACAGCGAGCCTGGCATCCTCGTCATGCGCCATATCGAAGGCCGGACCTGCACGCCGGCCGACATGCGCGACCCGGCGCGGCTCGCCCAGGTCCTGCCGCTCCTGAAGCGCGTGCACCGCGAACTGCCCCGCTACCTGCGCGGACCGGCCCTCGCCTTCTGGGTCTTCCACGTCATCCGCGACTATGCCCATACGCTTGCCGGCACCAACAGCCGCTTCGCCTCGCGCCTTGGCGATTTCGTCGACGTCGCCGCCGATCTCGAGCTTGCCGTCGGCCCGATCGACCTGGTCTTCGGCCACAACGACCTGCTCGCCGGCAACTTCATCGACGACGGCAGCCGCATCTGGCTGATCGACTGGGACTATGCCGGCTTCAACTCGCCGCTCTTCGACCTCGCCAACCTCGCCTCCCATTCCGACCTCGACGCCGCCGGGGAGGAATGGGTGCTGACCACCTATTTCGGCCGGCCGCCCGAGCGCCTTCCCTACGAAGCCATGAAATGCGCCTCGCTGCTCCGCGAAGCCATGTGGGGCATGGTCTCCGAGTTCCATTCGCAGCTCGACTTCGACTATGTCGGCTACGCCGTCGACTATCTCGACCGCTTCGGCCGCGCCTATTCGCGCTTCAAGGCCCAGGGCTGATCCGATGGCTGCCGGCCTGCCTGATCGGGCGCAGGTCGTCGTCATCGGGGGCGGCATCATCGGCTGCTCCACCGCCTATCATCTCGCGCGTGACCACAAGGCGGATGTCGTCCTTCTCGAGCAGGGCCGGCTGACCGGCGGCTCCACCTGGCACGCTGCCGGCCTCGTCGGCCAGCTGCGCAGCTCGGCCTCGATCACCCAGGTGCTGCGCTACTCCGTCGACCTCTACAAGCGGCTCGAATCCGAGACCGGCCTCGCCACCGGCTGGCGCGAGACCGGCTGCCTCCGCCTCGCCACCAATGAGGACCGCTGGACCGAGTTCCGCCGGCAGGCGACCACCGCCCATTCCTTCGGCCTCGACATGCATCTCCTGTCGCCGGCGGAAGCGAGGGACCTCTGGCCGCTCCTCGACGTCGATGACCTCGTCGGCGCCACGCTCCTTCCCTCCGACGGGCAGGCGAGCCCCTCCGACATAGCCCAGTCGCTGGCAAGGGGCGCGCGCATGAACGGCGCGAAGCTCTTCGAGGGCATCACCGTCACCGGCTTCGAGACGAAAGACGGCCGCGTCACCGCCGTCCTCACCGATGCCGGCCGCATCGCCTGCGACAAGGTGGTTCTCTCTGCCGGCATGTGGTCGCGCCAGATCGGCGCGCTCGCCGGCGTCAGCGTGCCCCTGCAGCCGGTCAAGCATCAATATGTCGTCACCGAGCGGATGGCGGGCCTGGTGCCGGGCCTGCCGACCATCCGCGACCCGGACCGCCGCACCTATTTCAAGGAGGAGGTCGGCGGCCTCGTCTTCGGCGGCTACGAGCCGAACCCCGTCGCCTGGCTGGACGAGGTGCCGCGGAAGTTCGAGTTCCAGCTCTTCGACGACGACTGGGAGCATTTCGAGCAGCACATGGACGCGGCGCTCGCCCGCATCCCGGCTCTGGCCTCCGCCGGCATCAAGCAGATGATCAACGGGCCGGAATCCTTCACGCCCGACGGCAACTTCATCCTCGGCGAGACGCCCGAGCTCCGCAATTTCTTCGTCGGCGCCGGCTTCAATGCCTTCGGCATCGCCTCGGCCGGCGGCGCCGGCTGGGTCCTGGCTGAGTGGGTCATGGCCGGCGAGCCGCCCATGGACCTCTGGGTGGTCGACATCCGCCGCTTCGCGCGCTTTCACCGCGACCATGCCTGGACGCGGGCGCGGACGCTGGAGGCCTATGGCAGGCACTACACCATCGCCTGGCCGCTCGAGGAATATGAGAGCGGCCGCCCGCTCTTCACCTCGCCGCTCTATGGCCGGCTGAAGGATCGCGGCGCCGTCTTCGGCCAGAAGCTCGGCTGGGAGCGCGCCAACTGGTTCGCCGCGCCCGGCAGCGGCGCGCGGGACGAATATTCCTTCGGCCGCGGCAACTGGTTCGACGCCGTCGGCGCCGAGCACCGCGCCTGCCGCGAACGCGCGGTGATCTTCGACCAGTCCTCCTTCGCGAAGTTCGAGATGGCCGGCCGCGACGCGGCACGGGCACTGTCCTGGATCGCCGCCAACCATGCCGACCGGCGGCCCGGGCGCCTGGTCTATACGCAGATGCTGAACGCGCGCGGTGGCATCGAATGCGACCTGACCCTCTCCCGCCTCGCCGAGGACCGCTACTACATCGTCATCGGCACCGGCTTCCGCACCCATGACTTCGACTGGATCGCGCGCAACATCCCTGCCGGCCTCGACACGCGGCTGACGGATGTCACCGAGGACTGGTCGACCCTGGTTCTCATGGGCCCGCGCGCCCGCGAGATACTTGCCGCGGTGACGCATGCCGACGTCTCCAACGCCGCCTTCCCCTTCGCCTCGCTGCGCGAGATTCCGATCGCCGGCGCCACCGTCCGCGCGCTCCGCATCACCTATGTCGGCGAGCTCGGCTGGGAGTTGCACGTGCCGAAGGCCGGCGCCGCCGCCGTGTTCGACGCGCTGATGGCGGCCGGCGCCGCGCATGGCATCGCGCCCGCCGGCTACCGCGCCATCGAGACGCTCCGCCTCGAGAAGGGCTACCGCGCCTGGGGTGCCGACATCACGGCGAACGACAATCCGCTCGAGGCCGGCCTCGGCTTCGCCGTGAAGCTGAAATCGGACGTGCCTTTCCTCGGTCGTGCGGCGCTCGAAGAGGCCGCCGCCAGGCCGCTGCCGAAGCGCCTGATGGCTTTCACGGTTGCCGATCCGGGCATTTTGCTCGCCGGGCGCGAGACGATCCTCCGCGACGGCCTCCCGGTCGGCTATCTCGCCAGCGCCGGATGGGGCTACACGGTCGGCGCCAATATCGGCCTCGGCTATGTCCGCAACCGCGAGGGCGTCACCGAGGACTGGCTGAGGGCCGGCAGCTACGCGCTCGAGGTCGCCACCGAGCACGTGCCCGCCGAAATCCATTTCGACTCGCTCTACGATCCCTCCCATGCGCGGGTGCGCGCCTGAAGCAACACTCGCCGCGAGTTTGATGCGGCGCCCGCAAAATCTCCCCGCGCTGCCGCCTTTCAGGCTAGGTTCCGATTCCCTCCCGGTGACTTCCGATGCTCAAGGGCGTCCTCCTCGCCTTTCTCACCTACGCGGCCTTCTCGACCTGCGATGCCTCCGTGAAGGGGATCGGCTCGGCCATCCCTGTCACCGAGATCGTCTTCCTGGTCATGACGGCGCAGTTTGCGATCATCCTGCTGCTGCGCCCGCCGGGGGAGCGCTGGCGCGACATCTTCCGCATGAACCATCCCAGGCTGGTCATGCTGCGCTCCGCCTGCGCCGCCATTTCGATGATTCTGTCGACATTCGCCTTCGTCAACATTCCGCTCGCCGAGGCCTATGCGCTGTTCTTCCTCGCGCCGACCATCGTTACCATCCTCTCCATCACCATCCTCGGCGAGCGCGTCGGCTGGCGCCGTCTCGCCGCCGTCGCGGTCGGCTTCGTCGGCATGCTGCTCGTGGTCAAGCCGGGCTTCCGCGAACTGCACATCGGGCACCTCGCCGCCGCGTGCGTCGCCTTCGCCTCGGCGACCAGCGTCATCATCCTGCGCAAGATCGGGCGGACCGAGCGCCAGGTGAGCCTGCTCGGCGTGGTGATGATCTCCTGCATGATCATCAGCGGCCTGCTCGCGACTCCGGTCTTCATCGTCCCGCCCGTTGCGACGATCCCCCTCCTCTTCAGCGCCGGCCTCACCGGCGGCCTCGGACAGATCCTGTTCCTCGCCGCCATGCGGGCCGCCCCCGCCAACCGCTTCGCCCCGGCGCAGTACAGCCAGATATTCTGGGCCGTCTTCTTCGGTGCGATTTTCTATGACGAGTTCCCGGACGGCCTCGCTTTCGGCGGCATCGCGCTGATCGCGCTGGCCGGCTTCTTCACGCTGCTCCGCGAGGACAAGGTGACCAGCTGGCCGCGCCGCACCATGCTGACGCGCGATCCGCTCTGATATTCAACCCCAGGGGCCACGTCCCGGAAGCGGACCGTCCTGGGCTATCGCTCCCGGCGCCGCCGCGTCGTCGGAAGGCGTCTGCCACGGCCCCACCCCGCCGGCATCGGCGATGCTGCCGGCACCTGGCGTAGCCGGCGGCAGCGGTTCCGGCGGCGGCACGTAGTCGTGCCCGCCGGCGAACTGGATCAGGCGCTTCACCCGGGCGTCGATCGGCGGATGGGTGGCGAAAAGGCCTGCCGCCGGCATGTCGAGGAACATTTCCTGGATCTGCGCCGGCGCCTCGATGGACGAATGGCCGGAGATCTTGCGCAGCGCCGAGATCATCGCGTCCGGATTCTTGGTGAGCTCCACCGCCCCGGCATCGGCGAGGTATTCGCGCTTCCGCGACATGGCGAAGCGCAGCACCAGCGCGAGCAGGCGCGCGATAATGAAGATCGCCACCGCGATCAGGATAAGGATGATCGCGCCGCCGCCGCCCTTGCTGTTGCTGCTGCTTCCCCGGCTGCGCGACCCGCCGCCCCATCCGAATCCGCCGCCCGAGGACGATGACGTGTCCGGGGAGGACGAGCCCGACGAGCCCCAGAAGAGCATGCGCGGCGCCCGGATGAGGAGATCGCCGACGAGCGAGATGATGCCGACGAAGACCGCCGAGATGACGAGGAGCTGCACGTCGCGGTTCTGGATATGCGTCAGCTCATGCGCCAGCACGGCTTCGAGCTCGGCATCGTCGAGCGCGTTCATCAGCCCGCGCGTCACCGTGATCGAGTAGCGCCCTTCGCGGATGCCGCTCGCGAAGGCGTTCCGCTGGTCGGTCTCGATGATGCGGATCGCCGGTACCGTCAGGCCGCGGCTGATGCAGAGGTTCTCGATGAGGTTGTAGAGCCGCGGCTCGGCCTTACGGTCGACGCGCCGCGCGCCGGTCGCCGCGTCGATGATCCCCTGGTTGGCGAACCAGGCGATCACGAACCAGACGAGCGCGCCGACGAGCGCCACCGGGATGAGGCTCGGCAGCAGGTGGATGGCGTTCTCGATGCCCTCGCCGACATCCGGATTGCTCATCGCCGAGATGACGAGGGCGAAGCCGAAGCAGATGAGGAGGAGCAGGAACGGGAAGCCGGCCAGCAGGATGACCGACTTGATCCGGTTGTTCCAGATATAGGTCGAGAGGCCGAACGAGCCCACGGCGTCTTTCCCCGTGCCCTATCCTCGGCCGGGCCCCGCACCGTCCCCGGCGCGGGGCCGCGCCGTCAGAACTTGACCGACGGCGCGGTATTGACCGCCGTCTTCTCGGCCTCGTCGAGCTCGAAGAAGCCGCGCTGGGTGAAGCCGAACATGCCGGCGAGCAGGACGGCCGGGAACTGCTGGATCGAGGAATTGTATTCCTGCACCGAGTTGTTGAAGAAGCGGCGCGAGGCGGCGATCTTGTTCTCGATGTCCGACAGCTCGGACTGGAGCTGCAGGAAGTTCTGGTTCGCCTTCAGGTCGGGATAGGCCTCGGCCACCGCGAAGAGCTGGCGGAGTGCCCCGGTCAGCATGTTCTCCGCCTGCGCCTGGGCCTGCGGATTGGTCGCGGCGACCGCGGCATTGCGGGCCTGCGTGACCGCCTCCAGCGTCCCGCGCTCGTGGGTGGCATATCCCTTCACCGTCTCGACCAGGTTCGGGATCAGGTCGTGCCGCTGCTTGAGCTGCACCGAGATGTCCGACCACGACTGGGTGGCCCGCTGGTTGAGGCTGACCAGCCGGTTATAGATCGCGATCAGGAAGATCACGAGGAGGACGATGACACCGAGGATGATCCAGCCGACCGTGCCCATGGGCTCTCTCCCGTATCGGTTGCGACGATTTGGCCGGGAGCTTAACAGCCCCCTCGCGGCAAGGCTATGAAGGCTGTCACAACAGGAAGGATTCGGGGGCGAGCCCCCGAAGCGCCGCGCGCCATGGACGACGGGACCAGAATCGAAGCCGCCGGCAACAGTCTCGTCCAGCCGCTCAGCGCCGGCATCCTCGCCTCCCTCGTCGGCTTCGCGAGCTCGGTCCCGGTCCTGGTCGCCGGCCTCACCGCCGCCGGCGCCTCGCCCGCGGAGGCGGCCTCAGGCCTCTTCGCCATCTGCCTCGCCGTCGCCGTTCTCGGCATCGGCCTCAGCGTGCGGTCGCGCATGCCGGTCACCATTGCCTGGTCGACCCCTGGCGCCGCCCTCCTCGTCTCGACCGGGACGCCGACCGGCGGCTATCCGGCAACCGTCGCCGCCTTTCTCGCCGCCGCCGCGCTGATCGTCGTCGCCGGGCTCTGGAAGCCTTTCGGCCGCGCCGTCGCCGCGATCCCGATGTCGCTCGCCAATGCCATGCTCGCCGGCATCCTCCTCGAGCTCTGCCTCGCGCCCCTGAAGGCGGTCGAGGCGATGCCGCTGCTGGCGCTGCCGATCATCCTCGTCTGGGCGGTGGCGATGCGGTTCCTCCGCCGCTTCGCGGTCCCGATCTCGGTGGTGGTCACCGCGATCATCGTCGTCTCGGCGACGACCATTCCACCGGCCGCCCTCGCCGCCAGCCTGCCGAAGCCGATCCTCGTCCTCCCCGCCTTCGACCTCAACGCCATCATCGGCATCGGCCTGCCGCTCTTCCTAGTCACCATGGCCTCGCAGAACGTGACCGGCCTTGCCGTCCTCAACGCCAACGGCTACCGGCCGGCCGTCGGGCCGATCTTCACGCTGACCGGCCTTGCCAGCATCGTCACCGGCCTCTTCGGCGGCCACACCGTCAACCTCGCCGCCATCACCGCCGCGCTCTGCGCCGGGCCGGAAGCCGGCGCCGACCCGGCGCGCCGCTGGATCGCCTCGGTCGCCTGCAGCGTCACCTATCTCCTCCTCGGCTTCGGCGCTGCTTTCGCCGCCGCCTTCATCGCCGCCTCGCCGCCGCTCCTCATCCAGGCGGTGGCCGGGCTGGCCCTCCTCGGCAGCCTCGCCAGCGCGCTTTCGGGCGCCTTGAACAACGAGGCCGATCGCCTGCCGGCGGCCATCGCCTTCGTCACCACCGCCTCGGGCGTCTCCTTCTACGGCATCGGCTCGGCCTTCTGGGGCCTCGCCGCCGGCGGCCTGCTCATGGCGCTGTTGCGGTGGCGGCCGACGGGTTAGCCGGCGCGCATTCACGCCCCCTCAGTCGCCTTCGGCGACAGCTCCCCCGTAAACGGGGGAGCATCCGGAGCCGCCGCGGATCCTCCCCTGCGAAGCGGGGGAGGGGGACCGGCGAAGCCGGTGGAGGGGGCACGTGAAGAGCACGACACCCCTCAATGAAAATTCCGCCCCTTGGGCATGACGCGGGCGGAAGTCTCGGCGAGCTTCTTCGCTGCGTCCGGCGACTTCTGGAAAAAGCGCACCATGCGCGGATGGCGTGCCAGCCCCTCGCGCGGATCGTAGGAATCGCGGCCGGCCTCGTCGGCCCGCGCCAGCGATTTCAGGTCGCCGGCATCCTCCGACAGGGCCGACAGCATCGGCGTCAGGTCCTCTAGCGCATCGGCGACCACGTGGATGACGCCGCTGGCGGCCTGCACACGCCCCGTCACCGCCGTCAGCCGGGCGCCGAGCACGGTCGGCCGGTAGCGCTCGAACACCTTCGGCCAGATGATCGCATTGGCGATGCCGGTCTCGTCCTCGAGCGTCATGAAGATCACGCCCTTGGCCGTCCCCGGCCGCTGGCGGACGAGGACGAGCCCGGCGACGGTGACGCGCGCGCCATTGGCGAGGTTCGTGAGCTGCTCGCTCCGCACGATCCGGCGCGCCGCCAGCGACGTCCTCAGGAACGAGACCGGATGCGCCTTCAATGACAGGCTGAGATAGCGGTAGTCGTTCACCACATGCTCGCCGATGGGCATGGCGGGCAGCGCGAAATCGGGCTCGCGGCGGATATCGGCAAGGCCGGCGACGTCGAAGAGCGGCAGGCGCAGGCTCGCGCCTCCCCGGCCGAGTTCGCGCGCCGCCCACAGCGCCGCGCGCCGGTCGATGCCGAGGGAACGGAAGGCATCGGCATCGGCGAGCCGCTCGATGCTGCTCGGCTTCAGGCCGGTGCGCAGCCAGAGATCGCGGACGGAATCATAGCTCTTGCCGCGATGCTCCATCACGGCCTCGGCATCTTTCTCGGAGAGCCCTTTTATCTGGCGCAGCCCCAGCCGCACGGCGTGCGTCGACCATATGGCGTCGCGCATGGAGGCGTGGCGCGGATGGAGGCGCTTGAGCAATGCGCCCCCTCCACCGCGCTCCGCGCGGTCCCCCTCCCCCGCTTCGCAGGGGAGGAACCGCGGCGGCACCGCTTGCGCGACGGAGGTTGCTCCCCCGTGAAACGGGGGAGCTGTCGCCGAAGGCGACTGAGGGGGCGCATCTACTTCACCCTCCAGCGTGCAGTCCCAGTCGGAAGCGTTGACGTCCGGCGCCCTCACCTCGACGCCATGCTCGCGCGCGTCGCGCACGATCTGCGCCGGCGCATAGAAGCCCATGGGCTGGGCATTGAGGAGCGCCGCGCAGAACACGTCCGGGTAATGGCACTTGAGCCAGGACGAGGCATAGACGAGGAGCGCGAAGCTCGCCGCATGGCTTTCCGGAAAGCCGTATTCGCCGAAGCCCTCGATCTGCTTGAAGCAGCGCTCGGCGAAGTCGCGATCGTAGCCGCGCCGGACCATGCCATCGACCATCTTCTGGTGGAAATTGCCGATGGTGCCCGAACGCTTGAAGGTCGCCATGGCACGGCGGAGCTTGTCGGCATCCGCGGCGGAAAATTCAGCGGCCACCATGGCAATCTTCATCGCCTGTTCCTGGAAGAGCGGCACACCGAGCGTGCGAAAAAGAACCCGCTTCAATTCGTCCTGATCATGGCCGGGTCCGGGCTTCGGATAGGTGACGCCTTCACGATTCTCCCGCCTTTTGAGATAGGGATGCACCATGTCGCCCTGGATCGGGCCGGGCCGCACGATCGCCACCTCAATGACGAGGTCGTAGAACTCGCGCGGCTGGAGCCGCGGCAGCATCGACATCTGCGCCCGGCTCTCGACCTGGAAGACACCGAGCGAATCCGCCCGGCAGAGCATGTCATAGACCGCCGGGTCCTCCTGGCCGTGATCCGAATCCTTCTTGCCCTGGCGCAGGCTCGCCAGCGTCTCCTTGTGCCCGTAATGCTTTTCCATGAAGTCGAAGGCGCGCCGGATGCAGCTGAGCATGCCGAGCGCCAGCACGTCGACCTTCATCATGCCGACGGCGTCGAGGTCGTCTTTGTCCCATTCGATATGGGTGCGGTCCTCCATCGCCGCGTTCATCACCGGCACCGACTCGTCGAGCCGATCCCTGGTGATGACGAAGCCGCCGACATGCTGCGACAGGTGCCGCGGAAAGCCGATCAGCTCCTTCGACAGCTTGAGCACCTGGCGCATGGTCGCCTCCTTCGGGTCGAGGCCGGCGCGGCGCGCGTGCTCCTCCTGCACGCCTTCCGACGTCCAGCCCCAGGTGGTCGAGGCGAGCGCCCCGATCGTGTCGTCGCTGAGCCCGAAGACCTTGCCGACCTCGCGCACCGCCGAGCGCGTGCGGTAGGTGATCACCGTCGCCGCGATGCCGGCGCGCTCGCGCGAATATTTCTCGTAGATGTGCTGCATCACCTCCTCGCGCCGCGAATGCTCGAAATCGACGTCGATGTCGGGCGGCTCGTCGCGCTCGGGCGACATGAAGCGCTCGAAGAGCAGCTGGTGCTTCTGCGGATCGACCTCGGTGATGCCGAGGCAGAAGCAGACCGAGGAATTGGCGGCCGAGCCGCGTCCCTGGCAGAGGATCTTCTGCTCGCGTGCGTAGCGCACGATGTCGTGGACCGTCAGGAAATAAGGCGCGTAGTCCTTGTCCCGGATGAACTGCAGTTCCTTGCCGATCGCTTCCCGCACGTCCTTGTTCGGCCCATCCGGATAGCGGAAGCGGATTCCCTCCTCGACCCGCCTCGCCAGTTCCTCCTGCGGGGTCGCGCCCTCGCCTGTCGACTCCTCGGGATACAGATATTTGAACTGGTCGAGGGAGAACTCGAGCCGCTCGAGGACTGCCAGCGTCTCCGTCATCGCCTGCGGGTGATCGCGGAAGAGCCGCGCCATCTCGGCGCCCGTCTTCAGGTGCCGCTCGGCATTCATCTCGAGCCTGCGGCCGACGGTGGCGAGCGTCGCATGCTCGCGGATGCAGGTCAGCACGTCCTGCAGCGGCCGGCGGTCGGGCGAATGGTAGAGGACGTCGTTGGTGGCAAGCAGCGGAACGCCGGTACGACGGGCGAGGCGGGCAAGATCGGCGAGACGGCGCGCGTCGCTCGCGCCGTGGAGGCGATTCGCCATCAGCCACACCCCGTCCCGGAACGTCTCACGGAGCATTTCGAGGCATCCCGCGAGCGTTTCATCCGGCCTTGCCGGCGGCATGACGCCGAGCAGGATCCCCTTCCCCCAGATCAGGAGATCGCCGCGGTCGAGATGGCATTCTCCCTTTGGCGCCCGTCGGTTACCCTCGGTCAGGAGACGGCAGAGCCGCCCCCAGGCCTCGCGATCCGTCGGCCAGGCGAGAATGTCCGGCGTCCCGTCCCGGAACCCCAGCCTTGCCCCGACTTTGTAGGAATAATCAGCCTTCTTCGCCTCGAGGTGTCCGCGCACCACCCCGGCCACCGAATTGCGGTCGGCGACCGCGATGCCGGCGAGCCCGAGCTCTTTCGCTTGCAGGACCAGCTCTTCCGGGTGCGAGCCGCCGCGGAGGAACGAGAAATTGGTGGTGACCGCCAGCTCGGCATAAGGAACCGTCGCCGCGCTCATGCGAAGACCCCGTGCATGAACCAGCCGGGATGGATCGCCTCGCGGCCGTAGAGCCCCTCCCGGAAGAGCCAGAAGCGATGCCCGCCAACGTCTTCGACGCGGAAATAGTCGCGCGTGAGGGCATCGGCACCCGCGCGCCACCATTCCGGAGCAATGCGCTCCGGCCCCTCGACGCGGGCGACCCGATAGGTGGCCTGGCGCCAGCGGAAGGCGGCGGGCGGGCCGTCCGGCACCTCGGCGACGGCCTCGACCGGTTCGGGCTCCGCCAGCAGGCGGAGCGGCCGTTCAAGGATGTCGCCGAAGGTGCCGGTGACCGCCGGGGCCGGCGGGAGAGAGGGCCAGTCGGCGAATGGGGCCATCCGCGCGGCCCGCTCCGGCAGGTGGCTGTCGGCCGGATCGAGACGGCTGACGCGCGCGGGCCCGAGACGGGCACCGATGCGATCGACCAATTGGCCGAGATCGGCCGTGCCGAAAGCCTCGCCGGTGAGATCGACCTGTGCCGGCTCGAATGCGGAAGTGGCGTGGATCGAGAGGCGCACCATGTCGAAGCCGAAGCCGGCATCGATCTCCTCGCCGAGACCGGCGAACTTCTCGCGGAAGAGCTCGCCGACCAGATGCGGCGCCCGCACCGGGCGGCTGGTGCCGACCTCCGTGCAGCTGACCACGCCGTCGACCCGGAAGAGCGAAAGCGCCAGGATCCGCGCGCCCTCGCCACGTTCCGCGAGCTTGCCGGAAAGCGCCTCGACGAGGGAGGCGAGCGTCGCCGCGATATCCTCCTCCCGCGTGATCGGTTCGGCGAAACGCCGCTCCGCCATCAGCGTGGGCAGGCGACGGCGGGGCGTGATCGCCTCTTCCTCGAGGCCGAGAGCCTGGTCGAGGCGATGGAGAAGATCGCGGCCGAAACGCTCGGCAAGCGGCCCGCGCGGCGCATCGAGTATCTGGCCGATCCGCTTCAACCCGACACGGTCGAGCATCGCCGCCATCCCGCCATCGATCCTGAGCGTGGCGAGCGGCAGGGGGGCGAGCACCGCAGCCGAGCCGCCGGGCGGCACCACCCGGTTGCCGGCATAGCGTGCGGCCGCCGCCGCGCCGGGCGTATCGGCAATCGCGACGCGGACGAAAAAGCCCTGCGCTTCAAGACGATGGACGAGGTCGGCAAGCAGGGCCGCCTCGCCGCCGAAAAGGTGGGCAGAGCCCGTGATGTCGAGCATCAGGCCGGAGAGACCGGCGAGCGCCACCAGGGGGGTGTAGCGCTCCGCCCAGTCGCCAACGGCCTCGAGGAGCGTCTGGTCGGCCTCCGCATCCTCGTCGGCCACGTCAAGGTCCGGCACCATGGCACGGGCATCGGCAAGCGGCTGGCCGCGGCTGAGGCCGCGGCGGCCGGCCGCCTCGTCGAGGGCGACGATGCGGAGGGCGCTCTTGACCTTGGCGACGACGGCGAGCGGAGCGTCCTCAGGCGGCCCGGCGGGCGCGATCCGCCACGATTTCCCGCGGCGCTGCCGGAGGATCCGGTCGGTCGGCAGCAATGGCAGGTCGAGGGAAAGGTAGCGCCGGGAGACGGGCCGGGAGGAAACGGTGATTGCCATGATCCCACTCCAGATCGAAGACGCCGGTTACACCGGAGCGGTTGCGTTCGAGGACGAGGCGCCAGCCCGCATTGCCGAGGCCGGCGGGAAAATCACGAGGCGGAACAGAGGGTTGCGCGGCGACCTGCCAACGCGTCAGGGCGGCGCCGGGAGCGACCCCGCCGGACTGGCGGAGGAGCAGGCCCATGACCCCGCTTTCGCCCGCCCGGAGCGCCAGGCGCCGGCTGGCGGTGAGGTCGAGCTTCCGCGGATTTCCGCGGATTTCCGCGAAAGCCGCGGCGAGGCCGGCACAGCGGAGCCCCTCCTCGAAAGTCCACAGAGCCTCGCCGGGACGGCGCACCCGGACCAGGATCAGCCGGGCCGGATCGAGGCCGAACTGGGCGAGGCCGGGCGCATAGGGAAGGCCGCCTTCGCGACCGGCGGAAGCCTCCAGAATCCAGAGAATCGGCCGCTTTTCCGGGATCAGGGAGAGGAGCGCCGCGGCAAAGCCGGTGGCGGCGGCAATGTCCGCCAAGCCGCCCCGGATTTCATGCAGGGCGTTCCGCCGGATGCCGCCGCCGAGGGCTGCGTCAAGGGAGGCGATTCCGAGGGGCAGATGACCGCTCCGCCTTGGCCGGAACGGCGCGGCCTCTTGGGACAACCCCCCGGAATCGCTGACTTTTTTGCTGGGCTTTCCGCCGATCTCGATGCCCGTGAAATGGCCCTCGATCTCGGCGATCCGGCGTCTCAGCCGGGCAATATCCTGCTCTGCCACGGAAGCGCTCCCGCGCATGGCGACAACTCACTTGTTCCTTGTTTGTTCTATTAGATTCCGGAGAACGGCCGGCGAGTCAAGCACGCTTTGAATCGCCCCCTGAGATGACGAGGGAAATGGCCCGGGACGGGCCGGGACAGGCGGGGAGATGCCCCGAAACGGTGTCCGGACGAAACAAGTCGATGAGACGGGCCGGAACCGCATCGCGAAAGCCCTCCCACGCCGGCTACCGGACCTCCCCGGGATTCGCCCGTCGAGACGGTCCGGGATGCCCGCGAAACGATGGCGAGACGCTGCGAGATGGCCTTCGCGACGGCATGCCTCCTGCGACACGTCGCGGAACGGCATCTTTACCTCTATCTTCCCCGGCGCGCGGTGCGAGGCGGGGATAGATTGCGGAAACCGAATCGCGAGGGGGAACGGCATGAGCATCATCGGCGCCATCATCATCGGGTTCCTCGCCGGGCTGATCGCCCGCTGGCTGACGCCCGGACGGACCGAGCTGCGCGGCTTCATCCTGACGACCCTGCTCGGCATTGTCGGCGCGCTCTTCGCGACCTTCCTCGGCCAGCAGATCGGCTGGTATGCGCCCGGCGAGAAGACCGGCTTCATCGGCGCCGTCATCGGCGCGATCCTCATCCTCCTCATCTGGCGCGCCGTCGTGCGCACCGACGGCTCCCGCACCTGAAAGGCATGGCTCCCGTGAAACGCATCGCCCTCCTCGTCTTCACTGCGCTGGTCGCAACTCCCCTCGCCGCGCGGGCCGAGGACGCCAAGCCGCCGGCTTCCTACGAGAGCCTGCTGACGCCGCTTCTTGCGACCGGCCAGACGATCATCGGCGAGACCATCGTCTATCCCTCCGGCACGCCGAAGGTGACGGCGGCGATCGTCACCGTGCCGCCCGGCAAGGAAACCGGCTGGCACACGCACCAGGTGCCGCTCTTCGCCGAGATCCTCGAGGGCGAGCTGACGGTCGATTACGGCTCCAAGGGCGTGAAGACCTACAAGGTCGGCGACAGCCTTCTCGAAGCGATGAACTGGCCGCACAACGGCATGAACAAGGGCGCGGTGCCGGTGAAGCTGCTCGCCGTCTACATGGGCGCCGAGGGCATCGCCAACGCGACGCCGGCCAAGGGACCGGAGTAGGTCGATCCTTTCGCGGCTCGCGGAAGAAAGACCTTGGATGGCCGGAAGGCGCCAAGCTCTCCGCTTGCCCTCTCCCCACCGGGGCGAGGGCGAGCGTTGGCGCTATCCAAGCAAGACGACGGCCTACTTCCTGCCAGCACGCGGACTTGCGCCGCCCCGGCGAAGGACTACCTTTCCGGGCGGTTCACATTTTCGGGAGTAGCCGATGACCGCCGTGGCGCGCCGTTCCTTCACCGCCGGATTCGTGATCCTCGCGGCGATGCTTCTCTCCGCTTGCGGGATCAACTCGATCCCGACCTACGAGGAGCAGGCCAAGGCTGCCTGGAGCGAGGTGCTCAACCAGTACCAGCGCCGCTCCGACCTGATCCCGAACCTGGTGGAGACGGTGAAGGCCTATGCCAAGCAGGAGCAGACGGTGCTGACCCAGGTCGTGGAAGCCCGCGCCAAGGCGACCCAGATGACGGTGCCGGAGGACATCATCACCGACCCCGACAAGTTCAAGAAATGGCAGGAGGCGCAGGGCGAGCTCGGCGCCGCGCTCGGCCGGCTGATCTCGATCACCGAGAACTATCCGGACCTGAAGTCGAACCAGAACTTCCTCGCCCTGCAATCGCAGCTGGAGGGCACCGAGAACCGTATCGCGGTGGCCCGGCGCGACTACATCGAGGCGGTGCGCCAGTACAATACCGAGATCAAGACCTTCCCCGGCCGCATCTGGGCCTGGCTGCTCTACTCGACAAAGCCGATGGAGACCTTCTCGATCCCGCAGGAGAAGATCGAGGTGCCCCAGGTGAAGTTCAATTGACGCGGACACCGGGATGAGCGGCCACTCCCGGCCCGATGCAAGGACCGTCATGGCCCGCCTTGTGCCGGCCATCCACGGATTGCCTTCTTTTGAGAAGGCGGACGTCGTCGGCCCACAACCCCACCCACCGCGCTGCGCGCGGTCCCCCCTCCCCGTTCCGGGGAGGGATGGGCGCTCGTCACGACGGGCGAAGGCTCAGCGTCTGTTCCTGTTGCCTGAGCCGCAGTCAAGGGCGCCGATCCCTCCCCGGGACGGGGAGGGGGGACCACGCCGGAGCGAAGCGAAGGGGTGGTGGGTGGGGATGCTGGCCGAAGGCCCCCGGCTTTCAGAAAGAAAACAATCCGTGGATGGCCGGCACAAGGCCGGCCATGACGATGGTGGGGGCGGATGGCGCGGAGCGACATCGATGCGCGCAACATCGATACGCGCGGCACCCAGGCTCTTGACCGCCTTCGCCGCGACCCTCCTGTTCCTCATCCTCGCGCTGCCGGCTTCCGCCGCGCCGAGCTTCCCGGCGCTGACCGGGCGCGTGGTCGACGAGGCCGGCATCATCCCGGCGGCGACGGAAGTCTCGCTGGAGCAGAAGCTGAAGGGGCTCGAGGACGCGACCGGCGACCAGCTCGTCGTGGTCACGCTGAAATCGCTGCAGGGCTACGAGATCGCCGATTACGGCTACCAGCTCGGCCGTGCCTGGGCGATCGGCCAGAAGGGCAAGGACAACGGCGTCCTCCTCATCGTCGCGCCGAACGAGCGCGACGTGCGCATCGAGGTCGGCTACGGGCTGGAAGGCGACCTGACCGACGCGGTGTCGCGCCTGATCATCGAGCAGTCGATCCTGCCGAAGTTCCGCCAGGGCGACATGGCGGCCGGCATCGCGGCCGGCGCCGACGACATCATCAAGGTGCTCTCGGGCGATGCCGCGGCGTGGAAGGAGAAGGCGGCGCAGCAGCCGAAGACCTACCAGCCGCAGCGGCCCGGAGATGGCTCGCTCGCCGGGATCATCCCGTTCCTCATCATCGTCCTCGTCATCATCATCCTCGCCAATCGCGGCCGGCGCGGCATGTGGTGGGGCGGCCCGATGGGCGGCCTTGGCGGCGGCATGGGCTCGGGCGGATGGTCGAGCGGTGGCGGCGGCTGGTCGGGCGGCGGTGGATTCTCCGGAGGCGGCGGATCGTTCGGTGGCGGCGGCGCCTCGGGACGCTGGTGATGAGGATGCCCGCCCTCGGCGAGGAGGAACGCGCCGCGGTGCGCGACGCCATCGCCGCCGCCGAGACGAGGACGGCGGGCGAGATCTTCGTGGTGGTCGCCCGCGTCAGCGACGACTACCGGCTGGTGCCGATCCTCTGGGCGACGCTGGTGGCGCTGGTCGTGCCGCTGCCGCTGCTCGCCTGGACGCTGCTTCCGGCGACGACCATCTACCTGATCCAGCTCGCCACCTTCATCCTGCTCGCGATCCTCCTTTCGCTGCCGCCGATCCACATCCACACCGTGCCGCGCTCGGTGCAGCGCGGCCGCGCCCATGACCGCGCCGTCGAGCAGTTCCTCGCCCATGGCCTGCAGATGACCGAGCAGCGCACCGGCGCGTTGATCTTCGTCTCGCTGGCCGAGCGCCACGCCGAGATCGTCGCCGATGCCGGCATCGCGGCGAAGGTGCCGCAATCGACATGGGAGGAGGCGGTCGCCGCGCTCGTTGCCGAGATCCGGGCGCACCGCCTCGGCAGCGGGCTGGTCGGCGCCGTCGGCGCCGTCGGCGCCGTGCTCGCCCGGCACTTTCCGCCGCGGCCGGACGATCGCGACGAACTGGCCAATGACGTGATACTGCTCTAGGTGGACGAAAGGCGCCGATCTGGCCGCGGCCGCGCCGCACGCGGAGGGAGGTTCGCGATGGATTCCGGCAATGCCGGACGGACACGTCTGATCGCCGCGGCGCGGCGCCTGCTGCGCGGCGAGAAGGAGGCGGCGGCGCTCGCCACCGACCTCTTCGCCCGCGTCGGCATCGAGGACCTCGAGCAGTACGGCGCCGCCGACCTCGCCGCCTTCGCGCGATCCGCCGACGCCCTCCTCGCCGAGCGCCGGCCGGGAGGGCATCTCGTCCGCCTGCAGGACGTCCGGGTCGCCGCCGGCGGCACCGTCACGGTGGTCGAGATCCTCAACGACGACATGCCCTTCCTCGTCGATTCGGTGATGGCCGAGCTGCAGCAATCCGGCTGCCGCGTCCTCCTCCTCGCCCACCCGATCGTCAGCGTCAGGCGCGACCGAAGGGGAAGGCTCACGGACTATCTCGGCACGGCGCCGGCGGAAAGGCCGGCGATCCGCGAAAGCCTGATCCAGGTCCATGTCGCCGAGATCGCCTTCGAGGCCGAGCGCGACGCGCTCGCCGGCCGCCTCCGCCAGGTGCTCGCCGACGTCGCCGCCGCGGTCGGCGACTGGCCGGCGATGCTCGCGCACCTGCGCGCGGCCGCCGCCGAATATGCCGCCCATCCGCCGCCGATCGACAAAGCCGAGGTCGCCGAGACCATCGCCTTCCTCGACTGGCTGATGGACAACAACTTCACCTTCCTCGGCATGCGCGAATACGACTTCGCCGGCGGGCCAGCGCGCGGGACGCTGAAGCCCGCCGATGCGCCCGGCCTCGGCATCCTCGGCGACCCCGCCGTGCGCGTCCTCGGCCGCGACGGCGACGTGCTCCATACGACGCCGGCGATCCGCGAGTTCCTGATGCGCCCCGAGCCGCTGATCATCGGCAAGGCCAACGGCAAGGCGCGCGTCCACCGCCGCGCCTATCTCGACTATGTCGGCGTGAAGATCTGGCGGCGCGGCCGGCTCGCCGGCGAATTGCGCATCGTCGGGCTCTTCACCTCGACCGCCTATACCGCCTCGGTCGCGGCGATCCCCTACATCCGCCGCAAGGTCGCAGCGATCGTGAAGCGGATGGGCCATGCCCCCGCCAGCCATTCCGGGAAGGCGCTCGCCAACGTGCTCGAATCCTATCCGCGCGATGAATTGTTCCAGATCGACGCGGACATGCTCCACGACTTCGCCGCCGACATCCTCGCCCTCGGCGAGCGGCCGCGCGTGCGCGTGCTCGTCCGCCCCGACCGCTTCGACCGCTACGTCTCGATCCTCGTCTTCGTGCCGCGCGACCGCTACGACAGCGACGCCGGCGAGCGCATCGGCAGCTACCTCGCCACCGCCTTCGACGGCCATGTCTCGGTCGCCTATCCGGCCTTCCCGGAGGGGCCGCTCGCGCGCATCCATTTCATCATCGGGCGCCGTGAGGGGGCGACGCCGGAGCCGCCGCGGAAGGTCCTCGAGACGGCGGTCGAGCGCATCATCCGCACATGGAGCGACGGGCTGATCGAAGCGCTCTACGCCGCCCACGGCGACGATCGCGCCGCCTTCCTGGTGCACCGCTACGGCGCCGCCTTCCCACCCTCCTATGCCGACGACGTGCCCCCCGAGACCGGGCTCCGCGACATCGCCTTCCTCGAGAAGCTCGCCGGCGGGAACACGCTTTCCGGCGCCTTCCTCGCCGATGACGACGAGGCGCCGCTGGCCCTCCGCCTCTTCCATCTCGGCGGGCCGATCGCTCTTTCCGAGCGCGTGCCCATGCTCGAGAACATGGGCTTCCGCGTGATCGACGAGAAGAGCTACGAGATCGTGCCCGCCGACGAGCGCGGCCCGATCTGGCTGCACGACATGGCGCTCACCTCCGCGAGCGGCGAGGCGGTCGACGTCGCCGCCCTCGGCGGGCCGCTTTTCGCGACCTTCCTCGCCACCTGGTTCGACCATGCCGAGAATGACGGCTACAACGCGCTGACGCTGCGCGCCGGCCTCGGCTGGCGCGACGTGGCGCTCATCCGCACCATCTCGCGCTACCTGCGCCAGGCCGGCATCGCCTTCTCGCAGAGCTACATGGCCGAGACGCTCGTCCGCCATGCCGGCATCGCCCGCGACCTCGTCGAGTGGCTCCATGCGCGCTTCGGGCCGGAGGCCGATGCCCGCCGGGCGGCGGCGCGCCTGCGCGCCATCGAGGCGGCGCTCGACAAGGTCCCGAGCCTCGACGAGGACCGCATTCTCCGCCGCTTCCAGAACGTCGTCGCTGCGACCGTGCGCACCAATTTCTTCCAGCTCGGCGGGGACGGCGAGCCGCGCGAGGTCATCTCGCTGAAGCTCGATTCGCGCCGCATCGACGAGCTGCCCGCGCCGCGCCCCTATCGCGAGATCTTCGTGCACGGGCCGCGCGTCGAGGGCGTGCACCTCCGCTTCGGCAAGGTGGCGCGCGGCGGCATCCGCTGGTCCGACCGGCCGCAGGACTTCCGCACCGAGGTCCTCGGCCTCGCCAAGGCCCAGCAGGTGAAGAACGCGGTGATCGTGCCGGTCGGCGCCAAGGGCGGCTTCGTGCCGAAGAAGCTGCCGGTCGGCGGCCCGCGCGAGGCGGTGGCGGCCGAGGGCCTCGCCGCCTACCGCACCTTCATAGCGAGCCTCATCGACATCACCGACAACATCGAAGGCGCCGCGGTCGTCCCGCCGCAGGGCGTGGTGCGCGCCGAGGGCGACGATCCCTACCTCGTCGTCGCCGCCGACAAGGGCACCGCGACCTTCTCCGACACCGCCAACGAAATATCGGAAGCGCATCGCTTCTGGCTGGGCGACGCCTTCGCGAGCGGCGGTTCGGCCGGCTACGACCACAAGCAGATGGGCATCACCGCCCGTGGCGCCTGGGAGGCGGTGAAGCGCCACTTCCGCGAGATGGACGTCGACATAGAGGCGACGCCCTTCACCGCGGCCGGCGTCGGCGACATGTCCGGCGACGTCTTCGGCAATGCCATGATGCTGTCGCCGGCGCTGAAGCTCGTCGCCGCCTTCGACCACCGCGACATCTTCATCGACCCCGATCCCGATCCGGCACGGACGCTTGCCGAGCGGCAGCGCCTCTTCGCCCTGCCGCGCTCCAGCTGGCAGGACTTCGACCGCACTGCGATCTCGGCGGGCGGCGGCGTCTTCTCCCGGCAGGAAAAGGCGATAAGGCTGAGCCGCGAGATGCGCGCGCTGCTCGGGCTTTCGGGTGATACGGCCAGCCCGCCGGAGGTGATCCGCGCGATCCTGAAGGCGCCGGTCGACCTCCTCTTCTTCGGCGGCATCGGCACCTTCGTGCGCGGCAACGGGGAAAGCGACGCCACCGTCGGCGACCGCGCCAACGATGCCGTCCGCATCCCCGCCGGCGAGCTGCGGGCGAAGGTCGTCGGCGAGGGCGCCAACCTCGGCATGACCCAGCAGGCGCGCATCGATTACGGCCTCGCCGGCGGACGCTGCAATTCCGACGCCATCGACAATTCCGCCGGCGTCAACACCTCCGACGTCGAGGTCAACATCAAGATCGCCCTCGGCGCGGCGATCCGGGCCGGCAAGCTCGACCTCAAGCGCCGCAACCGGCTTCTCGCCGCGATGACCGGCGAAATTGCTGCGCTCGTGCTGCGCAATAACTACCTGCAGCCATTGGCGATTTCGGTTTCGGTGCGGAACGGCGCCGACGAGCTCGGCCATGCCCAGCGCATGATGACGGAGCTGGAGGCCCGCGGCCTCCTCGACCGCGCGGTCGAGGTTCTGCCCGACGATGCCGCGATCGACCGCCGCCGCGCCGACGGCCGGACGCTGACCCGCGCCGAGACCGGCGTGCTCCTCGCCTATGGCAAGCTCACCCTCGCCCATGACCTCGCCGAGAGCGACGTGGTCGACGATCCGCTGCTCGCGGAGGCGCTGGTCGCCTATTTCCCGCGACGCATGCGCGCGGCCTTCGCGACCGAGATCGCGACGCATCGCCTCCGCCGCGAGATCATCGCGACGGCGGTCGCCAATGACATGGTCAATCGCGGCGGCCCCACCTATGTCACGCGCATCGCCGACCGTACCGGCGCCGGCCCGGCAGTCATTGCCCGCGCCCATGCCGCGGCAAGCGCCATGCTCGGCCTCGCCGATCTGGATGCCGCGGTCGACCGGCTGGACGGAAAGATCGCCGGCGCCCTGCAGCTCGACCTCTATGCCGCGATCCAGCAGACGCTGGTGGGAGCGGCCATCTGGCTCGCCGGCAATGCGAGCTTCGCCAGGGGCATCGGCGCGACGGTCGAGGCCTTCCGGCCCACGGTCGCGGCGACCGGCGAGGCGCTGCCCGAAGCGCTGCCTCCCGGCCTTGCCGCCGACATCGCGGCGCGGGCTAAGGCATGGCAGGCCGCAGGCGTTCCCGTGGGACTTGCCCGGCGCATCGCGAACCTTCCGGCCCTTGCCGCGGCAGCCGACATCCATCTCATCGGCGCGGAAACCGGAGCGCCGGCCGGGCGGGTGGCGCGCGTCTATTTCGCCGCCGCCGAGGCATTCCGCGCCGTCGCCATCGGGCGCGTGGCGAGCACGATCAATGCCGCCGACCCAGTCGAGGCAATGGCCCGCGACCGCGCCATCGATGCGCTCACCGCCATCCATCGCCGCATCGTCGCGGCGGTCATGGCCACGCGCGGCGATGACCCGCTCGCCACCTGGATCGCCGCCCGGAAGGACGCGGTGGATCGGGCGGTGGCCGGCATCGCGACGGTCCTCGGCGGCGGCGAGCCCTCGCTCGCCCGCGTCACGGTGGCCACGGACCTCCTCGCCGGCCTCGCCAGGGACTGACCCTGTCGCATCCGCCGGTCGCCTCGGCTAGGCTTCGCCGGTGAACCGGGACCCAGACCTGCGCGGCATCGTCGCCGCCGCCGTCAATCTCTCCGCCGCCGGCAACAACGAAGAGGCGCTCCGCCTCCTCGAATCGGCCGGACGCGAGGGGCTTGCCCATCCGGTCGTGCGCAACCTGGCCGGCGACATCTACCTGAAGCTCGGCCGCAAGCGCGACGCCCTGAGGGCCTTCGACACGGCCGTGCGCAACGCGCCCGACTATCCCGAGGCCCACGGCAACCGGGGCGTGGCGCTGCAGCAGCTCGGCCGCATCGAGGAGGCGGTCGCCGCTTTCGACCGTGCGCTGAAGCTCCGGCCCGCCTATGCGGTGGCGCATTTCAACCGCGGCAACGCACTCCGCGACCTCCACCGGAACGGCGATGCGATCGCCGCCTATGGCCGCGCCATCGCCATCGAGCCGCGTCTCGCCGAGGCCAGGGTGAATCGCGGCCGGGTCCTGCTGGCGGATGGCTCCGCCGGGCCGGCGCTCGACGACTTCGGCCACGCGCTTCGCCTCCGCCCGCACTATCGCGAAGCGGAGATCGGGCGGATGGAGGCGCTTCGCGACCTCGCGCGCTTCCGCGAGACGATCGAGGCCGCCGATCGTCTTCTCCTTCGCGAGCCCGACAGCGCGCTGGCGCTCTCCCTCAAGGCGCTCGCACTCCTTCGACTGCGCAATCGCGCGGAAGCGCTCGCCGTCGCCGAGGAACTGGTCCGCCGGCACCCGGAAGACGCGATCGCCCATTGGACGCGGAGCGCCGCGCTCCGTGAACTGATCCGCTTCGAGGAAGCGCTGGCGGAGGCGACAGAGGCGGCCGGCCTCGCACCCCGCGCGCCCGAGCCGCAGCTTGCCATCGCGGCCGCCCACGGTGGCCTCGGCGACTACGAGGCGCAGCTTGCCGCGCTCGCCCGGGCCGAGAAGCTCGGCGCCGCCTGGCGCGACACCGCCGGCGGCCGCGCCGGAGCCCTCGCCAATCTCGGCCGAGGGGCGGAAGCCGATGCGCTGAGCGAAAAGCTGCTCGCCGCCTTCCCGGACGATCCTATGCTCGCCTACAACCGCGCCGACCGGCTGCTCCAAAAGGGAGACTACCGCGCCGGCTTTGCCGCCTACGAGAGCCGGCTGGCGCCGGGCGGGCAATCCTACGGCCGGTTCGAGGAGATGGCGCCACGCTGGCGCGGCGAGGGCCTCGCCGGGAAGCGCCTCCTCGTCCACGGCGAGCAGGGCCTCGGTGACAACATCCAGTTCGCCCGCTTCCTGCCGCGTCTCGCCGGAAGCGGCGCCAATATCGTCCTCGAGGTGGCGCGGCCGCTCCGCCGGCTGCTCGCCCCTCTCGCCGCCGGCATGACGATCACGGACGGGGTCGGAACGCGGAGCTTCGACGCCCAGGTCTCGATCGTCAGCCTCGCCCATCGCTTCGACGCGACCGTCGAGACGCTGCCGCCGGCGCCCTACCTCGCTGCCGAGCCGGAGCTCGCCGCGAAATGGCGGGATCGCATCGGCGACGACGGCTTCCGCATCGGCATCGTCTGGCAGGGCAATGTCGCGTTCGCCGCCGACCGCTTCCGCTCGCTGCCGCTCGCCTTGTTTGCCCCGCTCGCCGCGCTGCCGGGCGTCCGTCTCGTCAGCCTGCAGGCGATCCATGGGCTCGACCAGCTCGACCGGTTGCCGGCGGGCATGGCCGTCGAGCGTCTCGGACCGGAGACCGCCGATCCCGCCGACGGCTTCTCCGAAATCGCCGGCGCCATGGCCGCACTCGACCTGGTGGTGAGTATCGATTCGAGCGTCGCCCATCTCGCCGGCGCGCTCGGCCGACCGGTATGGACGCTGCTGCGGGCGCAGCCGGAATGGCGCTGGATCGAAGGGCGGACCGACACGCCCTGGTACAGCTCCATGCGCCTCTTCCGGCAGAAGGAGCTGGGCAATTGGGAGCCGGTGATCGCCGGGGTCGTCCAGGCGCTCGAGGAGCAACTCGCCGCCCGAGGCTAGTGTGGCCCTAGTGCCGGAAGTGGCGCATGCCGGTGAAGACCATGGCGAGATCGCGCGCGTCGGCGGCAGCGATCACCTCGGCATCGCGCATCGAGCCGCCCGGCTGGATGACCGCGGTGACGCCGGCATCGGCCGCCGCGACGAGGCCGTCGGCGAAGGGGAAGAAGGCGTCCGAGGCGACGACGGAATCCCTGGCGAGCGACTCGCCGAGGCCGGCGGCGATCGCCGCTTCCTTCGCCTTGCGGGCGGCGATCATGGCCGAATCGACCCGGCTCATCTGCCCGGCGCCGATGCCCGCCGTGGCGCCGTCCTTCGCATAGACGATGGCGTTCGACTTGACGTGCTTGGCGACCTTCCAGGCGAAGAGGAGGTCGGCCACTTCCTGCAGGCTCGGCGAGCGCTTGGTCACCACCTTGAGGGCCGGTGCCGCCACGGCACCGGCGTCGCGGTCCTGGACGAGGAGGCCGCCGGCGACGGTCTTCACCGTCAGGCCCGACGCGCGCGGATCGGGCAGTGCGCCGGCGACGAGCAGCCGGAGGTTCTTCTTGGCGGCGAGGATCGCCTTCGCCTCCTCGCTCGCATCGGGGGCGATGATCACCTCGGTGAATATCTTGACGATCTCCGCGGCCGCTTCCGCATCGAGCGGCCGGTTCAGCGCGATGACGCCGCCGAAGGCCGAGACCGGGTCGGACCGGAGCGCCTTGCGGTAGGCCTCGGCGAGGGTCGTGCCGGTGGCGACGCCGCAGGGATTGGCGTGCTTGATGATGGCGACGGCGGCGGCCGCTTCCGGATCGAACTCGGCGGCGAGCTCATAGGCCGCATCGGTATCGTTGATGTTGTTGTAGGAGAGCTCCTTGCCCTGGACCTGCTTGGCCGTGGCGACGCCGGCGCGGCACTCGCCGGTGAGGTAGAGCGCGGCCGACTGGTGCGGGTTCTCGCCATAGCGGAGCTTCTCGGCGAGGCGGCCGGAGAAGGAGCGCCAGGTGCCGAAGGTATCGCCGGTCTCGCCGGCGAGCCAGGCGGCGATCGCCGCGTCATAGGAGGCGGTGCGGGCGAAGGCCTTGCCGGCTAGGCGACGGCGGAGGGCAAGATCGGTGCCGCCCGTCGCGACCGAGGCGAGCACGGCGGCATAGTCGGCCGGATCGACGACCACGGTGACGTAGCCGTGGTTCTTGGCGGCGGCGCGGATCATGGCCGGCCCGCCAATGTCGATGTTCTCGACCGCCCTGGCGAAGCTCGCGCCGCCGGCGATCGTCTCCTCGAACGGGTAGAGGTTGACGATGAGGAGGTCGATGGCGCCGATATGGTGCTCGGCCATCGCCGCGGCATGGTCGGGCTTGCCGCGGACGCCGAGGAGGCCGCCATGGATCATCGGGTGGAGGGTCTTGACGCGCCCGTCCATGATCTCGGGGAAGCCGGTGACCTCGGAGACGTCGGTGACCGGAACCCCGGCCGCGGCGAGCGCCGAGCGCGTGCCGCCAGTCGACAGGATCTCGACGCCGGCGGCGGCGAGCGCGCGGGCGAGATCGACGAGGCCGGCCTTGTCGAATACCGAGATCAGCGCACGTCGGACGGCGACCCGGTCGGGCGGCGGAAACTTGTCCGGATCGGCATCCATCGCGTCTATCCCCACGGCTCCCTGAAGGGCCGCGCGATAGCACGAATCGGCCGTCGGCGGAACGCGCGAAAATCGCGCGTCAGTTCCGCATCATCTCCGTGCCGCGGGTGGCGATGCGCCGGCGGCCGCCGACGACGGTGCGCTGCATCTGCCAGACGACCGAAGGGGTCTGCTGCGCGCGGCCGTGGATGGTGAGCTGCTCGCTCCGCCGGTTGTTGCGCGTATTGGAGAAGAGGATGCTCTCCTCGATCTCGACCAGCGGCCCGTCGGTGGTGAATTCCCAGGTCTCGCCATCACGCATTTCGAGGGCCACCGTGCGGCCGCCTTCGAGGATGGTGGCGCGCACGTCGGGATGGAGATGGAAGCGGATGACGTAGGAATCCTTGCCCTGCCGGCCGACCAGCTTGCCCGAGGGCGAGGAGAAGGAATCGATCCCCTCGACATGGTCGCCGGATTCGGCGAGCGCGATGCGGCGCTCGTGGACGATGCCGTAGCGGTCCGCATAGCCGTTGTGGCGCATGGCGAGGAATGTGGCGCCGCCTTCGGTGCCGCGCTCGGCATCGACCCGGGTCGGGCCGGCGACGATCGCCTCGCCGAGCCATTCGCCGACCAGCGAGCGGGTGAGGAAGCGGCAGGAGGAGGTGTCGTTGAGGGTCACCGTCGAATGCGCCGCCGTGGTGCGCGACAGGCGGCGCAGCCCGACATTGTCGGGACGCGGCACGCCGCAATTGACGATGAGGCGCTGGCGGCCGGAGCTCATCTCGAAGGACAGGCACCCGGCATGCGCCTCGGTCGAGAAATCGACCGGCGGCGGCCGGCCGGTATCGACCATGATGATCGTGCCGCCATGGTCGAGGCGCTGGTAGCCGCTATGCGGCGCGGCGGCCGGGATCGCCGCCCGCGCATCGTCATAGGCGAGCACCGTGGCGAGGTGGTCGGTCGGCGTATCCCCGAGCCCGTTGAAATGGGCGAAGGTACCGTCGCCCTGCCGGAAGAAGCGGAGCATCGGCATCATGCGGTCGATGGCCGAGACCAGGATGCGCGACGGCTGGCCGCCGCGCGAGGCATAGGCCTGGCGGAGCGGCAGGAGGTCGATGAGCGCCTCGAGGATGGCGCCCGGGTTGCGGCTGATATGGCCGCCGTCGGGCAGGATCTGGCGGACCAGCTCGAGGTCGAGCCAGCGCGTCGCCTGCCTGAGGAAGCGCTGCTGGTCGCCGATGGCGAGCGCGGCGACGGCGAGCGCGATCATGACGCGGAGCCGCGGCAGGCCGGGAGCCCCGTCATACGCCGTGCGGCGGAGGTGGCGGATCTGCCTGGTCACCGACTTCATGAAGCGCCGGTAGAAGGCATGATCGGCACCTTCCAGCACCAGCGGCGTCTGCGCGATCCACGAGATCAGCCGCCGCGCCACCACGTCCGGCTCCCAGGCGACGCGGTCGCGCGCGCCGATCGAGGTCATCCACTCGTCGATCAGGCTGCGCCCGTTGGAACGGGAGATCGCCATGTCGGTGGCGCGGAGGTGCCGCAGCCAGCCGAAGCCGTGGAGCTGGCGCGCCCATTCGTGGCTCGGCGGATCGACGTCGAAGACCGGATAGCCTTCCGCATCGACGCCCTCGCCCGAGAAGACGTAGCGCCCGGCATAGATGTCGAGGGCGACGGTCGGATCGGCGGTCCTCAGGTCGATCGGGGCAATGAACAGGCGCTCCGGCGAGGAGCCCGCGTAACGCCAGCGGTAGAGGAAGCTGCCGTGGAAGCGGAGCGCAACATGGCGGCGCAGCGCGCTCGTGGCAAAGCGCATCTGCCGACCCGGACCGGATGCCGATCGGACCGCCATGTTCTCGCGACTACCTCCATGGCCGGGCGCGCCCCGAATCAAGGGCGGCGCATGGCCCGGCAATCTATCGGTGCGGGCGCGGCCTGAACAGGGATCAGCGCTTCCGCAGCCGCGCGATGAAGAAGCCGTCGAGGCCGCCGAGGCGGGGCTCGGCTGGGTCGGGAAGCTGCGAGGGGAGCGTGCGCACGGCGCCGGCCGGCGTGACCAGCTCGCCGAGGCCGCCGACTTCCGCGGCCGCGACCGGGACGATCTGCAGGTTGTGGCGGTGCAGCAGGCGGGCGAGCTGCTCCTCTCCCTCCTCCGGCTCCAGCGAGCAGGTGCAGAAGACGAGGGTGCCGCCGGGCTTCAGGAGCGCCACCGCCTTGTCGGCCATGCGCGCCTGGGTGGCGGCGAGTGCGACGATATCCTCGGGACGCTTGAGGAAGGAGATGTCCGGGTGGCGGCGGATGGTGCCGGTCGCCGTGCAGGGCGCGTCGAGAAGGACGGCGTCGAAGGCCTCCGGCGGGTCCCAGGTCAGCAGGTCGGCAGCGACCGTCTCGGCGGAGAGGCCGAGGCGCGCGAGGTTGGCGGAGAGGCGCTTCAGCCGCGCCGCCGAGACGTCGAGCGCGGTGACCGAGGCGCCGGAGGCCGCGAGCGCCGCGGTCTTGCCGCCGGGCGCGGCGCAGAGATCGGCGACGCGTTTGCCGGCGACGTCGCCGAGAAGGCGGGCGGGCAACGCCGCGGCGGCATCCTGCACCCACCAGGCGCCATCGGCATAGCCGGGCAGGTTCTCGGCCGGGCCGGAGGGAACGAGGCGCAAGGTGCCGGTGGCGAGCAGCCTGCCGTTGACCAGCGCGGCGAGCGCCGCCGGATCGCCCTTCGCGCTGAGATCGAGGCTCGGCTCCAGCATCAGCGCCTCGGCGATGGCCCGCGTCGTCGCCTCGCCATAAGTCGCGACCCAGCGCGTACGCAGCCAGGGCGGCAGGTTGAGCGCGGCCGCGTCCTGTTCGGCAAGGAAGCCTTCCTTGTTCTCGACCAGCCGGCGGAGCGCGGCATTGGCGAGCCCCTTGAAATGGCGCGCGTCGCGATCGGCGCCCGCCTGGTCGACGGCGCTGGAGACGGCGGCGAAGGGCGGCACGTCGAGGAAGAGGATCTGCGCCGCGGCGATTTCGAGGATCTGGCGGAGTCGGCCGGAGCGCTTCGGCAGGGGTTTCGTGATCAGCCGGCCGAGGGCATCGGCGATCTGCCCGGCGCGCCGCAGCGCCGTGCCGACGAGGGCGCGGGCGAAGGCGCGGTCGCGCGGCTCGAGGGCGAGGAAGGCACGGTCGGATTCGAGGAGGCCGTCGAGCGAGCGGCGCTCCACGGTGACGCCGCGGAGCAGCCGCACCGCCGCGTCACGCGCGGCGAGCGCCTTGCCGGACGGCGGATGGGCGCCTTCCGGCGCGCGCGGGCCTAGCCCCACGGGCCACGCGGCGCGGTGCGCCCGACCCGCGGCACGGCGACGCGAGGAGAGGCGGTGGCGCCAGGGAAGCCGCCATCGCGCGAGGCAGCGGACATGCCGGCGCCGCCGAACTCGCCCATCATCCCGCGGAGCGCCGCGATGCGGTCCTCGGTGGCCGGGTGGGTGGCGAAGAGGCTCCGCATCCCGGCGAGCGGGTTGACGATGTAAAGGCTTGCCATGGCCGGATCGCGCTGCACCGCCGGGTTGGGGATGGCGCGGGCGCCGCGATCGAGCTTGGCGAGCGCCGCGATCAGCCAGTCGGGCCGGCCGGTGATCTCGGCGCTGGCGCGGTCGGCGGAATATTCGCGCGTGCGGCTGACCGCCATCTGCACCAGCATGGCGGCGAAGGGCGCGACGATGGCGGCCACCAGCACGCCGATGAAGCCGAGCGGATTGTTGTTGTCGCGGCTGCCGCCGCCGAAGAAGAAGGCGAAATTGGCGAGCATGGAAACCGCGCCGCCGATGGTCGCGGCGATCGCCATGGTGAGGGTGTCGCGGTTCTTCACATGGCCGAGCTCGTGGGCGATGACGCCGGCGATCTCCTCGCGCGACATGAGCTGGAGGAGGCCGGTGGTCGCCGCGACCGCGGCGTGCGCCGGGTTGCGGCCGGTGGCGAAGGCGTTCGGCTGCGGATTGTCGACGATGTAGACTCGCGGCATGGGCAGGCCTGCACGGCCGGCGAGCTCGCGCACGATGCCGTAGAGATCCGGCGCGGCGCGCTCGTCCACCTCGCGCGCCCGCTGCGAGGCGAGCACGATGCGGTCGGCGTTCCAGTAGGTGAAGAGGTTCATGCCCGCGGCGATGACCAGCGCGATCATCATGCCGGCGCCGCCGCCGATGAGATAGCCGACGCCCATGAAGATGGCGGTGAGCGTGGCGAGCAGCATGCCCGTGCGGAGGGTGTTCATCTTTCCTTTCCATGCGGCCAATACGCGGCCGACTGGGAATATGATGGGAAGTGGCATGGCGGAGGACAAGAAGCGGCTTTGCGCCCCCTCCACCAGCTTCGCTGGTCCCCCCCGTAAACGGGGGAGGAACTTCCTTCATCAAGGGCGCGACCTGGTTCCTCCCCCGCGATCGCGGGGGGAGGGGGACCGCGCGTTTGCGCGGTGGAGGGGGCGCTCGCAGAACGCTACTTCGCCTTGTTCTGCCGGTTCCTGACGAGGTCGTCGACCACCGTCGGGTCGGCGAGGGTGGTGGTGTCGCCGAGGTTGGAGAAATCGTCCTCGGCGATCTTGCGCAGGATGCGCCGCATGATCTTGCCCGAGCGCGTCTTCGGCAGGCCGGGGGCGAACTGGAGGAGGTCGGGCGAGGCGATCGGCCCGATCTCCTTCCTGACCCAGGCGACCAGCTCCTTGCGGAGATTGTCGTCCGCCTTCTCGCCGACCATCAGCGTCACATAGGCGTAGATGCCCTGCCCCTTGATCGCGTGCGGATAGCCGACGACGGCGGCCTCCGAGACCTTGGGATGGGCGACCAGCGCCGACTCGACCTCGGCCGTGCCGAGGCGGTGGCCGGCGACGTTGATGACGTCGTCGACGCGGCCGGTGATCCACCAGTAGCCGTCCTCGTCGCGCCGGCAGCCGTCGCCGGTGAAGTAGTAGCCGGGATAGGTCTTGAAATAGGTGTCGATGAAGCGCTGGTGGTCGCCATAGACCGTGCGCATCTGGCCGGGCCAGGAATCGGTGATGACGAGGTTGCCGCTGGCCGGCCCCTCGACGACCGTGCCTCCGGCATCGACCAGCGCCGGCTTGACGCCGAAGAGCGGCCGCGTCGCCGAGCCGGGCTTCAGCGGCGTGGCTCCGGGGAGCGGCGAGATGAGGATGCCGCCGGTCTCGGTCTGCCACCAGGTATCGACGATCGGACAGCGATTGTCGCCGACGACCCGGTGATACCACTCCCAGGCTTCCGGATTGATCGGCTCGCCGACCGAGCCGAGGAGGCGGAGCGATTTCCGCGAGGTCTTCTTCACGAAATCGTCGCCGGCGCCCATCAGCGCGCGGAGCGCCGTCGGCGCGGTGTAGATGATGTTGACCTGGTGCTTGTCGACCACCTGCCAGAAGCGGCTGGCATCGGGATAGTTGGGCACGCCCTCGAACATCAGCGTGGTGGCGCCGTTGGCGAGCGGGCCGTAGACGATGTAGCTGTGCCCGGTGACCCAGCCGATGTCGGCGGTGCACCAGTAGATGTCGCCGTCGTGATAGTCGAAGACGTATTGGTGGGTCATCGCCATGTAGACGAGATAGCCGCCGGACGTGTGCAGGACGCCCTTCGGCTTCCCGGTCGAGCCGGAGGTGTAGAGGATGAAGAGCGGATCCTCCGCGCCCATCTCCTCCGCCGGGCAGTCGGCGTCGATGCCGGCGGCGGCCTCGTGCCACCACACGTCGCGCGAGCCCTTCATCGGCACCTCGTTGCCGGTATTGCGCACGACCAGCACCTTGTCGACGCCATGGGCGAGCGCCAGCGCCTCGTCGACGTTCTTCTTCAGGGGCACGATGCGGCCGCCGCGGCGGCCCTCGTCGGCGGTGATGACGAGGTGGGAATCGCAGTCATTGATGCGGCCGGCGAGCGAATCCGGCGAGAAGCCGCCGAAGACCACCGAATGGACCGCGCCGATGCGGGCGCAGGCGAGCATCGCCACCGCGGCCTCGGGGATCATCGGCATGTAGATGGTGACGCGGTCGCCCTTCTTCGCGCCGAGCGCCTTCAGGACGTTGGCGAAGCGGCAGACCTCGGCATGGAGCTGCCGATAGGTGATCTTCCGCGAGACCGACGGATCGTCGCCCTCGAAGATGATGGCGACCTGGTCGCCGCGCGTCTTGAGGTGCCGGTCGAGGCAGTTGGCGGCGACGTTGAGCGTGCCGTCCTCGTACCACTTGATCGAGACCGGGGCGTGGAAATCGGTGTTCTTGACCTTGGTGAAGGGCCTGATCCAGTCGATGCGCTTCGCCTGCTCGCGCCAGAAGCCCTCCGGATCGGCGACCGAGCGGCGGTACATCTCTTCGTATTTCGGCTCGTCGATGAAGGCGCGCTTCGCCCATTCGGCGGGGACGGGATAGACTTTTCCTTCGGACATGGGCGCTTTCCTCCGCGGCATCCTTTTGTCTTTCTGGATTATCGCCGTCGCCCGGCTTCCGCAACGGCGCGCTGTTCCGAAAGCGGGCGATAGCGGGTAAAATGCCTCCGCCGCCCGGCCGTCCGGCGGCTCTTTCGAGGGAAGGGTCTCATCGGACGGCGGAGGAGCATCGCCATGCCTGCCCCCATGCCCGCGCTTGTCCGCATCGCCGCTCTGTTCGCCTTCGTCGTCGCATCGGCGGGCCTCGCGCTCGCCGCCGACAATCCGCTGATCGGCACCTGGCTGCATACCGATCCGGGCGTGCCGGGCAGGCTGCCGGCAAGCGCGGTCTACATGACCTTCACGCCGGACGGCCGCTACCAGGTGCGCACCGACTTCGCCGGCGGCGCCGCCGGCCAGGCCTCCGGGTCCAATGTCGTGCGCGGCGGCTACCAGCTGACCGGGCCGAACTCGATCGCCTACTGGGAGACGGAGAACTACATGTGCAGCGGCGGCGCCTGCAATCCGTCGCCGCCGCTCAACCCGGACTTCGGGCAGCGCAAGGAAGGGAGTTTCCAGATGCTCGGACCGACGCAGATGCAGGCCGTGGGTGCGACATGGAACCGCGTGCAGTGATGAAGCGGATCGCGCTCGCTTTCGCCGGAATCGCGATGGCATCGGCCACGCCGGCGCTCGCCTGGGAGGACATCCTGCCGCAATCCTCGCAGGTCTTCCTCACCGGCGACGACCTCGGCGGCCTCGACTGCGACCAGCTCTGGCATGCGCGGAACGAGATCTATGCGCGCAACGGCTACAAGTTCCTGACGGCGCGGGCGAAGGCCGAGTTCGGCACCGACGGCACGACGCGCAATCCGCAGCTCAACCGCTTCGAGCAGAAGAACATCGCGCTGATCCAGGCGGCCGAGGCGGCGAGCTACTGCGCGGAGTAGAGGCTCGTTCGAAGCACTCCAGCCCTATCCGTCATCGCCGGGCTTGACCCGGCGATCCATGCCATGACGCTTTGACCCGCACCGCCCGGTGACCTCACGCGACGCCCTCTCCGTCGACGGCAGTTCTTCGGAACCGTCATGGCATGGATCCCGGATCAGCGCCGCTTCGCGGCTTGTCCGGGATGACGTCGCGGATGGAGCTTCCTACAGCCCCGCCATCCTGCACAGGATCGCCCATTCGGCGTCGGTGACCGGCTGCACCGACAGGCGCGAGAGGCGGACGAGGGCCATGTCGGCGAGCCGCTTGTCGGCCTTGACCATGTCGAGCGTGACGATCTTCGGCACCGGCCTGACCGCGGCGAGGTCGACGCATTCCCATGCCCCGTCGGTCGAATCGGGATGCGCGTCCTTGATCACCTCGACGATGCCGACGATCGCCCGCTCAGCCCCCGAATGATAGAAGAAGCCAGTATCCCCCTTCTTCATGGCGCGCATGTTGTTGCGGGCGGTGAAATTGCGCACGCCTGTCCACTCCGTGCCCTTCTTTCCGGCCTCGACCTGCTGCTGCCAGGACCACGATTCCGGTTCGGACTTGTAGAGCCAATGTGCCACGTGACGGCCTCCCGCGCCGGCAGCGGTCATTCCGCCGCAGCCACCAAAGCAAGACAGGGGCGAGTATTCGCCGTATTGGGCGCCTGATGCAAATGGACGAGACCCACGCCCGCTGGAAGGGCGGCAGCGCCACCGACCGGCTCTTCATCATCGCGGTGATCGTGAAGGGGATCGACGGCGTCCTCGGAATGGCGGGCGGCCTGCTCCTCCACTTCGCCGACCCGCGCACCCTCGGCTGGCTGATCGACATCCTCACCATGCATGAATTGTCCCGCCACCCGGGCAACGCCATCGCCCTCGCCGTGACGCACTTCGTCGAAGGCCTCGACGTCTCGAAGCTCGCCTTCGCCTCCGGCTACCTGTTCGTGCACGGCGCGATCAAGCTCTTCATCTTCGTCATGCTGCTGATCGGGCGGCACTGGTCCTACCCGGTCGGCATCGCCTTCCTCGGGATCTTCGTCGCCTATACCGGCTACCGGCTAAGCGTCCACTGGTCGTGGTTCCTGCTCGGCTTCATCGTCTTCGACATGGTGACGATCTATCTCGTCGCGCGCGAATGGCGGGAGCAGCGGCGGCTGTGGGGAACACGGGCAGCCGCCGGGGCGCCGGCGCGCTAGTCCTCGCGCTTCAGCGGACGGCTCATCAGCGCGGCGATCGCTTGCGGGATCGTGAGCTTCGCCGAAAGGACACCGGCGACGGCATCGACGATCGGCATCTCGACGCCGAGCTTTCCCGCAAGCTCGCGCGTGACCAGCGCCGTCTCGATGCCCTCGACCAGCGCGCCGGCGCGCGCCCCGCCCTCGCCGAGGGAGAGGCCGTAGGAGAAGTTGCGCGACTGCGGGCTCGAAGCCGTCAGCACCAGGTCGCCGAGGCCGGAGAGGCCCATCAGCGTCTCCGGCCGCGCCCCCATAGCTTCGGCCAGACGGCGCAGCTCGGCGAAGCCGCGAGCGATCAGCGCGGCATGGGCGCTGGCGCCGAGCTTCTGCCCGGCGACGATGCCGGCGGCGATGGCGAGCACGTTCTTGACCGCGCCGCCGATCTCGACGCCGACCACGTCGGTCGCGGCATAGGGGCGGAAGGACGGGCCGGCAAGCGCCTCGGAAAGCGCATCGGCGACCGCCTCGTCGGCAGAGGCGATGGTGACGGCGGTCGGCAGGCCCCGCGCCACGTCCATGGCGAAGCCGGGGCCGGAAAGGACCGCGACGGTGACCTTCGGCGCGGCTTCCGCGAGAACCTCGCTCATGCGCTTGGCGCTGCCGCGCTCCAGCCCCTTGGCGCAGACGACGACCGGCGTGCCCGGGACGACGAGGCGGCCGGCGGCGGTGGCGACGCTCCGCAGCGTCTGCGCCGGCACGGCGATGAGCAGCGCGTCGGCGCCGACGACCTCCGCGAGATGGGCGGTGGCGCCGAAAGGCGGGTCGAGGAGGATGCCCGGCAGGTGCTTCGGGTTCTCGTGGCGCTGGCGGACGGAATTGGCGACCGCGATATTGCGCGCCCAGAGCGTGACCTTGCGGCCGGCGCGCGCGGCGGTGAGCGCCAGCGCCGTGCCCCAGGCACCGCCGCCGAGGACGCCGACCGAGGCGATCATGCCGCCTCCTCGCGACGGAGGGACTCGAGCGGCCAGCGCGGCCTCGCCGGCGTCGCGAGACCGTCGTGGAGCCCGAGGACGAGACGCTCGGCGCCGGCCCAGGCGATCATGACGGCATTGTCCGAGCAGAGGCGAAGCGGCGGCGCGACGAGACGGAAGCCATTGGCGCGCGCCACGTCGTCGAGGGTCGCGCGGAGCGCCTGGTTGGCGGCGACGCCGCCGGCGACGACGAGGGTTGGCATCGCACCCGCCCCCTCCACCGCCTTCGGCGGTCCCCCTCCCCCGTAGACGGGGGAGGAAAAGGCGCGCATCGCATTGGCGGCGCGGTCGCGCACGACCTCGGTGACCGTCGCCTGGAAGGAAGCGGCAAGGTCGGCGACGTCGCGATCCGACAGCGGCGCGATCTCCTCCGCCGCGAGGCGGAGCGCGGTCTTGAGGCCGGAGAAGGAGAAATCTGCGCCGGGGCGGCCAATGAGCGGGCGCGGCAGGGGGAAGCGCGCCGCGGCGCCCTCGCGCGCCAGCCGCTCGATCTGCGGACCGCCGGGATAGCCGAGGCCGAGGAGCTTCGCCGCCTTGTCGAAGGCCTCGCCGAGGGCATCGTCGATGGTGCCGCCGAGACGGCGATAGCGCCCGACTCCATCGACTGCGACGAACTGGGAATGGCCGCCGGAGACGAGAAGGAGGAGGTAGGGGAAGGCGACATGGTCGGTGAGCCGCGCGGTGAGCGCATGGCCCTCGAGATGATTGACCGCGACGAGCGGCTTCTGCGCCGCCAGCGCGATGGCCTTGCCGGTGACGAGCCCGACCAGCACGCCACCGATGAGGCCGGGGCCAGCGGTGGCGGCGACCGCGTCGATACCGGCGAAGCCGAGGCCGGCATCGGCCATGGCGCGGGCAATGACGCCGTCGAGCATCTCGACATGGGCGCGCGCCGCGATCTCCGGCACCACGCCGCCGAACACGGCATGGGCGTCGGTCTGCGACAGCACCACGTCGGAAAGGATGCGCCCCGTACCGTCCGGCCGGCGCTCGACCAGCGCCGCCGCGGTCTCGTCGCAACTCGTCTCGATGCCGAGGACGATCATCGCGCGAACCTCATGGCAGGTCCCGCAGGAACCAGAGGAGGAGGGTGTCGTCGGCGGTGACGCTGTCGCCGGGGAAGACGGGCGCGCCGGCGGCGGTGAGCCCGCGCCCGTCCGGCATGAAGCCGAGCTTGACGAAGAGGCGCTGGGCCGCGCCGTAGCCCTCGTTGAGGCCGATGCCGGTGCCCACCTGCCGGCAGCCGGCGCCATGGGCGGAGCGGCCGAGATGGACGACGACATGGGTGCCGACGCCCCGGCGCCGCGCGCGCTCGGCGACCATCAGGTCGCGGATCTCGGGGATGCGCGCCGCGCGGAAGCCGTCATGGGCGGATTTCCAGATCAGGTGGCCATAGCCGCATACGGCACCATCCTCCCGCGCCACGGCCGACGAACGCTCGCCGCGCGACTGCTCTTCGAGGCAGCCGCGCCAGAACGCCTCGTCGCGCGACCAGAGGTCGCCGCCCTCGGCCTCGACGATCGCCGGTATGTCGCCCGCCGTCAGCGGCGCGATATGAAGCATGGGCCTCGCCACTTTGAAATTGCGCGCGCCCGGCAATAGACTGCCGGCCGGACTGTCGAAGCCCCTAACACCCGGACGGAACCCGTGCAATCGGCTGCCATCAGGATCGGCACCCGCGGAAGCCCGCTCGCCCTCGCGCAGGCGGATATGGTGCGCGCCCTCGTCGAGGAGGGCGGCGGCGAAGGCGAGATCGTGCCCATCCGCACCACCGGCGACCGCATCACCGACCGGCCGCTGGCGGAGGCCGGCGGCAAGGGTCTGTTCACCAAGGAGATCGACGAGGCGCTGCTCGACGGGCGCATCGACATTGCCGTCCATTCGGCGAAGGACATCCCGACCTTCCTGCCGGACGGCATCGTCATCGCCGCCTGCCTGCCGCGCGCCGACGTGCGCGATGCCTTCATCTCGCCCCATGCCGAGCGGCTGGTCGACCTGCCGAAGGGCGCCAGGCTCGGCACGGCGTCGCTCCGGCGGCAGGCGCTGGCGCTGCGCCTCCGGCCCGACCTCGCCATCGTGAACCTCCGCGGCAATGTCGAGACGCGGCTGAAGCGCATCGCCGAGGGCGTGGCCGACGCGACGCTGCTCGCCGCCGCCGGCCTGTCCCGCCTCGGGCTCCTGGAACGCGCCGACGACATGATGGATGTCGACCAGTGGCTGCCGGCGCCGGGCCAGGGCGTCATCGCCATCACGGCCCGCGAGGAGGACGGCGAGATGCAAGGGCAGCTCGCGCTCGCCAACCACTACGAGAGCTTCGTCGCGCTGCAGGCCGAGCGCGCTTTCCTCGCCGTGCTCGACGGTTCCTGCCGCACGCCGATCGGGGCGCTCGCCGAACGCGACCATGGCGGCTTCCGGTTCCGCGGCATCATCGTGAAGCCGGACGGCTCCGAGGCCCACGAGATCGAGCGGCGCGGATCGCTCGGCGACGCGGAAGCGATCGGCGCCGATGCCGGCGAGGCGCTGAAGCGGGCCGGCGGCCCCGGCTTCTTCACGGGACACTGATGCGCCTGCTGGTCACGCGGCCGGAGACGGATGCGGCCGAGACGGCGGCCAAGCTCCGCGCCCTCGGCCATGACGTGATCGTGCGGCCGATGCTCGAGGTGCGCTTCAACCCGCCACCGGCCGGGATGAAGCCCGACAGCCTGGTCCTCACCAGCCGCAACGGCGTGCGCGCCCTGGTGCGTTGGCCCGATGCGTCAGCCTGGCGCGGATTGCCGGCATTCGCCGTCGGCGCGGAGACGGCGGCGCTGCTCCGCGACGAGGGCTTTGCCGACGTGCGGGCGGCAGGCGGCGACGCCGAGGCGCTGGTCGCGCTGATCGGGAACGAGGATCCGGGAAAACTCGGCACGATCCTCTACCCGGCGCCGCGCGAACAGGCCGCCGATCTCGCCGGCAGACTCGGGGCGAAGGACTATCGCGTCGCGCGCGTCGAGGCCTATCGCGCCGAGCCGGCGACGGATCTCGGCGAGGAAGTCACGGCGGCCCTGCGCGGGGGAAAACTCGACGGCGCGCTGTTCTTCTCGGCGCGCACTTCGGCCGCCTTCGTCCGTCTCATCGAGGCCGCCGGCCTGGCACCGGAAGCAGGCGCTCTCGACCTCTACGCGCTCTCCGAGCAGGCCGCGGCGCCGCTTGGGAACCTCGGCGGCCGACTGCACGTTGCCGAACGGCCGGACCTCGCCAGCCTCGCCGCCCTCATTCCCGGCGCGGTTAGGGAGTAGTTACCCGATTCCCGTGTATAAGGGCGGCAACGAGGGACAGAATGGCAGCGGACGAGGAAACGCCGGATCTTCAGGGCAAGTCGCCGAAGCGTGCGCCCCAGCGCCGGCCGAAGACACCGCTCACCATCGACCTCGAGGCGGCATCGGCCAGCGAGGCTGCCAGCCCGCCGGTCGAGAACCTTGCCGACGAACCGGACCCGATGGGCCCCGAACCCTCGGTCCCGCCCGCCACGCCGGTGACGCCGCCCGCTCGCGCGGGCCGCGACTGGCTGGCCCTCCTTCTCGCTGCTTTGCTCGGCGGGCTGGCGGCGACCCTGATCGGCGTCGCCGGCCATTCGAGCGGCCTGTTCCCGTCGCCCGCACAATCCGCCGCCGATGCCGCCACCGCCGCAGCCAAGCAGGCGGCAGATGCCGTGACTGCGCTGACCGCGCGCGTCGACGGCGTCGAGACCGCGGCCGGCAAGGTCGCGACCATCGAGCAATCCGCCGCCGCCCTCGCCGAACGCGTGGCGAAGCTCGAAGCCGCGCCCGCGGCGGGAACGCCGGGCCCCGACCTCAAGCCGGCGCTCGCCGAGCTCTCCGCCCGCATCGACCGGCTGGAAGCGGCAGCAACAGGCGCGACCGGGCCCGGCGACGGCCAGGTGCTCGCCGACCTCCGCGGGCGGTTGGCCGCGCTCGAAGCCTCGACCCAGGCGCTCACCAACCGCATCGCGGTCCTCGAGACGCGGCCGGCAGCCGCCGCACCTGCGGGCGAGAGCGGCAAGGCGGCGCTCGCCATCGCCATCAGCGCCCTCCGCCAGGCGGCGGCCTCGGGCGGCGCCTTCGACCACGACCTCGCCATGCTGGAAGTGCTCGGCCTGCCCTCCTCCGCGCTTGCCGAGCTGAAGCCCCTCGCCGCCAAGGGCGCGCCGCGGAAGAGCGAGCTGATAGAGGCCTTCCCCGGCGTCGCCGACCACATCCTCGCCTCGGTCGCCGATGCGGCCGGTGGCGGCGGATTCCTCGGACAGCTCGGCGCCTTCGCGAGCAGCTTCGTCTCCGTCCGCCCCGCCGGCCCGATCGAGGGCGACACGCCGGAGGCCATCGTCTCGCGCATGCGCGACGCGGTCGAGCATGGCGATTTCGACAAGGCCCTCGCCGAACGCGACGCGCTGCCGAAGGTGGCGATGGAAGCCTCCGCCGCCTGGGCGCAGGCTGCCGCCGACCGTGCGGCGATCGACCGCCTCGTCGACAAGCTTGCGGCGACCGCGATTCCCGCTCCCGCGGCGAGCCAGTGACCCCGCCATGATTCGCGTCCTCTTCTACGTCATCCTCGTCTTCCTGCTCGCCATCGGCTTTGCCTGGCTCGCCGACCGGCCGGGCGCCATCGTGCTCACCTGGCAGGACTACGAGATCCGCACCTCGCTGATGGTGGCGGCGGTCGCCCTCATCGCGCTGATCGTGGTTCTCGCGCTCCTCGGCGAGGCGGTGCGCAGCATCGTCAAGGCGCCCGACATGCTCGGCCGCTTCCTCGGCACGCGGCGGCGCGAGCGCGGCTACCGGGCGCTGTCCACCGGCCTCGTGGCGGTGGGCGCCGGCGACGCCCGCACCGCGCGCCGCGCGGCGGACGAATCGACCGCGCTCCTCGGCGAGGCGCCGATGACGCTCCTCCTCACCGCGCAGGCCGCCCAGCTTGCCGGCGACGCCGATCGCGCCCGCAAGACCTTCGAGGCGCTCGCCGCCCGCGACGACACCAGGGTCCTCGGCCTGCACGGCCTCTTCGTCGAGGCGCGGCGCGACAACAACCATGAAGCTGCGCGCCATTTTGCCGAGGAAGCGGTGCGCGCCGTGCCCGCCGCCGGCTGGGCCGGCACCGCGCTCTTCGAATACCAGGCGCGCGCCGGCGACTGGCTGGGAGCTCTCCGCACGCTCGCCGCCAATGCCGACGCCAAGGTGCTCGACAAGGCGCGCGCCAAGCGGCTGCGCGCCGAGCTGCTGACCGCCCGCGCCATGGAGCTCGAGGCCGGCGACCCGACCGAGGCGCGGGCGCTCGCCCAGGAAGCCCATCGCCTCGCGCCCGAGCTGGTGCCCGCCGCGACCGTCGCCGCCCGCCTGCTCACCCGCGCCGACGAGATCCGCCGCGCCGTGAAGGTGCTGGAGACGACGTGGAAGGCCGCCGCCCATCCCGAGATCGCCGACGCCTATGCCGTGGTGCGGCCGGGCGATTCCTTCCGCGACCGGCTGAAGCGCATGCGCCGCCTCGCCGACATGCGGACCGGCGACCCGGAAGGCGCCATGGCCATCGCCCGCGTCGCCATAGACGGGCGCGACTGGAGCGCCGCGCGCGCCGCGCTCGCCCCCCTCGCCGCCGGGACGCCCAGCGAGCGTGCCTGCCTGCTCATGGCCGAGATCGAGGAGCGCGAAGGCGGCGACCAGGGCCGCGTGCGCCACTGGCTGACGCGCGCGCTGACGGCGCCGCGCGATCCCGCCTGGGTGGCCGACGGCCGCGTCTTCCCTCGCTGGGCGCCGGTCTCGCCGGTCTCCGGCCGCGTCGGCGCCTTCGACTGGAAGATCATCGAGCAGCCGCCGCTCCGCGAGGCACTGGAGATCGACACGCCGGCACCGGCCCCCGAGCCTCCGCTGCCGCGCATTCCCGACCCGCCGCCCCCCGCCCGGAAGGTCGAGGTGCTGCCGCCGCCGGCGGAGCGAACCGAACCCGCGAAACCTGAACCGGCGCGGCCGGAGCCGGCAAGGGCCGAGGCGGCGAAGCCGGAATCGCCATTGCCGCCACCGGCGAAGCCCATGGCTCCCGCCGGTCCGGTGGCGCGGCCGGCGCCGTCACCGCCGCCGGTCCTGCCGCCGGCGGAGCACACGCCCGGCCTGATCCTTGCGCCCGACGATCCGGGCACCGGCGAGGACGAGCCGGACGGACGCGGATTCAGGGCGTTCTGAACGGCATTTCTCGGCGCTTGCCCCGGCCGCCGCCAACCTTTATCAATGCGCCCGCCCGCCGGGCGCCTCGTCCGGAACCGGCACGCCGCATTAGCTCAGGTGGTAGAGCACGTCATTCGTAATGATGGGGTCGCTGGTTCGAGTCCGGCATGCGGCACCACCCTGACCATTCGCAGAACAAGCGCGATCATGCGCCGGGAATCCGGCAGCAGGTTCTGCCCATCGCGGCCGGTCATCGCCCGGTCGTCACCATGACGTAGAGCCCGGGCGGCGCGGACGGATACCGGCGCCTGCCTAGAATCCCACGGAGTCGACGCCTTTCAGCGCCAGCATCTGCCGAGCCTCGGCGGGGGTCGCCACCTCATGGCCGAGCTCCTCGACGATGCGGCGGATCTTGGCGACCTGCTCGGCATTGCTCGTCGCGAACTTTCCCTTGCCGATATAGAGCGAGTCCTCCAGCCCGACGCGGACGTTGCCGCCCATCATCACGGCCTGCGTGCCGAACGGCATCTGGTGCCGCCCGGCGCCGAGCACCGACCAGCGGTAGCTGTCGCCGAACAGACGGTCGGCCGTCTCCTTCATGAACATCAGGTTCCGCATGTCGGCGCCGATGCCGCCGAGGATGCCGAAGATGAGCTGGATGAAGAAGGGCGGCTCGATGACCTTGCGGTCGACGAAATGGGCAAGGTTGTAGAGGTGCCCGACGTCGTAGCATTCATGCTCGAAGCGCACGCCCTCGCCCTTGCCGAGCTGCTCGATGATCCGGGCAATGTCGCGGAAGGTATTGCGGAAGATGTAGTCGTCGGTGGAGCGGAGATAGCCGTCCTCCCAGTCGAACTTCCAGGTCTCGTAGCGGTCGGCGAGCGGAAAGAGCGCGAAGTTCATCGACCCCATGTTGAGCGAACACATTTCCGGGCGTGCCACCAGCGGCGCCTTGAGCCGCTCGTCCACGGTCATCTTCATGCCGCCGCCGGTGGTGATGTTCAGGATGGCATCGGTCGACTGCTTGATGACCGGCAGGAACTGCATGAAGACCGCCGGATCGGGCGTCGGCCTGCCGGTCTGGGGATCGCGCGCGTGCAGGTGCAGGATCGCGGCGCCGGCCTCGGCCGCCTCGATCGACTGGCGGGCAATGTCCTCCGGCCGGTAGGGCAGCGCGTCCGACATGGTCGGCGTATGGATCGCGCCGGTGACGGCGCACGAAATGATGACCTTGTCCTGCCTCGCGGCCATGCTTCTTCCCTCGGGTGATCCCGGCCTCTCGGCACGCCTCAGCCGGCAGCGTCTTCCTGTGCCATCTTCTTCAGATGATCGGCAAGGCGCTTCCTCAGCGCCGCCTGCTCTTCCGGCGTCCAGGGGCGGAAGCCCTCGCCGCTCTTGAAGCCGAGCTTGCCCTCGCCGACCAGTTGCTCCAGGTAGGGCAACGGTCCCGGCGTTCGGTCGAGGTCCGGCAGCAGGTTGACGTGGCAGTCGAGCGCGAGGTCGGTGCCGACGAGATCGGCACTCTCCAGCGGACCGATGACCGGCAGGCGCCGCCCGAAGCTCGCCTTGACCACGGTGTCGATCGTGCGCGCATCGCAGACGCCGTTCTGGACGAGCGCCATCGCCTCGCGCCAGAGCGCATGCTGCAACCGGTTGCCGATGAAGCCGGGTACGTCCTTCTTCACATGCACGGCGGTCTTCCCGGCCGCCGTCAGGAGGTCGATCATCCTCGTCACGCTCGCATCCGCCGTGCCTTCGGCCTGGATCACCTCGACCAGCGGCACGAGATAGGGCGGCATCCACCAATGCGTGCCGAGCACGCGATCGCGCGTCGTGACCCGGGCGGCGATGGTGCCGATGGGGATGACGGAGGTGTTGCTGGCGAGGAGCGCATCCCGGCGGGCATGCCGCTCGAGCTCCGCGAAGATGTCCTGCTTCAGCGCAACCTTTTCCGGCGCCGCTTCGATGACGACGTCGGCGGCGCTCACGGCATCGGCGAGGCTCTCCCGCGGATGGACGCGGTCGACCGCGGCCGCGGCCTGCCCGAGATCGGCGAGGTTGGCGGCGATGCGGTCGCGCACGCTGGCGAGCGCCGCCGGCGCCGGGTCGGTTATGTCGACCTCGTGGCCGGCGGCCGCGAAGACCTGGGCGATGCCGTGCCCCATGAGGCCGGCACCGATGACGCTGATCCTCGCCTTCGCCATTTCCCGCCTATCCCGCCGTGTAGCCGCCATCCGCGTAGAGTACGTGGCCGGTTTAGAAATCGGAAGCGCGCGAGGCGAGGAAGAGAAGGGGGTCGGCGAAATCCTCCGGCTCGCCGAGGCGCTGCCGGGGTCTTCGGCCAGGTCCGCCGACCTTGACCTCCCCCGGGCCATCCATGCCTTGGCTGAGCGTGGCTCCCCGCCTAAGCTCGGGCGTCAGGCCGCATGTGAGCGATACGGAGCGGCGAGGGGGCAGGAGCATGAACCAGCGATCACGTAGGTGGGTCCGGCCGGAATTGTTCGCGGCGACCGTGGCCGCGTTCGTCCTGGCTGCCGGCGGGATGGCCTCTGCACAGCCGGCGCTCAAGCCCATCGACCCGGCCGCCCTCCAGGAAACGCTGGACGAGCTCGCCGCCGAGATGATGGTCCCGGGGGCGGCGATGCTGTTGCGCACGCCCGACGGAGAATTCGTCGCGACCTACGGGTTTCGTGGCCTCGACGACCGCACGCCGGTGACGATCGACGATCACATCCGGATCGGCTCCAATACCAAGACCTGGACCGGCACGGTCATCCTGCAGATGGTCCAGGAAGGGAAGATCGCCCTCGCCGATCCGGTGTCGAAATATCGCCCGGACGTGCCCAATGGCGACAACATCACCATCGAGCAGCTCCTCGACATGCGGAGCGGGCTGTTCAACTATTCCACGACCTTCGTCCTGAACGATACGCTCGACAGGGAGCCGCTGCGTGTCTGGAAGCCGGACGAGCTGCTCTCCATCGCCTATGCGGTGCCTCCCTATTTCCCGCCCGGCCAGGGCTACCATTATTCCAACACCAACACGGTGCTGCTCGGCCTGATCGCCGAGAAGATCGACGGAAAGCCGCTGGAAACGATCTTCGAGGATCGGCTCTTTGCGCCGCTCGGCCTGAAGGAGACACTCCTGCCGGCGAGAACGTCGAACGCCATGCCGGCGCCGCATCCGCGCGGCTACATGTATACCGACAACGTCCTGACCCTTGCGACCAACGCCATCCCTCCCGACCTCCAGGTCGCGGCGCGGAACGGCACCTTGCGCCCGAACGACCAGACCGACGTGAATCCGTCATGGGGCTGGGCGGCGGGAGCGGGGATTTCGACGGCGCGCGACCTCGCCACGTGGGTGGAGGCAATGACCGGGGGCAAGATACTGGGCCCGGAACTGCAGAAAATCCGCATGGCAAGCCTGCGCCCGCAGAAGGAGGGCGATGCCGGTGGCGCGCTCTACGGGCTCGGCATCGCGCAGTTCGGCCCGCTCTACGGGCATACCGGCGAATTGCCCGGCTTCAACACGTTCATGGGAAGCGACCCGGTGAACAAGGTTACCCTGGTCGTATGGACCAATCTCGCACCTGCCGCCGACGGGCGCGACCCGGCAACGACCATCGCCCGGGCGCTTCTCGGGCATGTCTACGCCGGCGCCCTCTAGGAACACCTCGGCCCGGTGCCGTCACCCGGGCCGCGATGGACGCAGGTCGGGAGACGGACAAGATATGCTCTGATCCAGCCGGAGGAGCAGGGATGTGAGCACGGATATCAAGGTCACGGGGCGAATCGCGGCGGCCGGGCGCGCGCTCGCCGGGATCGGGCCCGAGGATTTCGCGCGCATGGCCGGAATGCCGGCCGACCGACTTGCCTGGCTCGAGGCAAGCGGCAGCGCGCGGCTGCCGACCGAGGATGATGTCGAAGCGATCCTGCGCGCTTTCGAGCGGGTCGGCGTGGTCGTCATCGCCGAGGACGGCGACATGGGCGCCGGCGTGAGGCTGAAATTCACCCGCAGGGATGTCCGCCAGATCATGCGCCTCGAAGGCGAAGGCGGGATCGTCGGCTCCGACGACGCACCCTGACCGGGGTAGGGAGCCCGATGCAAGAAGGGGGTCCGCCACGAAGGCGGACCCGCGACAGATCATCCGTCCGGCCTAGTGGCCCATCCCGGGCATCGGATCGCCATTGTAGATGTCGGGATTCTTCGGCCCGTCGACATGGAGGATGCCGACCAGGCCGCGTTCGGCCCGCGCCAGCGCGTGGTCGACCAGCGTGTAGTTGCCGGGCACCTCGGTCTTGAACTCCGTCACGACCGCGCCGCCGGGAGGCACGGTGACGGTCTGGATGCCGAGAAGCGGCGGGCTGAGGAAGCCGCCGAGGAAATAAACCTTGTCGAATATCTCGCCGATCACGTGGAAGGACGACGTGAAGTTCGGCCCGCCGTCACCGAAGAAGATGCGCACCTTCTCCCCGACATTGGCGACCAGCGGATGGAGCTTGGAGATGGCGCCCACCGAGCCGTTGAAGACGAAATATTCGGGGTGCTCGTCGAGCAGCTTCTCGACGCTGAACTCCTGGCTGCCATGCTGCCCGAACGGGGCGTCGGTATAGATCTCGCCTTGCATCACGTAGAACTCGCGGTCGACCGGCGGCAGGCCACCTTCCGGCTCGACGAGGATCAGGCCGTACATGCCGTTGGCGATGTGCTCGGCGACCATCGGCGTGGCGCAGTGATAGACATAGAGGCCGGGAACGAGGGCCTTCCATGTCATCGACTTCTCCTCGCCCGGTCCGACCTGCAGGACGGCGGCGCCGCCGCCGGGACCGGTCGCGGCGTGGAAGTCGACCGAGTGCATCATCGCGCTGTCGGCCGAATTCTTCAGGTGGATGTCGATCGTGTCGCCCACCCGGACACGAATAAAGGGCCCCGGCACCTTGCCGTTGAAGGTCCAGTAGCCGAAGGTCGTGCCCTGGGCGAGGCGGCCTTCGACCTCGACGCTGAGGAGGTCCACCCGCACGGTGGTCGGCTCGCTGCGCGTGATCGGGCCGGGCAGGTCGGTCGGCTCGCGGGATATGTCGGCCTCGACCACGGTCTGGGCGGGCGGCTTGGTGGTGACGATGAACTGCCCTTCCATGCCGGCCTCGCGATGGCCGGGCACGCTGCAATAGTAGAGGAAGTCGCCGGCCTTGCCGGCGCGGAACGCGAGCGTCGTGCTCGAGCCCTTGCCGGTTACGCGCGGCGAGCGGGCATCCTCGTCCGGGAAGACGATGTCGTGGGTGGCGCCCTCGCCATTGATGAGGGTGATCTGCACGACCTGGCCTTCGGCCGCGGACAGGACCGGATTCACCTTGCCCTCGATCTCGCCGCCGACGCCGATGAAGACCATGCGCCCCTCGGCAATGCCGGAGCGCAAGGTGTACTTGGCATCGGGAAGGTAGATGTCCCCGCCGCCTGTCGCCGCAGGTGCCGCGGGAGGCGTCGCAGCAGCGGCCGCCGCCGGCGGTGCGGCTGCGGCAGGCGGGGATGCGGGCGGAGCGACGGCGGCTGCGGCCGGCGGAGCGCCCCCGCTGACCGAGGCGAGAAGGGCGATGACGTCGTCGCGGTCATGCGCGGTCTTCAGCCCGGGGAAAGGCATCTTGTTGCCCGGCACGACCTTTTGCGGATCGGTCAGGTAGGCATCGAGCGTCTCCGGCGTCCAGACGAGGTCCGCCTTCTTCATCGCGGCTGAATAGTCGTAGCCCGGTTCGGCGCCGGCATGCCGGCCGACGACGTCGGCAAGAGAGGGCCCAAGCATGTTGCGGCCCGGATCGAGCGAATGGCACGCCTGGCACTTCTTGAACACCTGGCGGCCGGCGGTGACGTCGCCGGCCGGCATCGGATGGCCCTCGCCGCCCTGGGTGGGCGGCGGCTCGGTCGCCGCGACGGCCGCGGGAGGAGCGGCTGGCGCCGCCGGTGCCGCAGCGGCAGGAGGAGCCGAGGGGGCCGCAGCGGCAGGTGTCACGGGAACCGCCGCCTGCGGGCCTTCGGCCGGCGGGCTGACCGCGGGTGGCTTGGCGGCAGGCGGCGCGGCCTGTAGCGGAGCACTTGCGCTGGCGACCGCCGCCGCCTCGCCCGACCGGCTCGCCACGTCGGCGACGACGAGTCCACCGACTACGAGGACGGCGCCGACGGCGAGGATCGACCACTCGCGGATGAACTTGCGCAAATTGGCATTCATGATCGTCTCCGAACTTCAGTCTCGCGCGCCCGGGAGATGAAGCCTGGACGCGCGCCGCCACGGGGGACAGATTGCGTCCGACGACATGTCGGCCAGCATCTCTGCGATGATAGGATGCGGCGGTTTCGGCGACGGGTCATTGACGAGGATCAAACGGCACCTCGGAGCCCGGTCGGCGCGGTCATGGACGTCCCATCGCAGTCGCGGAAAGGGCCGTGCATGGAGAAGCGCCCCTGCCCTGGCGGGCAGGGGCGGAATGGCGCGCGCCTACCAGCGCCGGAGATGATGAAGCGGCGAGACCGAGACGGTGACGTGCTTCGACAGGAAGAAGCCGTTGGAGAAGCCGGAATGCCGGCCCCAGGAGAGATAGCACCAGGTATGCCCGCAGCTGTGGATGTCGACGCGGGAGCCGGCGGGGATCGTGGTGATGACCCTGTGGTTCGTCCCGGGACCACGGCGAAGGTTCAGGTTGGCGGTGGTCGTGGTGACCGCCGCCTCGGCCAGTTGCGGGACGGCGAAGAGCGCGACCAGCGCCGCGGCGCCGAGCATGGTCTTGCGTTGTGTCAGCATGGGTAGATCTCCTGGTCTCTTTCGGTTTCTGACAGGTACGGACGCCGGCCTATCCCGCCGGCAGAAAGGCGTGCGGCAGAGCACCGCGGATAGCTTCATTTGGCCGGTATCTCGCCCGGCCGGTAGCCGGGCAGACCGCCGGCGGGAAAGATCATGACCAGGGCGAGGCCGGCCATGAGGAGGAATCCGAGCTTCAGCGCCTGGAGGCGGCCCTCGGTATTGATGCGGAGCGCCTCGGCCTTCTGTTCGGGCGTCGCCGTGGTCCCCTCGATCACCGTCTTCAGCCGCTCGTTGCTGACGAAGGTGATGCTGTCGAGGTCGACCTGCGCCTGGATCTCGGGCGGCAGGGTCGGGTTCTCGGCGAGCTGGCGCATGACCGAGGAGCTGAGCAGCCCGACGAGCAGCGCCCCGGCCACCGCCGTGCCGACCGCGGCGGCGAGGTTGTTGGTGGTGCCGCGAAGCGACCCGACGTCGCCCGCCAGCTCCTTCGGCGAGGCGGTGACGAGCACGTTGAAGAGGAGCGTGACGAGGGAACCCTGGCCTATGCCGAAGAGGATCAGGCCGAAGAGCACCGGGATCGAGCTCCAGTCATTGTGCACGACGAAGGCGAGCCAGACCAGCGCCACCCCGCAGAGCACGAAGCCGAAGCGGCCGATCTGGCGCGGCGTGAAGCGGGCATAGAAGCGCACGATCAGCATCGCGGCGACGAAGACCGTGAGATTGAAGGGCAGCATGGCGACCGCGGTCGCGAGCGGCGACCGGCCCTGCACGATCTGAATGTAGAGGGGCACCGAGAAATTGAGCGCCGCCTCGAGGGCGACGACCGCGAACATGGCATAGACGGCGGAACGCTCCTGCGGGGAATCGAGCACTTCGAGCGGGAGGAGCGGGGTCAGCCCGGCGGCCTCGCGCCGGCGCGTCCACATCAGGAAGCCCTGGCCGAGGAGGATGCCGATGACGATCATCGCCGGCGCCGGCGACAGGCCGGCGAGGTTGAACGGGGCGGTCGGGCGGGCCAGCACCAGCCCCCAGCCGTTCAGGTTGTTGAAGCCGAAGCTGATGAAGATGATCGCCGCCGCGGCGAGGATGACGCCGACGGCATCGATCTTCACCTCCGGCCGGCCCTCGTCGGCCTTCAGCCGGAAGCTGAGCAGGAAGACGAGCGCCGAGACCGCGATGAGCAGGCCGAAGACCGGCCGCCAGCCGATATAGGTGCCGAGCACGCCGCCGATCAGGAAGGCGAGGACGCCGGCGCCGGCGCGCGCCGAGCCGAGGGCACCGAGCGCGGTCGCCTGCTGGTCGCCGTGGTAGTTCTCCGCGATCAGCGCGACCAGCGCCGGCACGATCACCGCGCCGGCGGCACCGCAGAGCGCCTGCGCCGTGATCATCAGCGTGGCATTGGGACTGAACGTCATGATCGCCTGCGAGATGCCGAAGACGATCACCGCGATACGGAAGACGTTGAGCGCGCCGAAGCGCTGCACGAGCTTGGCGCCGAGCATGACGAAGCCGGCGACGATCATCGAATAGGCGACGATGCCGGTCGCCACCACCGTCGGCGCCACGCCGAAGCTTTCGACCATGCCGCCGAGCGCCACCGGCAGGGAGGCGACGTTGAACGACATGATCGCCTGGCCGAGCGCGATGGCAATCATCGGGATCCAGGAAGCGGCCTCGCGCGGCCTGCCCTCAATGTCCGATAGGGCGGTCATGCTTATTTCCCCCGTTGATCCGGCATCTCCGCCGGGTGAATTGTCCAGGCCGCCGGCTTTCACGATTCCGGCGAGGAGAGGAGCAGGTCGAGGCCGAGCCGTCGCGACAGGAACTGGGCCACCAATTGCCCCCTGACGCTGTTGCCCTCCTCGTCGAGCGGCGGCGCGAAAGTGCCGAGGCCGCCCTTGCCGGGCGACACGGTGACGATGCCCCCGCCTATGCCGCTCTTGCCGGGCAGGCCGATCTCGTAGAGCCAGTCGCCCGAGGTCTCGTAGAGGCCGGCGGTCAGCATGACGGCGAGCGCGTAGTGGCAGACTTCCGGCTTCACCACCTGCTCGCGGGTCACCGGATTGAACCCGCCATGGGCGAGCGTCGCCCCCATGACCGCGAGGTCGCGGGCGCTGACGTTCAGCGAGCACTGGCGGGTATAGAGCTCGACCGCCTCCGCCGGATCGGCATAGATGGCGCCCATGCTCTGCAGCATCCAGGCGATGCTGCGGTTGCGGAAATTGGACTCGGAAGCCGAGACGTAGACCTCGTCATTGACGGCGAGCCGGCGTCCGGCGAAGCGGGAGAGCCCGTCGAGGATGAAGCGCCACTTCTCCTCCGGCGAGCCGCCCGGCACCAGGCTGGTCGTGGCGATGGCACCGGCATTGACCATCGGGTTGGTGCGCCCGCCGGCCTGCCGCTCGATGCCGGCGAGCGAGTTGAAGGCATGGCCGGTGGCATTGGCGCCGAGGCGCTCGCGCGCCCCGGTCGGCCCGATGAGATCGCAGACGAGCGCGAAGATGAAGGGCTTCGACACGCTCATGATGGTGAATTCGTGCTCGGCATCGCCGACGGCGAAGACGCGGCCGTCGGTGCCGACGACGCAGATGCCGAACAGATCCGCCGGCACGCGCGCGAGCGCCGGATAGACCTGCGAATTGGCGCCGACCTCGACGGAACGGAAGCGCTCATGCGCCTCGGTCACCAACCGGGCGACCTCGTCGACCGGCGGCAGCGTGCCGGTCGAGACATAGGGGCCCGACTGATCGGGCGGCGGATCGGGCAGCTTCATGGCACCTCCTTGCCGGCGAGGCCGGACGGCCCCGTGCGGTGCGCCGCGTGCTAGTTGCGCCGCGCGGTGAAGGTCTGGTTGCGGTAGCCGCGCACGCTCGGGAAATAGGTGCAGCGCAGCGAGGAGACGCGCATGGTTATGGCATTGCCCGACGGGCCGAGCTGACGGATCAGGTTGCGCGCCAGCCGGCCGTTCGGCCGGCAGGTCATGTCGGCCCGCGCCCAGGCGACGCCGTTGCGGCACGAGGTGCGGCGTATGTTGACGTTGATCTCGCCGCGATGCGTGGTCCAGGTCAGGCTGCCATCGCAATGCGCCCATCCGCGCACGGAATAGCTGCCGTGGCGGTCGAAGCAGAACGAGAATCGATACCGGCCGAAAAGCTGGTCATTGGCGCTGTAGCATCCCGAGAAGGAGGCGCCGCCGGGGGCCTCGGGAACCGTGACGAAAGTTTCGAATGCCGAAGCCGGGCTCGCCCAGGAAACGACGAAGGAAAGGAGAATTGCCGCGGCAGCCAATAACCCGTTACGCATCGTCTCCAGGAAGGATCAATGAGCTGGCGTTGTGCGTAAATTGCCGCGGCAGCCAATAACCCGTTACGCATCGTCTTGCCTCCCCGAATGTTGCTTCAGTCTCGAGACTTCTATCGTCCTCTGCGACCCTGCCGGCCGATCGGGCCGAACCTGGTCGGTCGTCCTAGCTGGCTATGTCCGCGAACTGTTCGTCCTCGCCGGTCTTGATGAAGAAGCGGTCGAGCCCGAGCGGCTGCTTCCTCTCCGGCGGCAGCGGCGAGACGAAGGGCGCGTCGCCGCGCCGCTTGTCGAAGTCCGCCCGCGCCGCCTTCCGCAGCTCGGCGTCGGTCATCAGGTCGTAGCCGGCCGCGGCCATGATGCGCGCCGTGTTGAGCGACCCCTTGTCGCCGATCGACATGCCGCCGCAGGCGGTGACCGGCCATGTGTGCAGGCTCACCCCGAGCGGCATGGTCGGCCAGGCAAAGATCGCGGTCGGCGCCTGGTAGCTGACATCGCCGACGTCGGTCGACCCGCCGGCATTGACGTCGGTGAGGAAGGGCAGCGGCTGCGGCGCCATCCCGGTCTCGGGAAGCTTCATCTCGCGCTGGCAGGCCTTGGCGAATTCCTGCTCTTCCGCCGTCCATTCGAGCGGCACCGCCTGGATATGCCGCAGCAGGTGGCGCGCCAGCGGCTCGTTCGGAAGCAGGTCGTGCATGCCGAAGAAGAGGTCGAGCTCGGCGCGCGTCTGCGTCGCCATCGCCGCGCCCTCCGCCACCTGCTTCACCCATTCGGTGATCGAGCCGACCTTCGGCCGGTCGATGTCGCGAACCATGATCCAGACCTGGGCGAAATCGGGGATGATGTTGGGCGCCTGCCCGGCCGCCTCGTAGATATAGTGAAGGCGCGTGGTAGACTGCAGGTGCTCGCGCATCATCTGCACGCCGACGCCGAACATCTCGGCCGCCTTGAGCGCGCTGCGGCCGTCCCACGGCGTGTTGCCGGCATGGGCGGTGCGGCCGTGGAACTTGACCTTGAGCATGTCGACGGCGGCGAGCCGCACGACCCCGGTTCCGGCGAGCGGGGCCGGATGCCAGGCGAGCGCGGCATCCAGGTCGGCGAAGAGGTTGTCGCGCGCCATGTAGACCTTGGCGCCCTCGACCTCCTCGGCCGCGCAGCCATAGACGCGGATGGTGCCGGGCGTGCCGGCCGCCTGCATCATCTCCTTCAACGCGAAGGCGGCGCCGGTGCAGCCGGCGCCGAGCATGTTGTGCCCGCAGCCATGGCCGACCTCGACGCCCTTCGGCCCCGGCGTCTGGCGCGGCTCGGCGGCGTTGCCGAGTCCCGGCAGCGCGTCATATTCGGGCAGGTAGCCGACCAGCGGCCCGCCGGTACCCTGCTTCCATTCCGCGATGAAGGCGGTGGGCACGCCGGACGTGCCGCGGCTGGTGATGGTGAAGCCGGCGGCCTCCAGCTCGCGGATGTGGATCTGGTGCGAGACGATCTCGTTCAGCGAGAGCTCGGCATTCTGCCAGACCTCGTGGGAAATCCGCAGGATCGGGTCCTTCCACTTGTCCACCGCCTGGGCGGCGACGCCGGCGGATGCCGGAGGGCCTTTCGGCTCTTCCACGGGCGCTCCCGCATCCGACGCCTGGGCGAGCGCCACGGTGGACGTGGCCGATGACAGCAGCGCGCCCCCTCCCGCACCCATCGCCGCGAGCAGCGTGCGGCGGTCAAGTCCGGAAGCGCTTCGCTTGATCACGTCATCCTCCCCTGATTCTGCCGCGACAATACGCTCCCACGCCTGGTTGTGAAACCCGCGCATCCCCGCCGGGCCGACCACGGTTGACGCAAGCCTTACGAATTGGGCGTGGATGAAGAGATCGCCCCCCGCCCGCCCCGGCGGCGCGCCCGCGGCAAGAGGGTCGCCGGCAATCTCCGCGGATCGTCTTTTGCGACTACAAGGCGGATCGTCCCGCGATCGAGGCTGCGGCGAGGCGGAGTCGTACCTGCGTCCTCGCGACCGCGACCGCATGCCACGCACCGCATCCGCCCGCCACCGGCGCCTACCGGGTTGGCCCGTTTGACTCATATCAAATATATTCTATAGCTGTTGGCGGGGAGGACTTCGGACGATGGGGGTTTGTCCGTTGCGGCGGAGGTGTCGGCTCGGCGGGCCGCGCGGGAGGCATCGCCGGTGATCCGCAGCGCGCGGGCGGAAGCGGCCGGCAGACGGGAGCCGGACCTGTCCCATTCCGAAGAGGAGATCCGCGAGGCGGCTCCGCTCCTCGAGACACCGCAGGTGCTCAGCGAACGCGTCTATCGGGCGGTCCTGCAGATGCTCGCCCAGGGCTCGCTTCGCCGCGGCGCGACCTTGCGGATCAGCGTCCTGTCAAAGGCCCTCGGCGTCTCGCCGACGCCGGTGCGCGAGGCCCTCGCCCGGCTCGCCGCCACCGGGCTCATCACCCACGAGGCACGCAAGGGCTACCGGATATCCTCGCCGCTCACCGCCGGCCAGATCCGCGAGCTCATGGATGCCCGGCGCCTCATCGAAGTGGCAGCCATCGACCATGCCTGCAGGTTCGGCGGCGAGCCGTTCCGCGCCGAGCTCGCCACCGCCCTCGCCGCGCAGGAGGCGGCGGTGAACAGGCTCCATTCCGCCACGCCGGCCAACCGGAGCGAGCGCGCCGCCCTCGAATGGCGCGTCCTCGAGGCCGACCTGCACTTCCACCAGGTCATATTCGACCACACGCACAACCGCTTCATCCGCTTCATGGCGGACGCGCTGAACGCACAGCTCCATCGCGTCCGCCAGTCGGCGGAACAGGGCCTTTTCGACGACCTTCAGGCGCTGGCCGAGCACAAGACCATCCTCGAGGCGGTGATGACCGGCGACGGCTCGACCGCCCGCGACACCATGGTCCATCACATGAACCTCGTCGAGCAGCGCTCCGCCGCCGACCTCGAACGGGCGGAGGCGGGGAAGCCGCCGGCGCGCGAAGGCGGCGATCGTCCCGGAGGCGTGCCATGACGAAGGAAGCCCGGCTGCGCTTCGACAATATCGTCAAGGCCTTCGGCGGCACCCAGGCGCTGAAGGGCGTCAGCTTCGAGCTCGGCCGCGGCGAGATCGTCGCCCTCCTCGGCGAGAACGGCGCCGGCAAGTCGACCCTGATCAAGATCCTCAGCGGCGTCCACAAGGCGGATGCCGGGACCATCACCCTCGACGGCCGGCCTTTTCATGGCGGCTACGGCGCCGATGCCATCTCCTTCATCCACCAGGACCTCGGGCTCATCGAGTGGATGACCGTGACCGAGAACGTCGCGCTTGCGCGCGGCTTCGCGCGGCGGTCCTTCCTCGGCCGCCACGGCATCATCAACTGGCGCCGGTCTGCGGCGGTCGCGCGCGAGGCACTGGCGCTGGTCGGCTGTGACATCGATCCCGACACGCGCATCCTGTCGCTGAGCCGGACCGAGAAGTCGCTGGTCGCGATCGCCCGCGCCCTGGTGGTCGATTGCGATTTCCTGGTCCTCGACGAGCCGACGGCCAGCCTCCCCGCGGACGAGGTCGAGCGGCTCTTCGCCGCCATGCGGGCGCTGAAGGCGCGCGGCGTCGGCATGATCTACGTCTCGCACCGGCTCGACGAGGTGTTCCGGATCGCCGACCGCGTCGTCGTGCTGCGCGACGGCCGCCTGGTCGGCGAGGAGGAGGTCGCCGGGACGACGCCCGAACGCCTGGTACGCATGATCGTCGGGCGCGACACGGTCGAGGTTTTCAGGAAGGCCGAGAGGATGCCCGGGCCGCCCCGCGCGGTGGTCGCCGGCCTCGAGACCGAGCATGCGGGACCGGTCGATTTCGAGATCAGGCGGGGCGAGCTCCTCGGCCTCGTCGGCCTGCGCGGAGCCGGCCAGGAGGAGATCGGCCGCGCGCTCTTCGGCGCCGTGCCGCACCGCGGCCAGGTAACCCTCGACGGCGGGGTCCTTGACCTCGCCTCGCCCCATGTCGCGCTCGGCCAGGGCGTCGGGCTGATGGCGCGAGACCGTGGTGAGGAATCGATCGCGCCCTCGCTCTCGGTGCGCGAGAACCTCTTTCTCAATCCCGGCGCCATGCAGCGGCGCGCCTTTTCCCCGCTTTCGCCCGGCACCGAGCGGGCGCGGGCGCGCGCGATCGGCGCCGGCCTCGACCTTCGCCCCAACGATCCGACAGTCGCCATCGAGGGCCTGTCGGGCGGCAACCAGCAGAAGGTCGTCGTCGGGCGATGGCTCGCCACCAACCGGCGCATGCTCATCGCCGAGGACCCGACCGCCGGCGTCGACGTCGGCGCCAAGGCGGAAATCTACGGCCTGATCGCGCAGGCGCTCGACGAGGGGCTGGCGGTGGTCGCGGTCTCCACCGATTTCGAGGAGATCGCCCAGATCTGCCATCGCGCACTGGTCTTCAACCGCGGCCGGATCATCGCCGAGCTCGGCGGGGACGGACTCACTACCGAGGCCGTGATCATGGCCGCCTCGGCATCGGAAGCGGCCTGAAGGGGAGGAATCCATGGCGGTCAACTCGGTCAAGACGACGGCGTTGGAGCCGACGCGCGCCGAATTGAGGGGGTTGCCCCTCGGCGCGCGCATCGTCCGGCTCCTGCCCGTCTATGGCCTCGTGATCCTGACGGTGCTGCTCGCGGTGATCTTCTCGATCCTCCTGCCGCAGACCTTCCCGACCGTGCTCAATGCCCGCTCGATCATCTCCGACAAGTCGATCATCGCGACGCTCTCGCTCGCCGCCCTGATCCCCATGGTCACCGGCAAGATCGACCTCACCATCGGCTACGGCATCGTGCTCTGGCACATGCTGGTGATCAGCCTGCAGGAATGGTTCGGCGTGCCGTGGCCGATCGCCGTCCTCGTCGTGCTCCTGCTCGGCGCCGGCGTCGGTTTTCTCAACGGCCTCCTGGTCGAGGTCGCCCAGATCGACAGCTTCATCGCCACGCTCGGCACCGGCACGGTGCTCTACGCCATCGCCATGTGGCACTCCCAGGGCCACCAGATCATCGGCACCCTGCCCGACGGCTTCCTGGCGATCAGCGGCGCCCGCGTCTTCGGCCTGCCGATAACCGGCTACTACGTGCTCGTCCTCTCGGTCGTATTGTGGTTCATCCTCGAATACCTGCCGATCGGCCGCTACCTCTACGCCATCGGCGCCAATCCCAAGTCGGCCGCGCTGAACGGCATTCCCGTCCGCCGCTACACCATGCTCGCCTTCGTCGCCTCGGGCACGCTGACGGCGGTGGCGGGCGTGCTGCTGGCCTCCAAGCTCCGCGTCGGCCAGGCGAGCGTCGGCCTCGAATTCCTGCTCCCCGCGCTCGTCGGCGTGTTCCTCGGCTCCACCACCATCAAGCCGGGACGCTTCAACGTCTGGGGCACGATCATCGGCGTGATCATCCTCGCCATCGGCATATCCGGCATCCAGCAGTTCGGCGGCCAGTTCTGGGTCGAGCCCTTCTTCAACGGCACCACGCTCGTCGTCGCCATAGGCATCGCCGCCTACACGCAGCGGCGCCGCGTCGGCACGCAGCATATCAAGCAGGCTTCAACCAGCGGCGGCACAACGTCGCCGCAGATACCCCAGGGAGGAAAGACGGTATGAAGAAACTCTCACTATTGACGGCAGGCGCGGTCGCGTTGATCGCGGCCTCGGCCAGCGCGCATGCGGACGATTTCCTGGATGCGGCCAAGGCCCGCGTCGCCGCCGCCACCCAGCGCGCCGGCGCCTGGGACGGGCCGACCTCCGGTCCGGCCGCCGCCCCCGGCAAGGTCATCGTCTACGTCGCCGGCGACCTCCGCAACGGCGGCACTTCGGGCGTCGCCGACGGCGTCAAGGAGGCCGCCGCGGCGATCGGCTGGACGCTGCAGGTCATCGACGGGCAGGGCCAGGTTTCGACCCGCACCGCCGCCCTCAACCAGGCGATCGCCTTGAAGCCGGACGGCATCATCGTCTCCGGCTTCGACGCCATCGAGCAGAACGCCGCGCTCGCCTCGGTCAAGGAAGCCGGCATCCCGTTCGTCGGCTGGCACGCCACGATCGAGCCGGGCCCGGATGCGGCGACCGGCATGTTCGCCAACGTCAACACCCGCATCCTCGACGTCGCCAACACGGCGGCCGACCTCGCCATCGTCGATTCCGACGGCAAGGCCGGCGTCGTCATCTTCGGCGATTCCAACTACGCCATGGCGATCGGCAAGGCGAAGATGATGGAGGCGGAGATCCAGAAGTGCAGCGGCTGCACGGTGCTGAGCCTCGAGGACTCGCCGATGACGGAAGCCTCGCTCCGCATGCCGCAGCTGACCACCTCGCTCCTGCAGCGCTTCGGCGACAAGTGGACCTACTCGCTGGCGGTCAACGACCTCTACTATGACTTCATGGGTCCCTCGCTCGCCAGCGCCGGCAAGGGCGGCGCCGACACGCCGAAGAACATCTCGGCGGGCGACGGGTCGGAATCCGCCTTCCAGCGCATCCGGGCCAAGCAGTACCAGCTCGCCACCGTGCCGGAGCCGCTGCATGAGCAGGGCTGGCAGCTGATCGACGAGCTGAACCGCGCTTTGGCCAAGCAGCCCTGGTCGGGCTACGTCTCGGGCATCCACATCGTGACCGCTGACAACATCGCCTATGACGGCGGCCCGGACAACGTGTTCGACCCCGACAACGGCTATCGCGACGTCTACAAGAAGATCTGGGGCGTGAAGTAGCCGACCCCCGACCGACGGTCCTGGCGGCGTGACCGACGCCGCCAGGGCGACCGCCTCACGCCTGGCGCACCGCCTCGCGGTCGTCCTTGAACAGGATCTCCTTGTCGTTCGAATACTTGACGAGGAGGGGAATGCTGGCGCCGCCTATCGCCGGGGCGAGGTGGCCGAACGATCCTTCCACGACCGTGAAGGGCTCCGGCCGGTCGAGGAAGCGGGTGGCGAGCCCGCGGCGGAGCTGGCGGGCGATCTCCTTGCGCACCGCCGGCGGCACGGCGCCGTCGACGACGATGCCGTCGACATCGATCAGCGCGACGACGCTCCGCGTCACGTGGACGAGCCCTTCGGCGAGCTCCTCGATCCATTGCGCAAGGTCCCGGCCGAGGGTGCTCCAGTCGCCCTCCGGCGACCAGACGAGGTCGCCTTTCGATCCGGCGCGGCGGGCGAGGGCGCGCAGCGAGGCACGCTCGCCGAGCGTCGCCGCCCCGTTCTTGCGGCCCGGCACCGGCATGGCGCCGATCGCCCCGGCGAGCTTGTTGCGGCCGGGGAAGAGATGCCGGTCGAGCACCAGGCCGCCGCCGATCATGTGGCCGACATAGGCATAGAGGAAATCGGCGCGCCCGAGCCCGGCGCCGAACATCAGCTCGGCACCCGCCGAGACCGTGCCGTCATTGAAGAGATAGACCGGCCAGTCGAACAAGCCGTCGAGCTCGGCCCGCACGTCCACCTGCTTCCATTCGTCGAGCCGGCTGTCGCCGTCGCCACCCGCCTCGCCATGATAGAAGGGCGAGGCGATGCCGAGGCCGGCAATGCGGTCGGCCGCGATCGCCCGATGCCGGCGGCAGATGCGGGCGATGGCGCCACGCGCGAAGCCGACGATCTCGCGCGGGCTGGGAAGGGCGAAGGTCGTCCGCTCGAGGGCGACGACGTCGCCGGTGAAATTGACCAGGACCAGGTCGGCGCTGCGATGGTCGATCTTCAGGCCGAAGGCATGGGCGCCCTCCGGATTGAGCGCATAGGGGACCGATGGCTGCCCGAGCCGGCCGCGAAGCGGCTCGCGGCGGACGAGGAGCTGGCTGTCGGTGGCCCGGTTGACGAGCGTGGTCAGCGTCTGCGCGGCAAGGCCGGTGAGGCGCGTCAGGTCGGACTTGGAGAGCTGGCCGTGGCGCCGGATCAGCGAGAGGACGAGGCGCTCGTTGTAGAGGCGCGTCTCCGCCTGCGTCGTGCCGCCGCTGCCGCCATCCGGAATCTTCGCGACGCTGAAGAAGGTGCTGCCCGTCACGTCCGACCCTGCCCTGCCTTGCGCCGCGCCCTCTTGATCGGCGCGGCCGATGATGAATAACTAATTCCGCTGGAAAAAGGTAGCTGGCTTCTGCCTGCTTGGGGAGGATTGGCGTTGACCGGACCAAGGACGATTCTCTGCTTCGGCGATTCCAACACCTATGGGGCGGTGCCGACGCTCGCCCGCATCGGGCGCCATCGCTTCGCCCCGGCCCGCCGCTGGACCGGCATCCTGCAGCGCCTGCTCGGGCCGGAATGGCAGGTGGTCGAGGAGGGGCATCCGAGCCGCACCACGGTCTTCGACGACCCCATCGAGGGCGCCCACAAGAACGGCCTGCGGGCGCTGCCGGTCTGCCTCGAATCCCACATGCCGATCGATCTCGTCATCATCATGCTGGGCACCAACGACCTCAAGCACCGCTTCGGTGCAAGCCCCGGGGATATCGCGGATTCCGTGGAAGTCCTGGTCAAGGCGGTGCAGAAGAGCGAGGCCGGTCCCGGCGGCGCGGCGCCGGCCGTCATGGTGATCGCGCCACCCGCCATCCTCGAGGTCGGATGGCTCGGCGAGATGTTCGCGGGCGGCGCCGCGAAGTCGCGCGAATTCGCCCCGCGCTTCAGGGAGGTCGCGGCGCGCTGCAACGTCCCCTTCCTCGACGCCGGCACGCTAGCCGAATCGAGCGCCGTCGACGGCATCCATCTCGACGAGGATTCGCAGCGCGCTCTGGCGGGCGCGGTCGCGGAACGGCTCCGCGCCCTGCTCGGCGACGCCGCCCCCGCGGCAAGGAAGCCGGGTCGCCGCCGGCGGACTAATTAACTCCACTGGAAAAAATTTGACTCGCGTCGCCTCTGGTCGGATAGTCGGCGCGGGAGAACCGCAGGCCGCGACTGCCGGGATGGAAGGGGAGCAACCCCGCCGGCAGGAGGCGCTGCCTGACAACAGGGAGGAACTGGACATGGCAATCACCGCTCCGTCTCGCCGGCTTGCGCTCGCCGCGCTGCCCGCCGCCGCCTTGCTTGCCTTCGGCCTCATGGCGGCCGCGAGCACCGGCGCCCGCGCCGACGACGGCCCGCCCGGCATCACCACGCAGACAGTCTTCCCGCCCTTCAATCCGGATGCGCCCGCCTGCAAGCCGCCGCCCGGGCTGACCAAGGTGCTCGCCTTCGCCCAGGACAACGAGCGCGAGTTCATGCAGGGCGTCGACCACGGCCTCGCCATGGCGGCGAAGGACCGCGGGCTCGAATACCAGAAGGCGCTCGCCAACAACGACGCCGCCAAGATGGTCGAGCAGGTGCAACTCCTGCTCGCCGCCAAGGTCGGCGCGGTGGTCGCGGCCCCGGTCGATCCGGCCTCCCTCGCCCACAGCCTTCAGGAGGTGATGTGGTCGGGCGGCTATGTTTCGACCATCGTGCCGCCGCCGGCGATCGAGCTCCTCAACGCCCCGCAATACGAGACCGGCAAGCGCCTCGCCGACCTCGCCGCCACCTATATCAACGAGAAGCTCGGCGGCAAGGCGAACGTCGTCCTCCTGACCCAGGACCAGATCGAGTTCCTGGCGCCGCGCTTCAAGGCCTTCCGCGACGTGATGAAGACGCTCCCCGGCGTCACCATCGTCGCCGACATCACGCCCAACCCGGTCAACAAGGAGGGCGGCTTCGCGACGATGAACACCATTCTCCAGGCCCACCCGGACGTCGACGTCGTGCTCGGTGCCGATACGGTCGTCCTTGGTGCGCTCGCCGCGCTCGAAGCCGCCGGCAAGGCCCGGCCCGATCAGTTCCTCGGCGGCATCGACGGCGAGCCCGAGGCGGTGTCGGAGATCAAGAAGGGCGACGGCCCCTACAAGGCGAGCGTCGCGCTCTCCTCGCCGGTCTTCGGCTACGCCCTCGGCCAGCACGCCGCCGACTGGCTGGAAGGCAAGAGCATCCCGCAGGGCACCGACATCCTGCCGACGGTGCTGACCAGCGAGAACCTCGCCCAGTACGAGAAGGACCTCGCCGACCCGGCGGCGGTCTACAAGGACGCCGCACGCCGCGACGCCTACCTGAAGATGTACGGCAACATCTGCTACGATACGCGCGACCAGTACGTGAACTTCCCCTGGTCGTCCGAATACAAGCCGTAGGACGAGCGCGAGCGCGACCGATACGCCGCGGCCGGCCTTCGCCTTTCGGGCGGATGGCCGGCCGTTCTTCATCAGGAAGGACGATGATGGCACCGGAGATCACCTTGGCGGCGACGCCCAGCGCCGAGACCAGTTTCGCCCTCCGCTCGGGCACAAGGGCGCCGGGCGAGGCGTCGGGGCGCATCGGCCTCGCTCTCGTCGCCATCGCCCTGGTGGCGCTCTTCTCGGCGCTGAGCCCCTCCTTCTTCCGCCTCGACAACTTCATCGCCATCGCGGTCAACTCGACCTCGATCCTGGTCGCCGTGCTCGGCACGTCGGCGTTGCTCATCGCCGGCTACGTGGATCTCTCGATCGGCAGCATGGTGGCGCTCATCGGCATCATCATCGCCAAGGTCGCGGTGCTGACCGGCGATTCGACCGCCGCCATCGCCGCCGGCCTCGCGCTCGGGGCGCTGCTCGGCTTCATCAACGGCGTGCTCGTCCGGAAGCTCGCCATCTCGCCGCTCATCGTCACGCTTGCCATGCTCGCCATCTATGGCGGCTCGGCCTACGTGATCAGCAGCGTCGCGGTCTACGGCTTCCCGCCCTTCCTGCTGGAGATCGGGCGCGGCAAGATCGCCGGCATCCAGTATTCGGTGCTCATCGCCATCGCCGTCTTCGTCATCGGGGCGCTCCTCCTCACCAGGACGGTGACGGGCCTGCGCATCTACGCCATCGGCGGCGACGCGCGCGCGGCCGAGCTCTGCGGCGTGCCGGTGGGACGCACGGTGGTCGGTCTCTACACCGTCAACGGACTCCTCATCGGCCTCGTCGCCGTGCTGATCGCCGGCCGCCTCGGCAGCATCACGCCGACCATCGGCGTGCGCTTCGAGCTCGACGTGCTCACCGCCGCCATCCTCGGCGGCGTCGCGTTCAACGGCGGCGCCGGGCGCCCGCTCGGCATCGCCATCGGCGTCGCCACCATCGGCATCCTGAATGCGGGCCTCATCTTCATGGGACTGCAATCCTGGTGGCAGCAGATATCGGTCGGCAGCATGCTGCTCCTCGCCCTCGTCGCCGACCAGGCGGCGGTCGCGTTCCGCCGGCGCCGTGCCCAGCGGAACGCCTCGACCTTCACCAGCATCGCACCGGCACGGGCCGCCGAGGCGGGCGGCGCCGACGGCCGGGCGGCGCCGAGGGACGCAACTCCCGCCTTCTCGGTCACCGGCGCGCAGAAATCCTACGGCGCGCTGACCGCACTGGAGAACGGCACGTTCAAGGTGGCGAAGGGCGAGATCGTCTGCCTGCTCGGCGACAACGGCGCCGGCAAGTCGACGCTGGTCAAGATCATATCGGGCGCCATCCGGCCGGATGGCGGGGCGATGGAGCTCGACGGCCGCGCCGTGCACTTCCGCAGCCCGCAGGACGCGCGCGCTGCCGGCATCGAGACGGTCTACCAGGACCTCGCGCTCTGCCCGAACCTCAGCGTCACCCACAACATGATGCTCGGCCGCGAGAAAACCCGGCGCTGGCTCGGCTTCCTTCCCGTGCGCGACGACGCCACGGCCGAGCGCGACGCGCGCTCGCGCCTTGCCTCGCTCGGCGTCGCCCTCAGCGACTACGGCCTCCTCGTGCGCGGCCTCTCCGGCGGACAGCGGCAGTCGGTGGCGATCGCCCGTTCGCTCGGCGAGCACGTCAGGCTGATCTGCCTCGACGAGCCGACGGCAGCGCTGGGCGTCAAGCAGACCGCGCAGGTCGCCCGCCTGATCCGCTCCATCGCCGCTGCCGGCACCGGCGTGATCCTCATCACCCACGACCTCGGCACCGTGCGCGCCCTTGCCGACCGCATCGTGGTGCTGAGCCATGGCCGCGTCGTCTATGACGGCCCGGTCGCCCATCTCGCCGCCGACCAGCTCTGGGAGCTGATGGCGAGCGGTACGATGACTTCTCCCGACGGTTCGGAGGAACCGCGCGAAACGTAGCGGTCAGGCGCGGCGAGGCTTCGGGGAAACGCGCACCCTGACCCAGTCGCCGCTGGCGCCGGAGGCATAGGGCGCATCGGCGCGCTTCGAGACCATGCCGGCAAGGCCCATCGCCTCGACCTCGGACCGGAAGTCGCGACCGTCGCCTTCCGCATCGGCACTGAATGCGATCGCCGGCAAGGCCGCCTCCGCGAGCAGGGCTGCGAGGACGCGCTTCCGCTCCGCGAGCGGCGCCGCGCGGATATCGAAGCCGTCGAGGTGGAGGAGATCGAAGGCGAAGAGGACGATGCGCTCGCCATGGCCCGCGGCGAGCTCGGCATCGAGGAGCGCGCGATCGCTGGCGCCACCCGGCCGCTGCACCACCGCGATGCCGTCGATGACGGCACGGTTCACCGGCAGGGAAGCGGCGGCCCGTGCGATGCGGGCGAAGGTCTTCGTCGCCACCTCGCCCGACGCGTCACGGAGCGCGACACGACCCTTCTCGACCTCGACCTGCAGGCGCGCGCCTTCGAAGAGGATCTCGTGCACCCAGCCGCGGCCCTTCGGCGGCGCGCGCTTCGCGACCGCCAGGCAGGGCGTGACCAAAGCGGCGGCCGGCGCGGCGACGGCGCCCGGCAGCATGCGGGCGAGGAAGCGGGCCGAGGATCGCCGGCCTTCCGGCACCTTGCTCATGCGGGCGGCACGCTCTGGGCGTGGGTGAAGAGGTTTGCCGGATCGACGGCGCGCTTGATCGCCCTGAGACGCGGGAGATTGCCGCCCCAATAGGCCTGCTGCCAGTCGGTCAGCTCGAGGTCGGGATAGTTGACATAGGTCCCGCCCGACATGTGCGGATGGAGCGCGGCATGGACGGCGTCGACCGCGGCGAGCCGCGCCGCCGTCTCGGCCGGATCGGTCCAGCTCGCATAGTACTGCACGGAATAGAGCGTGCCCTTGCGGTGCGCGAAGGCCGTGGCGTCGTCGGCGAGGTCACCGATGATGCCGCCATAGGCGTCGCAGAGCACGCTGACCGCGCCGGGCGGCTGGCGCGTCAGCGCGGTGAGGAAGGCCATGGCCCCGTCCTCGCTGACCGGGGCGATCGCATAGTCCGACTTCGCCTTCATGAAGACGACCGGATAGGCCGAGCCGCCGGAGAAATAGTTCACCGCGCCGAGGAAGCTGCGCGTCGTCACCGTCACGCCGGCGCCGGACGCGGCGCGGGTGAGCCGGCCGAGGGTCGCCCGCACCTCGCGCTCGCTGCCGAGCGACTGCCCCACGCAGCGCATCGCGAAGCGCCCGGGCGCCACCGAGGCGATGTTGAGCACCGGCGTCATCGCCACGGGAACGGTCGGGAGCCACGCCTGCCAGGCACGGAAGAGGTCGCGCGCCGCGGCGAGCGGCAACGTCCAGCTCGCCTTGAAGGTGACCACGCGCGTCACCGGGTGCAGCTTGAAGCGGAACTCGGTGGCGATGCCGAAGCTGCCGCCTCCGCCGCCGCGACAGGCCCAGAAGAGATCCGGCTCGCGGGCCGCATCGACCTCCACCATCCGGCCATGGGCATCGACCAGCGTCAGGCCGAGGAGGTTGTCGGCGGTCAGCCCGAGCGGCCGCGCCAGCAGCCCGTAGCCGCCGCCGAGCGTGTGGCCGGAAATGCCGACCGTCGGGCAGGATCCGGCGGCGAAAGCGAGGCCCTGCCGGGCCACCGCCTGGTAAGCGGCGCCGAGCGAGGCGCCCGCGCCGATGGTGAGCACCCGGGCCGCGCGATCGACCCGTGCCGCTGCCATGGGGCGGACGTCGATGACCACGCTCGCGCTCTGCGAGAAGCCCTCATAGGAATGCCCGCCGCAGCGCACGGCGAAGGGGAGATCGTTCTCCCGCACCCAGTCGACCATTTGCGCGACCCCGGCGGGCGTGCGGCAGAGCGCCCGGAGCGCCGGATCGAGCCGGGTACGGATATTGTGGGCGACATCGTATTTCGCATATCCGGCATCGCCGGGGCGGAGCAGCGTGGCATCCGCGGACGCGATCTCCGGCAAAGGCGGCAAATCGACGCCCGCGGCTGCCGCGCCGCGTGGCCGGATCGCGAGGATTGCCGGCAGGGCGGCGGCCGTCTTCAGGACGTCACGCCGGGTTGGATGCCTGGTCCGGGCCATTGCCCTCTTTCCGCCGCATGGAACCTCGATTTGCGGGCACCGGCGCGCTGTTCCGCCTCACTCGTTGCCTCGCCGCGATTCAGCTATCTTCCCGATCGATCCATGGGATGCCAGGAGGCATTGCTTGTCCAGCCATCGTGGAATTGACCGCCGGCACCTGCTGGCCGGTTCCCTCGGGGCACTCGTTCTTGCCGGGCTGGGTGGCCGGGCAGCCCATGCCGAGGCGCTGAACCCTCCGATGACGTCGAAGGAGGAGTTCGTCGCCTGGGAGGTCAAGACCCGCGGCGAGAATGCCAAGTACCTCGCCGAGCGGTGGGATCGCTTCAAGGTCATCGTCGCCAACAAGGATGCCTGGAACGACGCCAACAAGCGCGCCTTCCTCATGGTGCCGCGCGAGGAATTCGTGCTTAAGCCCAACCTGCCGCGCGCCTATGAGAGCGCTTTCCTCGACATCGGCTACGGCGTCACGATTTCCGGGCCCCACCTCGTCGCCCGCATGACCTCGACCCTCGACATCCAGCCCGGCGACAAGGTGCTCGAGATCGGCACCGGCTCGGGTTACCAGTCGGCCTACCTCTCCAACCTCACCGACCAGGTCTGGACCATCGAGATCATCAAGCCGCTCGCCGAGCGCACCCGCGCCACCTATGACGCGCTGATCGCCAGGGGCTACGCCGAATACAAGGCCATCCAGTCGAAGAACGCCGACGGCTATTACGGCTGGGAGGAAGCGGGGCCCTTCGACAAGATCATCGTCACCTGCGGCATCGACCACATCCCGCGCTCCTCAAGCAGTTGAAGCCGAACGGCGTCATGGTCATCCCCGTCGGCCCGCCCGGTGCGCAGCACGTGCTGAAGGTGGTCAAGCAGGAGGGCGGCGACGGCCAGGTCACCGTCGCCCGCTCGGACATCTACAACGGCCGCATCGTTCCCTTCGTGCCCTTCACCAAGCTCGAGGGCGACGTCATCAAGGGCACGCACTGAGCGCCGTGAGCCTCTTCTTCCTCCCGCCGTCGACCATGACGCGCTCCCATCCCTTCCGGTTTCCGCCGGGCACCGCGATATGGCACCGGATGCCCCCTTCTCCCCGGTGGGGAGAGGGTTCCGCCTCTTGTGAGCGAAGCGAATTAGAGGCGGAGGGTGAGGGGGCGGAGCGTGGTGCCGTCCTCGCCCGTCGCCTTCGCCGCACACATCGCCTGCAAACTCGGAGCAGCGAATGGAATCGCCCGCGCCGGTTTGCCTGGCTCCCCCTCACCCGGATCGAGCAGGACTGCCATCCTGCCCGATCCGACCTCTCCCCGGCGGGGAGAGGTGCCCGCGCCTCTTGCTGTGGTCAGATCCGATGACCGCCGCGGTCACCCCCATCGCCGGAACCGCGCGCCTGCCGTTGATGGCCTCGGTCGGCCTGATCGCCGGCGCCGTGATCGCGCTGCAGATCGCCATCATGCGCGTCTTCGCGGTCGGCTCATGGGCCCATTTCGGATCGATGGTCGTCAGCCTCGCCATGCTCGGCTTCGGGCTTGCCAGCGTCGTCATGTGCATCGGCCGCGACTGGTTCGACCGCCACTGGCGGGGCGCCGCCGGCGTCTCGGTCTTCCTCTTCGGGCCGCTCACCGTTGCCGCCAACCTCGCCGCGCAGCAGCTCCCCTTCAACCCCATCTTCATCGTCTCCGACCCGTCGCAGAAGTGGCGTCTCGCGGCGAACTTCCTCCTCTACCTCGTGCCCTTCCTGTCGGGGGCCTTCTTCCTCGGCGTCGTCTTCCTGAAGGCGCGCGAGGCCTTCGGCCGCGTCTATTTCGCCGATCTCACCGGCTCGGGCATTGCCGGGCTCCTGATCCTCGCCGCCATGTACGTCTTCCCGCCGGAATCGCTTCTCGCCGTGCCCCTCCTCGTCTGGGCGCTCGGTGGCGCGCTCTGGTTCGCGGCGACCGACGCCTGGCGGAGCGCCTGGGCGCTCATCGCCGTCGCCGCGCTCTCGCTCGCCGGCTATGCGGCGCTGCCGAGCCTCCTCGGCGTGCCGCAGATCGCGGTGTCGCAGTACAAGGGCGTCGCCTATGCGCGGAACTTCCCCGACGCGGCCCGCATCTACCGCTCGATCTCGCCCTTCGGCGACCTGCAGGTCTACCAGAGCTCCTACATGCACTTCGCGCCGGGGCTCTCGGACAATGCCGCCTTCAACCTGCCGGAGGAGCCGCCCAACACCTATGTCGGCATGTATGTCGACGGCGAGGGCCCGGACGGCGTCATGCGGCGGAGCGTCGCCGACACGACCGACTATTTCCGCTACCTGCCGATGGTCTATCCCTACCTGATCAAGGAGAAGCCGAAGACCTTCGTCGTCCAGTTCGGCGGCGGCATCTCGACCATGGTGGCGCTGCGCAGCGGCTCGGCGAGCGTCACCGTCGCCGAGAGCAATCCGGAGATACTGAAGGCTTTCCGCAGCGAGCCGCTGAAGAGCTTCGCCGGCGACATCCTCGCCGACCCGAAGGTCAAGGTGATCGATTATGACGGGCGGCTCTACCTCGCCCATACCGACGAGCGCTACGACGTCATCGACCTGAGCCTCGCCGACTCGGTCGGCCTCTCCAATCCCGGCGGCTTCGCCATCGTCGAGAAATATCCCTACACGCGCGAGGCCATGCTCTCCTACATGGACGCGCTCGCCGATGGCGGCGTGCTCTCGGTGACGCTGTGGAACCGCGAGGAGCCGCCGAAGTCGATCCTGAAGCTCTACGCCACCATGGCCGACGCGGCGAAGACCTTCGATCCCGACCGCTTCGCCGACTCGCTCTTCGCCGTATCGAGCTACCTCGCCACCACCACCGTCCTCTACAAGAAGGGCGGCTTCACCGCCGCCGAGGTGGCGAAGCTCCGCCAGCAGTCGAAGTCGCTCTCCTTCGACGAGGTCTATTCGCCGAACTTCGCCTTCGACCCGGCCGATGCGGCCTCCGTGGTCGACGAGTACCGCGCCTCGATCTTCGGCGACGGCTCGGCGGTGCCGGCCGCAGGCGACGTCGACCCGACCGGCGCCGATCCGACCGGCCCGGACCCGGGCGCGGTCGATCCGACGGGCGGCGACGACGGCGGCGACACGCCGCAGGTGCTCCCCTCGACGCTTCTCCAGCGCCTCGCCTGGCACGACCTGATCCATGGCGGCTGGCCGGAAGTGGCGGAGAAATACGTCTTCGACACCCGCGAACTGACCAATGACCGGCCCTATTTCGCCGCCTACGTGCGGCCGGCCGACCTGCCGAAGACCCTCGACCGGCTCGACATATTCCAGGACGAATGGGGCTATCTCCTCGTCTGGGCGACGCTCATGGTCGCCTGCATCGCGGCGGCCTCCCTCGTCCTCATCCCCATGGTCCAGGGCTGGCGGCTGGTCTTCTCGGGCTATCGCGGCAAGGCCGGCACGATCCTCTTCTTCGCCTGCCTCGGCCTCGGCTACATCATGGTCGAGGTCGGGCTGATCAGCCGCTTCACGCTGGCGCTCGCCAACCCGACCATCTCGGCCTCCGTCCTGATCGCCGGCATGCTGGTCTTCTCGGGCCTCGGCAGCCTCGCCGCCGGGCGCATATTCCTGCGCGCCCGCGTGGCGCTGCCCGTGATCTTCGTCGCCATCGCCGCACTCCTCTTCGTCTACGGGCGCTTCCTCGATCCGGTCCTCGACTGGATCGGCACCTTCCCCTACGCGCTCCGCCTGGTGCTCTGCTTCTTCCTGATCGCACCGCCGAGCTTCCTCATGGGCTTCCCCATGGCGACCGCCATGGGCTGGCTGGCGCGGCTCAACAAGGACCGCATGTTCGTCTGGGCCTGGGGCATCAATGGCTGCTTCTCGGTGATCGGGGCCGCCGCGGTGCCGATCGTCGCCACCGCCTTCGGCCTCGCCGCCGTGTTGGAGGTGAGCGCCGCCGCCTACCTCCTCGCCATCCCCGCCTTCTTCGCCGTGCTCCTGCCGCCGCGGCCGATGCGCGAGCGGGTGCTGGCGTGACCGGCCGGCGGCTCGGCAGCGCGCTCGCCGTCGCCGCTCTCGCGCTCGCCTTCGGCGCGACCGATGCGGCGGCCGCGAAGAAGGAGGCACCGGTCGTGCATGCGAAGGTGAAGGAGATGCCGCTCGCCGAGGCGAAGACCGTGATCGTCCCCTTCCGCCACACGCCCTTCCCCTATCACGGCATGATCCCGGAAAAGGACAAGCCGTTCATGGACGTGGTGCAGGGCCACCGGCGCGGCCACACCTCGCCGCGCGCCGGCATCTACTGGGAGGACGAGACCTACAGCGACAAGAGCGTGCTCATCTCCTTCCCCGCCGGCTTCGACCTCGCCAGGCCCGCGGTCATCGTCCTCTACTTCCACGGCAACAGCGCGACGCTCGAACGCGACGTGCTCGGCCGCCAGAGGATCGCCGACCAGGTGGCGGCGAGCGGGCTGAACGCCGTGCTCGTCGCGCCGCAGTTTGCCCATGACGCCCTCGATTCGAGCGGCGGCAATTTCTGGACGCCCGGCTATTTCAACCAGTTCCTCGGAGAGGCCGACGCCAAGCTCGCCGAGGCCTATGGCGAGCCGAAGAAGCGCGCGCTCTTCGCCAGGATGCCGGTCATCCTCGTCGCCTATAGCGGCGGCTACAATCCGGCCGCCTATGCCCTCCATGTCGGCGGCGCCGGCAAGCGCATCGCCGGCGTCGTCCTCTTCGACGCCGTCTATGACGAGGAGGAGAAGTTCGCCGGCTTCCTGAAGCGCTACCGCCACGCCTTCTTCTTCTCGACCTATTCGAAGTCGGCGGCGACGGGCAATGCGAACATCCGGAAGGTCCTCGATGCCGACCACGTCGCCTGGTCGACGCGGACGCCGAAGAGCCTGAAGCCGGGCAGCGTCACCTTCTTCGCCGCGGATCCCGAGACGGTCCACGACGACTTCATGACCTCGGCCTGGGTGCCCGATCCGCTTGCCTGGGTGCTGGCGAAGGTACCGGGATATCCGCGGTAGGGGCGCTCTACCGCGGCTTCGTCCTCACCCCGCAGCCCTTCAGCACGATAGCCGTGATCGTCTCGGCCGCCTTGTCGAAGTCGGCCGGGCGGACGCGGCGTCTGCCGAGCTCGTTGACCGCCATCACCTCGAAATCAGCATAGTACTGGGTCGACCCCCAGAGCAGGATGAACAGGTGGATGGGATCGACCGGGTCCATCTTGCCGGCGCGCGCCCAGGCGCGGAACACCTTCACCTTCTCCAGCGTGATCGCGTGCATGTGGCGGAGATTGGCGCGCGTCAGGAAGCGCCCGCCATGGACGACCTCGCTGGCGAACATCTGCGACTGCGCGGCGTGGAGGCGCGAGAATTCGAGCTTGGCGCGGATATAGCCGGCGAGCGCCTCGGCGGGATCGCGGTCGGACCGGAGATTATCGAGGGCGGCGTCCCACTGGTCGATCAGGTTGGCGACGAGCGTGGTGTAGATCGCCTTCTTGGTCTTGAAATAATAATAGACGTTGGCCTTGGGCAGGCCGGCGGCCGCGGCAATCTCGGCGATGGTCGTGCCGTCATAGCCCTTCTGCGTGAAGATGGTGATGGCGGCGTCCAGAATGCGCGCGTGGTTGCGCGCGCGGATGCGGCCTTCAGCATTGGCGGGCTTCTTCCTGGCGGCGGGCTTCATGCGGGGATCATGCGGATGGTTTCGGCGGCGGGAAGCCGGAGCACCATAGCGCGAACCGCGGCGAGCGCCAGAGATCGTGGCACCGCGTCCTCGACGATCACGGGAAAAAGTTGACGCTTTGGTCAGGTTCTGGCTATCGTCCCGCATGACACGGGATGCGTGCTGACCCATGAACGTCGCGCTGAAGGATGCGATGCGGGACATTCTCGCCGGCTGGCGCGATGACCTCGACGCGCCCTGGCGGAGGGTCGTCGCCGGCACCGAGCTCGGCTTCGACGCCATGGATCCGGCGCTGGTACTGGAGCCCTGGGAGCCGGTCTTCCCTGCCCGGAGAGGGCGGCGCTATCCGGGCGCGCCGGCCGGCGCCCATGTCTTCCGCGCCTTTGACGACATCGTGCCCGACGACGTGCGCGTCGTCGTCCTCGGCCAGGACCCTTACCCCTGCGGCGCCTTCTCGACCGGCCGCGCCTTCGAGGCTGGCAACGTCGCCGAATGGCGCGAGCTGGAGAAGATGTTCTCCGTCAGCGTGCGCACCTTCATGCTCCAGATCGCCGCCGCCCGTTCCGGCGACGCGACCTGGACGCGGAGCGTCGCCGACTGGCCGCGCCTGCGGGACGCGATCGAGGCCGGCACTTTCGACCTGGAGCCCGCCAATGCGATCGCCGACCGCTGGGTGCGGCAGGGCGTGCTCCTCCTCAATTCCGCGCTGACGCTGAGCCGCTTCAAGGTCGAGGGCGACCCGCATCAGGTCGGCGGCCACCTGCCGCTCTGGCGTCCTTTCACCACCCGGATCCTCCGCCATCTCGCCGCCAGCAGCCGCCCGATCGCCTTCATCGCCTATGGCCGGCAGGCGGCGGATGCCCTTGCCGATGCCGGCATCGCCGAAGGCACAAGCGGCGGCATCGCCGCGATCCTCCGCGAGCATCCGGCCCGCGGCAACCAGATACTGGCGCTCGAAAATCCGTTCGTCCTCGCCAATCGCCACCTCGCGGCGCTCGGCGCAAAGCCGGTCGCCTGGTGATGGCCATGCGCGAGCTCGCCTACGACTACATCGTCATCGGCGCCGGCTCGGCCGGCTGCGTGCTGGCCAATCGCCTCTCCGCCGATCCGAGGAACAGCGTGCTCCTCATCGAGGCGGGCGGACGCGACCGCCATCCGCTGGTGCAATTGCCCATGCTCATGGGCAAGCTGATGCATTCGCGCATCTACAACTGGCACTACGAGACGGAGCCCGAGCCGGAGCTCGACAATCGCCGCATCTACTGGCCGCGCGGCAAGGCGCTCGGCGGCACCTCGACCATCAATGGCATGATCTACGTGCGCGGCAACCGCCACGACTACGACCGCTGGGCGCAGATGGGCCTGCCCGGGTGGAGCTATGCCGAGGTGCTCCCCTTCTTCCGGAAGTCCGAGGGCCACGCCGAACGCCATGGCGAATACCATGGCGAGACGGGCGAGCTCAGCGTCTGCCGGGCGCGATCGGGGAACCCGCTCTTCGACCTCTTCATCGAGGCGGGGAAGCAGGCCGGCCACGCCTTCAACGACGACTTCAACGGCGCCGATCAGGAGGGTTTCGGCCGCTATGACTTCACCATCCGGAACGGCAAGCGCTGCTCGACCTCGAAGGCGTTTCTCCGGCCGATCCTCAAGCGCCCGAACCTCACCGTCGCCACCCACGCGTTGACGCGGCGCATCGTCGTGGAGAACGGCAGGGCGGTCGCCGTCGACTACACCGCCGAGGGGCAGGAGCGCCGGGTTCGCGCCGCGCGCGAGATCATCCTCTCGGCCGGCACGGTGAACTCGCCGCAGATCCTGATGCTGTCCGGAATCGGCAATGCCGACGAGCTGGTCATGCACGACATCAGGCCGGTGCACCAGCTGCCCGGCGTCGGCAAGAACCTGCAGGACCATGTCGACGTCTGCGTCGTCTACGAGGTGACCAGGCCGGTCACGCTCTACTCGGACCTCCGCATCGATCGGCTGACCAGGTCGATCCTCGAAGGGTTCCTCCTCGGCAGGGGCGTCGCCACCACCTTCCCCTACGAGGGCGGCGCCTTCCTGAAATCGCGGCCGGGACTGGAGGCGCCCGACATCCAGGCCCATTTCATGCCGGCGCTGGAGAAGACCGCCAACCTCCACTGGCCGAAGCTCTTCGGGAAGCAGAAGGTCGAGGATAACCACGGCATCACCATCCGCGTCGGGCCGGTCAATCCCGAGAGCCGCGGCGCCATCATGCTGCGGTCGGGCAATCCCGCCGATCCGCCGCGCATATTCGCCAACTACCTCGGCACCGATTTCGACAAGCAGACCACCATCGCCGGGGTGAAGCTGATGCGCGAGGTGATGGCGCAGAAGGCCTTCGCCGACCTTGTCGGCAAGGAGCTCGCCCCCGGGCCCGACGTGCAGAGCGATGCCGAGCTGCGCACCTGGCTGAAGAAGGCGGGCGGCACGACGCTGCACCCCGTCGGCACCTGCAGGATGGGCACCGACCGCATGGCGGTGGTCGATGCCGAGCTCCGCGTTCACGGCATCGAGGGCCTGCGCGTCGCCGATGCTTCCATCATGCCGATCATCTCGAGCGGCAATACCAACGCGCCCAGCATCATGATCGGCGAGAAGGCCGCCGACATGGTGCTCCGCGCCAACGCCTGAGGCACACCATGTTCGTCGAGCAGCGCACCTACACGTTCAGGCCCGGCACCATGGCGCGCTGGCTGAAGAAGTACGAGGCGGACGGGCTCGACCTGCAGAAGAAGCATCTCGGCCGGCCGCTCGGCTTCTTCACCACCGAGTTCGGCAATCTCCACCAGGTGATCCTGATGTGGGGCTTCGACAGCCTCGACGACCGCGACCGCCGGCGTGCCGCGATGAACGCCGACCCGGCCTGGCAGAAATACATGAGCGAGATCTGGGAGATGGGCGCCATTGAGACGCAGGAGAACCGCATCCTGAAGCCGACCGCCTTCTCGCCGCCACTGCCCTGATGCAGCAGGGTCGCGCCGCGGCGCCACAAGAAGAGGCAGGAGCTGACGCGATGCGGTGCAGGGGAAAACCTGACCTTTGCGTCAACATCGTCGACCTTCCGGGAGACGAACGCCCTCGCGCTTCGGCCGTGTCTCGCGCCATGCGTGGACGGCCCTTCGCATGGACTCGCCGTACGCCCTGCCGTGCGGTACGATTCTCGCATTGACGTTTCACTTCGCGCGGCGGCCAGCCTCGCCAAAACAGGGAAGGATTGTTCGCATGACCAGGAATTCGGACATTGAACGGACGAAGGGCGGCGTTTCGCGCCGGTCCTTCCTGCAGACCTCGCTCGGCGTAGCCGCCCTTGCCGGAGCCGGCACGGTCGCCTGGCCGCAATTCGCCGCCGCCGAGGGCGGGCTGGTGGCGCTGGTCCATACCCAGGCCGCCGGCGACAACGGCCCAATCGATTCCATGATCGCGGCGCTGAAGAAGCTTTCCGGCGAGAAGGGCTTCCAGACCCGCATCGTCTATGCCCAGGACGCGGCGACCTACGAGACCATCTTCAAGTCGCTCGCCGATGCCGGTGCCTCGATCATCGCCGCGACCTTCAACGAGGTCGCCGAGCCGATCAAGGCGCTCGCCCCGCAATATCCGAACACCAAGTGGATCCAGATCTTCGCCGATCCGGTCGATCCGCCGATCCCGAACTACGAGACCGTCTCCTACGACTACTACCTCGGCTGCTACCTGTCGGGCCTGTTCGGCGCCAAGATGTCGAAGTCGGGCAAGCTCGGCTATATCGGCGGCGTCAGCCTGCCGCCGCTCAATGCCGACGTGAACTCGATCAAGGCCGCGGCAGCGGCGGTCGACGCCAAGGTCACCCTCGCCGCCGCCTTCGCCGGCTCCTTCCAGGATCCGGCCAAGGGTCACGAGATCGCCAGCCAGATGTTCCAGGACGGCGTCGACTACATCCAGACCGACGGCGCTGCCACCGATACCGGCGTGATCCAGGCGGCGAACGAAGGCGAGGGCCGCATGGTCAGCGGCATCTCGCCGGCCCAGTACAAGATCGGCCCGAAGACCGTCGCCGCGCTCGTCGCGCTCGACTTCGGCCAGTCGCTCTACAACGAGGTCTCCAAGGCCCTCGGGCCCGACTTCAAGGGCGGCCACCTCGCTACCGGCCTCGGCACCGGCGTGATCGATTTCGTGCTCTCGCCGGTCTGGCAGGAACAGGGCCCGAAAGACCTCGTCGACAAGGCGAAGTCCATCTGGCCGGAAATCGAGAAGGCCAAGGCCGACATCATCTCCGGCGCCCTGAAGGTGCCGTTCAACACCACCCTCTAGCCGGAGCCGGCCGACACCCATGGCGCCGTCCGGCGCCCCGGCCCTGGAATGCCGCGACGTGTCCGTGAGCTACGGGCCCGTCGCGGCGCTCTCCGGCGTGAGCCTCCGGCTCGCGCCCGGCCTCATCCATGCCGTCTGCGGCCAGAACGGCGCCGGCAAGACCACCTTCGCCCGCGTCGCCTCCGGCCTCGTTCGCCCCAATCGGGGAGCGCTTTTCATTTCCGGCCAGGAGGTCGCGACCGGCAACGTCGCCCGCGCCCGCGCCGCCGGCGTCGAGCTCGTCCACCAGAGCTTCGCGCTGCCCCCCTCCTTCACCGTCGCCGAGGCCATGGAGTTCGGCGCCGAGAAGGGCACGCCGATCTATTCCCGCCGCGGCCTCGAGGCGCGCTGGAAGCAGCATCTCGAGAACCTCGGCGTGCGCGTCCGGCTGCGCGACCGCATCCGCGACCTCGCGGTCGAGCAGCAGCAGGGCGTCGAGATCGCCCGCGCCCTCGTCGCCGAGGCGAGCGTCCTGATCCTCGACGAGCCGACCGCCGTTCTCTCCCCCACCGGCGTCGAGATGCTCTTCGATCGCCTCCGCAACCTGAAGGCGGGCGGCGTCACCATCCTCCTCATCCTCCACAAGATCCGCGAGGTGCTCGGCGTTGCCGACACGGTGACGGTGCTGCGCGGCGGCAAGCTCGTCGAGGGACCGCTGCCGGCCGGCGACACGACCCCGCAGCGCCTTGCCCATGCCATCGTCGGCTCGGCCGCCGAGCAGGCGCTGTCCGGCGCCGACGAGGCGGCACTGACCGGTGCCGAAGGCCGCGACCTCGGCGCCTCGGTGGAGCCCGTCGCCTCCGTCCCCGCCACACCCGCCGGCCCGGTCGCCCTCGAGATCGCGGGCGCGAGCACCCGCGCCGATCCGGAAGGCCCGGCATTGGCCGACATCGACCTCGCGGTCGGCCGCAGCGAGATCGTCGGCGTCGCCGGCGTCGAGGGCAACGGCCAGCGCACGCTGGTGCGCATGCTCGCCAACCTCGCCGACCTGCAGTCCGGCCGCATCGCCCTGGCCGGCACCGACGTCACCCGCGGCGCCCTTGCCGCGCGCCGCGGCGCGGGGCTGCGCATCATTCCCTTCGAGCGCAACACCGAAGGACTGAGCCTGGCGAGCTCGCTCTGGGAGAACTGGTCGGCGCGCCAGCTCCTGTTCGGCCCGCTCCTGAAGCTGATCAGCCCGGCCGCCTGGCGGCGCGACTGCGACCTGTCCCTGAAGCAATGGGACGTGCGCTACGCCACCACGACGCAGCCTGCCGGCTCGCTGTCGGGCGGCAACGCCCAGAAGCTGATCCTCGCCCGCGAGGTCGATGCCGACGCCTCCCTCATCATCGCCGCCCAGCCGACGCGCGGCCTCGACGTCGGCGCCACCGCCTTCGTCTGGAAGTCGCTCCGCGCGGCGCGCGAGCGCGGCTGCGGCGTGCTCCTCATCTCCTCCGACCTCGACGAGCTCTTCGACATATCCGACCGCCTGATCGTGATGCTTTCCGGCCGCATCGTCGCCGAGTTCCGCCCGCCCTACTCGCTGAGCGCCGTCGGCGCCGCCATGACGGGGGCCCGATGATGCTGAAGGGCCGGTTGATCACGGTCGGGCGCGCCATCGCCTTCGTCCTCCTCGCGCTGATCCTCTGCGGCATCGTCTTCCAGCTCGCCGGCTACTCGGCGAAGGAGATGTTCCAGAGCATCGCCGACGGCGCCTTCCTCAATCCCGGCGCCTGGAAGAACAGCCTGCGCTGGGCGCTGCCGCTCTTCATCACCGCCTGCGGTGTCGCCATCTCGTTCCGCTGCGGCTTCTTCAACGTCGGCGCGCAGGGCCAGTTCTATCTCGGCGCCATCGGCGCCACCTTCGTCGTCGATTTCATGGCCGGCTGGCCCGCCTTCGTCGTCATCCCGCTCGCCTTCCTCGCCGGCATCCTCGGCGGCGCCATCTGGGCGCTGTGGCCGGCGCTGCTCCGCGTCCGTTCCGGCACCGACGAGGTCATCACCACGCTGATGGGCAATTTCATCGCCGGCCTCGTCCTCATCTATGTCTGCTCGGGCATATTGAAGGACCCTTCCGGCACCGGCCAGGTGATGGCGAGCCGGCCGGTCTCGCCCGCCTTCCGGATTTCGACCAATTCCGGCCTGTCGCCGACCATCATCGGCATCGTCATCGTCGTCGGCGTGGCCATGTGGCTGCTCGTCAACCGCACCGCCTTCGGCGTGCTCTCGAGCCTCGCCGGCCGCAACCCGATCATGGTCGTCTGGCAGGGCGCGAAGCTTTCTCGCCTCGGCATTGCCGGCTTCGTTCTCGGCGGCGCGCTTGCCGGCCTCGCCGGCACCATCGAGGTGCTCGGGCCGAATGGCCGGCTGGTCAGCGGCTTCCTGCCCGCCCACGGCTTCACCGCCATCCTGATCGCGCTGGTCGCCTCGCTGTCGATCACCGGCACGGCGATCGTATCGCTGTTCTTCGGCGGCCTCGCCGCGGCAAGCCTCTATCTGCCCGTGCTCGCCGGCCTGCCCTCCGCCGCCATCGACATCATCAACGCGGCCATTGCCCTCTTCATCACCGCGCGCACCGTGCCCGGGCTCGCGCGCCTCGCCGCCCGCCGGCGCGCGTCAGGGAGCACCTGATGGACGAATTCATCATCGCCACCCTCCGTTACGGCACGCCGCTGGTCTACGTGACGCTCGCCGGCGTGCTCGCCCAGCGCGCCGGCATCTGGAACCTCGGCCTCGAGGGACTGATGATCGTCGGCTGCTGCGCCTCGGTCCTCGGCCTGGTCCAGACCGGCTCGCTCCTCTTCGGCCTCGGCCTCGCCGTGGTGCTCTGCGTCCTCGGCTCGATCCTGCTCTGGTTCGTCGTCGAGAAGCTGCGTGCCAACCCGATCATTGCCGGCCTCGGCCTCACCGGCCTCGGGCTCGGCGGCACCGACCTCGCCGTACAGGCGATCTATGGCAGCCAGGCCTCGGTCACCGCGCCGGAGGGCCTGCCGCGCCTCGGCGCCATCTTCGGGCCGGCGGTCGGACCCTATGGCGTCCTCTCGATCCTCGTCGTGCTCATGCCCTTCGTCGTCATCGGGCTCTGGATCCTCCTGCGCCGCACCCGTTTCGGCCTCCAGCTCGCCGCCGCCGGCGAGCATCCCTTCGCGGCGCGGAGCGTCGGCGTCAGCCCGTCGCGCATGCGCCTCGTCGCCCTCTCGCTCGGCGGCGTGCTCTGCGCGCTCGGCGGGGCCGAGCTGGCGCTGGGCAGCCTGCAGATCTTCGCCTATGGCATGACCGCCGGCCGCGGCTTCATGGGATTCTCCGCCGTGATCTTCGGCGGCGGCCATCCGATCGGCTCGTCCTTCGCCGCGCTCTTCTTCTCCGTCGTCGGCGCCATCGGCATCCGCGCCCAGCTCATGTTCGGCGACCGGGTGCCCCACGACCTCCTGCTCGCGCTTCCCTACGTCGCCACCGTCGCCGGCGTCTGGATCAGTGGCCGGCTCCGTGGCGGCGCGCGCGCCGCGGCGGTATCCGGTGAGCTCCGCGACTATTGAGGAATTGCCCCATGGATTTTGCCCAGCGCCATGCGATCAGCGACGTCTGCATCTTGTGCAGCGACATCGAGACGTCGATCCGCTTCTATGTCGACAAGCTCGGCTTCGTCCCCAAGCACCGCGCCGAGGGCTTCGCCGATTTCACCGGCGCGGGCCTGACGCTCGCACTCTGGCAGATCGACCATATTTCCAGCCATACCGGCATCTCGAACGTTCGCGGCCCCGGCGCCCACAAGGCCTGCATCGCGGTGAAGCTCGACACGCCGGCGGAGCTCGACGCCGCCTATGCCGAGCTGAAGGGGAAGGGCGTGCCCTTCCAGGCACCGCCCGCCGACTATGCTTGGAACGCCTATTGCTGCTACTTCACCGGCCCCGACGACGAAGTCTGGGAGCTCTACGCCTGGCGCGAGGGCGGCGCGCCGGGAAAGCTGGAGGCCTGAACATGCCCGCACCCCAGGAAGTCATCCGCCGCAAGCGCGACCGGCAGGTGCTCACCGAGGCCGAGATCCGCTCTTTCGTCGAGGGCATCACCGACGGCTCGATCTCGGAGGCCCAGATCGGCGCCTTCACCATGTCGATCTACCTGAACGGCATGACCACGCCCGAGCGCGTCGCGCTGGCGCTGGCCATGCGCGATTCCGGCGAGGTGCTCGACTGGTCGAAGTCGGGCGTCGAGCCCAGGACTATCATCGACAAGCACTCCTCCGGCGGCGTCGGCGACGAGAAGGTGACCCTCCTCGTCGTGCCGCTTGCCGCCGCCTGCGGCCTGACCGTGCCCAATCTCTCCGGCTGGGGCCTCGACTATTGCGGCGGCGAGATGGACATGCTGGCGAGCGTGCCCGGCTATGACGGCGCGCCGTCGCCGGACAAGTACATGAAGGCGGTGCTGAAGGCGGGCGGCGCGATCAGCGCGCCGACGCTGCAGCTCGCCCCCGCCGACCGCAAGATCTTCAAGGTCCGCGACGTGACCGCGACGGTGGAGAGCGTGGCGCTCATCACCGGCTCGATCATGTCGAAGAAGCTGGCGGTCAACCCGAGCGGCGTGGTGATCTGCGTCGGCTCCGGCACCGGCGCCTACATGCCGACCGTGGCCCACGCCCGCGAGCTCGCCGAGAGCATGTCCACCGTCGCGACCGGCGCCGGCATTCCGAGCGTCATGCTGCTCACCGACCTCGACGCCGTGCTCGGCACCTCCGTCGGCAGCGCGGTGGAAATGGTCGAGACCGTCGATTTCCTCACCGGCAAGCACCAGGATCCGCGCACCCGGGAACTGGTCATCGAGGTGACCGCCGACATGCTCCGCATCGGTGATATCGCGGCGGACATGGACGCCGCTCGCAAGCTCGCCGCGGCGAAGCTCGCCGACGGCTCCGCCGCGCGGCATTTCGCGACCATGATCGAGGCCCTCGGCGGCCCTGCCGATTTCGTGGAGCGCCCGGAGCACCACCTGCCGAAGGCCAATGTGATCGCCCCCGTCTATGCGGAAGCCGAAGGCTACGTCTCGGCGATGAATGCAAAGGAAGTCGGCCTCGCGCTGATCGCCCTCGGCGGCGGACGCACGCGTCCCGACGATCCCATCGACCTGACGGTCGGCTTCACCGATTTCTGCCAGGTCGGCGACAAGGCCGGGTCGACCAAGGCGCTATGCACGATCCACGCCCGCGACCAGGCGGAGTGGGACGAGGCGGCGCGACGCATCCGCGCCGCCATCACCCTGTCGGCGACGACGCCGAAGCCGCTCGGCCCGATCGTCATCGAGCGCATCGAACGCCATCCCTGAAGGCCCCTCGAGGACAAGAACAATGCCGAAGAAGATCATCATCGACACCGATCCCGGCCAGGACGATGCGGTCGCCATCCTGCTCGCCGCCGCCTCGCGCGAGGAGCTGCAGATCGAGGCGATCGTGGCCGTCGCCGGCAATGTCGGCCTCGCGCAGAATGCCAGGAACGCGCTGAAGGTGGTCGAGCTTTCGGGCCGCACCGACATTCCCGTCTATGCCGGCTGCTCGCGCCCCATGCGCCGCCGGCTCGTCACCGCCGAGCATGTCCACGGCGAGACCGGCCTCGACGGCCCCGTCCTGCCCGAGCCGAAGATCAGGCTGCAGGAGCAGCACGGCGTCGATTTCCTCATCGACAAGCTGCGCGCGACGCCGCCGGGCGAGATCACGCTCTGCACCCTCGGGCCGCTCACCAATGTCGCCATGGCGCTGGTCAAGGCGCCCGACATCGCGCCGCGCATCAAAGAGATCGTGATGATGGCCGGCGGCTATTTCGAAATGGGCAACATCACGCCCGCCGCCGAGTTCAACGTCTTCGTCGACCCGGAGGCCGCCGACGTGGTGCTGCGCAGCGGCGTGCCCATCGTCATGGTGCCGCTCGACGTCACCCACACGATCCTGTCGACGCGGAAGCGCCTCGACGCCATCAAGGCGATCGGCAACCGCGCCGGCGCGGCGGTGGAGGCGATGCTCTCCTTCTCCGAGGCCTTCGATCAGCAGAAATACGGTCGCGAGGGCGCGCCGCTGCATGACCCCTGCGTCATCGCCTACCTCCTGAAGCCCGAGCTGTTCAAGGGCCGCGAGATCAACGTCGTCATCGAGACCTCGAGCGAGCTGACCGTCGGCATGACGGTCGCCGACTACTGGCGCGTCACCGACCGGCCGCACAACGTCCTCTACCTGCGCGAGGGCGACGCGGCCGGCTTCTACGCCCTCCTCACCGAACGCCTCGCGCGGCTGCCGTGAAGACCCTCATCCGCCAGGCGACCATCATCGCCATGGGCGGGCCGGAGGGCGACGCGCCTTTCACCGGCGATATCCTGATCGAGGGCAACGCCATCGCGGCCATCGGCCGCGACCTCGGCGCGCACCCGGATGCGACCGTCATCGACGGGCGCAACCGGCTCGCCATGCCCGGCCTCGTCAACGGCCATCTCCATTCGAGCGAGCAGTTCTTCAAGGGGCGCTACGAGAAGATGCCTCTCGAGGTCTGGCTTCTCTACGCCTATCCGCTGCTCATGGGCCCGCAGATCCCGGAGCGCCTGCTCTATCTCCGCTCGATGCTGGTCGCCATCGAATCGCTCCGCGGCGGCGTCACCACCATCTGCGACTGCTTCTTCGATCCGCCGATCTTCTCGATCGAGCGTCTCGGCACCGTCTTCCAGGCCTACGGCGACGCCGGGATCCGGGCGAACGTCACGAATTCCGTTATCAACATCCCCGTCCTCGACACGCTTCCCCATGCCCGCGAGATCATGCCGGCCGAGCTGCAGAAGCTCCTCGACGGCGGCGCGATGATCACCGGCAAGGCCTATGCGGATTATTGCGAGGCGGCCTTCAGGGCCTTCGACGGCGGAGGCGGCGGGCGTCTGCGCTACATGGTCTCGCCCTCAGCGCCGCAGCGCTGCACCATCGACCTGCTCGAAGCCTGCAGCGCGCTCGCGATCTCGCACGACGTTCCCTTCCACACCCATGTGCTGGAGACGAAGACGCAAGCCGTCACCGGCCACGAAATATTCGGCAAGACCCTCATCCGCTACATGCACGACCTCGGCGTGCTCACCCGGAACGTCACCATCGCCCATTCCGTCTGGGTGAGCGACGAGGACATGGCGCTGATGGGCGCGGCCGACTGCTCGGTCGTCCACAACGCCATCTCCAACCAGAAGCTCGGCGCCGGCGTCGCGCCGCTTCGCCGCCTGATCGATGCCGGCGTCAATATCGGCCTCGGCACCGATGGCGCGTCGAGCAACGACACGCTCCGCATCTTCGACGTCATGCGCGTCGCAGCGCTCATCCATGCGGCATCGGGCCCCGACTATGCCCGCTGGCTCGGCGCCTCCGACATCCTGAAGGCCGCTACCATCGGCGGCGCCCACACCGCGATGCTCGATCGACAGACCGGCTCGCTGGAAGCCGGTAAGCGCGCCGACCTCATCCTGCTCGACACCGACAACAGCATCTATACGCCGATGAACGATCCGCGGAAGCACGTCGTCTTCGGCGAGAACGGCTCGTCGCTGAGACTCGTCATGGTCGATGGAGAGATCGTCTTCCGCGACGGGCGGCTGACGACCGTCGACGAGGCGGAAATCTATCGCGAGGTTCGCGAGGCCGTGCCCGCCTGGCTCGCAGAGCACAGGGCGGTCGAGGACCGCAATCGCGTCTTCGAGCCCCATATGGCCGAGATCCACCGACGCGCGACGACGACGGATATCGGCCTCGACCGCTATGCCGGCGACATGCCCGCCTGGCCGGGCACCAACCGGTAAGCGGATTAGTAAGGCGTCTCGCCGCCGTCGACGTTGATCGACTGGCCGCGGATGATCGTCGCCGCGTCCGACAGGAGGAACGCGACCACCTGCCCGACCTCGCGCGGCGTGATGTGGCGGCCGAGCTGGGCCGGCACCATGCCGGCAAAGAGCGACTCCGCCGTCCTGCCGGTCTCGGCGGCGAGCTGGTCGGCGACCTCGCGGAGCATCGGCGTCGCGACGCTCCCCGGGCATACGGCGTTGACGTTGACCTTCGCCGCCGCCCATTCCTTCGCCAGCGAGCGCGTCAGGTTGATCACCGCCGCCTTGGTCGCGTTGTAGGCGGCCATGTTGGGGAAGCCGACCTTGCCGGCGTTCGACGCGATGTTGACGATGGCGCCTGCTCTTCCCGCGAATGTCCTGTATGCCGCCTGGGCGCCGTTCATGACGCCGGCGACGTTGACCTGGAATTCGCGCTCCCACTTCTGCGGCGAATAGTCGGTCGCCGGGATCATCTGGACGATGCCGGCATTGTTGACCCAGCCGGAGAGCGGGCCGAGGCTCTCCGTCGCCGCCGTAACGGCCATCTGGAGCGTGGCGGGCTGGGTGACGTCGCCGGAAAGCGGCAGCGTCCGCTCGCCGCCGGGGTCGAGGGCGGCTGCCGCGGCCTCCGCTGCGCGCCGGTCGAGGTCGACCAGCGCCACCTTGCCGCCAGCGGCGAGGATCGCCTCGACGATGCCGGCGCCGATGCCGCGCCCGGCGCCGGTCACGACCACGGCGCGGCCGGCCAGCGCCTCATCCGAAAGCACGCTCATGGGGGCCGATCCTTCAGAAAGCCGGCGTCGCGGTGACGCCGCCATCGACGACGAGATTGGTGCCGGTGATCCAGCGGGAGGCCGGCGCGGCGAGGAACAGGACGGCGTCGGCGACGTCGCTGACGTCGCCCATGCGCGACAGCGGCACCGCCTCCATCCAGCGCTTCACGCCCTCCGGCCAGTTCTCGCGGATACCCTCCTGGTAGATGACGCCGGGCGAGACGGCATTGACGCGGATGTTGTGCTTGCCGAACTGGAGCGCCGCGGCGCGCGTATACATGATCAGCCCCGCCTTGGAGGTGGCGTAGTGGCCGTGGGTCGGCGCCGGCTGCAATCCCTCGATCGAGGCAATGTTGACGACCGATCCGCCGCTTTTCCGCTCGATCATCTGGCCGGTGACGCGCTTGGTGACGATGAAGACGCCGTCGAGATTGTCGGCGAGCATGCGCCGCCACTCCTCCAGCTCCATGGTCTCGAAGGGGGCATGGGTCTGCCGCGCGGCATTGTTGACGAGGATGTCGATCGGGCCGAGCAGCGCCGTCACCGTCTCGACCGCGGTATCGACGTCGTGCGGCTTGGTCAGCTCGGCCTGCACGGCGAGCGCGCGGCCGCCGGCCTTGCTGATCTCGGCGGCGAGATCGTTCGCCCGCTCGGTCCCGCTGCGATAGTGGATGGCGACCGCCGCGCCCGCCTCGGCGAGGCGGCGGGCGATGCCGGCCCCGATATTGGCCGAGGCGCCGGTGACGAAGGCGACCTTGCCGCGAAGGTCGAGGAGCTGGCTGACTGGGAGAATCGTGTCGGTCATCGATGCGGGGAAATTGGAAGCGGAAGGCGATCCGGCCAAGACTAGCGCCGCCGCTTCCGGCCGTACAGGACTTCGGCCCGCAATCGTTCCGATGATCAGCGCCCGGCGGCGAGCAAAGCCCGCGCCGCGCCCTCGTCGGTGATCAGCGTATTGCAGCCGATCCGCCGGATGGCCGCCCGGATCGCCGCGGCGCGGTGCATGCCGCCGCAGGCGATCACCACGTGACCCGCCTTCCGGAGATCGTCGAGGTCGACCGACATGACGCGCTTGTTGAGCGGATGGGCGACGCTCCGTCCTTCCGCGTCGAGGAAGTTGCAGAGCACATCGCCGACGCAACCGAGCGCCACCAGCTCCTCGATCTCCTTCGCCGTCAGCATGGAGGCGGCCTGCGAGGTTGACCGGGCGCCGATATCGCCGGCGGCGAAGACGGCGAGGTCGAGCGAGCGCGACAGGCGGACGAGTTCGTCGAGGCCGCATTTGTCGATGAGCCGCGCCTTGGTCGCGGGCGAATCGACGAAGGCCGGAGCGATGAAGAGGAAGCATTGCGCGCCGAACTGGCTGGCGACGCGCCAGCTATATTCGAGCGGATTGCTGCCTTCCGCCCGCACCATGCCGCCGACCAGCGAGACCACTTTCACGCCCTCGTGGCGGAGCGGCCGGAGGCTCGCGAGCGACGCCATCAGCGTGCGCCCCCAGCCGACGCCGAGGGTCATGCCATCGGCGACCACCTCGGAGAGGAAGCGCCCGAGCGCCAGGCCGATCGACTTGGTCGCCTGGTCTGCCGCGCTCGCCGACGGCACCACGATGGCCTCGTCGAGGCCGAAGGCATCCTCGAGCTTCAGCGCCAGCTCGATGCAGTCGCCATCGCCCTCGGCGATCCAGATCTGCACTTCGCCGCGCTCCACCGCCTCGGCAAGCAGCCGGATGACGGTGCCGCGGCTGATGCCGAGGCGCTCGGATATGTCCTTCTGGGTGAGGCCGTCGCTGTGATAGAGCCACGAGGCGCGGAGGCGGAGCGAGGCGTCGTCGGCAACCGGGCCCTGCGTCACCGTCCGCCGAAGCCGTGCCATGCCGTCAGGCCGCGGTCGCGAGGAAGGCGCGCATCAGCCGGTTCACCTCGGCGGAATTCTCCATGTGCGGCAGATGCCCGGTATCGGCAAGCACGGTGACCTCGGCCTTGAGCGCGGCGAGGGTCGCCTCGTCCGGCGCCCGGGTCAAGTCCGCCGCGCCCCAGACCACCATCTTCGGCAGTGCCATCCCTCCGACTGCGGCTGCGGCTGCGGCAACGGCCGGCCCGGCCCGAACGAGGCTCGCTGCGATCGTCTTCAGGGCCGGCCGCACGCCGGGGCGCTGCAGCTCCGCGAGCACGGCGGCCGCCATCTGCCGGCCGATGAGCCGCGGCCGCGCGACGAGTCCACGGAGCACCGCCTCGGCCTCCTCGACGCTTTCCATCGCGACATAGCGGGCGAGAAAGGCCTCGTCGATCCGCCGTCCGATCCAGGCGGGCGCCACCAGAAAGAGCGAGCGCGCGAGATCCGGCCGGCGGTTGGCGAGATCGACCGCGATGGCACCGCCGAGCGAATGGCCGAGGAGATGGGCCGGCTCGCGGAAATGGTGGTCGGCGAAGGCTTCGACCGCCCGCGACAGCGTCGCGACCGAACCGTCGCCCACGTCGGTGGGCGACAGGCCGTGGCCGGGAAGGTCGACGGCGATCGTGCGCGCGACCTTGCCGAGCTCGCCCTGGTTCAACCGCCAGGACGAGCGGTCCGATCCGAAGCCGTGCAGGAGCAGCGCCGGCGGCCCGGATTCGCCGACCGCGAGGAAGTTCAGCTCCCCATCGAGCGCAGGCATGTACCGGTCAGTCGGCCGCGATGATGGCGAGCGTGTCGCCGACCCTGGCGATCTCGTCGGCGGGCACGGTGATCTCCTTCAGCGTGCCGCTCGCCGGCGCCTCGAGCTCGAGGTTGACCTTCGGCGTCGTCACCATGGCGATCTGCTCGCCCTTCTCGACCCGGTCCCCGACCTGCTTCAGCCAGCTGTCGATCTGGCCTTCCTCGATGTCGACGCCGAGCTGCGGCATGACCAGCGGAATATCAGCCATCGTTCCTCCTAGAGCGCGCGGCGCGCGAGCGCGATGTCGTCCCAGTCGCGGATGCCGCGCCGGTTGACCTTCTTTTCGGGGATCAGCTCGCCGCAGACAACATCGATGATGTCGCCGGCCTGCGGGAAATAGGTGCTCTCCATCTCCGCGCCCGGCACGATCCAGTTGGGCGAGCCGAGCACGCGCGGCGCGGCTTCCAGGTCCTTGAAGCCGAAGCGGCCGATATTGGCGGCGAGCGTCATGGCGAAGCTGCCCCGCTCCGAGGCCTCGGTGACGAGGAGGATGCGATGCGTCTTCTTCACCGACTTCAGCACGACATCGTAGTCGAACGGCACCAGCGACCGCGCGTCGATGATCTCGGCCGAGACGTCATAGTCCTTCTGCAGCTGCTCGGCCGCGGCGAGCGCCGGATAGAGCGACGGCCCGATGGTGAGGATCGTGACGTCGGAGCCGGCGCGCTTGATGTCCGGCACGCCGACCGGCAGGCGGTAATAGTCCGCCGGCACGCCACCCGGATGGAACATCTCGGTAGTGTCGTAGAGGCGCTGGCTCTCGAAGAAGACGGTCGGATCGTCGCTCGCAAGCGCCGAGGCGAGCAGGCCTTTCGCGTCGTAGGGCGTCGCCGGGTAGATCACCTTGAGGCCGGGAATATGCGTGATCAGGCCGGTCCAGTCCTGCGAATGCTGGGCGCCGTACTTGCTGCCCACCGAGGTGCGCAGAACCACCGGCATCTTCAGCGCGCCAGCCGACATGGCCTGCCACTTGGCCATCTGGTTGAAGATCTCGTCGCCGGCGCGGCCGATGAAGTCGCCATACATCAATTCGACCACCGCGCGCCCGCCTTCCATGGCATAGCCGACGGCGGTGGCGACGATCGCCGCCTCCGCGATCGGCGAATTGAACAGGCGATGATGGGGGAGCACGTCGGCGAGCCCGCGATAGACGCCGAAGGCGCCACCCCAGTCGCGGCATTCCTCGCCATAGGCGATCAGCGACGGATCGTGGATGAAGTGGTGGAGCAGCGCCTCGAACAGCGCGTCGCGTATGGTGATGGCGCGCATCGGCGACAGCTTCTCGCCCGCCTCCGACAGGCCGAAGCGGCTCTTCTTCAGGTTCTGCCGGACGCGCGAAGAGGCTTCCGCCGCGACCGCGAGCGCCGGGTCGGCGGGACCGGGCTCGGCCTCGCGGTTGGAGAACATGAGCTTGCCGATGAGGATCGGATCGGCCTCGACGTTCACCGGCGGCGCGGCGGCCGGATCGATCGCCGCCGCGGTCACCTTGCGGATCTGCTCGGCGACGCCGTCGCGCATCGCCTGCTCGCCGGCCGCGTCGAGGATGCCCGCTTCCCTCAGCTGCGCCGCGAAAAGCGTGATCGGGTCCTGCTCCTGCCAGGCGGCCAGCTCCTCGCGCGTGCGATAGGCATTGGCGTCCGTGGTGGAATGGCCCGACAGGCGATAGCACTCGACGTCGAGCAGCGCCGGCCCGCGCCCCGACAGGAGAATCTCGCGCTTCCGCGCGACCGCATCGGCGACGGCGAGCGGATTGGTGCCGTCGATGGTCTCGGCATGCAGGCTCGACGGATTGGCCGCCGCCCCGATCCGCGCCAGGCGCTCCCAGCCCGCGGTCTCGCCGATCGTCTGACCGCCCATGGCGTAGAAATTGTTGGTGAAGAAGAAGAGGACCGGCAGGCCGCCCTTCTCCTCGCCCCAGAGGCGGTCGTACTGCGCCATCGAGGCGAAGGTCATCGCCTCCCAGACCGGGCCGGTCGCCGTTGCGCCGTCGCCGCTATTGGCGACCGCGATGCCGCCGCTTCGCGCCAGCTTCTTGTAGAGCGCGGCGCCGGTGGCGATGCCGGCCGAGGCCCCGACGATGGCATTGTTCGGATAGATGCCGAGCGGCAGGCAGAAGGCGTGCATGCTGCCGCCCATGCCGCCGTTGAAGCCGTTCGCCCGCATGAAGATCTCGGCGAGCAGGCCGAAGAGCAGGAAGTTCTCGGCGATCGCCTTCTCGTCGCCGCCGCCGATGAACGTCTCCACCGTGCGGAGGAGCGCTCCCCCCTCATGCGCCTCCATCACGCGGATGAGCTCGGCCGGCGCCAGGGCCGCGACCGCCGACAGGCCCTTGGCGATGAACTCGCCATGCCCGCGATGGGAGCCGAAGATATGGTCCTCGGGCCGGAGCGCCAGCGCGGCGCCGACCGCGGCGCCCTCCTGCCCGATGGAGAGATGGGCCGGCCCCTTGTAGACGAAGGGCATGCCGGCATAGGCGCCGGTCGCCTTGAAGGTGCCGAGCATGGTCTCGAACTCGCGCACCACCAGCATGTGGCGGAGCATTTCCTTCAGGGCGCCGTCGCCCCGCCTCCCGCGCTCCTCGGCGAAGGGCGTGTCATAGGCGTGGACGGGCACCTCGGCGAAGGCGAGACTGCCTTTCCGGCGCGTGGCGCGCGGATCGACGAAGAGTTCCTTGGGCATCCTGTCCTCGCGGGAAGTGCGTATCCTGTGCCCGTCTCTAGCACAGGCCGCTCACCGCGGACAGGACTTTTGTCGTATGTGACAGACAAAAGTACGACGGGCGGAACTCTCCGACGAACCCGCCCGTCATAGGGGCGAAGGCCCTATTTCTTCGGCTTCATCGCGTCGCTCGACATGCCGCCGCTGGACATGGCGTCGCTGGACATGCCGCCGCCCGACATCGCGCCCGTGTCCATCTTGGCGCATTCGTCCTGCATCTGCTTCATCTTCATCTGGTCGGTTTCCATCGCCGCCTTCTTCATGCAGTCGGCCTTGGCGTCGGTCGCCATGGCGCCGCCGTCGCTCGACATGGCGTCGGCGGCCTCAGCGATACCGCCGCCCGCGCCGGCGAGCATCACGGCGAAGAGCGGGACGGCAAAGAGCTTGAGCATGGTCATGAATCTCCTCCTGGGTGCATGCCGGAGCCGCCGCCGACAGAGGCGCACGCGCTCCAACGGGGGAGTTCGCATGCCGAGCGTTCCGCGTTACGATCTCACCGCAACGTGATCGCGGCGCGCGGGCGGAGTAACCTTCCGGCCGCGCGAACGAACTAGCCATCGGGAGAGATAGTGGTTCCGGGCGAGGCCGAGCTGCACGGATGGATGGTGGCCGCGCTCGCCGGCGACGCGGCGGCCTATCGCCGGCTGCTCGAGGCTTCGACGCGGCTGCTCCGCCGCTACTTCCTGAAGCGGCTCGGGCCGGCCCGCGCCGCCGATGCCGACGACCTCGTGCAGGAGACGCTCCTTGCCATCCATTCGCGCCGCGCGACCTACGAGCCGGACCGGCCCTTCACCGTATGGCTGCATGCCATCGCGCGCTATCGCCTCATCGACCATTTCCGCCGCAGCGGCCGCCGTCCGACCGTGCCCATCGACGACGTCGACGAAGCGGCCTTCGCCAGCGACTCGGACGAATCCGCGGCGACCAATCTCGATCTCGACCGGCTGCTCGCCACCGTGCCCCCCGAGACGCGGAAGATGATCCGCCAGGTCAAGATCGAGGGCCAGGCGATCGCCGACGTCGCCGCCGAGACCGGCAGGACGCCGACCGCGGTGAAGGTCGGCATCCACCGGGGCCTGCGCCGGATCACCGCCCGGCTGCGCGGCGGGGAGGGCGGATCGTGAGCGCCGACCTCATCGACCGCTTGGTCGCGGACCTCGCGCCGACCCCGCGCCATGCCGCGGTGCGCCGGCTCGCCATCGGCATCGGCGCCGGCCTCGTCGTCTCGGCGATCCTCATGCTCCTCTGGCTCGGACCGCGCCCCGACATGATGCCGGCCATGGCGACCATGGCCTTCTGGGCGAAGTTCGCCTTCACCCTCCTCCTCGGGCTCGCCGGCATCGCCGCCGCGTCGCGCCTCGCCCGGCCCACCGGCCGCGCCGGCGCACCGCTCGCGATGACCGCCATCGTGCTCGCGGTCATCGCGGTTCTCGCGCTGGTGCAGTTCATGATGGCACCGGCGCCGGAACATCCGGCCCTCCTCCTCGGCATCTCGGCTTTGGTCTGCCCCTGGTACATCATGGCGCTTTCCCTGCCGCTGCTCGTCGGCGCCCTCTGGGCGATGCGAGGGCTCGCGCCGACGCGGCTGACGCTCGCCGGCGCCGTGGCCGGCCTCGCCGCCGGCGGCCTCGGCGCCTTCGTCTATTCCTTCCACTGCATCGAGAGCGCCATGCCCTTCGTCGCCATCTGGTACTCGCTCGGCATTGCCGGCGCGACCATGGCGGGCGCCCTGCTCGGCCGCCTGATGCTCCGCTGGTAGGCGCTTGCCGGCCGCCCCGGAAGGGTGCCATCACTTCTTCCGCAACGTGAAGGACGGGCGATGGCGGAACGGGACGGAGCGGGGCGCAAGGCGCGCGGACAGGGCGTGCAGACCGTCTATGACGCGCTGAAGCACGACATCCTGATGATGACGCTCGCCCCCGGCGAGCCGCTCGACGAGACGCGCCTGTCGCACCGCTTCGCCATGTCGCGCACGCCGGTGCGCGAGGCGCTGGTGCGGCTCGCGGCCGAGGGCCTCGTCACCACGCTGCCCAACCGCAACACCATCGTCGCGCCGATCGATTTCGCCACCGTGCCGACCTATTTCGACGCGCTGGTGCTCATGTACCGCGTCACCACCCGGCTTGCTGCGTTCCGCCGCAGCGACGCCGACCTCGACGCCATCCGCGCGGTGCAGCGGCGCTTCGCCGAGGCGGTCGCCGGCGCCGATGCGCTCGCCATGGTCACCGTCAACCGCGACTTCCACCTCGCCATCGCGCTCGCCGGCCGGAACCGCTACTACGCCGACTTCTTCGCCCGACTCCTCGACGAGGGCCAGCGGCTCCTCCGTCTCTATTATTCGACCTTCGACGATCACCTTCCCCGGCAGTTCGTCGACGAGCACGAGGCGATCATCGAGGCGATCGCGCGCCGCGACGAGGGCGAGGCCGACCGTCTCGCCGGCGACCATGCCATGGGCGTCGTCCGCCAGATCCAGAACTTCCTCGCGAGCGGCGTCGCGAAGGACATCCTGCTTGAGGCGCCCGCTGGCGGCTAGAGCACCAGGATCGCGCGGAAATCGTTGACGTTGGTGAGCGTCGGGCCGGTGATGACCAAGTCGCCGGCCGCCGAGAAGATGGACCAGGCGTCGTTGCCGGCGAGGGCCCGATGCGGGTCGACCCCGCCCGCGCGGGCGCGAGCAAGGGTGTCGGGCGTGACGATGGCGCCGGCATTCGGTTCGCTCCCGTCGATGCCGTCGGTGTCGCCTGCGATCGCCCATATGCCCGGTGCGCCACCGAGGGCGATGGCGAGCCCGGCGAGGAATTCGGTATTGCGCCCGCCACGCCCCTTGCCGCGCACGGTGACCGTCGTCTCGCCGCCGGAGATGATGACCGCCGGCGCGGCGAGCGGCTGGCCGTGCGACCGCACCGAATGGGCGATGCCGGCCATGACCTTGCCGACCTCGCGTGCCTCGCCCTCGATGGCGTCGCCGAGGACGAGCGGCGTGACGCCCGCATCGCGGGCGATGGTCGCGGCGGCGTCGAGGCTGCCGGCGGCGGAGGCGATCAGGATATTCGTGACATTGGCGAGGCGCGCGTCGCCGGGCTTCGGCGTCTCCTCGACGGCGGCGGCAAGATGCGCGGCGATCGAAGCGGGTGGCTCGATGCCCCGGCGGGCGAGCACCGCCGCCGCATCGGCGAAGGTGGTCGGGTCGGCGACCGTCGGTCCCGAGCCGATGGTCGAAAGGTCGTCGCCGGCGACATCGGAGATGATGAGGCTGACCACTCGCGCCGGATGGGCCGCCGCAGCGAGCCGGCCGCCCTTGATCGCGGAGAGGTGCTTCCGCACCGTGTTCATCTCGCCGATATCGGCGCCGGAGGCGAGGAGTGCGCGGTTCACCGCCTGCTTGTCGGCGAGCGAAATATCCTCGGCGGGCAGCGTCAGCAGCGCCGAGCCGCCGCCCGAGATCAGGCAGAGCACGAGATCGTCTGGCCCGGCGCTCTTCGCGAGCTCGAGGATGCGCCGCGCCGCATCGAAGCCGCGCTCGTCCGGCACCGGATGGGATGCTTCCACGATCTCGATGTGCCGGCACGGCACGCCATGGCCGTAGCGGGTGACGACCAGCCCTTCCAGCGGCCCCCGCCAGTGATCCTCCGTCGCCTTCGCCATGGCGGCGGAGGCCTTGCCGGCACCGAGCACGATGGTCCGCCCCTTGGGCGCCGCCGGCAGATGCACCGGCACGATCCGGGCCGGGTCGGCCGCGCCGATGGCGGCATCGAAGAGGGCGCGGAGGAAGGAGCGCGGATCGGCTGGCTGGAGCAAGACGGCGGACTCGGAGGCCTGACGGGCGGGACGTGGCCACCATAGTGACCCGTCGCCCGCGCGCAACCGTGCCGGCTTGCGGCAGGACGCGAAGGCATGCTCTCCTCCGTCACAGGTCGCGGCCAGGCGACGGATGTGCGCGGGGCGCGCGTCACGGGAGGAATGGGGAGCCATGGCGTTTCCGCGCGTCATGACGGCGGACGAGGCGGCTGAGCTCGTTCCCGATGGAGCGACGGTCACCATCTCGTCCTCCTCCGGCCTCGGCTGCCCGGATGCGGTGCTCGCCGCCATCGGCCGGCGCTTCGAGACGGAAGGCCATCCGCGCGGCATCACCACCATCCACCCGATCGCCGCCGGCGACATGTACGGCATCAAGGGGATCGACCATATCGCGAGGGACGGGCTGCTCGCCCGCGTGCTCGCCGGCTCGTACCCGTCGGGACCCTCATCGTCGGAGCCGCCGCTGATCTGGCAGATGGTGACCGGCGACCGCATCCCGGCCTACAACATTCCCTCCGGCATCCTCTTCGACATGCTGCGCGAGGCGGCCGCGAAGCGCCCGGGGGTGATCACCAAGGTCGGCATGGACACCTTCGTCGATCCCGATCGTGAGGGCTGCGCCATGAACGCGCTCGCCGCGTCCGAGCCGGTCGTGAAGAAGATCGACTTCGCCGGCGACCGCTGGCTCTTCTTCCCGGCGATCATCCCGCAGGTCGCGATCATCCGCGCCACTACCGCCGACGAGCGCGGCAATCTCTCCTACGAGCATGAGGGCGCCTATCTCGGCCCGCTCGACCAGGCGCTCGCCGCCCGCAACAATGGCGGCATCGTCATCGCGCAGGTGAAGCGGCTGGCAAAGGCCGGCTCGCTGAAGCCGCAGGCCGTCCTCGTCCCCGGCATCCTCGTCGACGCCATCGTCGTCGCGCCCGACCAGATGCAGACGACGCAGACCGCCTATGACCCCGCAATATCCGGCGAGATCGCGCGCCCGATCGACAGCTTCTCCTTCGCCGAATGGGGCATCGGCAAGGTCATCGCGCGCCGGGTGGCGCAGGAGCTTCGTGGCGGCGACGCGGTGAACCTCGGCTTCGGCATATCGGCGAACGTACCGCGCATCCTCCTCGAGGAAGGCCGCCATGGCGAGGTCACCTGGGTCATCGAGCAGGGCGCCGTCGGCGGCGTGCCGCTCCTCGATTTCCAGTTCGGCTGTTCGGCCAATGCCGAGGCCATCGTCCCCTCGCCCTACCAGTTCACCTATTTCCAGGGCGGCGGCTTCGACGCCTCGCTCCTCTCCTTTCTGCAGATCGGCGCCGACGGTTCGGTCAACGTCTCGCGGCTCGGCCTACGCCCCCACGTCACCGCCGGCGCCGGCGGCTTCGTCGACATCACCGCGCGGGCGAAGCGTATCGTCTTCTCCGGCTTCTTCTCCGCCGGTGCCGAGCTCGCCGTCGAGGGCGGACGGCTGAGGATCCGCCGCGAGGGCAAGGCGAGGAAGCTGGTGCCCGAGGTCGAGCACGTCACCTTCTCCGGCCCGCGCGCCATGATGCAGGGGCAGGACATAACCTATGTCACCGAGCGCTGCGTCATGCGGCTGACGCCGAACGGCGTGACCGTCACCGAGATCGCACCGGGCATCGACCTTCAGCGCGACGTGCTCGCCGCCGCCGGCTTCCCGCTCCGCGTCGCGGATGACGTTCGCGTCATGGAGGCGCGCCTCTTCCGGCCCGAACCCATCGGCCTCGCCCTGAAGGGGCGCGCATGAGCGCCACACCCGACATCGTCATCATCGGCTCCGGCATGGGCGGCGCGACGCTCGCCGCCGGCCTTGCCCGGAGCGGCGCCCGCATCGCCATCCTCGAGCGCGGCGACCGCCTGCCCGACGTGCCGGAGACGCGCGACGCTCGCGCCATCTTCGTCGACGGCTATTTCCGCCCGAAGGAAATGTGGCTCGACCGCCAGGGCAAGCCCTTCAATCCCGGCAACTACTACTATGTCGGCGGCAACTCGAAATTCTACGGCGCCGTCCTCATCCGCTACCGCGAGCGCGACTTCGACGGTATCGAGCATGCCGGCGGGCAGGCCCCCGCCTGGCCCTTCCGCTATGGCGAACTCGAGCCCTGGTATGCCCGCGCCGAGGAGCTCTTCCGCGTCCGCGGCGAGGCCGGCGAGGACCCGCTCGAGCCGCCGCGCTCGACGCCCTATCCCCATCCGCCGGTCCCCGACGAGCCGGCCATCGCGGCGCTACGCGAGCGCCTGCGCGGCATCGGGCTGAAGCCCTTCTCGCTGCCGCTCGCCGTCGATCTCGACCGCTGGCTGGAGGGTGGCGCGACGCCCTGGGACGCCTATCCGAATACCGGCCGCGGCAAGCTCGACGCCGAGAGCGCCGCGCTCGCCGTCGCGCTGAAATTCGAGAATGTCAGCCTCGTCACCAATGCCATGGTCGAGCGGCTCATCCCGGCGCCCGACGGCCGGCGCATCGCCGCGATCGAATACGTGAAGGGCGGCGAGCTTCGCCGCGTCACGCCAGCGATCGTGGTGCTTGCCGCCGGCGCGGTCAACTCCGCCGCGATCCTGCTCCGCTCCGCCGGCGGCCCCTGCCCGAACGGCATCGCCAATCGCTCCGACGCGGTCGGCCGCTATTTCATGCAGCACAATTCGACCGCCCTCGTCGCCATCGACCCGCGCTGGCGGAACGATTCCGTCTACCAGAAGACCCTCGCCCTCCACGACTATTATTTCGACGACGGCGAGGGCGGGCCGCCGCTCGGCAACGTCCAGCTCGTCGGCAAGGTCAGCGGCCCGGTCTTCAAGGCCGCCCTTCCCTACGTCCCGGGCTTCGCCCTCGACTGGCTGGCGAGCCACAGCGTGACCTGGGGCGCCTTCAGCGAGGACCTGCCCGATCCCGAGAGCCGCGTCCGCGTCAACGGCCGCACCATCATCTCGGACTGGCGGAAGACCAACCTCGCCGCCCACCAGCGCCTCATCGCGAAGATGAAGGAGCGCTTCCGCGCCGCCGGCTTCCCGCTCGTCCTGTCGCGCGCCTGGGACCAGCGCACGCCCTCGCACCAGTGCGGCACCGTGCGCATGGGAGCGGACGCCGCCAATGCGCCGCTCGACATCTGGTGCCGGGCGCATGATCATGAAAACCTCTTCGTCGTCGACGCCTCGTTCCTGCCGACCTCGGCGGCGGTCAATCCGGCGCTCACCATCGCGGCCCAGGCGCTCCGCGTCGCCGACCACATGATCCGCACGGAGTTCCACGCATGACCCAACGTCCCGTCGCCATCGTCACGGGAGGCGCGCGCGGCATCGGCCGCGGCTGCGCCGAGGCGCTCGCCGCCGCCGGCTTCGACATCGCCGTCGCCGACCTGTCGGAGGAGAAGCCGCTTCCCATGCCGGCCGGCGGCATCGCCCGCTTCTATGCGGCCGACATGGCGAAGGTGGAGGACCACGCCGTGCTGACCGAGCGCATTGCCGGCGACTTCGGCCGCATCGACTGTCTCGTCTCCAATGCCGGACGCGGCGCCGTGGTGCGCGGCGATCCGCTCGACCTGAAGCCCGAGAATTTCGACCTCCTCCTCGGCGTCAACCTGAAGAGCGGCGTCTTCTTCACCCAGGCCGTGGCGCGGTGGATGCTCGCCCATCCCGACCCTCAAGCCACGCGCTCCATCTCGGTCATCACCTCGGTCAGCGCCGAGATGGTCTCCGTGCCGCGCGTCGACTACTGCATCACCAAGGCCGGCCTCGCCATGTGGGTGAAGGGCCTTGCGCTCCGCCTCGCCGCGGAGAGCATCGCGGTCTTCGACATCCGGCCCGGCATCATCCATTCCAACATGTCGGCGCAGGCCGCGCCCATGTACGACAAGCGCATCGCCGAGGGCCTCGTTCCCGCCATGCGCTGGGGCGAGCCCTCCGACATAGGCGGCGTGGTCGCGGCGCTCGCCGGCGGCCGCTTCCATTTCTCGACCGGCAGCGTGATCAACGTCGACGGCGGGCTCGCCATCCCGGACCTTTGAGAGAGACCGGAACCGGCAGGACGATCGGGAGGAGCACGAAAATGGCCTATGACTACATCATCGTCGGATCGGGCCCGGCAGGCTGCGTGCTCGCCAATCGCCTGAGCGAGGACCCGACCGTCCAGGTCCTGCTGCTGGAGGCCGGCGGCCGCGACTCCCATCCCTATTTCGCCATGCCGGCGGGCTTCGCCAAGATGACCAAGGGCATTGCCAGCTGGGGCTGGTCGACGGTGCCGCAGAAGCACCTGAACGGCCGCGTCCTCTGGTACACCCAGGGCAAGGTGCTCGGCGGCGGCTCGACCATCAACGCCCAGGTCTTCACCCGCGGCAATCCGATGGACTACGACGACTGGGCGGCCACCGGCTGCGCCGGCTGGAGCTTCCGCGAGATCCTCCCCTACTTCAAGCGCTCCGAGGACAACCAGCGCTACGTCAACGCCTATCACGGCTATGGCGGACCGATCGGCGTCTCCGCTCCGGTCAATCCCCTGCCGATCGGCGAGGCCTTCATCCGCGCCGCGCAGGAATACGGCCTTCCCTACAATCCGGATTTCAACGGCGCCCGGCAGGAAGGCGTCGGCCACTACCAGGTGACCGTCAAGGACGCCCGCCGCTCGTCCGGCCCGCGCGGCTACCTCCATCCCATCCGCGACCGCAGGAACCTGACGATCAGGACGAATGCCTTCGTCACCCGCGTCGTCGTCGAGAAGGGCCGCGCCATCGGCGTCGAGGTGAGCGAGAAGGGCGGCGCCGCGGCGCTCGTCCGCGCCGAGCGCGAAGTGCTGGTGACCTCCGGCGGCATGGGTTCGCCCCGCCTCCTCCTCCTTTCCGGCATCGGGCCGGCCGACCACCTGAAATCGGTCGGCGTGCCGGTCGTCCATGACCTGAAGGGCGTCGGCGGCAACCTGCAGGACCATATCGACCTCTATTGCATGGCCGAGTGCACCGATCGCCACACCTATGACCATGTCGCCCGGCCCCACCACACGCTCTGGGCCGGGCTCCAGTACCTCCTCTTCAGGAAGGGGCCGGTCGCCTCGACGCTCTTCGAGACGGGCGGCTTCTTCTACGTCGACAAGAGCGCCCGCTCGCCCGACGTGCAGATGCATTTCGGCCTCGGCTCCGGCATCGAGGCGGGCGTGCCGAGCCTTAGGAACGGTGGCCTGACGCTGAACAGCTGCTTCGTGCGGCCGCGCTCGCGCGGCACCGTGCGGCTCGCCAGCGCCGACCCGGCGGTGGCGCCGCTCCTCGACCCCAATTACTGGGCCGATCCCTATGACCGCCGGATTTCGCTGGGCGGGCTCGCGACGACCCGCGAGATCCTGCGCCAGCCGGCGCTGAAGCCCTTCATCCTCGCCGAGCGCCTGCCCGGCCCCGACGTCACGGACGAGGCGGCGATCAGGGAATATGTCTACCGGACCTGCAAGGTCGACCACCACCCGGTCGGCGCCTGCAAGATGGGCGTCGACGACGAGGCCGTCGTGGCGCCCGACCTCAAGGTCCGCGGCCTCGAGGGATTGCGCGTCTGCGATTCCTCGATCATGCCGCTGATCCCGTCATCCAACACCAATGCCCCGACCTTCATGGTCGGCGAGAAGGCCTCCGATCTCATCCGCGGCCGCACGCCGCTGCCGAAGGTCGACCTGCCGGCGGCGTAGCCCCGGCAGCGGCTCCTCCCCTGCGAAGCGGGGGAGGGGGACCATGCGTAGCATTGTGGAGGGGGCGCATCGCAGCGCGCACCCTCAGCACATCATCCCCTCGATCAGCCGACGCATCTGCGGGACGCAGACGCGCGCCCCATCATAGCGGTCGGCGACCAGCTCCCGCGCCCGCCGCCGCATCTCGGCATGGCGCCGCGGCTTCGACACCACGTCGACGACCCGGTCCGCCAGCGCCTCCGTGTCGAAGAACGGCACGAGGATGCCGTTCGATCCGTCGATCACGTCATGGAGCGGCGCGGTATCCGAGGCGACGATGGCGCAGCCGGCGCCCATCGCCTCGATGAGCGACCAGGAGAGGACGAAGGGATAGGTCAGGTAGACATGCGCCGCCGAGACATGCAGCGCCGACAGGTAGCGGTCGCGCGGCAGGCGGCCGGTGAAATGGACGCGGGAGAGGTCGATGCGCCCGGCCACCTCGTCGAGGAACATCGCCTTCCACGTCCTTCCGTTCGGCGGCTTGACGCCGTAGGAGGTGCCGTGACCGCCGACGATGAGCACCTGCGCCATGGGCAGCCGCTCGAGGATCGAGGGCAGCGTCCGCATGAAGGCGTGGTAGCCGCGGAGCGGCTCGAGGTTGCGTGCGACGAAGGTGATCACCGGGTCGCCCGGCCTCAGCACGCGGCCATCCGGCAGCGCGAAGCCGGCCTCCCGCCGCGGCGCCACCTCGCCGACGTCGATGCCTTCGTGCACCACCTCGATCATGCGCTGGAAATGGCGCGGGAAGGTCGAGCGCTGCCAGGGCGTCGGCGAGACGCCGCGATCCGCGTCGGAAAGCGCGAGCAGCGTCGTCGCGTTCTTCAGCTGCAGCGCGATCCCGCCATCGAGGCCGCCCTCGGGGAACTCGGGATCGAAGCCCATGTCGCGCCCCTCGGCCCCGTAGAAGAACTCGCAATAGAGAAGGATGCGGGCGTCCGGAAACACGGTCCGGAGCGGCAGCGTCTCGCCCCAGCCCGGATGGGCGAGGATGACGTCCGGCGAGAAGCCGGAGGTCTTCAGCGTCGAGAGCGCATAGAGAACCTGCTCCGCCCGCCGGCATTCCATGTCGAAGCGCCGGGCGAAGGGATGCGTGCCCGATACGTCGCTTTCCGGCATGCGGTAGCGGATGAGCCGCACGCCCTTCATTGCCCGTGCATTGGGCGCCCCGATGGCGGCCATGGCGACCCCGGAATCCCCCGCGAGAGCCCGCGCCAGCGGCTGGAATTGCGCGGGAAAGCTGTTGTGCACGAAGAGGATTTTCATCGAAATCTACGCCACTTTTCCCGTGTGACATGAATATATTTGAGATAAGCCCAAGTTATATTCAGTTGGAGCCTAAAAATATCTCACCGGACATGGAGCTTATCGTCGGTCACACAACGATTCGCCACAATCATATAGCACCGCATTAACACTTGATCTCTAAATGAACGAGAGAGCATTGGAAGATATACATAGGTAAATCTTCCGACCATTGTTTAATCAATGTTTGAGGGTCAGATGAGGCAGGGCGCGGCTGCAGCAAAGCGAAAGACGGTCGACATCGAGCGCGGGCTGTTCCTCGTCCGCTACGCCTCTTCGGACGATACCCGCCACCCCCCGACCGTGCGCATCTCGTTCGAGGAGCGGAGCGGACCCGATACCGCCCTCATCATTCACCCGGATGCCCGCGACGCGATCCTCTCCGAGCCCGGGACGGCGCTTGCGGTTCGCGCCGCCAGTCCCGCCAAGCTCCTCGTGGAGGTCATGCCCACCGGGATGGACGGCTCGACCGCCGCGACGGTGAAGGTCGAGGCGCTCAATCCGGGCGCGATGCCGGAGACGACCATCGCGGCCGACGGCCACCTCGACGCGGGCCCGCTCGCCGGCGGCGCGATCCGCCTGCGCGCCCATGTCGCAGGCATCGGCGATGTCATCGCCGCGATCAACGAATGGGTGGCGGGACCCTCCGCACCCTCGCGCATCGAAGGCCTCGCCATCGACTGGCCCGACATGCCGGCCGGCCTCGATCTCCGCTACGCCGTGCGCTCCCGGAACGCCGACGCGACCCGGCTGGCGCCCATCGGCTCCTTCGTCGGCACCCGTGGGCGTGCCCTTCCGGTGACCGGCATCGTCCTCGAGCTCTCGGGAGCCGAAGCCGACGGTCACGAGCTTGTCGTCGAGGCGCTGTTCCTCGGCGCGCCGGTCACCCGCCTGACCGGCCGTCGCGTCGTCGCCAACGGCCCGACCTCGCGCGAGCCGCTGGTCGGGCTGCGCATCGACGTCGCCCGCCGCGACGACGTCGCCGAACCGGCGAGCGCCCGCTCCACCAGGACCCGGCCGGGACAGGTACGCGTCTTCCGCGGCCGCTCGCGCGCGCAGGCCGCGGCCGTCTGAGCCGGGATCTGTCGCAACAGTCGGAGGGACGATTCATGCGCGGCATGGCTGACGTCGCCGCCACCGATCACATGGCCCATCACCAGGCCCTGGAAGTGCTGGCCGCCCGCGCGCTCGCCGAAGGCGACGCCGAGGCCGCCTTCGCCCTCGCCGACCGCCGCTGCCGCATCCGGCCCGCGCCGGAAGCGCATTCCTTCGTGCTGCGCGCCGAAATCCATTTCCATCTCGGACGCAGGCGCTTCGCGCTCGGCGACATAGAGCAGGCGCTCGCCGTCGCGCCCGGTGATGTCGCCGCCAACCGCCGCATGCTCGCCTGGGGCCGGGGGAGCGCGCGCCTGCAAGCCGCGCGCATGCTCCTTTCCGGCGACCGCGACCTCGCGACCCTTCTCTCCGCCATGGCGGCGCTCGAGGAATCCGGCGAACGCAATTTCGCCGCGCTCCAGGTCTTCGACAGGACCGTGCGCGGCTGGGTCGCCTGGCCGGCGGACGAGGCGGCCTCGGTCTCCATCGCCGGCGACATGAGCACCATCACCACCTATGTCGAGCCCGACCCGTTTCATCCCTTCGCGATCGCCGGGCGCAACGCCGCGACCTTCGAGATCGCCCGGCCGGAGGCCGAGGGACCGCAGGCGGTGCAGGTCGCCGTCGCCGGCGTCACCTGCCTCTCCGTCGGCGCGCCGCCCAATGCCCGCCTCGCGGAGGCCGCGCCGCGCGCCGACGCCCCGCCCTTCGATGGCGTCACCGTGATCGTCCCGGTCTATGGCGACTACGACGCCACCCGCGCCTGCCTCGACCGCCTCGCCGCCGAGCTCGACGCCGGCCGCCACCGCGCCATCGTCGTCGACGATGCCGGTCCCGATCCGCGCATGGCGCCCTACCTCCGGAAGCTCGCCGCCCATCCCGCGATCACGCTTCTCGCCAATCCGGTGAACCTCGGCTTCGTCGCCGCGGTCAACCGCGCGCTCGCCGCCGCGCCGTCCGGCGACGTGATCCTCCTCAATGCCGACACCATCCCGCCGGCCGGTTTCATCGACCGCCTCGCCGTAGCGGCGCGGAGCGATGACGGCATCGGCATCGTCACCGCCCTCTCCAACGACGCCGAGATGACCAGCTTCCCGGTCCCCGGCCGCGCCGATCCGCTCGGCTCGCCCGAGGAGGCGCTCGCCCTCGACCGGATCGCGGCGGAGGTCAATGCCGGCCGCCTCGTCGACCTGCCGAGCGGCACCGGCTTCTGCCTCTACCTCACCCGGCGCTGCCTCGACGCCATCGGCCACCTCTCCGCCGCGTTCCATCGCGGCTATCTCGAGGACGTGGAGCTCTGCCTCCGCGCCCGCCACCACGGCTTCCGCACCGTCTGTGATACCTCGATCTTCGTCGGCCATGCCGGCTCGCGCTCCTTCGGCGCCGAGAAGGCGGCGCTGGCGCTTCGCAACTTCGCCGTCCTCGCCGCCAGCCATCCGAGTTACGTCGCCGAATGCGCCGCCTTCGCCGATGCCGATCCGCTCCGCCCGGCGCGCGCCGCGATCGAACTGCGCGCCGCCACGACGAAGCGCTGGAGCCTGATCGTCACCGGCAGCGGCAGCGTCGCCGCCATCGCCCGGCGCCGCGCCGGCGAGCTCGCCGGCAGCGAGACCCCGGCGCTCCTTCTCACCATCACCGCCGGCAGGACCGCCACCCTCGCCGGCGCCGATGGCGGCCTCCCCCAATCGCTCGCCTTCGACGTCGTTTCGCCGGACGGGCTCGCCAGCCTCGTCGAGGCGCTCGCAGCTTTCGTCCCCGCGACGATCGAGATCTTCGACCCGCTTGTGCTGCCGGCCCCTCTCGCCGACCGGCTCGCCACCCTCGGCCATCCGCTCCACCTCGTCGTCGCCGACGGCGGCCTCGCCACGGTCCGGGGCACCGCCCTCCTCGACCGCGCCGCAAGCGTCATCGCGCCGACGCCGGAGGCCTTCGCCTTCGCCGAGGCGACGCTCGCCGCCCGCCATGCCGGCAAGCTGACCCTCCGCGCCGGCAGGGCGCCGGCGCGCTCCCGTCGCCCCCGAGGATCGCGCGACGCGCGCCGGCTCGGCATCGCCATCCCCGTCCCGGACGCGGCGGCGCGGAGCCTCGTCGCCACCCTCGCCATCCGTCTCCGCGACACCCTGCCCGCCGCCTCGCTCGTCCTCCTCGCCGACCTGCCGGATGTGCCCGGCCTCGCCCGCCACGGCAATGTCGTCGCCGCCGGTGCGGTTGAGCCGGGCGAGCTCGCCGCCCTCGCCGACCACTACCGGCTCGGCCGCCTCTTCGTCGAGCGCCGCCGGGCGCTCTTCGGCCATCCGCTCGACGAGGCGGCGCGCGCCAGCGGCCTGCCCCTCGCTTTCCGCGACTGGTCACGCCGCGGCGCCCCTACCGGCCGCACCGACCTCGCACTGGATGCCGACGCCTCCCCGGAGGACGCCGCAGCGGCGCTCGTCCGATGGATGACGTGACCCACGGCGCCCGGCTGCGCGCCACGCGACGCGCGGCCGCGCGACCCGTCATCGACGGACGCCTGGTCCGCCTCGGCGAGCGCACCTTCGGCGGCCACGCCGTCGACCCCCGCGACCCCTCGCGGAAGCTCGCGATAGAGCTGCTCGTCGACGGCTTCGTCGCCGCCGTGGCCCGCGCCGACGACTACGATCCCGAACGTGCCGCCGCCAATGCCGGCGACGATGGCCACGCCTTCCGCTTCACCCTCGATGCGCTCGAGCCCGGCAGCGTGGTCAGCGCGCGCGTCGCCAATCTCGACCTCGCGGTCGGGGAGCCGCTGCTCTGTGCCGACACCCCGGCCGAACCCCTCGCATCCAATCTTCCCGGACTGGTGCGCTGGCTCGGCGGGCTGCGCTTCGCCGGCTGGGTCGCGCCCCGGAACGGCGAGGCCTGGGCCAGCCTTGCCGTCGACGGCGAGATCATCGCCGAGATCCGCACCGAGGGCTGGACGCGGCCCGAGCCGCCAGGCGACCCCGGCGAGGCCGTGCCCGCCTTCGACACCCACCTGCCCGAACGCTTCGCCGACGATCGACCGCATCGCCTCGTCGCCCGCAACGCGGCCGGCGAAGAGCTGATCGGCAGCCCGCTCGCCTTCATGGCCGGCAACCCGGCCTCCGCCCCGATGGCCGACTACGCCCCCTGGCGCGCCCGCCATCCTCCCGACCCGCCGCCACCGTTCGACGGCGAGATCGCGGTGATCCTCGTCGGCGCCGGCGCGGAGGACGTCACGCTGGCGAGCCTCGAGACCCAGCTCCATCCCGACTGGATCTGCGCCGCCCTGCCGGCGCCCGGCCCCGGTCCCGCCTTCGATGCCGGGACGGCGCTCGCATTCCTGGACGATGACGCAAGCGGGGCCCGCGTCATCGTCTTCGCCCTTGCCGGCGGCGTTCTGCGGGATGACGCCCTGTTGCGGCTTGCGGACGCGCTCTTCTCGCGCGAGGACGCCGCCGTCGTCTATTCCGACCTCGAGGTGATCGCGCCGGATGGCGGCACCTGGCCTCTCATCTTCCCGGCCTTCGACCGCGAGCGCTTCTCCGAGCAGGGCTACTGCGCCCACCTCTTCGCCCTCCGTCCCGATGCTGCGCGGCACGCTGTGGCCGAAGGCGCCGACGACCTCTATGCCCTCTTCCATGCAGCAACCGACGACGGCGCGGTTCTCGCCGTGCCGGGCGCGCTCGCCATCCTGCCGCGCTTCGATCGCACCGCCGCCGCCTCGCTCCTCGCGGCGCTCGCGCGCGATACATTCCCCGACGCGACGGTAGCGCCGGCCACATCGCCTTTCTTCCCCGCCATCCACCTGCGACGGCGCACCGACGCCGACGTGACCGTCGCCGTCCTCACCCCGGCGATCTCCGCGCGGACCGCCGCGACCCTCGCCTCGCTCAGGCCCGCGATCGGACACAACCAGGCCGGGGCGTTCGTCGTCACCGCTGGCGACGATGTACCGGCGCCGGAGGGTACGCGTCTCGTCGCGACCGGCGGCGAGGCCACGCGCGCCCGTCTCGTCAACGCCGCCCTGGACGCCGCGACGAGCGGCCTCGTCTGCATCATCGACGACGGCATGGAGGCCGAGGACAAGGACTGGCTGGCGGAGCTCGCCGCGCGTGCCGCCACGGCCGACGTCGCCGCCGTCGCGCCGCTGGTCGTCGGTCGCGATGGACTCGTACGCCATGCCGGCACCGTCCTCGGCCCGGACTTCGCGGTCGCGCCCGCCTTTGCCGATCTGGCCGGTCGCGATCCCGGCCATGCCGGCACGCTCGCCGTCGCCCACGAGGTCTCGGCGCTCGCGCCCGGCTGCATCCTCTATCGCCGCGAAGCCTGCCTTCGGGCCGGCGGCATGGACGAGGTGCGTTTCCCGAACTTCCTTGCCGATGCCGACCTCTGCCTGCGGCTCCGCGGCAAAGGTGGACGCCTCATCGTCACGCCCCATGCTCGTCTGATCGATACGCGCCGCGCTTCGGCTTTCCGCGGCTCCGGCGCCTTCGAGCGCGAGCTCCGTGCCTTCCGGGCGCGTTGGGCGGAGGCGCTGCCCGCCGACCCCGGCTACAGCCCGCTGCTCGCCCTCGACGCCATGCCGTGGACGGCGCTGGCCGATCCGCCGCGCGACATGGCGCCGCGCGCCGACAGGCTCGCCGCGATGGTCGACGTGCCGCCCGGTTTCTGAACGAGTTGATGCAGAAGGAGCAAGTCATGAGCACAGTCCAGGCAGCCAATACCGGCCGCTCTCCCGGTCATGCCGAGTCCGTCGTGGCGCTGGCGAGGAAGCTCCGGCTCGACAACCGCCTCGACGAGGCCGAAGCCGCGTTGAAGGCCGTGCTCGCCGAGGAGCCGCCGGACCATGCCGGCTGGCTGGAGCACGGCGCCTGCCGGCGCCGGCGCGGCGATCTCGACGGCGCCCTCGCCTCCTTCTCGACGGCGGCCGCGGCCATGCCCGGCCATCTCGGCACCAAGGTCGAGATCGCCTCGACGCTGCGGAGTCTCAACCGCCTCGCCGAGGCGTCGGACATACTCGATTCGGTGCTGACCGCCGACCCGCGCCGTACCGAGGCGCTGATCGAGCGCGGGCATCTTGCCCGCCGGCGCAGCGACAATGCCGGCGCTCTCGCCGCCTTCGAGGCCGCCGGGCGCAACCACCCCGACCATGTCGGGATCGGTCTCGAAGTGGCGCGCAGCCTCCGCCTGCTCGGCCGCCCCGACGATGCCTCGGCCAAGCTCGACGAGCTCGCCCTCTCCCATCCCGACGATCTCGGCATCTTCATCGAGAAGGGCCACGTCGCCCGCCGGCGCGGCGATCATGCCGGCGCGCTCGCCGCCTTCGAAGCGGCGGCGGCGCGGGAGCCGTCCCATGCCGGCATCCGCAACGAGATGGTCAACAGCCTGGTGACGCTCGCCGGCGAAGCCTGGACGGCAGGCGGGCCGGAGAAGTCGCGCGCGCTGCTCGACCGGGCGCTTACTCTCGACCCGAGTCACGTCTCCGCCCTGCTCGCCCGCGCCGAGCAGTTGCTGAAGTCGGACGATCCTGCCGCCGCCATGCGCTATGCCCGCCGCGCCGCCGATGCCGACCGGCGCAATCTCGAGGCGCTGCTTCTCGCCGCCCGCGCCGCGGCGATGATCCCCGACCGGACCCGCGCCATCGAATTCCTCGACGACGCGGCGCGCAGCTTCGGCGATCGGCCCGAGACGCTCGCCTCGCGCATCCACGTGCTCCGCGCCCTCGGCGACAATGCCGGCGCCGGCGAGATGATCGCCGGGATCGGCGCGCTCGCCACCCACGGATCGCTTTGGGCGGAGGTCGTGTCCCACCGCATCTTCGCCGGCGATTTCGAAGGCGCGGCGAAGATCCTCGACAACCTTTCGCCTGCACTGGGTGCCACCGCCCACGCGATCTTCTTCCGCGGCCTGATCGCCGAGGGACGGCGCGACTATGCCACTGCCGTCACCGCCTATGCCCGTGCCCTCGATCTCGAGCCTCGCAACGGCACCTGGCATGCCGAGGCCGCACGCGCGTCGCTCCTCGCCCTCGACGTCGATGGTGCGCGCAGCCACCTGCAGCAGGCGATGCAGCTGAATGCCGCCGCCTCGCTCGCCAGCGGCCAGTCGCTCAACCCTTCCCAGCACCATACCGGCCAGCTGATCGATGAATTCGCCCTCGACGCCGATCTTCTCGTCCGCCTGAAGGAGGCGATGGGTCTCGGCGAAGCGGAGCGCCTGCCCGCGCTGAAGGTGCTCGTCCGCGACAATTCCGACAGCACCGCGGCGGCGACCATGCTGCTCCTCGACCTGCAGCGCTCCGGGGCCCTCGCCGGCACCGGAAACGGCATCGCGACCGGGATCCCGCACCGGGTCGCGCAGTTCTGGGATCGTCGTGACCCGCCTGCCGACATCCGCCGCCTGATGGCCTCGTGGAACGGCGAGGAGGGTTTCGAATACCACCTCTTCGACGAGCGCACGGCGGAAGCGTTCCTGCGCCGCAACTTCGACCGCGACGTCGCCCGCGCCTTCCGCCGCGGCAGCCATCCGGCCCAGCGTGCCGACCTCTTCCGCCTCGCCTGGCTGGCGAAGGAGGGCGGCCTCTATGCCGATGCCGACGACCGCCGCCTGGCGCCCTTCGCCGCACTGCTCGCCGACGGTGCCGACTTCATCGCCTATCAGGAGAACTACGGCAGCATCGCCAACAATTTCCTCGCCGCCGTGCCCGGACATCCGGTGATCCTGCGGGCGCTGGCGCTCGCCGCCACCGCCCTCAACCGCGGCGACAAGGACTTCGTCTGGCTCGCCACCGGCCCCGGCCTCATGACCCGCGCCATGGCCCAGGTCGTCGCCGAGAAGGACGGCGAGGAAGCGACCCGCGGCATCCTCGTGCGCGAGCTCCACGCGATGCGACCGCTCATCGAGATCCATTGCCCGGTCGACTACAAGTCGACCAGCGCCCATTGGAGCAAGGCGGTCTTCGCCCGGCTGAAGCCGCGCGCCGACCGTGCTCGCAAGGCACCGCGTCCCGACGGGCATCCGGCCGCGTGAGGCGCTCGCTCGCCGCGCTCTTCCTCCTCGCCGCTTTTGCCCTACCGGCCGCGGCGGAGGAGCCGCTCCTTGTCGTGCCGGCCGGCACGCCCGAGCAGGTCGTCTTCGACTGGGACAGGGATCGCTGCGCGAAGACCGACATTCCCGACGCGCCGCCGCGTGCTTTCCGGGACGCGAGCGGCCGCGTGCATCTCATGGCGTCTCACCAGGATAATCGGCAATTCGTCGGCCCGGATTTCGACCATCTCGGCCATCCCTGCACGGTGATCTACCAGGGCGCGCAATCCGCCGACCCCGCCGCTTTCGACGATCGCCAATGGCTCGCCGCCTTCCAGACCGACGACGGGCGGACCATCCACGCCCTCGTCCATAACGAGTTCCAGGGCAATACCCATCCGGGCCTCTGTCCCAGCCATAAGTACTTGTCCTGCTGGTACAATTCGATCACGTACGCCGTCTCGACCGATGGCGGCGCGACCTTCCGCGCCCCGCCCTCGCCGGCCAATGTCGTCGCCGCGCCACCGGTTCCCTACGACGGGGATGCGGGGAAGCCAGTCGGCTACTTCCAGCCGACCAACATCGTGCGTGGGCGCGACGGCGCCTTCTATTTCATGTTCCTTTCGAACGGCATTCCAGGTCGTCCCGGCGGCGTCTGCGTCGCGAGAAGCCCGTCTCCCGACCGTCCCGGGAGCTGGCGCGCCTGGGATGGCAGCGGATTCAATGCCCGCCTTTCCGGCGCCTATGACCGCGATCTGTCCCCCGGCGCCTGCACCGGCGTCGGCAGGGGCTCGCTCTTCGAGCTCGGCTCCCTCGCCTATGACCGGACGAGCGGCCTCTTCGTCTATCTCGGCGCGATCAGCATCGGAAAGGGCGACAAGGCCCATCCGCCCGGCGCCTACTACGCGACCTCGCCGGACCTCGTCACCTGGTCAAGGCCGGTCCGTCTCTTCACCAGCCCGAAGGACCCGAAGACCCGCTACGGCCTCTTCGCCCTCATCGACGAAGCGAGCGGAACCCGCGACTTCAGCGAGATTTCCGGCTACGGCGACCTCTATCTCTACTACGTGAAGTTCGACCTGACGCGGCAGCCCTATGCCCGCGTCATGGTGAAGGCGAAGGTCTCCCTCGCCGCTCACTGACGACCGGGGTCTAGTCGACGAAGATCGCCCGGCCGCGCGCCTTGAACGAGAACTCGAAGGGATTGCGCACGAGCACGGCGCCCCGCCCGTCATAGGTGGAGTCGCGGGCTTCCATGCTCACCTTCCGTCCGCCGGCATGCACCTCTGTCACCGCCTTGCCGGGAACGCGTATCCCCGCCGGCAGGACCTGCAGGTAGTGCACGTCCGGAAGCTCGTTGAGGATGTCGAGATATCCCCGCATCGCCGCCCGCGTGAAGCCGGCAAAGAGCGCGGAATCGTAGACGAGCCAGAGATTGAACGAATCGTCATATCCCCGCGCTTGCGCATGGATGGCGGCCTGCAGCGCCGCCTCGTCGCCCGCCGGCACGACGATCGTCGCGTCGTAGCCATCCACGACCGGCGATTTGCCGTCGGCGGTGATGCGGAAGGCGAGCGGGGATAGACGGCGGGTTTCGCGATAGCCGATGCCGGGCTTCCGCTCGGTCGGCGGCAAGAGCGGCATGGCCTGCCGGAGCGCCTCGCGGTCGACCTGGTGCGGCGCTATACGGGCGGACGAAAGCAAGGCATCCAGCGGGGTTCCGAAGGGCAGCGGCTCGCGTGGGCCGTCCTCGCAATTGCTGAACCAATCATGGAACTTGAACAGCCAGGTGTCGTCGGCGGTGTGCGAGAACCACACGAAAGGCTTGTTGAACACCTGGGCAAAGATCAGTCCGTGCAGGCTCTGGGACGCGATGATTTCGGACGAAATGATCTCTGAAATGAAGTCGAGACAGTCGAGATGGGGGTTGATCACTGCGGCATCGGCATGGCGCGTGATGTCGCGGATATAGGCGTGGTCGATCATGCGATGGTGCGGAATCACCCCGATACGCCGCTTGAGACGGCGTGAATCGCGTGCCGCCGCCACCTCGGCGATCTCGTCGGCGAAGATGCCCGGATCGCCGAGCGGCACCTCACGGTCGAGGCCGTGGCGCTCCTTCAGGATCTGGCGCGTGAGTCTGCCGCGCACGGCATGGACGCGATCGACCGAGACCTGCGAATAGTCGCCCTTCGGGTCGAGGATGCCGGAACCCCAGATGTGCGACTGCGGCGTCGCCATGAAGAGGATGCTGCCGATGCCCAGCACATGGGCCTCGTTCCGCCGTGGCGAGAAATAGGGCCTGCGGCCGGCGACCGCCTCGATGATGTAGGGATTGATCTGGTCGCCGGCATTGGCGATGACCGTCCAGTAGCGGATGGGCAGGCCGGCGGGACGAAGGCCCTCCTCGGCCGACTTGCGGCGCTTCAGGGCAGCCTCGGCCGCTCCCTTGTCCTCGGCCTCGCGGATGCTCGGCACGCCGAGATGGCGGACGAGCGGCGACGACAATGTGTAGCCGCGGAGCAGCCCGAGCGTCGGGGCCAGCGTCGGGTGCCGGTGATGGCGGACGACCCCGACGATCCAGCTCTTTTCCGGCAGCGCGGCCAGCGCCTCCTCGCCGGTCGCGTATTGCAGGAGGCGGCCGTCGACATGGCCGAAATAGAAGTCGGTGGCGCAGGCGGCAAGCAGCTTCCGCGCGCCGGCGGGCGTGAGCAGGTAGCCATCGCCGCCGGGCCCGCCATGGGAGGCCTCCAGCCGCTGGAGCGCGCGCAGCATCGGCATGGCGACCGGCACGCCCCGCGCCTCCCCGGACATGCGGTCGTTGATGAAGACGATCTCGGCATCGTCCGGGACCGCGAGGTCGGCGAGCTGGGAGAGCCCGGCAATGTTGACGTCGTCCTCGAGCACGACGGCGAAGCGATCGGAGAGCTTCGCCACCTCCTCCCAGGCCTTCACATGGGAAAGGAAGCAGCCGATGGTGCCCTTGTTGCGCGCCCAGTGCTTCTCCTTGGCGAGGTTCTCGCAGAGGCTGTCGGGCAGGTAGCGGCCGTAGACGCCCTCGACGACATGCGGCTCGAGGTCGGGCAGCGCGTCGAACTGGCGAAGGATGGCATCGCGGCGATCGCGGTCCTTCTCGAGGTTGATGACGAAGGCCGCGACGGTCGCCGGCGGCGCGGCGACGAGCCCTGGCTCGCCGCCGTTGGGCGCGACGGGATCGAGGACGCCTGTCTGTTCCATCGGGTTCACGGATCCTCCGCCGGCGGTCAGGCGCTCGCCGCCACGGGCAGCGCAGCGCTTTCGTAGATTTCGAGGAAGCGCTCGCTCATCGCCTCGCGGCTCGCCGGCGGACGGATGCCACCGACCAGGCGCTCCCAGAGGCCGTCCTCGCTGCAGGCGCGGCGCATGGTCTCGGCAAGCGAGCGGGCATCGCCGACGTTGAAGTGGAGGCCATCCACCTCGTGGCGGATGCGCTCCTTCATGCCGCCAACATTGGAGGCGATGACGGGGCGCTTGAACATCCAGGCCTCGGAGATGACGAGGCCGAAGATCTCCCACCAGACCGAGGGCACGATGCACCAGTCGACGCGCGACATACGGCTCGCCAGCTGGTCGACATGGTAGGACCCGTTCATCACCACATTCTGCTCTTCCGGCGCGCGGGCGACCTCGCGCTCCATGAAGGCCTCGAAGGCCTTGCGGCGCGGCTCGGAAGCGTAGCGGAGGTTGTCGCCGTTGATCTCGACGACGAAATCGGTGAAGCCCGAGCCGCGGAGCAGCTCGACCGCCTCGAGGATGACGTGGACGCCCTTGTTGTCGACGAGCTGGCCGAAGAAGCCGAAGCGGTTGCGGCTCTCGCGCTCCTCGACATAGGAGACGCCGCCGCTGTAATCGGCCTGGCCGTTCCCGACCACGGTGATGCGGTTGGGGTCGAGCCCCCATTTCGCGAAATGATCGACCATGAAGCGCGTCGGCGTGGTGAAGACGTCGACGGCGTCGAAGTGCTTCTTCATCCACATCTCGCGGAGGAAGAAGAAATCGGGCGAAAGATGCGGCAGGCACTGATGGCAGCGCACGCCCGAGGGCTGGGTGCAGAGCGACTTGTCGGTCTTCCTGACCATCTGGCCGTCGGCGGCGCAGATCGACAGGAACTCGTGCAGCGTGAAGACGATGCGCGCCTTCGGCAGGATGCGGCGCGTGATGGTGAGGAGGTCGATGCCGAGGGTGAGGAAGTGGTGGAAGTGGACCACGTCCGGCCTGATCAGGCGCAGGAACTCGACATAGGCATCGATCATGAACGGGTCGGGCACCCGGTGCCACGTATAGTCGTAGTTGCGGCTGAGGAAGACGTATTCGTCGGGCCGGCGATCGAAGCCGGTGATGCGGGCGCCGCTCTTGTAGAGCGCCGGCACGCTGTCATCGACCGAGGCGAGCAGCACCGGCTCCACGCCGGGCATGTCCTTCAGGCCCTGGAATAGCTCGTAGCAGACCTGCTGGGCGCCACCGCGGACGAGTTCCGGATGGAAGAGGCTGACGAGGAGAACCTTGAGCGGCCGCTCCGGCATCGCGCTGTACGTGGCCATCAGCTTTCCGCTCCGAAGACGATCTCGGTGAGCCCGGAAGAGGCCGGCGCCGTCGCCTTGGCGCGGGCTGGCCGTGCGGCCACCGGCGGCCGGCGGAGGACCGGCGCGACGGGACGGCGGGGCCCTTGCGTCGTCATGGGCTGGGGTTGGGGCTGGAGCGGGGGCGGGCGCACCGGATCGGGCAGCGGCGGCACCTGGAGGAGCGGATGGCGCGGCCGGGCGCCGAGCATTTCGGGGATGATGGCCTTGGCCCAGCGCCGGTTGAACAGCCAGCGGTTGACGATCGAGGCGCCCTCGTGCGCCGCATGGCGCGCCCCCGAGCCCTTGCCCTCGAGATGCCAGAGCTTGATGTCGTGCAGCCAGGGGACAACGCCCTGCTCGGTGCTCTTCAGGCTGAGGTCGGCATCCTCGTAGTGGCCCATGACGTATTCCTCCGAGAAGCCGCCGAGCTTCTCGTACCAGCCGCGATCGCAGGAGATGAACGCGCCGGTGACCGCGGGCACGGGGCGCGGGCGCAGGAACTCGGCAGAGTCCGGCGGCGCGCCCTTGCCGTAGTGCTCGACCCGCAGCGTCACGTTGCGGCGGAAGCTCGCGCCCTCCATGGAGAGCGAGGCATCGCTGTCGAAATACATGCCGCCATGCATGAGCGAGCCGTCGTCATAGTAGAGCGGCGCGCCGAAGAGGCGCGTCTGCAGGTCGGGCGCGTTTTCGACGAGGGCCGTGTGGCGGGCGGCCCAGTCGAGGTCGTGGGGGAAGACGTCCGGATTGACGATGAGCGGCCGCTTCGTGCGCGACACCGCGACGGCGGCATTGTTGGCAGCGCCGAAGCCGGCATTGCCGGGAAGGAGCACCAGCGTCAGGTCGAGGCCATAGGCGAGCGAGGCGACATGGGCATCGCGCGCCAGCTGCTCGGCGAGCTCCGGGCTGTTGGAGACATAGACGAACTCGTAGTCGCCGATGCCCTTGCGGTTGGCGAAGAGGGCGTTCTGCAGCATGAGATATTCGGCGCGCCCGTAGAGGCAGACGATGATCGAGCCCTTCTTCTGGCCCTGGCCGCCGAAGCGCTCGACATGCGGGCGCTGGGTGATCGCGCGCGAGATGAGGACGTTGAGGTCGACGATCTGCCTGCCGATGTGCTTCTCGAGGGAAGCCACAGAATCGAGCATCGGATTGCCGAGATATTTAGACGTGGCGAGATAGGTGAGCGCGAGGTTGCGGAGCTCGATCTGGTCGAAGAGGATGTTGAGCGGCAGCTCCTGCCGCTCTATGCCGCCGCCCCTCATCACCACCTCGCAGACCGCGACGGGCGAGACGGTGTCGATCGCCGGATCGACCGTGATGCCCCAGAAGCCGAAGGCGTGGCGGCGGGGAATGCCGAGCGCCACTTGGACGTCGTCCCGCGCCGCGCGGGCGAGGCCGTCGCCGGCGATGGTGACGCTCCAGGTGCCGGTATTGACGCGGATCTCGGCGAGGTCGTCGGCGGTGTCGTTGATCCAGCCGGTGACGAAGAGGCCGCACTCGGCGATGGAGATGTTCTCGACGGTGAAGCGCGGTACGGGACGGGCGGCGGAGGGAGGGCTCATGATGCGTTCCATGATGGTCGCGTCTTCGGGATGTTCCTGTTCCTCCCCAGGAAGTCCGGCGAGATAGCGCTTCACGGCGTCTCTTAAGGCGGACGCATCGCTCCGTTCGAAGCGCAGCTCGCTGGCGACGGACAGGCCGTCGCCGAAGAAGATGGTGGCCGCCATCGTCTCCTCGCCGGCAAGGGCGGGGCCGAGATGGCCGGCGGTCCAGAAGGCGGTGGCCGGCGCCTCGCCGGCATGGCGGGCGCAGCCGATATGGCGCGCCGCGATGCGGCAGGTGCCGCGGCCGGAGCGGAGCTCGAGCGCGGTGACGCGGGCGCCCGGATGACCGAGGACGCCGGCGACGAAGACCAGGCCGTTCTCGGCGAGGATGGCGTGCTCGACATGGCCGACGGGGGTGGCCGCCGGGCGCGGAACATTGACGCCGGAAGAATTGTTTCCGTTCAAGTATTCTAAAAAGTCTTTATTATTCTTCCGAGCCACAGCAATACGCCTCACTTTGTGCTGTTTGTTCTCAGACTATACTGTAAAACGACTGGATCGGCAACGCGACCGGCCTTAGAATGGGCACGCAATCGCGATTGGAGCGCATGTCCCGATGAGCCATTCCGACCTTCTCGACCACCCCGCCACGGCCGTTCGCGGCGGCCTCCGCCAGGTGCTGAATGCGGGCTCGGGCTCGCGCTCCGCGCGGCAGCTCCATCCGCTTTTCGCGCCGGCCCGCTGGCGCGAGGTTCGCGTCGACATCGACGCGGAATCGGAGCCCGACATCGTCGCCTCGATCGCCGACATGGGCGGCGTGCTGCCCGACGGAAGCTTCGACGGCGTCTGGTGCTCGCATGTGCTCGAGCACCTCTTCGCCCACGAGGTGCCGCTCGCCGTCGCCGAGTTCCGCCGCGTGCTCGCCGATGACGGCTTCGCGCTGATCACCTCGCCGGATCTCGAGACGGTTGCCGCTATGGTGCTGGAGAGCGGCCTCGACCAGGTCGCCTACATGTCGCCGTCCGGGCCGATCACGGCGCACGACATGCTTTTCGGCCATTCGCCTTCGCTGGCGGAGGGGCGCTGGAGCATGGCGCATAATACCGGCTTCACCTGCGCCTCGCTCGGCGACATCCTGATCGGCGCCGGCTTTGCCGAGGTGGTCGCCAAGCGCCAGCGCTTCGACCTCTGGGCGCTGGCGCTGATGCCCGGCGCCGACCGGGAGGCGATCGTCGCGCCGCTCGCCACCGCCGGCCTCGACATGACCGGCTAGGCCGGCCGGCGGGGTCCGGCCTTCAGGCACCGCCGGCGGCCTCGCGCTCCGCGATCTCCTGCCAACGCTGGGCGGCTTCGGCATCGGCCGGCACGCCGCGGCCGTTGCGATAGATGTCGGCGACGGCACGGGCGGCGACGCCGAGGCCCTGCTCGCCGGCCGCCTCGAACCAGGCGAGCGCCTCGACCGGATCGGCCTCGCAGCCCTGGCCCTTCTGGCGCATGACAGCGAGATTGTACCGGGCGAGGCGATGACCCTTCTCGGCGGCGCGCTCGTACCAGGCGACCGCCGCGACGAGATCGGTGGCGACCCCGCTGCCCTGGCAGAGCATGACGGCGAGCTGGAACTGGGCCTGGACATGGCCGGCCTCGGCCGCGCGCGCGATCCAGCGCGCCGCGCCGGCGGCATCCGTCGGGAGCAGGCGCATGCCGACCATGTAGCCGGCATCGGCATGGCCGCCTTCGGCCGCCTCGGTGAGAAGCTGCTCGCCGCGCTTCGGGTCGCGGCCGACGGCCTCGCCGCGGAGATGCATGAGCGCGAGCGCGGTCTTCGCCTCGCCGTCGCCAGCCTCCGCGGCCCGGGTGAGCCAGGCGACCGCCTCCTTGCCGTCGCGCTCGACGCCGGTGCCGGCGGCGAGCATGCGGCCCAACTGGGCCTGCGCCGCGGGGAGGCCGGCCTCGGCCGCGCGCCGGTACCATGCCGCGGCGATGCCCGCATCCTGGGGCACGCCGGTGCCCTTCATGTGGAAGACCGCGACATTGTGGGCGGCGGTCGGATGGCCGCCCTCGGCCGCCTTGAGGAACCAGCGCGCCGCCTCGCGGAGGTTCTGCGCGACGCCGCTGCCGGTCGCGTACATGCGACCGATGATGAATTGCGAGGCGACATCGCCCATGGCGGCGGCGCGCTCGTACCAGATGGCGGCCTCGCGCAGGTCGGGCGGCAGGCCCTCGCCGCGCGAATAGAACTCGGCGAGCGCGAGGATCGCCGGCAGCAGGCCCTGCTTGGCGGCGCGGCGCATCAGCGTCTCGCCGCGATCGACATCATGGGCGAGATGCTCGCCCTTGATGTGGAGGAGCCCGGCCTGGAGCTCGGCGCGCGGCTCGCCCTTCTCCGCCGCCGCGGCGAAGAGCTCGGCGGCACGCTTCTCGTCGACGGGGCGGCCGGCGCCGGAGCGCAGCATCGCGGCGAGCGCCACCTGCGCCCGCGGCTCGCCCTTCTCCGCCGCTTTCTCGTACCAGTCGGCGGCGAGCGCCATGTCGGGCTCGACGCCGAGGCCCTGGTAGTGGATGTCGCCGAGCGCGAACTCGGCCGCGGCAAGGCCCTGCTCGGCGGCGAGCACGTACCAGCGCCGCGCCATGTCGTGGTCGACCGGCACGCCGAGCCCGCGCCGGTACATGTCGCCGAGGGCCGCCTGCGCCTCCGGCTTCGGCGCCGCGGCGGCGAGCCAGCGCATGGCCGCGTCATGGTCGCGCTCCACGGCGACGCCGTTCGGGAAGAGCGCGTCGCGGACGCCGCCCTCCTCCATGCGCAGGCCATGGGTATCGGCACCGGTGAGGTGGATGGCGCCGAGCTGGAACTGGGCGTCCTGGTGGCCCGCCTCGGCGGCGCGGCGATACCACGCCGCGGCATCGCCCATGCTGCCCTGCACGCCTTCGCTGCGCGCCTGCATCAGGCCGAGGCGATAGGCCGCCTCGGCGCTGCCGGCGATCGCCGCGCGGCGGAACGCGGCATGGGCCGCGGGGAAGCGCCGCGCGGCATGGGCCTTCTCACCTTCGGTGAGGAGATCGGCGACGCTCGGCTCGCCGCCCGGCAGCAGGCGGCGCGCGGCGGCGACCCACCGCGCGACGGATGCGGCGAGCAGCGCCCGGAGGCGGACCTGGGCGAAGGGGCCGGCAAAGGCGAGGCCCGCCGGTCTCACGGCTCACGCATCGCTTCGCCGAAGACGCGAAGCGTCCCGCCGAGGACGTACATGGCGACGGAGCGCGTGCCGATCTTGAGGTCCGCCTGCAGCGTCATGCCCGGGATCAGCCGGAAATTGGCCGGCACGTTCTGGAAGTGATCGGCATCGACCGAGCAGCGCGCCTTGTAGTAGGCGGCGCTCGGCTGGCCGTTCTCGTCGGTGGTGAAGGCATTGTCGCTGATCCAGCGGACCTTGCCCTCGGCGGTGCCATGCTCCATGAAATTGAAGGCGCCGACCTTCAGGCTGCAGGGATCGCCCGGCCGGAGGAAGCCGACGTCGCGGGCGGCGATGTTGATCTCCGCCTCGACGGGCGCGTTGAGCGGCATCAGCGTGAGGAGCGAATCGCCCGACTGGAGAACCGAGCCGACCGAGAGCTTGGCCATGGTGAGCACCACCGACGGTTCCGAGGCGGTCAGCCGCACGAGATCCTGCTTCTTCGTCGCCTTGTCGAGCGAGGCGCGTGCCGTGTCGAGATTGTTGCGCGCGGTCAGGAGCTCCTGGCTGAGCTGCGCTTGCCACTGCTTGATGAAGGCATCGCGATCGGCCTTCAGCGAGACCTCGTCCTGCTGCGCCTCGGCGAGGCTGTTGCGGGCATAGGCGAGCGAGCGCTCGAGCTCGACGCGGTTGTCCTGCGAGAGGAGCTTGTTGAGCTCGGAGCCGGAGCCTGTCGCCGCGAGCGTGGTGCGCATCTGCTCGACCTTCTCGGCAATGGTCGCGCGGTCCTGGTAGCCGGCCTCGTCGGACGAGAACTTGGCGATAGTGGCCTGCGTGGCGGCGATCTTGGCATCGAAGGAATCGACCTGCGCCTTGTACTGCGCCATCTGCTGGTCGTAGGTGGCCTGCTGAAGCGCGGCGTATTTGCGATAGTCGGGATCGTCGCTCGTCTCGAAGGCGAGCGGATTTCCGGAGAGCTGCGCGTCGATGCGGGCGATCTGGGTGTCGAGGCTCGCCACCTGCTGCTGCAGGGCGCGCACGTCCGCCTCCGTGAAGGTCGGGTCGAGGGTGGCGAGCAGCTGGCCCTTCTGCACCTGGTCGCCCTCGCGCACGTTGATGCTCTTGATGATCGAGGGATCGAGCGCCTGGTAGACGCTGGGCGGCTCGACGGAGACGATCTTGCCGCCCTGGCTCGAGATCACCCGGTCGACGGTGGTGAGGAAGAGGATCGCGACGATCGCGACCAGCATCCCGGCGAGCGCGAAGACCGTCATCCGCGCGGCGCGCGGCTCCGGCATTTCGCGGATCTCGTCCGTCTCCGACTGGAACTGGCGGACGGTGACGGCGGCATCGACGCTATGCGACACGGGCCGGCCCTCCGCGACGGCCGCGCTTCTCCGCGGCGAGGATGTGATGCGTCTGCTGGTGCCAGAGGCTGGCATAGATGTCGTTGCGTTCGAGGAGCTCGTCGTGGCGGCCGATATCGGCGACCTCGCCGCGGTCGAGGACGAGGATCTGGTCCGCCTCGACCAGCGCCGAGAGCCGGTGCGAGATGATCAGCATGGTACGGCCGGCGGCGATGCGGGCGATGTTGGCGTTGACGATCGCCTCGCTCTCGGCGTCGAGCGCGCTGGTCGCCTCGTCGAGGATGAGGATGCGCGGATCGACGATCAGCGCCCGCGCTATGGCGAGGCGCTGGCGCTGGCCGCCGGAAAGATTTGGCGAACCTTCGTAGATGTGGGTCTCGTAGCCGCGCGGCAGCTTGTCGATGAACTCCTCGGCGCCGGCGAGACGGGCGGCGCGCACGATCTCGTCGAAGGTGGCGTCGGGCTTCGCCGCGGCGATGTTCTCGCGGATGGTGCCGGAGAAGAGGAAATTCTCCTGGAGCACCACGCCGATGGACCGGCGGAGATGATCGACGTCGTACTCGCGCACGTCGACGCCATCGATCTTGATGAGGCCGCCATAGTCGGAATGAAGGCGCTGCAGAAGCCGCGTGATGGTCGTCTTGCCCGAGCCGCTGCGGCCCATGATGCCGAGCGTGGTCCCGGTCGGAACGTCGAAGGCGACGTCCTTGAGGGCCGGGTTGGGCGCGCCCCGGTAGCGGAAATTGACGCCGGCGAACTCGATATGCCCGGCGAGCGGCGTCCTGACGCCGTGGTCCGAACGGCCCTCCTCGGCGGGCTGGTTGATGAGTTCGCTGACCACGCCAACCGCGATGCGCGCCTCGTCGAGCTGGTTGATCAGCTTGGCCGCCTGGAGGAGCGGAGCCGAGACGCGCTGCGACAGCATGAGGAAGGCGAAGAGCGCGCCGACGAAGACCGGGTCGTTGGTGGTGAGCGCGAGATAGACGCCGACCGCGAACGAGCCGGTCACCGCCAGCTTCTCGAAGGGGCGCGCCACCGACTGGATGAGATTGGCGCTCTGGCCTTCGGCGAAGCGGAGCTTCGCGACCTTGGCGGTGTGGACGTCCCACAGGTGGCGCTGGCGCGCATCGAGGGCGAGCGACTTGACCGTGCGGATGCCGTGGACGGTCTGGATCAGGAAGGCGCCGCGCAGCGACTCGGCCGCTTCCACCGCGAATAGCTTTTTCCGGTGATGCGGCAGCATGACGACCAGCCACACCATCATCAGCCCGCAGAGGCCGAGGACGATGAAGGTCATGATCGGGCTGAAGAAGAACATGACCGGCAGGAAGACGAGGAGCGTCGCCGAATCGAGCACCGTGCCGAAGAGCTGGCCGGTGAGGAACGAGCGCACCTTCCACAGCTGGTAGACGTCGTGGGTGATCTTGCCGACCTGGGTGCGCTCGAAGAAGTCGATCGGCAGGTTGAGGAGCCGGTCGAACATGTAGGTGCCGAGCTTCACGTCGACGCGCGTCGTCAGGTAGAGGACGAGGTAGTAGCGCAGATACGCGAAGATCGCGTCGAAGACGACAAGCACCAGGAAGGAGATGCAGAGCACGTAGAAGGTGTTGTAGGCGCCGTAATAGAGCACCTTGTCGGAAAGCAGCCGCCAGAACATGATCGGCGCGAGCGCCAGGACCGCGAGGACGCCGGCACAGATCGCCACGTCGCGCACGATCCAGCGCTCGCGGAAGATCAGGCTGGTGATGAAGCCGAAGCCGAAGGGCTGGGTCTCGTCGGTGATGGCATAGTCGCGCTTGACGAGGATGACCTCGCCGGTCCAGGCGGCATCGAGGCGCGCCGCATCGACGACGAAGGGCGCCGCGCCCTCGGCATCCTGGATGGTCATGCGCCAGGCGCCGTGATCCTCGTCCACCCGGTGGAGGACGACGCGGCGATCGCCGGTCAGCGTCACGATCGCCGGCAATGCCTTGCCGAGCCGGGTCAGCCCACCGCTGCCGAGGCGGACGGCCACGGCGCGGAGCCCCGCGGAGCGGGCGCAGCGAACCAGCTGGCCGTCATCGACGGCCGCGCTTTCCAGCACGTTGTCATGGACGATCTGGTCGAGGGTGAGGTGCACGCCATGATGGCGGGCAACCAGAATGAGGCAGCCGAGGGCCGAGGCGCCGTTGGCGGAGGCCCAGGCGGAAGCGGCCGCCGTCTCCTGCTCCGCCGGCCTGTCGATGTCGCGCGCGTCGCTGGACAAGGGCGCCTTCCTGGCTCTGCGGGGAACGCCCCGGCGCATCGCCGGGGCGTCACTCTTGCGGGAGGTCGACGAGCACCTAGAGGTTGCTGGTGCCGTCCGTGAAGTGCAGTTCCTTCACGCTGGTCACGGTGATGGTCTGGCCATCCGTGAACTCGATCGTCGTCACGCCGGACACGGTCGTCGTGGTCGCACTGGCGTAGTCGCTGAGCGTGCGGGTATCGAAATAGACGAAATCGTTGCCCGCTCCGCCGTCGATCGTGCTGCTGCCGTCGCTATCGACGATGTGGAAGGTGTCGTTGCCGGCGCCGCCATAGAGGGTGTTGTTGTCGCCGCCGGAATAGATGGTGTCGTTGCCGGCACCGCCGTCGACCCACTGGTTGTCGCCATAGCCGACATCGATGTCGTCATTGCCGGTGCCGCCGTAGATGGTGGCATTGTCGCCGCCGGCATAGAGCGTGTCGTTGCCGGCGCCGCCATCGACCGACTGGTTGCTGCCGAGGCCGCCATCGATGTAGTCGTTGCCGTCGCCGCCGAGCATGGTGGCATTGTCGCCATAGGCGAACAGGTAGTCGTTGCCGGCACCGCCATCGAGCGACTGGTTGTCGCCGAAATTGCCGTCGATGTAGTCGTTGCCGGCGCCACCGATGAGGGTCGAGTTGTCGCCGCCGGCGAAGAGCGTGTCGTTGCCGGCACCGCCGTCGAGGGAGGCGTTGTCGCCGAAGCCGGCATCGAGGGAGTCGTTGCCGCCGCCGCCGAGCAGGGTGTCGTTGTCACCGGAGGAAGTGACCACGTCGTTGCCGAGGCCGGCGTCGTAGTAGCTGTTGCCGGCGGCGCTGCCGACGATGGTGTCGTTGCCCGAGCCGGAATAGACGGTGTCGGCCCCGGAATCGTCGAGGTAGATCGCGTTGTTGCCCTTGCCGGTCGCGATGAAGACGTCGGCGGTGCCATAGACGGTGAGGTCCGAGGCGCCCGGCACGTCATGGATGATGACCTGCACCCCGTCATTGGTGGTGACGGTGGTGCTGTTGGGGCTGGTTACGTCGAGCACCTGGGTCAGCGGGTCGATCGGCGCGTTGGGGCCGGTCTGCACCCAGGCGGTGAGGCCCGGATTGGCCGGGTCGAAGATCCCGACATTGTTCAACTGGTCGAGCACCGCCTGGCGGACCGACGGGTCGAGGTTCCCGTTGGACGTCAGGAGGGCATCTAGCTGTGGGTCGGTCAGATATTGAACTGGCATGGAAACCCCCTGTTCGAACTATAAGTCCCCAACCCTGGCGGTGGCGCCGCCTACGCACTGATTACGCGACTGACATTCGTCAATATAGAGGAAGGGATAGAAGAATAGAGCCCATTTCTTGGGCGTATCGGTGGGTGAGTTAACGACTTAGATGCGCTCGGTTTACTAATACATATTGACCGGCAGCAATATTCAAAGAAGGTACAAATATAGATCTACATTGCATGCGCTTTGTAACGGCTGGCCGCGCCCGGCCTCGCTTTCCGGATGGCGGAAGGGTGCGCTGCAGCATGAGCCGCCGCGAAAGGGATCGGGAGGAGGGACGATGGCCGCCGGCCGAAAAGAGAAGGGCGGCCGGAGCCGCCCCTGTCCTCAGCGATGGGTGACCGGAATTCAGGCGGCGACCGCCAATTCTCCGAACAGGTCGAGTGCCCGCCGGTAGAGCCGGTCGCGGATCGCCGGCGGCACCTGGCGATGCGACTTGGCGCGCGGCAGCGCCATCTCGACGATGGCGCGGTCCTCCGGATAGAGCGCCTCGTATTCGGCATAGTTGTCGAAGCGCATGCGGTCGACATTGTCGATGAAGGTCTCCGCCGCCGCGCCATCGGCGAAGAGCAGCGAATGGTCGTCGAGCTCGACGTGGTAGTAGACGAACATCGGCGGCACGCGCGTCTCGCGCAGGATCGAGACGCCGTTCACCAGCGCCCCGGCATGGGCGAGAATGCCGTCGACGAGAAGCGCATGGTCCGGCGATACGAGCAGGTCGCGCGCCGGGAGGTTCTCGCCGAGCGCACCGGCGCGCACCCGCACCGGCAGCGTCAGCTCGTCGGCGAAGAGCGGCGCGACGCTCTGGCGGCCGATCCAGCGGACGGGCGCATGGCGCCCCTCGCTGGTGAGCACCAGGTCGCCGATGGCGAGGTCTTCGACCGCCCGCTCGCCGGCGGGCGTGGCGATCATGGTTCCGGGCATGAAGCAGACCTGCAGGACGCCGGCAGTCTCGGTCAGCGCCGTCTCCGACGGGCTGACGGCATCGTTGGTGAGGAAGTAGTAGGTGCCGGTCGCCTCGTTATAGGCGATGAAGCCGCTCGCGCCGCCGGTGGTGGCGAGCGAGGTGAAGGTATAGAGGCCGTTCAGGGCGCCGGCGCCGCTGACGTGGAACTGGTCATTGGCGGTATCGCCCACCACCGCGTGGCGGTCGGTCGGCCCGTCATCGACGTCATCCTTGATGCGCAGATCCTGCTCGGCCGGATCGGTGTCGGCGATGACGAAATTTCCATTGGAATCGACTTCGACCGCATATGCATACGAGAAAATGCTGGGATCCTGGGCCATGGATTTCGCTCCGTCCGCAAGCCACTTCACGAGGGGCGACGCTAGCAGCGGGCCCCCTCGCGTCAACAAACGTCCCGGACCGAGATTTACCGATCTTTGCGCGCGCCGCCCCGATTTGAATCGGCTTTAGGCGAAATTTGACGCCGCGTCCGCGGGCAGCTGCAGATGCGGCGCGAGGCGCCCGACCAGGTCGGCAAGCGCCCGCACCTCGAGGTCCGCCTTCTCGCCGGGCGCAAGGTCGGAAACCGAGCAGCCGAGGGAGAAGGCGCGCACGAAGGCCGAGCGGTTGCCGATCGGCGGGGCCACCGTCTCGCCGAAGGCGCGCAACTCGTCGATCACCTGCCGGCCTTCCAGCGTGCGCGAGTCGACACGGTTCGGGACCAGCGCGACGCCGAGATGCGCCTGCCGCCGCTCGCGCACGGCACGCACGATGGCAAGCGTGTGCTCGGTCGATTCGAGGTCGAGCCCGGACGGCGTGCAGGGAACCAGGAGCACGTCCGCGATCGCCACCGCGGCACCGACCGCGCGATCCGCCGGCGGCGCGTCGATCACGATGCAGTCGCCCGTCATCCCGCGCGCCTGCCGCGCCCAGGCGGTGACCGGATCACGGTCGAAGGGCATCTCGTAGACCGGGAAGCCGAGATTGCCCGGCCGCGCCCATTCGCAGGCGGAACGCTGGGGATCGGCGTCGACGAGGCCGACGTCGAAGCCGCGCCCGGAGAGTTCCGCCGCTACCGAGACGGCGAGGGTGGTCTTGCCGACGCCGCCCTTCCGCTGGGCGAGGGCGATGATGCAGGGCGCGCGATTGCTTCCGTCCATGGCCTCGCGGGCCTCCTTGTCGGGCGGAAGCGACACTAGGCGGCGGAAAGGGAGCGGCGGGTTACGCGGGCCGGTCAACGTTGAGACGAAACGTCACGAGTCGCGCGGGCGGGCATCGTCTATGGCCGCGTGCCGTCCGAGCGTGCTAGAGAGCGCGCGGCACGAGGCAAGGAAGGAACGAAGGATGGCGGGCGGCAAGGGACCGAAGCTCAGCCGGGCGGAGTTGAAGGCCCAGGCGGAAGCGGCGCTCGCCGCCTTTCGCGACCAGGGCGGCGCGGTGAAGCAGATGCCCTCGGTCGAGCCGACCACCTTCGCCTGTCCGACCTGCGGCCATACCGGCGTGATCGGCGCCCGCGAGGGCCAGGCGATCCGCTGCCCGAAGTGCAGGACGCTGATCCGCTGAACGGGCGGCCGGCCCTAACGCCTCTTCGGGGAGCGGCGTCGCGACCGGCCGGGTTGGCAAGGACGCCTCAGCAGACCCACTCATAGGCGCAGCTGAGGCTGTCGCAGAGATATTCGTAGTGGCAGAAGCCGGAATTGGCCTCCGGCTTCGGCGGGACTTCGAGGCGCTTGGCGGGATAGCCCTTCGCCTCCTCGACCAGCCTGGCGACGTCGTAGTAGACCGGCTTGCCGGACGCCGAGGCCTTGGAATCGGCGACCTCGGCCTTGATCCCGACGAGAATGCGGGCCGCCGCCATGAGAAGGTCGGGATCCTTCTCGGACCGCCCGAGGATGACCAGGGAATCGGCCACCTGGGCCTTCGAGCGGTCGAGGGCGATCTGGACGGGCGTCGGCTTCGCCGCGTCGCCGGCAAACGTCGATGCCGGCGCCAGGACCATGATTCCGAGCGTCGCGGCAAGTATTGCAAAGGTGCGGATCGTCATTCGTCTCTCCGAGGTTGGCTATGACGGGAATGCACGGCCTGATCTCCGCCCGGAATTCTTGTCACGGCCTTCGTTTTGTCGCTATCCAAATGAATAGGTTCAGCTAAGAATTGAGGGGTCTGGCGCTGCCGACTGAAAGGCGGAGGCGTTCATGGACGACCCCGATTCCCATTGCATCGACCTGATCTACGAAGGCGTTCGCAACCCCGGTGCCTATGAGCGGGCGATCGATGTGCTCGCCCGCGGCTTCCGGGCGACATCGGCGGTGCTGATCTCGGTGGATGTGCGCTCCCCGGCCGCCAATGTCTTTTTCGCCAACGGCGTCTTCCAGGACGCGCTGCCGAGCTACACGTCCGAATTCGCCGCGCTCGATCCGGCGCCGGCGGCCTTCGCACGGCTGCCGGCCGGCAGCGCGGCGACCACACACCGGCTGATGACGGCGGAAGAGAAGCGCGGCCCCTTCGCGCGCGACTTCTATGCGGCACGGGGCCTCGTCGACACGCTTGGCGGCAATCTCTTCGCGGATGCCGGGCGTACGGCGCTGATCGGCCTCCACCGGTCGCGCGGCACGCCGCTCTTCGAGGATGCCGACATCGCCCACATGGAGCGGATCATCCCGCACCTCAGGCGCTCGCTCCAGCTCGGGCGCGCCTTTGCCGACCTCGACCGGAAGGCGACCGGCATGGCGGACGCGCTCGACCGGCTGCCGACCGGCGTGGTCATCCTCGATGCTGCCGGCCGCGGCGTCTTTGCAAACCGGCAGATGGCCGCGATCGCGCGGCGGGGCGACGGCGTGACGCTGAGCCGCGACGGCCAGGTCCTGCCGGCCGGCCGCGAAGCGCGACGGCGCCTCGCCGAGCTGGTCGAAAATGTCCGCAGCGGCGGGGCGGGCGGCGCCATGAGCGTGCCGCGGCAGGATGGACGTCGTCCCTACGGCATTCTCGTCAGCCGCTGGACATCGCCCGAAGCCACCTTCCGCGCCGGCACAGAAAGGGGCGGAGCGATCATCCTCGTCCATGACCCCGACAGGCGGCCCGGGCCGCCCGAGCTCCTGCGGGAATGCCTCGGCCTCACGGCGGCGGCCGCGGCACTGGTCGCGGCGCTCGCCGGCGAGGACAATCTGCAGACCTATGCCGAGCGGAGCGGGATCAGCATCCACACGGCGCGCTTTCACCTGCGCACCGCGCTCGGCCGGACCGGCACGCGGTCGCAGGCCGAGCTCGTCCGCCTCGCCGTGCGCCTGCTGCAGGACCTCGGGGTATCCACCTAGGCATCATGCCGCGTTCGTCCGGCCTTGCCCGAAGGGATCGCCGAGGACGGACTCGGTATGGAGAAGGCAGCGCCATGTGCCGTCCCGGCGGCACCAGGTGGACGTGTCGGCCGCCTCGAAGGTCATCTCGCGGCCATCCATCGTGACCTTCTCGCGGACCCGGTAGCCGATCACCGCGATATCGGGACCGGAGGAAATCACCTGGACATCCTTGAGCTCGTATTCGTGGAGGGTCCACCGCCCCTCCCTGGTCATCCTGGCAAATGCCTGGCGGTCGATCTTCGACACGCCTTGCGCGCCGGCGACGATGCATTCCTCGGCGAGCAAGCCCGAAGCGGCATCCGGGTCCTTTGCCTGCATGGCGTCCCAGAACTTCCTTTCGAGCGCGATTATGTCGATATCGACGGCCATGGTCTCTTCCTCCCGGCAATGGTGAACGGCGTCCGTCAACGCGGGAACCGCGGCCGTGTTTCCCTGCGACCCGCGAGCAATGCAGGCCGGGGCGGGCATATGGTATGGATGGCTTTCGTTCCCGCCGCCGGGAACAGCGGCGGGCCTCGCCAGTTTTATCGGCTGCCCCAAGGAGGTTGCGTCATGAACAAGCTGCTATGGACCGTGATCCTGGCCCTTTGCCTCGGCACCTTCGGCATGACCGGTCCGACATTTGCGAAGACGGGCAAGGGCTCGGTCTGCGCCTGGTTCACCGGCACCCGCGAGGTCGGCGCGATCCATACCTGGTACCAGCCCTATACGGCAAGCCGCTGCTTCACTTCCATGGCGAGCTGCAAGTCCTGGCTCTACAAGGTGCAGACCGCCTACCCGCTCTTCATGGACTTCCGTCCCTGCAAGGCGCGCTGACGGGCGGCCTCCTTCCGCCCGGACCTACCGGATGCCGGCGGCCCCGGCAATGAGCTCGAAGGAGCGCAGCCGCAGGGCGTGGTCGTAGACGTCGGAGACGACGATCAGCTCGTCGGCGCGGGTTTCGGCGGCGAGGGCCGCAATGCCATCCCTGACCGTGTCGGGCGAGCCGATGATCGAGCGTGCGAGCATCCGCCCGGCCTGTGCCTTCTCGACCGGCGACCAATAGGCCTCGATGTCGTCGATGGGCGGCTGGCTGAGGCCGCGCGCACCACGGAAGATGTTGGCGAAGGACATCTGCTGCGTCGTCGCCAGACGCCGCGCCGCGGCGTCCGTCTCCGCCGCGATGATGTTGACGCCGACCATCGCATGGGGCTCGCGCAGCTGCTCGGAGGGCTTGAACCGGCTGCGATAGATCTCGAGGGCGGGCAGGAGCAGGTCCGGCGCGAAATGGGAAGCAAACGCATAGGGCAGGCCGAGCTCCGCGGCGAGCATGGCGCCGAACTCGCTCGACCCGAGGATCCAGATGGGCACCTCGGTGCCGGCGGCGGGAACCGCCTGGATGCGCTGGTTGGGACCGACCGGGGCGAGGAAGGCCTGCAGCTCGAGCACGTCGTGCGGGAAATTCTCCGCCGATTCCGGCGACCGCCGCAGGGCGCGCAATGTCAGCTGGTCCGTGCCCGGCGCCCGCCCGAGGCCGAGGTCGATGCGGCCGGGAAACAGGCGCGCCAGCGTGCCGAACTGCTCGGCGATGACATAGGGCGCGTGGTTCGGCAGCATGATGCCGCCGGCGCCGACGCGGATCGTGCTGGTACCGCCGGCTATGTGGGCAAGCACGATCGAGGTGGCGGCGCTGGCTATGCCCGGCATGTTGTGGTGCTCGGCCACCCAGATCCGCCGGTATCCCCAGCGCTCGGCATGGGCGGCGAGGTCGCGCGCATTGTCGAGCGCGCCGCGGGCATCCGTCTCCTCGGTGACGCGGACCAGTTCGAGGATGGAAAGAGGGATGGCCATGGATGCTCCGTCGCGGACGGGCGGCGGCGCGCTCGAATGCGCCGCTCCCGCCCGAGAAGGCTATGTAGGCGTCCCGGCCGCCTGGCGCCACGGCGTTTCGCAAGAGAGCGAAGCCCGCCCCGTCCCCGCCGCTAGGAGAGCGCTTCGCGAGGCGGCCCCGGAAACCGCTGCACCATCTGGGCCCGGATCTCCTGCCGGCGGCGCTTGCCGACGATATAGTCGGAGGCGAGCCGGCCGACGGCTACTTCCAGGTCGTTGGCCCGCGCCTCGCGCAGGGTGGCGAGCGCGACCCCGAGCCGTCCCTTGACCAGCGGCGCCAGGATTTCGCGCGCCACGAGGTAGCGATAGATATCGGCATATTCCTCGCGGATGACCGGATGCCGGCGGCACATCTCGGCGAGTGCCCGCAATTGGCCGGAGGGCTGATGCGAGATGGAATCGGGGCTCCGCCGCTTCACCCAATTGACGTCGCTGGTCACCGCCGCTCCCCGGCTGCGCGAGACGCGCAGCAGGAACTCGCGGTCCTGCATGCGCAGGACCGTCTCGTCGAATCCGCCGACGGCATCGAAGGCGGCGCGGCGGATGGTTATCCCCGATCCGCCGAGATAGAGGCAGTAGGCGACCAGGTAGCGTTCCAGTTCGTCATGGTCGAAGACGGCTTCCGGGTTGACCGCCGCCACCGATCCCGATTCCGTCACGTCCTCGTAGGAGCTGAGCCGGACATCGACTTCCGGATGATCGGCAAGGAAGCGCCAGTCGTCGCGCAGCCGGTGCTCGAGATATACGTCATCGCTGTCGAGGAAGGCGATGACCGGCGCGCGCGCCATGGCGACGCCGTGATTGCGGGCCGCGCCGCCATGGCGCCAGCGATCGAACCGGGCCCACCTGAAGCGCGGATCGGATATGCCGGCGAGCAGGTCCGGCGTCGCGTCCTCCGAGAAATCGTCCACGACGATCAGCTCGATATCGGCGAAGGACTGCGACAACACGCTCCCGATCGCGTCGGAAAGGACGCGATGGCGATTGCGCGTTGGAATGACCACGCTGATCTGGGGCACCGGAGACTCGGGATTCAATGCCGTCTGATCGCACCGCGCGAGGAAGACGCGCCGCCGCCTTTTCCGCGGCCACGGCATCATATTCCATTGCAATGGAAAAACACACCTCGGCCGCAACCTGGAGACTTGCCACCGGCATCGCCCTCGGGCATGACGACCGAGATGGGACGCAGCCTATACCAGCCGGTCGTTGGTGCCACCGGCGTCAGGTAGCAGCGGCGGCATTCGCACGCGCAGGGTGCACGACGGGAGAAAGTGCGGCATTATGCGGCCGGATTCCTGTAGCGCTACCATGTGCTTATGCTACCAATGGCCGGCTCTGCCGGGGGGTGCGCAGGGCCGGCAGCCGGCGGCGATTCCGACAGGGTCTCGCGCCGGGCGGGGTCGACTGGCCGTCTCCCGCCGGATCGATGGCGCGCCTTCCGCATCACGCAGCGAGTTGAGATGACAACCGGTCAACTGGCCATTGCCGCGCCGAAATGCGTCGCCGACGATTTCAACGGCGAGATCGTGGCCCTCAATCTCGAATCGGGCCTCTATTTCAGCCTGCGCGACCTTGCCGGCGCCGTCTGGCGCGACCTCGTCGCCGGGCATCGCGCCGAGGACGTGGTGCGGGCCGTATCGGACAGCGATCCGGCTCTCGGCGGGGAGGTCGGCGCGCTGGTGGACCGCCTGCTCGCCGAGGGTCTCCTGCGTCCGGTGGCGACGGATGTGCCCGCGACAGGCGATATCACCGCGGCCGCCTTCGCCGCAGCCGGTGCCCGCGCGATCCTCGTCGACACCTATGACGACATGCGCGACCTCGTGCTGACCGATCCGGTGCACGAGGTCGACGAGGAAGCCGGCTGGCCCACGCGGCGAGAAGATACCTGAGCGGCACCCGGACCATCGTCGCGACCGGCTACGGCAATCTCGCCGCCGCGCTGCGGGAAATGTTTGACCGCGCCGAGAATGTCCCGCCGGACAGGCTCCACGCTGTCACCGTCGCGATCTGCGGCCTTGCATGCCGCATCCGCAGCACCAATGCCGACATGCTCGCCCTGTATCTGAGGCGCATCGCCTGGACGCCGCTGCCGCCGGAAACGGTGCCGGCCTGCAGGATCGACCTGATCTTCGCGCGCGACCTCGGCTGGCCGTCCTGGGAATGGACCGAAGACGGCTGGGCCATGCACATCTACGACCAGATCGTCACCGATGCCGGCTACCACGCCGCCTATCCCTATTTTCCGCGCCAGTGGATCGTCGGCGAAGCCGATACCGGCAGGGCCCTCTACCTGCTCGACGACGTCGGCGACCTGCCGGCATGGGATTCCGGATCGCCTTTCCGCATTCCGCTGCATTGGATATTCTCCGCACGGAAGGGTTGTCTCATGCATTCGGCCAGCCTCGGCATCGACGGGCACGGCATCCTGCTCGCCGGTCCTGGCGGCTCCGGCAAATCCGGAACGACCCTTGCGGGGCTCGCGCATGGCCTTTCGACCGTCGGGGACGACTACGTCATGGTGGACCTGAACGAGGGGCCTTTCGCCTCGCGCGTGTACCGGATGGTGAAGCAGGATGCCGCCGGCGTGGCGCGCATTCCGGGCCTCGGCGCGCGGCTCGGCGAGCGCCGTACAAATTGGCAGGGCAAGTTCGAATTCGATCCGGACGGCCTCTTCCCCGGCGCCGTGCGCGACCGCATGCGCCTGCACGGCATCCTCCTTCCGTCGCGGGGCGGCGGCGACAGGTCCGCGCTCGAGCCGGTCTCCCGGCCGGGCGCCGTCCGGCTGCTGAGCGAAGCCATGTCGGGCGAGGCTCCCGCGCAGAAGGTCGAGGCGCTTCTCTTCGTCGTGGCGCTCACCCTGCACCTGCCGACCTACCGCATGCGCCTTTCCACCGATCCGGCGGAGATCGCATCGACCGTGCGGAGCTTCATCGAGGCGCGGCTCCAGTGACCGAGGTGAGCGTCATCATGCCGGCCTATGACGCGGCCCGCTTCATCGGGGCGGCGATCGACAGCATCCTCGCCGAGGCACCGGCCGCGCTCGAGGTCGTCGTCGTCGATGACGGATCACGCGACGATACCCACGCCATCGTCGAGCGCCTCTCGGCCGCCGACCCGCGGATAAGGCTCATCGGACAGGAGCATGCCGGCGTGTCGGCTGCCCGCAACAAGGCGGTATCCTCGGCACGCGGTACGTTCGTCGCCTTTCTCGACGCCGATGACCTCTGGCCCGCCGGCCGCCTCGCCCGCCACCTGCGCCTCCTGCAACAGCAGCCGCCACGCTCCGTCGTCGCCGGCACCATCCGCCTCTTTGGCGCGCAGGATCGGGGCGCATCCGCCGAACCGCTTCGCAGCGTCAATCTCGGCGCGCTCACCATGCGCCGCGACCTGTTCGCGGCGCACGGCATGTTCGACCCGACGCTGCGCTTCTTCGAAGACCTCGACTTCCTGCTCCGGCTGCACGATGCCGGGGTCGCCATCGCCCTCGAGGACGAGGTGGCGCTGCTCCATCGCCGGCACGAAGCCAACATGTCGGGAAATCTCGCCGTGCTCCAGCCGGACATGGTGAAGGCATTGCGGCATTCGATGATGCGCCGGCGCGCCGGCAGGGGAAGCGACCGGCCCTTCCCTTTCGTCATGCCGGCGGCATCCGCGGCCAAAGCCCGCATCGCCGTCGCCCGGGTCGCGCAGGATGCCTTCCGCGGAGCTGGCCATGAGCCGGCCTGACGTTTCCATCGTCATGCCGGTCTTCAACGGCGCGCGCTTCATCGAGGCGGCGATCGCCTCGCTGCAGACGCAGGAAGGCGTATCCGCGGAGATCATCGTGGTCGATGACGGCTCCAGCGACGGGACCGTCGACGTGGTGCGGCGCCTCGCCGCCCGCGACGGGCGGATTTCGCTGGTCGAGCAGCCGCATCGCGGGGTTTCCGCCGCACGGAACAGCGGACTGCGCGTCGCATCCGGCCGCTACGTCACCTTCCTCGACGCCGACGACCTCTGCGCGCCCGGCAAGATCGCGCGCCAGATCGGCAAGCTCGCGGCGCGCCCCGACGTGACGGCGGTCGTCGGCCACCGCATCTATTTCGAGGAAATGGCCGGTCGGTGGCAGCCCGCGCCCGGCACGCTGTGGGAACGGAAGCTCGACATCTGCCTGGCGAGCGCGACCTTCCGCGCCGAGCTCTTCGAGCAGTTCGGGCACTTCGACGAGGCGCTGCGCTACGGCGAGGACATCGATTTCTACTTCCGCCTGTTCGAGGCCGACGCCCGCTTCATCATCGAGATGGAAACCGCGATCTACTATCGCCGCCACGACGCCAACATGACCAACGACGTCGAGACGATGCTCCAGCAATGCCTGCGGGCCTATCACAATTCCATCGTGCGGCGGCGGACGAGCGGCCGGAAGGACCGCCTCAACGTCTTCTTCTTCCGGACGTTCAAGCACGAGACCGACTTCGGCGGTCCCGCCTCCGCGCCCGAGGCAGAAAGGGCGGCGCGATGACCTCCCTCTCCTGCACCGTCATCATTCCCGCCTACAACGCCGCCCGCACGATCGCCGACGCCCTGCAATCGGTGCAGGCGCAATCCCTGCGGCCGACCCGCATCATCGTCGTCGACGATGGCTCGACCGACGAGACCGCGACGATTGCCGGTGCGATGGGGGCGGAGGTGATCCGCCAGCGCCAGCAGGGGCCCGGCAATGCCTGCAATCGCGCCCTCGCCGAGGTCGACACCCCCTACGTCGCCTATCTCGATGCCGACGACATATGGCTGCCCCACAAGACCGGGCACCAGTTCCCGGCCCTCGCGGGGAGCAGCCCGGTGGATGGCGTGTTCGGCATGGTGCGGCTCTTCCACCACGGCGAGGAGCCGGCAGCCGACGCACCCACCCGCGAGGGCTGGGGCCGCACGACCATGCTGTTCCGGACTTCCGTCATGCGCACCGTCGGCCCGATCTACGACCCGAAGGCCGGCCTCGGCGACATGGTGGACTGGATAAGCCGCGCGCGCGAGAGCGGCCATCGGCTCGTGATGCAGCCCGAGGTGGTCGCGCTCCGCCGCATCATTCCCGGCAGCATGACCTTCGATCGCGACGGCCGCGACGTCGGCTACCTGGAGGTCGCCCGGCGGGCGCTCGAGCGCCGGCGCGCCCGCCTCGGCCGCGAGGGTCCCTGATTGGCCCGGACATCTCGCCGCGGCTGGCCGCAGGGAATGGTCGATCTCCTCCTGCGCGCCAATCTCTGCGGAGAAGCGGAGGCACTCGCCGCGTGGCAAAGCTGGTGCCGCGTCCGCGACTTCGATGACATTGCCTGGCCCGAGATGCGGCTTCTCGTCCCGCTCGCGCCGCGCCTGCATCGCCTCGACCCTGCCAATCCAGTGCTCCCGCGCGTCGACGGCATCGCCAAGCATCTCTGGACCAGCACCCAGCTGGCGCTCTTCCAGAGCGGCCCCATCCTCGCCGCGCTGAACCGCGCGGGCATCCCCTTCGTCGTGTTCAAGGGCGCGGCGCAATATGCGGAAGGACTGGCAAGGGGCCGGCGCATCATGGGAGACGTCGACCTCCTGGTGCATCGGGGAAAGGCGGTCGCCGCGCTCGACGTGCTGGAGGCTGAGGGCTGGCAGGCCTCGAACGGCGAGTCGTTCGACCTGCTTCGCGAACTGGCGAGGATTCGCTTGAGCGGCAATTTCCGCAAGGGCACCCACGGCGAGGTCGACCTGCACATTTCGCCCTTCCACTTCGCGCGGCTGGATTTCGAGCTCGACGAAAGCTTCTGGGGCCTCGCGCAGCCGGCAATGCTGGCCGGCCAGTCCGTGCGCGTTCCGGATCCGACCGACTCGATCCTCCTGCTGCTTGCCCATTCGACGACGAGCGAGAGCGGCGACTGGGCGATGGACATCGCCGCCCGCCTCACCGCCCAGCCGATCGACTGGCCGGCGCTTTCCAACCGCGCGGCGCGCCGCGGCATCGTGCCGGCCTGCCTGTCCAGCCTGCGCTACCTTCGCGAGGAGCTCGGCGTTCCGGTGCCCGAGGAAGCGCTCGCACGTCTTGCTGCCGTTCGGGTGCCGCTCGGCGAAAGGCTGAAGGCCTGGTCCAACATCCGTGATCGCGCCGAGCGCGGCCTGGTCGAGAAGGCGGCAAACCGGGTCGCCGACCGGATGCTCCGCAAGCGTGGCTTCTCCGTCGTGGTGAAGGACCGCCGCGCCATCTTCGTCGGCCGGTCGCGGCTTCCCATCCTGCGGCTGATCGGGAAGGCGACGCCCCTCTCCGGCCTGCCGCAGGATGCGGGCCTCGAACAGCGGTTCCGCCTCGCATCGATGGACAGGGACCGCAGGCTTCTGCTCCGCCTCGCCTTTCCCCGGCCCGCCATGTCGCGGCGCATCTTCTTCGACGTGACGATGGACGGTGTGGGCATCGCGCGGTTGCGAAGCCGCGCCGGTGGCGAGCGGACGGGAACGCCGGTCGAGCGCACCTTTTCCCTGCCCCTCCCGCGGGGAGCATCGGGAGCCGAAGTGGTGATCCGCGCGCGGCCGGTCCGCTTCATCCCGCCCGATGAACCGCCGGAAGGCCGCGCTGCCCTTGCGGCCATCGAGTTCCGGATCTGCGAGGCCGTCCTCGCATAGGGGCACAGATCGCGGCCGCCGGCGGACCCGATTTGCATCGACCAAACCAGAGCGTGTTCACGACGAATATTACAACCTATGATTAGTGCCATAGATCCGCACCCGACGGTCGACCGCGCCGCCGGGCGAATGATCATGGCGATCGGCACGGCGGTGATCGCTTTCTTCGCGGCGGAAATACTGGACTTTCCGATTATCGACCACCTGCGGATTCCGTTCAGCAAGACTTGGGCCCATCTCTCCGCTACAATCGATAGCACTCATAGATTGTCGTGCTGCATCGGCACGATCAATGGTGGCGGCGTTTGGGTGACCTTGTGGACGGGCTGGAACTTCTCGCAGCGGCCCCCCGCGGTGCCGGCCGCGACGACCGGACGCAGACGGTCGTGGCCGTACCGCTTTTCGGCAATGCCGCGCTGGTCGCGCCGCTTCTCGATGCCCTCCTCGAATCCGCCGCCGATTTCGACCGGATCGCCGGCCGGCTGATCCTCATCAACGATTCGCCGGGGGACCCCGATCTCGCCGCCGCGCTGGAAAGGAACCTGCCACGGCTTCGGGACCGCATTCCCGTCTCGCTCTGGACCAACGATTCGAATATCGGCTTCCTGCGCACCGCCAACCGGGCCCTGCGCTTCGCGCGGGACAATGGCTCCGACGTCGTCCTGCTGAATTCTGACGCTCTCCCGGCGCCGGGCACCCTTGCTGAAATGCGCGCCGTGGCCGAGCTCGATCCGCTGATCGGCTTCGTCAGCCCGCGTTCCAACAACGCGACGATCTGCGATTCGCCCGCGCCCGCGCGGTTCCGTACCGGCGACCCGAAGCTCGCGCGCAGGCTTCACAAGGCGATAGAGGAGCTTCTCCCCCGGGTCGCCTATGCGCCGACCGCCGTCGGCTTCTGCCTCTACATCAAGCACGAGATCCTCGAGGAATTCGGCTTCTTCGACGAGACATTCGGCGACGGATACAACGAGGAGAACGACCTCATCCTGCGGGCGAACCGGCGGGGCTATCGCGCTGCCCTTGCCAACCATGCCTTCGCCTTTCACGTCGGAAGCGCCTCCTTCGCCACCACCGCGATCGCGCCGGCGGAACGGGACGCGGCCAATGCCCTGCTGCTCAACCGGCGCCATCCCCATTTCGCCGCGAGCGTGCAGGAATATTTCGCCGGCGCCGAGCGGCTGGCGGAGCACATGCTAGCCGGCCTGGTGCCCGATGCTTCCGGGCGATGGCGGGTGCTGTTCGACTGCGAGCATCTCACGCCGACCCACACGGATTCATGCGCCTTCGGCGCGAGGATGCTCCGCGCCTTCGTCGGGAAACATGGCGGGAGATACCAGTGCCACGTTGCGGCGAGCGACGAGGCCCTCCGGTTCCACGGCCTCGACGGCATTCAGGGCCTCGTCCATGTCGCGCCCGGCTCCGCCGACCGGGAGGGACCGTACCTCGCCGCGATCCGGCTCGCCCAGCCCTTCGACCATGAAGTCCTCGCCAGGCTGACGCGGTCCGCGACGCTTTCCGCTTTCGTCATCCTCGATACGAGCGCGCTGGACCGCGGCCATCTCGGGCAGCCCCGCCTCCCTGCGCTGTGGCAGCGGATGCTCGGATGCGCGTCGCTGCTCGGCTATGCCAGCGAAGCCACCCGCGCAGCCTTCCGGTCCCGGTTCTTCGTGCCGGAGGAGATGGTCGAATTCGTCGCCATGCCCTCCATCGAGGCCGACGAAGGCCCGACGCTGGCGCCGGCCGGCGACGATCCCTCCCTCTTCCGGACCACGTCCGGGATGCCCGGTCCTCGCCCGGCCGCCGCGCGCAAGGACGACAGCACCGGCGCGAGCCGGGAATGGGAAGATGCGGCGACGGCTCTCGCCGATGCGATCGAGCGCGGCCGGGCCCGCGTCACCTACCCGGCCCTTCTCACGCACGCGAGGAACGCGCTGGACGTTCCGGCATTCGATCGAAGCGTCCCCCGGCCCTCGGACGCGACGCCCCTCTGGCGGCCGAAGACTTTCGGCTATCGTGTATGGCGGGCGGCGCCCCGTCCGATCCGGAGGCAGGTCTTCCGCCTTGCCCGGACGATACTCGACTACGGCGCCCCGCCCGGAACCGATGCCGGCTGACGCGCCGGAATCGGCCGGCAATGGCGGGAGGGGTTGGAGAAGCAGATGAACCCGAGGATCACGGTCCTCCTGCCGACCCATGACAGGCCGGACGTGCTCTCCTTCGCGATCGAATCGGTGCTCTGGCAGACGGAGGAGGATTTCGAGCTCCTCGTCGTCGGCGACGGATGCACGGACGCGACCCGCGACGTCGTCCGTCGATTCTCCGACAGGCGCATCCGGTGGTTCGACCTGCCCAAGGGACCGTTGAGCGGCTACAACAACCGCAACGCCGCCCTGCAGGAAGCGCGCGGGCACTACATCGCCTATGGCCAGGATGACGACATCTTCCTGCCCGACCATCTCGCGCGGCTTGCCGCCGAGCTCGACGCCACCGGCAGCGAGTGGGGCTATTGCCGCACGCTCTGGTGCGTTCCGAAAGGATACCTGCTTCCGGTCCTCGTCAACCTGACCAATCCCGACGAGCTGGACTGGTTCATAAACACGGGGAACAGCATCCCGTCGTCATCGGTGATGCATACGCGGGAGAGCCTGGCGCGGGCCGGCTATTGGCCGACCGACATGCCGAAAGTCGCCGACTACCAGCTCTGGCGCAGGATCATCGGAAGCAGCGACAGGGGCGTTGCCTATTCGACGGCAGCGACGCTGGTTCACTTCAGGGCCCGTTCGAGGGACCGCGACATCGGACCGGTCCATGCCATGGAAACGATTGCCGAAGGTGCGGCATGGTGGCCGGCCGCCTGCCGCCTGGACGTCGAAGACGGGGTTCCCGAGCAGGCGACCCTTTTCCTCAGGCTGCTTCAGGACCCCACCGCGGGCCGCGAGATCCAGCGGGCCGCGGCGAGCGCGGCGGACCGCATCGCCTGGGGGACGGTCTTCCGGCCAGCCGACACCTGGTCGGCGACAAGGGCAACCCCGCGCTAGGAGCTCGCCCAATCAGCCGCTTCCGAAAGCGACAGTTCCAGCTGGCGCTCGACCTCGGCCCCGATATTGACCGAATGGACGACCTTGCCCGAAAGCACGGTGACGTAGCCGGGGGCGACCGCGGAGATGATGGTCGGCCGCTCGTCGGAATCCTCCGCATGGGGAAGGACGACGCGAATGCCCCGCCACAGGTCGACGATCCTGCACCCGGCCAGGAAAGGCATGAACGCGAGGGAGGTTTCCACCATCATCCGCATCCACGGCCCGGGATCGCGCGGCGGCGCGGCGGCGAAGCTCCCGGCCTGCCAGGATTCGGGGGGAGCTACGCCGGTATGCCGCTCGATGACGGAATGGTCGACGTGATAGAGGAGGTGCCGCCCCCTTCCGTCGAGCGGCAGCAGGCAGGGAAAGGCTCCATCAAGGATGGTCAGGCTCGCCGGAGGCAGCCCCTCAACCTCCACGATCGCCACCGCGACGCGCTCATATTGCCGGACCGGACGGGAAACCGGGAAGCCTGTCCGCACCTCGTTGCCGCCGGCATAGCCGCAGTTGACCACCGCATCGAAATCATGGTCGCCGCGCGTCGTGCGGAGGGTGAGGTCGCCGACCGCGTTCCGCTCGATCGCGCTGACCTCGGTCCGGAAGAGGGTGTGGATGTTCCGGTTTCCGAGGCGCGCCTCCACCGCCCGCTTGAGAAGCTCCGGGCCGAACATGACTTCGGGCGTCATGATGCCGGCATCGACGCCCTTCATCGCCGGCCGGAAGGATGCCGCGTCGAGCCGCCGATAGGGCAAGGCAAGTCGGTCGCAGAAGGCCGTGAACGCCTCCGGCGATGTCAGGGATCCCTCGGAGGCGATGAAATAGGCATTCTGAATTCCGGGCAGGATCGCATCGGCGAATTCGTGCCTGAACCGGTCATAGCTCTCGAGGCACTGGAGCGCCGTCGGCGCATGGCGCGGATAGTGAAAGCCCATATGGACGCGATTGGCGATCGACGACACGCCCGCAAGCGCCCGGTCGTTACGGTCGATGAGCCAGCATTCGTGCCCGCGATCGGCGAGCCCGACGGCGGTCATCGCGCCGAATATGCCGCTTCCTATGATGCCGATACGCATCGTCGCTCCCCAGGGACAGGCTTGTAGCACCGGGCATGCGGCAAGGCTTCCGGGGAGAAGGATCGACCACGGAGCGCGTGGAAGGGATAGGACATCCGGACCGGCCGACATGCGCGGTCACGAAAGGCGCTGCCGGGGCCGGCGCTTGCCGCCGACCGTGGCGGCATCGCCGCGCTCGTGGAAATCGCCGGCCAGAAGTGCAGGACAGGCATCATGGACGGAGGCTCAGATGACCCCGAGCGACCGCATCGCCTCGGCGACCCGGATGAAGCCGGCAATATTCGCACCGAGCACATAGTCGCCGGGGGCGCCATATTCCTCGGCCGTCCGCGCGCAGGTATCGTGGATGTTCTTCATGATCTCGGCGAGGCGCGCTTCGGTCTGCTCGAAGGTCCAGCTGTCGCGCGAGGCGTTCTGCTGCATTTCGAGGGCCGATGTCGCGACGCCGCCGGCATTGGCGGCCTTGCCCGGCGCGAAGAGCACGCCGGCCTCCTGGAAGGCCCGCACCGCGTCGGGCGTCGAGGGCATGTTGGCCCCCTCGCCGACCGCGACGATGCCGTTCTTGATCAGGACGCGCGCATCCTTGCCGGTGAGCTCGTTCTGCGTGGCCGAGGGCATGGCGACATCGCAGGGCACGTCCCAGACCGAGCCGCGCTCGACATGGCGGGCGCTGCCCCCCTTCATCTTCGCATATTCCGAAATGCGCGAGCGCCGTACCTCCTTGAGCTCCTTGACCAGAGCGAGGTCGATGCCGTTCTCGTCGACGACATAGCCGCCCGAGTCCGAGCAGGCCACGATCTTGGCGCCGAACTGGATGAGCTTCTCCATCGTGTAGAGCGCGACGTTGCCCGAGCCGGAGACGACGACGCGCTTGCCCTCGAAGCTCTGCTTGCGGGCGCCGAGCATGCGGTTGACGAAATAGGAAGCGCCGTAGCCGGTCGCCTCCGTGCGGGCGCGCGAGCCGCCATAGGCAAGGCCCTTGCCGGTCAGCACGCCGGCCTCGTAGCGGTTGGTGAGGCGCTTGTACTGGCCGAACATGTAGCCGATCTCGCGGCCGCCGACGCCGATGTCGCCGGCGGGCACGTCGGTATATTCGCCGATGTGGCGGTGCAGCTCGGTCATGAACGACTGGCAGAAGCGCATGACCTCCGCGTCGGAACGGCCGCGCGGATTGAAGTCGGAGCCGCCCTTGCCGCCACCGATGGGCATGCCGGTCAGCGCGTTCTTGAAGGTCTGCTCGAAGCCGAGGAACTTGATGATGCCGAGGTTCACCGTCGGGTGGAAGCGCAGCCCGCCCTTGTAGGGGCCGAGCGCGGAGTTGAACTGGACGCGGAAGCCGCGCGCGATCTGGACCTTGCCGGCATCGTCCTGCCACGGCACGCGGAAGATGATCTGCCGCTCCGGCTCGCAGAGCCGCTCGATCAGGGCGCTGTCGGCATATTCCGGGTGCTTGGCGATCACCGGCCCGAGGCTGTGAAGCACCTCGGTGACGGCCTGGTGGAATTCTGACTCGCCGGGATTCCGGCGTAGCACCTCGGCAAGGATAGGCTCGAGCTTCTCGTCAATGCCCACGGGTTGGCTCCCATTGCTTTTCTGATTTTCGCGAGAGACGCACCATGCGTCGGGCCACTGCCTATCCCGCCGGGCATGGAGGCGCAAGAAGCACCTTCGCCGGGCGGGGCGCGGAGAACGACGGGCGGAATATCGGCCGGTTCAGTTCTTCCGGCCGTCGGCGAGCGCGGTGAGCGCCGCCGGGAAACCGGTCATGTCGATCCGCACATCGGCGGTCTGCCCGTTGGTCAGCGCGATATCGACCGTGACCGACTTGGCGTCCGACAGCTGCTTCGCGAGCTTCTCGGATATGGTGAATACCGCCTGGCACTCGCCCGGGTCGCAGCGCGTATAGCCGACCCTCAGGCCATCGCCCTTGCCGTCCATCTTCATCACCAGGCCGCGATCGACGAAAACCCCGGTAGGCACCCGGAAGGCGCCGAGAAGGCTCCCATCAGGGCTGTATTGCATGAGCCAGACGAAGACGACCTTGCGGCTGAGCGTCTCGCTGATCTGCTGGATGAGCACGCAGGGAGCCTTCTCCGCTCCGTTGGCCGGCGGGCAGCCGAGGACCCAGCTGCCGAAGCTCTGTCCTCCGCCCGGCGCGCTTGGCGCCGCCGGCGCCTGTGGCGGCTTCTGGGGCGGATTGGGGGCCGGCGCCTGTGCCTGGGCCCAGAGCGCGGTTGGCGTGAGCATCGCAGCGAGCAGGGCAATGACGAACCGCTGTGCACGCACGATGGCAGACTCCCCGAACGGATCACGCCGACCCAGAAAGTATCGGGCCGGTCGATCGACCGGCCCGATACTACTCCAAGATGCGTTATTTCAGAATGCCGTCCGGATGCCCGCCTTGGCGTTCCAGGACGTGAAGTCGCTGTTGAACTTGGCGCCGCCGGTGACGAAGCTCGACCAGGCCCGGTTCGGCGCATAGATCGTCGCGGTCGCCGCGATCTCGCCGAAGACACCGCTGATGCTGTCGCTGAAGCTCGCGGTATTGCCGAGATTGTCGGTGATCGTCACCGTATTGGCATCCTCGAACTCGTTCCACACCTTGCCGAGCAGCGAGACCTCGGTCTTCGTCCCGCCCGGCGTGCCGAAGGTGGTGCCGATGCGGCCGCCGGCGCCGGCCTGGAGGCTCTGGCCGTTGCTGAAGTCGACCGTCGCATTGCCGCCGGTCATGCTGCCTATGCTGGTATTGACGTAGTTCAGCGAGACGATGGGCTCGATGAAGCCCCAGCCGTTCTGGATGCGATAGCCGGTATTGGCGAGCACGCCGACGCTGGTCGAGTCGGCGCTGGCAGTGACGCCGGCACCGAGCGCCGGAGCGTTGTAGTCGACGTTCAGGAAGTTCGCGTTGAGCTGCGCATCGGCATAGAAGCCGCCGCTGGTATAGGCCGCGTAGCCGCCGACGATGCCGCCCTTGTAGCTGGCGGAGGCGCCGTACGAATTGAAGTCCAGGTCCGACTGGGTATAGCCGCCGTAGAGACCGAAGCGGAAGCCATTGCCCTCGCCGGTCGGGCTGAAGTCGCCGCCGCCGAGCACGCTGTAGGTGTTCTGGTCGAAGCTGGTGTCGATCGTCACGCCCGAGCCCATGATGGTCTGGTTGACCGAGCTCTCCTGATTGTCCCAGCTGCCGCCGATCTTGGCCCAGAGGCCGGTCTTCTCTCCGCCGGACGAAGCGCCGCCGCCATCCGCGGGGAGGTCGGCGCCGCCGCTGCCGATGAGCGGGAAGTGCATGCCGTAGACATGGTCTTCGACCAGGCCGCTCGCATCGTAGAAGATGTTCTGCGCGCCGGTGGTGAGGCCCGCCGTCTGCACGCCGTTCGGAGCCGCCCCGGAGACCAGGTAGAAGTCCGGATCGGGAGGCGACCCGCCATTGCTCGGCTGCTCGGTCAGGTACCAGGCATGATCGAGACCGGTCTGGACCGCGCCGGCCGTGCCGCCGCCCTGCACGCTCACGCCGACATAGCCCTGCGACTGGCTGGCGATGAAGAAGGTGTCGCCATACTTGCAGAGCGTGCCGAAGCAGGTCTTGCTGGCATCGGTGTTCCAGTTGTCGTCGATGCCCTTGACGCTGATGACCTTGATCGTGCCGTCATCCGACAGGCTGATGCCGTTCCAGGTATCGACCTGGTTGATGATGAGGCCGGTCGAGCCGTCCACGTCGCCCTTGATGGACAGGCGGTCGGACTTGCCGCCCGAGCCGTCCGGCAGGAAATAGGCATCGATTGCGACGTAGCTGCTGACGGATTGGCCGAGATAGCCGCCGTGGAAGTTCCCATCCACGGTGGTGCGATCGCCGGCGCCACCATCGATCATGCTGAGGATGCCGGGCGAAATGCCCATATAGCCGCCCGGGCTCAGGCCGTTATAGAAGTCGTTGACGTGCTTGAACTCGGTATGGGCGCCCTTCTCCGCGTCGAAGGCGGTCTGGATCAGGCCATAGTTGCTGATCCAGTCATTCGGCCCGCCGTTGAAGGTGCTGGTGCCGCGCGTCAGCCAGGTGCCGTAATTGGTGACGGAATTGCCGTTGCCGGCATCGTCATGGCCATCGAGGTAGAGGCGGCCGACCATCAGGTTGTAGTTATTGATCCCGGTCAGGCCGTTGTCCTTGCCGTTCGACTTGACCAGGAGGTCGGCGGCCGCGTCGGAATAGTTGGCGAGATTGTCGATGCTGCCACTGCTGCCGCCCGACCGGACATAGGCGTTCAGGTCGCCCATATCCGAGAAGATCTGCTGGACGTTCATGATGCCCTCGATGTAGGGCAGCAGGCTCGCCGTATCGGTGGTCGGGCCGACGCTGAAGGTGCTGAGGTCCGTCAGCAGCTGGATGATGTTCGGATCGACCGCATTGAAGATGTCGTAGCTCGACATGACGCCGTAATTGTCGATGTACGAGCCGCCGCTGTACTGGTCCTGCGAGGCGTTGAGCGAGATGACGGGCGCGTTCCACCGCGAGCCGTCGCCGAGGATCCAGCCGCCCGAGCCATTGCCGATCCAGGCCTGCTGGCCGATGTCGCGGAGCGAGATGGCGGTGGTGCCGCCGAGGATCAGGCCGCCGCCCTGCGACCAGTCGGGATTGTAGTTCAGGTTATCCGGATCGCCTGTGCCCTGGAAATCGCCGTTCTCGACGAAGGCATTGCCGCCATAGAGCGTGGAGCCGATGGTCTCGCCGGTCACGCCCCGGACATCGATCGCATGGTCGAGGCCGGCAATGATGCCGCCATCGGTGCCGAACCAGACGTTGCCCCGCGAGACGTTGCGGATATAGGCGCCGTCGTCGAGGCCGGCGATGATGCCGCCGCGGTCGTCGGTGTTCACCGAGCCGTCGATGTTGCGGTAATGCAGGCCATCGAGATTGTAGGACAGGCCGCTCAGCGAGACGCCGAGGATCAGGCCGTGCTGGTTGTCGAGGTTGACGCCGACATACTCGTCCGCGCCGTTGCTCGTATTGTGATAGCCGGAGACGCCGTCGATATTGATGCCATTGCCCTGGTAGCCGAGGATCAGACCCTTGTAGTTGTCGATCTCGGCATAGGCCGCATTGCTTCCGTCGCCGATGTCCACGAGGCGGATGCCATCGGTCTTGCCGATGATGCCGGTGGGCAGGACCGGGGTGGCCGAGCCGGTCAGGTCGGTGGCGATGGTCACGAGGTCATTGTCGAGGAACGCCTTCCCGTCGGCATCGGTGATGTTGGCAAGCGGGATCGTGTCGAAGAGCGTGTACTCGTTGTGGATGACGACGTCGCCGTGCGTGCCGCCAATGTCGATGCCCTGGCCGTTCTTGCCGTAGACCAGGCCGCCCTGATGGAACTGGGACGGAACCTGGTTGTCCCAGTAGCCGCCATTGTCGACCACGACCTTGGTGCCGGTCGTCCCGGTCGTGCCGCCGACGCCGTCAATGTCGATGCCGTCCCAATAGCCGCCGATCACGCCGCCGCCGGACTGGGTGAGCAGGTCCTGCCGGTTGTTGATGACGTGGACGGCGGGGTCGTTCGCGTTCAGCGCGCCGGTGATGTTGCGGATATGGAGGCCGTCGCCGCTGAGGCCGATGGTGAGGCCGCCGCCATTCTCGGCGATCGTCTGGGCCATGTTGGAGATGTCGTCGCCATGGGTGCCCATGACGGAGCCGTAGCTGTGGTTGACGACCTTGGCGACACCGCCGCCCGCGCCGCCCGTGATCGTCACGCCGGCAGCGGTGATGCCGGCAATATGGCCGTAATTGGTGATCGTGACGTCCTTGCTGCCATAGGCATAGATGCCGCCGGCGCCGGTGATCGTCGGCGCATCGCCGATGGTGGTCACCAGGTTGTCGATGATGATGTTCTGCGTCGACGCCGCGCTGATGCCGTAGCCACCGCCATTCCCGGCCTGCTGCACGTTGGCGTGGCCGGTAATGTCGCCGCTATTGTTGGTGATCGTGATCGGACCGGTGACCTGCCCGTCCTTGTAGCCGGTGCTCGAGACCAGGATGCCTTCGCTGTCATTGGCCTGGTCGTTCGACAGGCCGCGCCCGTTGATGGTGCCGCCATTATTGGTGATGGTGAGCTTGGTGCTCGCCGCCGTCACCACGAGGCCGTCATCGGCGCCCTGGAGCACGCCGTCCTTGGTCAGGATGATCGTGACGTCCTTGCCACCCTGCACGCGGAGGCCATCGCCGGAGCGGTAGGTGGAAGTGTCCGCATCGGCTGCCGCGCCGCCTTCGATCCTGCCGTCGACGGTGTAGCTCACCGTGGCCCCGAGATTGGTGAGGACGAAGCCGTTGCCGTTCTGGTTGATGACGTGGGAGCCCGAGTAGAGCTGAAGGACTCCGGAAATGCCGTTGGCGTTGATCGTGAACGCCGTCCCGCCCGTATTCACGTCCTGCACGTAGTTGGACGGGCTGAGGGCCGGTCCCAGATTGACCGTGTAGGAGGTCGCGCCGCCGTTGACGGTGAAGGATTCGGTGGAGGTGTCGGTGCCGGCGCATTCGATGATGTCGACCGAGTTGCCCGGTCCGCCGAGATTCTGCAGGCAGGCTGCCGCCCAGGCTTGGCTCGATGGGGCGAGGAAGCTCGCCGCGAGCACTCCGCCCGCCAGCGCCGTGCCGCGCAGGAGCCAGGCGCGCTCTGGCCGAGGCCGAAGCTGCAACCGGTTTCCCCGACCCGCCTGGCCGGATACGCGACCCCTTGCCGTCGTCCTCTTGACCATGATCTTTCCCCGAGCCGCAGCCACAACCATAAGGAGCAAGATTCCTAGACACGGCTCGGGGCCTTGCGCAAGATGCCTGCCGGGCAGGCGGCTTTCCGGCGCCATCGGCGAAAATTGACTCGGATTTAGGCTTGAATCTCAATCGAATCAACGAGAAGCGGTTGTACAAGCGCCATTGATGCGGCCTATGCGCGCTTCGTCTCTTCGCATCTGCACCATCGAAAGTTGTGCTCCGTGATGATTCAGCAACAGCCGGGCATGGCCGAAAGACGCATCGCCTTTCCGCTCGTCTTCCTCCTCCTCGTGGCATTCGTCCCGACGGCTGCCGCCGCGCAGACCGGAAGCGCGCAGGGAATGGTCCAGGCCGCAGCCGGGGAGTTGTGGCTGATCCCGTCGCCGCAGCCGGGCATATCCATGCGCGCGACGTTTTTCCGGCCCCCTGGAAAGGGTCCCTATCCGCTCGTCCTCATCAACCATGGCTCGGTCGAGGATGCCGACCAGCGGGCGCTCGCCGGCATGCCTTCCTTTCCGGCGCTCACGGCATGGTTCACGGCGCGCGGCTATGCGGTGCTGGTGCCGCAGCGCCCCGGCCACGGAAAGACCGGCGGTAAGTATGCCGAGAGCGAAGGCGCCTGCGCGTCGCCCGATTTCGTCCGCGCCGGAGAGGCCGCGGCCGACAGCATTGCAGCCGCGATCGCCTTCATGGTCCGGCAGCCCTTCATCAAGCCGACGGGCATCGTCGTCGTCGGCAATTCCGCCGGCGGCTGGGGCGCCATGGCGCTGGCCGGGCGCAATCCGCGCGGCGTGGTCGCGATCATCGGCTTCGCCCCGGGACGGGGCGGCCGGCAGCACGGCCTTGCCAACAATAATTGCGCGCCCGGGCGGCTGGTCGAGGCGGCTGCCCGCTTCGGGGCGAAGGCGCGGATCCGGACGCTCTGGCTCTATGCCGCCAACGACACGTATTTCCCGCCGAAGCTCTCGGGCCGCCTTGCCGCAGCCTTCGCGCGGTCGGGCGGCAAGGCCGAATACCACCTCCTGCCGCCGGTCGGGCGCGAGGGACACGGCCTGATCCAGGCCCCTTCCGCAATCTGGGGGCCGGCGGTCGAGCAGTTCCTCGCCGGACGATAGGAACGTTGCCGGCCCGGCGAGCCTAGCGCTCCGCCGTCTCCCGGCCATAGGCCAGGAGCAGGACCAGGATGATGACGCCGTAGGTGATGCTGCGTCCGTATTCCGGCATGTTCATCGCCATGAGGACGCTGACCAGCGCCACCAGGCTGATCGAGCCGGCGACGGTGCCGACATAGTGGCCGCGGCCGCCAAGGATGTAGACGCCGCCGATGACCGCCGCCGCGATCGACTGGAAGAGGTAGGGATCTCCGAGGCCGAGGGCCGCCTGTCCGCCGAAGCCGAGGATCATGATCCCCGCCAGCGCCGAGAACGCGCCGCTGATGACGTAGAGGATGATGGTCGTCCGCGTGACATTGACGCCGGCGAGGTAACTCGCCCGCGCACCGTTCCCGATCGCATAGGTGCCGCGGCCGAAGGTGGTGAAGCTGAGGATGAAGCTCGCCAGCAGGATGACGCCGAGCCAGAGGTAGAGGATCGCCGGGATGCCGAGGATGGTGCCATGCGCGGCCGCCTGGAGGAGCGGCGGCGCATAGGCAGCGCAGGAGGAGCAGGTGAGGCCGCCGCTCAAGCCGAGCGTCAGGCCCTCGAGGACGCCGTTCATGGCGAGCGTCATCACCACGGCGGGCACCCCGAAGACGGCGATGCCGACGCCGTTGCAAAGGCCGACGAGCGCGCCCATGCCGAGCGTGACGAGGAGGGCGAACGGCATCCGCGCATCGCTGTTGGCCGCCGTGCTCATCATCAGGATGGCGCCGGCGTTGAGCGTCCACGGCACCGACAGGTCGATCCCGCCGATCAGGATGACGAAGGTCTGGCCGGCCGCCACCAGGCCGACGAAGCAGGCGACGGTGAGCACCGCCGCGATCCCGCTCGGGCTCGAGAAGCCGGGCCGGATCAGCCCGCCGATGAAGAAGAGGAGGATCGCCGCGACGATCGCATAGAGGATGCGCCGCTGGTCCGGCGTCACGCCGAGGCGCGCGCCGCGGACGGCGGAAGCCGGCGGCGGCTCGTTGGTCGAGGGTTCGAGGATGGTCAAGCGACGGCCCTCCGGCGCATGAGGCGGCTGATGATCGCCGTCAGCAGGACCGCGACGACGAGGAAGACGCCCTCGAAGAAGCTCTGGTAGAGCGGATCGATCTGGGCGAAGAACAGGATATTCACGATCATCGTGCTGACGAAGGCGCCGATCACCGCGCTGATCGGCGTGCCGCGGCCGCCGAACAGGCTGATGCCGCCGAGCACCACGGCGACGATCGAACGCAGCGTATAGCCGTTGCCGGTGGTCGGGTCGCCCGAGGTCGCGTTGGCGACGAGGAACAGCCCGGCCACCGCCGCCAGCATCCCGCTCAGCACATAGGCGGTGACGCGGCTGCGCAGGTTCTTCACGCCGCTCGACTTCGCCGCGAGGTCGTCATTGCCGATGGCATAGATGCCGACGCCGATGCTCGTCCGCCGCACCAGCGCCCAGACCACGAGCAGCACCACGATGAAGACGAGGGAATAGGGAGCCTCGAAATTGGCGAGGATCGCGGTGTAGGCCTCCGGCACCGATCCGCCGGGCGCCGGCAGCACGCGGATCGCCAGCCCCTGGAATATGGCGAGGGTCGCGAGCGTCACCAGGATCGGCTGCAGCCGGCCATAGGCAACGAGCAGGCCGTTGAGCAGGCCGCAGGCCCCGCCGACGGCGATGACGCCGATCGTGCACAGCACCATGCTGAGCGGCGAGTCGCCGAGATAGAGCGCGGCGAGTGCGTTGGTGAGGTCGATGACGCCGCCGACGGAGAGGTCGATCCCGCCCGTAATCACCACGATCGCCTGCGCCGCGCCGGCAAAGACCAGCGGCATCGTGTTGTTGACCGTGGTGGTCAGCTCGAAGCCGCCGGGCAGGCGCCCCTGCGCGGCGTAGTAGATGGCGCAGTAGAGGACGATGGCGATGACGAGGAGGACCGCCGAGAGGACGAGGCCGGCATTCTGCTCGACGAGGCGGATCCAGGCGGCTTTTCGTTTTGGCTGCGGCATCTTTTCAGCTTTGCGCGGTATCGCGGACGGCGGCGGAGACGATGGATTCGGCCGTCATGTCCGGCCCCGCCAGCTCGCGGGCGATCCGCCCCTCGCGCATGACGAGCACGCGGTGCGGAAGGTGGGCGAGCTCCTCCGCATCGCTCGAATAGAGGAGGATCGAATGGCCCTGGCCGGCGAGCCGCGACACCAGCTCGTAGAGCTCGTGCTTGGTGGCGACGTCGACCCCCCGCGTGATGTCGTAGAGGAGAAGGATGCGCGGCTCCATCAGCAGCCAGCGTCCGATCAGCACCTTCTGCTGGTTGCCGCCGCTCAGCGACCCGACCGGATGGCGGAGGCCCTGCATCCGCACGCCGAGGCGCCTGGCCATTTCCTCGGCCACCCGGCGCTCGGCTCCGAAGTTGAGAACGCCGGCGCTCGATATCCGCCCGAGCACGGAGAGCGTCATGTTGTTGCGAATGCTCATGCCGAGGAACAGGCCCTCGGTCTTGCGGTCCTCCGGCACGAGCGCGATGTCGATGCCGCGCCGCGTGGCCTGGCGGGGGCTCGCCAGACGCACCGGCTTGCCGCCGACGAGAATCTCGCCGCCGCTCGTTCGCTCGGCCCCGAAGAGCGAGAAGAAGAGCTCGCGGTGGCCATGGCCGGCGAGCCCGCCTACGCCGAGGATCTCGCCCTTGTGGAGCGTCAGGTCGACGCCGTTCAGCCGGCCGCCCCGCAGGCCCTTCGCCTCCAGCGCCGCGTCGCGGGCGGGAAGGGGCGGCACCGCCGGGTAGAGCGTGCTCACCCGCTTGCCGGTCATCAGCGTGATCGCTTCGCTCTCGTCGATATCCTCGAAGGTGCCGACGTGGCGGCCGGCGCGGAACACCGTGATGCGGTCGGCGACGTTGCGGATCTCGTGCCAGCGGTGCGAGGTGAAGATGATGCAGGTGTCCCGCTTCCGCAGTTCCTCGATCTGCCCGTAGAGCCAGTTGACCTCGCGCTCGACCAGCGACGAGGTCGGCTCGTCGAGGAGGAGGATGTCGGGGCGATTGTTGATCGCCCGCACGATCTCGACGATCTGGCGTTCGGCGAGAGACGTCTCCTCGACCAGAGCCAGCGGATCGATGTGCTCTATGCCCATCCGCGCAAGCAGCGCCTCGGCCTCCTCGCCCATGCGCCGGCGATGGATGAAGCCGAGCCTGCCGCGCGGCTCGCGGCCGATGAGAAGATTCTCGGCGACGGTCATCCCGCCGAGCAGCGTGAGCTCCTGGAACACCGTGCGGATGCCGAGCGCATGGCCGTCCTCGGGGGCGCCGAGGGCCTGCGCCTGCCCCTTGATCCGGATGGTCCCGGCATCCGGCCGGATGCGGCCGCCGATCGCCTTGATGAGCGTCGACTTGCCGGCGCCGTTCTCGCCGACCAGCGCATGGACCTCGCCGGCGATCGCATTGAAATCGGCATCGTTCAGCGCGACGACGCCGCCGAAGGTCTTGCGCAGGCCGACGCATTCGACGAGGAGCGGCGCCGACGGGCCCGCGGCTTCGGCGGGAGGATCGAGGGCGGATGGCGAGTCCATCTGGTTCTTCCGCTCGCTGGCAGTGAGGCGGGCGCGACGAGCCTATCACGCCGCGGGCGAAATGAAGGCAGGCGGCCGCGGAGAGGACCGCGGCGCCCGGCCTTGCCGGAGGGAGAAGGGCGGCGGAGGGCCGGTGGCCGCCCGCCGCGCCGCTTGTGCCTCTCAGGCCTTGGGCAGCCGGACCTCGAGCTTGCCTTCGCAGGGCGTGCCGTTCAGCGCTGCGTCGATGCAGAACTGGACGAGCGCGTTCTTGCCCGAATCGGTGAACAGGCAGTTGAGGCTGTCCGGCTGGTCGGGGAAGACGTTCACGCCGACCTCGATCGTGTCGTTGGTGACGGCCGGCGCAGGCAGCACGACGTTGCCGCGCGGATAGGTTCCGCGCAGTACCGCCCGCGCGAGCTCCAGCGCGATGACCGACTCGAAGGGCGCGTCGTCGAAGGAAAGCCCGTCGACCTTCTGGCCCATGTAGCCGTCCTTGGTCATGAACTTGCGGAAGCCGTTCTCGCCAGTGCCGGCGGTGGGCGGCAGCGGGCGGCCGGCCTCGACGAAGGCCTTCAGCACGCCGTCGGTGCCGCTGCCCGACCAGATGCCGTCGATCTTCGGCAGGGTCGGCAGGATCGCGGCGGTATTGGTCTGCGTCACCGCTGAGTCCCACATGCCGGTGTAGCGCGCCACGACCTTGATGTCCGGGTACTTGGCCCAGACGCTGTCGCCGCCCTTGTTGCGCTCGTCGTCGTCATAGGTGCCGGCGACGCCGGTGACCATGATGACGTTGCCCTTGCCGTTGATCTTCTTGGCGACGAACTCGGCCCACAGCACGCCGAAATTGAACTCGTCCATGCCGATCTTCAGGCCGGTCGGCTCGGTCACCGTGTTGTCGAAGGAGACGACGAGGATGCCGCGCTGGCTGGCCTGGTGCAGGATGCCGTTCAGCCCGGTCGGCGAGGCGGCGTCGACGAGGATCGCATCGACGCCCTGCGAGATCAGGTTGGCGATCTGCTGCGACTGCTTGCTGACGTCGTTGCCCGAGTTGAACCAGCTGCCCTCGACCTCCGACTTGTAGGGCTCCATCTGCAGGGCCGACTTGAAGAGGTTCTCCATCGTCAGGCGCCACTTGTTGCCGATGAAGGAGTTGGAGAGAGCGATCTTCAGCTTGCGGTCGGTGATCGGCTTGGTCTCGGCGGCCTGGGCAAGGCCGAAGGGAAAGCTGATGAGGCCGCCAGCGGCGAGCCCGGCACCGGCGGCCCCGAGCAGGAACTTTCTACGATCGAGCAGGAACGACATTCCACTTCCTCCGTTTTCTTGCTTCGCGTCGTGTTCGGGCGACGATCCCGTCCGCGCCTCTCTGCGGCGCATTCCTTCCGTCTCGGCGGCCTTTCAGCCCGTGACCGGCCGATTGCCCGGCCCCAGGCCGGCCTTGAAATCGAGGGCACGCATGACGCCGCGAAGCTCCGCGAGGCCCTTCAGCCGGCCTATGCACGAGTAGCCGGGGTTGACCACCTTGCCGATGTCATCGACGAGCAGGTGTCCGTGATCGGGGCGCATCGGGATCTGGTGGTCCCGGCGGCCGGCCTTGCGGCGCGCGCGTTCCTCGCCGAGGAGCGCGTCGACGATCGCGACCATGTCGGAATCGCCGTCGAGGTGGTCGGCCTCGAAGAAGGAGCCGTGCGGCTCGCGCTTGACGTTGCGCAGATGCGCGAAATGAATGCGCGGCGCGAATTCGCGGACCATGGCGACGAGGTCGTTGTCGGGCCGGACGCCGAGCGAGCCGACGCAGAAGGTGAGGCCGTTCTCGGGAACGTCGAAGGCGGCAAGGATGGCGCGCAGGTCGTCGGCCGTCGAGACGATGCGCGGCAGGCCGAAGAGCGGGTAGGGCGGATCATCGGCGTGAATGCCGAGGCGCACGCCGACATCGGCGGCGACGGGGAGCACCTCGCGCAGGAAATCGACGAGGTGACCGCGGAGCGCCGCCACGTCGAGCTCGGCGAACTGGGCGATGCGCTTCAGCACGCCGTCGCGGGAATAGACCTCCTCGCGCGCCGGGAAGACGCCGATGATATTGGCCTCGAGCTTGGCCAGCTCGTCCGGCGTCATCGCCTTCAGCTTCGCTTCGGCGAGACGGATGACCTCGGGCGAATAGTCGCGCTCGGCGCCGGACCGCTTGAGAACGAGAAGGTCGAAGGCGGCGAAGGCGATGCGGTCGAAGCGCACGGCATAGCCCCCCGACTCGACCCGGTACATCAGGTCGGTGCGCATCCAGTCGAGGATCGGCATGAAGTTGTAGCAGACGACGGGAACACCGGCGCGGCCGAGATTGGCGAGCGTGTCCTTCCAATTGTCGAGATAGCGGCGCCAGTTGCCGGTCCGCAGCTTCAGCGAATCGTTCATCGGGATCGATTCGCAGACCGACCAGACGAGCCCGGCATCCTCGACGAGTTTCCTGTGGGCAAGGATGTCGTTGCTGGTCCAGGTTCGACCGTCGTACTGGTGATGCAGCGCGGTTACGATACCCTTGGCACCGGCATGGCGCGCATGATCCAGCGTGACGGGATCGCCCGGTCCGAACCAGCGCCACGCTTCCAGCATTTTCCCCCGCTTTTTTCTTTATTTGTGGGATAAAATCCGCGTGAACCCGTTGTAAATCTCGCATCCACGCTCTGGTATGCGGCAAATTGTCCCGCAAATGTCCTACAGATGAATCTGGCGGGAGAGAATGCTTTGATGGGGATGCGAGCAAGCACAGACGATATGGATTCCGAGGTGACGGGCGGGGAAGGGGAAGGCGGCGCGGAACATGGCTCGGCCGTCGATCACGCGGTCGGATCCATCCGCGCGTTGATCCGCAGCCGGTCGCTGAAAGTGGGCGACGTGCTGCCCACCGAGATGGCGCTCGCCGCCATGTTCGGCACCGGGCGCAACACGATCCGTGAGGCGATCCGCATCCTCAAGGCCTATGGCATCGTCGAGTCGCGCCAGAAAATCGGCACGGTCATCACCGATCGCCGCTGGCATGCGGCGATGGACCTCTATTCCTTCGGCCTCGACATATCGGCCGAGACCTTCGAGGACGTGCAGGGCTTCCGGCGCCTGATCGAGATCAACCTCGCCGATGCGCTCTTCGCCCGGATCGATGCGGCAACCATCGCCGAGCTGCGCCGGGTCAACGAGGAGCTGCTCGCCGCCGACGTCCGCCGCGCCACCGAGCTCGACTTCGCCTTCCACACCATCCTGGTCGAGACCGCCGGCAACCGGACGCTGTCCGACGTCTACGGGATCATCCGTCCGATCATCATGCGGCTCATGCAGCTCGGCAAATCCGTACGCGTCGCGCTCGACGGCACCTATCTCGAGCACCGCGACATCATCGCCGCCATCGAGGCGCGCGACCGCATCGCCTATGCCTATCACATGAGCCGGCACCTGAAGGCCGGGCTGCGCTTCGCGAGCCGCGAGCCGCGGCCGCCGATCCCGGCCGACTAGCCGGTTCCGCCGGGCCGCGCGGCTAGTTGAGCGGCGCCACGACGACCCCGATCTGCCCGCCGAGCCGGTACCAGGCCTCGAGCCCGTCCGGGCCCACCCTTACCTCGCCGGGGCCGAACTCGGTCAACCGGCCCTCGAGCCGGGCCTCGGGCGTCAGCTCCCGGTTCAGGGCGGCTTCGAGGCCGGGCATCGCCCTCTGGAGCTCGGGCGTGACGTCCCACCAGGCTGCCGCTTCGAGGTCTCTCTGGATGCGCTGGCGGACGAAGGAAAGCACCAGCGTGGTGAACGGGCCGTCGGAGGTGAACGAAAAGCGCGGATGGTCGAGCGTGAGCTTGCCGCCGGCCATGCTTCCCCTGGTGCTCTCGAATCGGGGCACGCCGAAAAGATAGAACTTGCCCGACAGGAAGCCGTGCACCTGCAATGCCACCACGACGTTCTCGCCCCGTCCGCTCATGCTCACGCTGGCGAGGCGTATCGCCGGCAGGTTCTGCGCCGCGAGCGCGCTGGCCAGATGCTCGCGGACGATGGCGGCGGCCTCGGGATAGCTTATGAAGCCCCTCACCTTGACGCTGAAGACGGGAGCCACCGGCCCCTCGGTGAGCGTCGGCAAGGGAGTGACGGCCGGCACCGGACGGGCGCCGATGACGACCTTCGGCACGCCCTCGACCGCGACGGTCGCGCCGAGATAGCGCCCGTCCGCCGACGTCTGCGGCGGCTGGATATGGACTTCCGACAGGTTGGGCAGGAACCAGGCCCCCTCGCCGATCGCCATGGGCTGGTTGAGGCGCGTCCAGAACGCAGCCGCCAACTCACGGACGTCGCTGACCTCGCGGATACGCCCCGCCGCATCGTCGGCCTCTTCCTGGAGAACCTTGCGCACGGGCTTCATCACCGCATCGGTGACGTCGATGCCGAGGAAGCTGACGGCGCAACGCGCGCCGGGCACCAGGCTCAACCGGAAATCGGGATCGAGGTACCATTGCGGCGCGAAACGCAGGTCGCCGTCGAGCTTCACCGTCAGTTCCCGCGGTGCCTCGCCAAGGCCGCAACTCGCAAGCTGCCGGCCGCTCATCAACCCGACCCGCATCCGATAGAGGAGTTTCAGCGACGCCGTCACGTGGTTTCCGGAAACGGCAACCGCGATCGGGCTCACCCGCCACACCGCGATGCGCACGCCCATTGGCTGGCCGAGCATGCTTCGGTCGATCGCCAGCCAGTCGTCCTCGTGCCGGAAGACGAACTGGTCCTCGGACGCCCCCTCCGGGCAGGTCCCGTCCGCGCTGGCGCCGGCGCAACGGGGGATCGCGGCCTCGATGGCGCCGGTCAGCGCCTGCCACGAGGTCCGGATATTGACCGGGATGCGCTCGGTCGCCTGGATGGGAAGCCGGACGGGAGCGACATCGGGCGGAAGCGACGCCTGCCCGATGCAGCCGGCCGGCAGCAGGCCGGCAAGGAGGAGGACAGCGAAGGTCGCAAACTTGCGCACGACACTCGGTACTCCAGGTCGCCTGGCGTGGCGAAAGGCCGGCGGAGCGGAAAGGCAGGGACGGCGCAGGGACGGCGAATTCAAGGGGAGCGCGGCCGATGGCTGGCCTCGCCAGCATAGATGAGCGGGCCCCTGTTGCAATGCCGGCCCGCCGGCGACCTCCGCACCTCGGCCATGCGATCCCGCCGGCGATGGCGCGATCCGTGCATCATTGTGCTACTCCTGCGCCGCTATCCGGGCCTATCGGTCACGTTTCTTTCAGGTCCGTGCCGGCAGGGATAGGCTGGACTCCAATCAACAGGGACGACGAGGAAAAATGGTCGTGCGGTTTCGGAGCGGGCTTCTTGCCATTGCCTGCCTCGCCTTCGCCTCGGCGGCACAGGCACAGCCGGGACCGCCCGGGGCGCCCGGCGCGGCGGCGGGGCCGGTCGAGGTCGGCGTCGTCACGATGCACCCCCAGGCGGTGCCCTTCACCGTCGAGCTGGCGGGACGGGTCACCGCCTCGCAGGAAGCCGAGGTGCGGCCGCAGGTCGGCGGCATCGTGCGGACGATCAACTTCCGGGAGGGCGCGCAGGTGCAGGCCGGCGATATCCTCTACGAGATCGACGACGCTTCCTACAAGGCGAGCGTGGCCGTCGCCCAGGCGGCCCTCGAACGGGCCGAGGCATCGGTCACCAGCGCGCAGGCGAAATACGACCGCTACGTCAAGCTCGGCGCCAATGTCTCGGCGAGCGACCTCGAGGATGCGCGGATCGCCCTCGTCCAGGCAAAGGCCGACGCGGCAAGCGCCAACGCCTCGCTGCAGGCGGCGGAGATCAACCTCGACCTCACCAAGGTGAAGGCGCCGATCTCCGGCCTCATCGGCCGCTCGGCAGTGACCCAGGGAGCCCTGGTGACGGCGGCGCAGACGACGGCGCTCGCCACCGTCCGGCTTCTCGACCCCGCCTATGTCGACCTGGTCGATACCAGCATCAACCTCCTCCGCATCCGCGCCGCGGTCGAGGCCGGTGCCCTCAAGGGCGGCGGGCCCGGGCAGCCTCCCGCGGTGCATCTGACCCTGGAGAACGGGAGCGCCTATGGCGAGGCGGGCAAGATGACCCTCACCGACGTGGTGGTGAGCGAATCGACCGGCACTTTCTCGCTGCGCGCCAGCTTCCCCAATCCGCGGCGCGTCCTGCTTCCCGGCATGTTCGTGCGCGCCAAGGTCGATCTCGGCAGCAACCCGAGGGCCTTCCTCGTGCCGCAGCGCGCCGTGACCTTCGATGCCAACGGCAATCCGACGGTGCTCGTCGCCGAGGGCGGCAAGGCTGCCACCCGTGTCCTTACCGTCGATGGCAGCGTGGACAATACCTGGATCGTGACGGCCGGCATCGACGAGGGCGACCAGGTGATCGTCGACGGCCTGCAGAAGATATCGGAGGGCTCGGCCGTCCAGCCGCTCGAGGTGACGATCGACGCAAACGGCGTGATACGCCAGAGCATCGAGGCGGCGGCGCCCGCGGCGGGCCAGTGACATGAGCGACGTCCTCACCGCCACGGCGCCGCGCCGGTCGCTCGCCAGCTTCTTCATTGCACGGCCCATCTTCGCGACCGTGCTCGCCATCGTCACCATGCTCGGCGGCGCGCTCGGCATCTATTCCTTGTCGATCTCGCAATATCCGGAGATCGCCCCGACCACGATCCGCATCGGCGCGACCTATTCCGGCGCCAGCGCCGAGGCGGTCGAGAACTCGGTGACGACCACGATCGAATCCGCGATGACCGGGCTCGACGGGCTCCTCTACATGGAATCGAGCTCGTCGACCGGCTCCGCCTCGATCACGCTCACCTTTTCCAACGACACCGATCCCGACACCGCCCAGGTCCAGGTGCAGAACAAGCTGTCGCGCGTCGAGCGCCAGCTTCCCGACTCGGTGCAGAGCGCCGGGCTCACCGTCTCGCGCTCGCCTTCCGGCATCCTAATGATCGGCAACATCGTCTCGGAGGACGGCCGCTACACGACGCAGCAGCTCGCCGACATCATGTCGAGCCGCATCCAGGACCGCATCGAGCGCGTCGACGGCGTCGGATCGATCCAGTCCTTCGGCTCGAGCTATGCCATGCGCATCTGGCTCGACCCGACCAAGCTGCAGCAGTTCCAGCTGACCCCGGCCGACGTCATCTCCGCCCTTCAGGCGCAGAACGTCCAGGTCTCGGTCGGCAAGATCGGCGCCTCCCCGGCGGTCAGTGGCCAGCAGCTTCTCGCCACGCTCACCGCCCAGAGCCTTCTCGAGACCGCCGACCAGTTCAGGGCGGTCACGCTGAAGATCGCCGCCGACGGCTCGACCGTGCGCCTCGGCAACGTCGCGCGGGTGGAGATCGGCCTCGCCTCCTACGGCTCCAGCTCCACCTTCAACGGCAAGCCCGCCGCGGGCTTCGGCGTGCAGCTGGCGAGCGGCGCCAATGCGATCACCACCGCCAATGCCGTCCACGCCGAGCTCGACAAGCTCGCGCCGACGCTGCCCGAAGGCGTGACCGTCGCCTATTCCTACGAGACCACGCCCTTCGTCGAGCAATCCATCGAGAAGGTCATCGAGACGCTCATCGAGGCCGTCGTCCTCGTCTTCGTCGTGCTCCTCCTCTTCCTGCAGAACCTGCGCGCGACGCTCATCCCGATGATCGCGATCCCGGTGGTGCTGCTCGGCACCTTCGGCATCCTCGCGGCGCTCGGCTTCTCGATCAACATGCTCACCATGTTCGCCATGGTGCTCGCCATCGGCCTACTCGTCGACGACGCCATCGTCGTCGTCGAGAACGTCGAGCGCATCATGCGCGAGGAAGGCCTGCCGCCCCGCGCGGCGACCGAGAAGTCGATGGGCGAGATCACCGGGGCGCTGATCGGCGTCGCGCTGGTCCTGACTGCGGTGTTCATCCCGATGGCCTTCTTCGGCGGCTCGGTCGGCGTCATCTACCGCCAGTTCGCCGTCACCATCGCCTCGGCCATGATCCTCTCGGTCCTGGTGGCGATCGTCCTCACCCCGGCGCTCTGCGCCACGATCCTGAAGCCGGTGCCGGCGCACGGCGGGGCCCATGGCATCGCGCGGCTCCTCGGCGGCTTCAACCGCGGCATCGTCGCCGCCACCGGCGGCTATGTCGCCTCGGTGCGGCGCGTCATCGGCTGGCCGCTGCGCATGCTCGTCGTCTTCGCCGTGATCTGCGCCGCGGTCTACTGGGTCTTCGCCAACCTTTCCTCGTCCTTCGTGCCCGAGGAGGACCAGGGCGTGCTGATGACGCAGATCACGCTGCCGACGGGAGCCAATGCGGCCCGCACGCAGGCGGTGATCGATCTGGTCGAGGACTATTTCCTCAATCACGAGAAGGACGCGGTGGCGAGCGTCTTCACCACCCTCGGCTTCGGCTTCGGAGGCAGCGGGGAGAATGCCGCCATGGCCTTCGTCCGGCTCAAGGACTTTGCCGAGCGCGGGAGCTCGACGCTGTCGGCAAAGGCGGTGGCGGCGCGCGCCTCGGCCTATTTCCAGCAGATCCGCGACGCCCAGATCTTCGCGCTCGCCCCGCCCGCCATCCAAGGCCTCGGCCAGTCGAGCGGCTTCACCATGTACCTGGAGGATGCCGGCAACAAGGGACGCGAGGCGCTTGCCGCCGCGGCCGACCAGCTGGCGCAGCTCGCCAACCATAGCGGCGCCGTGAGCGGCGCCCGGGCGAGCTCGAACACGACGGAGAGCCAGCTGCGGGTGGTCATCGACCAGCAGAAGGCGGGCGCGCTCGGCGTCGACCTCGCCGCCGCCAATGCCATTCTCTCCACCGCCTTCGGCGGCACCTCGGTGAACGACTTCATCTACAATGGCGAGATCAAGCCGGTCTACGTCCAGGGCGATGCGCCGTTCCGCATGCAGCCGCAGGACGTCATGCAGTGGTACGCGCGGAACACGAACGGGGAGATGGTGCCCTTCGGCGCCTTCGCCCGGACGGAATGGACCAAGGGCCCGCCGCAGCTCGCCCGCTTCAACGGCACGCCCGCGGTGCAGGTGCAGGGCGCGGCGGCCAGCGGGCTCAGCTCCGGCACCGCCATGGACCGGATGGAGGAACTGGTCGCCGGCCTCGGCGGCGGCTACACCCAGTCATGGACCGGGCTCTCCTACCAGGAGCGGCTCGCAGGCTCGCAGGCGACGGTCCTCTACGCGGTCTCGATCCTCGTCGTCTTCCTCAGCCTCGCCGCGCTCTACGAGAGCTGGTCCATCCCGATCTCGGTGATCCTCGCCGTGCCGATCGGCGCCTTCGGCGCGCTGCTGGCGGCCTGGCTCTTCGGCCAATCGAACGACGTCTATTTCAAGGTCGGGCTGCTCACCACGATCGGCCTTGCCGCCAAGAACGCGATCCTGATCGTGGAATTCGCGCGCGACCTCGAAGCGCAGGGCAGGAGCGTCGCCGAGGCCATCCTCGAGGCGGCGCGCATGCGCATACGCCCGATCGTCATGACGTCGCTCGCCTTCATCCTCGGCGTGCTGCCGCTGGCGCTCGCCACCGGCGCCGGATCCGGCGCCCAGAACGCCATTGGCTTCGGCGTGCTCGGCGGCATGCTCGCCTCGACGCTGGTCGGGGTGTTCTTCGTCCCGGTCTTTTTCGTGCTCGTGCGGCGACGCTGGTGGTGACCGTCCGGCGCCATCGACGATAGGCGGGGGGCGGGATGGATACCTCCGCGCCGATCCTCGTCGTACCCAACAGCCCCGGCGTCGCCCGCGCCTTCGGCGTGTTCTGGGTCGCGAGCGCCCTCCTCGGCCTCGCCTTCGCGACCCATGGCGCCGGCTTCGGCGAGGAGGGTTGGTATGTCACCCTGATGGTGGGCCTTGGCCTGTTCATCACCCTGGTCGGGACGATACTCGGCGTGCTCTCCTTCGCCCGGGCCCGGATCAGGGGCCCGCTCCTCACCATCGGGCCGGAAGGATTGCGGGATGCCGGCGTCTCCGACAGGCTCATACCCTGGCCGGCGCTGTCCTGGCGCCATGAGGTCTATTTCCGTGGAGCCGCGATCATGTACGACGTGGACGAGACGGTGACCGGCCCGCTGACGCTGGGCCTGCCCATCCGGATCCTCGCCGCGGCCAATCGTGCCTTCGGCTATGGCCGTTTCAGCCTGATGACGATGGGAACGGGAAAGTCGCTCGAAGAGCTTGCCGAACTCCTCTCCGCCTACAAGGCCGAATCGCCGCGCTGACCGCGTGGCGTGATCGCGGCGTGCGCCGGGTTCCGTCAGTCGACCGGAAAGCCCGCCTGCTTCAGGAAAGCGCAGCAGATGTCGAGGTCGAGCGGCGCCGTGGTGTCGATCGGCAATAGCGGATAGGCGCCCAGCGGCTGCGCGCGGCCGGCAAGCGCGACGAGCTCCGGCACGTAGTCGAGCCCGGGATGCTGCGGCGGACGGAGCGGCACCCGCGCCGCGTATCGCGCACCGATCACCTCAGGCGGGGCGTGGCACCAGATTTCGACCGCGGCGCCGAGGCCGGCGCGGGCAACGTGCCCGGCAAGCACCTCCGGCGGCTGGAAGCCGAACCAGGCTTCGACGATGGTGACCATCCCGTCGGGAAATGCGCCGATGAGGTCGAAGATCGCGGCATAGGCGGCGCGGCCGAGCTTGCGGTTGAGATCACGGTCGACGGACCCCAATGCCTCGAAGAACGGCTCCTTGATCGTGTCCAGCGCCAGGAGCGAACAGCCGCAGCGATCGGCGAGCGCGCGCGCCACGGTGCTCTTGCCGCTCGCCGGCACGCCATTGACCAGGATGGCCCGCTTCACGGCGCCACCGCTTCCGGGTTCATCGCCGCCCAGGCGCCGCCGATCACGCCGGCCCGGTCGCCGAGCTCGGCCGCCACCACCGGCGACTGGTACCAGGGCGAGAGCGCGGGCGCATAGTCGAGCGCTGCCACGGCCGCCCAGCCGAGGCCGCCGCCGAGCACCACGCGCTCCGGATCGAGCACCGCGACGAGGCTGTCGATCGCGGCGCGAAGCGGCGCTGCCCAGCGCCCGAGGAGCGCGAGCGCCGCACCATCACCTCGCCGCGCATCGGCGAGAAGCGTTTCCACCCGCGTATCGGCCGGCATCCCCGCCTCGGCGATGAGCCGGCCGAGGGCGGTGCCGGAACTCGTTGTCTCGACGCATCCCGTTCGACCGCAGGCGCAGGCGCGCCCGCCTGCTTCGACCGTGACGTGCCCGAACTGTCCGCCGCTCATCCGCCCGCGCAATATCCTGCCGCCGAGCAGCGCCGCGCCTCCGATTCCGGTCCCGATCGTGATCATCACGACGTTTTTCGTGCCTCGCGCCGCACCGAAGCGCCATTCGGCGACGAGCGCAAGATTGGCATCGCCGTCGAGGATGACCGGCCTGCCCGTTTCGCGCTCGAGCGCCTCGACCAGGTCGACCCGCGAGAGGTCGAGGAAGCCGCCCGACAGCACCTTCCGCGCGGCGGCGTCGACGCGGCCCGGAATGCCGACGCCGATGCCGCGGACCACCGGCGTGTCCACCTCGCGCACCAAAGCCCGCATGTCGGCGAGGGCCGCGGCCGGATCGCCCGTCGTCCGCGCCCCGCATGTCACGGCGATGCGGCCTTCCGAATCGACGCGGGCGACCCGGAGATTGGTGCCGCCCACGTCGATTCCGATCGCCTCCATGGTCAGGCGGCGCTCTTGCGCGCCTGCCGGCCTTCCTTCACCACCGCGTGGATCTCGCGGAGGCGCGGCAGCGCGAGGTTCGTGAGCCGCTCGCGGGTGACCGAGCGGTCGAGCGAGATGCAGTCCTTCCACAGCGCGCGTCCTGCGATCACGCCCGCGGCGCCTGCGGCCACCGCGGTCTTCACCTGGCCGAGGAAGGTCGAATGATCGACGCCCGCCGACAGGATCGTCCACGGCACGCCCGCCGCCATGGCATGGATGCGCCCGCAGGATTCCGCCGTACCGGGGAACGGCACCTTAAGAAGCTTGGCGCCGCAATCGAGCGAGAGGCGCACGCCGCCCTCGACCAGTTCCGGCATCATCGCGGCGTGGGTGGTCTTGTCCTCGCCCTCCAGCGGGTAGGTGAGGAATTCGACGACGAGGAGCATGTCCTCGCGCGCGAAATCTTCGATGCAATGCCTGAGGATCTCGAGGTTGTGCTCGTTCGCCTGCGGACGGTCGGGGCGGAGATACACCATGATCTTGCCCGCCGTGCCGCCGAGCTCGCGCACCTGGCGCGCGCCGACGCCCTTGGCGAGGCGCGACAGGCGATGGCCGGACGGATCGGTATCGTAGCCGGAAGCGTCGAGCCCGATGAGGAGCGCCACGTCGCGCGGCAGCGTCCCATCCTGGACCACGCCGGGCACCGCGCAGACCGGATCGAGGAGCACCGCCGAGGCATGCGCGCCGAGATATTGCACGATGTCCGACTTCACCTTGCCGAGGTCGGCATCGGTGATCGCCTTCTGTGCTTCCGGATCGGCGGCGAGCAGCGTGCGCATGCCGCCGCGCTGGTCGCAGGCGATCGCCACCATGGCACCGTCGGCCGTGCATACCTGCTGGAAGCCGCGCAGCTCCGCGGTTGTGAACTTGCTCATGTCGTCCTGCTTTCTATCCGCCGATCATGGTGCGGACCACCTCGTTCGGCTCGGTCCGGGCGGTGACGAAGTCACCCGCCTTGCTGCCGCGCCGCATCACGAAGATGCGGTCCGAAATCTCGAATACGTCCTGCATGTTGTGGCTGATCAGGATGACAGGCGTGCCGCGGCCCTTCAACATGCGGATGAGGTCCATGACCTTGCGCTGTTCGGGCACGCCGAGCGCCGCGGTCGGCTCGTCCATGATCATGATGCGCGCCTGCCAGTAGACCGCCCGCGAGATCGCCACCGCCTGCCGCTGCCCGCCCGAGAGCGAGCGCACCGGTGCGTCGAGGTCGGGGATGCGGATGTGGAGCTCGTCGAGCACCGTCTTCGCCTTCTCGCGCATCTGCGACTCGTCTATGCCCGGCAGGAAGCCGAGGCGACGCGTGCGGATCTCGCGGCCGAGGAAGATATTGTCGGCGGCCGTGAGATTGTCGCAGAGCGCGAGGTCCTGGTAGATCGTCTCGATCCCGGCGCGGCGCGCATCCTCCGGCGACGCGAAGACCTGCTTCTCGCCGTTGAGGTGGATGGCGCCGCCATCGGCGCGGAAGACGCCCGATATCGTCTGCACCAGCGTCGACTTCCCGGCGCCGTTGTCCCCGACCAGCGCCAACACCTCGCCCGGCGCGAGGTCGAGGTCGACATTGTTGACCGCGACCAGGCCGCCGAAGCGCTTCACCACGCCGCGGCAGGACAGGACGGGCGCCGGCATCGCCATCGCCGCGCTCATCGCGCGATCCTCAGCTTGGCCTGGTCGGCGAGCACCGCCAGGATGATCACCGCACCGACCGCGGCATATTGCCAGAAGGGATCGATGCCGTAGAGGACGAGGCCGTTCTGGATCACGGCGATGATCATCGCACCGACCAGCGTGCCGGTGATCCGCCCCTCGCCGCCGAAGAGCGAGGCGCCGCCGATGACGATGGCCGCGATCGAGGAGAGAAGCAGCGCGTCGCCCGAATTGGCGACGCCGCCGGTATAGCGGAGCACGTACATGAGCCCGGCGACGGCCGCCATCACCGAAGATAGCACGTAGACCTTCATCAGGTTGCGCTTCACCGGGATGCCCGCCCGCAGCGCCGCCTTGGCGTTGCCGCCGATGGCATAGACGTGGCGTCCGAACTGGGTCGAGGAGAGCAGCCACGCGCAGAGGCCCGTGAGGATGAGGGCATAGAGGAGCTGCAGCGGGATGAAGCCCGAGACGTTCCGCACCTCCGGGCCGGTGACGCCGGCGGGCATCTCGAAGAAGCTGAGGCCGAACTGGGCGTGCCAATAGGCGACGTAGCCGTTGCCGAGCTGGCCGAGGCCGGGGATCGGGATGCTGACCGGCGGGCCGCCCGAGAGCACGTAGGCGAGTCCCTGCGCGATGCCGAGCGTCCCGAGCGTGGCGATGAAGGGCGAGACGCCGAGGCGGGCGACGACGAAGGCATTGAACAGGCCGGCGACCAGGCCGACAGCCAGTCCCCCCGCCGTTCCGGCAAGCAGCGCCACCGGCAGCGGTTGGCCGACCATGTGCTGCATGATCAGCGATATGACGATGGTCGCGAGCCCCATCACGTAGCCGACCGAGAGGTCGATGCCGCCGGTGATGATGACGAAGGTCTGCCCGAGCGCCAGCACGAGCACGATGGCCATGTTCGCGCCCATGGCCTGGAAATTGAAGAGATCGAAGAAGTGCGGCGTCGTCGCGCTGAAGAAGAGCACCAGCGCGAGCAGGAACAGCCAGGCCCAGACCCGGCCGAGCAGCTTCAGGAACCGGGTCGCGGCGGCCGGGGCGTCGGCAGAGCCGACGCCCCCAGACGACTGGACAGTCATCCTACATCCTCATGCGGGAGGGAGAACCCGACGGTGATGGGCCTCTTCGTCACTCGCTCTTGTAGATTGCCGCCTGGGCTTCCGGCGAGTCGACGTTTTCGCGCGTGATGACGACGAAGGGCGTCGCCAGCTTCTTCGGGATGTCGGCCGTCTTTCCGTTGAGGGCATCGACGATGTATTGCACCGCGGTTGCGCCGATCAGCGCCGGCTGCTGCGCGATGACGATGTCGACCACCTTGTTGCGCAGGTCGTCGATTGCCTGCTCCGGCGCATCGAAGCTGGCGATCTTCACCGCCCCCGCCAGGTTGGCGGTCTTGACGGCCGCCGAGGCTCCCTGCGCGCTGAAGAGATTGCCGCCGAAGATCGCGCCGATGGTCGGATCCTTCTGCAGCGCCGCCTGGGTCTGCGTGGTGGCGATCGTGGCATTGCTCTGCGTGTAGTCGACACCGGCGAGCTTGACGCCGTCGCCGGCCGCCTTCACCGCTTCGAGGCAGCCGTCGCGGCGCGCCACGTCCGAGGGCACGTTCGGCGTCGAGACGAGGACGTAGAGCGTGCCCTTGCCGCCCATCCCCTTGATCAGCGTCTCGCAGGCGAGCTTGCCGCCGCCGAAATTATCCGACGCGACGTAGCTGAGCGGGAAGGTCACCGAGCCTTTCGCATAGTCGCCGTCGCCGATGTACTGATCGGTGGTGACGATCGGGATGCCGGCGTCATTGGCGCGCTGCAACGCCGGGATCATGGCCTGCGGGTCGTTCGGGACGGCGATGAGGCCGTCGACCTTGCGGGCGATCATGGCATCGACGATCGGCGTCTGGATCGCCGGGTTCCATTGCGACGGGCCATCGGCGATCAGGTCGACGCCGAGCTCGGCCGCCTTGGCCTTGGCGCCCTTCTCCATGGTCACGTAGAAGGCGTCGCCCTTGATGCCATAGACCAGCGCGATCGTCTTCTTGTCCGCGCTTTGGGCCGAAGCACCGGCCAGTGCCACGACGACGGCCGCGGCTGCGCAAGAGAGCAGTGCTTTGCGAGCGTTCATGTATTCCCTCCCGACTTGTAGGGGCTTAGCGTTTCCTGGCGGCGCATGGCGTGCGTTATTGCGAATGGATCACTGGCCATGCGCGCCGGGCTGATGTAACTTGTTCCAGAAGGAAATTGCAATAGTCAATTATGGACGCTCCCTCGCCCGCCTCCCGCACCCTGCTCCACACCGTCGCCCGCTTGCACTACGAGAAGGACCTCTCGCAGCGCGAGATTGCCGAGCAGATGAAGCTCTCGACCGCGACGGTGTCGCGCCTCCTCCGGCGCGCGCGCGAGGAGGGGATAGTGCGCATCGAGATCGCCGACTCGATCGGCACCGACGAGCTCGCCGAGGAGCTGCGCGAGACCCTCGGCCTCGCCCATGTCGCGCTCGCGCCGAGCGCGCCGGCGCCCGGAAGCCTCGCGGCGCTTGCCGATCCCGTCGGCCGCCTGCTCAAGCAGGCGAGGTTCGGACCGCGATCGACCCTCGGGATCGGCTGGGGTCGCACGGTCTGGGAGGTAATCCAGGTCGGACTGCCCAAGATACATGGCGTCACCACGGTGCCCCTCTGCGGCGGCATCCCGGAAGCGGCGCCGCAATTCCAGATCGGCGAGATCGCCCGCCTTGCCGCAGCCCAGCTCGGCGGCCTGCCTAAGTTCCTGCATGTCCCCTACCTGCTCGCCAGCGAGGCGCGCCGCGCGCTCAGCAAGGACGCCCGCATCCGGGACAGTCTCGACCTGTGGAACCGCCTCGATGCCGTAATCGTGGGCGTCGGGCGGCCGCATGGCGGCACCCATTCGAGCAACGACGCGGCCGTCACGCCGAACGATCCCGCCATTGATCATGCCGTCGGCGACGTGCTGCTCCGCTATTTCGACGCCAATGGCAAGCGCGTCCATTGGCGGGACGAAGCGATGCTCTTCTCAATCAGCGAGGAGCAGCTCGTTTCGGTGCCCATCCGCATCGGCGTCGCCGCCGCGGCCAGCAAGGCGGTCAGCATTCTCGGTGCGGCGCGCAGCGGCCTGATCAATGCGCTCGCCACCGACACGGGAACCGCATCGCAGATACTGGCGACGAGATCCGGCTGATCGAACCGGCACTCGCGGACGGCCGAACGGCCAGCGGCAGATCGTTGCGGCCCGGGCAGGAGGCAAAGCGCTACCCCGCACCTCATCCACCACGGAGGGTGTCCCTCGCCTTGACAGGCCAGGCGAAATGCCGCGTGCTGGCCGCATGGCATTTCCCTCCGCTCTTCCCAGCATCAAATCCTGCACGTGCTAGAGCGTCACAGGCCGCCTCCGCGAACCCCCCTGGAGGCCGCCGACGGTCTCTCCGCCGTCCTCGGACGCTTCTTCGGGCCGCATCCCGTTGCGCTCCGAACGCACGAGGGCCTGCATGGCTGGGCCGGGTTCGACCTGCCCGCCCGTCACGGCGGGGCGGCCTGGCGCGCCGGTGAAATGGCCGAACTCTTCCGGCTTTGCGGCTACCGTGATGCGGAGCTCCGGGACGTTGTCGGCGCCGGCCATGCCCGGCTGCTGACCCTCGTCTCGACGCGACGGTTCGATCCGGTGCTGAGCGATGTCGCGGCGGCCCGTGCCTATTGCGCGATCGCCATCACCGAGCCGGAAGTCGGATCGGACCTGCGGGCTTTGGCGACGACGGCCCGTCCGCAAGGCGGCGGATATGTCCTCGACGGGGTGAAGCAATATATCTCCCGCCTCGAGGAATGCACTCACCTGATCCTGTTCGCCAGAACGGCACGCCCGGCGGCGGAGCCTTCGAATACGGTCTTCCTCGTTCCCCGCGACACGACGGGATTGAAGATCGAGCGGATGCGGCCTGCCGGGCTCGACTCGGTCAGCTGGGGCCGGGTGCACTTCTCCGGGACATGGATCCCCGCCAATGCGCGGGTGGGCGGAGAGGGCCAGGGCTTCTCTCTCTTCCGCCGGCACTTCAGCTACTGGCGGACGATGATGGCCGCCGTCGCCATCGGTTCCGCGCAGGCCGCCATCGACCAGGCGGCAGCGCGCATGCGCGACCGCCACGCCTTTGGCGGACCGATCGGCAGGTTCTCCCATCTGCAACAGGCGCTGGCACGATGGATCGCGCAGCTGCGGATGGCCTGGCTGCTGCTGGAAGACGTCGCCGCCATGCTCGATGCTCGCATCTGGCCGATCGTCGACGCCGCCATGTTGAAGGCCGAGACGATGGAGATAGCGATCGGCGCCGTGGAATGGGCGATGACGGTCTTCGGCGCAGCCGGCTACGATGACGAGACCGGCCTGGCGAAGCGTCACCGCGATCTTCTCGGGCTGCGCATCGCGGATGGAACCACCGACGTGCTCCGTTCGCAGGTCGCGCGCGCCCGGCTCGGCGAGCACCTCTATGAGATGGCCCTCCAGAGGCCGGGCGACGGAACACCCGCCTCCGAACGTCAAACCCGGAAATTCTGGTAGCAAGATGGATCAATCGCTCTCCCGCGACGAAGCGGTCGCGCGCGGCCTCCTCGTCATGGGCGAAGGCAGCAAGGTTGCCGCGACGGTTCGAATAGTCACGGCGGAGGACGACGGGCAGGAGTTCGGGCCGGTGGTGATCGGCCCGGGAACGATCGTCCGCGACGGCGTCGTCCTCAGCACCGGCGCGCGGATCGGAAGCCGGATACTGATCGGGCACAATTGCGTGACGCGCCGCCGGTTGGTGATCGGCGACGACACGGTCATCTCCCATCTCGTCTGCATCCAGCACGACGTGACGATCGGCGAAAGGGTGAGGATTTCCTCGCTCACCCACATTACCGGTCACACGGTCATAGAGGACCACGTCCAGATCGGCGCGGGCGTATCCACGATCGACGACCGCGCAATGGAATGGCCTTACACCACCACCTTCACGCCGCCGACGTTTCGTCAGGGCTGCCGCGTCGGCAGCGGCTCGACCATCATGGGCGGCGTGGAGATCGGACGCAACGCGCTCATCGGCGCCGGCTCGGTGGTCACCCGGAACATTCCGGAGAACGTGGTCGCCTTCGGCAACCCCGCCTATGTCCAGCATGACAGGGTCTAACTCGGCTCGGGCCGCCACCATTTGCGGCGGCTCAGCCGCCGCGCGCTTCTTCCGCGCACGTCGATCGCCCTGCGCCTGAGGTCTTCGAACTCCCGGTCCAGTTCCTCCGGCGGCCTGGCATATTGATGCCCCCATTTCTGCGTCTGGTCGATCTCGCCGCGGCGGGCATCGAGCTGGGCATATCGCCGGCGCAGGTATTCCTTGCCGAGAAACTTGTAGTGGAACAGCAGGACCCTGTCCCTCGCCGGGTACCGGACCTTTCCAACCGGCCTTGCCGTATGGCGCCCGACGGCGAAATTCGTCTCGAGGAGCGCATCCGGACGGAATATATTCAGCTTGTTGTAGTCGTCGAGCTGGACCCCCTGGCGTCGCGTCTCGGCAAGATGCTCGTCGGGGTCTGGAAACACGTCGGTGAGCATCTGGAAGGCCAGCGCCGGGACGGCCGTTGCGCCGGCTTTACTTGAAGCCCAGAGATATAACCTCAGGCCGCAGGGATGGTATAAATGTTCGTCGGGTGCGGTCATGATGACCCAGTCCGCTTGCCCCCGGCTCTCTTTCCACATGCTGTCGTTGAGCTCTTGAAACGACAATACCTGGGATCGCGCCTTGGTCCTTGTCAGGTTGCGGATCTCGACGCGGCTATGCGCCGACAGAATAGGCAAGGTCGCGTCAGTCGATCCGTCGTCATAGACGATGTAGCGGTCGACGATATTGTCGTAATGCCGGAAGAAGAAGGGTAGAAGAGCCTCTTCGTTCCAGGTCTTGGTATAGAGATGGATCTTCATGAGGAAGGTCCTGGCTGTCCATGCGCCGGCATGGCGGACCGGTCGACCTCCACCGCATTCCCACAATCCGGACAAGGCCGAAAGGGGGAGCGGACGTCGCCGCACAAGGTACTGATTTATGAAGGAGAAATTGGAGCGGGCGAAGGGATTCGAACCCTCGACCCCAACCTTGGCAAGGTTGTGCTCTACCCCTGAGCTACACCCGCTCACGCCGTCCGGTTGGACCGGCGCCTTATATCGCCAGCGCGGAGAGGATTGCAACAGGCTCCGTGCATTCCGTCGAAACGGGGTGAAATGGGCCCGGAATCGCCTTGAGATGCCATGCGGGACGGCTTGAGATCGTCCGCGGCGCGGGCTATCCGCTCCCGATGGCAAGAACCCCCGCCGAACTCTTCGAGTACCTCGCCGGCCTTGGGATCGCGACGAGGACGATCGAGCATGCTCCGGTCTTCACCGTCGAGGAGGCGCAGGCGCTCCGCGGCACGGTGCCGGGCGCCCATACCAAGAACCTCTTCCTCAAGGACAAGAAGGACCGCCTCTTCCTGGTGGTCGCGCCGGAGGAAGCGCAACTCGAGCTGAAGCAATTGCACAACCTGATCGGTGCGAGCGGCAGGGTCTCCTTCGGCAAGCCGGACCTCCTAATGGAATCGCTCGGCGTCACGCCCGGCTCGGTGACCGCCTTCGCGGCGATCAACGACACCGGCCGGCGGGTGACGGTCGTTCTCGACGTCCGGCTCGCGAAGGATGCGACCATCAACTGCCATCCGCTGGTCAATACGGCGACGACCACCATCGCCACCGCCGACCTCCTGAAGTTCCTGAAGGCGACCGGCCACGATCCGCTGATCGTCGACCTGCCGCGCGCGGAAGGCGTGGCGCAATTGTAAAACCCGGCCGGAGACGCCATTTTAGCCGGCGAAACCACACAAGCATCGGCGCCGGCGCGACCGGTCGATGCCAGGCAGTTGGACCCAGACAGGTAGATCATGAGCACAGTCGCTCCGGGCCTCGCCCCGGCTCCCGTGCCCGGCGCGGCCGAAGCCGTCATCGACACGACCACCCAGACCTTCACCAGGGACGTCCTCGAGGAATCCCGCAAGCGCCCGGTCCTGGTCGACTTCTGGGCGCCCTGGTGCGGCCCCTGCCGGACCCTCGGGCCGATCATCGAGAAGGCGGTCGCGGCCACCAAGGGCGCGGTGCGGCTGGTCAAGATGAACATCGACGACCATCCTTCGGTTGCCGGCCAGCTCGGCATCCAGTCGATCCCCGCGGTCATCGCCTTCCAGAACGGCCAGCCGGTCGACGGCTTCATCGGCGCGCAGCCCGAGGCGCAGGTGAAGGCCTTCATCGACCGCGTCGCCGGCCCCGCCGGCCCGTCCGACGCGGAGCTGCTCGTCGCCGAGGGCGAGGAGCTGCTCGCTGCCGGCGATACCGGCGCCGCGGCCGAGCATTTCGGCGCGGCGTTGAAATCCGATCCGCAATCGGTGCCGGCCGCTGCCGGCCTCGCGCAAGCGCTGGTCGCCCACGGCGATGTCGAGCGCGCCCGCCAGACGCTGGCGCTCATCCCGGATAGCGCCGCCGGCGACCCGAAGGTCGCCGCGGCCCGCGCCCAGATCGAGCTCGCCGAGCAGACCGGCAAGCTCGGCGAGGCGGCGCCGCTGGAAGCGCGCATCGCCGCCGACCCTGCCGACCTCGCCGCGCGCTTCGACCTCGCGCTGCTCCAGAACGGCAAGGGCGACCGCGAGGCGGCCGTCGACCAGCTCCTCGAGATCTTCCGCCGCAACCGGGCCTGGGAGGACGAGAAGGCGAGGAAGCAGCTCCTCCAGTTCTTCGAGGCCTGGGGGCCGGCCGACGAGGCGACGCTCTACGGCCGCCGCCGGCTCTCCTCGATGCTGTTCTCCTGAGGTAGCGACTTGAAGGCCGGCAACGTCTCCTACAATTCGCCTGGCGACCTGCCGAAGATCGTGCCGGTCTTCCCGCTCGCCGGTGCCCTGCTCCTGCCGCGCGCGGAGATGCCGCTCAACATCTTCGAGCCGCGCTACCTCGCCATGGTCGAGGCCGCGATGGCGGGCGACCGGATCATCGGCATGGTGCAGCCCGAGGACCGCGCCGGGAACGACGAAAGCCCCGCGCTCCGCGCGATCGGCTGCGCCGGCCGGATCACCTCCTTCGCCGAGACCGGCGACGGGCGCTATGCGATCACGCTGACCGGCATTTCGCGCTTCCGCATCGTCGAGGAAGTGCCCTCGGATGCCGCCTTCCGGCTCTGCCGCGTGACGGCGCGGCCCTATGCCGAGGACTTCGCCGACGAGCGGCCGGATTCGGTCGATCGCATCGCCGTCCTGGACACGTTCCGGGCCTATCTCGAGGCGCATAACCTCGAGGCCGACTGGGACACGGTGGGCGAGGCGTCCAACGAGATGCTGGTGAACGCGCTCGCCATGATGGCGCCCTTCGCGCCGGCGGAGAAGCAGGCGCTTCTCGAGGCGCCCGACCTGCGGACGCGCGCCGAGACGCTGGTCGCGATCACCGAGATGTCGCTCGCCCGCGACGCCGCCGCCGGCCGCACGCTGCAGTGAGGCGGCGATGACCGAGGTCCCCCGCCCCGCCGGCCAGGCCGACCCGAAGCTCCTCGAGATTCTCGTCTGTCCGCTGACCAAGACGACGCTGGAATATGACGCCGCCCGCCAGGAGCTCGTCAGCCGCGCGGCGAAGCTCGCCTACCCGATCCGCGACGGCATCCCGATCATGCTCCCCGACGAGGCGCGGGTGATCGAGGGGTAGGCAGCCCTTCACGCGCCCCCTCCACCATCCTTCGGATGGTCCCCCTCCCCCGTAAACGGGGGAGGAACCTCCTTCATCAAGGTCGCGACCCGGTTCCTCCCCTGCGAAGCGGAGGAGGGGACCGCGCGCAGCGCGGTGGAGGGGGCGCGTGAAGTCCCCTGCCTCAAATCCCCTCGCCGCGCAGCAGCCGGGGCAGTTCGCCGCCGGCGCCGGCGGCCTCGCGGATGAACATCTTCTTCAGCGGCGGCAGGCGGTCGACCAGACCGAGCCCGACGTCGCGGAGGATGCGGAGCGCCGGGTTGTCGTTGGAGAACAGGCGGTTGAGGACGTCGGTGGTGACGCCCATCTCGAATGTGTCGAAGCGGCGCCAGCGCTCGTAGCGCTCGAGCACCGAGAGCGAGCCCGGATCGAGACCGAGGCGATGGGCCTCGACGATCGTCTCGGCGAGCGCGGCGACGTCGCGGAAGCCGAGATTGAGCCCCTGCCCCGCGATCGGGTGGATGCCGTGCGCGGCATCGCCGGCAAGCGCGAAGCGCGGACGGACGAAGGAACGCGCGAGCGTGAGGCCGAGCGGGAAGGCGCGCGGGCGGTCGAGCACCGTGAGCGCGCCGAGGTGATGGCCGAAGCGAATCTCGAGCTCCTCCTGGAAGCGGGAGGGCGAGAGCTTCACCAGCCGCTCGGCATTGGCGCGCTGCTCGGTCCATACCAGCGAGGAGCGGCTGCCGGTGAGCGGCAGGATGGCGAAGGGACCGGCGGGGAGGAAATGCTCCTCGGCGCGGCCGCCGTGCGGACGCTCGTGGCCGACGGTGACGACGATGCCCGACTGGCCATAGTCCCAGCCGACGGTCTGGATGCCGGCAAGGTCGCGGAGCTTCGAGCGCACGCCGTCGGCGGCGACGAGCAGCCGCGCGGCGAGCGAGGCGCCGGAGGCGAGGCGCACGGAGACGGCGCTCTCGCCGACGTCGAAGCCGGCGACGCTGTCCGGCGCCACCATGGTCACGCCACCGGCACGGGCAGCAGCAGCCACCGCGCCGACGAGCGCATGGTTGGAGACCATGTGGGCGAAGGGCTCACCCTCCTCCGTCGCGCCGTCGAAGGTGAGGAAGGTCGGCCGCGCCACGTCACGGGTGCGGCTGTCGGTGATGACCATGTCGCGGATCGGCTGGGCCTCGGCGGCGACCGCGTCCCAGACGCCGAGCTGCTCCAGCATGCGGCGGCCGGCCGCGGCGATGGCATAGACGCGGCCGTCGGGCACCGCGCCGGCCGGCGTCGCGTCGACCACAGTGACCGACATCCCGGGCGCGGCGCGGCGGAGCGCGAGTGCCAGCGTCAGGCCGACATGGCCGCCACCGGCAATCACCACGTCCTGCCGCTCGACGCTCTCCGGGACCGGCATGCTATTGTCCGAACGCTCCATGGACGAAAGCCTATACGACACTTGGGCAGGGAAGAGAAAAATGACAAGCGGGGCGGTCGGCACACTCCTGTCGATCCTTGACCTGGAGAAGCTGGAGGAGAACCTCTTCCGCGGCCGCAGCCCGCAGGTGGGCTGGCAGCGCGTCTTCGGCGGGCAGGTGATCGGCCAGGCGCTGGTCGCCGCCGCGCGCACGGTGGAGGGCCGCGCCGCCCATTCGCTCCACGCCTATTTCATGCTGCCCGGCGACCCCAAGGTGCCGATCATCTACGAGGTCGACCGCATCCGCGACGGCAAGAGCTTCACCACCCGGCGCGTGGTGGCCATCCAGCACGGGGCGGCGATCTTCGCCATGTCGGCAAGCTTCCAGGTCGAGGAGACGGGGCTCGAGCACCAGATCGAGATGCCCAAGGTGCCGCCGCCCGAGGACCTGCCGAGCGAAGCCGAGCTGAAGGCCGCCTTCCTGCAGGCGGCGCCGGAGCCGGTGCGGCGCTACTGGGAGCGGCCGCGGCCGCTGGAGCTCCGCCCGGTGGACGTCCGCCACTATACCAGCCGGGACCGCCTCGACCCGGCCCAGTACATCTGGGTACGCGCCACCGATCACCTGCCCGACGATCCGGAAATCCATCGCTGCGTCCTTGCCTATGCCTCGGACATGACGCTTCTCGACACCTCGCTCTTCGCCCATGGCCGCGGCATTTTCGATCCCGACGTCCAGGCGGCGAGCCTCGACCACGCCATGTGGTTCCACCGGCCCTTCCGGGCCGACGAGTGGATGCTCTATGCCGAGGACAGCCCCTCGGCCTCGGGCGCGCGGGGCTTCAACCGCGGCAGTTTGTTCAGCCGCGATGGCAGGCTGATCGCCTCGGTGGCCCAGGAAGGCCTGATCCGGGTGCGCGGAAGCTAGGCGCCTCCCGCACGGGCCGCCTACGGATTGGTCACAGCGGCGAGTTTGCACATATTTTGTGCTACTGAATGGGTGGGCCCGCGGCCGCGCCGCCGCCTGATCGGAAATATCAAATCTATTCAATCGCTTGGCGCGAGCCGTACGGGCTGGCACGGAGATTGATTCCTGTCGCCCCGGTCAGGGCCGGCGGCGGCGAGCGCAGCCGGCTTCACCGATCCACGGGCATCCACGCCGCTCTGGCGCTGGACGATTACGGGAACAACGCCATGAAAATTGTGATGGCCATCATCAAGCCGTTCAAGCTTGACGAGGTGAGGGACGCGCTAACGGCGGTCGGCGTGCAGGGGCTGACGGTCACGGAAGTGAAGGGCTATGGCCGCCAGAAGGGCCATACCGAGATCTACCGCGGCACCGAATATGCCGTGAGCTTCCTGCCGAAGCTGAAGATCGAGGTCGCCGTGCCGACCGACCAGGCCGACACCGTGGTCGAGGCGATCTCCGGCGCCGCCAAGACCGGCCAGATCGGCGACGGCAAGATCTTCGTCTTCTCCATCGACCATGCCGTGCGCATCCGCACCGGCGAGGTCGATGCCGATGCCCTCTAGCCCGCCGCCGCTCGAGGGCACCATGACCGACGAACTTTCTCTCCAGTCTGCAAACCGCCGCGAATTGAGCGAGAGCCCGCGCGTTCCCGGCACTTCCCCGAACCGATCCGCCAGGAGGACCTCCATGAACAACCGGATCCTGAGATTGCCCTTCCTCGGCGCCGCCGCATTGCTCGCTCTCGCGGGTCCGGCCCTTGCCGAGGATTCCCCCATCAATTCCGGCGACACCGCCTGGATGCTCACCTCCACGGCGCTGGTGCTCCTGATGACGATCCCCGGCCTCGCGCTCTTCTACGGCGGCATGGTCCGCAAGAAGAACGTGCTGGCGACGATCATGCAGAGTTTCGCCATCACCTGCCTGATGTCGCTCATCTGGATGGTCATCGGCTACTCGCTCGCCTTCACCCCCAACGGCAGCGAATCGCTGAACGCCTATGTCGGCGGCTTCGGGCGCTTCTTCCTGTCGGGCCTCGATCTCCACTCGGCGACCGGCACGATCCCCGAATCGGTCTTCATCGTCTTCCAGATGACCTTCGCCATCATCACGCCGGCGCTCATCTGCGGTGCCTTCGCCGACCGCATGAAATTCTCCGCCATGCTCTGGTTCATGGGCCTGTGGAGCATCATCGTCTATGCGCCGATCACCCACTGGGTCTGGGGCGGCGGCTTCCTCGGTGGTCTCGGCGTCCTCGACTATGCCGGCGGCACCGTGGTGCACATCAATGCCGGCGTCGCCGGCCTCGTCAGCGCCATCGTGCTCGGCAAGCGGCTCGGCCTCGGCACCGACAACATGGCGCCGCACAACCTGGTGCTCTCGCTGGTTGGCGCCTCGCTGCTCTGGGTCGGCTGGTTCGGCTTCAATGCCGGCTCGGCCGCGGCCGCCGACGTCCGTGCCGGCATGGCGATGCTCTCGACCCAGGTCGCCACCGCCGCCGCGGCTCTCGCCTGGATGTTCGCCGAGTGGATCGCCCGCGGCAAGCCGAGCATTCTCGGCATCATCTCGGGCGCCGTCGCCGGCCTCGTCGCCATCACCCCGGCAGCGGGCTTCGTCGACGCCACCGGGGCGCTGGTCATCGGCATCGTCGCCGGCGTGGTCTGCTTCTGGACGGTGACCTTCGTCAAGGCCAAGCTCGGCTATGACGACTCCCTCGACGCCTTCGGCGTCCACGGCGTCGGCGGCTTCGTCGGCGCGATCCTGACGGGCGTCTTCGCCAAGCAGGCGATCGGCGGCACGGCAGGCGTGCTCGAGGGCAATGGGGGCCAGCTCTGGACCCAGTTCGAGGGCACCATCGCGACCATCGTCTGGTCGGGCGTCGCGAGCTACATCCTCCTCAAGATCATCGACGTGGTCATCGGGCTGCGCGTCTCCAAGGAAGTCGAGGTCGAGGGCCTCGACATCAACCTCCACGGCGAGGTGGTCCCGTAGGGCTCCGAACGCGCCTTTTCCCGAGGCGGACCCGGCCGGCGCGAAAATCGCCGGCCGGGTTTTTCGTTGGTTAATGGCGGCTTTACCAAGCCGTTCTACGGTCGGCCCCTGAACTGCCCAAGCAGTGCCAAGTACCAGGGACGGCCCATGCGTTCGACCAGATCGGTTCCCCTCTCGCTTTCCGGCGACGGCACCGTCCGCCGGATCCTGAAGCGGAACCTCAGCGCCATCCTCGGCCTCGCGCTGCTCGCCTTCGCCGCCGGCATCGCCGCCGCGCTCGCCACCTGGACGGTCGACGATCCGAGCCTCAGCCACGCCACCGACCTGCCGGCGCGGAACGTCCTCGGCGTGCCCGGCGCGATCATCGCCGATGTGGTGATGCAGTTCGTCGGGCTGGCCGGCATGGTGCTCCTCCTGCCGCCGGTGGTCTGGGCCTGGCGCCTGGTATTCGGCGAGCCCGCCCGCTTCTCCTGGCGGACGGTGGTGACCTGGATCCTCGGCACGGTCTCGGCCGCTCTCGCCCTCGCCCTCTTGCCCGTCATGGGCACCTGGCCGCTGCCGACCGGCATCGGCGGCGTCATGGGCGACCTCCTTCTCCGCCTGCCGGCCATGGTCCTCGGCCACGAGGCGAAGGGCTTCGTCGGCGGCCTTTTCGCCGCCGCCTTCGCCCTGCTTGCGGTCGGCTTCACGGCCCATGCCTGCGGCTTCGCCTTCCGCCGCGCCGGCGGCCGCGAGGAAGAGGAGGTCGCGCCGAAGGTGCGGCCGAGCAAGCGCGTCGCCCCGAAGGCCGAGGAGATCGACTTCGAGGATGACGAGGACATGGACGTCGATGGGTCGGGTGACGACGGGGACTACGAGGACGATCGCCCCGGCCGCATGGCCCTCGCCTTCGGCGCGCTGAGCCACGTGACGCTGAGCGCCGCCGGCCGCGTCCGCCGCATGATCGCGCGCAGGATGGGCAAGGACAGCGCCCGCCGGCTCTACGATCACGCCTTCGCGCCCGGCGACGGGCTGGTGCGCGGCCGCCGCGAGCCCCGCCTCGGCGACGGGGACGGGATGATGGACGGCATGGCGCCGGATGGCGACGTGACCTACGACGACGATTTCGAGGTCGAGGCGCCGGATATGGACGCCGAGCCGGCACCCGTGCCGGTGGCGAGGAAGGCGAAGCGGAATCCCGCGCCGCCCCCGCCCCCCGACAGGACGCGCACCAAGCGGGTCGCCGCCAGGGTCGCCGACGCCGACACGTTCGAGCTGCCCTCGCTGGAGCTCCTCGCCCAGCCGAAGGGGCCGGACAAGAAGGCCGCGATCAGCGCCGCCGCGCTCGAGCAGAATGCGCGCATCCTCGAAGGCGTCCTCGACGATTTCGGCGTGCGCGGCCAGATCGTCAACGTGCGGCCGGGTCCGGTGGTGACGCTCTACGAGCTGGAACCGGCGCCGGGCATCAAGTCGGCCCGCGTCATCGGCCTCGCCGACGACATCGCCCGTTCGATGAGCGCGATCGCCTGCCGCGTCGCCGTGATCCCCGGCAAGAACGCCATCGGCATCGAGCTGCCCAATGCCCGACGCGAGACCGTGTACCTGCGCGAATTGATGGCCGCCGAGGACTTCGACAAGTCGAAGGCGCGCCTCGGCCTCGCGCTCGGCAAGACCATCGGCGGCGAGCCCGTGATCGCCGACCTCGCGCGCATGCCGCATCTCCTCGTCGCCGGCACCACCGGCTCGGGCAAGTCGGTCTCCATCAACACCATGATCCTGTCGCTCCTCTACCGGATGACGCCGGCGGACTGCCGCCTGATCATGATCGACCCGAAGATGCTCGAACTCTCCATCTATGACGGCATCCCGCACCTGCTCACCCCGGTCGTCACCGATCCGAAGCAGGCCGTCGTCGCGCTGAAATGGACGGTGCGCGAGATGGAGGACCGCTATCGCAAGATGTCGAAGCTCGGCGTGCGCAACATCGACGGCTACAACGCCCGCCTGGCGCAGGCCGAGCAGAAGGGCGAGACGCTCACCCGCACCGTGCAGACCGGCTTCGACCAGCATACCGGCGAGGCGATCTACGAGCAGGAGGAGCTCAGCTTCGAGCGTATGCCCTACATCGTCGTCATCATCGACGAGATGGCCGACCTGATGATGGTGGCGGGCAAGGACATCGAGGGCGCCGTGCAGCGCCTCGCCCAGATGGCGCGCGCCGCCGGCATCCACGTCGTCATGGCGACGCAGCGTCCCTCGGTCGACGTCATCACCGGCACGATCAAGGCGAACTTCCCGACCCGCATCTCCTTCCAGGTCACCTCGAAGATCGACTCGCGCACCATCCTGGGCGAGCAGGGCGCCGAGCAGCTGCTCGGCCAGGGCGACATGCTCTTCATGGCGGGCGGCGGCCGCATCCAGCGCGTCCACGGCCCCTTCGTCAGCGACCAGGAGGTCGAGGAGATCGTCCAGCACCTGAAGGCGCAGGGCACGCCCGAATACCTCGAGGCGATCACCGCGAGCGAGGACGACGACGCCATCGACGCCGACAACTACGAGCAGGTAGCGGGTGGCGAGGATTCGTCCGACCTCTACGACAAGGCCGTCGCCATCGTGCTCCGCGACCGCAAGGCCTCGACCAGCTACATCCAGCGCCGCCTCGCAGTCGGCTACAACAAGGCTGCCTCGCTCATCGAGCGCATGGAGAAGGAAGGCGTCGTCGGCCCGGCCAACCATGCGGGCAAGCGCGAGATTCTCGTGCCGGGTGAAGAGGACGGCGGTTTCCGCTAGATTGTCGCTCGTCCGGACGGAAAACCGCTTCGCACTTTTCCTGGAAACGCTCTAGCCTCGTGATTCGCGGGGGGGCCGCCGGACGCCTTCACCGGCACCGACGCCGCGAATAAGCCACAGAGCCTCCGTATCGCGCCAGACCGGTGCGACGGGGAAGGCCGGTTCGGCCTTGCGAGGACGAAGAGCTGAGTGTGAGCGCGTTCAAGGGGATCCTGTCTCGTCGCCGCCGGATGGCGGCGGCGCTGTGCCTGTCGGCCCTGCTGGCTCCGTCATTCGTCTCGGCCGCCGAGGTTCCGCTTCCCCGCCAGCGTCCGGCCACGGCTCCGCAGGGCGGTGCGGCGGCAAATGCCGCATCGGCCAGCGCCGAGGCGTCCGCCGGTGGCTCGCAGAACCCCTTCCTCAACGTCATCAAGCCGAAGAACGCCCCGGCGGGTCCGGCGGCGAAGTCGAACCTGCCGCTCAGCCAGCAGCAGGTCCTCGCCAATATCAGCGCCTCGCTCGGCAGCTTCCGCACCATGCAGGGCCAGTTCATCCAGTTCGGGCCCCATGGCGAGCAGTCGGAGGGCGTCTTCTACATCCAGCGCCCGGGCAAGATCCGCTTCCATTACAGCCCGCCGGTGCGCCTCGACGTGATCTCCGACGGCCGCCAGGTGGCGGTGCGCGACATGCGCGCCATGACGCAGGACCTCTACCCCCTGTCGAAGACGCCGCTCCGCTACCTGCTCGCCGAGAACATCGACCTCACCTCCGACCGCCTGGTGCGGCAGGTCCGCCAGGAGCGCGACCTGATCGCCGTGGTCATCGTCGAGAAGACCGCCTTCACCGACGGCAAGCTGACCCTCGTCTTCGATCCGAAGACCTATGAGCTGAAGCAGTGGATCATCACCGACGCGCAGGGGCTCAACACCTCCGTCGCGATCTACAACGCGACCACCGGCAAGGCGGTCGACCCGAAGCTCTTCCGGATCACCTACGACCTCGCGCACTGAAGGACGCCACGCCCGGCGGCGATGGCCGCCAAGGAAGGGCCATGCCGATGGTGGCTCTCGTGCGCGGCTACGCGGCCGAGCGTGTCAGCGATCGAGAAGCGTCTCGAAGCCGCCATAGATCATCCGCTTGCCGTCGAAGGGCATGTCGGGAACCGGCATGTCCTCGATCATCTTCTTCCGCACGGCATCGCGGGTCGCCTTGTCCGGATACTCGATCCACGAGAAGACGACCACCTCGTCGGGCTGCGCCGCAACGGCGCGGAAGAAGTCGGTGACCTCTCCCTCCGGCACGTCATCGCCCCAGGTCTCGACGACGCGCGTGGCGCCCCATTCGCGGAACAGCTTGGCCGCCTCGGCCGCCATCTTGCGATAGCGTTCCCTGTTCGCCTTCGGCACGGCGATGACGAAACCATCGATATAGGCCATCTCGGTCTCTCCCATTTTCTTCTGCCTTCCCGTCAACGACGCACGGGAGGCGTCCGATTCGACAGAGGCCAGCGTTTTTTGTGGGCCTTGAAATCGTGGAGACAGGCCCCATTTCTTTGTCATTGCGGGCTGCCCGAAATCGGTAGCGCCCCCCGTCTCGCCGAGGGCAGTTCGCAGCGTCGGCTTCGTCGACGCCAGCGCTTGATAGCGCGGAAGCGCCCAGCCTCCCCCGGGGCTGGGCGCTTTCCTTATGTCCGCCATCCGACTAGCTTCCCGCGTCGCCCGGAATCACGCCAAGATGACGCTCAGCATCGCCACCTGGAACATCAATTCGGTCCGCCTCAGGATCGATCTCGTCGGCGATTTCCTCGATAGCCACCAGCCCGATGTGCTGTGCCTCCAGGAGATCAAGTGCCCGGAGGCGAACTTCCCGTACCGGGCCTTCCGCGAGCGCGGCTACGAACACATTCTGGTGAACGGCCAGAAGGGCTATCACGGCGTCGCCACCATCTCGCGCCGGCCCTTCACGCCGGTCGGGCATCGCGAGTTCTGCCGGAAGGGCGATGCGCGCCACACCTCCGTCGCCATCCCCGACGGAAACGGCGACATCCTCGTCCATAATTTCTACGTGCCCGCCGGCGGCGACGAGCCCGACCCGGAGATCAATCCGAAGTTCGCCCACAAGCTCGCCTTCCTCGACGAGATGAAATCCTGGCTGACCGGGCGCGAGACGGACAGGAAGGCGATCCTCGTCGGCGACCTCAACATCGCGCCCTACGAGCACGACGTCTGGTCGCACAGGCAGCTGCTCCGCATCGTCAGCCATACGCCGGTGGAGACCGAGGGGCTGGAAGAGGTACGCCAGGCCGGCGGCTGGCTCGACGCCATGCGCCATTTCGTGCCGAAGGAAGAGAAGCTCTACACCTGGTGGAGCTACCGTGCGCCGGATTGGGAGAAGGCCAACAAGGGCCGGCGCCTCGACCACATCTGGGTGACGCCGCATCTCGGGCACCGGCTCGCCGGCATCGAGGTGGTGCGCGACGCGCGCGGCTGGCAGCGCCCCTCCGACCACGTCCCGGTGATCGCGCGGCTCGCCGCGGCGTAGCTCAGCGGCGCGCCTGCGCCTTGTCGACGGCGATGAGCTGGTCGCGCACCTTGCCGAGCTCGCCGACGGTGGCCTGCAGGCGCTCGACCAGCGTCGCGCGCAGGCGAAGCGCGACATGCGGATATTCGTTGAGCATGCGGCGGACGAGCTTGCGGTCGATCTCGAGCACTTCCGAGGAGACGATCGCGGTAGCCGTCGCCGGGCGGATGGTCTCGATGAAAAGCGCGATCTCGCCGATCAGCGAGCCCGCCTCGCAGGTGGTCAGCACGCGCTTGCCCGTGCCGTCGCCGACCGACAATTCGATGCCGCCGAAGACGACGATGTAGCCCGACTGCGCCACCGCGTTTTCGCGGAAGAGGACCTGGCCGGGCGTCAGCTCCAGCCGCACGGCGCTGAAGGCCAGCAGCCGCAGCTGCTCCGTCGTGAGCTCCGTGAAGAGCGGCACGCGCGAGAGCATGGCAATGTCGCGGTCGAGGCTCATCCGCTTCCTTCGCCCTCGCCCCGCGCCGCCTCAGGGAACCAGCTTGTAGCCGCCGACGTCGGTGACCAGCAGCTCGGCCTTGGAGGGGTCGCGCTCGATCTTCTGGCGGAGGCGGTAGATGTGGGTTTCGAGGGTATGGGTGGTGACGCCGGAATTATAGCCCCAGACCTCGTGCAGCAGCACGTCGCGCGTGATGACCTTGTCGCCGGCGCGATAGAGGTATTTCAGGATCGCCGTCTCCTTCTCGGTGAGGCGGATCTTCTGCCCCTTCTGGTCGATCAGCGTCTTGGCGCTCGGGCGGAAGGTGTAGTGGCCGATGGTGAAGACCGCGTCCTCGCTCTGCTCGTGCTGGCGGAGCTGCGCCCGGATGCGGGCCAAGAGCACGGCGAAGCGGAAGGGCTTGGTGACGTAGTCATTGGCGCCGGCCTCGAGCCCGAGCACGGTATCGGCTTCCGAATCCTGGCCGGTGAGCATGATGACCGGCGACTTGAAGCCGCCCTTGCGGAGCAGCTTCACCGCCTCGCGCCCGTCCATGTCGGGCAGGCCGACATCCATGAGGACGAGGTCGACATGGCCGGTCCGCGCCCGCTGGACGCCGCGCGTGCCGTTCGATTCGTTCTCGATCTCGAACTCTTCGTAGAGCGAGAGCTGCTCGACGAGGCTGTCGCGGAGCGCATCGTCGTCGTCGACGACGAGGATCTTGCGGGCGGGCATGGCGCGCCGGGCTTCCTTCGGAGGTGCCTGCAGGGCGGAGGATTCGGTCATTTCGGGTACTTCCGTTGTCATGTAGACCTCAATCGGCGGATGGCGCAAGCTGCCGCCCCGGAAGGCCTTTTCGCTCCGGAGCCGATCCCTGACGCACCGCCCGATCGACCATATAAGGGTCGTCCCCCATGCTTTCGACCGGCGGCGCGGCCTGCTTGTAACGACGGGCGCCGCCTTTCCCTGCGCGCTCGGGCGTTCCGGACCGGTCTGGCGGAAACGCGAAGGCGACGGCGGCACGCCGGTCGGCACCTTCGGGATGGTCGGCGCCTTCTATCGGGCGGACCGGATGCCGCGTCCCCGCACAAGCCTGCCGCTCCGGACGCTGCGGCCGGACGACGGCTGGTGCGACGACCCGCGCGACCAGCGCTACAACCAGTGGGTGCGCCTGCCCTACCCTGCCTCGCATGAGGAAATGTGGCGCGGCGACCACCTCTACGACGTGGTGGTAGTGCTGGACTACAACCTGGAATACCCGGTGACAGGGGCCGGCAGCGCCATCTTCCTGCATCAGGCGCGGCCGGGCTTCGCACCCACCGAGGGTTGCGTGGCGGTGTCGCCCGCCGCCATGCGGCGGCTCCTCCCCCGGCTCGGGCCAGGGACGCGTCTGACGGTCTCGCTCTAGCCCGCAGCCGGCGGACGATGGCCGAATATGGCGCTGCCCACGCGGACATGGGTGGCGCCGAAGGCGACGGCCTTCTCGAAATCGCCGCTCATGCCCATGGAGAGGAACGGAAGTCCAAGGCGCTTCCGGATCTCGCCGAGGAGCGCGAAATGCGGGCCGGGATTCTCGCCGGCCGGGGGAATGCACATGAGGCCCTCGATCGAGAGGCCATGGACCTCCCGGCAGCGCGCGACGAAGGCATCGGCCTCCTCGGGCAGGACGCCGGCCTTCTGCGGCTCGGCGCCGGTATTGACCTGGACGAGAAGCTTCGGCCGACGCCCCTGCTTGCCGATCTCGTCCGCGATCGCCCCGGCGATGCGGTCGCGATCGACGCTGTGGATGACGTCGAAAAGCGCAACGGCATCGCCAGCCTTGTTGGATTGCAGCGGTCCGATCAGGTGGAGCGCGATGTCGGGCGTGCCGGCGACGAGCTCCGGCCACTTGGCCCTGGCCTCCTGGACCCGGTTCTCGCCGAAGACCCGCTGGCCGGCGGCGATGACCGGGCGGATGGCATCCGCGGCGAAGGTCTTGGAGACCGCGACCAGTATCACGTCTTCCGGCCGGCGTCCTGCCTCGCCCGCGGCCATGGCGATCCGACTTCTGACTTCGGCGAGGTTTTCGGCGGCGTGATCCATGACGCGCCGCTTAGCATGGGGACCGATCCCGCCTCAACCGCCCGGGAACCTTTCCGGTTGACCGAAAGCCTTGATTCTGGTGATGGTCCGGCGGCGCCGCGGACCGCCGTCCGCGTCATTCAAGTGATCGATCGACATGGCATCCGAACGTTATCAGCCGCGCGACGCCGAGGCGCGCTGGCAGGCAGCATGGTCCGAGGCGAGTATCTTCGAGACCCGGAACGACGACCCGCGCCCGAAATACTATGTGCTGGAGATGTTCCCCTACCCGTCGGGGCGCATCCACATGGGGCACGTCCGCAACTACACCATGGGCGACGTGGTGGCGCGCTACATGCGCGCCCGCGGCCACAACGTGCTGCATCCGATGGGCTGGGACGCCTTCGGCCTGCCCGCCGAGAACGCGGCGATGCAGAACCGGATCAACCCGAAGGAATGGACCTACGCCAACATCGCGGCGATGCGGGCGCAACTGAAGACCATGGGCCTGTCGCTCGACTGGAGCCGCGAATTCGCGACCTGCGACGAGGACTATTACGCCCAGCAGCAGAAGCTCTTCCTCGACATGCTGGGGAAGGACCTCGCCTTCCGCCGCAAGGCGAAGGTCAACTGGGACCCGGTCGACCATACCGTGCTCGCCAACGAGCAGGTCATCGACGGCCGCGGCTGGCGCTCGGGAGCCGTCGTCGAGCAGCGCGAGCTGACCCAGTGGTTCTTCCGCATCACCGCCTTCAGCGACGAGCTCCTCTCCGCCCTCGATACGCTCGACCGCTGGCCGGAGAAGGTGCGCCTCATGCAGCGTAACTGGATCGGCAAGTCGGAGGGTCTGTTCTTCGAGTTCGGCGTCAAGGACGCGCCGGCCGGTTTCGAGCGCCTGCCCGTCTTCACCACGCGGCCGGACACGATGCGCGGTCCGACCTTCGCCGCGGTCGCCGCCGACCACCCGCTCGCCCAGCGCCTGGCGAAGGACAACCCGGAGGTCGCCGCCTTCATAGAGAAGTGCCACCAGATGGGCACCTCCGCCGTGGCGATCGAGACGGGCGAGAAGCTGGGCTACGATACCGGGTTGAGGGTCACGCACCCGGCCGATCCGAGCTGGGAGCTGCCGCTCTACATCGCCAACTTCGTCCTGATGGATTACGGCACCGGCGCCGTCATCGGCTGCCCGGCCCACGACCAGCGCGACCTGGATTTCGCGCGGAAGTACGGCTTGCCGGTGATCGACGTCTTCGTGCCGGCCGATAGCGACGAGCGCGTGAAGGACGTCGCCTTCGTGCCGCCGAAGACGGAAGTCGTGCGCTACGTGCAGTGGTTCGGCGAAACCGGCGCCCTGCTCACCGGCTATGAGGCCGCGTCACGGACGTTGTCGCTGTTCCAGGAGAACGGCTGGGGCAGGTCGCAGACGCAGTATCGCCTGCGCGACTGGGGCATCTCGCGCCAGCGCTACTGGGGCTGCCCGATCCCGATCATCCATTGCGAGACGTGCGGCGCCGTGCCGGTGCCGGACGCCGACCTGCCGGTGCGCCTGCCCGAGGACGTGAGCTTCGACCGGCCGGGCAATCCGCTCGATCACCATCCGACGTGGAAGCACGTCGCCTGCCCGGCATGCGGCGGCAAGGCGGTGCGCGAGACCGACACGATGGACACCTTCGTCGACTCGTCCTGGTATTACGCGCGCTTCACCGCGCCGAGGGCGAAGACGCCGACCGAGCCGGCCGCGGCCAATCACTGGCTGCCGGTCGACCAGTATATCGGCGGCATCGAGCACGCGATCCTGCATCTCCTCTATTCGCGCTTCTTCTCGCGCGCGATGACGGCGACCAGGCATCTCGACGTCGCCGAGCCCTTCGCCGGCCTGTTCACGCAGGGCATGGTCGTCCACGAGACCTATCGGCGTGCCGACGGCACCTGGGCGAGCCCGGCCGAGGTGACCATCACCGGCGAGGGTGCTGCGCGGAAGGCGGTCGAGACCGCTACCGGCGAGCCCGTCGAGATCGGCAGCATCGAGAAGATGTCGAAGTCGAAGCGCAACACCATCGACCCGAGCGACATCATGGGGAGCTACGGCGCCGACACCGCGCGCTGGTTCATGCTTTCCGATTCGCCCCCCGACCGCGACGTGATCTGGACCGAGGAAAGCGTCGCCGGCGCCTCGCGCTTCGTCCAGCGCATCTGGCGCCTCTGCAACGAGGCGGCCGCGCCCGGCTCCGGCGTCCCCGCCGCGGGCCAGCCGCTCCCCGCCGGCATCAGCCCGGAGGCGCTGGCGCTCCGCCAGGCCGCGCACCGCGCTCTCGCCGCCGTCGGCGAGGGCATCGCCGCGCTCCGCTTCAACGTCGCGGTCGCCCGCATCTACGAGGTGGTCAACGCCATTGGCTCGGCCGCCGCCCGCCTGCCCCGGGCCGCCGGCGACCCCTCGCTCGGCTGGGCGGTCCGCGAGGCGCTCGAATTGCTCATTCGCATGATGGCCCCGATGATGCCGCATCTCGCCGAGGAATGCTGGGCGATCCTCGGCGGCAAGGGCCTGGTCGCCACCCTGCCCTGGCCGGAAACTGACCGCTCGCTTCTTGTCGAAGACATGATTATTCTCCCGGTCCAGGTGAACGGGAAGAAGCGGGGCGAATTGACAATTCCCGTCGGGGCGTCGGAAGCTGACATCGAAGCCGCTGCGCTCGCACTGGAAGCCGTCGCCCGTGCGCTGGACGGGAAGTCCCCGCGCAAGATCGTGGTGGTACCGAAGAGGATCGTGAATGTCGTCGCTTGACCGCGTTCGCCCGAAGCGGCTGAAGGCCGCCCTCGTCGCCGCTGCCGCCATGGCGATGCTCGGCGCCTGCACGGTCCAGCCGGTCTATGCGCCGCAATATGCCCTCGGCACCACCGGCAAGAGCGCCTCGCTCACCAACGTCGCCATCGACCCCGTCTCCGACCGCGTCGGCCAGGTGGTGCGCAACAAGCTGATGTTCGGCCTCAATGGCGGCCCCTCGGTCGCCAACCCGGTCTATCGCCTCCGCCTCGTCGTCAGCGAGAGCGAGGTCGCGCTCGGCGTCAGCAACATCCAGGCGGCGCCGACCTATTCGGTCACCGTCTCGGTTACCTATGAGCTGACCAGGGTCGGCGGCACCCAGATCCTGCTGCGCTCGACCAGCCGCGGCAGCGCCTCCTATGATCGCGTCAACTCGGCCTTCGCCAATACGCGCGCCAAGATCGACGCCGAGAACCGGGCCGCCGAGGTGGTCGCCGACGATATCCGGCTGCGCATAGCCGCGGCCGCCGCCAAGGGCTTCTGACGGGCCGCGCCCGTGGTTCAGGTAAAGCCGGCCGACATCGACCGCTTCCTCCGCAGCCCCGACCCGGGCATCCGCGTGGTGCTCGTCTTCGGGGCCGATGATGGGCTGGTGAGCGAGCGGAGCGAGGTTTTCGCCCGCGCCGTCGTCGGCAATTCCGACGATCCGTTGTCGCGCCTCCGCTTCGATGCCTCGGCGCTTGCCGAGGACCCTGCCCGGCTGGCCGACGAGGCCCATGCCGTGCCGCTATTCGGCGGCCGCCGCGCGATCTTGGTCCGGATCTCGGGCAACGTGCGCATCGAGGCCATGCTGCAGGCGATCCTCGATGACCCGCCGGTCGATTCCTGGATCGTCGTCAGCGCCGGCGACCTGAAGAAGACCTCGCCGCTCCGCAAGCTCGCCGAGAGCCATCGCCTCGCCGCCGCGATCGCCTGCTATGCCGACGCCGCGCGCGACCTCGACCGGCTGATCGACGACGAGATGAAGGCCGCCGGACTGAAGATCGGCAGCGAGGCGCGGACGGCGCTGCGCGCGCTGATCGGCGGCGACCGGCTGGCGAGCCGCGGCGAATTGCAGAAGCTCGCGCTCTACGCGGAAGGGTCGCGCGAGGTTTCCACCGATGACGTGCGCGCCGTCATCGGCGACGCTTCGGCCATGGACGTGGACGAGGTCGTCGATGCCGCCACGGGTGGCGACGCCACCGCCGCCGCCCGCACCTATCGCCGCCTGGTGTCGGCGGGCACTCCGCCCTTCGTCATCCTCGGCGCCGCCATCCGGCACTTCGGCTTCCTGCACCGGGCACGCGCGGCGATGGAGCGTGGCGACTCGGCGGATTCGATCGTTGCCCGCGCCACGCCGCCGGTCTTCTTCCAGCGGCGGACGGCGGTGATCCGCCAGCTCGACGGCTGGCGCCTGCCGATGATCGAGCGCGCCATGGCCGGGCTCGACCGCGCCATGGTCGACAGCCGGCTGCGCAACGCCATCGACGAGGAGGTGGTCGGCCAGGCGCTCCTGATGGTGGCGGCGATGGCCGCAGCGCGGCGGGCTGCCTAGCCTGTCGCTCTTCCGGACGGAAGACCGCTTCGCGCTCTTCCTGGGAACGCTCTAGCCGATCCGGAGCCGGCGGCAGATGTCGTCGAGCTGCTCGAGCGTCTTGTAGCGGATCTCGAGCCGTCCGCCGTCGGGTTTGTGGTCGATGGCCACGGCAAGCCCGAGCGCGTCGGAGAGCTGCTTCTCCAGCGCCCGCGTATCGGCGTCCTTCTCGGTCTTCGCGACGGTCGCCTTGCGCGGCTTCTTGCCGCCGGCCTCGCCCATCGCCTCGGCCTCGCGGACGCTGAGGCCGCCCTCGACGATCCGGCGCGCCGCGGCCGCGGGGTCGTCCATGCCGATCAGCGCGCGGGCATGACCGGCGGTGAGCTTGCCCTCGCGCAGGTATTCGCGGACCGCTTCGGGAAGGTTCAGGAGACGGAGCGTATTGGCGATATGCGGACGGCTCTTGCCGATGGCGTCGGCGAGCTGCTGCTGCGTGTATTGGTGGTCGGTGAGGAGCTGCTGGTAGCCGAGCGCTTCCTCGAGCGGGTTGAGGTCGGCGCGCTGGACGTTCTCGATGATCGCGATCTCGAGGGCCTCGCGGTCCGAGACCTCGTGGACGACGATCGGCACCTCGTGCAGCCCGGCCTTCTGCGCGGCGCGCCAGCGGCGCTCGCCGGCGATGATCTCGAAATCCGACGTGCCGGCGACCGGCCGCACGAGGATCGGCTGGACGATGCCCTTCTCGCGGATCGACGAGGTCAGGTCGGCGAGATCGTCGGCATCATAGGTCTTGCGCGGGTTGTGCGGATTGGCCCGGAGATAGGCGGTCGGCACCCGCCGCTGCCCCCTGCCCCGCTCGGCCTCGGGCGGAGGCGCGGCGGGCGCATTGGCGCCGATCAGGGTAGCCAGTCCGCGGCCGAGCCGCCGTTTCGCGAGGTCGTCTGCCATCGATCGTCCAAAGTTGCCTTATGGTTAATGAAAGATTGCGAAAGCGAAACCGGGTCAGGCGGCGCGGAGCGTCCGCTCGCGCTGGATGATCTCGGCGGCGAGGCGGAGATAGGCCTGGCTGCCCGTGCTCTTGAAGTCGTAGAGCAGCACCGGCTTGCCGTAGGACGGCGCCTCCGAGACGCGCACGTTCCGCGGGATGATCGTCTCGTAGACCGCCTCGCCCATATGGGCGCGCACATCGGCGACGACCTGGTTGGCGAGCGTGTTGCGGCCGTCGAACATGGTCAGGACGATGCCGTGGATCGTCAACTCAGGGTTGAGCGATGCCTTCACCTGTTCGACGGTGTGGAGGAGCTGGCTGAGGCCCTCCAGGGCGAAGAACTCGCATTGCAGCGGCACCAGGATCGAATGGGCGGCGGCCATGGCGTTGATGGTGAGAAGGTTGAGCGAGGGCGGACAATCCACCAGGACGTAGGTATAGCGGGGCTTGCCCGCCTCCGCCTGCCCCGCGCCCGCCAGTGCCGAACGAAGCCGGAAGGCACGGTCGGTCTCATTGGCGATCTCGAGCTCGACACCGAGCAGATCGAGGGTCGAGGGTGCAACCGATACGCGAGGGACCGCGGTGGCGACGACGGTCTCGGAAAGGCTCGCCGAGCCGGTGAGCAGATCGTAAGTGGAATAGGTTCGGTCCTTGCGGTCGATGCCGAGGCCGGTGGAGGCATTGCCCTGCGGGTCGAGGTCGACGATCAGCACCTCCTCGCCGATCGCGGCGAGCGCCGTGCCGAGGTTGATTGCGGTGGTGGTCTTGCCGACGCCGCCCTTCTGGTTGGCGAGGGCGATGACGCGGGGTGTCGTCGGGAGGCTCATGGCTATGCGCTGCGCTGTTGCGGCGGCCGGGGCCTGAGGCGGCGAATATCCAGAATCGCGCCGTCATCGATTCTGCTCGGATATTCTACCAGATCGAATTCCCAGTTTTGAACAGCCTCCGTGACTTCGCGGCGGAAATCTCGTCCTTTCGGGAAGAGGCCGCGGGCGCCGGCGGCGATCACGGGGGCGGCCCAGGAAAGGAGCTTGTCCAAGGGCGCCGCGGCACGCGCCGTGACCACCTCGACGTCGAACCGGCCCGGCAGGACGATCGCTTCGACCCGGCCTTCGTGGATTTCGGCGGGCGCGCCGGTCTCCCGCGCGGCGGTGCGCAGGAAGGCGCATTTGCGTCGGTCGCTCTCGACCAGCCGCACGCGGGCGCCCGGCCTGTCGGCTATCAGGATGGCGATGACGATGCCCGGGAAGCCGCCGCCGCTGCCGAGATCCAGCCACCGGGCGGCCGTGGGCTCCAACGCGACGAGCTGGGCCGAATCCGCCACGTGGCGTCGCCAGATATCGGGCAGGGTCGAATTGGCAACGAGGTTCTGCGCCCTCTGCCACTTCTCGACCAGCCGCACGAAGGCGGCAAGCCGTTCCATGGTTTCACGTGGAACACCGACGAGCCCCGCCTCGGCGAGCGCCGCTTCCGCTCCAGCCTTCACGCGGCCGACCGGCCTTCTTCGTTGCGCTTGGCTTCTCGGAGAAGAAGAAGCAAAGCCGCCGGGGTCATGCCGTCGATTCGGGAAGCCTGGCCCATGGTCCGCGGCTGGACGCGGCCGAGCTTCTCGCGGAGCTCGTTGGAAAGACCGGGAACCGCGCCATAGTCGAGGGCGGGCAGGGGGGTCGCGTCGTCGCGCCGAAAGCGCTCGGCATCCTCGGCCTGCCGCTCGAGATAGACGGCATAACGGGCATCCGTCTCGATCTGTTCGGAGACGAATCGGTCCAGGTTCTTCAGGGCCGGCCAGACCTCGGCGAGCCGGGCCACGCTCATGTCCGGCAGAGCGAGGAGATCGAAGGCCGAGCGGCGGATGCCGTCCTGGTTGAGGCGGATGCCGTGGCGCGCCGCCTCGGTGGGAGTGAGGGACAGCGAACGGGCGAGGGCCCGTCCGGCCTCCAGGCCCGTCATCCGGCCCTCGAAATGGCGGGCGCGCTCCGGTCCGACCAGGCCGAGCTCCATGCCGCGCCGGGTCAGCCGCTGGTCGGCATTATCGGCACGGAGCGACAGGCGATACTCGGCCCGCGACGTGAACATGCGGTAGGGCTCGCTGACCCCGCGGGTGACGAGATCGTCGATCATCACGCCGACATAGGCATCTGCCCGGCCGATGGCCGCGCCTTCCATGCCGGCGGCACGGCGGGCGGCGTTCATTCCCGCGACGAGGCCCTGGCCGGCCGCCTCCTCGTAGCCGGTGGTACCGTTGATCTGGCCGGCAAGGAAAAGGCCGGCGATCCGCCGGGTCTCGAGGGTCGCCAAGAGTTCGCGGGGATCGACATAGTCATATTCGATGGCATAGCCCGGCCGGACGATGCGGGCCGTCTCGAGCCCAGGTATCGAGCGCACGAGGTCTCGCTGGACGTCCTCGGGGAGGGAGGTGGAGATGCCGTTCGGATAGATCGTCGTGTCGTCGAGGCCCTCCGGTTCGAGGAAGATCTGGTGGCCGTCGCGCTCGCCGAAACGGACCACCTTGTCCTCGATGGACGGGCAATAGCGTGGGCCACGGCTTCCGATCTGCCCCGAATACATGGGCGAGCGAGCAATATTCGCCTGGATGATGGCGTGGGTCGCGGCGGTCGTCCGGGTGACGTGGCAGGGGACCTGCCGGACGGCGATCCGCTCCGTCAGGGTCGAAAACGGCTCCGGCGGATCGTCGCCGGGCTGGACGGCCAGGTTCGACCAGTCGATGGTGGTCCCGTCGAGGCGGGGAGGGGTGCCGGTCTTCAAACGGCCCATGCGGAAGCCGGCGCGCTCGATGGTCTCCGCCAGCGGCACCGACGGGGCCTCGCCCACCCGGCCCGCAGGAATCTGGCGCTCGCCGATATGGATCAGGCCGCGCAGAAACGTCCCCGTGGTGATCACCACGGCCCCGGCAGGAAGCTCCCGCCCGTCGCCGAGGACCACACCTGCGGCCCGCCCGTCCTTGAGGATGAGGTCGGCAGCGGTTCCCTCGACCACCGTCAGGTTCGGAGTTTCGCGGACCAGATCCTGGACCGCGGCGCGATAAAGCTTCCGATCCGCCTGGGCTCGGGGACCACGTACGGCCGGTCCCTTGGACCGATTGAGGACGCGGAACTGGATGCCGGCCCGATCGGCGGCGCGCCCCATGACCCCGTCCAGCGCATCGATTTCCCGGACCAGATGACCCTTGCCGAGACCCCCGATGGCCGGATTGCAGGACATCTCGCCGATGGTGGCAAAGGACAGCGTCACCAGAGCGGTCCGCGCGCCTACCCGCGCCGAGGCAGCGGCCGCCTCGGTGCCGGCATGGCCGCCGCCAATGACGATGACGTCGAATTTTTCCATGGAATTCGGTTACTCCAACCTGATCCTCACGTCAAAAGCCCCGGAATTCCGCCTGTTTCACGTGAAACAGGCTTCGAGACATGCTGAATCAAGGGTTGAGACGCGGGTGAGACGGCATGGGAAACGCCGCGAGACAGTCATTTGCCGATGCAGAATTCCCGGAAGATGACGTCGAGCATGTCATCGACGTCGACCGCCCCCACCAGCCGCCCGAGCGCATCCGTCGCGCGCCGCAATTCCTCGGCCCGAAGTTCGAGCGGTCCCGGCCGGCCGGCCGCAATAGCGGCATCGCGACAGGCGATCAGGCAGGACCGGTGACGGGCTCGGGTAATGAGGCTCGATTCGGCCGGAGCGAAGCGCTCGCGAAGGAAGTCCCCCAGCCGCGCGAGCAGGCTATCCAGCCCCTCGCCGGTCCGGGCCGAAATCAAGACGTCGAAATCGGCACGGCGCAGGGCTCGTTGCGGACTCGAATCGAGCGCATCGGTCTTCGTCCCGACCCGGAGGATCGGCGCCGCGACCGGAGGCGCGGGCAGGGGACTGCCGGCCTCACCGAGCCACAGGACGAAGTCGGCCGACGCCGCCCGCTTCTCCGCCCGGCGGACGCCCTCCGCCTCGACAGCCCCGGCGGCGTCGCGAAGTCCGGCCGTGTCGACGAGCGTGACCGGGTAGCCGCCAATATCGAGGCGGACCTCGATGAGGTCGCGGGTCGTGCCCGGCTCCGGAGTCACGATGGCGACCTCGCGCCGCGCCAGCGCATTGAGAAGGGTAGACTTGCCGGCATTGGGCGGCCCGAGAATGACGATCTCGGCGCCGTCACGGAGCCGCTCGGCCGGATCCGCACCCGCAAGCGCCACGGAGATTTCCTCGGCGAGGTTCGAGACATCGGGCCAGATCCGGTCCGAGACTGCGCCGGGGACGTCCTCCTCGTCGGCGAAGTCGAGCTCGGCCTCGATGAGGGCGCGAGCCCGGACCAGCCGCTCGCGCCAGGATTCCGCCGCCTTGCGGAGCGTTCCGTCCGCCTGCCGCAGGGCCTGCCGGCGCTGCGCCTCGGTCTCGGCCGCGATCAGATCCGCCATGCCTTCGACCTCGGTCAGGTCGAGGCGCCCGTTGAGGAAAGCGCGACGCGTGAACTCGCCGGATTCGGCCGCGCGGAAACCGGACAGGGTGCCCAGCGCATCGAGGAGGGCCGCGATCACCGCCCGCCCGCCATGGATATGGAGCTCAGCCATGTCCTCGCCGGAGAAGCTTGCCGGACCCGGCATATATATGATGAGTGCGCGATCGATTTCGGTGCCGCGAAACCTAACGGACCTCAGGGTTGCCCTGCGTGGTTCCGGGATCGAATCGATCAGGGTTTCGAGTCCGAATCGGGTTTTCGGACCGCTCAGGCGTATGACCGCGACGCCCGCGGGCGGAGGCCCGCTGGAAAGGGCAAAGATGGTATTCCTTTCCATCATGCCGCGGCCCCGCGTCGCTCCCTGCACCATTCATATGGCATAGATATCCAAGAGCCGGCAGCCAAGTTCATGCCCCAACCAGCCGAGAACCTCCTCCGCCACGAGGCGAGCCCCTATCTCCTGCAGCACCGGGACAATCCCGTCCACTGGCGGGCCTGGGGACCGGCGGCGCTCGCCGAAGCAACCGAGACCGGCAAGCCCATCCTGCTTTCCGTCGGCTACGCCGCCTGCCACTGGTGCCACGTCATGGCCCACGAGAGCTTCGAGGACCCCGCCACCGCGGCGGTGATGAACCGGCTCTTCGTGAACATCAAGGTCGATCGCGAGGAGCGGCCGGACATCGACCAGATATACATGGCCGCGCTCCACGCCACCGGCGAGCAGGGCGGCTGGCCGCTCACCATGTTCCTGACGCCGGACGGCGCGCCGATCTGGGGCGGAACCTACTTCCCGAAGGAGGCGCGCTTCGGCCGCCCGTCCTTCGTCGCTGTCCTCGACGAAGTCGCCCGGGTCTTCCGTGAGCAGCCGGATACCGTCGCCAATAACCGCGACCACCTTCTCGACGCCCTCCGCCGGCGCCAGGACACCGAAGGCATTGCCGTCGACCGCGCCCTGCTCGACCTCGCGGCCGGGCGCCTTCTCGCCCTGGTCGACCCCGTCCATGGCGGCACCCGCGGAGCGCCAAAGTTTCCGCAGGCCGGATTCATCGAGCTTCTCCATCGCGCCTTCCTGCGGACGGGAGACCGGCGCCATGCGGAAGCGACGCTCCTCACCCTCCGCTCGCTCTGCCGCGGCGGCATCCACGATCACATCGGCGGCGGCTTCGCCCGCTACTCGACCGACGATCGCTGGCTGGTGCCACATTTCGAGAAGATGCTCTACGACAACGCCCAGCTTCTGCCGTTGCTCGCCGCCGGCTGGCAGCTGACCGGCGACCGCATCTTCCACGATGCCGCTTCCCGCTTGGTCGACTGGCTCTGCCGCGACATGCGCCGGGACGGCGGCGCCTTCGCCGCCAGCCTCGACGCCGATTCCGAAGGCGAGGAGGGCCGCTACTACGTCTGGACCCACGACGAGGTCGTCGCCGCCCTCGGTCCCGCGGACGGCGCCTTCTTCGCCGATGCCTACGACGTCCGGCCGGCCGGCAACTGTGAGGGGAAGTCGATCCCCAACCTCCTCGCCGCACCTCCGATCGACGACGCCGACGCGCGCCGCCTCGATCGATTGCGCGAGACCCTGCTCGCCCAGCGCCACCGCCGGATCCCGCCCGCGCTCGACGACAAGATCCTCGCCGATTGGAACGGCTTGATGATCGCCGGCCTGGCGGAGGCCGGCGCCATATTCGGCCGTGATGACTGGCTCGATCTCGCCCGCGATGCCTATCGCTCCGTCATGACGACCATGCGCCGCGATGGCCGGCTCGCCCACAGCTATCGCGACGGCAAGTCGATATGGCCGGGCCTCGCCACCGACCACGCCGCCATGGCCAAGGCGGCGCTCGCGCTGCACGCCGCCACCTTCGACGCCGCCTACCTCGCCGATGCCGAGGCGCTCGCTGCGGGAGCGCGGGCCCACTACTGGAACGCCGAGGAACCCGGATACTACCTCTCCGCCGACGATGCCGAGGCGCTCATCATCCGCCCGCGCTCGGTCACCGACGAAGCGACACCCTCGGCGACCTCGCTCATGGCGCAGAACCTCGTCCGCCTCTGGCGCCTGACGGGCAGGGACGAATACCGCGCCGATGCGGACGCCATCCTCGAAGCCTCCGGCAGTGCCATCGCCAACAACCTCTTCGCCACCGCCGGCCTGCTCAATGCTCTCGACCTCCGGCTCGGCGCCATCGACGTCGTCATCGTGACACCCGCCGACGCCGATGCGACGCCGATGATCCGCGCCGTCCGCAACAGCGCCACCCCGAACACCATCCTCGCCGCCCTTGCCGCCGACGCCCACCTCCCCGCCGGCCATCCCGCGTCGGGCAAGGGTCCCGTCGCGGGCCGCGTCACGGTCTATGTCTGCCGCGGCGAGACCTGCTCCCTCCCGGTCACCGACCCGACCGCGCTCGCTGCCCTCATCCGTCCCGAGACGCCCGTATCATCCTGAGATCCCTGCGCCGCCTGGTCCCCTTCATCGCTCTCGCCCTGCCGGCAGGCGCCACGCCCCCGAGGAAGGCGGGCAATCGGCCAGCATGCCCACCGGCCCCTGTGCCAGTTTGCATGCTGGCTGTCATTATGGCATACTTGCTGGCATGAACAGTCCGCTCCGCAAGATTACCGTCCAGGTCCCCGAAAGCGACCTTGAGCGCGCCCAGAAATACACGGGTGAGGGCGTCACCGAGACGCTCAGGCTCGCCCTCAGGAACCTCGCCTCGGCGCAGGCACAGCGCGAATTGCTCGCCTATCGCGGCAAGGTCACCTTCACCCGCACCTGGGAAGAGCTGAAGGAAGACCGGTGACGGTTGCAGCCGACTCCAGCTCGCTGATCGCCCATTTCAACGACATGCCCGGCGAGGACGTTCACCGGCTGCGCGCGGCCCTGGCCTCGGGCCAGCTCGTCCTCCCGCCTGTCGTTTTGACCGAAGTTCTCAGCGATCCGGGCGTCGACGCCTTCATGGAGGAAAACCTCGAGCAGATCGTCCGCCTCGACCTCCGCGAAGGCTACTGGACCCGCGCCGGCCAGAGCCGGCGGCTATTGCTTGCCAAGGGCCTGAAAGCGCGCGTCGGCGATGCCCTCATCGCCCAGGCCTGCATCGACCATGACGTCGCCCTGATCACCCGCGACCGCGACTTCCGGCATTTCGCCGAGCATTGCGGGCTGCGGCTCGCCTAGTCTTCGTCCTCCACCGCATCGACCTCATCGAGGATGAAGCGGACGCGACGCGCGACCGTATCCTCCGGGATCTCGACCGGGAGGTAGCCGGCCTCGACATAGGCTTCGCGGATGAGCTCGAAGGTGCGCACGGCCTCGTCCCAGTCCTGCCGGCGCTCAGCATCCTGCCGGTAGATCGCCTGCCAGGGCGGCGCGAGGAAGACCAGCCGGTTGCTGCGATATTCGTGGCCGGCCGAGGCGACCTCGGGCGGCACCGGCAGGCCCTTCAGCCGGAAGTAGCCGACGAGCTCCGCGATGCCGCGGTCGAAGAAGACCGGCTCATCGGCGCCCCGCATGCGCTTGTAGTCGGTGATGCCGCGCTTCAGCATCTCGGCGCCATAGGCGGCCGCATCGCCTTCGTGGGTGGCGTCGCCGCCCGCCTCCATCTGCTCGCGGAGGATCGCCCGGCCGGTCTCGGCGACCGTGGTGAAGCCGCGCGAGGCGAGCTTGTCGATGATCGCGGTCTTGCCCGAGCCGGGACCGCCCGAGATGATGAAATAGTTCGGCTGGTGCATGCGATGGCGTCTCCTAGTCGTCCTCGGCGAGCGAGGCGCCGAGGCGGTCCTTCAACGAGGGCGGGGAGGGGCCATGCCGTCGGCGCTTGGCCGGACCGGGCGCCTTCTCACCCTCCGCGATCTTGCGGAACGGGAAGCGGTCCTTGATGTGGGCATTCACGAAGGCACCACGCGAAGGTGCGCTTGCAAGTGCCGCAGCCACGGCGCGGGGCACCATCCAGTAGACGTAGGTCGCCCCGCCGACGAAGCGGATGGTCAGCTCCGAGAGAGCTTCGTCATAGGAGAAGGCTTCGATCGCGGCGCTGGGCATGACCCATAGATAGGGGAGCGCCGCGCTTCCGTCAGGTATTCATCTGCTCGAAGAAGTCGGCGTTGCTCTTCGTCTGCTTCAGCTTGTCGAGCAGGAACTCGATGGCGTCGACCGTGCCCATCGGCATGAGGATGCGGCGGAGCACGTACATCTTCTTGAGGATGTCCGGCGGGACGAGGAGCTCTTCCTTGCGGGTACCGGAGCGCGTGATGTCGATCGAGGGGAAGACGCGCTTGTCGGCGACCTTGCGGTCGAGGATGATTTCCGAATTGCCGGTGCCCTTGAACTCTTCGAAGATCACCTCGTCCATGCGGCTGCCGGTATCGATCAGCGCCGTCGAGATGATGGTCAGCGACCCGCCTTCCTCGATGTTGCGGGCGGCGCCGAAGAAGCGCTTCGGACGCTGCAGCGCATTGGCATCGACGCCGCCGGTCAGCACCTTGCCGGATGACGGCACCACGGTGTTGTAGGCGCGGCCGAGGCGGGTGATCGAATCGAGCAGGATCACAACGTCGCGGCCATGCTCGACGAGGCGCTTCGCCTTCTCGATCACCATCTCGGCGACCTGGACGTGGCGGGCGGCAGGCTCGTCGAAGGTCGAGGATATGACCTCGCCCTTCACCGAGCGCTGCATGTCGGTCACTTCCTCGGGACGCTCGTCGATGAGGAGGACGATGAGATAGCACTCGGGGTGATTGGCCGCGATCGAGTGCGCGATGTTCTGCAGGAAGACGGTCTTGCCGGTGCGCGGCGGCGCGGTGATCAGGGCGCGCTGGCCCTTGCCGAGCGGCGCCACCAGGTCGATGACCCGCGCCGACATGTCCTTACCGGTGGGGTTCTCGAGCTCCATGCGGAAGCGCTCGTCGGGATAGAGCGGCGTCAGGTTGTCGAAGTGGACCTTGTGGCGCGCCTTGTCGGGGTCCTCGAAGTTGATCGTGTTGACCTTGAGGAGCGCAAAATAGCGCTCGCCGTCCTTCGGCGAACGGATCTGGCCCTCGACCGTATCGCCAGTGCGCAGCGAGAAGCGGCGAATCTGGGAGGGCGAGATGTAGATGTCGTCGGGACCGGCGAGGTAGTTGGCATCGGGCGATCGAAGGAACCCGAAGCCGTCCTGGAGAATCTCCACTACGCCCTCGCCGATGATCTCGGTGTCGCGGCTGGCGAGCTGCTTCAGGATCGCGAACATCAGCTCCTGCTTGCGCAGCGTGCTCGCATTCTCGACGTCGAGTTCCTCGGCAAAGGCAAGAAGCTCAGCGGGCGACTTCGCCTTGAGGTCCTGCAGTTTCATTTCAGGCATGAAGGATAAATCTCTGGTTGGAACGGCAGAGGAAAAAGGGGGAGGTGCAGAGCTTGGACCGGCTTCTCGCCCGTCGGCGCCTCGGTGCTGCAAGGGCAACCGGCGCCTGTCTGCTTCAGGGAATGTGGCGGGAAGATAGTCGTTCGGTTCACCGAGGGCAAGAGGAAGCTCGTCGCAGGCGATCGGCTCAGAACGGCTTCACCACCGCGAGGATGACGATGACGATCATGAGGAGCGTCGGCAGCTCGTTGGCGATCCGGTAGGTGCGCGACGAATAACGGTTGGCGTCGCGCTCGAAATCGCGCCGGCAGCGCGCCAGCCAGCCATGGAAGCCGGTCATGGCGAGGACGAAGACGAGCTTCGCCTGGAGCCAGGGCGAGGACCACCAGCTGCCGGCGAAGGCGACGAGGATGCCGAAGATCCAGGTGGCGATCATCGCCGGGTTCATGATCGCCCGGAGAAGCCGGCGCTCCATGACCTTGAAGGTCTCGGACTTCTCCGATCCCGACGCCGATTCGGCGTGATAGACGAAGAGCCGCGGCAGGTAGAAGATCCCCGCCATCCAGGCGATCACCGATATGACGTGGAGGGCCTTCAGCCAGGGATAGGCGGCGGCGAGGAATTCCGTCATGACGCCCCGCGGATGCGCGCCAGCATCTCCTCGACATGGGTGATCGGCGTCTGCGGCAGGATGCCGTGGCCGAGGTTGAAGATGAAGCGGCCTCCCGACAGCGCCTCGCGGATGCCATCGATCGCCCCGGCAAGCGTATCGCCACCGGCAAGGAGCACGGCCGGATCGAGATTGCCCTGGACGGCAACGAGCGGCTGGAGCGTATCCCGCGCCACTTCAGGCGGCACGGTCCAGTCGAGCCCGATGCCGTCGACGCCCGTCATCTCGGCATAGCGCTTCAGCCGGAGGCCGGCACCCTTCGGAAAGCCGATGATGCGCGCGGAAGGCTCTGCATGGCGGACGAGCTCGACGATCGCCCGCGTCGGCTCGATGCACCAACGATCGAACTCGGCCGTGCCGAGCACCCCCGACCAGGTGTCGAAGATCTGCACGCAATCGGCCCCGGCGCGGATCTGGGCGGCGAGATAGGCGGCCGACGCAACGGTCAGCCGGTCGATCAGCCACTGGAACGTGTCCGGCTCGCGCGCCGCCATCAGCCGGGCGGGAAGCTGGTCCGCGGTTCCCTCGCCGGCGACCATGTAGGTCGCCACCGTCCACGGCGCGCCGCAAAAGCCGATCAGCGTCTTGTCGCGCGACAGCCGCGCCCGCGCGGAGGCGACCGTGTCGAGGACAGGGGCGAGGCGCTCCAGCACATGCTCGCGCTCCAGCCGCTCGATCCCGTCGGCATCGATCGGCTCGAGCTTCGGCCCCTCGCCCTCGACGAAGGCGACCTTGCGGCCGAGCGCCAGCGGAATGACCAGGATGTCGGAGAAGAGGATCGCCGCGTCGAGGTCGAACCTTTCGACCGGCTGCAGCGTTACCTCGGTGGCGAGCTCGGGATCGAAGCAGAGGTCGAGGAAGGAGCCGACCCGCGCCCGCAGCTGCCGGTATTCGGGCAGGTAGCGTCCTGCCTGCCGCATCATCCAGACCGGCGGCGGATCGAAACGCTTCCCGTCGAGGACGGCGCGGACCCTGCCGTGGGGACTCTTCTCTTCAGCCTGCAAGAGTCTTCTAATCTTCTTTGATGTTTTAGTTTGGCTGTGGACTTAGCCCTTCTCGCGCCGCTCCACAAATGACCCGGCACGCTGGCATCCCGTGCACAGCCGGAACGGGGCCTCGGCATGAAGAATGGCAATAGCGGGGAAAACTCGAAAACATCAGCATTAACCAAGCGTTAACCATAAGATCCAGCGGAAATTCTCGTCTTTCCCATCGTCACCCCCGTGCATCGTGACGGAATGACGATTCATTCCCCGATTCCCGGAAGCGGCCCGGAATCGCAACCGGCACGCATGCCGGTGTTGATCAAATCCGGCGCTTCGTGAAGAGTGCCGGCCGTCCCGCGCCGCGAGGCCGACTTGCCCAGAATCCATCCACAGGGACGGGGATGACAGCGTGAAGAACCGCGAGAGCTTCTTCCATCTCCACATGATCTCGGATGCGACCGGCGAGACGCTACTAGCCGTAGCGCGGGCGGCGGCCGCCCAGCATGCCGACATGCGCGCCATCGAGCATGTCCACGCGATGGTGAGAACGGTGAAGCAGCTCGACCGCGTCATTGCCGAGCTGGAGGAGAAGCCGGGCATCGTCCTCTACACCCTGGTCGACCGCGAGCTCGCCGAGCGGCTGGAGAGCGAATGCCGGCGCATCGGCATCCCGACCGGCTCGGTGCTGGAGCCGATCCTGCAGCTCCTGCAGAGCTACCTCGGAACCTCGGGCCCGCGCCGCGTCGGCGCGCAGCACGTGCTCGATGCGGAGTATTTCCGGCGGATCGACGCGCTCAACTTCACCATGATCCATGACGACGGACACCTGCCCGCCTCCTTCGACGATGCCGACGTGATCCTCGTCGGCATCAGCCGCACGTCGAAGACGCCGACCTCGATCTATCTCGCCAATCGCGGGATCAAGACGGCCAATATCCCGATCGTGCCGGGCATCCCCATCCCGCGGCAGCTCGAGGAGGCGAAGCATCCGCTGATCGTCGGCCTGACGGCGAGCCCGGAGCGCATATCGCAGCTGCGCGAGAACCGCATCCTCGGGCTGAACGCCGCCGCTCATGGCGAGGCCTACGTCGACAAGGCTTCGATCGCTGCCGAGATCGCCTTCGCGCGGAAGCTCTGCCAGCGCCACGACTGGCCGATCATCGACGTGACGCGCCGCTCGATCGAGGAGACGGCGGCGGCGATCATGGCGCTGCACCAGGCGGCGCGCAGCCGCAACGTGGCCGAGACCTGATGGCGCGGATCATCCTTGCCTCCACCAGCCCGACGCGGGTCGGGTTGCTGAGGGCCGCCGGCATTCCCTTCGAGGCCATGCCGCCCGGCGTCGACGAGCGCGCGGTGGAAGCGCCGCTGGTCGCGCAAGGCGCCGGCGCGGGGAGGATCGCGCAAGCGCTGGCCGACGCCAAGGCGCTCGCCGTCTCGGAGCGCGTGCCGGGGGCCCACGTCATCGGCGCCGACCAGACGCTTTCCTGCGAGGGCCAGCAATGGCACAAGCCGAAGAGCGGGGCGGAGGCGAAGGTGCAGCTTCTCGCCCTCTCCGGCCGGACGCACGAATTGCAGACCGGCCTCGCCGGCGCGCGGGATGGTGCCGTCCTGTGGCGCCATCTCGACACCGCCCATCTCACCATGCGGACGCTGTCGCCTGCCTTTGTCGACGACTATCTCGATGCGGTCGGCGAGGCGGCGCTCGGCACGGTCGGCGCCTATAGCGTGGAAGGGCGCGGCATCCAGCTCTTCGAGCGGATCGAGGGCAGCCATTTCACCATCCTCGGGCTGACCATGATCCCGCTGCTCGCCTGGCTGCGGGCGGAGGGGGTGGTGCAGGGATGAGATGGTTGAGCGCCCCCACCACCATGCTTCGCATGGTCCCCCTCCCCCGTGCGGAGTTTACCCTCGGCCGGCCTTCGGCCGGACCGGGGGCAGGGAAGGAACCAGATCGCGCACGTGGTGAGGGAGGTTCCTCCCCCGTTTACGGGGGAGGGGGACCGGCGAAGCCGGTGGAGGGGGCGCCATGTCGCGCCGACAAAGAATCATGACCATCCCCACGGCCTGCGTCATCGGCTGGCCGATCAAGCATTCGCGCTCGCCGGTCATCCATCGTTTCTGGCTTCGGGAGCTTGGCATAATGGGCGATTACGTCGTCCAGCCGGTCGAGCCGGAACGCGCGACCAGCTTCTTCGCGCGCTTCGCCGAGAGCGGCTATGTCGGGGCCAATGTCACGGTGCCGCACAAGGAGGTCGCCTATGCCGCGGTGACGCGGCGCGAGCCGGCGGCGCGCGCCATCGGCGCGGTCAACACCGTCTGGCTGGAGGACGGCGCGCTGGTCGGCAGCAACACCGACGCCATCGGCTTCCTCGCCAATCTCGACCAGGAGGCATCCGGCTGGGACCGCGACGCGAAGTCGGCCGTGGTGCTCGGCGCCGGCGGCGCCGCGCGCGCCATCGTCTGGGCGCTGACCACACGAAACATTCCTGCGATCCATGTCGTCAACCGCACGGCCTCGCGCGCCGCGGCGCTCGCCGAGCGCTTCGGGCCGACGGTGAAGGTGGCGGAGACGGAAGCGCTGCCGGCTCTCCTCGCCGAAGCCGACGTGCTCATCAACACGACCTCCCTCGGCATGGAGGGGCAACCGCCTCTCGCCATCGATCTTGCGCCGATGAGGAAGACCGCGCTGGTCAACGACCTCGTCTATGTGCCGCTGGAGACGCCGCTGCTGGCTGCCGCACGGGCGCGGGGCCTGAGGCCGGTCGACGGGCTCGGCATGCTCCTCCACCAGGCCGTGCCGGGCTTCGAGAAATGGTTCGGGGCGCGGCCGGTGGTGACGCCGGCGCTGAGGGCCGCCGTGCTCGCCGATCTCGGGCAGAAAGCATGAGGGTCATCGGCCTCACCGGATCGGCGGCGATGGGAAAATCCACCGTCGCGAAAATGTTCGCGGAGGCCGGCATGCCCGTCTTCGACGCCGACGCCACGGTGCATGAACTCTATGCCGGTGAGGCGGCGCCGCTGATCGAAACGGCCTTTCCTGGAACCGCAAGCGACGGCGCGGTCGATCGCGTCGCGCTCCGTGGCCGCGTCCTCGGCGACGACGCGGCAATGAAGCAGCTCGAGGCCATCGTCCATCCGCTGGTCAGGGCGCGCGAGATGGCCTTTCGCGATGCGGCGGCAAAGGCAGGAGCGCGAGCGATCGTTCTCGACATCCCGCTGCTTATGGAGACCGGCGGCGAGGCGCGCATCGATGCGGTCGTGGTGGTATCGGCGCCGGCCGATGTGCAGCGCGCGCGGCTGCGCGGGCGCGGGCTGGACGAAGCGGCGATCGACCGGCTGCTCGCGCGCCAGATGCCGGATGCCGAGAAGCGCCGGCGCGCGCATTTCGTGATCGATACGGGCACTTCGCTGGAAGCGACGCGGCGCGCGGTCGGCGACCTGATGCGCGCGATCGCGGGCGCATGATCGGCCGGGTGCTCCTCGTCTGCGTGGCGCTGGCTATGGTCCTGCCGGCGCAGGCCAACATCATCGACGGCACCGACGATCGTGGTGCGCTCACCGAGCTCGGGCCGGCCCTCGGCCTGTCCAAGGACGAGATCGCGCGGATCAGGCGGGTCTCCGGCTATGTCGGCTGCCTGTCGCCCTCGCCCTCGGTGGGATCGGCGGCGCTGTTCCTCGCCAACGACCAGATCCTGACGGCCGCGCATATCCTCGTCGAGGCTTCGGGGAAGAGACGCTCGAAGTGCTTCTTCCGCGCCCAGCTTCCCGACGCGCCGCGCATCGACCTGCTCCTCGACGAGGGCCACGTCATCATGGGCGCGGCGACGCCGAAGGCCGGTTCCAACGACGATTTCGCGGTGGTCAAGCTGGCGGCGCCGGTGAAAGGCGCGGAACCGTTCCCGGTGACTAACGTGCCGGTGAAGGCGGGCGACCGGCTGATCGCCATCACGGCGCATCCGGCGGGCATGGAAAAGGTGCCGAACGACATACCGGTGGTGCAGGCCTGCACCGTGCGGCGCGTGCCGAAGTCGAGCGGGAGGACGAACTTCTACCGCTCCGACTGTGATGCGACGGGAGCATCGTCCGGCGGCATGAACCTCGCGCGCGTCGGCGGCAAGCTCGTCTGGCGCGGCATCTTCATCACCACCGGCCCGTGGCGCGATCCGAAATTCTTCGGCGCGCCCTACAACGAGGCGAAGGGCAGCGTGACGACGAGCCTCGCCACGGACGCGGCGGTGCTCGCCGCGGGGAAGCGGCTGGCAGGGGAGTAGTCACGGTCCGGGGTTGCGGCAATGGTCTGTGGCGCGCACATTCGCCTGGAGATTCGTCGGCAGGGACCATGCGCGAGATCGTCTTCGATACCGAGACCACCGGGCTCGATGCCCGCGGCGGCGACCGCGTGGTCGAGATCGGCTGCGTCGAGCTCTATAACCACATCCCGACGGGGAAGAGCTTCCACACCTTCATCAATCCGGAGCGCCCGGTCTCGCCGGAGGCGGTGCGCGTGCACGGGCTCGAGGACGCCTTCCTGAAGGACAAGCCGGTCTTCAGGGCGGTGGCCGAGGAATTCGCCGCCTTCGTCGGCGATGCGCCGATGATCGCCCATAACGGCATGTTCGACCTCGACTTCATCAATGCCGAGTTCGCCCGCCTCGGCCGCGACCCCTATCCGGTGGATCGCATCATCGACACGCTGGTGATGGCGCGGCGCAAGCACCCCGGCTCGCCGGTCTCGCTCGACGCGCTCTGCTCGCGCTACCAGGTCGACCTGTCGCGGCGCACCTATCACAGCGCGCTGCTCGACGCCGAGCTCCTCGCCGAGGTCTATGTCGAGCTGATCGGTGGGCGGCAGGCGGACCTGCTCCTCGACGAGATTTCCGGCGGCACCCCGATCCTCGTATCGGCTGGCGGCATTGGCGGCGAGCGCCCCGAGGCGCGCGAGTTCCGCGTCACCGGCGAGGAGATGGATGCGCACCGCCGGCGCGTCGCCGCGCTCGGGCCGAATGCCATCTGGCTCGCCTATCTCGGCGAGGCGGCGCCGCTCAGCGGAGCAGGCGCGTGACCAGCTTCGCCGTGTAGTCGACCATCGGCACGATGCGCGCATAGTTGAGCCGCGTCGGCCCGATGACGCCGAGGACGCCCACGATCCGCTGCTCGGAATCGCGATAGGGCGAGACGATCAGCGAGGATCCGGAGAGCGAGAACAGCTGGTTCTCCGAGCCGATGAAGATGCGCACGCCCTCGCCGGTCTCGGCATTGCCGAGGAGCCGGACCAATTCGCGCTGGGTCTCGAGGTCCTCGAAGAGGAGGCGGATGCGCTCGAGGTCCTCGGCCGCGTTGACGTCCTCGAGGAGGTTGGCGCGGCCGCGCACGATCAGCGTCTCCGGCCGGCCGGCGCCGGCCTCCGCCCAGGAGGCGAGGCCGGCCTCGACGAGGCGCCCGGTGAGCTGGTCGAGCTCGGCGCGCGAATCGGCGAGCCGGCGTTCGAGCTCGGCCCTGGCCTCGGCGAGCGTATGGCCGCGGAGATGCGCGTTGAGGTAGTTGCCCGCTTCGATGAGCGTGGAGGGGGTGGTGCCGGCGTCGAGGTCGACCAGCCGGTTCTCGACCGAGCCGTCCTCGCCGACCAGGACGACCAGGGCGCGCGTCGGCTCGATGCGCACGAACTCGATGTGCTTCAGCCGCATGTCGGCCTTGTTGGAAAGCACCACGCCGGCGCCGCGCGACAGGCCCGACAGCGCCTGGCTCGCCTCGGCGAGCACGCCTTCGAGCGTCCGGCTGCGGTCGGTGGTGCGCAGCTGCGCCTCGATCTGCTGGCGCTCCTCCGCGCGAAGGTCGCCGACCTCGAGGAGCGCGTCGACGAAGAAGCGGAGGCCCAGCTCCGTCGGCAGGCGGCCGGCGGAAGTGTGCGGCGCGTAGATCAGCCCGAGCTGCTCGAGGTCGGCCATCACGTTCCGCACCGAAGCGGGCGAAAGCGAGACGGGCAGGTTGCGGCTGATGTTGCGCGAGCCGATGGGCTCACCGCTGTCGAGGTAGGATTCGACGATCCGCCGGAAGATCTCACGCGACCGCCGGTCGAGGTTCTGCAGCGCCGAAACGGGTGGATCGGCCGGCGCGCCGATGCGGAAAGGCGGGGCTTGGCTGGTCATCTTCAACTTACCGACTGGGCTATTAAGTGTCGGTTTTCACCGCGTTTTCAAGCCGGGGCTTGCCGGCCTCGGACCGGCGCGGCTACAAGCGGAAGATGACAAGCGAAACCAAGATTCAGCGCCCTTCCAAGCGAGGCCCGGCCGACATGCGCGCCGTGAGCCTGGAGCGCGGCGTGTCGAAGCATGCCGAGGGCTCCTGCCTGGTCAAGTTCGGCGACACCCATGTCTTCTGCACGGCAAGCATCGACGATCACGTGCCGCCATGGCTGCGCGGCGGCGGCAAGGGCTGGGTGACGGCCGAATACGGCATGCTGCCGCGGGCGACCACCGAGCGCACCCGCCGCGAGGCGTCGCAGGGCAAGCAGTCCGGCCGCACGCTGGAGATCCAGCGGCTGATCGGACGGTCGCTGCGCGCCGTCGTCGACCTGCCGGCCCTCGGCGAGCGCCAGATCAGCATCGACTGCGATGTCATCCAGGCCGATGGCGGCACGCGCACGGCCGCGATCACCGGGGGCTGGGTGGCGCTCAGGGATTGCATCGAATGGATGCGCGCCCGCGACATGGTGAGCAAGCCGGTGATCCGCGACCATGTCGCCGCGGTCTCCGCCGGCATCTATCGCGGGCTGCCGATCCTCGACCTCGAATATGTCGAGGACGTCGAGGCCCATACCGACGCCAATTTCGTCATGACCGGGTCGGGCGGCATCGTCGAGATCCAGGGAACCGCGGAAGGCGCGCCCTTCTCGGAGGAGGAGCTGCAGACGCTGCTCGGCCTTGCGAAAGGCGGTATCCGCCAGCTGGTCGAATTGCAGAAGATGGCGATCCTCTAGGTCTGGCGAATTTCTCGATCGTCGCGCTAGGCGGCCTGCCGGCTGCGTCGGCGCAGGCGGATCATGTTCAGGAACAGGATCAGGCAGACGCCGAAGAGGATGGTGCCGAAGACGCCCATCCAGACCTGCCGCCGGTCGATCAGCGCCATGAAGAGGCTGGTGGCGGCAAGAACCGCGCTCCCGACGGCGAGCGCAGTCAGCCATCCCATGCCGAGCGCGTCTGCCTGGCGCTGGCGGACCTCGCCGAAGGTGAGGCGGGCATCCGAGGCGGCCAGGCCGCTGACCCGCCATCGCAGATAGACCTGGAAAAGGATGCCGAGGACGATGGCGACCCCGAGCCCGACCAGGGTGCCAAGGCCCAGCACCGCGGCGACCGCAACGACGATGAGCAGCGGGGTGCCGTATTTGACCGTGTTCCGCAATTGCTCCGCGGTTGCCGCATCGGGCACGATGCGGCCCCTGCCGAGCTTGCCGTTGGGGAAGAAGACCGTGCGGCCTTCTTCATCGGTCTTGAACAGCGGATCGGAAAAGCTATCGAGATAACCCATGGCCCACTCCCGATTTGGCATGCGACCCAGGCAGGATTTCATGATAGCAGCACGAAGCCGGCGCGGAAATGCGGACGACTCGCGGCACGCCGGCGCCCGCTCTCCCCGCACGGAGGGCAGGGACCTCGGAGACCGGCAGCGATGACGCGGGCATTGAAGAAGGGCGAGACGCTGGTCGTGGCGACCCACAACAAGGGGAAGCTGCGCGAATTCGCCGACCTGCTCGCCCCCCACGGCCTCGCGGCGAAGCTCGCCGGTGACCTCGGCCTGCCCGAGCCGGAGGAGACCGGCGTCACCTTCGAGGAGAACGCCGCGATCAAGGCGGTCGCCGCCGCCACCGCCTCCGGCATGCCGGCGCTTGCCGATGATTCGGGCGTGGTGGTCGATGCGCTCGGCGGCGCGCCCGGCGTCTATTCGGCGCGCTGGGCGGGCGAGGCGAAGGATTTTTCGAGCGCCATGCAGCGCGTCGAGGATGGTCTTCGTGCCGCCAATGCGGTGACGCCGGCCGAGCGCGCGGCGCGCTTCGTCGCCGTGCTCTGCCTCGCCTTCCCCGACGGCACGACCGAATCCTGGCGCGGCGAGATCGAGGGCACGATGATCTGGCCGCCGCGCGGCGGCAACGGCTTCGGCTACGATCCGATGTTCGTGCCGGAGGGCGAGACGAAGACCTTCGGCGAGCTGACGCGCGAGGAGAAGCACGGCCGCTCGCATCGCGCCCGCGCCTTCCGGAAATTCGCGGAGGCGAAGCTAGGCGGATGAGCGGCACCGATCCCGGCTTCGCGGTCTACCTGCACTGGCCCTTCTGCGCGGCCAAGTGCCCCTATTGCGACTTCAACAGCCACGTCCGCCACCAGCCGGTCGACCAGGCGCGCTTCGCCGAGGCCTTCGCCACCGAGATCGCCATGACCGCCGACCGCACCGGGCGGCGCGACGTGGCGAGCATCTTCCTCGGCGGCGGCACGCCTTCGCTGATGGAGCCGGCGACGGTCGGCAAGGTGCTCGACGCCGTGGCCAGGCACTGGAACGTCGCGCCAAATGCCGAGATCACCATGGAGGCCAATCCGTCGAGTGTCGAGGCGGAGCGCTTCCGCGGCTATCGCGCGGCGGGCGTCAACCGGGTCTCGCTCGGCGTCCAGGCGCTCGACGATCGCGAGCTCAAGTTTCTCGGCCGGCTGCACAATGTCGAGGAGGCCTATCGCGCCATCGAGATCGCGCGCGCGACCTTCCCGCGCCTCTCCTTCGACCTGATCTATGCGCGGCCCGGCCAGACGCCGGAGGCCTGGGCGGCCGAGCTCAGGCAGGCCCTTTCGCGCGCCGCCGATCACCTCTCGCTCTACCAGCTGACGGTGGAGGAGGGGACGCCCTTCGCCAACCTCTATGCCGCCGGCAAGCTGAAGGTGCCGGACCCGGATGCCGCGGCCGATCTCTATGCGGTGACGCAGGAGATCTGCGATGCCGCCGGCATGCCCGCCTACGAGGTGTCGAACCATGCCCGGCCGGGAGCCGAATGCCGGCACAATCTCGTCTACTGGCGCTACGGCGAATATGCCGGCATCGGGCCCGGCGCGCATGGCCGGCTGCGGCTCCATGACGGGCGCCACGCGACTTCGACGGAGCGCCTGCCGGAGGCCTGGCTCGCCCGCGTCGAGGCGCGCGGCGAGGGCCTGATCGTCGACGACATCCTCAGCCAGGAGGAGGAGGGCGACGAGATGCTGCTCATGGGCCTCCGGCTCGCCGAGGGGATCGACGTCGCGCGCTACCAGGCGCTTTCGGGACGCGCGCTCGACCCGGCTCAGGTCGCCGACCTCGTCGCCCATGGCATGGTGGAGCGGACGCTCGCCGGCCACGTGCGCGCGACACGTGCCGGGTTCTTCGTGCTCGACGCGGTGGTCGCGGACCTGGCGGCGTAGGCGAGGCCCGGTTTCGCCAGATAACGTGAGGACTTGGCCATATGCCGGACAAGCGCCGAGTATACCGCGACTTCGAGGGGGGCGTGGTCCTCACCGCCGAGCAGGGCGGGAAATTTCTCGCGGTCATCGATGAGGGCACGCTGGCCGATCTTCTGCCGGAAGAGTTGGAGCGTGCCGATCTCGTCAAGACGATCGAGTTCGAAACCGAGGAGGAACGCTCAGCGTACCTACTGAAGCGTTTCGGGCCTCGGAGCCAGACGAATTTGTGATCGGCAACTTGCTGCGCGAGTGAAATCGTCAGCTCCTGACTGCTCCATCGTCATGGCATGGATCGCCGGGTCGAGCCCGGCGATGACGGAGAGGTTGGCGCAGGAAGAGAATCGTGGATGGCCGGAACAAGCCCGGCCATGACGTCCTAAGCCGCGTGGCGGCTGGCGTCGGCGCCGTAGAAATTGATGTAGCGCGCGTTGATCCGCTCGTGCGGCAGGACGAGGAAGACGTCCGTCGTGCCGAACTGGTAGTCGACGACCGCATCCTCGCAGATATAGGCGCCGAGGCGGAGGTAGCCCTTGAGGAGCGGCGGCAGGCTGCGCAGCGCCGTGGTCTCGCCGACCGGCTTCGCATCGAGCGAATCGATCGCCACGCCGCGGCCGGGCAGTGCCCGCACCCGCCATTCCGGCGGCGTCGGCGCGACCTGGCGGAGGAACTTGAGGAGCGGCGCGATGCGCCCGACGTCGGTGCCTTCGAGCGAGGCGCAGCCGAACATCACGTCGGTGCCGTAGCGGTTGACGTAGCCCCAGATGCCGCCCCAGAGCAGCTCCACCGTGCGCTTGGTGCGGTAGGGCTTGAGGACGCAGGAGCGGCCGAGCTCGAGGAAGTTGCGGTCGGGATGGCGGGCGACGAGCTTGTCGACCTCGAATTCGCCGGCGGAGTAGAAGCCGCGCTTCTGCCGCGCGACCTCCTGCCGGAGCAGGCGATAGGTGCCGATGATCTGTGGCGCGCCGAAACCGTCATCGACGGATTCGTCGAGCACCAGCATGTGGTCGCAGAAGCGGTCGAAGGGATCGCGGTCGCGGCCGGAGACGAGCGCGCGCACATTGGCGATCGCCGACATCTCCTCGTAGAAGACGCGATAGCGGAGCCGCTGCGCCTGCTTGACCTCCTCGGAGGAGCGGGCAAGCCGGACCTCGAGATTGCCGAGGCGCCCGAGCGGAGCCGCGTTCAGATCGAATCGCCGCCTGTATTTCAGCATCCCCGCAGCGAGCTTCTGGGGCATCAGGGGCAGATAGGCCATCGTCCCTCCCCTCCGAGCCACATTGGAGTCCGCCTTTCCCAACATCGCCCAAGCGAAACCTGTCTGCAACAGCGCCATGGTAATCGACCCGCGAGATCGAGGATAGGGCCGGCGAACGCGCGGCCTGCCTAGTTTCCTGACTAAGCATCAACCATTGATTCGGTACAGGACGATGACGGTCAGGCGGCGAGCCCGGCGAGCATGCGGCGAAGCGCCTCCGGGGCGACCGGCTTGGCGAGCACTGCGTCGATGCCCGCCTCGGTGGCGCGGGCGCGGGTCTCGGCGAGCACGTCGGCGGTGAGCGCGAAGATCGCGGCGCGGGGCCGGCCGTTCGCCTTCTCGTGCGCGCGGATGGCGAGGGCGGCGGAGCAGCCGTCGCGCCCGGGCATGTGCAGGTCCATCAGGATCGCGTCGAAGGCCTCGCCGGTCGTCGCCACGGCGACCGCCGCATCGCCATCGGCCGCCTCGGCGACGGAATGGCCGAGCCCTTCGAGAACAGCGCGGACGAGAAGGAGGTTGATCTCGTTGTCCTCGGCGACGAGGACGCGGAGATGGGCAGGCGAGCGCCGCGCCTCCGGCGCGCGGTCCGCCGGCGCGTCGGTCGGGTCGCCGTGGAAGGCGCCGCGCGCGGTGACCATCTCGCCGGCGACGCGGAGGAGCGAGGCGCGGCGGACCGGCTTCACCAGATAGGCGTCGAAGCCGGCGGCGCGTGCCTCCTCGATCGCGGCACGCTCGCCGGGCGCGACGAGGAGGGCGGCGGGAAGGTCGGCGCCCTCGCGGATGCGGGCAAGGGTCGCGCCGACATCGGGCGCCGCGCGGCGGTCAACGAGGAGCGCGTGATAGGGGAGGCCGGCGGCCGCAGCGGCGGCGGCGAGCGCCGCGCCTTCCATGGGCGTGTGGACGATGCGCGCGTCGCCGCCGGCATCGGCGATCAGCGCCGCGAGCACGGCCGGCTCGGCGCCCGCGGCGGCGAGGACGAGGATGCGCCGGTCGTCGAGGCGCGGCGCATGGGGCATGTCGCCGGCGAGCGGCAGATCGAGAGTGAAGCGGAATGCGGCGCCGCCCTCGGGCGCCGGGCCGACGGCGACGTCCCCGCCCATCTGGCGCACGATCCGGCGCGATATGGCGAGGCCGAGGCCAGCGCCGTTATGGCGGCGCGTGGTGGCGGAGTCCGCCTGCTCGAACTCGCCGAAGATCCGCTCGGCATCCGCGGGCGCGATGCCCGGGCCGGTATCGGAGACGGCGAAGGCGATGCGGACGCGGGCGCCGTCGCGCGATTCGAGGTGGGCCGTGAGGGTGACGCCGCCCGCCTCGGTGAACTTCACCGCATTGCCGGCAAGGTTGAGGACCACCTGGCGGAGGCGCGCCGCATCGACGAGGACGAAGGGGACGTCGGGCGCGGCGCGGGCGGCGATGTCGATGCCCCTGCCATGGGCGCGCGCCGCGAGCAGCTCGGCAATGTCCTGGAGGAGCGGTTCGATCGCGGTGCGCTCCGGGCGGAGATCGAGGCGGCCGGCCTCGATCTTGGAGAAGTCGAGCATGTCGTCGACGAGAGCGAGCAGCGCCGTGCCCGAGGAGCGGACGCCCTCGGCATAGGCGCGCTGGTCGGGCGAGAGCGGCGATTCGAGGAGGAGGTCGTTGAGCCCGAGGATGCCGTTCAGCGGCGTGCGGAACTCGTGGCTGACGGTGGCGATCAGGCGCGACTTCGCCTGGTTGGCGGCCTCGGCGCGGCGCCGGGCCTCGACCAGGGTGCGCAGCTCCTCGCTCTCGCGCAGCTCCCAGGCGGCATCGGCGACCAGTTCGAGGCTGGCGGAAAGCCGGCGGTTCTCGGCCGACAGGCGGGCGAGGTCGGCGGCGAGGCGGCCATGGTCGATCCGCGCCGCGCCCCAGAGGCCAACGGCCGAGATGAGGACGACGATCGGCGCGACGACGGGAAGCGTGGCCGGGACGGCATAGCCGACGGCGAGGCCGAGCATGACGATGATGCCGGCGAGGATGGAAAGGACGGCGGCGGCGACCGGGCTCGGCCTGCGGGCGGGCGCGGGGGTGGCCTTGGCGGCCGGGGCGGCTTGAGCCGGCGGTGGCGCGGCGACGGCGGTCGTCGCAGGCTCCGTCTCTCGCTTCTCGGCCGGTGACGCGGACATGACCAATCCTGCTCCCGCGACGGCGGGACGGGCGGAGCCTGTCAGACCATGCTTGCCAAATGCTTGACGGCGATCGGCAGGGTCAGGCGGCGGCGATCAGCCGGTCGCCGACCGAGCGGTAGCTGAGGGCTTCCGCCATGTGGATGCGGCCGACGCCGTCCGCGCCGTCGAGGTCGGCGAGGGTGCGCGCCACCTTCAGGACGCGGTGATAGCCGCGGGCGGAGAGCTGCATGGCCTCGGCGGCGTCGCGGAGCAGGCGGAGCGCGGCATCGTCCGGCTGCGCCACGGCTTCGAGGACCGAGGGCGCGCATTGCCCGTTGCAGGCGACGCCGGCCAGCCCGAGGGCGGCATAGCGCTCGCGCTGGATCTCGCGGGCGACGGCGACGCGCTTCGCCACGTCGGCGCTCGCTTCGGAGGCCGCCGGCTGGATCAGGTCGGTGGCGGTCACCGCCGGCACCTCGATGCGGATGTCGATGCGGTCGAGGAGCGGGCCGGAGAGCCGCGCCTGGTACTCGGTGACGCAGCGCGGGCCGCGCCGGCAGACATGGCCGGGCTCGCCCGCCATGCCGCAGCGGCAGGGATTCATTGCCGCGACCAGCTGGAAGCGCGAGGGATAGGCGATGCGGTAGTTGACGCGTGCGATCACCGTCTCGCCGCTCTCCAGCGGCTGGCGGAGGGAATCGAGCACCTGCGGCGTGAATTCCGGCAATTCGTCGAGGAAGAGGACGCCGTGATGGGCGAGCGAGGCCTCGCCCGGCCGGGCGCGGATGCCGCCGCCGACCATGGCCGCCATCGAGGCGGAATGGTGCGGCGAGCGGAAGGGCCGCCGGGCCGTCAGCCGGCCGTTCTGGAGGATGCCGGCGACCGAGGCGATCATCGAGACCTCGAGAAGCTCGGTCGGCGAGAGCGGCGGCAGGATCGAGGGGAGGCGGCTCGCCAGCATCGACTTGCCGGCGCCGGGCGGCCCGACCATCAGCATGTGGTGACCGCCGGCCGCGGCGACTTCGAGCGCACGGCGGGCACCTTCCTGGCCCTTGATGTCGGCAAGGTCGGGAAGCGCGGCGCCCGCCTCGGCGACGCCCGCTTCGGGACGGGTCAGCACCTGGGTGCCGCGGAAATGGTTGGCGATGGCGATCAGGCTGCGCGGCGCGAGGATCGCCATGTCGCGGCTCGCCCAGGCCGCTTCCGGCCCGCCGGCCGACGGGCAGATGAGACCGCGGCCGAGCGCATTGGCGGCGATTGCCGCCGGCAGGACGCCGGCAATGGGCGCGATGGTGCCGTCGAGGGAGAGTTCGCCGATAGCGACGAAATCGCCGAGCTGGTCGCCGGGCAGCGCCCCGATGGCGGCCATGAGGGCGAGCGCGATGGGAAGGTCATAGTGGCTGCCTTCCTTGGGCAGGTCGGCGGGCGCAAGGTTGATGACGATGCGCTTCGCCGGCAGCGACAGGCCGGCGGAATGGAGCGCCGCCTTGACCCGGTCGCGGCTCTCGTTGACCGCCTTGTCGGGCAGGCCGACGACGCCGAAATAGGGCTGCCCGGGCGCGATCTGCACCTGCACGTCGACGGGCACGGCCTCGACGCCCTGGAAGGCTACCGTCGTGACGTGGCTGACCATTCTTACGCCCCCGCTTCAACCGGGAGACGATATCGGACCTTCGACAGTTGTCAAGAACAAGACGTGAACATAGCCGGCCGGCACCGGTGCCGGCCGGCTATGCAACAGGCCGATCAGTTCAGCTTCAGCGCGTCGCGGATGGTGAAGAACATGTCGGTCTGGTCGGTCAGGCCGACGAAGTTCGCGGCATGCGGGCCGAAGGCGGCGACCCGGAGCTGGGCTCCGGTATGGCTCTGCGATTCGCCGGTCTCGTCGGTGCCGTAGGACACGGTCATGACCGCGCCGTCCTTGGTCATCAGCGACTGGGTCAGGCCCGGCGCCTTCATCTCGTTTTCGATGATCTGGCTGGAATGGGCATGATCCGCGGTGACGATGACGAGCGTCTTGCCGTCACCCTTTGCGAAATTGAGGGCGACCTGGACGGCTTCGTCGAGGTCGACCGTTTCGCCGATCTGGCCGCAGGGATTGGCCGCATGGTCCTGCTTGTCGATGGACGCGCCCTCGACCTGCAGGAAGAAGCCCTTGGGGTTGGCCTTCAGCACGTCGATCGCCTTGGTCGTCATCTGGGCGAGCGTCGGCAGGGAAGCGACGTGGTCCGGATTCGGCTGGCAGGTCACCACCGGCTGGTCGCTGTTGCCGTGAAGGGAAGCCTTCGGCCCGACCCAGCGGACGGGCATGTTGCCGGGGGCGAACAGGCCTAGGATCGGCTTGTCCTGGCCGGCCGTGGTCACGGCGTTCATCTCGTCGGCATTGGTGACGACGATGAAGCCGCGCGCCTTGGCCTGGTCGAGGAGGGTCTTGTCCTTCCATTCGCCAGCCTTGGCGGCCTCGGCGAAAGTCTTCATGCCGCCGCCCATGGTGACGTCGGCGCGCGTGTTGAGGAGCTGCTCGGCGATCGAACCGAGGCCGCCGTTCTCGAGGGCGTTGGCCGGGCACTTCTCGCTGGTGGCGACCGGCCCGTAGCAAGCGCGGAGCACGACGTGCGAGATCAGCACGGCCGGCGTCGCATCCTCCAGCTCGGAGGTGGTGATGTCGCCGGTGCCGATGCCGGCGGCCTTGGCGAGCTCCAGGAGGGTCTTGTGCGGCTGCTCGTGGATATCGACGCCGATGGCGTTGTTGTAGGTCTTCACGCCGGTCGACCAGGCGGTGCCGGAGGCAGCCGAATCGGTGACGTAGCTCGGCTTGCCGGTCTTCTTGTCGAGCGAATAGTGGGTGTACTGCCCGGTGATCGGCAGGGCATCGATGCCCTTGAAGTAGCCGCCGGCGCCTTCGGCGTAGTTGCGCGCCACGGTGATCTCGGAATCGCCCATGCCGTCGCCGATCATGAGGATCACGTTCTTGACTTCGCCGTCGGTGAGAAGGCTCTGCAACAGGGCCGTCGCCTCGCCGGTCAAGCGGCGGGCGCCGCCCGGCTCGCTGAGGACGCCCTGCGCGCCGCGCTGCAGGTAGGCCGTCAGGGCGGCGGATTCGTCGGCGATCGCGGCGCTGGAGAGGAGCAGGGCGGCGGAGGCACTGGCGGCGAACAGCGAATGTCGGAACGCATGGGTCATGGCGTGGATCTTCCTATGCCGGATGGTCGGGCTTGCTGCGCTTGCGCAGGCCGGCACTTTCAGTCCCCGCAGATGACCTCGTGATGACCGGTCGATGACGGATGGACGGCGATACGCGCCGGACGTCAGCGAGCGCGACGCCCCTCGATCGCGTCCCAGATCATCGCCGCGATGTCGGGCCCGCCGAAGCGCTTCACCTCACGGATGCCGGTCGGCGAGGTGACGTTGATCTCGGTGAGGTAGTCGCCGATCACGTCGATGCCGACGAAGATGAGCCCACGCTCCCTCAGGGTCGGGCCGATGCGCTCGCAGATCTCGCGGTCGCGCTTCGTCAGCTCGACCGGCTCGGGCCGGCCGCCGACATGCATGTTGGAGCGCGCCTCGCCTTCCGCCGGCACGCGGTTGATGGCGCCGGCGGCGACGCCGTCGACGAGGATGACGCGCTTGTCGCCCTGGCGCACCTCGGGCAGGTAGCGCTGCACCATGTAGGGCTGGTTGCGATAGGCGGTCTCGAAGATCTCGAGCAGCGAGGCGAGGTTCTCGTCATGGCCGGCGAGGCGGAAGACGCCGGCGCCGCCATTGCCGTAGAGCGGCTTGATGATGATGTCGCCGAACTCCTTGCGGAAGGCGCGGATCTCGGCCGGGTCGCGCGAGACCAGCGTCGGCGGCATCAGGTCGGGGAACTCGGTGACGAAGACCTTCTCCGGCGCGTTGCGGACATGGGCCGGGTCGTTGACGACGAGGGTCTTGGGATGGATGCGGTCGAGGAGATGGGTGGTGGTGATGTAGCCCATGTCGAAGGGCGGATCCTGGCGGAGCTGGATCACGTCGAGCGTCGAGAGGTCCGTCAGCACCGGCTCGCCGAGGGTGAAATGGTCGCCCGGAACGTCGCGCACGGCGACCGTCTCGATGCGCGCCTCGACGCGACCGTCGCGGAGCGAGAGGCGCTCGGGCGTGTAGTGGAAGAGGACGTGGCCGCGCCGCGCCGCTTCCAGCATGAGCGCGAAGGTGGAATCGCCGCGGATGTTGATGCGGGCGATGTGGTCCATCTGGAAGGCGACGGTGAGCGGCATGGGTATCTCCTCGGCCGCCCGCTTATCCCGCGGCGGGCCGGCAAAAGGCAACTCTCACCACGCCGCGCCCCCTTCGCCGAAGGCGGAGACGAGATGGACCGGCAGGCGCCGGGGTGTGGCGACGACGATGTCGAAGCGCTGGTCGAGCCGGGCCGCCTCGGGGTGCGCGGCGACGAAATGGCCGGCGGCGCGCGATATGCGCGCCCGCGATTTCGCGGTCACCGCGTCGAGCCCGGCCGCCTCGTCCGGGCGCTGCTTGACCTCGACGAAGACGAGGCTGCGGCCGCGGCGCATGACGAGATCGATCTCGCCGACGGGCGTCCGGTAGCGGCGGGCGACGAGGCGATAGAGCTTCAGGCGAAGGTACCAGAGCGCGATCGCCTCGGCGCGGCGTCCGGCCTGCTCGGCGCGCCGGCGGCGCGGATCGGCGGTGCGCCCCCTCATCGCCTGTCCTTCAGCGCGAGGGCGCGCTGGTAGAGGTCGCGGCGCGACAGGCCGGTGAGCGCGGCGGCCTCGTCGGCGCTTTCGCGGACGCTCCTGGCGGCGAGCAGCGAGAGAAGGAGCGCGTCGACGTCCTCCGGCGCGACGGTCTTTTCGAGCGGCGGTCCGACGACGACGACGATCTCGCCCTTCGGCGCCGGCTCGCTCGCGAACTGCGCGGCGAGCCCGGCGAGGGTTCCCCGCCGCACCGTCTCGAAGGCCTTGGTCAGTTCGCGCGCCACGGCGGCGGGCCGGTCGCCGAGGACGGCGGCCATGTCGGCGAGCGCATCGGCGAGACGGTTGGGCGATTCGTAGAAGACGAGCGTCGCGGGCACGGCGGCGAGCTCGGCGAGGCGCTTGCGGCGGCCGACCTCCTTTTGCGGGAGAAACCCCGCAAAAAGGAAGGTGTCGGTGGGAAGGCCCGCGGTGACCAGGGCCGCGAGCAGCGCCGAGGCGCCGGGCAGCGGCACGACGGCATGGCCCGCCGCCGCCGTCTCCACGACCAGCCGGTAGCCGGGATCGGAGATGAGCGGCGTGCCGGCATCGCTCGCGAGCGCCACCGCCTTGCCCTCGGCGAGAGCCGCCATCAGCTTCGGCCGCTGCTCGGCCGCGTTATGCTCGTGATACGGGAGAAGTGGCGTCGCGATGCCGTAACGGTCGAGGAGCACGCGGGTGACGCGGGTATCCTCGCAGGCGATGAGGTCGGCGGCGGCAAGCGTGGCAAGCGCCCGCAGCGTGACGTCGCCGAGATTGCCGATCGGCGTGGCGACGACATGCAGGCCGGGCGCCAGCGGCCGGACGGCGATGCGCGTCCCCTCGATGAAGAAGGCCGGCGCCCGTTCGTCTTCCGCCTTCTTCATTTTGACAGCGCACCGATTGGTCTTATGATTTGACGGAACTTAGCCTTTCGGGGGCAAACGGGGGAGGGGCTCAGAGGTGTTTCGCCAGCCGGCGGTCCGGGTGGAGGCGCTTTTCCGCGCGCTCGCCGGGCTTTTCCTCGCTCTCATCCTCTCGGCCTGCACGTCGAGTCTGCTCGGGGGCGGCGGGCCGGCCTCGCCGAAGGCAACCCAGCCGGTGGCGAGCTCGGTCCTCGGTACCGGCGCGGTCAAGGTCGCCATGCTCCTGCCGCTCTCGGCACCCGGCCAGGCCGGCCAGATCGCCGTGAGCATGAGGAACGCCGCCGACCTCGCCCTCCGCGAGTTCAGGACGGCGGGCATCCAGATCCTGATCAAGGACGACCGCGGCACGGCCGCGGGCGCCACCGCGGCAGCGAGCGCGGCGATCAGCGAGGGCGCGACGCTCATCCTCGGGCCGGTCTTCTCGGCTTCCGTCGCCGCGGCCGCGCTGGTGGCGAAGCCGGCAGGCGTGCCGATGATTGCCTTCTCGAGCGACGCCGCCAATGCTTCGAAGGGCGTCTACCTGCTGAGCTTCCTGCCGCAGACGGACACCGACCGCATCATCCGCTACGCCGCCGGGCATGGGAAGAAGTCCTATGCCGCGCTCCTGCCGAACAACGGCTATGGCGTGGTGGTCGAGGCGGCGCTGCAGCGGGCGGCGGCGGCCGGTGGCGCGCGCATCATGACGATCGAGCGTTACGATCCCGATCGCAGCTCGATGCAGGCAAAGGCCCAGGCGGTGGCGGGCATTGTCCGTGGCGGCACGGTCGACGCGGTCTTCATTCCCGAGGGCGGCGAGCAGGTGGCGCTCCTGGCGCAGATCCTCGCGGCCGGCGGCGTGCGCGCGGACCGGATCAGGCTTCTCGGCTCGAGCCAGTGGAACGACCCGCGGGTGCTGTCGGATTCGAACCTCGCCGGCGGCTGGTTTCCGGGCCCGGAAAGCGCCAGCTACCAGAGCTTCGCGCAGCGCTACCAGGCGGCCTTCGGCACCCCGCCCGTCCGCCAGGCCTCGCTCGCCTATGACGCAACCAGCCTCGCGGCAGGCCTCAACGGGCGTTTCGGCGTGACCGCCTTCAGCGACAAGGTGCTGACCACGCCGAGCGGCTTCATCGGGATCGACGGCGCCTTCCGCTTCCTCGCCAATGGGCTCAACGAGCGCGGGCTTGCGGTCTACGAGATCCGGGGCGGCGCGGCGGTCGTGCTGGACGCGGCGCCGAAGGCCTTCCGCGGCGGGGCCTGATGCGCGTCGACGTAGCGGGGTTGCGGCCGGAACCTAGTTCCCGCCCTCGCCGGCAGGGGCCTTCGGGGCGCCCTTGGAGACGGCGACCATGGCAGGGCGCAGCACGCGCTCGCCGATGGCATAGCCGCCCTGGACGACCTCGGCGACCATGCCCGCCGGCATGTCGCGGTTTTCCACCTCGTACATGGCCTGGTGCTTCTGCGGGTCGAACTTCTGGCCCTTGGCTTCGATCGCCTTGACGCCGAAGCGGGTGAGCGTCTGCTCGAGGCCGCGCTCGGTCGCCTCGACGCCCTCCATGAGGTTGGAAAGGGCGGCATCGGCGCTCCGCGCCTCGGGCGGCACGGCGGCGATGGCGCGCTTCAGGTTGTCGGCGACCGTCAGCATCTCGCGGGCGAAGGAGGCGACGGCATAGGTCTTGGCGTCGGAAATCTCGCGCTCCGTGCGGCGGCGGAGGTTTTCCATCTCCGCGAGCGTCCGCAGCATGCGGTCCTTGGCTTCCGCAGCGTTGGCGTCGGCTTTCGCGACGCGCTCGTCGATCGACGGCTCGCCGGCGGTTTCGTTCGGATCTTCGGCCCCGGTGGTGCTTTCCGGCGCAGGGTTGGTGTCGTCGGCCATGGCTCTCGATGTCCAAGGTGAATCTTTGACCGGCATATCAGGTCTCCGGACCGAAAAATCAAGCCGAACGGCGGGATTCCGACGCTTCAGACGCGGCGGAGCGCCACCTGCTCCACCCGGTGGTCGCCCCTTTTCCTGAGGATCAGGTCGGCGCGCGGCCGGGTCGGCAGGATGTTTTCGCGGAGATTGGGGAGGTTGATGCGGCTCCACAGCCCGTCGGCGGTCGCCGTTGCCTCCGATTCCGAGAGCGCCGCATAGCGGTGGAAATAGGAGGCCGGGTCGCGGAACGCGGTCTCCCGCAGCCGCAGGAACCGCTCGATGTACCAGCGGTGGATGACGTCCTCGTCGGCATCGAGATAGATCGAGAAATCGAAGAAGTCCGAGACGAAGGGCGCGCCCCGCCCGTCGCGCGGCAGGCGCGAGGTCTGCAGGACGTTCAGGCCCTCGACGATGAGGATGTCGGGCCGGTCGACGGTCACCGTCTCGCCGGGCACGATGTCGTAGACGAGGTGCGAATAGACCGGCGCCCTGACCTGGAGCTCGCCCGCCTTGATCGCCGAGAGGAAGGCGAGCAGCGTCGGCAGGTCGTAGCTCTCCGGGAAGCCCTTCCGCTCCATCAGGCCCTCCTGCCGGAGGACGGCATTGGGGAGCAGGAACCCGTCGGTGGTGATCAGCTCGACCTTCGGTGTGTTGGGCCAGCGCTGGAGGAGCGCGCGGAGGATGCGCGCGGTGGTCGACTTGCCGACCGCCACCGAGCCGGCAATGCCGATGATGAAGGGCGTCACGCCGTCATGCGTGCCGAGGAAGGTGCGGGTGGCGTCGTAGAGCCCCTGCGTCGCCGCGGCGTAGAGCGAGAGCAGGCGGGACAGCGGCAGGTAGATCTCCGTGACGTCGTCGAGCGAGCTCGGATCGTTGAAGCTCCTCAGCCGCGCGACATCGGCCGCCGTCAGCGTCATCGGCGTGTCGGCGCGCAGCGCCGACCACTCCTCGCGCGAGAAGACGCGGCGCGTCGAGGAGGCGGGCGACGCCTTGTCCATCATGCCGACGGCCCCCGCGACGCCTTCTCGGCAAGGCCGGTCTGCGCGGTGCGCTTCTCGAGCTCGGCCATCACCGCGGCGAGCGGGATGTTGCGCGCCTCGAGGAGGACGAGGAGGTGGTAGAGCACGTCCGCCGTCTCCGATACGAGCGCGGCATCGTCCTCCTGCAGGCTGGCGATCACCGCCTCGACCGCTTCCTCGCCGAACTTCCTGGCGATGCGCGGAACGCCCGCTCCCATGAGCTTGGCGGTATAGGAGCCGGCATCGCCGGAACGCGCGCGCGCTGCGACGATGCGGGCGAGGTCGGCGAGGGTGAAATCGGATTCGCTCACCGCGTGCCTCCGTCGAGCCGGACCGGGATGCCGAAGGCCGCCATGTGCTCCTTGGCGGCGGCGATGGTGAAGGTGCCGAAATGGAAGATGGAGGCGGCGAGCACGGCGGAAGCGCCGCCGTCGCGCACGCCCTCGACCAGGTGGTCGAGCGTGCCGACGCCGCCCGAGGCGACGACGGGCACGGAGACGGCGTCGGAAACGGCCTTGGTCAGCGCGAGGTCGAAACCGTCGCCGGTGCCGTCGCGGTCCATGGAGGTGAGCAGGATCTCGCCGGCGCCGAGCCTGGCGACGTCGGCGGCATACTCGACGGCATCGATGCCGGTGGCGTTCCGCCCGCCATGGGTGAAGATCTCCCAGCGCGGATCCTCGCCGGGCTTGTCGACGCGCTTGGCATCGACCGCGACGACGATCGCCTGGGCACCGAACTTCTCGGCGGCATCGGCGACGATGCGCCGGTCCTTCACCGCTGCCGTGTTGATCGACACCTTGTCGGCGCCGGCGAGCAGGAGGTTGCGGATGTCGTCCAGCGTGCGCACGCCGCCGCCGACGGTGACCGGCATGAAGCATTCCTCGGCCGTGCGGCGCACGACGTCGAGGATGATGCCGCGGTTCTCGTGGCTGGCGGTGATGTCGAGGAAGCAGAGCTCGTCGGCGCCGGCGGCGTCATAGGCGCGCGCGGCCTCGACCGGATCGCCGGCATCGGTGAGGTCGACGAAGCGGACGCCCTTGACGACGCGCCCATCCTTCACGTCGAGGCAGGGTATGACGCGGATTTTCAGCATGGCGGGAAACTCGGCCGGCGCGGGGCTAACCCCATGGCGTCATAAGACTCATTTGGGCAGGGAAGGCAACAGCACCGGTGCGGCCGCCATGCGCCCCTCCACCGCCCTGTGGGCGGTCCCCCTCCCCCGTAAACGGGGGAGGAACCTCCCTCACCACGGTCGCGACCTGGTTCCTCCCCTGCGAAGCGGGGGAGGGGGACCATCCGAAGGATGGTGGAGGGGGCGCAAATGGCCTGCCGCTACCGCGCCGCCCAGAGGAGCCCGCGCCTGAGGATCGCGTACATTTCCGGCACCTCGAATTCCTTCGCCACATGGCCGAGCGAGGAATAGAAGACGCGGCCCTTGCCGTAGTGGCGTTTCCACACCACCGGCATGACCACGCCCTTCGTCCACCGGGCATGCTCGCCGGAGAAGGTGGTGGTGGCGAGCACCTCGTTCGCCGGGTCGACATGCATGTAGTACTGCTCGGACCGGTAGGGGAAGGACGAGGGGATGCCCTCCATGACCGGGTCGTCCGGCCGGGTGACGTCGACGGCATAGTCGATGACGTTGCCGGGATGGGCGACCCATTGCCCGCCGGTGACGAACTGGTACTCGGTCGATTCCCGGAAGGCGTCGCACATGCCGCCATGGTAGCCGCCGAGGCCGACGCCGCCCTCCACCGCCGCGGCGAGCGCCTTCGCCTCGTCCTTCTCGATCTTCGCCATGGTATAGATCGGAACGATGAGGCTGAGCCTATGGATGGCCGGGTCGGCGAAGGCGGCGGTGGTCGTCTCGACCCGGACGCCGAAGCCTTCCTTTTCCAGCATGTCCTTCACCACGTGGGCACCCTGCTCGGGCTCGTGCCCGGCCCATCCGCCCCAGACGATCAAGGCTTCCCGCATCGGTCCCTCCCCGCGACCTGCCCGCTGCCGTCGACAGGTTGCATGCCGAATGGTCTAATCGCGCCGGCTTCCGCTTCTTAAAGGTCCGTCATGAGCCGGAAAACCTTCTTCTGCATCGACGCGCATACCTGCGGCAATCCGGTGCGTGTCGTCGCCGGCGGCGGGCCGCCGCTGAAGGGCGCGACGATGAGCGAGAAGCGCCAGCATTTCATCCGCGACTATGACTGGATCCGCACGGGGTTGATGTTCGAGCCGCGCGGCCATGACGTCATGTCCGGGTCGATCCTCTACGAGCCGATGCGCGCGGATGCGGATGCCGCCATCCTCTTCATCGAGACGAGCGGATGCCTCCCCATGTGCGGCCACGGCACCATCGGCACGGTGACGGTGCTGATCGAGGAAGGGCTGGTGAAGCCGCGCGTCGAGGGGAGGTTGCGGCTGGAAGTGCCGGCCGGCATCGTCGACGCGGAATATACGCGCGACAACCACGGAAACGTCATCGAGGTGCGGATCAGGAACATCCCGTCCTTTCTCCATGCGACCGACCTCGACGTCGAGGTGCCGGACCTCGGCACGCTCCGCTTCGACGTCGCCTATGGCGGGAATTTCTATGCCATCATCGAGCCGCAGGAGAACTATGCCGGGCTCGATGCCATCTCGGCCTTCGACATCCAGCGCCTTTCGCCGATCGTCAGGCGGCTCATCAACGAGAAATACACCTTCACCCATCCGGAGAACGCGACCATAACCGGGCTCCGCCACATCCTCTGGGCGGGTCCGGCGCACAACCCGGAGGCGGACGCCCGCAACGCCGTCTTCTATGGCGAGAAGGCGATCGACCGCTCGCCCTGCGGTACCGGCACGTCGGGGCGCATGGCGCAACTGGCTGCCAAGGGCAAGCTGAAGGTCGGCGACGATTTCATCCATGAATCGATCATCGGCAGTTTGTTCCGCGGACGGGTCGAGGCGGCGGCCAAGGTCGGCGATTTCGATGCCATCGTCCCGTCCATCGCCGGACAGGCCTGGCTGACCGGGCACAACACCATCTGGCTCGACGAGCGCGATCCCTTCGTGAAGGGGTTCAGCGTGTTGTGATTCTCTTCGGCGCGGCAGGACTGCCTCTCTCCACGGCACCTGCCGCCCGGATTTTGACTGCGTGGACAAAGCCGGGGACGCTCCATAATGTCGCAGGTGGATCGCGTGGCGGGGGCTTGCGATCTCCCGCCGCGCGCTGGCCTCGAAACAGGGGAAAAGCCATGTCGCGTGTGATGACCAGGATGAATGCGTGGCTGCGGGGGCTGATGGCCGTCGCGGTCGCGGCGCTTGTGGGGACGGCACTCCTCTCCGGCGCTGCCCGGGCGGAAGAGAAGATGAAGGTCGCGGCGATCTTCTCGACGCCGATCGAGGAGCCCTGGGTGAACCAGGTCCACGAGGCGCTTCTCAAGGCCCAGAAGGAACTCGGCATCGAATACAAGTGGGCGGAGAGCGTCCCGTCGGCCGACTATGCCCGCGTGCTGCGCGAATTTGCTCGCGACGGCTATACGATGATCACCGGCGATGCCTTCGCCGCCGAGGACGTCACCCGCCGCGTCGCGCGCGAATTCCCGAACATCGCCTTCGTCTTCGGCTCCGGCGAGGGCACGGCCGAGCCGAATTTCTCGGTCTATGACAACTGGATCCACGAGCCGGCCTATCTCTCCGGGCTGATCGCCGGCAAGATGACCAAGTCGAACGTCGTCGGCTCGGTGGCGGCCATGGACATTCCCGAGGTCGATCGCCTCGTCAACGCCTTCTGCCAGGGCGCCAAGGACGCCAACAAGGACGTCAAGTGCAAGGTGACCTTCATCGGCTCGTTCTTCGATCCGCCGAAGGCAAAGGAAGCCGCGCTCGCCCAGATCGGCGCCGGCGTCGATGCGATCTTCGCCGAGCGCTTCGGCGTGATCGAGGCGGCCAAGGAGAAGGGCATCATCGCCTTCTCCAACATGTCCGACCAGCACGAGCTCGCCCCCGACACCGTCGTCACCGGCCCGGTCTGGGACCTCTGGCCGACCATCCAGCAGGCGATCAAGCAGGTGAAGGCCGGCGTCTACACGGCGCAGGACTACGGCACCTTCTCCTTCATGGCCAAGGGCGGCGCCTCCCTCGCGCCGCTCTATGGCTGGGAGCAGAAGCTGCCGCCGGAGGTCCTGAAGGACCTGGAAGAGAAGAAGGCCGCGATCCTCGATGGGTCCTTCCGCGTCAACGTCAACGAGTCGACGCCGCTTAACGAGTAGGCGTCGTCGTGACGCGCGCCGCGCGTTCGGCGGGACTCGGCATCATGCCGCATGTTCCGCCGAGCGGCTCTCACCCCCGCCCACCGGCCTGCGGCCGGTCCCCCCTCCCCGTTCCGGGGAGGGATGGGAATGACGGCCCGGGTGGCGCGAGATTTCATCGCCTGCCCTGCATCGCGGAGCATAGGCTCTTCCCGCATCGGGGAATGGCAGGCGCCCATCCCTCCCCGGAACGGGGAGGGGGTACCGCGCGTAGCGCGGTGGGTGGGGTTGCGGGCCGTTTGCGGGACCTTTGCGAATGACCCCCCTCGTCGCCATGCGTGGCATCTCGAAACGCTTCGGGCCGGTGCAGGCCTGCCGCGGCGTCGATCTCACCTTGAACGCCGGCGACATACTCGGGCTGCTCGGCGAGAACGGTGCCGGCAAGACGACGCTGATGAACATCCTCTTCGGCACCTATGCCGCCGACGAGGGCGCCATCGAGGTCGACAGCGGGCCCGTCACCATCCGCTCCTCGGCCGACGCGCTGAAGCTCGGCATCGGCATGGTGCACCAGCATTTCCAGCTCGTGCCGCGCCACACCGTCATCGAGAACCTGATGGTCGGCAAGGCCGGGCCCGACGGGCGCCTGTCGCGCCGCACGGTGCTCGAGCGGCTGGCCGCGATCGGCCGCGATTTCCACCTCGAGCTCGATCCGGATGCGACGGTCGCGGACCTCTCCATCGGCGAGCAGCAGCGCGTCGAGATCGCCAAGTCGCTGGTCCGCGGCGCGCGCATCCTCGTCCTCGACGAGCCGACCGCGACGCTCACGCCGCGCGAGGCCGACGGCCTCTTCCGCGCGCTCCGCGCCATGACCGCCAAGGGCATGGCGGTGATCTTCATCAGCCACAAGCTCGGCGAGGTGCTGGAGGTGACGAGCCGCATCACCGTGATCCGCCACGGCGAGGTCGTCGCCGGCCGCGACAATGACGGGACGCTGAAGAAGGGCGACCTGGCGCGCATGATGTGCGGCCGCGACCTGATGCCGCCGATACGTCCGGCGGTCGTCCCGGGTGCGCCGCTTCTCGTCCTCGACCGCGTGTCGACCGGCGGCGCGGTGCCGCTCGACCGCGTGTCGCTCGAATTGCGCGCCGGCGAGATCGTCGGCATTGCCGGCGTCTCGGGCAACGGCCAGCGCGAGCTCGCCGACGTCGTCGCCGGCGTGCTTGCACCGGTCGCCGGCATCCTCATGATCAACGGCACGCGCGTCGATGCGCCCGATCCGCGCGCGATGCAGAAGCTCCGTGTCGGCCGCGTGCCGGAGGACCGGCTGACCACCGGCATGATCGGCGCGCTGCCGCTGTCGGAGAGCATGGCGTTGCCCTGGGTCGGCACGGCGCCCTTCTCGCGGCGCGGCCTCCTCGACCGCGGGGCCATGCGGCGTTTCGCCGAGGAGCAGATCAGGCGCTTCGACATCCGCACGCCGGGGCCCGATGCGCGCACCGGCACGCTGTCCGGCGGCAATCTGCAGAAGGCGCTGCTCGCCCGCGAGCTGGCGCTGGATCCGCTCGTCCTTCTCGCCGCGCAGCCGACGCGCGGCATCGACGTCGGCGCCACCGAGTTCATCCACGGCGAGTTCCTGAAGCTGCGGTCGGGCGGCGGCGCGGTGCTGCTGATCAGCGAGGACCTCGAGGAGCTGTTCCAGCTCTCCGACCGCATCGCGGTCATGTTCCGCGGCCGCATCGTTGCCGACCTGCCCATCGAGCAGGCGACGACCGAACGCGTCGGGCTCCTCATGGCCGGCGTCGAGGAGAAGGCGGCGTGATGGAAGTGGATGGTGCGAGGTTCCTCCCCTGCCCTCGGTCCGGCCGAAGGCCGGCCGAGGGTAAACTCCGAGCGGGGGAGGGGGACCGCCCCCCGGGTCCGGCCGAAGGCCGGCCCGAGGACTGGCTCAGGCGGTGGAGGGGGCGCTCAAGGGCGCCGCGACTGTGGCCGCCCCCTCCACCATGCTTAGCATGGTCCCCCTCCCCCGTCGCTTCGCGACAGGGGAGGATCACCCCATGATCCGCTTTCGTCTCGAGCGCCGGCAGGAGACGCCGGTATCGGTGCAGATCATCCTGCCGCTGATCGCGGTGGTCGCGGCCCTCCTCATCTGCAGCATCCTCGTCTGGCTGTCCGGCACCAATGTCGTCGAAGCCTACAAGCTCCTCTTCCTCTCGACCTTCGAGACCACCGACGATCTCCAGGACACGCTGGTCAAGGCCTCGCCGCTCCTCTTCACCGGCCTCGCGGTGGCGGTCGCCTTCCGCGCGAAGTTCTGGAACATCGGCGCCGAGGGCCAGCTGCTCGCCGGCGCCTGCGCCGCCTCCTTCATCGGCGAGCAGATGTGGCTGCCCGGCTTCACGCTGGTGCCGCTGATGATCCTCGCGGCGGCGATCGTCGGCGGCATCTTCGCCCTCGTCCCGGCGATGCTGAAGGTGAAGCTGAAGGTCGACGACGTCGTCACCACGCTCCTCCTCAATTCGATCATCCTCTATGGCGTGATGGCGCTCCTCGAGGGACCGTGGAAGGACCCGAAGAGCGGCTACCCGAATTCCCCCGTCATCCGGCCGGATGCCGAGTATCCGATCCTTGCCGGCTATTCGCTCCATCTCGGCGTGCTGCTCTCGCTGATCGCGGCGCTCGTCGTCTGGTGGGTCATGCGCAAGACCACCCTCGGCTTCTCCATCCGCGCCGTCGGCGAGAATGCGGCCGCCGCGCGCTATGCCGGCTTGCCCGTAGCACGCGTCATCCTCATCGCCGCGATGATCTCCGGCGCGCTTGCCGGGCTCGCCGGGGCGGGCGAGATCGCGGGCGTCCGCTACCGCGTCACCACCGACCTGTCGTCCGGCTACGGCTATGCCGGCATCGTCGTCGCGACGCTCGCCGAATTGAACCCCATCGGCGCGATCCCCGCGGCGCTCTTCTTCGCCGTTCTCTTCAACGGCGCCGGCACCATGGCGCGCACCACCGGCGTGCCCATCTACCTCGCCGACGTCATCCAGGGCGTGGCGCTGCTCACCATGGTCGCCGGGCGCCTGTTCACCGCGTACCGGCTGCGGATCGTGAGGGCGGCCCATGCGTAGTGACGGAGCCCTTCACGCGCCCCCTCCACCGCCTTCGGCGGTCCCCCTCCCCCGCTTCGCAGGGGAGGATCACCATGCCTGATCTCCTCTCCCTCCTCGATGTCGGGTTCTTCGCGGCGCTGATCCGCATCGCGACGCCGCTTCTCCTCGCCACCCTCGGCGAGCTCTATTGCGAGCGCTCGGGCGTGCTCAACCTCGGCATCGAGGGCATCATGCTGCTCGGCGCCATGGTCGGCTTCACGGTCACCTATTTCACCGGCGAGCTATGGCTCGGCGTCGCCGCGGCGCTCGCCACCGGCGCGCTTTGCGGCCTCGTCATGGCGCTGCTCACCGTCATCCTCGGCGTCAGCCAGCACGTCTCGGGCATCGGCATGACGCTGCTCGCCACCGGCCTCGCCTTCTTCCTCTACCGCCTCGTCTTCGGCCAGCCGCCGGTGCCGCCGAATGTCGAAGCCTTCCAGCCGGTGCCGATCCCCGGCCTCGCCGATATCCCCTTCCTCGGGCCGGTGCTCTTCAACCAGGTGCCGCTCACCTATATCGCGCTCCTCGCCGTGCCGGTGACCGCCTGGCTCCTCTACCGGACGTCATGGGGCCTCAGCTTGCGCACCGTCGGCGAGAACCCGCGCGCAGCCGATGCCGCCGGCGTCAGCGTCTGGTCGATCCGCACCGGCGCCCTCGTCCTCGGCTCGGCGCTGATGGGGCTGGCCGGCGCCTATCTCACCATCGCGCAGTTCAACGCCTTCACCTTCGGCGTCGTCTCGGGCCGCGGCTGGGTCTGCATCGCCCTCGTCGTCTTCGGGCAATGGTATCCGTGGCGCTGTGCCGCCGGCGCGCTCCTCTTCGCCTTCCTCGAAGCCCTCCAGCTCCGCCTCCAGGCGACCAACACCCTGCACATCCCCTACGAGATATTCCTGATGCTTCCTTTCGTGCTCACCATCGTCGCCATGGCCCTGGTCTCGCGCAACGCCCGCGCCCCCGCCGCCCTTCTCATCCCCTTCCGCAAGGAGGAACGCTGATGGCTCTCGACCTCCTGGTGAAGGGCGCCAACCTGCCCGATGGCCGCACCAATATCGACATTGCCTGCGCCGGCGGCAGGATCACGGCCATCGAGCCGAACATCACGGCGGAGGCCGCCCGCGTCATCGACGCTACCGGACGGCTCGTCTCGCCCCCCTTCATCGACGTCCATTTCCACATGGACGCGACGCTCTCGCTCGGCCTGCCGCGCATGAACGTCTCCGGCACGCTGCTCGAAGGCATCGCGCTCTGGGGCGAGCTGAAGCCGCTGCTGACCCACGAGGCGGTGGCCGAGCGGGCGCTCCGCTATATCGATCTCGCCGTGTCGAAGGGCATGCTCGCCATCCGCACCCATGTCGACATCTGCGACGACCGGCTGACCGCGGTCGAGGCGCTGGTCGAGGTCAGGAAGCAGGTGAAGCCCTATCTCGATCTGCAGCTCGTCGCCTTCCCGCAGGACGGCTACTACCGCTCGCGGAATGCCGTGAAGAACCTTGACCGCGCCCTCGATCTCGGCGTCGACATCGTCGGCGGCATTCCGCATTTCGAGCGCACGATGGAGGACGGGCCGCGCAGCCTCAAGGCGCTCTGCGAGATCGCGGCGAGGCGCGGGCTGCTCGTCGACATCCACTGTGACGAGACCGACGACCCGCTGTCGCGGCATATCGAGGCGCTCACCCATGAGACAGAGCGCCTCGGCCTGCAGGGCCGCGTCACCGGCTCACACCTGACGTCCATGCATTCCATGGACAATTACTATGCGTCGAAGCTTCTGCCGCTGATCGCCGAGGCCGGCATCCATGCCGTGCCCAACCCGCTCATCAACATCACGCTCCAGGGCCGCCACGACACCTATCCGAAGCGCCGCGGTATGACGCGCGTGCCCGAGATGCGTGCCCACGGCATCAACGTCGCCTTCGGCCAGGACTGTACCATGGACCCGTGGTATTCGCTCGGCGGCGCCGACATGCTCGACGTCGCCCATATGGGCCTGCATGTCGCGCAGATGACCAGCCGCGAGGCGATGCGCTTCTGCTTCGAGGCGGTGACCACCAACCCGGCGAAGGTCATGCAGCTCGACGGCTACGGCCTAGCGGTCGGCTGCAATGCCGACCTCGTGGTGATCCAGGCGCATGACACGATCGAGGCGATCCGCATGCGGGCGCGGCGGCTGACGGTCGTCCGCCGCGGCAAGGTCATCGCCGAGACGGCGCCCGAGGTGGCGAGCCTCACGCTTCCCGGCCGTCCGGCGCACCTCGATCCGGCGAGCTATTTCCCGAAGGCGGGGTAGTTCGGGGAAACAATGGGCCGGCGACGATCGAAAAAGAAATGGCCGGGACGGGCCCGGCCATTCGATGCGTTGTGGGATGAGCGCGATCAGCCCGGCTTCGAGCCGACGACCGTCGTGTACATCGAGTAGATCGACGTCGTGCCGCAGATGTAGAGCCGGTTGCGCTTGACCCCGCCGAAGGTGACGTTGGCGACGATCTCGGGGATGAGGATCTTGCCGATCATGGTGCCGTCGGCGTCATAGATGTGGACGCCGTCGCCGGCGCTCGTCCAGATGCGGCCGTCGCTGTCGACGCGCAAGCCGTCGAAGAGCCCGGCCTGGCATTCGGCGAAGACCTCGCCGCCCTTCACCGACCTGCCGCCCTTTTCCACCGTGAAGCGGCGGATGTTGCGCGGGCCGTTCTCCTTGTGGGTGGCGCCGGTATCGACGACGTAGAGGTATTTCTCGTCGGGCGAGAAGGCGAGGCCGTTGGGCCGCACCATGTTGGTGATCACGGCCTCGATGTCGCCGCTCTTCGGATCGACCCGGTAGACGTAGCAGCCGGCCTGCTCCATCGGCGCCTGGTCGCCCTCGTAATTGCCGTCGATGCCGTAGGACGGATCGGTGAACCAGATCGAGTTGTCGGACTTCACCACCGCGTCGTTGGGCGAATTGAGGCGCTTGCCCTTGTATTTGTCGGCAATGACGGTGATCGAGCCGTCATATTCGGTGCGCGTGACACGGCGGGAGAGGTGCTCGCAGGTCAGCAGCCGTCCGGCGTTGTCGACCGTGTTGCCGTTCGAATTGTTCGACCACTCGCGATAGACCGAGACCTGGTTGTCGATGTCGGTCATCCGCATGATGCGGTTGTTGGGAATGTCCGACCACAGGAAGCAGCGCGCCGCGGCGAGCCAGACCGGCCCCTCCGCCCAGCGCGCGCCCGTCCACAGGCGCTCGACCCGGACGTGGCCCGCGAAACACGCGCTGAACCGCTTGTCGAGCACCTGGATCTCGGTGCCCTCTACCTGCCCGTACCACATCTTTTTGTTTCCCCCGGGATTGGATGTTCTTGGGTGGCGATACTGATAGCATGGCCAACGGCGGATGCCAGTCACGGAACGTCCGCGAAACGGGGAAACGGCAGGAATGGGTGATGCGGGGGACGGTGCGACGGCGGCGCGCGACCGGAAGGTGTCGGACATGCTCTTCGGCCTCTGGCAGGAGGGGAAGCGCATCGCGCAGCTGCCGGCCGATATCCGGCCGGAGAGCCGCGCCGAGGGCTATCGCATCCAGTCGCTGATCGAGGCGCACAGCAAGGCACCGCTCTTCGGCTGGAAGATCGCCGCGACCAGCAAGGCCGGGCAGGCTCATATCAATGTCGACGGGCCGCTCGCCGGGCGACTGCTCGCCGAGCGCGTCCATGGCGACGGCGCGACGCTGCCTTTCGGCGCCAACCACATGAAGGTGGTGGAGGGCGAATTCGCCTTCCGCATGGCCCGCGACCTGCCGCCGCGGGCGGAGCCCTACACGGCGGAGGAAGCGGTGGCCGCGGTCGCGGACCTCTATCTCGCGCTGGAGATCCCCGACACCCGCTTCGATGACGTGACCAAGGTGGGCACCGCCCAGATCATCGCCGACAATGCGTGCGCCCATGATTTCGTCCTCGGGCCGAAGGTGACGGCCGACTGGCGGAGCATGGACCTCGCCGCCCATCCGACCCTCGGGCGGGTCGCGGAGGGCGCCGAGCATCCCGGCAAGGGAGCGAACGTCCTGGGCGACCCGCGCCTGGCGCTTGCCTGGCTCGCCAACGAGCTCTCCGGCCTCGGCGTCACGCTGAAGGCCGGGCAGGTGGTCACGACCGGAACCTCCTTCGTGCCGCTCCCGGTCAAGGCCGGCGACCGCGTCTCGGCGGATTTCGGTGCGCTCGGCCGGGTATCGCTCAGATTTTCGGCAAGCTGATTCCTTTGTCAGGCCGGAGTCCGGCGCGTCCAGAGGAGTCCGGTCGACAGCGTCGCAACCAAAGGTAGCGACGAGCTGCTTTTATTGCCGGAAGATGCCGGATTCGGGCGATTATGGCGGGATGGCCGCAATCTCGCCCCATTCCTTGCCTTCCTAGACATCACTCGGCTTTTCGTGCCAGAAACGCCGCGTGAAGTGAGAGACGGAGGGGTCCGGGGGAATGGCGAGGGACGGGCAGCCGCGCGGGCTGAAACCGGTAATATTCCTCAGCTTCGTCCTCGCGGGCGTCCTCGTCGCCATGGTCGGCGCGCTCGCGTGGCAGGCGATTCCCCGCTCGGTGGCGGAAATCGTCGCCGATGCAGACAAACCTACGCTCCCGATCGTTAACAAGGCGATAAAGGCCGACATTGCCGGCTCGATCAGGAGCTGGCCCAGGCTTTCCGCCCGCTCCGCCTTCAACCGGCTCTGGGGCGACGATTCCGGCCAGCCGCAGATACCGCCGACCCTCGTCTCGCTTCCCGAGAATCCGCTCCCGGCCCACCGGCCGAAGGTCTATTTCGCCTATGCCGACACGGTCGACGACGTAAGCTCGCCCTTCGCGGCGCTCTTCGCCAATCCAGGCGCGACCATCATCCCGGGCCCGAGCCAGGGCGGCACGCTGCCGCCTGCTGCCCGCGGCGCCGAGCAGACCAAGTGCCTCGCCGAGGCGATCTATTTCGAAGCGCGCGGCGAAACCCGCAAGGGCCAGCTGGCCGTCGCCCAGGTCATCATCAACCGGGTGAAGAACCCGTTGTTCCCGAACACCATCTGCGGCGTGGTGTACCAGGGCGCGGATGACGGCCTGCACCGCTGCCAGTTCTCCTTTGCCTGCGACGGCAGCGCCAACCGCATCACCGACCGCGGCTCCTGGCTCGAGGCGACGAGCATCGCCAAGGAAGTCGTCGACGGCGGCAAGAGCGTGGTCATGGCCGATATCGGCAATGCCACGCACTACCACGCCACCTACGTCTCGCCGCGCTGGGCCGGCCGCATGAAGCTGATGGACCAGATCGGCCATCATGTCTTCTACGCGCCCTGCTCCCGCTGCTCGGGCTGAGCCGGCTCTTTTTCCGCCTTTCGGTATCTGTGCCGCGTCATTCCGGACGGGCCGCGCAGCGGCGCTGATCCGGAATCCATGCCATTCCGTTTCAGAGAAGCCGCAGCAGTTGGAGCGGGCGGCGGGTGAAGTCGCCACGCGGGCGCGGTGGCTGCGTCATGGCATGGATCGCCCGGTCGAGCCCGGCGATGACGCATAGTAGAGTAGCCAAGAGGAAAGAAGGCCGCCCCGAAGGACGGCCTTTCTCATTCGTCTTGCGACGAAAGCCTCAGAGCTGCTTGAAGTCGAAGAAGCCCTTCCGCCAGCGCGTGATGCGGATGTCGCCGAAGAGTCCGGCCTTGGTGAAGGGATCGGCATTGATGAAGGCCTCGGCCGAGGCGCGGTCGTCTACGTCGACGATATAGGCGCTTCCCCAGGCGGTGGTCCCGTCGTCGCGGAGCTTGGCGCCGGCGGCGATCAGCTTCGGCAGGCTCGCCTTCAGGAATTCCATGTGCTCGGGACGGGTCTTGGCGCGCAGGTCCGCGCTGTCCGGCTTGTCGGTGGCATCGATCAGGTAGGGCATCTTGTTCTTGTCCTTCTTCGCAGGGATCAGGGAGTCGGCGCTTCTTCGGCGATCAGCTTCTCGTGCTTCAATTCATGCCAGAGCGCGTCGGGAATATTGGCCTTCAGCGATTCGATGTTGGCCTTGACGTGCTCCGGCTTGAAGCCGCCCGGGATGACCGAGGCGACGTTCGGATGGTGCAGCGGGAACTGCAGCGCGGCGGAAGCGAGCGTCACGCCGTGGCGCTTGCACACCGCCTCGATCTTGCGCGCCCGGTCGAGCTCGGCCGGGGTCGGATCCTCGTAGTTGAACTTGGCGCCCGGCACCGGCCCGGTGGCATAGAGGCCCGAGGAGAAGACCGCGGCGATGACGAAGCCGACGCCGCGCTTCTCGCAGAGAAGGATCTCCTTGGCGAGCGCGGAATGGTCGCCGAGCGTGTAGCGCATGGCGAGCATGAAGAAGTCCATGTCGAAGAGGTCGAGGAAGCGCGGCATCATGCCGAGCTCGTTGACGCCGGCGCCGATCGCGCCGATCAGCTTCGCCGACTTCAGTTCCTCGAGCGCGCGGAAGCCCGAGGTGGCGAGCTGGCCGAGATAGGCGGCCACCCGCGGCTCGGTCTTGTGGTACATGAAGTCGAGGTCGTGGATGATCAGCATGTCGATGTGGAGGAAGCCGAGCCGCTGCAGGCTGTCCTCGTAGGACCGCATGATGCCGTCATAGCTGTAGTCGAAGACCACCTCGAAGGGCAGGCCGCCGGCCCACAGGCGCGGCTTCGCCGCGAAGGCGGCGGCATCGACCGGGCGCTTCAGGCGCCGCCCGACCTTGGTCGAGAAGGCGAAGGGTTCGCTCTTGCGGTAGAGCATGCGGCCCATGCGGTGCTCGCTCTGCCCGGTGCCGTACCACGGCGCCGTGTCGTAGTAGCGGATGCCGCCGTCCCAGGCGGCGTTCAGCGTCGCCTCGGCATCGCTGTCGGGCACCACCGTGAACAGGTCGCCGAGCGGCGCGCCGCCGAAGCCCATCTGCGGCAGCTCCACGCTGGTAGGCCCGAGCTTCCTCTTCTTGAACGGATCCATGGTCGTTCCCCTTTGCCGGTTGTTGTCAGGGTTGTTGACCTAATCCATGGACCGCGACGGCGGGAAGGGTCAAGCGCTCGATTGCGCCGCTGGCGGTACGACTGTGCTAGCCTCTGCCGCAACCGGACACGGGAAGGAATTGCCGCATGACCGAACGCCGCCCATCCTTCCTCTTCGACCTCGACGGAACGCTGGTCGACAGCGTCTACCAGCACGTCCTCGCCTGGCGCGATGCGCTGGCCGCGGAGAACATCAAGCTGTCGGTCTGGCGCATCCATCGGCGCATCGGCATGAGCGGTGGGCTCTTCGCGCAGATGCTGACCACCGAAACCGGGCTCAAGCTCGATCCGCAGCAGCTCGAGCGCGTCCGCCACCTGCATGCGAAGTTCTACAATGAGCGCTCGGCATCGATCGATCCGCTGCCCGGCGCGCGCGAGCTGCTCGCCCATCTCACCCACGTCGGCATCCCGTGGGCGATCGCCACCAGCGGGCGCATGGAGACGGCCGGGCCGCTGATCGACCGGCTCGGCGTCGACCGGGCGAAGGTGCCCGTGGTCACCCGCGATCAGGTGAAGAACGCCAAGCCCGACCCCGATCTCTTCGTCACCGCGGCCGCGCGCCTCGGCACGGCAATAGAGGATGCATGGGTGGTCGGCGACAGCGTCTGGGACCTGCTTGCCGCGCGGCGCGCCCGCGCCCTCGGCATCGGCCTGCTCTCCGGCGGCTATGGCCGGAGCGAGCTCGAAGGGGCCGGCGCCTATCGCGTCTACGACGATCCCGCCGACCTGCTCGCCCACATAGCCGAGGTGACGCCACGGCGCTGACCTTTCGCCCTCGACGCCCGGCCGGCGCCATGCGAGGCTCGGCCTAGAAGCAACAAGCGGCCGCCGGTGGGATACCGCAAGGCCGCGTCGGGGAGGAATTCATGGAGCGGTTCGACGTCGTCGTCGTTGGCGCGGGCTCGGGCGGCGGCGTGGTCGCCGCGCGCCTCAGCGAGAATCCGGACTGCCGGGTCCTGCTGCTTGAAGCCGGGCCGGATTTCCCGCGCGAGGCCGAGGTGCCGCCGCTCTTCACCGTCTCGGGCGAGCACAGCTGGCGCGTCGCCGGCGGTGCCCCCGAATTCGACTGGGACCTCGTCAATACGGACCGCGCCGGCACGATGCAGGGGCGGAGCGTCCGCCTGCCGCGCGGGCGGCTGGTCGGCGGCACGTCTATGGTCAACGCCACCATCGCCGCGCGCGGCGCGCCCTTCGACTATGACCGCTGGGCGGCCATGGGCAATCCCGGCTGGTCGTGGAAGGACCTCCTGCCGCTCTTCATCCGGATCGAGACCGACGTCGATTTCGGCGACCAGCCGATTCACGGCAAGGACGGACCGATCGTCATCCAGCGCTACCGGCCGCAGAGCTGGGCGCCGGTCAACCGCATCATGTACGAGGCCTGCATCGAGCTGGGCGTGCGCGAGGCGCCCGACCTCAACGCGCTCGATGCCCATGCCGGCGTGGTCGGCGCCATGCCGCACAATCGCTACAAGGAGGTGCGCCTCGGCACGCTGGTCACCTATATCCGCGAGGCCCGCAAGCGCCCGAACCTGACCATCCGCGGCGGGGCGCTGGTCGATCGCCTGGTGCTGAAGGGGAGCCGCGCCGAGGGCGTCGTCTATTCCGACGGCACCGGGGCACCGGTGACGGTGGCCGCCGACCAGGTCGTGATCTCGGCCGGCGTCTATAACACGCCGGCGATCCTCCAGCGCTCCGGCATCGGCCCGGCGGCGGCGCTGTCGGCGCTTGGCGTGCCCGTAGCGGCGGACCTCGCCGTCGGACGGAACCTCGTCGACCATCCCGGCTTCGGCATGCTGTTCAAGGGCAAGGGCGGCCTCGGCATCACCACCGGCCGCTCCTTCGTCGCCGACGTGCGCGGCCCCGCCAATGCCGCCGGCGAGGCCGCCTGGGAGACGCATCCCTTCCCCGTCGACGAGGAGGAGGACGTCGCCGGATTCTGGACCTACCTGCCGCGCCAGGAAGCGCAGGGCGAGGTCGTGATCCGGAGCCGCGATCCACGCCTCGCGCCGCTCATCGACCATCGCTACAACACGCTCGACGGCGACCGCCGGAAATTCGCCGAGGCGCGCGCCTTCTTCGCCGAGATGCTGGCCGCGCCCGCCTTCCGCCGCCATGGCGCCACCTGGGTCGACGACATGAACCTGCCCATCGAGGAGGCGCTCGCCCGCACCATGGGGCCGGCGCACCACCAGGCCGGCACCGCGAAGATGGGACCGGCATCGGACAGGACGGCGGTGGTCGGGCCGGACCTCCGCGTCCACGGTTTCGACAACCTCCGCGTCGCCGATACCAGCATCTATCCCGACAACGTCATGCACAACACCAACCTCACCGCCTATGTCGTCGGCGAGAAGGCGGCGCAGTTCGTCGCGAGCGCGCTGGGGCAGTAGCGGCAGTAGCGCTGCCCTCTTGGTGGCTCTTTGGCGCCCCCTCCACCGCCCACTGAACTCGACTGTTGCCGAGTTCAGCTTGCAGTGCCCAACTCGGGCAAACCCGAGTTGGGTGTGGTCCCCCTCCCCCGCTTCGCAGGGGAGGAACCGGGTCGCGACCTTGATGAAGGCGGTTCCTCCCCCGTTTACGGGGGAGGGGGACCGTGCGCAGCATGGTGGAGGGGGCGCTGCTACGCCCCGATGAAGGAAAGGTCGACGGCCGCGGAGGCCTTGCGGCCGCCGGCATCGATGAGGGTGATGCCGCCCGGCGCCTTGGCGACTTCGGTCACGCGGCCGAAGCCGGCGGGCGTCGCGGCGACGCCGAAGACGTAGGAGATCGAGACCGGCTCGCCGCCGAGGGTGACGGCGGTCGGGCTGCCCGAGGCGGCGACCGGATTGTCGGCGACCGAACGTCTCGTGCCGAGATGGAAATAGCCGCAGATGTCCTCGAGCCCGATGCACCGGCGGTGGCGCCCGTTCCAGGGGGCGTAGTCGCGGCCGCCATCGCTGATCCAGATGACGGTTTCCGGCAGTTCGCGGACGTTCTTGAGGCCGAACCAGACCCAGCCTTCCTCGGCCGCTGTCGCCGTGGTCCAGCCGAAGGGCAGGTTGCGGTCGGTCACCGCCATCCACAGCGATTCGAAGCCGGGGGCGGTCGGGAATACCGAGAGGTCGGCGATGCCGCCGTCGACGCGCTTGGCCCTGGTGATGTCTGTGATGACCTGGTCCTCGGCGAGGAGCTGCCGGCCCTCCGGCGGCACCTCGAAGGGCACCGGCGGGGTGAGCGCCATGGTGAAGGGCGCGAAGGCGAGCTGCAGCGGCGTCTCGGCATGGACCATGGCGTGCTGGCCGACCGGGAGCCGTCCGGCGCCGCCGGTCATGACATGGCGCTGGTAGACGACGTTCTCGCGCGGCCGCACCTCGACCCGCTTGGTGACGGTGGCGCCCATGACGGTGCCCTCGAGCGTGGCGTCGAGGGTGGTGGGCGTCAGCTTCGTCACGCTCCAGGTGCCGTTCGCGGGCAGGCCGTGGGTGCTGTTCGGGTCGTTGGGGTCGGCGCCGTCCGAGCCGAAAGGCGCGCAGAAGAAATCGCCGCGGAGCATCCGGAGCACATTGGGCGTGCCGGGAGCGAGCTCCTCCTTCTCCCAGGGCGAGGTGTGCATCGGGCGCACCTTCTTCCCGCCGGCAAGCGTGAAGGTCACGTCTGAAAGGTGGCCGCCGGTTTCGGTGACCGCGAGGGAGGCGCCGTCGGCGCCGAGGGGAAACGTCTTCATGGGAGCCTCGCGGGGTGCGGCGGAAAGGAAAGCGGCCGGCACGCCGCGAGGCGCGCCGGCCGGGAAAGCTCCCTTACTGCGGGAGGTTGTCCTTGGTGTAGACCGAGAACGGCCCCATCAGGATGCGCAGGCCCTTCTCGCGGGTCGGGTCCTTGGTGATCTTGTAGTCGCCGAGGCGCCCGGCCTTGAACTCCGCGCCTTCCTCAGCCTTGAGCGAGCCGGTGGCCAGCGCATAGGCGGTGTAGTAGGCGAGGTAGCCGAGGTCGACGAAGCTCCACAGCGCGAACTGCGGGGCGCAGCCGTTCTTGGCATAGCCGCCCATCTCGGTCGGGTCGCCGAGGCCGGAGACCTTGATCTTGTCGCAGAGCTTCTCGTCCTGCATGGCCTTCGCCGCGGCGACGATGCCGACCGAAGTCGGGGCCATGATGAGCTGCAGGTCGGGGTGCTTGTCGACGAGCGCGAGGGCCTGGTTGTAGCTCTTCTCCGACTGGTCGTCGCCGTAGACGAGATCGACGATCTGAAGCTTGGCGTATTTCGGGTCGTTCTTCAGGATGTCCTGGAAGGCCTTGTTCCAGGCGTTCTGGTTGGCCGCATCCGGCGAGGCCGAGAGGATGGCGAGCTTGCCGCCGTCGGCCCCGAGGATGTTGAGGGCCATGTCGGCCATGACCTTGCCGGTCTCGGTGAAATCGACCTGCGCGACGAAGACGTCCTCGCCCTCGGCCGACGGGATCGGCGAATCCCAGGTCACCACCTTGATGCCCTTGTCGTGGGCGGCCTTGGCGGCCGGCACGATCTGGTCGCCCGAATTGTTGGAGATCATGATCGCGTTGACGCCCTGGGTGGCGGCGTTGGTGACGATCTCGATCTGGCCGGCGACGCTGTTCTCCGGGGTCGGCCCGAGGAACTGGAGCTTGGCCGGATTCTGCAGCTCCTTGGCCGCTTCCTCGGCGCCCTGGTGGGCCTGGTCGAACACGGCGATGCCGAGGAATTTCGGCAGGAGCACCATGTTCAGCTCCTTGCCGGGCGGCGGCGCGTCGGCCGCGGCGGCAACCTGCGGCAGGCCTGCGAGCAGCGCGATCGACGCTGCCGCCAAGAGATATTTCTTCATGTCTCACTCCCTTTCCATTTGTTGCGTATGAGCTGCGCCATGTTGGGTAGCAGCACGGACAGGATCAGCAACGCGCCGATCACGCTCGTCTGGGTATTGCCGGTGATGTTGGCAAGGCCCATTCCGTTGCGGAGGCTGAGGATGACCAGGATCGAGAGACCGACCCCGAGGAAATTCCCCGAACCGCCGAAGATGCTCACGCCTCCGAGGAGGACCATGGTGATGATGTCGAGCTCGAAGCCTTGCGCCATGTCGCCGCGCACCGAGCCGAGGCGGGCGGCATAGAGGAGGCCGGCGAGCGCCGAGACGAAGCCCGAGGCGACGAAGAGGGCCATCTTCACGCGCCGCACCTTCACGCCCGAATAGCGCGCCGCCGCCGGGCTGTTGCCGATGACGTAGATCAGCCGGCCGAGGCCGGAGCGGTGCAGCACGATGGCGACGATGACGAAGAGGACGACGAAGACGAGGATCGAGATGGTCAGCGGGCCGACCAGCTCTTCCTGGCCGATCGCGTTGAACCAGGCCGGATAGTTCCCAATCGAACGGTCCTCGACCAGGATGCGTGCGACGCCGCGATAGCCGATCAGGCCGGCAAGCGTCACGGCGAGCGAGGGCAGGCCGACATAGGCGATCCAGAAGCCGTTGAAGAGGCCGCAGAGGACGCCCGAGGCGAGCGCGGCAAGGAGCGCCAGCGGCATCGGCACGCCCATCGGATAGAGCCAGGCGAGCACGCAGGCGGCGAGCCCCATGACCGAAGCGACCGACAGGTCGATCTCGCCGGAAATGATGACCAGCGTCATGACCAGCGCGACGATGATCTTCTCGATCGACAGCTGGAACAGGTTGACGATGTTCTCGACGCCGAGGAAGTAGGGCGAATAGGAGATGTTGACGGCCACGATCACGGCGAGGAGGGCGAGGAGGAGCCCCTCCCATCCGATGAGGCGCTGCACGGGATTCATCGCGTCGCCTCGCCGGTCGTCGGCAGCGTCGCCGGCTTGTCGACCAGCGTCATCCCGCTCCGCGCCCAGAGGGCTCTCAGGCGGTTGAGGATGACCGCGTCGCTGGCGACGGCGAGAAGGATGAGGAGCCCGAGGACGGCGTCGCGCCAGAACTCGCTGATGCCGAGGCGGAAGAGGCTCTGCTCCAGCGTGCCGATCATCACCGCGCCGAGCATGGCCCCGAATATCGTGCCCGATCCGCCGAATATGTTGACGCCGCCGACCACGACCGCGGCGACCGATTGCAGCTCCAGCCCCTGGGCGGCGACGACGGTGATGTTGCCGAAGCGGGCGAGCGTCATGAAGCCGGCAAGGCCGGAGAGCGCACCGGAGAGGACGAAGGCGGTGAAGACCATGCGTTGCGCCGGCAGGCCGATCAGCGCCGCGGCATCCGGGTTGGAGCCGATGGCGTAGAAGCGCCGGAAGAAAGCGAGCAGGCTGGTCGCGAGCTGGAAGACGATGACCACCGCGATGGCGATGACGACGATCGCCCGCATGTCGATCGAGCCGATGTAGAAGAGCTCCGTGGTCGGCAGGTCGACCAGCCATTTCGGCAGGCTCTCGGTGGTGATCGTCTTGGCGCCGGAATAGTCGATGAGCAGGCCGCGATAGATCGCGAGCGTGCCGAGCGTGACGATGATCGACGGCACGCCGCCCCAGGCGACGATGACGCCGTTGACGATGCCCATCGCCATGCCCATGCCGATCGCGATGAGGACGACGACGATCGCCGGCAGGCCATTGTTGGCGGCGACGATCATGCCGGTGAAATAGGCGGTGAAGCCGACGATCGAGCCGACCGAGAGGTCGATGTTGCGGGTCAGCACGACCAGCGTCTGGCCGGCGGCGACCACGGTGATGATGGCGACCGACGAGGCGATGCGGTTGAAGGTGCGCGCGGTGTAGTAGCCGCTGATCAGCGAGCCGAAGATGATCACCGCCACGATGATCAGGATGAGGAGGCTTAGCTCGCGGACCTGCTCGGGGCGCACGTGGCGCTGCAACCACCTCATGCGGCCGCGTCCTCCTGCTGGCCCATGGCGGCGGTCATCACGCGCTCCTGGGTCGCCTCCTCGCGGCTGAATATGCCCATCTGGCGGCCCTCGCGCATGACCAGCACGCGGTCGCTCATGGCGAGCACCTCCGGCATGTCGGAGGAGATCATCAGGATGCCGATCCCTTCCGCCGCCAGCTCGCCGATCATGGCATGGACCTCGGCCTTGGCGCCGACGTCGATGCCGCGCGTCGGCTCATCGAGGATGAGGAGCCGCGGATGGGTGTTCAGCCACTTGGACAGCATCACCTTCTGCTGGTTGCCGCCCGATAATTTGCCGACGGCAAGGTCGACGTCGGGGGTGCGGATGGCGAGGCGCTTGCGGAACGCCTCCGCCGTCTTCCGCTCCTCGCCGGTCCGGATGAGGCCGAGACGGGTGAGGAAGCGGCGGAGGACCGGAAGCGAGATATTGGCGGCGATCGACATGGGCAGCGACAGGCCGAGCTGGCGCCGGTCCTCCGACACATAGGCGATGCCATGGGCCATGGCCTCGCCCGGCGAGCGGACGGAAATCTCCTTGCCGTTCAGCATGATGGAGCCCGAGCTCGCCGGCTCTATGCCGAACAGCGCGAGACCGACGTCGGTGCGGCCGGCGCCGATCAGGCCGGCGAAGCCGAGCACCTCGCCGCGATTGATGTCGAAGGAGACGTCGCGGAAGACGCCTTCGCGCGAAAGGTTGCGGACCGAGAGGATGGTGTCGCCCTTGGCCACCGCCGGCCGTGCCTTGAGGAGGCCGACCTCGCGCCCGACCATGTCGGCGATGGCGCTCTGCGGCGTCACCTCGGCGCGCGGCCGTGTCGAGATCAGCCTCCCGTCGCGGAAGACGGTGACGGTGTCGGCGATTTCGAACACTTCCTCCATCCGGTGGCTGACGAAGAGGATGGCGACGCCCTTCTGGCGCAGGTCGCGGACCAGCTTGAAGAGCTGCGCCACCTCGTGGGCGGAAAGCGAGGCGGTCGGCTCGTCCATGATGAGGACGCGCACGTTCAGCGAGATCGCCTTGGCGATCTCGACCGATTGCTGGGCGGCGAGCGTCAGCCCGCGGGCCGGGCTGCGCACGTCGAGCGAGACGCCGAGGGCGGCGAGGATGTCGGCGGCATCGCGGAACATCTTCCGCCAGTTGTTCACCGCGCCGCGGCCCTGGTGGCTGATGAAGATGTTCTCGGCGACGTTGAGGTCGGGGAAGAGGAGCGGCTCCTGGTAGATGGCGGCAATGCCGTGGCGCTGGGCCTCCGCCGCGCTGCCGATGGTGACCGGCTGGCCGGCGAGCCGGATCTCGCCGCGGTCCGGCTGGTAGACGCCGGTCATGATCTTGATGAGGGTCGACTTGCCGGCGCCGTTCTCGCCGAGGAGCGCGTGCACCTCGCCCGGGCGCAACGTCAGCGACACCGCCTCCAGCGCCTGGGTCGCCCCGAAGCGCTTGGCAATGTCGCTCATCTCGAGAACGGGCGGCAACCCGGCATCAGGCGGGCGCCCGTCGACAAGCCTCCCCGCAGCCAAGAAACGCCTCCCCTCGCGGCGTAGGCGCCTCCCAGCGTCTCGCCGTTATCCTTGTCATTGGGTCAGCACTATAGCGGGCCGCCGGTGGAATACCACATGGCCGATGCCCGGAAATGCGGCAGCCGGCTCCTAGGCCTTCCGACCCTGCAGGCTGCGATAGGCGCGGATGACCTGGCTGTCGTCGGTCTTGCCCTCGCCCCGGCCGGAGACGGCGAGGAAGAGCTGGTGCGCGACCGCCGCGATCGGCAGCGCCGTGCCCGCATCGTGGCCGGCTTCGAGGACGATGCCGAGGTCCTTCACGAAGATGTCGACGGCGCTCTTCACTTCCGGGTCGGCCTGCATCATGCGCGGGCCGCGGTCGCGCAGCATCCAGCTCGAGGCGGCCGAGCCGCTGACGATGTCGAAGGCGACCTTCGGATCGAAACCGACCTTCTCGGCGAGCGACAGCGCCTCCGCCGCGACCGCGATGTGGACGCCGCAAAGAAGCTGGTTGATGGTCTTGGCGGTCGCCCCCTGGCCCGGCTTCTCGCCGACGTGGAAGACCTTGTCGCCCATCGCGGCAAGTACCGGCTTCGCCGCCTCGAAGGTCGCCCTGTTGGCGGCGGCCATGATGGTGAGCGTGCCGGCGGTGGCGCCGCCGATGCCGCCGGAGACCGGCGCGTCGATGAAGCGGCGGCCGGCGGCGACGACCTCGGCGGCGATCTCCTCGACCGCGCGCGGGGCGCAGGTCGCCATGAGGATGACGGTGCCGTCCGCCGCCATGCCGGCGAGCGCCTTGTCGGCGAAGAGGATCTGGCGTGCCTGGTCGGCATTGACCACCATGAGGATCGCGACATCGGCGCCGGCGAACGCTTCCGCTGCCGATTTCGCGCCTTTGCCGGCCTCGGCCGCGAAGGCTTCGACCACCGCCGGGCGGATGTCATAGGCGGTGACCGGGAACTGCGAGGCGGCGAGGTGCTTCGCCATCGGCATGCCCATGGCGCCGAGGCCGACGAACCCGATCTTCTTCATTTTCTTTCCTTTTGCTTCGGGACGCGCGCCCCGAGTCGTGGCGATCATCGCGCTGGCCGGCCCGGGCGCCAAGGTGTTTTCGGGCCGTGGCCGGGTTTCGCGCCGGCTGTGACCGCGATCATCGGTTTGCCCGATTGGCCGTGCTAGCTTCCCCGCCTGCAACCGCCGCGAGGAGCGACACGGATGAAGCCCCATATCCGGTTTCCACTGGCTCTCGCGATCCTGGCGGCCTCGGGCGGCGTCGCGGCAGCCGCCTCGGCGGGAGATGCGACCGTCTTCGGCACGGTGCCCGCGAACGGCAAGCTCTACGCCTGCTATACCCGCAGCTACGACAAGGCCCATCTCGCCAGCCACCCGAAGCAGAATGCCAGGGACATGGCGCTTTTCGTGAACGCCGTGGACGAGGACGGCCAGCAATACGGGCTCGCCATCGGTGTCCACTTCCGCAAGTCGCCCAGGCTCTTCGAGGTTTACGGCGGCTGCAGCCAGTCGGATGACGGCAAGGGCACGCTCCATTGCGGCGTCGAATGCGATGGCGGCCAGATCGACGTATCGGTGAAGGACGAGACGTCCGTCCTCGTCTCGATCCCCGATGGCGCCCGCACCTGGGATCCGGAGAGCGGCGACGATGCGCCCGATAATCTCCATTTCGGGGCGGACGACAAGCTCTTCCGCCTCGACAGGACCGACCTCAAGGATTGCCTCGGCATCATTGCCGACGAAGAGGTCAAGGCCGAGATCGCGGCGATGAAGTGAGGCGCGGATGACGACGCGGCGGAGCTTCTTCTCCCGCACGCTGGCGGCCCTCGTCGCCGGCGCGGCCGGTACCGGCGCGGCCCGGGCAGCGGGCGTCGGCGTGCCGAAGGTCGCCTATCACCTCGCCGACGCCGACAAGGTGAATTTCGCCATCGGCAACATCGAGAACCACATTGCCGGCGAAGGCGGGCCGGGCAGGGTCGAGATCGTCCTCGTCGTGCACGGGCCGGCGCTCCTCTTCTTCAGGCAGTCCGCGGCTTCGGCCGACGTGCGGAAGCGCCTCTCCGGGCTGGCTGCTTCCGGCGTCGGGCTCGCCGCCTGCGGCAATACGCTGAAGGCGCAGGAGCTGGAGGTCGGCGACCTGCTGCCGGGCTTCGTGCGCGTCGACGAGGGCGGCGTCGTGAAGCTCGCCCGCCTGCAGGCCGAGGGCTACGCCTATATCCGGCCGTAGCCGGAGCGTTTCCAGGAAGGTGCGAAGTGGTTTTCCGGCCGGAAGAGCGACAAATCTAGATCGCGATCCCGGCCTTGCGGGCGAGGTCGACGAGCGGCACGTGCGGCCGCGGCCCGATATGGCTGATCACCTCGCCGGCGGCGATGTGGCCGAGGGTGCCGCAGGTGGCGAGCGGCATGCCCCGCGCGAGGCCGAACAGGAAGCCGGCGGCGAAGAGGTCGCCGGCGCCGGTCGTGTCGATGATTCTCTCGACTTCCGGCACCGGCACGATCTCGATGCCCGCCGGCGAGACGATGGAGGCGCCCTCGCCGCCGCGCGTCACCGCCGCGAGCCGGCAGTCGCGCTGCAGCGCCGCGATGGCGGTATCGAAATCGGCGGTCTGGTAGAGCGCGTGCAGCTCCGAGACATTGGCGAAGATGATGTCGACGGAGCCGTCGCGCATCAGGCCGAGGAACTCGTCGCGGAAGCGGTCGACGCAGAAGGAATCGCTGAGCGTCAGCGACACCTGCCGCCCGGCGGCATGGGCGTCGCGGGCGGCCTTGCGGAAGGCGTCCTTGGCGAGCGGCCGGTCCCAGAGATAGCCCTCGAGATAGGTGACGCGGGCGGCGCCCACGGTCTCCGCGTCGATGTCGGGCGGACTGAGGAGCTGCGCCGCGCCGAGATAGGTGTTCATGGTCCGCTCGCCGTCCGGCGTGATCAGGATCATCGAGCGCGCCGTCGGATCGCCGCCGGCGAGCGGCGGCGTGTCGAAATGGATGCCGAGGCGGTGCATGTCGGCGCGGTAGACCTCGCCGAGCGCGTCGTCCGCCACCTTGCCGATGAAGGCCGCGCGTCCGCCGAAGGAGGCGACGCCGGCGGTGGTGTTGCCGGCCGAGCCGCCGGACGTCTGGACCGAGGTGCCCATCAGGCCGTAGAGCCGTTCCGATTCGTCCGTCTCGACCAGGCGCATGGAGCCCTTGACGAGCTTCTGCGCGACGAGGAAGGCCTCGTCGGCCTGGGCGATCACGTCGACGATCGCATTGCCGATGCCGAGGACGTCGAATTTCGGTTCTGTCATCTTGGGAATGGCCGGAGGGGGGAGGAAGGCGCCGGCACTATAGTCGGCGCGCGCCTCAGCGCAACGGCACCAGCGACTGCCCGTCGAGCGGCTGGGTCTTGTCGGGGAAGCGGCAGATGTCGGCGATCAGGCAGTCCGGGCAGCGGGGTTTCCGCGCGAGGCATATGTAACGCCCATGCAGGATCAGCCAGTGATGGGCGTGGAGCTTGTAGTCCGCCGGCACCACTCTCTCGAGCCCCTCCTCGACCTGGAGCGGATCCTTGCCGGGCGCCAGCCCGGTGCGGTTGGAGACCCGGAAGATATGCGTGTCGACGGCGATGGTCGGCCGGCCGAAGGCGACGTTCAGGACGACGTTGGCGGTCTTGCGGCCGACGCCCGGCAGCGCCTCCAGCGCCTCGCGGTCGGCCGGCACCTTGCCGCCATGCTCGGCGATCAGCTTCTCCGACAGCGCGATGAGGTTGCGCGCCTTGCCGCGATAGAGGCCGATGGTCTTGATCAGGTCGCGCACCTTCTCCTCGCCGAGGGCGACCATCTTCCGGGGCGTGTCGGCGAGCTTGAACAGCGCCGGCGTCGCCTTGTTGACGCTCGCGTCGGTCGCCTGCGCCGAGAGCGCGACGGCGACGAGCAGGGTGAAGGGGCTCCTGTAGTGCAGCTCGGTCTTCGGGTCGGGATCGGCCTTCTTGAAGCGCGCGAAGATCTCCTCGATCTCTGCCCGCGAGAGCCGCGTCGGCTTCCGCCTCGGCACGCCCCGCCCGGCCATCAGCGACGCTCCACGGCGGCGTAGCCGAATCCCTCGCGGACTGCAAGACTTTCAGGGGCCGGTGCGACAGGCGGTACCTGTGCTTCTGCCGATTCCGGCCTATAATCTTCCGCCATGAACGCCGTTCCCCCGACCACGGCCGACCCTACGATCTTTTCGACGGTGCTGAAACCGTACCGGTCGCTTTCGCCCAACGGTTTCGCGCTGGTCATGGTGGGTTTCGCGGCTTGCGCCTTCACCCTCGGCTTCATCTTCTGGCTGAAGGGCGCCTGGCCGGTCGTCGGCTTCTGCGGCCTCGACATCCTCGCCCTCCAGTTCGCCTTTCGCATGAATTATCGCGCGGCGCGCGCGGCGGAGGAGATACGCCTTACCCGCGAGCGCCTGACGATCCGCAAGATCGCGCCGAACGGCCGCGAGACCGAGACCGGCTTCAATCCCTACTGGGCCCGCCTCGAGGTCGACCGCGACCGCGAGGCGCGGGTGACCCGGGTGCGCATCGCCTCGCATGGCAGCCGGCTCGACGTCGCGCGCTTCCTCGGGCCGCGCGAGCGCGAGAAATTCGCCGACCAGCTTTCGGCGGCGCTCGCCCGCATCCGCATGGCCCCGGCCGGCTGAAAGCGCCTTGGCCTGCAAGAATCGGGTGGCGGGGCACCGGCTACCTGCCTAAGTCAGGGCATCAGCGATAAGAGCGAGATGCGACCATGTCCCTTGCCCTCGAATTTGCCGAGATGAAGCCGGTGAAGCAACAATCGACCGGGAATCCCACCGACTATGACGTCGTCCGCCGCGCGGTCGAGTTCATTTCGCGGACGTGGCGCGAGCAACCCTCCCTCGAGGCGATCGCCGAGGAGGTCGGCATGGCACCGCTCGCGCTCCAGCGGCTCTTCACCCGCTGGGCCGGCCTGACGCCGAAAGGCTTCGTCCAGGCGCTGACGCTCGATTATGCCCGCACGCTCCTCAGCGATTCGGCCTCCATCCTCGATGCGAGCTACGAGGTCGGCTTCTCGGGCCCGGCGCGGCTGCACGACCTCTTCGTCACCCACGAAGCGATGACGCCCGGCGCCTACAAGGCGCGCGGCGAGGGCATCACCATCCGCTTCGGCTTCCACGCCTCGCCCTTCGGCAATGCCCTCGTCATGGTGACGGATCGGGGCCTGGCTGGCCTCGCCTTCGCCGATGGGGGTGGGGAACGGGCAGCGCTCGAAGACATGCGCGCCCGCTGGCCGCGCGCCGACTATGTCGAGGACCGCGACGCGAGCGGCCCCTATGCGCGGCGCATCTTCGACCCGGCGACCTGGAGCGCGGAGCGGCCGCTCCGCATCGTCATGATCGGCAGCGATTTCGAGATCCGCGTCTGGGAGACGCTCCTGAAGCTGCCCTTCGGCAAGGCGACGACCTATTCCGACATTGCCGGCCATATCGGCCGCCCTACTGCGGCGCGCGCCGTCGGCACGGCGGTCGGGCGGAACCCGGTATCCTTCGTCATTCCCTGCCACCGCGTGCTCGGCAAGTCCGGCGGCCTCTGCGGCTACCACTGGGGCCTGACGCGCAAGCGCGCCATCCTCGGCTGGGAAGCGGGCCTGGTCGGCGCGGAGGGGTAGGGCGTCGCGCGCGGATCCTCCCCGCGAAGCGGGGAGGGGGGCGAACCCTATCCCGACAGCACTTCCTTCGATGCCACCGTCGAATCGGCATTGAGGCGATAGACGATCGGCACGCCGGTATCGAGTTCGCGCTTGACGATCTCGTCGCCCGAAAGGCCTTCGAGCGCCATGATCAGGGCGCGGAGCGAATTGCCGTGGGCGGCGATCAGGACGCCCTCACCGCGCAGCACATGCGGCTGGATGGTGTGGAGGTAGTAAGGCCACACACGGGCGCCGGTATCGCGGAGCGACTCCCCGCCGGGCGGGGCGATGGCATAGGAACGCCGCCAGACGTGCACCTGGTCCTCGCCCCATTTCTTGCGGGCATCGTCCTTGTTGAGGCCGGAGAGGTCGCCATAGTCGCGCTCGTTGAGCGCCTGGTCGCGGGCGATCGGGACGCCCGTCTGCCCGAGCTCGGCGAGGACGATGTCGAGCGTGCGCTGGGCGCGCTTCAGCGCCGAGGTATAGGCGGCGCCGAACTTCAGGCCCTTCGCCTTCAGGCGTTCCCCAGCTGCCTTCGCCTCGCCGACGCCCTGGTCGCTGAGGTCGACGTCGCGCCAGCCGGTGAAGAGGTTCTTGAGGTTCCATTCGCTCTGCCCGTGGCGGACGAGGACGAGAAGCCGGTCCATTCGAAATTCTCCTACTTGCCGTCGCGGATCGCGGCGAGCACCGCGCTGAGATTGGCGCGGGTCTTGTCGTCGAGGTCGGGCACCACCACCTTGTCGCGCTCGTCGGCGGAGAGCGTGCTCTCGGTGTCGCTGCGGTACCTGGCTATCGCCGCCGCATCATAGGGGCAGCGGAAATAGGTGCTGTCGCCGCCCGGCTCCGGCTTGCCGGTGGCGAAGAAGGAGCGGGCGTCGTCGGCCGTGTCGAAGAAGGAGACGACGACCCGGTCGGTGCCGATCTCCTTGATCACGTCGACGAAGTCCTGCACCGGCAGGCTCTTGTCGGCATCCCAAGACGGCGTGCAGGTCTCGACCTTGCCGTTCTCGGCCGTGCACTGGCCGCGCGTGTAGATGAGGAAGCGGATGGTGCCGTCCTTCTCATAGGCGGGCAGGTCGAGATGGTAGTTCTGGTAGGAACCATCGGGATTCTGGGCGAAGAAATTGTAGCCGCAATAGAGCGTCGCGTCCTCCGCCGCGGCATCCTCCGGCGGGAAGACGAAGAGGCCGGAGAAGGGATAGTCCTCGGCGCGCGCGCCGGTGGCGGCGGCGAGGAGAAGGCCGCAGGCGGCGGCGACCGTGAAGCGGATGGGTGACAAGTCTGTCCTCCTTCGGATTCAGAGGCCGAGCACGTCGGCCATGGAATAGAGACCGGGCTTGCGGCCGCGCGTCCACAAGGCAGCCTTGACGGCGCCACGCGCGAAGATGGCACGGTCGGTGGCGCGGTGGGCGAGCTCGATCACCTCGCCCTCGCCGGCAAGGAGCACGCTGTGCTCGCCGACGACCGAGCCGCCGCGGAGCGTCGCGAAGCCGATGTCGCCGCGCCGGCGGGCGCCGGTGATGCCGTCGCGCACCCGCACCGAGGCTTCCGAGAGATCGACCGCGCGGCCTTCCGCAGCGGCGCGCCCGAGGAGCAGCGCGGTGCCCGATGGCGCATCGACCTTGTGGCGATGGTGCATCTCGACCACCTCGATGTCGAAGTCCGCGTCGAGCGCCTTCGCCGCCTGCCGGACGAGGACGGCGAGAAGATTGACGCCGAGGCTCATGTTGCCGGACTTGACGATGACGGCCTTCTTCGCAGCGGCCGCGATCTCCGCGTCCTCCGCGGCCGAGAGGCCGGTGGTGCCGATGACATGGGCGATCTTCGCCCTCGCCGCGAGCGCGGCAAAGGCGACCGTCGCCTCCGGCACGGTGAAGTCGAGGACGGCATCGCCTGCGGCAAAGGCCTTCGCCGCGTCATCGGTGACGAGGACGCCATTGGCGCCGACCCCGGCAAGCTCGCCGGCATCCTTGCCGATCTCGGCCGCACCCTTCCGCTCCACGGCAGCGGCGAGCTTCGCGCCCGGCATTTCGTGGATGACGCGGATGAGGGTACGCCCCATGCGCCCGGCGGCGCCGACGACGACGAGGCCGAGAGGAGCCTGCTTTGTGGATTGCTTTGCCATGCCGGCTCTATAGCAGGCAGCGACGGCCGGCGAAATCAGGCGAGGGCGGCTTCGATCTCGGCGACGATGGCCTCGGCGGCGGCGCGCGGCTCCGCTGCTCCGGTGACCGGACGGCCGACGACGAGGTAGTCGGCGCCGGCGCGGATGGCGCTCGCCGGTGTCGCGATGCGCTTCTGGTCGCCGGCATCGCTGCCCGCAGGGCGAATCCCCGGCGTGACGATCGCCATGTCCGGCCCGACGATCTGGCGGATGGCGGCGGCCTCGGCGGGCGAGGCGACGATGCCGTCCATGCCGGCGACGCGGGCATCTCCCGCGCGCGCCGCGACGAGATCGCCGACCGTGCCGGCATAGCCGGCGGCGGCGATGTCCGCCTCGTCCATCGAGGTCAGCACGGTCACGCCGAGGAGCTTCAGCGGCGCGGCGCCTCGCGCCGCCACCGCCGCCCGCATCGCCTTCGGATAGGCGTGGAGGGTGAGGAAGGTGACGCCGAGGCGCGCGATGGAATCGACCGCGCCGGCGACCGTGTTGTCGATGTCGAGGAGCTTTGCGTCGAGGAAGACCTGCTTGCCCTCGCCGGCGAGCCGCTTGGCCAGCTCGATGCCGCCGGCGAAAATGAGCTGCAGCCCGATCTTGTAGAAGGTGACGCTCCCGCCGAGGCGTCCGATCATCGCTTCCGCATCGGCGGTGGAGGGGACGTCGAGGGCGACGATCAGCCGGTCGCGGGGCGGAATGGCGAGCATGCATCCCCTATGGGCGGAACGGCGCGGGTGCGTCAACGTGGAAAAGGAGGCAGGTGTGGTAGTTCAGGCTCCAGCGGCCCGCCTCGCGAGTTTCACGTGCCCCCTTCACCGCGCAGACGCGCGGTTCCCCTCCCCCGCTTCGCAGGGGAGGAACCAGGTCGCGCCCTTCATGAGGGCGGTTCCTCCCCCCGCTTACGGGGGAGGGGACCAGCGAAGCTGGTGGAGGGGGCGCCTGAATGCCACCTCGCGTATCGCTAATCCGCCAGCCTCTGGGCCAGCGTGACGAGGCTCCTGGCGAGATTCTTCATCAGCTTCGACGGGCCCTCGGCGATGAACTCGCCCGATTCGTTGAAGGCCTCCTGTGCGCGGCTGACCTCGATCTTCTCGGGGATGAGGATGGCGCCCCAGCCGGTCTGCAGGATCCTGCGGCAGTCGATGAGGGCGCGCGCGCCGCCGATGAAGCCGTCGGACGAGCCGCCCACGCCGTACACGCGATGGCGATACTTGATGCCGTCGCGATCGGGCCGGATGCGGCTCACCCAGTCGATGGTGTTCTTGAGGAGCGGCGGGACCGAGTTGTTGTATTCGGGCGTCGAGACAAAGACGCCCTGGTGCGCGGCGAGGAGGCGGCCGAGCTTCAGGGCGTTCTCGGGAATGCCCTTCTCCTTCTCGAAGTCGCCATTGTAGATCGGCAGGGGATAGTCGATGAGCGAGATCTTGGTGACCTCCGCGTCGAGGAGCGCGATCTCCTTGGCGGCGATGTCGGCGACCTTCTGGCTAAGCGCGCCGCTCCGGACCGAGCCGGCGAAGACGAGGATCCTGGGGCGCGCGAGGAGCGGTATCGCCTACGCCCTCGCCTGCCGGTAGAGCCAGACGCGCGCCGGCGGGATGTTCATCCACACCCAGGGCGACACTTCCATGGTGAAGGTCGGCGGCGCCGTCTCGATCGGTCCCTTGCGGAGATAGGAGAACTGGATGAAGGGCTTGCCGGGCGCCATGCGCGCGAGCCCGGCCTCCACCAGCCGGATGCGGTCTTCCAGCGGGCGCGCGACCAGCGGCAGACTGGATATGACGGAGGAAATCCGGTCGACCCGGCCGCCAAGCGTCCGGTCGAGATCGTAGGCGTCGCCTTCGATCACCGTCACGCCGGGGAACCTGTCGCGGATCATGGCGCAGAATTCCGGGCTGTACTCGATGGCGATGATGCGCGAGGGCTTCACGCCGCGCTCGATCAGCGCCTTGGTGACGACGCCGGTTCCGGGGCCGAGCTCGATCACCGGCAGGTCCTCGTCGGGGCTGACATGGCCCGCCATGCGCTTCGTCAGCGCCGGCCCGGAAGGGCTGACGGCCCCGGTGGTGCGCGGCCGGACGATGAGGCTGTGGAGGAAGCGCGCCTCGTCCGCGATCAACCGTCCGAAACCCCTCCGCTCGCCCCCCGCCATTTCCGTTTCCTAGCCGCCGAAGAAGTCGCGCACCCGGGCGAAGAACCCGGTCGATTCGGGATGGTTCTCGGCCGAGGACACCTTCTCGAACTCCTCGAGCAGCTCGCGCTGGCGGCGCGTCAGGTTCTGCGGCGTCTCGACCTGGATCTGGATGTACATGTCGCCGAGGCGCGCGGTGCGCAGCACCGGCATGCCGCGGCCCTTGAGGCGGAACTGCTTGCCGGTCTGGCTCCCGTCGGGCACGCGCACGCGCGTCTTGCCGCCGTCGATGGTCGGCACCTGGAACTCGCCGCCGAGCGCGGCGGTGGAGAACGAGATCGGCACCCGGCAAAAGATGTCGGCGCCGTCGCGCTGGAAGAATTCGTGCGGCTTGAGCGAGAGGAAGATGTAGAGGTCACCCGCCGGCCCGCCGCGCAAGCCGGCCTCGCCCTCGCCGGCGAGCCGGATGCGGGTGCCGTCCTCGATGCCCGCCGGGATATTGACCGAAAGCTTGCGCTCCTCGGTCACGCGGCCGGCGCCCTGGCAGTCGGGGCAGGGGTCGGAGATGGTCTCGCCGCGGCCGTGGCAGGCCGGGCAGGTGCGCTCGATGGAGAAGAAGCCCTGCGCCGCCCGGATGCGGCCGGACCCGTCGCAGGTCGCGCAGGTCTTCGGCGAGGAGCCGCGCCGCGCGCCGGAGCCCGCGCAGGTCTTGCAGGTGATCTTGGTGGGGACCTCGATCTCGGCATTCTTGCCGGAGAAGGCTTCTTCGAGCGTGATCTCCATGTTGTAGCGGAGGTCGGCCCCGCGCTCGCGGCCGCCCTGCCGGCCACCGCCGGCGGCCCCGCGGCGCTGGTTACCGCCGCCCATGAAGTCACCGAATATGTCGTCGAAGATGCTCGACATGGAGGCGGCGAAATCGGCGCTGAAGCCGGGGCCCGGGCCGGGCCCGCCGCCGTGCTCGAACGCCGCGTGGCCATAGCGGTCATAGGCGGCGCGCTTGTGCGGGTCCTTGAGCGCCTCGTAGGCCTCGTTGACTTCCTTGAACTTCACCTCGGCCTGCGGGTCGCCGCCGTTGCGGTCCGGATGGAACTGCATGGCGAGCTTGCGGAAGGAAGCCTTCAGCTCCTTCTCGTCGCAGGCGCGGGTGACGCCGAGGATCTCGTAATAGTCGCGCTTCGCCATGGCCGGTTACCTGCAGGCCGCCGGATGACGGAAGGGACGGGGAAGGGAAAGGGTCATGCGAGGTATAGGCAAGCCGCGTCGCAATACCGGAGCCATTTCCTAACCTCAGCCTCGCCCCGGCGGAAGCCGGAAAACGAACTCGTCTACGCTAATCGGATCGGTGTGCTTTCGGCGCCCCATCCTGGGAAGCATCCGGAAAGCGAGGTCCGGACCGACGGCAATGCCGGCCCGGAACTCCTTTGGTGTCAGCTAGGCCGACTTCTTCTGGTCGTCGTCGACTTCCTCGAAGTCGGCATCGACCACGTCGTCGGTCTTCGGCGCGCCATCGCCGGCTTCGCCGCCGGCCGCGCCGGCCTGGCTGGCCGCATACATGGCCTCGCCGAGCTTCATCGAAGCCTGGGCGAGGGTCTGCGTCTTCGCCTTGATCGCCTCGGCATCCTCGCCGGAAAGCGCGGTCTTGAGGTCGGCGATCGCCGTCTCGATGGCCGACTTGTCGGCCGCCGAGACCTTGGAGCCGAAATCGGTCACCGACTTCTCGGTCGAATGGATCAGCGCCTCGCCCTGGTTGCGGGCCTCGACGAGGGCGCGCTTCTCCTTGTCCTCGGCCGCATGGGCCTCGGCATCCTTGACCATCTTCTCGATGTCGGCGTCGGAAAGGCCGCCGGAAGCCTGGATGCGGATCTGCTGCTCCTTGCCGGTGCCCTTGTCCTTGGCCGAGACGTTGACGATGCCGTTGGCGTCGATGTCGAAGGTGACCTCGATCTGCGGCACGCCGCGCGGCGCCGGCGGTATGCCGACCAGGTCGAACTGGCCGAGCATCTTGTTGTCCGCCGCCATCTCGCGCTCGCCCTGGAAGACGCGGATGGTGACCGCGTTCTGCGAATCCTCGGCGGTCGAGAAGACCTGGCTCTTCTTGGTCGGGATGGTGGTGTTGCGATCGATCAGGCGCGTGAACACGCCGCCGAGCGTCTCGATGCCGAGCGACAGCGGGGTCACGTCGAGGAGCAGCACGTCCTTCACGTCGCCCTGCAGCACGCCCGCCTGGATGGCGGCGCCCATGGCGACCACCTCGTCCGGGTTGACGCCCTTGTGGGGCTCCTTGCCGAAGAACTGCTTCACCACTTCCTGGACCTTGGGCATGCGCGTCATGCCGCCGACCAGGACCACTTCCTCGATCTCGTTGGCGGTGACGCCGGCATCCTTCAGCGCCGCCTTGCACGGGCCGACGGTCTTCTGGATGAGGTCGTCGACCAGCGCCTCGAGCTTGGCGCGGGTGAGCTTGATGGTGAGGTGCTTGGGGCCCGAGGCGTCCGCCGTGATGAACGGCAGGTTGATCTCGGTCTGCGCCGCCGACGAGAGCTCGATCTTGGCCTTCTCGGCGGCCTCCTTCAGCCGCTGCAGGGCGAGCTTGTCGTTGCGGAGGTCGATGCCCTGGTCCTTCTTGAACTCGTCGGCCAGGTAGCCGACCAGCCGCATGTCGAAATCCTCGCCGCCGAGGAAGGTGTCGCCATTGGTCGACTTCACCTCGAACACGCCGTCGCCGATCTCGAGGATCGAGATGTCGAAGGTGCCGCCGCCGAGGTCATAGACCGCGATGGTCTTGCCTTCCTTCTTGTCGAGGCCGTAGGCGAGCGCCGCCGCCGTCGGCTCGTTGATGATGCGCAGCACCTCAAGGCCGGCGATCTTGCCGGCATCCTTGGTCGCCTGGCGCTGGGCGTCGTTGAAATAGGCGGGAACGGTGATGACCGCCTGCTCGACCTTCTGGCCGAGGAAGGCTTCCGCCGTCTCCTTCATCTTCTGCAGGATGAAGGCCGAGATCTGCGAAGGCGAATAGGTCTTGCCGTCCGCCTCCACCCAGGCGTCGCCGTTCGGCGCCTTGACGATCTTGTAGGGGACGAGGTGCTTGTCCTTCTCGACCATCGGGTCGTCGTAGCGGCGCCCGATCAGGCGCTTCACCGCGAAGAAGGTGCGCTCCGGATTGGTCACCGCCTGGCGTTTGGCGGGCTGGCCGACCAGCCGCTCGCCGTCCCCGGTGAAGGCGACCATCGAGGGCGTCGTCCGCGCCCCCTCGGAATTCTCGATGACCTTGGCGGTCTTGCCGTCCATGACCGCGACGCACGAATTGGTCGTGCCGAGGTCGATACCGATAACCTTTGCCATTCCTCGTCTCCTTTCGGCAGACCGGGCGGGTCCTTGAAAAGGCCCCCGCTACCCTGTCCTGGTCGCGGTTCGCCTCGGTAAGTATGCGAAGCCGCCAGTCGTTCGGGTTGCCGGTCCCCTTGCGTGAATTCAGGCTTCCCGTGCCGGCGCTTTCGGCCGGCCATCCGGGTTCGACGCGTATATAAGAAGGGCGCGAAACCGCCGCAAGGCGACATTTCCGGGAGGAGGGAACGGATGTTCGGGGCAATTTCAGGGAAGATTGCCGGCTTCGCAACGGCCGCGATCCTGGCGCTGGCCCTCGCCGCCGCTCCGGCGGCGGCGGACATGCAGATACCGCCGAAAGGCTCGCCGCTCCGTGCCACCGTCCTCGATACGGTCCGGCCGATGGTCGAGGCGGAGGTCGGCAAGCCGGTCGAGTTCGTGGTCACCACCATCCGCGTGCTCGGCGAATGGGCCTTCGTCATTGCCGAGCCCCAGAGGCCGGGCGGAGGCAGGATCGCCTACGCCTATACCCGCTACCAGACCGCGGTCGACGAAGGCGCCTTCGACAACCAGGTCGTCGCCCTCCTCCGCAACACCCCGGGCGGCTGGCTGGTCTATGGCTACAGCCTCGGTGCCACCGACGTGCCCTGGGAGGAATGGCGGCAGGCCTATCCGGTGCCGCCGGAGCTCTTCCAGGGGCCGTGATGGCACGGCGGGGCCCAGTTGGGCGGCCGGTTTGCTGCGTTGCGAAAACGCGAATCACCCGTTCCTGATATGATTCGCCATGCCGGCTGACCGGCCATTCCGGCCGGGCATCCGTGCGGGGGACTTAAGGAGAGCGGAATGTCAGCGACGATCATCAACCTGATCATCCAGATCATTGCCGGCGCGGTGGGCGGAAACGCGATCGGCTCGGCTTCCAAGAACATCAGCCTCGGTGGCCTTGGCAACACCATTGCCGGCGCGCTCGGCGGCATCGGGCTGGGCCAGCTCGGCGGAGCCGTGATCCCGATGCTGCAGGGCGCGGCCGACGGCAGCCTCGACATCGGTGCCATCATCGGCCAGATCGTCGGCGGCGGCGTCGGCGGCGGCATCCTGACGGCGATCATCGGCGCCATCAAGAACGGCATGGCCAAGGCCTGAGCGACGCCCGGCCGGGGCAGGTTCCCGAACAAGAACGCCCGCGCGGGACGATCCCGGCGCGGGCGTTCGTGCACTTGGCGGGGCGGTATCAGCCGCCGAGGTTGAAGGCGGCGAGCGCCGCCATGTTGACGATGTCGGAATCGCGCGCCGCGAGCGGCACGATCTGCACCGGCTTGTCGAAGCCGACGAGCAGCGGGCCGATGACCGTCGAGCCGCCGAGTTCCTGCAGCATCTTGGTCGAAATCGCCGCCGAGTGGAATGCCGGCATGACGAGCACATTGGCCGGTCCCGACAGGCGGCAGAACGGATAGGCCGCCATCGCCGCCGGATTGAGGGCGACGTCGGCAGCCATCTCGCCGTCATACTCGAAATCGACGCGCCGCTGGTCGAGGATCTCGACCGCCTCGCGCACCTTCTTCGAGCGTTCGCCCTCGGGCTGGCCGAAGGTCGAGTAGGCGAGCATGGCGACGCGCGGCGTGTAGCCGAGGCGGCGCGCCACCGCCGCCGCTTCCACCGCGATGTCGGCGAGTTCGGAAGGCGAGGGCAGGTCGTGCACGGCGGTATCGGCGACGAGCACCGTGCGGCCGCGGGCGAGCACCAGCGAGATGCCGATGATGCGGTGGCCGGGCTTCGGATCGATCACGCGGCGCACGTCGTCGAGGACGACCGAGTAGTTGCGGCTGATGCCGGCGACCATGGCATCGGCATCGCCGAGCGCCACCATGCAGGCGCCGAAATGGTTGCGGTCGGTATTGACCAGGCGCTGCACGTCGCGGAACAGGTAGCCCTTCCGCTGCAGGCGGGCATAGAGGAAGTCGGTATAGTCGGCATTGCGCTGCGACAGCCGCGCATTGTGGATTTCGATGCCCTGGCGGATGTCGATGCCGGCGCGCTCGGCGGCGCCCCGCACCGTTTCCTCGCGGCCGATCAGGATCGCGGTGCCGAGCTTGTTGTTCGCGAAGCTCGCCGCGGCGCGGATCATCCGCTCCTCTTCGCCCTCGGCGAAGACGACGCGCTTCGGCGCCCGCTTCACGCGCTGGAAGATGCGCTGCAGCGTGCCGACGATCGGGTCGCGGCGCGCGGAGAGCTGCATCTTGTAGGCGGCCATGTCGGTGATCTCGCGGCGTGCGACGCCCGAATCCATCGCCGCCTTGGCCACCGCCGCCGGAATCTCGCTGATGAGGCGCGGATCGAACGGTACCGGGATGATGTAGTTCGGCCCGAATTTCGGCCGCACGCCCTGGTAGGCGGCGGCGACCTCGTCCGGCACGTCCTCGCGGGCGAGCGCGGCAAGCGACCTTGCCGCGGCGATCTTCATGTCCTCGTTGATCGTGCGCGCCCGCACGTCGAGCGCGCCGCGGAAGATGTAGGGGAAGCCGAGCACGTTGTTGACCTGGTTCGGATAGTCCGAACGGCCGGTCGCGATGATCGCGTCGTCGCGGATCTGGGCGACTTCCTCCGGCGTGATCTCGGGATCGGGATTGGCCATGGCGAAGATGATCGGCTTCGGCGCCATCGAGCGGATCATGTCCTCGGTGAAGGCGCCCTTGGCCGACAGGCCGAGGACGACGTCGGCGCCGGCCATGGCGTCGGCGAGCGTACGCGCGCTGGTCTCGATGGCATGCGCCGTCTTCCACTGGTTCATGCCTTCGGTGCGGCCCTTGTAGACCACGCCCTTGGTGTCGCAGAGGGTGACGTTCTCCGGCCGGATGCCGAGCGACTTGACCAGCTCGATGCAGGCGATGCCGGCGGCGCCGGCGCCGTTGCAGACGAGCTTCACGTCGGCGATGTTGCGGCCGGTCATCTCGACGGCGTTGATCAGCCCGGCGGTGGCGATGATCGCGGTGCCGTGCTGGTCGTCGTGGAAGACCGGGATGTCCATCAGCTCGCGCAGCCGCGATTCGATGATGAAGCAGTCCGGCGCCTTGATGTCCTCGAGGTTGATGCCGCCGAAGGAAGGCCCGAGGTAGCGCACCGAGTTGATGAAGGCGTCGACATCCTCGGTATCGACCTCGAGGTCGATCGAATCGATGTCGGCGAAGCGCTTGAAGAGGACCGCCTTGCCCTCCATCACCGGCTTGCCGGCGAGCGCGCCGAGATTGCCGAGGCCGAGGATGGCGGTGCCGTTGGAGATGACCGCGACGAGGTTGCCGCGCGTCGTGTAGTCGAAGGCGAGCGCCGGATTGGCCGCGATCGCCTTGACCGGCACCGCGACGCCCGGGGAATAGGCGAGCGACAGGTCGCGCTGGGTCGCCATCGGCTTCGACGGCGTGATCTCGAGCTTGCCCGCGCGACCCATCGAATGGAAGTCGAGCGCTTCCTGGTCGGTGACGGAAAGGCCGGCTTTCGGCCGGCGAGTCGTATCGTTCATGGAAGCCAATTCCCCCTCGGGTGCGCCTTCGCGGCGTCGGTTGTCGGAAATTGGTCCGGACCTTATCACCTGAGGCATGCTTCAGGAACCTTCCCGTCGGCCATCGGGTCGATTTCCCGGAAGCGGATTTCCCGTTCCGGAAAAGGGGTTACCTCGAACGTTCATTCCGTGGACGATGCTGCCTTGCGGCCGCGGTCCCGGTCCGCCTCGGCGGCCGCGAATTGGTCGTCGACCCGGCCCCATGCGAAGAAGTTGCGCCGGTGCAGCCACGGCCACGGCCCGCCGAAGCGCGGCGGATGACCGAGGCGCCCGAGGATTTCGTCGAGGAGCGCGAGATAGCTGCGCCGCTGCGGTTCCACGCGGGCGAGGGTCTTCGTCCGGATGTGGGCGCGCGGGATCGCCCGTGCCTTCAGCGCCATCACCGCCTCGCGGACCGACCGGGGATCGGGCGGGACGACGAGGCAATATTCGGGATCGAAGAAGAAATCGCGGCCGCCCTTGCTCGGCGTCGAGACGATCGGCAGGCCGGCCAGCATGTATTCCATGCTCGCCAGCATCGCCCCCTCCACCTCGGAGAGGGCGAGGCCGACCGCAGCCCGGCCGAGCGCGCGGTTGACGCTCGCCGCGTCCATGTCGCGCACCAGCCCGTTCTCGCGGGGATTGAGGATCCGGTGGTCGGGATGGCGCGCCGCGATGCCGGCGTGAAGGCCCGCATATACCGCCGGATCGATGGCCCAGGGCGGCCGGGTGACATAGGCGACCCTGTCTATGGCGGCGGCGAGCTCGATCCGCTTCATCGGATCGAGGCGGGCATTGTAGATCGCGTCGAACTCGACCGGCACATCCTCCACGGGGAAGAAATAGCGCTCGGAGACGGCAAGGTTCTGGTTGAGGAGGAAGGCGGCCTCGCCGAGTCGCGCGAAGCCCTCGACCTCGTCCGGGGAATTGGCGAGGAGATGCACCTCGTGCATGGGGAAGCGGCGGCGATAGGCGGCGACCGCGCGCATGCATTCCCTGCCGCCGCCGGAATCGTCGAAATGCCAGGACATGCAGACGAGGAACGCGGCCGGGCGCCGGCCGATCCGGTTGCCGAAGGACCAGAGATACGCGGCCGGCTCCGGCCAGGTCAGCGTGGTATTGACGATCGGCGGATCGGTCGAGAGGACCACGCCGGTCGCCTGGGAACCCTCCAGCCATCGCGGCGCGCCGAGCCACTTGCGCCCGGCCTGGCGGAGCGCATTCCTGCCCGTTTCGACCAGCCGCTTCGCGCCCCCCGCCATGGCGTTTCCATCCCCCGTTCGGTGCGCGAGAATGGCCTCCCGCCGGCAGCCTGTCGATATGGCGCGCGGCCGCTGGGGCCAGCCGGCACCGGACGGGCGCGTCGATGGCGGACGCCGTGCCGCTTCTGCTAGGTTCCGCCGATGGATACCGCCGCCCCCCGCCCGATCGCCGAGACCGCCGAGCGCGCCTCGCCGATGATGGCCCAGTACGTGGAGATCAAGGCGGCCAATCCCGATTGCCTGCTCTTCTACCGGATGGGCGATTTCTACGAGCTGTTCTTCGACGATGCGGAAGTGGCGAGCCGGGCCCTCGGCATCACGCTGACGAAACGCGGCAAGCATCAGGGCGCCGATATTCCGATGTGCGGCGTGCCGGTCCACGCCGCCGACCAGTACCTCCAGAAGCTGATTGCGCTCGGCCACCGCGTCGCCGTCTGCGAGCAGGTCGAGGATCCCGCCGAGGCGCGGAAGCGCGGCTCGAAATCGGTGGTCCGCCGCGGCGTCGTCCGCCTGGTCACGCCCGGAACGCTGACCGAAGACGCGCTCCTCGTCGCCGGCCGCAACAATTTCCTCGCCGCCGTGGCGCGCGTGAGGGGCGGCGAGGCGGGTGACCGCTACGGGCTCGCCTGGATCGACATATCGACCGGCGAGTTCCGCGTCGCCGACAGCGATGCCGGGCGGCTTGCCGCCGACCTCGCCGCGGTCGATCCGCGCGAGGTGCTGGTCTCCGACGGGCTCTTCGCCGATGCGCAGCAGGAGGCCTTCTGGCGGCAGCTGGGCGCCGCCGTGACGCCGCTGCCAGCGGCCTGGTTCGACGGGGCGACGGCGGCCGAGCGGCTGACCGCCTATTTCGGCGTCGCCACCCTCGACGGCTTCGGCAACTTTTCCCGCGCCGCCCTTGCCGCGGCCGCGGCGGCGCTCGCCTATGTCGAGAAGACCCAGATCGGCGAGCGTCCGCCGCTCGCCGTCCCCGTGGGCCAATCGGCCGGCGACCTCATGCTCATCGACGCGGCGACCCGCGCCAATCTCGAACTGACCGCGACGCTGTCGGGCGAGCGCGCCGGCAGCCTGCTCTCGGCCATCGACCGCACCGTCACCGGCGCCGGCGCGCGGCTGCTCGCCCGTCGGCTCGCTGGCCCCTTGACCGATCCGGAAGCGATCGCCGCGCGCCTCGATTCCGTCGGCTTCCTCATCGCCGACCCGGCGCGGCGGGCGGAGATTCGCGATCTCCTCGCGGCGGCGCCCGATCTCGCCCGCGCGCTCTCGCGCCTGACTCTCAACCGCGGCGGCCCGCGCGACCTCGCCGCCATCGCCGCCGGTCTCGGCGTTGCCCGGCGGATCGCCGCGATCCTTGCCGCGACCGCGCCGCCAGCGGAACTCGCTGCCGCGGCCGAAGCGTTGACGGCGGCGCCGGCCGGTCTCGCTGACGACCTCCTCGCGGCGTTGTCCGATGACCTGCCGCACCTGAAGCGGGAGGGCGGCTTCATCAGGGATGGTCACGACGGAGTTCTGGACGAGGCCAGAAAACTCCGCGACGACAGCCGCCGCGTCATTGCCGGCCTGCAGGCGGGCTATGCCGACGAGACCGAGATCCGCTCGCTGAAGATCAAGCACAACAACGTGCTCGGCTATTTCATCGAGGCGAGCGCGGCGAACGGCGAGAAGCTGCTCGCCGCGCCCTTCAATGCCCGCTTCATCCATCGCCAGACCATGGCGGGCGCCATCCGCTTCACCACCACGGAGCTTGCCGATCTCGAGGCGCGGATCGCCGGTGCCGCCGAGCGCGCGCTCGCCATCGAGCTCGCCACCTTCGACCGGCTCGCCGCCGAGGTGACCGCGGCCGGCGAGGCCATCCGCCGCGTCGCCGATGCGCTCGCCGTCATCGACGTCTCCGCCGGGCTCGCTGCGCTTGCCGCCGCCGAGAACTATGCCCGTCCCGAGGTCGAGCGCTCGCTCGCCTTCCACATCGAGGAAGGACGCCACCCGGTCGTCGAGCAGGCGCTCCGCGCCGCCGCCGGTCCCGCCTTTGTCGCCAACGGCGTCGATCTCGGACCCGCGGGGACGAAAGCCTCGGGCCGTGTCTGGCTGGTGACCGGGCCGAACATGGCCGGCAAGTCGACCTTCCTCCGGCAGAACGCGCTCATCGCCATCCTCGCCCAGATCGGTTCCTACGTACCGGCCAAGGCCGCGCGGATCGGCGTCGTCGACCGCCTCTTCAGCCGGGTCGGCGCGGCCGACGACCTTGCCCGCGGGCGCTCGACCTTCATGGTCGAGATGGTCGAGACCGCGGCGATCCTCAACCAGGCGGGGACGCGCTCGCTGGTCATCCTCGACGAGATCGGCCGCGGCACGGCGACCTTCGACGGCCTTTCCATCGCCTGGGCGGCGATCGAGCATCTCCACGAGGTCAACCGCAGCCGTGCCCTCTTCGCCACCCACTATCACGAGCTGACGGCGCTGTCGGAACGCCTGCCGCGCCTGCACAACGTCACCGTGCGGGTGAAGGAATGGGGCGGCGACCTCGTCTTCCTGCACGAGATCGTCGCCGGCGTCGCCGACGGCTCCTACGGCATCCAGGTCGCCCGCCTCGCCGGCCTGCCGCCGGCGGTGATCGCCCGTGCCCGCGAGGTGCTGCGGCAACTGGAGGAGACCGACCGGCAATCGCCCGTCCATGCCCTCGTCGACGACCTGCCGCTCTTCTCGGTGACGCGGAAATCCTCCCTCGAGCCGGAACCCGATCCGGTTCTCGGCCTTCTCGACGGGATCGCGCCCGACGAGCTCTCGCCGAAGGAGGCGCTGGAGGCTCTCTACCGGTTGAAGGCGGCGCGGGCCGCCGTCGGCAAGGCTTGAGGCGTGGCCTAGAATGGCGCTCGCCGGCGAACCGCGCTAGAAATCCGCCCGCGAACCATGCCGGAACCTCGCGAATCATGACGGAACACCTGGCCGACGAAGCCGCGCTCCGCGCTGCGCTGACCGCCGCGGCCGGGTCCGTCAGCGGCGCCGACAGGCTGCGCGGCGCGATCGTGCCGATCCTCAAGAAGGCGCTTGCCGACGGGCGCGCGGAAGCCGAGCGCCTGCTCATGGAGGACGGCCGCGGCAGCCAGTGCGCCCGCCGCCTTTCCGGCCTCCAGGATGCGCTCATCCGCGCCATCCACGACTTCGCCGTCGAATACGTCTTCCCGGCGCCGAACCGCACCAAGGCCGAGCGCATCGCCGTCGTCGCCGTCGGCGGCTATGGTCGCGGCACGCTGGCGCCGGGCTCCGACATCGACCTCCTCTTCCTGCTTCCCTACAAGCAGACGCCGTGGGGCGAGAGCGTCGTCGAGTTCATCCTCTATGCGCTCTGGGACCTCGGCCAGAAGGTCGGCCACGCCACCCGCAGCGTCGCGGAGTGCATCCGCCTGTCGCGCTCCGACATGACCATCCGCACGGCGATCCTCGAGGCGCGCTGGATCTGGGGCGACAAGCCGCTCGCCGACGAATTGCAGACCCGCTTCGATGCCGAGGTGGTCGCCGGCACCGGTCCCGAATTCATCGCCGCCAAGCTTGCCGAGCGCGACGAGCGCCACCGCCAGCAGGGCGCCTCGCGCTATCTCGTCGAGCCGAACGTCAAGGACGGCAAGGGCGGATTGCGCGACCTCCACACGCTGTTCTGGATCGCCAAGTATTTCTACCGCGTCCGCTCGCGCGAGGATCTGGTCAAGGCCGGCGTCTTCTCGCGGCCCGAGCTCCAGCGTTTTCGCAAGTGCGAGGATTTCCTCTGGGCCGTGCGCTGCCACCTCCACTTCATGACCGGCCGCGCCGAGGAGCGCCTCTCCTTCGACCTGCAGCGCGGCATGGCCATGCGCCTCGGCTACACGTCCCATCCCGGCATGAGGGAGGTCGAGCGCTTCATGAAGCACTACTTCCTCGTGGCCAAGGAGGTCGGCGACCTGACGCGCATCTTCTGCGCCGCGCTGGAGGAAGACCACGGCAAGCCGGTGCCCGTGCTCAACCGCGTCTTCGGCATCGGCCGGCGCAAGGTCCATAAGATCCCCGGCACCACCGACTTCATCGTCGACAACAGCCGCATCAACGTCGCCGATGACGGCGCCTTCGAGCGCGATCCGGTCAACCTCCTCCGCTTCTTCCACTATGCCGACCGCAACAACCTCGACTTCCATCCGCATGCGACGCAGCTTGCCGCCCGTTCCCACGGGCTGATCGATCAGGCGCTCCGCGAGAGCCCGGAAGCCAACCGCCTCTTCGTCGAGGTGCTTTCCTCGCGCAACCAGCCCGAGATCGTGCTCCGCGCCATGAACGAGACCGGCGTGCTCGGCAAGTTCGTGCCGGAATTCGGGCGCATCGTGTCGATGATGCAGTTCAGCATGTATCATCACTACACGGTCGACGAGCATCTCATCCGCGCCATCGGCATGCTCGCCGAGATCGAGCGCGGCGAGCATGCCGAGCAGCATCCGCTGGCGAGCGAGGTCTTCCCGAGCATCCAGGACCGCACCGTCGTCTATGTCGCGCTCTTCGTGCACGACATCGCCAAGGGCCGCGTCGAGGATCATTCCGTCGCCGGCGCCCGCGTGGCGCGCAAGCTCGGGCCTCGCTTCGGGCTGACTCCGGTCCAGGTGGAGACGGTGGCCTGGCTGGTCGAGCAGCACCTGACCATGAGCATGACCGCCCAGTCGCGCGACCTCGCCGACCGCAAGACCATCCTCGACTTCGCCGCGGTGGTGCAGAGCCTCGAGCGCATGAAGATGCTGCTCGTCCTCACCATCGCCGACATCAAGGCGGTCGGGCCCGGCGTCTGGAACGGCTGGAAGGGGCAACTGCTGCGCACGCTCTACTACGAGACCGAGCCGGTGCTGACCGGCGGCCACAGCCAGGTTTCGCGCGACCGCCGCGTCGAGGAGGCGCGCAGCGAGCTCGGCGCTGCGCTCGCCGACTGGCCGGCAGCGGAGCGGAAGCGCTACCTCGACCGCCACTATCCCGCCTACTGGCTGCGCGTCGACCTGCCGCGCAAGGTTGCCCATGCCCGGTTCATCCGCGCCGCCGAGGCGGCCGACAGGACGCTTGCCACCGACATCCGCACCCGCGCCTTCGAGGCGGTCACCGAGATCACGGTGCTCGCCCCCGACCATCCGCGGCTGCTCTCGACTATTGCCGGCGCCTGCACGATTGCCGGCGCCAATATCGTCGACGCCCAGATCTACACGACCAAGGACGGCGAGGCGCTCGACTCGATCTCGATCGGCCGCGAGTTCGACGACGAGGCCGACGAGGAGCGCCGCGCGCGCAAGGTCGGCGACCTCATCGAGCAGGCGCTGGCGGGGATGCTGCGCATCCCCGACCAGGTCGCCAAGCGCGTGCAGAAGAAGCCGCGCCTGAAGGCCTTCACCCTCGAGACCAGCGTCACGGTCGATAACACCTCGTCCAACCGCTACACGGTGATCGAGGCTTCGGGGCTCGACCGCAACGGCCTTCTCTACGACCTGACGCGGGCGATCTCCGACCTCAACCTCAACATCGCGTCGGCCCACGTCTCGACCTTCGGCGAACGCGCGGTGGACGTCTTTTACGTGACCGATCTCGTCGGCCACAAGATCACCAACCCGGCCCGCGAGGCTGCCGTCCGCCGCCGGCTCCGCGCCGCCTTCGAGGGCCAGGCCTCCGGGGGCGAGGCCAGGCCGGCGAAACGCCGCGAGCCGGCGTGAGCTGGAACCCCTTGCTTCTGTGCATCAGAAGACGCATCATTTGATGACATAATTGATGCGTGAGGATGGAATATGCGCACGACGATAGCGCTCGACGATGCTCTCCTTGCCGAGGCCGAGGCGCTGACCGGTGTGAAGGAGCGGACCGCGCTCATCCGCAAGGCCTTGGAAGCGTTGATCGAACGGGAGAGCGCCCGTCGCCTCGCCCGTCTCGGCGGCACCGAGAAGAGCGTGGTGGCTCCGCCACGGCGGCGCACGGAGCCCGCGTGATCCTCGTTGACACGTCGGTCTGGGTCGAGCACCTGCGCGCCGGCAACGGCCGGCTGGAGCAGTTCCTCGAGGCTGAGCAGGTGCTCGGACATCCCTTCGTCGCCGGTGAGATTGCCTTGGGCAATTTGAAGCAGCGCGCCCTCGTCCTCAAATCGCTACGAAACCTGCCCACAGCGGACGTCGCCTCGGATGATGAGGTCTTCGACCTGATAGAGCGTCGCAAGCTGCACGGTTTGGGGATCGGCTACGTGGACGCGCATCTTCTTGCCTCGACGCTCCTCAGCGAGGCCTCTCTGTGGACGCGGGACAGGCGGCTGCACGATGCTGCCGAGCGACTGGGCGTGGCCGCCGCCGCGTCATGACCACGCGGGTCGCATCGCCGCGCAAGGAGAACGGGGCCCAATGTCGCTCCTGAAGAATTTCGCCACCGTCGGCATGGGCACGATGACGAGCCGCATCCTCGGCTTCGTGCGCGACATGTTCATCGCCGCGGCGCTCGGCAGCGGGCCGGTCGCCGAGGCCTTCTTCGTCGCCCAGCGCCTGCCCAACCTCTTCCGCCGGCTCTTCGCCGAAGGCGCCTTCGCCTCCGCCTTCGTGCCGCTCTTCACCAAGACCCACGATGGCGAGGGTCCCGAGGCCGGGCGCCTGTTCGCCGAGGAATCGCTCGCCGCGCTCGCCGCCATGCTGCTCGCCTTCACGGCGGTCTCGGAAGTGGCCATGGCCTGGCTGACCCTTGCCCTGGCGCCCGGCTTTGCCGCCGATCCGGACAAGTTCGACCTGACGGTGCTGCTCAGCCGGATCGCCTTCCCCTATCTCTTCTTCATTTCCCTTGCGACGCTGCTCTCCGGCGCCCTGAACGGCCTCAACCGCTTCGCCGCCGCCGCCTTCTCCTCCTCGCTCCTCAACGTCGTCCTCATCGGCGCGCTGATCTACGTCTACTGGACGGGCGAGTTCGGCAGCCGCCATGCCGGCATCCTGCTCACCTTCGCGATCACTGCCGGCGGCATCGTCCAGCTCGTCTTCCTGATATTCGCCTGCCGATATGCCGGCCTGAGGATGAGCTTGCGCTGGCCGCGCTGGACGCCGGGGGTGAAGCGGCTGACGAGGCTTGCCGGGCCGAGCGTCATTGCCGGCGGCATCACCCAGATCAACATCGTGGTCGGCACCATCGTCGCCTCGCTCCAGGCGGGCGCCGTCTCGTGGCTCTACTATGCCGACCGCCTCTACCAGCTGCCTCTCGGCATCGTCGGCATCGCGGTCGGCATCGTGCTGCTCCCCGACCTTGCCCGGGCACTGCGTGCCGGCCGCGCCGAGGATGCCTCGCACGCCCAGAACCGTTCGATGGAATTCGCGGCCGCCCTGACGCTGCCGGCATCGGTGGCGCTCTTCGTCATTCCCGCCGCCATCATCCATGTCCTCTTCGAGCGTGGCGCCTTCACCGCCGCCGATACCGCGGCGACCGCGCCGGCGCTCGCCGCCTATGCCGTCGGCCTGCCCGCCTTCGTCGCCATCAAGGTGCTCCAGCCGGCCTATTTCGCCCGCGAGGATACCTCGGCGCCGATGTGGTACGGCGGCATATCGATGGTGGTGAACGTCGCCGCCGCCTTCGGGCTCTTCTTCCTCTTCGGCCATGTCGGCATCGCGGCGGCGACCAGCATCGCTGCCTGGGTCAATGCCGTCCTCCTCTTCTGGACCCTGCACCGCCGCGGCCATTTCGCCGTCGACGCGACCATCCGCCGGCGCATTCCGCTCCTTCTCGCCGGCTCCGTCCTGATGGGTGCCGCCCTCTATGCCGCCGACTGGGCGCTCGCCTCCTGGCTCGCCGATCCTCATCTCTCGGTGCAGGTGATCGGCCTCGCCATCCTCGTCTTCGTCGGGCTGATGGTCTTCGGGCTGTTCGTCCATTTCACCGGCGCCGCGGACTTCAAGCGCATCCTGAAGGCCGTGCTCAGGCGGGGCTGACTTGCGCCCCGCGGCGGGGTCCGTCATAACCCCGCCGCCATCAGAACCGGGCCGCTCTCGCCATGACCGATACCTTCCCGCAACGCGTCTTCTCCGGCGTCCAGCCGACGGGAAACCTCCACCTCGGCAACTATCTCGGCGCCATCGTCAATTTCGTCGCCATGCAGAAGACCTACGACTGCATCTATTGCGTCGTCGACCTGCACGCGATCACGGTGCCGATCTCGGTATGGGGCGGCCCGGCGGCGCTGAAACAGGCGACGCGCGAGGTCACCGCCGCCTTCCTTGCCGCCGGCATCGATCCGGTGAAGTCGATCGTCTTCAACCAGAGCCAGGTCTCGACCCATGCCGAGCTGACCTGGGTCTTCAACTGCGTCGCCCGCATGGGGTGGCTGAGCCGCATGACGCAGTTCAAGGAGAAGGCCGGCAAGGACCGCGAGAATGCCAGCGTCGGGCTCTTCGACTATCCCGTCCTCATGGCCGCCGACATCCTAGCCTACCGCGCCACCCACGTGCCGGTTGGCGACGACCAGAAGCAGCACCTCGAGCTCGCCCGCGACATCGCCATCAAGTTCAATAACGATTTCGGCGAGTGGATCGCCGAGAAGGGTCACCCGAACGGCTTCTTCCCGGTCACCGAGCCGATGATCACCGGGCCGGCGACCCGCGTCATGTCGCTCCGCGACGGCACCAAGAAGATGTCGAAATCCGATCCGTCGGATTATTCCCGCATCAACCTCACCGACGATGCCGATACCATCGCGCAGAAGGTCAGGAAGGCGAAGACCGATCCGGAGCCGCTGCCCTCGGAGACCGACGGCCTGAAGACGCGGCCCGAGGCCGACAACCTCGTCGGCATCTATGCCGCGCTCTCCGGCCTGTCGAAGGAAGCGGTGCTCCGCGACCATGGTGGCTCGCAGTTCTCTGCCTTCAAGCCGGCGCTCGCCGACCTTGCCGTCGAGAAGCTCTCGCCGATCGCCGGCGAGATGCGGCGCCTGCTCGCCGATCCCGGCCATATCGACCGCATCCTCGGCGACGGCGCCAATCGCGCGGCCGCCGTTGCCGGCGAGACCTTCCGCGGCGTCAAGGACATCCTCGGCTTCCTGCAGAGCCGCTAGCTGCCCGATTGCCGACTGGCCCATGGAAGTGGCACCATCGTGCCCATGGGGAAGAAGCGCCGCAGCACCGAGGAAGGCCACCGGAGGAAATTCCTGGTGGTCATCGACGACACGCCGGAATGCACCCGCGCGCTGCTTTACGCTGCACGCCGGGCGGAGCGCACGAAAGGCGGGCTCGTTCTCCTCTACGTCATCGTGCCGAGCGAGTTCACCCAATGGGTCGGCGTCGAGAACATCATGCGCGCCGAGGCCATGGAGGAGGCCGAATCCTCGCTCGGCCGCTTCGCCGACATGGTGCGCACCTGGTCGAGCATCGAGCCGCAGCAGGTCATCCGCGAGGGCGTCCGCGCCGACGAGATCGTCAAGCTGATCGAGGAGGACGAGGATATCGCCGTCCTCGTCCTCGCTGCCGGGGCCGACAAGGAGGGCCCGGGCCCGCTGGTCACGGCGCTTGCCGGCAAGGCTTCCGGCACTTTTCCCGTGCCGATCACCATCGTGCCCGGCAGTCTCGACGAGGAATCGATTTCGGCCCTCGCCTGACGGCGCGGCCGTTGCTTGATGTTGGTCCGCGGCGGGACTACATCACATGCAGACCCGCGCCCTGAAAGGCGGAACCAATGTTCATCCAGACCGAAGCCACGCCCAATCCCGCCTCGCTCAAGTTCCTGCCCGGCCGCATCGTGCTCGGCAGCGGCACGGCGGAATACCGCAACCTCGAGGAGGCGAACGGTTCGCCGCTCGCCGAGCGGCTCTTCGGCGTCCCGGGCGTCAGCGGCGTCTTCCTCGGCAACGACTTCATCACCGTCACCAAGAACGACTCCGAGTGGCAGCACATCAAGCCGGCCATCCTCGGCGCCATCATGGAGCATTTCCTCTCCGGCATGCCGGTCCTGCGCGAGGAGCCCGGCGACGAGAGCGGTGGCGAGGAGTTCTTCGAGGAGGCCGATGGCGAGACCGTCGCCACCATCAAGGAACTGATCGAGACGCGCGTGCGCCCGGCCGTCGCCCAGGATGGCGGCGACATCACCTTCCGCGGCTTCCGCGAGGGCATCGTCTATCTCAACATGCGCGGTTCCTGCGCCGGCTGCCCGTCCTCGACCGCGACCCTGAAGCACGGCATCGAGAACCTGCTCCGCCACTTCGTCCCCGAAGTGCGCGAGATCCAGGAAGCCTGAGCCTCGACTCGGGGGCGGCGGCGGGCTATCCCGCGCCATGCGCCTTCTCGCCATCGATACGGCCTATGAAGCCTGCTCCGTCGGCGTCGCCGGCGGTCGCGCGCCGGCGGTCGCGCGCGAGGTCATCGGCCGCGGCCATGCCGAGAAGCTGATGGGCATGGTCGAGGCGGCGATGCGCGAAGCCGGCCTCGCCTTCGCCGATCTCGACCGTATCGCCGTGGTCACCGGCCCCGGCTCCTTTACCGGCCTGCGCGTCGGCATCGCCGCCGCCCGCGGCCTCGCCCTCGTCTCGCGGATTCCCGTCGTCGGCATCGGCACGCTTGCCGCGCTCGCCGAGAGTGCGCGGGAAGAGGCGGGTGCCGTGCCGGTGCTTGCCGTCATCGATGCGCGCCGCGACGAGATCTATGCCGAGGCCTTTGCCGCCGATGGCTCCCCTCTCGGCGAGCCCGTCGTCGTCCCGGCCAGGGCAGCCGCGGCGATGCTCGGCCCCGGCATGCAGCTCGCCGGTTCCGGTTCCGATCTCGTCCGCGCCGCCGCCGGCCGCGACGTGCCCGTCATCCACCGCGACGCCTCACCCGACATCGCCGCCGTGCTCCGCCTCGCCGAGGTCGCGCCGGCCCCCGTCGCGCCGCCGAAGCCGCTCTATCTCCGCCCGCCGGACGCCAAGCCGCAGGCCTCGGCGCGGGTCGCGAGGCGCTGATGTTCCTGGCGCCGCGCCTCTTCATCGACCAGGTCCGGCGAAGCGAGGCGGAAACGCTGGTCGCGATCCATGGCGAGGCCTTCGCGCGGCCGTGGAGCGCTGACGATTTCACCGCCCTCGTCGCCGACCGATCGGTCTATGCCCTGGCGCTGAGGCGCGAGTCGCTCTTCGGCAATCGCCGCATGCAGGGCTTCGTCCTGGTCAGGGCCGCCGCCGACGAGGCCGAGATCCTGACCATCGCCGTTGCGCCTTCCGCGCAGGGCAAAGGCTACGGCCGCCGCCTGATGGAGGACATCATGCGCCGCCTCTATGCCGATGGCGTGCGCTCGCTCTTCCTCGAGGTCGATGGCGCCAACGCCCCGGCGGTGCGGCTCTATCGCTCGCTCGGCTTCGAGACGGTGGGCGAGCGGAAGGGCTATTATCACCGCGCCGATGGCAGCACCGGCACCGCGCTTGTCATGCGCGTCCAACTTCGCTAAGCGCGGGATACCATGCCCCGGAAGCCGGCCGGAAAGAACCTTCGCCAGAGCCTCGAGGAAGTCTGCCTCGAGAAGGGCATGCGCATGACCGAGCAGCGCCGCGTCATTGCCCGCGTCATCGAGGCGGCGACCGATCATCCCGACGTCGAGGAGCTGCACCGGCGCGCCGCCGCCGTCGACGCGCGCATCTCGATTGCCACCGTCTACCGAACCGTGAAGCTCTTCGAGGACCTCGGCGTCATCGCCCGCCACGATTTCCGCGCCGGCCGCAGCCGCTACGAGACCATCCCCGACGAGCACCACGATCATCTCATCGATCTCCGGACCGGCGAGGTGATCGAGTTCCAGAACGAGGAGATCGAGCGCCTGCAGCAGGCGATCGCCGCCAAGCTCGGCTTCCGCCTCGTCGATCACCGGCTGGAGCTCTACGGCGTGCCGCTGAAGGAAGACGGCGGGCGCGACAAGGACAAGCCGTGAACGGCTGGCTGCGTGTCGGCATCACCGTCGTCGTGCTCGCCATCGTCACGCTGGTCCTCTGGCCGGTGCAGTGGCTCGCCATGCGTTTCGACTGGCCGATCGCGCGGAAGCTACCCTGGTACTGGCAGCGCATCGCCTGCAAGGTCGCCGGCTTCCGCGTCACCGTCGAGGGCCATCCCGCCGCGCCGCCGCTTCTCCTCGCCGCCAACCACGTCTCGTGGATGGACATATCCGTGCTCGGCAGCGTGCTGCCGGTCTCCTTCATCGCCAAGTCCGAGGTGAGCACCTGGCCGGTGGTGCGCACGCTCTCGCGGCTCCAGCGCTCGGTCTATATCGACCGCCAGAAGCGCAGCCAGACCGGCACGGCGACCGAGGCCATTGCCGGCCGGGTCAGCCGCGGCGACGTCATGGTCCTCTTCGCCGAGGGCACCACCGGCGACGGCACCCGCGTGCTGCCCTTCAAGAGCGCGCTCCTCGGTGCTGCCCGCGCCGCCGCTGCCGCGGGCGGCGATGCGGTGACCGTGCAGCCGGTGGCGATCGTCTATCTCCGCATCCACGGCCTTCCCATCGGCTTTGCCGAGCGGGCCGCCGTCGCCTGGTATGGCGACATGGGCATCGAGGACAATTTCGTGAAGGCCGTCGGCTGGGGCTCCATCGACGCCGTGGTGAGCTTCGGCGAGCCCATTCCCTTCGGTCCCGACGCCGACCGCAAGGCGATCGCGGCAGCGTGCCACGAATCGGTCCGCGCCATGGTCGCCGACATCCGCCGGCGGTCGACGCTCGGGGCGCGCCTATTCCCGGCCCGGCCAAAAGACGCTAAAGAAGCGGCAGACATGCCGGGCAGCGCCTCCACCGCCGCGCCCGGCGGCAGGATCACCAGCCGGGTTTCATGAGCGCCGGGAAAAAGCGCGTATTCATCAAGACTTACGGCTGCCAGATGAACGTCTACGATTCCGGGAGGATGACGGACGCACTGGCGCCGTCGGGCTATGTCCCGGTCGCCGACGCGGAATCCGCCGACCTCATCCTCCTCAATACCTGCCACATCCGCGAGAAGGCTGCCGAGAAGGTCTATTCGGAGCTTGGCCGCCTGCGCGCGCTGAAGGAAGCCGGCGCGGCGGAGGGGCGCGAGGTGCTGGTCGGCGTCGCCGGCTGCGTCGCCCAGGCCGAGGGTGAGGAGATCGCGCGCCGCTCCAAGGTGGTCGATCTCGTCGTCGGCCCGCAATCGTACCAGCGCCTGCCCGAGATGATCGCGCGCGCCGGCAAGGGCCGCGCCGTCATCGGGACCGATTTCGCGACCGCCGACAAGTTCGCCGCGCTGGCGAAACCCTCTGCCCCGCCGCGTGAGGCGCGCTATGCCGCCTTCCTCACCGTGCAGGAAGGCTGCGACAAGTTCTGCACCTTCTGCGTCGTCCCCTATACCCGCGGCGCCGAGGTCTCGCGCGCCGCCCCCGCCATCCTCGACGAGGCCCGCCGGCTGGCGTCCGAAGGCGTGCGCGAGGTGACGCTCCTCGGCCAGAACGTCAATGCCTGGACCGGCGAGGGCCCCGGCGGTCGCCCGTGGGGCCTCGGCCATCTCCTCCACGCGCTCGCCGGGATCCCCGGCATCGACCGCCTGCGCTACACCACCAGTCATCCGCGTGACATGGACGACGCGTTGATTGCCGCGCACCGCGACCTCGACGCGCTGATGCCCTACCTGCACTTGCCGGTGCAGTCGGGCTCGGACCGGATCCTCGCCGCCATGAATCGCCGGCATACGCGCGCCGACTATCTCCGCCTCGTCGAGCGCATCCGCGCCGCGCGGCCCGACATCGCCTTTTCCGGCGATTTCATCACCGGCTTCCCCGGCGAGAGCGACGCCGACTTCGCCGACACGCTCGCCATCGTCGAGGAGGTCGGCTACGCCTCCTCCTTCACCTTCAAGTACAGCCCGCGTCCCGGCACGCCGGCAGCCGCCATGGACCAGGTCGCGGAGGAGGTGAAGTCCGAGCGGCTGCAGCGTCTCCAGGCCGCCATCGAGCGCCATCAGCGCGCCTTCAATGCCGCCCGCGTCGGCACGGTGGCCGAGGTGCTGTTCGAGCGCCGCGGCCGCCATCCCGGCCAGATCGCCGGCCGCGCGCCCTGGCTCCAGCCCGTCCAGGTCCAGGGCGACGAGAGCCTGATCGGCTCCATCGCCCGCGTGACCATCTCCCGCCTCGACGCCAACAGCCTCCATGGCGAGCTGGCCGGGCGCGATCTGCCGGTGGAGATGATCGCCTGATGGCCCGCCCGCCCGCCAATGGCGACCGGCCCGCCGCCGGCGACGAGATCGCCCATGCCGTCGTCGCCTTCGACGACAATCGGCTGATGCCCGAGCTCTTCGGCGAATTCGACCAGAATCTCGCCCGCATCGAGCAGCGCCTGCATGTCGAAGCCGTCGCGCGGGGCAACCAGGTGTCGCTCCGCGGCTCCGCCGAGGCGCTCACCCGCGCCCGCCTCGCGCTCGACATTCTCTACGGCCGCCTGCAGAAGGGCCACCAGCTCTCGGCCGGCGACGTCGACGGCGCCATCCGCATGGCCGAGGCGGCCGACGACCAGCTCTCGCTGCCGAGCCTGGAGCCGAAGGGCCGCCTCGCCATGGCCCAGATCAGCACCCGCCGGCGCACCGTCATGGCGCGCACGCCGATGCAGGACGCCTATATCCGGGCCTTCGACCGCGCCGACCTGATCTTCGGCATCGGCCCGGCGGGCACCGGCAAGACCTATCTCGCCGTCGCTTATGCCGCGGCGCTCCTCGAGCGCGGCGCCGCCGAGCGCCTGATCCTCTCCCGCCCGGCGGTCGAAGCCGGCGAGCGCCTCGGCTTCCTGCCCGGCGACATGAAGGAGAAGGTCGATCCCTATCTCCGCCCGCTCTACGACGCGCTCTACGACATGATGCCGGCCGAGAAGGTCGAGCGTGGCCTGACCTCCGGCATGATCGAGGTTGCGCCGCTCGCCTTCATGCGCGGCCGCACCCTCGCCAATGCCGTGGTCATCCTCGACGAGGCCCAGAACACCACGTCGATGCAGATGAAGATGTTCCTCACCCGCCTCGGCGAGAATTCCAAGATGATCGTCACCGGCGATCCGAGCCAGGTCGACCTGCCCCAGGGCCAGGTCTCCGGCCTCGTCGAGGCGACGGACCTTCTCCGCGGCGTCGAGGGCATCGCGCAGATCCGCTTCACCGCTGCCGACGTCGTCCGCCATCCGCTCGTCGCCCGCATCGTCAACGCCTATGACTCGCGAACGGCCTCCGGCCCGTAAACGGCCCCGGGCGGGGAAGGCCCCGGTCCGCAAGGCCTCGCCGACGGTCTCCTTCGACATCGTCGTCGAGGCCGGCGACTGGCCCGCCCCGCGCACGTTGAAAGGCCATGTCGGGAAGGCGATCGAGGCGGCCTGCCGGAAGCTGCCGCCGCCCGCCGGCGCCGAGCTCGCGGTGACCTTCACCGACGACGCCCATATCCGGCTCCTCAACCGGCAGTTCAGGAAGAAGGACAGGCCGACCAATGTCCTTTCCTTCCCCGCAGGTCCGCCCGGCTCGATGCTCCTCGGCGACATCGTGCTCGCCGAGGAAACCGTCTCGCGCGAGGCGGCGGAGCAGGGGATAGGCCGCAACGACCATCTTATCCACCTGATCGTGCACGGCTTTCTGCATCTCATGGGCCACGACCACGAGGTCGAATCGGAAGCCCTTGCGATGGAGCGGCTCGAAACCGCTATACTTGCCGCCATCGGCATCGCCGATCCCTACGCGGATCGGTGAGGCGCGGCGGCCGACACCTGGACAGGGGATGAACAAGCCCACCGACGGTTCCGACAGCGAACCGAGAACCGAGCCCGAAAGTACCGCCGGCGGCGAGCCCGAGCGCAGCCAGGAGGGCTGGCTCGACCGCCTGAAGGCGGCCGTCGGCATGAAGCCGGCCAACTCGATCCGCGAGGACCTGGTCGACGCCCTCGCCACCGAGAAGGTCGAGGACTTCTCGCCCGAGGAGCGGGCGATGCTCGCCAACATCCTCCGGCTCCGCGAGGTGCGCGTCGATGATGCCATGGTGCCGCGCGCCGATATCGACGCGGTCGAGATCGACGCTACGCTCGCCGACCTGCTCGCCGCCTTCCAGAAGTCCGGCCATTCGCGCATGCCGGTCTATCGCGAGACCCTCGACGATCCCGTTGGCTTCGTCCACATCAAGGACCTGATGACCTACATCATGCGCGGTGCGGAGGTCGCCGGCGAGGCGAAGTTCGACCTGTCGCGTGTCGATCTCACCCGCAAGCTGGCCACCGCCGAGCTGGTGCGCGACATCCTCTTCGTGCCGCCTTCCATGCCGGTGACGGCGCTGCTCGCCTCCATGCAGGCCTCCCACATGCAGGTCGCCCTCGTCATCGACGAATATGGCGGCACCGATGGCCTCGTCTCGCTCGAGGACGTGGTCGAGATGGTCGTCGGCGACATCGAGGACGAGCACGACGACGACACGACGATGATCCTGCGCCAGGGGGAAGGCGCCTTCCTCGTCGATGCCCGCGCCGACCTCGACGACGTCGCCGCGGCGATCGGCGGCGATCTCGCGCTCGGCGAGGAGGCCGAGGATGCCGATACCATCGGCGGGCTCGTCGTCGGTCTCCTCGGCCGCGTGCCGGTGCGCGGCGAGCTGGTCGCGCTGCCCGGCGGCTTCGAGGCCGAGATCCTCGACGCCGATCCGCGCCGCATCAAGCGCCTGCGCATCTACCGGCGCCCCGAGGACAAAGGCGAGGCGGCGCCCCGCCGGCGTCCGCCGCCTTCCGGGCCGGCCGCCGACGCTTGACCTCGCCGGACGCCACACCGACCTTGGCGCGGGGGCGGTGGCGATTCGGTCGGGCCGGGACGACATGCACAGGATTGCGGACCGGATCATCATCCTCTGGGGCTGGCGGCGCTTCGTCGCCGCGCTTCTCGCGGGCGCGCTCTCGGCGCTCGCCATGGCGCCCTTCGACGCCTTCCCGGTCCTGTGGCTCACCCTCCCCGTCTTCGTCTGGCTGATCGATGGCGCCGTGCCCCATGGCGATGCCGGTCCGGTCCGCCGCCTCCTGCCCGCCGCGATAGTCGGCTGGACCTTCGGCTTCGGCTATTTCCTCGCTGGCCTCTGGTGGGTCGGCACCGCCTTCCTCGTCGATGCCGACCGCTTCGCCTGGCTGATGCCGCTCGCCGTGGTGATCCTGCCGGCGGGCCTGGCGCTCTTCTGGATGCTCGGCGCCGTCGTTGCGCGCCTGCTCTGGCCCGACGGCTGGCCGCGCATCCTCGTCTTCGCCGTGGTCATGGCCGGGGCCGAGTGGCTGCGCGGCCATCTCTTCACCGGCTTTCCCTGGAACGCCGCCGGCTACGCGCTGGCGCCGGTGCCGGTGCTGATGCAATCGGCCTCCCTCGTCGGCCTCTGGGGCCTGACGCTTGCCGCCTTCTTCGTCTTCGCCGCGCCCGCGGCGCTGGCGACGATGCGCCGCCGCGAGCGGCGCGGCCCGCTCGTCCTCGCCGCCTTCGCGCTCCTCCTGCTCGCCCTCCATGTCGGCTTCGGCCTCGTGCGGCTTTCGCTCGCCGAGCCAGCCGCGGTCGCCGGCGTGAAGCTCCGCATCGTCCAGCCGTCGATCCCGCAGGGCGAGAAGTGGGAGACCGCAAACGAGGACGACATCGTCCGCCAGTACCTCAAGCTGAGCGACGGCTCGGGCGGTACGGGCGGCATCGGCACGGTGACCCACGTCATCTGGCCGGAATCGGCCTTTCCCTTCCTGCTCACGGACCGGCCAGACGTGCTTGCCGCGATCGGTGCCCTCCTGCCGCCGGGCACCACGCTGATCACCGGCGCCGCTCGCGCCGATCCGGCGAGCGATCCGTCGGCCGATCGCGTCTTCAACAGCGTCTACGTTATCGGCGATACCGGCGAGATCCTGTCGGCCTATGACAAGGTCGATCTCGTCCCCTTCGGCGAGTTCCTGCCCCTTCGCAGCTTCTTCGAGTCGCTCGGCATACGCCAGCTCATCCGCCTGCCGGGCGGCTTCACCGCCGGCACGCGCCGGCACACCCTCGAGGTGCCGGATGCGCCGCCCATGGGCCCGCTCATCTGCTGGGAGATCATCTTCCCCGGCGCCGTGGTCGATCCGGCCGAGCGCCCGGCCTGGCTTCTCAACCTCACCAACGATACCTGGTTCGGCGACACGCCGGGACCGCGCCAGCACCTGCTGCAGGCGGAGGTGCGCGCGGTGGAGGAGGGGCTGCCGGTGGTGCGCGCCGCCAATTCCGGCATATCGGCCATCATCGATCCCTATGGCCGCATCGAGAAGAGCCTCGGCCTTGGCGTCACCGGCATCCTCGACGGCACGCTGCCGCAGGCACTACCCACCACGACCTATGCGCGCTATGGCGACGCGCCTTTCCTGGCTCTGCTCGGCGTTTTCGCGGCGATTTCCGCCGCCGGAGTCCTGGTCCGCCGCGCTAAGCGGAATTGACAGGAATCCTGCCGGTTGCTCAAATGCACGCCGCCTTGATGTCTGACATGCGTGGCCCGGCCTCTGGCGCGGGCCACAGCGTTTTGGTCCATGTCGGCTGGCGGGCGGTCGGGTAAACAATCGCGCGGTCTCAAAAAGAGACGGCCATAAACAGAGGGCCGAAATGGCCAACAAGAAGCAGCCAAATCCCATCGACGTGCACGTCGGAAGTCGGGTGAGACTACGCCGCATGATGCTGAGCATGAGCCAGGAGAAGCTTGGCGAGAGCCTCGGCATAACCTTCCAGCAGATCCAGAAATACGAGAAGGGGACGAACCGCATCGGCGCCAGCCGTCTGCAGCACATCGCGCGCGTTCTCTCGGTGCCCGTTTCGTATTTCTTCGAGGATGCGCCGGCTCCTGCGGGCGAGGAGGGGCAGGAGACTGGCGTCTCCGAGCCGGCCTCGGCCAGCTACGTGGTCGATTTCCTCTCAAGTTCCGAGGGCCTGCAGCTGAACCGCGCTTTCGTGCGGGTCAAGGATGCCAAGCTGCGCCGGCGCATCCTCGATCTCGTCAAGGCCGTGGCGGGCGACGAAGAGGAAGCCTGACGCGCCGACCGGCTGCCGGGGGAGCGCGGAAGGACGGGAAACGCCGTTGGCGGCGGCCGGGCCTTTGCGGGCATTTTTTTGCCTTGCCGCCTTTTCCGACGCAATGGCCGGTGATTGACCCTGTTCGGGAACGCTGCCAGAAGGGCGGCGGCCCGGCCCGGTGAGGGCCGGATAGGAAAGAGCGCGAGGGGCGGGACCGTGTCCAGACCGAACTACCTTTTCACCAGCGAATCCGTCTCCGAGGGCCACCCCGACAAGGTGTGCGACCGCATCTCCGACACCGTGGTCGACGCCTATCTCGCCGCCATGCCGGAAGCCCGCGTCGCCTGCGAGACGCTCGCCACCACCAACCGCGTGGTCATTGCCGGCGAGGTGCGCGGTCCGGAGAAGATCCTCGGCGAGGTCGAGGACCTCGCCCGCGCCGCCATCCGCGACATCGGCTACGAGCAGGAAGGCTTCCACTGGAAGAATGCCAGGGTCGAGGTCCTCCTCCACGCCCAGTCGGCCGACATCGCCCAGGGCGTCGATGCCGCCGGCAACAAGGACGAGGGCGCCGGCGACCAGGGCATCATGTTCGGCTATGCCTGCCGCGAGACGCCGGAATTGATGCCGGCACCGATCTACTACGCCCACCGCATCCTCCGCCTCATGAACGAGGCGCGGAAGTCGGGCGAGGCGCCGACCCTCGGCCCCGACGCCAAGAGCCAGGTCACCGTCCAGTACCACTACGGCAAGCCGGTCAAGGCGACCTCCATCGTCGTCTCCACCCAGCATCTCGACGGCACGATGAGCTCGGACGACGTGCGCGCCGTGGTCGAGCCCTTCGTGCGCGCCGCGCTGCCCGAGGACTGGATCGACGCGACCACCGCCTGGCACGTCAACCCGACCGGCAAGTTCGTGATCGGCGGCCCGGACGGCGATGCCGGCCTCACCGGCCGCAAGATCATCGTCGACACCTATGGCGGCGCCGCGCCCCATGGCGGCGGCGCCTTCTCGGGCAAGGACCCGACCAAGGTCGACCGCTCGGCCGCCTATGCCGCGCGTTACCTCGCCAAGAACGTCGTCGCCGCCGACCTTGCCGACCGCTGCACCATCCAGGTTTCCTATGCGATCGGTGTGTCGCAGCCGCTCTCGATCTATGTCGACCTGCACGGCACCGGCCGCGTGCCGGAGGATCGCCTCGAAAAGGCGCTCGCCGAGGCCATGGACCTGTCGCCGCGCGGCATCCGCCAGCATCTCGGCCTGAACAGGCCGATCTATGCGCGCACCTCCGCTTATGGCCATTTCGGCCGCGCGCCGGAGGCCGATGGCGGCTTCTCCTGGGAACGCACCGACCTGGTCGAGACGCTGCGCAAGGCCGTCGCCTGACGCCGGGCGACGCCTCGCCCATGGAGAGGCGCGACGCCCTCTACGGGCGGCGGAAGGGGAAGAAGCTCTCCCCCCGCCGCACCGGCCTGATGGCGACCCTCTATCCGGCGCTTGCCCTCGACCTGGCGAAGCCGGCGCCCGCCGACCTTCGCACGCTCTTTCCGGTCCCGGTCAAGGCCGTCCGGCTCGAGATCGGCTTCGGCGGCGGCGAGCATATGCTCGCCAATGCCGCCGCCTTCCCCGATATCGGCTTCATCGGCGTCGAGCCCTTCGTCAACGGCATGGCCAAGGCCCTCGCCACGATCGAGGAGACGGGCGCGCGGAACGTCCGCCTCCATGACGGCGACGCGGCGCTGCTCCTCGACTGGCTGCCGCCGGAATCCCTCGCCGGCGTCGATCTCCTCTATCCCGATCCCTGGCCGAAGAAGCGCCATTTCAAACGCCGCTTCGTCAGCGACGGGAACCTCGCCCGTATTGCCCGCGCCCTGGCCCCCGGCGGCCTCTTCCGCGTGGCGAGCGACATCGAATCCTATATCGACTGGACGCTTCTCCACGTTCTCCCGCGGGACGATTTCGCCTGGACGGCCACCCGCGCCGACGATTGGCGGAAGCCGTTTCCCGGCTGGCCGGGGACACGCTACGAGCAGAAGGCCGTCGCAGCGGGCCGCGTGCCGGCCTATCTTGTCTTCAAGAGAGGGTGAAGTCGTTTCACTGCCGGGCTTTTTCCCGTATACACGACCCCGGGGGTAGCGTTTCGGGCTGAGCCATGATCTCCCAGAAGGCCAAGTACGCCATCAAGGCGCTCGCCTGCCTCGCCGAGGCAGGGTTCCGCAGCTCGTTGCAGATCGAGGAGATCGCAACTGCCGCATCCCTGCCGCGCAAATTCCTCGAGCACATCCTCCTCGACCTCAAGCGGAACGGGATCGTGGCCAGCCGCCGCGGCCGGGCGGGCGGCTACGCGCTCGTCAAGCGGCCGGAGGAGATCACCATCGGCCAGATCCTGCGGGCGATCGACGGGCCGATCGCGCCGCTCCCGTGCATCTCGCGCACCGCCTATCGCCGCTGCGAGGATTGCGCCGACGAAAAGACCTGTGTCGTCAGGCACTTGTTTGCCGATGCCTATGCCGCCCAGCTCCTCCTCTTCGACGGCACTACCCTCGCCGAGGCGCTGCGCGGCCGCAGCGCCGCCATGCCCGCCGAACCGCTTGCCGAGGCGCCGCTGCGGAATATTTCCGTCCTGCTGACCTGATTTGGATCGTCGTTCCCGGCGCGGCGGAACTGCAAGGTCGATTTTTCGTTGTGAAAGACGACTGGATATGTCGAGATACTGCCACATTCATGAACGGAGGACGTCATGACCCGGCATACCCGACTTCGATCCCTCGCTTTCGCTTTCGGCCTTGCCGCCTTCGGGCTCGCGGGCGGCGCTTCAGCCGCCGACGTTTCGATCCTCAACGTCAGCTACGATCCGACGCGCGAATTGTACAAGGCCTATGACGAGGCCTTCGCCGCCTACTGGAAGGAAAAGACCGGTGACACGGTCACCGTCGAGCAGTCCCATGGCGGCTCCGGCGGCCAGGCGCGCGCGGTCATTGACGGCCTCCCCGCCGACGTCGTGACCCTCGCCCTCGAAAGCGACATCGACGCCATCGCCGCCAATGGCGGCAAGGTGCGGAAGGACTGGAAGGGCCAGTTCCCCGACGATTCGGCGCCCTATACCTCGACCATCGTCTTCCTCGTCCGCGCCGGCAATCCGAAGGGCATCAAGGACTGGGACGACCTGGTCAAGCCCGGCATCCAGGTGATCACGCCGAACCCGAAGACCTCGGGCGGTGCGAGGTGGAACTACCTGGCGGCCTGGGCCTATGCCAATGCCCATGACGGCAATGACGAGGCCAAGACGCGCGAATTCGTCACCGCGCTCTACAAGAATGTCCCCGTGCTCGACACCGGCGCCCGCGGCTCGACCACCACCTTCGCCCAGCGCGGCATCGGCGACGTGCTGCTTGCCTGGGAGAACGAGGCTTTCCTCGCGCTGAACGAGCTCGGGCCCGACAAGTTCGAGATCGTCGTCCCCTCGCTGTCGATCAAGGCGGTTCCGCCGGTCGCCATCGTCGACGCCAATGTCGACCAGAAGGGTACCCGCAAGGTCGCCGAGGAATATCTCAACTACCTCTACAGCGACGTCGGCCAGAAGATCATCGCCAAGAACTATTACCGACCGATCAAGCCCGAGGCCGCCGATCCGGCGGACCTGAAGCGGTTCGTCGAGGTGAAGCTCGTGACCATCGATGATCCGCAATTCGGCGGCTGGGCCAAGGTGCAGCCCGCCCACTTCGCCGATGGCGGCATCTTCGACCAGATCTACAAGCCGTCGAAATAGCCGATGGCCGGCGCCCCCTCCCTGGCGCTGCGCAAGCCGAGCGTCATCCCGGGCTTCGGGCTGACGCTCGGCTTCGTGCTGACCTATCTCGGCCTTGTCGTCCTCATCCCCCTCGCCGCCCTGGTCCTCAAGACGGCGGGCCTTGGCTGGAGCGGATTCCTCGCCATCGCCAGCGACGAACGCACCATCGCCGCGCTCTGGCTGAGCTTCAGCCTGTCGCTGGTGGCGGCCGCGATCAACGCCGTCTTCGGCCTGGTCATCGCCTGGGTCCTGGTGCGCTACCGCTTTCCCGGCCGCCGCATCCTCGACGCCATGGTCGACCTCCCCTTCGCCCTGCCGACGGCAGTCGCCGGCATCGCGCTCACCGCCCTCTACGCGCCGAACGGCTGGGTCGGGCAATATCTCGAGCCATTGGGCATCAAGGTCGCCTATACGCCGCTCGGCATCCTCGTGGCGCTCGTCTTCATCGGCATTCCCTTCGTCGTCCGCACCGTCCAGCCGGTCATCGAGGACCTCGACTCCGAGGTTCAGGAGGCCGCCGCCACCCTCGGTGCCACGCGCCTCGACACGCTGGCGCGCATCGTGCTGCCGACCCTGATCCCGGCTTTGCTCACCGGCTTCGCGCTGGCACTTGCCCGCGCCGTCGGCGAATACGGCTCGGTCATCTTCATCGCCGGCAACATCCCCTATGTCTCGGAGATCGCGCCGCTCCTCATCGTCGTCAAGCTGACCGAGTACAACTATGCCGGTGCCACGGCGATAGCGACGTTGATGCTCCTCATCTCCTTCGCGCTCCTCCTCGCCATCAACCTGCTTCAGGCCTGGAGCCGGAGAGGATTCGATCGTGGCTGACGTCGCGATCTCCCCGCCCGCCGTCCACCGGCCGGTCACCACCGAGCCGCGCGCCGCGCGGATCGTGCTGATCGCGGTCGCGGTCCTCTTCCTCGCCTTCTTCCTGCTCCTTCCCCTCGTCGTCGTCTTCGTCGAGGCCCTCGGGGCCGGCATCGGCACCTACTGGAAGGCCCTTGTCGACAAGGACGCGCTCGCCGCCATCCGGCTGACGCTCCTCGTCGCCGCCATCGCGGTGCCCGCCAACCTCGTCTTCGGCGTCGCCGCCTCCTGGCTGATCGCCAAGTTCGAGTTCCGCGGGAAGAGCGTGCTGACCACCCTCATCGACCTGCCCTTCTCGGTCTCGCCGGTGACCTCGGGCCTGATCTACGTGCTTGTCTTCGGGGCGCAGGGCCTGCTCGGCCCCTGGCTCGCCGCGCATGGCGTCAAGATCATCTTCGCGGTGCCCGGCATCGTGCTGGCGACGATCTTCGTCACCTTCCCCTTCGTCGCCCGCGAGCTCATTCCGATCATGCAGGACCAGGGGACCGAGGACGAGGAGGCCGCCGCCTCCCTCGGCGCCCATGGCCTCACCACCTTCTTCCGGGTGACGCTCCCCAACATCAAATGGGCGCTCCTCTATGGCGTGCTTCTCTGCAATGCCCGCGCCATGGGCGAGTTCGGCGCCGTCTCGGTCGTCTCGGGCAAGATCCGCGGCCAGACCAACACGATGCCGCTGCAGGTCGAGATCCTCTACAACGAATATTCCTACGTCGCGGCCTTCGCCGTCGCCTCGCTGCTCGCGCTCCTCGCTCTCGTCACCCTCGCCGTCAAGAGCTTCCTCGAATGGCGCTATGCCGGCGAGCTCGCCGCGCAGCGCCGCCATTGACCGGAAAGAATTCCATGGACGCGCTTCTCGACTATGATGTGAACTACTTCCGCCGGCAGGAGACACGGGTGGACGAGACCGCGCTTTCTGGTTCCAGCGGAGCCTCGCTCTGGGGAAAGCCCGTCGACGTGCGCGTCGACCGGGTCGTGCGCGAGTTCGGCGCCACGCCGGCGCTGCGTGGCGTCTCGATCGACATCGCCGCCGGCGAGCTGGTCGCCCTCCTTGGCCCCTCGGGCTCGGGCAAGACCACGCTGCTCCGCATCCTTGCCGGCCTCGATGCGCCGAATGCCGGCCGCGTCACCTTCGCCGGCGAGGACGCGCTGCGCCTGTCGGTGCAGCAGCGCCACATCGGCTTCGTCTTCCAGAGCTATGCCCTCTTCCGCAGCATGAAGGTCTTCGACAACATCGCCTTCGGCCTCACCGTGCGCCCGCTCTGGCGGCGTCCGCGCAAGTCGGAGATCCGCCGGCGCGTCATGGAGCTTCTCGACCTCGTCCAGCTGAGCGGGCTCGAGAACCGCTACCCGTCGCAGCTCTCCGGCGGCCAGCGCCAGCGCGTCGCGCTCGCCCGCGCGCTCGCCATCGAGCCGCGCATGCTCCTCCTCGACGAGCCCTTCGGCGCCCTCGACGCCAAGGTCCGGCGGGAGCTGCGCCGCTGGCTGCGCGAGATCCACGACCGCACCGGCCACACCACCGTCTTCGTCACCCACGACCAGGAAGAGGCGATCGAGCTCGCCGACCGCATCGCCGTCCTCAACAACGGCCAGATCGAGCAGGTCGGCACGCCGGCCGAGATCTACGACAAGCCGGCGACGCCCTTCGTGGCGAGCTTCATCGGCGAGACCAGCGCCCTTCCCGTCGGCGTCAGGTCCGGCAAGCTGGTCCTCGACGGGACGCCGCTCGACATCAGCGTCGGCGGCGCCACCGGCGGTACCCACAACCTCGTTTTCCGCCCGCATGACGTGACGCTCCGCCCCGCGAACGGCGGTGGCACGGTCACCGGCCGCGTCATGTCGGAGCGCCGCCACGGCGGCTCCCGCCGCCTCGATCTCGAGGTCGGTCCCGCCCGCCACCGGGTCGAGATCGACGTGCCCCCGGAAACCGAGAACGCCCATCGCGGCGACTTCGTCTCCTTCCTCCCCAGCCGCTGGTGGCTCTTCGAGGCTTGATTCCGGTCAGCGCTGGGTCTATATCCCCGCCACTCAATCTCAAAACGATCGGTCGTTTGGAGAGTGGACCCGCCGGGGCCCGCTCCTTTCGGTTTAGGCCGGTCGGGGACAAGGCGCTTGTCGGAAACGACGGAAGTCGAACCGCGCATCATCACCGAGACCGGGCTCGAGGCCCGCGTCGCGCATATCGTCGAGCCGGTCGTCGAGGGCCTCGGCTACCGGCTGGTGCGCGTCAAGATCTCGGCGCTGAACGGCATGACGGTCCAGATCATGGCCGAGAAGCCCGACGGCACCATGAACGTCGAGGATTGCGAGACCGTCTCGCGCGACGTCTCGCCGACCCTCGACGTCGAGGACCCGATCGACGGCGCCTACAATCTCGAGGTTTCCTCGCCCGGCATCGACCGGCCGCTTGTCCGCCGCTCGGATTTCGAGCGCTGGAACGGCCACCAGGCCAAGGTCGAGCTCGCCCATCCCCTCGACGGGCGCAAGCGCTTCAAGGGCGTGCTCGCCGGGCTCGAGGGCGACAGCGTCGCCGTCGATGTCGAGGGCACCGTCACCCGCTTGCCGCTCGCCGATATCGGCGAGGCCCGCCTCGTATTGACCGACGCGCTCATCCGCGAAGCCCTCAACCGGGACAAGCAGAAGGCGCGCCGCAAGGACAAGTCCAAGGACGAAGCCGGCGCCTGAGGCGCCGCAAAGGAGAAGACTATGGCTGTCAGTGCAAACCGCCTGGAGCTCCTGCAGATCGCCGATGCGGTCGCGCGCGAGAAGGCGATCGACCGCATGATCGTCGTCGCCGCCATGGAGGACGCCATCCAGAAGGCGGCCCGCTCGCGCTACGGCTCGGAGACCGACGTGCGCGCCGAGATCAACCCGAAGACCGGCGAGATCAAGCTCCAGCGGCTCCTCAAGGTCGTCGACCAGGTCGAGAACACCGCCACCGACATCCGCCTCGACGATGCCCGCGCCCGCAATCCGGCCGCCCAGGTCGGCGACTTCATCGCCGAGCCGCTGCCGCCCATGGACTACGGCCGCATCGCCGCCCAGTCGGCCAAGCAGGTCATCGTCCAGAAGGTGCGCGAGGCCGAGCGCGACCGCCAGTATGACGAGTTCAAGGACCGCATCGGCGAGATCATCAACGGCACCGTCAAGCGCGTCGAGTACGGCAACGTCATCGTCGACCTCGGCCGCGGCGAGGGCATCGTGCGCCGGGACGAGCTGATCCCGCGCGAGAACTTCCGCTACGGCGACCGCATCCGCGCCTATATCTACGACGTGCGCCGCGAGCAGCGCGGGCCGCAGATCTTCCTGTCGCGCACCCATCCGCAGTTCATGGCCAAGCTCTTCGCCCAGGAAGTGCCGGAGATCTACGACAACATCATCGAGGTGAAGTCGGTCGCCCGCGATCCCGGCAGCCGCGCCAAGATCGCCGTCATCTCGCGCGATTCCTCGATCGATCCGGTCGGCGCCTGCGTCGGCATGCGCGGCAGCCGCGTCCAGGCCGTGGTCAACGAGCTCCAGGGCGAGAAGATCGACATCATCCCGTGGTCGCAGGACGCCGCCACCTTCATCGTCAACGCCCTGCAGCCGGCCGAGGTCGCCAAGGTCGTGCTCGACGAGGAGGCCGAGCGCATCGAGGTCGTGGTGCCAGACGAGCAGCTCTCGCTCGCCATCGGCCGCCGCGGCCAGAACGTGCGCCTCGCCTCGCAGCTGACCGGCTGGGACATCGACATCCTCACCGAGCAGGAGGAGTCGGAGCGCCGCCAGAAGGAATTCCAGGAGCGCACCCAGCTCTTCATCCAGGCCCTCGACCTCGACGAGGTCGTCGGCCAGCTTCTCGCCTCGGAGGGCTTCGCCTCGGTCGAGGAGATCGCCTATGTCGAGCTCGACGACCTCGCCTCGATCGAGGGCTTCGACGAGGAGACCGCGGTCGAGCTCCAGGGCCGCGCCCGCGAATATCTCGCCCGCATCGAGGCCGAGCAGGATGCCGAGCGCACGGCCCTTGGCGTCGAGGACGCCCTGAAGGAAGTTCCCGGCATCACCACCGCCATGCTGGTCGCGCTGGGCAAGGACGGCGTGAAGACGGTCGAGGATTTCGCCGGCTCCGTGCCCGACGACCTCACCGGCTGGACCGAGCGCAAGGATGGCGAGTCGACCCGCCATGCCGGCGTGCTCGATGCCTTCGGCCTGTCGCGCCAGGATGCCGAGGCGATGATCATGCAGGCCCGCCTCAAGGCCGGCTGGATCACCGAGGCCGACCTCGCGCCGCCCGCCGAGGAGGCGGAGGCCGAAGCCGAGGCTGAGGAAGCGCCGGTGGCCGGCTAGGCGCGGGCGACCCGGAGAACGGATGAAGAGCGAGGACAGGGCCACGGAGAGGACCTGCATCGTCACGCGGGAGGCGCTGCCCCCCGAGGCGCTGGTCCGTTTCGTCCTCTCGCCCGATGGCGAGGTGGTGCCGGACCTGCGCCGTCGCCTGCCCGGCCGCGGGGTCTGGGTGACGGCCACGGCCGAGAAGGTCGCCCTTGCCGAGCGCAAGCACCTGTTCGCGCGCGGCTTCGGCGAGGCGGTCCGGGTCGAGCCGGGCCTTGCCGGGCGGGTCGGCGACCTCCTCCGCCAGGGCGCGGTGGCGGCGCTGTCCCTTGCCCGCAAGGCCGGAACCGCGGTTTCCGGCTTCGCCAAGGTCGAGGCGGCGCTCCAGAAGGGGAGCGTGGTCGCCCTGATCCACGCCGCCGGCACCGACGGCGACAGCGCGGGCAAGCTCGACGGCGCCGGCCGGCGGCGGCAGCCCGGCATGCCGGTTATCGGCTTCTATACCGGCGAAGAATTGGATTTGGCATTCGGCCGGCCAAATGTGGTACATGCTGCACTGCTCGCCGGGCCGGCGAGCGATAACGTGCTGGCGCGCCTTCGATACATTGCCCGCTATCTCGGCGGGGATGGCGGCGCCGGCTCGCCTCTAATCGAACCTGATACCGAACCGAACGAAGCGTCCGCGGAACCGTAAGAGCGCATGGATACGAAGAACTCAGGCGACGACAAGACCATCAACGTCGCCCCGAAGAAGCCGCTGGGATTGAAGCCGAAGGTCGAGCGCGACGTCGTTCGGCAGAGCTTCTCCCATGGCCGGACCAACACGGTTCAGGTCGAGCGCAAGAAGCGCCGCATCACGCTGCCCGGCGAGAAGCCCGAGGCGGCGGCGCCCGCTCCCGCGCCCGTCCGTGCCGAACCGGCTCCCGCGCCGGCCCGCGCGCCCGTCCAGGGCCGCGCCCCGGTCCAGGGCCGCGGTCCCGCGCCGGGCCGAGCCGAGCCGCCTGCGCGCGCCCCGTCCAACCCGCGTGGCGGGCTGGTGCTGCGCCAGCTCTCCAATGACGAGCTCGACGCCCGCGCCCGCGCGCTTGCCGATGCCAAGGTCCATGAGGCCGAAGAGCGCCGCATCGCCATGGAGGCGGCCGAGCGCCGTGCGGCCGAGGCCGAGCGCCAGGCCCGCGAGCGCGAGGAGGCCGAGCGCCGCAAGGCCGAGGAGGACGCGCGCCGCAAGGTCGAGGAGACCGCCCGCGAGCGCGGCGAGGCGACTGCCCGCAAGCGTCTCGGCGAGGAAGCCGCCAAGAAACCGGAGCCGGCCGCCGAGGCTGCCCCGCGCGGTCCTGCGCTTCGCACCGTCAAGGAAGAAGAGGACGAGGAGCGTCCGTCCGCCTTCCGCGGCCGCGTGAAGGCCGCTGTCCCGCGCGTCGCCGAGCCGAAGCCGGTCAAGCGCACCGAGGATCGCCGTCGCGGCCGCCTCACCCTTGGCAACGCGCTCGACGATTCCGAGCGCGAGCGTTCGCTCGCCTCCGTTCGCCGCCGCCGCGAGCGCGAGCGGGCGCGCGCCATGGAGCAGGGCCCGCGCGAGAAGGTCATGCGCGAGGTCACGATCCCGGAGACGATCACCATCCAGGAGCTCGCCAACCGCATGAGCGAGCGCGCCGTGGACGTGATCAAGCTGCTCATGAAGCAAGGCCAGCTGCTCAAGATCAACGACGTCATCGACGCCGACACCGCCCAGCTCATCGCCGAGGAAATGGGCCATTCGGTCCGCCGCGTCGCCGAGTCGGACGTCGAGGAAGGTCTCTTCGCCAAGCCCGATGCGACCGGCGATACCGAGCCGCGGCCGCCGGTCGTCACCATCATGGGCCACGTCGACCACGGCAAGACGTCGCTGCTCGACGCCATCCGCAAGACCGACGTCGTCGCCGGCGAGGCGGGTGGCATCACCCAGCACATCGGCGCCTACCAGGTCGAGCGCAACGGCCAGAAGATCACCTTCATCGACACGCCCGGCCACGCCGCCTTCACCTCGATGCGCGCCCGTGGCGCCCGCGTCACCGACATCGTCATCCTGGTGGTTGCCGCCGATGACGGCGTCATGCCGCAGACCATCGAGGCCATCAACCACGCCAAGGCGGCGAAGGTCCCGATCATCGTCGCCATCAACAAGATCGACAAGCCGGGCGTCGACCCGCAGCGCGTCCGCACCGAGCTCCTCCAGCACGAGGTGTTCGTCGAATCGATGGGTGGCGAGGTGCTCGACGTCGAGGTCTCGGCGCTGAAGGGCACCAACCTCGACCGCCTCCTCGAGACCATCCTCCTCCAGTCGGAGGTGCTCGAGCTGCGCGCCAATCCGGATCGTCCCGCCGAGGGCACGGTCATCGAGGCCCAGCTCGACAAGGGCCGCGGCGCCGTCGCCACGGTGCTCGTCCAGCAGGGCACGCTGAAGATCGGCGACATCATCGTCGCCGGCGCCGAATGGGGCCGCGTGCGCGCCCTGGTCGATGATCACGGCGAGCAGGTCCGCGAAGCCGGTCCTTCGATGCCGGTCGAGGTCCTCGGCTTCCAGGGCGCGCCCGAAGCCGGCGACCGCCTCGCCGTGGTCGAATCGGAATCGCGTGCCCGCGAGGTCACCGACTACCGCGTCCGCCAGAAGCGCGAGAAGGCCCAGGCCCGGCTGACCGGCGCCCGCGGCTCGCTCGAGCAGATGATGAACCAGCTCCAGACGACCGGGCAGAAGATCTTCCCGCTGGTCATCAAGGGCGACGTCCAGGGTTCCGTCGAGGCGATCGCCCAGGCGCTCGCCGGCCTCGGCACCAAGGAGGTCGCGGCGCGCATCATCCATTCCGGCGTCGGCGGCATCACCGAATCCGACGTCGCGCTCGCCGCCACTTCGGATGCCGCGATCATCGGCTTCAACGTCCGCGCCAATGCGCAGGCGCGCGATGCCGCCGAGCAGCAGGGCACCGAGATCCGCTACTACAACATCATCTACAACCTCGTGGATGACGTGAAAGCGGCGATGGGCGGCCTGCTCTCGCCGGAGCGCCGCGAGACCATGCTCGGCAATGCCCAGATCCTCGAGATCTTCAACATCTCGAAGGTCGGCAAGGTGGCCGGCTGCCGCGTCACCGACGGCGTCGTGCAGCGCGGCGCCAACGTTCGCCTGATCCGCGACAACGTCGTCATCCACGACGGCAAGCTCTCGACCCTCAAGCGCTTCAAGGACGAGGTGCGCGAGGTTCCGGCGGGGCAGGAATGCGGCATGGCCTTCGAGAAATACGAGGACATGCGCGCCGGCGACGTCATCGAGTGCTACCGCATCGAGGAGATCGCGCGGACCCTCTGACCGCGCGTTCCAGGCAACAGTGCGGGCCCGCCTTCGGGGCGGGTCCGTTCGCTTTGAGCAGCCGGGCACCGACCGGGATGACCCCGTTCCACCTCACCTACACGCCGGGGCCGGCCGAGTTCGCGGCGGCGCTCGCCACGCGGCCGACGTCGCGGCTGGCCGGGATCGCTTTCGTTGCCAGCATCGTGTTCCTCGGCGCGGTCGTCGGCATCCTCGGCGAGACGAGCCCGGCGGTTGCTGCCCTGCTCGCCTGGTCGCCGCCCTTCGGCGAGATCGCGGTGGTCGGCCTCATCGTGCTCGCCTGGTCGGGGATCGTGATCTGGCTCGGACGTCGGCTGCGTGATTTCCGCGCCGGCCGCATGGCCCGCGACGCCAGGCCGACATTCGTGACGATGGACGACGGGGGAATCCTGGTTGCCGACGCACCCGGGCCGGCGGATCCGGAGAAGAATCCCGTCCAGCCCTGGGCAAAGGTTTTCGCCGTCACCATGTACGAAACCCACGTCGCCATCGCCTTCGCGGACCGTCCGCCTCTCGCGATCCCGCTCGCCGCCTTTGCCAGCCGGGCGGAGGCGGCCGTCTTTGCGCTCGCCGCCGAGGAGCGTCTTGCCCGCGAGGAGGCAGAAGCTGCGGGTGTCATCGCCGGAGTCGCGTCATGAGCCGCAGGAGCCGTCCCGTTTCCAGTCCCGCCGGGGCGCCGCCCTCGCAGCGCGCGCTCCGCGTCGGCGAGCTCATCCGCCACGCCCTCTCCGATATCCTCACCCACGGCCTCATCCATGATCCCGCCTTCGACGGGCTGGTGGTCACCGTGCCGGAAGTGCGCATGACGCCGGACCTCCGCACCGCCACCGTCTTCGTCGTCTCGCTCGGCGGCAGGGGCAACGACGCGCTGGTCGAGGCCTTCGAGCGCAATGCGCGTTTCCTGCGCGGCGAGATCGCCCACCGCGTCTCGCTCCGCTATGCGCCGGACCTCCGCTTCCGCCTCGACACCTCCTTCGACGAGGGCGACAGGATCGACAACCTCCTCAAGGCGCCGGGCATCCGCCGCGATACCGACCAGGACTGAGACTTCAGGGAAAATGGCAAACCGCAGGAAGAAGGGCCGCGAGATCTCCGGCTGGCTGTGCCTCGACAAGGCGGTCGGAACCACCTCGACCCAGGCCGTCGCCATCGTCAAGCGCCTGTTCGATGCGCAGAAGGCGGGCCATGCCGGCACGCTCGACCCGCTCGCTTCCGGGGCGCTGCCGATCGCGCTCGGCGAGGCGACCAAGACCGTCCCCTATGTCCAGGACGGGCGGAAGGTCTACCGCTTCACGGTGCAATGGGGCGTCGAGACCGATACCGACGATGCCGACGGCAAGCCCGTCGCCACCTCCGACGCCCGTCCCGAGCGCGCCGCGATCGAGGCCGCGCTGCCCGCCTTCACCGGCGAGATCATGCAGCGCCCGCCTGCCTATTCGGCGATCAAGGTCGACGGCAACCGCGCCTATGACCTTGCCCGCGAGGGCGAGGAGGTGATCCTCGAGGAGCGGCCGGTCTCGATCCATCGCCTCGTGCTCACCGACATGCCCGATCGCGACCACGCCGTCTTCGAGGCCGAGTGCGGCAAGGGCACCTATGTGCGCGCCATCGCCCGCGACCTCGGCCGGGCCCTCGGCTGCCGCGGCCATGTCGTCGCGCTCCGCCGGTTGACCGTCGGGCCCTTCGATCCGGCGACGCTGGTCAGGCTCGACGACCTCCTCGCCGCCCGCGAGGCTTCGGCCGAGCCTGACGCCCTCGACCATTTCCTGAAGCCCCTCGGCTTCGGCCTCGCCGAGCTCCCCGAGATCGCGCTGAACGGCAACGACGCCGCCCGTCTCCGCCGCGGCCAGTCCGTGCTCATCCGCGGCCGCGACGCCCCGCCGGCGGGCACCATCCACGTCACCCATGCCGGCGAATCCGTCGCCATCGGCGAGGTCGAGCGCGGCGAGTTCCACCCGCGCCGTGTGTTCCAGGGCTAGGGAGGTGATTGGCCAACTTGCCGGCCAACCCTCCGATCGTTATGGCCGGCCTTGTGCCGGCCATCCACGTCTCCCTTGAAGTTTATATTAAGAATCAATGCCTTGCGCCCTTCCGCATTTCTCTGGCCTTTTCCCCGGCTTTCAGCCATATTCCGCGCGCGTCAGCTGGGGCTCGCCCCGGCCGCTTCCTCCGTTCCCGACCGTGCTGGACGACATCCCGGCACCGGCCTTTTGACCGGCAGGAACCCGTCATATCCCGATCCATGAGGAGTAACCGATGTCGATCGCCGCTGCCCGCAAGCAGGAACTGATCAAGGAATACGCCACGGGCGCCAACGATACCGGCTCGCCCGAGGTTCAGGTCGCGATCCTCTCCGAGCGCATCGCCAACCTGACCGAGCACTTCAAGAGCCACGGGAAGGACAATCATTCCCGCCGTGGCCTTCTCAAGCTGGTGAGCCAGCGCCGCAGCCTTCTCGACTATCTCGAGAAGACCGACGCGGAGCGTTACCGCAAGCTCATCGAACGCCTCGGCCTTCGTCGCTGAGGCAACTGCCCCGCGCGGCGGCATGGGGTCGCCGCGCCATCAGGGGCCGCCAAAAGGAGCCATGGCAGGATCGTCGGACGCTTTTCCTCGCGCCGTGCGCGTCTCGCACGCCATCGGGAGAGCTTCCTGCCGTCTTGTCCATGGCTCGTCTTCGGCGCCGCCCCGTGCCGCATGAAAGGATGAACCATGTTCGACGTCCAACGTGTCGAAATCGACTGGGCGGGGCGCAAGCTCGTGCTCGAAACCGGCAAGGTCGCGCGCCAGGCTGACGGCGCCGTCGTTGCCACCTACGGCCAGACGACCGTGCTCGCCACCGTCGTCGCCGCTCGCGAGGAGAAGCCGGGCATCGACTTCTTCCCGCTCACCGTGAACTACCAGGAAAAGGCCTTCGCCGCCGGCAAGATACCGGGCGGCTACTTCAAGCGCGAAGGGCGCCCGAGCGAGAACGAAACCCTCGTCTCGCGCCTGATCGACCGCCCGATCCGCCCGCTCTTCGCGGAAGGCTTCCGCTGCGAGACGCAGGTCATCGCCACCGTCCTCTCCCATGACCTCGAGAACGATCCGGACGTCGTCGCCATGGTCGCGGCCTCGGCCGCCCTCACCCTTTCCGGCGTGCCCTTCATGGGCCCGATCGGCGGCGCCCGCGTCGGCTACATCGGCGGCGAATACGTGCTGAACCCGCTCCTCGACCAGATGGAGGAGACCAAGCTCGACCTCGTCGTCGCCGGCACCGCCGACGCCGTGCTGATGGTCGAATCGGAAGCCAAGGAGCTCTCCGAGGAGGTCATGCTCGGTGCCGTCATGTTCGGCCACCGCGGCTTCCAGCCGGTCATCGACGCGATCATCAAGCTCGCCGAGAAGGCCGCCAAGGAGCCGCGTCCGCTCAAGGCCAAGGACACCGACGCCCTCTACCAGAAGGTCGCCGGCATCGCCGAGGCGGACCTCCGCGCCGCCTATGTCGTCGCCGGCAAGACCGAGCGCCACGAGCGCATCGACGCGGTCAAGGCCAAGCTCACCGCCGCGCTCGCCCCGGAGGGTGCGGTCGGCGCCCCGACCCCGCAGCAGATCGGCGAGGCCTTCAAGAAGCTCGAGAAGTCGATCGTGCGCGGCGACATCCTCGACCGTGGCATCCGCATCGACGGCCGCGACGTGCGCACCGTCCGCCAGATCGTGGCGGAAGTCGGCGTGCTCCCGCGCACCCACGGCTCGGCGCTGTTCACCCGCGGCGAGACGCAGGCGCTCTGCGTCGCCACGCTCGGCACCGGCGACGACGAGCAGTTCGTCGACGCCCTGGAGGGGACCTACAAGGAAACCTTCATGCTGCACTACAACTTCCCGCCCTACTCGGTCGGCGAGACCGGCCGCATGGGCTCGCCCGGCCGTCGCGAGATCGGCCATGGCAAGCTCGCCTGGCGCGCCGTCCGCCCGGTCCTGCCGCCGCATCACGAGTTCCCCTATACGCTCCGCGTCGTCTCCGAGATCACCGAGTCGAACGGCTCGTCCTCGATGGCGACCGTCTGCGGCACGGCGCTCTCGCTGATGGATGCCGGCGTTCCGCTGAAGCGTCCGGTGGCCGGCATCGCCATGGGCCTCATCAAGGAAGGCGAGCGCTTCGCCGTCCTCTCCGACATCCTCGGCGACGAGGATCACCTTGGCGACATGGACTTCAAGGTGGCCGGCACGGAGGAGGGCGTCACCTCGCTCCAGATGGACATCAAGATCCAGGGCATCACCGAGGAGATCATGAAGGTCGCCCTCGGCCAGGCCAAGGGCGGCCGCATGCACATCCTCGGCGAGATGGCCAAGGCCCTGCCGCAGGCGCGCACCCAGCTCGGCGAATATGCCCCGCGCATCGAGGTGATCAAGATTCCGACCGACAAGATCCGCGAAGTGATCGGGACGGGCGGCAAAGTCATCCGCGAGATCGTCGAGAAGACCGGCGCCAAGATCAACGTCGAGGACGACGGCACCGTCAAGGTCGCTTCCAGCGACGGCAAGGCGATCACCGCCGCGCTCAACTGGATCAAGTCGATCACGCAGGAGCCGGAAGTCGGCCAGATCTACCAGGGCACGGTGGTCAAGGCGGTCGACTTCGGCGCCTTCGTCAACTTCTTCGGCGCCAAGGATGGCCTCGTCCACATCTCGCAGCTCGCCCCCGGCCGCGTCGCTAAGACCACCGACGTGGTCAAGGAAGGTGACAAGGTCTGGGTCAAGCTCCTCGGCTTCGACGAGCGCGGCAAGGTCCGCCTGTCGATGAAGGTCGTCGACCAGGCGACCGGCGAGGAGATCAAGCAGGGCGACAGGCAGGAAGCCGAGGCCGCCGGCTAGCCTCCTCGCGAGCGGGAGGGCCACGGCCCGTCCCGTCCGGAGACACGTTCAGCGCCGCGTCGGTTCAACCGACGCGGCGCTCTTCTTTTCGCCTCTCAGGAGGCCGCAGGCGTTGCCGCCGCGAGCCGCTTGCGGGCCTCGCCGGCGAGCTCGACCAGGTTGCGCCGGATGTCGCCGGGTGAACGGGCCGGGCTCGGGAATTCGAGGCGCGCGCGCAGCGCCCCCGCCTTCAGGTCCGCGCCTTCCGGGTCGAGCCCGGTCATCCGCCAGTCCGCCGCCGGCTGGCCGAGGAGTTGCGTCGCATAGAGCGCGATCGCATCGGCATGGTCCTCGTTCATGTGCTTCACCGCCCCCTCCTCGCCGGCAAAGAGCGGCTCGGCGCCGGTCATGTCGGTGAGGAAATCGGCCGGCTTCAGGTCGACGATCCGCCCGAAGCCGGCGACGAGGTGGGCGCCCGCCGGCACGAAGCGGCGGAAGCTGAAATCGGGGAAGCCCGAATAGCTGGCCGCCTCCGGGTGGCGGGCGAGGAAGCGCCGGCGGAGCGCCGGGTCCTCCTCCGGGCCGGTCACCGAGCCGGTGAGCGAGAGCCGGGCACCGGCGAGCGGGTCGCCGCCCTCGCCGCCCGGCGCGATGAGGAGGAGCGAGGCCCGTCCGTCCCGGTCGAGGTTCTGCGTATGGACGGCGAGCTTCGATATGAGGAGCGTCGGCTCCCCTACATGGGTCGTGGCGACCGTCACCAAGGAGGCGAAAGGGGTGCCGTCGGCGTTGAGCGTGGCGAGCGAACCGGTGTCGGCAAGGCGCAGAATCCGGCATGCCGCCGCGCCGGGCGAGAACATGTCTTGATTTGTCATCTCTGGATACCGCGAAAAGGAGTAGGTGCGATTGGCGGCGGCTGGATCGCGGCACCATCTGTAAAGCGTTTCCAGGAGAAGTGCGAAGCGCTTTTCCGTCCGGAAGAGCGACAGATCAATAACCGGGAGCCGATCATCGATTACTTGAAACGATGATCGGCTCCAGGCAATCCGGGCGGTTTCGTGAGGCGCCCCGGGACGGCTGCCACCCCGTCGGTGGCGACGGAAATGGCGGAATTGGCTCTTTTCATGCGAATCCGGTAAGGTCCCTGCCACAATTTGCGCGCACTTGGCCGCGAAGCCAGACAGCGCCCCGCGGGCCGCCCGAAGAGCGCCAACCCTTTATGGAAACTGGAGATTTGCCGAATGCCGACGATCGCTCTGGTTGATGACGATCGCAATATCCTCGCTTCGGTGTCCATCGCCCTCGAATCCGAAGGCTACCGGGTGCAGACCTATACCGACGGCGCCTCGGCCCTCGACGGCCTCCAGGCCGCCGTGCCGGATCTCGCCATTCTCGACATCAAGATGCCGCGCATGGACGGCATGGAGCTGCTCCGCCGGCTCCGCCAGAAGACCGACCTGCCGGTCATCTTCCTCACCTCCAAGGATGACGAGATCGACGAGCTCTTCGGCCTCAAGATGGGCGCCGACGATTTCATCAAGAAGCCCTTCTCGCAGCGCCTCCTGGTCGAGCGCGTCAAGGCGGTGCTCCGCCGCTTCCAGCCGCGCGACCCCGCCGCAGCCTCGGCCGATCCGGCCAAGAAGGGCGCCGATGCCGTCGCCCGCGTGCTCGATCGCGGCGCCCTTTCCATGGACCAGGAGCGCCATACCTGTACCTGGAACGGCCTGCCGGTGACGCTCACCGTCACCGAGTTCCTCATCCTCTACGCGCTCGCCCACCGTCCGGGCGTGGTCAAGAGCCGCAACGCGCTGATGGACGCCGCCTATGACGATCAGGTCTATGTCGACGACCGCACCATCGACAGCCACATCAAGCGGCTGCGGAAGAAATTCAAGGTCGTCGACCCCGACTTCGACATGATCGAAACGCTCTATGGCGTCGGCTACCGCTTCAAGGAGGTCTGACCGCAAGGTCGTCCCGCATGACTGCCGGAGTTGAAGAGCATCACGCCGCCGAAGCCGCCGCGTCGGAGACGCGCACGGCCGAGCGCCGTGCGGCCGGCTGGTTCGGCAGGTTCCGCGGGGTCAACGTCTTCTCGAGCCTGACGCGGCGCATCATCATCCTCAACCTTGCCGCGCTTGTCCTCCTCGTCTCCGGCATCCTCTATCTCAACCAGTTCCGGAAAGGCCTCATCGACGCTCGCGTCGAGAGCCTGCTTACCCAGGGCGAGATCATCGCCAGCGCCATCGCGGCCTCGGCGACCTCGGACCCCAACTCGATCACCATCGATCCGGACAAGCTCCTCGACCTGAAGCCGGCGCAGACCTTCGCGCCGCAGAGCGAGGAGTTCGATTCCTACGAATTCGCCATCAACCCCGAGAAGGTGGCGCCGATCCTCCGCCGCCTCATCTCGCCGACCAAGACGCGCGCCCGCATCTACGACCGCGACGGCACGCTGATCATCGATTCGCTCTCGCTCTATTCGCGCGGCCAGATCCTCCGCTACGACATGCCGGCGGCGAGCGAGGAGCCTTCGCTCTTCGACCGCGTCTGGCGCTCGATCAACCTCTGGCTCCAGAGCGCCGAGCTGCCGCGCTACAAGGAGCTCGGCGGGGCCAATGGCAAGGGCTATCCGGAGGTCACCCAGGCCCTCGGCGGCTCGTCGACCTCGATCGTCCGCGTCAACGAGAAGGGCGAGCTGATCGTCTCGGTGGCGGTGCCCATCCAGCGCTACCGCGTCATCCATGGCGTGCTGCTCCTCTCGACCCAGGGCGGCGACATCGATGCCATCGTCCATGCCGAGCGCCTCGCCATCGTGCGCGTCTTCGTCGTCGCCTCGGGCGTGACGATCCTCCTCTCGATCCTCCTCGCCTTCACCATCGCGACGCCGCTCCGCCGCCTCGCCTATGCCGCCGAACGCGTCCGCCACGGCGTGCGCTCGCGCCCCGAGATTCCCGACTACACGCACCGCCGCGACGAGATCGGGCACTTGAGCCAGGCGCTCCGCGACATGACTTCGGCACTCTATACCCGCATCGAGGCGATCGAGAGCTTCGCCGCCGACGTGTCGCACGAGCTGAAGAATCCGCTGACGTCGCTCCGCAGCGCCGTCGAGACGCTGCCGCTCGCCCGTACGGAAGAGGCGAAGGCCCGCCTCACCGGGATCATCCAGCACGACATCAGGCGCCTGAACCGCCTGATCACCGACATTTCCGACGCCTCGCGTCTCGATGCCGAGCTCGGCCGGCAGGATCTTCTGCCTGTCGATCTCCGGCAGTTGCTGACGACCGTCGTCGGCATCGCCCGCGAGACGACGCCCGCCGACGGCCCGAAGATCGTCCTCGACATTGCCCGTGCCGAGCCCGGCGCCTATGTCGTGCCCGGCCATGACAGCCGCCTCGGCCAGGTGATCAACAACCTCCTCGATAATGCGCGCTCCTTCTCGCCACCCGGTGGCCGCGTGCGCGTCGCCGCGCATCCGCTCGAGGATGGCGTCGAGGTCACCGTCGAGGATGAAGGGCCGGGCATTCGCGCCGACCAGTTCGAGCGCATCTTCGAGCGCTTCTACACCGACCGTCCGGACGGCGAATCCTTCGGCCAGAATTCCGGCCTCGGCCTGTCGATCACCAAGCAGATCGTCGACGCCCATCGCGGCCGCATCTTCGCCGAGAACCGCATCAAGCCGGGCAAGGGACCGGGCGACCCGCCGGTCATCCTCGGCGCCCGCTTCACCGTCCAGCTTCCAGGAGCATGAGCCCGGCGGAGACGGTCCATGCCGGTGCCGTGCGCTTCGGCGGCCACGGCATCCTCGTCCGCGGCGTCTCGGGAAGCGGCAAGTCCGCCCTCATCCTCCACCTTCTCGCCGCCGATCCGGAAGCGCGCCTCGTCGCCGACGACCGCGTGATCCTGTCCCGCGAGGGGAGACGTCTCGTCGCCGCCGTGCCCGACGTCCTCGCCGGTCTCCTCGAGGTGCGCGGCCAGGGTCTCATCCGCTATCCGCACGTTTCGCCGGCACCGATCGACCTGGTCGTCGACCTCAAGCCGCTCGCCGAATGCCCGCGCCTGCCCGGGCCGGAAGAGGAGCGGGTGACCCTCCTCGACCTCGATCTTCCCCGCCTGATCCTCCCCGTCGGCACGCATGACGAGGCTCTCCGCATCCGGATCGCCCTCGAACGTCTTGTCGCGGCAAGGACTTAAGGGGCTGTCTGGAAAGGCTTTCTTCTTTTCTCTTGCGTTGCGGAATCGATTGGTCAAGATGCCGCGCTTAAACAAAGGCCGGGTTGCTTCTGAGGCGGCGAAGACGACACGGCGCGTCCATCGGGGATAGACCGGGAAACTGTTGTGATGATCGGACTGGTCCTCGTGACCCATGGCCGCCTTGCCATGGAGTTTCGCGCTGCCCTCGAGCACGTGGTCGGCCCGCAGAAGCAGATCGAAGCCGTCTCCATCGGACCCGATGACGATGCCGAGCATCGCCGCCAGGACATCCTCGACGCGGTCAATCGCGTCTGCGACGGCTCCGGCGTGATCGTGCTCACCGACATGTTCGGCGGCACGCCATCCAACCTTGCCATCTCCGTCATGGATGCCGGCAAGGTCGAGGTCATTGCCGGCGCCAACCTGCCCATGCTCATCAAGCTCGCCAGCGTCCGCGACGAGAAGCCCCTCGGCGAGGCGATCGCCGCCGCCCAGGACGCCGGCCGCAAATACATCAACGTCGCGAGCCAGGTGCTCCACGGAAAATGAGCGAACCCGGCGGGTCGGCCGCGCTCTCCCGGGATCTCCTCATCTGCAACAAGAAGGGCCTGCACGCGCGCGCTTCGGCGCGCTTCGTGCAATGCGCCGAGCGCTTCGACGCCGACATCACCGTCTCGAAGGATTCGAGCACCGTCGGCGGCACCTCGATCATGGGCCTGATGATGCTCGCCGCCGGCATCGGCTCGACCATCCGGATCGCCGCGACGGGGCGCGAGGCACAGGCGGCGATCGAAGCGCTGTCCGAGCTCGTCGCCTCACGCTTCGGCGAGGGCGAGTAGCTGCCGCCGGGTGAGGGCGGCAGCCGGAGCGCTTCCGGGAAAAGTGCGAAGCGCTTTTCCGTTCAGCCCTTCAGCTTCTTCAGCGCCTGGGCGCAGCCGACGCTCATTTCCTTCTCGTGCTTCTTCAGGCAGCTCTTGATCTGGTCGAGCGGCGAGTTCTTGCACAGCCTTTCGATGTCGGCCTTGCAGTAGGTCTTCAGGTCGCTCATCTCGTCGGCAAGCACCGGTCCCGCCGCGATGCTGCCGACGGCGAAGGCAAGAAGCGCAATACGAAGGCCCATCTTTCTCTCCCATGGATGCGCGATTCGGTCTCGCGCGACGGTTGAGGATAGACCTCGGCGCGTTTCCGGCATGTGTCAGAAATCACATAAAGAAATCTTTATATCCTTATTGCCCGGCAGCGACGGCCGCTCTATAACCCCGCGACCATTTCCGCCCGCCCGCGAGGAGAGAGCAGCATGCCCGCCGCCAAGGACTACGTCGTCAAGGACATCGGCCTCGCCGACTGGGGCCGCAAGGAGATTTCGATCGCCGAGACCGAGATGCCCGGCCTCATGGCGACGCGCGAGGAATACGGCCCCCAGCAGCCCCTGAAGGGCGCCCGCATCGCCGGCTCGCTCCACATGACCATCCAGACGGCCGTGCTCATCGAGACCCTGAAGGCGCTCGGTGCCGACGTCCGCTGGGCCTCCTGCAACATCTACTCGACCCAGGACCACGCCGCCGCGGCGATAGCCGCCGCCGACACGCCGGTCTTCGCCATCAAGGGCGAGAGCCTCGAGGACTACTGGGAATATACCCACCGCATCTTCGAATGGGCTGACGGCGGCACGCCCAACATGATCCTCGACGATGGCGGCGACGCCACCATGCTGATGCATCTCGGTCTGCGCGCCGAGAAGGGCGATGTCGCCTTTCTCGAGAAGCCGGACAGCGAGGAAGCCGAGGTCCTCTTCGCCGCCATCAAGAAGAGGATGAAGGAGCAGCCCGGCTGGTACACGAAGAACGCCACCGCCATCCGCGGGGTCACCGAGGAGACCACGACCGGCGTCCACCGCCTTTACGAGATGGCGAAGAAGGGCACGCTCCTCTTCCCCGCCATCAACGTCAACGACTCGGTCACCAAGTCGAAGTTCGACAACCTCTACGGCTGCCGTGAATCGCTGGTCGACGGCATCCGCCGCGGCACCGACGTGATGATGGCCGGCAAGATCGCCATGGTTGCCGGCTATGGCGATGTCGGCAAGGGCTCCGCCGCCTCGCTCCGCCAGGCCGGCTGCCGCGTCATGGTTTCCGAGGTCGATCCGATCTGCGCCCTGCAGGCGGCGATGGAAGGCTACGAGGTGGTGACCATGGAGGAGGCCGCGCCGCGCGCCGACATCTTCGTCACCGCCACCGGCAATGTCGACGTCATCACCATCGAGCACATGCGCGCCATGAAGGATCGCGCGATCGTGTGCAACATCGGCCACTTCGACAGCGAGATCCAGGTCGCCGCGCTCCGCAACTACAAGTGGAACAACGTCAAGCCGCAGGTCGACGAGATCGAGCTCGCCTCCGGCAAGCGCATCATCCTCCTCTCCGAGGGGCGGCTGGTGAATCTCGGCAATGCCATGGGCCATCCGAGCTTCGTCATGTCGGCGAGCTTCACCAACCAGACGCTCGCCCAGATCGAGCTCTTCACCAAGCCCGGCAAGTACGAGAAGCAGGTCTACGTCCTGCCGAAGCACCTCGACGAGCGCGTCGCCCGCCTTCACCTGAAGAAGGTCGGCGCCAACCTCAGCGAGCTGAGCGACAAGCAGGCGGGCTATATCGGGGTGAAGCAGGAAGGCCCGTTCAAGCCGGACACGTACCGGTATTGAGGACCGTGGCGCGCCGACTTGGGTGCTGACAGCTCCCCCGTTTACGGGGGAGCAACCGGGTCGCGCAAAACGGTGCCGCCGCGTTCCTCCCCTGCGAAGCGGGGGAGGGGGCGCCGAACGGGTGCCGACCAGACTCCCATCCCCTTGATTTCAAACCGCTGCCCATTTTCTTCGCGCGGCCGCTTCCCACGCGATTCCGCCAGCGTCTAGAGTAGGGTGATTCGCGAGGCGGGCTCGGGGGTATGGGCCGCCGCGGTCGCGTAGAATCCCTTGAGCTTGGGGCGGGCGGCGGAAGGGCCTGTGGCATGCGGAGCCATGGCGGGAAAACGGATTCGATTCGGGCCTTTCGCCGCAAGGCCATAACTATATCCGCGCTCCTGACCTCCGTCGCGCTGCCCGGGGCGGCCCACGCCGACCCGTCCGGCCTCTTCATTGATTCGGTCAATGGCGGACAGGTCGTCCTGCTCGCCACCCTCGTCGGCGCGATCACCTTCGCGGTGCTGAGCTCCATCGCCCTCATGCGCGCCCGCAATCGCGCCGAGGTCGAGAACGTCGACCTGCGCTCCCAGCTCGCCGGCCTCAAGGTCTCGGCCGAACGCGCCGAGGCGCTGGTCGAGGGCGCCGAGCAGCGCCTCGTCGCCTGGGCCACGCCCGGCGAGCCGCCGCTCGTCGCCGGGCAGCTCGATGCCGCCGTCGGCGTGCCGGCCGAACGCGCCGCCTTCCTGGCATTCGGGACATGGCTGCAGCCCGAATCGGCGGGCCTCCTCGACCGGGCCATCGCCAGTCTGCGCGAGGCCGGCGAGCCCTTCGCCGTCACCCTCGTCACCACGGCCGGGCGGCTGATCGAGGCCTCCGGCCGTACGGTTGGCGCCCATGCCGTCGCCCGCTTCCGCGACCTGTCGGGCGATCGCCTTGCCCGCGCCGAGGTCGAGACCCGCTACGACCTGCTCGTCGCCGAGGTGGAGACGCTCAAGGCGACGCTGTCGGCCGCCCCCATGCCGATCTGGCTGCGCGACCACGAAGGCCGCCTCTCCTGGGTCAATACCGCCTATGCCCGGGCGGTCGAGGCGGCCGATTCGGAGGTTGCCGTCGAAGGCGAACTCGAGCTCCTCGACAGTGCCGCCCGCGGCATGGTCGAGGCCTCGCATCGCGAGGATCCGGTGTTCCTGAAGCGGCTGCCGGCCATCGTCGCCGGTGCCCGCCGCATCTTCGATGTGGTAGACATCGCCTCCGAGAATGGCAGCGCCGGCATCGCCTCCGACGTCACCGCCATCGAAGCGGCCGAGGCAGCCCTCCGCCGCGAGGTCGATTTCAACGCCCGCACCCTCGACCAGCTCACCACCGCCGTCGCCATCTTCGGCCCCGACCGCCGGCTGAAATCCTGCAACGCCGCCTATCGCGCCCTTTTCGATTTCGACCCCGCCTTCATCGCCTCGCGGCCCGAGGAGAACGTCGTCCTCGATCGCCTCCGCGCGGAGCGCAAGCTTCCCGAGCAGGCCGACTTCCGCACCTGGCGTGCCGACCTCCTTTCCGCCTACCGCTCGCTCGAGACCCGCGAGCACTGGTGGCACCTGCCCGACGGCAAGACGCTCCGCGTCATCGCCAATCCCAATCCGCAGGGCGGCATGACCTGGGTCTATGAGAACGTCACCGAGCGGCTCGACCTCGAGAGCCGCTACAATTCGCTCATCCAGGTCCAGGGCGAGACCATCGACCATCTCGCCGAAGGCGTCGCCGTCTTCGGGTCGGATGGTCGGCTGAGGCTGCAGAACCCGTCCTTCGCGCGCATCTGGAACCTGCCTGCGGGGCTGGTGACCCGCAACCCGCACGTCGCCGAGATCGTCGCCGCCTGCCGCCAGCAGGGCGATGATGCCGAGGCCTGGACCCGCTTCACGGCGAGCGTCGCCGGCCTCGACGAGACGCGCTCCAATGCCGCCGGCCGCATGGAACGGTCCGATGGCCGCGTCATCGACTATGCAACCGTACCGCTTCCCGACGGCCAGACCATGGTCACCTTCGTCGACGTCACCGATACCGAGCGCGTCGCTCGCGCACTGGTCGAGCGCAACGAGGCGCTCGAGGCCGCCGATGCGATGAAGAACGCCTTCATCCACCACGTCTCGTACGAGCTGCGCTCGCCGCTCACCAACATCATCGGCTTCACCCAGCTCCTCGCCGATACCCGCGTCGGCGCGCTCAACGACCGCCAGCGCGAATATGTCGGCTACGTCATGTCGTCGAGCACGGCGCTGCTCGCCATCGTCAACGACATCCTCGACCTTGCGACGATCGATGCCGGCATCATGGAGCTCGACCTGTCCGAGGTCGATATCGCCGCCACCGTCGATGCCGCGGTCGAGGGCGTGAAGGACCGCATCGCCGAAGGCCAGCTCGAATTGCGCCGCGACATTCCGCGCGGCATCGGCAGCTTCATCGGCGATGCCAAGCGCATCCGCCAGATCCTCTTCAACCTCCTCGCCAATGCCGTCGAATTCTCCCGCAAGAACGGTCGCGTCCTCATCGCGGCGCGGCGCGGCGACGGCATCGTCGAGTTCACCGTCGCCGACGAAGGGCCGGGCATCCCGACCGACTTCCTCGGCGCCGTCTTCGATCCCTTTGCCAGCCGGGCGCGTGGCGAGGGGCGGGGCGGAGCCGGCCTCGGCCTGTCCATCGTCCGGAGCTTTGCCGAGCTCCATGGCGGCACCGTCGACATCCAGTCGGAGGAGGGCCGGGGCGCCACCGTGCGCGTCCGCCTGCCCGCCCGGCCGGGCATCATCGCCGCGGCGGCCGAATAGGCGCACCGCGCCGTGACCGTCGCAGCAGTCACCATCGACCTGCCGGACGAAGACGCCACCGCGGCCCTCGCCGAGGATATTGCCGCGCGCCTCCGTCCCGGCGACGTCGTCACGTTGCGCGGGGGCCTTGGCGCCGGCAAGACCACCTTCGCCCGTGCCCTCATCCGCGCCATTGCCGACGATCCCGCGCTGGAAGTGCCGAGCCCGACCTTCACGCTGGTCCAGACCTATCCCGGACGCGTGACCGTCGCCCATTTCGACCTCTACCGCCTGTCGGACGCGGGCGAGCTCGACGAGATCGGCTTCGACGACGCCGTCGCCGAGGGCGCCGCGCTGGTCGAATGGCCGGAGCGCGCCGAAGGGCGGCTTGCCGGCGACCTTCTCGATATCGAATTGCGGATCGCCGGCAGCGGCCGTCGCGCCATCCTCTCGGCGGGCGAAGGCTGGGCGTCGCGCCTCGCGCGATCACTTTCGGTGCGCGCCTTCCTCGATGGGTCGGGCTGGGCCGGCGCCACCCGCCGGCATCTCCAGGGCGACGCCTCGACGCGGGTCTATGAGCGCGTCGCGTCGGGCTCGCGCCATGCCGTGCTCATGGACTGGGCGCCGGCCCCGGCCAATGCGCCGCGCGACCCGCGCGCCGGCCATCGCGCCCGTGACGTGCGCGCCTTCGTCGCCATCGGCGAGGCGCTCCGCGCACTCGGCCTTTCGGCGCCGGCGGTGCTCGCCGCCGACATGGACGCGGGCTTCCTGCTTCTCGAGGAATTCCCACGCGACTGGCTCCATGACGATCACGGCACACCGATCCGCGAGCGCTATCTCGAATCCGCCGCGGTACTGGCGCGCATCCATGCCGAGCCGCGGCCATCGGTCCTGCCCCTGCCCGGTGGCGGCAGCCACACGCTCCCGCCCTATGGCGATGCCGCCTTTGCGGTCGAGGCCGAGTTCCTGCCCGACTGGTACGTTCCCCATGTCACCAGTGCACCGATCTCCGCCGGGGGCCGGGCCGAATTCGTCGCCCTCTGGGCGGACCTGATCGGCCGCCTCCGCGATGCCGAGAAGAACTGGGTCCTCCTCGACTACCATTCCCCCAATATCCACTGGCTGGCGGACCGGGATGGTACCGCCCGGGTCGGCATCATCGACTACCAGGACACCATGGTCGGGCCGTCCGCCTATGACGTGGCGTCTCTCTGCCAGGATGCACGCGTCTCAGTCCCTCTCACGCTCGAATCCGAGGTGTTTCGGCACTATGTCGCACTGCGCCGTGCGGCCGCTCCGGCCTTCGATTCCAAGGCTTTCGAGGAGGCCTATGCCATCCTCGCCGCCCACCGGAACACCAAGATTCTCGGCGTTTTCGCCCGCCTCGCCGCCCATGGGCGGCCGCTCTATCTGAAGCACATACCACGCTTGCGTGAATATCTCGGTAGAAGCCTTGCCCACCCGGCCCTGAAGGGCTACGCGCTCTGGTGTCGAAAATACCTGCCCTCGACCGAAAAGCCGGACGCCTGATGAAACCAAAGACGCTCGACCGCCCGAGGCGGGCGATGGTGCTTGCCGCGGGCCTCGGCAAGCGCATGCGGCCGCTCACCGCGACCATTCCGAAGCCCCTGATCGAGGTGAACGGCAGGGCGCTCATCGACCACGGCCTCGACCGGCTGGAGCGCGCCGGCGTCTCGCGCGTGGTGGTCAACGTCCACTACCTTCCCGAGCTCGTCCGCGCCCATCTCGCACGCCGTCGCAGGCCGGAAATCGTCATCTCCGACGAGCGGCCGAAGCTCCTCGATACCGGCGGCGGCATCGTGAAGGCGCTTCCCGAGATCGGCCAGGAACCCTTCTATCTGCTCAATTCCGACTCCTTCTGGATCGAGGGCGCCCGCCCCAATCTCGACTGGCTGGCCGCCGGGTGGGATGATCGGAAGATGGACGTCCTCCTCCTCCTTTCTCCGACCGTGCGCTCCATCGGCTATCAGGGGCGCGGGGACTTCCGCATGGACCCCGCCGGGCGCCTCTACCGCCGCACGGAGCGGGAAGTGGTTCCCTTTGCCTATGCCGGCGCCGCGATAGTCCATCCGCGCCTTTTCGCGGGCGCGCCCGACGGTGCCTTCTCCCTGAACCTCCTCTTCGACAAGGCCATCGAGGCCGAGCGTCTGTTCGGCGTGCGCATGGACGGGACCTGGCTCCATGTCGGGACGCCCGAGGCGATCGCGGAGGCCGAGCTTTCCATCGCCGACAGCGCGGCCTGACAAGGGGTCGGATGAGCGGGCGCCAGAGGGTCTTCACCATCCCCGCAGGCGCGCCGTTCCTGCCAGTACTGGCCGACGCACTGCTTTCCGGGCGCTTCTCGCCGCGTTTCGAAGATCCGCTGGCGCTTGCCGACGCGACCATCCTCCTGCCGACCCGGCGCGCGGTTCGCGCGTTCCGGGAGATTCTCGCGGAAAGACTGGGGAGCGAGGCGGTCATCCTTCCCCGCATCCGCCCGATCGGGGATGTCGACGAGGAGGATCATCTCCTCGCCCCGACCCCCGGCGAGGGCGCGGAACGCCTGATTCTGCCCGCCGCCATATCCCCGCTCGCCCGGCGTCTGGCCCTGACCCGGCTGACGCTCGCCTGGGGACGGGCGGTGAAGCGCGAGCTCCTCGACCTGAAGGCCGGCGAGCCGCTGCTGGTGCCGGCCTCCGCCGCCGATGCGGCGCGGCTGGCGGGTGATCTCGGCCACCTCATGGACGACATGGCGACGGCCGGAAAATCGTGGGAATCGTTGCGCAATCTCGTTCCGGAGGAGGCCGCCCGCTACTTCCAGGTGACCCTCGACTTCCTCAAGATCGCGGGCGAAGCCTGGCCGGCATTCCTTGCCGAGCGAAACGTCGCCGATCCCGCCGTGCGGCGTGACAAGCTGGTGCGCATGGAGGCGGCGCGGCTCGCCGCCTATCCCCCCGTCGGGCCAATGATTGCGGCGGGTTCCACCGGATCCATCCCCGCCACGGCGGCGCTCCTGAAGGTGATATCCGGGCTGCCGAACGGCGCCGTGGTGCTGCCCGGCCTGGACCAGGACCTGGACGAGGCGGGCTGGCGGGCGATAGGCGGGGACATCGCCGCCGAAGGCCACCCGCAGGCCGGCCTGAAACGCCTCCTGGAAGCCCTCGGAATCGGCCGGGACGGGGTCGAGACGCTGTGCGAGACGCCGCGAGATGCCACCGGACGGGTGCGCCTCTTCTCCGAGGCACTGCGACCGGCCGCGACCACCGATGCCTGGGCCGGCGAGCGGGTGCAATCGGATCTGTCCCCGGTCGAGGGCGTCGCCCTGATCGTCGCCCGCAACGAGCAGGAGGAGGCGCTCGCCATCGCCATCGCGCTGCGCGAGGCGCTGGAAGATCCGGCGGCGACCGTCGCGCTGGTGACGCCCGACCGGACGCTCGCCCGGCGGGTTGCGGTCGAGCTCGGCCGCTGGGGCATCGCGGCGGACGATTCGGCCGGGCTGCCGCTCGACCGTGCGCCGGCCGGCATCTTCGCCCGGCTGGCGCTGGAAGCGGCGTCGGCCGATGGTGATCCGGTCAGCCTGCTCGCCATGCTGAAGCATCCGCTCGCCGCCTTCGGCATGGAGCATGCCGAATGCCGCCGCGCGGCGCGCATGCTGGAGATCGCGACCTTCCGCGGACGGCGCGTGCCGGGCGGCCTCGCCGCGCTGGCGCCGGCCCTCGCCGCGGAGCGCGCTGCGGTCGAGGGTCGCGAGCGGCACGTGCCGCGCGCGCGGCGGCGCCTCCGGGAGTTCGAATGGGACGATGCCGGCCGGCTGGTCGCGGCGATGACGGCGGCGCTCGGCGATCTCGAGGCCGCGCTCTCCGGCGACGCGCGCCTGACCGCTGCCCATGCCGCGCGTCTCTTCCTCGATGCGCTCGAAGTGGCGGCGGCCGACGATACCGGAAGCGCCGACGCCTTCTGGGAAAGCCCGGACGGCGCCGCGCTTGCCGGCCTGCTCGACGGCATCGTCAGCGACGGCGAGGCGCTCGACCTCGCGCCCGGCGAGTTTCCCGCCTTCCTGGTCGCGCTGATGGGCGACGTGTCGCTCTCGCGGCCGGCCGGCGCCGAGACGCGGGTCCATGTCTGGGGCACGCTGGAAGCGCGCCTGCAATCGGTCGATCTCCTCGTCGCGGCGGGCCTCGACGAAGGCATCTGGCCGGCGGCGACGCGCACCGATCCCTGGCTGTCGCGGTCCATGCGCGCTTCGCTCGGCCTGCCGCCGCCGGAGCGGCGGGTCGGCCTCGCCGCCCACGACTTCGTCGAGGCCGCGGCGGCGCCCCGCGTGATCCTGACGCGGGCGGAGAAGCGCGGCGGCACGCCGACCGTGGAATCCCGCTGGCTGCAGCGGCTGGCGGCGCTTCTCGATCCGGCGGCGCTCGCCGCGATGCAGGCCCGCGGCGCGCGCTTCGTGCGGCTGGCGCAGGACCTCGACCGCGCGGCGATCCCGACCCCTATCCGCCGGCCGGCTCCGACGCCGCCGCTGGCGGCGCGGCCGAAGGGCCTCTCGATCACCGAGATCGAGACGCTGATCCGCGACCCCTACGCCATCTATGCCAGGCACGTCCTGAAGCTGGAGGAGCTCGATCCGCCCGGCCGCCCGCCGGACGCGGCGCTCCGCGGCTCGCTGATGCACCAGGCGATCGGCGATTTCATAGAGGAATGGAGAGGTCCCTTCGACGGCGCGGCCGGCGCGCGCCTTGCCGAGATCGGTGCCAGGGTCTTTGCCGGGATCGCGGACTTTCCCGACGTCCACGCCATCTGGACGCTGCGCTTCGAGAAGATCGCGCGCTGGCTGATCGAATGGGAGCGCAATCGCGATGCCGGCATCGAGCGCCGCCATGCCGAGATCGACGGGCGGATCGTCGTTCCGACGGCGGCCGGCGAGTTCACGCTCCGAGGGCGAGCCGACCGCATCGACCGGCGGAAGGACGGCGCCGTCGACATCATCGACTACAAGACCGGCACGCCGCCGACCGCGACCCAGGTGCTCGTCGGCTTCGCGCCCCAGCTTGGCCTCGAGGCGGCCATGGTGCGCCTGGGCGCCTTCGACGAGGCGTTCAAGGGAGCGAGCATCGCGATGCTCGCCTGGATCGCCATCGGCAAGGCCGATCGCGGCGGCGATCCGGTGAAGAGCGCCGTGCAGCAGAACTGGACGGCCGACGGCGTCGCCGAGCGCTCATGGGCGCTGTTCAGCGACCTGATCCATGCCTTCGCCAGGGCCGATCACCCCTATCGCTCGCGGGCGCGGCCGATGTTCGAGACGCGCTACGAGAGCCCCTACGACCATCTCGCCCGCGTCCATGAATGGAGCCTGGTGGAAAGCGAGGAAGACATATTGTGGCACGCGCCGCCAAAGCCCTGACCGTCGACGACGCGACGAAGCTCGCGCAGGCCTCGGCATCGGACCCGCGCGCCTCGGCCTGGGTCTCGGCCAATGCCGGCGCGGGCAAGACCTTCGTGCTCGCGCGCCGCGTCGTGCGGCTGCTCCTTTCCGGCGCCGATCCCGGCCATATCCTCTGCCTCACCTTCACCCGCGCCGCGGCGGCCGAGATGGCGAAGCGCGTCTTCGACACGCTCGCCGAATGGACGCGGCTCGACGATGCGAAGCTCGCCGAGAAGATTCGCGAGCTGGAGGGCGGGCGCCCGGATGCCGGCCAGCTCGCCCGCGCCCGCCGGCTCTTCGCGACCGCCCTGGAAACGCCGGGCGGCCTGAAGATCCAGACCATCCACGCCTTCTGCGAGCGGCTCCTCCACCAGTTCCCCTTCGAGGCCAACGTGCCCGGACACTTCGAGGTGCTCGACGAGCGCGATTCGGATGCGCTTCTCGAAGCGGCGCGCCGGAGCGTGCTCGCCGCGGCCGCCACCGATCGCGACGGGCCGCTCGGCCGCGCGCTCGGCACCGTGGTCGGCATTGCCGGCGACATGGTGGTCGATCAGAGCCTCAGGGAGTTCGTCCGCGAGCGCTACCGGCTGAATGCCTGGATCGCGCGGGCAGGGTCCTTCGGAGCGGCGATCCGGGAACTGCAAGGCGAGCTCGGCCTGACGGATGCGGATACCGCCGAGGCGATCCGCAACGACATCTGCGGCGGCTCGCTCTTCGGCGAGGACGGGCTCGTGCGCCTGCATGGGCTGCTGCGGACGGGCGGCACCCGCGACGGCGAATGCGCCGAGCGGCTTGCCGCCTTCTTCGCGGCCGAAGGCGGCGATGCGCTCCGCAACGCCTATCTCGCGGTCTGGCAGAAGAAGGGGAGCATGGACCTTCGCGTCGCTTCCACCATGGCGAGCAATGCGGTGAAGGCGCAGTGGCCCGGGCTTGACGAGCTTCTCGCCGCCGAGCGCGAGCGGCTGGAGCGGCGGATCGACGACTGGCGGCGCGCCGACTGCTTCGAGACCAGCGCCGCCATGCTGACGCTTGCCGATGCGGTGATCTCCGAGCACCAGCGGCAGAAGCGGCTCCGCGGCGTCCTCGATTTCGAGGACCTGATCGTTTCGACCGCCAACCTCCTGAAGCGCACCGAGGCGGCGCGCTGGGTGCACTACAAGCTCGACAACGGGCTGGAGCACATCCTCGTCGACGAGGCGCAGGATACCAGCCCGCGGCAATGGGAGGTGATCCGCGTCCTGGTCGAGGAATTCTTCGCCGGCGAGGGAACTGCTCCGCTGCCGCGCACGCTCTTCGCGGTCGGCGACGAGAAACAGTCGATCTTCTCCTTCCAGGGCGCCGTGCCGACGCGCTTCGGGATCGAGCGCGACTATCTCGGCAGGCGCGCGCGCGAGGCCAATCTCGGCTGGAGCGAGCCGGCGCTCCGCCTTTCCTTCCGTTCCGTGCCGGTCGTCCTCGACGCCGTCGACAGGGTTTTCGCGAGGCCGGAGGCGCGCGCCGGCCTGTCGAGCGAGGACGAGGCGCCGATCCATGTCGCCGCGCGCCGGAACGCGCCCGGCCAGGTGGTCATCTGGCCGATGATCCCGTCGCCGGAGAAGCGCGACCCGGAGGACTGGACCGAGCCCGTCGATCATCTCGACGAGAAGAGCCCCGAGGTGCAGCTCGCCGAGCGCATCGCCGCCACCATCCATCGCTGGAAGCATTCGCGCGAGCGGATCGCGGCGACCGGCGAGCTGGTCCGGCCGGGAAGCATCCTCGTGCTCTCGCGCATCCGCGGCGTGCAGACCGATGCGATCAACCGCGCGCTGAAGAAGAAAGGCATCGCCATTGCCGGCGCCGACCGGCTCGCCATCACCGACCACATCGCGGTGATGGACCTGATCGCGCTCGGCCGCGTCGTGCTGCTGCCCGAGGACGACCTGTCGCTCGCCGGGCTGCTCAAGAGCCCGCTCGTCGGGCTGAACGAGGACCAGCTCTACGCGATCGCCCATGACCGGCCGCATACGCTCTTCGCGGCGCTCCTCGCGGCGGCCCATGAGAAGGGCGACGCCTTCCGCGACGCCTTCGAGCGGATCGCCGCCTGGCGGAAGCTCGCCGACCATCTCGATCCGCACGCTTTCTTTGCCCGCGTTCTCGGGCCGGATGGCGGGCGGAAGCGCCTGCTCGCCCGTCTCGGCAACGAGGCCGAGGACGTGCTCGACGAGTTCCTTGCCACGGCGCTCGCCTTCGAGCGCGCCCACGCGCCGTCGCTCGAGGGCTTCCTCGCCTTCCTCGGCGCGACCAGCACCGAGGTCCGGCGCGATTCCGACGACCGCCGCGACGAGGTGCGCGTCATGACCGTGCATGGCGCCAAGGGCCTCGAGGCCGACATCGTCTTCCTCGTCGATACCGGCGCGGCCTCGGCCAACGCCGCCCACGATCCGCGCCTATTGGCGCTCCGCGACGACCGCGACGGCACCGTCGCGCCGCTCGTCTGGATGCGCGGCGCGAGGGGCATGCCGGAAATGGTGAAGGCGCGGGTCGAGGCGCTGCGCGAGCAGGCGCGCGAGGAATATCGCCGCCTCCTCTATGTCGGCATGACGCGCGCGAAGGACCGGCTCTACGTGGTCGGCACCGAGAAGCGGATCGGCAACGAGGAGAAGGCGCGCATCTGGCATACGCTCGTCAGGGACGGGCTGTCGGACGAGCTGGCGGGCGTCGTGACGCCGGAGGGCGAGGAGCTCGAATGGCGCGCCGGCGAGCGGAAGGTCGCGACGGCGAAGGACGAGCAGCAGGCCCTGCCGCTCCCCGACGTCCTGCCGGAATGGATAGGCCGGCCCGTGCCGCCATCCGCTCCGGCGCTGGCCCGGCTGGCGCCCTCCACCGCGCTCGCCGGCACGCCGGGCGCCGATTTTCCACGGCCACTGCTCGCCGCGCGCCGCGATGCCGACGCAGCAATGGCGCTGGAGCGCGGTCGCGTCGTGCACCGGCTGCTGCAGTCGCTGCCGGACGTCGCGCCGGCGGAGCGGGCGGCGACCGCCGGGCGCTATCTCGCCGCGGTGCTGCCGAAATGGAGCGAGCTCGACCGCGCCGAGGTCGCCGGCGGCATCCTGGCGATCCTCGACGATCCGCTCTTCGCCGCGGTCTTTGCGCCCGGCAGCCGGGCGGAAGTCGACATCGCCGGGCGGGTGACGCTCGGCATGCGGGAATACCACGTCTCCGGCCGCATCGACCGGCTGGCGGTCCTGGCGGAGCGCATCCTGATCGTCGATTACAAGACCAACCGGCCGCCGCCGGCCGAGCTGAAGGACGCGCCGCCTGCCTATGTCGGCCAGCTCGCGCTCTACCGGCTGCTGCTCGCCCGGCTCTATCCGGGCAGGCGCGTCGAGGCGGCGCTGCTCTGGACCGAGGTGCCGGCGCTCATGGACGTGCCGGGCGAGGCCATGGATGCCGCGCTCGCCGCCATGACGCGATCGTGACACGCCATATTTGGCGGTTTGTTAGGAACTACACCACAGGATGTAGGGGGTTGGCTTGACGCCACCCGCGGCCCTACCTACGTTTCGACAACCTTCCCATCAACGAATCCCTCCCGAGGTCCTGCCATGCCCGTCGCCGTCACCGACCAGAGCTTCCAGAATGACGTTCTCGGCTCGTCCGAGCCCGTGGTCGTCGATTTCTGGGCCGAGTGGTGCGGGCCCTGCCGCTTCATCGCGCCGGCGCTCGAGGAGATCGCCACCGAGATGGAGGGCAAGGTGAAGATCGCCAAGCTCAACGTCGACGAGAACCCCGACACGATGATGAAGTACGGCGTGCGCTCGATCCCGACGCTGATCGTGTTCAAGAACGGCGAGCCGACCGCGATGCAGGTCGGCGCCATGCCGAAGAACCGCCTGTCGGACTGGATCAAGGGTGCGATCTGATCGCACCTTCCGCCGGACGAAGGAGACAGGGCCGCTCGCGCAGCGGCCCTTTTCTTTTGGGGGTCAGGCCGGTGGCGTGCCGTTCTCGGCGAGCACCGTGCCGGCGAGGTAGAGCGAGCCGCAGATGAGGATGCGCGGAGGCACCGGACCGGTGGCCTCCGCCGCGATCCGCTCGAGCGCCATGCCGACGTCCGCGACCGGCTCGGCGGTCAGGCCCGCGGCGGCGGCGATGGCCGCGAGCTCCGCCGGATCGCGGCCGGCGCTGGAGGAGGGCACCGGCACGGTCAGGACCTTGCGGGCAAGGCCGGAGAAGGGCGCGAAGAAGCCGGCCGGATCCTTGGTGGTGAGCATGCCGGTGACGAGATAGAGCGGCCGCGGCGAGCGTTCCTCGAGGTCGGCCATGGCTTCCGCGATGACGATGCCGGCGCCGGGATTGTGCCCGCCGTCGAGCCACAGCTCGGCATCGCGCGGCGCGCGGGCGGCGAGCGGCCCGGCGGCGAGGCGCTGGAGCCGCGCCGGCCACTCGACATTGGCGAGGCCCGCCTCGATGGCATCCACGGACAGGCCGAGACGCGCCCGCCGGAGCGTCGCTATAGCCGTGCCGGCATTGGTGTATTGATGGCGGCCGATGAGCTTGGGGCTCGGCAGGTCGAGGAGCCCGTCCTCGTCCTGGTAGACCAGCCGCCCGCGTTCGCGATAGGCGACCCAGTCGCGATTGGCGAGGAAGAGGTCGGCGCGCCGCGCCGCCGCCTCGCTCTCGATGACGGCGAGCGCGGCCTCCACCTGCGGCGCGACGATGGCCGGCGCCCCGCGCTTCAGGATGCCGGCCTTCTCGGCCGCGATGGCGGCGATCGTATCGCCGAGGAACTTCTCGTGGTCCATCGAGATGGAGGTGATCACGGTCGCGAGCGGATGGGCGACGACGTTGGTCGCGTCGAGCCGCCCGCCGAGCCCGACCTCCATGAGCAGAACGTCCGCCGGATGGTCGGCGAAGAGCACGAAGGCGGCGGCGGTGGTGATCTCGAACTGCGTGATCGGCCGGCCGGCATTGATCCGCTCGACCTCGATCAGCGCGTCGGCCAGCTCGTCCTCGTCGACGAAGGTGCCGCCGCCCGGCGCGGCGAGGCGGATGCGCTCGTGGAAGCGGACGAGGTGCGGCGAGGTATAGACGTGGACGCGCTTGCCGGCGGCTTCCAGCATTGCCCGCATGAAGGCGGTGGTCGAGCCCTTGCCGTTGGTGCCGGCAACATGGATGACCGGCGGCACCTTGTCCTGCGGCCGGCCGAGGTCGCCCATCAGCGCCTCGACGCGATCGAGCGACAGGTCGATCTCGCGGGGATGCAGGTGGAGCAGCCGCTCCAGGATGGCGCTCGAACGATCCATCGCGCGGGCGGGCCTTTCGCCCCTGTCAGGCCTCGACCGGCTCGGCGACCGCGACCGCCTGCGACGCCGGCAGGGCCTCGGCGCCGAAGAGGCGGCAGAGCCGGCCGACGGTCTCGCGGAGCTGGTGGCGGTGGACGACGAGGTCGACCATGCCGTGGTCGCGGAGATATTCGGACTTCTGGAAGCCCTCGGGGAGCTTCTCGCGGATGGTCTGCTCGATGACGCGCGGGCCGGCGAAGCCGATCAGCGCGCCGGGCTCGGCGATATGGACGTCGCCGAGCATGGCATAGGAGGCGGTGACGCCGCCGGTGGTCGGGTTGGTGAGCACGACGATGTAGGGGAGCCGCGTCTCGCGGAAGGCTTCGACCGCGACGGTGGTGCGCGGCAGCTGCATGAGCGAGAGGACGCCTTCCTGCATGCGCGCGCCGCCCGAGGCGGCGAAGAGGATGAAGGGGCGCTTGCGGTCGCGCGCGGTCATCAGGCCGGTGACCACCGCCTCGCCGGCGGCCATGCCGAGGGAGCCGCCCATGAAATCGAAATTATGCGCCGCCGCGACGATCGGCACGTTGTCGACGCTGCCGGCGCCGACGATGACGGCATCGTTCATGCCGGTCTTGGCGCGCGCGTCGCGCAGGCGATCGGTATATCGGCGCTCGTCGCGGAACTTCAGCGGATCGAGCGGCACCTCGGGGACCGGGATCGTCTCCCACGTGCCGCCGTCGAAGAAATGCGTGAAGCGCTGCTGCGCGTTCATGCGCATGTGGTAGCCGGAATTGGGGATGACGAAGTGGTTCGCCTCGAGGTCCCGGTGGAAGACCATCTCGCCGGTCTCCGGGCACTTGATCCAGAGGTTCTGCGGCACTTCCCGCTTGGCGAGGAAGTTGCGGATCTTCGGGGGTACGACGTTGCTGATCCAGCTCACTTGTCAGTTTCCCTGTTGGGGCCGGTTCCTATTCGGCTGCCTCGGCCCGCGCCGCGCGCACGCCCTCGGCGAGCTCGCCGACCAGTTTCGTGACCGCGCCGACGGTCGCCTCCGTCGCCTCGCCGTCCTTCAGCGATCCGGCGACGGCCGAGACGATCGCCGAGCCGACCACGACGCCATCCGCGTCCCGGCCGATGGCCGCCGCCTGGGCGGCCGTGCGGACGCCGAAGCCGACGGCGACAGGCAATATGGTGTGCCGCTTGATCCGTGTCACCGCCCCGGCGACGCGCACCGCATCGGGCGATGCCGTGCCGGTAATGCCGAGGATGGAGACGTAGTAGACGAAGCCGGACGTATTGGCGAGGACCGCCGGCAAACGCTTGTCGTCGGTGGTCGGCGTCGCCAGGCGGATGAAGTTGAGCCCGGCGCGCATGGCAGGGATGCAGAGCTCGTCGTCGGCCTCGGGCGGCAGGTCGACGACGATGAGGCCATCGACGCCGGCAGCCTTGGCATCGGCGAGGAACGTCTCGTTGCCGTAGATGTAGATGGGATTGTAGTAGCCCATCAGGACGATCGGGGTCTCGTCGTCGGTGGCGCGGAAGGCGCGCACCATATCGAGCGTCTTCCTGAGCGTCTGGCCGCCCTTCAGCGCGCGCTGGCCGGACATCTGGATCGCCGGGCCGTCGGCCATGGGATCGGAGAAGGGCATGCCCAGCTCGATCACGTCGGCGCCGGCCTTTGGCAGCGCCTTCAGGATATCGAGCGAGGTGGCGTAGTCGGGGTCGCCGGCGGTGGTGAAGGTGACGAGCGCCGGCCGGCCTTCGGCCTTCAGCGCCGCGAAACGGGTGTCGATGCGGGTGGTCATGTTGCGGCTCGCGCGCGACGGACGGGGGAGGGCACTCTTGACCTCTCCCCGGTGGGGAGAGGTCGGGTCGATCCGGCGAGAGCCGGGTCGATCCGGGTGAGGGGGACCGATCGGTCCGACGAAGAGGTCTCGATCCGGCGGGCGGCACGGGTTGCGGGCCGGGACAGGCGGCGCCCCCTCACCCGCTCGCCCGGCTTGGCACCGGGCTCACGACCTCTCCCCGCCGGGGAGAGGTGGGCGTTGCGGTCTTCATGGGCGGAGGGGAGCATCAGATGTCCATGCCGAGATGCTGGGCGACGGTGAAGACGTCCTTGTCGCCGCGGCCGGAGAGGTTGACGACGATGGTCTCGTCCTTGCCCATCTGCGGCGCGAGCTTGGTGACATAGGCGAGCGCGTGGGCGGATTCGAGCGCCGGGATGATGCCCTCGATGCGGGTCAGCAGCTGGAAGGCGTCGAGCGCCTCGCGGTCGGTCGCCGGCACGTAGGTGACGCGGCCGGTATCGCGGAGCCATGAATGCTCGGGGCCGACGCCCGGATAATCGAGACCGGCGGAGATCGAGTGGCCTTCGAGGATCTGCCCGTCGGCATCCTGGAGGAGATAGGTGCGATTGCCATGGAGCACGCCCGGGCGGCCGCCTGTCATCGACGCCGCATGGCCGTTCTCGACGTCGAGCCCGTGGCCGCCGGCCTCGACGCCGTAGATCTTGACGTCGTGATCGTCGAGGAAGGGATGGAAGATGCCGATGGCGTTGGAGCCGCCGCCGATGCAGGCGACGATGGCATCGGGCAGGCGTCCCTCGGCTTCCAGCATCTGCGCCCTGGTCTCGTCGCCGATCACCGACTGGAAGTCGCGCACCAGCTCCGGATAGGGATGCGGGCCGGCGGCGGTGCCGATCAGGTAATAGGTGCTCTCGACATTGGTGACCCAGTCGCGGAGCGCCTCGTTCATGGCGTCCTTGAGGGTGCCGTTGCCGGCGGTGACCGGCTTCACCTCGGCGCCGAGCATCTTCATGCGGAAGACGTTCGGCTTCTGCCGCTCGACGTCGGTGGCGCCCATGTAGACGATGCATGGGTAGCCGAAGCGGGCGCAGACGGTCGCCGCGGCGACCCCGTGCTGGCCGGCGCCGGTCTCGGCGATGATGCGGGTCTTGCCCATGCTGCGCGCGAGCAGGATCTGGCCGAGGCAGTTGTTGATCTTGTGGGAGCCGGTATGGTTCAGCTCCTCGCGCTTCAGGTAGATCTTCGCGCCGCCCAGATGCTCTGTCAGCCGCTCGGCGAAATAGAGCGGCGAGGGCCGACCGGTATAATGCGTGTTGAGCGCCTGAAGCTCGGCCTTGAAGGCGGGATCTTCCTTCGCCGCCCGGTAGGCCTTTTCCAGTTCGAGGATCAGCGGCATCAGCGTCTCGGCGACGAAGCGGCCGCCGAACATGCCGAAATAGCCGCGCTCGTCCGGGCCGGTGCGGAAGGAATTGGGCGGGGGGACGTTCACGACGGAGTCCTTTCCGGTCGGCGCTGGACGGCCTTGCGCGCCGCATTGATGAAGGAGCGGATGAGGTCGGGGTCCTTGCGGCCCGGCGCCGTCTCGACGCCCGACGATACGTCGACGCCGCGCGCGCCGGTCACCTTCAGGGCGAGCGCGACGTTCTGCGGATCGAGCCCGCCCGACAGGAGGTAGGGCGCCGGCGGATCGAAGCCGTCGAGGATGGTCCAGTCGAAGGCGGCGCCGTTGCCGCCCGGGCGCGTGGCGTCCTTCGGCGGCTTGGCGTCGAGGAGCAGGCGGTCGGCGAAGCCGGCGTAGCGCTGGGCGGTGGCGAGGTCGGCGGCCTCGCGGATGCCTACCGCCTTCACGACGCGGCGGGAGAAGCGCTTCTTGATCGCGGCGACGCGGTCGGGCGTCTCGCTGCCATGGAGCTGCAGCCAGTCCGGCCGCACCATGTCGACGATCTCGCCGAGGTTGCGCTCGGCCATGTCGACGCTGAGCGCCACGATCTCGGCGCGGCCGCGCGCGCGGGCGGCGAGCGCGGCGGCGCGCTCCAGCGTCACGTAGCGCGGGCTCGGCGGGAAGAAGACGAGGCCTACCATGTCGGCGCCGGCGGCGAGCGCCGCATCCAGCGTCTCCTCGGTCGAAAGCCCGCAGATCTTCACGATGAGCTTCATGGCGCACGGGTTTCGCATGAAAGGCGCGAGGAGTCTAACGTCTGTCGGCGGTCGGGTATGTGATTGGCGGGAAAGGGGAAAGTCCCCTCGCTTTGGCAGGAGGAGGGCGGCAGGCCCATCTCTCCGGTATCAGGCCCTGGCCAGCCGTCGGTAGACGAGCGCCGCGGCGGCAAGGTCCTCGATCGCCGTGCCCACCGACTTGAAGAGCGTGATCTCCCCGGCACCCTGGCGTCCGATCGAGCGCCCGGCGGCGAGGTCGAAGAGGTCGCCGAGGATGGCGCCTTCGGCGAGCGCCCCCGAGGCGAGCGGCTGGGTGATGTCGCCGGCCTCCTTCGTCGCACCGGCGCGGGTATCGACATGGACGCGGGCCCGCGCGATGGCCGCATCGTCCGCTTCGCGCATATGCGGCGTGAAGCCGCCGACGAGGTCGACATGGGTGCCCGGCCGCAGCGCCTCGCCATGGACGAGTGGCTCGGTGGAGAGCGTGGCGGCGCTGACGATGTCGGCCGCGGCAATTTCCGCGTCGAGGTCGGTGACGGCGCGGACCGCGAGGCCCGGCCGGTCGAGGCGGGCGGCGAGGGCCTCGGCCCTCTCCGGCCGATGGTTCCAGATCGCCACCTCGCGGATTGGGCGGACGGCGGCGTGCGCCGCGATGAGATGCGGGGCGAGCGCGCCGGCACCGACCATGAGCAGGCGGCGGGCATCGGGCCGGGCGAGGTAGGTCGCGGCGAGGGCCGAGGCGGCGGCGGTGCGCCGGAGCGTCAGCGCGACGCCGTCGAGGAGCGCGACCACCCTGCCGGTGGCGCCCTCCATGAGGACGTAGGTGCCGAGCACGCTCGCCTGTCCGCGCGTCGCATTGTCGGGAAAGATGGTGACGAGCTTGGTGCCGATGAAGCTGGCCGGATCGTCGTTCCAGGCGGGCATGAGGAGGAAGGTCGCATCCGCCGCGCCGGCCCGCGGGACGGTGTGGTGATGGCGCGTCGGCACGGTGATGCCGCCGCGGAAGGCCTCGCGCAGCGCCTCGACCAGCGCCGGCACGTCGAGGGCCTGGTCGATCGCAGCGGCGTCGATGAAGCGCATCAGGAGCGGCTCCGGGAAGAAGGCGAAGCGGCTTTCCGTCCTGAGGAGCGGCCGGCCGACAACTAGGCCGCGTCGCGGTTCGCCGGCAGGGTCGTGCCGCTGGTCAGCTCGGTCACGCGCTCGCGCAGGCGCTCGACCTCCTGGCGCGTGCGCTGGAGCTCGGCCCGCTCGGCGCGGGCGAGGCTCCGCCAGCGGCCCTGCCGGATCCAGGCGGCGACGCCGCCGATGAGGATGCCGAGGAAGAGCGTGGCGAAGAGGAAGATGAAGAGCGGCGCGGTCAGCGACAGCGCCGGCGGATCGCCGCCGAACGGATCGAGCGAGAAGGTAACGCTCGCGCGGTTGGCGACCGAGAGCACCACCACGACGATGGCGAGCGGGACGAGGACGAAGAGGACGAGGGCGCGGCGCATGAGGACGGTATCAGCCGTTGAGGCGTTCGCGCATTTCCTTGCCCGTCTTGAAGAAGGGCACGTATTTCTCGGTCACCGCCACCTTGGTCCCGGTGCGCGGGTTGCGGCCGGTGCGCGCCGGCCGGTTCTTCACCGAGAAGGCGCCGAAGCCGCGCAACTCCACCCGGTCGCCGCGGGCAAGCGCTTCGGTGATCTCGTCGAGGATCGCGTTGACGATGTGCTCGACGTCACGCTGGTAGAGATGCGGGTTCGCCTCAGCGATGCGCTGGACCAGTTCCGACTTGATCATCTGGCCGCCCCTTCGGCGGGTGCCCCATCACCGCCGCCCGGACCCTGCCAAACCGACATCAGACCGTCAAGTTTCAGCCGCTCGGGGAGGACCCGGTCGAGGACGTCGCCCTTGAGGAGGAGAGGGCCGAAGCCGAGCTGGCGGGCGATCCACAGGCCGATGGCGTCGGCGGAAAAGAAGCCCTGTCCCGGGCGCACCGGCTTCCAGTCGCGCACCGGGAGCTTGACGTCGACGCCCTTGGCGCTGCCGAGCCAGGCGATCGCCTCCCCCTCGCCGCCGATCTCGTCGATGAGCTTGGCGTCGAGCGCCTGGCGGCCGGTGAAGACGCGGCCGTCGGCGAGGCGGAGCGCCTCGGCGCGGGCGAGCTTGCGGCGATCGGCGACGATGTCGACGAACCAGTTATAGGAATCGGTAATCATGCCGGCGATTACCGCCTTCGCCTCGTCGCTCGCCGGGTGGAAGGGCGAGGGCTCGGCCTTCAGCGGCGCGCTCTTGATCTCCTCCATGGAGACGCCGAGCGTCTTCAGGAGCTGGCTGACCTCGGGGTACTCGAAGATCACGCCGATCGAGCCGGTGATCGAGGTCCGCCGCGCGACGATGTGGTCGGTGGCGATCGCCGTCATGTAGGCGGCCGACGCGCCGACCGTGCCGATGGTCGCCACCACCGGCTTCTTCGCCGCGAGCCGGCGGAGCGCCTCGTAGAGCGATTCGCCGCCGGCAGTGGAGCCGCCGGTCGAATCGATCGAGACCAGCACAGCTTTCACCGTGTCGGTCTCGGCGAGCTTGTCGAGCATCTTCAGCTGGTCGCGGTCCTCGCCGATGAAGCCGGAGACGCTGACGCGGGCGATCTGCGGGCCGGTCAGCGAGTCGCCGGCGGCGTAGAGGAGGGTGCCGACGATCGCCGCGGCGAGCAGCAGGAAAGCGACGACGCGCCAGAAGGTGAGCTTCCGCCTGAGCCGGCGGCGATCGACGATCTGGTCGGCATCCATGGTCATCGGGGGTGGCCTCCGCCCTTTGAGAATGAAAAGTCAGGCGAAGGGGTTAGCGCCTCCGCGCCTGCCCGGCAAGGCGAAGTTGGCCGGGTGGAGGAGGAGTGCGGCGACGAGGCCGGGCCGGCGGGAAGCCGCATCTGCGCCTCCGGAAACGGAAAAGGGCCCGCGCGAGGCGGGCCCTTCCCAAACTAGCGCGTCTCGGCGCGAAGGCTATTCCTTGTCGCCGTCCTGGCGGGCCTTGAGGGCCGCGCCGAGGATGTCGCCGAGCGAGGCGCCCGAGTCGGTCGAGCCGTACTGGGCGACCGCTTCCTTCTCCTCGGCGATTTCCAGCGCCTTGATGGAGACGGCGATCTTGTGCGCCTTCTTGTCGAAGTTGGTGACGCGGGCGTCGACCTTCTCGCCCTTGGCGAAGCGTTCGGGGCGCTGCTCGGAGCGGTCACGCGACAGGTCGGAGCGGCGGATGAAGGCGGTCAGGTCGCTGTCGGCGATCTTCACCTCGATGCCGTTCTCCTTCACGTCGATGATCTCGCAGGTCACCACCGAGCCCTTGCGGATGTCGCCGCTCGCTTCCTCGAACGGGTCGGCGCCGCCGACCTGCTTGATGCCGAGCGAGATGCGCTCCTTCTCGATGTCGACGTCGAGCACCTGGGCGCGGACCTGGTCGCCGCGGTTGTAGTCCTCGATCGCCTGCTCGCCCGGACGGTTCCAGTCGAGGTCGGAGAGGTGGACCATGCCGTCGACGTCGCCGTCGAGGCCGACGAACAGGCCGAACTCGGTCTTGTTCTTGACCTCGCCTTCCACGGTCGAGCCGACCGGATGCTTCTCGGCGAAGGCCTCCCACGGATTCTGCAGGGTCTGCTTGAGGCCGAGCGAGATGCGGCGCTTCACCGGGTCGACCTCGAGCACCATCACTTCCACTTCCTGCGAGGTGGAGACGATCTTGCCGGGGTGGACGTTCTTCTTGGTCCACGACATCTCGGAGACGTGGATCAGGCCTTCGATGCCCGGCTCCAGCTCCACGAATGCGCCGTAGTCGGTGATGTTGGTGACGCGGCCCTTGAACTTGACGCCGACCGGGTACTTGGCCTCGATGCCCTCCCACGGATCCGCCTCGAGCTGCTTCATGCCGAGCGAGATGCGGTGGGTCTCGTGGTTGACGCGGATGATCTGCACCCGCACCGTCTGGCCGATCGACAGCACCTCGGACGGGTGGTTTATGCGCCGCCAGGCAATGTCGGTGACGTGCAGCAGGCCGTCGATGCCGCCGAGGTCGACGAAGGCGCCGTAATCGGTGATGTTCTTCACCACGCCGTCGATGATCTGGCCTTCCTCGAGGCTCTGGACGAGCTCCGAACGCTGCTCGGCGCGGGTCTCTTCCAGCACCGTGCGGCGCGACACGACGATGTTGCCGCGGCGCTTGTCCATCTTGAGGATCTGGAAGGGCTGCGGCGTGTGCATCAGCGGGCCGACGTCGCGCACCGGACGGATGTCGACCTGCGAGCGCGGCAGGAAGGCGACGGCGCCGTCGAGGTCGACGGTGAAGCCGCCCTTGACCTGGTTGAAGATGACGCCCTGCACCTTCTCGTTCTTGTTGAAGCTCTCCTCGAGCCGGACCCAGCTTTCCTCGCGCCGCGCCTTCTCGCGCGACAGGACCGCCTCACCGAGCGCGTTCTCGATGCGCTCCAGGTAGACTTCCACCACGTCGCCGGGCTTCAGGCCCGCATCGCGGCCGGCAACGGCAAATTCCTTGACGGGCACGCGGCCCTCGGTCTTCAGGCCGACGTCGATGACCGCGAGGTCCTTCTCGATGGCGACCACGGTGCCCTTGATCACCGCGCCCTCCATGAGGGCGTCGGCCTGGAACGACTCGTCCAGGAGGGCGGCAAAATCTTCCTTGGCAGGCTGTTGGGCTACGGACATTTAGGCTCCTGTGGGCGACGGCGGCGCAGCGCCGTCGGTTGGCGTTGGGTTACCGGACCCATCCCTTCGTTCAGGCAACCCGCGGGATTGCGGGCGCGGCGCGCTGGGGGACAGGCTCGGCGATTGCATCGTTCCACCTGCAAGATCAGCAGGTTGCGGCACGCGTCAGGTCTTGAGTTGAAACACGGATGGCGGCCGGCCCCTAGAGGGACGCTCGCTTCTCGCGTTCGGCTCTGGCCTTCTCGATGATATCCACGGCCGCGCGGAACGCGGTGTCTATATCCTTGTCCGTGGTATCGAGCAAGGCCGCGTCGGGCGCCTGCCGGAGCGGGGCGACCGCCCGGCCGGAGTCGCGTTTGTCGCGTTCCCTTATTTCGGCGAGGATGCGCGGGAATTCAACCTGCCGGCCTTTTCTCGCGAGCTCGTCGGTCCGCCGGCGGGCGCGCACCTCGGGGCTGGCGGTGACGTAGATCTTGACGTCGGCCTCGGGGACGATGGCCGTGCCGATGTCGCGGCCGTCGAGGACGGCGCCGCCCGGCCTTGCGGCAAAACGGCGCTGGAAGTCGAGGAGGGCGGCGCGCACCGGCGGGTGGACGGCGACCCGCGAGGCCAGCTCGCCGGCGGCATGGCCGCGCAGCTCCGGATCGGCGAGGCGGGCGGGATCGAGCGCCGCGGCGACCGCACCGGCGGCGGCGGCATCGTCGGGGTCGAGCCCGCGCTCGGCCATTTCCCGTCCGATGGCGCGATAGAGGAGGCCGGTATCGAGGTAGGGCAGGCTGTAGTGCCGGGCGATGCGCTCGGCGAGCGTGCCCTTGCCGGCGGCGGCAGGCCCGTCAATGGCGATGATCATGGGGCGAAGGGGATGGACCGGCCGTTTCCGCGCCGGCCGCGCCTCTCAGCCATCGGTCGCTTCCTCGAAGCGGGCGCCAAGCCCGGTCATCAGGCCCTGGAAGGCCGGGAAGGAGGTGGCGATGGTGGCCGCGTCGTCGACCGTGACCGGCTTCTCGGCGGCGAGCCCGAGGATGAGGAAGCTCATGGCGATGCGGTGGTCGAGCCGGGTGGCGACGAGGCCGCCGCCAGGAACCTCGGCGCCGCCATGGACGAGGAGCGACTCGGGCCCTTCCTCGACGGTGACGCCATTGGCGACGAGCCCGGCGGCGATGGCCGCGATCCGGTCGGATTCCTTCACCCGCATCTCGCCGATGCCCTCCATGAGGGTATCGCCTTCGGCAAAGGCGGCGGCGATGGCGAGGATCGGGTATTCGTCGATCATCGAAGGGGCGCGGCTCGCCGGCACCCTGACGCCCTTCAGGCGCTTGTGGCGGACGCGGATGTCGCCCACCTCCTCGCCGCCGACGGCGCGGCGGTTCTCGATGACGATGTCGGCGCCCATTTCGATCAGCGTCTCGAGGAGGCCGGTGCGGGTGGGGTTGAGGAGGACGTTTTCGACCGTCACGTCCGAGCCTTCGACGATGAGGGCGGCGACGATCGGGAAGGCGGCCGAGCTCGGATCGCCCGGCACGACGATGTGCTGCGGCTTCAGGTCGTGGCGGCCGTCGACGCGGATGATGCGCGAGCCGTCCTCGCCGGTCTCGATGTCGATGGCGGCGCCGAAGGCCTGCAGCATGCGCTCGGTATGGTCGCGGGTGGGCACCGGCTCGATGACGGTGGTGGTGCCGGGCACGTTGAGGCCGGCGAGCAGGATCGACGATTTCACCTGCGCCGAGGCGACCGGGAGCCTGTATTCGACCGGCACCGGCACGTCCGGGCCGCGCACCGTGGCGGGCAGCCGGTCGCCCGAGCGCGCGATGACCTGCACGCCCATGCGGCGGAGGGGATCGAGCACGCGGCCCATCGGGCGCTTGATGAGCGAGCCGTCGCCTGTGAAGGTGGTGGCGAAGGCATGGCTGCCGGCAATGCCGAGGGCGAGCCGCACGCCGGTGCCGGCATTGCCGTAGTCGATGACCCCCTCCGGTTCGAGGAGGCCGCCGACGCCCGGCCCGGCGACCCGCCAGACGGCGTCCTCGCCGCGGGTGACGGTGGCGCCGAAGGCCCGCATCGCGGCGGCGGTGGAAATCACGTCCTCGCCTTCGAGCAGGCCCTCGACCACGGTCTCGCCGACGGCGAGCGCGCCGAGCATGAGGGAGCGGTGCGAGATGGACTTGTCGCCGGGTGGCCGGAGGCTGCCCTTCAGCGGCCCGGAGCGGGTCGCGCGGAGTGGCTTCGGTCCGTGATCTGTCGGCATCTGGCTGGTCTCATCCCCGGCTCCGCCGGGCCGGCGGTGCGGCGCTCCCGATAGCACAGCCGGCATGGCCCGTCATCCGCCCGGACCGGTCCCGAGATTTGCTTTTGACACCGCGTGGCGCCCGGATTAAGGGAGGCCGCTCAAAACGGACGATACGAGGCTTTCACGTGGTGAAACCGGACCTGGGCACCAAGCGGGTGTGCCCGAACTGCGGCACCAAATACTACGACCTCAACCGGAATCCGATCGTGTGCCCGCATTGCGGCACCAATTTCGAGACCGGCGTGGTGCGCGCCCGTCCGCAGGCGGCGGCCGAGGTCGAGGACGACGAGGACGAGGTCGAGGCTGCCGGCGAGGCGGAATTCGTCTCCCTCGAGGAAGCCGATGACGAGGCGGCCGACAGCGGCGCGGTCAAGGTCGACGGCGACGAGGACGAAGAAGTCGAGGATGCCGGCGACGAGGACGACACCTTCCTCGAGGAGGAAGACGAGGACGACGACAATGTCGACGACATCATCGGCGACGTCGATGATGAGGAACGGTAGTTGACATAAGCCGGAGGACGGACGAATACGGCATCGTCTCGCGGCGGGCCCAACCCGCCGCGTTGAGGAATGATGGGGCCATAGCTCAGTTGGGAGAGCGCTTGAATGGCATTCAAGAGGTCGTCGGTTCGATTCCGATTGGCTCCACCATCTTCCAAGGGTTGCCCGCGCAGGCGGGCTGAGGCCGGCTCGGGGATCGTGCCCGTGCCGCCGGTCGCGTGACGGAAGCCGCCTGAAGGGGTGAGTTAATGGTATCGCTGCTGGCTCTCCCCCCCGCCCCTGCCATGGCTTATGCTTGCCGGGCATGCTGAAATCGCTCCTCGGCCGCTTCTTCCGGGATCCTGACGGGTCCCTCGCGCTCATCGGGCGGCTGCTTCGCGAGCAGGCCTGGCAGCAGCGCCGCCTCTACGGCATTGCCTTCCTGATGATGGCCGTCGGCGCCGCGGCGACCGCGGCGACCGCCTACATGATCGGCACGGTCGTCAACCAGGCCTACATCTACAAGAACTTCGAGACCCTGACGCTGCTCTGCGTGACGATCATCCTGATCTTCGCCGCCAAGGGCTTCGCCATGTACGGGCAGGCGGCGATCATGGCGCGCATCTCCAATGCGCTGGTCGCCGCCAACCAGCGACGGGTCTTCGACAAGATCATCCGCCAGAACATGGCCTATTTCTCCGGCCACCACTCGGCCGAGTTCGTCGGCCGCCTGAACTTCGGCACCTCCTCGGCAAGCAACGTCCTCAACCAGATCGCCAATGCCGCCGGGCGTGACCTCTTGTCGCTCGTCGGCCTGATCGGCGTGATGATCTACCAGGACCCGCTGATGTCGGTCTTCGCCTTCGTCGGCGGCCCGCTCGCGATCCTCTCCATGCGCAAGATCATCCGGCGCGGTCGCGACATCGTCAGGACCCAGTTCGGCGGCTCGCTCCTCATCCTCGAGACGATGCAGGAGACGATCCAGGGCATCAAGGTCGTCAAGGCCTTCACCATGGAGGAGCGGCTGCGCAAGCGCATGTTCGACAGCATCGCGCAGGTCGAGGCCGCCTCCAACAAGCTCGCCTCGGTCGCCAACCGCAACAGCCCGGTCATGGAGACCCTCGGCGGCCTGTCGATCGCGCTCATCCTCTTCTACGGCGGCTACCGCGTGCTGAAGCTCGGCGAGGCGCCCGGCCAGTTCATCTCCTTCATCGCCGCCTTCCTCCTCGCCTACGAGCCGGCCAAGCGCCTGTCGCGCCTGAACATCGACGTCTCCAATGCGCTGGTCGGCGTGCGCATCCTCTTCGACCTGATCGACACGCCCGACACCGAGCCGGCCAACGAGAACAAGCCCCCGCTCGACGTTACCGAGGGCGAGATCGCCTTCGAGAAGGTGTCCTTCCGCTACCGTGCCAACGAGCCGGTGCTGGACGGCATGTCCTTCACCGCCAATGCCCGCAAGCTCACTGCGCTGGTCGGCCCCTCGGGCGGTGGCAAGACGACGATCTTCAACATGATCCTGCGCTTCTACGATCCCGAATCGGGCCGCATGGTCATCGACGGCATCGACGCCTCCACCCGCTCGCGCCAGTCGCTGCGCGAGCAGATCGCCTATGTCGGGCAGGACGCCTACCTCTTCAACGGCACCATCCGGGACAACATCGCCTTCGGCCGCGACGGCGTCGGCGAGGAGCAGATCATCGCCGCCGCCAAGGCCGCCTACGCCCACGACTTCATCATGTCGTTCCCGAAAGGCTATGATGCCACGGTCGGCGAGCATGGCGGCAACCTGTCGGCGGGCCAGCGCCAGCGCGTGTCGATCGCCCGCGCCTTCGTGCGCGACACGCCGATCATCCTCCTCGACGAGGCGACCGCCTCGCTCGACACCGAGTCGGAGCGGCGCATCCAGGAGGCCCTCGCCAGGCTGAGCGAAGGCCGCACCACCATCGCCATCGCCCATCGGCTGAACACCATCACCCACGCCGACAAGATCCTCGTCGTCGAAGGCGGCTGGATCGCCGAGCAGGGCCGCCATGCCGATCTCCTGCGCAAGGGCGGGCGCTACGCGCATCTCTACCGCATCCAGTTCCGCGACGACGGCGACGCGCGCCCGCGGGAAGCCGCCGCCGATCACGAAATCTCCGCCGAGATGTGATCGACGGGCGCGAAACCCGCGCCCCCTCGCCGTCGTATCCTGTGATCGTCGCAATCGACGCATCCAAGGGGATGGCATGGCAGCAACGGCTCTGGAAGGAAGGTCGCCGGCCTTCATCTACCGGCACACGGTCCTGGTGCGCATCACGCACTGGATCAACGTCGTCTGCATCACCTTCCTCCTGATGAGCGGGCTGCAGATATTCAACGCCCATCCGGCGCTCTATGTCGGCCAGAAGTCGGATTTCGACCATCCGGTCCTCGCCATGACCGCCCGCAACACGCCGGACGGGCCGGTCGGCGAGACCACCATCCTCGGCCACAGCTTCGACACCAGCGGCATCCTCGGCATGTCCTATTACGACGGCGTGCCGCGGGCGCGCGGCTTCCCGTCCTGGATCACGGTGCCGAGCTACCAGGACCTCGCCACCGGCCGCCGTTGGCACTTCTTCTTCGCCTGGCTCTTCTTCATCAACGGCGCGGTCTATCTCGCCGCGAGCCTCGCCACCCGCCACATCTGGCGCGACCTCGTACCCTCATGGAGCCAGATCCGCGCCATCGGCCCGACCATCTGGCATCACCTCAAGCTGAAATTCCCGCACGAACGGGAATACAACGTCCTCCAGAAGCTCACCTACCTCACCATGGTCGCCGGCGTGCTGCCGCTCGTCGTCCTCACCGGCCTCACCATGTCGCCCGGCGTCAACGCCATCGTCCCCTGGCTGGTCGAGGTATTCGGCGGCCGCCAGACGGCGCGCACGATCCACTTCATCTGCGCGACCCTGATCGTCCTCTTCATCCTCGTCCACGTGCTTCTCGTCCTCGTCTCGGGCGTGTGGAACAACCTCCGCTCCATGGTCACCGGGCGCTACCGCGTCGATGTGGCGGGAGGCGATCATGGCTGAGATGCTGAGCCGCCGGCGCTTCCTCCTCGGCACCACCTCGGCGGCCGCCGCGCTGGCGCTGTCCGGCTGCGACATCCTCGACGATGCCTCGCAAGGGAACTTCCGCAACGTCCTCGCCTCGGCCGAGGAACTGACCCGCGCGACCCAGCGCTTCTTCCTGTCGCCGACCTCCATGGCGAAGGAGTTCACCGAGGCCGACATCGGAAAGAACTTCCGCGCCAATGGCTCGACCAGCCCGGACGACCCGGAATATCTGAGGCTCGCGGCGAACGGTTTCGCCGATTGGAAGCTGAAGGTCGGCGGCCTCGTCGAGACCCCGCTGGAGCTGTCGCTCGCCGACCTTCGCGCCATGCCCTCGCGGACGCAGATCACCCGCCACGACTGCGTCGAGGGCTGGAGCTGCATCGGCAAGTGGACGGGCGTGCAGCTCGCCCTCGTGCTCGACGAGGCGAAGCTGAAGCCGGAGGCGAAGTACATCCTCTTCACCTGCGCCGACGAATTGGAGAAGACGCTCGACGGGTCCGGCCGCTACTACGAAAGCCACGGCCTGGAAGACGCCTTCCATCCGCAGACCATCCTCGCCTATGAGATGAACGGAGCGCCGCTGCCCATCCCCCATGGCGCCCCGGTCCGCCTCCGGGTCGAGCGCCAGCTCGGCTACAAGCAGCCGAAATACATCATGCGGATCGACGCGGTGGACTCGCTTGAGAAGTTCGGCAGCGGCAATGGCGGCTTCTGGGAAGATCGCGGCTACGAGTGGTACGCCGGCATCTGAACTGTCCGGCATCGTCCGGCGCGTCGCTTCGGCGCGGACGCGCGGCGGCGGAAAGCCGCTTGACACCCCGGCGGTCGGAGCGGAATATAAATTCCGTCAGAATAATAAAAGGTATGATTGTTCTATTCGGGAGACGGCCAGCCCAAGGACGGCGCGGCAAGCATATCCGCCGCATACGTGACAGGCTTCGCGTGCGACCCTGCTGACATCGAAGAGAATGCGGGCATGCCGGCCCCCCTAGGACCGGCCCAGCCCGTGCCTGATCGTGCAACACGAACTGGAGGAAACCCCATGAAGAGCCTTCTCGTAGGTCTAGCCGCCGCGGCGACTGTCGCCTTTGCCCTGCCCGCGCCGGTCCAGGCCAAGGATATCCGCATCATCATGATCACCCACGGCCAGTCCAACGATCCGTTCTGGTCGGTGGTCAAGAACGGCGCGGCCCAGGCCGCCAAGGATACCGGCGTGCAGGTCGACTATCGCGCGCCCGAATCCTTCGACATGGTCGCCCAGGCCCAGCTCATCGACGCCGCGGTCAACCAGAAGCCGGACGGCCTTGCGGTCGTCATCACCGATCCGTCCGCTCTCGGCCCGTCGATCAAGAAGGCCGTGGCGGCCGGCATTCCGGTGATTTCGCTGAATTCGGGCTCCGACGTCTCCAAGTCCCTCGGCGCGCTGCTCCATGTCGGCCAGGACGAATACGATGCCGGCAAGGCGGCGGGCGAGAAGCTCAAGGAGCTCGGCGCCAAGAAGGGCCTCTGCGTCAACCACGAGGTCGGCAACGTCGCGCTCGACACCCGCTGCAAGGGCTTCGCCGACGGGTTCGGCGGCTCGGTCACCGTCCTGCCTTCGGCCAATGATCCGGCCGAGGTCCAGTCCAAGGTCAAGGCGGCGCTCGCCTCCAATCCCGACGTCGACGCCATCCTGACGCTCACCGCCTCGCTCGGCGGCGAGCCGGCGGTCAAGGCCGTCGCCGAAGCCGGCCTCGAGGGCAAGGTCCATGTCGCCAGCTTCGACCTCTCCGCCGGCTTCCTCAAGGATGTCGCCGACGGCAAGGCAGATTTCGCCATCGACCAGCAGCAGTACCTCCAGGGCTACCTGCCGGTCGTCTTCCTGGCGCTCTATGCCAAGTACGGCGTGATCCCCGGCGGCAACGTCCCCTCGGGCCCGAACCTGATCACCAAGGACAAGGCGGGCCAGGTGGTCCAGCTCTCGGCGGAAGGCATCCGCTGAGCCTGTTCGCCTCATGAGACGCGCGGATCGGCGGCGAAGTTCCCCGCCGATCCGCCTCCCCGACATCCGCATGGCCGGGCGACGGCAACCGTCGTCCGCCGTCCTGCAACGCCCCGACGCCCCGTCCCATATCCCATGCGCCCGGCAATGATCCGGGCGGCCGAGACCGGAGTTTCCTTCCATGCGCCGCAACGGTGTCAGCGCCGCGGTGATGACCGCCCCGGGCCGCTTCGAGGTCCGCCGCTATCCCTTCCCGCAGGTCGACGACCATTCCATGGTCATCCAGCTCGAAATGTGCGGCATATGCGGCACCGACAAGCACACCTTCCGTGGCGAGACCGTGCAATATGCCGGCACGCCCGCCGAATCCCACACGCCCTTCCCGATCATTCCCGGTCACGAGATCGTCGGCCGCGTCGCCGAGATCGGCAAGGCCGCGCGCACCGGTCTCGAATATAGCGGCGCCACGCTCAGCGTCGGCGACCGGGTTGTGATGTGCCCGGACATCCTCTGTGGCAAGTGCTTCTACTGCAAGAACACCTTCGGGTTTCCCCTGTGCGAGAACATCAGGGGCTACGGCAATGCCTATACCTGCGACGAGGGCCCGCACCTGATGGGCGGCTGGGCCGACTACATCTATGTCCGCAAGGACGCCTTCGTCTACAAGGTGCCGGACGAGCTCGACAAGGAGATCGCGGTGATGACCGAATTGATGGCCGTCACCTACAACCTCGACAAGGCGAAGGAATCCTACACCTTCGGCGGCGAGGGCTTCGGTTCCGGCGCGACGGTGGTCATCCAGGGCACTGGCCCGATGGGGCTGCTGCATGTGCTCAAGGCCCACATCCTCGGCGCCGGCAAGATCATCGCCCTCGACAAGTCGGCCCTCAGGCTCGACTTCGCCAGGGAGTTCGGCGCCGACCACGTCATCCCGGTCACCGGCACCACGAAGGCCGAGCGCCTGCAGGCCGTCCGCGACCTGACCGAGGGCAGGGGCGCGGATGTCATCGTCGAATGCACCGGCGCCGCCGAGGCGATTCCCGAGGGGCTCGAGATGGCGCGGCGCGGCGCCACCTATGTCGTGGCCGGCGTCTTCGCCGACGTCGGCGACATCCCGATCAACCCCCACCGCCACCTGCTCGCCAACCAGATCCGGCTGATCGGCCTCACCAACCATCCGCCCTCCGGCTACGTGAACAGCATGAAGCTCCTGGCGCGCTACCAGAAGACCTTCCCGCTGCACAAGTTCGTCACCCATCAGTACCCGGTCGACCAGGTGGATGCGGCCATGGCCAAGGCCTTCGACATCGACAATGCGATGAAGGTGGTGCTGACGCCCTCGGCGGAGTGAGAATGACGGCGGGACTGCCGCATTCTCCCGTCGTCCGGCAACCCGCGGAGGGACGCGATGACTGAGACTGAGCCGGGTCCGGCAACGGTGGCCGAGGCGGATGAACGCCTCAAGCGGGTCAATCCCTTGACCTCGATCATGCGGCGGCCGGAGCTCGGCGCCGTCGCCGGCCTGGTACTCGTCGGGGCCTTCTTCTTCGTCACCGCCGACCCCTCGATGTTCACCCTGTCGGGAGCGATGACGATCCTGCTCCCGGCCTCCCAGCTCGGCATCCTCGCCATCGCCGCGGCGCTCCTCATGATCGGTGGCGAGTTCGACCTCTCGATCGGCTCCATGGTCGCCTTTGCCGGCCTGATCTTTGGCATCGCGGTCACCAATTTCGGCCTGCCGCTATGGGCCGCGATCCTGGCGACGCTGGTCATCGCCGCGATAATGGGCTGCATCAACGGCCAGATCGTCATCCATACGAGGCTACCCTCCTTCATCGTCACCCTCGCCTTCCTGTTCATCCTGCGCGGCATGACGCTGGTCGGGCTGAAATGGGCGACGGGCGGCTCGACGCAGTTGCGCGGCATCGGCGATGCGGCGGGCGAGGGCATCATCCGCGAGCTCTTCTCCGGCGTCGCCTTCGAGGGGCTCTTCGCCTGGCTGGCGCAGCACGACATCATCGAGAAGTTTCCGAACGGGCTGCCCAAGGTGACCGGCATCCCGATCTCGATCCTCTGGTTCGTCGGCATCGCCATCGTCACGACGATCGTCCTGCTGCGAACCCGTCTCGGAAACTGGATCTTCGCCGCCGGCGGCGATCCGAACGCGGCCCGCAATTCCGGCGTGCCGGTCGACCGGGTCAAGACCGGCCTGTTTGCGCTGACGGCCTGTTCCGCCGCGCTGGTCGCGATCATCACCGTGCTCGACGCTGGCTCGGCGGATGCGCGGCGCGGCTTTCAGAAGGAATTCGAGGCGATCATCGCCGCGGTGATCGGCGGCTGCCTGCTCACCGGCGGCTACGGCTCGGCGATCGGCGCCTTCTTCGGCGCCGTGATCTTCGGCATGGTGTCGATCGGCCTGACCTATACCTCGTTCGACTCGGACTGGTTCCAGGTCTTTCTCGGGGCGATGCTGCTGCTCGCCGTGCTGTTCAACAACTTCATCCGCCGCAAGGTGACGGGGGAGCGGTGATGGCACAGGGCAACGCGACCACTTCGACGCCCGTCATCGAGGTGCGGAACATCGTCAAGCATTTCGGCTCGGTCATCGCGCTCTCGGGCGTGTCGATGACCGTCGGGCGGGGGGAGGTTCTCTGTCTCCTTGGCGACAACGGCGCGGGCAAGTCGACGCTGATCAAGACGCTTGCAGGCGTCCATCGGCCGACCTCCGGCGAGTACCTGGTCGAGGGCCAGCCGGTATCGTTCGGCAGCCCGCGCGACGCGCTCGATGCCGGCATCGCCACCGTCTATCAGGATCTGGCGATGATCCCGCTGATGTCGATCACCCGCAATTTCTTCATGGGCCGGGAGCCGCGCTACGGCATCGGGCCGTTCCGCTTCATCGACTTCGAGCATTGCAACGCGGTTACCCGCGACGAGATGAAGAAGATCGGCATCGACATCCGCGATCCACACCAGGCGGTTGGCACGCTGTCCGGCGGCGAGCGCCAATGCGTGGCGATCGCCCGCGCGGTCTATTTCGGCGCCAAGATACTGATCCTCGACGAGCCGACCTCGGCCCTCGGTGTGGCGCAGACATCGATGGTGCTGAAATACATCCACCAGGTGCGGCAGAAGGGGCTGGGGGTGGTCTTCATCACCCACAACGTGCGCCATGCCTATGCGGCGGGCGACCGGTTCACGGTGCTGAACCGCGGCCGGACGGTCGGCACCTATGCCAAGTCCGAGATCGGGATGGACGAGTTGCAGAACCTGATGGCCGGTGGCAAGGAACTGCAGGAATTGTCGAGCGAGCTGCGCGGCACGGTGTGAGGGCGCCGGCGCCTGGCGCCGGAATCCGGGCGGAGGTAGTCTGACCGCTTGCCAAGCGCCGCGCAAAAGGCTTGCCTAGCGCCCGCGAATCTTTCGGGGGAACGAGACAGATGGCCAAGGCCGCAGGCAGCCTGAAGAAGAATCCGGTGCGCTGGGGGGTGATCTCCACGGCGCGCATCGGCTGGGAAAAGGTCATTCCCGGCATGATGAAATCGAAGGACCTTGAGATAAGGGCGATCGCCTCGCGGTCGCTGCCCAACGGAAGGAAGTGGGCGAAGAAGCTCGGCATTCCCAAGGCCTATGGCTCCTATGAGGAGCTTCTCGACGATCCCGAGATCGAGGCGATCTACAATCCGCTGCCCAACCACCTGCACGTGCCGCTGACGCTCGCCGCGGCGAGGAAGGGCAAGCACGTGCTCTGCGAGAAGCCGATCGCGCTTTCGACCGCCGAGGCCGAGACGCTCCGTGACGCGCCCGGCAGCATCCTCATCGCCGAGGCTTTCATGGTGCGCCACCACCCGCAATGGCAGAAGGCGCGGGAGCTTGCGAAGAAGGGCAAGCTCGGCACGCTCCGGGCGATCCAGTCGCTCTTCAGCTACAACCTCACCGACCCGAAGAACGTCCGCAACATGGCCGACATCGGCGGCGGCGGCGGTTACGACATCGGCTGCTACCCGATCGTCGTCGCGCGCTACGTCTTCGATGCCGAGCCGCTCCGCGTGGTGGCGCTCGTCGACCGTGACCCGACCTTCGGCACCGACCGCACGACCAGCGCGGTGATCGATTTCGGCGAGGGGCGGCACCTCACCTTCACGGTCTCGACCCAGGCGACGCCCTATCAGCGCGTCAACATACTCGGCACGAAGGGCCGGCTCGAGGTGCAGATCCCCTTCAACGCGCCGCAGGGCGGCGCCATGAAGCTGTTCCTCGACGACGGCAAGAAGCTCGGCGACGCCTCGGCGAAGACGATCAAGGTCGACAAGGCCGACCAGTACCAGCTCCAGGGCGAGGCCTTCTCGCGCGCCGTGCGCGGGATGGAGAAGCTGGCCTACGGCGTCGAGGACGCGATCCTGCAGAACCGCGTCATCGATGCGCTCTTCCGCTCGGAGAAGTCGGGCAGCTGGGAGAAGCCGTAGCCGGCACTATCCGCCCGGCGCGTATTCGACGCGACGTTCGAGGCGAGCCCGCTGCTCGGACGTCAGCTTGTCGGGCTCGTCGGCGGCGAAGGGCTCGTCGCTGCCGCGGCCGACGGTCTCGATGCGTCCGGCATAGCCGAGCTCGTCGAGATAGGCCGCGACCGCCCGGGCGCGCGCCTCGGCGATCTCCGGCGCCTCGTCCGGATCGGCATGGCCGATGACGACGAGGCTCTTCGCCGCCGCCTTCTCGATGCCGGCGAAAGCCGCCTTCACGCCCGCCTTGCCCACGCTGCCGAGGTCGGCCGAGCCGGCCGCGAAGAAGGCGATGACCGCCGGCGCGGTACGCGTGGCGCTGGCGAAGCCGCGCGAGGCGAACATGTCGTTCGCCGGCACCAGCGCGCCCGATTGCAGGGCGCGCCGCTGGACGCGCGCGACCACGCTGTCCTGCGGCGGCGTTGGATTGGCGGTGCTGTCGCCCATGTCGCCGAGGGCTTCCTGGTAGGCGTCGCCGGCGCTGGCGAAGTCCTGCCGGTCGTAATAGGCATCACCGAGCGCCACCAGCACCTGCCACGGCCGGCCGAAGCGGAGCGCGGCGGCGATCGTCGCGGGATCGGAATCGGTCGGCAGCTTGGTCAGCAGCGAGCGCGCCATGGTGCGTCCGAGCTGGGCGCGGAACTTGTCGTCGCAGCTCGGCTCCGCCTTGATCGCGGCATAGAGTGCATCGTAGCGCGCCACCGCCCCGGTGCCGATCGCCGCGCGTGCATCGGTGGCGAGGCGCTTGCAGTCGGCGAGCGAGGCGCTCGCCGAGAGGGCGGCGATGCCAGCCGCGAGGAAGAAGAGGGTGGGGAGGCGGGGACTCATGGGTTGCCCTTCGTGTAGACGCTGACCAGGCCTGCCTGGAACCGGCTGTCGCCGAGGATGCTGCGGAGCGTCGCGGCGAGGCCGCCGGCGCGGTCGGCCGTCGGCATCGCCTTCAGCGACGCATGGAGCGCAAGCGCCGGCTCGGCGGTGAGCACGGCGACGATGTGCTCCGCCCCGTAGGGCGGGCGGTCGACGCGGAAATGCTCGCTGAAGGGCCGCCCGCGCCAGTCGGTCGCCGTCTCCTCGTCGCTCTGCGGCCAGAAGAATTCGACGCGCCCGTCGGGCGGCAGGTTGAAGAGGGTGAGGTAGGGAAGGCGCTCGCCGGTCATGGCGAGGTCGACGACGTCGCCGGGACCATAGACCTGCCCGCCCGAGGGAACCGAGAGCGCGACCGGATCGGCGGCGGTGCGCTCCTTGATGAAGGCGATCGCCGACCATTTCGACAGGATCGCCGGCATGGCGGCATCGTCGGCGTGCTCCGCCACCCGTCCGCCGATGCGATGGTCGACCGTGCCCGCGGCGCGGTCCCAGATGAGATCGGCTTCGGATTCGTCCGTGGTGAGGATGACGCCCGGCACCAGCGGCACGCGCGCCGGCACGTCGCCGCGGATGAAGAGCCGGAGCGGCGGCCCCTCGGCCGGGGCGGCCGCCGCCTTGCTGCCAGTCATGGCGCGCATGATCGGCCGATCCACCGGCCGGAGCGGCTCGATGCCCGGCTGCTGCTGGTTCTCGGCCTCTGCCTCGACGGTCGGCACCAGGTAGGCGAGCAGCTCCTGCTGCGACAGGTGTCCGTCGCCATTGGCGTCGGCGGCGCCGCGTACCGCGCGCGCGAAGGCCCAGCTGAGCGCCCCGTGCACCTCGCCGTCGATCATCAGCTCCGGCGTCAGCATGTTGTCCTGCGTCGCCGCGATGAAGGTGACGTTCTTGAAATCCTGCGGCGCCATCGCCGCGGCTTCCGGATCGGGCAGCTTGAGGAGGTCGCCGGCGAGGTCGGGGTCGGCGAAGGTGCCGGTACGGTAGCGGACGACATTCTTGCCGATGCCGCGGGTCATGGTGCCCGAATGGCAGGAATCGGCGACGAAGACGACCTCGATCCCCTTGTCGTCGGCGACCTTCAGCCACTCGTTCATCTCGTCGTCGACGATCCGCTCGAGCGAATTGGGGCCGGAGGGCTCGTAGTTGGCGAGGATGAAATTCTCGTTGAGGTGGTCGGCCTCGCCATCCCGCCCGGCCGGCTCGGGCTCCTGCCCGCCATGGCCGGCATAGCTGAAGACGATGGTGTCGCCGGGGACGGCCTCCTTCACCAGGGCCAGCCAGGCGTCGTGGATCGCGGCCTTGGTGGCGGCGCCGTCGGTGAGCAGGCGGACGTCGGTCGCGCCGGCATCCCTCAGCGCCGCGGCAATGTCCCTCGCATCGTTCACCGCGCCCTTCAGGTCGTTGACCGTGCCGCGATAGTCGTCGATGCCGACGACGAGACCATAGAGGCGGTCCGCGGCCGCGACCGGACTCGCGGCAAGAAGGCCGGCCGGAAATGCTAGGAGAAGGGCGAAGCGCGGGAGCATGGCGTGACGACTAGGGGCGGAGTCCGGCTTTTTCGGGCTATTTCTGCGGCTTAGGGTTGTTGATCGGCGGTATCGCCTTCAGGTAGTCGGCCATGGCGTTCTGGTCCTCCGCCGTCAGGTGGCCGATGTTCTGGACGACGGCGGCCATGTCGCCGCCAAGGGCATCGAAGTCCGGCGTGAAGCCGGTCGAGAGCGCCTGGACGATCTCGTCATGCGACCAGCGGCCGATGCCGGTCGCCTCGTCCGGGGTGATGTTGGGGATGTGGCCGTCGCCCTCCGGCGCGGGGCCACCGGCGAGCGACAGACTCGCCTGCCGCCCGCCGATGAGGTTGCGCGGCGTGTGGCACTCGCCGCAATGGCCGGGGCCCTCGACGAGGTAGGCGCCGCGATTGATCGGGGCGGTCGCCTTCGGATCGGGCGCCAGCGTCTTCCCGTCGACATAGAGGAGCTGCCAGAGCCCGAGCCCGCGCCGGACGGAAAAGGGGAAGGGCAGGTCGTGGGGCGGCACCACGCTGGCGACCGCCGGCAGCGTGTCGAGGTAGCCCTTGAGGTCGATCAGGTCCTCGATCTTCATCCGCTGGTAGGAGGTATAGGGAAAGGCCGGGTAGAGATGCGTCCCGCCCGGGCCGATGCCCATCTTCATGGCATTGACGAAGTCGAGGGTCGACCAGGCGCCGATGCCATGCTCCTTGTCGCTGGAGATGTTGGGCACGTGGAAGGTGCCGAATGGCGTGGCGAGCGAGCGCCCGCCGCCGAGCTTCTTCAGGTCCTCGCCCTTGGCATCGACCGCCGCATGGCAGGATTCACAGCCGCCGGCCCAGAACATCGTCTCGCCATTGGCGAGGTCGGCCTTGTGGTCGGGCAGGTCGGTGGCGGCGAGCGTGCGCGGGATGGTCAGCACGTAGAAGGCGCCGCCGCCGATCGCGGCGAGCCCGACCACGAGGATGAGGAGCTTGCGGAGCATCGTGACCCTCCCGGCTGGCCTTCCCGTCTTCTCTAGCCGACCGGCCCCGGCCGGCGCGGTCAATTCCCTGTCAGGATGGCCGGAAGCCGCCATTGTCCCTTCGCGACGCCGGCCCCGCCGCTCCTTGCGGAACGGTCACTCCCTTACCATATCCCGTGGCGCCGGGTGCTTTCGGGGCCCGGCGGAACGGATGGTCGCTTCACCGGCAAGGGCCAGCAATGACGCGGATCACAGCCTTCTCTTCGCCTTTCCTTCTCGGCTTCGACGAGATCGAGCGGGCGCTCGACCGGGTCTCCAAGTCCACCACGGACGGCTACCCGCCCTACAATATCGAGCGGCTGTCCCGCGGGTCCGATCAGGGCGAGGTCATTCGCATCACGCTCGCGGTCGCCGGCTTTTCCGAAGCCGAGCTGGAAGTGACCATCGAGGAGAACGAGCTGATCGTCCGCGGCCGCCAGCAGGATGACGCGGCCCGCTCCTACCTGCACCGCGGCATCGCCGCGCGGCAGTTCCAGAAGACCTTCGTGCTGGCCGAAGGGATCGAGGTCCTCGGCGCGAGCCTTGCCGACGGCCTTCTGTCTGTCGATCTGACGCGGCCGCTCGTCGAGCGGGTCGTGCGGCGGATCGAAATCAACGGGCGCGGCCGAGCCGGCCCGGGCAAGGAGTAAGAGTCATGAACAGCCATACCCCGACCGAGAAGCAGGTGATGCCTCCGGCCAATTTCGCGGTCCTCGGCGGCGGCAAGATCGCCTATGTGCGTCCGCTCAAGTCCGAGGATGCCAAGGAAATGTTCCCCGGCCTTCCGCCGGTGGCGCCGGGCCTGCAGCTCTGGGCGCTGCTCGGAGCCGACGGCACGCCGATCATGCTCGCCGACACGCGCGAGGCGGTGCTGATGAATGCCCGCGAGAACGACCTGGAGACCGTCAGCATCCACTGACGGCAGGAAGCCTTAGCCAATGCCAAGCGGGCCGGCTCTGCCGGCCCGTTCGCGTTTCAGGTGGCCGGTCTTTTTCGGCGTCAGGCGGCAGCCCGGCGTTACGCCCTCAGGCGGCGTCGGAGGCGGCGCCCTCGGTCAGCACCGCATAGAGCGCGGTGGTGTCGGCGGCGGTGCGCAGCTTCGTCGCCACGCCCTGCTCGCGCAGGTGCCGGGCGATGCGGGCAAGCGCCTTCAGGTGGTCGGCGCCGGCGCCCTCGGGGGCGAGGAGGAGGAAGATGAGGTCGACCGGCTGGTCGTCGAGCGCCTCGAAGTCGATCGGCTTGGCGAGCCGCGCGAAGAGCCCGAACATGCGGGCGAGCTTCTGCGGCTTGCCGTGCGGGATGGCGATGCCGCCGCCGACGCCGGTCGAGCCGAGCTTCTCGCGCTGGACGAGCGTCTCCAGCACTTCGCGTTCGTCGAGGCCGGTGAGCGCCGCCGCCTTCTCCGCGATCGCCTGCAGGGCCTGCTTCTTGGAATTGGCCTTCAGCGCGGGCATTACGGCCTCGGCGGAGATCAGGTCGCTCAGGTCCATCATCAGAATACCTCTTGCGGCGGCCGGGCGGGCGAAGCCGCCTGTTCCGCCTTGCCGCGCGGTCAGCGCTTGGCGTTGTCCTTGTTGGCGAGCGAAGGATCGATCCAGCCGATATGACCGTCGGCCCGGCGGTAGACGACGTTGATGCCGCCGTGCCCGGCATGGCGGAAGACGAAGACCGAGGCATCGGCGAGGTCCATCGCCATGACGGCGCCGCCGACGGTGAGTGTCTCGAGGCGGGTGGTCTCCTCGGCGATGATCGCCGGGCTGTCCTCGACCACCGCCTCCGAATCCTCGCCGGGCGCGGCGATGACGTAGCTTGCCGCCGGCTCCGCTTCGGCGCGGCGCTGGGCGCGATGGTCCTTGAGCTTGCCCTTGTAGCGGCGGAGGCGGTTCTCGATCCGCTCGACCGCCTTGTCGAGGCTCTGGTGCGCGTCCTGCGCGCGGCCTTCGGCGCGCAGCACCATGCCGGTATCGAGATGGATGACGCATTCGGTGCGGAACTGGGACCCGTCGCGCTCGAGCATGACGTGGCCGGCGAATCCGCCGTCGAAATATTTCTGGAGCGCCTCGGCCAGGCGTCCGTCCGCATGGGCCCGGAACGCGTCGCCGATATCGATATTCTTGCCGGAAATGCGCAGGCTCATGGGATGCTTGAAACCCGTCTCGGCTCTACCGCTGCTCTTGCCCGCCGGCCGACCCTTTGGACGGGTATCGGCTGACCGTTCGGATTCTTCGGAAACCGCGGAATCCAGAGGATTTCTACGCGGGGCCGGTTCGATTTATGGCGGTGCTTCTACGGGCGATGGCCGTCCAAGTCAACCAAGCTCGGAAGGCAGCGCCTGCGGCTTTTTCGGGCATCGCGGGAGGGCCGCTCAGCCCGCCGCCTGCTTTTCGCGCCGGCGCTGCACGGAGGACGGTATGCGCATCGCCTCGCGGTACTTGGCGACGGTGCGGCGCGCTATGTCGACGCCCGAATCGCGGAGCACTTTCACGATCGTGTCGTCGGAGAGGATGGCGTCGGCCGGCTCGTCGTCGATGAGCTTGCGGATGCGATAGCGCACCGCTTCCGCGGAATGCGCCTCGCCGCCGCCGGAGGCCGGGATCGAGGCGGTGAAGAAGTACTTCATCTCGAAGATGCCGCGCGTCGTCGCCATGTACTTGTTCGACGTCACGCGCGACACCGTCGACTCGTGCATGCCGATCGCCTCGGCGACGGTCTTCAGGTTAAGCGGCCTGAGGTGCTGCACGCCCTCGGCGAAGAAGGCGTCCTGCTGGCGCACGATCTCGCTCGCCACCTTGAGGATGGTGCGCGCCCGCTGGTCGAGGCTCTTCACCAGCCAGTTGGCGGTCTGCAGGCAATCGGCGAGATAGGTCTTGTCGGCGTCGTTCTTCCGGCCCCTGGCGACCTTGGCATAGTAGGTCTGGTTGACGAGCACGCGCGGCAGTGTTCCGGAATTCAGCTCGATCAGCCAGCCGCCGTCGGGAGCAGGCCGCACCAGAACGTCGGGAATGACCGGTTGCACCACCGTGTCGCCGAAGGCATGGCCGGGCTTCGGGTTGAGCGCGCGGAGCTCGGCCAGCATGTCGGCAAGGTCCTCGGCATCGACCCCGCAGGCGCGCATCAGCCCGGCATGGTCGTAGCGGGCGACGAGGTCGAGATGGCCGACCAGCGCCGCCATGGCCGGATCGAGCCGGTCGCGCTCGCGGAGCTGGATGGCGAGGCACTCGGCGAGGTCGCGCGCCCCGACGCCCGGCGGCTCGAAGGACTGCACCACCGCGAGCGCCGCCTGGACGTCGGCGAGCGGCGCGCCAAGGCGTTCGGCAATGCCGGCGAGGTCGGCGCGCAGGTACCCCGCCTCGTCGATCTCGTTGATGATGGCGAGCCCGATCAGGCGCCCGGTCGGATCGGCAACCGCGAGGCCGAGCTGCTCGGAGAGATGCTCGGCGAGCGTCTTGTCGCCGGCGACGAACGCCTCGAGATTGTAGTCCTCCGAGCTCACCGCCTGGCGGGACGGGGCGGCGTTCCAGCTCTCGCCGGGCATGACCGGGGCGGTCTCGGCGGCCGCGCGGCCATTGTCGTCCTGGTAGACATTGCCGAGATCGGTATCGAGCTTCTGCTCGATCGCCTGGGCGTCGGTGTCGAGCCGCGTCTCCAGCCAGTCGGAGCTCTCCTCGACGAAATCGCCGGACGATTCGCGCGCCTCCTCGGGCTCGGGCGCCGGCGCCTCGGGGCCGCCATCCTCGCTCTCGGCGCGCTCGAGGAGCGGATTGCGCTCGAGCTCGGCGTCGACATAGGCGATGAGGTCGAGATGGGACAGCTGGAGCAGCTTGATCGCCTGCATCAGCTGCGGCGTCATCACCAGCGACTGGCTCTGCCGCAGCTCCAGCTTGTGAGAAAGTGCCATGTCCTGCCGGAACGCCTTTACCGAGTTGGTCCGGGATTTGCTTGTCCCCAACCGTTGGTAACCGATCGGCGCGTCCGGTTAAAGGCTAAACTGCTCGCCAAGGTAAAGCCGGCGCACGTCCGGGCTCTCGACGATCTCGTCGGGCCGGCCCTCGAACAGCACCTCGCCGGAATGGATGATATAGGCGCGGTCGATGAGGCCGAGCGTCTCGCGCACGTTGTGGTCGGTGATCAGCACGCCGATGCCGAGGCCGGTGAGGTGGCGGACGAGCGCCTGGATGTCGCCGACGGCGATCGGGTCGACGCCGGTGAAGGGCTCGTCGAGGAGCATGAAGGCCGGACGCGAGGCGAGCGCGCGGGCGATTTCGCAGCGCCGCCGCTCGCCGCCCGACAGCGCCATGGCCGAGGAGTTGCGCAGGTGCGCGATGTGGAACTCGTCGAGGAGCGCGTCGAGCTGCTCCTCGCGCTGCTGCTTGTCCGGCTCGACGACCTCGAGCACGGCGCGGATATTGGCCTCCACCGTCATGCCGCGGAAGATCGAGGTCTCCTGCGGCAGGTAGCCGATGCCGAGCCGCGCCCGCTTGTACATCGGCATCGCGGTGACGTCGTAGCCATCGAGCTCGATCGTGCCGTAGTCGGCCTTCACGAGGCCGGTGATCATGTAGAAGATCGTGGTCTTGCCGGCGCCGTTCGGGCCGAGCAGCCCGACCGCTTCGCCCCGCGCCACGGCGAGGCTCGCATCGCGGATGACCTGGCGTCCGCGATAGGACTTGCCGAGCCCGTCGGCGATCAGCCAGCCGCGCCCGCCGGCATCCGGCACCAGGCGCGACGGCGGGATCTCGCCATAGCGCCGCCCCGGCCGGCTGCGGCCGTCCCTGCCGTTGCGGGAGGCGCCGTTGCCGGACGTCCCTGGCTTCCGGGAGAAGAAGCTGACCATGCCGGCGTGAGCAAATCCCTGGAGGTGGGCGACGGCTTCGAGATAGGCCCGCGGGGCCCGGATGTCGAGCCTACTGCTTGGGCGCCGGTCCCTTGACCGCGTCCTTGGCGTCCTCGGGCTGGATGACGATCTGGATGCGGCCGCCGCCCGGCGCGTTCTTGAAATTGGCGGCCCCGCTCTTAAGGTTGACCGTGAGGATGTCGCCCTTGGCGACGTCGGTCTTGCCGCGGGTGAGCACGACGTTGCCGGTGAGGGTGATGACCTGGGTGGTCATGTCGACCACCGCCTTGTCGCCGGTGACCGTCTGGCCCTCGGAATTGACGTAGACCGGCCCGGCCGCCTCGATCCGCGTGAAGGCGCCCGACTGCGCCTTCTGCTCCTTGTCCGAATAGAGGGTGATCGTCTTCGCCTTCATCGTCGTCGGGCCGCGCTTGACCACCACGCCGCCGGAGAAGACGGAGATGCGCTGCTTGCCCTCCTCGCGGATGTCGAGGCTGTCGGCATCGATGTTGATCGGGTCCTTCGACTTGGACTGGAAGCCCGAGAAGAGGTCGCTTGTCGCCTGGGCGCCGGCGCTGCCGGCAAGCGCGGCGAGGCCGAGAAGGGCGAGAAGGAGGATGCGGATCGATTTCATTCGGTTGCGTTCTTCAGCCTGTCGGCGGCGCTTTCGAGGGCCTTGCCGTCTGTCGGTTGCGGATCGGCGGCGGCGCCTTCGGGAGCCGCCGGGTCGTCGGGCGGCACGAAGATGACCGAGACGCCGCCCGAGAAGGTTACGTGCTTGCCCTGGTCCTCGACCACCAGCGCGTTCGCGCGGATGCTGCCGTTGAGGGCGCCATCGGCATGAATCTCGATCGGCTTCTGCGTGACCAGCCGGCCCTTGCCGATGTCGATGTCGGCTTGCGTCAGCCGCGCCTTGTAGCCGTCGGTGGTGGCGAGGTCGATGCCGCCACCGAGGAGGAGCCTGTTGCTCGACCCGTCATAGATGCCGACGCCGGCGCTGATGGCGGCGGTCTGGTTGTTGCCTATGCCGAAATGGCCGTCGATCTTCTCGAGATGCACGACCTTCGGATTGTCGAGGTCCTGCAGCGCGCGCACCGCCTTCAATTCGTAGGACTGCTGCGTGCCCGTGAAGCCCGAGATGTGCGGCGCCTTCATCTCCAGGCTCTTCTTGGCGACGTTGATGCCGGCGGTCGAGATGACCTCCTCGCCGGTGCCGGTGACCACCCGCATGGTGAGGAAGAAGCCGACCACCGCCGCCGCCGCCACCACCGGCAGGATGAACTTCAGCCGGCGCACCCAGCGGCTGTGGCTGTAGGCGCGCGTATAGAGCCCCTCGTCGCGCACCCGCGTCGGGTCGAAACGGATGCGGCGCGGCGCCGGCTGGTCAGCGTACTCGGTCATCAGGTCGGCCAATGGACCACGATCGATCGGCCCCCATTGTGATAATTCGGTGGCCGCCCGCAAATCGTGCGGAGGCCATGGCTTTTCTAGTGGGCGAAGATGTCTTCCTCGGCCCATCCGGCGAGGTCGAGCCAGGCCCGCGCCGGGATGAAGCGGAAGCAGTCGGCGGCGACCTCGCTGCGGTTCTCGCGCTGGAGCCGGGCTTCCAGCTTCTCGCGGAGCGCATGCAGGTAGAGGACGTCGGAGGCGGCATAGGCGAGCTGTGCCTCGGAAAGGTCGTCGGCCGCCCAGTCCGAGCTCTGCTGCTGCTTGGAGAGGTCGACGTCGAGAAGCTCCTTGACGAGGTCCTTCAGGCCGTGGCGGTCGGTATAGGTGCGCGTCAGCTTGGAGGCGATCTTGGTGCAGAAGACCGGCTCGGCCATGACGCCGAAGGCGTGGAAGAGCGCCGCCACGTCGAAGCGGGCGAAGTGGAATATCTTGGTCACGCCCGGGTCGGCGATCAGGCGGACGACGTTCGGCGCCTCGCTCTGTCCGGCCGCGATCTGCACGATGTCGGCCGATCCGTCGCCGGGCGAGAGCTGGACCACGCAGAGCCGGTCGCGATGCGGGTTGAGCCCCTGCGTCTCCGTGTCGATGGCGACCGAATCGCCATAGGCGGAGAGGTCGGGAAGGTCACCCTTGTGGAAGCGGATGGTCATGGCGCACTCGTATCCGAAAGCCGGGCAACCGGCAATTGCGCGGGTTTCCCCCCGCACCGCCACGGCGGGCCGGGAGAATCGCGTTTGTTCATAGGCGGTTAGTCTTAACCGGTTCCTAGCACGCCGCGGCCGGCCTTCGGCCGCCGCCGTCAAATTCGCCCGCGTCCCCGCGTTGACAAGGCCCCGACCGGCGCTTAGCTATGCGCGCCCCCTGCCCAGGTGGCGGAATTGGTAGACGCGCAGGTTTCAGGTACCTGTGCCGCGAGGCGTGAAGGTTCGAGTCCTTTCCTGGGCACCATCCAACCGGATGGATTTGGGTAAAGGTACTGATTGATTTGACGATTTTGTCTTCGGCGCCCGCACCTCCGGCAGGAAGTGCGGGCGTTTTCGCCTGGCCGCAGCGCCTCTGCCCATGCCGTCGCTGGACGGGCCGGCGTGCACGGGATATTCAGGCGAAAGCGGCGCTTTCCTCCCCTCGCGCCGGCAGCTTTCTTTGGAGACGGGCATGGCGGTCGAAGTCGCCGACAAGGGACTTGTCACGGTATTCGGCGGCTCGGGATTCGTCGGCCGCCATGTGGTCAGGGCGCTGCTCCGGCGCGGCTGGCGCGTGCGCGCCGCGGTGCGCCGGCCCGACCTCGCCGGCCATCTGCAGCCGCTCGGCATGGTCGGCTGGGTCCAGCCGGTCCAGGCCAATCTCCGCTTCCGCTGGTCGGTCGATCGCGCCGTCGAGGGCGCCGACGCCGTCGTCAACCTGGTCGCCATACCCTACGCCTCCGGCCGCCAGACCTTCGAGGCCGTCCACGTCTTCGGCGCCCGCGCCGTCGCCGAGGCGACCCGCAAGGCCGGCATCGGCCGGCTCGTCCACGTCTCGGCCATCGGCGCCGACCCGGAAGCGACGTCGGATTATGCCCGCACCAAGGGCAGGGGCGAGGCGGCGGTGCGCGAGACCATGCCCGGCGCGGTCATCCTGCGCCCGTCGCTGGTCTTCGGGCCCGAGGACAATTTCTTCAACCGCTTCGCCGGTCTCGCCCGCATCCTGCCGGCCTTGCCGCTGATCGGCGGGGGCAGGACCCGGTTCCAGCCGGTCTTCGTCGGCGACGTCGCCCATGCCATTGCCGATTCGGTCGAGGGCAAGGCCAAGGCCGGCACCACCTTCGAGCTCGGCGGGCAGGAGGTGAAGACCTTCCGCGAATGCATGGAACTGATCCTCGACGTGACCGAGCGGAAGCGGCTCCTGGTCCCGATGCCCTTCCCGGTCGCGGCGCTCGCGGCGGCGGTCCTGCAATACCTGCCGAAGCCGCTCCTCACGTCCGACCAGGTGCGCCAGCTGCGTACGGACAATGTCGTCTCGGAGGCCGCGGAGAAGGAGGGGCGCACGCTCGCCGCCTTTGGCATCCAGCCGGATACGCTGGCGGCGATCCTGCCGACCTATCTCTCGCGCTTCCGCGCCCGCGGCCAGTTCGATCGCCGCAGCCGGGCCGAGGCCTGACCGCCCTCAGCCGAAGACGAGCGCCGCGACCAGGCCGACGATGCCGACCACGATTCGCCACCAGCCGAACGGCGCGAAGCCGTAACTGGAGACGAAGTTGAGGAAGGTGCGCACGACCACCAGCGCCGACACGAAGGCGGCGACGAAGCCGATGCCGATGGTCAGCGCCGCGCTCGAATCGATCAGGCTCCAGTTCTTGTAGAGATCGTAGACGAAGGCGCCGAGCATGGTCGGCATGGCGAGCCAGAACGAGAATTCGGCCGCCGAGCGCTTGTCGGCGCCGAGCAGCAGCGCGCCGACGATCGTCGCGCCCGAGCGCGAGACTCCCGGGATGAGCGCCAGGCACTGGAAAAGGCCGATGCCGAGATACATGCGCATCGGATAGCGCATGACGTCGAAGACGGCGGGCGGCAGCGGCAGGCGGTCGATGAAGAGGAGCACGAAGCCGCCGAGGATCAGCATGATGCAGATCACGATGGTCGAGCCGAAGAGGATATGGGTGATGAAGTCGTGGAGGAGCGCGCCGAGGATGGCGGCCGGGATGAACGCGACGATCACGCCAAGGGCGAAGCGCCGCGCCGCCGGATCGCGCGGCAGGTCCTTGAGCAGGGTGATGATCCGCCCGGCATAGACCGAGAGCAGCGCCAGGATCGCGCCGAACTGGATCAGCACCTCGAAGGCCCCGCCGGCGCTTTTGAAGCCGAGCAATTGGCCGGCAAGCAGGAGATGCGCGGTCGAGGAAACCGGGAGGAATTCCGTCACGCCCTCGACGATGCCGAGGACCACCGCGTCGATCACCGTTCCGAGATCCATGTCGCCACCGCTCCCGTCTGCTTTGCGCCATCAGGCGGCCGGGCCGAATCGTCTTGTTCCCGCCGCAAGCGGGTTCTATACCCGAACGCCCGGCCCGGCCCAGATTCGAAAGAAAGAGCGTTTCGCCACACCTCGCCGATGCCTGTTCTGCACCATCACCCCCTTTCCGCCGCGTCCCGCTACGTCCGCCTGGTGCTTGCCGAGTTCGGCGAGGAAGTGACCCTCGTCGACGAGCAGCCCTGGGAGCGGAGCGAAGCCTTCCTGGCGCTCAATCCCGCGGGCACCCTGCCGGTTCTCATCGACGAGACCGACGGCGCCGTCGTCGGTGCGACGCCGATCGCCGAATACCTGCAGGAGACGCGGGGCGCCCGCCTCGGCGAGGACGTGCTGATGCCGTCCGCGCCGGCCGCCCGCGCCGAGGTGCGCCGCCTCGCCGACTGGTTCCTCGGCAAGCTCGAGAGCGAGGTGACCGGTTACCTGGTCACCGAGAAGGTCTTCAAGCGCCTTGCCCCGGGGCCGAACGGCGCCAGTTCGCCGGATGCCGCCGCCATCCGCGCCGCGCGCAGCAATATCCGCTATCATCTGCGCTATATCGGCTACCTGGTGGCCCGGCGGAACTGCCTGGCCGGCAAGGAGATTTCCTTTGCCGACCTCGCCGCTGCCGCGGAAATCTCGTGCATCGACTATCTTGGTGAGGTGCCATGGGAGGAAGATTCGAACGCCAAGGCCTGGTACGCGCGGATGAAGTCGCGGCCGAGCTTCCGTTCGATTCTGGCCGACACGGTGCGCGGCAACCCGCCGGCGACCCACTACGCCGACCTGGATTTCTGACCGACGCCGGCAAGGCGAAGGCCTTCCTTCTCGCCGAGGCGCAAGCCGAGGGTTTCGACGTCGTCCGCGTCGCCGCGCCGGACGCCGCGCCGGAGACGGCGGAGCGGCTGCAGAGGTTCCTCGCCGACGGCCATCACGGCACCATGGAATGGCTCGCCGAGACAGCGGAACGGCGGGCCACGCCGCGCGACCTCTGGCCGGAGGCGGGCGCTGCCGTCATGCTCGGCCTCAATTACGGGCCGGACCGCGATCCGCTCGCGAGCCTCGCGAAGAAATCGTCGGCGACCATCTCGGTCTATGCGCGCAACCGCGACTATCACGACCTGATCAAGGGCAAGCTGAAGCGCGTCGCCTCGCGCTTCGCCGGCCGCACCGGGAGCGCGGTGAAGGTCTTCGTCGATACCGCGCCGCTGATGGAGAAGCCGCTCGCGGCGGCCGCCGGCCTCGGCTGGCAGGGCAAGCATACCAACCTCGTCAGCCGCCAATTCGGTTCCTGGCTCTTCCTCGGCGCCATCCTCACCGCGCTCCCGCTGCCGCCCGACGAAGCGGAAGTCGATCATTGCGGCTCATGCCGCGCCTGCCTCGACATCTGCCCGACGAATGCGTTCCCGGCGCCCTACCGGCTCGATGCGCGGCGCTGCATCTCCTATCTCACCATCGAGAACAAGGGGCCGATCCCGCGCGCGTTCCGGAAGGCGATGGGCAACCGCGTCTATGGCTGCGACGATTGCCTCGCTGTCTGCCCGTGGAACAAGTTCGCGCGCGAGACCCGCGAGGCGAAGCTCGCCGCGCGCGACGATCTCAAAGCGCCGCCGCTGGCCGAGCTCGCCAGGCTCGACGATGCGGCCTTCCGCGCGCGCTTCGCGGGCTCGCCGGTGAAGCGCATCGGCCGCGACCGGTTCGTCAGGAACGTCATGGTGGCGGTCGGCAATTCGGCGGACCGCTCGCTCGCCGGCATTGCCGAGCGCGCCATCGCCGACGCCTCGCCGCTCGTCGCCGGCGCCGCGATCTGGGCGCTCGCCGAGCTCGACCGCGGCCGGGCGCGGGCGTTGCGGCCGGCGGAGATCGGCGATGCTTCGCTGAAGGAGGAGTGGGATGCGATCGGGTGACGAAAGCCGTCCACCCGCCTTCGGCCTTGCCGGCGCTTTCGCCCTCGGCGCGCTCGCCATGGGGGCCGTCGCCATCGGCGCCTTGGCGATAGGACGGGTCGCCATCGGCCGGATGGCGGTCGGGCGTATCGACGGCAGGCGCGTGAGGGTCGATCGCCTCGAGGTCGGCACGCTGGAAATCAAGCGCCTGAGAAAGCCGCGAAAGAAGAAGCTCAGATGAGCGAGCCGCGCTTCTTCGCCTCGCAGGCGGCCTGGCATAAGTGGCTGGCGGAGAACCACGCCTCGGCGGACGAGTTGCTCGTCGGCTTCCACAAGGCAGCGACGGGCAAAGGTGGGCTGAGCTACAAGCAGGCGCTCGACGAGGCCCTCTGCTTCGGCTGGATCGATGCCCGCCGGCAGGGCGGCGAGGAGCACTGGACGATCCGCTTCACCCGGCGCCGGCCAACGAGCACATGGAGTGCGGTCAACATCATGCGCGTAGCGGAGCTGACGGCGCTCGGCCTCATGCATCCGGCCGGCATCGCCGCCTTCGAGGCGCGCGACGAGAAACGCCAGAAGCGCTATTCCTACGAGAACCGCGATGTCACGCTCGACAAGGCCTACGAGACGCAGTTCCGTGCCAGCAAGGTGGCATGGAAGAATTTCTCGGCCATGCCGCGCTCCTATCGCCATCCCGCAATCTGGTGGGTGATGGGCGCGAAGCAGGAGACAACGCGGCTTCGCCGCCTCGCCACGCTGATTGCCGATTCCGAGGCCGGCAGAAGGGTGAAGCACCTGACGCCGTCGAACCGATCCGCCAGGAAGACGGCATGAGCGAGCGCAAACTCCTGATCCTCGGCTTCGGTTACAGCGCCGGCGCCTCTGCCCGTCTCGTTGCCGGCGAGGCCGCGATCACCGGCACCGTGCGGAGCGCGGAGAAGGCGGCGACCCTGTCCACCGGCGTGGCGGCGCTCGTCTTCGACGGCACCAGGCCGGAGTCGGCGGTGGCGGCAGCCATCGCCGCGGCGACCGACATCCTCGTCTCGGTGCCGCCCGGCGGCGAGAGCGACGCGGCGATCGCCCGGCATCGCGCCGACATTGTCGCTGCGCCGCAGCTCCAATGGATCGGCTACCTGTCGAGCATCGGGGTCTATGGCAATTACGGCGGCGCCTGGGTGAGCGAGCGCACCACGCCGCACCCGCCGGAGGGACGGGCCACCGCCCGCCTCGCCGCCGAGAAGGCGTGGCAGAAGCTCGCCGTGGAACGGAACGTCCCGCTGGCGCGGCTCCGCATCGCCGGCATCTACGGCCCCGGACGCAATGCCTTCGTCCAGCTCGCCGGCGGCGGCGCCCGCCGCATCGTGAAGCCCGGTCAGGTCTTCAACCGCATCCATGTCGCGGATATCGCCGCGGTGGTCGCGGCCGCCTTCCGCGAACGTGCCGCCGGCATCTTCAACCTCGGCGACGATGAGCCCTCGCCCGGTCACGAGCCGATCGAATATGCGGCGAGGCTCATGGGCGTCGCACCGCCGCCGGAAGTCGCCTTCGGGGATGCCGGCCTCTCGCCCATGGCGAAAAGCTTCTATGACGGCAACCGCCGCGTCGTGAACCGCCGCATCAAGGAAGAATTGGGCGTGGCGCTCCGCTATCCGACCTATCGCGACGGGCTCGACGCCTTGTGGCGCGAGGGAACCTGGCGCGGCTGAGGCCGCCAGTTTGGACCTGTTCGATCCTCACCAACACGTTATCCGCGCTTTATCGCGCCGGCCTTCCCCCGCGGCGCGGATATCGATAGGTGCTGCCCCTCCGGGGCGCCTGGACGGAGCCGCCGGCATTTCCGCCTTTCAGCAGGGGACCAATATCCGTGTCGCGCCTCAATGCCTACTCGCCGTACTTCCTCGCCATCCTCCGCATCGTGACCGCGCTGCTCTTCATCGCGCATGGCACCTCGAAGCTCTTTGGCTGGCCGAGCGCCGGCATGCAGCCGCCGCTGATGTCGCTCTTCGGCCTCGCCGCGATCCTCGAGCTGGTCGGCGGCATCCTGCTGGTCCTCGGCCTGTTCACGCGGCCGGTCGCCTTCATCCTCGCCGGCGAGATGGCGGTCGCCTATTTCATGGCCCATTCGCCGAAGGACTTCTTCCCCGTCAATAATGGCGGCGAATCGGCCGTGCTCTTCTGCTTCGTCTTCCTCTACCTGATCTTCTCGGGACCGGGCGCCTGGAGCATCGACGGGCAGCGCCGCACCGCCTAGAGCCGCTCGTAGTCGATCTCGAGGAAGGCCTCGACTTGCCTGTTCCACCAGTCGCGGACGAAGGCGACGTGCTCGGGATGCTCGTCATAGCCCCGGTACGCCGCCGCGTCCGCGAACTCCATCGAGAAGCCGAACGTATAATCGTTCTTCCGGCTGACCTGCCGAAGTTGCTCGAACTTCTCGACGCCGGGAATCTTCGCGAGCAGCTTCGCATGGTCGAGGAAGGCCTTCTCCTCCTTCGACCCGCGCGCATGCTTCAGCCGGAATACGACGGTGTGGCGGATCATCTCTTTCCTCCCCCTGGTGATTTCGCGCCCCGCTCACGCCCCTGGAAGCCGAAGACGGGTTCGGTGGCGCTGACGACATGGACGTCGGCCGGCTGGGCGCGGCCCTTCAATTGCAGCCGCCGCTTCTCGCAGGCATCGTCGGGCAGGCCGACGAGGCGGCAGGTCTCGTCGCCGACCAGCACCTCGCCGGGCCCCGCCTGGGAGGCAAGGCGGGCGGCGGTATTGGCCGGATCGCCGAGGACGGTGATGTCGCTGACCCCGTCTGACGATCCGATCGCGCCGACATAGACGCGTCCGGTATGGATGCCGATGCCGACGGGCAGCCACGGCCCCTCCGGCGTGCCGTGGCCGGTGGCAAGCAGCATCCGCCGCGCCGCCCCGATCGCTCTCCGCGCGAAATCCTCTCCCGCAATGCCCGGCGCGTAGAGCGCCACGACCTCGTCGCCGACCAGCTTGTCGATCAGCGCGCCGGTATCGACCAGGATGTCGGTGCTTGCCCGGTAGAAGCGATCGACGATGTGGTGGAACTCGGTCGGGCCGATCTTCTCGGCAAGCGTGGTCGATCCGCGTATGTCGGCGAAGAGAAGCGTCATCTCGACCTCGGCGCCGACCTGGTGCTTCTTGACGATCTTCTCGCAGCGATCGCAGAGCGTCGGATTGAAGCGCGACTTGCCGGCGCCGAAGCCGAACAGGCCGACGACGCGTCCGCCGAGGCCGCGGAAGGGTGCGAAGCAGACCCGGCAGCGCGGCGGCGACGGCAACGCGGCGAAAATCTTCCGCGCCATGCGCACGCGCGGCTCGAGGAGCGCGGTGTCGCCGGTGAGATAGGATTGCCAGAGGACGTGCGCCCGCTCGCCGGCGGTTGGCTTCTCCGCCATCAATGCGCCTCGTCCCAGTTGGCGGCGGCCCGCGCCTCCACCTGCAGCGGCACGTTGAGCGATACCGCCGGCTCCGCCGCCTTCTCCATCACCGCGGTGACGATGGGCTTGGTCGCCTCGACCTCCTCCTCCGGCACCTCGAAGATCAGCTCGTCATGGACCTGGAGGAGCATGCGCCCGTGCAGGCCCGCCTCTGCCAGCGCCGGCTCCAGCCGCACCATGGCGCGGCGGATGATGTCGGCCGCCGAGCCCTGCAGGGGCGCGTTGATCGCGGCGCGCTCGACGAAGGCGCGCTCGGCCGGATTGCGCGAATGGGCCTGCGGGAAATGCACCTTGCGGCCGAACAGGGTCGAGACGTGGCCGTCCGCCTTCACCTTCGCCTTCATCGCGTCCATGTAGCCGCGAATGCCGGGGAAGCGCTCGAAATACTTCTTGATGTAGGCGCCGGCATCCTCGCGCGGGATGCCGAGCTGGTTGGAGAGGCCGAAGGCCGAGATCCCGTAGATGATGCCGAAATTGATCGCCTTGGCGCGCCGCCGCACCTCGGCGGGCATGCCGGGGATCGGCACGTTGAACATCTCGCTCGCCGTCATCGCGTGGATGTCGAGCCCCTCGGCGAAGGCCTGCCGCAGCGCCGGGATGTCGGCCATGTGGGCGAGCAGCCTGAGCTCGATCTGCGAATAGTCGGCCGAGAGCAGCTTCATCCCCTTCTCGGCGATGAAGGCGGTGCGGATGCGTCTTCCCTCCTCGGTGCGCACCGGGATGTTCTGCAGGTTCGGGTCGGAGGAGGAGAGACGTCCGGTGGTGGTCGAGGCGAGCGCGTAGGACGTGTGCACGCGCTGCGTCTCGGGATGGATGAAGCCGGGCAAGAGGTCCGTATAGGTCGATTTCAGCTTCGAGAGCTGGCGCCAGTCGAGGATGCGCGCGGCAAGCAGGTTGCCCTCCGCGGCGAGGTCTTCCAGGACGCTCGCCCCCGTCGACCAGGCGCCGGTCTTGGTCTTGGTGCCGCCCGGCAGGCTGAACTTGCCGAAGAGGATGTCGCCGAGCTGCTTCGGCGAGCCGATGTTGAACTGCTCGCCGGCATGCTCGTAGATCTCGGCCTCGAAGCCGGCGAGCTTCTGCGCGAACTCGCCCGACATGCGCGACAGGATCTGGCGGTCGACCTTGATGCCGCGCGCCTCCATGCGGGCGAGCACCGGCACCAAAGGACGTTCGAGCGTCTCGTAGAGGTTGACCATGCGCTCGGCGACGAGGCGCGGCTTCAGCGTCAGCCAGAGGCGGAGCGCGACGTCGGCGTCCTCCGCCGAGAATTCCGTGGCGCGGTCGAGCGGCACGCGGTCGATGGTCAGCGCCGCGCGCCCCGAGCCGGCAATGTCCTTGAAGTCGATCGGCGTGTAGCCGAGCCACTTCTCGGCGAGCATCTTGAAGCTGTTCTCGCCGTCCAGCGCATAGGCGAAGAGCATCGTGTCGTCGATCGGCGCGAGCGCCACGCCATGGCGCGCGAGCAGGACCAAGAGCGGCTTCACGTCATGGCCGATCTTGAGGATCGATTCGTCGGCGAAGATCCCGCCGAGGCGCTCCTCCGCGAAGGCGCCGCGGAACGCGACCTGTTCCTTGATCAACCCGCCGCCGAGAAGGTCGCCGTCGCCGGACTTGTGGGCGAGCGGGATGTAAGCCGCCTTGCCAGGCGCGGTGGCGAGCGCCATGCCGACGATCTCGGCGCGCATCGGATCGGCCACCGACATCTGCGCGGCGACCGCTACCCGGCCGAGCGCGCGCGCCTCCTTCACCCAGGCGTCGAGGCGCTTCAGGTCGGTGACCGTCTCATAGGCCTTCGGGTCGATCGGCACCGCATTGGCCGCGGCGGACCCTTGCGTCACGCGGGTTGCCGGCGAGCCGTCGCCGGCGATCGCCGGCGCGATGTCGGGGAGCGAGGGCTGCTGCTGCGGCTCGGCCGATACGGCACTCCCGCCGCTGCCGGCCGGCATGGCCTCGCCCGTCGCGCCCGTCCAGGCCGGCGCCTTGGCGGATTTCAGCTTCGCGTCGGCCTCGATGGTGGCGGGGTCGACGGAGAAAGCCTCGCCGACGCGCTTGGTGATGGTGGTGAACTCCATCGCCTTCAGGAAGCCGATAAGGCGCTGCGGGTCGATCGCCGGCAGGCGGTGCGTGGCAAGCGCGCTGCCGGTGTCGACGCCATGGTCGAGCTGCACGAGGCGCTTCGACAGGCGCGCCTGCTCGGCGAAGCCGATCAACGCCTCGCGCCGCTTCGGCTGCTTGATCTCCTCGGCACGGGCAAGGAGCGTCTCGAGGTCGCCATATTCGGTGATCAGCTGCGAGGCGGTCTTCACGCCGATGCCCGGCACGCCCGGCACGTTGTCCGACGTGTCGCCGACCAGCGCCTGCACGTCGACCACCTTCTCCGGCGGGACGCCGAAATAGTCGATCACGCCGGCAATATCGATCTTGCGTTCCGGCCGGTAGCCCGGCCGGCCCTTGGCGCCGGATTCGAAGTCGTAGAAGAGCACCTTGTCGGTGACCAGCTGCATCAGGTCCTTGTCCGAGGAGATGATCAGCACCTCAGCGCCCGCCGCCTTCGCCTCGTCGACATAGGTGGCGATGATGTCGTCCGCCTCGTAGCCCGCCTTCTCGATCGGCTCGAGGCCGAAGGCGCGGATGGCTTCGCGCATCAGCGGAAATTGCGGGACGAGGTCCTCCGGCGGGTCGCGCCGGTTGGCCTTGTAGTCGGCGTAGATGTCCTTCCGGAAGGTCTGCTCGGTCTTGTCGAGGACGAGCGCGAAATGGGTCGGCACGATGCCGACCGCGCCCTCGCGCAGGAACTGGTAGAGCTTGGTGGTGAAGAGGCGGAGCGCCCCCGTCGGCAGGCCGTCGGAGCGGTAGTTGTATTTCGCGTCCTGGTTAATCGACTGGAAATAGGCGCGGAACACGAAGGAAGAGCCGTCGACCAGGAAGACATGGTCGCCGGGGCCGAGCGTGGCGGGATTGGCAGCTTTCAGCATGGCCGGAATATGGCCCGCGCCTCCTGCCATGTCACCCCGCCGGCGGGATTATCCCGGACCTCCCTGCGCTCCCGCCGACGCGCTTAACCCGGCCGCAAGGCGGGAGCCGGTAAGAGGTCAAACTGGCGCCGCACTCCCCTCCTACCCCACCGGGCAATGAACCCCATTCCGCGCATCGCCGCCCTCGACCTCCGGGCGCTTTCCAAAAGCTTCGGGCGGCCGGCCGTCGATCGTCTCGACCTCACCATCTGGTCGGGCGAGTTCTATGCGCTCCTCGGGCCGAACGGCGCCGGAAAGACGACGACGCTCCGCATGGTCTCGGGGCTGCTCAGGCCCGATGCCGGGTCGATCGCGATCTTCGGCGTCGATGCGCTCGCCGACCCGGTCGCCGCCAAGCGGATGACCGCCTGGGTATCCGACGAGCCGATGATCTACGACAAGCTGACGCCGTACGAATACCTCGAATTCGTCGCCGGCCTCTGGGAGATCGATGCCCGGTCGGCGGAGGCGACCGCCCGCGAGCTCCTCGACTGGCTCGGCCTGGCACCCCATGCCAACGAGCGCTGCGAGGGTTTCTCGCGCGGCATGCGCCAGAAGGTGGCGCTGGCCGGCGCCCTCGTCCATGACCCGCGCCTGATCATCCTCGACGAGCCGCTGACCGGCCTCGATGCCGGCACCGCCCGTCAGGTGAAGGAAGTCCTGCAGCAGCGCGTCCGCGACGGCTGCACCGTCATCATGACCACCCACATCCTCGAAGTCGCCGAGCGCATGGCGCAGCGCATCGGCGTCATCGCCAGCGGCCGCCTCGTCGCCGAAGGCACGCTGGAAGACTTGAGGCAGCGCGCCGGCCGCGGCGGCGATACGCTGGAGGACGTGTTCCTCACCCTCGTCGCCGGCAGCGAGGCGGCGTGAGCGCGCCGGGTTCCGCCGCCTGGCTGGCGGCCCACGAATTCCGCCTCTCCTGGCGCGAATGGATCAGCATGATGACGGCCAACCGCCGCCGTCGCATTCCCGCCGTGCTGATCACGCTCCTCGTCTTCTTCGTGCTCCTCCACCTGCCCGCCTACCTGATGGTCGGCGGGTTCGCCTCGCCCGGCAAGGTCGCCGACAAGATGACCCTGCTCACGGTCACCATCGCGCTCGCCCTCTACGTCTCGCTGATGCTGAGCCAGGCGATGGAATCGGTCACCCGCGCCTTCTATTCGCGCGCCGACCTCGACCTGATCCTCTCCTCGCCGACCTCTTCGCGCCGCGTCTTCGCCGTGCGCATCGCGGCGATCGCCTTCTCCATCGCGACCATGGCGGTGCTGCTTGGCGGTCCATTCATCAACATCATGATCCTCGATGGCGGACCATACTGGCTGTCGGGCTATGCCGTCGCCGCCGCCCTCGGCGCCGGCTCCACGGGCCTCGCGGTGGCGATCACGGTCGGCCTCTTCCGGCTCCTCGGCCCGCGGCGCACGCGCTTCGTCGCGCAGGTCGTGGCGGCCGTCATCGGCGCCGCCTGCGTCATCGGCATCCAGACCATGGCGATTCTCAGCTACGGAACGCTGGCTCGCCCCGGCTCGCTGATTTCCGGCCCGATGCTCGCCATGGCGCCGCCGGTCGACAGCGCGGTCTGGCTGCCTGCCCGCGCCGTGATGGGCGACCTTGCCGCGGCGGCGGCGGTGGTGCTGACCGGCATCGTCCTCCTCGGCCTCGCCATCCTCGTCTTTTCGGGCCGCTTCGGCGAGCACGCGCTCGCCGCCGCCTCGGCGCCGCCGAAGGTGCGGCAGCGGTCGGGCCTCCGTCCCTTCCGCCGGCGCAGCCCGGCCAGCGTGCTCCGCCACAAGGAATGGATGCTCCTGCGGCGGGATCCCTGGCTCGCCTCGCAGACCCTGACGCAGCTCCTCTACCTGCTGCCGCCGGCGCTGCTCCTCTCGCGCAATTTCGGCGACGTGGCCGGCTCCTCGACGATGGTCGTGCTCGTGCTGGTCACGGTTGCCGGCCAGCTCGCCGGCGGCCTCGCCTGGCTCGCAATATCGGGCGAGGACGCGCCGGAACTCGTCGCCACCGCGCCGGTGACCGCGCGCGCCGCGCGCCGCGCCAAGGTGGAGGCGGTGCTCGGCGCCGCCGCCATGATCTTCGCGCCGCTCCTCGCCGTGCTGGCGCTCGCCTCGCCCCAGGCCGCGCTCGTCGCCGCCGGCGGCATTGCGCTGGCGACCCTCTCCTCCATCCGCATCCAGCTCTGGTTTCGCAGCCAGGCGCGCCGCGCCCATTTCCGCCGGCGCCATACCTCGTCGCGGGTGGCCACCTTCGCCGAGGCCTTTTCGTCCTTCGCCTGGGCGGGCGCGGCCGGCCTCGCCGCCGGCGGCCTCTGGCACGCGGCGCTTGCCGCCGTCTTCGCCCTCCTTATCCTCGGCGGCGCATGGCTGGTCAGCCCGCGGAAGGCGAGCCCATGAATCCGGACGAGGCGGGATAGGTCGGGAGGCTAGCCGCCCCACCAGGTGGTGGCGGGGTCGAGATCCTCGGCCGGGTCGCGTGCCGGGTCCCAGTCATAGTCCCCGTCGAGCGCAGGCGCCGGGACGGTCGGCACAGCTTCGGGCTTCTGCCCGGTCGCGCTTCCGCTCTGGTCGGCGGGCTGCTTGGACTTGGGATGGCGGGGGCTCTGCATGGCCCGATCATGCCAGCCCGTGGCGAAGCGAGGCTTAAGCGGATCGCTCGGATTTTAACGATCGCCGGGAAAATTCACCGCGCCCGGTCGCGGTCGATGACGACGTAGTCGGTCTCGATCACCCGCGGGCCCCGCGCGTCGGACCCGCCGCGGGCGGAAGCCGCCGTGGCCTGCTTCATCGCGCGGCCGAGGCGCCAGCGGAAGACGAGGAGCGCAACCGCGACGATCGGGATCATCACCACGGCGATGACCAGCGACAGGATCGCCAGGGCGCCCACCAGCGCGACGCCGACAACCGCCGCCGCGAAGACGCCGAGCTTGCCGCGCCACGTCATGCCTTGCGGCGAAAACCGGCGGAACTGGTAGATGCGCTCCTGCATCCGCCTGATGTGGACGCTTGCCGCGGCGGGCGCAAGGCCCTGCCCGGAAATCGGGCAGGCCGGCCGGTCACGGGGGCGTCATACGTCGAGATTGGCGACGCTGAGGGCATTGTCCTGGATGAATTCGCGGCGCGGCTCGACCTCGTCGCCCATCAGGCGGCCGAACAGGTCGTCGGCGTCGTCGGCCTCGCGCACCTTGACCTGCAGGAGCGTACGCGCCTCCGGGTCGAGGGTGGTCTCCCAGAGCTGGTCGGAGTTCATCTCGCCGAGGCCCTTGTAGCGCTGCAGCGAAAGCCCCTTGCGGCCCGCAGCGAGCACGGCGTTGATGAGGTCGCGCGGCCCGTGGATGATCGTTTCGTCGTCCTTCTTCACCAGCCGCGCGAACTTGGCATAGACCGGCTGCAGGCGCGCGGTGAAGGCGTCGAGCTTGCGCGCGTCGGCCGAGTCGAGGAGCGCCGGATCGACCACCGCCACCTCCCTGACGCCGCGCACCTCGCGCTCGAAGCGGAAGCCGGTATCGGGCGAGAAATGGCCGCTCCAGCCGTCCTCGCCTTCCTCCGCGAGCTTGTCGAGGCGGCGGGCGACGTAGGAGGCCGCATTCTCGGCGTTCTCCGGCTCCGACAGGATCGCCGGATTGAGGGCACCGGCGATCATCACCTGCTCGACCACGCTGCGGTCGTAGCGCGAATGGATGCCGTTCAGCACCGAGACGATGGCGCGCGCGTCGCTGACGATCGCGGTCAGGTCGTTCGCCGCGCGCTCGTCGCCGGCGGCGGTCTTCAGCACCGTGCCGTCGAGCCCCACGGAGATGAGGTAGTCCTCCAGCGCGCGCTCGTTCTTGATGTACTGCTCCGACTGCCCGCGCTTCACCTTGTAGAGCGGCGGCTGGGCGATGAAGATGTGCCCGCGCTCGATCAGCGCCGACATCTGCCGGAAGAAGAAGGTGAGCAGCAGCGTGCGGATATGGGCACCGTCGACGTCGGCGTCCGTCATGATGATGATCTTGTGGTAGCGCAGCTTCTCCGGGTCGAACTCCTCGCTGCCTATGCCGGTGCCGAGCGCCGTGATCAGCGTGCCGACCTGCTCCGACGACAGCATCTTGTCGAAGCGCGCGCGCTCGACATTGAGAATCTTGCCGCGCAGCGGCAGCACCGCCTGGTTCTCGCGGTTTCGGCCCTGCTTGGCCGAGCCGCCCGCCGAATCGCCCTCGACGATGAAGAGCTCGGACTTGGCCGGATCGCGCTCCTGGCAGTCGGCGAGCTTGCCGGGCAGCGAGGCGACGTCGAGGGCGCCCTTGCGGCGCGTCAGCTCGCGCGCCTTGCGCGCCGCCTCGCGCGCGGCGGCGGCTTCCACCACCTTGCCGACGACGGCCTTGGCCTCGGTCGGGTGCTCCTCGAACCAGGTGGAGAGCCCATCATTGACCAGGCTCTCGACCACGGGCCTGACTTCCGAGGAGACCAGCTTGTCCTTGGTCTGCGACGAGAACTTCGGGTCCGGCACCTTGACCGAGAGGACGCAGGTCAGCCCCTCGCGGCAATCGTCGCCGGTCAGCCCGACCTTCTCCTTCTTCGACATGCCGCCGGTCTCGGCATAGGAGGTGACCTGGCGGGTCAGCGCGCCGCGGAAGCCGGCGAGATGGGTGCCGCCGTCCCGCTGCGGGATGTTGTTGGTGAAGCACAGCGTGTTCTCGTGGTAGCTGTCGTTCCACCACATGGCGACCTCGACCGTGATCCCGTCGCGCTCGGCGCGGATGGTGATCGGCGCCTGGATCAGCGGATGCTTGGCGCGGTCGAGATAGCGCACGAAGGCCTCGAGGCCGCCCTCGTACTGCATCACCTCGCTCTTCGGCTCGACGCCGCGCTTGTCGGTGAGGACGATCCTGACGCCGGAATTGAGGAAGGCGAGCTCGCGCAGCCGGTGCTCCAGCGTCGCGTAGTCGAACTCCGTCCTGGTGAAGGTCTGCGGCGAGGGCAGGAAGCTCACCTCGGTGCCGTTCCGGCCGTCCCAGTCGCCGGTCACGGCGAGCGGCGCGTCGGCCTCGCCGTCGGAGAAGCTCATCTCGTGGACCTTGCCGTCGCGCCAGATGCGGAGCTTCAGCCAGCTCGACAGCGCGTTGACCACCGAGACGCCGACGCCGTGCAGGCCGCCGGAGACCTTGTAGGAATTCTGGTCGAACTTACCGCCGGCATGGAGCTGGGTCATGATGACCTCGGCCGCCGATACGCCTTCCCCCTTGTGGATGCCGGTCGGGATGCCGCGGCCATTGTCGCGCACCGTGCAGGAGCCGTCCGGGTTGAGGGAGACGTTGACCTCGTCGGCATGGCCGGCGAGCGCCTCGTCGATGGCGTTGTCGACCACCTCGTAGACCATGTGGTGGAGGCCGGAGCCGTCGTCGGTGTCGCCGATATACATGCCCGGCCGCTTGCGAACGGCGTCGAGGCCCTTGAGGACCTTGATCGACTCCGCGCCATAGTCGGCAGGAACCGGGGCGGGCTTGGCGGCTGGGCTCATGGACTTCCGTCTGATTGGAGCGTTCGAAGAGGGAATTCGCCTGCTACGCGATGGGCAGCGAGATCGGCCGCACCGAGCGGCCCGGGGCCCCGCGCCGGGGCTTCAGAATCATGCTCCCGAATATAGCCATTCCGAGGCCGGATTGCGAGGCTTTGCCAATAGTTTCCGGCATTTTGTGCGTCGCACAATCCGGCCCGGCGTGCCGGAAATGCGAAGGGCCGCCCCGGGGGGCGGCCCTTCCATTGTCAGCCGCTTGTTGGGCGGCAAATCCGAAACCCGCCTGAGGTCAGGCGAAGACCTCAGAGGAAGTCGAGATCCGGGCCTCGGTTGCCGAACGCGGCGATAGACAATGAGACACTGGATCACCTCCTTTCTAAAAGTTGCAGGGACGGCGAAAGTATGGGCTGCGTCGCCCGTCCGTGCAAGGAGGCCGGGTCAGGCGGCTTTCTTTTCCGTGTTGGGAAGGAAGATGGTGAGGAGGCCGATCGCCGGCAGGAACGAGCAGACCTTGTAGACGAACTCGATGTTCGTCAGGTCGGCGAGCTCGCCGAGGAGCGCCGCGCCGAGGCCGCCGACGCCGAAGGCGAAGCCGAAGAACAGGCCCGAGATCATGCCGATCCGGTGCGGCACCAATTCCTGCGCGAAGACCACGATGACCGAGAAGGCCGAGGAGATGATCAGCGCGATGATCACCGACAGGATCGCCGTCCAGGTCAGGTCGACATAGGGAAGGGCGAGCGTGAAGGGCAGCGCGCCGAGGATCGACACCCAGATGACGAGCTTCCGTCCGAAGCGGTCGCCGAGCGGCCCGCCGGCGACGGTCCCGACCGCGGCCGCGAACAGGAAGAGGAACAGATGCAGCTGGGCGCTCTGCACCGACACGTGGAACTTGTCGATCAGGTAGAAGGTGAAATAGCTGGAAATGCTGGCGAGATAGAAATGCTTGGAGAAGACGAGCAGCGCCAGCACCGCCACCGAGGCGATGACCCGCTTCCGGCTGAGCGAGGCGTAGCGGTAGTGGATCGGCCTCGCCGGCCGGCTCGCCATCTCGCGACGCCGGTCGCGATACCAGAAGCTGACCCGCGACAGGATGATGATGGCGGCGAGCGCGATCAGCGAGAACCAGGCGATGCTCTTCTGCCCCATCGGCACCACGATGAAGGCGGCGAGCAGCGGCCCGAGTGCCGAGCCGACATTGCCGCCGACCTGGAAGACGGATTGCGCGAGCCCGTGGCGTCCGCCCGAGGCCATGCGCGCGACGCGCGAGGATTCCGGGTGGAAGATCGACGAGCCGATGCCGATCATGGCCGCGGCGACCAGGATGAGCGGATAGCTGGTCGCCTGCGACAGGAGGAGGAGGCCGGCGAGCGTCGAGGTCATCCCGATCGGCAGCGAGAAGGGCTGCGGCTTCTTGTCGGTCACCGCACCGACCACCGGCTGCAGCAGCGAGGCGGTGATCTGGAAGACGAAGGTGATCAGGCCGATCTGCCCGAAGTCGAGCGCGTAGCTCTCCTTCAGGACCGGATAGATGGCCGGAAGCAGCGACTGGATGGTGTCGTTGAGCGCGTGGCAGAGGCTGGCCGCGAGCAGGATGCCGACGACGGTCGCCTCCGGCCGTTCCAGCGCGGCGCGCGGGGTGACGGTGACGTTCACGGGGATTCTCTTCTGGTAGCGCGGCGGCGTCTGCCGTTTCGGCGGCCGTCGAAAAGGCCTTTTGTCTTATGGACGCCGGGATTTAGCACATAAGTCCGACTTGCACACACGCGTTTTGGTGATGGGACTTATGAAGACGGGGCGAGTGACGCGCCCCCTCAGTCGCCTTCAGCGACAGCTCCCCCGCTTCGCAGGGGAGCAACCAGGTCGCGCGAGCGGCGGTGGCGGTTCCTCCCCCGTTTACGGGGAGGGGGACCATCCAAAGGATGGTGGAGGGGGCGCGTATCCCTCCGGCCTTTCAATACGCCCATTCGCCCTTGCGCATCAGCGCCTCGGCGCCGCCATCGGCGCGGATGCCGTCGACGTCGATCGCCCCCGAGCCGATCATCCAGTCGATATGGATGAGGCTGCGGTTGGCGCCCTTTGCCGCCAGCTGCTGCGGCGTCATCGAGCCGCCGTCCTTCACGCACTTGGCATAGGCCTGGCCGAGGGCGATGTGGCTGGCGGCGTTCTCGTCGAAGAGCGTGTTGTAGAAGAGGAGGCCGCTCGCCGAGATGGGCGAGGAATGCGGCACCAGCGCCACCTCGCCGAGGCGCCGGGCGCCCTCGTCGGTCTCGAGCACCTTCTTCAGCACTTCCAGCCCCGTCCTCGCTTGCGCATCGACGATCCTGCCGCCCTCGAAGGTGACCGAGATCTCCTCGATCATGGTGCCCTGGTAGGAGAGCGGCTTGGTGCTCGTCACCCTGCCATCGACACGGTCCTTGTGCGGCGTGGTGAAGACCTCCTCCGACGGGATGTTCGGATTGCACGTGATCCCGTTCTTCGCCGTCGTGGCGCCGCCCGCCCAGACATGGTCGTCGGCGAGCCCGACGGTGAGGTCGGTGCCCGGCCCGGTGAAGCGGAGCGCGGCGTAGCTCTTGGAATTGAGGTAGTCGCTCCGCTGCTTCAGGTTCCGGTTATGCTCGGCCCAGCCGGCGATGGGGTCGAAGGCGTCGATGCGCGAGGCCGCGAAAATGCCGTGCCAGAGCCGGGCGACCGCGATCTCCTCCGGATCGTCCGGGAAGACCGCCTTCGCCCAGGAGGGCGTGGCGAAGGAGGCGATCGTCCAGTTGATGTCGAAGCCGGCGATCAGCTCCAGCGCCGGCTGGTAGGCCTTGGAGCGGGCTCGGTTGGCGCGCGCCACCTTGTCGGGGTCCTGCTTCGAGAGCAGCGCCGGGTTCTCGCCGACGATGGCGAGCCGCGCGGCGCCCGACTTGAAGGCATTGGCCATGCCCTCGAAGAGCCAGCCGGAGGCCTTGTCGAAGGTCTCGGCCTGCCCGTGCTCGAAACGCATCAGCGTCGATTCCTCGTCCGAGAGCAGCGCCGTGACCAGCGACCCGCCCGCCTTGTAGGCGTGTTCCGTGATGCGGCGGACGAGCGGCAGCGCTTCCAGGGGCGCCGTCATCACCAGTTCCTGGCCTTCCTTGAGGCCGAGGCCGACCTTGACCGCCACCTCGGCGAGCAGGTCGAGCTTCTCGGCAAAGGAACGGGCGGGAATCTCGTCGCGCTTCTGGAAATTCATCATCTCGGTTCCTGTTTGCGGCCGCCCCGACAATAGGCGGTGCCGGCGCGCCCGGCTATAACACCGCCGTGCCGGAATCGCATCCCGACGAGGACCTGCCCGTGCACGGCGCGCCGCCAGCGCGGGCGCCGGGGCGGACGGTCGCGCGCGCTTTCGTCGCCTCGCTGAAATTGACCGATTTCCGCAACTATGCCGGCCTGGCGCTGGCGCTCGATCCGCGGAGCGTCGTGCTCACGGGCCAGAACGGCGCCGGCAAGACCAACCTCCTCGAAGCCGTGTCGTTCCTTTCCCCCGGCCGCGGCATCCGGCGCGCCGCGCTGGAGGACGTGGCGCGGAAGGATGGCGCCGGCGGCTGGGCGGTGGCGGCGGCGCTTTGCAACGCCTCGGGCGAGGTCGAGTTGGGCACCGGCCTCGCCCTCGGTCCGGAAGGGCCGGAGCGCGCCCGCCGCCTGCGCGTCAACCATGCCCCGGCGCGCGCCACCGAGGCGCTTCTCGAGCATGTCCGCGTGCTCTGGCTGACGCCCGCCATGGACGGGCTCTTCACCGGGCCGGCCGCCGAGCGCCGACGCTTCCTCGACCGGGCGGTGCTCGCCATCGACCGCGAACATGGCAGCAGGGTCAATGCCTTCGAGCGTGCCATGCGCGGGCGCAACAAGCTGCTCTCGGAAGGCGCGGCGAGCGGCGCCTGGCTCGATGCCATCGAGCGCGAGATGGCGGAGCTCGGCACCGCCATCGCCGCCGCCCGGCGCGAATGGGTGGGGCTCGCCGCCGCCCTCATGAGCTCGGCGCCCGCCTCGCCCTTCCCGGCGGCCGAGGTGGCGCTTGCCGGAAGCATCGAGGACCTGCTCGCCGGCCGCAGCGCGGCGGAGGCCGAGGATGCCTATCGCCGCGACCTCGGTTCCGCGCGTGCGCGCGATGCCGCCGCCGGCCGCACGCTCGCCGGCCCGCATCTCTCGGACCTGCGCGTCCGCCACGCGCCGAAGCAGATGCCGGCGGAATCCTGCTCGACCGGCGAGCAGAAGGCGCTCCTGGTGGGACTGGTGCTGGTCCAGGCCGAGCTTGCCGCGCGGCTGACCGGCGAGACGCCGGTCCTGCTTCTCGACGAGATCGCGGCGCATCTCGATGCCGTGCGCCGCGCAGCGCTCTTCGATCTCCTCGATGCGCTCGACGCCCAGGCCTTCATGACCGGCACGGATGCGGCCGCCTTCGCGGCGCTCGCCGGCCGCGCCCTGATGCTGACCGTCAGCGACGGCCGGGTCGAGCCGGCCTAGACCCGCATCGGCATCAGGACGTAGAGCGCGTTCGGCGTCTCGGCATCCTGGATAAGTGTCGGCGAGCCGGGATCGGCGAAGCGGAACTCGGCGGTGCCGGTTTCGAGCTGTGCCGCGACGTCGAGGAGGTACTTGGCGTTGAAGCCGATCTCGATGGCGTCGGCCGGATAGTCGACGCCGATCTCCTCCGTCGCGCTGCCCGAATCCGGGTTGTTGACCGAAAGCACCATGCGCCCGTCGGAGAGCGCGAGCTTCACCGCACGGCCGCGTTCGGACGAAATCGTCGAGACGCGGTCGACGGCGCCGGCGAACTCGCCGCGGTCGACCTTCAGGACCTTGTCATTGCCCTGCGGGATGACGCGGGCATAGTCCGGGAAGGTGCCGTCGATCAGCTTGGAGGTGAGCACCACCGCGCCGATTGTGAAGCGGATCTTGGTGTCGCTCACCTCGACCGTGACCGGCGCGTCCGGATCTTCGACCAGCTTCTGGATCTCGCCGACCGCCTTCCGCGGCAGGATGATGCCGGCCATCTTCTCGGCGCCCTCCGGCGCCTCCACCTGCGCCTGCGCCAGGCGATGCCCGTCGGTGGCGACGGCGCGCAGCATCGGCTTGCCGGCTACGGTGACGATGTGGAGGTAGATGCCGTTCAGGTAATAGCGCGTCTCCTCGGTCGAGATCGCGAACTGCGTGCGCTCGATGAGCTTGCGGATGACGTTCGCCGGCACCGTGAACCGGGTCTGGAACTCGCCCGTGGTCAGGTCCGGGAAATCGCTCTCCGGCAGGATCTGCAGCGTGAAGCGCGAGCGCCCCGCCTTCACCGTCAGCTGCGCGCCCTCGCCGGTATCGAGCGAGACCTCGGCGCCGTCGGGGAGCTTCCTGACGATGTCGTAGAGGATATGCGCCGGCACCGTGGTGGCGCCGCCCTGGCCGATCTCGGCGGGCACCGCCTCGGTCACCTCGAGGTCGAGGTCGGTCGCCTTCAGCATCAATTGGCCGCCCTCGCCGCGCATCAGCACGTTGGAGAGGATCGGGATCGTGTTCCGCCGCTCGACCACCCGGTGCACGTGCCCGAGTGACTTGAGGAGATGCGATCGCTCGACGGTCGCGCGCATGACGGTGAGGCCCCTGACAACAGCCGGGCGGCGCCTCCCCCGTGGAGCCGCCGGCCGGGTGCCGAGATTGGCCCGGCGGGCCGGAAATCGCAAATGATTCCGACCGGTTTTGAACAGGCCGGCGGCCGTCTCGCGCCTATTCGTCGATCATGCGCTTGAGCAGCTCGATCTCGTCGGCGAGCGTGTGGTCGCCGTTGATCAGCTCCTCGATCTTGCGCACCGCGTGCAGCACCGTCGTATGGTCGCGACCGCCGAAGCGCCGGCCGATCTCGGGCAGCGAGCGCGGCGTCAGCACCTTGGCGAGATACATGGCGATCTGCCGCGGCCTGACGATGGTGCGCGTGCGCCGGCTGGAGAGCAGGTCCGCCTTCGACACGTTGTAGTGCCGCGCCACCACGCGCTGGATGTCCTCGATGCGCACCCGGCGCGGCTCGCGCGCGCCGACCAGGTCGCGGAGCGTGATCTCGGCCGAGGCCAGCGTCACCGGCTGGTTGGTGAACTGCCACTGGGCGACCAGCCGGTTGAGCGCGCCTTCGAGGTCGCGGCCGTTGGAGACCACCGACTGCGCCACGTATTCGATCACCGTCTCCGGCACGTCGATGCCCGGGTTGACGTCCCGCGCCGCGCGATAGCGCGTGGCGAGGATCTTCCGGCGGAGGTCCACGTCCGGCGCCCCGATCTCGATGCCGACCCCGCCCTTCAGCCGGGAGCGGACGCGCTCGTCGAGGGTCTCGAGCTCGGCCGGCGGCCGGTCGGCGGCCACCACCACCTGGCGCGCCCCGTCGATGAGCGCGTTCAGCATGTGGCAGAACTCCTGCTGCACCGACTTGCCCTGCAGGAACTGCATGTCGTCGATGAGGAGGAGGTCGATCTCGCGCAGGCTCTCCTTGAAGGGGATGGCGGTCTGGTTGCGCAGCGCCGAGACGAAGCGGAACATGAAGTGCTCGGCGGTCAGGTACACGACCTTGCGGCCCGGCGCCGCCAGCCGCGCCGCCCGCGTCGTCGCGTGGAGGAGGTGCGTCTTGCCGCGCCCGACACCGGCATGGATGTAGAGCGGGTTGAACTGGCTCGCCTTGCCGACGAGCGACTCGGCGACCGAGCGCGCCGCGGCGAAGGCCATGCGGTTGGCGACGCCCTCGCAGAACGTGTCGAAGGTGTAGCGCGGCTCGACCGGCGAGCCGCCGAGCGGGCCGTCGGGCACCTCGGGGGCGCGCCGCGGCTGCGGCGCGGCGATCGCCGCGCTCACTGCCGCCGGCAGGCTCGCCGGCGCTTCCGGCGCCTCGCCGCGCTGCTCGGCCGGGGCAGCCGCCTTCACCCGCGTCGCGCCGCGCACGATCAGCTCGATGCGCGCGACGTTCTCGCGCTCCTCGCCCCAGAGCGACAGGAGCCGGTCCTGGTAGTGCGACTGGATCCACGACTTCAGGAACCGCGTCGGCACGGAGAGGCTGACGCCCGCCTTGTCGGCATCCTCGAACTCGACCCGGGCGAACCACGAGTTGAACACGTCCTCGCCGAGCTCGGTCTTCAGGCGGTGTTTGACGCGCTGCCACTGATCCGCATTCGCCCGTTCCGCCATCAGTGCGTCCCCCATGATCCTGTTGTCATTGCCTGCCGCGCCGGTCATCGCGGGTCTTCCGGCCGTATCCGCCAGCGACCGCATGTTCACGACTGCACCCAGGGCAGGCCCTCCGCCTTCCAGCTTCCCGGGGTCGCGCGATGGCGCTCGGGGCTGAGGCGGCCTTCGAAACCGAACTCGATATTGTACGAACGCGCATGTCCCGCCGCGGTGGCGAGGACGGCCGCATTCCGGCTCCGCGCGCCGGAGCGGCAGAGGAAATAGAGCGGCGCCTCGTTGCCGATGCCGGCGCGGGCGAGCTCGGCCTCGAGCCGCCCGGTGAAATCCGGCACCAGCGTCCCGGACTCGAAATCGTCCCATTCGACGAGGAGTGGCGCCTTGTTGAGCGCCGATAGGAGCGGCACGCCGACATAGATCCACTCCGCCCGGGTCCGCACGTCGATCAACGTGGCCTCAGCCGTCGCCTCCAGGTCGGCCCAGGCCGCCCTGGCCGACACGTCGCCGGCATAGTCATTTGAATTCGCAGACATGATGGCCCCGCACGCGCCGCTGCAAAACGGCGCGAGATTCCAATTACCCAACTATGTTCGGCTACACTTGGACGTTTCTACGCAGAACGCGAAAGTCTAACAGGCCCCCAGCCCGTCGGAACTTGGATAGCGCAAGTATACATCTGCCGTAGAAATGATCGTACGCACGGATATGCCGCCAGTCACCGCACCACGCCTTGGATTTACGATTTTTACGCCTCGAAAGACTGTCTTGGCAGTCTTGAGGCAAAGAAAACACACCGGGCCTCATCCCGCAAGGCCGAAACCGCGTCCGCGTCACATTTGGCCGCGGCAGCCCGCCATTTTGGCCCCGTCCCGCCGGTAAGTGATTGATTCATTTTCCAAGCGCCGGCCACTGTTGCAGATCAATAGCAGGCGAAAAATTTTGGCAGAAAGGCCTTGACTCGCCTCTCCGGGCAACAATCAACGGTTGTCTCGCTGCAACCTCCCCCAGGTGGCTGATTTACCTACAGGAATCCTGACAGGCGGCGTCGGAGCCCGTCCGGGATGGCGGTATCCCGCCGGGCTTAGCCGCCAAAAGCAAAAGGCCCGGCGGGTGGCCGGGCCTTTTTGGCAGTCTCGGAAGCGGCGGTCGGCTCAGGCGAGCGCCTTCACCCGCGCGGCGAGGCGCGAGACCTTGCGCGAGGCGGTGTTCTTGTGGACCACGCCCTTGGAGGCGGCGCGCATCAACTCCGGCTCGGCGGCCTGGAGCGCGGCGGTCGCGGCATTCTTGTCGCCCGAGGCGATCGCCTCCTCGACCTTGCGCACATAGGTGCGCACGCGCCCGCGGCGGTTGCGGTTGACCTCGGTCCGCGCGGCAATCTTGCGCGCAGCCTTCTTGGCGGAAGTCGTATTGGCCATCGATGAGCTTTCGGAAAATGGAATGCCACGGCGGCGGAGGCCGCCACCTTTGGCGCGAGCTTATAGGCGCGGCGGCCGCCCGGGTCAACGGCATCGGTCAGCGGTCGCGGAATTTCGGCTTCCGCTTCTCGATGAAGGCGGCCATGCCTTCTTTCTGGTCCTCGGTCGCGAACATGGCGTGGAAGAGCCGCCGCTCGAAGCGCAGGCCCTCCGAAAGCGGCACCTCGTCGGCGCGCGCCACGGCTTCCTTCGCCATCATGACGATGGGGAGCGAGTGCGCGGCGATCCGCTCGGCGAGCTTGAGCGCTTCCGTCACGAGGTCAGCCGCCGGCACTACTCGCACCGCGAGCCCGATGCGCCCGGCCTCCGCCGCCTCGATCATCCGGCCGGTCAGGATCATCTCCATCGCGCGGCCCCTGCCGACGAGCCGGGTCAGGCGCTGCGTGCCGCCCATGCCCGGCATGATGCCGAGGGTGATTTCCGGCTGGCCGAACTTCGCCGTGTCGGCGGCGAGGATGATGTCGCACATCATGGCGAGCTCGCAGCCGCCGCCGAGACAATAGCCGGCGACCGCCGCAATGACCGGCTTCCGTATCTCCGCCACCCGGCCGATGGCCGCGGCATGGTTGGCCGCATAGGCCCCGGCGAAGGAGAGCGCGGCCATTTCCTTGATGTCGGCGCCGGCGGCGAAGGCCTTCTCGGATCCGGTGATGACGATGGCGACGATGTTGGGATCGGCCTCGAAACGATCGAGGGCTGCCAGCAACTCGGCGATCAGTTGCTCGTTCAGGGCATTGAGCGCCTGCGGCCGGTTGAGCGTGACGAGGCCGGTCCGGCCGCGGGTCTCAGACAGAATGGTGGGATCGGCCATGAATTATCCTCAGCGCTGGCAGACGGGACAATAGAAGGTCGAGCGGCTGGAATGAACCTTGCGGCGGATGGTGCCGCCGTCTTCCCGCAGGCACGGTTCGCCCTCGCGGCCATAGACCGCGAATTCATGCTGGAAATAGCCGAGCTCGCCATCGACCTGGCGATGGTCGCGGAGCGACGAGCCGCCGGCCTTGACCGCCGCCTGCAATACGTCGCGGATGGCGCCGGCGAGCGCCTCGGCCGCGGGCTTCGCCTTTCCGCCCGGCGTCGCGATGGTCCCGGCCTTGCGGTCAGGCGAGAGCTTCGCGCGCCAGAGCGCCTCCGAGACATAGATGTTGCCGAGGCCGGCGATCAGGCGCTGGTCCATGAGCGACGCCTTGAGCGGCGCCTTGCGGCCGGCGAAGAGCCGGGCGAGCGCCGCGCCGTCCAGCTCGTTGCCGAGCGGCTCGAGGCCGAGGCCCTTGAAGTGCTTCGAGGTGCCGAGCTCGGCCCGCGGGACCAGGTCCATGAGCCCGAAGCGGCGCGGATCGTTGAACACCACTACCGCGCCGGAGGACAGGTGGAGCACGACGTGGTCGTGCGCGCGGAGCGCCGAGCGCGGATGGTAGAAGCGTCCGGCGATCTTCGCGCCGCCCGCCGTCTCGATGCGGAAGGAGCCCGACATGCCGAGATGGATGACCAGGACGGTGCCGTCATCGAGGTCGGCCGTGATGTACTTCGCCCGCCGTCCGAGCCCGGTGATCCGCCGCCCGGCGAGGCGTCCGGCGAAGTTCTTCGGAAAGGGCGAGCGCAGGTCGCCGCGCCGCTGCTCGACGTGATCGATCACGGCGCCCTCCATGACCGGCGCCAGCCCACGGCGGACCGTCTCTACTTCGGGCAGTTCCGGCATGATGGCGGCTCTTTGGCGGGGACGTGCCGGAAGATAGCGATTCCGGCGCCGATCGGCTATGGTCCGCGCCGTTTTCGGAGATGGCACGTGAGCGACCGGCCAGGCACGGCGGATAGCGCGGAGAGGACCTCGTTCGGGTTCCGCGAGGTGGCGACCGCCGACAAGCAGCGGCTGGTCGACCAGGTCTTCGACCGCGTGGCCTCGCGCTACGATCTGATGAACGACCTGATGTCGGGCGGCATGCACCGGCTGTGGAAGGACGCCATGGTCGCCTGGCTGGCGCCGCCCCGGCAGGCCTCCATCCCGTTCCGTGTCCTCGACCTTGCAGGCGGCACCGGCGACATCGCCACCCGGATCGCCCGCGCTTCCGATGGTGCCGCGGTCACGGTCGGCGACATCAACGTCAACATGCTGGCCGAGGGCGAAGCCCGGGCGGTGAAGGCCGGCCTCGCCGGACGCCTTTCCTTCATCGAGGCCAATGCCGAGGAACTGCCTTTCGGCAACGGTAATTTCGACGCCGTAACGATTGCCTTCGGCATCCGCAACGTGCCCCGCATCGACAAGGCGCTCGGCGAGATCTTCCGCGTCCTGAAGCCGGGCGGGCGTTTCCTCTGCCTGGAATTCTCGACCGTCGACGTCGCCGGCCTCGACCGCCTCTACGACCTCTTCTCCTTCCACGTCATTCCGCGCCTCGGCGGGATCGTCGCCGGCGACCGCGACTCCTACCGGTACCTGGTGGAATCGATCCGCAAGTTCCCCAACCAGGCGCGCTTCGCCGATGGGATTCGCGCCGCCGGCTTCGCGCGCGTCGAATATCGCAACCTCACCGGCGGGGTCGCCGCGATCCATTCCGGCTGGAAGGTCTGATGGGTACCCTCGGCGCCGTGTTCCGCCTCGCCGGGGCAGGCTTGGTGCTGGCCCGCGAGGGCGCCTTCGCCTTCATCGACCCGGCGCCGCTGCCGGCCGTCCCGCGCCTCGGCATCCGGCTGGCGAAACTGTTCCAGCGTCGCAACGCCACCGACGCCGGCCAGGCCGAGCGTCTCACCAGCGCCCTCAACCGTCTCGGGCCGTCCTACGTCAAGCTCGGGCAGTTTCTCGCCACCCGTCCCGACATCGTCGGGCAGGAATTCTCCAATACTTTGGGCAAGTTGCGCGACGAGATCGCGCCCTTTCCGGAATCGGAGGCCCGCTCGATCATCGAGGCGTCCCTCCACCGCCCGGTTTCGGAAATCTTTGTCGATCTATCCCCGCCTCTGGCAGCGGCTTCGATCGCCCAGGTCCACAAGGGCGTGATCGCGGTCCCGGACGGCACCCGCACGGTCGCGGTGAAGGTGCTGCGGCCGGGCGTCCGCCGGCGTTTCCGCCGAGACCTCGAGACGTTCTACGAAGGCGCCCGCCTCGTCGAGCGTCTCGACCCGGCCGCGCGCCGTCTCAGGCCCGTCGCGGTGGTCGATACGCTCGCCCGCGGCGTGACCATCGAGATGGATCTGCGCCTGGAAGCCGCCGCGCTGTCCGAAATGGCGGAGAACACGAAGCAGGACGGCGGCTTCCGCGTGCCGAAGGTCGAGTGGGAACTGACCGCCCGCGACGTCCTCACACTCGAATGGATCGACGGGATAAAGTTGTCCGATATCAACGGCTTGCGCGAAGCCGGGCTCGACCTGCCGCTGCTCGCGCGGCGACTGATGCAGGCGTTCCTCCGCCACGCGCTCCGCGACGGCTTCTTCCATGCCGACATGCACCAGGGCAACCTCTTCGTGGAGGCCGACGGGACCATAGTGGCCGTGGATTTCGGCATCATGGGCCGCCTCGGAAAGGACGAGCGGCGCTTCCTCGCCGAGATCCTGTTCGGCTTCATCCGGCGCGACTACCGCCGGGTCGCCGAGGTGCATTTCGAGGCCGGCTACGTGCCCGGCGGGAAGCACAATGTCGAGGACTTCGCGCAGGCGCTTCGCGCCATCGGCGAGCCCATCCACGGCCAGCGCGCCAGCGACATTTCCATGGCCAAGCTCCTCACGCTTCTCTTTGAAGTCACGGAGCTTTTCGACATGCAGACGCGGCCGGAACTGCTTCTCGTCCAGAAGACCATGGTGGTGGTGGAGGGGGTTTCGCGCTCGCTCGACCCGGATTTCGACATGTGGTCGGCGTCGGAGCCGGTGGTGCGCGAATGGATCGAACGCTATCTCGGCCCGGCGGGCCAGATTTCGCTGGTGGCGGAAGGGGTTGGTTCGATCGGACGGTTGGTGGCCGAGCTGCCGAAGCTCGCCGATCGGGCCGAGCGGCTCTCGGCGGAAATGGACCGGATGGGCACCCATGGACTCCGTCTCGATCCCGAAACGATCGAGGAAATCGGCCGCTCCGAGGCCCGCGCCGGCAGGGCAGGGCGGGTGGCCCTCGTAGTCATGGCCGTGGTGGCGGTGCTGGTCGGCTTGAAATTCCTGTTCTAGCTCATAGGTTTAAGCGTCATGAGCCGGGCCTTCGTGAAGGAAAGCGACGGCGCGGGCGAGGCGCTGCCCGAGCGCCCGATATCCCCGCATCCGAACTATGTGACGCCCGCCGGAATGGCCGGAATCGAGGCCGAGACGGTCCGTTTGCAGCGTGAGATGGCGGCGGCCGCAGGGGACCGCGATGCGACGGCGCGGATCGGCCGGGACCTCCGCTACTGGCAGGCGCGACGGGCTTCGGCCGAACTTATCCCCGCTCCGGCGGACAATGCGGAGGTGCGCTTCGGCAGCCGCGTCACCCTGCGGGACGCCTCCGGACGGGTGCGGACGTTCCGGATCGTCGGGGAAGACGAGGCCGATCCGGGAGCGGGGACGATCTCCTATGTCGCGCCGCTCGCCCGCGCCTTGGCCGGCAAGGCGGTCGGCGACGAGGTCACGGTTCCGGGCGGCACGGCCGAGATCGTCGCCATCGATTGATTGCATTGCAGTCATTGCATGCAGTACGATCGCGTCATGGCCCTCCTGACCATCCGCAAGCTCTCCGAGGAGATCAAGCGCAACCTCCGCCTGCGCGCCGCCGAGAACGGCCGTTCGATGGAGGAGGAAGCGCGCCGCCTGATCGAGGAAGGCGTCGCTGCCCCGGCCGCGCTGCCGGAGCCTCCCCGGCCTGCCGAGCCGCCGCCATTGCCCGCCCCGACCGAAACACTGGTGGCACTGCCGGTGAGCGGCAAGCCGGTCCTCCTGGTCATCGGCGGCGGCATCGCGGCCTATAAGTCGCTCGACCTCATCCGCCGGCTGCGCGAGCACGGCCACGCCGTGCGCGTGGTGATGACCGAGGGCGCCGGGCATTTCGTGACGCCGCTCGCCGCCGGCGCGCTCGCAGGCGGCAAGGTCCATACCGAGCTCTTCGACCGCGACGACGAGCATGACGTCGGCCATGTCCGCCTCGCCCGCGAGGCGGCGGCGATCATCGTCGCGCCGGCGACCGCCGACCTGATGGCGAAGATGGCGGCGGGGACCGCCAACGACCTCGCCACTGCGATCCTGCTCGCCGCCTCGTCGCCGGTCCTCGTCGCGCCGGCCATGAACCCGCATATGTGGAACCATCGCGCGACGCGCCGGAACGCCGCGACGCTGCGCGCCGACGGCATCCGCTTCGTCGGGCCGAAGGCCGGCGAGATGGCCGAGGCCGGCGAGGCGGGCACCGGCCGCATGGCCGAGCCGCTCGAGATCGTCGCGGCACTGGAGGCGATGCTCGCCCCCGGTTTGGGACCGCTGACCGGACGGCATGTGGTGATCACCTCGGGCCCGACCCACGAGGCGATCGATCCGGTGCGCTACATCGCCAACCGCTCCTCGGGCAAGCAGGGTCACGCGATCGCCGCGGCAGCGGCCGCCGCCGGCGCCAGGGTGACGCTGGTGAGTGGGCCGGTGGCGATCCCCGATCCGCCCGGCGTGACCGTGGTCCATGTCGAGAGCGCGCGCGACATGCTCGCCGCCGTTCGCAAGGCGCTGCCGGCCGACGTCGCGGTCATGGCCGCCGCCGTCGCCGACTGGCGGGCCGCGACCGAACAGGGGCAGAAGATCAAGAAGGACGGCACCGGCCGCGTGCCGCCGCTCTCGCTGACCGAGAACCCGGACATCCTCGCCACGCTCGGCCATGACGAGGAGCGGCGGCCCGGGCTGGTCGTCGGCTTCGCGGCGGAGACCAACGATCTCATCGCCAATGCGCGAAAGAAGCTTGAGAAGAAGGGCGCCGACTGGATCCTCGCCAATGACGTGTCGCCGGAGACCGGCGTCATGGGCGGCGACCGCAACACCATCCGCCTCGTCAGCCGCGCCGGCGTCGAGGACTGGCCGACCCTGGACAAGGCGGAGGTGGCGCGCCGGCTGGTCGCGCGCATCGCCGGGGCTCTGAAGAACGGGAAGACGGAATGAGCGTGAGGGTTCTCGTCCGGCGGCTGGCCAACGGCGCCGACCTGCCGCTGCCGACGGTCAAGACGGTGTCCTCGGCGGGCATGGACCTCGCCGCCGCCGTCGATGCGCCCGTGGTGCTGGCGCCGGGCAAACGCGCCCTGATCCCGACCGGCTTCGCCATCGCGCTGCCGGAAGGCTACGAGGGTCAGGTGCGGCCGCGCTCGGGGCTCGCGGTCAATCACGGCGTGACGGTGCTGAACGCGCCCGGGACCATCGACGCCGACTATCGCGGCGAGGTGAAGGTGCCGCTCATCAACCACGGCGAGGAGCCCTTCACGGTGACGCGCGGCATGCGCATCGCACAGCTCGTCGTCGCGCCGGTCTCGGCGGTGGAGCTCCGGGAGATGGACGTGCTGCCGGATTCGAACCGCGGCGCCGGCGGCTTCGGCTCGACCGGAGTGTGAGCGGGACTGCGGCTCGTCGTCATCGGCGCGATCGTCTGCTGGTGGCATGCCGTGCCGGGACCGGCGGGCGTATGGCTAGGCCGCCACCGCTTCGGGCAGCTCGTCGGTCCAGACGCGGAAGCCGGCAAGGTTCGTCCAGCCGAAGGAATTGCTGATCGCGACGTCGGACGCGTCGCGTCCGCGCGCGATCGGGATGCGCCCGATGCGCGGCATGTTGTGGCGCGCGTCGAAAGCGTACCAGCGGCCGCCGAGATAAGCCTCGAACCAGGCGCTGAAGTCCATCGGCGCGGGATCGCGCGGCACGCCGATGTCGCCGAGATAGCCGGTGACGTAGCGGGCCGGGATGTTCATGCAGCGGCAATAGGTGACGGCGAGGTGGGCGAAGTCGCGGCACACGCCCGCGCGCTCGACATTGACGTCCGAGGCGCTCTTCGTCGGCCGTGCGAACTGGTAGCCGAAGGCGACGTGGTTGTGGACGTGATCGACGATCGCCTGCACGCGGCCCCAGCCGAGCGGCGTATTGCCGAAGAGGCGCCAGGCTTCTTCCATCAGCCGGTCGGTCTCGCAATAGCGGCTGCCGAGGAGATAGAGGAGGCAGTCCGACGGCAGGTCCTCGACCGGGTGCTGGACGACGTTCGGGTCGACTTCGTCGGGCAGCCCGGAATCGTGGATGACCGTATCCGTGGTGACCGTCGTCACCCCCGGCGGGAACGTGATGCGGCTGCAGGTATTGCCGAACGAATCCGTGTATTCGCGGATCGGCATGCCGGGGCGGCTGACGATGACGTCGGGCATCTCGAGGTCATGGGCGCGCGACGGGTGGACGCGGAGCGTCAGGATCGCCGGCGTCGGCTGGGAGCACTGGTAGCTGATCTCGTAGCCGATGCGAATGCGCATGGAGGAAGGTCCCGGCAAGGACGGCGGGGGTGCCGCTTCAAGGCCTCTCAATGCAGGAAGCGGGCCGCCGGTTCCGGGGAAGGACGGCTATGATTTGGGCGCCGGAGGCGATCATGGTTTCCTGGAATCAATGACCGCCTCCGAGTCATTGATCTTGTCGCTCTTCCGGACGGAAAAGTGCTTCGCACTTTTCCTGGAAACGCTTAGCCGCCGAAGAGCCGGCGGAAGAAGCCCTTCTTCTTCGGCGAGCCGGCATCGCCGCCGCCGACATCGGCGGGCGGAACGGGACCGTCCGGCGCCGGCTGGTCGATCGCCATGTCCGGATCGGCGGCGAGCGCGCCGATGGAATCGGTCCGCACCGGGTCGGGCCGCGACAAGCTCGAGGCGGGGACCACGGAGCCATCCTCCAGCGTCACCGACCGCTGCGCGGCGAGCTGGCCGATGGGGCCGTAGTCGCCGCTGGCGAGGTTGGCCGGATCGCCGAAGCGGTAGTGGCCGGGCAGGTCCGCGACCGGCGTGCCGGCGAGCGCCGCGCTCATGAAGCGCTGCCAGGCGATGGAGGGCAGGTTGCTGCCCGAGGCCTTCTTCGTCGGCGTGGAATTGTCGTTGCCGAACCAGGCGCCGGCGGTGAGGATCGCGGTGTAGCCGACGAACCAGGCGTCGCGGAAATCCTGCGAGGTGCCCGTCTTGCCGGCCGCCGGCCAATTGGCGATGGCGGCCTTGCGCCCGGTGCCGCGGGCGAGGGTGTCGGCCATCATCGAGTTCATCATGGCGACATAGGTCGGGTCGACCACGAGGCCGGTGCCGTCGCCGCTTCGCTGGTAGAGTACCTTGCCGTCGGCCGTGCGGATGCGCTCGATGACGTGCGGGATGATCCCCATGCCGCCATTGGAGAAGGGCACATAGGCGCCGGTGAGCTCGAGGAGCGACACTTCCGACGTGCCGAGCGCGATCGAGGGCGTGGCGGTGAGCGGCGAGGTGATGCCGAGGCGGCGCGCGGTGGCGGCGACGGCCGACGGGCCGACCTCGGCGGTGAGCTGCGCCGAGATGGTGTTGAGCGAGAGCGCGAGGCCGGTCTGCAGGGTCACCGGGCCGAGATATTTGTGGGTGTAGTTCTCCGGCCGCCAGCCCTTGATCGTGACCGGCTGGTCGATGCGCACCGTTTCGGGGGCGAGGCCGTGCTCGAGCGCGGTGAGGTAGACGAAGGGCTTGAAGGCCGAGCCCGGCTGGCGGTGGGCATCGACGACGCGGTTGAACGGGCTCGCAGCATAGTCGCGCCCGCCGATCAGCGCCTTGACCGCGCCGGTCTGGTCCATGGCGACGAAGGCGCCCTGGCCGACGCCGAACTTCTGTCCGTCCTCGGCGAGCGTGTCGCTGACCGCCCTGGCCGCGATCGCCTGCATGCGCAGGTCGATGGTCGTGTCGACGATGATGTCCTTGTCGAGCGAGCCGACATAGGAGGGGAGGATGTTCATCACCCAGTCGGCGACGTAGCGCCCGCTGCCGCCGGCGACGTCGTGGACCGGCTGGATCGGCGCCGAGAGCGCGAGGCTGGCGTCGCGGTCGGAGAGGTAGCCCGCCTCGCGCATCGCCTTGATCACCACCTGCGCGCGGCCCTCGGCGGCGTCCGGGTCGACCAGCGGCGAATAGTGGCCGGGCGCCTTGAGGAGCCCGGCAATGGTGGCGGCCTCGGCGATGGTGAGGTTGCGCGCCGACTTGCCGAAATAGCGGTGCGCGGCGGCATCGACCCCATAGGCGCCGGCGCCGAGATAGACGCGGTTGAGGTAGAGCTCGAGGATCTGCTTCTTCGAGAGGTTCGCTTCCAGCCAGACAGCGAGGATCGCCTCCTGGATCTTGCGCTCGAAGGTGCGCTCGGGCTTGAGGAACAGGTTCTTGGCGAGTTGCTGGGTGATGGTCGAGCCGCCCTGCACCACGCCGCTCGAGCGGAAGTTGGCGATGGCGGCGCGCACGAGCCCGATCGGGTCTATGCCGAAGTGCCAGTAGAAGCGCCGGTCCTCGATGGCGACGACCGCCTCCGGCAGGTAGGGCGACATCTCGTCGAGGGTGAGGGTGGCACCGGCAGTGTCGCCGCGATTGGTGATGAGGTCGCCGTTCGAGGCGACGATGCGCACGTTGACCGGGCGCGCCGGCAGCGACCATTCGGCGGTCGGCGGCAGCTTCGACCAGTAGTAGCCGACGACGCCGGCGAGCCCGGCGAAGAGGATGATGCCGGCGACCACCGACCAGTAGAGGGTGCGCCGGATGAGCCGGCCGAGGCCGGTGGCGCCGCCGCGCTGCTTCGGCTTGGTCTTCCTCGCCGATGCGCGGCGCGCGCTGCCGCCACGTCCGGCGGATTTGGCTTTCTTTGGGGGAGGCGCCTTCGGCGGTGGTCCGCCGGAGCGGTCTTCCGGCTTCATGCGCACGGAGAGGGTGCCGTCCTGGCGGCGCGCCGAATCGCGGGACGGCTCGACCCGTCCGCCCTTGCGCTTCCTGCCTGCCACGCGACTCGCAACTCCTTCGGTCCGCCGGAACGAGGCGGAGCCGCACACATGCCGGAGAGGTCGGTGCAGGCTAAATGCGGCGGTTTAAGGGGCGGTAAATTGCGCCCGGCGCTCTTCTCTTTTGCCTTCAACGTCTTAGCCCTCGGAGTTTGCAATTTCGGACCCGACCCGGCCGACGATCAGCCCGTCGCTGCGGAGCGGCCCTGACCGGCAGGCTATCGCGGCGAGGCAGGGCGCATGGGTCTTCTTGGCGCCGACGGCGCGAGGCATGCACTTGGAAATGCGTCTTGCAGTCGGCGACCAGTGCGTCGAAGGTCGGCGGGCGCGGGCCCGCATCCGGTCGGTCAGCGCGGTCGAGGACCTCGAGGCGGAGAACGACGAGTAGCCATGGTTGCCGCGCCCCTCGATCCGGCAGAACTCCTGCGGCGCTCGGATCTCGCCGGCCGCGCTTTGGTCCTGTCGTCCTCCGGCGGGCGCGCGCGCCTGTGGTTCACGCGGCTGACGAAGGGCAGGCCGCGCGGCGCCACCCTGTGGCACCGGCTCGGATTGGCACGATCCGCGACCGTGATCCTGCGTCAGCCGGCGGAGCCGATGTACCTTGGCGACTGGACCGATGGCGATGCCTACCGGCCGGGATCGAGGATCATCGTCCACCTCGCCTGGCGGCAGGAAGCGGACGCCTACGTTTCGGTCTGGTGGAACGCGGTCAGGCCGGCGAAGGAGTAGCGCCGGCACGCGGCCGTGCCGGGGTCTAGCGGCTGCCCGGGCCGGTCAGCAGGTGCACGAACGGACGCCCGAGAAGGTTGCGACACGCCCTTCCGGCCAGGGTGTCGGCACGGGCCTCGTCCCGCTCGAAATTGAAGGGGCCGGGGCCGGCCGAATGCCGCTCGCGCAGGCGCGGCCAGATCGCCCGCACGACGTGTCCGTATACCTGCCTGTCAGCGGCGGTGACTTCCTCGATCAGCGCCGCGAAGCGCGGGCGCCCCTTCACGGATTTCACCGTTCCGACGAGGCGGTCGATGGCCGCCGTGATTTCGGTTGCCTTCCCCTTCCCGGCGACGGATGAGCCGACATTCAGCCGGCGATAGGTGACGTCGAAGCCCGGCAGGCCCACCCAGTTGCGGAAGAGCGCGAGGGATTCCTCGAATTCCTCGACCAGGCCGATGAAGGCGACCTCCCGCTCGACCGCCTCGATGGCGGGGTCGGCGCGCTGCCCGCCCGTGAAGATACGGCAATAGCTGTCGCCGAAGCCGCGGAGGTAGCGCTCGAAATCCATCTCGACCGCGACATCGTCGCCCGGCTGCCAGGTGCGCTTCGCGATATCGATTCCGCGGTCGAAGAGATAGGCCGAGACGATGCGGCGGGCCGGGTCGCGGAGGAAGGTATGGAAGCGGATGCCCGGGAAGCCCCGCCGCAGGTCGGAGGTCGTGCGGACGGCATGGCCGGCAATGCTGCGGATGCGCGGATAGATCCACTGCGCCCGCTTCAGCTGCGCCGCCGTGATCGCCGGCTTGTCCTGGATGACCCGGGTATCGAGGTGGTGGCGGGAGAAATTGCGCCTGAGGATGCCCGTGATCGTGGTGCCGGCGGTCTTCGACACATGCACGAAGGCGAGCATATCGGCCACTGGGGATCCCGGCTGAGGAGAGGACTGCGAGGCGCCTGCCGCGAAGCCGCGGAACTAATAGGCAAGGCCCCGCGCTTCCGCAAGCGCCGGCGCCCCGGGGGGCGCCTCAGTCCGTGCGCGGCGCGTCGAGGTGGCGGACCTTGCGGAGCTGCGGGAACCAGCGCGCCCACAGCGCCGCGACGAGCACCGTGCCTATGCCGCCGAGCACCACCGCCGGCACCACGCCGATGAGCGCGCCGACGGTGCCGGCGCGAAACTCGCCGACCTCGTTGGAGGCGCCGACGAAGAGCATGTTGACCGCACTGACGCGGCCGCGCACCTCGTCCGGTGTCCATAGCTGGATGAGCGTCTCGCGGACATAGACGCTGATCATGTCGGCGGCGCCCATGACGACGAGCGCGATCACCGAGAGCCAGACGAGCTTGGACGCGCCGAAGACGATGGTGAAGATTCCGAACACGGCGACCGCGACGAACATGATCCGCCCGGCATGATCCCGCACGGGCCGGAAGGCGAGGAAGAGCACCATGGCGATGGCGCCGAGGCCGGGCGCGGCGCGCAGAAGCCCGAGACCCCACGGGCCGACCTGCAGGATGTCGCGGGCATAGGCCGGCAGCAGCGCCGTCGCGCCGCCGAGCAGCACCGCGAAGAGATCGAGCGAGATGGCGCCGAAGACGATCTTCGTCCGCCAGACATATTCGAAGCCGGCGATCAGCGTCGACCAGGTCGGCCGCTCCCTGCTTGTCTTCTGCGCCGGCTTGGGGATGAAGGCCACGGCGATGCCGGCGGCGACGAAGAGGACGAAGGCGGCGCCATAGGCGGCCTCCGCCGAGATGCCGTAGAGGAGGCCGCCGGCAACCGGGCCGAGGATGGTGGCGAGCTGCCAGGCCGACGAGTTCCAGGCGATGGCGCTCGACAGGTCCTGCGGCGGCACGACGTTCGGCACCAGCGACTGCGCCGCCGGGTTGAGGAAGGCGCGGGCCACGCCGAACACCACCAGGATGAGGAAGACCTGGCCGACGGTGATGGAGCCGTGCCAGGTGAGAAGAAGCAGCACGAGGGCCGCGATGCCCTCGGCGATCTGGCAGATGGAGATGATCATCCGGCGGTTGAAGCGGTCGGAGATCGTGCCGGTGACCAGCACCAGGAGAAGCGACGGCGCGAACTGGATCAGCCCGACGAGGCCGAGGTCGAACGGATCGCGCGTGATGTCATAGACCTGCCAGCCGACGGCGACGCTGATGACCAGCGCGGCGAAGGTCGAGAACACCCGTGCCAGCCAGAACAGCCGGTAGCCGCGATGGGTGAAGGCGCCGGCGCCGGGCAGGATGGATGTGATTCCGGCCATGGAATTTCCGCAAGGAGGGAAGGATCGAGAATCGGTCCGGCAGAATAGCCGGTTGCGGCGAGGGTGGCGTCAGCCGCCGAGCTTGTCGATGAACCAGCGGGTCAGCTGGATCCAGACCTGGTCCTTCTCCGCCTCGTCCTCGACGCCGTGCTCGATGTTGGGATTGTCGTTGACCTCGACGACGAAGATGCCGTTCGGGGTCTCCTTGATGTCGACGCCGTAGAGCCCGTCGCCGATGAGCTGGGCGGCGCGGAGCCCGATATCGAGCACCGCCGGCGGCGCCTCGCCAAGCGCGATGGTATGGTGGGCGCCTTCCAGCAAGGTGCCGTTGGCATTGTGCTTGACGATCTGCCAGTGGCGCTTGGCCATCATGTATTGGCAGACGAAGAGCGGCTTGCCGCCGAGCACGCCGACGCGCCAGTCGAAGGTCGTCGGCATGAAGGCCTGGGCGAGGAGCAGGTCGGTATCCTTCAGCCATTCCCTGGCGAGCGCATCGAGTTCGGCCATGTTGTCGACCTTGCTGACGCCGCGGCTGAAGGAGGAATCGGGCACCTTCAGGACCATCGGGAAGCCGAGCTCGTCGGCGGCGCGGGGCAGGTCCGCCGGCCCGCCGATGATGACGGTCGGCGGCACCGCCACGCCGTTCGAGGTCATCAGCTCGTGCAGGTAGATCTTGTTGGTGCAGCGGATCATCGAGATCGGATCGTCGATGACCGGCATGCCTTCCTGCACCGCGCGGCGGGCGAAGCGGTAGGTATGATTGTCGATCGAGGTCGTCTCGCGGATGAACAGGGCGTCGAACTCGGCGAGCCGCGCGAGGTCGCGCCGCGTGATCGGCTCGACCTCGACGCCCTGCTTCTCGGCGATGCGCGCCCAGTGCTTCATCGAGGCGAAGGAGGTCGGCGGCAGCTTCTCGTTCGGATCGTAGAGCACGGCGAAGGAGAAGCGCGGCGAGGGCCGGTCCTTCTTGGAACGCCATTCGCGCGTCGTGTGGTTGTGGAGCGCGGTATGGAAGAAGGCGAGCTCCTCGGCGGCGAGCCTGGTCACCGGGACGGCGGCGAGCTTCTTGATCTCCGGCCGGTCGTCGAACTCGATGGTGACTTCCAGGACCGGGCAGCGGAACCAGTCGAAGAGGAGCCGCCCGAAGCGGTCGAAGCGATGGTCCTCGACGGTGCCGAAATAGACGAGGATGCGCGCCGGCACCGACTTGTCGTCGGCCGCCGCGATGCACTTGGCAAGGCTGTCGTCGAGCTCCGGCAGCGCCTGTGCGTAGAGCTGGCGCGCGCCGAGGTCGACCATGGTCTCGACCGAGGGGATGACGCGGTGGCCGCGCGCCTCGGCGAGCAGCGAGCAGTAATAGCCGCGCGTCTGGTAGGCGAAGGAGCGCGACAGGTTGATGATCTTCGGCCGCTGGCCGCGGAAGAGGCTGGAGCGGGCAAGGTAGTCCTTCGTCGAGATCACCTTGTGGGGCGTGTCGGCGTTGGGGAAGTCCTTGGAACTGTCGACGATGATGACCCAGTCGGCCATGGGATCAGCGCTCCGGCGCTCCGCGCTGGATCGACAACGTCGTAAGGCGCGCGAGGTTCGCGCGGCCGCTTGGGGGAGGGATCATGTCGTCCCGGAAGGGTGCCCTGGAGGAGTGATGGCGACACACACGCTATTGCCGGACATCTCGTCCGCGCTGCCCGGCCGGGGGCCTGTCGCCGCGGCGAACCGGTCAGCGGGAATCTATATAGGAAAAAGAGAATCCGGAGTCACGGGGGGAGTTTGACGCCCCTGCTACCGCCTTCGGCGGTCCCCCTTCCCGCTTCGCAGGGGACGCGGATGAAGCCGCAGGCGCGACTGGCTGCTCCGCCGCGAACCCGGGGAAACTGTCGGCAAGGCCGATGGAGGGGTGCCTCTGGCCTGACCCTCAAAGCTCCCGCTCGAGCCGGATCGCTTCCATCCCGTCCTCGTAATAGCCGGGATGGCGGCCGAAGGCGCGGTAGCCGAGCGCCTCGTAGAGGCGGATCGCGGCGGCATTGTCGGCGCGCACCTCGAGCCGGAGCCGCGTGCAGCCCCGCGCCCGGGCGATTCGCTCCGCATCCTTCATCAGCCTCCGGCCGAGGCCGAGGCTCCGCGCCTCCCGCGCCACGGCGATGGAATAGAGGCGGGCGAGGGTGCTGCCCTTGCGGAAGAGGAGGAGGGAATAGCCGAGAAGCGCGTCGCCGGAGGTGGCGAGCCGGAGTGCCGCGCTCGGCCGGACGAGGAGCCGGCGGAAGCTCGCGCGCGGAATGCGGTCGCCTGGAAAGGACGCGGCCTCGAGCCCGGCAAGGGCATCGATGTCGCCGGCGCGGGCGTCGCGGATCCTCAAATCGGCCAAGCAAGCCTCCCGCCGAAGGTCTGGCAGGACGCGGACCGGTGGGCAAGGGCAGGAAAAAGGGAAGTAGGGAGGGGACCGCGAGGAAGGGAACAAGGCAGCAAGGCAGCAGGGCAGCAAGGCAGCAAGGCAGCAAGGCAGCAAGGCAGGGGGCAGCGTCGGCGGCCGGGAGCCGGTCACATGGAGCCGCTGCGGGCGCCATCGCTGCCGTGGCCTGCGAATTTCGGCGCCTCCCGCCAGGGTCGTTGTCGCCGGCCTGCCCTTGCGCTATGAACGCGCTGTTCCGCGCCGGCGACGGGCGGAATATGGCGTCAGGCACCCGTAGCTCAGCTGGATAGAGCGCTGCCCTCCGAAGGCAGAGGTCGTGAGTTCGAATCTCGCCGGGTGCGCCAATGATTTCAATGGTTTGACGACATGGCCGTCCGGCGATCCGGGGGCGCGCGCCTTGCCGACGGACGCATCGACGAGCGGTTTGCCGTCGCGGAGCACGTAGTACACCGCGCCCGCAGCCTTTCCGGCGACCAGGGGCGCGATGGCGGCGCGGCAGGCTGCGGAAGCTGTTTCGCTGATCATCGGCAAGCCCTCCGTCTGCACCGGAGTCTGCGCCGGATCTCCCGTCGGGCAAGCCTCCGCGCGCCGCCATCCCTAACCACCTCTTCGGCGTGGTCCTTCGATTGAACGCATCGATGCGGCCCGTGGTCTCGGCACGAGAGTTGACAATGCCGTCCGAAAATGCACGCTATACATCCAGACGTCTAGACAACAAGAAGCGTCATGGGAAGCGTTCCGGCCTATCGGAGGATCTACGAGGATATCGCGGGCCGGATTCGCTCGGGCGATCTGGCGCCGGAGGCGCGTCTCCTCGGCGAATCGATCCTTGCCGAGCAATACGGCGTCGCCCGCATGACCGTCCGGCAGGCGATCGCGCAGCTGGCGGAGGAGAACCTCGTCGTCCGACAGCAGGGAGTCGGCACCTTCGTTTCCAATGAACGGACGGGCCGCCGCTCCCTCAACCGGCTCACCAGCTTCACCGAGGACATGCACGGAGAGGCGGCAACCCGGGTTCTCATCCAGGCCGTCATCGACCCGCCGCCGGACATTGCGGGCGAATTGAACCTCGGCAAAGGGGCGCGGGCGGTTCATGTCGGCCGCGTGCGCAGCGTCGCCGGCAAGCCCGTCTCGGTGCATCACTCCTACCTCCCCTATGGGAAGTTTCCCTCGCTGGCGCGCGAGCCCCTGCGCGGCGGCTCGCTATACCGGACCCTCAGCGAAGTCTTCGGCACGGAGTTGCGCCGCGCGGATCAGCGCATCAAGGCCGCCGCGGCCGATGCCGAGGTCGCCGCCAGCCTTCGCGTGCCCGTCGGTTCGCCCGTCCTGCAGACCGAGCGCCTCGCCTTCGGCGACAGCAACGACCGCGTCGAGTTCGCGCGGAGCTGGGCCCGCCCGGAAATCGTATTGACCGTACATTTGGAGCGTTGACGATGGCCGGTTCCGGTCGGAACGGAAGCACTGAGGGGAGGGTCACCGGCGGCCAGCTGGTCGTCGAGGCCCTGCAGGGACTGGGCGTGCGCTTCGTCTTCGGCGTGCCCGGCGGACAGACGCTGGCGATCACCGACGCGCTCCGCGATTCCAACCCGATCCGCTTCGTCACCGCCCGTCACGAGGGCGCCGCCGCCGTCATGGCCGACGCCATCGGACGCCTCACGATGCAGCCGGGCGTCTGCATCGCCACCACCGGCCCGGGCGTCACCAACATGATCACCGGGATCGGCGGGGCGCTGCGCGATTCCAGTCCGATGATCGCCATTGCCTGCAACAACCGCCTCGGCGACCTCGACAAGGACGATGCCCAGAACGCCGATCACATCGCCATCCTGCGGCCGCTGGTGAAGTGGGCAAAGCTCGTCGCCGACGTGCGCGGCATTCCGCAGGCGATGGAGGAGGCCTATATCCGGGCCACGACCGGGAATCCGGGGCCGGTGCTCCTCGACTTCGCCCGCGACGTCCTGGAGACGCCGGTCGAGCGGAAGCTGATCGGTCCCCGCCGCGATTTCGGGAGGCTGGCGGAATCACCGCGGCAGCGCCCGGCGGGCGATCCCGAACGCATCGCCGAAGCGGCGGCGCTCCTCGCCGCGGCCGAGAAACCGGCCATCTGGCTCGGCAATGGCAGCAAGATCTCGGATGCCGGTGAGGCGGCGCTGAAGCTTGCCCGCCGCCTCGACGCACCCATTATCACCACCTTCAACGGTATCGGGGCCGTGCCGACCACGGATCCGAACGTCTACGGCCCGCTCAGTCGCATGGGGACCGAGCTGTCCAGCCGGGTCCTCGCCGACACCGACGTGGTGCTCGCCGTCGGCAATAGTCTCAACGCGATCTCGACGGCGCGCTGGTCGCTGGAGATGCCGCCACGGATCATCCAGGTCGACGTCGACCAAGCCATGATCGGCCGCTACTACGCCGATCGCACCCTCGGCGTGCTCGGCGATGCCCGCGGCGTCGTCGATGCCCTCGCCGATGCGCTCACCGCAGCCCCGTTGGGCGCCGCTGCCAAGGCGCGGAAAAAGCGGCTCGCCGACCTCGCCAGGGAGCGCGGCACGTGGTGGGCCCGCGCGGCGGAGAAAGGCAAGGCGAGCGTTGGCGGCATTGCCCCGGCCGAGCTGATCGCGGCGGTCCGCGAAGCGACGCCGAAGGATGCCGTCGCCGTGTTCGACGCGGGCAATCCAGGCGTCTGGTCCTACCTCTGGGAGATCACCAGGCCCGGCACCTACATGAAGCCTGTCGGCTTCGGCAACATGGGCTTTGCCCTGCCTGCCGGCATCGCCGCCAAGCTCGAGCGGCCGGGAGAGCCGGTCATCGTCTTCGTCGGGGATGGCTCGCTCGGCATGACGCTCGGCGAGCTCGAGACGGTCGCCCGCGAGAAGCTGCCGATCTGCATCGTCGTCATGAACGACCGGGGCTACGGCAACATCCGCCAGGAGCAGATCCTGCATTACAACGGCCGCACCGTCGGCGTGGATTTCACCGACGTCGACTATGCCGCCATCGCGCGCGCCTCCGGCCTTGAGGGTGTCCGCGTCGACAAGCTCGACGGCCTCTCCGGCGCGGTCCGCAAGGCCTTCGATTCCGGCAAGCCCTGGCTGATCGATGCGCTCATCGACCCGGGGGCCAATGCCTGGACCTTCCCGCTCTTCCGCCGCTACGAGGCGAAGGCCTGACATGCGTGACAAGCTCATCAGCCTCTCCGAAGCGGCGAGCCTGATCCCGTCGGGCTGCACGCTGGGCCTCGGAGGCCTGATGCTCCGCCGCCATCCGATGGCGCTCATTCGCGAGATCATCAGGCAAGGCAAGAGGGACCTGACGCTGCAGACCTGGGTCGGCGGCATCGATGTCGACCTCCTCGTCGGCGCCGGCTGCGTCAGGCGCGTCGAGGCCGCTTATGAGGGCCTTGGGCCGCTCGGTGCCGCCCCGAACGTGCGGCGGGCGGCCGAGGCGGGTGCCATCGAGCTCGAGGACTATTCCGAGACGACCATGATCTCGCGCTTCCGCGCCGCGGCCATGGGCATCCCCTTCATGCCGACGCGCGTCTTGAAGGGCACCGGCATGGCGGACCAGGCGCACGTCCGCCCGATCGTCGATCCCTTCTCGGGCGAGAAGCTGCACGCGGTCGCCGCCGCGAAGCCCGACGTCGCCATATTCCACGGCTACTGGGCAGACCGCTACGGCAATATCCAGGCGCCGCCCGGACGCAATTCCGACGACGTCGACACGACCATCGCCAAGGCCGCCGACAAGGTCATCGTCACGGTCGAGAAGATCGTGCGCCACGAGGATGTCATGCGGCGCCCGACGCTTACCTACATCCCGCAGCATTGGGTGACGGCCGTGGTGGAAGTGCCGACCGGCGCCCATCCCGGCAATTGCGATACGCTGTACGAGCCCGATTTCGCCGCGCTCGAGGCCTATCTCGCGGCAGCGAAGGACGCGACCGGCTTCAAGACCTGGCTGGCGCGCCACGTTCTCGAGCCGAAGGACAATGCCGAATATCTCGCGCTGGCGACCACGCCCGGCAAGCTCGCGGAACTCCGCATGTGGAGCGTGGCGTGAGCGCTCCGGCCTATACGATCAACGAGCTCATGGTCGCCGAGCTGTCGCGGCATTTCCGGAACGACGAGATCGGCTTCGTCGGCGTCGGCACCAGCGGGCGTGCCTTCAGCCTGGTCGTCGGCATTCCGCTGGCCGCCGGCCGCCTCGCCCAGCTCACCACCGCTCCGCGCTTCGACCTGCAGATCGGCCCGATCATCGGCCCGGAGATGCAGGAGCTGCCCGAGCGCTGGAACGACTCGACCGTCTATTCCTGGGCGGCCTCGGGGCTCATCGACGGTGCCGACAATCTCGACATGTTCGCCAAGGGCAGGGTGGATGTGGGCTTCGTTTCCGGGGCGCAGATTGACCAGTACGGCAATCTGAACGTGACCTGGATCAAGGGTAAGGATGGCCGGCGTATCCGGCTGATCGGTTGTCTCGCCCTCCCCGAGCACCAGGCCTGCGCCGGACGCTCGGTCATCCTTGCCGACCTTCACCCGCGCGTCTTCGTCTCCGAGGTCGACTACATCACCGGTGTCGGCTGGCTGAAGGGCGGGCGCTCGCGCGAGGAGGCCGGCATCCATATCGGCGGCGGGCCGCAGCTCGTCGTCACCGACAAGGCGATCTTCGATTTCGCGCCGGAGAGCCGGCGCATGCGCATCAAGTCGCTGCACCCCGGCGTGACGGTCGACGAGGTCGTCGGGCTTATGGGCTTCCGCCCGGAAGTGCCGGAGAAGATCCCGGTCACCGCGCCGCCGAGCGCCGGAGAGGTGGACCTGATCCGCAATACCATCGACCCGCGCCGCCTCCTGCTCGCCCACGAGCCGGAGACCGCGGCGAAGAAGCGGAGCGCGGGATGAGCGGGCCGCTGACCGGCATCAAGGTCCTCGACCTGTCGCGTTTCATCGCCGGGCCGTTCTGCGCCCAGATGCTCGGCGACATGGGCGCCGAGGTGATCAAGGTCGAGCGCCCGGGCGGCGAGGATGCGCGCCACCACGAGCCCTTCTACAAGGGCGCCAGCGTCTACACGATGATCTTCAACCGCAACAAGCGGGCGATCACGCTGAGCACGCGCCACAAGGAAGCCCGCGCCATCCTCGAGAAGCTGGTCCGGCGCTCGGACGTGCTCGTCGAGAATTTCCGGCCGGGCACGCTCGCCGAGATGGGCTTCGGCTATGAGCGCCTGCACGAGCTCAATCCGCGCCTGGTGATCACCTCCATATCCGGTTTCGGCCAGACCGGGCCGCTCGCCCAGCGGGCGCTCTTCGACGCCATCGCGCAGGCCATGTCGGGCCTCATGAGCCTCACCGGCAAGGGCGAGCCGACGCTGACCGGCACCTTCATCGCCGACTATGTTGCCGGCCTGCACGGCGTCATCGGCACGCTCCTCGCCCTGCATCATCGCGAGAAGACGGGCGAGGGTCAGGTGGTCGACGTCGCCTCGCTCGACGCGATGTTCTCCTGCCTCTCTACCTATCCCTCGGCCGCAGCCATGCTCGACATGACGCCGCAGCGCTTCGGCTCGCGCGATCCTCTGACCGGCCCCGCCAATGTGTTCAAGGCGAGGGATGGCCACATCTATCTCCATGCCGGCACCAATCCGCTCTTCCCCCGCCTCTGCAAGGCGATGGGCCAGCCGGACCTGGCTCGCGACCCGCGCTATGCCGACGTGCGCGACCGCATGAAGAACATCGAGGCTCTGGAGCCGATCGTCGGCGCCTGGGTCGCCGGCTGCACCGTCGAGGAGGCCGGCGCGGCGCTGACCGCCGAAGGCATCCCCTGGGGGCCGGTCAACACCATCGCCGACGTCGTCGCCTCGCCGCAGATCGCGGCGCGCGAGATGATGCTCGACGTCGAGCATCCGACGCTCGGCACCCTGAAGCTGCCCGGCATCCCGGTGAAGCTCAGCGCCACCCCGGGCTCCGTCGACAAGGCGCCGCCGCTGGTCGGCGAGGACAACGACGCCGTCTACGGCGAGGTGCTCGGCTTCAGCAAAGAGGAAATCGCGAAGCTGCGCGCCGACGGCGCGATCTGAGGAAATGCCGACCGGCGCCGGGAGGGCGCCGGGAAGGGAGGAGGAACGGCTATGGCGAGAAAGGCGGCACGGAAGCCGGCCGGCGGGAAAGCGCGCCAGACGCGCTTCGATATTCCGCTTGACCTGTTGCGCATGCCGAAGACCGGCCGCGCTTACGACCTCTCGTCCGGCTGGTGGCCGGGCATGCCGCTCGCCACCGGGCACCCGCCCTTCAATGTCATGACTTATCGCACGCCGGCCGGCGAACGGAATCAGCGCGACCTCCGCTTGCTCGACGTCAACCGCGTCAATTTCGGCTTCATCTCCGAGTTCATGATGGGGACGACCCATACGGGCACCCATATCGATGCGCTGGCTCACATCACCTGTGGTCCGCATGCGGCGTGGCACGGCGGCTATTCTTCCAACGAGCATCTCGGCGATTTCGGCCCACTGAACAACGACGCCTCCGAACTGCCGCCGGTCTTCCGCCACGGCGTGCTTCTCGACGTGCCCGCTGCCCTCGGCCTCGACCGGCTCGGCAAGAGCCAGCCGGTCGGAAGGAAGGAGCTGCAGGCCGCCTGCAAGGCGCAAGGGATCAAACTCGCCAGCGGCGATCTCGTCTTCGTGCGCACCGGCACGATGCGTGACTGGCCGGATCCGGAGAAGATGGCGCTTTCCGATGGCTCGGGCCTGTCGCTCGACGGCGCACGCTGGCTGGTCGACCAGGGGATCACCGCCTTTGCCGGCGACAATGCGGCGCTGGAAGTGGCGCCCTCGGGTATCCGCGGCGACCCGCAGCCGGTGCACCGCTTCCTCATCCACGAGAAGGGCCTGCTCGTCATCGAGTGGGTGAACCCCGAGGAGCTGGCGCGGGACCGCGTCTACGACTTCCTGTTCGTCTGCCTGCCGCTGCCGGTGACCGGTGCCACGGGATCGATGGTGCGGCCGCTGGCGATCGTCTGAATCCGGACCGCCAGCGAGGCGGCCGTGCGTTGGTGTCTACAACACGAAGAAGTGGAGGGAACATGTCGATGAAGTGGAAAGCAGTGCTCGCGGGCGCGGTGCTCGCGGCAGCCATCGGGGCCGGCCCGGCGCTCGCCGACCAGGTCCCTACGCAATATGCCGGCCCTACCGAGCCGGCCAAGGCCCCCGAGAAGCTGAAGGTGACGGCGATCACCTGCCTCTCGATCCTGCATGGCTGCGTCTCGCCGACCGTAGGCCTGCAGAATGCCGGCAAGGAGCTCGGCTGGGACGTCACCGTGGTCGACGGCGGCGGCAATCCCCGCCAGCAGAATTCGGCGATCCTCGACGCGGTCTCGGCGGGCGCCAACGTCGTGGTGCTGGTCGCGGTCGATCCTGCTGCGGTCCAGCTCGGCCTCAAGGCCGCCAAGGATGCCAACGTCCTCGTCGTCTCGGGCTCGAACGGCATCGACAGCCCCAACCCGGTGGTCAAGCCGGCCGACGGTGCCCTCGGCGTCGCCTTCGACGTCGGCCCGAACTATGCCGCTCTCGGCAACTCCGCCGCCGAATGGATCATCAAGGACTCCGACGGCAAGGCCAACATCGCCATCTTCTCGGACAAGGAGTTCCCCTCGGTGCTCGCCTTCGAGGCGGGCCTTCTCGAAGGGCTGAAGAAATGTACCGGCTGCGTGGTCTCGCCGCAGCAATACTTCACCGGCAACCAGGTCGGCGCGACGCTCGCCCAGATGACGGTCGGGTATCTGCGGGCGAACCCGGACACCAACTACATCTTCACCCCCTTCGATCCGGCCGCCGGCACCCAGGTTCCGGCCATTGCCCAGGCCGGCCTCGCCGACAAGGTGAAGCTGATCAGCGTGCTCGGCGACCAGCAGAACCTCGACTTCATCCGCAAGGGCATGGTTCAGGTGGCCGACGCCGCCTATGACAACGAGTACATGGGCTGGGCGATCGCCGACCAGATCATCCGCGCGCTCAACAAGCAGCCCCTGATCGAGCCCCATGGCGAGAACCTGCCCTTCACCGTACTCGACAAGACCAACCTGCCGGCCGAGGGTTCGGATTGGGTCGCCAACTTCGACTACAAGTCGAAGTTCCTCGAGCTCTGGAAGGGGAAGTAGAACGGCCATGGCGGTCGCCGGCGAAAAGCTGACCAAGTCCTTCGCTGGCGTCCGCGTGCTCGACGGCGTGGATATCTCCCTGGAAAAGGGGGAGGTCCACGCCCTTCTCGGGGCCAATGGCAGCGGCAAGTCGACGCTGGTCAAGATCCTGACCGGCGTCTACCAGCCGGACAGCGGCACGATCAGCGTCGGCGACCGCGTGCTGCCGGCGATCGACTCGCCCTACGAGGCGGGCGGGCTCGGCATTGCCGTCGTCCACCAGGAGGCGCCGCTTATCGATACGATGACGGTCGCCGAGTGCATGGCGCTCTTTCGCGGCTATCCGACGAGCGGCGCCGGACGCATCCGCTGGCGGAGCCTCCACGACCAGGCCGCGGAGCTCCTCGGCCGCTTTCGCCTCCAGATTTCCCCGCGCCAGCTCGCCGGCAAATTGTCGCCTGCCGAGCGGGCGCTGGTTGCCCTTATCATCGCGCTCGATCAGGTGAAGTCCGGCGTCGAGCTTCTCGTCCTCGACGAGGTTACCGCCTCGCTACCCGAGAGCCAGGCCGCGATGTTCCTCGAGCGGGTGGGCGAGATCGCGAAGGCCGGCACCGCCATCCTCATGGTCACGCACCGCCTCGCCGAGCTGCATGGGCTCGCGCAGCGGGTGACCGTTCTCCGGGACGGCCGCGTCGTCCATGCCGGCCCGGCTGGCGCGCTGGACGATGACGGCCTGGTCGCGCAGATGATCGGCACCAAGGAGCGGCCCGCTTCGCGCGCCGTGCAGGGTGCGAGCGGCGTCGTCCGCCAGCTCTGGCAAGCCGTCGGTGCCAGGCCGGCCGACGGACGCGGCGTTCAAGCCGATGACGCCGTCCTCACGGTCGCGGGATTGAAGGGCGAGGCGCTGGACGGCGTCAGCTTCGCCGTACGGCCGGGCGAGATCGTCGGGGTCGCCGGCCTTGCCGACAGCGGCATCGCGGAGCTTCCCGCCATCCTCGGCGGCATGCGCGCACGGCGTGGGGGGACGATCCGCATCGGTCCGCGGACGCTGCCGACGCGGGTCGAACCGAGCGACGCCATCGCGGCCGGCCTAGCGGTCCTTCCGGCGGACCGTCTGCGCAATGGCGGCATCGGGACGCTGTCGGTTGCCGACAATGTCGTCCTGCCCCAGTTCGACCGCTTCTGGCATCGGCGCGGCAGCGAAAGCGCGGTCCTGCGCGAGGTCATATCCGGCTTCGACGTGCGGCCGCCCTCGGCGCGTATCCTCTTCGACAAGCTCAGCGGCGGCAACCAGCAGAAGGCGCTCCTCGGCAAATGGCTGCTGACGCGGCCGCTGGTCCTTGTCCTCGACGATCCGACCTCCGGCGTCGATCCAGGCGCCCGCGAGAAGATCTTCGAAGTGCTGCGCGATGGCGCCAGGGAAGGCCTCGGCATCCTGTTCTTCTCGACGGAGCCCGAGCAGCTTGCCGCCATCTGCGGTCGTGTCCTCGTCCTCAAGGACGGCAAGGTCGCGACCGAGCTGAGCGGCGCGACCCTGACCCGTGAATCGGTAAGCCAATGGTGCTACGCATGAGCAATCCCGACGACACCGTCCTCCGCTCGGCCGGCGCGCCCGCGGCGAGCCGCTCCTTCATCCGCGTCGTTTTCGAGAAATACGCGACGCTGCTCCTCCTGGTGCTCCTGGCGATCGGTTTCAACTTCGCCACCGACCGCTTCCTCACCACGCAGAACCTCACCAACCTCCTCGTCGTCCAGGCGGTCATTTCCTGCGTCGCCTTTGCCGCCATCATTCCGCTCATCGCCGGCGAGTTCGACCTCTCGCTCGGCAATATGATCGGCTTCCTTGCCATGCTCGGGGCGGTGCTCGGCCAGGCCGGCTACGGTGCCGCCATCGTCGTTCCGGCGATGATTTTTGCCGGCATCGTGGCGGGCGTGATCAACGGCCTGCTGACGGTGAAGTTCGAGATCAGTTCCTTCATCGCCACGCTCGGCACCGGCATCCTGCTCAGCGGCTTCACCTTCGCCCTGAGCAGCGGCCAGGTGATCTTCTCCGGCGTGCCGCCGATCATCACCTATATCGGGCAGGAACGCTTCCTCGGCCTCGGCATCACCGTCTGGCTGACGATCATCATCGCGCTCGTCCTGCTCTATTTCACCGAGCACACGCCGCTCGGGCGGAAGCTCTATGCCACCGGCGGATCGGAGCGCGTCGCCTTCCTCGCCGGCATCCGCACCGGCCGGCTGAAGATCCTCGCCTTCGCGCTGTCGGGCCTGCTCGTCGCCATCGGGGCGATCTTCGACCTCGGCCAGAGCGGTGCGGCCAATCCGGGCTTCGGCCCGGACCTGCTGCTCCCCGCCTATGCCGCCGCCTTCCTCGGCGTGACGAGCTACCGTCCGGGCTACTACAATATTCCGGGCACGATCATCGCCATCCTCCTGCTCGCCGTCGGCTTCAACGGGCTGAACCTCCTCGGCGCCCCCTTCTGGGTGCAGCCGATCTTCAACGGCGCCGTGCTGATCATCGCCGTGGTGACGGCCCGGGCCGAAGCGCGGCACATCAAGAAATAAGGAAGGCGCCATGGTGAAAGTCCCGACCAAAGGCCTCGCGCCATCGGCGGCGAGGCTGGTGGATTCGCTTTCCGATCACCGCATCGTCGACCTTACCCGCCTGCTGGAGGCGGGTATCCCGTCCTATCCGACGCATCCGAAATTCTTCCAGATGCGCTGGTGCTCCATGGGCGATCCGGCGGAGATGAACCAACTCGTCCTCGGCGAGCACACCGGCACCCATCTCGACGCGCCCTCCCATTTCGTGCGGCACGGCCCGAAGCGGAAGCATATCCACGAACTGCCGCTCGAATCCTTCATCGGCCGCTGCGTGAAGATGCAGTTCGGTCCCTTCGCGAAGGACAATTCCCAGGTGACGGCGGATCAGATACGCGCCTGGGAGGCGGACAATGCCGCCATCGCGGCCGACGATGTCGTCCTCATCGACTTCCAGTGGGAGCAGCATTGGAAGACCGGTACGGAAGGCTTCGGCTTCCTCGACAGCTGGCCGGGGCTGTCGGCCGACGCCGCTGGCTATCTTGCCGAGCGACGCGTGAAACTGGTCGGCACCGATTGCATCAGCCTCGATCCGGGCGACGGCGGGGGCGGCAAGCTCGCCGCGCACTACACGCTTCTGCCCGAGGGCATCCTGATCCTCGAAAATGTCTCGAACCTCGCCGCGCTCCCGGCGCTGAGCTTCTTCATGGCGCTGCCGCTCAAGATCGACAATGGCACGGGCTCGCCGGTCCGCGCCGTGGCCTTCCTGCCCCGGTAGGCCTTGGCCGCTTCCGGCACGCGCGAGGTCCTCGTCGCGGTCGACGTCGGCACGTCGAGCACGCGGGTCCGGCTCATTGCGCCGGACGGGGCGGAGGTCGATGCGGCGACCTGTCCGACACGCGTCGTCGCCGACGCGCCGGGCCTGGCCGAACTGGACGCGGATGCGCTCTGGGACGACGTCGCTCGCTTGACCAGGGGGCTGGTACGGGGGAGCCTTGCCGTGCGCGGCGTCGGCGTGACGGCGCAACTCGGCACCATGCTCCTCGACCGGGTGGGGCACCCAGCGATGCCGGCCATCCTCTGGGCCGACACGCGGGCGCAGGCCGAGGCCGAGGAGCTGGCCGATCGGTTCGGTGCAGAGAGCCTGCGGATCGCCGGACGGCGCATCACGCCTGAAATGCTCGCGCCGCGTCTTGCCTGGCTGGCTCGCCACCGGCCGGCTGGCCTGGCGCATACGGTCAGGGTTGTCTCGCTGAAGGACTTCCTGGTCTACCGCCTGACCGGCCGGTTGCTCACCGACGAGACCCATGCCTCCTATTCGGGCCTGTTCGATGTCGACCGACGATGCTGGTCGGAAGCGCTGGTCACCGGCTTCGGCGTCGACACTGCCCTCCTGCCGGCGGTCGCCGCCGCGCCCGCGCGGGCAGGCGAGATGACTGAAGAGGCCGCCGCAGCGACGGGGCTTCCTGCCGGCACGCCGGTCGCGGTCGGCTGCCCGGATGGGACCGCCGGCACCGTCGGTGCGGGCGCGGTCCGTGCCGGAGTCACGATCGACGTCGCCGGCACGACGGACACCATCCTCCATACTGTTTCGCGACCTATCCGTGATCCCGAGGGAGCCCTGATCGTCAATGCGCACGCCGTCCCGGGCCTCTGGACCGTGGGCGGGCCTACCGGACTGACGGGCGGCGCGGTTGCCTGGCTCACCCAATTGTTCGGTCTCGCCGATCACGCCGATGGGAAACTTGCCGAAGCGCTTGCGACCATCCCACCGGGCGCCGGCGGCCTGGCGTTCCGCGGGGCGCTCACCGGGAGCCGCTTTCCCGACTGGAAAAGTGCGGAGCGGGGGGCCATCGCCGGCCTCGATCTGTCCCATGGCCCGCTGCATCTCCTGCGAGCCGCGCTGGAAGGTGCGGCCTTCACGGTCGCCGCCGGCCTCGACGTCTACCGCCGCTGTGGCTGCCTGGTGGAGGAGGTGGTGGTGGTCGGCGGCCTCGCTGCCAGCCGCCCGGCGCTCCAATTGCGCGCCGACTGCCTCCGCGTCCCGGTGGTCCGCCTCGACAAGCAGGAGGCGTCGTCGGTCGGCATCGCCATGCTCGCTGGCGTCTGCGGCGGCGTCTTCCACGATCTCGACAGAGCCGCTGCGGTCATGGTCTCCCGTGCTGAACGAATCGAACCCGGCCGTTCAGCCGCTCCGGCCCTCGAAGCGGCCTATGCGAAATGGAGATCTTCGGGCGGTTGAATGCCACCGCGTTCGCCTGCCGCGTCTCCCCATAGATCGCCCTTGCAGGCGAACGGAATGGCTCGGCTCGCGCTTGTGGCGTGGGCCGACAAGCACGGCATCGTGGAGCGGGCGTAAGGGTATCCCTACGTCCGAATAGCGCAGCGAGAATATCGCGAGAGCATGTCGCTTTCGGCCTTCAGAAGCCGGAAGCCGATGCGGTAGCCATCAAGGGAGTGTGCGATGGGTATGTGCTTCGGAATGATCGCGTCGATGGTATTTCGGAGCGGCGGCGGCCTTCTCGGTGCCGAAGGCCTGCGCAATGATGCGGGCAAAGCCCATGTAGAGCTGTTCCAGGCGGTCGAAATTGCCAGCGTCCTGGGTGATCGGGCCGGCGCTATTGGCGACGCCGACTAGCTGCAGCGCAACGTCCTGCACCGGCATGGTTGCCACGAATTCCCCGCGTGCCTTGGCATCCTCGATGGCGGCGACGATGAGGCCGTGCAACTCCTCGCCGAAGCGCCGGAGGGAAGCGCGATCCTTGGGGGTCAGCGCGTCGCTGTCCTGGCGCATGCGCGCGATCAGGCTCCATGGATGGCCGCTCTTGCCCGGCGGATTGTACTTCGCATAGCGGCGGTGGCTGTATTCGACCGTCCGGCCGATGCGGTCGACCAGGCGGGCGCCCGGATCCCCCCAGACATGCTTCTGCTCGGCCAGCGTCGCCTTGATGTAGTCGTTGAGGACCTCGCTGACGAGCTTTTGCTTATTGCCGAAATGGTAGTGGATGTTGGCCCGCGTCGTGTTGAGGGCAGAGGCAAGGTCGCCAAACGACACCCCGCGATAGCCGCGCTGGATCAGGAGATCCTTGGCAAGGGCCTTGATCTGGTCGCGCATCGCTTCCCGAATCCTCCGGTTCCGCTGCAAATATAGCGCGGCGGGTCGCCTGCAACCAAGGGCGGCATCCGTGGCCTTCCGCCGGCGTTAGGCGTCGCTCGGGCTCTTCAAGGCGGTCACGTCGATCTCGATCTTGAAGCGGGCGTCGAGGAGGGCACCAACCGTCGTGGTGAGCGCCGGGCCGACCGGCTTCAGGTACTCGCTGAGGACGGAGGCGACGCGTGCGTCGTCCGCCGGATCGACCATGAGGATGCGCATGCGGACGACGTCGGCGAGCGACGAGCCTGCCTCGGCGAGCGCCCGTTCGATCGTCTTGAAGCACATGCGCGTCTGCTCGACCACGTCCTCGGGGATCTCGCCGGTCTCGTGGTCGCGTCCCGTCGTGCCGGAAACGAATACCCAGTCGCCAACAGCGAGCGCCCGCGAGTAGCCAACGAGCTTTTCGTAGGCCGAGCCGGTGGAAATCCTCTGGCGTTTCATCCTTCCCTCCTCGTCGTCTCCCGGGCCCGTCGATAGGGATCGGTGCGGCGGATTGACTTTATACTGACTTATCAGTAAGTAAATAACCATAGGTTCGAAGGATCTTCCTGCAAGGAGAGGAGCGGCGTCTTGACGTTCGCTGCCATGTCGCGCGGAAGCGCTCCGCCGCAGCGGCCCCCAAGGTTTGGAGGGAGGCCTTCCGACCGTTCCGGGCAATTTCCGCAACCGGTCTCACCAGGTACCACCGTCCCGCTGACGCGCTATGACCACGAACCGGTAGCGAAGGCTGCTGGCTCCTCCCACAGACGCTAGCAGAATCGCACATGTCATCCCCTCCGCGCTCGACTGCGTTTTTGACGATTGATGTTGACCGGCCCGGGAAGCAGGTCGGCTTTGTGATGATCCCGCATTCGCCGAACGGGGATGCCTGGGGGGTGACGCGGCTGCCGATCGCGGTGATCGCCGGCGGCAAGGGCCCGACGGTGATCCTCGAAGGTGGCAACCACGGCGACGAGTACGAGGGGCC
>JAFKKF010000009.1 GCA_017305635.1 Hyphomicrobiales bacterium | reverse complement strand
TGCTGGGCTTATCCGGATAGAAGGTGAGAGCAGGAAAGTCGAATTGGGAACGCCCAACCGGCTTCATGTCGAAGCCGATACTGATGGAGTGGCACGCGCTGATCGTTTTCCGAAACAGTCCGAGTCGATCTCGCAGTCCAACGTTCAAGCCGTTCGCTAGAACGACCAGACGCGCAGAAATCCTCTCACCATCAACCAGAGTGACTGTCTGTCGATCGGTTGTGGTGGCGACGTTGGCCACCTTTGAATGCACAAATTCGGCGCGCCTGGACGCTTCGACGCGGACTGCCCCGACGAGATTTTCGTAGCGAATGCCATGCTGTTCGCGTGGCGTGCGGTCGAGTAGTTTGCCGAACCTTGCGATCCAGAGCCCTTGGGTGGTCGTAGTGGCCGGAAGGACCACGTCTTCAAGGCCGGCGGTCCTAACCAAAGCCACCTGAGACTCGTCCAGCTTCTCGCAGCGAAAATCGACCGGATATGCCTCATGGGGGTCGACCAGGATCGCATCGATTCCCGCACGGCCAAGCAGCGCCGCTACTGAGGATCCGGCGAGGCCGCCTCCCACCACCACAACGTCCGTGTACCGCATGGGATTCTCCGCGCAGAAGAACCTCCATACACCGTCGAAACTTGCATCAAAATTGGAGATGCAAGGTAACCTTAAAAGGCGGTCAGCTAGGCATCCGGGCCGCTTCAACTTTGGAACGTGCCGCACCGTGGGTGCTACGCCTTCGGCGGCTTGATCACGGCAAGCCTCACCGAGTTGCGTCGCCTTCAACCTGGAACCACCTTGCCGATTAAAGCCCGAATCCTCCGAGCATGTTCGAGGTCCTGCAAGATCAGGTCGCTGTAAGGGCTGCCCTGTTCGTCGCGCAGGATCTTCTCGAGTTCGGCGATTTCCTTTTCGTTATCCGTTTTCCGCGTGCGCAGCTCGTCCCAGTAGGGCTTTTCTTCCTTCGTCATCGGCCCGGTGATCCTAACGCCACCAGTCTTTATGTCGATGACAACGTCATCCGGATGAGGGAGTGGCTCAGGCGCGTCTATAATGCCGGCCCTCTTCCGGCGATCGAGTTCCTTATCCCACTCCACCTTGTATTCGATCGCGGTTTGCAGCCATTCGTCATGGAGGCGTTTGTTCTCGCGCTCGGTGGTCGAGAGCAGTTGCGTGAACAGCCGCTGAGCGCGCTGATTGCCCTTGGCCGCGTTGACCGCGAGGGAGCGCACGATGGCCTGCGCCATCGGGATCGAGACCTGGCGATCGGCTTCGTTGATCCGAATGGTCCTGTAGGCCTCTTCGAGAATGAGGCTTTTCAGGCGCTCCTCATTCAGCGCTGGAACCCTGTTCTTGCTGCGGGCGCCCTTCGGTCTTCCGGATGGATTGCCGGATTGCCCGGGTTTGAAACGTGTGGCCATAGGCGGCTGGCAGTAGCCAACTTCGTATATCGGGGACGGCGGGCGCACCTTCAGCGCCTTCTTCGGATCGCGTCTCGACATTTCTAAGCCGCTTTCGCTGCCGGTCGCTCGCCGGCGATGACTCCGCAGGCGATCAGCTCTGCGTCATCCTTGGCATGGATCTCCCATCGGCGAATGATCCGGTCGCAGTAAACGGCATCGAGCTCGCAGAGGAAGGCGCGACGTCCGGTCTTGTGAGCGGCAATCAACGTCGAGCCGCTGCCGCCGAACAGGTCCAGGACAATGCCGCCGCGGGCGGAGACGTCCTTGATCGCGTCTGCGATCAATTGCACTGGTTTTACCGTCGGATGAAGCGAAAGTTCGTCCATCCGGCCAGCGCGCAGCGTGTTGACACCCTTGTATTCCCAAACATTGGTTCGGTACCGGCCGTGCTGGCCAAGTTCGAAACTGTTGATGTGCGGCGCCGTCCCGTTCTTGAAGGCGAATATGAGTTCGTGGCGAGAGCGATAAAAGGTGCCCATTCCGCCGTTGTCCTTCACCCAAACGATCAGGTTCTTCAGTTCGCTGTAGACGTCGGTGCCGGCCGCCAGCATCTCTGTCATGTGACGCCAGTCCATGCAGACCAGATGGATCGAGCCATCACAACTGAAGTCGACCAGGTTGCGGAAGGCTGAGCTAAGGAACGCTACGAACTCGGCGTGGCTCATTTCGCCCGAGGCCATAGCGAATTCGCGGTGCTTGACTGCGCCGAGACCGCCCACGTTGCCCACTATCGGAACATTGTAGGGCGGATCGGTGAACACCATCTGCGCCTTTTCGCCATCCATGAGGGCGGAAACAGTCCAGCGATCCAAGGCATCGCCGCAGATAAGGCGGTGGGGGCCGAGCTGCCAGATATCTCCGGGTCGGCATCGAGGTGGGCCATCGGGCGGCAGAAGATTGTCTTCCGGATCTCCTGGCTCTTGCGGAACTTGTCCGTCCACCAAGGTGTCGATCTCGGCGATGGTGAAGCCCGTAATCCCAATGTCGAAGCCAATATCCAGGTCGAGCAATCCCTTGAGCTCTTCGGCGAGAATCTCCTCATCCCATTCCGCATTCAGGGCGAGCTTGTTGTCGGCGATGACGTAGGCGCGCTTTTCCTCGCGCGTCATTGTTTCGATCCGAAGACACGGGACCTCCGTCATCGCGAGCTGCTCCGCAGCGGCGACCCTCCCGTGTCCGGCGAGAATGGTGTTCTCGGCGTCGATGAGTACCGGGTTTGTGAACCCGAAACGCTTGATGGATCCCGCTATTTGTCTGACCTGCTTGCGCGAGTGCCGACGGGCATTCTTCGCCCAGGGTCTCAGACCGGAAATGGGCAGCAGCTCGACGTTCTGATTTTGCATGGAGGGTCCTTTCGGAATCAGAAGAGAGTGAACGAAATAGTAAGATATAGAAAACGCTCGGCATGTACAACTGCTGTGCTACGATGCCGGCAGACCAAGAAAACGTGGCGCGACTATTGGAGGATGGAATGAGTTTCGGACTGCGCCTTGCCGATCTCCGAAGGAAGAAGGGTGAGTCCCTGCAGCAGGTGGCCGACGCGGTCGGCGTGTCGAAGGCGCATATTTGGGAGATGGAAAAGGGTCGTGCAGACAACCCTTCCATGGGGCTGGTTAGCCGCCTCGCCGATCACTACGGCACGACCGTCGGCTTTCTGATGGGTGAGGAGCGCGCCGACGCAGATCCGGAACTCCAACATATGTTCCGGCAGGCGACCAAGCTTGACCCGCGCGAGCGGGCGCTGCTCGCGGACATGATGAAATCTCTACTGGCCAATCGAAAGGCGCGTCGAGCCTGATGGGCCTGAGCCTCGACCGTATGGCCCTGGACGATGTCGGCGCCAACCCGGCCAGAATTGCCGGGGCGATTCATAACCAGCTTAAAGACGTTAAAGGCGCAGTGCCCGTCTTCGAGGTGGCGATGGCTCTCGACATCTTGGACATCCGCATAGAGCCGCTCACCACGTTCGAGGGAGCCTTGGTCACCACCGCGGAGCGGGGCGAGGGTTCCATTCTCCTAAACAAGAACGCCAGCCGGCAGAGGCAGCGGTTCACTGCGGGCCATGAGCTCCTACATTTCCTGAGCCCGATCCATCGGCCGACTTCTGAAGACGGCTTCTGGTGCAGCCGCGCGGATATGACCGAGCGGCGTCTCGACGCGCAAGACCTGCATCAGCGTCAGGAGGCCGAGGCGAATGTCTTCGCCATCGAGTTGCTCGCGCCGCGGTCGTATATCAAGCCGTATCTTCGCCGCGCGCCAAGTCTCGGCGCCGTGATGGAGATGGCAAGCAGTCTCGATATCAGCAAGGAGGCCGCAGCGCGACGATACGTAGAGTGCCACGGCGAAACGCTCGCGGTGGTTTTCAGCAGAAACGGTCGTGTGCTCTATTTCGACGTTGCGCGAGACTTTCCTCGTCTTGCGCTTGGAAAAGGGATGTCACTGCCGAAACTAACTGGAGGCTCTGATGAGACGCCTCTCGGGGCGATGGAAGAAGTTCCGTCCGATGACTGGCTCTCCACTCCGTCGGGCGTCGAGATGGAAGCGCAGACGCTCCAACAGCAGAACGGGTACGCGATGACTTTGCTTCACGTTCTCGCCGACGAAGACGACGAGGACATGGGAATAGAAGATGCCTATGATCGCTTTACTCGCTCGCGTTCCTAGTGCCCGGCCGGATCCGCAATACGCCAGGTGCGGAGTCGATGGCCAAGAATCGATTGCGCTTTCAGTCCGATCTCTCGTACTTGCGGGCGCGGCAACGATTAGCGGCGCTCCTGTCACTCAGCAGCGGACCTCGCCGGAAAGAGACTGTCTATCTCAGCGACGGATTGGAACTCCGTGAGGTATTCCCGACGGTGCTGCGATAGCCAGCGCAAGATCCGCGAATTGCCAAGGAGTTTGCGGACATAGCCCTTGGCGACCGTGAGATGCAGATTGTCAATGCCGTACGTCTCCTCGACCGACTTTACTTGCGCCTCCTGGCGGCGACGCCTGAGGGACAGCTCGTTGACCCACGGCATGGCTCGGCAGTCAGCCCCGTCGGTGAGCTTTGGCTTTCGCCCCATCCGCACACCCGCGCCTTGGCTCGCTCGCGGCCACCGGTGATTCTGGCGCGAATGAACTCCCGTTCAAACTCCACGAGTCTGCGACGAAGCTGTCCACAGGCCGGCCTCGATCGGATCAACCAATGGTCAAGAGGCCGCTCGTCGCCTCAGCCGCACGATGATCGGCATCGGCATTCATGGTAGTCGTCGGCATCGCGCGCGCTCTGCTGTCCAACCTTCCTACGTTGGATGATTTGAGCTCGAGCGCACCGGAGACTTCGCCAACTTCAATTCCAACAACTTCCCGGACGGTATCGTCCACTCTCACCCAAGTCCACTGCCACCATGAGCCCCCATGGACGCAAAACGAACAACAGCCGCCGACGTCGCGCGCGCCGCCAATGTTTCGCTGATGACGGTGTCGAACGTTGTGAACGGCCGTTTCGAGGCAATGACCGACGAGACGCGGGCCGCCGTCGAATACCAGATCAAGGTGCTGGACTACCGTCCCAATGCCAGCGGCCGTAGCCTGCGGCTAAAGCAGCGCTTCTCCATCGGCATCGTCATCATCGACGAGTCGCCTACGTTTCTCGCCGATCCATTCATCACCCATCTTGTCGCCGGGCTCAGCAATTTTCTGAATATCCGCGGCTACGCCCTCGTGGTTCAGGGCATGTCCCTGGCGCGCCTGCATGAAGCGACGCTGATACGGCGCCGCGAGACCGACGCCCTGTGTGTCATGCTGTCAGGACCGCGCGACACGCGGCAGCGCCTCATCAAGCGCTTCTCGAATCTCGGCCAACCAATCGTCCTGTTTCAAGAGCCCGGTCCTCCTAACGCCAGCGTCTACTCGATCAGGCAGGACGATTTCGGTGGCGCCAAGGAACTGGCGACCCATCTGCTGCACCGTGGCTTCGATGAGGTGGCCTTCCTCGCACCGAGCGTTGCCTGGCCGGCCATAGAGCAGCGCATCGCTGGAGCGCGGTCGGCATTCGCGGCGGCCGGCTTGACCGAGCAGTTTCGTGTCATCGAGTGCGGCGATGGCAGCATAGAGGCGACCGACGCGGCCCTGTCGCAGCAGCTCGCCGGCTCCCGCCCGCCCAAGGCGTTCATGGGCGGCAATGATCAGCTCGGAATTGCCGCATTGAAATGGGCGAGCCGACGGCGCCTGTCGGTGCCGGGGACCATAGGTGTCACCGGCTTCAATGCCTTCGACGTGTGGCGATATACCACCCCGGTCCTCACCACCGCAGCATCCCCAGCCTATGCCATTGGCTCGACGGCGGGCGAGGTCGTCCTCGATGTACTGCACGGCAAGAAATCGACGGCCCGCGAAATCGTGCTGCCGGTGACCCTGCAGGTCGGCGACTCGACGTAAGAATTGACCCGCGCAGCCAGCCGCTTGCGCCTCGGCGAGGCCAGCGGTAACATCTTACTTTAACGATAAAGTGGGATGAGGCCTTGGGCAGTACGAAATCCGGCTTTCACGGGATCTATCCCATGATCTACGCCTTTTTCGATGAAAGGGGCGACCTGTTGCGCGCGCCCGTGGTCGCCGCAGTGGAAGCGATGATCGCTCACGGCGTGCACGGCCTGGCGGTTCTCGGGCTTGCCTCGGAGGTCAACAAGCTCACGCCGGCCAACCGTCTTCGATTGCTGGAATGGGTCAGCGAAACGAACCGGGGGCGCGTGCCGCTCAGCGTGACCGTCGCTGAAAACTCCGTCACCGGACAGATCGAGTTCGCCAAGCTCGCCAAGGCCCGCGGCGCCAACTGGCTGGTGCTGCAGCCGCCCCCGGTTGGCAACGTCGATGAAGCACAGTTGCTGGACTTCTTCAGCGCCGTCATCGAGCGCGTTGACCTACCCGTGGGCATCCAGAATGCGCCTCAATATCTGAACATTGGCCTTTCCAATGCGGGGCTGCGCGAACTGGTGTGCCGGCACGCGAATTTCCAACTTGCCAAGGTCGAGAGCTCCAGCGTCGGCGTCGCCCGGCTTGTCGAGGAGGTCGAGGGGCAGATCGACATATTCAACGGACGAGGTGGCTATGAACTCCTCGACGTGCTCCGCGCCGGTGCGGCCGGGATCATCCCGGGTGGCGAGAGCTTCGACATGTTCGTGACGGCCTACGACGCCATGCGCGCCGGCGACGAAGCGGCCGCCGAAGCGGCCTATCGCGACGTGCTGCCGCTGATTGTGTTTCTCGAGGAGAGCATTGATCACCTCGTCACCTACGGCAAACGCGTCGCCGCGCTGCGCCTCGGCGTCGACGCGGGCGCCGCACCACTGCCATCGACCGTCTGTACGCCATTTGGCCTCGCGGCCATAGGCCGTTTCGCCCGGGCGCTTCCGGCGCTTAGCAAGCGTTCAGGGTGACAGAACGCGATTAGGTCGCGGGACCAGATGTCGCCAACCAAGGGAGGACTGGAGACATGGACAGAAAACTGACGCGTCGCACTTCCTCGATCCACAGCTTTGGCCGCACCAGTAAGCTTTGTTGGCATTGACGAAAGCCAGACCGACAATTGGGAACAGAAAGGGAGATCCCGAACATGCCTCGAACCTCAATCCGCAATATTCTCAGCGTAGCGGCCTGCATCCTCAGTCTCATGCTCGTTGCCGGAGTCGGTAGCGCCTCGGCAGAGCAAGACGGCCTCGCCAAGATTAAGGCGGCAGGCGTGCTGCGGGTGGGTATCGCTGTCGATCCACCTTTCACCATCCAGGAGGCGGGTGGCGAGTGGAAATCGTTCAATCCCGAACTGGTCCGCAAGCTCGGCGACTATCTTGGCGTAAAAATCGAGTTCGTCGCGACAAGCTGGACCACAATCGTGGCCGGTCTCCAGACGAACAAATACGACATCATCGGCGCGTCGATAAATGCGACGCCGGAACGCCAGCAGGTTATCGACTTCACGACACCCTATAGCTACACCGGCACGTCGTTCCTCATCCGCAAGGACAACGCCAAGAACCTCAAGTCGGTAGAGGACATGAACAAGTCGGAAGTGGTGGTGACCTTCGTCACTGGATCCGACAACGACGAAGCCACGCGAAAGTTTCTGCCGAATGCCACTTACCGCGCCATACCGAACGGATCGGTTTCGGATTTGATCTCGGAGCTGGAGAGCAAGCGGTCGGACGTGCTTTCGACTTCAAGCTATCTGGTGGAGCCGCTGGAGAGCAAATATCCCTATTACGCTTTGCCGAACGATCCGAACGGGGTTTTGCCTGTCGGGATCTCCTGGGGCCTGCCGAAGGAGAGCCCCGCGCTGCTGGACGCCATGAACAAGTTCCTGGACCAGGAGACAAAGAACGGCGACATCGACAACATGAAGAAGCAGTGGCTCACCGTCGAAAATTCGCTGAAGTAGCTTAAGCGAGAAGACCGAACAGGCAGCCGTCGGGTGGCGCCGTGCCGCTCGACGGGCTTGCCCATGGACGGGCCGCTAGGCGGTGACCCGACACCGATCGGAGTGGGGGCATGGACTACAAATTCGACTGGGGCGTGGTATTCGCGCCAAGCATGATCACGATCGTGATGATCGGGCTGAAGTACACTGCCCTCGTATCGATCCTGTCTTTGCTGCTGGGCAACGTCGTCGGACTCCTTGCGGCGCTGATGCGCATCTCGCGCCGGTTTCCGCTCTCCCAGATTGCCTACGTATACATCGACTTTTTCCGGACGACGCCTGCACTTGTTCAGCTCATATGGATTTTCTACGTCCTTCCCATTCTGGTGGGCATCAATTTGGACCCCGTCAGCGCCGGCGTGATAGCGCTGTCACTCAATGCAGGCGCTTTCCTGGCTGAGGTGTTCAGAAGCGGCATTGAATCGATAAATAAGGGTCAGAAGGACGCCGCAGCGGTGCTCGGGCTCTCCCGGCTTCAGAGCTTCGTCTATGTCCTGCTGCCCCAAGCCATGCGCCGTGTCCTGCCGGCCACCGGCAACGTGCTGATCGGGTTGATCAAGGATTCCTCCTTGCTCACCATGATCGCAGTCCCTGAGCTCACCTACCAGATTCAGACGGATGTGGCTCGTACCTTCCGTCCGCTTGAACTCTACACGGCCCTGGCCTGCATGTATTTTGCCCTTACCTACCCTCTGTCCCTCGCAGCATCCGCGCTGGAACGACGCTACAGGGTCACATGAGTACAGCCGTCATGTCCGGTGGGGAGCCCGAGCCCGCCGTCGAACTCATCAGCGTGTCGAAATCATTCGGCAGTAGCCGGATCCTACGTTCGCTTGACCTCACAGTGACGGAGGGTGAGGTGATCGTCGTGATTGGAGGAAGCGGCAGCGGAAAATCGACGATGCTGCGCTGCGTTGCCGGTCTGGAACTCATCAACGCGGGAGAAATCAGAATCGAGGGTGTAACGGTTCAGCGTGCATCGGCTGATCGGCCCAACCGCGGTCTGCTGAAAGCCGCTCGATCCATCCGGCGGGAGGTCGGCATGGTTTTCCAGCACTTCAATCTGTTTCCGCACATGACTGCGCATGGCAATCTTACCCTCGCTTTACGCTTGGTGCGGCGGATGCCTCGTCACGAGGCTGCTGCGATTGCCGACGAATTGCTGGAAAGAGTTGCTCTCAGCGACCGTCGCAACGCTTACCCGGACCAGCTTTCCGGCGGCCAGCAGCAGCGCGTGGCCATCGCGCGAGCGCTGGCCATGCGGCCGCGGATCCTCCTCTTTGATGAAGTGACCTCCGCGCTTGATCCCGAACTGGTCGGTGAAGTGCTCAAGGTGATGCGCCAGCTGGCTACGGAGGGAATGACGATGATCGTCGTTACCCACGAGATGGGTTTTGCCCAGGACGTCGCGGACCGGGTGCTGTTCATGAATGAAGGTGCCGTGCTCGAGCAGGGCAAGCCGGAACAGATCTTCAAGAGCCCGCAGCATCAGCGCACGCGCGCCTTCCTCGGCCGGCTCCTGGATCGTTGAAGGACACGCTTGCTTCACACTTCTAGGAGGCACTGAATGTCGCACTCATCACCGGCGCCGCTGCGCAGGAAAGTCGTCACGTCACCTGATGCCCCTTCGGGGACCGGACCCTACTCGCCGGCCCTGATCGTGGGTGATCTTGTCTACGTGGCAGGCCAGGGTCCGCTGGATCCGAAGACGAATGAGATTTGCGGCAATGATATTCAGGAGCAGACGCGCCTCACGTTTGCGAATATCGCCGCGCTGCTGAAAGCAGCCGGCACATCCCTCGCCAGCGCGATCAAGGTCAACGTCTATCTAAGTGACATGCAAAATTACGAAGAGTTCAATGCCATATACGGCCAGCTGTTCCAGCCCCCCTATCCGGTCCGGACAACCGTCGCCGCTGGACTTTACGGCATTTTGATCGAGGTTGATTGTGTCGCCACCGTCGAGGGCGAGAGAGAGGCCGCTTCGGTATGACAAAGCTCGATGTCATTCCCAAGGGCTTGCCATGAGTGAGCGAATCCGAATCTCTGCAACGCGCCGCGGCTGTCCGCCGGTGGAATATTCTGCAGGGCGACGTACCTTTACTGGTCCTTGTCTTCAGAAATCGACCCTGCCGCAACAATCTGTCCGTCTTGAAGCGGATGGCTGAACTCCATCGCGTGAAGTTCGCCCTCACCGGAAAACGAGTATGTGCCCGGATCTTTTTGCCGAGCTGGCGCATGGCGGTTGCTGGGGCATCAGCGCCGCTACAGTGCATCAGGCTGCGGTCATGGCAAAACACGGTGTCCAACGGGATACTGTTGGCTAACCAGGTAGTGGGGCATGCCAATGTGGCATTTCTGGCTGATCTCCAGCTGTGACCTGCCACTGAAGATTTCCTCCACGGAGATTTAGAGTTCCGGCCCTACGGGAGGGACGGACGAATGAAGCGGATCAGATTCACGGAAGAGCAGATCATCGGGGTTCTGCGGGATCACGGGGCGGGCGCGAAGACGGCCGATCTGGCGCGCAAGCACGGAGTCTCGGAAGCCACGATCTACAACTGGAAGGCCAAGTACGGCGGCCTCGACGTGTCGGAAAGCCGGGCGGCTGAAGGCGCTGGAGGAGGAAGGCGCTGGAGGAGGAGGACCGGAAGCTGAAGAAGCTGCTGGCGGAAGCCGTGCTCGACACGGCCGCGCTGAAGGGACTTCTGACAAAAAATGGTAGAGCCCGCCGCCAAGCGCGAGGCTGTCCTCATCTTCGCAGCGCGATGGCGATGAGCGAGCGCCGGGCCTGCACTCTCATTGCCGCCGATCGCACGATGGTCCGCTACCGCTGTCGGCGACCGCCTGAGGCCGAGTTGCGCGCGCGTCTACACGAGCTTGCCAATCAGCGGCGCCGGTTCGGCTACCGACGGCTGTTCATCCTATTGCGACGAAAGGGAGCCCTCGGGCACCAATCGCATCTACCGGATCTACCAGGAGGAAGGTCTGACGGTTCGCAAGCGCAGGGCCCGGCGGCGGGCGGTTGGAAGCCGCACCCCGATCCTGGTCGAAGCCAGGGGTCAACGCGCGCTGGTCGCTCGACTTCGTCCAAGACCAGTTCGCCCTGATAAGGCGGGCTTGGTTCCCTGTTCTTGAGAAAGGGAATTCGACTGCAACCTGCTGGGAATGCGGCGCAATTGATGGCCAAGAAAAACGATGGGTTTCAGAAACTGACGATTTTTCCCTGTTTCTTCCCTGTTATCGCCGAAGACGAAATGTGAGACTGGTTCGCAGCAGACTGAGAGCACCACCAAACGATGCTCGTGAGAACGTCAGCTTCCCAAGCTGAATGTCCGGTGAACATCGACGCCCCAATGCCGGCGCATTGGCCTGCGATTGGCGACCGTCGAAGGGCAATCCCGGAGTAGTCTCCCATGTTGAAACTGACCTCGCTCGCCGTCGCGGCATCGCTGCTGATCGCCGCCCCCGCCTTTGCCGAGGAGAGGACCGTGACGCCGACCCTGACCGCCACCGCCGAAGGCTCGTTCGAGGTGACCCCCGACATCGTCACCGTCACGCTCGGCGTCGTCTCCAACGGCAAGACCGCAGCGGAAGCGCTCGAAGCCAACAGCACCGACATGAATGCCGCCATCGCCGCCATCAAGGGCGCCGGCGTCGCCGAGAAGGACATCGGCACCAGCGGTTTCAACATCAGCCCGATTTATGCCCGCCAGCCGGACAACCAGCCCGACGAGCCCGCCAAGGTCATCGGCTACCAGGTCTCCAACCAGGTCACCGTCACCATCCGCGACCTGAAGGGTTCGGGCGCCATCCTCGACAAGGTCGTCGCTGCCGGCGCCAACCAGGTCAACGGCATTTCCTTCGACGTCTCGAACGCGCAGGTCTCGGCCGATGCGGCGCTGAAGGATGCGATCGCCAATGCGAAGAGGAAGGCCGAGTTGATGGCCGAGGCCGCCGGCGTGAAGCTCGTGCGCATCGTCTCGGTCAATACCGATGGCGGCGCCCGGCCGGTCTTCGCCGCCTATGACGGCGCCATGCTCCGCGCCGCCAAGGCCCCGACCCCGATCATGGCGGGCAGCCGCGACGTGACCGCGGTCGCGACCATCGTCTTCGAGATCGCGGCGAAGTAGCACCCGGCCATCCACTTCAGCGGACGGCGGCGCTCCGCTTGAGCGCCGCCGTTCCCTTCTTTGCCTTCGCGTCCCGCGCCTCGTCGTCATCATCCGGAACGTGCAGGCCGTGCAGGATGCGGTGGAAGATCGGGGCGAGCACCAGCCCGGTCGTCGCCACCACCACCAGCCCGCTATAGAGCGCGTAGGTACCCTCGAAGAAGCGCGACCACGGCCTGGCCGGCTCGTCATAGGGCCCCATGCCGGAAAGGATCATCGCGGCATGGGCGTAGGAATCGAGCCAGCCGAGCCCCTCGAGCAGCCTGTAGCCCAGGATGCCGACGACAAGCGACACGCCGATGAGCACCGCGGCCAGCCCGAGATTGCGGCCGAGGCGGCGGAAGAACACCCGCCGCGTCGCCAGCGGCTGGCCGATCCGCTCGAAATCCGAAAACACCGCCATGACACCTCCTGCCGTCCCCGCCCCTGATGAAAGGCGGCGAAGGGCAAGGTCAAGGGGTCGCGGTGACCCGCGTCAGTATTGCTGGCCCGTGCCCGAGACGTTGGGGATGTCCGCCGGCGGCAGCTTGAGACCAGGCGGCAGGTCGGAGGGGGGCTCTGCGACCGCGACCGGAGGAGGAGCCGGCAGCGCATAGGGATCGGCCGCATCCGTGTCGAGCTTCGGCAGTGCGGCCGGATCGCCTGGTTGCGGCGCGATCGCGATCGGGGCGGCCTCGGCCGGCGGAGCCGACGCCATCGGCGGCGGCCGGAGCGGCTGCGGCGGCGCGCCGAGGACCAGAGGTGCGGCATCGCCCATTGGCTGCGCCGGAGGTGCGGCCTCCGGCCGGTTCGCGTTGCTGTCGGCGAGCGCCTTCTCGACCGAGGCGATGAATCCGTCGTCGGACGGCGCCGCGCCCGCCGGCGCCGGCTGGCGCGGGACGGCGGCGGCCTTCGGCGCGGGCTTCAGGGGCCGCGGGAAGATCGGCTCGGCCACCGGCATGTCTTCTTCCGGGGCGACCGAAACTTCGCTCGTGGCGGGCTTGGCCGGCCGGACTCGCGGGGCCGGCGGCTCGGCGGCGGGCTTCGCCGTCTCCGTGGCAGCGTCGTCTGGCGTCAGCGAGATCTGGCGCACCGCCGGCCCGATATCCGATGCCGGCGCGGCATCGGCGGCGGCCGGCTGGCCGGAGACGAACAGGCCGCTCTGCTCGAGCTCGGCGAGCCGCTTGGTGAGCTTCGCGAGCTCGGCCTGCGCCTCGGGCGTCGAGGCGTCGCCGAGGGCATCGATCTGCTTGTGGATGGCGATCAGTTCGGCCGCCGGATCGGCGCTCGTCGCAAGCGGCGCGGCAACCTTCGGCGGCGGGGCGAAAACGCCCAGCGAGGCGGCGACGGCACCGGCGCCGCCGGCAATCGCGATCAGCGCGACGAAGAAGAGCAGGCGCCCGCCACGGCGGCGGCGCGGCTCGTCGAAGACTGCCGCGGCGATGGCATCCTCGTCGCCGAACGAATCGTCGCGGACGTCGGCCCGCAGGTCGGGACCGACCCGGTCCGTGACCCGGAGATCGGGCGCGCGGCGCGGAGCCCGGAGCGGGTCGCCGTCGGCGACGAGCGGCACCTCGACGGCGTCGATGATGGCGGCCTCGGGATCGAGCGCATGCGGCTCCTCCCGGCCGTCCACCATCTCGGGCGGCATGTGCGAGTAGGTTATGATCGGGCGCGGGTCTTCTCCCGCCTGCCTGCGGCTCCTGGCCATCACGAGCTCTCCCCGGAGCTGCTTTCTTTTCTGGTCGCCGGTCTGAAAAGCATTCTATTGCGGACCTTTCGTGGCACAAAGCGGCCGGTTGTGCGGCAACCTCCCGGACGGCGGATTCCCGCGCCGATCGGATGACAAATCATGTCATCGTGAAAAAACCTGAGGCCGGCGTGATCGGCCTCCGCTAGAATTGCGCCACCGACGCGGACGACCGCACATTGCCTTTGCAAGGGGATGAAGATGTCGAAAGGACAGGGCCTTACGCGCCGTAGTGCACTCGTGAGCTTAGCCGGGCTCGCCGGCGGCGCCCTCGTGCTGCCGGCCATGGCCGCCGTCGCAACCGATCCGAGCAAGCTGAAGCCCGGCCAGTTCATCTGGACGCCCGAGGCGGCGCCCCGCGGCCCCCTCTCCATCGTCGTGTCGATCAAGAGCCAGCGCCTCTTCGCCCACCGGAACGGCACCAAGGTCGCGGTCTCGACGGTATCGACCGGCAAGAAGGGCCACGAAACGCCGACCGGCGTCTTCACGGTGCTGGAGAAGGACAAGGACCACGTCTCCAACATCTATGACGCCGACATGCCCTTCATGAACCGGCTGACCTGGTCGGGCATCGCGCTCCATGCCGGCCAGTTGCCGGGCTACCCGGCCTCGCATGGCTGCGTCCGCCTGCCCTACAAGTTCGCCGAGCTGCTCTACAGCATAACCAAGGTCGGCACGCCGGTGGTCATCGCCGGCAGCTACACCGATCCCGAATCGGTTAGCCATCCGGGCGTCTTCGGCGGCCTCTACGACCGCTCGGAATTCGCCGACATCGCCGACACCAAGCGCAAGGAGCTCGCCTCCGACGAGGATGCGCCGAAGCCAGCCACCTCGGTCCTCGTATCGACCAGGGACCGCAAGGTCATCGTGATGCAGAACGGCGACGTGGTCGCCGAGGGCTCGGTCGCGATCAGCGATCCCGACAAGCCGTTCCAGTCGAACGTTTTCGTCCTTTCGGGCACCGACAACGCCGCGCGCGGCCTGCGCTGGGAGGCGATCGGCTATGCCGATGGCGCCAATGCCATGCTGCCCGATGCCTCGACCATCGAGCGCGTCCACGCCGGCCCGAGCGTCGTCGCCGCGATCCGCGAGCGCATGGTGCCCGGCATGGTGCTGGTCATCACCGACGATTCGATCAGCAAGGAAACACAGAGCGGCAAGGATTTCGTCGTCATGACGACGGCGGCAGCGGACGACGAGCCGCCGAAGAAATAGCCGGTTTACCCCTCGGGGCGGGCTGGGGACTGACGCGCGGCGCGGGTGCTCTGATCTCCCCCGCGCCGCGCGGTTCCCTTCCGGTTTGCTCCGGCGCCGGGGCCGGAATAGGCTTTGTGGTGGGGCATCAACAACGGGGCTGACATTCAGATGAAAACGGCATGGAAAGTTGCCGCCCTCGCGCTCGCGACGGTGGTTGTTGCTGGTGAGACACAGGCCGCCATGTTCCAGCAATGCCTGACGCCGCAGGGCCAGGTGAACCAGCAGCAGACGCAGACCTTCATGCAGCTGATGCAGGCCAATGACATGCAGGGGGCGCAGATGATCTCCGGCGTCTGGTACACCGAGATTCCTGCCCCGCAGCTGAACATGATCAGCTACCAGTACCAGAGCTTCCAGCCCACCGGGAACTGGGAATACCGCGACAAGACCTGCACCGCCGGCACCAGTTTCTGCAGCGAGAACCAGGGCCACGGCCAGTTCGCGGCCGTCCGCCAGAACGACGGTTCGCTTTACGTGATGGTCAATTTCTCGGACATGCAGCGCAACAGCACCTGCGTCGGCTATTTCGCGCGCATACAGGGAAACACGTTCATGACCAACGAGGGCGCGCAGTTCCAGCGCGTCCAGTAGCGGGCGGGAGGAGAGCTCATGGCGGCGCGCTACGAGCTCTTCTACTGGCCCGGCATCCAGGGACGGGGCGAATTCGTCCGCCTCGCCTTCGAGGAGGCCGGCATCGACTATCGCGACGTCGCCCGCGAGCCGGGCGGCATGCGCGAGATGATGGGCCTTCTCGAGGCGGCGAAAGGCCGGCCGGCTTCCTTCGCCCCGCCTTTCCTCCGCCATGGCCGGACGATCGTCGGCCAGACCGCCGGCATTCTCCTCTATCTCGGATCGCAGCTGGGCCTCGCCCCGGCGAGCGAACGCGGCCGGCTGTGGACGCACCAGATCCAGCTCACCATTGCCGACCTCGTCGTCGAGGCCCATGACAGCCATCACCCGCTCGGCGGCGACTTCTACTACGAGGACCAGAAGCAGGAGGCCGCGCGCCGCGCCGCCCTCTTCCGAAAGAGCCGCATCCCGCTCTTCCTCGAATGGTTCGAGCGCATCCTCGCCGATAATGGCAGGGGATACCTGGTCGGCGCGCGGCTGACTTATGCCGATCTTTCCCTGTTCCAGGTGGTCGAGGGCCTGCGCTACGCCTTTCCCCGCGCCATGCGGCGTGCCGAGAAGAAGAGCCCGCGCGTCGCGGCCCTCCGCGACCGCGTCGCAGGACGCCCGCGGATCGCGGCCTATCTCGACAGCCCGCGCCGCCTCCCGTTCAACGAGAACGGAATCTTCCGGCACTATCCCGAACTGGACGGCTGAGGCCGTCTCACTTCATCCAGGGAGCGATCGAGGCGAGCGCGCCGTTGAGATGGGTCCCGATGGACAGCGCGCCGACGATGACGGCAACGCTGACGATTCCGCCGATCAGCGCATATTCCAGCGCGACGGAGCCTTCGGTATCCAGACAGAAGCGCTTGAGAAGTCTGGCCACGGCGGGCGCCCTTTATTGCCTGTGCCGGACGCTAGGCACCAAGCTTGAAGCGAAGGTTAATCGGCGGGGCCTTCGCGCCGGCAGAGTTTCGACATTCTTAAGACTTTGACGTGGCCCGGACGCTGGCCTAGTTTCCGCCCGACTCCCGATCCCCGGAACCAGCCATGTCCGATACCGCCTGGGCCGACCCGCGCCCGACCGCCCTCCTGACGCTCGCCGACGGCACCGTGATCGAAGGTCACGGCATCGGAGCCGAGGGCCGAGCGGTCGGGGAAGTGTGCTTCAACACGGCCATGACGGGCTACCAGGAGATCCTGACCGACCCGTCCTATGCCGGGCAGATCATCACCTTCACCTTCCCGCATATCGGCAATGTCGGCGTCAATGACGAGGACATCGAGACGGTCAACATGGCCGCCTCGCCGGGCGCCCGCGGCTGCGTGCTGAAGACCGACATCACCGACCCGTCCAACTATCGCGCCACCCGCAACCTCGACCTGTGGCTGAAGGCGCGCGGCATCATCGGCATTGCCGGCATCGACACGCGCGCCCTCACCGCGCTGATCCGCGAGAAGGGCCTGCCGAACGCCGTCATCGCCCATGATCGCGGCGGCAGGTTCGACCGCGGCGCGCTGCTCGCTGAAGCGCGGGCCTGGCCGGGTCTCGTCGGCATGGACCTCGCGAAGGACGTGACCACCGGGCAGAGCTACACCTGGGACGAGACGTCCTGGGAATGGGGCAAGGGCTACGGCCGGCTGGAGCGGCCGGAGCACCATGTCGTCGCCATCGACTACGGCATCAAGCGGAACATCCTGCGGCTCCTCGCCGACCACGGCTGCCGCGTGACGGTGCTGCCGGCGAACGCGACCGGCGAGGAGATCCTCGCCCACCGGCCCGACGGCGTGTTCCTGTCGAACGGCCCAGGCGATCCCGCCGAGACCGGCAAGTACGCCGTGCCCGCCATCCGCGACGTGATCGCGAGCGGAACGCCCACCTTCGGCATCTGCCTCGGCCACCAGATGCTCGGCCTCGCCCTCGGCGGCAAGACCGTGAAGATGCACCAGGGCCACCACGGCGCCAACCATCCGGTGAAGGACCTGACCACGGGCAAGGTCGAGATCACCTCGATGAATCACGGCTTCGCGGTCGACACCCGGACGCTGCCCGACACGGTCGAGGAGACCCACGTCTCGCTCTTCGACGGGTCGAATTGCGGTCTGCGCCTGAAGGGCAAGCCGGTCTTCTCGGTGCAGTACCACCCCGAGGCCTCGCCCGGCCCGCGCGACAGCCGCTACCTCTTCGAGCGCTTCGTCCAGCTGATGCGCGAGCGGGCCTGAGGCCCATGGCCGAGCCGGCGGGTTTCCTTCCGCGCGACCGGCTCGACGCGCTGACCGACGGCGTCTACGCCTTCGCGATGACGCTTCTCGTCATCAATCTCGAACTGCCGGACGATTTCCACCCGACGGGTCCCGGCGACCTGATCAAGGCCCTCCTCGATCTCCAGGGCACGCTGATCGCCTATGTCGTGACCTTCCTGGTCCTCGCCGTGTTCTGGCTCGGCCGGGCACGGCCCCGCGACGGCTCCGAGGTGGTCAGCAGCGCCTTCACCTGGGCGGTGCTTGGGCAGCTCTTCTTCATCACCTGCATGCCCTTCTCGATGATGGTGCTCGGCCGCTTCGAGCTGTCGCCGGCGATCTGGCTCTATGCCGCCAACATGACGCTCTGCGCGGCATTGGCGATCCTCATCTCCTACCTGGACGAGCGCGACAACGGCCGCCCGTCGACGGATAGCGGCCGCTTCGAGCTGGGCGTGCTCATCGCCTCCGCGCTCGCCTCGGGCGTGATCAGCCTCTTCTCGCCCGGGCACGCCATGTGGGCCTATTTTCTGAACTTCGCCGCGCCACCGCTGAAGCGCCTGCTCGGCCGCGGGTAGCGCCCCGCCACCTCAGCTACGCCCCTCGCCTTGGAGCTCGTGCTTGATCTGCCGGCAGAGGATGGCGAGCTCGTTGGCGCGGATCTGGTCGAGCTTCTCGTGCAACGCGGCGATCTCGATCTCGGCCTTCAGGTTCACCTCGTAGTCGTGCTCGGCGGCGAGACGGTCGCGCGCCGCCTGCCGGTTCTGCGACATCAGGATGATCGGCGCCTGCACGGCGGCGAGCAGCGAGAGCGCGAGGTTGAGGAGGATGAAGGGATAGGCATCGTAGGCGCGGTCGAGAAGGATGAAGGTGTTGATCGATATCCAGAGGAAGATGAAGACGAAGAAGCCGATGATGAAGGTCCACGAGCCGCCGACCTCGGCTACCCGGTCCGCCACCCGCTGACCGAAGGTCGATTGCTCCTGGTAGTCCTTCTCGATGTAGCGCGAGATGGCGAGCCGCTTGAGAATCTTCTCAAGCACCTTCTTCTCGTGCGGGCGAAGCTCCCCCTCGTCCGCTTCGAGAAGCTGCTTGGCCATGCTCGCAAAGGCATCCTGGCTCATCACGACCTCCACCCGGAATCGCTCCCCGGCGGAAGTCTAGCCCCATCGACGCCCGGCGGCGAAGCGGACGGCATGCCGCCCGCTCCATGCCATCTGCGCTGCGCGTTCAGATGCTGCCCGAGAATGTGTCGCAGGAATTGATGTCGCCGGACTGGAAGCCCTTCTTGAACCAGGCCGCGCGTTGCGCCGAGGTGCCGTGCGTGAAGGAGTCGGGCACGACGTAGCCCTGCCCCTGCTTCTGCAGCCGGTCGTCACCGACGGCGGCGGCGGCGTTCAGTGCTTCCTCGAAATCGCCCTGCTCGAGAATGCCTTCCTTCTGCGCCGAGTTGCCCCAGACGCCGGCAAGGCAATCCGCCTGCAGCTCGAGGCGCACCGAGAGCTCGTTGGATTCGGTCTCGCTCACCTGCCGGCGCTTGGCGTCAACCTGCGGCAGGATGCCGAGGAGGTTCTGCACATGGTGGCCGACCTCGTGGGCGATCACATAGGCCTCGGCAAAATCGCCGGGCGCGCCGAACCGCTTGCTGAGCTCGTCGTAGAAGGCGAGGTCGATGTAGAGCTTGTGGTCGTTCGGGCAGTAGAACGGCCCGACCGACGCCGTCGCCGTGCCGCAACCCGACGAGGTCTGCCCGCTGAAGAGGACGAGCGTCGGCGGCTCGTAGGTCTTGCCCATGCTCTTGAAGATCGCCGTCCAGGCATCCTCGGTATCGCCGAGGACCGAGGCGACGAACTTGCCCTGCTGGTCGGCGGGCGTGCCCGTCTGGCCGGTTTCGGTCCCGGTCCCGCTACCGCTGCCGCTCGGGAACTGGAGGCCGCCACCGCCGCCGAGGAGCCGGGTCGGGTCGATGCCGGCAAACCACGCGACCGCGAGAATCACCAGGACGATGCCGATGCCGCCGAAGCTGAGGCGCCCGCCACCGCCGCCCGGCAACCCCATGCGCGGGCCGCCCATGCCGCCCGGCAGGTTGAATCCGCCGCCGGCGCCGCTGTCCCCGCGGCGATCCTCGATATTGCTGCTTTCGCGTCTGTCCTGCCAGCGCATGTCTTCGTCGTTCCCACGTGAGGCGCGGGAAGCATCCCGCACCGACAATCCATCGCAATTATAGGGCAAACAAACGGCGGAGTCGCCGTTCCGTTCCGCGCGTCGAGGCAGGCGTCCTCCGGGGGTTCCCCCTGCCCCCGCTTTCCCCTATAAGGCCGGCTTAGCCTGAAGCTTTGCAAAGATTCCCGCCCCGGGCGGCCCATGCGGCACCGGGGCTTTTTGGCGCGAGACGCATGCCCAAACGCACCGACATCAAGTCGATCCTCGTGATCGGCGCCGGCCCCATCGTCATCGGGCAGGCCTGCGAGTTCGACTATTCCGGCACCCAGTCCGTGAAGGCCCTGAAGGACGAGGGCTACCGCGTCGTCCTGGTCAATTCCAACCCGGCGACGATCATGACCGATCCGGAGCTGGCGGACGCGACCTATATCGAGCCGATCACGCCGGAGATCGTCGCCAAGATCATCGAGAAGGAGCGCCCGGACGCGTTGCTTCCGACCATGGGCGGACAGACCGCGCTGAACTGCGCCCTGTCGCTCCGCAAGATGGGCGTCCTCGACAAGTTCGGCGTCGAGATGATCGGCGCCACGGCCGAGGCCATCGACAAGGCCGAGGACCGCGAGCTGTTCCGCGAGGCGATGACCCGCATCGGCCTCGAGACCCCGCGCTCCGAGCTTGCCCATTCGCTCATCGAGGCGCTGAAGGCGCTGGAGATCATCGGCCTGCCGGCGATCATCAGGCCGAGCTTCACCCTCGGCGGCACCGGCGGCGGCATCGCCTACAACCGCGAGGAGTTCCTCGAGATCGTCGAGCGCGGCATCGACGCATCGCCCACCAGCGAGGTCCTCATCGAGGAATCGGTGCTCGGCTGGAAGGAATTCGAGATGGAGGTGGTGCGCGACCGCAAGGACAACTGCATCATCATCTGCTCCATCGAGAACATCGACCCGATGGGCATCCATACCGGCGACTCGATCACCGTCGCCCCTGCGCTCACGCTCACCGACAAGGAATTCCAGCTGATGCGCGACGCCTCGATCCGCGTGCTCCGCGAGATCGGCGTCGAGACCGGCGGCTCCAACGTCCAGTTCGCGGTGAACCCGGCAGACGGACGGCTCGTCGTCATCGAGATGAATCCGCGCGTCTCGCGCTCCTCGGCGCTCGCCTCCAAGGCGACCGGCTTCCCGATCGCCAAGGTCGCGGCGAAGCTCGCCGTCGGCTACACGCTCGACGAGCTCGACAACGACATCACCGGCGGCGCCACGCCCGCCTCCTTCGAGCCGACGATCGACTACGTCGTCACCAAGATCCCGCGTTTCGCCTTCGAGAAGTTCCCCGGTGCGGTGGCGACGCTGACCACCGCGATGAAGTCCGTCGGCGAGGTCATGGCCATCGGCCGCACCTTCGCCGAATCGCTGCAGAAGGCGCTGCGCGGGCTGGAGACCGGCCTGTCAGGCCTGGACGAGGTCGAGATCCCCGGCCTCGGCCATGGCGACGACAAGAACGCCATCCGCGCCGCGCTCGGAACGCCGACGCCCGACCGCTTCCTGCGCTGCGCCCAGGCCATCCGTCTCGGCGTATCGGTCGAGGAGATCCATTCCTTCTGCAAGATCGATCCGTGGTTCCTCAGGCAGTTGCAGGCGATCGTTGAATCGGAGCGCGAGATCAGGCGCCTCGGCCTGCCGACGACGGCCGGTCCGCTCCGCAGCCTTAAGGCCCTCGGCTTCTCCGACGCCCGCCTCGCCACCCTCACCGGCAGGGAAGAGGCCGAGGTCGCGACCCTCCGCCACCAGCTCGGCGTCACGCCGGTGTTCAAGCGCATCGACACCTGCGCCGCCGAGTTCGCCTCGCCGACCGCCTATCTCTACTCGACCTACGAGCGGCCCTTCGCCGGCGCCCCGGTGAACGAGGCCGGCGTCTCCGACCGCACGAAGGTGATCATCCTCGGCGGCGGCCCGAACCGCATCGGCCAGGGCATCGAGTTCGACTATTGCTGCTGCCATGCCTGCTTCGCGCTGAAGGATGCCGGCTACGAAGCGATCATGATCAACTGCAACCCGGAGACCGTCTCGACCGACTACGATACTTCGGACCGCCTCTATTTCGAGCCGCTGACGGCCGAGGACGTGCTCGAGATCATCCGCGTCGAGCAGAGCCGCGGCACGCTCCACGGCGTCATCGTCCAGCTTGGCGGCCAGACGCCGCTGAAGCTCGCCGCCGCGCTGGAGGCCGCCGGCGTGCCGATCCTCGGCACCTCGCCCGACGCCATCGACCTCGCCGAGGACCGCGACCGTTTCCAGAAGCTTCTCACCAAGCTCGGCGTCCGCCAGCCGAAGAACGGCATCGCCTATTCGGTCGAGCAGGCCCGCCTCGTCGCCGGCGAGCTCGGCATGCCGCTGGTCGTGCGCCCCTCCTACGTGCTCGGCGGCCGCGCCATGCAGGTGATCCGCGACGAGGACCAATTGTCCGACTACCTCCTCGGCACGCTGCCCGAGCTCGTGCCCGCCGACGTCAAGGCGCGCTACCCGAACGACAAGACCGGGCAGATCAACACCGTCCTCGGCAAGAACCCGCTTCTCTTCGACCGCTACCTGAACGACGCGATCGAGGTCGACGTCGACGCGCTCGCCGACGGCAAGGACGTCTTCATCTGCGGGATCATGGAGCACATCGAGGAGGCCGGCATCCATTCCGGCGACAGCGCCTGCTCGCTGCCGCCCCATTCGCTGTCCGATGCGATCCTCGCCGAGCTCGAACGCCAGACCAGGCAGATGGCGCTCGCCCTCAACGTCGTCGGCCTGATGAACGTGCAATACGCCATCAAGGACGGCGACATCTACGTGCTCGAGGTGAACCCGCGCGCCTCGCGCACGGTGCCCTTCGTCGCCAAGACCGTCGGCTCGCCTTTCGCCAAGATCGGCGCGCTCATCATGGCGGGCGCGCCGCTCGCGAGCTTCGGCCTCAAGTCTGAACCGCTGAACCACGTCGCGGTCAAGGAAGCGGTCTTCCCCTTCGCCCGCTTCCCCGGCGTCGACACCCTGCTCGGCCCCGAGATGCGCTCGACCGGCGAGGCCATGGGGCTCGACCGCGACTATCCGATCGCCTTCGCCAAGAGCCAGCTCGGCGCCGGCAGTCTGCTGCCCACCTCCGGCACGCTCTTCGTTTCGGTCCGCGACGAAGACAAGCCGAAGATCATCGAAGCCGTCCGCCGGCTGGAATCGGCCGGTTTCAGGATCATCGCCACCAGCGGCAACCAACGATTTCTCGCGGAAAACGGCATTGCCTGCACCAAGATCAACAAGGTGCTTGAAGGCAGGCCGCACATTGTGGATGCTATCAAGAACGGTGAAGTCCAGCTCGTCTTCCATACTACGGAAGGTGCGCAGGCCCTATCCGACAGCCGGTCGCTCAGGCGCGCCGCCCTGTTGCACAAGGTCCCCTACTACACCACGATCGCCGGGGCGGTCGCCGTGTCGCTCGGGATCGAGGCCTACAGGGCGGGGAATCTTGAAGTCCGGCCGCTGCAATCCTACTTCACCAAGGCAGCCTGACCGGCTTCCCGGCCGGCGTGGGGAGCGGTCCTTTCTGCGGGCTGCGTCCAGCAAGTGAAGAAACCGCGTGGCCCGGTGGGCTGACGCGCCAGTGTTATCATCGGATGCGGATTCGGTTCCGCCCGGTACGAACGAAGGAATATGGGCGATGGAGAAGGTTCCGATGACGGCTGCCGGACATGCGGCGCTGGAATCCGAGCTGAAGCGGCTGACCTCGGTCGAGCGCCCGCGCATCATCGAGGCGATCGCCGAGGCGCGCGGCCATGGCGACCTTTCCGAGAACGCGGAATACCACGCCGCCAAGGAGCAGCATGGCCTCAACGAGGGCCGCATCGCCGAGATCGAGGACAAGCTCTCGCGCGCCGATATCATCGACGTGTCGAAGCTCGTCGGCTCCAAGACCATCAAGTTCGGCGCCATCGTCACGCTCGTCGACGAGGACACCGAGGAGAAGAAGACCTACCAGATCGTCGGCGACGTCGAGGCCGACGTGAAGTCGGGCAAGATTTCCATTTCCTCGCCCATCGCCCGCGCGCTCATCGGCAAGTCGGTCAACGACACGGTCGAGGTCGCGGCGCCGGGCGGCGCCCGCTCCTACGAGGTGGTGAAGGTCAAATACGCCTGAGGCCTGGGCCTTTCCGCTCTGGCGCCGGCCGGCCAACGCAATCCGCCGGCGCTTCTTCCTGCGCCCCCGTCTTCAGTTCTCTCCGCATGAATTCAGCCGGCTTCCCGCTCTTTTCCGGGGAAGGTACGCGCATAGCAGCAGCCCGAGCCTTGCAAATGCGGAAGGGCTGACCATAGATTCACGCGAGGAATCCCCCTTCAAGGACGAAGGCCATGCATGCCAAGGTGATCATCATTGGCTCCGGCCCCGCCGGCTACACGGCGGCGATCTACGCTTCCCGCGCCCTGCTCGAGCCCGTGCTCATTGCCGGCGTGCAGGTCGGCGGCCAGCTCACCATCACCACCGACGTCGAGAACTATCCGGGCTTTGCCGAGGTCATCCAGGGCCCCTGGCTCATGGACCAGATGCGCCTGCAGGCCGAGCATTTCGGCACGCGCATCGAGAATGACTTCATTGCCTCGATGGATCTCTCGCGCCGCCCGTTCAGGCTCTTCGGCGATTCCGGCACGGTCTATACCTGCGATACGCTGATCGTGGCGACCGGCGCCGAGGCGAAGTGGCTGAACCTGCCTTCCGAGCCGAAGTTCAAGGGCTTCGGCCTCTCGGCCTGCGCCACCTGCGACGGCTTCTTCTTCAAGAACCGCGAGGTGGTGGTCGTCGGCGGCGGCAACACGGCGATCGAGGACGCCACCTTCCTTACCCGCTTCGCCACCAAGGTGACCATCGTCCACCGCCGGCACGAGTTCCGCGCCGAGAAGATCCTGCAGGCCCGCCTCTTCACCAACCCGAAGATCAACGTCATCTGGGACAGCGTCGTCGAGGACGTGATCGGCCTCGACGGCCCGCCGCCCAAGGTCACCGGCCTCGCCATCCGCAACCTCCATACCGGCGAGCGCACCGAGCTGCGCGCCGACGGGGTCTTCGTCGCCATCGGCCACGCGCCGGCAACGGCACTGGTCGGCGACCAGCTCCGCCGCAAGCCCTCCGGCTATATCTGGACGGCGCCCGATTCCACCGCGACCAGCGTGCCCGGCGTCTTCGCCGCCGGCGACGTCACCGACGAAACCTTCCGCCAGGCGGTGACCGCCGCCGGCCAGGGCTGCATGGCCGCGCTCGAGGCGGAGCGCTTCCTCGCCGCCGAAGAGCACCAGCCGGCCGTGGCGGCCGAATAGCTTTAACGATCGGGCGCGCACCATGGATTGGGACAAGCTGCGCATATTCCAGGCCGCCGCGCAGGCGGGCTCGTTCACCCATGCCGGCGAGGCGCTCAACATGAGCCAGTCGGCCGTCAGCCGTCAGGTGAGCGCGCTGGAGCAGGACCTCGGCGTCCCCCTCTTCCACCGCCATGCCCGCGGCCTCATCCTCACCGAGCAGGGCGAGCATCTCTTCCGTGCCGCCAACGACGTCCTGGTCAAGCTCGAGGGCGTGCGCTCGCGCCTGACGGAATCGAATGAGAAGCCGAGCGGCACGCTGCGGATGACCACCACCGTCGGCCTCGGCTCGACGTGGCTCACCGACCGCATCCACGAATTCCTCGAGCTGCATCCCTCGATCAACCTGCACCTGGTGCTCGACGACCAGGAGCTCGACCTCGGCATGCGCGAGGCCGACGTCGCCATCCGCCTCCGCCAGCCCGTGCAGCCCGACCTCATCCAGCGGCGGCTCTTCACGGTGCACATGCACATCTATGCGCATCGCACCTACCTGGAGAAGCACGGCACGCCGAAGACGCTGGAGGAGGTCGACCAGCACCGCATCGTCAGCTACGGCGTGCCGATCCCGCAATACCTGCGCGACGTGAACTGGCTGGAGGCCGCCGGCCGCGCCGGCGAGAAGGCACGCGAGCCGATCCTCACCATCAACAACATCTTCTCGATCAAGAGCGCCATAGAGCGCGGCATCGGCATCGCCGTCCTGCCCGACTACATGGTCGAGCCCGAGTCGGGCCTGCAGCGAATCCTGCCCGACGTGGAGGTGCCGAGCTTCGCCTGCTATTTCGTCTATCCGGCGGAGCTGAAGAACTCCGCCCGCGTCCATGTCTTCCGCGACTTCCTCATCGCCAAGGCGCAGAACTGGCCCTACTAGGCCAATACTGGCGCATATGTTGCAGAATTATCGCGTACTTCTGGATATTTCGTTATCCAGAAGTATTAGGGTCCTGTTTTGAGAGATCGTCATAGACTGATCCTGTCGATGCAGTGATTCGCCTCCGTTCCCTCCCTGCGGATGCCCTCGCAGCGTCGGCTGTTCCCCTCTGGAAGGATTGCCGCTCGCGTTGCTGATGCGGCAAAGACTGCCGGGCCTTCGTGGCCCGGCTTTCTTTTGAGGCCCCTGCTACGCCGCCTTCTGGCCCGACCGCTGGATGACCTGGTCGGCGAGCTTGCCGGTCAGTTCCGCCAGATGGTCGAAGCGCGCCCGGAAGGTGCCGACGCCGGCGGTCGCCGAGCGCAGTTCCACGATCAGGTCGCGCATCTCCGATTGCGGGATCATCGCCTCGACCACGTCCCAGCCCTGCCAGCCCGGCCGCGCGTCGAAGCCGAGGAGCTGCCCGCGCCGCTGCGAGACGATCGCATTGGCCCGTGCCGTCGCCTCCGACGGCACCGCGAGCTCCACCTTCAGGACCGGCTCCAGGAGCACCGGATGGCATTGCGGCATGCCCTCGCGCATGCCGACCTGCGCCGCCGTCCGGAAGGCCATGTCGGAGGAATCGACCGTGTGGTACGAGCCGTCGGTCAGCTTCACCGCCACGTCGACCACGCGGAAGCCGAGCGGCCCGCGGGCGAGGTATTCGCTGACGCCCTCCTCGACCGAGGGGATGTAGTTGCGCGGCACCACGCCGCCGGTGATCGCCTCGGTGAACTCGAAGCCGGCGCCGCGCGGCAGCGGCTTGATCTCGAGCACCACGTCGCCGAACTGGCCGTGGCCGCCGGACTGCTTCTTGTGCCGGCCGCGCACGGTCGCCGAGCCGCGGATCGTCTCCCTGTAGGGCACCGTCGGCTCGTGGGTGTGCACCACGACGCCGTACTTGCCGGTGATCCGCTCGAGCGTCACGCGAAGGTGCATCTCCCCCTGCCCCTCGACGATGGTCTCGCCCGTGTCGGCAACATGGCTGATGGCGAGCGACGGATCTTCTTCGACAACCTTGGTGAGCGCCGCGGCGAGCTTGACCTCGTCCTTGCGGTCGACCGCGGCGAGCGCAGTGCCGAGCACGGCATCGGGCCGCACCAGCGACACGAGCTGCGCCGGCGCCGCCCTGCCGGTCGAAAGCGTCATGCCGGTCCTGGCGCCATCGAGCTTGCCGATGCCGACGGTCTCGCCTTCCTGCGCGGCGTCGCGCTTCGCCGCCTGCTGCCCCATGATGCGGAAGATGCCGGCGGCGCGCCCGACGGGGCCGTCCGGCCCGGTGAGCTCGGCGCCGTCGCCGACCGAACCGGTCAGGACGCGGGCGATGGAGAGCTTGCCGCCATGGGTCGTGTGCAGCGTCTTCATGACCTGCAGGATGGCGTCGCCACCGCCGGCGATGCCGAGGCGCTTGCGCGTATCGGCAATGCTCGGCGCCTCGTGGCGGATCGCCTTCAGGAGCCGCCCGACGCCGTTGCCGTGCTCGGCCGCGCCGATGAAGACCGGGCAGATCTGGCCGGCGCGCATCTCGGCGACGAGGTCGGAGAAGATCTTGTCGCGCTCGGGCTCGATATCCTCGAGGAGCTGCTCCATCAGCCCGTCGTCGTAGTCGGCGAGCTTCTCGAGCATCGCATAGCGCGCATCCGCTTCCGCGCTGCGCGTCTCATCGGTCATGTCGACGAGCTCGCTCGGCGCATGCTCGCGATAGACAAAGGCGCGCTCCAGCGCCAGGTCGACGAAGCCCGTGGTGACGCCCTTTTCGGTGATCGGGATATGGCGGAGCACCATCGGCACGCCGCTCGCCGGCTGCAGCAGGTCGAGAGTCTCGCGCACCCCCGCCTCCGCCTTGTCCATCTTGTTGAGGAAGAGGAGCCTCGGGATCCGCCGGTCCTCCAGCATCTTCAGCATGACCTGCAGGGCCGGGACCTTCTTCGCGTCGGCCTCGGCGACGACGACGGCGAGGTCGACGCCGGCCAGCACCCCTTCCGCCTCGAAGGCGAACTCGACCGAGCCGGGACAGTCGATGAAAGTGAAATGGTCGCCCATGAACTCGGTCTCGGCGACATTCGCCTCGACGCTCATCTGATGGGCGCGCGCTTCGGGCGACGCGTCGCCGAGCGTGTTCTTTTCGGCAATCGTCCCTTGTCGGGTTACCGCGCCGGTCCGCGCCAGGATTGCTTCAAGCAGGGTTGTTTTGCCGCTGGCGAATGGACCCACGAGTGCGATGCACCGCGGACCGGCCACTCTGCCGTTGCCGTCTCCCATGATCGTGCCTCCTTGTTATGCCCAGTCCTGCCGTCTCCACCGATTGAATTGGTCCTTGACCGGATGCTGGCAAGGAAAGGGGCCGCTGACAAGAGCGGCCCCTTCCAGGTCGCGGCGATGTGCGCCGGAGCTACTTCGAGGCGTAGAGTTCGAGGCCGGTCACGCCGACGGCGAGGTTGACCCCCGTCTGGCCCGAAAGGCTGAACGGCTGCAAGGCGAAGGACTTGTTCGAGCCGCCGACGAGCACGTTGGCGCCGAGCCCGGCAACCAGCGTCGCCTGCGCCGAGGCGCCGGCATAGTGCCCGGCGAGCGCGTGGCGCTGGTAGCCGGAGGTCGGGGCGAAGACGCCCCATACGATCACGCCGCCCTTGGTGAAGCCGACATCGATGCCGATCTTGCTGATGCGGCCGGAATAGTTCTCTGCCTTGCGCCCGGTCGGCGTGAAGGTGCAGGCGAGCCGTTTGGACGAGCCGACGATCAGCCCGACGCCCGGCGCGACACGGCATTCGAGCACGCCGACCTTGACGCTGGCCGCGGAGGCCTCGCCTGCGCCGACCGTGAGCACGGCGGCCGCGGCAAGCGCCATCGCGACCGATTTCATCCCGGAGAAAGCAGTCATCTCGTCACCCCTTTCTGGTTGCGATCACGATGGTGGTCCGCCGCGATTGGGGCGAAGCCGTGTCGGGCCCGCCGCGCTGAAACGGCGCACCCGGAGGGGCAACGCCCGGGGCCGGGCCCGGTTCCTAGGGAACCAGGTCCATGTCCGTGATGCCGACGGCGATGTCGACGCCTACCTGGCCCTGGACGCTTACCGGCTGCAGCGCGATCGCCTTGTTCGAGCCGCCGATCAGCGCATTGGCGCCGACGCCGAGTCCGACCGACGCCTCGGCCGAGATGCCGACGTATTTGCCGGCAAGCGTGCCGGGCTGATAGGTCGTGTTGGCCGCGATCACTCCCCAGATGATGATCGTGCCGGCGGTCACGCCAACGGCGAGGCCATATTCATTGATCTGGCCGTAGTAGGTCTCGACGTTGCCATTGACCGGCGTGAACTTGCAGGTCATGCGCTCCTTTTCCATGATGATCAGCCCGACGCCCTCCTTCACGTGGCATTCGAGCACGCCGATCTTGGCGCCGTCGGCGCTCGCCGGCAGCGCGGCGAGGACCGTCAGCCCGAGCGCCGCCGTGGACGTCTTCAGGACATTGAGTCGCATGGGAATCCCCCTCTGTTGGGAAGCCGGAACTATCCCGGCCGCCGGCCGCCCGCAAGTCCGGGACGGCCGCCGAACCTAGCCGGTGCAGGAAGGGCCGTCCCGGGCCTTCCGGCGCGATGGTCAAGCCTTTGCCATCGCGGCCTTCACGCGGCCTCAGTCTCCCTCTGCTGACGGCTTGCGGGGAAAGCCAAACGGGTGCATGTGCTCGGGGCCGTCCGGCGGGGATCAGGGCATGCTCATTGCGTATCGTTTGAGTGAGAACGGACCGGAAGCCATTCCGCTGGACGAGAACGGGCGCGTCCCCGCCGAAGCCGTCTGGGTCGACGTCATGCAGCCGACGCCGGAGGAGGACCGGGTCACCGAGGCCTTCCTCGGGTCGAGCCTGCCGACCCGCGAGGAGACCCAGGAGATCGAGTTCTCCAGTCGCTTCTATACCGAGGACGGCGCCACCTACATGACCGCCACGCTGCTCACCGGCATCGAGGTCGGCAAGCCGGTCCTGACGCCCTTCACCATCGTCGTCGCCGGCGACCGCATCGCGACGCTCCGCTACGAGGACCTGCGCGCCTTCCGCCAGTTTCTCGCCCGCGCCACCAAGCCGAGCAGCGGCTGCACCAGCACGCCCGCGGTCTTCCTCGGCCTCGTCGAGGCGATCATCGACCGCAGCGCCGACGTGCTCGAGAAGATCAGCGCCGACGTCGACCGCATCAACCAGGAAGTCTTCGCCCGCCGCAGCGATCCGCGCCGCCCGGCGCGCAAGCTCGAAATGCTGATCGGCGAGATCGGCATGCAGGGTGACCTTGCCGGCAAGCAGCGCGAGAGCCTCGCTTCGCTGGAGCGCCTTCTCCAGTTCGCCGGTCTTGCCCTTTCCGGTCCCTTCACCAAGGGCGCCGCCAAGGCGAGGCTGAAGCTCGCCGGCCGCGACACGCGCTCGCTCGAGGACCAGGTCGCCTTCATATCCAACAAGATCAATTTCCTCCTCGATGCCGGCCTCGGCCTCATCTCGGTGCAGCAGAACGAGGTCATCCGCATCCTGACGGTGGCGACCGGCATCTTCTTCCCGCCGACCCTGATCGGCACGATCTACGGCATGAACTTCAAGGACATGCCCGAGCTCGGCTGGAGCCTCGGCTATCCGCTCGCGATCGTCCTCATGGTCGCCTCCGCCGTCGTGCCCTATCTCTACTTCAAGCGCCGCGGCTGGCTCTGAGCGCGCCCGCCCGGCGCCGGTGTAGAATTCCAGCCGAATCGGTTGGGAAACCGCCATGGCATCGAACGAGAACCGACCGGGCGGCCTTCCGGCAGGCACCGGATCGGCGGACGACATCATACGCGCGGTGCGGGACGATCTCGCCGCCATGGACGAGCGTGTCTTCGGGAACCACGGCGCGCCGTCGTTTGACCAGCACCTGGCCGAGCTCCGCCGCGCGGTGAACGGCCTCCTCGGCCCCTCCCGTGGCTGATCCGGCGCCGCGCACCGACGGTTTGTTCGGACGGCTCGCCGGGCTCGCCGAACAGGTGGAGTTCGAGGTCCACTACGATGCCGTCGCCACTTCCCTCGCCGACCGCTTCACCCTGCAGACGCATTACAACATCGCCGAGATGCAGGATGCCTATGCGGTATGGATCGCCAAATGCGCGTCCGCCGGCGGCGAGCGCGACTATCGGCATTTCATCCGGGTGATCGGGCTCCTCATCGAGAGCCTCGCCCGCCACCGCATCGTCACCTACACGCCGATGATACGGCCGGCCGGTCCCATGGACCCCTATGTCGAGGTGCTGCTGAAATTCCCGGACGAGGCGACCGCCCTTGTCGCCGGCGCCGCACTCTATGTGGTGGCGGTCGAGCGGCTGACGGCCCGTGATCCGAGCGTGGCGCTATCGCCGCTGATCCTCGAAAACGCCGCCGGGATTCTCCGCCGGCGGCCGGACGCGGCGATCCGTTTCCGCGAGCTACTCCAGCTCGCGACGCCCTGGAGCTGACTACGGCGCGATCACCGCGGCACTGTCCAGATCGCTCACCATCGAGGACGTATCCACTGCCTCGAAATCCGAGCCCTTGACCTCCCGGAGCGCGGCAAGGTCGTCATTGTTCCATTGCTCGTCCGGCGCCCCGCTCACGAACCACGGCGAGCCGTTGTCGGCGAGGATCATGCCGTAGGTCTGCAGCGCCTTGAGGATCACCTGGTTCTCGGGCGAGAAGCCGGAAATGTCGAAGTCCGCCTTGAGCCGGAAGCGCTGGCCGAGAGGCGGCAGCGCCGGGTCGTCGGATTGCGAGGCATGGTGCCGCGCCGGCCAGACGAAGGCCTGTCCCGTCCTTGGCGCAGTGAAGCGGAGCGCATGGCGGATCGCGCCGGCCTTGACCTCCTCCGCCCGGGCGAGCCCAGGCAGGATCGGCAGGCCCGCCGCATCGGCGCTCGTCCATCCCGACGGCCGCAGGAGGTTTTCCACGAGGTCGTAGCGCGCCGCCGACAGCGCGTTCCACGAACCATCCGCATTGGGCACCGCCTTGTAGAGCTCGTAGAGGGCGCAATCGCCCTCCTGCACGACGATCACGTGGCGGTCGCCGGTCCCCTCCGCCCCGCCTTCGATCGGCGCATCCGGCGGCACCGGATAGGGGCCGGGATCGCTCTCCGAGGCCATCGGCTCCTCGCCGTCATATTCGGCGAAGCGGATCTCGACCCTGGCCTGGTCCGCCGGCACGACGACATAAGGAATGCCCACCGGCGAGCCCTCGTAGAGCCCCGCCCCGAAATCGGCCTTCAGGCCATCCTCGGCGCCGATGCTGGCGACATAGTCCGCCGAACGCTCATGGACCGGCAGCGTGTCGACGGGCACGTTCCACGCATTGTCCTCCGGGAAGACGGCACAGCCGCCGACTTCCGCGGCCTCGGCCCCGCCCGCCAGCGCGAACAAGACGATCAGCGCCGGCGCATGCGCCGGCGCACGTCCGAAGAGCATGATCCATCCTCCGCTGCCGGCCTGTGCCGGTCAGCGGAGATTGGCGCAAAAACGCTGGATGCGCGAGCAGGCTTCTTCCAGCGCCTTGTTCGAGGTCGCGTAGGAGATGCGGAAATGCGGGCCGAGGCCGAAGGCCGAACCCTGCACCACCGCCACGCCTTCCTCGTCGAGGAGCGCCGAGACGAAATCCTCGTCGGTCGAGAGCTTCCTGCCCGCCGCCGAGGTCCGCCCGATCGTCCCCTCGCAGGACGGGAAGACGTAGAAGGCGCCTTCCGGCCGCGGACAGGAAATGCCTTTCGCCTGGTTGAGCATCGAGACGACGAGGTCGCGGCGCTGCTTGAAGAGCTCGGCGTTCTTCGGGATGAAGTCCTGCGGCCCGTTGAGCGCCTCGACCGCCGCATATTGCGAGATCGAGGTCGGGTTGGAGGTCGACTGCGACTGGATCGTGCCGATCGCCTTGATGAGCTGCTTCGGCCCGCCGGCATAGCCGATGCGCCAGCCGGTCATGGCATAGGCCTTGGACACGCCGTTGACCGTCAGCGTCCGCTGGCGCAGCCCCGGCTCGACCTCGACCACCGTCGTGTAGACGAAGCCGTCATAGACGAGGTGCTCGTACATGTCGTCGGTCATGACCCAGACATGCGGGTGCTTCATCAGGACGTCGGTCAGCGCCTTCAATTCGGCCCGCGTATAGGCGGCGCCCGTCGGGTTGGACGGCGAGTTGAAGATCACCCACTTGGTCTTTGGCGTGATGGCGCGATCGAGCGCCTCCGGCTTCAGCTTGAAGCCCGAAGCGGCGGTGGTCGCGACCTCGACCGGCGTGCCGCCGCCGAGCGCCACCATTTCCGGATAGCTCACCCAGTAGGGCGCCGGCACGATCACCTCGTCGCCGGGGTTCAGCGTCGCCATCAGCGCGTTGTAGAGCACCTGCTTGCCGCCGGTGCCGACCGTGATCTCGTCAGGCGCGTAGTCGATATGGTTCTCGCGCTTGAACTTCGCCGAGATGGCGGCCTTCAGCTCCGGAATGCCGTCGACGGCAGTGTACTTGGTCTTGCCTTCGCGGATGGCACGGATGCCGGCTTCCTTGATGTTTTCCGGCGTGTCGAAATCCGGCTCGCCGGCGCCGAGGCCGATCACGTCGCGGCCCGCCGCTTTCAGCTCCCGCGCCTTGTTGGTGACCGCGATGGTCGCGGACGGCTTGATGCGGGCGAGTGAGTCGGCAAGGAAGGCCATGACGGGCTCCGAGGGGTGCAGGAAAAACGGGCGGACCCTAGTGGCGGGCGCGGCCGCGCGCAAGCATCACGGACCGCGGCCGATGGCGCGCGCGACAAAAGTGACCGGGTCCGGAACTTCTGGGCCCGGCAACCGATATCCATAGCGCATTGGTTTCCCGAATAGCCACAAAGGGGGCGTGTAGACGCGCCAAAACCGCGCCTCGTCGACATAGGCAATAAGCGCGTTGCCCGAGCGAAGCTCAAGGCTGTTTATGATTTTGATTCCGTCCCCCTTTGGCACCTTCGCCCCCGGTCCTGAACGGTTCAGATACAGGACAACGTTTGCGTCAGCAGATTTGGTGGCAACCATCCGCTCAGCGGTCACACAGGGCGTTGACGTCTTCCAGAAGTCCGGGGTCGAGTAGCCGGCTTTTTCGGTACGCGGACAACCGGGCGCACCGGTATAGGAATAGCGATACCATTCACCCCTCTCGCCTTCCCCATAGGCGTCGTTGAAGAAACCTAGGCCAGCGAGCTTCTTTGCGGTCGTCGCGCTGTAGTTCCCGCCGACCCGAATCGCGTCCGGCAGATTGTCTGGGTCGAGTTTCTCGCGCGGCCAGGAAGCAATCTCGACCCGCCTGGCCTCGATGAGCTCCTGATCCTTCTTCAAGTCGAATACCCAAAAGACGAACGGGATCGCGGCAAGGCCAAGAAGCAGCGCTCCACCGACTGCATATTCGCCGCGGCGCCGGATCAGCCGGACTCCGGTGACGACTATCCAGATGATAACGCCATATTCGGCGAGATTGACGAGTCCGACGAAGACGCCGATTGCCTCCTCTAGACCTTGTGCCTTCTCCATCTCCCTTGATCCCGAAGATCATCGACCGTGATTGCTGGGGCTTGCCCGTCAGGCCGCCGGCCCCGTGATCTTCACCGCGACCGGCGGAGCCGTACGGATGGTCTGCAGCACCACGCAATAGCGTTCGGTCAGCTTGATCAGGGTCGCCCGCTGCTCCTCGGTCAGGTCGCCGTCGACCTCGAAGGTCAGGCGGATGTCGCGGAAGCCGACCGGCGCGTCCTTGGCAACCGCGAGCGTGCCGCGGAAATCGATGTCGCCCTCGGCATAGACTCTCGCGTCGTCGATCTTGTAGCCGAGCGAGGTCGCGACCGCACCCATGGTCACGCCGGCGCAGGCGACCAGGGCCTCGAGCAGCATGTCGCCCGAGCAGAGGCTCATGCCGTCACCGCCGGTCGCCCGGTGAAGGCCCGCCTTGACGAGGGCCTTGCCGGTCTCGACCGAGCAGGTGATGCCCTCGCTGAGAGCGCCCTTCGCCTTCAGGGTTACCACCGCCGATTCCGGGTCCTGCCGGTATTGGTCCTTCAGCGGGGCCTGGACGCTCTTCAGGTCGGTGATTTCCATGGCGACGATCCTTTCCTCGAGACGGAGCGGACATGTCGGATGCTTTTTCTTCCGATGCAAGGCCTGCTGTCACACCGGGAACCGGTCCTTAAGCCGGCCGGGCTAGGAAGTGGCGATGCAGAACCTCCTCGCCGCGCTCCGCGATGGGAGCTGGCTCACCCGCGAACGCATCCGCCTGGTGGCGCTTGCGTGCCTCATCCTCTCGGCCGTCGCCCTCTCCGCCATCATCGGGACGGCGAAGGGCCTGACCGACTATCGCGGCCGGCCGGTCGGCACCGATTTCGCGAGCTTCTACGCCGCCGGCACGCTGATCCTCGACGGCGAGGGCGCCGCGCCCTTCGATCCCGCCCGGCAGCACGCCCGCGAGAAGGCGATCTTCGGCCCGGATACCGAGTTCTACGCCTGGCAATATCCGCCCTTCTTCCTCCTCGTCGCGGCGGCGCTGGCGCTGGTGCCCTACGGTGTGGCGCTCGCCGTCTGGCAGGCCGGCACCTTCGCGCTCTATCTCTTCTCGATCGCCGCCGTCATCCGCTCGACCGCGCCCGGCCGGCCGCTCGACCGGCTGGCGATCCTGCTCGCCGCTGCCTATCCGGCCGTCTTCGTCAATGCCGGCCATGGCCAGAACGGGTTCCTCAGCGCCGCCCTCCTCGGCCTCGCGCTCGCATTCCTGAGGCCGAGACCGGTGCTCGCCGGCGTCTTCTTCGGGCTCATGGCCTACAAGCCGCAGCTCGGGCTGGTGATCCCCTTTGCCCTCGCCGCCGGCGGCTGGTGGCGTACCATCGCCGCCGCAATCGCCACCGTCGCGGCGCTTGCCGTCGTCGCCACCGCCGTCTTCGGCATCGACATCTGGCAGGCCTTCCTCGCCTCCACCGCCTTCACCCGCGCGGCGCTCCTCGAGGCCGGCGGGCCCGGCTACGAGAAGATCCAGTCGATCTTCGCCGTCATCCGGCTCTGGGGCGGATCGGTGCCGCTCGCCTACGGGATCCAGGGCGCGGCAAGCCTCGTCGTCCTCGTCCTCGCCATCCGGCTCTGGCGCGGCAACGCACGCTACCCGCTGAAGGCCGCGGGCCTCGCGCTCGCCACGCTCCTCGCCAGCCCCTTCAGCCTCGACTACGACCTGATGGTGCTCGCCCCCGCCATTGCCTATCTCGCCATGAACGGCCTCCGCCACGGCTTCGCGCCATGGGAGGCGACGGCGCTGGCCGGCCTCTGGCTCGTGCCGCTCATCGCCCGCGCGGTCGCCGGCGCCATCCTGGTTCCGCTCGGGCCCATCGCCATGATCGCGAGCTTCGCCCTTCTCGTCCGCCGGACGGAGGGCGTAGCGGGCGGCACGACACGGCCTCGCATCGAATCCGGTGATGCGACCCGACAACCGATCTGATTGGACGGAGGCCGACCGCGCCCCGTAGCATCTCCGCCATCAAGCGGAGAAGGGCCATGGCCGGTTACACCCTCTATTCGATGCAGAACTCGGGCAATTGCTACAAGCCGCGGCTGCTCATGCACCAGCTTGGCATCCCCTTCCGGCTGGTCGACACCGACCCGGGCCGCGGCGAAACGCGCAAGGACGAGTTCCGCGCCCTCAATCCGAATGCGCGCGTCCCTCTCCTCGTCCTGCCGGACGGGCGGGCGCTTCCCGAATCGAACGCCATGCTGCTCTATCTCGCCGAGGGCACGCCCTGCCTGCCCGCCGACCGCTATGACCGCGGCACCTGCTACCAGTGGCTCTTCTTCGAGCAATATGACCACGAGCCCACCATCGCCGTGGCGCGCTCCTGGCTCAGCGTCTACCCGGACCGGATCGGCAAGGCGACGCCGGAGCAGATCGCCGGCTGGCACCAGAAGGGCTACAAGGCCCTCGGGGTCATGGAGCAGCGGCTGAAGGCGCATGACTGGCTGGCGGGGAACGCCTATTCCGTCGCCGATATCGCGCTCTACGCCTATACCCACGTCGCCGACGAGGGCGGCTTCGACCTCACCGACTATCCGGGGATTCGCGGCTGGCTGGCGCGGGTGGCTTCGACGCCCGGCTTCGTGCCGATGGACTGGCGGCCCTGATCCGGCCGGAGGCGGAAAAGGGAGGCGCCGAAGCGCCTCCAAGTTTCCGTTCCGTCGGGTTCTCATCCCAAGAGGATGAGCTCGTAGGGGGGTTCCTTTTATAGGCAGCCCAGCCCAAACTTTTGGCGCCCACGGGCACCCAATGTTTCCATATATTTCTGCCTCCTGATCCGTTCGCGCAAGTCCCCGCAAACCGGCCATGGTCAATTTCGTCATATCTTTCGTGCGATTGGGCGTGGTTCTGCGACCGTAATCTGCAGATTCGGGAGGATAGTTGCGGTAATGCCGCAGTCCGGCAATTCCAGGGAGGGCCTCCGCTTCCGCATCGTCCTGCGGCCGGGAATCGCCATCGGCCCCGGCAAGGCGGACCTGCTCGAGGCGATTGGTGAGACCGCCTCGCTGACCGCCGCCGCGGCCCGTTTCGGCATGAGCTACAAGCGCTGCTGGACCCTGGTCCGCGAGTTGAACCGTGCCTTTGCCACCCCGCTCGTCGAAACCGCGAAGGGTGGCACCGGCGGTGGCGGGGCCGCCCGCCTGACCCCTCTCGGCCGCAAGGTCCTCGCCCGTTATCGCGAGATGCAGCGCGACGCGGAGGCGGCCATCGCCGCCGGCATCGCCGACCTGCGGCGCGACCTGCGGCAAGACTGACGGGCGCCCCTGAATACGGAACCGCCCTGCCCGGCGTCCGTTATCGACCGCCGGCCGCGAGCCGGGGAGGAAGGCGCCAATGCCCATGGTGACGATGCGCTGCCCGTGCACCGGCCAACAGGTTCCGACCGGCCTCGATATGGACCAGGCCAGCTGGGAGACGCTGCCGGTGGTCGTCTCGACCATGCGCTGTCCCGCCTGCGGGGCCGAGCACGTCTGGTCGAAGACCTATGCGCGCTGCGAACCCGCCCGGCCGGTTGATCCGCCGTCGCATCCATGATGAACTGCCTCGATATTTCCAACGATACATATCGAGGTCTTCGATGCTCCTTCGCCGGTCTTTCCTCGCTCTCGCCCTCGCGGGCCTTGTCGCTTCGCCCATGGCGGCCGCGCCTGCCGCGGCAGATGACGTCATCGTCTTTGCCGCCGCCAGCCTGAAGAACGCCCTCGACGACGTCGCCGCCGCCTACAAGGCCGAAACCGGCAAGACGGTCAGCATCAACTATGCCGGCAGCAACGTGCTCGCCAAGCAGATCGAGCAGGCCGCGCCCGCCGACGTCTTCTTCTCGGCCGACCTCGCCTGGATGGACTACCTCCAGGAAAAGAACCTGATCCAGATCGATACCCGTCGCACGCTGCTCGGCAACAAGCTCGTCCTCGTCGCCGCGAAGGATTCCACCGCCGCCATCGACCTCGCCCCCGGCGCCAACCTCGCCGACCTGCTCGGCAAGGACGGCAAGCTCGCCATGGCCAATATCGACTCGGTGCCCGCCGGCAAGTACGGCAAGGCGGCGCTGACCAAGCTCGGCCTCTGGGATTCGGTCTCGGCCAATGTCGTCCAGGCCGACAATGTCCGCGCCGCGCTCGCCTTCGTCGCCAAGGGCGAGGCCCCCCTCGGCATCGTCTACCAGACCGACGCCAATGCCGAGCCGGACGTGAAGGTCATCGCCGCCTTCCCCGCCGACAGCCATGCGCCGATCGTCTATCCGGTGGCGCTGACCGCGGCCTCGAAGAATCCCGACGCCAAGGCCTTCCTCGACTACCTCGAATCCGACAAGGCCAAGCCGGCATACGAGAAGCAGGGCTTCGTCTTCTCTCCCCCGTCCTCGTGAGGCAGCAGCGATGAAGATCAGCGCCCGCAACAAGCTCGCCGGCAAGATCATCGAGATCACCCGCGGCGCCACCACCTCCCACGTCCGGCTGGAGCTCGGCCCCGGCCAGGTCGTCACCGCCTCGATCACCAACGAGGCGGTCGACGAGCTCGGCCTCAAGGAGGGCGTCAAGGCGATGGCCGTGATCAAGGCTTCCGACGTGATGATCGCGGTGGACTAGCCGCGCCATGCGGCGGTTCCTGGCGCTTCCCGTCATCCTGCTCCTTGCGGCCCCGGCGGCACGCGCCGAGGAGCCGCATGGATGCGACAAGTTCGCCTGGGACGTCACGGCGGCGCAGAAGCTCCTCGCCGGCCCGGCCATGCCGGCCGGCAGCGAGCCGGCCGATCGCACGGCCGGCATCGCCCTTTCGCTCTCTCTCGTGCCCTTCGCCGAGGCGAAGCTCGAACGCCCGCCCGAACGCGCGCCCAGGCAGGCCGCCTCTTTTGCCGGGCTCGTGCGCTTCCAGCCCGCCAGCGAGGCCGGCGTCTATGCCATCAGCCTCGATGCCGGGGCCTGGATCGACGTCATCCAGGATGGCGCCTACCTGAAGCCCGTCGCCTTCACCGGCGCGCTCGACTGCCCGCATATCCGCAAGAGCGTGCGCTTCCGGCTCGGGCCGGGTCCCTTCACCCTCCAGATCAGCGATGTGGACACTCCGACGATCGATCTGGCCGTCACCCCGGCCGACTGACTATTCTGGCGACCGATGTTCGCGGCGCTCACCGATGCGGAATGGACGGCGATCTGGCTGAGCCTCAGGATCTCGCTGGTCGCAACCTTCCTTGCGGTCCCTTTCGCGCTCCTCTTCGCCTTCCTGCTGGCGCGCGGGCGCTTTCCCGGCCGCGCCGTCCTCGACGGCCTCGTCCATCTGCCCCTCGTCATGCCGCCGGTCGTGACCGGCTACCTCCTCCTCCTCGCCTTCGGGCGGAAGGGGCCGATCGGCGGCTTTCTCGAGAGCGCCTTCGGCATCGTGCTGGCCTTCCGCTGGACCGGCGCGGCGCTCGCTGCCGCGGTGATGGGGATGCCGCTCATGGTGCGCGCCATGCGGCTCTCGCTCGAGGCCGTGGATCGCCGGCTCGAATCCGCCGCCGAGACGCTCGGCGCCGGCCGGCTCATGGTGCTGGCCTCGATCACCCTTCCCCTCATGCTTCCCGGCATCCTCGCCGGGCTGGTGCTCTGCTTCGCCCGGGCGCTCGGCGAGTTCGGCGCCACCATCACCTTCGTCGGCAATATTCCCGGCGAGACCCAGACGATCCCGACCGCGATCTATACCGACATCCAGATCCCCGGCGGCGACGAGGCCGCGCTCCGCCTGACCGCGATCGCCGTCCTCATCGCCTTCGCCGCCCTCCTTCTCTCCGAAATGCTCGCCCGCCGCGTCAGCCGCAGGATGCTCGGCTGATGGCGCTCTCCGTCGCGGTCACGAAGAAGCTGGAACGGGGCTTCGCCCTGTCGGCGGAATTCACCAGCAGCGGCCGCCTGACTGCGCTCTTCGGGCGCTCCGGCGCTGGCAAGACGACGCTGGTCAACCTCATTGCCGGCCTCCTCAGGCCCGATAGCGGCCGCATCGCCATCGACGACCTCGTCCTCTTCGACAAGGCCGCCGGCATCGACCTGCCGGCCAGCCGGCGCCGCATCGGCTACGTCTTCCAGGAGGACCGCCTCTTCCCGCACATGTCGGTGCGGAGCAACCTCCTCTACGGCCGCCACCTGACGCCGGTCGACCGCCAATGGGGCTCGCTCGACCAGGTGGTGGACCTACTCGGCATCGGGCACCTGTTGAAGCGCCGGCCGGCGGCGCTCTCCGGCGGCGAGAAGCAGCGCGTCGCCATAGGCCGCGCCCTGCTCGCCAGCCCGCGCCTTCTCCTCATGGACGAGCCGCTCGCCTCGCTCGACCAGCAGCGGAAGGAGGAGATCCTGCCCTATATCGAGCGGCTGCGCGACGAGATGCAGCTGCCGATCGTCTATGTCAGCCATGCCATCGAGGAGATCGCGCGCATCGCCGACACCATCGTCGTGCTCGGCAAGGGCAATGTCGTCGCCGTCGGGCCGGTCGGCGAGATCCTCGCGCGCGCGGACCTCCGCCCCTATACCGGCCAGGCCGAGGCGAGCGCCGTGCTCACCGCCCGCGTCGCCGCGCAGGACGAGCGCGCCGGCATCACCACGCTCGACCATCCCGCCGGCCGCCTCACCGTCGCCCACGTGCCGGTGCCGGTCGAGGCCGTCGTGCGCTTCCGCATCCGCGCCCGTGACGTCGCGCTGGCGGTCGGCTATCCGGGCCTGATCTCGATCCGCAACCGGCTCGCCGGCACGATCACCGCAATCCACGATATCGAGCCGCCGGGCGTCGAGGTGCATCTCGACGTCGGCGGAGAACATCTGGTCGCCGCCATCACGCGCGACGCCACCCATGCCCTCGAGCTCACGGTCGGCCAGCCGGTGACGGCCCTCGTGAAGTCCGCCGCCCTCGACCGCTTCTCCTTCGCCGCCGAGCCTTCTCCACAGGCCCGGCAGCCGGCGTGACGCTCCCCCTTCCCACGCACGCGGTGCAAGGATAGGCTGTGGGTGGCGACTGGGGGTTGAAATGGCGTCGTACGCTCTGCGGAGTGTCGGCAGCATGGGGGTCGTGGCGGTGGCCGCGGCCATGCTGCTTATGCCGTCCGCCCGTGCCGGGGTAACCTCCTCCAGCCAGATCAACGCCTATTGGGTCGGCGGCTCGACCGCGTCGGACCTCGTCAGTTTCATGCGCAACCGCCCCTTCCACGGTGACCGTGGCGACGCGGTGGCCAATATCCGGCCGAGCTACGCGCTCTCCGTCACCGGCAAGCAGGCGGGCAGCGCCTGCCGCGCCAGCGACGTGAACCTGAAGGTGCGCTTCGTCATCACCATCCCGCGGGCCCGCAATGCCGGCGGCATGTCGCCGGCAACGCGCGCCGCGTGGAACGGCTTCGTCGCTTTCGCCACGCGCCACGAGAACCAGCACAAGTCGATCTACCTGCAATGCGCCAACGACTTCGTCGCCAGAGCCATGCGCATGACGGCGGCGAGCTGCTTCGCCCTCAGCGCCAATGTCCGCAGCCAGTTCGAGGCGGCGAAGCGGGCCTGCGACAAGCGCCAGCTCGCCTTCGACCGGCAGGACTACGGCCGCGTCACCGGCCTCAGCCTCTTCGCCATGGCCGGATCGCCCGGCCGCAAGGTCGTGAAGGCCCGCCCGACGTCACCCGTCGCCAGGGTGATCCCGGTCAGCGCCCCGGGCACCGGCCTGATCGGCCCGCGCTGACCCGCTCCGAACGAAAAGGGCCGGCTGCGAGAGCCGGCCCTTTCATCGCTGCGGGCCGTGGCCCGGCAGGTAGCGCCCCTTAGCGCGAAACCACGGTCATGCAGACCTTGGCGACCCCGGCTCCGACGAAGCCGAGCTGTTGCGCGGCGGCCCGGGTCACGTCGATGACGCGACCACCGACGAAGGGACCGCGATCATTGATGCGGACCACGACGGCGCGGCCGTTCTTCATGTTCTGGACCTTGACGCGGGTCCCGAAGGGCAGGCTGCGGTGGGCCGCTGCCAGCGCCCCGCCATTCATCCGCTCACCGCTCGCGGTGCGCGACCCTGCACTATACCAGGAGGCGCCGCCGCACTGGCTGGCCTCCGCACTGTCAACCGTAAGAAACGCCGACGCGCCTGTCGCAACGCCAGCGCAGATGAGCGCAATAACGCGATAGTTCAGTTTCACTATTGAGATTTCCCGTCCCGTTTAGCCGCACCATTTGGACTTGATCCCGGCCCATTTGGTCTTGGACCCCCCGGCCCGCGGTCCGGATCTTCCATGGGCCTCCCATGGCAAATCCGAAGGTCCGCATAGGCCGGCCAAATGAGGCCTCAATGCGGCCTTCGGGTAACGATGGCTCTCGGACGGAAAGGTTGCGTGATCAGCCTAGAGGCGCTTGATCAGCGCCATGGCGGCGTGGGGCGCGCGCACCTTCGCGCCGGCGATCATGTAGACGAAGACCGGCCGCACCTTCTTCGCTGCCGGCTTGGCGCCGAACCGGGGCAGATTCTCGGCTTCGCCGCCCGCCTCCCAGGCCTTGGCGATCATGGCCCAGTCGTCGAGCTCGGCCGCCGAATAGCCGGTGTCGTTCGCCTCCTCGGTCTTCTGCAGGCGGGCATAGGCGAAATCCGCCGTCACGTCGGCGATCGCCGGATATTCGTCGGAATGGGCATAGACGGTGGCGACGTTGTGCTTGCGCGCCAGCGACACGTATTCGGGCACGAGGAAGCTCATGTGCCGGACCTCGAGCGCGTGCATCAGCCGGCGGCCGTCATGCTCTTCCGGGAGCAGCGCAAAGAAGCCGGCAAGGTCCTCCGGGTCGAAACGCTTGTAGGGCGCGAGCTGCCAGAGGATCGGACCGAGCTTCGGTCCCAGCTCGTAGATGCCGCTGCCGAGGAACCATTTCACCGCATCGCCCGCCTCGGCGAGCTTCTTGGCATTCACCACCGCCCGGTGGCCCTTCACCGAGAAGACGAAATCGTCCGGCGTCTCGTCGCGCCATTTTGCGAAGCTCGCCGCCGACTGCGTCCGGTAGAAGGTGCCGTTGATCTCGATGGAGGTCAGCTGCCGGCTGGCATAGGCAAGTTCCTCCGCCTGTTTCAGCTTCTCCGGATAGAACGTCCCCCGCCAGGGCGCGAAGTTCCACCCGCCAATGCCGACCCGGATCATATGCGCTCCTCCTGCCGAAGCATGAGCCTACCCGAAAGTCGCACCGGACGCCCCCTCCGTCATCGCCGGGCTTGACCCGGCGATCCATGCTAAGCTCCCCGCATGCTCCGTCTCGCCGCCCTTCTCCTCGTCCTTCTCGTCGCCACTCCCGCCCTCGCCGACGACAAGGCCGACATTGCCGCGCGTCTCCAGCAATGGGCGGAAGACTTCAACGCCGGCCGCGCCGACAGGGCCTGCGACCTCTTCGCCAGCGACCTCGTCGCCGACATCCAGGGCGCCCCGCCCGGCCGGACCCATGACCAGCAATGCGCCATCCTCAGGCGGGCCCTCGCCGACAAGTCCAAGAGCTTCACCTACCAGCCGGTGATCCACGACATCACGGTCCTCGGCGATACCGCGATCGTGCGCCTCGACTGGTCGCTGACCACGAAGCTCTCGATGCGCCCGGACCCGATCCAGTCCACCGAGATCGGCATGGACGTCTTCCGCAAGCAAGCCGACGGCGCCTGGCGGATCGTGCGCTTCCTCGCCTACGACGCGCAGTAGGCGGGCGCGCCGGCGGGGCGAGTGAACGGCTTCACATCGCTTCCCTTCGCTTTGCTCCATGAACCAGCGCACGTCGTCCCCCGCAGGGAGGAGAAAGCCGTGAGCCACATCCTCGACCGCCCCGTCTGGGCCGCCCTCACCACCCGCCAGGCGCATCTCGCCGAGGGCGGGCCCCTCGCCATGCGCTTCCCGCCATCCATCGTCCCCTTCGCCGCGGCGCGCGATGCCAGCGACGAGGCGGTGGCGGCATTGGCTGCCCTCGCCGCGCCGGGCGAGACCATGGCCCTGCCCGAGGCGACGCCGGCGATCATTCCGCCCGGATTCACGACGCTCACCGCCGCGCCGCTGGTCCAGATGGTGCTGGCCCGCGAACCGCCGGAAATGCCGGACGCGCGCATCCAGTCGCTCGGTCCCGACGATGCCGCCGAGATGCTCGACCTCGCCTTGCTGACCAAGCCCGGCCCCTTCACCCTTGAGGCGCAGGCGCTCGGCCCCTTCGTCGGCATCCGCATCGGCGGGCGCCTCGCCGCCATGGCCGGCGAGCGCATGAAGCAGGACGGCTTCGAGGAGGTGAGCGGCATCTGCGCCCATCCCGACTTCCGCGGCCAGGGCCTCGCGCGCATTCTCTCGGTCTTCGTCGCCCGGCGGACGCTCGCCCGCGGCGTCACGCCCTACCTGCACGCCTTCGAGAGCAACACCGCAGCGATCCGGCTCTACGAGTCGATCGGCTTCGCCGTCCGACGGCTCCTCCACGTCTCGATCATCCGCAAGGAGGCGTGACCGCGCCCTCCCATATGAGCGGGCAGCAGAAGGGCCGCCACTAGATGCCGGAGGGAGCTGACAATACGTTCTCTATATCCGGGCGATCGGCGCTTCGAGTGTCTCGGCGGCTTCCTTCATCGCGGCGTCGAATGTGGCGAGAGGCGCAGCAAGCCGGACCGCCACGGCGATGTTGATCGCGTCGGGCGCTCGCAGCGTCAGGTCCAGGCGGCGGAGGAAACTCGTTGCCATCGCGAGATCGGCTGTCCCGGTCTCCGCCCGCAAGGCGCCCTCGGCCACCCACGCATCGAAAGCCGCAAACGCCACCCGTGCCTCAGCCTCGTCAAGCCGGCGGGTCCGGACTTTCCGTGCGACGGAGGAAGCAAACTCCGCGGCGGCGAAATCGCTGACGACCACCGGCTCGGAAAGCCGCCGCAGGAAGCTGTCGGCGCGCGCCGTGAAGACATCCTCCACGAAAAGCGAAACCAGCACGCTCGCGTCGAGATAGACGCTCACTGCCAGTCTTCGTCCCGCATGGCGCTGACAAATGCCCCGGCATCCTCGTCCGACCGGCGGCCGACACGGTGCGACGCTATCCAGTCGAGATCGGCTGCGGTGATGGGACGGACCGTCTTCTGCACCGGCTTCAGTTCGACCACCGGCTGGCCGTGGCGCGTTATGACCACCCCCTCGCCGCTGAGCGCACGGTCGATCAGCTTCGAAAGGTTGTTCTTTGCCTCGGCAACGCTGTAATCGCTCATGCCGTCAATATAGCCAACATCTGGCTATATTTCTATAACCGCCAACCGCCTACCGCCTACCGCGCTTGCCCGCATCGCTGCCCGGACGGCCGGCGAGGGAGCGGCCGCGCGGACGCGGGGGCGGTTCCTTGCCGAGCGGCACCTCGGTATCCGTGCCGGGGCCCATATGGTCGAGGTCGGGCTTGCGGACCTTAGACCCGAGCGGCACTTCCGTCCGCCGGATGGTCATCTCGTCGAGATTGTTCTTGCGCACCCTGCCGGAAGTCTCTCCGGACGCCGGCATCGAAGCGCGTTCGCCGGCCCGGGCCTCCTCGCCGCCCATCACGTCGTCGGCGACCGCCAGCTCCATCTGCTCGAGCCGCTTGATCTCGTCGCGGATGCGCGCCGCCTCCTCGAATTCGAGGTCGGCCGCCGCGTCACGCATGCGCTTCTCGAGCTCGGCGATCGTGGCCTTGAGGTTGTGCCCGATCAGCGCCTCATCGGCGAGGCCGGTCTGCACCGTGACGTGGTCCTGCTCGTAGACCGAGGAGAGGATGTCGCCGATCGACTTCCGCACCGATTCCGGCGTGATGCCGTTGGCATCGTTGTAGGCCTCCTGCTTCTCGCGCCGGCGCGCCGTCTCGGCCATGGCGCGCTCCATCGAGCCGGTCACCTGATCGGCATAGAGGATGACGCGGCCGTCGACGTTGCGTGCCGCGCGCCCGATCGTCTGGACGAGCGAGGTCTCCGAGCGCAGGAACCCTTCCTTGTCGGCGTCGAGGATGGCAACCAGCGCGCATTCCGGAATGTCGAGGCCTTCGCGGAGCAGGTTGATGCCGACCAGCACGTCGAAGGCGCCGAGACGCAGGTCGCGGATGATCTCGATGCGCTCCAGCGTCTCCACGTCCGAGTGCATGTAGCGCACGCGCACGCCGTTCTCGTGGAGGTATTCGGTCAGGTCCTCGGCCATGCGCTTGGTGAGCACCGTCACCAGCGAGCGATAGCCGCGCCGCGCCACCTCCCTGACCTCGCCGAGGAGGTCGTCGACCTGCGCCTTGGCCGGGCGGATCTCCACCGGCGGGTCGATCAGGCCGGTCGGGCGGATCACCTGCTCGGTGAACACGCCGCCCGTCTGCTCCATCTCCCAGCCGCCCGGCGTCGCCGAGACATAGACCGACTGCGGCCGCATCAGGTTCCATTCCTCGAAGCGGAGCGGCCGGTTGTCCATGCAGGACGGCAGGCGGAAGCCGTACTCGGCGAGCGTCGCCTTGCGGCGGAAGTCGCCGCGATACATGCCGCCGAGCTGCCCGATGGTGACGTGGCTCTCGTCGACGAAGACCAGCGCATTGTCGGGCAGGTATTCGAACAGCGTCGGCGGCGGCTCGCCCGGCAGTCGGCCGGTGAGGTAGCGCGAATAATTCTCGATGCCGGCGCAGGAGCCGGTCGCCTCGATCATCTCGATGTCGAAGCGGCAGCGCTGCTCCAGCCGCTGCGCCTCGAGGAGCCGCCCGCTCTCGGTGAGCTCGGCGAGCCGGTGCCGCAGCTCTTCCTTGATGCCCTTCACGGCCTGCGCCAGGGTCGGCCGCGGCGTCACGTAATGCGAATTGGCATAGACCTTGACCTGCTTCAGGTCCGCCTGCTTGTGGCCGGTCAGCGGGTCGAATTCGACGATCGACTCGATCTCGTCGCCGAACAGGTTGATCCGCCAGGCCCGGTCCTCGAGGTGGGCAGGGAACAGATCGATCGTGTCGCCGCGCACCCGGAACGAGCCGCGCCGGAAATCGAGGTCGGCGCGCTTGTACTGCAGCGCCACCAGGTCGGCGATCAGCTGCCGCTGGTCGATGCGCTCGCCTATGGAGAGCGCGAAGGTCATCGCCGTATAGGTCTCGACCGAGCCTATGCCGTAGATGCACGACACCGAGGCGACGATGATCACGTCGTCGCGCTCGAGCAGCGCCCGCGTCGCCGAGTGGCGCATGCGGTCGATCTGCTCGTTGATCGAGGATTCCTTCTCGATATAGGTGTCCGTCCGCGGCACGTAGGCCTCGGGCTGGTAGTAGTCGTAGTAGGAGACGAAATACTCGACCGAGTTCTCCGGGAAGAAGCTCTTGAACTCCCCGTAGAGCTGGGCCGCGAGCGTCTTGTTCGGCGCGAGGACGAGCGCCGGACGCTGCGTCTCCTCGATCACCTTCGCCATGGTGAAGGTCTTGCCCGAGCCGGTGACGCCGAGGAGCACCTGGTCGCGCTCCTGCGCCTTCACCGCAGCGGTGAGCTCCGCGATCGCGGTCGGCTGATCGCCCCGCGCCTCGAAGTCCGAGACGATCCGGAAGGGGATGCCCCCTTCCGATTTCTCCGGACGCGGCGGCCGGTGCGGCATCCACGTCTTGTCGCGGAACTCCGGCCGTCCGCTTTCGATCAGCTTCGACAGCGCCTCGACGGTCGCCGTGACCGCCGTCTGCGGCAGGCCGGCGACATCCTCCAGCGAGACGTCGAGCCCGGCAACCGGGTTGAGCCCGACCGCGGCACGCTCCTTGGCGCTGCCGAGCCCTCCCATGGAGGTGCCGCGACCCGACTTGTAGGAACTCTGGGGCGCTTCGGAGAATCCGGATTTCTTGCGGGGAGCCATGGGCGGAAATATGGGGGACGCGAGGCCGGATGACGAGGGGCGAATGACGGTCCCGACGCGCTCCTGACAGGGCGCTGGCAGCAGGCCGGCGCTGGATGACGGGAGCCGGCGCCGGCGGCCGCCCGCCTCTGCGGCTACTGCCGCTTGCCGACGCAGTCGGCGTAGGTCTGCACGTTCGGATCGCCCTCGGTGACGAAGGCCTTGTCGCCCACTGCCCAGAAGACGAAGGATTCGTCAGCCGTCGCGTAGCGGCCGCCATCGGCCGACTGGGCCTGCGGGAGCGACATCTTCTTGCCGTTGCCGAGCACCAGGTCGACGCTCGCATTGTAGAACGTCGCCTTGATCGTCTTGCCCTCCTTGCAGGCATAGTCGACGGTCGCGATCGGATCCTCGGCCAGCGCCGGCAGGCTGCAGCAGCCGAAGGCCACGACGGCGAGCGCCACCATCCGCCTTGCGCTCCGGGTCACGGTCATTGCATTCATGGACGTTCTCCTTCAGCCCCCGTCAACAAGAGAAGAAACTATCATGATCCTCGTCATCGGCCACGTGAAGATCGCCCCCGCCAACGTCGCCGCCGTGCGACCGACGCTCCAGACCATGATCGCCACCACGCGGCAGGAGAAGGGCTGCATCCTCTATGCCTTCGCCGAGGACGTCAGCGAGCCGGGCGTGCTCCGCATCGTCGAGCGCTGGGAGAGCTGGGAGGCGCTCGCCGCGCATGGCAAGGCACCGCACATGAAGGTGTGGAGCGACTTCCTGAAGGCGACCGCGACGGTGCTCGACCGCGAGGTCATCGCCTACGAAGCCGGCGAGACGAAGCCGCTCTGACCGCCGGCCGACGGACAAGGAAAAAGCGCGCGGCACCTGCCTGCGCGCCTTACCTCCGTCCACAAATAGAAAGGGGCATCTCATCGATGCCCCATCAGGCTGCTTCGCTCCGTCGCCGCGCGACCTTTCTATTTCAGATCGGTCGCGACGGCGAAGCGGATCCGCATACGCGCGTGCGTATGCGTTACTTCTTCTTCGCGGCCTTCTTGGCAGCGGGCTTCTTCGCAGCGGGCTTCTTCGCAGCGGGCTTCTTCGCCGGAGCCTTCTTCGCAGCGGGCTTACGAGCGGCAGCTTTGGCCAATGTCATTCTCCATTCGTGTTGGGCGAGCCGCGAATCGGCTCACGCGAAAGCATTGTAGTCCAGTTTATCGGTTAAGATGATGCTAATTCGACAGACGAGCGACCGACAACATCATCGAACACTCTCGCTCGCAACGTCGAACGACGACCTCCACTCGCATGTCGATGAAGATGCCGGCGGCGTGCGCGGACAACATCATGACGCCTCCTGTATCGCTCGCATCGCCTCGCCGCGAGACGCGAATCTCAAGGACGGACAGGCCGCGGCGGCGGCACGCGGCCTGCGATGAGAGCGTCGTCGCGAAGGCGGTTTTCGTCCCGTATCACGCGTCGCCCGCGAGCAAGAATATCCACGACATTTCAATGACTTGAAAGTAACGCCAAGACTCGCCGCCGCTATGCTTGGTCAAGCGGAAAATGCGCCGGGCAGGTCGGCTCGCGGCGCATGCGGAGGAGCCTTGCGCGCCGTCACGCGCATGCGCAACGGGACGTACGCGAGTCGTCCTGCATGCCTCTCCGCGCGCGCGTCATGCGCGCCGTCGTCGCGCATCCGGCGACGACATTTCGCATCGCGCGCGACGACGGAGGACCCACGCGCGAGGTCCAAAAAAATTTTCGCGCACGAGGCTCGGAATTTTTTGTGGAGAGCATTCGTCGCGTGCTCGACTCGCGATGCGACGCTCATCATCGCGTCGCGCGATGCGTCATCGCGATGCCTCTCCGCGATGTCGGAGAGGCATCGACGAGGACGTCGGTCACCAGCGGCCGCCCGATCCGAAGTTGTAGTAGAAGCCGTAGCCCGGACCGTTCAGGTAGACGCCCGAGCCACCGTAGTAGCGATGCCGCGGATAGGGATACGCATACGGATAGGGATACGCGTAGCGGTACGCGTAGGACGGATAGACCGCGCGCGGATAGGAGGGCGGATAGTAGTAGCGCGGCGAAGGCGGTGGCGGCGCGTATGCGTAGCGCGGAGCGCTCCGTCCGATGTAGCCGGCCGACACCCATCCGCTGAAGCCCGATGCGTTGACCAGGCACCAGCTGCCCGAGCAGCGGCTGACCGCGACATAGGCGCCGGGCGGCAATGTCGTGATCACCTGGTAGCCGGTGCCGGGCCCGGCGCGCAGGTTCACCGAGCCGGTCGTCCGCGCCGCCTGGGCGATGGCGGGGAAGGCGATGGCGCCGGCGGTCGCTGCGGCGAAAGCGAGAATGCGAAGGGACATTGGTCGTTCCTTTCCACAAAGGTGCCGGCGTCCATGCGCGCGGCATTGCCAGCCCCTCTTCCCCCGATCGGGCCCGCTGCCCGGAACGAAGATGCGGCGCGAGCCCGTCGCGCCGCATCCCGCATCGTCTCTCAATAGGGAGGCGGAGGACCGCCCGGGCCACCCGGACCGCCCTGCTTGTACCACCACGGCGGCGGCTTGGGTCCGCCGCCCCACGGCGGCGGCTTCGGGCCACCCCACGGCGGCGGCTTGGGCCCGCCCCATGGGGGCGGCGGCTTCGGATAGCCCCACGCCGGAGGTGGCGGCGGCGGATAGTAGATCGGCGGCGGTGGCGGCGGATAATACCCGCCCCCTCCTCCGCCGATGTAGCTCGATGACATCCAGCCGACGGCCCCGCCGCTCACCCGCACCTGGCACCAGCTCGGCTGGCAGCTATAGACATTGACGTGCGTCCCCGGCGGCACCGCGTAGATGACGCCGTATTGGGTACCCGGCCCGGTCCTGAGATTCACCGTGCCCGTCGTGTAAGCCGCCTCGGCTGCTCCGGAGAGCACGAGCCCTCCCCCGAAGAGCAGCGCGAAGGCCAGCAAACGTGGTCGCATGGACCAACTCCATGTTGCGCGCGGCCGGAGCCGCGCCAATTACCCCCGACCTCACAATAACATCGGCGATCGTGTTTTTGTTCAGGCGAGATCCTGCTTGAGGAACGCGATCGTGCGCGACCAGGCGAGTTCCGCCGCCTCCTTGTCGTAGCGCGCCGCCGAGGTGTCGTTGTTGAAGGCGTGGTTGGCGCCTTCGTACATGTAGAGCTGGTAGTCGACGCCGGCCGCGTTCAGCGCCTTCTCGAAGGCAGGGATGCCGGCATCGATCCGCTCGTCGAGCCCGGCATAGTGAAGGAGAAGCTTTGCCTTGATCCTGACAACGTCCGCCGCGGCCGGCTGCATGCCGTAATAGGCGACGCCGGCGGCAAGGTCCGGGCTGTGCACGGCGAGCTGGTTGACGAGGCCTCCGCCCCAGCAGAAGCCGACTGCGCCGACCTTGCCGTTGGTGCGCGCATCCTTTCGAAGGAAGGCGACCGCGGCGACCGCATTGGCGACCGTCTCGGCCTGGTCGAGCTTGGTGAACATCTCGCGCGCCTTGTCCTCGTCGGCCGGCGTGCCGCCGAGTGGCGACAGGAAATCGACCGCGAGCGCCGCGAAGCCTTCCGTGGCGAGCCGACGCGCAATGTCTTCTATGTGGGCGTTGAGCCCGCGGTTCTCGTGGATCACGATGACCGCCGGGAGCCTGCCCGACGCCCCCGCCGGCAGCGCGAGATAGGCCTTCATCGACCCCTTGGCGCCGGGAAAGGTGATCTTCTCCGCTTTGACCCGCGGGTCGCCCGGGGCGACGATGGCGGCCCGCGCCGGATCGGCCGCGATCAACGGCACGATCGCCGCGGCCGCGGCGGAGCTTCCCGCCAGCTTCGTCAGCTTCGCCATGAAGCCGCGTCGATCGAGCGTCAGGTGCGTGTATTCATCGTAGAGACGGATCATCTCGGGGGTGATCTTCGGGTCGTCCAATGTTTCCTCCACGCGCGTTTCGTGTTTCCGGCAATAGGCCACCAACGTGCCGGCGGCATCGATCCGTCGGACTTGCCCAATATCCCGCATTACCGCGGAATGGTCCGCCGACAAGGTGGATCGCGGCGAACGTGCCCTGCCAATTCGGCAAGCAAGCCTTGCCATTGCTTTCTACCTTGGTCTGCGAGATAAATGTACGGTACGGGCAGACTATCGGACTGGCGGAGATCGGGGAAACAACGGGGTATCGCGGCGCAGTACCGGGTATCGGGCGGATTATACTGCACTGCACCGCAGGCCTCTGAACAAGACTTATGTATCCTTTCGTCGACATCTGAATGCCTGCTTGCCCCTCCGGCAGATGGGCCGGGGGGACTTGTAACCGGATGGAAAAGGCTCACGCGAATGCGTCAGAACGGGACTGTCAAATTCTTCAACGCGTCGAAGGGCTACGGGTTCATCACGCCTGACGATGGCGGCAAGGACGTGTTCGTGCACGTCACGGCCGTCGAGCGCTCGGGCATGGGCCAGCTCAACGACGGCATGCGTATCTCCTTCGAGACCGAGCCGGACAAGCGCGGCAAGGGTCCGAAGGCGGTGGACCTTCAGGCAGCCAGCTGAAACGAAAAGGCCGGAGGTGCGCCCTCCGGCCGAAGCTTAAGCGGCACGCATCCCGCCGCCGACATTCCTTCCTGAGCCGCCGCGACCCGGCGGCTTTATTGTATCCGCGTCGCCGAGAAGCGCCGCGCCGCGCTGCCCCCGCTCAGGCCAGCACCGGCTGCTTCGCCTGGGTCAGCGCGTGGTAGTCCTCCATGAGCGCCTTGGTGATCTCGCCCGGCTTGAACGTATAGGGCCCGATCTCCGAGACCGGCGTCACTTCCGCCGCCGTGCCGGTCAGGAAGCACTGCTCGAAGGTCTTCATCTCCTCCGGCAGGATCGCGCGCTCGACCACCTCGTAGCCGCGCTTGCGGGCAAGCGCCATGACGCTGCGGCGGGTGATGCCGTCGAGGAAGCAGTCCGGCGTCGGCGTGTGGAGGACGCCGTCCCTGACGAAGAAGACGTTGGCGCCGGTTGCCTCCGCCACCTGACCGCGCCAGTCGAGCATCAGCGCGTCGGAATAGCCCTTCCGCTCCGCTTCGTGCTTGGAGATGGTGCAGATCATGTAGAGGCCGCTCGCCTTCGATTTGGACGGCGCCGTCGCCGGATCCGGGCGGCGGTACTTGGCGATGTCGAGGCGGATGCCCTTCAGCTTCTCTTCCGGCTTGAAGTAGGACGGCCATTCCCAGATCGCGATGGCGACGTTGATGCGCGTGTTCTGCGCCGCGACGCCCATCATCTCGCTGCCGCGCCAGGCGATCGGGCGGACATAGGCATCCGGCTGGCCCTGGCGGACGATCAGCTCCTGCGTCGCCTTGTTGATCGTCTCGACCGAATAGGGGACCTCGAAGCCGAGGAGCTTCGCCGATTCATGCAGGCGTTTGGTGTGCTCGTCGAGGTGGAAGACCGTGCCGCCATAGGCGCGCTCGCCCTCGAACACCGAGCTCGCATAATGCAGCCCGTGCGAGAGGACGTGGAGCTTGGCATCCTTCCACGGCACGAACTCGCCGTTGAACCAGATGACGCCGGGACGATTGTCGAAGGGCTGAACGGCCATGACGATTTCCTCCAGAAGCCGCCTCGCCGGGCGGCCTTTCGCGAAAGAATAACGCTGCGCGAACGCTGGCAAAAGCGCAGCGGCTTTTGCGTCGCAGCGCAATCGCCGATAAGGTGCGCGGTGGCGAAAAAACGTCCCCGATCAGGGCATGGATTTCTTTCGTCCCGACCCTTGTATGAGTACGACACGACCCAAAATATGTCAACATGGCTGACATAAATTTGAAAGACGACGAGATCCCTTCCCTTCGCCGCGAGTCCGCCGCGGGGCGTGTCGTCACGCATCCCATCTCCGCCGAGGAAAATCCGGAGATCCCCTTCATCGAGCTCCTGTTCTTCGCCTATCGCGACTTCGTCTCGGATCCCGACGAGGTGCTCGCCGGCTACGGCTTCGGGCGCGCCCATCACCGCGTGGTGCATTTCGTCAACCGCCATCCCGGCATCCGCGTCGCCGACCTCCTCGACATATTGAAGATCACCAAGCAGAGCCTCGGCCGAGTCCTGAAGCAGCTGATCGATACCGGCTTCATCGAGCAGCTGACCGGCGCGCAGGACCGCCGCCAGCGCCTCCTCTATCCGACGCCTGCCGGCCGCGAGCTCGCGCTCCGCCTCCTCCATCCGCAGGAGCACCGCATCGGCGCCGCGCTCGAGGGCATGAGCCCGGCCGAGCGCGCCACCGCCGAGCGCTTCCTGCGCCTGGTCATCGACAGGGGCGAGCGCGAGAAGGTCGCCCGCCTGATCGGACGGTGATGCCGTGAGCGTGACCGAATCCCGTCCCGTGAAGCCGATCACCGACGACAACGCGCCGCACATCCTCGTCATCGACGACGACAGCCGCATCCGCACGCTGCTGTCGCGCTATCTCGGCGAGCAGGGCTTCCGCGTCACCGCCGCGGCCCATGCCGAAGATGCCCGCCGCCGCCTCGCCGGCCTTGCCTTCGACCTGCTCATCATCGACGTGATGATGCCCGGCGAGAACGGTCTCGAGCTGACGCGGAGCCTGCGCGAGACCATGGCGGTGCCGATCCTGATGCTGACCGCCCGCGCCGAGGCCGAGAGCCGCATCGCCGGCCTCGAATTCGGGGCGGACGACTACCTTGCCAAGCCCTTCGAGCCGCGCGAGCTGCTGCTCCGCATCAACAACATCCTGAAGCGCGGCCAGGCGCCCGCGAGCCCGCTCATCGAGCAGGTCCGCTTCGGCCCCTTCACCTTCCATACCGAGCGCATGGAGCTGCGCCGCGGCACCGACGTGATCCACCTCACCGACCGCGAGCGCCAGATCATGTCGATCTTCGCCGCCGCGCCCGGCGAGACCGTGCCGCGCGCCACCCTCGTCGCCGGCGACGGTCCGGCCGGCGAGCGCACCGTCGACGTCCAGATCAACCGGCTTCGCCGCAAGATCGAAGCCGACCCGGCCAATCCGCTCTATCTCCAGACGGTCCGCGGCATCGGCTACCGCCTGGCGACGGTCTGACGGGGAGCGCGCGGGGCCATGGCCGCCACGGTCGAGACGCCGGTCCCGGCCCCCACCGTTGTCCGCGCCGGCTGGCGGCGGATCACGCGGCTCTTCGGCGACATCATGCCGAAGGGCCTCTATGCCCGCTCGCTCATCATCATCATCACGCCGGTCGTGCTTCTCCAGGCATTCATCGCCTTCGTCTTCATGGAGGAGCATTTCCGCACCGTCACCGCGCGCCTTTCGGCGGCCGTCGTCGCCGACATCGCCGCCATCATCGACATCAAGAACAGCTATCCCCAGGATGCCGACCTCACCGAGCTGACGCGCATCGCCCGCCAGCGCCTCGGCCTCACCATCTCGATCATGCCCGGCGAGACTCTGCCGCCGGCAAGCGCGCGCCCCTTCTTCTCCCAGCTCGACCAGGCGCTCAGCGCCGAGATCACCCGCAAGATCAACCTGCCCTTCTGGATCGACACGGTCGGCAAGTCGAACCTCGTCGAGATCCGCATCCAGCTGGGCCCGGACGTGCTCCGCGTCTTCGCGCGCCGCAGCGCCACCTATGCCTCCAACTCGCTGATCTTCACATCTTGGATGGTCGGCACCAGCCTGGTCCTGCTTGCCATCGCCATCACGTTCCTGCGCAACCAGATCCGCCCCATCCTGACGCTCACCACCGCCGTCGACGATTTCGGCAAGGGCCGCACCGTGGCCGACTTCCGGCCGCGCGGCGCGCGCGAGATCCGCCGCGCCACGGTCGCCTTCCACAAGATGCGATTGCGCGTCGAGCGCCAGATCGAGCAGCGCACCGCCATGCTCGCCGGCGTCAGCCACGACCTTCGCACGATCCTCACCCGCTTCCGCCTGCAGCTCGCCCTCATCGAGCCATCGCCCGACGTCGAAGCGATGAAGAAGGACGTCGACGACATGAACCGCATGCTCGAGGGCTATCTCGCCTTCGCGCGCGGCGATGCCGGCGAGGAATCGGCGACCACCGACATCGAGGAGCTTCTCCGCGAGATCAGCCGCGAGGAAGCCATTGCCGGCCATACCGCCACGGTGACCTTCTCGGGCGACCCGATGATCAAGGTCCGCCCCCAGGCCTACAAGCGCTGCCTCGTCAACCTCGTCCGCAATGCCTGCCGCCACGGCAACAACGTCGCCATAGCCGGCAGCCACGGCGAGGGCCAGCTCGTCGTCACCGTCGACGATGACGGGCCAGGCGTCCCGCCCGCGGAATATGACGCGATCTTCAAGCCCTTCTACCGGCTCGACGAAGCCCGCAACCTCGACGAGAGCGGCACCGGCCTCGGCCTCTCCATCGCCCGCGACATCGCCCGCTCCCATGGCGGCGACATCACCCTCGACAGGAGCCCGCTCGGCGGCCTCCGCTGCACGGTGACGATCCCGGCCTAGCCGGCGGCGTTAGCGGCGAGCGGCATTGGTGGCGGTTCGGGACGATGGAAAGCATCCGTCCGTGCGACTAGACTATGCGACCATGCTGGAGCCGCTCGGATCGGACCTCTGGTTTGCGGATGGCGGAATCGTCTCCTTCAAGGGCTTCGACTATCCGACCCGCATGGTGATCGTGCGCCTCGCCGATGGAGGCCTGTGGCTGTGGTCGCCGGTCGCACGGACGACAGCGCTCGAGGACGAGGTTCGGGCACTGGGACCCGTCCGGCATATCGTCAGCCCCAACAAGCTGCACTACCTGTTTCTGGGCGAATGGCAGGCGGCATTTCCCGACGCGCGTCTATGGGCGACGGCGGCGACGGTCGCCAGGCACGCCGACCTGCATTTTTTCGGGACATTGGCGGACGATCCGCCGGCGGAATGGAGTGGGCAGATCGACCAGTTCTATTTCACCAATTCGCCCTTCATGGACGAAGTGATCTTCTTTCACCGCGCATCCCGCACCGCCATCATTGCCGATCTGTCCCAGACCTTCACCGAGACCTTCTTGAAACGGCACTGGCCCTGGTGGATGCGGCCTGTCGCAAGGCTTTCCAAAATGGTCGAGGGGCAGGGCTATCCGCCGATCGACTACCGGATCAGTTTCCGCCACCGCGCCAGCGCGCGCCCCAAGATTCGGGCGTTGATCGAAAAGCATCCCGAGCATGTCGTCGTGGCGCACGGCGAAATTGTCAGGACGGGCGGCGAAGCCTTCCTGCAACGCGCCTTTTCATGGCTGCTTCCGAAGGACTAGCGTCGGCAATTGATCCGACGGCGTCCGCAGGCCCCCTAGAACAGCCGCCCGCCATTCGGCACGGCGAGGCTCGGTCCGATCAGCACCACCTCGCCGGCCGCATCCGGAAAGCCGAGGGTCAGGACCTCGGACATGAACGGCCCGATCTGCCGCGGCGGGAAATTGACCACCGCCGCCACCTGCCGCCCGACCAGGTCCTCGAGCTTGTAGTGCCGGGTGATCTGCGCCGACGATTTCTTCACGCCGATCGCCGGCCCGAAGTCAATGCGGATCTGGTAGGCGGGCTTGCGCGCTTCCGGAAACACCTTCGCCTCGATGATGGTGCCGACGCGGATGTCGACCTTGAGGAAATCGTCGAAAGCGATCCGCGACGCCGGCTCACTCGCTCCGCTCATGCCGCCGCACGTCCCCGCCACGAGCGCACCCGCGAGCGGACGCCGCCGAGGAAGGCGCAGCCGCGGTCGACCCACGCCATCGCCCGCTCGCCGCGCGTCAGGCCACGGTCGACCGCCGCCATGGTGCGCGACAGGTCCGGTTCATCGTCGAGGAAGGCGCGCATGGCATCGGCATGGACGAGCAGCGCCCCTTCCACCGCTATGCCCTGGGCGACGCCGGTCCGGTGGATACCCGCCGCTTCCAGCATCCAGACCTGCGACCGGCGCCCGAGGCGATGGAGCTTGCGCGCCAGGATCGGATCGCGGCAGGCGGCCGCGGCGATGCGCTTGATCGCTGCGCGATGCGGAATCAGCGCATCGAACCGGCGCATCATCATGTCGAAGAGGCGGTCGCGCGCGGTGTCGCCCTCTGCCGCGCCCTTCTCCAGCGCTGCCTGGTCGATGCGCCTTGCGAAATCGGCGAGCATGGCACCCTTGCCGGAATAGAAATCGCGGAGATTGGCGAGCGTCACGCCGGCGCGCTCGGCAATGTCGATGAGACCGATCGCGCCGAAGTCACGCTCGGCCGCGAGTTCGAGGAATGCATCGAGGATGCGCTCCTTCGGCGGCACCGCCTTCGCCGGTCCCGTCGGCGCGATCCGGCCGCGGGGCCGCGTACCGCGCTGTCTGCGGGGTTCTCTCGCCATGTTGCACCTCCTGTTGCGCGCACTCTAGCGGCGGAGAATGGCGAGCGCGAGGCCGGCAACGATCTAGCCGGAAAGTTCCTCGGAGCGCTTCCGCGCCGCCGCCACCGCCCTGACCATGAGCGGCGCCATGCCGCCCTCGCCCATGAGCACGGCGAGCGCCGCCGCGGTCGTCCCGTTCGGCGAGGTGACGTTCTTGCGGAGCTGGGCCGGCGGCAGGTCGGACTGGTGGAGGAGTTCCCCTGCCCCGGTGACGGTCGCCCGCGCCAGCCGCGCCGCCAGGTCCGGCGGCAGTCCGGTCGCCTCCGCCGCCTCGGCGAGGACTTCGGCAAGCAGGAAGACATAGGCCGGCCCGGAGCCCGAGACGGCGGTGACCGCGTCGATCAGCCCCTCCTCGTCCACCCAGGCCACGTCGCCGGCCGCCCGCAGCAGCGCCTCGATCGTCGCCTTGCCCGCATCGTCGACCCGCGCATTGGCGATCGCGCCGGTGATGCCGCGGCCGACCATGGCGGGCGTGTTGGGTATGGAGCGGACGATCGCCACCGCCCCGAGCCCCGCCTCGAGATTGGCGAGGGTGGCGCCGGCCGCGATGGAGAGCGAAACCGTCCCCGGCCCGATCATGGCCCGCAGGGCCGGCAGCACGCCGGCGATGATCTGCGGCTTCACCGCCACCACGATCACCCCTGCGGTGACGCCGGAAGGCGGCGCCGCGTGGGCGACGATTCCGGCGCGCGCGAGGATCACGGCGGTGTCCGCCGGTGGCGACGGATCGACCACCACGACGGCCTTGGGATCGAGGCCGCGGTCGAGCCAGCCGGAAAGGAGCGCGCCGCCCATCTTGCCCGCGCCGACGAGGACCAGCGGGGAGGACGGCGTGAAGGTGGAAAAGGGATTGGTGCTCATGGCGGCCCCGGCCAATGCAAATATCGGAATCGGACCACTAGCCGAGGCCGGCCCGCCTGCCAAGCGCCGGAAGGCCGGTCAGGCCTCGCCGAGCGTCTCGAACATCACGCCTTCCAGCGCCTCGTTCGCGTTCTTGCCCGCCCAGACGACGAACTGGAAGGCCTGGAAGTAGCGCTCGCAGGCCTCGATCGCGGTGACCAGCAGCCGCTCCACCTGGCTGGCATTCGGCTCGGCGCCGCCCGACAGGAGAAGTGCCTGGCGGAACATGATCGCGCCCTCGGAACTCCACAGGTCGAAATGCCCGATCCACATCTGCTCGTTGATCCGGGTCAGCAGCCGCATGACCTCCATGCGCCTCGCCTCCGGCACCTTCAGGTCGAAGGCGCAGGCAAGATGGATCGCCTCGTTCTCCTCCATCCACGAGAAGGAGACGTGATAGTCGGTCCAGCCGCCGGTGACCGAAATCGTGATCTCGTCTTCGCCCGAGCGCTCGAACGACCAGTCGTTCAGCCCGGCAATATGCTCGATCACGTCGACCGGATTGGACAGGCGTTCCTGTTCGATTTCGATGAGGCTCATCGTGGCCCTTCGCCAAGAATTGCGTCGACCCTCACAGGAACGCGCCGGTGACGACGGCGGAAAACCGCTGCGCCGAAGACGAATCTCTGTTGTGAATCAGTATATAGGCCGCTGAAGCGCGCCTAACTACAATTCTATGGGATCAGCCCGTGCTTTTTCACAAGGCCGGCGTCGCGAAGACAGTTAATTCCACTATTCTTCGCCCGCGCCGCCCTTGACGCTGCGCTTCGGCTTCACGGGCGCCTCCGCGAGTCGGGCCTCGAGCGCCGCCACCCGCGCGGCCAGCGCCTCGTTTTCGGTCCGCGCCTTCGAGGCCATTTCGCGCACCACCTCGAAATCCTCGCGCTTGACGAGGTCCATGCCGGCGATGAAGCGCTCCATCTGGCTGCGGAAGGCCGTCTCCGCCTCGCGCCTCACCCCTTGCGCGACCCCCGCGGCATCGGTCATCAGGCGGGCCATCTCGTCGAGAAGGCGGTTGGACGTCTGGGTCATGGCGAAACCTCCGTCGCGCTACCGGCGCGAGTCGGGGATACTATGGTGAGCCGCCGCGACCGCGGCAAGACGACCCGGCCGCTGGTGGTGAATCGGCGGCGCTGCTAGACGGGGCGGACCATGTTCTTCGTCATTCCCTTCCCGACCATCGACCCGGTCCTCGTCGAGGTCGGCCCGATCGCCATACGCTGGTACGCGCTCGCCTATATCGCCGGCATCTTCTGCGGCTGGTGGTACGCCAAGCGCCTCGTCGCCAATCCGCTTCTCTGGGGCCGCGCCGGCGCCCCGATGAAGCCCGCCGACATCGACGACTTCGTCGTCTGGTGTGCGCTCGGCATCATCCTCGGCGGCCGCATCGGCTACGTGCTCTTCTACGACCTGCCACGCTTCGTCGCCAATCCGATGGAGATCCTCGAGCTCTGGCATGGCGGCATGTCCTTCCATGGCGGCTTCCTCGGCACCATGCTCGCCATGCTTCTCTTCTCGCGCTCGCGGAAGATCCCCTTCTGGTCGCTGGTCGACGTCATCGCGCCCTCGGTCACCTTCGGTCTCTTCTTCGGGCGCCTCGCCAACTTCATCAATGGCGAGCTCTTCGGCCGCGCCACCGACGTGCCCTGGGCCATGGTCTTCCCGAATGGCGGGCCGGAACCACGCCATCCGAGCCAGCTCTACGAGGCCGGCCTCGAAGGCATCGCGCTCTTTCTCTTCCTCCGCATCCTCACCCACCGCTACCACAAGCTCGCCACGCGCGGCTTCGTCTCGGGCGCCTTCGCTTTCGGCTACGGCATCGCCCGCTTCGTGGTCGAGTTCGTGCGCCAGCCGGACGAGCAGTTCGTCTCCCCCGGCAACCCCCTCGGCTGGGCCTGGCACACCGACGGCTGGGGCCTGACCATGGGCCAGATCCTGTCGCTTCCCATGATCCTCGCCGGCCTCGCCATGATGATTTGGTGCGCCCGCCGCGCCCGCGCCGCGGAAGCGGCAAGCGGGTGACGCCCCTCGGCCGGAGGATCGCCGCGCTCATCCGCCAGGACGGCCCGATGAGCGTCGCGGACTACATGGCGCTCTGCCTCTCCGATCCCGGGCATGGCTATTACATGCGCCGCGAGCCCTTCGGACGCGCGGGCGACTTCATCACGGCGCCGGAAGTAAGCCAGATGTTCGGCGAGTTGATCGGCGCCTGGGTGGTTGCGGCCTGGGAGGCGATGGGCGCCCCCGCCCGCCTCGCCCTCGTCGAGCTCGGCCCCGGCCGCGGCACGCTGATGAAGGACCTCCTCCGCGTCGCGCGCCTCAGGCCCGCCTTCATCGAAGCCGCGCGCATCCACCTGGTCGAGACCAGTCCGCGCCTCCGCGAGATCCAGCAGGAGACGCTCGCCGGCTTCCGGGTCGCCTGGCACGCCTCGGTGGACGAGGTCCCCGACGCGCCCGCGATCCTCGTCGCCAACGAGTTCTTCGACGCCCTCCCCATCCGCCAGTTCGTCCGCACCGCCACCGGCTGGGCCGAGCGCCTCATCGGCCTCGCCGAAGACGGATCGCTCGCTTTCGGCCTCCGGCCGATGGAGAGCGCCGACGCTCGGCCTCTCCCGGCTCCCGCGACGTCATCCGCCGGCGTCGGCGAAGGGGCGATCGCCGAGCTCTCCCCGGCAGCCACCGCCATCGCCGCCACCGTCGCCACCCGCCTCGCCCGCACCGGCGGCACGGCGCTCTTCATCGACTACGGCTATGCCGGTCCGGCCACCGGCGACACGCTCCAGGCCCTCGCCCGCCATCGCCCCGTCGATCCGCTCGCCGCACCCGGCGAAGCCGACCTCACCGCCCATGTCGATTTCACCGCCCTCGCCACGGCGGTCCGCGCTGCCGGGGCGGTCCCGCGGGCGCTGATCGCGCAAGGCGAGTTCCTCGGGCGCCTCGGCCTCGCGCCGCGCGCCGAGGCATTGAAGCGCGGCAAGGACGCCGCCACCGCCGCCTCGGTCGATGCCGCCGCCGCCCGCCTCGCCGGAGCGGAGGCGATGGGAAATCTGTTCAAGGTTCTCGCCATATCGTCGCGCGGCCTTGCCCTGCCCGCTTTTGACGATAACTCTGCCTGACAACGTTCCTGGGGAATTACCGAAGATGCTGCGGCCAAGCTCCCTCGCCATCAGCGCCGACGCCGTCCGCCCGCGCCCGCTCACCCATGGCCTGCTCGAGGCCATGCCGCGCATCCGCCACGGCTTCTTCACCCGCGAGGGCGGCGTCTCCTCGGGCATCTACAAGAGCCTCAACACCGGCACCGGCTCGCGCGACGATCGCGCCCTCGTCTTCAAGAACCGCGCCCGCGCCGCCGCCGCCCTCGGCGTCCCCGCCGCCCGCCTCGCCACGCCCTACCAGGTCCACGGCAGCAATGCCGTCGTCGTCGACACCGTCTGGGCACCCGGCGAAGGCCCCAAGGCCGACGCCCTCGTCACCGCCCGCCATGGCATCGCCATCGGCGTCGGCACCGCCGATTGCGGTCCCGTCCTCTTCGCCGATGCCGAGGCCCAGGTCATCGGCGCCGCCCATGCCGGCTGGAAGGGGGCGCTCGCCGGCATCCTCGAATCGACTATCGTCGCGATGGAGTCGCTCGGCGCCCGCCGCTCCCACATCGTCGCCGTTCTCGGGCCGATGATCTCGCAGAAGAACTACGAGGTCGGCCCCGAGGTCATCGCTGCCTTCGAGGCCGCCGATCCCGAGAACCGCCGCTTCATCGCCCCGGCCCCCCGCCCCGACCATGGGCACCTCGACGTGCCCGGCTTCATCATCGCGCGGCTGCATGCCGCCGGCATCGCCGCCGCCGACCTCGGCCTCTGCACCTATGCCGATCCGGAGCGCTTCTTCTCCTACCGCCGCGCCACCCATCGCGGCGAGCCCGACTACGGCCGTATGCTCGCAGCCATCGCGATGGAGTAGGATCGTTCCCTGACAACCGGGGGACGTCGATGCCGCTTCACTTCGCGCCGGAAGAATTCGCCGCCCGCCTTGCCCGCACCCGGGCCGCCATGGCCGAGCGCCAGCTCGACGGCATGCTCCTCTTCGCGCAGGAAAGCATGTACTGGCTGAGCGGCTACGATTCGTTCGGCTACTGCTTCTTCCAGTGCCTGGTGCTGACCGCCGGCGGCCGCATGGCTCTCCTCACCCGCGCGCCCGACCTCCGCCAGGCGCGCCACACCTCCAACCTCGCCGACATCTGCGTCTGGACTGATAGCGGCTCCGCCCATCCCGCCGACCAGCTCCGCGACCTCGCCGCCGAGCTCGGCCTGAAGGGCGCCACGCTCGGCATCGAATACGAGACCCACGGCCTCACTGCCGCCAATGGCCGCGCCGTCGATGCCGCCTTCGCCGGCTTTGCCACGCTCATCGACGCCTCCACCCTCATCGGCGGCCTCCGTACGGTGAAGAGCCCGGCCGAGATCACTTTCGTGCGCCGCGCCGGCGAGCTCGCCGATGCCGCGCTTGCCGCCGGCACTGCCGAGGTCCGCGCCGGCGCTGACGAGGCCGACATCCTCGCCGCCATGCAGGGCTCGATCCTGAAGGCCGGCGGCGACTATCCCGGCAACGAATTCATCATCGGCTCCGGCCCGGATGCCCTTCTTTGCCGCTACAAGACCGGCCGCCGCAAGCTCGACGCCGAGGACCAGATCACCCTCGAATTCGCCGGCGTCTGGCGCCACTACCACGCCGCCCTGATGCGCACGATCGTCACCGGCCGGCCGACGGCGCGCCACGTCGCGCTGCACGCCGCGGCAATCGAGGCGCTCGCCGCCGTCGAGGCCGCCATGCGCCCGGGCCGCACCTTCGGCGATGTCTTCGAAGCCCATGCCGGCGTCTTCGACCGCCACGGCCTCCGCGCCCACCGGCTGAACGCCTGCGGCTACAGCCTCGGCGCCCGCTTCAGCCCCAGTTGGATGGAATGGCCTATGTTCTACGCCGGCAATGATGCGGCCATCGTGCCCGGCATGACCCTCTTCGCCCACATGATCCTGATGGACAGCGACAGCGGCACCGCCATGTGCCTCGGCCGGACCTATCTCACCACCGCCGACGCACCCGAGCCCCTCTCGTCCGCCGGCGTCGACCTCGTCGCCCGGTGACAGCCGCGACCACGCGCCGCGCTTTCTGGACCGGCGTGCCGATTGCCGCTAGAAGGTCGTCGGGGCCCGATGGAAAGCGTTCGTAGCATGTCCGTAGCGGTACGGAATCGTCTGGTTGCGTCGGCTCTCGTCGCAACGGCCTTCATCCTCTCCGCCTGCGTTGCCGTCCCGGCGCCGACACCCGGGCCCGGCGCACCGACGATCGGGCCGAAGGCCGCCTTCACCATGCGGAGCGCGCCCGTCAAGGGCGCCAAGGCGAGCTTCGCGCTCGCCCGCCTCACCGGCGCGCCCGAGGACGTGGTCGTCACCACGACCCGGACGCTTCAGTCACAGGCCAGTGCCCGCAACCTGAAATTCTCGGCCACCGACGATCCCTCGGCGACCTACATCCTGAAGGGCTACCTGTCGGCCGTCGGCGACAAGCAGGGCACGCTGCTCGTCTATGTCTGGGACGTCTTCGACCGCAACGGCACCCGCCTTCACCGCATTTCCGGCCAGGAGCACGGAAGCGGCACGACGGTCGACCCCTGGTCGGGGATCAGTTCGACGACGGTTTCGTCGGCCGCCCGCGACACGATCGACGATCTCGTCGCCTGGGCCGGTTCGGGCTAGCGCGGCGTTTGCATCGGCGGGCGGCCATTGCTACAAGGCCGCCGTCCGAGCCCGGGCGACCGGGCGCTCCCGCCAGACCCGAAAAAACGCCCGATGAAGCTGGTAGCCGGCAACTCCAACCGAGCCCTCGCCGAAGCGATCGCCACATACCTCGAGATTCCCCTCGCCAAGTGCCTCGTCCGGCGCTTCGCCGACCAGGAGATCTTCGTCGAGGTCATGGAGAACGTCCGCGGCGAGGATGTCTTCGTCATCCAGTCGACCAGCGCGCCGGCAAACGACCACCTGATGGAACTGCTGATCATCATGGATGCGCTCCGCCGCGCCTCGGCGCGCCGCATCACGGCGGTGATCCCCTATTTCGGCTATGCCCGGCAGGACCGGAAGCCTGGCCCGCGCACGCCGATCTCGGCCAAGCTGGTCGCCAACCTCATCACTGAGGCCGGCGCCGACCGCGTGCTCACCATCGACCTGCATGCCGGCCAGATCCAGGGCTTCTTCGACATCCCGACCGACAACCTCTATTCGGTCCCGACGATCGCGCGCGACATCAAGGAGCACCACGACCTCAAGAACTGCATGGTGATCTCCCCCGACGTCGGCGGCGTGGTGCGCGCCCGCGCCCTGGCGAAGCGCATCGACGCGCCGCTCGCCATCGTCGACAAGCGCCGCGAGCGTCCGGGCGAATCGGAGGTCATGAACATCATCGGCGACGTCAGCGGCCGCCACTGCATCCTCTTCGACGACATCGTCGATTCCGGCGGCACGCTCTGCAACGCCGCCGACGCGCTGATGGACAAGGGCGCCGCCTCGGTCTCCGCCTACATCACCCACGGCGTGCTCTCGGGCGGGGCGGTCGCCCGCATCACTGCCTCGCGCATCGGCGAGCTCGTCATCACGGATTCGATCCAGCCGACCGAGGCCGTCCTCTCCGCCCGCAACATCCGGGTCACCCCCATCGCCAACCTCATCGGCGAGGCGATCTCGCGCATCGCCAACGAGCACTCGGTCTCCAGCCTGTTCGACTGAAGCGCCACGTTCGCGCGAACCGTCCTCCCCTTGCGGGATGGCCGAAACCGGCAAGGCCGGTTTCGGGGAGGTGTCGGCCTCGACCCTGCCCCGCGCGCCATTTGCCTTTCTGCCTGCCCTGCCCTATAAGCCTGCCCGGCCGCGCCGACACCCCTGGAGGCACCGCGGCCAATTCCTGTTTGAAAACAAAGGAGTCGTCCGATGGGCGCAACTTACGAGCTCGCCGCGACGCTACGGGATAAAGTGGGCAAGGGGGCCGCTCGCGCCGTACGTCGTTCCGGCAAGGTACCGGCAGTCATCTATGGCGGGAAGCAGGACCCCGTTTCCGTCGCGCTCGATGACCGCGAGATCTACTACAAGATCAATGGTGGCGGTTTCTTCACGACGGTCGCGACCCTGAACGTCGGCAAGGACCAGATCCTCGTCATCCCCCGCGACTATCAGCTCGACCCGGTCAGCGACCGCCCGGTCCACGTCGATTTCCTCCGCGTCACCAAGGGCCAGATGATCACCGTCTGGGTCCCGGTCCAGTTCATCAACGAGTCGACCGCTCCGGGCATCAAGCGCGGCGGCGTGCTCAACATCGTCCGTCACCGCATCGAGGTGAATTGCCCGGTCGATGCGATTCCGGAGAAGATCGTCGCCGATCTCGCCGGCCTCGACATCAACGACTCGCTGCACATCTCCCACGTGCCGCTGCCCGAGGGGGTCAAGCCGACGATCACCGACCGTGACTTCACGGTTGCCACGATCGCCGCGCCCGCCGGCGTCAAGGAAGAGCTGCGCGCTGCCGCCGAGGCCGCTGCCAAGGCTGCCGATGCCGCTCCGGCCGAAGGCGCTGCCGCTGCTGGTGCGGCGCCCGCCGCCGGTGCCGCTCCTGCCGCCGGTGGCGGTGCGAAGGCGGGCGGGGACGCCAAGAAGGGCTAAGGCCCTTCCCTTTCCCGCGCGGCGGAGGCGCCGATGTTCATCATCGTCGGATTGGGCAATCCCGGTCCGGAACACGCCGCCCAGCGCCACAATGTCGGCTTCATGGCCGTCGACGTCATCCATGCCCGCCACGGCTTCCAGCCGTGGCGGCGCCGCTTCCAGGGCCAGACCGCCGAAGGCACCCTCGCCGGCGTCAAGACCCTCCTCCTCAAGCCGCAGACCTACATGAACCTCTCCGGCACCTCCGTCGGTGAGGCGGCGAAGTTCTACAAGGTCGCGCCCGAGGACATCCTCGTCATCCATGACGAGGTCGATCTCGCCCCCGGCAAGATCCGCATGAAGGCCGGCGGCGGAAGCGCCGGCCACAACGGATTGCGCTCCATCTCGGGCCATCTCGGCGACAATTATCGCCGTCTCAGGATTGGAATCGGGCATCCCGGCATCAAGGAAATGGTGCCCATCCACGTCCTGCACGACTTCCACAAGGCCGACCGCGACTGGCTCGTCTCCCTCCTCGACGCCATCGCCGACAATGCCGGCCTCCTCGCCGAGGGCAAGGACGCGGCCTTTGCGAGCCGGGTGCACGACCAGTTGGCCCCGCCAAAGCCTAAGAGCGAAAAGCCGCGTCCCGACAAGAACTTGCCGGAAAAGCCGGAATCTCCCTCGCAGCCGCCAAGCGCGGACAAGCCCCCGGAAAACGCCCTCGCCCGCGGCCTCCGCCGCTGGCTCGGCAAGGGCGACTGAGTTGACACGAGGACACGGAGACACGATTTTCGTGTCATGAAGAACGTCACCATCACCCTTGACGAGGAAGTCGCCCACTGGGCCCGCGTCGAGGCCGCCCGTGAGGGCAAGAGCCTCTCGCGCTGGATCGGGGACTCGCTGCGCGAGGAGATGGAAGCGTCGGTTGATCAGAACTCCGGCGTCAGGACGCTCCTTGCCCTCAAGCCCGGCAAGCTGAGCATTGATGGCAAGCTTCCGCACCACTCGGAGTATCATCGTGCGGTTCTTCCTCGACACGAACGTGATCATCTACGCACTGGATCGGGGCGCTCCGGCAAAGCGCGAACGCGCAATTGAGTGGCTGACGGCTCTGGCCGGCAGGAGCGCTATCGTCATCAGCCCCCAGGTTCTGAACGAGGCCGCCAGCGTTCTTGTCCACAAGCTCAAGGCGGATTTGACCGCGGTGCGCGAGGCGGTGGCGGGCATGGCGAGTTGGTGCACTGCGCCCCTCGGCCCCGCAACCGCCGATCATGCGCTCCAGCTGTACGAGCGCTACGGTTTCAATTGGTGGGATTGCCTCGTCATTGCCTCGGCTCTCGACGCACCCTGCGACTGCCTATTGACGGAAGACCTGCAGGACGGCCAAAACCTCGGCCACCTGCGCATCGTCAACCCCTTCCTGCATCCGGTCGAGAGTTTGCTCGGCCCTTCGTGAACGGAACTCCCCATGGGCTTCAAATGCGGAATCGTCGGCCTGCCGAACGTCGGCAAGTCGACCCTCTTCAACGCGCTGACGCGGACGGCGACGGCACAGGCCGCCAACTATCCCTTCTGCACCATCGAGCCGAATACCGGCGAGGTCGCGGTTCCCGACCCGCGCCTCGACGCCATCGCCGCGATCGCCAGGCCCCAGCAGATAGTGCCGACGCGCATCAACTTCGTCGACATTGCCGGGCTCGTCCGCGGCGCCTCCAAGGGCGAGGGTCTCGGCAACCAGTTCCTCGCCAATATCCGCGAGGTCGATGCCATCATCCACGTGCTCCGCGCGTTCGACGGCACCGACGTCACCCATGTCGAGGGCCGCATCGACCCCGTCGCCGACGCCGAGACGGTCAATACCGAATTGATGCTCGCCGATCTCGCGAGCCTCGAGCGCCGCGTCACGCCGCTGCGCAAGCGGGCGGCGACCGGCGACAAGGAAGCCAAGGCCGAGGTCGCGCTCATGGACGCCGCGCTCGCCGAGCTGGGCGAGGGCCGCCCCGCCCGCCTCGCCAGGGTCGATCCCGCCGACGCGGCCGCCTTCCGCGCCCTCAGCCTGATGACGGCGAAGCCGATCCTCTACGTCGCCAATGTCGACGAAGCCTCCGCTGCTACCGGCAATGCCCATTCGGCCCGCATTGCCGAGATGGCGAAGGCGGAGGGCGCCGGCTTCGTCATGATCTCCGCGGCAATAGAGGCCGAGATCGCGGTGCTGCCCGATGCCGAGCAGAAGGAGTTCCTCGCGAGCCTCGGCCTCGCGGAGCCCGGTCTCGACCGCCTCATCCGCGCCGGCTACGACCTTCTCGGCCTCATCACCTATTTCACCGCCGGGCCGAAGGAAGTGCGCGCCTGGACGATCGTCAGGGGCACCAGGGCGCCGCAGGCGGCCGCCGTCATCCATACCGATTTCGAGCGCGGCTTCATCCGCGCCCAGACCATCGCCTATGAGGATTTCATCCGCTACGGCGGCGAGACCGGCGCCCGCGACGCCGGCAAGGCGCGCGACGAAGGCAAGGACTACGTCGTCGCCGACGGCGACCTGATGCACTTCAAGTTCAACGTCTGAACGGCGCGGCCGCCCCGGTATCGTCATGGACGGCCTTGTGCCGGCCATCCACGTCTTTCTTTCCCGCTTTCCAGGCGACGCCACCGCATCCTCCGACTTGCGACCGCTCGAGGTTGATCCCACGCCCGCCGGGGTCTACCCCTCACCCATGCCTCGCTTCTACTTCGACGACCTGACCCTCGGCCGCGCCTTTCCCCTCCCGCCCCATGCGGTGACGCGGGAGGAGATCATCGCCTTCGCGCGCGAGTTCGATCCGCAGCCCTTTCACCTCGGCGATGGCGGCAACGGATTGTCCGACGGCCTGACCGCTTCGGGCTGGCATACCTGTGCCATCTTCATGCGCGCCCTTTGCGACGGGCTCCTCCTCGATTCCGCCTGCCTCGGCTCGCCGGGCATCGATTTCCTCCGCTGGCTGAGACCCGTGCGGCCCGGCGACACGCTCGCTGCTACCGCGACCGTGATCGAGACGCGCCTCTCGAAATCGCGGCCCGATCGCGGCATCGTCCGCTTCCGCCACGATGTCGTGAACCAGGGGAGCGAGCCGGTCCTCGTCATGGAGAATCCGATCCTCTTCCTCGCGAGGCCCGCGCCATGAGCACGGCCTTCGAGCGCATCACGATCGGCGTGCCGCGCATCATCGGCGCCCATACCTTCACGGCCGGGGAGATCAAGCGCTTCGCTTCGGCCTGGGATCCGCAGCGCTTCCACATGGACGAGGCGGAAGCCGAGGCTTCCTCCTTCGGCGCGCTCGCCGCGAGCGGCTGGCACACGGCCTCCGCGATGATGCGCCTCCTGGTCGATACCTTCGCCCGCGATGCCGCCGAGGCGCTGGCGCGCGGCGAGAAGCCGGTCGTCCACGGGCCGTCGCCGGGCTTCGAGGCGCTGAAATGGAGCCGGCCGGTCTTTGCCGGCGACACCATCACCTATACGGCGACGGTCACGGCCAAGCGCCTGTCGAAGTCGCGGCCCGGCTGGGGGATCGTCACCACCGACATTGCCGGCACCAACCAGAAGGGTGAGGCGGTCTTTGCCATGACCGCCCAGGCCTTCGCCCGCACCGACGGCGGCTGAGCCGTCACGGCGTCGGCGGCTCGGGCGGTCCTTCCTTCACCGCATTCGCCTCCCAGAGCTGCATGTCGGGATCGCCGAGGATCGCCTCCATGTAGGCCGAGGCAACCGGCCCGAGCTTGATCCCGTAGGTGCGGAAGCGCGTGACCACCGGCGCATACATGGCATCCGCCACCGTATAGTGCCCGAAGAGAAACGGCCCACCGCCGGCCTTGCCCCAGCGCTCGCGCGCCTCACTCCAGATTGTCTCGACGCGGGCAATGTCGGCGAGCGCCTTCGGATCGCTCACCACCTTCGGCTTCCGCTCGAGGAGCGCCATGCCGAGCTCGTTGCGGAGCGCCGCGAAGCCCGAATGCATCTCCGCCGCGACCGAGCGCGCGAAGGCGCGCGCCGCCGGGTCCGCCGGCCAGAGCCGCGCCGCCGGCAGGAGTTCGGCGAGATATTCGCCGATGGCGATCGAATCCCAGACCTTCACCTCGCCGCCGTCGCGCTGGTGGACGAGAAGCGGCACCTTGCCCGTCGGCGACAGCGCGACCAGCCGCGCCTTTCCCTCCGCGGTCCGGTAGCGCAGCAGCGTCTCCTCGAAGGCGACGCCGGCCTTCTTCAGCGGCAGCCAGCCGCGCATCGACCAGGAAGAGACGCTGCGGTAGCCAAGGTAGATGTGGAAATCGGCCATGATCAGTGTCCTTCGAAGCTGACAAGCGTGTGGACGGCGACCTGCTTCGCCTTCAGGCGCGCCGCGCCGCCGAGGTCGGGCAGGTCGATGACGAAGGCGGCGGCGACAATCTCGCCACCCGAGCGGCGGATGAGCTCGATCGCGGCATCCGCCGTGCCGCCGGTCGCGACGAGGTCGTCGATCAGCAGGACCTTGTCGCCAGGCCGGATGGCATCGGCATGGATCTCGATCGTGTCGACGCCGTATTCGAGGCTGTAATCCTGCCCGATGGTCTTCGACGGCAGCTTGCCCTTCTTGCGAATGGGCACGAAGCCGCGGCCGAGCTCGTGCGCCACCGCACCGCCGAGGATGAAGCCGCGCGCCTCGATGCCCGCGACCTTGTCGATACCGGCCGAGAGGAACGGCCAGACGAGGCCGTCAATGGCGCCACGCAGCCCCACCGGATCGGCGATCAGCGTGGTGATGTCGCGGAAGAGGATGCCCGGCTTCGGATAGTCCGGGATCGTGCGGATCAGCGTCTTGATGTCGTTGCTCTTGCGGATTTCCATGAAACTCAGCCTTTGAGGACGCGGCCGGCGACCGCATCGAGCTTCGCCAGCAGCGCCGGGTCGCGCATCGCCGGCGCCGTCATGATGGCATGGTCGAGGGCGCGGTCGGAGCCGACCGGGCACGCCTCGTGCTCGAGCGGAAAGCCGGCGAGGAACCGCGCCACCAGCGCCTGCGCATGATCGCGGTTCTCGTTGAGGACGCGGATCACGGCGGCGACGTCGACCTTGTCGTGCTCCGGATGCCAGGAATCGTAGTCCGTCACCATGGCGAGCGTCGCGTAGGAGATTTCCGCCTCGCGCGCGAGCTTCGCCTCGGGCATGGCCGTCATGCCGATGAGGTCGGCGCCCCAGGAGCGGTAGAGCCTGGACTCGGCGAGGGTCGAAAACTGCGGCCCCTCCATCACCACCAGCGTGCCGCCGCGCCGGACGCGGACGCCCGCCGCCTCGGCTGCGCCGGCGAGCCGCTCGGCGAGGAGCGGCGCCACCGGATGCGCCATCGAGACATGCGCCACGCAGCCGGCGCCGAAGAAGCTCTTTTGCCGCGCGAAAGTCCGGTCGATGTACTGGTCGACCGCCACGAACGTGCCGGGCGGCAACTCCTCCTTCAGCGAGCCGACAGCCGAGATCGACACGATGTCGGTGACGCCCAGCCGCTTCAGCGCATCGATGTTGGCGCGGTAGTCGATATCGGTCGGCGAAAACCGATGCCCGCGACCGTGGCGCGGCAGGAAGGCGACCGGCAGGTCACCGAAGCGGCCAACCCGCGCCTCGTCGGAAGGCTCCCCCCAGGGGCTCGCCAGCCTCTGCCAGCGGGCATCCTCGATGCCCGGCATGTCGTAGACGCCCGAGCCGCCGATGATGCCGAGGAAGGATTTCGTCACCGGCCCTCTCTCCCGGAGCTTCCGTCAACCGCGTTTGTGGCAGGCCGGCGGCCATTCCGGCAAGGCGCAAAAGTGCCGCTTGGATCAAAACGGCAACGGCCGGGATTGGCCCCGGCCGTCGAGAATGACCTCCAAGGCCTTCGGTCAGTGCGCGACGCCCGACCAGACCTTGCGCTTGGTGGCGAACATCAGGCCGGCGAAGACGACCAGGAAGATGATCGCCATCATGCCCATGCGCTTGCGCTCGACGAGGTGCGGCTCGGCCGCCCACATCAGGAACGCGGAGACGTCGCGGGCATACTGGTCGACCGTCTGCGGCGCGCCGTCCGTATAGGGCACCGCCCCATCGGTCAGCGGCGGCGGCATGGCGAGCACGGCGGCGGCGTTGAAGTAGGGATTGTAGTGGCCGCCCGGCGGCACGTTGAAGCCCGGCGGCGGATCCTGGTAGCCGGTCAGCAGGGCGTGGATGTAGTCCGGCCCGCCTTCCTGGTACTGCGTGAAGAAGTCGACCACCGTCAGCAGCGGCCCACGCTCGATGCCGCGCGCCTTGGCGATCATCGACAGGTCAGGCGGCGCCGCGCCGAGGGCGGCGGCGGCGGCCTGCGGGTTCGGATAGGGGCTCGGGAAGTGGTCCGAGGGCCGGCCCGGCCGCTCGAACATCTCGCCCTGGTCGTTGGGGCCGTCCTGGATCTTGAAGGTCTCCGCGAGCGCCTTGACCTGCGCGTCGGTGAAGCCCGGTCCGCCCGGCTGCGACAGGTTGCGGAACGCTACCAGCCGCATCGAATGGCAGGTCGAGCAGACCTCCTTGTAGACGAAGTAGCCGCGCTGCAGCTGGCCCTGGTCGAAGTTGCCGAACGGGCCGGCGAAGGTCCAGCGCTGCAGCTCCGGCTCCTTGATCGGGAAGTGGGTCGGAGCGGCGACCGCTCCACCCTGCCCGCTTTCCTGGGCCGCGGCCGGGGCCGCGATGGCGAGAGCGATGCCGAGGACGGCGAGGCGAAGCATGGACACAGGCCTGTTCCTCACTTCGCACCTGCCACGGCCGGCGCATGTCCGTTCTTGGCGAGCACGGCCTCGCTGATGCTGGCGGGCAATGGCTTCGGCTTCTCCACGATCCCTATGACCGGCAGGATCACCAGGAAATGCAGGAAGTAATAGACCGTCAGGATGCGGCCGATGATGACGTAGATGCCTTCCGGCGGCTGCGAGCCGAGATAGCCGAGACCGATGGTGACGATCACGAAGATCCAGAAGAACTGCCGGTAGATCGGCCGGTACACCGCCGAGCGGATGCGCGACGTGTCCAGCCAGGGCAGGAACAACAGGATCGCGATCGAGCCGAACAGCGCAATGACGCCGAGCAGCTTGTTCGGGATCGAGCGCAGGATCGCGTAGAACGGCAGGAAGTACCATTCGGGCACGATATGCGCCGGCGTCTTCAGCGGGTCCGCGGCGACGTAGTTGTCCGGGTGGCCGAGGAAGTTCGGGATGTAGAAGACGATCCAGGCGAAGAGGATGAGGAAGACCGACAGGCCGAACACATCCTTGATCGTGTAGTAGGGATGGAACGGGACGGTATCGTCCTTGCTCTTCACGTTGACGCCGGTCGGGTTGCCGTTGCCCGGCACGTGCAGCGCCCAGATGTGCAGCATCACCAGGCCCGCGATGACGAAGGGCAGTAGGTAGTGCAGCGAGAAGAAGCGGTTGAGCGTCGCATTGTCGACCGAGAAGCCGCCCCACAGCCAGGTCGTCACCGTGGTGCCGACGATCGGGATGGCCGAGAAGAGATTGGTGATCACCGTCGCCGCCCAGAAGGACATCTGGCCCCAGGGCAGGACGTAGCCCATGAAGGCGGTCGCCATCATCACCAGGAAGATGAGGACGCCGATGATCCACAGCACTTCCCGTGGCGCCTTGTAGGAACCGTAGAACATGCCGCGGAAGATGTGGATGTAGACCGCGAAGAAGAACAGCGAGGCGCCGTTGGCGTGCAGGTAGCGCAGCAGCCAGCCGTAGTTCACGTCGCGCATGATGCTCTCGGTCGAATCGAGGGCGAGCGCGGCGTTCGGCGTGTAGTGCATCGCGAGCACGATGCCGGTGATGATCTGCACCGCCAGCATGAAGGTCAGGATGGCGCCGAAGTTCCACCAGTAGTTCAGGTTGCGCGGCGTCGGGAATGCGATGAAGGACGAATGCACGAGCCCGAGCACCGGCAGGCGCGATTCGAGCCAGCGCGCGGCGCCGTTCTTCGGCTCATAGGTCGAATGTGAATCCATTGCCCCGGTCCCGTCAGCCGATCTTGATCTTCGTGTCGGTTTCGAACGAATAGACCGGAATAACCATGTTTTCCGGCGCCGGTCCGTGCCGCACGCGCCCGGCCGCATCATATTGCGAGCCGTGGCACGGGCAGAACCAGCCGTCGAAATCCCCCTGCTGGCCGAGCGGCACGCAGCCGAGATGGGTGCAGATCTGCACCATCACGAACCAGGCTTCCTTGCCCTTCGCGGCGCCGGAAGCCGACATTGCCGAACGGTTCTCGTCGGTTGCCGGCGCGTCGGCGGGCAGGTTGTCGTTGCGCGCGATCGGATCGATCAGGTCGCCGAGCGCGACCTTCTTGACGCCTTCGATCTCCTCGGGCGTGCGCTGCCGGACGACCACCGGCTTGCCGCGCCACTTGACCACGACGCTCTGGCCTACCGCGATCGAGGAAATGTCGACCTCGACGGTGGCGAGCGCCAGCGCCGCGGCATCCGGGTTCATCTGGTCGATGAGCGGCCAGGCGACCAGCGCCGCACCCACCGCGCCGACGGCGCCCGTCGCAATGTAAAGGAAGTCGCGCCGGCTCGGGTCGGCATGGTCGGCGTCGTGAATATCTACCAAGATCGCTCCTCTGCCCCCAAAAGGCACGAATCCAGTATCGGGAGGCCCCGCCGGGTCGCGGATTGTTTAGCGAGCGGGCTTAGGACTTGTCTAGTGTAGGATCAAAAATTGCGCACATTGTCGCGCTGCAAAAAATGGGACCATCCGCGGGCTAGGCGGCCTATTCGGTCAGGATGGCCGTATCCTGTCCGCCGTAGAATACACGCATGACGGTAATCTCGGCTTTGCCGACCGCGTAGGCGATCACGACGGTTCGACCGAAAGGCAGGAACCGCGCACCCGGCCGGATGTCGTCCCGCGCCCTGCCCTGTTCGGGAAAATCGAGGAGCGACCGGCATCGCGCCTCGATCTCCTCGATGAAGGTCATGGCCCGTCCGGCATTGTCCTCGGCAATGAAGAGATAGATCCGCCGCAGGTCCTCGACCGCCTTCGGCCGGAAGACCAGCTCGCGCACGATTATTTTGTCCTGGTGCCGGCGCGGTGCAGGCGGCGGATATCGTCAAAGACCTCGTCGGCCGCGACCGAGGGCCGGGGATCGTCCATGGCCTCGGAAAGATCGCGACCGATCTCCTCGAGGCGCCGCATGCGAGATTGCTCGCGATCGTGCCAGAGCCGCAGGGCTTCGCGGATGACCTCGCTGTTCGAGGCGTAGGTTCCCTCTGCCACCTTCTCCCGGACGAGCCGGGCGAGAGTGGCGGGCAGGGTGATGCTGAGCTTTTCGATCGCGTCCATGGGATGCTCCTAGGTAGCATATAATACTACCCGATCGCCTCCGCCAACCCGCCTACTCCGCTGCCTCGCCCTGCTCCGCCTCGTCAAGGAGGAAGCCGCCGGACTGGCGATGCCAGAGCGCGGCATAGAGCCCGTCGCGGCGAAGGAGCGCCTCGTGGGTGCCGACCTCGGCGATGCGGCCCCGATCGAGCACCACCAGCCGGTCCATGGCGGCGATGGTGGAGAGCCGGTGCGCGATGGCGATGACCGTCTTCCCCGCCATCAGCCGGTAGAGGCTCTGCTGGATCGCCGCTTCGACCTCCGAATCGAGCGCGCTGGTCGCCTCGTCGAGTATCAGGATCGGCGCGTCCTTGAGGAGCACGCGGGCTATCGCGATGCGCTGGCGCTGGCCGCCGGAGAGCTTCACGCCGCGCTCGCCGACATGGGCGTCATAGCCGGTGCGCCCCTGCGGGTCGGCGAGCGTGGCGATGAACTCGGTCGCCTCCGCCTGCTCGGCCGCGACGATCATCGCCTCGCGGCTCGCCTCGGGCCGACCGTAGAGGATGTTCTCGGCGACCGAGCGGTGCAGGAGCGATGTATCCTGCGTCACCATGCCGATCGCCCGCCGGAGCGATTCCTGCGTGACCCCGGCAATGTCCTGCCCGTCGATCAGGATGCGGCCGCCCTCGAGGTCGTAGAAGCGGAGGAGGAGGTTCACCAGCGTCGACTTGCCCGCCCCCGAACGGCCGACCAGCCCGACCTTCTCGCCGGGCTTCACGGTGAGCGAGAAATCCTCGAGCACCTTGGTCTTCCGTCCGTAGTGGAAGCGCGCATGGTCGAAGGCGATCTCGCCCTTCGTCACCACCAGCGCCTCGGCATCCGGCTTGTCCGTGACTGTCACCGGCTGGGCAATGGTGTTCATGCCGTCGGCAATGGTGCCGATGTTCTCGAACAGGCCCGCGACCTCCCACATGATCCACTGCGACATGGAGCGGATGCGGAGCACCAGGCTCACCGCGATGGTGATCGCGCCGAGGCTCAGCGTCGATTCGTGCCAGCCCATGATGGCGAGCCCGCCGACCGCGAAGAGAAGGAGCGAATTGGCGACGTTGAGGCAGAAGGTGAACTGGGTGATCAGCCGCGACTGGGCAAAGGCCGTTCCCATGAAATCGTCCATCGCGGAACGCACATAGCCCTGCTCGCGCTGCGTATGGGCAAAGAGCTTGATCGTCTGGATATTGGTGTAGCTGTCGACCACGCGGCCAGTCATCAGCGAGCGGGCGTCCGCCTGCCGCTCACCGACCGCTTGCAGGCGCGGGATGAAGTACCAGAGCATGGCGACATAGGCCGCGAGCCACACGACGAGCGGCACCAGCATCAGCGTGTCGCTCTGCCCGACCAGTATCAGCGTGCCGACGAAGGCGACGATGACATAGACGGCGACGTCGAGGAGCTTCTGCACCGCGTCGCGCACGGCGAGCGCCGTCTGCATCACCTTCTGCGACACGCGTCCCGCGAACTCGTTCTGGAAGAAGGCGAGGCTCTGGCCGAGCAGGTAGCGGTGCGCCTGCCAGCGGATCAGCATCGGATGGTTGGCGAATATCGTCTGGAACATGAAGAGCGACTGGATCAGCGTCGCCGCCGGGAAGGCGACGACCGTGAGCAGCCCCATCACCCACAGCCGCGCCGCGTATTCGGCATAGAACGTCGCCCGGTCGGCCGCCGTCAGCCAGTCGACCAGGTTGCCGAGGAAGGCGAAGAAGACGAGCTCCAGCACCGAGATGACGGCGGTGAAGACCGCCATCATCAGGAGCCACGGCGCCACCGGCCGGCTGTAGTGCCAGGCAAAGGCCACCAGCCCCCGCGGCGGCATCGCCGGCGCGTCGGGCGGATAGGGATCGACCAGCCGTTCGAAGAACCGGAACATCGCCCTACTCCGCTGCCGCCACGGCCGGGCCGCGCGCTTCGTCCCCGACATCGAGGAAGCCGCCCGACTGCCGCGCCCAGAGCGAGGCATAGAGCCCGCCCCGCGCTAGCAGCTCGCCATGTGTCCCGGTCTCGATGACCCGCCCCTTGTCGAGCACCACCAGCCGATCCATCGCCGCGATGGTCGAGAGCCGGTGGGCGATCGCGATCACCGTCTTGTCCCTCATCAGCCGATAGAGGCTCTCCTGGATAGCGCCTTCCACCTCGGAATCGAGCGCGCTGGTCGCCTCGTCGAGCACCAGGATCGGCGCATCCTTGAGGAGCACGCGCGCGATCGCGATGCGCTGCCGCTGGCCGCCGGAGAGCTTGGCCCCGCGCTCGCCGACATGGGCATCGAAACCGGTCCGGTTCCAGTGGTCCGAAAGCGCCGGGATGAACTCCGCCGCGTGCGCCTGCCGCGCTGCATCCTCGACCGCCGCTTCCGGAGCCTCCGGCCGGCCGTAGAGGATGTTGTCGCGGATCGAGCGGTGGAGCAGCGAGGTATCCTGCGTCACCAGGCCAATCTGGCTGCGGAGCGAATCCTGCGTGGCGTTGGCGATGTCCTGCCCGTCGATCAGGATGCGCCCGCTTTCCAGGTCGTAGAACCGGAGAAGCAGGTTGATCAGCGTCGACTTGCCGGCGCCCGAGCGGCCCACCACGCCGACCTTCTCGCCCGGCCGGATGGAGAGCGAGAGATCCTCGATGATCCCGCCCTTCCGCCCGTAGTGGAAGGAGACGTGGTCGAAGACGATGCCGCCCTTGTCGACATGGATCGGCCTCGCATCCGGCCTGTCGACCAGCGCCTGCGGCTGCGCGATGGTCGAAAGCCCTTCCTGCACGGCGCCGACATTGTCGAAGATGCCGATCGAGGTCCACATGATCCAGCCCGACATCGTGGCGATGCGGATGGCAAGGCCGCTCGCCAGCGTGATCGCGCCGAGCGACAGGATGTCCATCGACCACAGCCATACGCAGAGCGCCATCGTGCCGGCGATGAGCAGGCCGTTCATCGAGACGACCATCGCGCTCATCAGCGTGATCAGCCGCGTCGAGGCTCGGAATTTGGTGGTGTGATCGGCGACCGCGTCGGCCGCGTATTCGTCCTCGCGCGCCGTGTGGGCGAAGAGCTTCACCGTCTGGATGTTGGTGTAGCTGTCGACGATGCGGCCGGTCAGCATCGAGCGCGCCTCGGAGACGATGGTCGAGCGCTCGCGGATGCGCGGCACCATGACGATTAGCGCGGCAACGAAAAGGATGATCCACGCCACCAGCGGCAGGGTCAGCCGCCAGTCGAGCTGGCCGAAGAGGATCAGCGCGCTCACCGAGTACATGGTCACGAACCACAGCGCGTCGCAGACCTGCACCACCGATTCGCGGAGCGCCGGTCCGGTCTGGATGATCTTCGACGCGATGCGGCCGGCATAGTCGTTGGTGAAGAAGCCGACCGTCTGGCGGAGCACGTAGCGGTGCGTCTGCCAGCGCACGAGGTTGGTGAACGAGGGCGCCAGCGACTGCTGCACGAGGAGGTCGTGCATGATCGTCGCGACGGGGCGCGCAATGACCACGACGAAGCCCATCCAGGCGAAGGTCCAGCCGTAGTCGGCGAGCACCTTGTCGGGGCTCGTCGCGCGCAACAGGTCGACGATCGAGCCGACGTAGCGGAAGAGCGAGACCTCGATCAGCGACACGACGAAACCGACCACCATCAGCGCGGCGAGCGCCGGCCAGACCTGACGCGTGTAGTACCAGTAGAAGCCGGCAAGCGTCGGCGGCGGCATGCTGACGTCATGCTCGCGGAAGGGATCGATCAGGGTCTCGAAGAAGCGGACGAGGCGTTTCATGGCTTTGCGAACCGGATGGGCATGCGAGCGGCGGGAGGGAAGCCCGCCATGGAGGGACGAAGCACCCCGGGCCACCCGCGGGCGGCGTCTCAGTCTTTGACAGTCGGGAAGGCGCCGGGGAAGGGTCGGGTCAGGCTTCGGAGCGAAGGATAGCGCGCGGGAAAGCACGTTCCGCCGCGGCGCGGATGACGATCGGATTCTTCATGCATCCCTCCCTCTGGCGGTTGACGACCTGAAGCGCGCGCCGAGTCAGGCGCCACGCCGGCTCTCTGGATAGCCCGCTTTACGCCCGCGATGTGTGGCTTTCCTGTGGCGACGGCCCTTTCGCCACGCCCTGTTGCCTTTCCGCCACGCGCGCGGAGCGGGAATGCCATTTACCCCGCCTCGCGGATGCGCGATGGACAGCGCCATGAGCGCTTCATACGAGACCGAGAAGACCCGCACCGCGACCTGGTTCGCGGAGCTCCGCGACCGCATCACGGCAGCCTTCGAGGCCATCGAGGACGAGTTGCCTGCCGGCGTCCCCCTCTCCGATCGTCCCGCCGGCCGCTTCGTGCGCACGCCGTGGCAGCGCAAGGACCATAGCGGTGCCGATGGCGGCGGCGGCGTCATGAGCCTCATGCACGGCCGCGTCTTCGAGAAGGTCGGCGTCCACGTCTCGACCGTCCATGGCGAATTCTCGCCCGAGTTCCGCAAGGACATTCCCGGTGCGGCGGAAGATCCACGCTTCTGGGCGGGCGGCATCTCGCTCATCGCCCACATGCAGAACCCGCACGTGCCGGCGGTCCACATGAACACGCGCATGGTAGTGACCAGCCGGCTCTGGTTTGGTGGCGGCGCCGACCTCACGCCGGTTCTCGACGCGCGCCGCACGCAGGGCGATCCCGACAGCATTGATTTCCATGCCGCCATGCGCGCCGCCTGCGCGTCCCACGCAGAGGTCGACTACGCGAAGCTCAAGACGTGGTGCGACGAGTACTTCTTCCTGAAGCACCGCAACGAGCCGCGTGGCATCGGCGGCATCTTCTACGACTGGCTTAACTCGGGCGACTGGGACGCCGACTTCGCCTTCACCCGCGATGTCGGGCTCGCCTTCCTTGACGTCTATCCGAAGCTCGTCCGGCGGAATTTCCTGAAGCCATGGAGCGAGGCCGAACGCGAGGAGCAGCTCATCCGACGCGGCCGCTACGTCGAGTTCAATCTGCTCTATGACCGCGGCACCATCTTCGGCCTCAAGACCGGCGGCAACGTCGCCTCCATCCTCTCCTCCATGCCGCCCGTGGTGAAGTGGCCGTAGGGGGCGCGTGAAGAGCGCGAGGCACCCTACTGCTGGCCCGCCACGATCTGCTGCAGCCGCGCCCGTAGCGCTGCGGCGTCCGGACGGAAGTCCTCGCCGATCCACCACGCTTCCAGCGACCGCAGCACCGCTCCGACGGCAGGGCCGGGTCCGCCGGCGACCGCCAGCACATCGGCACCGGTGAGCGGGAAGGCCGGCGCCGGCCAGCGCTCCGGCAGGCTCCATGCCGCGAGCCAGCGGCCGTCGCCCGCCCATGCCGCGGCGAGCGCCACGCCATCGCGATAGGCCTCTTCCTTGACCCGATAGAGCAGCCGCCGCGCCGTGCGCTCGTCCGGCACCGCCGCCAGTTCCCCGGCTACCGCGATCGCGGCGACCATCCGGCTCCGCTCGGCATTGGAGAGCTTCAGTCGCGCTGCCACCCGCTCGGCATCCTCGCCTATCCGCGCCGCGAGCCCCGTCATGCGCGGCGCAAAAGCCGGCGCGACACCGGCCGCCTTCTCGAACTCGACCAGCCGCGCGAATGTCGCGACGTACCCGATCCCGCCGAGCACCACCGGCAGGATGCCGCCCTCCTGCATGGCCGTGACGGTCGGCGCCGCGCCCGGCGCCACCAGGAGCCGGCGCATCTCCTGCGCCACGCGCTCCGCCGAAAGCTCGCGTATCCCGTCCCGCCCACGGATCGCCGCGCCAAGCCCCGCCGTATCGAGGTCCCCGGCCTCGAGCTCGGCGTGGAGGCGGAAGAAGCGGAGGATCCTCAGCCGGTCCTCGGCGATCCGCTGGTCCGCCTCGCCGATGAAGCGGATGCGCCGCGCATCGACGTCCGCCATGCCGCCGAGCGGGTCATGCACCCGCCCGGCCGAATCGACCGAGAGCGCATTGACCGTGAAGTCGCGCCGCCGCGCATCCGCCGCCCAGTCGCGGCCGAAGCGCACCACCGCCCGCCGCCCGTCCGTCTCGACATCCTCGCGCAGCGTAGTGACCTGATGACCCTCGCCGTCGACGATCAGCGTGACGGTGCCGTGCTCGATCCCGGTCGGCACCGTCTTGATGCCTGCCGCCCCGGCCCGCCGCACCACGATGTCGGGCGTCGCCGTGGTGGCGAAGTCGAGGTCGCCGATGCGCCGCCCCAGCAGCGCGTCGCGCACCGCGCCGCCGATGATGCGCGCCTCGTCGCCCTCCTGGTCGAGCACCGCGAAGAGCCTGCGCACCGCCGGGGTCGCGAACCATTCCGCGCCGGCGAAGTTCCGCTCCCTGCTCATCGGTATTCGAAATGGCCGGGGATGAGCTTGCCGTCGACGATCGTCGCCGGGACGTAGACCGCGCCGGGCGGCGCGCCGGTGAAGGAGGTGAAGACGACGAGCACCGCGACCATCAGCGCGGCGCCTGCCACCGCCAGCCACAGGATCATCCGGCGCGGCCAGTCGCCCGCCCCGCCGATCGTGCGCCGGGTGATGAGCAGCCAGGCCGCATAGGCGGCGAAGGGGAGCAGGAAGAAGAGGAGATTGACCGCGAGCAGCCGGACCATTCAGCCAAAGACCCTTTCATAGAGGGCGCGGATGATGCCCGCCGTGATGCCCCATATATAGCGTTCCCCGAACGGCATCTCATAGAAGCGCCGCGGCGCGCCGAGGAGGACCCGGCTGCCCTCGCGATGATTGTCCGGCGTCATCAGGAAGGCGAGCGGCACCTCGAAGGCATCCGCCACCTCGTCGCGGTTGAGCGTCAGGCGATGGTCCGGCTCCACCCGCCCGAGCACCGGCACGATGCGGAAGCCGGTGCGCGTCAGGTAGGGCGGCAGGTAGCCGACGGTCGCCACCTTCGCCGGATCGAGGCCGATCTCCTCCTCCGCCTCGCGCACCGCGGCGGCTGCCGGGTCGCGGTCGCCCGCCTCGATCTTGCCGCCCGGAAAGGCGATCTGCCCGGCATGCGCGGCGAGATGCGGCGTGCGCTGCGTCAGCAGCATCGTCGCACCTTCCGCGCGCGCCACCACCGGCATCAGCACCGCCGCATCGCGAAGCGGCATGTCGGCCGGGATCATGCCCGGATTGAGCGTATCGTCGCCGAAGGTGCCGGTGCCCGCGCCGGGGGGCGCATGGCTCAGCCTTCGCCCGGCGCGGGCGAAGAACTCTTCCGGCGAGAACGGGGAGGGCGGCGCGCTCACGACATCACTTTAGGGTGAAATCTTCCTTCGGTCCGCAACCGGTTCCCGGAATGCCGCGCAAATTGCGGAGCCGGCCACGCTTTTGCCGTGCTTTCCCCGTCACGTGGCCCCGCCGAGAGGCAGGCCGCAGCGTCGGGAGCCGGCGACAATCCCCTATGGCGGTATTCGGGGCCATGCAAGACTGCGCCACGCTTCGGCGAGTCTTCACATGGTTGCCGGAACGCTTCTTGCACTCCGCCCCTCCGGGCGGGGACCGCAGGCATCTCGACGGATGAGAGAGACATGAGCGCCCTTGACCAGACCATCGCCCCGCCCGACGCCGAGCGCATCGTCGCCGAGACCGATGCCGCCGTTGCCCGCATCGGCGCGGCGCGCGCCGCCATCGGCAAGGTCATCTATGGCCAGGAAGCCGTCGTCGACCGTGCCCTGATCACCATCCTCGCCGGCGGCCACGGGCTCCTCATCGGCGTGCCCGGCCTCGCCAAGACCAAGCTGGTCGAGACCCTCGGCACCGTGCTCGGCCTCACCGCCCGCCGCGTCCAGTTCACGCCCGACCTCATGCCCTCCGACATCATCGGCTCGGAGGTCATGGACGTCGCCCAGGACGGTGCCCGCAGCTTCCGCTTCCTTGCCGGCCCGGTCTTCACGCAATTGCTGATGGCCGACGAGATCAACCGCGCCAGCCCGCGCACCCAGTCGGCGCTCCTCCAGTCCATGCAGGAGCATCACGTCACCGTCGCCGGCGTCCGCCATGACCTGCCGACGCCCTTCCATGTGCTCGCCACCCAGAACCCGCTCGAGCAGGAGGGCACCTATCCCCTCCCCGAGGCGCAGCTCGACCGTTTCCTCCTCCAGATCGACGTCGTCTATCCCGACCGCGACGCCGAGCGCCGCATGCTCTTTGAGACCACCGGTTCCACCGAGACCAGGGCCGAGCCGGTGCTCGACGCCGAGACGCTGCGCGCCATCCAGCAGCTTGTCCGCCGCGTGCCGGTCGGCGAATCGGTGGTCGAGGCGATCCTCAACCTCGTCCGCTCCGCACGGCCCGAGGACAATGCCGACAGGAAGCTCGCGGCCTCCATCGCCTGGGGGCCCGGTCCGCGCGCCAGCCAGGCGCTGATGCTCGCCGTCCGCGCCCGCGCCCTCATCGACGGCCGCTACGCACCCTCGGTCGACGACGTGCTGGCGCTCGCCGAGCCGGTCCTCCAGCACCGCATGGCGCTCTCCTTCGCCGCCCGCGCCGACGGCCTCACCGTCCGCGACGTGATCGCCGAGTTGAAGGCGAAGATCGGCTGACCCGCATGGCTGCGGCCAATTCCGCCCCGGAACGCTACGGAGCGACCCTGCCCGCCCTCGGCGAGGCGAAGGGCGTGGCCGCCGGCCTGCCCGACCTCCTCATCGAGGCGCGCCGCGTCGCCGCCACCGTCATCGCCGGCTGGCACGGCCGCCGCGTCGCCGGCCGCGGCGAGAACTTCTGGCAGTTCCGCCAGTTCGCGAGCGGCGAGGCGGCGATCGCCATCGACTGGCGCCGCTCCGCCCGCGACGACCATTTCTACGTCCGCGAAAAGGAATGGGAGGCCGCCCACCTCGTCTGGCTCTGGCCCGACATCTCCGCCTCCATGGACTTCCGCTCGCGCCTCGCCCGCGCCTCCAAGCGCGACCGCGCCCTCGTGATCACCCTGGCGCTGGCCGACCTTCTCGGCGGCGCCGGCGAGCGCGTCGGGCTCCTCGGCGAGAGCGACCCCATCCTCGCCCATAACGCCGCCGAACGCATCGCCTCCTTCATCGCCCGGATGACGCCGCGCCCGCCGGACACCCGGCGGCTCCGCCGCTTCACCGACGTCGTCCTGGTCAGCGACTTCCTCGATCCGATTGCCGACGTAGAGGCGCGTCTCGACGCCATCGTGCGCTCCGGCGCGCGCGCCCACCTCGTCCAGGTCACCGACCCCATCGAGGAGACCTTCCCTTTCGCCGGCCGTACCGAGTTCGAGGATCCCGAGACCGGCATCCGCCACGTCGTCACCCGTGCCGAGCAGTACCGCGACGACTACCTCGCCCGCCTCGCCGCGCTCCGCGACCAGCTCTCGCTGCTCTGCCGTCGGCTCGACTGGACCTTCCTCGTCCACCGCACCGACCGGCCGGCGAGCGAGCCGCTCCTCGCCCTCCATGCCCGCCTCGCCGACCGCCACGCGCTCGCCGGCCACCAGGGAGGGCGCGCCGCATGATGGGCCTGCCCCTCGCCTTCACTTACGCGCCGGTCCTCTTCGCCCTGATCGCCCTGCCCGCCATCTGGTGGTTGATGCGCGTCTTCCCGCCACGCCCGCGCACCGAGGTTCTGCCGACGACGCGGCTCCTCCTCGAGATCGCCCGCAAGGAAGAGGAACCGGCACGCACGCCGTGGTGGCTGCTCCTGCTCCGGCTCGTCCTCGCCGCCCTCGTCATCTTCGCCCTCGCCGGCCCGGTCTATCGCCCGAGCGCCGAGACCGCGCCCGGCGCCGGCCCGCTCCTCATCGCCATCGACAATGGCTGGGCCGCGGCGCCGCGCTGGACCTCGATCATCGAGACCGCCCACCGCATCAATCGCATCGCCGAGCAGGAGGGCCGCCCCGTTGCCCTCGTCGCCACGGCCGATGGCGGCACGCAGCCCCTCGACCCGGCCGATGCCGCTACCGTCGCCAAGCGGATCGACGCGCTCCAGCCCCGCCCCCATGCCGCCGACTACGCCACCCTTCTCCCCGCGCTCACCGCTGCGCAGAAGGCCCATCCCTTCGGCGGCGTCGCCTGGCTCTCCGATGGCCTCGGCGGCGACGGCGTCTCCGCCTTCGCCGCCTTCCTCACGCTCCAGGTCGGCGCGCCGACGGTCGTCTATGCCGACCAGTCGAGCGAGCTCATGGCCCTGAAGCCGCCCATCGGCGCCGCCGATGCCCTCACCGTGCCGGTCATCCGCCGCGACGGCACGCACCCTGCCGCCGGCTTCGTCCGGGCCACCGACCTGAAGGGCCGCACCATCGGCGACGCGCCGTTCGACTTCGCCGCCGGCTCGACCGCGGCCGAGGCGAAGTTCGCCCTGCCGGTCGAGCTCCGCAACGACATCGCCCGCCTCGACATCGTCGGCAGCCAGACCGCCGGCGCGGTGCAGCTCCTCGACGAGCGCTACCGCCGGCGCAAGATCGGCCTCCTCTCGGGCGCCGGCGTCGACGTCGCCCAGCCCCTCCTCTCGCCGCTCTATTACATATCGCGCGCCGTGCAGCCCTTTGCCGACGTGATCGAGCCGCGCGACGCCAATGCCGACATCGCCATCCCGCAGCTGATCGAGGGCGGCACCAGCATCATCGCCATGGCCGACATCGGCACGCTCACGCCCGACGTCGCCGAGACCCTCGCCAACTGGGTGCTGAAGGGTGGCACGCTCGTCCGCTTCGCCGGCCCGCGCCTCGCTGCCGCGACCGACGAGCTCGTCCCCGTCCGCCTCCGCCATGGCGACCGCGTGCTCGGCGGCAGCCTCACCTGGCAGGATCCCCAGCCGCTCGCGAGCTTCTCGCCGGCGAGCCCCTTTGCCGGCCTCGCCGTGCCGGGCGACGTCCTGATCAAGCGCCAGGTGCTCGCCGAGCCCGACGCCACGCTCTCCGAGCACACCTGGGCCTCGCTCGCCGACGGCACGCCGCTGGTGACCGCCGCGCCCTCCGGCAAGGGCTGGCTGGTTCTCTTCCACGTCACGGCCGATACGAGCTGGTCGAACCTGCCGCTCTCCGGCACTTTCGTCGAGATGCTCCGCCGCGTCATCGCCTTCTCCAGCGCCGGCGCCGCCAGGCAGGCGAAGCCCGGCGACACCGTCGCGCTGCTGCCGCCGCTCCGCCTCCTCGACGGCTTCGGCCACTTTGCCAGCCCGGCATCCGACGCCAAGTCGATCCCGGCCGAAGGCGCCATCGCCGTGGATGCCGCCCATCCGCCCGGCCTCTACGGCGCCGATGACGGCTTCCGCTCGCTGAACCTGATGGACGACAAGGCGACCCTCTCGCCCTTCGACGCCACCGTCGCCGGCGATGCCACCGTGCTCGCCTACCCGACCGAGGCGCCGCTGCCGCTCCGGCCCTGGCTCTTTGCCGGCGCGCTCGCGCTCTTCCTCGTCGATGCCCTCGCCGTGCTCGTCCTCAATGGCGGCGTCGCGTTCCTGCGCCGCCGCCATGCCACGGCGGCCGTCGCCCTCCTCGCGGTCATCGCCCTCGCCTCGCTCCTCGACCATGCGCGCGCCGACGATGCCGCCGACCAGTTCGCCCTGAAGGCCGTCGAGCAGACGCGCCTTGCCTACGTCGTCACCGGCAATGCCGAGATCGACGCGGCGAGCGACGCGGGCCTCCGCGGCCTCTCCGAAGTGCTGACCGAGCGCACCGCGCTCGAGCCGGGCGACCCCATGGGCGTCGATCCGGCTAAGGACGACCTCTCGTTCTTCCCGCTCCTCTACTGGCCGATCGACCCCTCGGCGCCGCTCCCCACCTCCGCCACCATGGCCAGGGTCGATGCCTACATGCGCCAGGGCGGCTCGGTCCTCTTCGATACCCGCGACCAGCTCGAGCGCTCGACCAATGCCGGCAACTTCTCCGGCACGCCGGCGGCCGAGTATCTCCGCCAGATGCTCTCCAGCCTCGACATCCCGCCGCTCGAGCCGGTGCCCGCCGACCACGTGCTGACCAAGGCCTTCTACCTGCTGAACGAGTTCCCCGGCCGCTATACCGGCGGCCCGCTTTGGGTGGAGACCACCCAGAACGACGCCGCCCACGCCGACCGCCCGGCCAATGCCGGCGACGGCGTCTCCACGATCCTCATCACCGAGAACGACTTCGCCTCCGCCTGGGCGATGGATCGGGACGGCCGCTTCATCTACCCGACCGTGCCGACCGATCCGGTCCAGCGTGAAATGGCCTTCCGCACCGGCGTCAACATCGTCATGTACACGCTGACCGGCAACTACAAGGCCGACCAGGTCCACGTCCCGGCGCTCCTCGAGAGGCTCGGCCAGTGAACTGGACCCTCGCCTTCGAGCCGCTCCTGCCCTTCTGGCTGCTCGCCGCCATCGGCATCGCCGCGCTCGTCTTCATCCTCCCCGGCCTCGTCCGCCGCATGCGGGGCGCCCTCTGGCGCACACTCGCCGCGGCTCTCCTCTTCCTCGCCCTCCTCAACCCGGTGGCGCTTCGCGAGGATCGCGATCCGCTGCCGACCGTCGTCGCCGTGGTCACCGACCAGAGCGCCAGCCAGACGCTCGACGGACGCGACAAGGCGACGGCCGAGGCGAAGGACGCGCTTCTGAAGCGTCTCGCCGATTTCCGCGACCTCGACGTGCGCACCATCGACGCCGGCGGCGGCATCGCCACCGACGGCACGCATCTCTTCGGCCCGCTCGGCAACGCCCTTTCCGACGTGCCGCCCGACCGCGTCGGCGCGGTGATCATGCTGACCGACGGCGAGGTCCACGACGTGCCGCAGAAGCGCGCCGACATGCCCGGCGCCGGCCCGCTCCACGTCCTCCTCTCCGGCCACGACGGCGAGAAGGACCGCCGCATCGTCATCGACGCCGCGCCGCGCTTCGGCATCGTCGGCGAGAACCAGACCATCAAGTTCCGCGTGCTCGACGACGGCATCGCCAATCCGGCGCCGGCGCGGGTCACCATCACCCTCGACGGCAATGCCCTCTCCACCGAGACGGTGACGCCGGGCGTCGCCTCCGAGTTCACCCTCGACATCGCCCATGGCGGCCCCAACATCCTCGAATTCGAGGCCGAGCCGCTGCCGGGCGAGCTGACGCCGATCAACAACCGCGCCGTCGCCGAGATCGAGGGCATCCGCGAGAACCTCCGCGTCCTCCTCGTCTCCGGCGAGCCCCATGCCGGCGAGCGCACCTGGCGCAACCTCCTGAAATCCGACGCCGCCGTCGACCTCGTGCATTTCACCATCCTGCGCCCACCGGAGAAGCAGGACGGGACGCCGATCAACGAGCTCTCGCTCATCGCCTTCCCGACGCGCGAGCTCTTCGCTGAGAAGATCGACCAGTTCGACCTGATCGTCTTCGACCGCTACCAGCACCGCGGCGTTCTGCCGACCATGTATTTCGACAACATCTCGCGCTACGTGCGCGACGGCGGCGCCGTGCTCATCGCCGCCGGCCCCGACTACGCCAATGACGGCAGCCTCTACGACACGCCGCTTGCCCCGGTCCTTCCCGTCGCCCCCACCGGCAAGGTCATCGAGGAGCCCTTCTTCCCCGGCGTGACCGACCTCGGCAAGCGCCATCCGGTCACGCGCGACCTCGACGGTAGCCAGTTCGATCCCCCGCACTGGGGCCGCTGGTTCCGCCAGATCGACGTCGAGAAACCGGAGGGCGAGGTCATCATGAAGGGGGCCGAGGACAAGCCCCTCCTCGTCCTCAACCGCGTCGAGAAGGGCCGCGTCGCCCTCCTCCTTTCCGACAATGCCTGGCTCTGGGCCCGCGGCTTCGAGGGCGGCGGCCCCCATGTCGACCTGCTCCGCCGCCTCGCCCACTGGCTGATGCAGGAGCCGGAACTGGAGGAAGAGGCGCTGCGCGCCCGTGCCACCGGCGACCAGCTCACCGTCGAGCGCCAGACAATGGCCGACAAGGCCGATCCCGTCATCGTCGTCTCGCCCTCCGGCAAGCGCACCACCCTCGCCCTGACGGCCGCCGAGCCGGGCCTCTGGCGCGCCACCCTGAAGGCCGGGGAGATCGGCCTCTGGCGGGTCGAGGAGGGCGACAAGCGCGCCTTCGCCCATGTCGGCTCCGCCAATCCGCGCGAGTTCCTCGACGCCCGCTCGACGCCGGACCTGCTGAAGCCCCTCGTCCAGGAAACCGGCGGCCGCATCGCCCGCATGGCCGATGCCTCCGGCGCGCTCGACCTGCCGCGCATCGTCCCCATCCGCTCGGGCTCGAGCCTCTCGGGCTCGGACTGGATCGGCATCCACATGACCGATGCGAGCGTCCTGAAGGGCATCATCCGCGTGCCGCTCTTCGGCGGCTATGCCGGCGCCGCCGCCTTCCTCGCGCTCCTCCTTCTCCTCTTCCCCGCCGGCATGACCTGGTTCCGCGAGGGGCGTTAGCTGCATCGGTTGGGCGCGGTTCCTCCCCCGTTTACGGGGGAGGGGGACCAGCGAAGCTGGTGGAAGGGGCGCGTGAAGAGCACGACGCATCCCTTCTCTCGCAGAAACAAAAATGGCCGGGCATTGCCCGGCCATTCGAAGCGCGGAGATGGATACTACCGCCGGAACGGCGGCCTGCGCTGCGGCGAGGAAGGCATCGAGCCCTCCGCCTTGTGGCGGAAGTTGATGCGGCCCTTGTCGAGGTCATAGGGCGTCATCTCGACGCGCACGCGATCACCGGCCAGCGTCCGGATGCGGAACTTGCGCATCTTGCCCGCCGCGTAGGCGAGGATCATGTGGTCGTTGTCGAGCTTCACGCGGAAGTTCCCGTCGGGCAGCACTTCGGTGACCGTGCCCTCGAACTCGAGCAGTTCTTCCTTGGCCATTCTGCCTCTCTCCTTGCCGGATTAGCGGCCGCGCACGGGCGAGGCCATGAAGGCCACCGCGCCGATGTCGTTGCCGTTGCTGGTGCCGGGATTGCGATGGGCGGCGCGCTCGTTGCGCCCGCGGCCGCCACCCGCGCGTCCGTTGCGGCGGTTCTCGCCGGGCTTGCGCCCATCCGCCTTCTGGCCGCCGCCGTTGCGGCCTTCGGCCTTGTGGCCGCCCGCCTTCTGGCCATTGGCCTTCGGCGCGCCCTGCTGGCGCTGACGCTGGCCGCGCTGCGGCTGCGAGGCGCGCGGCTTGGCGGTCACGCGCTCGGGCACGTCGCCCTCGGCCGGCACCGCGGCGCGGATCAGCTTCTCGATGTCGCGGAGATAGGCGACCTCGTCCTCGGCGACCAGCGAGATGGCGATGCCGTCCTTGCCGGCGCGGGCCGTGCGGCCGATGCGGTGGACGTAGCTCTCGGCGACGTTCGGCAGGTCGTAGTTGATGACGTGGCTGACGCCGTCGACGTCGATGCCGCGCGCCGCGATGTCGGTCGCGACCAGCGTGCGCACCTTGCCGTCGCGGAAGGCGGCGAGCGCCCGCTCGCGCTGGCCCTGGCTCTTGTTGCCGTGGATCGCGGCGGAGTCGATGCCGGCGCCCGCCAGCCCGCGCACGACCTTGTCGGCGCCATGCTTGGTGCGGGTGAAGACGATGGCGCGGTCGATCGCCGGGTCGCGGAGCAGACCCGCCAGCGTCGAGGGCTTCTCGCGCCGGTCGAGGTGGATGGCGCGCTGCGTGACGCGCTCGGCGGTCGAGGCCGGCGGCGTCACGCTGACGGTCGCCGGATCGACCAGCATCTCGGAGGCGAGCTTGGCGATCTCCGCCGGCATGGTCGCCGAGAAGAGAAGCGTCTGGCGCTTCTTCGGCAGCATCCCGATCACCTTCCGGATGTCGTTGATGAAGCCCATGTCGAGCATGCGGTCGGCCTCGTCGAGGACGAGGATGCCGACTTGGCTGAGATCGATCGCCCGCGTCTGGGCGAGGTCGAGGAGCCGGCCGGGCGTGGCGACGAGCACGTCGACGCCGTGGTGCAGCGCGCGGATCTGCTTGCCGATCGGCACGCCGCCGATGGCGAGGCCGACCGAGAGCCGGAGATGCCGGCCATAGGTCTTGAAGCTGTCGACGATCTGCGCCGAAAGCTCGCGCGTCGGGCTGAGTACGAGAACCCGGCAGCTCTTCAGCGCCGGGCGCTTCAGCGAATTGCCGAGGTGGTTGAGGATGGGAAGGGCGAAGGCGGCGGTCTTGCCGGTGCCCGTCTGGGCGATGCCGATCAGGTCGCGTCCGGCCATCACGTGCGGGATCGCCGCGGCCTGGATCGGCGTCGGCGCGCTGTAGCCCTCTTCGGTGAGGCTGCGCGCGATCGGCTCGGCAAGGCCGAGGGTGTCAAACGACATTTCTGGCAGTTCTTTCTCAATAGGCGAAATCGGCCTGGCGCCTCTCTGGCGCCGGGAATCGAATCGCGGGTCCAATCTGGACACCCCGCGTGGCCTGGGCTGTCTGTGATTTCTTGGGAAGGCAGGCCCAAAACCGGGCTTCCGGGTCTCGTGCAACGCGGCCTGCTGGGACCAAAGTCCGGCGCTCATATGAGCCCGAACGCGCCGCAATGCAACAAAATTCGCGCTTTGGCCCTTCGTGGCGCACGCCACGCGCCCCCTCCACCGCGCAAGAAGCGCGGTCTCCCTCCCCCGCAAACGGGAGAAGGCGACCGGCGAAGCCGGTGGAGGGGCGCGTGCAGGACGCTACCGCACCGACTCCGCCCGCCCCGTCAGCCCCACCGCCGCGTTGGGCACGAGGCTCGCGATCAGCACCCGCGCCGGATCCGCCGGTCCCGGCAGCGTGACGGCATAGGGGGGAAGCCGGGCAAAGCCGAGCGGCCCGTAATAGGGCTCGTCGCCGACGAGAAGCACCAGCCGGTGCCCGCCGGTCCGCGCCGCGTCGAGCGCGATGCGGACGAGCTTCTTCCCCGCCCCCTTCCCCTTGAACGCGGGTTCGACCACCAGCGGCCCCAGAAGGAGCGCTGGCAGCGTGCCGATGCGGATCGGCGTCAGCCGCACCGAGGCGACGACGCGCCCCTCGAGCGTCGCGACGAAGGAAAGGTCGGGATGGTGCGGCACCCCTTCGCGCAGCCGGAAGGCGGCGCGCGCGAAGCGCCCCGGCCCGAAGGCGCGGGCATGCAGATCCTCGATGGCGGGATCGTCCGCCGGAAGCTCCCGGCGATAGGCGAATTCAGGCGGGTTCATGCGGCAGTCTCGTCGCGCGGATATCGGATCGGGTCCGGGCCGCGCCGCCGCGTGTCAAGCGGCAGGCTACGACCGGAAGGCGGCAGGCCGGGCCGGGTGGCCACGGGAGCCGGTTCGTCGTCGCGAGATGAGCCGCAGGATCATGGGGAAGGGCGATTAGCAGACGCCGGCCGCGCCGTAAAGCGGCGGAACCGGCGGGCCGGCCACGACGTTCATGGCTGAAAGGAGCCCCGCCATGAATGACGAACCCGTGGATATCGGCATCACCGTGGCAATCCTCCTCGTCGCCAGCGCCATCGTCGCCGGCGTGCTGAGCGCTTCCGCTGCGCTCATGTGAGTTCACCACGCCGTCGCCGGCGCCACCTCTCCGCCGATCTCGGCGAGCCGCCGCCGCGTCCCTTGCGTCGTGCCTTCGGGCAACGCGTCCGTCGCGAAGAACCCGATCTCCGCGATCTCCAAGTTGGGCACCTTCGGCGGCACCTGCGTCCAATCCCGGCAGACATAGAGGCCGACATGGTCGCGCCGCGAGACGTGACGGTTCAGGTATATGCCGAAAAGCTGCGCCGGCCGGGCAAGCCTGATGCCGCCCTCCTCCATCAATTCCCGCGTCAGCGATTCCTCCATCGTCTCGCCCGGCTCGACTCCGCCGCCGGGAAAATACCAGCCGCGCACGTAGGTATGGCGGATGAGGAAGACCCGGCCCTCCGGATCGAAGCAGGCGGCCCGCACGCCGAGGGTCATTCCCCTGCGGAACCGCGCATAGGCGAGGAAGACCTTTTGCGGCACACGAAAGGGACGCGGTTCCTTTGGCATGTTTTCCAATGACTTGAGGCCATATGCGGGCACCGCAGGGGAGCCCTGCGCGCATGCCGCTGGCCGAGACCGCCGCGCTCGCCTACATCCTCGCCATGCGGCGATGCGCCGCCCGAATCCAATCCAAGGTTATCATGCTCACCCGTTTCCTGCGCCGCCGGCGCACCCGTCGCCACGCCTGGTCCAAGGGCCTCGATTTCACCCACCCGCGGGTCTCCGCCGCGCTGGCGCTTTTCCACCGGCACGTCTGACTGCCCGTCTTTACGCCTTCATGGCGGTCGGTTAAGCCGCCATGATGTTCCGTCTCGCGCAGATTTCCGATCCGCACCTCGGGCCGCTCCCGAAGGTCGCCTGGACGGACCTCGCCTCCAAGCGCGCCTTCGGCTGGTACAACTGGCGCCGCAACCGCGCCCGAGCCTTCGCGCCGGCCGTGCTCAACGCCCTCACCGAGGACATGCTGGCGGGCAGGCCCGACCACGTCGCCGTCACCGGCGACCTGGTCAATCTCGGCCTGTCGGAAGAATTCGACAATGCCCGCGCCTGGCTGGAGAACCTCGGCGCACCCGAGGACGTGACCGTCATCCCGGGCAACCATGACGCCTATGTCCACGGCGCCATCGAGGAATTCACCGAGGCCTGGCACCCCTACATGCTGGGGGACGAGGCGCGCGAGGTCCACTTCCCCTTCATCCGCCGCCGGCGCAACGTCGCCATCGTCGCGCTTTCCTCCGCCGTCCCGACCGCGCCCTTGATGGCGACCGGCGAGATCGGCGGCGGCCAGGCCGCGGCGCTTGCGAGCCGCCTCGCCGCCCTCGGTCGCGCCGCCCTCTTCCGCGTCGTCCTCATCCACCACGCGCCGGTCGCCAAGTCATCGCACTGGCACAAGCGGCTGGTCGACGGCGATCTCTTCCGCCAGGCCATCGCAGAGGCCGGCGCCGAACTGATCCTTCACGGCCACAACCACAAGACCAGCATCGCCCATCTCCCGGGCCCCAAGGGCCCGGTGCCCGTCGTCGGCGTCGCCGCGGCTTCGAAGCTCCCGCATGACGGCAAGCCGGGCGGCTCCTACCTGTCTTTCGACATCGAGGAAGCCGGCGCCGGCTTCACCATCCGGATGACCGAGCGCGGCGTGCTCACGCCCGGCGGGGCGGTGGAAACGCTGAGCGAGCAGAGCCTGACGGAGTGATTCCTCCCCCGTTTACGGGGGAGGGGGACCGGCGAAGCCGGTGGAGGGGGCGCGTGAAGGAAGCCGCCCTACCCCGGCACCTTGATCCAGGCATAGGCGAGGAGGCCGACCACGCCGATGAGGATGCCGCCGAGCAGCGCGGCGACCACCCAGCCGAGGTTGCGCCGGTCGAAGCGCGGCGCCGGCGCCGCGGCGGGCGATGCCGCCTCCAGCGCCTTCTTGACCTCGTCGCGCCGGCTGCCCTCGTCGCGGAGGATCCGCTTGATCAGCCAGTCGCCCTCGATCGCCCGGTCGCGCTCGATGATCCGCTCGGCGACGTAGTGCGTCACCGTGTCGGCCATGTCGCCGATATTGGCCGTCTCGAGGATGATCGTCCGCCCGAGCCGCGTGTCCTTGAGGAAGCGGTAGGTCCGCCGGTCCGTGCCCATGGCGACGAAGGCCGTCATGTCGATCCACAGCCGCGGCGGCAGGCCGGGTGCCACGGTGAACAGGAACTGCTCGTTCTCGGCGGGCACGTCGGCGAAGACGCCCTTCAATTCGTCCGCCAGCATTTCGAGGCGCGCGCGCTCGGCATCGCGCAGCTCCACCACCACGTCCGAACGCTCGGCCTCCGCGGTGCGCACGCGCCGGATCGCATCGGTCAGGTTGCGGACATTTTCCGCCTTGCCGCGATTGTCGCTATTGTCAGCCATTCGAAAACGCGTCTCGATCCCGTGACGGTTAAGGAAATATTACCAGAAAGTGCCGCGCCGCGCACCCTGCCGTGCACGGCCCGCGCCATGGAGAAGTGACCAATGATGGAACTGCCCCCCGCCGCCCATCGCGTCGAGACCACCGCCGTCGAGTTCGGCCTCAAGATCGAGATCCGCATCATGCCGGCGAGCACACGTACCGCGGTCGAGGCCGCCGAAGCCGTCGGCGCGGAGGTCGGCCAGATCGTCAAATCATTGATTTTCAAGGGAAAGGACAGCGGAAAGCCCTATCTCCTCCTGGTTTCGGGAACCAATCGCGTCAACGAGAACCAGGTCGCGCGGCACCTCGGCGAGGGGATCGACCGGCCAGATGCCGATTTCGTCCGTGAGGCGACCGGCTTCGCCATCGGCGGAATCCCGCCCCTCGGCTTCGCCACCCCGCTCCGCACCTGGATGGACGAGGACCTGTTGCAATATGAGACGGTCTGGGCCGCGGCCGGAACGCCCAACGCCGTCTTCTCGGTCGACCCGGAGGCGCTCCGCGCCGCCGTCGGCGCTCACGCGATCAAGGTCACCTGAGCCCGGCCTGCCGCAGCGCGCCCTCCACCATCGCCCGCTTCGGCATGGGCGCGACGGCGCCGTAGCCCTCGGTCGAAAGCGCCGCCGCGACATTGGCATAGTGCCCGGCCGCGAAAGGATCGCCGGTCCTCAGGTACTCGGCGAGGAAGGCGCCGTCGAACATGTCGCCCGCCCCGGTCGCATCCACCGCCTTGACGCGGATCGGCGGCAGCCGCTCGCGCCGGTCGGCGGTGGCGACGATGGCGCCGGCATCGCCGAGGGTCAGGGCCACGATCTTCGGCCCGAGGCCGAGATAGTAGTCGATGATCCGGTCCGGGTCGGCGAGGCCGGTGAGGTGGATCGCGTCGTCGAGTCCGGGCCTCAGGATGTCGGCGAGCGCCGCGGCCGCGTGGATCACCGCCCGCGCCCGGTCGAGCGGCCAGAGCCGGAGGCGCAGGTTCGTGTCGTAGGAGACGAGGACGCCCGCCGCCCGCGCCATGCGCATGGCACCGAACACCGCGTCCGCCGCGCTCGACGAGATCGCCTGGCTGATGCCGGACGCATGCACCACCTTCGCCGCCTTGATGGCCTCGGCCGGCATGTCCTCCGGCGTGACGCGGCTCGCCGCCGATCCCGCCCGCATGTAGGAGAAGACGTGCCCTTCCGGCCCGTGGGTGACGAAATAGATGCCGGTATGGGCCGAGCCGCTCCGCCTCACGTGGGTCGTGTCGACGCCCTCGCTCTTCCAGAGGTCGAGGAAGCTCTCGCCGAACTGGTCGACGCCGATCGCCGTCACGTAGGCGACGCTCGCCCCCTGCCGCGCCGCCGCGATGGCGCAGTTGGACGTGTCGCCGCCATGGCCGGGGCGAAAGACGCTCTCCCCTTTCGCCTGGTTGAGTTCGAAGAGGGGTTCGCCGATCGAAAGGATGTCGCTCATGCGGGAGGCTTATACTCTCCGCCGCCGCGATTTGGCGAATGTGTCGAAGGCCACCGCCAGCACGATGATCACGCCGATGATGATCTGCTGGATGTAGGACGACACCTTGAGGAGGACGAGGCCGTTGAGGAGCACGCCGATGAGGATCGTGCCGATCACCGTGCCGAAGATCGTGCCGACGCCGCCGAAAAGGCTGGTCCCGCCGATGACCACCGAGGCGATGACGGTGAGCTCGTAGCCGGTGCCGGCTACCGCCTCCGCCGAGTTCAGCCGCGCCGAGAGCACGAAGGCGCCGAGCCCGGCGAAGAAGCCCATGATGACGTAGACGCTGGTCACTACCGAGCGCACGTTGAGCCCGGAAAGCCGCGCCGCCTCGACATTGCCGCCGACCGCATAGACCTGGCGTCCGTAGCGCGTGTAGCGCAGCACCACGTGGGCGAGGATGGCGAAGACGAGGAACACGATGACCGGGATCGGGATGGGGCCGACCTTGCCCTGCCCCCACCACACGAAATTCGGCTCGAAGCCGCTGATCGGGCCGCCATCGGCGAAGAGCAGCGCCGCGCCGCGGAAAGCCGACATGCCGCCGAGCGTCACCACGAAGGGCGGCACCTTCAGCCGCGTTATCGCGAAGCCCTGCAGGTAGCCGCCGATCATGCCGACCGCTATCGCCGTCAGCGCCGCGAGGTACCAGGCATAGCCGGCATCGTCCTGGCCCTCGCCGACGGTGAAGCGGTTCGACAGCCCGCCCTTCGATACCGCGGCGGCGACGAGGCCGGCGAAGGCGAGCAGCGAGCCGATCGACAGGTCGATGCCGGCGGTCAGGATGACGAAGGTCATGCCGATCGCGAGCAGCCCGTAGATCGACACCTGCCGCAGCACGTTGAAGAGATTGATCGGCGCCAGGAACTTCGGCTCCATGATGGCGAAGCCCGCCATCAGGACGAGGAGGAAGATCAGCGGCGCGAAGCGCGCGAGGAATCCGAACAGGTCGAAATCGGCCCCGCGGCGGGTGCTGGTTGCATCGGTCATGTCGCTTCCCCCAATTCCCCCTCAGGCCGCCCGCGAGGCCCCGAGCGTCATCATCGCCATCAGCTTTTCCTGGTCCGCCTGGTCGCGCAGGATCTCGCCGGTGACGCGGCCTTCGCGCAGCGTCACGATGCGGTCGCTGACCGCCAGCACTTCCGGCAGTTCCGACGAGATCGCGATCACCGCGATGCCCGAGCGCGCCATCTCGAAGAGGAGGTTGTGCACCTCGACCTTGGCTCCCACGTCGATGCCGCGCGTCGGCTCGTCGACGATGAGCACCCGCGGGCGGAGCGCCAGCCAGCGCGCCAGCACCACCTTCTGCTGGTTGCCGCCCGAGAGGTTCGCGACCAGCTGCTCCGGGCTCGCCATGCGGATGTTGAGCATCCGCTTGTATTCCTCGATCAGCTTCCGCTCCTTCGCCTCATCGACGAAGATGCCGAAGCGCTCGAGCTGGCCGAGCGAGGCGACGCTCATGTTCGTGCGGATGGCGAGCGACAGGAACAGCGCCTGTTGCTTGCGGTCCTCCGGCACCAGGCCGATGCCGTGGCGGATAGCGTCCTGCGGCGAGCGGATGGCGACCGGCTTGCCGTCGATGGTGACGCGCCCCGCGTCGAACGGGTCGGCGCCGAAGATCGCCCGCGCCGTCTCCGTGCGGCCGGCCCCGACCAGCCCGGCAAGGCCGAGGATCTCTCCCGCCCGCACGTGCAACGAGACGTCGTCGAGCACCGTCGCGTGCGGGTCCTGCGCGTCGCCCCGTCGCGTCAGTCCCTCCACCGCGAGCACGACCGGACCGAGCGTCGGCGCCTCGCGATGCGCGAAGAGCGCCGTCACCTCGCGGCCGACCATCATGCGGATGATGCCGTCGATGTTGGTCTCGGCCACGGCGCCGCCGCCGGCGAGCTTGCCGTCGCGGAGCACGGTGTAGCGGTCGCAGATCTCCATCACCTCCTCGAGCCGATGGGTAACGAAGATGATCGACAGGCCCTGCGCCTTCAGGTCGCGCACGATCCGGACCAGCTTCTCCACCTCGCTCGCCGAGAGCGCCGAGGTCGGCTCGTCCATGACGATGATGCGCGACTTCATCGACAGCGCCCGCGCGATCTCGACCATCTGCTGCTCGGCGACCGACAGGTCGCGCACCAGCGTCATCGGGTTGAGGTCGAGACCGATGCGGTGGGTCAGCGCCCGCGTCTCCGCCGCCATCTTCCGCCAGTTGACGAAGCCGCCCGCGCCCGGCTCGCGGCCGATGAAGACGTTCTCGCAGATCGTCATGTTCGGGGCGAGCGTGAACTCCTGGTAGATGGTCACGATGCCGCGGAGCTGGGCATCATGCGGATGGCTGAGGCTGATCTCCTCGCCGCCAAGCGTGATCGCGCCGGCATCCGGCTTCTGCGCGCCGGAAAGGATCTTGAGGAGCGTCGACTTGCCGGCGCCGTTCTCGCCGAGCAGCGCGTGGATCTCGCCTGGGCCCACCTCAAAGTCGACATTGTCGAGCGCCAGCACGCCGGGAAAGCGCTTGCTGATCCCCTTCATCCGGAGAAGCGGCTCGGTCATGTCGCGAAATCCTGACTGACGGCGCCGCCGCCCCGGTACGGGACAGCGGCGCCTTCTTTGGAAACGCCGATGGCGGCTCTCGCCGCCTGCCGGCTACTTCACCTCGCCGATGCGCTCGGCCTTGTCGAGGTTCTCCTGGGTGATCGCGATCGGCGTGAGCAGGGTCACCTTGTTCTCCGGCTGCTTGCCGTCACGCAGGAACGCGACCAGCGTGTCGACCGCGAGGCGGCTCTGGCCGCCCGGCATCTGCTCGATGGTCGCCGTCAGGGTGCCGCCGCGGATCTGGGCGAGCGCTTCCGGCAGCGCGTCGAAGCCGATGGTCTTGACGTTGGTGAGGTTGCGCGCCTTCAGCGCCTCGATGGCGCCGAGGATCATGTCGTCATTGGCGGCGACGATCACGTCCGGCGGGTTGGATTCGCCGGCAAGCGCGGCCTCGGTCACCGAGAGGCCCTTGGCGCGGTCGAAGCCCGCCGTCTGCTCGAAGACGATCTTGTACTTGTCGGCCGCCTTGTCGAGCACGTTGTGCAGGCCCTTGTTGCGGTCGATCGCGGGGCTCGCGCCCGACTGGCCCTGCAGGTTGAAGATGGTCGCTCCGTCCGGGAAGAGCTTCATGATCAGCTCGCCCTGCGCCTCGCCGCCCTTGACGTTGTCGGCGCCCACATGGGCGAGGATGCCCGGAACCTTGTCGACGCGCCGGTCGATGGTCACGACCGGGATCTTGGCGTCCACCGCTTCCTGCAGCGCCGGCGCCATGGCGTCCACTTCGTTCGGGCTGATGACGATGCCGTCGACGCCCTGCGCGATCGCCGCCTCGATGTCGGCGGTCTGCTTCGGCGAGGATACCTGGCCGTCGCTCTCGACCACCGTGATGCCGCCGAGCTTCTCGGCCTCGGCCTTCATCTGGTTCATCATGTGGACGAAGAACGGGAACGTAAGGCCCGGCACCGATTCGAGAATCGTGAGCGGCTTGTCGGCGGCGAAGCTCGGCCCGCCGGCCAGCATGGCAACGCCTACGACGCCGGCAAGCAGCGCCTTCCTGCGCGAAATCTTCATAAGCAGTCCTCCCGGTGAATCCCCTCTTTGACGGGGGTGCGCAACCGTGACGAACCTGCGACAACCTGTCAATCGCATCGATTGCGGGAGCGCCGCCGGTATCCACCGGGAAGTCGGGAAGCCTCAGTTTCCGTTGATCGCCCTGCGATAGAGCAGGGCATAGTCCGCCGCCTTGAGCGCGATCGGGTTGCCCCCTGTGGAGGGATCGTTCTCCGCCATTGGCGCCGCCTGCTCGACCACGTCCTCGCCGACGCCGATCTCCTTCAGCGTATGCGGGATGCCGAGCTCCTTCCGCAGCCCGACGATCCAGTGGACCACCGCCTCCGCCGACGGGTTGGGCAGGTCGAGGTAGCGCGCCAGCGCCGTCAGCCGCTCGGTCAGCACCGGCAGGTTGTGCTGCAGCACGTAGGGCATCACTACCGCGATGGTGAGCCCATGATGCGTGCCGCGCAGCCCTGACAGCGGATGCGCCATCGAATGCATGCCGCCGAGGCCCTTCTGGAACGCGATGGCGCCCATCGAGGAGGCCGCCAGCATGAAGGCGCGCGCCTCGAGGTTCTTCCCGTCCTTGACCGCGACCGGCAGCCACTCCTTGCAGAGCCTGAGCCCCTCCAGGGCGATGCCCTCGCCGAGCGGATGGAAGAACGGGCTGCAATAAGCCTCCAGACAATGGCTGAGCGCGTCCATGCCGGTCCAGGCGGTGATCCTCGCCGGCAGGTCGAAGGTCAGCTCCGGATCGGAGATGACCACCTTCGGCAGCATCAGCGGATGGAAGATGATCTTCTTCACGTGGTCCGCCGGATCGGTGATCACGCCGGCGCGCCCGACCTCCGAGCCAGTGCCCGCCGTCGTCGGCACCGCGACGATCGGCGCGATGCCCTTCGGGTCGGCGCGCGTCCACCAGTCCTCGCGATCCTCGAAATCGAAGACCGGCCGCGTCTGGCCGGACATGAAGGCGATCACCTTGCCGGCATCCATCGCCGATCCGCCGCCGAAGACGATGACGCCGTCATGCCCCCCGGCCTTGTAGACGGCGAGCCCATCCTCGACGTTCTTCAGCGTCGGATTGCCATCGACCTTGGAGAACACCGCGTGCGCAACATCGGCCTTCTTCAGGATGTCGAGCGTGCGCGCCACGATCGGCAGGCTCACCAGTCCCGGATCGGTCACGAAGAGCGGCTTCCGGATTCCGGCGGTGAGCAGCGCCTCGGGCAGTTCCGCGATCCGCCCCGGCCCGAAGCGGACGGCCGTCGGGTAGGACCAGTTGGCGCGAAGCGAAGCGTATTTGTCCATCATGGCATTCAGCCTTGTCCTTGAAGCACGTCAGTGCGCGGTCAGCCGCGTGCGGAACTGGAGCGGATTGTCGATCCCGCGGAGCGGCTGGAAGCCGGCGCCCGTGCCGCGCACCGTGACGTCGCCATAGTTGAGGATGCGACCGACGATCGACTGGCTGACGTCGACGCTCTCCACCTTGTCGAGGCTCATCTCGATCGTGTGCCGGCGGATGAAGCCCCACTTGAAGATGACGCGGCGATTGGTGATCGCGATCTCCGTCGTCCAGCGGTCGAACCAGGCCTTGCCGAGGAAGTAGAGCGCCGGGATCAGCACGACGACGCCGACCGCCGTCGCCCAGCCATTGCTGGCAATGACCAGCCGCGCGACGATCGCCAGCACGATCGCGGCGGCGAGCAGCCCGATGCCCGGCAGGTAGCCGACCCAGGAGAGCTTCGCCTCGTAGGCGACCGTCTCGCCCGGCTCGAGCACGCGGTCGAGATAGCCCATGTCTCAGCCTGTCTTCGTACGGAGGTGGAAGCTCTTCGGCCGCGTCAGATGCTCGTAGCCGACCTTGGAGAGCGTCACGCCGCGCCCGGATTCCTTGACGCCTACCCAGGCGAGTGCCGGGTCGAGATAGTCGGCCCGGTTCATGTACCAGGTGCCGGTCTCGATCTGGTCGCCGATCTTCTCCGCCGCCGCCACGTCCTCGGTCCATACTGAGGCCGTCAGGCCGAAGGGCGAATCGTTCATGAGCCGGATCGCCTCCTCGTCAGACTTCACCTTCATCACGCCATGCGCCGGCCCGAAGGTCTCCGCCGTCATGATCTCCATCGAATGGTCGACGTCGACGAGGAGCTGCGGCGCGAGGTAGGGCGTGCCCGCCTTGTCGGCGGCGAAGCGCTTCGTGTCGATCAGCGCCTTCGCCCCCTGCCGCACCGCTTTGTCCACCTGCCCGCGCACCATCTCCGCCGCGCCCGTCCTCACTACCGGCCCAAGCGTCGTCGCCTCGTCGGTCGGGTTGCCGAGGACGTAGGAATTGACCGCCGCCACCGCCTGCTCGACGAAGGCGTCATAGACCGCCTCGTGGACATAGATGCGCTCGACCGCGCAGCACGACTGCCCGGAATTGAAGAAGGCGCCGTCGATGACGTTCTCGACCGCGAAGGCAAGGTTGGCATCGGCGCGGACATAGGCCGGATCCTTGCCGCCGAGCTCCAGGCACGTCGCCGGGAAGTTCGGCGCCGCCGCCACCGCCGCCATGATCGAGCGCCCGCCCGCGGTCGAGCCGGTGAAGCCGACCTGGTCGACGAGGCCTGACGAGATCGCCCTTGCCGTCGCCTCGTGCGACATGGTGAGGGCCTGGAACACGCCCTCCGGCAGCCCGGCCTTGGCGAAGCACTGGGCGAAATGCTCCGCTACCAGCGCCGTCTGGCTCGAATGCTTCATCACCACCGTATTGCCGGCGAGGATCGCGGGCAGCACCGCGTTCAGCGCCGTCATGTAGGGGAAGTTCCAGGCCGGCAGGTTGAGCACCACGCCGAGCGGCTCGCGCCTGACATACCGCTTGAAGCCCTCTTTCGGGCCCGGATCGATGTCGGCGAGCGAGGCTTCCGCGACCGCGATCATGTAGCGGGCGCGCTCCTCGAAGCCGCGCACCTCGCCGGCCCCGTAGCGGATCGGCCGGCCCATCTGCCAGGCGAGCAACTCGCCCACCCGCGCCTTGTCGGCGACCATGGCATCGACGAAGGCCGTGCCAACCTTTACCCGCTCGCCGACCGGCACCCGGCGCCAGTCGCGCTGCGCCTTCTTCGCCCGCTCCAGCGTCGCCCGCACGGTCGCGTCGTCGGCGAGCGGCCGCTCAGCATAGACCGAGCCGTCCACCGGGGAGATGATCTTCAGGATCGCGTTCATGCCACCGCCATACGCCTGAGGAAGGAAAAGGTCACGCCAGTGATCCGCTCAACGTCATGGCCGGCCTTGTGCCGGCCATCCACGTCTTCCTTTCTCTAGCATCCCCCTTCCCCATTGGTCGTGCCAAGGATGACCAATGGCGAGGGAAGGCATCACTGCGCGTCGCCGGCTCAATACCGCTCGAACCCGCGCTTCAGCTCCCAGTCGGTGATCCGGCGGTCATATTCGAACTGTTCCCACTCGGCCGTATGGACATAGTGGTCGACCACGTCGTCGCCGAAGGCGCTGCGCAGCATCTTCGACTTCTTCATCGTGTCGATGGCTTCCCGGAGCGTCTTCGGCACCTCGCGCAGCCGCTTGCCGTAATAGGCGTCGCCGACGAAGGGCGCCTCCAGCTCCATCTCGTTCTCGATGCCGGAAAGCCCCGCCGCGAGCAGCGCCGCGAAGGCGAGGTACGGGTTGAGGTCGGCCCCGCCGATGCGGCACTCGATGCGGATGCCCTTCGTCCCGGCGCCGCACAGCCGGTAGCCGGCGGTGCGGTTGTCCATCGACCAGATCGCCTTGGTCGGCGCGAAGGTGCCGACCTGGAAGCGCTTGTAGGAATTGATGTAGGGCGCGAGGAACCAGGTGATCTCGCGCGCATGGGCCAATTGCCCGGCGACGTAGTGGCGCATCAGCTTCGACATGCCGTGCTCGCCCTTCGGGTCGAGGAAGAGCGGCTTCTTTCCGCCCGCGTCCCAGAGCGAGGAATGGATGTGGCTGGACGAGCCGGCGAGGTCGAAGCGCCACTTGGACATGAAGGTGATCGCCTTCCCCTGCCCAAAGGCGATCTCCTTGCAGGCATTCTTCAGGATCGCGTGCCGGTCCGCCATGGTCAGCGCATCGGCGTAGCGGACGTTGATCTCCTCCTGCCCCGGCCCCCACTCGCCCTTGGAATTCTCCACCGGAATGCCGGCGCCCTCCAGCCCGCGTCGGATGGCGCGCATCACGCCCTCCTCCTTGGCGGTCTGGAAGATGTGATAGTCCTCGATGTAGCTGCCCGCCGTCTTCAGGTTGCGGAAGTCCTTTTCCGCGGCCGACTCATAGGTCTCGTCGAACAGGTAGAATTCGAGCTCCGAGGCGAAGAAGGCGCTCATCTTCATCGCCTCCAGCCGCTTCACCTGCTTCTGGAGGATGCCGCGCGGCGCATGGGGCACCGGCGTGTGATGGTGATGGTCGAGGACGTCGCAGAGCACCAGCGCCGAGCCCGGCAGCCACGGCGTGCGCCGGAGCGTCGCCAGGTCCGGCTTCATGACGAAGTCGCCATAGCCCCTTCCCCAGTTCGCCGCCGCGTAGCCGGGCACCGGCTCCATGTCGATGTCGTTGGCGAGCAGGTAGTCGCAGCCATGGGTCTCGACATGCGCGCTGTCGAGGAAATACTCGGCCTGCATGCGCTTGCCGATGAGGCGGCCCTGCATGTCCGGGAAAGCGACCACGACCGTATCGATCTCGCCGGCGGAAACCGCTGCGGCGAGCTGCTGCATCGTCAGCATGCCCTGCATGGAAAGACAGCCCCTTCAAGGAAACGACCAACCCGCGCGGTCCGACGCCACGGCCATCGGGCCGCCGGCTCCGGACCCGCGCGGGCCCGGAGCATACAGCATCCCGTCGCTTCTGCCGATCAGCCGTAGCGGTAGGGCGGGCCGGCCTTCTTCATCGTCTCGGTATAGGCCTTGATGATCTCGACCACCTTGGCGCTGCGCGGGCTCTGGGCGGCGATTTCGTCCCAGAACTTGACCGCCTCGCCCTCTATCTTCCCCCATTCCGATTCGGGAATGGTGGTCAGCTCGAGCTTGCCGCCGGTCGTGCGGTAATGCGCCTCGCCCCACCAGTACCAGTGCTGGCGGTAGTAGTGCGACGCATCGATGGCGAGCTGCAAGAGCTGCTTCAGGTGGTCGGGCACCGCCTTCCACTTCTCGGTATTGACGAAGTACGAGCCCGCCCAGGCGCCGGAGATATTGTTGGTGAGGTAGTACTTGGTCACGTCGGCCCAGCCGACCGTGTAGCACTCGGTGATGCCGCACCAGCAGATACCGTCGAGCTCGCCGGTCTGGATCGCCGGCTGCACGTCCTCGTAGGGCAGCGAGACCGGCACCACGCCGAAGCGCGACATGAACTGGCCGCCGGTCGGGAACATGTAGACGCGGAGCCCGTTCAGGTCCTCCACCGACTTGATCGGCTTGGTCGTGGCGAAGTTGCACGGGTCCCACGAGCCGGTCGAGAGCCAGGTCACGTCCGGGATCTCGGCATAGGCCTCCTCCCAGATCTCCTTCAGTCCGTACCAGTGCCAGAGCGCCGGCACGTCGAGCGAATAGCGTGAGGCGAACGGGAAGTAGGCGCCGAACACCTTCACGTCGACCGGCGCCGCGGCGGAATCGTCGTCGCTCTGCGCGGCGTCGATCGTGCCCGCCTGCACCGCGCGGAAGAGCTCGCCCTGCGGCACCAGCTGGTCGGCCGTGTAGAGGTCGATGACCATCTCGCCGTTGGCGGCCTTGTTGAACCAGTCGATGGAGTTCTTGATCACGTGCTCGGCAAGCGCCGGGCCGGCATAGGTCTGCAGGCGCCACTTGATCGGCGCGCCCTGCGCCTTGACGTAGGGCGCCGCCAGCGTCGAGGCGGCCGCCGCCGAGGTGACGAGGCCCGCCTTCTTGAGGAATTGGCGCTTGCTCAGGCTGTTCTTCGTCTCTGTCATCTTCCACTCTCCTCTTTCAGCCGAAACTCGGGAACCTGTTCGGCCGGCCACGCATGCGCCCTCAGCGGGCGGCATAGAGCCCGGGCAGCCACAGGGTAATCTGCGGGAAGATCATCAGGATGATCATCGACAGCACCATCAGGAAGAAGAACGGCACGATGGAGCGATAGATGTCCATCAGCGTGATCTCGGGCGGCGCCATGGCCCGCATCAGGAACAGGTTGTAGCCGAAGGGCGGCGTGATGTAGGCGATCTGGCAGGTGACCGTGTAGAGCACGCCGAACCAGATCGGGTTGAAGCCGAGCTTGATCACCAGCGGGATGTAGAGCGGCGCGACGATGACCAGCATCGCCGTGTCGTCGAGGAACGTCCCCATGATGATGAACGAGAAGAGCATCAGGATCAGGATCGTCCAGGGATCGAAATCCCACGTCTTGACCAGGAGGCTCTCGATCGCCTTCACCGCGCCGAGCCCGTCATAGACCGAGGAGAAGCAGAGCGCCGCGAGGATGATCCACATGAACATGCAGCTCACCGTCAGCGTGTTGCGCGCCGAATCCTCCAGCACCTTCCAGGTGAGCTTCCGCTCGATCGCCGCGGCGAGCACGGCGAGCAGCGCGCCGACCGCCGAGCTCTCCACGAGGCTGGTGACGCCGGTCAGGAAGAAGCCCATCATGATGCCGAAGATGGCGAGCGGCATCAGGCCCTCGCGGAGCAGCGAGAACCGCTGGCGCCAGGTTATCTGCGCCCGCTCCTCCGCCGGCATGATCGGCGCGAGCGCGGGATTGATGCGGCAGCGAACGTAGATGTAGATCGCGAAGATCGCCGCCATCATCAGGCCCGGCACGATGCCGGCGAGCCAGAGCTGCAGCACCGGCTGGCGCGCGATCATGGCGTAGAGCACCAGCACCACGCTCGGCGGGATCAGGATGCCGAGCGACGATCCCGCCTGGATGACGCCGGAGACCATCTTCTTGTCGTAGCCGCGGCGCAGCAGTTCCGGCAGCGCCACGGTCGCGCCGATCGCCATGCCGGCAACCGACAGGCCGTTCATGCAGGAGATCAGCACCATCAGGCCGATCGTGCCGAGCGCCAGCCCGCCATGCACCGGCCCGAACCAGACGTGGAACATCCGGTAGAGGTTGCTGGCGATGCCGGACTCCGAGAGGATGTAGCCCATGTAGACGAAGAACGGCACGGTGATCAGCGGATACCAGTTGAGCACCTGGAACGCCGCGTTGAAGGGCATCTCGAACGAGCCCTGCCCCCACAGCCAGAGCGCCGCCGCCGTCCCGACGAAGCCGATCACGCCGAAGACGCGCTGCCCGGTGAGGAGCAGCACCATCATCGTCGCGAACATGAAGAGGGTGATGAACTCCGAGCTCATGCGATCGGCTTCCCGCGCGCCGCTGCGACGTCCTTGATGAAGGTGGCGATCGTCTGGAGCAGCATCAGGAAGATGCCGATGGTCATCGCCACCTTCACCGGCCACAGGAGCGGCGCCCAGGAGGAATAGTTCTTCTGGTGGTAGACGATGGCGTAGTTGGTCGCCGACAGCCCGCCGGCGAAGAGCACGACCAAATAGAAGATCACGAAGAGGATCGTGATCGCGTCGGTGATCGCGCGCCGGCGCGGCGACAGCGCGCCATAGATCAGGTCCATGCGCACATGGGCGTCGAGCTGCATGGAATAGGCGCCGCCGAGGAGGTAGTAGGCCGAAAGGATGAACTGGGACATCTCGATGGCCCAGTTGACCGGTTGATGTAACAGGACGCGCGAGATCGTCGCCCAGAGCAGGATCGCGGCGAGCACGTAGAACAGGTAGATCGCGAACCGGCCGACACGCCGGTTCACCTCATCCACGATGCGTACGAAGGCGACCAGCGGCCCTGGCATCAGGCGTCCATCCCGCGACGGGACGGAACGCGTTTCCGGCAACGAACCGAGACTGACGGCATCCCCTACCCCCCCGGACGCCGCCATCCCCCGATGTCGGCGCCGTTTAGGGGATGCAGGGTTGCAGAATATGCCGCATGCGTCAAACCGTCGCTGTGCGAAGGTCGCCGCCCCGGGTTCGCGGCGGAGCCGGCTATGTCCTTTTCCCGCTTTGGCAGAACCCCTTCGGGGCGCAGGCGCAGGCTGTCACATTTGTCATAAGCGACGCGGCTAGCGTGCCGCGGCCGCTGCGCCGCGGAGAAGACAGGAGCCCGCCCATCCGCCAGACCGTTGCCGTCCTCGATGAGATCCTTCCCGGCCTGATCTGCGGCTATCGCTTCGGGCGCGATGGCGTGCGCGCCATTGCCGCCGCGCCGGAGATCGGGCCGGCCGAGGACGTATGGCTCTGGCTTCATGTCAACCTCGCCGACATGCGCTGCCGGCCGTGGCTGGTCGACCGCCTCTCCGCGGCCGGCCTCGATCACCTTTTCGGCAAGGGTGACAGTCCCTCCCTCACGGTTGCGGGGGACGAGGTCGCCGGCATCTTCTTCGACCTCACCCACGAGCTCGCGGTCAGCGACGAGGACTTCGGCCCGCTCCGCTTTGCCGCCACCTCGCGCATCCTCGTCACCGGAAGGCGCACGCCCCTCCGCTCGGTCGAGACGCTACGCGAACAGATGCATCACGGCCGGACCTTCTCCTCGCCTGCCGGGCTCGTGGTCGCCATGGCCGAGCAGATCGCGTCGAGCCTCGACGCCCTCGTCGACCGGCTGTCCGGCGAGGTCGATCACGTCGAGGACATGCTGCTGAAGGACTACCTCAGCGACGACCGCCAATCGCTCGGCGTCGCTCGCCTGACCTCGGTCCGCATCCACCGCCGCGTCCACGGCATGCGCACCTTGTTCCGCCGCCTCGACGCGGAAGAAGGGGGTCCCGTCGCGGCCACCATCGCGGCGGGAGCCGAGCGGATCCTGCCCCGCTTCGACGATATCGACCACGCCGTCGTGGAGCTGCGCGACCGTGCCCGCCTGCTGCAGGACGAGCTCGGCGTGCGCCTCGCCGAGCAGACCAACCGCCAGCTCCGCATCCTTTCGGTGCTCACCGCCCTCTTCCTGCCGCCGACGCTGATCACCGGCCTCTTCGGCATGAATGTCAGCAGCCTCCCCTTCACGGATGGCGCCGGCGGCTTCGTATGGGTCGTCGGGCTGATCGCCGCCGTTTCCGGCGTCACCCTTTGGGCGCTGGCGAAGGCGAACGTGCTGAAGTAGGCGCGCCCCCGTCAGAGCTTCCGCGCCACCGTCAGCCCGTCGCCGAGCGGCAGCAGGACCGCCTCGACCCGCGGATCGGCCGCGATCTTCCTGTTCAGCGCGCGGATCGCCTTCGTGCCGCGATCCTGCACCTTCGGGTCGGCCACGTCCCCGTCCCGCAGCATGTTGTCGAGCGCCACCAGCCCGCCCTTCCGGAGAAGCGGCAAGGTCAGTTCGTAATAGTCGTCATATTCCGTCTTCTCCGCGTCGAGGAAGGCGAAATCGAACCGCCCCTCGCCGCCCTCGGCTGCCAGCTTCTTCAGCGTGTCGATCGCCGGCCCGATGCGAAGGTCGATCTTTGCCGCGACGCCCGCCTTCTCCCAGTATTTCCGGCCGATGCCCGTCCATTCCTCGCTGACGTCGCAGGCGACCACCTTCCCCTTCGCCGGCAGGGCCAGCGCCACCGCGAGCGCGCTGTAGCCCGTGAACGTGCCGACCTCGAGCGTGTTCGTGGCGCCGATCAGGTGGACCAGGAAGGCGAGGAACTTGCCCTGCTCCGGCGCGATCTGCATCTGCGCATTGGGCATCCGACCCGTCAGGATACGCAGTTCCGCCAGCACGGGATGCTCGGGCGCGTGATTCTTCACGACATAGTCGTTCAGCCTGTCATCGAGGCCGATGCTGCCACGGCTCATCTGGCGAAATCCTTCCCTGTTTCCTTGAAGCGCCCTGACCCTGGCGGCTATATGCTCCCCTCAAAATAGAGCAACCCCGCCAGAGGTCACGCCCGACATGAGCACCGACGCCGCCCTCCTCGCCGACCAGTGGGACGAGGCCCATGCCGCGACCCTCAGCCTGCCGGAGCGCCTCCTCTACCGCTCCAACCTCCTCGGCTCGGACCAGCGCATCACCAATTTCGGCGGTGGCAATACTTCCTCGAAGCTGATGCAGCGCGATCCGCTCACCGGCGCCGATGTCGAGGTGCTGTGGGTGAAGGGCTCCGGCGGCGACCTCGGCTCGATGAAGCTCGACGGCTTCTCGACCCTCTACCTCGACAGGCTCGAATCCCTGAAGAAGCTCTATCGCGGCCCGGCCCACGAAGACGAGATGGTCGGCTACCTGCCGCACTGCACCTTCAACCTCAATCCGCGCGCCGCCTCCATCGATACGCCGCTGCACGGCTTCCTGCCGGCGAAGTTCGTCGACCACGTCCATCCCGACGCCATCATCGCCATTGCCGCATCGAAGAACTCGAGCGACCTCACGGCGCGGATCTTCGGCGGCAAGATCGGCTGGCTTCCCTGGCGCCGGCCCGGCTTCGAGCTCGGCCTGATGCTGGAGAAGTTCGCCCGCGAGAATCCTGGCGCCGTCGGCGTCGTGCTCGAGAGCCATGGCCTCTTCACCTGGGGGAACAGCGACCGCGAGAGCTATTTGACCACCATCGCGACCATCAACAAGGCGATCGCCTGGCTGGCGGAGCAGACGCGCGGCAAGTCCGCCTTCGGTGGCACCCGCGTCATCGCCGCCGCGCCCGCGGAGCGTCACGCCGCCGCCGCCCGCCTCATGCCGGAGATTCGCGGCCTGATCGGCCAGGACGAGAAGAAGGTCGGCCACTTCGACGATTCCCCCGAGGTACTGGAATTCGTCAGTTCCACCCGCCTCGAGGAACTGGCCGCGCTCGGCACGTCTTGCCCCGACCATTTCCTCCGCACCAAGATCCGCCCGCTCGTCCTCCAGTCCGACGCTTCCGACCTGCCCGCCCTGCTCGCCACCTATCGCGCCGGCTACGCCGCCTATTACGAGCGCTGCAGGCATCCCGACAGCCCGGCAATGCGCGATCCCAATCCGGTCGTCTTCCTCGTCCCCGGGACCGGCATGATCACCTTCGCCCGCGACAAGGCGACCGCCCGCATTGCCGGCGAGTTCTACAAGAACGCCATCAACGTCATGCGCGGCGCCTCGACCGTCGACACCTATGTTGCCCTGCCCGAGCAGGAGGCCTTCAACATCGAATATTGGCTCCTCGAGGAGGCCAAGCTCCAGCGCATGCCGAAGCCGAAGAGCCTCGCCGGCCGTGTCGCGCTCGTCACCGGCGGTGCCGGCGGCATCGGCTCGGCCATTGCCCGCCGCTACCTCTCGGAGGGCGCCTGCGTCGTGCTCGCCGACGTCGACCTGAAGTCCCTCGACGGCATGGTCGAGAATCTGGGAGCCGCTTACGGCAAGGACAATGTCCGCGGCGTCCTCGTCGACGTCACCGACGAGCACGCGGTCGCCAGGGCCTTTGCCGCCGCGACGCTCGAGTATGGCGGCATCGACATCCTCGTCTCCAATGCCGGCATCTCCTCCGCCTCGCCCATCGAGGACACCGCCCTGGAAGTCTGGGACCGCAACATGGATATCCTGGCGAAGGGATATTTCCTCGTCTCGCGCGAGGCCTTCCGCCTGATGAAGCGCCAGCAGACCGGCGGCGCCATCGTCTTCATCGCCTCCAAGAACGGCCTCGCCGCCTCGCCCAACGCCTCGGCCTATTGCACCGCCAAGGCCGCCGAGATCCATCTCGCCCGCTGCCTCGCGCTGGAAGGCGCCCCCCTCGGCATCCGCGTCAACACCGTCAATCCCGACGCCGTGCTCCGCGGCTCCAAGATCTGGGTCGGCGAGTGGCGCGAGCAGCGCGCCGCCGCCTACAGGATGAAGCCCGACGAGCTCGAGGAGCACTATCGCCAGCGCTCGATGCTGAAGAAGAGCGTCTTCCCGGAAGACGTCGCCGAGGCCGCCTATTTCCTCGCCTCCGACCTCTCCGGGAAATCGACCGGCAACATCATCAACGTCGATGCCGGCAACGCGGTCAGCTTCACCCGCTGACCGCAGCCGGCTGTCCGGTCGACGGCGGAAAGGGTTAATGCTAGACAGGCCCCTGAGACAGGGCGGAGCCGCATCGGCTCAGCGCGGGGTGCGGTGCCCGTGCCCGCCATCCGCTAGACATCTTTAACCGGCGCCCGGCTTTTCGGTTGGCTGCCGGCTTGGTTCTCGGGAACCTAGTTGGTAGCCTGCGCGTTAGCTTCGCGATTTCGGCCAGTCTGTCTGCATTTTCGATCACGACGGGAGATCAATATGAAAAACATCATGGTCATGGCTTTCGCTGTCTGCCTGGGCGCGGCGGGACTCTCGGGATGCACCTCGGCGCGCGGCCAGCAGGGCGCGGTGGTCGGCGGAGCGACCGGCGCGGTCATTGGCGGCGTCGCTTCGCGCAGCGTCGGTGGCGCGGTTGTCGGCGGCGCGGTCGGCGCGACCGCTGGCTACCTCCTCGGCGCTCACAGCTATCCCTGCCGCAAGCGCAATATCTTCGGCAACTGGTACACCGGGACCTGCTTCCGCTAGTCCCCGCCGACCGCTCGATATTGGTGCCGCCGAAGCCTCCAGGCTCGGCGGCATTTTCTTTTCCGCGCTTGAAGATTGCCGTCTTCCTCGGCCTCGCCTGACAGCCCGCCGGTTTCCGCGCTACTCAATCGCCCCGCCGTCATGTATCAACGGCGCGCCGGAAGAAAAGCAGCGGAGGACTACGGAAATGAAGATCGGCAAGCGCAAGGTCGGCCGTACCAGCCTCGAGGTCACCGACCTCGGCCTCGGCACCGCCACCCTCGGCGGCAATGTCGAGGGCGGCGTCAGCGCGAATGCCGCGCGCGCCATTGTCGACACCGCCTATGAGGTCGGCATCCGCTATTTCGACACCGCTCCCTTCTACGGCTACGGCCGCGCCGAGCATTCCGTCGGCGACGAGCTGCGCGAACGCAAGGACTGGGTTCTCTCGACCAAGGTAGGGCGCCTCCTCAAGCCGCGCCGCAAGCCCCAGGACCCGTCCGACGCCTGGCAGAACCCGCATCCCTTCGAGCCGGTCTATGCCTATGGCTACGACCAGGCCATGCGCTCCTACGAGGACAGCCTCCAACGTCTCGGCCTCAACCGCATCGACATCCTCTACATCCACGACATCGACACCTATACCCACGGCCCCGAGACCCAGCCGAAGATGTTCCGTGCCGCCATGGACGGCGCCTACAAGGCCCTCGACGAGCTGCGCCGCAACGGCGACATCAAGGCTATCGGCCTCGGCGTGAACGATTCGAAGCCCATCGAGGACGCGCTCGACCACGGCCAGTGGGACGTCTTCCTGCTCGCCGGCCGCTACACCCTCCTCGAGCAGGCCCCCATCCACACTCTCTTCCCGAAGCTTGCCAAGCAGGGCGGCTCCATCGTCGTCGGCGGCCCGTTCAATTCCGGCATCCTCGTCGGCCGCGACATGTGGAACTATTCGAAGGCGCCGGCGGAGCTCCTCGACCGCGTGAAGAAGATCGCCGCCGTCTGCGACGCGCACAAGGTGCCGCTGCCGGCCGCCGCGCTCCGCTTCCCGCTCGCCCACCAGGCGGTGGCGAGCGTCATCCCCGGCCCCCGTTCCGCCGACGAGCTCCGCCAGATCTTCACGTGGTGGGAGCATCCCATTCCTGCCGGACTCTGGAGCGATCTGAGGAGCGAGAAGCTCATCGACGCGGGCGCGCCCATCCCCGCGTGATCCCCGGGGAGCGCCGCAGGATGCAAGGCATGTAGATGTATTCCGAGCTCACGGCGCTCTTCTCGGTCCTCGTCATCGACCTCGTGCTTGCCGGCGACAATGCCGTTGTCGTCGGCCTCGCCGCTGCCGGGCTGCCGCATGACCAGCGCCGCAAGGCCGTGCTCATCGGGATCGGCGCCGCCGCGGTGCTGCGCATCTGCTTCGCGATCTTCGCGACGAAGCTCCTCGCCATCATCGGCCTGACGCTGGCCGGCGGCATCCTCCTCCTCTGGGTGGCGTGGAAGCTCGCTCGCGAGATCCTGGTCGAGCGCCGCGCCCGCAACGCGCCCCATCCGGCGCACGAGGATGCGACCGCGCCGAAGACCCTTGGCCGCGCCGTTGTCCAGATCGTCGTCGCCGACGTCTCCATGTCGCTCGACAACGTGCTCGCCGTGGCCGGCGCCGCGCGCGAGCACCTCACCGTCCTCATCATCGGCCTCAGCCTCTCGGTCATCTTAATGGGGATCGCCGCCTCGCTGATCGCCGACCTCCTCAAGCGCTATTTCTGGATCGCCTATTTCGGCCTCGCCATCATCGCCTGGGTGGCGGTCGGCATGATCTGGGACGGCGCCGAGGAGGTGATCACCGGCCAGCACGAACCTCCCGCACAGATGACGCACTAGCCGCGCTTCCCGCGGTGGACGACCAGGAAGGAAAAGAAGAACATGAGCCTCGCGCGCTTCAAGCTCGACGGTGACGTCGCCCTCGTCACCGGCTCCAGCCGCGGCATCGGCCTCGCCATGGCCCGCGGACTCGCGGAGGCCGGTGCCGAGGTGGTCATCAACGCTCGCGACGCCGGCGCCGTCGAGCGCGCCGTCGCCGACCTCCGCGGCGACGGCCTCAAGGCCCACGCCGCCCCCTTCGACGTCACCGACCGCGCCGCCATCGAGGCCGCCGTGGCGAAGATCGAGGCCGAGGCCGGCCCCATCTCGATCCTCTGCAACAATGCCGGCATCCAGCGCCGCGCGCCGATCGTCGACTTCCCCGCCGATGAATGGCGCGAGCTCATGTCGATCAACCTCGACGCGGTCTTCTTCGTCAGCCAGGTGGTTGCCCGCGGCATGATCGCCCGCGGCCGCGGCAAGGTCATCAATACCTGCTCGGTCGGCAGCCAGCTCGCCCGTGCCACCATCGCCCCCTACAGCGCCTCGAAGGGCGCGGTCGCCATGCTGACCAGGTCCATGTGCGCCGAATGGGCGAAGCACGGCATCCAGGCGAACGGCATCGCGCCCGGCTATTTCGCCACCGAGCTCAATACCGCGCTGGTCAACGACCCGGCCTTCGACGAGTTCGTGCGGAAGCGCACGCCCGCCGGCCGCTGGGGCAATCTCGACGAGCTGGTCGGCATCACCATCCTCCTCGCCTCGCCCGCCTCGAGCTTCATCAACGGCCAGGTCTTCTTCGTCGACGGCGGCCTCACGGCGGTGATCTGACCCCGCCGCATTCGCGCTGACGGCGCCGTGGCGGTTCCTCCCCTGCAAAGCGGGGGAGGGGGACCGCCGAAGGCGGTGGAGGGGGCGCGTGAAGGGCTCCTCCCTCTCGCTACTTAGCCCTCCCCTTGCGGGAGGGCTGGCGCGGCGGAAACGGCGCGTGAAACCCGCGACGCTCGCCCTCTCCCCTTCGCCCCCTACCCGCCGCGCTGGAACACCCAGACTCCAACGAGCACCAGCCCGATCCCGGCGAGCCGCCAGCCGTCGACGCCGTGGGTCGAGCCATAGCCGGCAAAGCCGGTATAGTCGTTCAGCGTCGACATGAGCATCTGCCCGGCGACCACCGAGACGAAGAGGAGTCCCGCCCCGAGGATCGGTGCCAGCAGCGTCGCGCCGACGACGAAGACGACGCCGATCACGCCGGCGATCCACAGGTACCAGGGCATGGACAGCGTCGCGCCCCAGTTCGCCTCCTGCCGCGTGCCGAAGACCAGGGCCACCGAGACGATGCCGCTGACGAGGATCGACACCATCCCCGCCGCGAAGCCGTTGCCGATCCGCCGGCCGACCTCGGCATTGATCCCCGGCTGGAGCGTCAGCAGCCCGCCCATGAGGACGGCGGCAAGGACATAAGGCAGCTTGGTCACGGCGCGGCAATTCCCCGTTGCGGATCGCCGAGCATAGACCGAGTCGCGCGCCTGGAGCGTTTGCAGGAAAAGTGCGAAGCGGTTTTCCGTCCGCAAGAGCGACAAACCAAATAGATCTGGAGCCGATCAAACGTTGCGCAAACCGACGGTCGGATTCAGCCGCCGACCATCAGCCGCACGATCTCGTCGCCATTGGTCTCCGCCGGCGTCCGTTCGCCCGCCTTCACCCCGCGGCGGAGCACGACGATGCGGTCGGCGACCGCGAATATGTCGGCAAGGTTGTGCGATATGAAGATGACGCCCTTGCCCTGGTCCTTCAGCGTCTTGATCAGCGACACCACCTTGCGCTGCTCGGGGACGCCGAGCGCCGCCGTCGGCTCGTCCATGATGAGGATCTGCGCGTTCCAGTAGATCGCGCGCCCGATCGCCACCGCCTGCCGCTGGCCGCCCGAGAAGGTCGAGACCGGTGCGCGGAACCGCTCGACGTGGAAGTCGAGCCGGGCCATCGTCTCCTTCGCCGCATCGGCCATCTTCTTGCGGTCGAGCACCGGCAGGAAGCCGAACGCCTTCCGCTTCGGCTCGCGGCCGAGGAAGATGTTGGCCCCGACCGGGAGATTGTCGGCAAGCGCCAGGTCCTGGTAGATCGTCTCGATGCCGCTCGCCCGCGCCTCCGAGGGCGTGGCGAAATCGACGCGCCTGCCCGAGAGCAGGATCTCGCCGCCATCGACCCGGTGCACGCCCGAGATCGCCTTGATCAGCGTCGACTTGCCGGCGCCGTTGTCGCCGGCGAGCGCCACCACCTCGCCCGCGGCAAGGTCCATCGACACCCCGCGCAACGCCTCGACGCCGCCGAAATGCTTGGAGACGTTGTTGACCGAGAGAAGCACCGGCGCGCTACTCATCCTTGCGCCCTCCGAGAAGCCGGCGCTGGCTCTGGTCGACCAGGACCGAGATGATGATGACCACGCCGACCGCCACGAACTGCCAGAACGGCTCGACGTTGATGAAGACGAGCCCGTACTGGATCGTCGCGATGACCAGCGCGCCGGCGACGGTGCCGGCAATGTTGCCCGAGCCGCCGAAGAGGCTGGCGCCGCCGATGACCACCGCCGCGATCGAATCGAGGAGGAGCGGCTCGCCCGCCTGCGCCGCGCCCGCCGCGAAGCGCCCCGAATAGAGCGCGCCGGCGAGCCCCGCGCAGACCGCCGAGAGCACGTAGAGCTTGATCGTCAGGCTGCTGACATTGATGCCCGAGCGCACCGCCGCCGCCCGGCTCGCGCCGAAGGCATAGGTGTGCTGCCCGAACCGCGTCTGCGACAGGAGGTAGTGCATGAGGAGCACCACGATCACCGTGATGATCACGAGGATCGGCACGCCGAGCACCCTTCCGTTGCCGATCCAGGCATACCACGCATTCGATACCGGCACGGTCATGCCGCCGGCGAGCAGGTAGGCGGCGCCGCGCGCCACGCCGTACATGCCGAGCGTGCCGATGAACGGCGGCACGCGGAGCTTGGCGATGAGGAGCCCGTTGACGAGGCCGGGGATCAGCGCCACGCCGATGCCGGCGACCAGGCCGAAGAGCATCGCCGTGAACAGGTCGAGCCCGAGCACGCCGCTCGCCATGTTGGCCGCATGCGCCGAAACCACCGCGGCAAGCCCCATGGTGAAGCCGACCGAGAGGTCGATTCCCGCCGAGATGATGACGAAGGTCTGGCCGAGGCCGAGGAGCAGCGGCGCGGTCGCGAAGATGCCGATCGCCTGCAGGTTATAGGCGTTGATGACGAAGCTCTGGCCGTAGGCGCTGCGCGCCCAGACCTCGAAGAAGATGACGAGGAGCAGCAGGAATATCCAGGCGCGCAGCTCGACGATCATCGAGAGCAGGCCGTGGCTTTCCTGCCGCGCGGACGTGGCTGTGGCGGTCATCGAGTCCGGATCGCTTTGTCTGGTTCACGTAAGGACCGCCGGCGATGACGCCGGCGGTCCGTTCAGCTTGCGAGGCCGTCGGCTTTCGCCTAGCCGGTATAGAGGAACCGCTTCACGTTCGGATCGTCGATATTGTCCTTGGTCATCACGGTGAAGCCGGTGCCGATCGCGGTCGGTACCGAATTGCCCGTGAGATGCGCGAAGGCCGCTACCGTGCCGAAATAGCCGATCTCGGCCGGGTGCTGGGCGATGGCGATCTCGAAGGTGCCGTCCTTCAGCTCCTGGACGACGGATTCCGGCGCGTCGAACGCGGCGATCTTGATCTTGCCCGCCTGGCCCGCCTGCTTCACGCCGTTGGCCGAGCCGGTCGCCGAGAAGAGGTTGGCGCCGAAGATGCCGGCGAGGTCGGGCGTGCGCCCGAAAACGGCCTGCACCTGCGCCGCCGCCTTGTTGGCGTCGTCGTCGTTGAACTGCGTCTCCAGCACCTCGATGTTCGGATGGTTCTCCTTGATCTCGGCCTTGAAGCCTTCCTCGCGCTGGTCGGTGGTCGAGACCCCCGGCTTCACGTTGGAGACGTAGACCTTGCCCTTGTCGCCGATCGACTTGGCAAGCGCGCGTGCCGCAATACGGCCGCCGAGGATGTTGTCGGAGGCGATGTAGGAGAGCGGGAAGTCGGCATCGCCGGCGCCCGTCTGGAACACGCCGTTGCCGATGAAGGTGTCGACGCAGAACACCGCAATGCCGGCGTCGAAAGCCTTCTTCAGCGGCTCGACGAGCTGCACCTTGTCGGTCGGCGCGATCAGGATCGCGTCGGGCTTGCGCGCGATGACGGCTTCGAGCACCGGCACCTGCAGCGTGACGTTCCACTCCGAGGCGCCCTGGAAGAGGAGGTCCTGGCCGAGCGCGTCGGCGGCCGCCTGAGCGCCGCGATGCATGGTGATGTAGAAGGCGTCGGTGGTGAGGCCCGGCACCAGGGCGATCGTGTACTTCTTGTTTTCCGCGCGCGCCGGAAGCGTGAGCGCGCCCGTGCCGGCAACGGCCGCGCCGGCGCCGAGCATGGTCAGGAATTGTCTGCGTTCCATTCAGTTCCTCCCACTTTGATTTGATCGCGCCGGCTCTGGTCCGGCGCTGGTCTCAGTCGGTCCACGCGCGTGGCACGCGCGAAGTCTCCTGATCGCAACTACTCTAGCATGCACATTTGGACGCGCCACCAGACATTTGCCGCAGAGCGTCGCATCGCCGCGCGTCGGCGGCACCGTCACCCCGCCCGCGAGAAACGCGCCAGCCGATGGCTGATCGGCGCCAGCGTCTCCTGCAGCGGTGCGAAGGCGCCGGTGAAGAGCTCCTCGTACGACTGGCGGTCCGCGCCCGGATCGATGATCCGCTCCTCGCGATGGAGCCCGCTTACCGCAGCGTCGAGATCGGCGAAGACGCCGGCCGCGATCCCGCCGAGCAGCGCCGCGCCGAGCGCCGTCGCCTCCGCCTCGTCGATCACGATCAGCCGCCGGCCGAACACGTCCGCCTTGATCTGCAGGAAGAGCGGATTGCGCGTGCTTCCCCCGATGACGCGCACGGGCTGGCCGGCCGGAATGCCGGCGACGCCGGCTAGCGCGTCGAGCATCGCGCGCGCCTGGAAGGCGAGCCCCTCCAGCACCGCGCGGTAGAGGCTCTCCCTGCTGGCCACCGTCGTCAGCCCGACGAAGGCGCCCCGCCCGTCATCGTCGCGCTTCGGCGGCGGGCTCGAGGTGAGGTGCGGCAGGAAGACGACGCCATGGCTTCCCGCCGGCAGGCCCCGCGCCGCCTCGATCAGCGTCTCCGTCGGCACGCCGCCGATGACGCTCCGCCACCATTCCACCGTCCCGCCCGAGGTCTCCATGCCGGAGATGAAATAGGACATCGGCCGGCTGGTCATGATCAGGCCCTGCGCCACGCCGAGGTCGATCACGCGGCGGTCGCGGCAGGGGTCGGTCCCCGCCACCAGGATTGCCTCGGCCGTGCCGAGGCTGTCGAGGATCGTGCCCGGCGCCGTGAAGCCCGCCGCAAAAGCCCCGACGACATGGTCGTGCCCGCCGACGCCGACCACCGGCTTCCCCGCGATCCCGGTCGCGGCGAGTATTTCCGGCCTGACCGTGCCGATGGCCGTCCCGCTTCCGGCGAGCGGCGCGATCTTCTCGACGCCGAAGCCGCCCGCCGCCAGCATCTCCTCCGACCACTTGCGCTCGTGGATCGCGATATATTGCGTGCGCGAGGCGAGGCTCGGATCGGTCGCCGCTTCGCCTGAAAGGCGGAAGGCGATCCAGTCCGCCATCATCAGCACGCGTTTCGCGCGCTTCATGTCCTCGGGACGGTTGGCCGCCAGCCAGGCGAGCTTGTGCAGCGTCAGCGTCGGGTCGAGCGCCGCGCCGGTGATCGCGAAGATGCGCTCGCGCCCGACCGCGTCGGCGATCTTCTCGGCAAGCGGTTCCGTGCGCCGGTCGAACCAGGCGAGCGAAGAGCCGAGCGCGTTTCCGGCCTCGTCCACCAGCACGCAGCATTCGCCGAAGCTCGCCACCGCCATGCCGGCGACCGGCCGGCCGGCAAGCGCCCTGCCGACCTCGCCGAGCACCGTCATCACCACCGCGAATATCTCGTTCGGATCGTGCTCGCCGCCCCGTCCGATGCGCTCGATCGGCGTCGCCCGCGCGGCGCTCGCCAGCCGCCGGCCCGTGAGGTCGAAGGCGATCGCGCGTATGGATTGGGTGCCGGCGTCGATCCCGATGATCGCCGGCCCGTTGCTGTCGCCCGCGGCCATGTTCCTCCCCGCCTCGGCTGGCCGACAAACTGTCGGGACCGGCGGGAGAAATCAATCGCCTCGAAGCGGCCGGCGGGAGCCGTCTGTGACCTTGGTCATTGCGCCGCCACGATTGGCCTGTGAAAGCCATGCTAACCTTCGACCTGATCGGGCCCTCTCCTGGAAATGCCGTCTGGGAAACCGCCGAATGCGCCGCCTCCTCGCTCTCTTCCTTCTTTTCACCCTCGCCGCCGGTGCCGCCGAGGCGCGCAACCTCGCCCTCGTCATCGGCAATGATGACTATGAGAACGTCCCGCGCCTGAAGAAGGCGGTGAACGACGCCGAGGCGATCAGCGCCGAACTCGAGCGCCTTGGCTTTGCCGTCCGCCGCGTCGAGAACGTCGACCAGCGCGCGATGAGCCGGGCGCTCGTCGCCTTCAACAACGACCTCGGCCCCGGCGACCACGCGCTCTTCTACTATTCCGGCCACGGCTTCGAGATCGGCGGCACCAACTACCTGCTGCCCACCGACGTGCCTTCGGCCGAGGCCAGCCAGATCGACATCGTCCGCGATGCCGCCTTCCCGGTCGATCGCATCATCGAAGGCATCCGCGATCGCGGCGCCGATGTCGCCATCCTCGTCCTCGACGCCTGCCGCGACAATCCCTTCGCCGAGCCCGGCACTCGCGCCATCGCCGCCACCCGCGGCCTCGCCCGCATCGACGCGCCGGAGGGCGTCTTCGTCCTCATGTCGGCCGGCACCAAACAGGCCGCCCTCGACCGCCTTTCCGATTCCGACGCCAATCCCAATTCGGTCTTCACCCGCACCTTCCTCGCCGAGCTCAAGAAGCCGAACCAGACGCTGGTCGAGATCGCCAAGCGCACCCAGGTCGGCGTCAAGAAGCTCGCCGCCTCCATCGGCTACCAGCAGACCCCGGCCTATTACGACCAGATCATCGGCGACGTGGTGCTCGCCTCCGCCGATGCCGGCTCGGTCGTGACCTCCGACGAGCCGGCGCCGGCCACCGGCGACGATCCGCAGCACGTCTCCGGCAACGTCCGCACCCAGATCGCCACCAAGGGCGAGGTGCAGGCCGGCGCCGGCGTCTCCATGGGATCGGGCGTCATCATGGGCCCGGGCGTCATCATCGGCGGCAAATCCGCCGACATCGCCGTGGAGGATCCCGCCAATCCCGCCGGCGACGACGCCGCCGACAAGGTCACCGGCCAGGGCGGCATCGTCACCGCCATGCTGCCCGGCGGCGGCGCCATCGCCCGTCCGGGCCTGCCCTCCGGGCGCGCGCCCATTGCCAGCTTCTCGCGCTCCAATGCCGGCTGGACCATCACCGTATCGACGCCCGAGCCGGCTGTCGCTCTTTCCTATCGCCTTTCGCCCACGGCGCAGTTCCGCGAGACCGGCCTCCTCGACGTCCTCGACCAGCGCACCGGCCAGCGCATGCCGAACCCCAACATCCAGCTCTCCGGCAAGGCCCGGCAGACCGTCATCGAGGTGCGCTACAGGACCGTCGACGGCGCCACCGTCGGCCCCTTCCCCATCCGCTTCGATCCGGAGGTCGCGCTCTACGATTCGCAGCGCCGGGCACTCGAGGGCATCTGGCCGAGCTGGGTCGAGTTCCGCGAGTTCAACGGCCTGCTCGTCTATTTCACCACGCTGGTCAGCTATCGCTGCGCCATCACCGAGGTTCGCTACGGCCTCGACGGCGCCGAGCCGCTTCGCCGCTTCGACTTGCCGCCCTGCGACCCGGACGCACCCTTCAACATCCCCGAGGACGCCGAGATCTACCTGAAGATCCCCGAGCGCACGAAATCGATCAGCCTCCGCCTCACCTGGCGCGACGGCACCCAGAGCGAAGTCAACACGATCGAGAAATAGGGCTGTGCCCGCGGCGCGTGCCGGCCCCTACGCCGCCTGCGCCGCCTGCCTCTCGCCGACGAACTGGTAGCCGAGGTAGCGCTTGGCGTCGATCACGTCGCAGCCGAGCCGGAGGCGCAGCTTCTTCCTCAGCTTGCTGATGTGCCCTTCGACCACGATCTCGTCGACGTTCTCGTCGAAGATGCCGTAGACCGAGTTGAAGATCTGCGTCTTGGTCAGCCGGCGATGCTTGTTCTTGACCAGGAATTCGAGGATGCGCCGCTCGCGCCGCGGCAGCGTCAGCGGCTCGTCGTCGATCTCGATGTCGCGCCCGTCGAAATGGATCTTCAGTCGCTCCGAGGTCGCCCCGCGCTCGCCGCGGTTGACCCGCCGCCACACCGCGTCCGAGCGCGCGATGATCTCCTTCACGTGGACCGGCTTCCGCACCACATCGTCGATGCCGGCGGTAAAGAGTTCCAGCGTCTGCTCGAGCGAGCGTATCTCGGAGAGCGCGATGATCGGCGCCTGCGTCCGGTTGCGGATCATCTCCGGGCAGGCCGAGCGGCCCTCGAAGTCGCCGAGCACGAAGCTCTGCACCGCCTCTATGTCGCTCGGCGCGACCGCTCGGAACCATTCATGGAACTCGCCAGGCTGGAAGCCCAGCGACGCTATTCCCTCATTGTTCAGCGAAGCCGTGTATCCGGCGGCAACGTCCTGGCGATTGTCCACGACCACGTACATCTATGACCCCCGCATGCGGACATGAGCAGCTATCGGTTCGGTGATGGCCACCGTCCGATCGCGTGAGACCGCTCATTTCCGGAAAAGACATTTTTGGTGAAAACCGATTTTCAGCCCAGCCGAGACCAACCGTTGCGCCCGAAACCCGGGCACTTGGTCGAGTCGTCCCCCGAGGGTCAGACTGGGACCGGTATGGTTAACGATGTCCTAACGGGAGGGAGGGGGTGCGGCATTATTGCCGCAACCAATGCCACGAAGACACGATCAGGGAGCGAGCGCGCCCTCGATCCGCGCTCTCAGCGTCGGCGCGTCGAAGGGTTTCATCATATAGCCGCTGGCGCCGGCATCCTTCGCTTCCCGCACCCTTTCCGGCGCGAGGTCGGCGGTGATCATGAGGAAACGGGCGTCCTTCAGTGCCGCGTCGGCCTTCGCCGTCTGGAGAAGCTCCATCCCGTCGACCGGCGCCATGTGCAGGTCGGAGATCACCAGCCCATAGGGCCGCGCGCGCATCTTGGCGAGCGCTTCCTCGCCGCTTTCCGCCTGGTCCACGTGCTTGAACCCGAGCTGGCGGAGGAGGCTCTGCATGATCCTGAGGATCGCCCGGTAGTCGTCGACGACCAGAACCGGAATGGAAAAGTCTATGGCCGCCATTGCACTCCGCCCGTCCCAGATGCTGGGCTACGGGAAGAGCTTTAGAGGTCCGGCGTGAAAAAACGCGCCGCCGAAAAGCTAGGATTCGTGCGGCCGCGGTGACCCTCGGTTAACCACGCGAGGGTCAGTTGCAGAAGGCCTTCGCCTCCGGCGTCCACGAGCCGAAGCCGGTCGCCACCATGTTGGTGATCACCGTGCAGACGTATCGCTTCTGCGCCGGGTTGTTGTTCGGCCCGGCATGGTAACGCGCCACCGCAAGCGTCCAGCTCCCCTCCTGCGCCCTCAGGCCCTTCAGGAAGCGCGCGGCGTAGTCGACGTTCTGGTGCGGGTCGAACATCGCCTCCACCGACGCGAACTTCTCGCCGTGGAAGTAGTGGTTGATCTGCATGCAGCCTATGTCGATCATCTTGGCGCCGCCGGCCGTCGCTTCGTTGTACTGACGGATCGCGTCGGCGAGGGACGTCGCGAAGTAAGGCTTGCCCTCGATGTTCATCGCGTGCGGCTGCAGCGACTCCTTGTGCCCGGACTCGGTCAGCCCGACGGCATAGAGCATGCCGAGCGGCACCTCGTATTTCTTCGAGGCGCGCGCCATCTCGCCCTCGCAAGGGTTGCCCGCCGCGTGGACCGCCGTCGCCGCGACGCTAGACGTAAAGATCGCGAGCGCCAGTATCAGGAACCGCCGCATCGTCCCGTCCCCCCTGACGCTCGCGGGCAAACCCCTGCCCGCTCCCGCCGTCGGTGCCACCGCCACCGCCGCGCGCCATCGCCCCGCCGCCAGGCGCCTGTCCCGCCGGCCCGCCACTGCCGGTGCCATTGTTGCCGGTGCCGGCATTGCCGCCCGCCGTCGCCTCGCTCCGCATCACCGCGAGATCGCGGCGCGTGTCGATCATCGTCGCGTCGGTGCCGTAGCCGCTCGCCTTCAGGTGCTCCGCGAGCTTCTCGCGGTCATGGTCGAGCGCCTGCGCCGTCGTCTCGCGCTCGGCCCGGATCTGCACCGACAGCGCCCCGTCCTGGAGCGTCAGCCGCACCGCCACCGATCCGTATTCCGGCGGGTCCAGTCGCACGGTCAGCACCTTCACCACCGCCCGCGGTGAAGTCTCCGTGACATCGCCGGCCGGCACGGCCGGCGCCTGCCGCATCTCGGCCGCCGCGCCCGTGATCGCATCGCCGACCTGCTTCAGCGTCGCCGCCGGCAGCGCGGTCACCGGAGCGGACGGAGTCGCTGTCGTCTCGGCCTTTGCCACCATGCGCGCGCCCGCATTGCGCTCCTCGGAAACCGTCGCGACCCGCTCGCGCGGCGCCGGCTCCGGCTTCTCCGCCCCCGCAAGGGACGGCATCTCTTCGTCGTCGCCCCCATCGGCAGGCGGCACCATCGGCCTTGCCGCTGCAGCCCCCTTCGCCGGAGTGGAGGCGCCCACCGCCTTCCCGTTCGCCGGGCGGTCAGCCTCCGCCTTCCGTGGCAGCGCGCCCGAGGTCGCCGCCTCGGCGACCGGGGCGCTCACCGTCTCGAGCGGCGCGAAATGCGTCTCGAATTTCTCCACCGTCACCGGCACGCGCACCGGGGATGCCACCTGGCCGCCATCGGCCTCGGGTGTCACCACGATCACGCCCTGCGCGCCCTTCCCCTCCGGCTTCGTTCCAGCCTTCGGCTCGCTGCGCGTCTCCTCGCGCACCGGCGCCGGCATGGCGGCCGCGACGGGCACCACGCTCGCCGGCACCTCTGCCGATACCATCGCGGACAAGGCCGCCGCGCTCCCGGTCTCCGCTATCGCCTCGGCCGCACCGTCATCCATGGCGGGCGGATCGCCCGCCTCCGCCTCGGTCGCGACGTCGTCATTGGCCGCTTCGCCCGCATCGCTCGCCTGCCTGCCGCCCCCGATATCCGCTGCCGCGAGGCGTCCCGATGCGAGCAGCCGGTGCAGGCCCGCGGCTGGGAGCGTCGTCCCCGTCTTGCCCTTCCCCGCGGCCGGCGCCTCGCTGCCGGCCTTCGCCGCCTTGCCGTGGGGCGCTGAATCACGATCCGAGCGTTTCTCGCCAAGTCGCTGGAAAATATCGCTGAATTTTCCGCTGGCCGCCATATCGTCCGCGCCCGCGCCGGCTTCCGCGCCGGCTCGCGCGTCCGGCATCGCGCCGGCCGCCGGCACCATGATCGAAGCCACCTGCGTCATTGCGGGGCTGCCGCGAGCAGCGCGTCGGCAACCTTCAGCGCGTCGGCCGCCCGCTTCATCACCGGCGTCGCGCCGTCGCCATTGCCGCCGTCCGTCCAGGCGCGCTGCCGCCGGTCCTTCGGCAGCACCTTGGTACCCGAGGCGACGCCGTCGATCACCGCTGCGACCATCGCCTGCAACGCCTGGTCCGATTCCGAGAGCTGGTCGGCACGGATGTCGGCGAGTGCCCTTGCCGTATCGTCGAAGGTCTTGGCGTCGGCGACGCTGCCCGCTGCCCGGTAGAGCGCCGCGCGCGACTGCTCGACCGAGCCGCTCTCGGCGAGCGCCGTCGCGCGCTCGGCCGCAAGCCGCGCCGCGACACCGTTGCCGCGCACCACCGAGGCGAGCGCCACCGTCAGGTAGATCTGGCAGCGCGCCGGCGGCTCGACATTGGCGACCATGTCGTCGAGGCGCCGGAACTGGTCGGCGTCCTTGACGAAGTCCATGTGCGTCACCGCCGCCGCGAAGCGGTTGCGGAAATTGCCCGCATAGACCGAGTGCCGGAAGCGATCGAGATATTGCCGCGCCAGCACCTCGACGCGGTCATATTGCTTCAGCTGGTCGGCGACGAAGATCTCGCGCCGGAGCGCGGCTTCCTCGACCAGCGTGCCGGTGCCGAGCAGCCGCGCGGCGTCGAGGAGCTTCATCGACTTGCCCGGATCGGTGCGCACCGCGAGCGCCGATTGCGCCAGCGCCACCTGCCCGCCCATGCTCGGCGGCAGCTCGAACGGGTTGAGCTGGCCGAGGAGGTCGTTCGCCGGCCCCTCATGCCCCTGGATATAGGCGAGCGCGCCCCCGGAAAGCCGCTGGTCCACCGCCGGCTTCGGATCCATCGTCAGGAACTGTTCGAGGATCGCGGGCGAGCCGCCAGAGAGCACGTAGGTCACCGCCGCCTCGGCATTGCGCCTGTCCTGCCATGTCGCCGGCGCGGCGGCAGCGAATTGCGCATCGATCCGCGCACGGAGCGCCTTCTGCGCGGTGAGCGCCGCCACCGAGCCCTGCGCCACCTGGTCCTGCAGCATCTGCAGCGTGCGGACGAGCTGGTACGGTTCGCCGACCGCCGCTTCCGCGCTGGCGAGGATATCGCCGGCGGGAACGCCCGTCCCTTCCATCGCCGCCGGATCGCCCGGCAATCCGTCGCCCGGCGCCGCATCCGCTTCTGCGACCGTTGCCGCGGCTGCGGCAACCGGTGCCGGCATCGCCTTTGGCGCCGGTGCGGGCTCGGGCGCGGCCGCGACCGGTTCAGGCTCAACCTCGGCCGCCGGCGTCACCGCCGGGACCGTCGCCGTCACGATCGAGCGGTCGATCATCGTCTCGTCCGGTTCGGGAGCCACGGACGCGAAAACCGTCGGCGCATTCTCCGGCCGCAGGCGCGGCAGCGGTGGCACCGCCTTCGCGACCCGCTTCACCGCTACCGGCGGCGATGCCGCCTCCGTTGGGGGTCGCAGGTCCATCGGCACGAGCGGCATCGGCTCGCCCGCCCCTGCCGGCAGGCCGCCGGCAACGGCGAGGAGCAGCACCGCGGGCGGAAGGATGCTTCTCATGGCTTCGGCGGGACCAGGAGGATTTCGATCCGCCGGTTGTCGGCGGCGAGCGGATTGCTCTTGGTCTTCAGGTCGCGGTCGGCGGCGCCCTCGATGCGCACGAAGCGGCTTTCCGGCAGCCCGCCACGCGTCAGCATGTAATAGGCCATGTGCGCGCGCGCCGCCGACAGGCGCCAGTTGTCGTACATGTCGGAATGGAAGGGCCGCCCGTCCGTGTGACCGCGGATGATGATGTCGCCGGGCTTGTTGGCGAGGGCCTTGGCGACCTCCTCCATCAGCACCACGACCTTGCCCTTCGGCACGGCCGAGCCGACGTCGAACATCGAGAAGTTCGCCGCGTCGGTCAGGTCGATGGCGACGCCTTCCGCGGTCGCCACCACCGAGACCTTCGGCGAGGCATCGGCGCCGAGCGTCGGGCCGATCGCCTTCGCCACCGCCTCGCGCACCGCCGCCGCGGCATCCATCGTCGCCGCATCGATCGCCGGCTTCGCCGGCGCCTCGGGCTGGGCCGCTTCGATCTTGGCCGGCTCCATCTTGGCGGGCTCGGCCTTCGGCAACGCCTCTGCCTGCCCGTCCCCGGCGGACTTCGCCTGCACGGCAATAGGTGGAGCGGCCTCCATCTTCGCCGGCTCCGATGCCTGTGCCGGCGCCGGTGCTGCCGGCTCGCCGGCGGCCGGTGCCGCATCGACCTTCGCCGCGGCCCCGTCAACCGGCGCGACCTGCGTCGGCCGCAGCGCGACATCGGGCAGCTCGGCCTTCACCATCGGCACCACCGCCGCGCCTCCGGCGTCGGGCGTCGCGCCGTCCGGCGCAACCGCTGCCGTCCCCGGCCTGCCCGGCCTGTCGCTTTTCGCGTCCGGCATGCCGGCGAGCTGCCAGTAGACCGGGTCGAACGGGTCGCGGTCGACCTCCCCGCCGACGACGCCCGGCTGGCGGTCGTCGCCGACCACGATGTCCTTGCTCGTCGGGTGTTCGGCGGCGTATTGGGCCGCGAGCTTGGCGAGCACCGCATAGGGGTCCTGGAAGGCCGCGTTCTCCTTCGAGTCGCCGAAATCCGCGAGCATTCCCGAGCTCGAGCCGCCATAGGCGCCCTCGCCGCCGCCAACCTGGCCCTTGGCGGCGAGCCCCGGCGTGTCGCCATGGCTTGCCGGCGCCGCCCCGCCCGGCTCGCCGATGCTCGCCGATGCCGCGCCCGAGCCGACATGATCGGCCGTGGCGAGGATGCCACCGCCGCTCGCGGCCTTTCCCTGCGCGCCTGCGCCGGCTGCCGCGCCCGCCGGGCTCGCCCCCGCGGCGGCGCCTTCGGCGGGCGCCGAGGCGGAGCCCGCATCGGCCGCCTCCGCCGAACCCGGCGACAGCTTCATCGGGTTGAACTCGTCCTTCTGGCTGTTCCCTTTGCCGCTCTGCTTGATGCTGGTTTCCTTCTGGGAATCCTCGCCCGGCTTGGCGAGCCCCTTCATCCCGCTCTGCCCGTCCGACATGTGGATCGGGTTGAAGTAGTTGGAAATGCCGCGCCGCACCTTGTCGTCGGTCGCGTTGATCAGCCACATGATCAGGAAGAAGGCCATCATCGCGGTCATGAAGTCCGCATGCGCCACCTTCCAGGCCGAGGAATGCGCTTCGTGCTCCTCTTCCTCGTGGCGCTTGACGATGATGAACTCGTGGCCGTGCTCAGCCATCGGCGCCGCCTCCGAGCGCCGCCATCAGCCGCTCGCGCCAGGCCCCGATCCGCGTCTCGATCAGCGTGTCGCCGATCGTCACGCGCGCTTCGACCATGTCCGCCGCCGCGTATTCGATTGCGACCCCCGCGCCCGCGAGCGGCTCCTTCAGCGCCGCGAGCAGGTCCGCCGGCCCGGTGACGCGGATCGCGACATCGCGCCGCCCCTTCACGCGCTGGATGGTCTCGGCGAGGTCCTTCAGCGCGCGCTCCCGCGTCCCCGCCGCGAGGAAGGGCGTCAGCGCCCGCGCCACCGCATCGCCGAGCGCCGTCTCGATCTCCCGCATGGCCGCGCCGACCGCCGTCGCGAGCCGTTCCGCGACCTCCGTCCGCCACGCCTCGCGCTCCGCCGCCAGCCGTTCGTCGAACGCCCGCCGCTCCGCGCTCTGCAGCGTCTCGTATTCGGCCCGCGCCGCCTCGGTCGCCGCCAGCCGTCCGCGCTCCTCGGCCTCCGCCACCGGGCTCTTCGCCGGCGCCGCCGGCTTGCCCGGCTTGACGCCGAGCGGCATCAGCCGACGCGCCGGGCTCGCGGCCTGGGTCCCCGCGAAGCTCGGCAAGTGGTCGGCGAGCGAACCCGCCATCAGGCCGCTCCCTGGCCGTGCAGCCACTGCTTCAGGATCGCCGCCGCCTGCGCCTCATCGAACTCGACGATCTGCTCCAGCCGCTTCTGCGGCGAGCGGTTCATGCGGCTGGTCACGTCCTCGATGAGATTGACCGGCCCGTCGCTGCCGATGACAGCCTGCCCGGGCTCCATCGCCCGCGCCAGCGCCTCGACGCCCGCCGGCCCTTCGAGCGCCGCCACGGCGCCGCCGGGCAGGCCCGCTGCCGCCACCGCCGGCGCCGGACCGGAGGCGATGATCGCCTTCACCGCCGGACGCAGGCCGAAGAGGATGACCAGGACCGCCACCACGATCACCGCCAGCGCATTGATGATGGTGCCGATCTGGCCGAGGACCATCGCCATCATGCCGCCCCCGGCCGAGGCCTCCTCCGCCGGCTGGCTGTTGTCGACGAAGGCGACCGCCGCGACCTTCAGCTGGTCGCCGCGATCCTTGGTGATGCCGGCGGCCGAGGCGACCAGCTGCTCGATATCCATCAGCTGGTGCTCGACCGGCACGGCGTCCTGGCCCTGCCCTTCCGCCGCCGCCAGCCGCTGCTTGTTGACCAGCACCGCCACCGACAGCTTCTCGATCGTGTAGCCGTCATGGGTCGTCTCGACCGTCTTCGACGAGACCTCGTAGTTGGTCAGCTCTTCCTTGCGCTCGTTGTTCTCGGTCGACTGCTTGCCGCCGCCGACCACCGCGTTCTGGTCGGGCAGCTTCTCGCCGACGCTTGCCGGCGCATCGGTCGCCTTGTTTTCCGCCTGGTCGTTCTGCTTGATCGTGCGGATCGAGCGCTCGACCCGCGAGTTCGGGTCGTAGATCGTCTCGCTGGTCGTCATCTTGTCGAGGTTGAGCCGCGAGACGACGCTGACCTGGAAGTTGCCGATGCCGAGATAGGGCGTGAGCGTGCGCCGCACCTTCTCCTCGATCTCGTTCTCCACCGCCTGCTGGACCATCGCCTTCTTGCCCGCCGAGGCGTCAAGCGGATCGTCCCCCGAGGCGAGCACGGTGCCGTCGGTGTTGAGCACCGTCACGCCGTCGAGCTTGAGGCCGGGCACGGCGGCGGCGACCAGGTGGCGGATCGCCTGCGCGCTCGACGTATCGCTCGGATTCTCGGTGCGGATCACCACCGAGGCGGTCGCCTGCTGCTGGTCGCTGCGGAACGAGCCGCGGTCAGGGAGCACCAGGTGCACGCGCGCCGACTTGATGCCGGTCATGCCCTGGATGGTGCGGCCGAGCTCGCCTTCCAGCGCCCGCGTCTTGGTCACTTCCTGCATGAAGGAAGTGAGCCCGAACGAGCCCACCTGGTTGAACAATTCGTATCCGGAATCAGCGCTTTGCGGCAGTCCCTTCTCGGCGAGGATCATCCGCGCCCTGGCCGCGTCGTCATAGGCCGTGGTCACCGTCGTGCCGTCCGCCGACACGTCGAAGTCGATGCCGACGTCCTTCAGCGCGCCGCCGATGCGGGAGACGTCCTCGCGCGTCAGCCCGCTATAGAGCACCTGCTGCACCGGCCGGCTGAGGTAGTAGGTGCCGACGCCGATCATGGCGAGCACGGCGATGCCGACGAGGCCGAGCGCCATGAGGCGCCGCGCGCCGAGGCCGGCTATGCTCGCCAGGAGCTTCTCGATCTGTTCGCGGCCCATCGGCGGGTGGCGCTCCTCGCACGCGCTGCATTTCCTGCACGCGGCCGCCGCGGATCGTCGAAAGGCGAACGGCCGGAAGCGCCGAAGGCGCTCCGCCCGCAGTCTCGTTTCCCAATCTTGCCTGGGGATTGCCAACGAAAAAGGCCGCGCCCCGGAGGGCGCGGCCCGAAGTCTTGTCCCGTCCGCTTCTTACTGGCGGAAGAGCGTGAGGATGTTCTGCGAGCTGCTGTTTGCGATCGAGAGCGACTGCACGGCGAGGGACTGCTGCGTCTGCAGCGCCTTCAGCTTGGTCGACTCCTCCTCCATGTCCGCGTCGGTCAGCGCGCCGATCGCCTTGGTATTGGCGTCCATCAGCGCCTTCACGAAGGTCTGCTGCGAGGTGATGCGGTTCTGGATCGCACCGACCTTGGCATTGGCGGTGATCACGGCGGCGAGCGCGGCCTGCACGATCTGGGCGTATTCCGACACGATCGTGATGTCGTCCGCGGAGTCGGTCAGCGCAGAGATGTCGATGTCCTTGACGGCTGCATCGGTACCGCCGGCGGTGCGCTCGGTGTCCATGATGCCGTCTTCGCTGTCGGCGTCATAGAGCTTCACGCTCGTGATATCGAGATCGATGGTCGAGACCGAGACGGTGGTGCCGGAGCGGTCAAACGAAGCCAGGATCGACTTGGTTGCATTGTAGCCGTCAGCCGACGAGTCGACCGAGAGCCAGTTCTGGCCGTTGAAGGTCGCGCCGGTGGACTTGGTCAGGATGTCGTTGAGGTCGGCGGTGATCTGCTCCTGGATCTTGGCGCGATCGACGCCCGGCTGCTGGGCGGTGGTGAGCAGGTTCTGGATGTCGGTGAGCGAGGTGATGACCGACTGCAGGGCGGTCGAAACGACGTTCACCATCGAGGCGCCGAGGCCGAGGGCGTCGTTGACGGCGCTGAGCGCGCCATTGTCGGACTTCGTCGTCGTGGCGATCGACCAGTAGGCGGCCGAATCGGCGGCCGAGCCGACCTTCAGGCCGGTCGAGACGCGGCTGTTGGTGGTGTCGAGGTCCTGGTTGATCTGGCGCAGCGTCTGCAGCGCGACCATCGCGGACGAATTGGTGAGAATGCTGGTCATGGTTGGAGTCCCCAGTGTCCTGTTGATTGGAATTGTTCGGACATTCCGGGTCTTTCACCGGCATGGCAGGGCGGCATCATGCCTTTGGCCGGAAGCCCTTGCCTCCGCGTCCCGCTCACCCCTCGAGCGGGCACCCAACCTGCCACGCCCAGGATATTGGCAGACATGCGTTTCTTAATGGTTACCGCGATCGGGGCAACCCGGTCTTAACCCTGTCGCCGGTCAGAAGAACGAGCGCACCAGCCCGTCGACGATCAGGTTCCAGCCGTCGATGAGGACGAAGAAGAGTATCTTGAATGGCAGCGCCACCACGCTCGGCGGCATCATCATCATGCCCATCGACATGACGACGGTGGCGACCACCATGTCGATGACCAGGAAGGGCAGCACGATCAGGAAGCCTATCTCGAAGGCGCGCCTCAGCTCCGAGACCATGAAGGCCGGGATGAGGATCCTGAGGTCCGTATTCTGCGCGCCGCCTTCCGCCGGCGTCGCCGGGGGCGTGGTCGGCGCCGGCGTCGCACCGGCGGGCATGCCCGGCGCCGGGCGGCGCGCGGCGAGATCGGCGAAGAGGTTCAGGTCCTTCGGCCTGACCTGCGCCAGCATGAAGGCGCGGAACGGCTCGACGATCTTGCCGTAGGCATCCTCTTCCGTGATCTGGTTGTCGATCAGCGGCTTCACCCCGTCCTGCCAGGCCCGGTCGAAGGTCGGCGACATGACGTAGAAGGTCATGAACAGCGACAGGCTGATCAGCACCAGGTTCGCCGGCGTGCTCTGCAGGCCGAGGCCCGAGCGCAGGAAGGAGAAGGCGATGACGAAGCGCGTGAAGCTCGTCACCATGATGAGCAGCCCCGGCGCCACCGAGAGCACGGTGAGCAGGAGAACCAGCTGGATGATCCGCCCGGTCACGCTCGCCTGGTTGCCGGGGATCAGCCCTTCCAGGATTCCGGCTTCCTGCGCCCGCGCCGCGAGCGTCGTCAGCGGCAGCGCGGCAAGCGCGCTCCACAGCACGAGGAAGGATCGGCCCGGCCGCCGCACCCGTCCCGCCTATTGCACGACCAGCGTCTCGATGACGAGCTCGCTGACCGCCCCGTTGGTGCGCGCCGCAACGCGCTCGTTCAGGTCCTCGCGGAGGTGCTGGAGCGCGCTCGGCCCTTCGAGCTGGGCCAGCGTGATCGTCCGCGCATAGGTGATCAGGTCCTGCCGGATCTCGGCCGCGGTCACTTCCGGATTCTTGAGCGCGCCGTTCTGGAAGACCATCGCCGTCTCCATCCGGATCCAGGTGTCGCTCGGCTGGCCGAGATTGGTGACGATCGCCTCGATCGGCTGGAGCGTCATGTCGCCGGTATAGCGGGTCGAGCGGATCGGCTCGTCCTTCGGCTTCGCCTTCTCACGGTCGGCGACCGCCTGCTCGACGGTCTTCGCGGTCATCTGGCCGAGGAACATGCCGAGCCCGGCGGCGAGCGCCGTGACCACGACGATGCCGACGATCATCCCGACGATGCCGCCCTTCTTCTTGTCCGGCAGAGGTGCCGGCAGCGCCTTCGGCTTCGCCGCGCCGCCGGCGTCCTCTTCGTCTTCCATGTCCAGGTCGGCCATTGCCGGGCTTCCTACTGCACGTCGCTGAGCTTGCCGCGCCCGCCATAGGAGACGCGCGCCTCGGCGATGCGGTCATAGGCGATGACGTTGTCGGCGCCGATGTCGAGCGGCCGCACGATCCCCGAAATGTTGAGGACCCGGACCTCGTGGTTCACGCGGATTTCCTGCGAGCCGCTGATGAGCAGGTTCCCGTCGGGCAGCACCTCCGAGACCAGCGCCGCGATCGACAGGCGGAGCTTCTCGGACCGGTCGATGGTGCCGGTGCCCTTCGAGCTCGCGCTGCCGCTCATGTCCACCGAGCCCGAGGCGTCCGCTGCGGTCTGGCCGAGCCCGAACCCGCCGAAGGCGACGCTGCCCGACACCGCGCCCTTCGCCGCGCCCTGACGCGACCGGCCGCTCGCATTGTCGAACTTCGCCTTGTCGTCGATGTCGATGATCACCGTCACCACGTCGCCGACCTTCCGCGCCCTGAGGTCGCGGAACAGGCCCTGGTTGCTGCCCGACCAGAGCGAGTGGAACGACTTCTTCTCCGGCGCCGTGAAGCTCTGCGGCAGCGCCGTGCGCTGCACGCTGATGCCCGAGCCGACGATGGTCAGGTCCGGCGTCTCGGCCGTCTTGTGGCTGCCGGTCTTGCAGCCGGCGAGCGCCGCGGCGAGCGCGAGGACCACGATCAGGCGCTTCATCCCGGCTTGCCTTCCTTCGGCTGCGCCTGCGGCAGGCCGGCCATGACGTTGGTGAGCATCGCCGCCGTCTGCGCATTCATCTCGTTGAGGATGGCGCTGGCGATGCGCGGATTGAGCTTGGAGAGGATCGCCGCCGCCGCCACCGGGTCCATCACCGCGATCTGCTGCGAGGCGGCGTCCGGCCGCATCTGCGAATAGATGGCGACGACCGAGGCGTCGGCCCTGGCGAGGAAGTCCTCGCGCTTCTTCACCCATTCCTCGTACTCGGCCCGCTTCGCCTCGAGCTTGGCGATGCGGTCGTCGATCTTCTTCTCGAGCGCGGCGAGCGCCTCGGCCTGGCGCGAATAGCGCGCGTCCGACGCCGCATTGGCGATGTTCTTGCAATACAGCGCGGCATTGGAGAGCGCGGCGTTGGAGAGTCCGGAGGCTGCGTCCTCCGCATCGGAGGCAGGAGCCGGCGCCGCGGCCGGCGGCGGCGTGATCACGCCCTCGCCCACCACCCGCACCGCCTTCTCCTCGGCGCCGGCGAAGGTGCCGAGCATCATCAGGATCGCTGCCACCCCGGCGCTGCGGAAGGAGATGCGGAGGAGATTCATGGTCGTTCTTCCCTACTGCACGACCAGTTCGGCCTGCAGCGCGCCGGACGACTTGATCGATTGCAGGATGGCGATGATGTCGCTCGGCTTCATGCCCATCTGGTTGAGCCCGTCGACCAGCGTCTGCAGGCTCGTGCCCCCGACGATGCCGATATAGGCCGGCCCCTCGGTGGCGCTCACCTGGGTGCGCGGCAGCACCACCGTCTGGCCCGGCGAGAAGGGCGGCGGCTGCGAGGCGACCGGCGTCTCGGTCACGCGGATGGTGAGGTTCCCGTGGGTCAGCGCCACCGTCGAGATCTGCACGTCCTGGCCGATCACCACGGTGCCGGTCTTCTCGTTGATCACCACCTTGGCGGCGGTATCGGGCGTCACCGGCAATTCGCCGATTTCGGCGAGGAAGCGCGTCGCCGACACCGATTGCGGCCGCTGCAGGACCACCGTCCGCATGTCGCGTTCCTTGGCCAGCGACATGCCGTAGCGCGACTGGGTGAAGGCATTGACCGCGTCGGCGATCAGCGTCGCCGTCATGAAGTCGGGATTGTAGAGCTCGATCACCAGCGGCCCGAGATCGTTGAGCGACCCCGCCACCTGCTTCTCGATGGTCGCCCCGTTCGGGATGCGCCCGCCGGTCGCCACGCCCTCTGTCACCGAGGCGGCATTGCCGACCGCCGCGACCCCGGCGCCGGTCACCGGACCCTGCGCCACCGCATAGGCCTTGCCGTCGGCGCCGGCGAGCGGCGTCATCAGGAGCGTGCCGCCGCGCAGCGACACCGCGTCGCCGACCGAGGAGATTTCCACGTCGATCCGCGAGCCGACATTGGCGAAGGCCGGCAGGCTCGCCGTCACCATCACGCTCGCCACGTTCCTGACGCGAAGCGAGTCGTTGGTGACGTTTACGCCCATGCGGTCGAGCATCGCCTGCAGCGAGCGCTGCGTGAACGGCGAGTTCCGCATGGAATCGCCGGTTCCTTGCAGGCCGATGACGAGGCCGTAGCCGATCAGCTGGTTCTCGCGCACGCCGAGGATCGAGGATATGTCCTTGATGCGCGTGAAGGCATCGGCGCCGCCCGTCGCGAGGCCGAGAAAGACGAGCGCGAGCGCCACGATCCGCTTCACGGCGTGCCCACGCGCACCGTGCCGTCCTGCTGGACGACGCCGGTGATCACCTTGCCGCTGTCGACGTTCCTGACCTGGATGACCGAGCCGAGGCCGCCGCCCTGCAGCGCCACCACCGAGGTGCGCATCTGAAGGCTGCCGGTCGAGAGCACCGCCCGGACGATCGTGCCGCGGCTGACCAGCTCCGGCTCGCCGATCGCGGTCCGCGCGATCAATTTGCCCGGCAGGAGCGTGCGCCGCGCCACCTTGCCGACCAGTTCGTCGACCGTCGCCACCACCGGATAGGCCGCCGACGTCCCGTCGGTGAAGGCCTGCTCGGTCAGCATGTCCTCGCTGATCGGCTGGCCGGGATAGATGGTGAGCGCCGCCACCGGCAGCTTCTCGGCAAGCGCCGCCGTCGCCGTCAGCGCCACGAGCGCTGCGGCCATCGTTGCGACCATCCCTGAAACCGACCCCAGTTTCATGCGGCGCGCCTTTACCGGATGCCCTTGGAGACGGTGCCCTCCATGTCGTCCGCCGCCTGGATCACCTTGGAGTTCATCTCGTAGGCGCGCTGCGCCGAGATGAGCTCGGTGATCTCCTTGACGGGATCGACATTGGAGCTTTCGAGGTAGCCCTGCTGGATCGAGCCGAAGCCCGGATCGCCGGCGACGCCCGGCACCGGCTGCCCGGAAGCGGGCGTCTCGCGCCACAGGTTGTTGCCGAGCGGCTGCAGCCCGGAATCGTTGGCGAAATCGACCAGCGTCAGCTGGCCGAGCAACTGCGGATCGGTCTGGCTCGCGACCTGCGCATAGACCTCGCCGGTCGAGTTGATCGTCACCTGCAGCGTGTCCGCCGGGAAGGTGATCGCCGGATCGACCGCATAGCCGTCCCCGGTGACGAGCTGCCCGGTCGCGCTCTTGTTGAACGAGCCGGCGCGCGTATAGAGCGTCTCGCCGTTCGGCCCGCTGATCTCGAACCAGCCGCGCCCGTTGATGGCGACGTCGAGCGGGTTGCCGGTCTGGTCGAGCGACCCCTGGATGTGCAGGTTGCGCACGCCCGCGGTGCGCACGCCGAGGCCGAGCCGCGCGCCTTCCGGCACCGCCCCTTCGCCGCCGGCATTGGGCACGCCTTCCGCCCGCTCGGTCTGGTAGATGAGGTCGGAGAATTCCGCCCGCGCGCGCTTGAACGCCGTCGTGTTGATGTTCGCGATGTTGTTCGCGATCACCTCGACGTTGGTCTGCTGGGCCGCCATTCCGGTCGCGGCTATGGCCAGGGCACGCATCTACGCTACTCCTCAGATCGCCATCCGGCTGATTTCCTGGTAGGCGGAGACCATCTTGTCGCGCACCGCTATCGCGGTCTGCAGCGCCTGCTCCGCCTGCATCACCGACTCGACCACCTTCTGCACCGACGTGTTGCCGGTGATGCCGGAGATCGCCGTCGCCTCGCCCGCCTTCATCGTGTTGACCGCGCCGGTCGCGACGTCCGCGAGCACCTGGCCGAAGCTCATCGCGCCCGTCGGCGCGGCCGCCGCCTTCGCCGCGACGCCCGTCGTCGAGGTCACCGAACCGATGCCGGAGATCGCGCTGATCATGTGTTCCTCAACAGGTCGAGCATCTGGGAAGTCATGGTGCGCGCCTGCTTCACCATCTGCAGGTCCGCCTCGTAGGATCGGCTCGCCTCGCGCATGTCCGCCATCTCGATCAGCGGATTGACGTTCGGCATCTTGACGTAGCCGTTCTTGTCGGCCGCGGGATTGCCGGGATCGTAGTCGAGCGGAAACGCGCTCTCGTCGCCGGCGACGTCCTTCACCGACACCGTCGGCGCGCCGAGCAGGCGGTCGAACTCGCTGGCGAAGATCACGGTCTTGCGCTGGTAGGGATCGGCGCCCGGCGTCGCGCCCGTCGATTGCGCGTTCGCCATGTTCTCGGCGACCACCTTCAGCCGCACCGATTGCGCGTCGAGCCCCGATGCGGCGATGGCGCCGGCGGCGCGCAGCGGATCGATGATCATGCCCCGCTCCTTACGCTCGCGAGCAGCATCCGGTGGAAGGCGCGCGTCACCGCCGTGTCGAGCGAGAAGCCGCGATTGACCTGGTCGGCCTCGATCAGCTCACTCTCGAGCTTCACCGGGCCGCCGGTCTCCTTGGCCTCCCAGGTGTCGACGGTGCCATCATCGACGGCACCCACTTCCGTTCCGTTGATGTTGAGATGCCCCGGCGCCGTGCTCGCCAGCGTCAGGCTGGTCTCGTCGAGCACCTCCGAGAAGGGCTCGATGTCCATGCGCTGGTAGTTGGCCGTATTGGCGTTCGCGACGTTGCTGGTCAGCACGCTCTGGCGCACCGAGGCCCAGTTGGCGTGGCGCGAGGCAAGGTCGAAAAGATACACGGGCTCCAAGGCGCGTCTCCGGTTCTTCGCCGGAGACTAGGCAGGCAATCTTGCACGAGGCTGGCGGACCGGCCCCTTCTCAACTCCGTTGCCCTCTCCCAACCTCTCCGCTTGCCCTCTCTCCTTGTGGGAGAGGGCTGCTTCTCTTGTGAGCGGAGCGAGCTAGAGAAGCAGGGTGAGGGGTGCCCCAGTGGGCACAATTCGCGACAGCATCCGATGCGGGCTGCGCCCGCGAGGGCAACGACCCCTCGCCCTTTCGTCCTGGGGCTTCTCGGTCGCTCCGCTCCCTGCGAAGCCAAGGCCGAAAGCCCTCTCCCACAAGGGGAGAGGGAAAGCGTTGCGTCCCTACGCCCTGCCCGGCAGGCGCGCATCCTCGACCGAGGCCGCGAAGCGCGCCAGCGCCTCGTCCGGCCCGGCCACGGCTTCCGCGAACTGCACGCCGCGCACGTCGACACCGACATGGTCGCCGCCGAAGACGATGCGGAACGAGGCGGTCAGCTGCTCGTCGGCAAGCTCCATGGCGAGGGTCACCGCCGGCCGCTCGCCCCAGTCGAAATCGAGCCGCGCGTCGTTGCAGTAGCGCAGCCGCCCCGGCTTCATCGCGGTCTCCGTCGACGAGCCGATGATGTCGCCGAGATTGGCGTGCTGCCCGTTGCAGACGTAGCCGACCATCACGCCGCCATCGACCATCACCATCTCGTGGAGGAACGTTTTCAGCCCCTCCGCCAGGATGCGCTCATAGGCGAGCACCTGCCCGAGGTCCGGTTCCTGCTTCTGGATGAACTGCTTCTTGTCAGGCATGAGCATGGCGGTTCCGTGAATAGAGGACGTAGAGGATCTTGGCGACGGCGCGGTAGAACTCGGCCGGGATGAACTGGCCGACTTCCACCGCGTCGTACATGGCGCGGGCGAGCGGCTTGTCCTCGATCACCGGGATCGAGTGCTTGGCGGCGATCTCGCGGATCTTCAGCGCGATCAGGTCGACGCCCTTGGCGACGACCAGCGGGGCGCCGTCCCTGCCGCGATTGTACTTGAGGGCGATGGCGAAATGGGTCGGGTTGGCGATCACCACGGTCGCCTTCGGCACGGCGGCGATCATGGCCCGGCGCGCCCGGTCGCGGGCGAGCGAGCGGAGCCGCGACTTGACCAGCGGATCGCCCTCCGCCTGCTTCATCTCGTCCTTCAGCTCCTGCCGCGTCATGCGCAGGTCCGACCGCCACTTGAAGCGCGACCACACCACGTCGACGCCGACCAGCACGATGAGCGCGACGCATACGGCCGAGACCAGCCGCGTCGCGAGCCCGAGCACCGTGCCCGGGATGTTGGCGGCGTCGCCGTAGATCGCCGCCACCACGGTCTTGCGCTCCCCGTTCAGCATGATCGCGATGACGATGGCGATCGCGCCGAACTTGAAGAGCGACTTCAGGAACTCGACCAGGCCGGGCGTGCCGAAGATCCGCTTCCAGCCCGCCATCGGCGAGACGCGCTCCCACTTCGGCCGGATGTTCTCGAGCACGAATTGCGGCGCGTTCTGCAGGAACGACGCGGCGAGCCCGGCGACGCCGAGCACCACCACCATCGGCAGCAGGAAGGCGCCGATCTGCAGCGCCAGCGCCGAAAGCAGGTGGCTGGCATCGTTGCCGTTCTCCATGGCGAAGCCGCCCGGATGGTCGACGAGGATGAGGAGCTGCTCGCTCAGCGCCGCCGCCTTGGGGCCGACGATGAAGGCGAAGACGAGGAGGATGCCGACCAGCGAGGCGAAGATCGAGAGCTCGCGCGAGCGCGGGATGTTGCCGCGCTCGATCGCCTCGGAGATCTTCTTCTCCGTCGCCTCTTCTGTTCTTGATTCCTTGTCTTCCTGGGCCATGGCGCCGCGCCTACGTGATGTAGGCTTCCTCCTCGTCGGCGCCGCGGTTGATCTCGATCTCGCCGCGCGCCGCAAGGTCCAGCGCCACGTCGGTGATGGCGCGGCGGGCGTCGGTCACCTCGCGCTGCGCCACCGGCTGGCCGTTGTTCAGCTCCTGGTCGATCATCTTGCGCACGCGGCCGGACATCGGCTGCAGCATCAGCTCGCGGAATTCCGCGTCCGTCCCCTTCAGCGCCAGCACGATGCGGTCGTTCGGCAGCTTTTCGAGCAGCGTCGCGCGCGCCTTCGCCGAGAGCTTGGCGATGTCCTCGAAGGTGAAGAGCATGTTCTTCAGCTTCTCCGCCTCCTGCGGCCGGACGGCGGAGAGGTTCTCCAGCACCTGCTCCATCTGCGTGCGCGAGAGCTTGTTGATGATCTCCGCCAGCCGCGCCTGCCCGTCGTCCGGCGTGTTGCGGGCGGCATTCATCGTGAATTCCTGGTGCAGCGTGCGCTCCAGCTGCCGCATCGTCTCATCGACGATCGGGCGGATCGCGAGCATCCGGCGGATGATCCCGTCGCGCCGGTCGGAAGGCATGTGGCCGATCACCCGCGCCGCGGTCGACGATTTCACCCGCGACAGGATCAGCGCCGCGATCTGCGGATGCTCCTTCATCACGAAGCCGGCGAGAGTCGATTCGTTGACCGAGGAGATGCGTTCCCAGATCGAGCGGTCGGCATTGCCGAGGATATCGCCCATGATCTCGGCGATCTGGTCGGGCGGCAGGACGCCGGCGAGCAGGCGCTCGACCTCGCTCGCCTTGCCGACGAGGCTGGCGCCCGAGGCGAACTGGTTGGCGAATTCCTCGATCAGCGCCCGCAGCTCCGGGGCGGCGACCGGCGGCAGGTCGGCGACCGAACGGGTGATCAGCTTGATCTCGTCCGGCTCGAAATACTTCATCAGCCGCGAGGCGAGCGGCTTGCCCATGGTCAGGAGGATCGCGGCGACCCTGTCGGGTCCCCCGATTCCCTTTGGCGCCGGCGTCTTCGCCGGCTGCCCTGGCGCGACCTCTAGGACTTTCAATCGGCGAATCCGTTGCCGAGCGGCCCGGCGATCTCGGTCAGCGAGACGCCGAAGCGCGAATTGTCGTCATCCACCACGACCACCTCGCCGCGCGCGATCACGCGGCCGTTGACCACCACGTCGACCGGCTCGCCGATGCGGTGGTCGAGCGGCACGATGGCGCCGCGGCCGAGCTTCATCAGGTTGGCGACCGGCATGGTCGCCTGGCCGAGCACGACCTGGACGACCACCGGGATGCGCATGATCGTCTCGAGGTTGCGCGTCGGCATGCCGCGGTCGGCGCCGTTGCGGCTCGCGGCGCGGGCATCGTCGCCGCGCGGCAGCTCGGCATGGGGTGCGTTGATCGGATCCATTTCTCCGGTTTCCTCTCGGACTGTCTCGCGCCGCTCAGGCGACCGATTTCAGGTTGACGGGCGACGGCTGCGGCCGGCGCGCCTGCAGGGCGCGCGCCTCCTCGATGCGGAGGGCGAGCGTGATTGCGAGGCTCTTCCCCTCGCCGACCAGCAGTCCTACCGCCGCGCCCGCCGTATTCAGCGCCGCCGTGCTCTCGGCGAGCGCCGCGCGATAGGCGGCGAGGTCCGCGCCGAGGTTCTTCAGGCGCCGGTATAGCAGCATGACCGCGACGCTGGTCGCGCAGAGGGCGAGCGAGATCACCGTCTCAGCGAGAAAGGACATCGTTCATGAACTCCTGGTCGGGATCGATCGCCTCGTCGATGCAGAGCGTGTGATAGCCCTGGTCCTGGCCGAGATAGGCGAGGAACAGCGCCTGGTCGGCGCTCTCCACCTTGATCCGGCTCTGCGGCGTCGCCGGCAGGCGGAGGATGTCGCCGATCTTCAGGTTGGCGAGGTCGCCGAGCGTGAATTCGCTGGTCTCGATGACCGCCTTCACCGTCACCGCCGCGCGCTGCACTTCCTCGCCGAACTGCTTCACCCAGCGCGGATCGGGCGAGCTCGTCTCGCTCTGGACGATCTTCGACAGCGCCTGGCGCATCGGCGACAGCGCCGCCTGCGGCACGATCACGAACATCTCGCCGCCGCGGTTGATCGCCTGCAGGAGGAACCTGGCCGAGACGGCCGGGTTGTTGCGCCGCCCGACGCCGGCGAAGTCCATGCGCGTCTCGATCCGCTCGAAGCGGAAGCGCGCCTGCACGACCTGGCTGAACGCCGCCTGCAGCGCGTGGCCGACATGCTCGAACAGCGCCTGCGTCATCTGCAGCTCGAGGGTCGAGAAGGCGCGCATGTCCTCGATCGGCGGCTCCGAGCCGTCGCCGCCGAACATCAGCTCGATCATCGTGAAGACGAAGTCGCGGTCGAAGCCGACGATCACCCGGTTGTCCCAGGCCGGCACGTGGAAGATGCCGGCGATCGCCTGCATCTCGTAGGGGTCGAGCGCCTCGCCGATGCGCGTCGAGACGATCCCGTTCGGCGTCAGGTGCGGCGGCGTCCAGGCGAGGTGCCGGAGGCGCTCGGCGAGATTGGTCGAGAACCGGTCGAAGATGACCGGCAGCATCGGGAGCTGGTCGACCGAGATGTTGGCCGCGTCGATGAGCAGGTCGCGGATGTCGCCTGAATCCGCCATCGCTTACGCCGCCTTCGCCTGCGGTGCCGCGCCCGCCGCCGGCGAGGTCGAGATCGCGTCGCTCTCCACCTCGTCGATGGTCGGGCGCTCGCCCGAGGAAATGGTCTTCCGCCCATGCTCGAGCGCGATCTGCGGCAGCGCGCCGTTCATGAAGGCGATCAGCGTCTGCTTGACGATGATGAAGGGCTGCACCTGCTTCTCGCGCGTCGTCTTGATGAGATGCGCCAGCGGCGAGACCACCGCGTAGGACCAGAAGATGCCGGTGAGCGTGCCGATCAGCGCCGCGCCGATGTATTCGCCGAGCACCTCGGGCGACTGGTCGAGCGCGCCCATCGCCTTGACGATGCCGAGCACCGCCGCGCAGATGCCGAGCGCCGGCAGCGCCTCCGAGATCGTCGTCAGCGCCGAATAGGGCTTGGTCTTGTGCTTCTTGACCGTCGAGATTTCCTGCTCCATCAGCGCCTCGATCTCGTGCGAGCGGGCATTGCCGATGATGATCAGGCGGACGTAGTCGCAGATGTACTGCGTCAGCTCCTGGTCGGCGAGGATCGTCGGGAAGTGCTGGAAGAGCGGCGATTCCTGCGGATTGTCGATATGCGCCTCGACCTCGTTGCGCGGCCGCGTGCGCAGGTCCCGCATCAGCGCGAAGAGGAGCGACAGGAGCTGCAGGAAGTCCTTGCGCTTGGGCGACTTGTTGAGCAGCGCCTGGATCGCGCCCTTGAACGTGTCGATGATCGTCGAGAACGGATTGCCCATGATGAAGACGCCGAGGGCAATGCCGCCGATGATCAGGAACTCGAACGGCTGGAACAGGACGGCGATGTTGCCGCCCTCGGCGATGAACCCGCCGACGAGCGCGCCCGCGCCCAGCACGAGGCCAAGGATCAGATTCACCTACCGAACTCCGGCGACGCAGCAATTCATGGTTAACGCATCGCGCGCTTAGCTTGCGCGAGGCTGAAATCCCCGAAGGCAGTTTCGCGCAAGGCAGCGCGGATAGCCTTCCGGGGAGCCCGAGGAGTCCGTCCCGATGATCAGTACGTCCGTCGCCTACCGCCTGCTGGCGAAGAATCTCGACCGCTCGCTGGCGACCACGGCGTCGGAGAAATCGGTGCAGACCGCCACCGACTACTACCTGAAGAACATCGGCAACGTGAAGTCGATCGACGACTTCCTCAAGGATACCCGCCTCTTCAAGTACGCCATGAAGGCCTTCGGCCTCGAGGAGATGGACAATGCCAAGGCCTATATGCGGAAGGTCCTCACCGAGGGCGTCGCCGACAAGTCGTCCTTCGCCAACCGGCTGAACGACCAGCGCTTCGTCCAGTTCGCCACCGCCTTCAACTTCGCCGCCGGCGGCGCCGATGCGACTTCCCGCATCGCCGCCACCACCGACGTCGTCAGCCGATATGTCCGCCAGACCATGGAGGACGAGGCCGGCAGCGACAATGAAGGCGTCAAGCTCGCCCTCTACTTCCAGCGCGAGGCGCCCAACATCACCTCGGCCTACGGCCTCCTCGGCGACGCCGCGCTCTACAAGGTCGTGCAGACCATCTTCGGCTTCCCCGAGGAGATGTCGAATGCCGATATCGAGCAGCAGGCGAAGATGGTGACCGACCGCCTCGACGTCGCCGACCTCAAGGATCCCGACAAGCTGGCGAAGCTGATCAACCGCTTCACCGTCATGTACGACGTCACCGAGAACACCGACAGCGACCCGATCCTCGCGCTCTTCGATTCCTCGAGCGCCGCGTCGTCGAACAGCCTCGACCTGATCATGACCCTCAACAACCTCAAGCACGGCGGGAGCTGAGCCGGATGCCCCAGGTCGCGCCGATCTCCATCTCCGCCCAGGTCGCCCTCCAGAACCGCCTGGATGCGGTCGCCAACAACATCGCCAATACGAGCACGCCCGGCTTCCGCGCCGGCGGCGTGCGCTTCGAAGCCTTGCTCTCCGACAATCTCGGTGGCCAGACCGACTACGTCTCCTCCGCCAATACCTTCATCTCGCGGAATGCCGGCGGCCTCACCCCCACCGGCGGCGCCCTCGACGTCGCCGTCAACGGCGATGCCTGGTTCGCGGTCAAGACCCCGGCCGGCACCGCCTATACCCGCGACGGCCGCTTCCACGTAGATGTCGAGGGCAACCTGAAGACCGTCGACAACTACCCCGTGCTCGATCCGGGCGCCGGCGAGATCACCATCGACGCCGCTGCCGGCCCGGTCACCATCGGCGACGACGGCTCCATCAGCCAGCAGGGCAAGCGCATCGCCAACCTCGGCCTCTTCACCATCCCCGACAAGGCGAAGCTGACCCGCTACGACAATTCCGCCGTCTTCACCGACCTGCCCGCCGAGCCGGTCGAGGATGCCACCTCGAACAGCATCCGCCAGGGCTTCATCGAGGGCTCCAACGTCAACCCGATCCTGGAGCTGACCCGCCTCATCGCCGTCCAGCGCGCCTTCGACCGCGCCAATGCCTCCGTCGACCAGAACGACGAGCTGCAGCAGCAGGCGATCCGCACCCTCTCGCCGACCTCATGAACGCGCTCCGGCGCCTCGCCGCCGCGGTCGAGGAGGCCGCCATCGACCTTCCCTTCGTCGCGGCGAGCGGCGCGGTGCGCGAGGTCGCGCCCGCCGCCTATCGCGTCCGCGGCCTCTCGGCGCTCGCCCGCCTCGGCGATCGCGTCGCGCTCGGCGATGGCGAAGCCGCCACCGTCGGCGAGATCGTCCGCGTCGACGAGACCGGCGCCACCGTGAAGCCCTTCGACGGCCGCGCTTCCGTCGGCATCGGCATGCGCGCGCAGATGATCGGCGCCATGCGCCTCAGCCCCGCTCCCTCGTGGAAGGGGCGCGTCGTCAACGCCCTCGGCGAGCCGGTCGATGGCGCCGGCCCGCTCGCGCGCGGCGAGCGCGCCATGCCCACCGACGCCCAGCCGCCGCCCGCCATGGTGCGCCAGCGCATCCGCAAGGCGCTCCGCACGGGCGTCCGCCTCATCGACCTCTTCACGCCCTTCTGCGAGGGCCAGCGCATCGGCATTTTTGCTGGTTCCGGCGTCGGCAAGTCTACCCTCCTTTCCATGATCGCCCGCTCCTCGGGCTTCGATACCGTCGTCGTCGCCCTCGTCGGCGAGCGCGGCCGCGAGGTGCGCGAGTTCCTCGAAGGTCCCCTCGCGGCGAACCTCTCGCGCGCCGTCGTCGTCGTCGCCACCGGCGACGAGAGCCCGATGATGCGCCGCCTCGCCCTCCCCTCGGCGACCGCCATCGCCGAGTATTTCCGCGATCGCGGCGAGTCGGTGCTCCTCATCGCCGACTCGGTCACCCGCTACGCCCACGCCGCCCGCGACGTGGCGCTCGCCGCCGGCGAGCCGGCGGTCGCCCGCGGCTATGCGCCGAGCGTCTTCAGCGATCTCCCCCGCCTTCTCGAGCGTGCCGGTCCCGGCGGCCCGGAGGGCGGCGCCATCACCGGCGTCTTTGCCGTGCTCGTCGATGGCGACGACCACAACGATCCCGTCGCCGACGCCATCCGCGGCACCCTCGACGGCCATGTCGTCCTCGACCGGTCCATCGCCGACCAGGGCCGCTATCCGGCGGTCAACGTCCTCGGCTCGATCTCGCGCCTCGCCGATGTCGTCTGGTCGCCGGAGCAGCGCGAGCTGGTCCGCCGTCTGCGCACCATGATCGCCCGCTTCGAGGACACCCGGGATCTGCGCCTCATGGGCGGCTACCACCCGGGCACCGACCTCGACCTCGATCAGGCCGTCGCCACGGTCCCGCGCATCTACGCCGCGCTCCGCCAGGATCCTTCCACGCCCCCCAGCGCCGACGCCTTCGCCGAGCTCGCGCAGGTCCTGCGCGGCTGATCTCGCATAGGCTTTGCGCCCCCTCCACCATCCTTCGGATGGTCCCCCTCCCCCGCTTCGCAGGGGAGGAACAAGGTCGCGACCGTGGTGAGGGAGGTTCCTCCCCCGTTTACGGGGGAGGGGGACCGGCGAAGCCGGTGGAGGGGGCGCGTGAGGATCGCGAGGCCCCAGCCAGCCTCGCACAAGCATGTCCCTCTACATGACAGGCTGAACGACAGTGTCCGAACCGAGGAGTAAAGGGCGATGAGCCTCTACGGCGTTCTCCGCACCGGCGTATCCGGCATGAATGCGCAGTCGACCAAGCTCGGCACCATCGCCGACAACATCGCCAACACCGGAACCGTCGGCTACAAGGCGGCCTCGACCCAGTTCTCGGCCCTCCTCCTCGACTCGACCCAGAACGACTACAATTCCGGCGCCGTATCGACCTCGATCCGCCGTTCGGTCAGCTCGCAGGGCTCGCTCACCTACACCTCGTCGAACACCGACCTCGGCATCCAGGGCAACGGCTTCCTGATCGTCTCGGCCGCCGACGGCACGCCCTACCTCACCCGCGCCGGCTCCTTCGTCACCGACGCCTCCACCGGCAATCTCGTCAACAGCGCCGGCTACACGCTGATGGGCTACCCGCTCGACGACGGCAATCCGAACGCGGTGCTGAACGGCATCGGCAACCTCGTCCCGGTCAACATGACCGACAAGAACCTGACCGCCAAGGCCTCCACCTCCGGCACCTTCACCGTCAATCTTCCCGCCAACGAAGCCACGGTGAGCGGCAATGCCGCCGGCGCCAACGCCGCGGATTCGGCCTACACGGTGAAGTCCTCGATCGTTGCCTATGACAGCATCGGCAACGAGGTGACGCTCGACGTCTACATGACCAAGACGCAGGAATCGCCGGCCGAATGGGAGATGGCGGTCTACAACCAGGCCGACAAGGGCACGAGCACCAGCGGCTTTCCCTATTCGTCCGGGCCGCTCGCCGCGCCGGTCACCCTCACATTCGATTCCGACGGCAAGCTGACCGGCCCGACGAGCCTCGCGATACCGGTCCCGAACGGCCAGACCCTCAGCCTCGACCTCACCGGCACGACCGCGCTCGCCACCGGCTTCACGCCGATGAACGTGCAGGTGAACGGCAACGCGCCGAGCGCCCTTTCCGGCGTCGAGATCGACAAGGACGGCACCGTCTACGCCACCTACGAGAATGGCGCGCGCATCGCCGCCTATCGCATCCCGCTCGCCACCGTGGCGAGCCCCGACAACCTCAAGGCGGTCGCCGGCGACGCCTTTTCCATCACCACTTCCTCGGGCGACATCCAGATCGGGTTCCCGACCGAGGGCGGGCGCGGCTCGCTGGTCTCCGGCGCGCTCGAGCAGTCGAACGTCGACATGGCTTCCGAGCTCACCGACATGATCGTCGCGCAGCGCGACTACACGGCCAATTCCAAGGTCGTGCAGACGAGCTCCGATCTCCTCGACATCCTCATGAACCTGAAGCGCTAAGGCATTGATGGATAACAAGGAGCGGCAGCCGTGAGCCTGGCTCTCGCCCTCAATGCGGCCCGTTCTTCGCTGCTGACGACCGCCAAGCAATTGGCGGTCTCCAGCCGCAACATCGCCGGCGCCGACGATGCCACCTATACGCGGAAGTCCACCGCGCCGGTCACCAATGCCGACGGTTCGGTCTATGCGAGCGCGGTGACGCGGGCGACCAACTCCGCTCTCCTCAACCGCCTCTCCGTCGTCACCTCCGGCGTGCAGAGCCAGCAGGCGATCCTCGACGGCCTGACGCGCCTCCAGGAGACCATCGGCGACACCACCGACACGACCTCGCCCGCCGCCCAGCTCGGCGCCCTCACCTCCGCCCTCCAGGCCCTTGCCAACGCTCCCTCCAATACCAGCCTCGCCCAGGCCGTCGTCACCGCCGCACAAGGCCTCGCCGGCTCCCTGAACAGCGCTACCGCCACCGTCACCTCGGTGCGCAGTCAGGCCGATGCCGACATCGCCACCTCGGTCTCCAAGGTCAACGATCTCCTTTCCCAGTTCCAGCAGCTGAACACGCAGATCATGCGCGGCACCTCGATGGGCGAGGATGTCACCGACGCCATGGATGACCGCGACGCGGTCATCACCCAGCTCAGCGAGCAGATGGGCATCACCGTCGTCTATCGCGACAACAACGACATCGCCCTCTACACCGATTCCGGCGTCACCCTCTTCGACAAGTCGGCGCGCAGCGTCACCTTCCAGGCGAGCCAGACCCTGACACCCGGCACGACCGGCAATGCCGTCTATGTCGACGGCGTGCCGGTCACCGGCGCCAATGCCGCCATGCCGCTGCAGTCGGGCAAGCTCGTCGGCCTCACCCAGCTCCGCGACACCATCGCGCCGACCTACCAGGCCCAGCTCGACGAGATGGCCCGCGGCCTGGTCGAGGCTTTCGCCGAGACCGACCAGAGCGGTGGCGGTGGCGCGGCCCTCGCCGGCCTCTTCACCTGGTCGGGCGGACCGGCAGTGCCGGCGAGCGGCACCGCCGTCGCCGGAATCGCCGGCAGCCTCACGGTCAACGCCGCCGTCGATCCGTCGAAGGGCGGCAGCACCGCCCTCATCCGCGACGGCGGCATCAACGGCGCCGCCTACCAGTACAACGCCACCGGCGCGGTCGGCTATTCGACGCACCTCCAGGATCTCGTCGACGGCATGAGCGCCAGCCGCGCCTTCGATTCCTCCGCCGCCATCGGCACCGCGACGAGCCTCTCCGCCTTCGCCACCGCCTCGGTCAGCTGGCTCTCGGCCGCGCGCTCGACCGCGAGCACCGCGGTCGACTACCAGAACACGCTCCTGTCGCGGGCGAGCGAGGCCCTCTCCAACGCCACCGGCGTCAACATGGACGACGAATACGCGCTCCAGCTCCAGCTCGAGCAGAGCTACCAGGCCTCCTCCAAGCTCGTCGGCATCGTCACCCAGATGTACGACGCCCTCCTCCAGGCCGTGGGCTAGCCGGTCGTGCGCACCTACATCTCCACCCTCGTCTTCCACAGCACCTCGGTCAGCGCCTCGGCGCGCATCCAGAACGAACTGAACCGCCTCACCAAGGAAGTGAGCACCGGCCGCATGGCAGACGTTGGCCTCAGCCTCGGCACCCAGACGGGGCGGAGCATGCGCCTCCACATCGACACCGACGCGCTCACCGCCTTCACCAATTCCAACGCCATGGTCTCGGCGCGCCTGTCGCAGACCGACAATGCGCTGAGCGCCCTCGCCAGCGACGCGACCAGCTTCTCGCAGGCGCTCATCTCCGGCCGCAACGCCGGCACCGCGCGGGCCACCCTCGTCACCGCCGCCAACGACGCGCTCGGCAGCTTCGCCAGCCGCCTCAACACCGCCGACGGCGGCGACTACATCTTCGGCGGCATCAATTCCGGCACGGCCCCGATCGCCGATTTCGATTCCGGCCCGAAGGCGGCCATCGTCGCCGCCTTCACCGCGAAGTTCGGCTTCGCCCCCACCGACCCGGCCGCCGCCGGTCTCGATGCCGCGTCGATGAACGACTTCCTCGACAACGAATTCGCCGACCTCTTCAACGACGCCAACTGGTCCTCGACCTGGTCCTCCGCCTCCGACCAGGTCATGCAGAGCCGCATCTCGCCCGGCGAGACCGTCACCTCCTCGGTCAGCGCCAACGAATCCGCCTTCCGCCAGCTCGCCATGGGCTATGCCATGATGTCCGTCTTCGGCAGCGGCAGTCTCGGCGACGGCGCCACCGACGCGGTCATCGACAAGGCGATCACCACCATCGGCAACGGCCAGGCCGCGCTCACCGCGGTGCAGGCCGCCATGGGCTCGACCGAGAACCGCATCGCCGGGGCCAATACCCGCCTGGCGACCCAGAAGGACATCCTCGCCACCCAGATCGACAACCTCGAGGGCGTCGACCCGGCCGTCGCGAAGACGAAGATCGACACGCTCTCGACCCAGCTCGAAATGTCCTACTCGCTGACCGCCAAGCTCATCCAGCTCAGCCTCGTCAACTACGTGTAAGCCCAGGGATCCGAAGAACAATATGTACAAGATGACCTATGCCGAGATCATCGAGGGTGATTGCCGGCAGGCGCGCGCCAACGAGCAGCAGGCCTTCAACCAGGCGATCGCCATGATGGAGGAGGCCGACGGCAAGGACATTGCCGCGCCCGAGGTCTTCGCCGCCGTGCAGAACATCCAGAAGCTCTGGGTCTTCCTCATCGAGAACCTCAGCGACCCGGCCAACGAGCTCGCCCCGTCGCTGAAGAAGGACCTCATCTCGATCGGCATCTGGGCGATCCGCGAGGCCGACCGCGTCCTCAGCACACCGGCGAAGGGCTTCGGCGCCCTCATCGAGGTCAACCGCTCCATCCGCGACGGTCTCGCATGAGCAAGTCGATCCAGATCAACCTGCGCGCCAACGAGCGCATCTACATCAACGGCGCCGTCGTCAGGGTCGATCGCCGGGTCACGCTCGAATTGATGAACGACGTGACCTTCCTTCTCGAATCCCACGTCCTCCAGCCCGAGCAGACGACCACGCCGCTCCGCCAGCTCTATTTCGTCGTCCAGTCCATGCTCATGGACCCCGCCAACGCGCCGCGCACCATCACCGTCTTCCAGGAGATGCACCGCGCCACCACCGCCTCCTTCACCAACGAGACCGTGGTGACGGGCCTGCGCACCGTCGGCGGCCTCGTGGCCACCGGCCGCGTCTTCGAGGCGCTGCGCACGATCCGCACCCTCTTCCCGATCGAGGACGAGATCCTCGCCGGGACTTCCCGCGCCGCCTGAGGAGTTTGCCATGACCACCGTCCCCGCCGTCGGCACCACCACCGGCACGTCGTCTGCCGGCAGCACGGCGAGCGCCTCGCTCGACTATTCCGCCTTCCTGAAGCTCTTCATCGCCCAGTTGAAGAACCAGGACCCGACCCAGCCGATGGACTCGTCCCAGTTCGTCGTCCAGCTCGCGACCTTCTCCCAGGTCGAGCAGGCCTATTCGACCAATTCCAAGCTCGACTCGCTCCTCACCGCCAACGCCCTCTCGATCGGCGACCAGGTGATCGGCCGCACCCTCACCTCCGCCGACGGCAGCGTCTCCGGCACCGTCGCATCGGTGAAGATCACGTCCGACGGCGCGGTGGCGACGCTGACCAGCGGCAAGACGATCACCCTCGATTCCGGCGTCACCATCGCCCCCGCCGCCTCGTGATCGTCAGGCGGCCGGTCCCATGAACGAAGCCGACGCCATCGAGCTCACCTACCAGGCGATCTGGACGACCATCGTCGCCGCCGGCCCGGCCGTCGGCGCCGCCATGATCGTCGGCGTCGTCATCGCCCTCCTCCAGGCCCTCACCCAGGTGCAGGAGGTCACGCTCACCTTCATCCCGAAGATCATCGCCATCCTCCTCGTCTGCGCCCTCACCGGCTCCTTCATCGGCTCGCAGATCTTCGCCTTCGCCACCGAAACCTACTCCCACATCGCCAACCCGTTCTGAGCGGTCGCCTCCTCGCCGTCGCATAGCCCTCCCCTTGCGGGAGGGCCGAAACCGGCTTCTGCCGGTTTCGGGGAGGGGTGCGCTGAAGGCGGCGCGTCAGAGACGCGACGTCCGCCCCTCGCCCCGGCGGGGAGAGGGCCGTCGAGCTTGTGAGCGAAGCGAACTAGCGAGGCGGGGTGAGGGGGTGAGTCCTCTCCGAATAGGCACCACCCCCCTCACCCTGTTTCTCTAAGCCTCGCTTCGCTTGGCAAGAGAAACAGACCTCTCCCCACCGGGGAGAGGTCAAGCGGAGAGGTCGGCGAGTGGTGAGGGGGGATTCTCCCCTGCGAAGCGGGGGAGGGGGACCGGCGAAGCCGGTGGAGGGGGCGCGTGACAAGCGCGACGCCCACCGGCGAGAGGTGAGCTAGCCCTCCCCATCGCCCGCCATCCCCACGCAAGCCCCGCGCGGCAGGATCGCACCACCATGGCCGAAGCACGCCTCCTCGAACACGTCCCCGAAAAGCGCTCCGTGCGCGATGTCGGCTTCGCCGGCGGCATCGTGGCGATCCTCGCCATCCTCTTCGTCCCGATCCCGACCTTCCTGATCGATTTCGGCCTCGCCCTCTCCATCGCCTTCTCGGTCCTCATCCTGATGGTGGCGCTGTGGATCCAGAAACCGCTCGAATTCTCAGCCTTCCCGACCGTTCTCCTCATCACGACGATCCTCAGGCTCTCGCTCTCCATCGCCACGACGCGCCTCATCCTCGCCCATGGCGATGACGGCGTTTACGCCGCCGGCCACATCATCCAGGGCTTCAGCCGCTTCGTCATGAGCGGCGATTTCGTCATCGGCATCGTCGTCTTCGTCATCCTCGTCACCGTCAATTTCGTCGTCATCACCAAGGGCGCCACCCGCATCGCGGAGGTCGGCGCCCGCTTCACCCTCGACGCGATCCCCGGCAAGCAGATGGCGATCGATGCCGACCTCAATGCCGGGCTCATCGACGACAAGGAGGCGCAGCGCCGCCGCCGCGAGCTCGAAGAGGAAAGCGCCTTCTTCGGCTCCATGGACGGCGCCTCGAAGTTCGTCCGCGGCGAGGCCATCGCCTCGATCATCATCATCGCGGTCAACATCTTCGGCGGCATCGTCATCGGCGTCACCCGCCACGGCATGCAGCTATCCGGCGCCGCCGACGTCTTCACCCGCCTCTCGGTCGGCGACGGACTCGTCTCCCAGATCCCCGCCCTCGTCGTCTCCCTCGCTGCCGGCCTCCTCGTCACCAAGGGGGGCACGCGCGGTCCCGCCGAGCGGGCGGTCATCGGCCAGCTCGGCGCCTATCCGCGCGCCCTCTTCGTCGCCGCCGCGCTGATGTTCGTGCTCGCCATCATGCCCGGCCTGCCGACGCTGCCCTTCGCCACCCTCGGCGGCGTGCTCGCCTTCACCAGCTACGCCATCCCGAAGAAGCTGGAGGCCCAGCGCCAGGCCGACGTGGTGAAGCAGAAGGCGGCCGAGCAGAAGGCCCGCGACGAGGCCCGCAACTCGGTCAAGGAAGCGCTGAAGACCGACGAGATCGAGATCAGCGTCGGCAAGCAGCTCGCCAGCCAGATCCTCCGCTCGCCCGCCGAGATCGCCAACCGCGTCGGCAAGATGCGCCGCAAGTTCGCCCTGCAATACGGCTTCGTCGTACCCGAGATAAAGGTGAGCGAGAGCCTGCAGGTGCCGGCCAAGAGCTACCAGATCCGCGTCCACGGCACGGCCATCGCCACCCAGGACATGCGCATCGGCGAGCTCCTCGTCGTCTATGGCGAGGGCGGCAAGCCCGACGTCCCCGGCGAGGAAGTGCGCGAGCCCGCCTTCGGCATGAAGGCGCTGTGGATCCCGGAGAGCTACGCCTCCGAGGTCCGCCGCGAGGGCTTCACGCCGGTCGACAACCTCTCCGTCATGCTGACCCATGTCAGCGAGGCGGTGCGCAACAACCTCACCCAGCTCCTGTCCTACAAGGACGTGCGTACCCTCCTCGACCGCCTCGATCCCGAATACAAGCGCCTCCTCGACGAGATCTGCCCGGCGCAGATTTCCTATTCCGGGCTCCAGGCGGTCCTCAAGGCTTTGCTCGCCGAGCGCGTCTCCATCCGCAATCTCCACCTCATCCTCGAGGCGATCGCCGAGGTCGTGCCCCATGCCCGCCGCGCCGAGCAGATCGCCGAGCATGTCCGTATGCGCCTCGCCCAGCAGATCTGCGGCGACCTCGCCGAGGGCGGCGTGCTCGCGGTGCTCCGCCTCGGCAACCGCTGGGACCTCGCCTTCCACCAGAGCCTGAAGCGCGACGCCAAGGGCGACGTGGTCGAGTTCGACATCGACCCGCGCCTGGTCGAGCAGTTCGCCGCCGAGGCTTCCGATGCGATCCGCAAGCGCATGGCGGAGACGCCGGCCTTCGCCCTCGTCACCGCCCCGGAGGCGCGCCCCTATGTCCGCATGATCGTCGAGCGCATGTTCCCCTCGCTCCCGGTCCTCTCCCATGTCGAGATCGCGCGCGGCGTGGAGATACGCTCGCTCGGTACCGTTTCGTGATTCCTACCGACACGACGACGATCCTTGCCGCCTTCGCCATCTTCTGCCGGATCGGCGCCTGCCTCATGGTGGCGCCCGGCTTCTCGTCCAGTCAGGTCCCGGCCCGCTTCCGCCTCTATATCGCGCTCGCCGTCTCGCTCGCTTTGACCCCCATCCTCCTCGACGACATGCGCCCGCGCATCGGCGATGGCAGCGGCGTCACCCTCGTCCCCCTCCTCTTCGCCGAGCTCGCCAAGGGCTTCCTCATCGGCTTCATCGCCCGGCTCTTCTTCTCCGCCCTCCAGTTCATCCTCGTCGGCATCAACCAGTTCATCGGCATCGGCGCCATTCCCGGCACCATGATCGACGGAGGCGAGCAGATGCCCGCCGCCGCCTCGCTCTTCTCCATGGCCGCCATCACGCTGATGTTCGTCTCCGGGCTGCACGTCGAATTGATGCGTGGCCTCATCGAATCCTACGTCACCATCCCGCCCGGCCCGACCTTCGGCAGCCGTGTCGCCCTCGTCGACATTGCCGACCAGCTCTCCGCCGCCTTCCTGATCGCGCTCCGCATCGGCGCGCCCTTCATCATCTATTCGATCATCGTCAACTTCGCCCTCGGCGTCGCCAACAAGCTCACCCCCCTCATCCCGGTCTTCTTCATCGGCATGCCCTTCGTCATGTTCGGCGGCCTCGTCCTCGTCCTCATCTCGACGCAGGAATTCCTCTCCTATTTCGAGGCGGCCTTCGCCGCCTGGCTGGCCAAGGGCTGATCGCCGTGGACCGCTCCCGCCTGAAGAAGATCGAGCGCATCCTCTCGGTGCAGGAGAAGCTCCACCGCATCGCCGAGTGGAACCTTGCCCGCACCGAGCGCGAGAAGTCCGAGCTGAAGAAGACCGAGGTCGAGATCGTCGCCGCGCTCAACGAGGATGCCGCGCTCCAGGGCCTCTTCGTCGATGCCATGGCCAGGCGCCTGAAGAAGCTCGCCGTCGAGGCCGAGCGCATCGAGCGCCGCCGCGAGGAGGAAGCCCGCATCCTCCGCGAGGAGGGCCTTCGCCTGAAGCGCACCGAGCGCATGACCGGCCGCCTCCGCCGCCAGGCCCGCGATGACGAGGGCAAGCGCGGCTTCGCCGACCTCGTCGACACGCTGGTGAAGAACGTCGACGCAAGCCTCCCGTAAGCTACGACCGCCAGACTGCGCGCGACCTCCCCTCGTCCGGATTCCGTTCGCGCCGCATGTCCATCTCGCCTCCCTCCGACATCGTCCTCGACGTCGCCCGCGCCGCGGATCCGACCCGCTACCAGGTCGCTGCCGACCGGCTGGCGAAGATGTCGTCGACCGCGCCGGCCGAGCCTTTTTCCGAGACGCTCGATTCCCTCGCTTCCGACACCCGTTCCACGTCGATTCCCGCACCATCGCGACCCATCTCGCACACCGATTCAGCGGCTGCCGCCAAGAAGGCCTACCAGGGCTTCGAGACCATGACCCTGCAGACCTTCATCGAGGCCGCCATGCCCGAGGACGACAGCGCGGTCTACGGTTCCGGAACGGCGGGAAGCGTATGGAAATCAATGCTTTCCGAGCAGATCGCGAATCAGATGGCGAAGTCCGGCGGCGTCGGCATCGCGACCGAGCTGGCGCGCCATGCCATGTCCGCCCTGAAGGCTCCCGCGACCTCCGACGTCGCCCCCACCGTCGTCTCCACGGCCGAGCGCGGTTTCCTCCGCGCGCTCGCTCCGGACGATGAAAATAAAACAGACAAGACAAGGACATAGGTGAGCAGCATGAATCCCTACGGCAATGCCATGCGGGCTCCCGCCGACTTCCCCGAGACCAGCCTCGGCGGCTACCTGCCGGTCCTCCGCAACCACGCCAAATCCCCGGAAGAGCCCCGCCTCTCCGGCCCGGCTGTCCTCGCTGCTTTCGCCAATGCCCTCGACCGTCTCGAGGAGACGATCGAGGAGGAAACCGAGGCGCTCCGCGCCCATCGCCACGTCGATCTCGACGAGCTCAATCGCCGCAAGAGCCGCAGCCTGCTTGAGCTTACGCGTCTCTCCCGTTCTCTTCCCTCGGCGCCCGAGGCGCGCCTGAAGGCGCGCCTCCAGGCCCTCTCCGTGAAGCTCGCCGAGAACCGGGATGTCCTCGCTCTCCATCTCGGCGCTGTCCGCGAAATTTCCGACCTCCTCGTCGCCGCCCTCGGTGAGGCCGAATCCGACGGCACCTACGGCATGCCGGCCGGCCGCGGGAATTCGCCCTGATGGTCCGCACCCTTTTCATCGGAATCTGGGCGGCCCTGATCGCCCTCGTCTCCACCTATGCCGGCGCGACCTGGCAGTCGGGCGGCACGCCGAGCGGCGAAAGCAAGCAAAGCGGCTTCGCCGGCCTCGAATATTTCCACCCGCCGGCGATCACCGTCCCCATGATCTCGGACGGGCGCCTGCGCGGCTACGTCGTCGCCAAGCTGGTCTACACGGCCGATTCCCATGCCGTGCACGCCTTCCCGGTCGACCCGGAGGCCTTCGTCATGGACGAGGCTTTCCGGCGCATCTACACCGACGGCAAGGTCGAGTTCGACCAGATGTCGAAATACGATCTCGACGAGATGACCAAGGCGATCAGGACCAACGTCAACACCCGCCTCGGCGCCGACCTCGTCCACGATCTGCTCATCGAGGAGGTGAACTACGTCGACAAGGAAAGCCTGAAGAATCAGGCCGCCGACGAAGCGAAGTAAGGCGGCATTTACGAGCCCGGTGGCAAGCTGAGCGCCACCCACCCACGAGGAATCCGTCGCATGGCCTCGAACGGAAGCGTGGCGCGGAAGGCCCGTTTGCCATCCCATCCCCTCGACCATCCTCCTGCCAGCGACCGCGCCGACCGCGCACGCGACATCGAGCTGGAAGCGCTGCGCGAGCGTGTCCGCCTGCTCGAGGCGGTGGTCGAGAATTTCCCCGGCGGCATCTCGCTTTTCGACAAGGACCTGCGCCTCACCCTCTGCAATGCGGAGCAGCGGCGCATGCTCGACTACCCCGATGCCCTTTTCGCCGGCGGCCCGCCGAGCCTCGAGGACATCTTCCGCTTCAAGGCGCGCAGCGGCGAATACGGTCCCGGCAATGTCGAGGATCATGTCCGCGTTCGCATGGACCTTGCCCGCGAGCACCGCGCCCATGCCTACGAGCGCACCCGCCCCAATGGCACGGTCCTCGAGATACGCGGCGTGCCGCTCGACGGCGGCGGCTTCCTGACGACCTATCTCGACGTGACCGAGCAGCGCCGCGTCCACCAGATGGTGGCCCACGCCGCCCATCACGATCCGCTGACCGGCCTGCCCAACCGGCTCCTCTTCGCCGACCGGCTCGGCCAGGCGGTCGCCCGCGTCGGCCGCGGCGAGATGATGGCCCTCCTATACATCGACCTCGACCGCTACAAGCCGGTCAACGACGTCTTTGGCCACCCCGTCGGCGATGAGCTCCTGAAGGAGGTCGCCCACCGCCTCCGCCGGGTGAAGCGCGAGTCCGATACCGTCGCCCGCCTCGGCGGCGATGAATTCGCCATCGTCCAGACCGGCATCCGTGCGGCCAGCGACGCATCCGCCCTCGCCCGCCGCCTCGTCCATTCGGTCGCCGCGCCCTACAGCATAGACGGGCATGCGATCGTCATCGGCGCGACCGTCGGCATCGCCATCGCTCCCTTTCACGGCAAGGACCCGGAAGAGCTGCTGCGCAACGCCGATTTCGCGCTCTATCGCTGCAAGGCCGACAGCCGCGGCAGCTTCCGCATGTTCGACGTTCGGGAAGAAGCCGCCCTGCCCGCCGCCAGCTGATCGCCACGCGCCACCGGAACGCCAGCGCATTGCCACCGGCGCGACGACGAGGCTCCGCCGAACGCATCGGTCAAATCGGCGATACCGCCCACCGACGAATATCGGCGCAGGACGGGTGCCGGTGGATAGTGGGATGGGATTCTGATGGTAGCGGAGGTACGCTACAGCCGTTCCCCCCCAAGTGAAATCCCGCCATTTTCCTTGTTTTTAAGTGTGGGAGATTGACGGCTTCGCGGGACCTTGGTCCGCGACCGAGAACCCGCGCATTCGAAGCGCAGCGACAAACCGGGGCATCCTTCTGTGGAAGCGTCGAAGGGGCAGCCGGCCTTCGCCGCGCTTCCCTCATTCGGCTGTTACTCCGGTCTTTTGCAGGACCGCTGCACGCAATTCCGGATCGATCTTCGCAAGCGACCGGGCCACCGCAAGCCAGCTCTTCGCCCGGGCATAGTCGCCGTGGAGGAAGGCAACCTGGACTCCTATCATTTTCGCAAACCGCTCAGGCAGCCAGAGTTCGCCGGGGTGAGGCTGCGAGCTAACATCCCATATCGCTGTCCCGCTCATACCCTGCAATTCAGGCGTTGGCGCGTCTCCTTTTCCGAGGAGATGTGCGCTCTTGCCATAGGCATAGAACAGGTCGAGTCCCTGATGGACCGGTTGCCGCGCCGCCTTGGGTGTCTCACGGAGGCGCTCTGTGAGAACGGTCACAGGTTCAGCGACGAGCCGCTTTCCAACGATTGAATAGTTCTTTCCCGGATAGCCAACGATCCAAACGTTCGTGGCGGATGCAGATACGTCCACATTTTCAAGCGTCAGGAAATTCCAGTTCGCCTTGATCTCCCGGACGCTCTCAGGATTAGTGACTTCCAGGATCGCGATGTCGACGTCGCCGTTCTTCGGCGTGCTGCAGACCAAATTCAGGATGCGGGTATAGGTGTCGCCATCAAGCGCATCCGGGACGGCGAGGTGCTCCAAAGCACTCCAGTCATCCGCAAACAGATGCCGTGCCGTGATGATGAAATGGCGTCCGTTGATGGTGAGAAGCGTGCCTGTGCCGACTGGGTCCGGCTTGCCTTCCTTGCGTTCCACCAGAATGGGAATGGTGGACTTGAGTATGAATCCCTGTATCGCGCTCAGCCGTTGCTGCGTCTCGTCGTTGGTTTCCACGGTCCCCTCCCATTTTTCCAGTTGCTCACGACGATCGTGCGTCACGTCGTCCGCGCAAGGATCCAGTCCACGAGACCGGCGCGGATCGTCTGCCGCGCGATCTCGTAGCGGTGCCAGACGACGACCTGGCCCTCGGCTGCGTTCGTAAAGGCCGTCGCCGGCGTGTGATAGGCAAAGAACATGCGGGAATAGCCCTGCATGTTGTCGAGCGCCTCGACGTGCGCGGCGAACGTTTTGGCATTGGTCTGGGACTTAACCTGGACGAAGCAGTGCTCTCCCGTGGTCGGAAGCACCATGGCGAGATCGAGTGTCTTCTGGATGCCGCCGACGGCGGAGATCCGCTTCCAGCCGCTCGATGAGAAATTGAGTTCGATCAGCAGTTCGAAGTCGGTCTGGTGAAGCTGGTCCAGCAGATCGCCGACAGCGGAAACGAGGGCGGCCAAAGCATCGGCCGTTTGGGCGTGCGCCGGGGACTGGATGGCCCGTATCCGGCGCAAAAGATCGGCGGCGCCGTCCGGCTTGGCGATTGTCTCCTGAAAGGATGCGACCTTGGTGATCTTGGTCGTCATGGAGTCAAGGCGCAGACGATTGCCGGTGATGTCGGTGTTGCGCCAGCGGTCGATGACCCGCCGCATCCGCGCGCCCGTTTCCTCCTCTGCCGCATCGTCGCCGTCATAGAGGTCGACGACCTCCGGCTCGGCAAAGCACCACCAGACGTCACCGTCTTCAATCGTGCACCAGAGTGTGGTCTCGGGCAGTTCGAAGAAGGCGCGGACCTGGTTGACGGCGCGGGTGACATCGCCGGGCCGTTTCCGCGCGCCCGTCGCCGCGAAGGCTTCCTGCGCCTCCCGCCACTTGCCTTCCCGGCACAGCCGAAAATCGAAGCTGCGGAAGCCGAGGCGCAGCGTTCCACTCTGCTTGGCAAGCGGCCACCACATGCTCTTGCGGCCGAGCTTGATGAAGCGAACGTAGTCGGGAGTGGCAAGCGCGAGAAGCTGAAGGACACGTTCGGGGATGCCGGGGCCGACCAAGGCCGGTTGTGCCGAAGTTTCCTGGAGATTGTCGCTCATGGCTCCTCCGGGGCGAACATCGCGCGCGCGCCGCGGAACAGCGCGTCGGTCTGATCGCGCGTCAGGATGCATTGCGGCGTGTAGATGAGTCTTCCGGTCGCCGCTGATTTGGCGATCATCATCCCGCGACCGGGTCCGAACTCCGATACGACGTAGTCTCGCAGGAACGGGGGGCTCTTGGCCGAATAGGCGGTACGAAAGACCGAGACGTCCGCGATCCATTCTCCGACGGAGACCCAGCAATGGCCGTCCCAGGAGAGATTGGTCTGATTGAACGCGTTCTTGATGTCTCCCGGCGGCTCGGCATTGCCAAACACCAATGTGCTCCCGACGGCGAGGGAGCCCGCGACTACGAGTGCCGGGCCGGAAAGCTTGTCCTCGAGCATGGTGGCGAGGACGGCGCTCATCAGGACGCAGGCGCCCGGAGTCGGCCGAACGTGCCGGAGGACCTCGCGTCCGGTTTCGGCGACGTACTTCATGTCGGCGTCGGAAGGGCAGAAGCGATTGAACCGCTCAAGCTCCTCGGCCGTCCGTGAAGCGGCGATGAGCGCGCGCATCGTTGCGGACGCTTGCAAGTCAGTTGCCCCGTATCATTACAAGTTTGTTCCCGTTCATCGCGTGCGTCTTGTTAGAATAATCTATATTTTCCAAAGGCTTGCCGGTTATCCTGCCAATCTGGGAGCGATTTTTTTGCTCCTGAACACGGCTTTTGTTCTGATATGTTAAAATATATCATATTCCCAAGAGTGATATATAGAAGCATATCGACGCTCTTGACAGACCTCCTCGCAGACCTATATACTATAGCATATCACTTGCCGATATCGATATGGAAATGCATATCATGAGCTACGTAACGGAAGATATCATCAGGGAGCTGAAACAGGCGCGGGAGGCGAAGGGCCTGAGCCAGCGCGCCCTGAGCCAGCGCACCCATGTGCCGCAAAGTCACATCTCGAAAATCGAGAGCGGCGGCACCGACATTCGCCTGTCGAGCCTGATCGAACTGGCCCGCGCCCTTGATCTGGAGCTCAAACTGGTTCCGCGCAAGGCGCTTCCGGCTGTGGAAACCGTGGTCCGCAGCGCGGCGCCGACTCCGGTCGCAACACGGCCCGCCGACACCGCGAAAGCAGTCAGGGAGTTCGAGAAGACGCTGGAAGCGGTCAAGGAAGCCCGGGCGCTTTTTCCTGACCAGGCGACGCTGAAGCAGGTGCAGGACAGTCTTCAGTCCTTGAAGAGCCTGCAGAGCGCGGGACGGGATTTCACAGCGCTCTTTGCCGAAGCGCGAAAAGCCTACGAGCCGCTTCAAAAGCAACTCGCGCAGATCCGCGAGGCCGCTGAGACAGTAAAGGCGTTGCCGCCCGAGACATTGCGTTCCCTTCACCAGGTGGCGGAAAGCTTCCGGCAAATCCGCAACCAAATCGCGCACGGCTTACCCACTGCCCCTTCCTTACCGCGTCCGGCATATCAACTCGGTGAAGACGAAGGAGACGCCCATGGCTGACGTTTCTGTCCTCAACATCCGCCTGCACGGCATCCGTATCGGAACGCTCACCCATGTTCAGGGCGACCGGACGCTGTTCAGCTTCACCGATGACTATGTGGCCGACCAAAACCGGCCAGCTCTGGGCCTGTCATTCAAGGACGAGTTCGGCGGTCTGATCACGCAGTGGCCGGTGAAGCAAAAGCGGCTACTGCCCTACTTTTCAAACCTTCTGCCCGAAGGCCACCTGCAGGCGTATCTTGCCGCGCGCGCGGGCGTGAACCCCGAACGGGAATTCTTCCTGCTGTGGGCATTGGGCCGCGACCTGCCCGGCGCGCTGACGGTGGAGCCCGCGGACGGAGAAGCGTGGCCGCCGGGACTGAATGACGGTGCGGGAAATGCGCAGGAGCGCAGGGAGAACGCCCTGCGGTTCTCGCTCGCGGGCGTGCAGCTCAAATTCTCCGCCGTGCACGATGGAAAGGCCAACAAGGGCCTGACGATCCCGGCGAAGGGCGTCGGCGGCTCATGGATCGTCAAGCTTCCGTCCGAACGCTTTGCGGGCGTGCCGGAAAACGAATTCGCCATGCTGACGCTCGCGCGGCAGGTCGGCATTGACGTGCCGGAGATCGCGCTCGTGGATGTGGGCAGCATTGGCAACTTGCCCGAGGGCATCGGCGAAGCGAAGGGCAAGGCGTTCGCGATCGCGCGCTTTGACCGCACGGCCGACGGACCCGTTCACACCGAAGACTTCGCGCAGGTGTTCGGCCTCTACCCGGACGACAAGTACGGGAAGGCGAGCTATCGCAACATCGCAACCGTCCTCGGTGCGGAAACCGGCGAAGCCGGAGTCGCGGAGTTCATCCGGCGGCTGACATTCAACACGCTGATCGGCAACGCCGACATGCACGTCAAGAACTGGTCGCTGATCTATCCGGACCGGCGGACGCCGGTGGTCTCGCCGGCCTACGATTTCGTGTCGACCATTCCCTATATCGATGACGAAGAGGCCGCGCTCCGATTTGCGCGCACCAAACGGTTCGACGAGTTTACGCTGGATGAACTGTCGTATCTCGCGGCCAAGGCGGGTCTGCCGGAGAAGCCGGTCCTGGACACCGCGAAGGACACGGTCGCCCGTTTCGTGGACGTCTGGGAGGCGGAGAAGAACCACTTGCCACAGGACAAGTGTGTTACCGAGCGGATTGATACACACCTTAAGCGTCTTCCTCTTCTTAAGGAGCACGCTCTCTAGACTTCGGTGTTTGGTTGGCCATTGGGTATCGCAGAGGGCGCCCGTTCTCCCTCGGCGAGACCTCGCAGCCCACTTTCGTCATCGTTCCCGATCGACATCGCGCTCGCGCGCTCGGGGCCGCCGGTCAGCCAAGGACTTTTCGACGTGCTCCAGCGCCAGGTCGCATTTGTGCCGCGCGCTGTATGTTTCGACGCTGTAGGCGAGAATGAGCGATTGCCCGGTCTTGTCGTGCTCGTGCAAAGCTCGCGCGGCATTCCTGACCGCCGCGGCGGCGCGGTCCGAGAAAGGCTTCGCTCGGCCCGGCAGCGCCTGCTCCATTTCGTGCAGCGCTTGCCCGCAAAGGAACCGGGCCTCGTTGGCCGTGTGATCCAGCGTGCCGCCCAGCGCCGCCCTGTTCAGATCGGCGTGGGCCTCGGTCAGCAGATTCACGACCTCCTGCCGTGGATCGGTGACCTCGAGGTAGCGCTTGTCCCTATAGTAGCGCGCCTTATCGTCGATCTCTGCGCGCAGGTCGGGGGCGGGTTTTCCGGAGTCGGCGATGATGACCGCGGGAGACCGCAAGCCGACCTTCGCTTCCACTTCGTCGACGACGGACTGTGAGAGCGGCGGTACGACGAATTCGGTTTCTTCGCGCCGGAAGGGCCGCTTCGGCTTGGCGACCTCTCCCCAGTTGAAAACGGGATCGACCTCGGCCCGGCGCCGGCCGTCGACCCAAAGCACCAGTGTGCTGCCCTCGGTGCGCCAGAAAGCACGGTGGGCGCGGTCATCTTCCTTGGTGCGGATATCGTCATCCATCGGCTTGTCCTCCGTTATCGTCCCCGATCAAAATCGCGTTTGCGGGTCCGCCGCGGGCGCTGTGGGCCTCGCGGGCCGTCATTCTCCGGCCCCGTTTCGGGTGGGTTGCCAGGGCCGCCGCTCCCGCCGCCCGCGGTGTTGTTCGGATCGGCGGCGCGCCGGAATTCATCGGTCAGGTCGAAGTCAGGTGTCGGGGGCGCTTCCATGTGCGGCGCCGGTGCACCCTGCAGCGCGCCGGACGCGGTGCCACTGCTGTCGCCTTCGCCGCTCTCCCCGCGCGAAGCCCGGGTGAACTCTTCGCCAAGACGAACCGGGCGGGACGCCGGGCGCTCCTTCGCCGCCTCGGCAAGCTCGCGCGCCAGCGGGGAGATGTAGCGGTTCTTCGCCTTGTGAGGCGCGTCCTTGCGCCCGCGCGGCTTGAGGTCAAGGCCAAAGGTCGGCATGTGCTCATGGCGGCGGTTGAAATTTCGGCGCGCGTTCCCCGTGCGCGCAAGAGCGAGTGACTCGCGCTCCTTCTTCTCGATCGCGACAAGCCCGCGGAGACGGCGGCGGACATCGGCCGCTTCCAGCTCCTGTCGGCGAACGAGAAGCTGACGCTCACCGCGCTGCGAGGCGGCGAGCTCGTCCTTACGGTTCCGATAGGCGGTGAACCGGCGGCCGTCCTGATAGCGCTGCACCTTCCTCGTGATGAGCGCGACGCCGGTGACCTTGCCAAGAAAGGCGGCAAGACCCGTCGGCCGGTGAAGCGCCCGGCTGGCGCGGATGCGCCGGACATCGGCAAGGTATGCTGCGCGCAGAGCCCGGCGCGCTTCGAGCTGAGCGTCGGCAAGCACGGACCGCTCCTTGCCCTGCATCCGGGCAAGGGTCGCGGCTTCGGCCTCCAGCTTGCCGCGGCGCTCGGCCTGATCGGCGATGAGGCGCTCCCCCTGCTCGCTCTCGGTGCGGGCCTTCTCAAAGGCGTCGATCGCCTTGCGATGCTGTGCGGCAGGCGCCTTGGCCTCATCGACCGTCGGAAGATGCTCGGGCGCGTAGTCCGGCCCGAGGAATTCACGGATCTGCCGGGTCCGGACGTCCTTCACGTCGATGAGCCGCTGCAGCGCGGTCGTGTGACCATAGATGTCGACGAGCACCGGCCGGCTGCCGTTATCGCCCACCGCGAGCACGTAGCCGAGCTCTTCGACGGCGTTGACGAAGGCCCTGCCGCTGTCACTGCGCTTCCAGGCGTCGGTGATCGCGGCGATCCGCTCCTCGTGCGTGATGCCGGTCTCCTTCTGCTTGATCGAGTCGTAGCGGGAGAGCTGCCGGTTCTTGTGCCATTCCTTCTCTTCGTGGCGGCGATAGCCGTCCGGCAGCGCAAGACCGTGATCGCGGGCAAACTCGCGCGTCGCGGTCATCAGCTTGACCTTGAAGAAGGAGAGCGGCACGGCGCGGCGGTTCTCGGCATCGACCCGCGACCAGACCACATGGCAGTGCTCGCGCATGCGGCCGAGCCGGTCCTGCTTGTGATGGAAGATGATGGCGCGCGGCTGGCCTTCGAGCCCTAGCATCTTCTCGGCGCGCTCAACATAGTCGAGATACTGCTCGCGGGTGAGCCGGCCCTGCCATTCGTCAGGGTTGATCGAGAGGCTGCAAAGCTCCTGCTGGCAGCGGGTCAGCGCCCGGGCCTGCGCCTCCCATTCGGCAAAGGCACCGGACAGGTCGCGGGCGACAGCGCCGCGCACCTCGTGGATCTCGACATTCTCGTTGTCGAAGGCGTTGGCAAGGTGCGCGGCAAGCTCCTGTCCGTCATCGCGCTGCGAGGCGAAGGGGATCACGGCTTGCGCCCCATCATGATGAGGAGCCCGGCGCGAATCCGGCTGAGCCTCGCGTGAAGGGCCTCGATCTCGAGCGTGCTGTGGCCGGTGCCGGCCAGGGCGATGCCGTGAAGCCCGTCGCTGATGTCGGCGGCCTCTTTGAGCAGCAGGGCGAGCTCTTGGCGCTGGGCCGGATCGCGGCGGCGTTCGCGGAAGACGCGGTCGGTGATGAAGGCGTTGGTGGACAGACCGGAGGCTGCGACAAGCGCGGCAAATTCCGCCTCCCGGCCCTTTGGCGGCCGGTAGGAGATAGGCGCAGGTCGCTTGTCGGTCTCCTCGGTCATGTCCTTTAGCTGTGGGCTGGCGCGCAAGGGCGCCTCGCCCGTTCCTCGCCGTATGTCGCACCGCCGCAGCGCCATCGGTGGTCCAGGAGCGCGGGAGCTCTTGGCCGTGGGGCCTTGGGAAAGCGGAAGTCCCCAAGTCCAGGGTCCAGGGGAGGCGAATTCATCCCTGGCCGCGGGCCGGGACGCGGGCAGTCCCGGTCGATGGGAGTCCGGAGGGAGAGCGACATCGCCCTTCCGGTCGAAGCCGGTGCCGAACCACCGGTCGAGGGATGCAAGGGGCGCCGAAGGCCCATTGCTCCATGGGTCCAGGGAGAGGCGAAGTCTCCTGCGCCGCCATGCACCGGCGGATACGGTGCCTTCAGCCGGCCGGGGCTCGATGCCCCGGAACGTGAGTGTTCGGCTGACTAATCCCTTGGCGAACGGCGCGCCAAAGCGCGGCGTGAGCCTAGGGATTTCCGAGGGGGGTCCGCGGGGGACTGGAAGTCCCCCCGCAAGGTGAGCGCGGTACTACCCGCGCACACCTTGTAAAGAACTGGAATGGCGGAACCCGCCCTAATCTTGAGTATACGAAGATTATGTAAATAACAACTTAAGGATGAGTAAGTACATCCTGATATTTGAAATGTACATTACAGAGGAAGTCCAGGAAAGCACAAAGCGAGGAAGGCGCGAGGAAGCGCCAGGCATACGGGGCCACATGACATGACGTGAGCGCAAACCGAAAGGGACGCTTCGTCATGGACATTACAAATTCTGCGCCGCAGCAGGCGGCGGATCGGAATGGACATTCCGAAAAAGGCGCCGCGGTCGATGACCGGGCGCTGAACCCGACCCGGGAATATTATGGCGAGATCATCGCCGTCGTCGAATTCCTGGGCAAGCACCTGTATGGCGGCGCGCTGCCGCTGCCGCTCATCACCTTCGATAGCAAGCTGAAGGGCTTTGGCCACTATATCCCGTGCAAGGTCGACCACCGGACCGGCACGACGCGCCCGGGGTTCGCGCTGAACCCGGCACGGGTGAAACAGGCGGACTACCGCGCCGTTTGCCTCGATCTCGTCGGCCTGATGGAGCATCTGCGCCAGGCCAAGGTGTCGCGCGCCAACTATCACGACCGCGACTATGCCGCCGGGCTGAAGGAGCGCGGCATCCAGGTCCACCGCGAGGGAGAGCCCGACAAGGAGACCGGCGAGCGGGTGACGCTCTCCGTCATCCCGGGCGGCCGCTTCGAGCGGCTGATGGCGAAGAAGGCCAGCGAGGGTTTCGTCTTTTCATGGGCGATCCACGAGCCCGCTCCCGCGGTGGCGGGCGAGAACGAGGGCGAAAGCGTTCCGAAGGCGGATTCGAACAGCGGGCGCAAGTTCAAGTATGTCTGCCCGACCCCCGGCTGCGACACCGCATTCTGGGGCAAGGACGGCCAGAAGGGCGGCTGCCTCGCCCACGACCAGCCGGTCGCGCTGGTGCAGACCGACTAGACCGAAGACTCCCGCCCACCCACCCCTAGGATGGCCCGGCCCCGCCAAAGCGCGGCCGGGTCCCTTTTTGCCGGTCCGCCGGACGCCGGTACGGTCGGGCGAATCCTTCAAAGCCCACCAGACGGTATCCCCCTGTCGGTGCCGACGCCGCTTTCCGCGGGCCGGTCATAGTCCCGATCGTTCTGCGGGATCAGCGTCAATTCCATCTTCTGCTTTTCCTTCCTGTCCGCGCCCTGCGCGTCCTTGCGTTGGGCCATCCGGCGCCATCGCCGGCTTTCATGCCTGCAAATCCGCAAGCGGATTCCTTCTCTCACCGTTTCGGCCTGCCTGCGGCAGGTGCAGCCCGCCGGACGGAGGGCGCAAGCGGCGGCCGTCAAGGCTGCGGCGGTCGCGGCCGAAGGAAAAGGAGAATGAAGATGAGAGTGCTGACCCCTTACGAACTGGCGACGATGACCAGGCCCGAGCTGGAAGCGGCGCTGCGCCGGATCGCGCAGGAGCTGCCGACCCTTGCTGAAGACTCGCCCGACCTGCGCGCCGCGCACGTCAACCAGCAGGCGATCCGGCGGGCGCTCGCCGGCCCCCGGCCGGGCAGCTTCGGCCCGCGCCCCTGATACGGACGATGCACCGTTCTTGATCGCCGTGTCGGTGCCTCTTGGCACGGCAAAAAGAGAGAGGGGGCGCCGGGCGCGCCCCCTCTTGACGACCCCGCCTTAGAACGGGATTTCGTCGTCGGTTTCGACTTCCGCATCCGGGTTGTCGTTGGCCCGCGCCTCCTTGGTCAGCTTGGCCGCGCGGTCGTAGGCCTTGCCGGCCAGGCGCGCGAGGCGCAGGAGCTGCGTGCCCGAGTAGCTGTTCGTATCCTGCAGGTCGCCTTCGCCGTTCTTGTAGGTCCGGGAGAAGGTGACGCCGTGGAAAACGCCGTTCTCGCTTTCGTTCCGCCAGATCGCCGCCTTGATGGCGCCATCGCGGATGGTTTCGACCGGACGCTGCTTCGCAGTTTGCTTGGACTTAGTGGACATTTTCGTTTCCTTTCGTTTGCTCTTGGGGCCGTGCCCATCACGGCCTTTGCCGTTACCCAAGGCAGCCGAGTCCGAACGCGGCCAAATCTGGAAAGAGCGACTGGCGCGGCCCGCAGCGCAGCGAGGACACGGGAGCGAATTTCCACCGCGAAGAGGTCGATTTGGCGCAAGCGGGCGGCCGGATGCAGGGTCGGCAGAAAAAGGACGTGATTGATGAGCAAGGCCCGGCAGACCGAACGGAAAGAGCAAAATGGACAACGTCCGGCAAACCTGAACGTGCGTCATTCTCTTTCGAAACCAGCGCTGCGCCACACAGGACAGCGGTGATCGCAGGCCGATGGCTCGCGACGAACGGCCCAACGGCCCCACCTTTTTGCCCGGACCGGGAACGCCGATGAGACAGACCGGCAGGACGAACAGACGGGTCGCGCGGCAGATTCAATGCTGCCTCCACTGCCGCGGACGGCAAGGACGGCTTGCGACCGCCGCCGCAATGACGAGCGCAGACCGAGGCCCACGCGATGAAGATGTGCAGGACGGAAGAGAGTGCCTGTGGCGGATAGAAACGGCGAGGCGCGCGGGAGGCGATCCCTCTTGGACGTCCAACATCCGGGACATATCCTGCAGGTGTAGGGTTGGGGATTGCCGATGAGCGGGAGAAGCGCCACCGCCGCGCCGGATCATGAGCGCTTTCTTGAAGCGTTCACGAAGCAGATTCCGCGCGGGCTGGAGTCGCGCTTTCTAAAGACGCAGCGCTTGCCGCAGGCGCGCTGGCAATCGCCGGCGCTGGTGCTCGAGCGCGATGTGCTCGCGTACGATCCGTCGCGTCCGGGCAAGAAGATCCTTGTCGGCGCGCTGCACGACAAGTTGATCGGGATCGAGGATAACCGCCACATCCTCACCGTCGCCGGGTCGCGGGCCGGCAAGTCAATCACTGTCATCAACAACCTGCTGTTCTATCGCGGCAGCGTACTGGCGACCGACCCGAAGGCCGAGCTCGCCAGCAAGACGGCGGCGCGGCGCGCGGCGCTCGGCCAGAAGGTCTTCGTCCTCGATCCCTTCGGCTACGCCGATCCGAGCGTCCGCGCCTATCGCGCTTCGTACAATCCGCTTGCGGTGCTGACGCCCGAAAGCGCGACGATCATCGAGGACGCCGGGCTGATCGCCGACGCGCTCGTCGCGACCACCGGACAGGAGAAGGACCCACACTGGGATGAGTCGGCCCGGAACTTCATTGAAGGGTTGATCCTGCACGTTGCGACCAGCCCGCGGTACGACAAGCGCCGCACGCTGCTGACGGTGCGCGGCCTCATCAACGCGGCCCTGACCGAGGTGCCGGGCAGTGCGGCTGCCGAAGACGAGGAGCCAGCGTTTGCGGTCGAGCAGGACATGCTCGGCAACGCGGAGCGGCTCTCAAACGTTGACGGCACCGCTGATATCGGCGCCGCAATCGAGGCGGCTGCCCGCGACTTCTACGAGAAGGGCCGCAACGAGCAGGCCGGCGTGCTCTCGACAGTGCGGCGGCACACGCGCTTTCTGGACTACCGCGCGATGCGCCAGGTCTTGGGCGGGCACGGATTCAACCTCGCCGACCTGAAGCGCGACCCCAAGGGCGTCACCGTCTACCTGTGCCTTCCGGCAACGCGGATGGGCGCGTGCAGCCGCTGGCTTCGTATCTTCATCAACCAGCTCCTCGACGCGATGGAGCGCGAGAAGACAGTGCCGGCCGCGCCGGTGCTGGTGTGCCTCGATGAATTCCCGGTGCTCGGCTTCATGCGCCAGCTGCAGGACGCGGCGGGGCAGATCGCGAGCTTCGACGTCAAACTCTGGGTCATCCTGCAGGACTGGGGTCAGGGCAAGGCGCTTTACGGCGACCGGTGGGAGAGCTTTGCCGCCAACGCCGGCGTGCTTCAGTTCTTCGGGAACAACGACGTGACGACGACGGAGTACATTTCAAGGCGCCTTGGCAAGACGCGCATCGCCGTCGCGCGCGAGGGCGAAGTCGCGCCCGACCAGCATCAGCATGGATTGTCTGGCCGCAGCGAAGTGACGGAGCTCCACGACCTGCTGGCACCCGACGAGATCGGGCGCCTGTTCGCGCGCAGCGACCCGTTCAAGCGGCAGCTTGTGATCTGGGCGGGGTTCGACCCGATGATCCTGCAGCGGGCGGAGTATTTCGATCCGCACGGTCCCATCCGGGCCGCGTTGCCGCCGCAGGGTGCCGGATAGGATCAGGGCCAGTTCCCGTAATCGGGATTGTCCGGGCGGCGTGGATCGAGGTTCCGATCACGGAACTGGCGCGCCTGCTCTTCGGCAAGGCGCTCCGCGAGATCCATGTCACGGGTGACCCTGGCGGCAACGTCGCTGGCAAGACGGCCCTCAAAATCGCGGGCGGTGAGGTCGCACCTGCCGCTGGCCAATATCGCGTCGACGATGCGTCGATGGCCAAGGCCGATCGCCTGATGAATGAGAGGCAACCGGCCGCCGCTCAGGACATTGACATCCGCGCCCGCCGCGATGAATTCAGAGGCCGTTTCGTCGTCGCCCCGCTCCACGGCGACGGCGAGCTTGACGCCCGGGTCGGCCGGCCCGGCGTAGAAGTCGGAGACCGCTTTCTCGCCCGCCTCGAATTCAGCGAGAAGTTCGGTGATCGATTGCGTGGTTTTGCTCCCGCGCGCCGACGTACCGGCAATCAAAGCGGAAGGCGGGTCGACGGACTGTGTCACGATCCCTCCTCCTCGGCCGGGGCCGCGGAGACTTGTCCGGCAAGCTCCGCCACATCTTCGGGAACGCGTTGCATCCGGAACGTGGGTTCGGACGTTTTCCCGTCGCTGCTCCAGCCGGCATACCGGACCGCGTTGAATTCGCCGGCAAGGCCGTCCGATTCCCCGAATCCGATGGCATCAACGAGGTAAGCGACCGCCTCGCCACCGAGTTCGTTCTTCAGGAACGCGGAGACGATCGTCGGACCCGCCACGGCAAAGCCAAAGGCGTATCGCGTCGTGCCGACCTCCTGCGCGTGGGAGCGCAGGAGGTTCTCGATCTTGCGGAAGAGCTGCGGCCGCAACCCCAGCGTCTCTTGCAAGATTCTCTCGGCGGCCGATGTGCGAAATACATTTTCGCGCTGGCTGACGCGCAGGACGGGCGGATCGGCGTGGGCGGAAATACGCAACACCGTTCTCACGAAGCGCCCCGGCAGGACGCCGTAGCGGATGTAGGTGCCGCCGAGTTCCTTGTGGAAATCGAGCGTCTTCGGCTTCCGATCGGAAGTGAAGAACGATTGCAGGGCGATCCCGGCACGCAGCACCGGATCCTTGTCGTGGGCGCCGATGTCGCCCCGGGTAATCCACTTCTTCTCAAGCAGAAAAATGGCGACCGCGCGCAGCATCTGCTCTCCCGGCGGCTGCGCCGAGTTCTTGAGGAAGCGCCGCAGGGTCTCGTCGCCGAATTGCCAGTCATCGGGCACCGCGGGGCAGCCGAGGATCGCATCGGTGAGCGTGGAGTCGGTCCAGGTGCCGAAATCCTTGCGGCGCATGACGGCCCTGTAGGTAAGGAGCTCGGCGCGCAGAAAGTCGACCAGCGTGCCGGTTAGCGGCAGGCCCAGAACGAACTGCTGATTGTCCACCGCCGGCTCGCCCACGAGCTCCCCTTTCATCCCTGCGTTTGATTCTAACACGCGAAGCGCGCGGGCGCTGACGCGATTTCCGGTTCCGGCACGCCGCGCGCAATGTCGGGTGGAGACCGCGAGGGATCCCTTTCAGAGCGTCGCCACCTACAGATCAGAGTTTTCGGCGCCGGTATCCGGTGCCTGAAGTTCTGTGCGGGGTGCTTGAGTGCCGGCGAAACGCCCCGTGTGGAAGTCGCGAGGAACCCCCGCCGGGAGGATACCCAGCTAAGGCGTGCAGGCGAAAGACAGCCCGTGGAAAGGATGGAAAACCATGAGCGCCCAGAGCGGTTACGCGAACGGCCGGAACGACGCCCAGAGTGGCCGGGGTCCGGCGAACACGAACACCATGCCCTATCAGACGAGGCAGGGTTACGACGCTGGCTACAAGCAAAGCCAGACCCAATCCAATCAGAACCAGTCTGGCCGGAAGTGACTCCGGCTTCCGGCAGGCCCGGCCGCACGGCCGGACCTGCCGCCGCAAGACCCGAAAAACCACATTCGCCCAAGGAGAGCGGTATGCGCCGGCTCATGACCTTCATCAACGATGCGAGGACCCGCGAAGCCGCCCGGCAGGCGGCCAGCGCACTCGGCCATGGCGCAGCCGCGACCGGCCGGGCCGGGCGGGCGCTCGGCCGGTTCGGCATCCGCCACGCCCGGGCGCAGATCGAGCGGCGGGCCGCCCGCAACCAGGCCCCGCGCATGATCTCGGCCTTCGACGGCGAGCCCGAGACCGGGTTCACCCGCGACGATGCGGGGAACATCATGGCGGTGGTACGCCCGCGCGTGCTTACGCCGCGGCGCGCCAAGATCGCGGACGCACTGGGACCGCTCACTTCGTTCACCTTGTGGTCACTGTCGCTTCTCACGGTCGCGGCGATCCCGCACGCGCATTTCGCCGTCTGGGGTGCGGCCGCGATCATTCCCTGGGCGATGAAGCCGCTGTTCCAGAGCCACTGGCGGCGCAAGCTGCGCCTGCAGAGCACGCTGGTGTTCACCGAGTCGCATTTGGTCGTGAGAAGCGGGCGCGGCGCGCCGCGAATCTTCGATCGTGAGAACGCTCACCGCTTCCGTCTTGAGACCCGCCACGCAGCCGCGGAAAGCGAAACGGAGGCGCACGAGATCGCGATCGAGCGCGCACGGCTTGCGCGGAAGGTCTCCCGCCCGCGCAAGTATTACCGCGACACGCTCCACCTCATGATCGAGCACGAGCGTTATCCGCGCTTCGTCATGGAGATCATGGGACGCGAGGACGCCGTGCGCGTGCTCGGCCGGATCAACCAGGTCGAGGCGCACATGGAGCGCATCGCGGCGATGGGCGCCATTCCCACTGGCGGCCCGCAGCTCGAGTGGGACGACATGCCGGGCAAGATCCCGGAGAAGGTGTGAGGACGCGATGAGCGAGTTCATGGACCCCCGGGCGGCGGCGGAACAGGAGGTCCGCCGCCGCTTCGAGAAGGAAAGGACGGACCTGGTCAACGTCCAGCGCGCTCAGCGGCGGGCGGATCTGCGCGACCAGAAGCCGGTGCTCGATGATCTCACGCGGCGCGAGGACGCGCTGCGGGAGGAGCGACGGCAGGCTCTGGAGCGTATCGACCGCGAGTGGCAGCAGGAGCGCGACCGGCTCGGCAGCCGGCCGCTCCCAGCGCCCGCCTTCGGCCTTGCACCTTCGAGCGCGCAGAACATCCGCGACGCCTATGTCGCCGCCCACGAGCGATATGCGGCGCGGCGCGAGCAGGCGCGGGACGGGTTCGACGAGCGCCAAAACGACATGCTGCGCGAGCGCATGGAGACGCTGCACATGTTCCAGACGGCGAACCAGACGCGCGACCGCAATTTCCAGGACGCGCTGATCCAGCTCCGCGACCGTCAGGGCAAGACGTTTGAACGGCTGGTCGAGCGCGAGATGAAGCGGCCAGAGAAAAGCATGCGCCGCGAGTTCGAGCGGCAAAGCCACGGGCGGGAGCTGTGAGATGACGAACGAGAGCACGCCGCAGCGCGACACGGATGAAGCAATCGATGTGAGGATCACTATCAGCCGCTCGGCCTACGAGCGGGCGCGGGAGATCGTATTCGAGGACGATGCGGAGATATGCCCGCTCTTGCGAAGCGAGGGGCCGACAACGGTTGAGGATTATATCGCGTGGTTGATTGAGGACAGGCTTCGCTGAGGACGCCAGGCACGCGCAAGAGGATGATGGCTTACCGGATCAGGATCGACATGCGTTGAGTCGGCGAAAAAATCATCGCATCCGGCGGGCCTTTATTCGCGAAGGCGAGGTCATCAGCGGCGCGCGCGGTCATAGAGGCACAAATCATCGGTGTGCCGATCAAGCCCGGCAGGATGCCGTTTGTGTAGCGTGCCATTTCGGTTCTCCTTTTCGGTTTTGGTTTCACTCGACACGGAAGTCCCAACGTCCGGGGGGCGCGAAGCCGCCTTCGCTATAGCGGCGAGGCGGTGACAGCGCCCGGGATGCGGCGCATCGCCTTCCGTCGGTAGTGATCATCTATCGCAGACGTTCATGCGGAATCATCCCGCTTCATCTCATCCCCTGTTCTTTTCCTTCAACCACGCCCGCGCGGCCTGAGCAGAGGCCATCCCGCGCCGCCGCCGGCTTTCATGGCTGCAAATCGCGCCCAGCTTCGCTGCGCGGCGATTCCTTCTCTGCGTTACGGCCCCCCTAGCCAGGCAGGGGTGCAGCCCGCCGGACGGCGGCGCCAAGGGCGGCCATCAGGCCGCGGCGGTCGCGGCCGAAGGAAAAGGAGAATGAAGATGAGAGTGCTGACCCCTTACGAACTGGCGACAATGACCAAACCTGAGCTGGAAGCGACGCTTTACCGCGTCGCTCAGGAACTGCCGCTCCTGCCCGAAGGCTCGGCCGCACTGCGCGCCGCCCATGTGAACCTGAACGCGATCCGCCGGGCGCTGAGCGGCCCGCGGCCGGGCGGGTTCGGGCCGCGCCCCTGACGCCCCCGCAGCGCCCGCCGGTGACGGCGGGCGCTCAAGGCATAAGAGGCGAACGTTGTCACTGGTTCGACGTGCCGGCTACAGCGCAAAAAGGCTGTATCAATTCCCGAACGGATGGAGGGACGTGCATGGATATCCGGCAGGCGCTCAAAGGGCTGTGCGAGGCTTTCAACGCGCACGATCTCGATCGCATCATGACGTTCTTCGCCGAAGACTGCGTGCTGGAGATGCCGCGGGGAAACAAGCCTTGGGGCTCCCGTTTCGAGGGCAAAGAAAACGTGCGGCAAGCACTAGGGACACGCTTCGAAGGCTTGCCCGACGTCCACTACGGCAAGGATGAGCACTTCGTGGATGCGGCTGCTGGCACCGGAATCTCGAAATGGACCCTCACCGGCACGAGCCGCGATGGGACCAGAACGGAAGTCCAAGGTTGTGACTTCTATACGTTTCGAGACGGCAAGGTGATCCGCAAGGATTCATATTGGAAGATCGTGGAGTGAGAGTCCGGCTCTGCCGCAGAGTGGCCAGAGCTTTAGGCAGAGGACGGATCAGTGCACTCCGACCTCATTGAACTCCCATTGAGCTCGTGTTGAAGCCTATCGGTGAACACACCGTACGATGTTTGGTGTCGTTTTGTTGGTCCCACCCGTACCGCAGTTCCCGAGAACCTGGATAGCCGCACTCATCCCGGCATTGGCCGTCGAGGACCAATGCGAACCGCTGAATCCTCCAATCTCAGCCTTATTCGCGCAGAGGAGGCTAAGCTCGTCTAGCGCCGGGAGATACCAATTGGCGCCATGGCTACGGCATGCCTGGCCAGCCGGGAAGTTGGAAATTCCGTTGGAAGCCATGGTGTTGGTGTTCGCCACGCCGTCCGAGGTGCTGGCGAATCCCGATCCGGTACCGTTCGTCGTCATCCACTGCAGCGAAGATGCGGTGCCGGTGCAATTCGATCCGTTCCAGGTCTTTCCTTCATCACAGTGCGCGGCAAAGATGTCATTCCCGCCCGACGGGCCCGCATATACCGTGCCGTCGCCACAGTCGGCTCCGATAGAAGGACAAGTCTCAACGGTGTACGAACCCGAGAGGGCATTACCAGCGCAAGTTCGCACTTCGGAGACGCACGCGCCGGGGCATCCTTCCGCCTGATATGCGGTTACGCTTTGGCCGGCTTCGACAATCGCCCCCCAGGGCGTTTGGCAATCGTTGTTCCAGTTCGCTGGCGCCAATGGCTGAGCACCGGCATGGCCGGCCGCTGAAGATATCACGACGATGATCAGCATGATGATGGCGCGGGCAAGCATTGTCAGTATCCCTTGATCCAGGTGACGTAGACGTTGCTGCCAGCACGCGTGAACGAGTAGAGGGTCTGCTTCGATGCCGTCGTGGCGCCATGCCCCGGCGGTAGCTTGAAGGTCAAGCCGCTATGCGAGAAGCTGCAGGTGTTGGATGTGCCGCCTTGCACGATCAGCGTGTAGCTTGCGCCGTCCGCCATGTTGGAGAAGCTGAACGCCCCACAATTCGCGGTGGTGTATTGCGTGGTTCCGTTCGACCAGTTGATCGTCGTTGACGAACCAGCGTTGTAAACGCTGCTGGCAGTCGGCGGCGATTGATCGCACTGGACAGCTGACCCGTCCCCCCGGCACCAGTTGTTGTTCGTGGTGGCGCCAACTTGGGGATCACTTTCCGAAGTGACGGGAGCGTTGGTCGAACAGTTCACCGCCATCCCGTCGGTAGTGCACCACTTACTGCTGGTCAGCGTTCCAACCTGAGGGTCGGTTTCGGTTGTCAACGTCCCGATATCGGCAAAGGTCGTACAGTCGTCGGAAAATTGCAGCTTGGTGCCGCTGAAACGGATGCAGCCCTTGCTGGTCGTGTTGGTATCGTTGTCGATACGGAGTTGGCCGCCAGCGATATGAAGAATGTCGTTTGGCGAGCTTGTCCCAACGCCAATTTCGCCAGTCTTGAGGACAGTCAACCGGGCGGTGCCATTGGTGATGATGCGCACCTTGCCCGAGCCCGAGGTCGAAGCACCGATCTCCAGGGATTTGTTGTCGCCGTCGGCAGTCTTTATGAAGCTGGTGTTCGCGGTCGAGCCCGGCCAACCGATCGACAGCAACGGCGCGGCGGCATTGCCCCACATGAAGCCGGAGAATCCATTGGCGTCTGACGTAAAGCCGGCCTGAACGACGCCGGAATTTTGTATTCCATAAGTGCTCATATCGAGCACTTGCGTCGCAGTGTGGTCGCCAAGATTGTCGCCGGCCGGCGCAGCCTGATCGCACTGCACGGCGGAACCATCGCCGCGGCACCACTGAGCATTCGTGACAGCACCGACCTGCGGATCGTCCTCGACGCCAATGCCGGCCGTGCCCGCCTTCCATTTGCCGCTGGCGCTGTCGTAGGCGAGGACATCGCCATCTGCGGGCGCAAGCGCGTCGTCAACGTCGGTGAGGTTGGAAAGAGCCGGGTCGGCAATGCCGCCGCCCATCATCATGCGCCAGTTGGCGCCGTCGCAATACTCCATCACCTTGAAGTCGGCGTTGTAGAAGAAGTAGCCCGCCGGTTTGGATACGCCGGTCGAAACGAGCGTGCAGTCGGCGCGCGCAGCGCTTGGAGCCGCAAGAAGTATTGTTGCAGTCGAGAAGAAGATTAATAGCGATTCTAAAACGTTCCTTTTTGACATTAACTTATTATGGCAGTAAATATGTTAAGAAATACCAGAACACGCCGATTATACTTGTAGATCGAGACGTATAGCAATGCCTAAGTATTTGACATAGATCGCCGTTCGGCTCACCCCACTCGTGGAGCAAAAAGGAACCTTTTCACGCGCAAAGCGCGAGCTCAGGCGGCCATTCCCTGCGTCTGATCGAGGGAAGCGGCAGCGATGATTGCCCGGAACTCCTGCAGGAATTCCGGGTAACGCTGCGAAAGAAATCGCTCGATCTCGGAGTTGCTCACCAGCTTCGTGAGGTAGCCCGAGGCGACGACGAGGTGCAGGATGTCGTCGCCGTACGAGTTTTCGATCTGCTTGAAGTCCTGATGCAGCGAAGACATCTCGCGCTCCATCCGCGCCATCTGCTCGGGCGTCAGGCCGGCGATCTTCTTCGGCTGATCCGGCTTCGCCAGATCGTCCTGCTTCGTCGCCGCGAGCAGCGCCTTGGCGTAGCTCGACGCCCAGTTGCCGGCCGTGACCATCAGTTCGGCCGCCTCGATCTGCCGCATCGGCTTCATCTTGCGCAGGATCTCGAAGGTCTGCGGATTGACCGTCTTGTCCTTGAGGATGTCGACCACCTCCGGGCAGATACCGTCGAGCAGGGTCTTGCGGCGCTGGATCAGCTTGATATTGACGTTGAGCGCCTTGGCGAGCTTCTCCTCCGATACGCCGCGCTTGATCGCCCGCATCAGCATGAAATGCTCCTGCACGGTCGCAAGGCGATTGACGCGCTTGTTGTAGGTGAAGGCCTCGTCGTCATCGGCGATGAGGCAGCGCGCCTCGGCCTTTCTGAGCTCGGTCAGCGCGGCGAGGCGGACATGCCCGTCGAGAAGCAGGTACTGGCCCCCGCCCTTGCCGACACGGGCAACGACCAGCGGCTCGATGACGCCCACTTCCGCGATCGAGCGGACGATACGCCGGTATTTCGCGGTCCGCTCGAACCGGTTCGGGAGCTTCTTGCGCGGCAGCAGCGAAGCGACCGGCAGCACGACGATGCGCCGTTCGAAGGCGATGCGCACATCTTCGGCCATTTTAGCCTCCCGTTCCCAGCCGCTCGGCCAGCGGCCGCGGCATGGTGCTGACCTGCTCGGCGCGCAGCAGCGTGACGAAGTGATCGTCCTCAAGCAACCGGCGCAGCGCATTGACGACAAAGAGCAGCCGGCTCTGCGCCAGCGTCGCCTTTTTCACCAGAAGCTTCTGGCGCTCGGTCTCCTTGCGATAGGCGCGGACAAGGGCCGTCGCGGTGATTTTCTTCTTCGGCCCTTGTTTGCCGAGCGCGATGGTATGCACGGTCTTGCCGGTGAGATTGCGCTGCTCGACGATGCGGCGGATAGCAAGAATCTGGTTGCCCGGGATCGTCTTGCGCTCGTAGGCCTCCGCTAGGGCCTTTTGGACGTCGCTGTCCTTGGCGCGGGCGATCTCCATCGCAATGCTTGGCGGGATGATGCCCTTCTCGACGCCGTGGAGAAGCCGGTCTTCGCCGTGATCGAGCAGGTAGCAGATCGCGTAGACGTATTCCTCGCTGAAGTCGGTTTTCACCGCGATCTCGGTCATCGTATAGCCGCGCTCGCGCAGCGCTCCGATCTCGCGCACGAATTCCAGCGACGAATGCTGACGGCGGGCGAGGTTCTCGACAAGGCTCATCACGAAACAGTCTTCCACCGACGCTTCGATGACGATGGCGGGAATGTTCTCCTGCCCCAGCGCGATGAAAGCCTCCAGCCGGCCCTGGCCGCAGACAAGATCGTAACCGGAACCGTCCTTGCGGGCGCTGACCGTGATCGGCTTCTTGAGACCGAGATGGGCGATGCTGGTCACGAGTTCGTTGAAGATCTTCTTGTTCCGCGTACGCGGATTCAGGACCGTGATGTCCTTGACCGGGATGGAGCGGATTTCGGGGGCGGTGTCGGTCATGCGGCTCTCCTGATCGGGGTGCGCGCCGCGAGGTCGAGGAACGGGCCGAGCGTGTCGGACCGATAGGCGTCGAGGTGGAGGCCGTTTTCCTCGGCCATGCGGAGCTTGCCGACGGCGAAGTCGATGCGGGGAAGCAGGTAGTAGTCGAGCACGTCGCGGTTGCTGCGGTTCATGCGGACAGCGACGGTGATGTCGGGATGCAGACCCAGATCGAAGCGCACCTTCCAGCGCAGCGACCCGGCGGGTGTTTCAAGGCAGCGCACAATGACAAGCGAAGCGGTGAACTCGCCGTTGATGGTGAGCAGGTCCGTCGCCGGATCGCGCGCCACGCTGCCGCCCGCGCTTTCGATCGCTGAAATCGTGTCCTCGACGATGCCGGGATGAAGCGAGCGCAGGAAACGGTTCGTCTCGACGTAGCGGTAGTCGCGGGCGGGCGCGAAGCCGACGAGCTGATAGGCGCGCAAGAGGCTGCCGAAGCGACTGCGGTAAGCCGAGCTGGCGGGCATGTCCTCGCGCTCGTCGATCACGAGGGCCGACAAATAGCCGGTCTGGCCGAGAAGCGCCGAGAGGCGCTCCAGCAATTCGGCGTCGGTCAGGCGGCGGCTCCGCGCGGCGATGATCTCGCGCGCGGTGGCGAAGAGACCGCCCTCGATGACAGGATCAAACGCGCCTTCTGCCCGCACCAACAGTTCCGGCGGATTGCGGACGCGCTTCTTCTTCAGCTTGAAAGAGACGCTGTTGAAGACATTGTTGCCGGCGTATTTCTCGTTCGTCAGCACCTGGTGGACCGTGCCGCGCGTCCACGGCCGGCCGAGATCGGTCATGACGCCCTCCTGATTGAGGAGCGTGGCAATCTCGGATTCGCTGCGGCGCTTTTCGACAAAGAGGCGGTACATGCGCCGCACGGTGCGCACTTCCTCGGCCGGCCCGGGCACGAGAATGACGCGGTCGGTCTGGATGCTCTTGTGCTCGCCGCGCGCAAGGTCGGCCTTGGCATGGCGGTTTTCGTCGACAAGGCGGCGGCGCAGGCCGTAGCCGGCCATGCCGCCCTGCCGGAAGCCTAGGGTGATGAGGCGGCACTGACCGGCGAAGACCTTGGTCGAGAGTTCGCGGCTGTACTCGCCAGCCATCGCCCGCTTCATGCTCTTGATGATCGTGGCGCTGAGGCTGCCGTCGTTCTCGAACTGCTCTGCGCAGTAGTGCACGGTGATGCCGGCGCGCGTGCAGATATGCTCAAGGAACGCGCTCTCGTCCGCATCCTGGAACCGGCCCCAGCGACTGACGTCATAAACGAGGATGACCGTGAAATCGGCGCGGCGGTTCTCGACATCGTCGATCAGCCGCTGCAGCGCATCCCGGCCGCCCAGGCTAAGGCCGCTCTTCCCCTCGTCGGCGTAGGTGCGGACGATCTCGAACCCGCGCTGCGCCGCGTAGCGCCGGATCGCGTCCGACTGGTTCTCGGTCGAATATCTCTGGTGATCAGTCGACATGCGGACATATTCGGCGGCGCGCACACCGTCGCTTTCCGACCAAGTCTTCTCCGCCCCCACCGATCCGGGCTTTGCAACCACGTCCGTTCACCGCATGCGTCACTGAACGGACATCCGCTGCCCGCCGCAATCCGCTTCCTATGGGCGCCCAGGCTACGGGAAGGGAGAGCGACATGTCGCGTACGAAGAAGGACCGAAAGATTCAGCCCAATTCCGGAAGAACCTTTCCGGCGGGCGGCGGGGACGGCCGCATGGGCGCCGGCGGATTCGCGGCGGCGATCGCCGCGGCGCTACGCCGGGAGTACGGCGGCACGCGCACCGCGATCAAGACGATCGCCACGCTTACCGGGGCCAACGAGCGCGCGGTCAAGAACTGGTTCGGCGGGCATAACGGCCCAAGCGGAGAATTCCTGATCGCCCTTTGCCGGCATTCCGACCAGGTGCTCGAGACAGTGCTGCTTCTCGCCGGGCGCGATGAACTGGTCACCGCCAAGAAATTCGCGGATGCAAAAGGCACGCTGCGCAGGATGATCGCCATGCTTGACGATATGGAAGAGCGGGCCGGCGGCGACCGCGGATAGGACCCCGGCCGGGCCAGTCGAACGAACAACGTTTATCGGTCCGCCACACTCGTTTCGGAGATGGCACGGTCAGGCAAGCAGGTCGATATCGAACGTGAGACCGTCGTAGAGAAGGACAGGCTTCTTCCTGCGGCTGTCGCCCTCGATGCGAACCAGGCCGAATTTCGCGAGGCGCCGGAGCAGCGGATAGGCGTTCTGCGTGGTTTTACCAGTCAGTTTACCGAGCGCGCCGATGGTCGGGGGATCGCGCTCTGCTATCAGCCGCAGCAGCATGTAGCCGCAGTCGGTGACGACAGCAGAGAAGTCATCCATAGAAGAACATGCGATATCGGCACTGCTGGCGTTCATGCCGACCAGCACAATGTGCAGAACGCACGGACAGGGAACCTCGCGAAAGGCGAGATGAAGCCGGACACGATTGCATAGGAGGCGCGGCGGCTGGCACCGCGCATCCGCCCCGACATCGTAGCCGACGATGCCAAGCGCCGCGAGGCTGCCGAGCGTTCGCGACAGGCCGGCATAAGAGTAATCGAAGCGACGCGCGAGCTCGTCGATTGATGCGACTTCATGCGTGCCGATCCAGCGCAGGATCGCGCGGTTGCGATCGCTGAGATGCGCGGCGAAGGCGTGCAGGCGCGGGAACACCAGGTGAGCGGAGGAACGATCGTCCGGCACCCTGCCTATGAAGGCGTCGAGGCAATCGGTGGGGACAAGCGGCCGTCTGGAGATCGCCCTGCGGCGAGCAAGGGCATCGCTGCCCAATATGGCCCGCGACCTTTCGAGGACCGCATCGCGGATAAACGCGCTTAGACTTGGAGCGGAAGATTTCCTGACCGCCTCAACAACAAGCTCTTTCTCACACAAGGGAAGAACCACAACTAACTGAGTTTTTTGGTTGTCCGGTTCGGCCAACTTCGCGGGGATCACCACGGGCATCCCGCCTCCGTGTAGTGCAGCACAGCGTTTCCCCCGTTGCCGCCATGGCGCCCGGATGAAGCGCCGCCGGCACCGTTGCTGCCGCCAATCCCGCCGTTGGTTCCGCCGCCATTCGCGCCGTTGCTGCCCCCGTTTCCCTGACTTTCCCCGATGACTTTGCCGGCACCACCGCCACCGCCATACCCGCCGCCACCGCCAGCGTAGGAAGTCGCGGTGCCGCCCGTGCCACCAGAACCGCGGTTTGTGTTCCCTGCACCATTGCCGCCCGCGTTCACGGCGCCGGCGCCGCCCGGGTCGCCGAACGAGCCGGCGGAGCCACCCGCGCCACCGGCGTTCGTACCGCCGTTCCCGCCGCCGCCGTTCGTTCCGTTGGCTCCTTTGCCGCCGGAAGCATAGTTGACAGGGGAACCATTCCTCAAAAGGACAGTGCTGCCGCCGCCGCCGGCGCCACCCTGGCCCCCGCTGCCATCGCCGCCACCACCGCCGCCGTACCAGCCGCTGCCGCCGCCGGCGCCGCCATTACCACTGCCCTGTCCATCTGCAGCGCCCCCACCGCCGCCAACGTAAACAGCGAGAGTATCGCCCGCGGCGACGGACACGGAGCCGGAGACCGTACCGCCGGCAGTCCCGTTGCCCGAACCGCCTCCGCCACCGCCGCCCGTCAGACTGTATGAAATGGTCTGTGCGTTTGCCGGCACAATGCTTGAATCCGATGACGTGACGGTCTTGGTGCAGGCATATGTCGTCACATTCCAATCGTCGGCGGCCGAACCGACGGTCACCGTTGCCGTGTTTGTCACTCCCAATGCCGCATTGCTGGTCAGCCTCGCCTCGAGGGTCTGGCCGTTCGAAATTGTCGTCGGACCGTTTGTCCAGCTGCCGCCATTTACGCGGATTTGCGGATTGCCCTGACCCATGACGGAGACGGAAGCGGCGCATCCAAGGCCGTTGATGGTGACGACATCGGAGGTGACCAGCGTGCTGAGCCCCACGTTGGTCTGGTCCGTGAAGCTGAACGCGCCGGGCGCAGAGCTGACCTGCTTTCCGACCGGCCGCCAGTCCACGCCGTTGCAGTACTCCATGACCTTGCAGTCGGCGTTGTAGATCATCGTGCCTTCGGCTCGAGCCGGGTTTGCACAAGTGCCTGCCCCGGAGCCGCCGGAATAGCCCTTTCGGACGCAACGGATAGAAATCGCGCCATATTTGATACGGTTGCTGAACGTTCCATCGCTAAATTTCTGGTTCTTTACGCTATCAGTCCAGTTTTCTGAGGATGACCAATAGTAGCCGGAGGGAAACGAGCCGGTCAGGTTGAAATTCCCGATTGCAGCCCTGTTGCTGTACACGACATTCAGTTCGTCCTGTGAAGGCAAATACCAGTCGGCCTCGCCGTGCGCGCTCAATCCGGCGCAATATGTCACTGCGGCATACGGCGACGATGAATCCGACAGTGCAGAAACTGCGGCGGTGTTGGAGGCTCCTTGCCAACAGGTGGCCGGATTCCCACCGGTGCCAGGTGGATTTTGGCAATGAGTCATCGTGTCGTAAAAATCTGTGATGCTGCCGTTATTCCAAGTATACGTACCCGGCGCATCGGTTGACGTAGTATACATCGGCACGCTGCCGTCGGGGGAAATACCTGCATAGACGCTGCCATCGATGCAGAGTTGCCCAGGCGAAGGAGAATTCGCGGGGTTACAGGGATCAATCGTTGGGCGGCCCATTCCGACCCAGTCTGCCCCGTTGCAGTACTGCATGACGTGGTGGTCGGCGTTGTAGATGATTGTTCCAGCATTATTGTCGGGCGCTGAGCAGCCCGCCGGACAGGACGAGTCCATTGCCCGGTTACTGCCGGCAAACGCGACGGCGACGAACTTACCATTCCCGTAGGTCACGCCGTCCCATTTGGTTATGGGCGTCACCGCCCGTGAGGTCCAGTTGATGCCATCAGGCGAAGTCATCAAGGGGTTGGAACCGGCCTGCGATACCGCCGCGTACATACCGTTTCCGTAGGCGACCGCCCACCACGCGTTGGTTCCCGCGGCGGCGTGAGCAGTCCAGGTCACCCCATCGGGCGAGGTCATCACTTTGTTTGTGCCGGTGCTGGCGACAGCGACGAACTGCCCGTTGCCATAGGTTATCGCGTTCCACGAATTGGCCTCGGCGGCCGGGCGCGCCGTCCATGTGAGTCCATCCGGCGAAGTCATGACCCGGTGAGTGCCGTCCTGCGAGACGGCGACGAAGACACCGCCGCCATAAGCCACCCCGACCCAAGTGTTGGCTTCCGCCGCAGTACGCGCCGTCCACGTGATACCGTCGGGCGAGGTCATGACGCGGTTCGTGCCGTCCCGGGCGACCGCGACATAGACGCCATTTCCATAGGCCACGCCGTACCAGGTATTCGCCTGTGCCGCCGCACGGGCCGTCCATGTCATCCCATCCGGCGATGTCATCACACGGTTGGTGCCGGTGCCGGCCACGGCGACGAACTGGCCGCCGCCGTAAGTCACGGCGTACCAGCTGTTCGCTTCCGGCACGGACCGCGCCGTCCACGTCACGCCGTCGGGAGAGGTGATGACGTTATGCGTGCCGCTTTGCAGCACGCCTACAGTAGCGAACACGCCTGCGCCGTAGGCAACCGAATACCAGTTGTTCATTTCCGTCGCGCGATCGGTCCAGGTAGTCGCGCAGCTCGCCTGTACTGGCTTGCCCATCGCGATCCAGTCTGTGCCGTCGCAGTATTGAAGGATGTTGTGGTCCGTGTTGTAGATAATTTCGCCGGCAGCCTTTGCGGGGCTTGCGCAATCGGCATCAGCCGCGCGCGGTGCCAGCAGCAAGAAACCCAGGATGACGAAGGAGAGCCACTTCATCGATCCTCCCTAGTACGAACAGCAGATGGCATAGGCGGTGCCGGTCGCGCCGGCGCCGCTCCACTCGCACGACCATGTCGTATCAGCGGTCGGGCCGCTGTCCTCGGTCGTGAAAGAGGTACTCGTGTGGGTACAACCGCCGCCGGTCATAATCTCGCCGGCGTTGCAGGACGAGGTCTGGGCCGCGGTGCTGGTTGTCTGGATGCGGCGGGTGCAGGTCAGGCCATACGAGGGCGCGGAGAGGCCGCTGACTGACTCGATGCCACCGCTGCTTGACGGCGTGCTGACACCACGCCAGCGGGACACGGCCGAGTCATACCAGAGCATTGCCGACTGGCCGGCGGCAAGCGTGAGATCCGCGCCGAAAAGGAAGCGGTTGGCGGCGGTCGAGGTCACATCGTTTTTGAGCACGATGTCGCTCGTGCCGACATTGATGATGGTAATGATGCGGCCGTCGGAGCCGCCCTGCAGGCCGGTAATATCGCGCGACGCATCGGTCGACAGGCGCAGGACGGCGACGGTAGCGAGGTTAGCCGGATTGTAGTTGTTCTGGTTGGCGGTGATCTGCGCGGGCGTCAGGTCGCCGGAGAGCGCGAACGAGCCGCTGTCGTCAAGGGTGGCGCCCGGCGAAGACGCATTCGGCCCCAGCCCCACATAGCCGGCATTGTTGATACGCATGGCGGTAATCGACGACGTCGTGCCGTTCGGCGTCACCAGGAAGGACAGACGCGATCCGCGCGCAGAGCCCGTGAACGCCTCTTCCGCGTTCAAATATACGCCGCCCGTATATGCGAACGCCGATCCATCATAACCGTAAGCGTCGATGCCAACGATCTGCGTGCCCGCGGTCAATGCCTGCGGTGAGGAAGACGTGCCGCGCGCCCGATCGAAGAAGATGTACGAATTGGTGGAGTTGTCATACGTTCGCAAGTTAATGGAAGCATCATCGCCGCTTTTCATCAGGCTCAGGCTATGGGTCGGTGCGGTATCGCCGATGCCGACATTGCCGGCGAAGTAGTTTCTGCCGGCGTCGCCGACATAGACGCCGTAGCGGTTCGTCGTCGGCGCGGCGCCCGTGAGCGCAGGTATATAGAGACCGTACCAGTTGGCGATCGCGCCGCCGCCGCTATTGGCAAGCTCCGCATAAACGCCGTAGGCGTTGGTAATCATGCCCGTCGATCCGTTGTCGACGCGACTATAAAGGCCAGTAGCGGTTCCGATGGTCGTCGTATTCTTATGGTCGACTTCGGCGGAGACGGCCGTTCCGTTCGTTATGACGCCGCCTCCGGAAGCGTTTTCGACCGAGAAGGCACCGCCGGTCCCGCTGGCAACCGCGCCGCCATTGTTGTTCACGGCGGCGGCCCGGACGGCCCGGATGGAGCTTGCAGTGCCTGCGCCCTGATGGACGGCGTCGGCCTCGAGACCTTGAAGCGCGCCGGTGAAATTCGAGGATCCGGCCGTGTAGATCCGACCGTCAAGACCGGTCAGGTAGGCGGTGCTCGCCGCTGCCGGGTTTGCAGTGAGTTGATGCGCAGAGCCGATCGTGCCGCCGGACGTGATTGTGGTCGTGTCTTCAACGTCGAGCCGGTAGTCGGGGGTGGTATCACCAATGCCGACCTTGCCGCCGCTTGAGATGCGCATGGCTTCGGCCTGGCTGGTGGCGCTGTTGCGGGTGTGGAAAGACAGGTAACCCAGCTTGTCGCCGCTGGTGCCGTTTTCCTTGCCGCCGCGGATGCCGCCGAACATCCAGACGTTCGTCGTGCCGTCCACTTTACCGCTGAAGCCAAGGCCGCCGCCAACGTCCTGGGCATAGGCGGTCGTACCGTCAGAAAAATAGGAATTAAAAGGCCAGGAGGCGGATTCGACCGGACCTTGAACCGTAAGTGTGACGTAGGGGGTCGTTGTGTTGATTCCGACATTGCCGTTGCTGTCGACAACAACGCCTTCGTTGCCGCCGTCGCCGGACAGCCAGTTGCTGCCGAGCTTGATATTCTGCGTCGCGGTGTGGTCCCCGAGATTGTCGCCACTCCCGAGCGCGCCCGGTATCCAGAGGCCACCGCTGTAGAGAAGAACGTTGCCAGCAGTTGCCCCTGTGGTGTCGACATCGCTCAGGTTGTCGAGCGTCTTTATCCACGGCTGCCAACTTGTTCCGTCGCAGTATTTGAAGACCTTTTCGCTGGCGGAGAAGTATTCGATCGTGCCCGCGAAACCCGCGGGGCTTGAGCAATTGGCGTGTGCCACGCGGCCGCACCCGATGGCCACCGCCGCGGCAATCAGCAGGGTTCGAAAAAGTCTCTTTGCAAGTACAAAATTGTCCCTTTTAGGCATTACCTTATGATAACAGTAAATATCTTAATAAATACTAATAGCCCAACCAAGTATGCTTCGTTATCCAGAGGTTTTCAATAGTATATCTACTTCCCATAGTCTTGGCATGCGGAGCGAAACCGCATTCTGCAAAAAGGGACCTTTTCGCTCACGTGACATGCCGGATGCAGCGCTTATGGCGCGTGTCACGGCAGGCGCTTAAGCCAGAACGCCCTCTATCTGTTTGCGCTTCCAGTGCGCGTCGATGAACGGGCAGTCGTAGGCCGGCCCCAAATGCTCGGCGCGGGCATTCTCAAGGAACCCCTTGGCCGCAGCGTGCAGATGCTCAGGAATAATCAGGAAGGCAACGTCATCGGTTGAGAACTTGAAGTCGCCGACCTTGCGCCATTCGCGCTCCCACTCGAAGAAATACGAGCCCGTCGGATAGGCGCCCGGCGCATCGACGAACGGCGTCAGGCGCCAGACGGGGTGCGACTTGTCATTGCCCGCCGACGCGACCATCTCCTTGATCGCCGCGATCAGCTCCCGGTCCTTGTAGGCATAGAGGATCGGGTTGCCGTGGCGGTGGATGACAAAGTCCTTCCTGAAGACGATTCCGTATTCCGACCGCTTCTCCGCGAGGCGCCTGAGCTTGTGCAGCGGGATTTCGCTGAAGCAGACGGCCTTCTGTGTCGAGAGATCGGGAGCAGTGTTGCGGCAAATGCCAAACGGGTTCCGCGCACGGATTACCTGGTTAGCCAGAATGGCGAGCATGTTGTCGTAAGGGTTCTTGCCTTTATAGGGTTTGGTGAAGTGCACGACGTAATCGGACATATCCGTCCAGTCGGGCTCATTCTCTCCGAAGAAGGGTGAGGACATCGCGATGCCTCGTCAGTCAGACGTCAAGCAGGGTCGACCGCCCTGACGATTCCCGAAGTCATATAGACGATGAGGCCGCGGGCGGCTCCGGTGGCGGCCAGGTATTCTCGCAGCTGAGCCGCGTGGGCGCGTGTCTCCTGCTCCGCGGGTGCAACGTCGCTTTTCCAGTCGACAACCGTGACCGCGCGTCCGTCGGCAAGCTCGATCGCGTCGGCCCGGCCGGAGAGTGCCTCGCGCCGCGCGTCGTCGAGGACTGCATATAACGGCAGCTCAGGCACCAGTCGCGGGAGCAAGGGAGCGACCTCAGGCAGCGCCAGCGTGCGGCGCACGGTCGCCACGATTTCGCGCGGGTCCGGCAGCGCCGTGACGGGATTGTGCTCGAGTGGCAAGGTGGCGATCAGCTCCGCCGCGCGGGCCGTGAGTTGCCTCTCGTCATCGCCGGTTTCGCGGGTGAGAACTTCCTCGATCAGCTTGTGAAGCAGCAGCCCGCGGATGCGACCCGCGCCAACCGGCGCCACCGTTTCCGGCGCCTGTGCGTCATCTGGCGCGATGGCGTCCTCAATCGGCAGCCGGTCGGGATCCGCCTGGCTCGGCTGCCGCCAGCGGATCGGCACCGAAGCGCCGTCTATCACTCCCTTCTCGGCGGCGAAGATTTCCGGGGTCTGCGGATTGGATGGCTCCCCGGAGGCCGGGACCGGCACAGGTTTGAAGGTCGAGAGACCGAGCACCGGCACATCGGGACAGCGCAGATCGATCACGCGCACCCAAGACTTGGCGTTCGCGCCGGGTATGTCGGGAATTACGAGAAGATCGCGAGCGCGGGTGCACGCGACATACCACAGGCGCTCGCGCTCGCGCGCCGCATCGGCTTCGTCGGCGTCGAGAGCCACGCGCAGCGACGGCGGTACGACATCGCGGACGACCCAGTGCACGGTGTCGTCCGCCGGCCGGTGGACGAACGGGTCGCGCTTGCGAAACCGCGTCGCCGTGTTCACGGGCATCACCACCGGCCATTCAAGGCCCTTGGCGCTGTGGATCGTCACGATCTCGACGGCGTCGCCATCGGCATCGATGCGCCCCTCCTTCGCGGGGGCGCCGTCCTTCCAGTCGCGCGTCACGTCGCGGGCGAACCGCCGAAGCCCTCGCACCCCGTAGGCCCGCGCCCGCTCGATGAAAACATCGACGTTCGCCGCGGAACGGGCGCTGCGGTCGCGTTCCCGCGCGGCGAGGATCGGCCGCACGAGCAGCCGCTCGGCCGCCTCCGCGAGCAGCAGCGCGGGAGCCGTCGTCGACGCCTTCGCGCGCAGTTCTCGCAATATCGCGAGAACATGCCGGGCGACGGGATGGGCTACCGCGTCGAGGGCGGTGCGGACCGTGAAGAATGCGGGCTTGCCCGAATCGCCTTCGGGGAGCGCATGGGTGATATCGAGAAGCTCCTCCTCGCTCAGCCCGACAAGCGGACCGCGCATCAGCGCGCCGAACGCAAGGGTATCGGATGCATCCGCGAGAACCCGGGTCAGGGCGACGAGGTCCTGCACCTCCTGCCGATGAAAGAAGCCCTTGCCGGCCTGCGATGCGACGGGGAGCCCCCGCTCTTCCAGCGCGCGCTCGTAGTACCCGAGATCGGTGCCAGTCGGGGCGAGCAGCGCGATGCCGCCCGGGGCCAGGGCTACGAACCTGTTGTCTTCATCCCGCACCTTGAGATTGCCGACCAGCAACGCGCAGGCGTTTGCCACCGCGGCGGCTTCGGCCTCACGGATTTCGTCGGCGCCGGGATCATGCGCGAGATCGAGCTTGAGCCGGACCACGGCCGGCGGGCCGTCGCCGTTCTCATCGATCGCCGGCGTGAGCGGCACGTAGCCCGGCTGACCGGTAGCGTTCAGCGGCCCATCAAAGCACCGATTCACATGGGTGAGGATCAGCGGGCGGGAGCGGAAATTCGCCGTTATCTGGATGATATTCGCCGGCCATTGGCGGGCGATCATCGCGCGTGCCTGTCCATAGGAGCCGGCGTTCGCGCCGCGGAACTGATAGATCGCCTGCTTGGGGTCACCAACGAGAAACAAGGCGCCGGGGCGCGTGGGGGCGTCCTGCCAGTTCGCTGCTCCGGCTTCAGAAGCGATCCGGAAGATGATCTCCGCCTGCAGCGGATCGGTGTCCTGGAATTCGTCGACGAGGATGTGAAGGTAGCGCTCGCCCAAGGCGCGCCGAACGTCCTCGTGCGCGCGCAGCATCCGCGCCGCGCGGATGAGGAGGTCATCGAAGTCGAGCACCGCGGCCGCGCGCTTGAACTCCGCGTAGTCGGACAGGACTTCCTCGAGCGCATCGGAAAGGATCGCGACCACGGCTGTCGCGGCGACGCCCATCGCCGCGCGGTAGGCAGCGTCAGCCTCGCGGAAAAGACGGTCGGCCTCCTCGGCGAGCAGCGGACCCCGCTCTTTGCCTGCGGCGGACTTCCAGGCGGTCTTACGCTGCGGGGCCTTGAGGTCAAAGCTCTCGCGCCGGCTCATGAGGGTGACGCGGGGCGGGTGCACAAGCTGCCAGAGCCGCTCGAACGGCGGCTCCGCCGCGAACGCATTTTCGAAGTGCCGCGCCAAGACGTCGAGATCATCGATGGCGGCAGCTGTGCCCTGCTCGTGCGGGTGATCCTGCGCCCATCTTGCGAACGCGCCGACAGCTTCGCGGAGCTGGAGATCGGGGCGCTGAGAAAAGTCGGCGGCCGGCGGACGGGCGGCAAGGTGCTTGCGGCGAAAGCCGGCGAGATCGCGCAACGTGGCCACGACTTCGCGCGGATCGCTGCGCGAGAGCACGGCGATGGGATCGGCAGGCACAGGCGTAACGACCGAGAGCCTGCGCCGCAGCCAGCGCTCGAACACGGCATCGAATGCGGCGTCCGCCGCGTCGGCATCGATCACTTCGGCGCCGGGGTCGATGTCGGCCTCCGCGGCGTACTGGCGGATGATGTCCTGGCAAAAGCCGTGGATGGTCGACGCGGTCAGGCCGTCCAGGGCCTCGCGCGCGGCGGCAAGACTGGCCCGCTGCGTGTCGGCCAGACCGTGAGGAAGGGCGAGGCGCAACGGTTCCGGCACGCGGCCGGCCAGCAATTCATCGACATAACGATGAACGCGGGCGGCGATTTCGCTGGCGGCAAGTTCGGTGAATGTGATCGCGGCGATGTGCGCCGGATCAAAACCCTCCGCGAGCATCATCGTCAGCCGCCCGGCCATCAGGGCGGTCTTGCCCGTTCCCGCCGCCGCTTCCATCAGCAGCGTCGAGCGCAGATCGACGAGCGCCCGCAGGCGGCCCGGTCCGTCGGCGAGCTCGGTCACGGCGCGCTCCAGACGCGGGCGAGGTCGGCCTGAGCGCGGGCGAGCGCCCCCTGCTTCACCCGGAAATACACCCCCGGCGCGGCCGGCAGCGCGAGGCGCAGATCGTTCCACGGTTCTTTCGCGTCAGGCCCGGGCAGTGTCTTGCCGTCTTTGAGCGCCGCGATGCCGGTTTCGACGACCCGGCAAAGCTGCGCGATGGCGTCGTCCACCCGGCTATCCTGCAGCCGCAGCGGCTTTGGATCCTCGCCGCGAAGGAAGAGGAGCCTTGCCGCGATCCGCCGCTCGCCGGGCAGCAGGCACCGCGCCGCGAGCGCGTAGATCGCGCGCTGCAGTTCCGCTCCGCCGCCGAGAACGAGACTGTCCGGCTTTTTCGGTACCGCGCCGGTCTTGTAGTCGGAGACGCGGATATCGCCGTTGGTGTTGAGATCGAGACGGTCGATGTTCCCCAGCAGGCGAATGCCCGTCTCGCCAACGATGACCTCCGCTCGCGGGTCCCACGGCAGGGTCGCCGTGTCGCGCTCCGAATCCGGATCGCCGAAAGGCACTTCCGTCCAGCTCCGCGTCCCGGGCCGGAAGCTCTCCTCCTGCACCAGCGCCCGAAGACCGAGAGCAGCCGCCTTGTCAACCGTGTGGCGCCAGAGAAGCGGCGGCGGCGTTGCCCGCTCGAGCGGCCAGGCGGCAGTTACCGCGTCCGCGGCGCGGGCGAGCGCCTCCTCGATCTCGTGACGCGCGGCCCGCAGATATCCCGGATCAGGCTCCAGCAGGTCGACGGCGATCCGCAGCAGCTCGTGTACCAGTTCGCCGAAAATGCGGGCGTCGATCGTCAGCGGTTGTTCCTCGCCGACGGCAGCACGCCAGCCGAGGGCGTAGCGCCATGAGAAGCCGAGGGGGTCGCGGAGCAGCAGGCGCAACGAGGTTGCGGAGTGGGTCCGGCCGAGCGCACTGGCGAGCGCCGGGTGCGCCGCACGCACCACCCCGTCGTGGGCGCCGATATCGGGTACGCGGCGGCTGCGCCAGCATGCTGCGGCGGAGGCGACGTAGGGCAACGCCCTTGCTTCCTGCGGACGGGCGAGAAGGCGGTCGCTCTCGCTGAACGCATGCAGCGGGATGCGCCCGCGCTTGAGAACAGCGGCCGGTTCGCGCGGCAGCAGCGCCGCCGGCGCCTGCATCGTCCCCTGGGCGCTGCGGGTGCTGCGCGAAAGCACGCATCCGCCGTTCGCGGCGGCCCGGATGACACGGAATGCGCGGCGATCGCGCTCGGTCACCGGATCGGGATCCAAAAGATGCGGGTCGAGGACGTGGGCGGGCAGCAGGGGATCATCGCCGCCCCGGCGGGGCCAGCCCCGGCTGGTCATGCCGATGAGGCGCACCCAGGGGCGCGGCGCGCCGGCAAGGTGAGCGGCAGGGCACCAGACGACGCACGCGCCGGGATCCTTGCCGTCGGCAACGCGCAGATCCCGCAGCGCGTATTCAAGGGCGCCGGCCGGCGCCCGCCGCAGGGCTTCCTGCCAGAAAGCGATCGCGCCGGCAGGGAGAAGCCGTTCGCCCGCTTCGGCCGCTGCCTCGGGGCCGCGCACGATGAGTTCGAGAACGGGCAGTACCTGCGGACGCGGATCGAGGCCGTCCAAGCGCTCGGCGGCCGCGCGATCGAGGGCAACGCGCCAGTGGTCGAACTCGAATAGCCCTGCTTCCGGCGGCAACCCCGCCGCCCAGTTACGCGGCAGGTCACGAAGCGCCCGCGCAGCCCCAGCCGCATGCGCGAACAGCCGCCGGATGCGATCCTGGCTAAGGCCGCCGACCAGCGCGTCGGCGAGCGCGGCGCACTCCTGCCCGGGACGGAGCGAGAGCGCCGGGACGCCGTGCGAGAAGTGCAGCGGCAGCTCTGCGCTTTCCGATAGTGCAAGAAAATGGTCGTCCCACACCGTCGTCGCCGTGGCCGTGATCGCGATGTCTTCGGGACGCGCGCGGCCGGATGAAAGAAGATGGCGCGCCCAGCGCAGCGCCTCGACGGCTTCTGCACGTGGATCGGCGCAGCAAACGGACTCCGGCACCGCGGGGACCGGCGCGGGATTGTGCGTCGTTTCGCCGGGGAACCATGCAGCGTCGGTGACCGAAGGATTGTGCCAGCGAACGGGGATGACGGCAGCGAGCGAGCCGAGAAGAGACCGCCACACCGGCGGGATAAAGCCGAGGCGGTCCAGCTCGGTGGCCCCGATCACCGAGGGCGCGTGGGAGACGCGGGCAAGGGCTGCACGGCGAAGATCAGGGGGAGCAAGCACACCCGGCGGGAGCGCCGCCCGCACACGAACATCGAGCAGCGCAATGTCGGCAAGCCGCGGGCTGCGATCGGCGAATGTGGCCGGGTCGATGTCGGCATCCCAGAGGCTTGCGAGCGTCCGGCCAACCGCCCGTGTCATGCCAGGCAATTCGCGGATGCCCTCAAGATCGGCAAGACCGCCGGCCGCCAGGGCGGCGCGGATCGCCGGATCCAGCTCCTGCCGCGCCGCGGGACGGCAAAATCCGCCGGCAAGTCTGGCGGCGAGCAGCGGCAGCGTCAGGATCTGGAGGCCGTGGTCGCTTTCCCTTGCCGCGCGCAGGCGGCGCATCCGGAATGCCAGCGGGCCTTCGACGATGACCGAGTGGCGCTGCATATCGCAGCTATGCCGCGCGCCGGGCAGGCTCGCCGCCGCCCGGATCGGGATCATCCGGCGGATAGCCGGCGACGATCAGGAAAATCGCGATGATGCCCTCGTCGCGCTCATCCCCAAGCTCGTCGGCAAGGCGCCGGCCGGTCTCACGCTCAAAGCGGAGCGCCGCGGCACGGACGGCAGGATGTCGAATGGCGCCCGGCGCAAGCATCTGTCGCGGCAGCCCCCGGTTGTCGGTCAGGGACCATAACATGGAGACCGCCCGACGCCTCGTCATTGGCGTTACCGGCGGCGCCATGGTTGAAACGGATCGTATTCGTGGACGATTGTTTCGGGATCGCCGTCGAAGTCATCGGACGGTACCACGGCGTAACCGCCATCGCTTTTGAACAGCGTCACGCAGATCATCATCGTGCGGGCGAGATCGAGGGCGACCTGTCCTGCGAGTTCCAGATTGTCGGCCATTGTGGGTTCCCGTCTTTTGCGGCGGGGACCATCCCCGCGCTAACGGGCGCCCGGAGCGCTCCGGCACGGGCCGCGATCACCTGCAAGGCCGCACGCCACGGCGTAGCGGACCCTCCGGAGGACGGGTTGATCGCCGGAAGGCCCTGGCGGCGCGAGACGAAAAAGGCGGCAGATGCGGGATATCCCGCCATGGCGAGCCCGGATCGGCGACATCGATTCAGAACGTCAGGAGGGCAACTAGATCTTCCGCGCCGAGGCCTTAAGCGGCGCGGCGTGCCTGCGGCTACGAGCAAGGCTCCGACCGGACGAGACGCACCAACGCTTCGCAGGACGGCCAGTCCCACCGTTCGCGGCCGTCGCTGAAGCGGCGCCACAAGGCGTCTGTCGGTGTCCTCACGAGCATGCGGGCCGCCAGCACGTCGGCGAGAGTGCCGGTGACTACAATTCCCGAAGGCGCTTCGGACGACCAGTAGCGGCCCCGCGCATTGAAGGTGCCTTTCAGGGCGCCCTTGTTGCGGTTCCGATAGAGGAGCTCGAGTTCTTCGCGTGAAGGCACCTTCCAGTCCTGGTGGCCGTGCGCATCGAGATCGAGAGCGTAAAGCTGCGCTGCTTTCCACTTCATGGCTACAGACGCATCTTGTGGAGCGACAAAAATCCGGCGTCCCAACGCGGGCGAAATCCCGGCGAAGATGGTCCCGTCGGGCATGCGGTCACCCGGCTTGAGGGCACCGACGCCATTTGTATCACTGGCACCGGGTCGCACATGGCGGCGATCCGCGTCCAATTCGATAGCCGCCTTGGGAACCTTCATGATCGCCTTGCCGAAGCGGTCTCGAATGATGATTACGGGATTCTTCGCTTTATTTCTTGCAGCAGACAATTGGCCCTCCAAATAGAATACCTTGAAAGTATAAATACGGAACATATCAGAAGTACTGTAAGATAGTCAATTACATCGCTTACGTGTCAAGTATACATGGCATTATTCCGGCGGGATGTCTGACTGAATGCTGGAGGAGACGGCGCTCACGCGCCGCCGCACCGCCACACCGGGATGCCCAGGCGCTTCGCCTTGTCGGCGAGGTTCCCGGTGATGCCCGAGCCGGGGAAGACGATGACGCCCTTGGGCATCGTCCCGAGCAGCGCGTCGTTGCGCTTGAACGGCGCGGCCTTGGCGTGCCGCGTCCAGTCGGGCTTGAAGACGACCTGCTGCACCTTGCGGGAATCGGCCCAGCAGGCGGCGATGCGCTCGGCGCCCTTCGGGCTGCCGCCATGCAGCAGCACCATGTCCGGGTGCCTGCCGCGGGCATGGTCGAGCGCGGCCCAGATCGCCTTGTGATCGTTGCACTCCATGCCGCCGGCGAAAGCGATGCGCGTGCCTTCGGGCAGGAGCACTTCCGTCTCGGCGCGGCGCTTCGCGGCGATGAAGTCGCGGCTGTCGATCAGCGCGGCCGTCATGGCCCGGTGATTGACCATCGAGCCGGCACGCGGCGTCCAGGCGGAGCCGGTGTGCGCCTCGAAGAGCTCGGCGGCGCGGTCGCGCATGAACTCGAACGTGTTGCGGCGTTCGATATTGCTGATCCCTTCCGCGACCAGCCGCTCAAGCTCGACGGAGCGGATTTCCGAGCCGTCCTGCTCCTCTTGGCTGCGGCGCTGGGCGTCCTCGTTGGTGTCGAGATCGCGCTGCGCGCGGTCGACGGCGCGGTGGAAGAGATTGACGGCGCCCCAGAGGAGCGATTCAAGGTCCGGCTCCAGGCGCGTGTCGGAGAGCGATACGACGAAGGCGTCGAAGATGTCGGTAAGCGCGGTATTGACCGCGATCTCGTCCGGCAGCGGCCGGTGGTCGGGCTCGTCCTGCCGCGGGCGGTAGCCGTAGAGCTGCAGCTCGGCGATGACCGCCGCTGTGGAAGATCCGCGGTGATGTTCGGCCGCGTCGTCTGAAGTGTCAAAGAGAGACATAGAGAAGTCCTTTCGTTCGCGGGCGTGAGGCCGCGCCCTCCGCGGCCTTTCGGCGGTCACTTGGCGGCACGCGGCCGGGCCGGCACCGCCCCTTTGCGGCCGGAACGAAGTGAAGGATGGCGGAACGCGGGGTTTTTTGACTTGCGCGAGGAGCGCCGGAACGGCGCGGGGAAAAAACCGCGCGGCCGCCATTGCCGCTCCCGGACGCACTGCCGCCACGATCGCCTATCAAGAAAGGCCCGCGGGCGCGGCCCTCTTCATGCCGCGAGGAAAGGACGAACTCTCTTTCAAGAAACGAAGCGCGCGGCATCACCCGGGGCGAGCTGGCGCAGGAGGCCAAGCCGCACGCGTTCCGTTCCGACTCCCTGCTGATCCCCTTCGCGGGGATCAGAAAACGGGTGGCGAAGATCGTCGTTGAAGTCGCCAAGGGCAGAACGCAGCGTCAACGCCTCGATTCCCGCCTGCCGCGCGCGCTCTGCCAGCCGCCGCGTTCCTTCCCGGCCGGCCCCGTCGGCATCAAGCGCGAGATAAAGCCGGCGCACGCCGGGCGGGATCAACAACGCGCCGAGATGGGCGGCGGACAGGCCGGCGATCATCGGCATCGCGGGCATCAGCTGCCGCAGCGAGAGCATCGTCTCAAGGCCTTCGCCGGCGGCGATAACATGGGGCTGGACATTGCGACCGAAGCCGAGCCGGACGCCGTGACCGAGCAATGAGCCCATTGCCCGGCGCGGGGTGGCGAGATCAGCCTTGCCGGAGCCGTCGGCGGCAAGATACGTGCGGTGGACGCCCATGATGCGCCCGGCATCGTCGGTCACGGCGGCGAGCAGCGCGGGGAGCGTGACCGTCGCGCCCGTGCCGTCGCGGTAGTAGCAGGCCGGATGAAAGCGAAGCGCGGACGTGCCGGTAAGATCGCCGATCCCGCGCGTGCGCAGATAGGCCGCGGCCAGCGTCCCGAGAAGCGGCTGCGCCATAGCGAAGAGCCGGCGGGCGGCCTCGATGCGTACTTGCGTCGGGCGCGGGTGATCCGGGGACGGCGCTGGCGGCGGATCACGACGCGGCAGCGAGAGGAACCGCCGCGCTTCGTCGGCCGCGTCGCGGAACGAGGCGAGTCCGCAACGGGCGCGGATCAGATCGAGCAGGTCACCGTGCTCGCCGGTCGCGGCGTCGGTCCACTTGCCGGCCGCACCCATGCCCGATTCCGGGCCGTGCAGGCGCACGAACAGCGAGCGCCCGGGATTGCCGGCCGTATCGCCCGCGAGCCAATAGCGTCCCTCGCGCCGGCCGTTCGGCAGGTAACGCCGGCAGACGGATTCGGCGTTGCGGGCAAGCGCCCGCGCAAGGTCGGCGGGGGTATCGCGCATCGTCATGGCGCGCTCCCTATGCCGCCGCGCGGTCAGCGATGGCAGTCACCGGGTGTCGCTCTATCAGCCGCGCGATCACCGCCGGGCCGCCGGACGTCACCGGCACGAACATGCGCAGCTTCCACGAGATGATCTCGTGGGTGAGGCCCATCGCGGTGAGGCGATCGCGCATGCTCGGCGTGAAGCCGGTCAGCTCGACGCGGTGATCGTTCATCACGCGCACGCGGCGCAGCTGCAGCCCGTCCGCAAGCTGCAGGACGGACTTGCCTTCGAGCAGCGTCTGCCACGCCTGGTCGGGCGCGAGTTCCGGCACGTCGTCCAGCCCGAGATTGCGGCACAGCGCGCCGAGAGCGGCGGGCGACACCAGCCTTCCCACGATCCGCTCGCCGGCATCGGTCTGCAGGCGATAGACGCGGCAGTTCTCGTCGGGGAGCCGGCGCCAGATCGGCAGCAGCAGGCCGGTGACGATGTGCAGGGTCGACTCCGAGAACTCCGGGAGGCTCGCGATCTCCTCCTGCCACGCCCTGGCGAAGACATCGCGATCGACGGGCCGCCAATGCGTGTCGGCGAGTGCATCGCGGCCGAACGCCTGCTGTCCGAGCGGCCGGAGCAGGCGCACACGGCGTTCGACGCTGCCGTCGTCTAACATCAGGCTTGGCGCGGGCACCTCCAACGCGGCGCGGCCCGAGCTCTGGTTGTGCAGGAGCCGGCCGCGGCCGCTATCGAACGTCGCCAGCGCGTCTTCGAGCGTGAGCGGCCGGTTGCGGTCCTTGCGGGCGATCGTGAAGATGCTGGTGGTCGCGCCGGTGGCCGGATGCGTGAAGACCGTGCGCCGCTCGGTCACCGCAAGGCTGTCGGCGGTCAGCGTCTCCAGGCCGCGATCATACACGCCTGAAGCGATGGCGCCTTCGATCCGCGCGGTCAGCAGCTGCTCGAACACCTCGAAGATCTCGTTCTGCATGCCGATGGTCAGCGCGAGCATCCGGTTGAGGAACGTTGTGATCGGCGGCAGGTCCTCGCGCAGCGAGCCGTCGGCGTCGGTGAGCGAAAGCCCGGTCGCATCCTGGAACGCGCCCAGGGTGCAGCACTCGACCTTGCCCGCGTAAAGCAGCGTGTAGAACTGCCGCAGCGCGTCGCGTGCATGCTGCGATTCCAGATTGTCGTCGGCACGGAAGAGGCCCTGACCGCCGGTCTGGCGCTGGCCCTTGGTGATCGCGCCGAGCGAATCGAGCCGCCGCGCGATGGTCGAGAGGAAACGCTTCTCGCCCTTCACGTTGGTCGCGACGGGACGGAAGAGCGGCGGCTGCGCCTGGTTGGTGCGGTTCGAGCGGCCAAGGCCCTGAATCGCGGTATCGGCCTTCCAGCCGGCTTCGAGCATGTAGTGCACGCGCAGGCGCCGGTTCCTCGCGCCAAGATCGGCGTGATAACTGCGGCCGGTCCCACCCGCGTCCGAAAAGACAAGAATGCGCTTCTCGTCATCCTGAAACGCCTGCGCCTCGGCAAGGTTGGCCGATCCGGCGCGGTTCTCGACGGCGAGACGCGCGATGCCGTCGCTGCCGTTCCTTCGCACGATCCGGCGCGAGCGGCCGGTGACTTCGGCGACTTCATCGGTACCGAAGCGCTGGACGATCTGGTCGAGCGCGCCGGGAACGGGCGGGAGCGAGGCCAGATGCGCGATCAGCTCATCACGGCGCTCCACGGCCTCGCGGCACTGCACCGGCTGGCCGTCGATCTCGACCGGACGGGAGCAGATGTTCCCTTCCTCGTCCGAGAATTGCTCGAAGAGCTGCGTCGGGAATGAGTGAAGCAGGTAGTCGAGCACATACTCGCGCGGCGTGATGTCGACCTGGATGTCGTTCCACTCCTCGGTCGGGATCCCGGCGAGCCGGCGTTCCATCAGCGCTTCGCCGGTCGAGACGATCTGCACGACGGCGGCGTGGCCATCCGTCAGATCGCGCTCGATGCTACGGATCAGCGTCGGTGTCTTCATCGAGGTGATGAGGTGGGCGAAGAAGCGCTGCTTGCTCGACTCGAAGGCCGACCGGGCGGCGGACTTCGCCTGCGCGTTCAGCGTTCCCGAAGCCGAGGTGATGTTCGCCGCCTCCATGGCGGCATCCAGGTTCCGGTGAATGATCTGGAACGCGCCGGCATAGGCGTCGTAGATCGCGATCTGCTCCTCGGTGAGCGTGTGCTCGGTCAGCTCGTATTCGACGCCCTCATACGAAAGCGAGCGCGCGGCGTAGAGCCCAAGGGCCTTGAGATCGCGGGCGAGCACCTCCATCGCGGCGACGCCGCCGGCCTCGACCGCCTGCACGAACTCGGCCCGCGTCGCGAACGGGAAATCCTCGCCGCCCCAAAGGCCGAGACGCTGGGCATAAGCGAGGTTCTGGACGCCGGTTGCGCCGGTCGCCGAGACGTAGACGACACGGGCGTTGGGCAGCGCGTGCTGCAGGCGAAGGCCGGCTTTGCCCTGCTGCGAGGCGGCAACATCGCCCCGCTCACCCTTGCCCGGCGCGGCGTTACCCATGGCATGCGCCTCGTCAAAAATAATGACCCCGTCGAAGTCGCGTCCAAGCCACGCGACGATCTGCGCGACGCGCGACGCCTTTCCTTCGCGCTCCTGCGAGCGGATCGTTGCGTAGGTCGTGAACAGGATGCCTTCGGCGAGCGTGATCGGCGTGCCCTGCCGGAAGCGCGAGAGCGGCTGGATCAGAAGCCGCTCCTGCCCGAGCGCCGACCAGTCGCGCTGAGCGTCCTCGATCAGCTTGTCGGACTTGGAGATCCAGAGCGCCCGGCGCCGGCCCTTGAGCCAGTTATCGAGCAGGATGCCCGCGGCCTGCCGCCCCTTGCCCGCGCCGGTGCCATCGCCGAGGAACCAGCCGCGGCGGAAGCGCACGGCGTTTTCGGCATCCTCGGGCGCGGCCGCGATATTATCGAACGTCTCATCGACGACCCACGTGCCGGCAAGATGGCCGGAATGCGCTTCGCCCGCGTAGATGACGCTCTCGAGCTGTGCGTCCGAGAGCAGGCCGTCCGTGATGACGGCTGCAGGGAGATGCGGGCGGTACGACGGTTTAGGCGGGGCGACCGAGGCCATCGCAGCGGACTGGACGAGCGCAGTCGGATGGGCGGCCACGCCGGGGATGCGGATCGATTGCAGGCCGTAGGGCTCGTAGATCGTTTCGCGGAGGCGGCCGCTTTTGGACGGAGCCCAATCGCAAGTCTCGTAGGTGAGCTCGGTCGCGGTCGTGTCGGGCGTCGCCGGCTTCGGTTTTACCGCCGGGCGAACGGCGCGGGTCGCAGCCGTGAGGGCAGGCGTCTCCGGCATGTTCGCGCCGGTGCAGGGACGGCGCGGCGGGACGTGCGCCTGCACCCATGAAAGCAGGGTCGGCGCGTCTTTGGCCAAGCCGGGCGATGCGGGGAACGTGTCGGCCCGCTCGGAGGGAACCTTGTCGATGACGGTCAGGCGCGTATCGACCGTGGTGCCGTGGCGGGCATAGAGCTTGCCGTCGATCCCCGCCGAGAAGACCACGCTCGCGCGGTCCTGCAGCCTGATGAAAGCGTCGCGCCAGGACGGGTTGTCGGGGGAGAGGTTCGCGCCGGTGATCGCGACAAGCCGGCCGCCGTCGGGCAATCGCGCGAGGGCCGAGGAGATATGGCGGAGCGCCGCGTCGGCGACCCGCCCGTCCACCTTCGCCCCGGCGGAGAATGGCGGGTTCATCAGGACGACGGACGGAACAAGCGCCGCATCGAGATAATCATGAAGATGCGCGGCGTCGTGCCGGGTGACGGCAACGCCGGGAAAGGAATACCCGAGCAATCCCGCCCGCGTGTCCGCGGGCTCGTTCAGCGCGAGCCTGCCGCCCGCAAGCGCGGCGAAGATCGCGAGCATGCCCGTGCCGGCGGAGGGTTCAAGGACGATATCGGAGGGGATGAGGCCGGCGGCCCGCGCGGCGATGAAAGCGAGGGGCAGCGGCGTCGAGAGCTGCTGCAGCGCCTCGCTTTCCGCAGTGCGCTTCGTGTGGGAGGGGAGCAGGCCGGCGAGCTTTTGCAGCATGCCGAGGAGGACGGCGGGATCGCCGGCCTTGGCCTGCATCGCCGCGCCGTACTTGCGCAGGAAGAGGACCTGCGCGGTCTCGCAGGCTTCGTAAGCGTCCTTCCACTGCCAGAAGCCTTGCGCGTCCGTGCCGCCAAAGGCGGCAGTCATCGCGTCGCGCAACGCATGGGAAGTGATCGCACGTCCCGCCGCGAGAAGCGGCGGGAGACCTTCCGCCGCGCCGAAGATCGCGACGGAACGGTCGAAGTCAGGAGTTTGAGAAGAAAGTGCGGAATCGGAAACGGCCGCGCTGGCGGCCGCGAAGTCAAGAGCGTTCATGGAATGAAGTCCTTGCGGAGAGCCGGTTTAAGAGACGAGCCCGCAAGGGCGCTCTCTCTTAAGACCCCTGCCGGCTCGCCCCGTTCCGGCCCTCTCTTCCTCTCGCGCGGCGGTTACCTCAGGCGGCCCGACTTTCAGGCACCGCTCCGGCATGCGGTTGCAGTGCACGAAGAAAGTCCACGGCGCGCTGCGCGTGGGCGGCGGCTGCGAAGATGGCGCGCTTGTCGTCTTTCAGGACTTTGAGCCAGGAGGCGATGTAAGCGCTGTGATCGTCGCGCACCTCCGGGGTGAGTTCGAGGTCCGCACAAAGGAACGCCGCGCCCAACTCGGCAACGAGCTCCTCGATCGCATAGCCTTCATCGCCCCAGCGCTTGCGGCCGAAGTCGCGGTCGAGCCGGAGCGGGTGCCGCGTTGCGTGGCAACATTCGTGGCCGAGGGTGCTGTAATAGCTTTCGGCGTCACGGAAAGCCTCGAAGGGCGGCATCTGCACGTAGTCGTTCGTGACGGCGTAGTAAGCCTGGTTGCCACCGTGGCGGATGTCGAACTCCAGCGACGCGAAGAAGGCTTCGGCGCGGGCGATGCGCCCGGGCGGATCGAAGCGCGGCTCGGCCTTTGCGTAGTAGTGGGCGGGCAGAGCGTCGATTTGCTCGACATTGAAGACGGTATACGCCTTCATGTAGGGGATCGCGTGCTCGGTCTCCTCGCCGGTGTCGTTGTCGATTTCCGGGCGGCTTACCGTGTTCGCGTAAACAACGGGCGAGCCCTTTTCGCCCTTACGCACATGGGCGCCGAGTTCCTGCGCCTGGCGAAAGGTCATCCAGATCGGGGCGATAAAGCCGCGCGCGGTCGCCGCCGCCCAAAGCATGAGAATGTTGATGCCGGAATAAGGCTGGCCGTTGTGGCGGAGCGGGCGTGTGATGCGACCTGCAGCGTGTTCGGCGTGCCATGGCTTGATCCACGGCCGGATGCCTGCCTCGAGTTCGGCAACAATCTGCGCGGTGACACTGGCGTAAATGTTCTGCCGTGAAGCGGACCGAACCGCCGGGATCGTGTCAGGAGCCTCGGGATATGCGGGAACGGAGACGGCCGCCGACGCGGCCTCGATGGATGTATTGATCATGGGATGGGTCTCGGAGAGAGCCGGTTGAAGGGACGAGCCCGCGGGCGCTCTCTCTTAGGACCTGCCGGCTCGTCCCGTTCCGGCCCTCTCTTCCTCTCCCGCATATCTGCGCCGGCGCGCAGGGCGGTCAGTACTCGGAAGCGAGCATGATCGTGAGAATGCGCACCGTCTTGCACGGATCGGCAGGATTCTCGCTGCCGTGGACCATGTCGGGCGCGTAGTAGTCGATCTTCCAGAACACGCGCTGCCCGCCGTGATCGAACGAGCCAAAATCATGCTCGCCACGCGGGTCGTTGTCCGGCGTGAAGTCCGAGAATTCGCGCACGTTGGTCAGGATGGCGGTCATGTCGTCGGCGGGGAGCGCGGCGATGCCGGCGGTCATGACGACTTGGCCGGGAATGCCGCCACTGAAGGCGGGAATGCCGAGGCTGAGGCGGAAACGGTCGTTGAGTTCGACGATCTTGTTCGTATCGGTCTTAAGTGCGGTCATGGGAAGTCTCTTTTCGAGAGAGCGTGTTTGAAGGGTGGAGCCCGCACAGGCGCTCTCTCTCAAACCCATGCCGGCTCGCCCTTGCCGGCCCCCGCTCTCTTCCTCTCACGCCCGACGTCGTTGCCCAGCGTGCAGTCACCGCAGGGGAAGAAGGAGCTGCTGTCGACGAGCCGAGTTGCCCGGTCTGGCGTCTTCAGCGTCTGCGGCTTTGTTGACCACCGGCAGTTGCGGTAGTCTTGCGTCGGCTCTCACCCGCCCGAACGATAGACCGAAAGGAGCGTTCGATGTTGATGCCCAAACAAAATGGATCACCCTGGATTGGAACGGGACTCGATTTCCTGTGGCTGGAGCTCACCAACCAGTGCAATTTGCGATGCGTCCACTGTTACGCGGAGTCCGGTCCGCGCGGAAACGAGGATGATGTCCTGACGACGCATGACTACGTGCGGCTGCTTGATGAGGCGCACGGACTCGGCTGCGGAAGCGTACAGTTCATCGGCGGAGAACCGACACTCAACCGCGACCTCGACTTGCTGATCCGTTACGCCAGGGAGAAAGGCTTTGATCTCATCGAAGTCTTCACCAATCTAACAAGGCTCACGGATGACCTGGTCGCACTCTTCAAGAGTTATCGCGTCGAAGTGGCGACATCGGTCTACGCGCATGTGGCGGGCGTGCATGACAAGGTGACGACGATCGCGGGCAGCTTTGCGCGAACCGTCGCGAACCTGAGGAGACTCGTCGCGGCTGGCATTCCGGTTCGCGCCAGTGTCATTGCCATGGACGAGAACCGCGACATCGTTCCAGAGACAATGGCTTTTCTCCGCAACATGGGAGTCCCAGTTGTCGGTTCCGATGGCATCAGACGAATAGGACGCGGCTCGCACTCGGCCGGCAGCCAGATGTCGGAGCTTTGCGGCCAGTGCGCGGGCGCCAGACTTTGCGTTGGGCCGGACGGCCGGGCATCTCCTTGCATCATGTCAAAGGCATGGAGTGTTGGCTCCGTCATGCAGTCACGGTTGGCAGAGATTGTGTGCTCATCCGAACTGCAGGAGGTTCGCGAAGCGATCTATCGTGAGGCGGTCATGGGAAGACAGGGCACGAGCGTATGCCAGCCTCAAGTCTGCGGCCCATACAACTCATGCGGACCTAACCTCGGGCCAGGGCCATGCGCTCCCAGCGGCTGTTCGATTTGCCGGCCAGGCTAGTGGGGCCCTGGTCGGGAAGGAGCGAGGCGAGGCTGCCGGCCGAGTGTCAACCGCCGTTCGTAGCGGATCGCATCGACGTGATCGGGATAGTACGCTTTTAGTCTTTCGAGCGCGGTGAAACCGGCCTTCAGGAGCGCTGACTGAGCAGCGACGTTGGTCGGATTGGTCTCGGCAATGATCCGCCGGCAGCCAGAAAATTGCGCGGCTGCCGATAGCGCGGAGTCAATAAGAGCGCTTCCGATCGCCTGTCCGCGAAAGCTCGGATGAACGGCTAATCCGGCTATTTGTGCAACGCACTGTTCGTCGGCCTGAAACGTCACCCTGTCAGTGCTTCCGTCTTGTGGAATAGTGAAGATGTAGCCTGCGACCGAGCCTTCGTACTCGGCCACAAGAAGGCTTACCTGTGGGTGATCGCCAATGATACGCCTAACAGACGCTGGCGTGAACGATAAGTATTCGTGGAACGAAATATTACTTATCTCTGATATCCGTTCTGCGTCCGTTAAATTTGCCCTGCGTATTATATATGGTATGTCATCTATATTACTTTCCATGATTTATCTATTTTACTGTAACACCTCCATTTCCTGCAAGTTGGTTGTGGAAATTGGGCATTTTGTCGGGCTTGTTTGTATAATTCGGCTCAGCCGAAACGCCTGCCGCTTTCGGTGAAGGTGTAGCCGTTCGCGGCGATGCCTTCGTCGGCGTACTCGTCGCTCATCATGTAGTCCCACTCGCGTTCAAGCTGGCGATAGAGCCAATGGGCGAGATCGCGCAGCGCCTCGATCACGGCGTCTTCCGCTTTCGCCGTCATGTCCTGATAGAAGGGGCTGTCGCGCTCGACGGAAATCTCCATCGAATAGGCGTGGCAGTAACGGCCGCGGTGGCTGATGCCGGCGTGGAGCTGGAAGAAGTTGTCGCGCTGGATTTCGAAGAGGCAGTCGGCAATGCGGTGGAGTTCGGCATCCTGTGGCGCGTGCTCCCGAATGCGCCGGGGTGATTTGCTCTCATATCGATAAGAGCCCTCAAAGCACGCGCCGTCACCCTGCGAAGAGAATCCGGTGAACCAGATACAGGACTTCTGACGCGTGCCGCCGCCCATCAGGCGAACGGAGTGCGTGCGGAGTTCGATGCCGAGGATGCGGCAGATCTCCTCGAAGTCCTCGAAGATGAAGTCGTGCCAGTCCCAATCGCCCACGCCTTCGCGGAACCAGTCGCGGGCCTTGTCCTTCGCGGCGTCGGAGAGTTCATGGAGTTCATAGACGGTGGTTTCAACGATGTGAGCCATGGCGGTTACTCCCGCACGCCGGCATCGACGGCGAGTTGCCGGTGAAGCCAGTCGCTCGTGCATATCCAGGTGTCATGATCGCCGGTCTCAAGGTCGATAACCTGGGCACCGCCACCGAACGCGCCGGTGCGCGGCCTGCTGCAGGTTTGGCACCATTCGAAGCCCCAGCGGCCCTTGAGGCCGAGGGCCTTCGCGCATTCGATGACGAATTCCGTCACCTGGCCAATGTCGCCGCAGCCGTCGTCGTGAATCCAGAGCGCGGTGCCGCCGCCCGCCGGATCGAGGACAAAGGCGAAGCCGGGAAGCGTCGAGCCCTCCTCGTCAAGACGATCGCTGTAGGATTGAAAGAGTTCGATCGCGCGACGCGCGTTTTCCGGCGTGCCGACGTCGAACATGCAGGAAAATTGAGTGAAGTAGTCGGCCATGGGATGGCTCCTTTCATGAAATGAATCGCCCGGCGCGCCGGGGATGCCGGCGGCCGGGCTGTGTGGGTCAGAGGTCAGGAAGGCCGCTATTCGGCGGCGACGAGTTCTTCTTCTTCCGCCAACTCGCCGTCGGCGTCTTCCTCGCCATCGTCGGCGAGGAAATCCGGCAGGTCGGCCGCAGGCTCATCGACAGAGGCAGCGTCCTCCTCGGCAACGCGCAACACCTCCGGCAGCCAGCCGGTGCCGTCCAGCAGCCGCTCGGCCTCCTTGACCATTTCGCCCTTCTTGAGATGGTCGATGAGCTGCGCCGACCCTTCGCCCTTGCCCTCGCGCACCGCTTCGAGGATGCGGGCCTTGGGAACACGGCCGAGATAGTTGCCATCGGTCGGCTTCCAGCCGGCGGCCGCCATGTCGAGACCGACGGCACGAGCAAGCGCGTCGGCGTGGCGAAGGCGGCGATGATCCGGGCGCTCATGCGCGCGACGGATGCCATCGACGAGATGTCCCGCGACGAAGGCGAGGAGATCCTCCAGCATCTCCTTCTGTTGGGACAAACACCAGGACCACAGACCCTCGGGGCGCTCGGGCAGTCTGTGCGACCAGTCGGCCCTTGACTGATTGAGGTCGGCCATACCTGGCGTGCCGTCCGGGTCTGGGATCGAGCTGCGCAGCGGCGGCAGCATGACGCGAACCTGTAGGCAGCTTTCGTCCGCCGCGAACTGGTAGAGCGTCGTGAGGGTCAGCGCGTGCACGACAGCGCGCAGAGCCACGTCCGGCTGGCGCGCGAGTTCGGCGCCGAGTGCGACGGTTTTCTGCGCCGTCAACTCCATCACCAGCTTGTCCGAAAGCGGCCGTAACGCGCCGTCGTCCGCGTCCTCGCCGCCATCGTCCGGCTCGCCGCCGACGGTGATGACGACGACACGCTTGTCCGGCGAGGCGGCTGCCGTCGGATCGTTCGATGCGGATTCCGCGTTCCCGGACGGCGAAGGTCGCACTTCGTCCTCCGGCTTGAGATAGCCGCGCTCGATATAGAGCCGGCCATCGTGGTCGAGGCTGATGAACGCGCCGGCTCGGGCGATATCGTCCGGATCGTATTTCACCGGGCGGTCGTCGAGTGCCTCCATCATGTGCTCGAGCTCGCCCAGGCGCTCATCGATATCGTAGGGCAGTTCCTCGGCGTCCTCATGCTCGGCCTGTAGACGGTCGTATTCCTCGTTGAGCGCGGCACGGGCGGCCTCCTCCTCTTCGCTCATCGCGACGGTCTCGCCGACAAGGCGCCGCAGGCCCTGCTTGTGGCCGTAGGGGAAGTCGATCGCGGCGGCGATCCATTTCCACCCTTCCGCGGCCAGCGTCTGCGCTTCGGCCTTCAGCTTTTCGGTCGCGAGCCGGTCGAGCAGCGCCGCATCCTCAAGCCAGCCGCCGTTGTCCTTTTCGAACAGGTCGCGGACGACCGTGCCGCCGGCGGCGGCGTAGGCATCGATGCCGACGAACACGGCGCGGCGGTCGGAGGCGTTGACCGCGCCTTCGGTCAGGACGCGCCGGATGTAATACGGCTCGTCGTTGTAGCTCTCGCGGATCTGCTCCCAGACCTGCTCCTGCCGCCCATGATCGCCGGTGACGGTGAAGGCCATGAGCTGCTCAAGCGTCATCTCCTCGGCGATGTAAGCCTGGAGCAGCTTCTCCGATACGGCGGCAAGGCGCAGGCGCTGCTTCACGACGGAGACCGGCACGAAGAAGCGCGCCGCGATCTCCTCTTCGCTCAGGCCCTTGTCGATCAGCGTCTTGAACGCGCGGAACTGGTCGACCGGGTGCAGCGCCTCGCGCTGCGTGTTCTCGGCGAGTGAGTCTTCCTCAGCCACGCCTTCATCGCGCACGATGCATGGCACCGGCGCGGTCTTGGCGAGGCGCTTGTCCTTCACCAGCTTTTCGAGCGCGCGGTAACGCCGCCCGCCGGCCGGTACTTCGTACATACCGGTCGGCTCGCCGTCGGCGCCGGCCACTGGCCGCACACACAGGCTCTGCAGCAGACCGCGCCGCGCGATGTCCTCGGCAAGTTCATCGATCGACACGCCGGTCTTGAGCGTGCGCACGTTCGCCTGGCTGAGGATCAGCTGGTTGAAGGGAATGTCCCGCGTTGCCGCGAGCTCGATCTTCTTGGTCGTCGTCTTCTGCGTCTTTGTCATAGCTTTTCTCCGTGACGACGGGCCGGCCGCGAGCCACTCTCCCGGTCTCCAAACCCGTCACGAAGTGAAAAGCCTTGCTCTTACTCTCCCGCGTCTCGCGCACGCGGGCGCGGCAATGCAAAGATGAAGCCTGCCAGGAGCGCATGCGAAGCCGAGCGGGACGCGGCGTCCGGCGGCGCGGGATCGAGCGTGCTCGCGCTATGCAGTCCGTTCAAGAGAAAGGCAAATCAGGGGCGGAAGGGTAAAGGGGACACAATAATCATCGTGTCCCCGGGCGCCCCGATCTGTCCTCGGTGGCTTCAGCGAAGAAGGATGCGGGCGCGGAGCTTGCTACGGGGTTCGCAAGCAGAGCTTGGAGGCACGGATGCGATAAGCCACTAGACTAGGGATTCGGCGGCGCAAAATCCCTTGGCTTGTTAGGCGCTTGATGCGTCAGCGGGTTGCTTGGGGCTGGCCGGCCCACAGGGGCCGAATTCCTTTTGCCCAGAAGATATCCGGCCAGGCCAGCAGCTATTATCGAGGCGAAGGTGGCCGCGATCAAGTCTGGCGACTGCAAGTCTCCGTGAGCAATCTGGCCTGTAGTAAACAGTGAATATCCGTGCAAGACTACATTGCCAGATAACATCCCCGCGAATAGCGGCGCAGCTATTGAGCTAAGAAAGCCTTTTATTTTCATATGTCAAAACCTCATTTACAGTATATAGAGTTGAAGTAGGAAATAACATAAGATGATAGATACAATTTTGTAAAGAATTATTACTATATATCGAGCACGAACATTGTAAGCTATATCGGATACCGGATGATCACGATGCCAGAGCCACCGGCCGCTGCCGCTTTGGCGCCGGCGTCGGTATCGGCGCTCGCAGTATAGCCACCACCACCACCACCGCCCCTGTTCGCCGTCCCGGCGACCGCCGCGCTGTTTGCAGTGGCTCCACTGCCCCCACCTCCGGTGCCACCCGCGCCAGCATCGGTGTCATGGCCGCCACCGCCGCCTCCGGCATATGTGACGGACGACCCGCTGATGGATGAAGCCTGTCCGCTGCCGCCATCGCCGCCCGCTGATGCAACGCCATTTAATCCCGCAGTCGCCTTGCCTCCACCGCCGCCTGCGGCGCGGTTTGCGGCTGAAGTGCTCTCAATTCCGTTGCCCCCGGTCTTCCCCTGTCCGGCAATCCCCGCGACCCCTAAGCGGCCTTGCGGATTAGTGGACGACACGCCACGCCCGCCACCCCCGGAGCCGCCTGTGCCCGGCCCAGTTCCCGTCCCGCCGCCACCGCCGCCGCCAGTCGCAACGACAAGATTTCCGATGGAAGAGTTAGCGCCATTCCCACCGTTTGTACCAAATGTAGCAGCGGCCGTGCCTCCGCCTCCAATAGTAATCGTCTGCGTCGTGGTGATAGCGACGGTACCGGTGAGCATTCCGCCCGCTCCGCCGCCACCGCCACCCGTGCCGGACGATTGGCCCCGGCCACCACCGCCGCCGCCCGCCACAACGAGATATTCCACGTCTCCAGGCGCAACCATCGTGAGCGTACCGGACGTCGTGAAGGTGTGAATGCGGTAGCCTCCGTTCTCAACGACCGAACCGCCTGTGAAATAGGGGTAGTTGTTGGTGGTCACCGACCAGTTATCGCTCGCGGTGCCCACCATGATGTCAACCACATTGGCGGTACTCTGTGCAGCGTTGCTGGTCAGGCGCAGTTGCAGGCTCTGGCCGTTCGTGATGGTGCCGCTTGTCGTCCACGCGCCGCCGGCGATGCTGAATTGCGGGCTGCCTGCGCCGCTGACCGAGACACTGACGCCGCCGGCAATGCCAGTGATGTTGATCGAGTTCGAAGTCGTCAGCGTATTCAGAGCAACGTTCGTCTGGTCGGTGAAGGTGAACGGGTCCGGCGTCGTGTCCTGCGATCCTGTGCTGACGCTCCACTGATCGCTGCCGCCGCCGACGGTCACCGTCGCGACCCTGGTTTCCGAAAAGCCGCCGCTGGTCAGGCGAAGCTGCAGGGTTTGACCACTGGCGATCGTTCCGCTCGTTACCCAGCCGCCGCCGTTGATGCTGACCTGCGGGCTCCCATCGCCACTGACCGAGACGCTGGCGGTATCGTTGATGCCGGTAATCGTCACCGTATTCGACGATGTCAAAGTGGCTTGCGCAACGTTCGTCTGATCGCTGAAGTTGAAGGTGTCCGGTGTCGTGTCCTGCCCCGCCGTGGACACATCCCACGCATCACTGGCGGTCCCGACGGTTATGGTCGCGTTGCGTGTCCCGCCGAAAGATGCGTCGCTCGTGAGGCGAAGCTGGAGGAACGCGCCATCGTCGATGCTAAGCGCGCCGTTCGTCCATGACTGCGTTTCGACACCGCATGCCGCATCCGCGCAGATCCGATATTGCGGAGAACCGTTGCCCGCGATCGAGATTGCAGCGCTGCCTTCCTGTAGTAAGACCTGGAGAATGCCGCTGCTGACCAGCGTCGACGGGGATTGATCCGTCAGGCCGGCGAAGCTGAGAAAGCCGCTTCCGCCGTGCAGCTTGCCGCTGCCGACCGTTCGCCAGTCGTCGCCATCGCAATACTGAAGTACATGATAGTTCGTGTTGTACGCGATCTTCCCTTCGGTCGCCGTGGGATCGGTGCAGCCGCCGCCGCCCGCCGCGGGGTTCAGGGCGCCAAACGCGATCCAGTCCGTGCCGTTGCAATATTGCGGGACATTGAAACTGGCGTTGTAGACGATCGAGCCCTCGGGGCGGTCGGGATCGAGGCAGGCGGCAAGCGCGTCGCTTGCGGCCGACCATATGATCGGCAACAGCAGAGCGAGCGATAGCAGGAGCCGCCTAATCCTCATCGGGTCTCTCCAACGCAGGCGGCGGCGGCGCGGCCACCTGTTCGATGCGAGCGGTGTCGACGTCAATGAATTCGGGCTGAGCGATTTCGATTGCGGGAGCGTGTGATGTCCGGGCGCGATCCGAATTGGTGAGAACCCCGGCCAATGCGAGGCCTACCGCCACGAACGTCATACCGCAAAGCACGGCACGCTTTACTGTCGTTATCCGAGTTACAAAACGGTACCTATTCGCCATCATTCAATCATAACTGATTTGATCATAAGAATAGTTAATATATTTATGATTATCTCTTCGTCTCTTAAACAATGCAATGATTTTTCACTTGACATAGTCTTGATCAGACCGGCTCGGGCAATCATGCAAAATGGTACCTTTTCGCTGTCGATACCGACCCTTCCCCCTGACTCCAATGCAGCTCAAATCGGCACGGTTGCGCCCTCACGGCGGCGCCGGAGCGCCCGCGCCAGCGTGGTTTGATTGACTTCGAGACTGGCTGCGGCTCCCGCCACTGTTTCGCCTGCATCGATCCGTGCCTGTGCCTTCTCGACCTGCGCGGCGGTGAGTTTCAGTGGCCGGCCGAGGCGAATGCCGGCGCGTTTGGCCGCGCTCATCCCGGCTCTTGTCCGCTCGGCGATCAGTTCGCGTTCGAACTCGGCGAGCGCGCCCATGACGTGGAAGATCAGGCGACCACCGGGCGTAGTCGTGTCGATCGCCTCCGACAGCGAATGAAAGCCGACGCCGTCATCGCGCAGGCCGGTAATGACCTCGATCAGGTGCGCGAGAGAGCGGCCGAGGCGATCGAGCTTCCAGACGACAAGCACGTCGCCGGACTTGAGGCGCTTGATCGCGCGCCTGAGGCCCGGCCGGTCGCGGGCGACGGCGGAGATGCCGTCATCGCGGTAGATTCGCTCGCATCCAGCGGCGCGCAGCGCGTCTAGCTGGAGACGGAGATTCTGTTCGTCTGTCGATACGCGCGCGTAGCCGATCCTCATGAATATGCGTGATGCGCGGCCTCTGCAGGACGCGGCCTGGTCGAAGATTGAAGGGACGGGCCGCGATGGATTCGGCCCGGTGGGCGAGCATGAGAGGGTTGCAAAAAGGAGCCCTTTCGGCGCCCTGCGGAAACGGTTGACATCTGTCGGCCCGCCCCCCCAAAAGGCCGCGACTTCAGCCGCTTTCTAATATAACCATGCGTTGAATCTCTGTCCATTCGAATATTGACAAAAAGGCTCCCTTTCTCCGCAGTAAAACGAACGGATGGACAGAATGCGTGCACGATGGATTCTGTACAGCGCAGCGATTCTACTTGGTGTGGTAGCCGCGCGCCCGGCAGCCGCGATCACCGCCGGGGACGTCATGGACAAGATGGACGGCCACGAGCGCGCGAGCTTTCTTGCGGGCGCGGCAGACATGGCATCGTACCTCTACGCTCTGGCGGGAAACCGCACGAAGGCGGACTGCGTAGTCGATTGGCACTTTCATCAGGAAGGAAGCCTGAGGGAAATCCATGATGTGTTCAACGCACACAAGGATCTTGATGCCGTCGGTGTGTTGTCAGTCCTGATCGATCGCCACTGTGGGAAGTAGCGGATGCTGCCTCAAAGCGTAAGCGGCTTGGGGTTCCATGCCGGTGTGTCGAGTGCGGTGCGGGTGGATGCCTGGGCGAATTCGTCGTCGGAGAATTCGGCCGCGGTTGGCGGTTGCGCGCCGGACGGAGTCAGATTTGCGTGCAGGCGCTCGGGAGCCGTGGTTTCAGCTTCCCGCAAACGGTTCACGGCCTCCTCGTCGCTAATGCGGCCCGCAGCGAGATCCTCCCGGATCTGGTTCCGTGTTGCGTCGTGAGCGTGGATTTGGTCGGCAGCGGTGAGCAGATCGTTTTCCTTGCCGAAGTTGTTCTGCAAATCATCCCACGTAGGCTTGCCGGTCAGCCGATCCTTGACCGCGCCGAACGTTTCGTCGTCGAGCTGCGTGCCGTCCTCGTAGAAGGCCGCGCTCGCGTCAGCTTTCATGAAGATCGCGCGGCCCTGTTCGTCGTGATACGCTTGCTCGCGCATTTTCGTCCGCTCCCGGCGAACCTCCGCCAGTTCGTCTTCGATGTCCTGCAGGGCGCGCACCGACGCCTCGTCCATTCGGTCGAGGCGCTCGTTGATAAGGCGGATCTGCTCTTCATGTTGTTGCTGGACGATCAGCTGCATCACTGTGTCGGCGACCGCTGACGCGGTCGCCGTCCGGCGCGACGGAGCGCCGTTTTCGGTGGCGGGAGTCAGGACCGAGGCACTGCCGGCCTGTGCGAGGAATTCGAGTTGCAGCAGGAGCTTCTGCCCCGCTGTCGCACTGCTTTTGAAGACATCTCCGTCGTCGACGCTCATCCCTCTATTCCATTGTTATTCTTGTTCTTTTCATTATACCGCAACCGGCGATGGCAATGCGAATTGCCGCCGGAATATCGCGCCAGATCAGGGAGATAATGACTGCCGCGTGCCCGCGCCTGCAATCAGCGCGGACGCCCCCGGCCGAAATGCTCACGCCTGAAGTTAGTCAACGGCGAAACCGTGGCGTCCAGCTTTCGGCAAGACGATCATCATCGCCGTCATCATCATCGCCCTGGCCGTCATCGCCGCCAAGGTTCCCAGACGAGAGAACCGTCATCGTCTTGCCGTAGCTGCCGAGGCCAACAATCTCCTCGGAGAGGATCACGGACCTTTTGCCACCCAGCCAGTCAAGGGCGTCGACATCGGCCGCCTCGCGCCGGCCGTCACGCACGTTGCCGGCGTTCTTGTTGAACGCGGAGGTGGCTGTCGCCGGCGGCACGGCGGATCCTTTTCGCAGCCAGTTCAGCTCGGGCAATGACTTGATGACGTCCGACATGAAACAATAGTCGATCGTCTGCCCGGTGCTGATGATGACGGCGACCGCGCGATCGGACAGCTCGGCACAGCGAATGCCAGTGGCCGTCAGCGAGGTCTTGCAGAGCGTCGCCATGCTTTCGACCGCGGCAAGACCGGGATCGAGCTTTACGAGCGCCCGCTTGAACAGGCTTTCGGGCATGAGGAGCCCGGCGGCGAAATGATCGGCCTCTAGCTCATACGGGTCGCCGGACACAAATCCGGCATGGGAGGTGTGGATGCCGTCCTCGGGCAGGATGTGATCGATATGTCCGTCGAGGAAGAAGTGGCCGAGCTCGTGCCCGACGCTGAATCGCTGGAAGCCCTCACTCTTTATATGCGTCGCATAGACGATGCCGAAATTGTTGCCGTTTCGTAGCAGCATGCCGGAGACGCCGCCGGCGGTGTCTGGCTTGGCCTTGATTTCGATGTCGCGGCTTGCCGCGATCGCGAACGGATCGACCGGTAGCGCCGTGATGCCTTCATCGCGCAAGAACGCCTCGCCCTTCTGCTTGGCCATCTTCAGGCGGAAGGCGAGGCTCACGGCGCGGCGCTCCTATGACGCTTTGGGCGGCTTTCGTTTTGAGAGCATCTGCATGAACTCCATGGCCATCTCGCGGTCGGCGCCGGTGAGCTTGCCGACATCGCGGTAGAGCGGGTCGCCCGCCTCGGCCAGCGCGGGATCGTCGACCCGGCCAAGGAGGTAGTCGGTCGACACCACGAGCGCGACGGCGAGTCGCCGGAGCGTATCGAACGACGGCTTTCGGGAGCCGGTCTCGAAGTGGGCGACCGAACTCGGCGGCAGCTTGGCGCGCGCGGCGAGCTCGCTTTGGCTCCATTGCCGTAGGTCTCGGGCGGCTCTGAGCCGCTGCGGGAAGATTTCAGATGGTTTCTTGGGGGCCATGGCGATTCCGACATGCCGGGCTTGACGGGTTTGTCGCCCGGCACTACATAAACAGGACATATATGCCATGTCGGAGTCGACAAGGGCAAGATCGGAGACGGGGCATGAGCCGCGACCATGTGAATCAGGCTGACCTCGTCCGTTTCGCGGACGAGCGCGTCAATCTCAAGCGGGAGGACGCCGCCGAACTGCGCGCCCAGGCAAACCGACTGCGCGACAAGCTCGAAGGGTACCTCGCCGATCATCCGGACTTCGCCCTGAAGAAGATGCTGCTGTCCGGGAGCCTCGCCAAGGGGACGGCGCTCAAGTCGATCAGCGACATCGATGTGGCCTGCTACATCGCCTCGGAGTCGGCGCCGGAGAAGATCGCCGACCTGATCGAGTGGCTCGCGAAGAAGCTCGAGACGGCCTTTCCGAACTTCAAGCCCGAGCAGATCAAGCGCAAGACCTATTCGGTCGGCGTCAACTTTATCTCGACCGGCAATGAGGTCGATGTCGTCCCCATCCTCTATGACGGCGATCCGGAGTGGCGCGGCCACCTGATCTCGCAGGAGACCGGCGAGAAGCTGATGACCAGCGTGCCGATGCATCTTGATTTCATTCGCAAGCGCAAGGCGGAGAACGAGCGGCATTATGCCCAGATCGTCCGCCTCCTGAAATTCTGGTGCCAGCTGCGCAAGCAGGAGGACGAGAAGTTCCGGTTCAAGTCCTTCATGGTCGAGCTCATCGTCGCCTATCTCGCCGACCGCGGCCTCGCCCTCGATGACTATGCGTCGGCGCTCGCCAAGATCTTCGCCTACCTCGCCAACGATGACTTCGAGACGGTGATCGCCTTCGACGACTACTACGATCCGGGCGAGTGTGCGGCGAGCACCGATCCGGTGCGGATCTGGGATCCCGTCAACTGCGAGAACAATGTCGCCACGCTGTACACACCCGAGAACAAGAGCAGGATCAGCGAGGCGGCGCTCGATGCAGGGGACGCGATCGACTCGGCGCTGCGGGCGATCACCAAGGGGGAGACCGTGCGTTATTGGCAAAAGGTCTTCGGACCGACTTTCAATCCGTGAGGCTATATGAGCACCAGCTTTTCCGTAACTGACAGCGAAACATTCACCGTCGCGCACGCGAAGCGCATTGCGTCGAAGGTGGCGACGGATCTCCTCCGCTTCCAGTCTCTCTACGGGTCGCCGACGGATCATTGGATCGACGACTACGAAAAGGAACTGGTCGAGATGCTCAAGCACGATGTCGTCGCGTACGTCGAGTACGGCTTCAAGCGCGATGGAAAGTGGACCGAAGCCGCGGTGCGCTACAAGGCTCTGCCGGGCGGCACGCTCGTTGCCGACGATGATCCGGGCAAGATTCGGCCCCGGCTGGATGTGGCGGGCGCCTCGTTCACGTCGTTCATGTCCTACAACGACAAATGGTGGTCGAAAACGCAGGCGGAGCGCGATGCGATCAAGCAGTCGTGTCCCTTTCAGCGCACCTCCGGGTCGGCGCCGGCGCTGGAGGCCGGGAATTGGGCCGAGGATCTCAACTATGTCGCCGGCGGCCGGGGCCTCGGCCGCGCCACGGTGAGGCGCTGATGAACGGCGAGTCCCTCTCCATCGATGACCTATTCGACCGGCGCCTTGACTATCCGGACATGGGCGCCGCCAGGCGGCTTGCCCGGCTCGTCGGCATAGACGAGGCAAAGACGCGCCTGAGGAAAGTTCTTGCTGTCCTCGTCAATCCCGCCGGGCCGCAAGCATGGGCGAAGAAGCACCACAACGGCGCCGCGACCGCGCTTGACTACCTGGAGCGCCGCCCGCCGCTGGTTGTTCTCGCCGGCGACGTCGGCACCGGCAAGACCGCGCTCTCGGAAACGATCGGGGACGCGGTCGCGCGGCAGGAGCATATAGGGGTGACGCTGTACCCCTTGAGCCTTGCGACGCGCGGAAGCGGCAAGGTCGGCGAGATGACCCTGCTCCTTTCGGCCGCCTTCGACACCGTGCTCAAGGCGGCGGAGAAGCTCCGGCGCTCGGGCGGGAAGGCGTCGGGCGGGATCATCTTTCTCGTCGACGAGGCCGACGCGGTGACGCAAAGCCGCGAGGCGGCGCAGATGCACCATGAAGACCGCGCCGGGGTGAACGCCTTCATCCGGGGTGTAGACCGCCTCGCGGAACAGCACCTGCCGGTCGCGATCGTCCTTTGCACCAACCGCCTGACCTCCATCGATCCCGCCGTCCTGCGCCGCGCCGCCGAGATCTTCGAGTTCCGCAGGCCCAACGAAGCCCAGCGCCGCGCGGTCGTCGAGGAGCCGCTGGCAGACCTTGGTTTCAAGAAATCGCAGATCGACCGGGTCGTCGAGCTGACAGGAGCGCAGGACAAGAAGGGCGTCGGGTTCACCTTTTCCGACCTGACGCAGCGACTGCTCCCGACCCTGATTCTTGATGCCTATCCCGACCGCCCCGTGACCTTCGAGCGAGCCGTCGAATTGCTCGCGGACATGAAGCCGACGCCGCCTTTCCGCGACGGGGCGGATTGAGCATGACACAGGCGGTAACCGTTCGCCGCGACGGCGATTCCTTTCAGGCGCGGATGTTCTGGCTCAAGGCGACGGGGCTTCTTGATCCTGCCGGCCCGATCGCCAAGGTGGGGTTCGAGAGCGGCCCCGGCGGGTTCGATGACATCTGGGTCGAGTACGACCCGCCGATCCTCGACCAGGAAGGCAAGCCGCTGCGCCGCGAACACATCCAGTGCAAGTGGCATGTGACGCCGGACAGCTACGGATACATGCAGGTCGCCGACCCGGAATTCATAAACGCGAACGCGCGCTCGCTGCTCCAGCGGGCGCTGGCCGCGCAGCGCGGTTACGCGTCAGAGGGCGAAGGCGCCCGCTTTCAGCTCGTCACCAATTGGCGCATCAACCGGGAAGACCCGCTGCGCAAGCTGGTCAATGAGCGCTCCCACACGCTTCGCGTCGATATGCTCTACGCGGGCGCGACCGATCGCAGCGCGATGGGGCAGGTGCGGAAATTCTGGCGCGAGCACCTCGGCATCGACGAAGCCGACCTTCGGTTCCTCGCCCGCACGCTCGCCTTCTCCGAAACGGGCGACTCGCTTGAAGCGCTGCGGGAGCGGCTCGACCTTCACTTCCGGCTGGCGGGGCTCCGCCGGGTACCGCTCGGCGAAAGCGCATTTATCTATGACGATGTGGTCTTCCAGTGGGCGGCGCAGGGCCGGCTTGAATTCACCCGCGGCAATTTCCGCGGCCAGTGCGAGAAGGAAGGCCTGATTGGGGAAGCGGGGGAAGGACGGCCAAGAATCTATGGCGTGAAGTCTTTCGAGCACGCGACCGACCGGCTGGAGGATCGCTGCACGAAAGTGCTCAATCTGGTGCCGAACTTCGCCGAGCGGCAAATCCGGCCGGACGCCGATTGGCGTCTGGATCTTTATCCTGCGCTCAAGACCTTTCTTCTCGATGCCGCCAAGGAGGGCGAGCGGCTGCGGCTTGTTCTCGACGCCCATCTGACCCTGTCCTTCGCGGCGGGGTCGGTGCTGAACATCAAATCGGGGCGGATGATCGAGCTTGAGCAGCGCACGCTGGGAAAGCGGATTTGGGCGCCCGACGATCTCCCTGCGGACCCGGCTTGGCCGCAATGGGTCTTCTCGGAGGAGACGCTGGATTCCGGCGGCGAGGACATCGTCGTCGCCGTCGGCCTCACCCACGACGTGGCGCCCGCGGTCCGCGCCTATGTCAGCGCCAACCTGCCGGCGGCATCCCGGTTCCTTGCCGTCCAACTCTCAACCGGGCCGGGGGCGCGGTCGGTCATGTGCGGACGGCACGCCTTCGACCTCGCCGAGGCGCTGACCGGGCAGATCAAGGCGATACGGGAGGCATCCGGGCGCGGCGGCCGCGTCCACCTGTTCATGGCGGCACCCGGCGCGTTTTCGTTTTTCCTCGGCCAGCGGCAGACCGCGATCGGGCCGCTGACGCTCTATGAGTATGACTTCGAGGGAAATCGGGGTGGCTCCTATCAGCCTTCCCTGTCCCTCCCGGCAAAGAGCTGAACTCAGCTCGCAGCCACGACCGTTAGCTTTCCATGCACGAAACAAAGTATTTTCCTTTGTTTCGTGCATGATTGTGTAGAAGGCAGTTCTATGATACAATTGTTGGCATAACAAAGGTATCCCCTTTGTTTTGTGAGAAACAGTATCATGGAATTCGCTCTCAGATCGCTATCGACGCAGGAAAGCAGGGTCGTGCTCGCGCTGAGCGAACAGGGCCGTCGCGAAACCACGCGCCAAGAGATCATCCGGGTGCTCGGCACCTCGCCTCAAGCCGCCGACCATGTGATCCGCTCCCTGCGGCGCAAGGGCTGGCTGGAACGCGGCGGCTGGGGCGAATACCTGCTGATACCCCCGGATCAGGGTCCGCAGGCCCTGGGCGAATCCAATCTGCTCGCGCTCGCGAGCCGCATTGCGCAGCCATATTATTTCGGCTTCGCCACCGCGGCGGCGCACTACGGCATGACCACGCAGCTTCGCAGCACGATCTTCCTGGTCACGCCGCAGCACGTCCGCCCGAAGGAAATTCACGGGACAAAGGTGCGGATCATCAAAGCCGGGCCGCGGCGCTTTTTCGGATTCGGCCCGGTCGATGCCTTCGGCTACCCGGTCATGATGTCCGACCGCGAAAAGACGGTCCTCGATTGCATCGATCGTCCGCACCTTGCCGGCGGCGTCGGCGAGGCCGCCGCGGTTTTTGCCGCCGCCGCCTATCGCTTCGACTGGGAAAAGGCGCTCACCTATCTGGAGCGCATCGGCTCCGCGGCACTTGTCCGGCGCGTCGGCTGGCTGGCTGACCACACCGGGGCGGAAACCCCCGAGCCCATCCGCGCGCGCATGCAGCGCATGGCCGACCGGCCGGGCGTGTCGTTCCTCGGGCCGCGCAAGCCGGCCGGCGAGGCAGTGGGGTATGACGCAGCGTGGCATCTGATCGTGAACGTTCCGCCGGAAGCCTTCCGGGAGAGCGCCGGGCGCGGCAAGCGCCACAAGATCGGAAAGGGAGCATGACGATGCTGACCCGGCCGCAGGTTCAGCGCTACGCCGCCGAGTCAGGGCTTCGCGACATCATGATCGCGGAGAAGGAGATCGTGCTGACTTTCCTTCTGCAGTTGCTGTCCGAACGCGGTCTGCTGGATCGTCTCGCATTCAAGGGCGGTACCTGCCTTCGCAAGATGATAATCGGCAGCCAGGGCCGCTTCTCGACCGACCTGGACTTCACCGGCGTCGAGGAACATGACCATCAGGACGTGATCCTCGATATGATGGCGGCCTTCGAGGCGCCGTTTCACGGAGTCAGCTTCTCAATCTCCGACGGGCGGTATTACGAATCCGAGGACGGCATGTCGTGGGGCGTGAACCCGGCCTACGCCCACGAGTGGAATACGGGCGGCGACAGCGAAATCAAGTTCCAGGTCAGCCGCAGGGAAACCCCGACGCTCCCGCTGGAGCGGCGGGCGCAGATCGCGCAGAGCTACTTTGCGGCGCTGCCGTTCCCGCCCACCGACATCAATTGCCTTGCCCTGCCCGAGCTCCTCGCCGAGAAGATCCGCGCCTGTTACCAGCGCAACAAGGCCCGCGACGTATACGACCTTGCGATGTTCGCTACGCGCCCTTTGAACCAGCCGCTGATCCGAAGGCTCGTCGTGCTAAAGCTGTGGCAGGTGCGTGACCGTTTCGACCCCGAACGCTTCGCGGCAAAACTCCGCGACGGAACCGCTTTCGATTGGGACGATCTCGCGCAGCTCACGCGGCACGGCCACCCGCCAAACCGGATGACAATGATCGCCGACTGCGTGCAGGGTTACGCTTTCCTCGCTGAACTCAACGACGATGAACGAGCGCTCGCTGCCGACCCGTATCAAAGGCGGCGGGATTTGCAGACGTCTCTCACCGAGTCTTGCGTTGCGCTGTTTGAGCCGGCCTAAGGCCGTCAGGCCATCTCGTCGAGGCGGCGCGCGAGGCCTTCGACTTCACGGCGGGAAAAACCGGCGATGCGGAACAGGATATCGTCGATGAGGTTCTGCAGGGGCTGCGCCTTCGGGTCGAGCTTCGCGCGTGCGGCGCGGCTGACGGGGCCGCGTGCGTTTTCAATTCTCCGCACCGCGCGTGAAAGCCGGATCAAGATATCGCCCAGCGCCGGGCTGAACGGGGCGTCGGCAAAGAGCGGCGCAAGCGCACTGGCAACTTCCACCGGATAGCTTTCGATCTCCGGCAAGAGCTCGTTGAGGAGCCCGATCTCCTTCGCGGTGGCCTCCTGCCGGAATGCCGGAAAGGGGAGGATATTGAACTGGTATTCGTTCACCTTGGAATTCGTGCTGCCGATGGTGAAATACCAGTCGATGAGTTTGGAATTCAGAACAGCGAGGAGAAGGTCGAGATCGACGAGCGTGCTTGTGGCGCGCGGAATGTAGCTGATGGTGTCGAAGCAAAATTCCCCTTCGGGAACATAGGCGGCGATGACGCGGCGGTAGTTGTTCTGCGGCGCGCTGCGCTGAAACCCGATGCGCTCTACCCGGCTGTGGAAGGCCTTCTCGCTGTTCGGGTAGGCGGCCTGAAACGCCGCGGCGTCAAGATAGAGCGCCTCGCCCTGCGATGCCTCGCGCAGAACGTACATGCACACATTCGCGCCGCGCAGGACCAGCGCGTTCTCGCCGTCGGGCCGATCAGTCAGGAAGCGGGCATGCGTAGTCTCGTTGACCTCGCCCTGGAACGACTTGCAGAGCGTGCCGAGGCGCCGCATGCCGCCGCGCTGCGCAATGCGCACAGCGAGATCCCAATCGTCCTGCGCGCAGCTCACGATAGTCAGGTTGCCAGGGTCGTAGAGCGGAATCTCCGCCGTACGCACGGCGAGCGAGGGCGAAGCCGGGTCGATGACGTTCGCGGGATGGCGCACCGAAGGAAACGCTTCTCCATCGGCGGGGTCGCCCTTCCGGAACACGAAGAGCGCCGTGGAGAGCTTCGCGTCGCGGAAGACGCGCCGTGCAGGGATGTCCTTCTGCGGGAAAGCGTGAATCTGGCTGAATGAACCCGACGCGAGAAGAGCCTTGCGCATACCGATCGCCTGCTCGTCCCCGAGCAGTGGCATTGGAACGATGAAGCTCACGTAGCCGCCGCTGCGGGCAAGCTCCAGGGCGCGGCAAAGGAAGAGTTTATAGAGGTTGTTTTTGCCAACAAGCGAGGGCGCAAGCGACGGATCCTGAGGGATGAAGCCACGCAATATCGCGACGCGCGGCCCCGCCTCTTTCTCGGCGAGAACGTCGTAGGGCGGGTTGCCGATGACGACATCAAAGCCGGGATCGCCCTCACCGGTGAGAAACACCTCGGGGAATGCCAGCTCCCAGTGAAAGCAGATGATCCCTTTCTCGTCGAGCGCTTTGCGGCTCGCGTCAATGAGCGCGTCCGCGGCGCCGGACCCGTTCTTGCGTCTTTGCGCGAGTGTCTGGACAACGGCTGCATAGTCCGCCGGGCTCGCTCCTTCGGGCAGCAGGCCAATCGCGTTCGCGCACCAGACATCGGCGACATTCTCGAAGCGCTGTTCCGCTGCGCGGAAGCGACGCTTGAAGAGCTGCTCCTTGCGTTTCACATCCTCCAGAGAAGAGGATGGTATGGCGCGTATCTCGGCCAGCGGCTCAAGCAGCGACGGCAGCGCCTCCGTGATCTCGTTTTCGAAGATGCCGGTAACGAGCGCCTTCCCGGGCAGACTATCAAGACGGCGTATCCGCGCCCCGATGAGAGAATCGCCCGTTTGAAAATGATGATCGAGAAAGGCCAGCGGTGCGTCGACCGCCACGGTTTCGAGCCAGAGCGCCAGCTTCGCCAGTTCAACCGCCATTGGGTTCACATCGACGCCGTAGAGGCACCGTTCCGCGACGCGGCGTTTCCAGAACAGGATCGAGGCTTCGCCTTGGGTGTTCCGGTCCGCGTCAGGATCGCTGGTGTAGGGATTGGTTGCGATTTCTTCGGCAAGGTACTGGCAGGCGCGGATCAGGAAATGAGCGGATCCCATCGCGGGATCGAGAACGCGCAGCATCAGGACGCGGTCATCGAACGAGCCGGCGATGGTGTCGCGCTCGCGCTCGAAAGCGATTCGCTCCTCGACCGGCCCGGTTGCGATCCGCGCTTCGACCGTCTCGAGTTCGGCCCGCAGTGCGCTCTCGATCGCCTTCAGCACCGGCGAGAGCGCGGCGTCGACCATGTGATTGACGATTTGGTCGGGGGTATAGTAGCTGCCGAAGGCGCGGCGCTCGCCTTTATCCGTTTCGAGATAGATTGATTCCGCCGGATAGACGGTGCCGATGCGCTCGAACCCTTGCGGCGGGGTGTCGCTCACGGGAATGATGCGTTCCACCCGGTTTCCCGGCCCGCGCTTGCGGATCACGCTCATATCCACCGCGGCGTAGCGCGGGCGCAATTCCAGTAGCCCCTCGTAGACGCTGCCGAGCTGCTGGATCGCAAGGTCGCGATAGTCAACGCGGAAGAGCCCAAGCTCGGGTCGGTCGCGGTGCGGCGCCCTGCTGAGCTGGTCGAGGATCAGGGCGATGTAGTGATCCGAAATCGCTTTCTGTTCGAGAAAGGGGTGGTCTTCTGGATTGAAGAGGCCGCCATTGTATGACGGCACATCGTAACGTTTGTGGCCGCTGTCGATGATATCGAACAGGGCCTTGAGTTCGCCCCAGAGATTTGTCGATGTCTTGCTGAAGCCCTGCCGGTCAAGCCCGCGCTGCATGAGGTCAAGCTTGGTTGCAACCTCGGTGCGGAACCGGGCGAGAGACCGGTTGCGCGTGTAGATTTCATTCCGCTCGTAGGGGAGCAGGCCGCGATCTTCGGCATAGAGAATAAAGAGCAGCCGGTACAGAAAAACAAAGCTCTGCGACTGGCAAAGGGAGAGATCCTTCGCGGGATCGAGTCCATTTTGCTCATGCCGGATCAGGCCTTCTATTGACAGGCGCAGGGCCTCGAAGACCCGCTCCTTGAGTTCTTCGCTAACGCCGAACGCGTGTTCGGAGCTGCCGTCAATGGCGCGGCGGATGAGCGGTTTTCGCCCCGGCGCCGGCGCGAAGCCGTGAACGCTGAACAGCAGGAAGAACCGCATGAACAGCTCCAGGTCGGGGCCGATGACCTCGAACTGGAGCTGGGCCTGCGGCGTGATGATGCGTTCGATCAGTGCCGGGAGATCGACTTCAAGATAGGTCTGGAATCGCGGGCGGCTGCGTTCGATGTCGCGCGGAACCAGCCGCCACAGCCTGCCATTGGTCAGGATGCCGAAATCGCAGCGACTGCGATCCAGGTACCATTCGATCTGTTCCGGTGGATACTCGCGCCGGCTGCCGATCTTTTGCGGGCGGTCGAGGCTGACGTGCCAGGCCTTGGCGTCGGCGACGACGGCGGCATGCAGCCAAAAATCCGGATTGCCGCGCCCCGCCATGATCGCATCGCCGAGCTTGCCGTCGTCGGTGAACAGCGCGTAGTCGGGTTCGCGGCCCTGCAGGAACGCTTGGTATTTGATGCTCCAGCCGAGAATCTCAAAGACTGGCTGGATGAATTTCTCTTCGAGGCCCGCTTCATCGCCATAGCGCGCCACGCGGTCCTTTTCCTTTGCCCACAGCGCGATCAGGCTTGCTGCGGCTTGCTTGGCCCGTTCTTTCAGCTCAGCCCACTCGGGCTCAAGCGGCAGCCGCTGGTCCAGCCAATGGTTGGACAGAAACTCGCGATTGACGATCGGTCCGAAAGGCAGGAAGAGCTGCATGGGCGCCGAGATATTGCCTGAGGTCGGTTGTTGGTGCGTCGGGTAGGTCAGCGCAATCTGCGAGATTCCGGCTCAATTGCAAACGGCAACGTTCGAGATCACTGACGGCTCCGTTCACGGAGGCGCTCTCGGTTTGGGCTCAAGTCGCCGCGGCCATCGATGGCGGAGTCGACAGATCTGGCGCTAGGACCGTGCCCCCGGCGAAGCACGTTGGGTCAGGTAGCCCGACAGGTAGCCAGAAGTATTTTTAGTATTTATGGAATTGGCAAAATCCGCAGAAAATATGGTGACCGCGGTGGGATTCGAACCCACGGCCACCTGATTAAAAGTCCTATCAGGCCGATTTTCATTGACGCCGATAGGTATAGAATGAAACAATAAATAGTATTACACATCAATACTTTAAAATCTGTTTTGTTGTTACATGCTGTATCATGAGAATTCATCAAATATCGTCCACTTAGGTAGCCCAAAAGGTAGCCAGAAAACCCTCTCAATTGACCTTACCGACAGGGGTATAAAGGCGCTGAAACCCGCAGAAAAGCGCCAAATCGTGTGGGCGAACGGCCTCAAAGGGCTTGGCATCCGGGTGGCCCCGACGGGAGCAAAGTCCTTTGTGTTCAAGTATGACTACGAAGGACGTGATCGGTGGCTAACCTTCGGCAGGTACCCCAAACTCAAGCTGGCGCAGGCTCTCCAGCTCTATGCAGCGGCGCTTGAGCGGGTCGAGGCCGGTGAAGACCCAGCCAGCGACAACGTTCAGGCCAACTATGTCCGGAGGGCGGCCCCCACGGTTCGCGACCTTGCCGAGGACTATATTGAGAAATACGCGAAGCCCCGCAAGCGCACCTGGGAGGAAGATGAGCGCATCATCGAGCGCGATGTTATTCCCCAGATCGGTGCGCTCAAGATCGGGAAGGTCACCAAACGGCAGATCATCGAACTGCTCGACTCGGTCGTCGCACGCGGCGCGCCCGTACAAGCCAATCGCGTGCTTGCCGTCGTCAGGCGCATGTTCAACTTTGCTGTGGACCGCGACCTTATCGCGGTATCGCCATGCCAGCGAATAAAGCCGCCGTCACCAGAGAACGTCAAGGACAGGTATCTGACGCTGGATGAGCTCAAGCTGTTCTGGAACGGCCTGGATACGGCCCCGCTCGCTCGTCGCACCAAGCTCTTCCTGAGACTTCTGACACTCACGATGCAGCGCTCAACAGAGGTCGCCGGAATCAACAAGAAAGAGATCGACATTCGCGGCGCGGCTTGGGTTATCCCCGCTCGTCGTTCCAAGAACAAAAGAGCGCATCTTGTACCGCTCTCGCCGCAGGCGCTGTCGATCATCGAGGAACTCCTCGAAACGACGGACGAAGACGGATATCTCTTTCCAAGCGAAGGGAAGGGCCATCACCTGACGCGCTCGGCGATCGCGCATGCAATCTCGCGCAACCTTGAGCATTTCGGATTAGACAAGTTCACGCCGCACGATTTGCGCCGCACAGGGTCAACGCAGCTCGCAGCCTTCAAGGTGCCGCGCTTTGATCGCGAGAAGGTTCTCAATCACACCGACAGGACGATCGGTGCCGTTTACGATGTGTACGAGTATCAGGATGAGAAGCGTGCTGCGCTCGCCCTTTGGGCCGACATCATAACGATGGTTGGGACGGGGAAAGGTCTGGTCGATGCGGACGCGATCAGGGGCGTTCTCAGATATCAGGACTATTTCTCCGCATAGCCCAGCCGATCGGGTCGGCGAGCCACTCCTGCACATCGCGGAAGCGGTAACCCACACGTCCTTCAGTGATCTGCTCGGGCTCAGGGAACTGGCCAGCAAGACGCTTGCGGTGGATTGAGGCGCGGCTAAGCGAGGTGGCCTTGAGGACGGCTTTCTCACTCATGAAGGCGTTGAGTTCGAACAGCACGCTGGCGCTCAAATCGTCATCTGGCTTCGACATGAGCTTTCCTTGCTTGCGGGGTCGGCGCCCCGGGGTCGACGCTCGTTCTTTTCGAGGAACCGCGTCGTGCTGATGCCGACTGCCCTCGATCGCTTTCCTGCATCTGTCACCATTGATCCCTCCATCAGAGACCGTATCCGTCTGCAGCGCTTCGGTAGGGGCCGCGGCAATTCACTTTCTTGATCTCGCCGCCAGCCTCATCGCGCGGCGTGACCCTGTCGCCGAAGCCGTTCGTGGGATTGATATAGAGAGTGGCGCCGAACGAATGACTCACAGCGTAGCTGGCTTCGACCTCGTGCAGCAGTTCAACGAGGGCCTTCCTGATCTCTGCCAAGCTCATCTCGCCGTGCACCTTCAGTTGCATTTCGTTCCTACGCAGCAGTATTAGCCCTTAACTTTATGATACAATCAAAAGTATTATAAAATTCTTAACAATACAACCGCAGCTATAGTACATCCAAGTATTCATGTTTTGCGAGGAATGGGCGAGGCGCCAGCCTGCATGGCGGGACCAATTGTTCCTCATGACCGCTAACCCGCAGAGCAGCACCGCCGGAGCGGTGGTGAAGGGGCGAAACAAGGCGCGCACTGAACGGGTGGCGCCAAACAAACCTCGCCGCGCAACCGCCAGTCCCGATCCAGGCTTGCTCAAATTCGTGCAGACTCTTGCGCGGGCCACCGCGCGGGAGGATCATGCCAAGGCCGGCGCGACGGCCGGCTCTCCAAATTCGGAATGAAAGTAATGACGCGCGCCGCGATATACGCCCGATTCTCAACGGAGCTGCAGCAAGAGCGGTCGATTGACGACCAGGTCGCCCTTTGCCGCTCTTACGCGGATCGGAACGGCCTAGAGGTCGTCGCTCTCTTCGATGATCGTGCGCGGTCGGGCGCGTCCATGTTTGGTCGCGACGGCCTCATGCGGATGTTGGATGCCGCGCGTGACCGGGCTTTTGAGGTCATCCTCGTCGAAGCGCTGGACCGGCTCTCACGCGACCAGGAGGATCTGGCAGGCATCTGGAAGCGCCTCAACTTCCTTGGGGTTGAACTGCGGGCGATTCATGACGGCAAGGCGGATCAGATTCAGATCGGAATTCGCGGCCTTGTGGGTGCTCTGTACCTTCAGGATCTCGCACACAAGGTGAGACGTGGTTTGTCGGGCGTCGTGCGCGAGGGCCGCCACGCCGGCGGCAGGGCCTATGGATATCGGCCTGTCCCGGGCAAGCCTGGAGAATTTCAGATCAACGAGGACGAGGCCGCCGTCGTGCGGGAGATCTACGCGTCCTATGTCGACGGCAAGACGCCGCGAGAGATCGCTGCATCCCTGAACGCGCGTCGCGTGCCGCCGCCGCGCGGTAGGTATTGGTCGGCTTCGGCGATCAACGGCTCGCTGGCGCGCCACAACGGCATCATCCGCAATGAGATCTACGCGGGCCATATCGTCTGGAACAAGGTCCGGATGATCAAGGACCCGGATACGGGACGTCGCGTCTCGCGGGTCAATCCGCCGACGGAGTGGCAACACGCCGATGCCGAGCGCCTGCGTATCGTCGACCAAGATACCTTTGAAAAGGCAATCGCGATCGCTTGCGAGCGTGGCGGGCCGGCGCCGCATCAGAAGCGGCGGCCGCGCCACCTCCTTTCCGGCCTGCTGCGGTGCGGGTGCTGCGGCGGCGGAATGTCGATGAAGGACGAGAGAAAGGGCGTCATCCGGATCCAATGCTCCCGGATGAAGGAGTCGGGCACCTGCGAGAACCGGCGCGCTTATGTTCTCGGAGATATCGAGAAGACGGTGTTCGACGGGCTGACGGAGAACCTGCGTGACCCGGCGCTGATCGCCGCCTATGTCGAATCCTATAATGCGGAGCGAAAGCGCCTTGCCGCCAGCATGATCGCGGGCCGGGACAGGTTGGAGCGGCAGCTTGCGCGCTCCAAGCGGGAATTTGAGAGGCTCCTTGATTCCTATGCCAAGGGAATTGCCGAGGAGCATGAGGTCAAGGACCGGCTCGCGGAGCTGCGCGCCGAGCGCAAGCGGCTCGAACTGGACCTCCTTGCTGCTGAGAAGCCGCCGGAGGTGGTCTCACTTCATCCGGCGGCGATCACCCGCTATCGGCAGCAGGTCGAGTGCCTCAGCGAAGCTCTGCGCACGCACAGTCTCAACGGCGATCAGGAACCTGCTGCTGCCTTTCGGGAACTCGTCCAGAGCGTCACGGTTATGGCGAGCCCCGATGGCGGGCCGCTAAAGATCGAGCTACGCGGACGACTGGCGGCGCTGCTTGGACACGATGTGTTCCCGCAGGCACGCGTTTGGGGGGGAAAGGTGGTAGCGGAGGAGGGATTTGAACCCCCGACACACGGATTATGATTCCGCTGCTCTAACCAGCTGAGCTACTCCGCCACGGGTCGCAGGCGACCGGGCCGCATATAAGAATTCACGCGGAATCCTGTCAAGCAAGCGATTTCGCGAAGATGCTGGACTGAAGCACCGCCGGCAGCGCCAGCAAGCGCCAGCAAGCCTTCCGCCCATCCGCTCGCCCTCTTCATGCGATCCGATCAAGCCAATGGTCCAACATTCTAATGTCATAAAGTTGGCTTGACTCTGAAATTCCTCGGCAATACTCTCTAATTGGTAGGACCATTTATCATGGATGACTTGCTCGTCAAGCTGACCTCGTTGATCGTCGAAATCGGGAAGGAGCATCCCGGTGTCGGGAGGATTCGCCTGCCCAATGAGCGCGGACTCGCCGAGGCGCTGAACGTCCAGCGTTCCACCCTGCGTGAACGCCTTTCGACCCTCGAGCATCTCGGCGTGCTCCGCCGCACCCAAGGCAGCGGGACCTATGTCGAGCCGCTCGGCTCCGACGTGATCCGCGTCTATTTCGATCTCGCTTTGGCGCTCGGCTACATCGGCATCGAGGACATGGGCGTTGCCCGTCGCCTGCTGGAACGCGAGATCGCCGGCCGCGCCGCCGAGGTGTGCTCGATCGAGGACATCGAGGAGCTTGCCGCGATCTGCCGCCGCATGGAACAGGCGAAAAGCGAGGAAGAGCGCCTCAAGGCCGAATACGAGTTCCACATGAACCTGGCGCTGGCCGCGAGGAACCCAGTGATCACCCTGATCGCCGAAGGCCTCTCGAGCGTCCTCCGCCGGGTGCTCGCGCGACGCCGCCTGCTCGTCAGGTCGATACCCGATGCCGGCCGGCGCGCCGATGCCGTCCACATGCCGATCGTCGAGGCGCTGCGCGCGCGCGATCCCGTCGCCGCGATGCGCGCGATGGACGAGCATTTCAGGGTCACCGACGAGCTCTGGGCACGCGAATCGGGGCGCTTCCTGGTCGCCGCGCCGGAAGCTTTCGAGGCGGAGGAGGATTCCGGGCCATCCACCCCGCTCCCGCTCCGCGATCCCCCAACCTCGCAGAAGAACAAGCCGTCGGGCTCATCCCGCAAAGCCTCACCACATCACGGGAACGAACGTGCAAAGAGATAGAAGAAACGTGTCGCGGCAACTTCTCGCCGAAAAGGCGAAGATGATCCGTCGCGAAACCGTCAAGCTCACCGATATCTGCGGATCGGGACACTACGGCTCGGCCTTCTCGATGGCCGAGCTGATAGCGAGCCTCTACTACGAGTTCCTTCACGTCGATCCGAAGCAGCCGCGCTGGGCCGACCGTGACCGTTTCACCATGGGCAAGGGTCACGCGGCGATCGGGCTCTACCCGGTGCTCGCCGACCTCGGCTTCTTCACGTGGGACGAGCTCTACACCTATACGCGGCTCGGCTCGCCCTTCGGCGACCACCCCGACATGCGCAAGGTCAAGGGCGCGGATTTTTCTTCGGGTTCCATCGGGCACAATCTTTCCGTCTCCGTCGGCATGGCGCTCGGCCTGCGCGCCAAGGGATCGCCGGCGCGCGTCGTCTGCATGATGGGCGATGGGGAACAGGCCGAGGGCCAGGTCTGGGAAGCGGCCATGAGCGCCGCCCATTACGGGCTCGATAGCCTCGTCGGCATCGTCGACATCAACAAGGTCGGCTCGGACGGCCAGGTATCGGACTCGATGAACAACGAGCCTCTCGACGACAAGTGGCGGGCCTTTGGCTGGGAGGTCCTGCGGCTCGACGGCCACGACTACAACGCGATCGGCGATGCGCTCGATCGCGCCCTGAACGGCGGGCGCGGGCGCCCCACCGTCCTGCTCGCCGACACGATCGCCGGCAAGGGCGTCAGCTTCATGGAAGGCACGTGGCAGTGGCACCTCGGCTTCCTCGGACCGACCGACCGTGACCGGGCATTGGCGGAAATCGAAGGGGCAAGCATATGAGCAACGTCTATTCGGTCCCGCGCAATCCGTCCGTTGACATGACGGATTCGACCGTCGTCGACGGGTTCGACCAGCGCTCGTGGGACATGGTCGGCAGCCTCAATCTGTCGCTGCAATTGCCAACCGGAGCGGTCCTGATCGAGCTTGCCGAACAGGGGCGCGACGAGATCGTCGTCTGCACGGCCGATCTCGGCCGCCCCACCCAGGTCATCAATTTCGGCAAGCGCTATCCGCATCGCTATTTCAACTTCGGTATTGCCGAGCGGAACATGATCGGAGCCGCCGCAGGCCTTGCGACGACCGGCTTCGTCCCCTTCGTCAGCAATTACAGCTTCTTCCTCGCCTTGATGGGTGCCGAGAACATCCGCAACGACATCGCCTATCCCAACCTGAAGGTTCGCCTGATCGGGACCCATTCCGGGCTGGCCATGGGCTTCTACGGCACCAGTCATCACTGCAACGAGGATATCGGGCTCCTGCGTGCAATTGCCGGCCTGACGGTGATGGCACCCTGCGACGCCAACGCCATCCGTTCGGCCCTCGCCGCCACGCTCGATCATGACGGACCGATCTATTTCCGCGTCGGGCGGGGGCGCGAGCCGGTCGTCTATGACAGCCCGCCCGACTTCCGGATCGGTGGCAGCAACCGCCTCCGCGAGGGAACCGACGCGACCGTCTTTGCCATCGGCAACCTGGTCAAGGCCTCCCTCGAGGCCCATGACATCCTCGCCAAAGAAGGCATCGGACTCGGCGTCGTCGACATGTACTCGATCCGGCCGATCGACGAGGCCGCCATTCTCGCGGCCGCGGGCACCCAGCGCGTGGTCTTCTCCGCCGAGGAGCACAACATCACCTCGGGCTTCGGGTCGGCGGTGGCCGAGGTCCTCACCCGCCACGGTGCCGCCACGCGGCTCGTCCGCATCGGCGTGCCGGACCAGTATTCGGTCCTCGGCCCGCCCACGCATCTCTACAGGCACTACGGCCTTGACGGCGAAGGCGTCGCCCGCACCGTTCGCGAGGCATTGCGCGGCCCCTCCGCAAGCGGAGGCACCTAGCCGGCAACACCAGGCACATGGCGGTTCGTCGGAAACGAAAAGAAGAATGAACCGCTCGTTCGAATGGGAGAAAACGATGCTACTCGACAACAGGGTCTGTGTTGTCACCGGCGCCGGGTCGAAGCGCGGAATCGGCCGCGCGATCGCCGAGCTCTTCGCTAGGAACGGCGCCGCTCTGGCGGTCCTGGACATTGATGGCGATGCTGCGCAGGCAAGCGCGGCCTCCCTCGGCGGGAAGCACCGGGCCTACAGGGTGGACGTGACCGACAAGGCCGCGTGCGACAAGGCCATCCGCGACGTGGAAGGGCAATTCGGCAGGATCGACGTTCTGGTCAACAATGCCGGCATCACCCAGCCGAAGCGGATCGGCGACATCCTGCCTGCCGACTACGACGCCATCCTCGACGTCAACCTCCGCGGAACCTTCTACATGTCGCAGGCGGCGATAGCCGTCTTCCGCCGCCAGAAGTCCGGCTCCCTCATCTGCATGTCCTCGGTCTCGGCGCAGCGTGGCGGCGGCATCTTCGGCGGCCCGCACTACAGCGCCGCCAAGGCCGGCGTGCTGGGGCTGGCGAAGGACATGGCGCGCGAACTCGCCACGGATGGCATCCGCGTCAACGCCGTCTGCCCGGGCCTGATCGATACCGACATTACCGGCGGCAAGCTGACCGACGACATGAAGAAGGAGATCGTGAAGACGATCCCCCTCGGCCGGATCGGTAGGGCTTCCGACGTCGCCGATGCCTGCCTGTTCCTGGCCTCGGATCTGTCCTCCTACGTCACCGGATCGGTCATCGACGTCAATGGCGGGATGTTCATCCACTGATGCGGGAAGATTGAAGCTAGGCGGCATTTCGACCGAGGAAACGACGATGCGTCCGAGGCAGAGCGACAGTGCGGCCGTGTCCCTGAGCACGGCCGGCATCGAGAAGAGCTTCGGAGCGACCCGGGCGCTGCGCGGGATCGACTTCACCCTGCATCGCGGCGAGGTCCACGCGCTGCTCGGGGAGAACGGAGCGGGCAAGAGCACCTTCGTCAAGATCCTTTCCGGTGCGCACGCGCCGGACAAGGGTTCGATCACCATCGGCGGGCACACCTATGCCCGGCTCGATCCGTCGACGGCCAATGCCAGCGGCATTTCCACGATCTACCAGCAATCGGCCCTGTTCCCGTCCCTCTCGGTGATCGAGAACGTCTTTGCCGGCCACATGATCCGCAACCGGTCGGGCATGCTTGACTGGAGGAAGATGGAGGAGGAGACGCGGCGCATCTTCCGCCAGTTGAACGTCGACCTGCCGCTTCGCAGTCAGCTCCTCTCGCTCGACAAAGCGACCGTGCAGCTCGTCGGGATAGCCAAGGCGCTGAGCACCGAAGCGGAAATCATCCTCATGGATGAGCCGACCGCGGCACTCTCCAGCTCCGAAGCCGAAACGCTCTTCGACATCATCGAGCGCCTCCGCGATGCCGGCAAGGCGATCATCTACATATCGCACTACGTCGACGAGGTTCTGCGGATCGCCGACAGGATCACCGTCTTTCGCGAGGGCCAGATCGCCGGGACGGCGCTGAAGGGGGAAGCCGACCGCGGCTGGATCATCCAGAAGATGATCGGCCAGAAGCCGGAGAAGCTCTACAACCGCACCTATCGCGACCCCGGCCGGTGCCTTCTGGAGGTGCGCCGCCTCTCCTCCCCGGGCCAGTTTGAGGAGGTCGGCTTCAGCGTCCACGAAGGCGAGGTGGTCGCGATCGTCGGCCTCTACGGCTCGGGCTTTGCGGGTATCCTCTCGGCTGCCTTCGGGGTCGACGACAATGCCTCGGGAGAGGTCCTCGTCGGGGACGAACGCGTGGACCTGAAGCCCTGGGCCATCCGTGACCGGGGAGTCGGCCTCATTCCTGGCGATCGCGCATTGCAGGGCGTGTTCCGGGAAATGAGTGCGACCGAGAACATGATCGTCTCGTCGGCGCGAAACGTCAGCACCTTCGGCGTTCTGCGGCGGGATCGCATCCGCAGCCTCGCCGCGGATCTCTTCCGCCGGCTCCTCATCTCGCCCGCCAACGAGCAACTCGAGGTCTCTGCATTTTCCGGCGGCAATCAGCAGAAGATCGTCCTCGGCCGGTGGATCGCGGCCTTGCCGAAGGTCCTCTTCATGAACGAACCGACGCAGGGCGTTGATATCGGCGCCAGGACCGAAATCTATCGCCTGGTCGATTCCCTGGTGAACCAGGGTATGGGCATCGTCCTCGCGAGCTCCGATCTGAACGAGGTCGCCGGGCTCGCCGATCGGATACTGGTGACCACCGCCGGCGAGATCGGCGCCGAACTCGAGCGCGGCGCGAGCGTGAACGATATCGTCCACGCCTCGAACGGCTTTGCGGTCTCCGACGGGCTTTCCCGTGCATAGGGAGGGCCGCACGACGCTGATCCTGGCGGCGTTCGTCGCGCTGCTCTTCCTCGCGACCTACAGCGTCAGTCCCGCTTTCCTTTCCCTCGGAAATCTCAGGATCGTCGCCGTCAACGCCTCCTACGTCGCGATCGCCGCGCTCGGCATGTTCATTGTCATCCTGAGTGGCCAGATCGACGTCTCGGTGGGCGCGATCCTCGCTTTCGCCAGCACGCTGACCGGCATCATTGCCCAGCAGGACGTTCTTCCACTGCCGATCCTCATTCTCGTGGTGATGGCCTTCGGCGCGTTCCTCGGGCTGGTCAATGCCACGATCGTCGTGGGCCTGCAGCTGCATTCGATCGTCGCCACCCTCGGAACCCTCGGGATCTTCCGCGGGGCGCTGATCGTCTCGACCGGGGGCCAGTGGATCACAATCCCGCCCTCGGTGCAGGTCCTCACCGAGAATACGCTGCTGACGATACCGATCGCCGTTTACATCGCCCTCGGCGTCGCCATCCTGACCGGAATCTACCTGAGGAATTTCGAAGCCGGCCGGCGGCTCTACGCCTTCGGATCGAATCCCGAGGGCGCGCGGCTGGTGGGAACCAACGTCACGGTCGCCCAGGGCCTCCCCTTCATCCTCAACGGCGCGCTGGTCGGTCTCGCCGGCGTCGTGATCGCGAGCCAGTTCGACAATATCCAGTCCAATAGCGGCCAGGGTTTCGAGCTCACCGTCATCGCGGCGGTGGTGGTCGGCGGCGCCAACATCTTCGGTGGCTCCGGCACGGTGATCGGCACGATGCTGGGCGCGCTCCTCATCAGCGTGCTCGGCACGATCCTGATCTTCTTCCATGTCAGCGCCTATTGGGAGGAGACGGTGCAGGGCGTGATCATCCTGCTTGCCGTTGCGGTCTACACCGTGCGCGTGAAGGGGACCGCGTGCCGGGCCGGCGGGCGCGTGCCGACCACGGACGGAGCCGGCCGATGATCAGGGCCTCCGCCAAGCCCGCGGACTTCGTCCACGCCACGAAAGGGTGGCGACCGAATCCGGACAGCTGGCTCCTGGTCGCGCTTCTCGTCGCCTGCGTCGCGGCAAACTCCGCGTTCGTCCCCTACTACTTCTCCCTCTCGAACCTCCTCGATGCGACGCGCGCCGGCGGTGAACTCGGCCTTCTCGGCCTCGGCATGACGGTCGTCATGCTGATTGGCGGGATCGACCTTTCGATCGGCTCGATCTTCGCCCTCAGCGCCATGATCATGGGGATTGCGGTCAAGGGCGGCGTCGGCCTTCCCGCCGCGATCGTTCTCGGCCTCGCGACCGGCATTTGCGCCGGAGCGGTGAACGGACTGATCGTCACGCGGCTGCGGCTGCCGCCGATCGTCGTCACCCTCGCGACGATGGCGGTCTATCGCGGGATGACCGTCGGGATCTCCGGCGGCGAATCCTACCCGATCCCGGATACGATCAGCTTCCTCGGCCAGGGCAGCATTGCCGGCATCCCGACGCAGCTCATCCTGCTCCTGGTGTTGACCACCGTGACCGCATTCGTCCTGCGCCACACGACCTACGGGCTCTTTCTGCAGGCGATCGGCACGAACGAGACCGCGGCCGGATTCGCCGCCATTCCCGTCGCGCTGCTCAAGGTGAGCGTCTACGCGATTTCAGGGCTATTCTGCGCCTTGGCCAGCCTCGTCTACGTCTCCCGCGTGGTCAGCGCGAAGGCCGACTTCGGGATCGGCTACGAGCTCGACGCGGTGACCGTCGCCGTGCTCGGCGGCGCGACCCTCTCCGGCGGCCGGGCGAACGTTGTCGGCACGGTCATCGCCGTCATGCTGATCGTCTTCCTGCGCCGCGGGCTGACGATGGCGTTCGTCGGCACCGACATCCAGACGATGATCATCGGCGCGATCCTCATCGTGGCCGTCGCGGCCAGGAATTTCGGCAGCCTGCGCCAGGCGTGGAGAAGACGCCGCCGTGGCGGGCCCATTTCGTCCTCGGACATCGACTGACTTCCGGCAGAAAGGAACCCCCATGAGCAGATGAGAACAGCGAATGCCCGACAGGACGCAGCGACAAACACAAATTCGATGGGAGGAATCAAGAAATGCCAAATCAACTCACGCGGCGGATGCTTATCGGCCTGGCGACATTGGCCCTGCCGGCAATCGGCCTTGCCCAGCCCTCGTGGGCCGCCGACAGTTTCCGCATGGTCGTCATGCCCAAGTTCGTCGGCATCTCCTACTATGACGCCGTCGAGCAGGGCGTGAAGGAAGCGGCCAAGGACATCAACGCCGCCGGCGGTGGAGCTCCGGGCGTCGAGATTCAGTGGATCGGCCCGACGACGCCAAGCGTAGACAAGCAGATCGAGATGATCGACAGCATCATCCCGACCAAGCCAGACCTGATCGCGGTCGCGGCCAACGATCCGGCCGCCATCGTCCCGGTCCTGAAGAAGGCGAAGGCCGCGGGGATCCACGTCATGTCCTTCGATGGCGACACCGACTTCCGGGAGGCCTTCACCAACCTGGTCGACTACCAGGCAATCGGCGCGGCGATGACGAAGTCGGTCGCCGACCAGGTCGGGGAGGACGCAAGGGTGGCGATCATAACCACGACCCTCACCGCCCCGAACCAGAACCAGTGGATCGACGTCATCAAGAAGACCGCGGCGGAGAAATATCCGAAGATGCAGGTCCTCGGCATCTGGCCGGCCGGCGAAGACACCAACAAGGCCTACCAGACCGCCCAGAGCCTGATCCAGTCGCAGCCGACGATGAACGCGATCATCGTGCTCGGTGTGGGCAACGTGCCCGGCGCCGCGAAGGCGGTGGACGAGGCACAGAAGGGCGGCAAGATCGCCCTGGTCGGCAATTCCACGCCGAGCCTCATGAAGAAGTACATCGACAACGGCGTGTCCCCCGAGGTCTTCCTCTGGAACCCGATCGATCAGGGCTACCTGACTGTCTACACCGCCTACAACCTCCTCCAGGACACGCTCAAGGTCGGCACTCCCTTCAAGGCCGGCCGTCTCGGGGACTACACGCCGCAGGCAGATTCGCAGAACCTGGAAGTGGCGCTTCCGGTCCTCGAATTCACGAAGGACAACGCGGGTCAGTTCAACTTCTGATCCAACGCCGCGCTAGAGAACGGCGCGGTTCCAAGAGCCGGGTTACCGGCCAGCGCCCGGGGTGCGGCACGGCCACCGTGCAGCACCCCGGCCATCCACCGTCGAGGGAGAAAGCTCGCAATGACCGACATGAAGCTCTTCGTGCTCGACCTCGGATCGATGAAGATGGACCGGTCGCTGATCGTCGCACGGACCAACCTCGCGAACATCGACCAGCCGACGCGCCCGGCGGAGTTCGTCGAGTTCCCCGTCTCGGCCTATCTCATCGAGACTTCCCGGGAGAAGGTCCTCTTCGATACCGGCTGCAACCCGCAAGCCATGGGCAAGTCGGGCCGCTGGCCGCAATCCTTCCAGAAGAGCTATCCCTATTTCGGCAACGAAGAATGCCAGCTTCCCAACCGCCTGCGGCAGCTCGGCCTCGGTCCGGACGACATCGACGTGGTCGTCCTTTCCCACATGCACAACGACCATGCCGGCTGCGTCGAGTTCTTCGGACGCTCGAAGCTCTTCTGCCACAGCGACGAGATGTCGGCCGCCATGCGCAGCTATGCGCTCCATCTCGATCCGACGCCCTATATCTGGAAGGATATCGACCACTGGTCCCGCCGGAAGCTCGACTGGTACCTCATCGAGCGCGACGAAGGGGACATCCCCCTGCTTCCCGGCGTCACGATCCTCAATCTGGGACCGGGTCATTCCTATGGGATGCTCGGCCTGCATGTCATGCTGAAGCGGACCGGCGGCATCATCCTGGCCTCCGACGCGCTATACTGCGCAGAGAACTATCGCGACGCGCTCAATCCGCCGGGCGTCCTGATCGACTCCCTCGGCTGGGAGAAGACGGCGAAGCGGATCAAGTGGCTTGAGCACGGCACCGGTTCGGAGGTCTGGTTCGGGCATGATGGTCGGCAGTTTTCCGGCCTGAAGAAGTCCACCGAGGGCTATTACGAATAGCCGGCGACCGGGCGCCCGCGATCCCCGCACGTCCAGGCGTAGCCCTAGCCCCGGCGCACCGCACCGCCCGAGAGCGTACGGCGGACCGCATCGTGCCAGCCCGCGAGCCTGGCGGCGCGCACTTCGGCCGTCATCCGGGGGATGAAGCGCCTTTCGCGCCTCCACCCGGCCGCCATCTCCTCCATCCCGGGATAGATCCCGGCCGCCAGGCCGGCGAGATAGGCGGCGCCGAGCGCCGTCGTCTCCAGCACCTTCGGTCGGTCGACCGGCGCATCGAGAATGTCGGCGAGGAACTGCATCGTCCAGTCCGAGGCCACCATGCCGCCATCGACCCGCAGCACCGTCGCGCGCTCGCTCGGAAAATCCGCATGCATGGCGTCGAGCAGGTCACGCGTCTGATAGGCGACCGCCTCGAGCGCGGCGCGTGCGATCTCGGCCCTCGTCGTGCCGCGGGTGATCCCGTATATGGCGCCGCGCGCTTCCGCATCCCACCAGGGCGCGCCGAGGCCGGTCAGCGCCGGCACGAAATAGACCGCCTGCGCGGGATCGGCGCTCCCGGCGAGCGCGGCGGTCTCGCCGGCACGCCGGACGATCTTCAGCCCGTCGCGGAGCCACTGCACGGCCGCGCCGGCAACGAAGATCGACCCTTCGAGCGCGTAGGTCCGCCTGCCGCCGATCTGGTAGGCGATGGTGGTCAAGAGCCGGCTCCGTGACGGCACCGCCCGCGTGCCGGTATTGAGGAGCGCGAAGCAGCCGGTGCCGTAGGTCGATTTCATCATGCCCGGCCGGAAGCAGGCCTGCCCGATCGCCGCCGCCTGCTGGTCGCCGGCGACGCCGAGGATCCGGACCGGCGCGCCGAGAACGGCGGCATCGGTCTCGCCGAAATCGCCGGCGCTGTCGCGGACCTCGGGCAGGCTGGCGGCGGGCACGGCGACGAGGTTGAGGAGGACCGGGTCCCACCCTCCCTCGTGGATGTTGTAGAGGAGCGTGCGCGAGGCATTGGTCGCATCGGTCACATGCGCCCTGCCCCCGGTCAGCTTCCAGATCAGCCAGGTATCGATGGTGCCGAAGAGGATCTCGCCGCGCTCGGCCCGATCGCGCCCACCCTTGGCGTGGTCGAGGATCCAGGCCGCCTTGGTTCCCGAGAAATACGGGTCGAGCAGCAGCCCCGTGCGCGCCGAGACGTCGGCCTCGTGGCCGGACGCGCGGAGCTGCGCGCAGGCTTCGGCCGTGCGCCGGTCCTGCCACACGATCGCGCGATGAACCGGCCGGCCCGTCCGCCGGTTCCAGAGGACCACCGTCTCGCGCTGGTTCGTGATGCCGATGCCGGCAAGGTCGCCGGCCTTCAGCCGGGCCTTGCGCAGCGCCGCGCGGCAGGTGGCGACGACCGTGTCCCAGATTTCCTCGGCATCATGCTCCACCCAGCCCGGACGCGGGAAATGCTGCGTGAACTCCCGCTGGACGATCGCCACGACGCGCAGCTTCCCATCGAAGACGATGGCGCGCGAGGAGGTCGTCCCCTGGTCGATCGCGAGGATGTGGTCGCCCATGGATCAGACCCAGCGGAAGGCCGCGAGGCCATAGGCCACGGCGATGACGAGCGGCGCCCACAGCGTCTCCTCGCCGAAGAAATAGAGCCAGGCGAGGAAGAAGCAGGCGACGCCGATGCCCGCCGCGATGGTGGGCATGAAGATGCGGAAGAAGAAGCGCCAGAAGGAATAGCCGTCGACATGGGCCGTCTCGTCCAATTCCTTGGGCACGCCCGACATTAAGCCCTCGAGGATCCACACCGCGAGCGGGATAGGCGCGACGCTGCCATCCATCAGCCGCGCGATGTCGCCCGCAAGAAGAACATCGCCGCGACGCGGTGACCCGCCGAGCCCCTCCACGATCGTTCCGCCCGAGAAAAGAACGCTGCCAGCCACCGGTATCGGCTCCCCTGGAGGCCCGGATGGTGCCGGGAACGGCACCGATCCTGGGAACTCCTATCAGATATCAGTTCAGCGTTTTTTCTAATGATCTTCCATGGCAGCGCTGGCCGAACACACTCACATTGACGATTTCAGCAATTTGCAGCAAGATTTCTGCAAGAGACGAGCCGTGCTGCAACGGAAGCACGGCCGAAGGGAGCAGGAAACGCCGTGATCGCCGCAGAGCCGGCCTCGACGCATGCCTCCGGCGGAGCCGCCGTTTCGGCCCGTCCGTCGCTCCTTTCGCTCGACCGGATCGTAAAATCCTATCCGCCCAGCGTGCGCGCGCTGCGCGGCGTTTCGCTGGCGCTGCGTGCCGGCGAGGTCACGGCGCTGCTCGGGCCGAACGGCGCCGGCAAGTCGACGCTCGCCCGCATCATCACAGGGGTCGAGCAGCCGACCGCCGGCACGCTGACCTTCGACGGCGCGGCGATCGAGCTCGCCAGCCCCGGCGCCGCCGTGAAGATAGGCATTGCCGCGGTCTACCAGGAGCTGCCGCTCCTGCCCAACCTCACCGCGGCCGAGAACATGAGCCTCGGCCATACCGGCCAGGCCGCCCTCTCGGTCTGGCGTCCCGGACCGGCGCGCCAGACCTACATCCGTCTCGCCGCGCAGATCCACGATGCGCCGCCCCCCAACGCGGTCGTCGGGCGCCTCACGGTGGCCGAGCGGCAGAAGGTTGCCTTCATCCGCGCGCTTTCCATGAACCCGCGTCTCCTCATCGTCGACGAGGGAACCTCGAGCCTGTCCATCGGCGAGCGCCGCGAGATGCAGGACCTGCTCCGCAACCTCGCCCGCACGCGCGACATGGCCGTCGTCACCATCTCGCATTTCATCGAGGATGCCCTGAGCGGCGCCGATCGCATCGTCGTGCTCCGCGACGGGCTGCTCGCCCTCGACGCCGCGGCAGCTTCCACCACCCACGCCGTCGTGCTCGACGCGCTGACCGGCGGTATCGCCCCCGCCTCCATCGCCGCATCCCCGTCGGGCGGCCCCCGCACGGCGACCGGACGGAGCGCCGCGCTCGAGGTGGAAGGGCTTTCCTCTCCCGGCATCCGGCCGATCTCCTTCGCCATCGACCTCGGCGAATGCGTCGGGCTCTACGGCCCTCCCGGCTGCGGCGCGACCGAGGCGCTCCGCGCCATTGCCGGCATCACGGCCCATTCCGGCCGGGTCCGCTGGAACGGCGAAAGGCTCCCGCCCTCTTCCGCGGCGCGCGTGCTCCGCAAGGTCGTCTATTGCGACGGCGACCGCGGCAAGAACCTGATCCTCTCCTGGACGGTCGGGCGCAACATCAACCTGCCCTACCTCTTCCGCAACTCCTGGCTCGCCATCCCCAATGCCCGGAGCGAACGGCGGCGCGCCCGCGACATCGTCTCCCGCTTCGCCATCAAGGGCGCCGCCGAGGAGCCGATCCGCAACCTCAGCGGCGGCAACCAACAGCGCGCCGTCGTCGCCCGCACCATCTCGCTCGGCCCGCCGCTCCTTCTCCTCGGCGACGATCTCACGCGCGGCGTCGATGTCGTCGGTCGTAGCCATATCCACGGGCTGATCCGCGAATCCGTCGCCGGCGGCGCTGCCGTGCTTCTCTATTCCACCGACCCGGCCGAGCTCGCCGAGCTCTGCGACCGCGTGCTGGTGCTGCGCGACGGCGCGATCATCCGCGAGATCGGGCGCGGCGACATCAGCGTGGCGGCGCTCGAAGGCGAAACCCAGAGGAAACGACATGGCTGACGCGCCGCGTGAGAACCCGACCCGCGCGGGCACCGGCGGCCTTGCCCAATGGCTGCGGATCAATGCGCTGCGCATTGCCGTGCCTGCCTGCATCATCCTCATGGCGCTGGCCGTCACCGCGGTGAACGCGCGCTTCCTCTCGGTCCGCAACATGACCGCGATCCTCTACGGCATCGCGCCGGTCGGCATCGTCGGCATGGGGATGGCGCTCCTCCTCTTCTCCGGCCGCTTCGATCTCAGCGTCGGCGGCATCGCCGCCCTCTGCGCCGTGATCGGCGCGCGCGTCATCAACGCCTACGGCCTCGGCCTCGCCATTCCCGCGGTCCTGCTCGTCGGCCTCGCCTGCGGCGCACTCAACAGCTTCATCATCTTCCGCCTCAAGGTGAATTCCTTCGTCGCCACGCTCGGCAGCGGCTACGCCTTTGCCGGCATGGCGGCGGTCATATCCGGGCAGAGTCCGGTTTCGCTCGAGGACCTGACCCTTACCGACCTCCTCAACCACCCGATCGCGACGGTGCCGGCGGTGATCTACCTCTACGGCATCATCGTCCTGATCGCGGCCTGGTTCTCGCATACCGTGGTCGGACGGAGCCTCTTTGCCGTCGGCGCCAACGAGGACGCCGCCCGCTATGCCGGCGTCCCCGTGATGATGGTCTCCATCCTCCCCTTCCTCATCACCGGCGCCCTCTGCGCCATCGCCGGCCTGGTCTCGGTCGGCTACAACGCCGCGGGCCTTGCCACCACCGGTGCCGACTGGCCGCTTACCGCGATCGCCGGCGCCGTGATCGGCGGCGTCAGCATCACCGGCGGCGAAGGCTCGATCATCGCCGCCTTCATCGGCATGTTCCTGATCGGCATCGTCCAGAACGCCCTGGTCTTCATCAACGTCGACACTAACTACCAGACGATCATCCTCGGCTTCGTCATCGTCCTCGCCGTCGCGACCGACGTGGTCGCCCGCCGCCGCCTCACCCGGATCGGCTCCGGGGAGCGCAGCCCGGTCGCCGAGCCGGCATCTTCGCCCGTCATCCAATCCGCCCCCGACAGCATTGCGGGAGCCGATGCGCGCGTGGGGACCAGCCCCGCGCCGCGCCAACACGACGACCCGGCCCCCGCGCCGGCTCGCCGCCCATGACAGTCAATGACAAGCACGACACCAAGGAGGAAACGCCTGTGAAAATACGCTCCCATCTGCTCAAGGCAGCCGCCGCGCTGCCCGTCCTCGCGCTGACCGCCGGTCTCGCCCATGCCGCCGATTCCGACGGCGCGCTGGTCTACAACCTGCAGCCGGTCGTCTTCCCCTACATGGCCGCGCAGACCGCCGGCGTGGAACAGGGCGCCAAGGAGCACAACATCAAGCTCGTCAACGCCAATTCCAACGGATCGCTGGAGACGCAGATCTCGCAGGTGAAGGCGGCGGTCGCCGCCGGCGCCAAGGGCATCGTCATCCAGACCAATGATTCCATGGGCATCATCCCGGCGATCAAGGAAGCGACCGACGCCGGCGTCTGCGTCGCCGCCGCCGCCGTCGCGATCGGCCCGGAGACCGGCAAGGTATATCCCGGCACCAAGGGCCTCGCCGCCTGGGACGAGAACTACAGCGCCAGCCTTCTCGGCGAAGCCATCGCCAAGGCGATCGGCGGCGAGGGCGACGTCGCCATCGAGGTCGGCCTGCTCACCAACGGCACCAGCAAGGCGCGCCTCGACTCGATCCAGAAGCTCTGGAAGGAGAAGTATCCGAAGATCAACGTCGTCGCCGTCGAGCAGCACCAGTTCAACATCGACAAGGCCCGCCAGATCGCGCTCTCCCTGGTCACCCGCTATGGCGACTCGCTGAAGGCCATGTATATCGAGACCAATCCCGGCGCGATCAGCGTGCTCCAGGCGCTGAAGACCACGCCGGAAAACGGCAAGATCGTCATCGGCTCGATCGGCGGCGAGAAGGGCTATATCGACTTCATCCGGCAGGGTCTGCCGGTCATCGACGTCCCCGAGGCGCCGCTCAGCGAAGGCGCCACCGCGCTGAAGCTGGTCGTCGACTGCATCAACGGCGACAAGACCCCGGTCTTCGTGCCCGAGCAGGAATTCCCGGCCCTCGTGCCCCTGAAGGGCGCCAACTACGTCGTCACCAAGGACAACGTCGACGACTTCAAGCCCGAGTGGTAGCAGGTACCCGATGAAGCGCCCGGGCCGTCTCAACGACATAGCGAGCAGCGTCGGCGTTTCGCCGTCGACCGTCTCGCGTGCCTTGCGGCGGCCCGAGCTCGTCAATCCCGAGACGCGCGCCGACATCATCAAGGCCGCGAAGCTCGCCGGCTACGAGCCGCCCGACGTGAAGCGGAGCGCCTCGCCGCCCCGCACCATCGGCCTGATCGTGCCGGACCTCGAGAATCCCTTCTTCACGCTGCTCGCCAAGTCTGCCATGGTCGAGGCGCGGCGTCACAATTGCAGCCTCGTCGTCGCCGACACCAACGAGGAGCCGCTCGACGAGAGCGAGGTCATCGCCATGACCCGCGAGCGCGTCGACGGCCTGATCATCGCCTCCTCGCGCCTGCCCGACAAAAGCATCCGCGCGGTCAGCGCCGAGGCCCACGTCGTCGTGGTCAACCGCGAGATCGAGGGCGTGCCTTCCATCCTCGTCGACAACCGTTCCGGCATGCACCAGGCCGTCGAGCACCTGGTCGCCCTGGGCCACCGCTCGATCGCCTATGTCGAAGGCCCCGTGCATTCGTGGTCCAATGCCCGCCGGCGCGAGAGCTTCCGCGCGGCAACCGGCGAGGCCGGCATCGAGGGCATTCTCCTCGGCCCATACGAGCCGCGCTTCGAAGGCGGCGTCCAGGCTACCGACGTCGCCGTGGCGCGCGGCGTCACTGCGATCATCGCCTATAACGACGTGGTCGCCTTCGGCATCGTCTCGCGGCTCCATGCCCGCCGCATCGCCGTGCCGGATGCCGTCAGCGTGGTCGGCTTCGATGACGTTCCGGCGGCCGCGATATGGTCGCCATCGCTCACCACCGTCGCCTCGGCCACCACCTCCATCGGCAAGACGGCCGTCCGCGACCTCCTCCGGCTCGCCGGCGGAAAGCCGCTCGCGCCCACCCCGGAGCGCCACCTCACCAGCCATCTCGTCGTCCGCAACTCGACCGGCCCCCTGCTCTAGCAATCCCAGCTCACGGAACCGCCCGCCGCATGGCGCCCCATCCCGATCGTCTCTTCCCCATCGAGCCCGAAGCGCGCGCCATTGCCCGCCGCCTCCATGCCGCCGTCGCCGGCCTTCCGATCGTCTCGCCGCACGGGCACACCGATCCCGCCTGGTACGCGCTGAACGAACCCTTTCCCGATCCGGCGGCGCTCTTCGTCACGCCCGATCACTACGTCTTCCGCATGCTCTATTCCCACGGCGTGCAGCTCGAAGAGCTCGGCATCCCGCGCCTCGATGGCAGCGCGGTCGAGACCGACCCGCGCGCGGTCTGGCGCCGCTTCGCCGGGCACTTCCACCTCTTTCGCGGCACCCCGACGCGCTACTGGTTCGAGCAGGCGCTGCACGACGTCTTCGGCATCGGGGAACGGCTGGGCCCGGGCAATGCCGACCGCCTCTACGACGCCATCGCCGAGAAGCTCGCGGGCCCGGATTTTCGGCCGCGCGCGCTCTACCAGCGCTTCAACATCGAGGTCATCGCGACCACCGACGGCCCGCTCGACGATCTCGCCCATCATGCGGGCCTCCGCCGGTCGGGCTGGTCCGGGCGCGTCCTCCCGACCTATCGGCCGGACGCCGTCGTCAACCCGGAACGGGCCGGCTTCGCGGACAATGTCGCGCGCTTCGTCGCGCTCGCCGGCGAGGCCATGACCTTCGCCGGATATCTCGCCGCCCATCGTGCGCGCCGCGCCTTCTTCGGGTCCCTCGGCGCCACCGCGACCGACCACGGCCATCCAACCGCGCGCACCGCCAACCTCGATCCCGTCGAGGCCGAGACCCTCTTCCGGCGCGTTCTTTCCGGCTCGCCCGCTCCCGAGGATGCCGAGCTGTTCCGCGCCCAGATGCTCACCGAGATGGCCCGCATGAGCATCGACGACAAACTGGTGATGCAGCTCCATCCCGGCTCGTACCGCAACCACAATCCGCTCCTCTTCGAGCGCTTCGGCGCCGACATGGGCGCCGACATCCCGACCGCGACGAACTACGTCCGCGACCTGAAGCCGCTTCTCGACCTCTTCGGAAACGACAAGCGCCTCACCCTCATCCTCTTCACCCTCGATGAGACCGCCTATGGCCGCGAGCTGGCCCCCCTCGCCGGCCACTACCCGGCCCTCCGCCTCGGTCCGCCCTGGTGGTTCTTCGACAGCCCCGATGGCATGCGGCGCTTCCGCGAGCTGACCACCGAGACGGCAGGCTTCGCCAATACCGTCGGCTTCAACGACGACACGCGCGCCTATCTCTCCATTCCCGCCCGCCACGACATGGCCCGCCGCGTGGATTGCTCCCATCTCGCCCGGCTCGTCGCCGAGCACCGGCTCGACGAGGACGAGGCCCACGAGATAGCCCACGACCTCGCCTACGGCCTCGTCAAGCGTGCCTACCGGCTCTGAGCGGCCCCGCCACCGGCCGACCGGACATGGGCAAGCGCCTCCCGGAGAACCGCCTCCGCCGGGCCTGACGTATCAACGGTCGCGTGCGGCACCTCGATCGGCTCGAATTCGCCGCGGATGCGCGCCGCCTTCTCCGGATGGCGTTCGGCCCTGACGTTGATCGGGTCCGCCAGCCCCTCCCGCAACCGGCGCGCGATGACGTCGGCGGGCGCGACGCAGTGGAGGATGAGGAGCCGGCCGGCCCCATGCTCCACCAGGTCTGCCACCGCCGCGATCTCCGAACGACGCGAGAACGGCTTGCCGTCGACGATGATGAAGGCCGGCCGAGGGCGCTTCAGCAGGTAGCCGAGGACGCCATGGAGCGCGTCCGTGCCGACCTGGTTCTGCTCCCGCGAATAGTCGAGGAACGGCTCCGGGAAGATGGCGTCGCGGATTTCGTCGCGGTTGAGGATCACCGCGCCGAGCGCGGGCGCCATGCGCCGGGCAAGCGTCGTCTTGCCGGCGCCGGGCAGGCCGACCATGAGGACGATGAGTGGCGTCGGCGCCTCGGCAGTCACCTCAGCCGGCCTTTCCCCTCGCCCCGAACCAGTCGATGCGCTCCTCGACCGCGGCGACGGCGAGGTCGCGCGCCCGGGCCATGGGCGCGCGCGTGTCGACCACCGGGTCGGACGCTCCATAGGCCTCGACCAGCGCCGCACGGAAGGCGCCTTTCACTGCCGCGTCGATGTTGATCTTGGCGACTCCCGCCGCGATCAGCGACGCCACCGTCGCCCGCGGCACCGACGTGCCGCCATGGAGGACGAGCGGAACCGGCAGGGCCGCCGCGAGGGCGCGCACCAGCGGCACGTCGATCTCCGTGCCCGTGCCGAGCTTGCCGGGCGTGTTGCCGATCGACACCGCCAGGTAGTCGACCCCGGTATCGGCGACGAACTTCACCGCCTCCTCCACCGTCGTCTTGCGCTCGATGACCTCGCCGCCCTCCTCGGCCAGCGTCTCGCCGATCTGCGCCTCGACGCCGACGCCATGCCGGCGGGCGAGCGCGACGACCCGCCGGACGAGCTCCACGTTTCCATCGTAGGAAGAGGTCGAGGCGTCGATCATCACCGAATCGAAGCCCGATTCGATGCATGCCCGCACCGTCTCGAGGTCCGCGCCGTGGTCGAGATGCAGGATCAGCGGTACGTCGGTCCGCCGCCGCGCCACCTCGGCCATGGCGACGAAGTAGTCGAGGCCGACATGGCGGATGCCGCCCATGGTGGTGCCGAGCATGACCGGCGCCCGCGCCCGGTCGGCGGCCGCCGCGATGGCCTGCGTCGCTTCCAGGTGGTGGGCGTTGAACATGCCGATCGCCCAGTGCTCGCGATGGGCGCGTTTGATCCAGTAAACGGCATCCTGCCTGATCATGGTCTTTCCTTCAGCTTGAGCGCCGCGCCCCGAAGGTTCGGGTCGGCGACGTCGCTCGTCACGAGGTGCGGGAGCTTCACTCCCGGATAGGAGAAGCGCGGCAGGAGCGCCGCCAGCCGCTCGCGGTCGAACCATGGCTGCGCCAGCGCGCCGCCGGCGAGGATGACGCGTTCCGGCTCGATGAGGGTCATCGCTCCGCCGATCGCCTGGGCGAGCGCTTCCAGCGCTCCGCCGGGCGCCGCCTCCGACGATTGCGCGCGGCCCGATGCGATCGTGCAGAGGCAGCCGGCATTGCCGCAATAGCACCCGATGCCGTCGCGCCGGATCACCATGTGGCCGATCGCATTCGCCCCTCCCGAGGCGCCGCGCCAGACGCGTCCGTCGAGGATGAGCGCATGGCCGACGCCGGTGCCGACCGCGGCATAGAGGGCGGAGCCGACGCCCCGCGCCTGTCCGTGGCGCGCCTCGAACAGCGCGCCGCAGAACACGTCGGTCTCGACCACCACCGGCACGCCGAAGGCCTCGCGAAGGAGCCGCGCCAGCGGCACGTCCCGCCAGCCGATGTTCTCGGCCCGGACGATCCCGCCATCGGCATCGACCACCGCCGCCGCCGATACCCCGATGCCGGAAATGTCTGCCTCGCCCGCACCCCATCCGGCGAGCACGTCGCGCATCGTCGCGATCAGGTGAGCGGCCGTCATGCCTTCCGGACGCCGGGCGCGGTGCATGTGGTCCCAGTCGCCCGCGCCGTCGCCGCCCGCCATGCGGACATGGGTGCCGCCGAGGTCGATCGCCAGGATCATCTCGCGCCCGCCATCATCGGCTCCGCCGCGTGGACATCGGGGGCTTCGCCCTATCCCTTCACCGCCGAGCTGATGGAACTCTGGATGAAGTAGCGCTGGAAGAAGGCGAACAGGAGCGCCATCGGCACCGTGCCGAAGACCGAGACCGCCATGATCTCGCTGTAGCGCGTGTTGAGCGTCATCTGGAACGCCGCCATGCCGAGCGGCAGCGTGCGCAGTTCGTCGCTGGTGGTGACGATCAGCGGCCAGAGATACGAGTTCCAGCTGAAGCTGAAGGTGAGCACCGCGACCACCATCAGGTTCGACCGGATGATCGGCACGACCACCCGCCAGATGATGGTCGGCTCGCTGGCGCCGTCCATCCGCGAGGCGTCGAAGAGCTCCTCCGGGATGGCGTGGATCGCCTGGCGCAGGATGAAGATGCCGGCCGCGTTCAGCGCCGTCGGGATGACGATGCCGGCATAGGTGTCCTGCCAGCCGAACGAATGCACCTCGAGGAAGAGCGGGATGACGATGGCTTCGAGCGGAATCATGATCGAGGCGAGGATCGCGTACCAGAGGATCTCGGTCCACGCATTGCGGAGCTTGGCGAAGGCATAGGCGGCGCACACGCCGACGACCAGCGTGATGGCGACCGAGACCAGGGCGGCGAAGATGGAATTGAAGAGGTAGAGGACGAAGGGCCGCGCCGCGAAGGCCTTCACGTAATTGGCGAAGCCGGCATCGCCGAGGGCGAAGAGCGGGCCGTCGAGCAGCTCGCGGTCGGTCTTGAAGGAGGAGGCGATCATCCAGGCGATCGGCAGCAGGGCGACAACCGCATAGAGCGCGAGCAGCACGTTGGTGGCGAGGCGGATCCGGGGTGAATCAGGCATTGCGCCTCTCCTGGATGAGCCAGATCTGGATGAGGCTGATGAGCATGACCAGCGTGAAGAGCACGATCGAATAGGTGCTCGCCCGGCCCATCTCCATGTAGCCGAAGGCCGATTTGTAGATGAGGATGGTCAGGATCTGCGTCGCATTGGCGGGGCCGCCGTCGGTCAGCACCTGCTGGAAGACGAAGGCCTTGAGGCCGTTGACGGTGGCGAGCACCACGACCAGGGCGATGGTCGGCTTCATCAGCGGGATGGTGACGAGGCGCAGGGTCTGCCAGCGCGACGCGCCGTCGATGATCGCGGCCTCGAACGGGTCCTTGGGCAGGAACAGGAAGCCGGCGAGGAAGATGATCGTGTAGTAGCTGGTCGCATGCCACCAGCTCATGCCGATCAGCGCCCAGGGCGCCCAGGTGCTGTTGGTCAGCCAGGGGATCGCCTGCATCCCGAGCTCGCCGAGGATGTCGTTGACCGGGCCGCGCTGGTTGTAGAGGAGCTTCCAGACCAGGGCGACCGAGACGAAGGGCAGGACCGAGGGAAGGTAGATGAGCAGCCGCCACACGCCGCCGAGGCTCCCCGCCCGGCTGATGGCGAGCGCGAGGAAGAACGACAGGATGATCACCGGCACGATCGTCCAGAAGACGTAGAAGAACGTCACCCAGAGCGAGTTGAGGAACTGCGTGTCCGAGAACAGCCGCAGGTAGTTGCCGAGCCCGACGAAGACCGGCGGCGACATCATGTCGTAGGTATGGAAGCTGATGTAGAAGGCGTAGAGGACCGGATAGAGCTGGAAGATCGCCAGCAGCAGCACCGTCGGCAGGAGCAGGTAGAACGCCCAGCGTTGCCTCATTCCTTCCATGGATCCGGTCCCGCCCGCCGCCTCAAGACAATGCGGCCGGAGCCTTCGCGCCGGCCGCAACCGAAATGGTGGACGCCTCGAGCCGAGGCGTCCACCTCTTTATCGCTGTCGGCTACTTGCCGCGGACGAAGTCGATCTGCTTCGCGGCCGCGTCGAGCGCTTCCTTGACGTCGCCGCCCTGGGCGAACTGCTCGATCGCGTCCTTGATCGCCTTGCCTTCCTCGCCCCAGGTGAGCGAGCGCCAGAAGTAGGTGCCGTGCGTGAGCTGCTCGGCGAAGATGTCGGCGCCGATCGTATCCTTCGCCGCCGGCGAGGTCTGCCAGTCCTTCAGGCCGGTCACGTAGCCGGTATGGCGCAGGTAGCCGTCGCCGTCGGAGGTCAGGAAGCGCAGGAACGCCCAGGCCTCGTCCTGGTGCTTCGAGGCGGCGGTGACCGTCATCGAATAGTTGTAGAGGAGGGTGTGCTGGTCGTTCGGGTTCTTCTCCGGGATCGGAGCGACCACGTAGTTCTTCTTGACGTCGTCGCCGAAGAGCGGCGGCGACCAGATGCCGGCCATCATCATCGACTGGCGCCCGTCGGAGAAGTCCTGAAGCGCGTTGACCGGGTTGACGGTGGCGTAGTCAGGCCCGCCAATGCCGTCGGTCACCACCCGCTTCCAGGTGTCGGTGAAGGCGGCGACGCATTCCGGCGAGTTGATCGTCGCCTTGCCGGAATCGTCGAGCACCTTGCAGCCGTACTGGTTGAGGATCGGCCAGTACTCCATCGCGTACCAGAAGCCGTCGAGGCCCCAGACCCAGTTGAAGCCGAGCCGCTCGAGGTTGCCGCTCGCATCCTTCTTCTCGACCTTCTTGGCCAGGGCGAAGAGGTCGTCCCAGGTCTTCGGCCAGTTGGCCTTGTCGGTGACGTCGATGCCGACCTCGGCGAAATGCGCCTTGTTCATGAACAGCGCGAAGGTATTCAGCTCTTCCGGCAGGCCGTAGAGCTTGCCGTTCTCGATCAGGCCGTCGAGCGCGCCCGGCGAATAGAGCGCCTTCATGTCGTCGAGCGAGGTCACGCCCATGGCCTTGTAGTCGGCCTCGGCGAGAATGCCCTTGGCGACGAACTTCGGATAGAGGTAGTCGAGCACGTTGATGAGGTCCGGCGCCTCGCCCGCGGCGATGGCGGCGGCGAGCTTCACCTCGTAGTCGCCATGCGGGTCGGACTGGAACTTGAAGCTGACGTCCGGGTGGGTCTTCGAATATTCGGCGGCCTTCTGCTTGATGAAGTCCTCCGCCGGCGGATAGGTGTGATGCCAGATCGTCAGCGTCACCGGCTCCGCGAAAGCCGAAAGCGGCAGCAGCGCGGCCAGCGAGGCAGCGGCCGCAGTCAATCCCATTCTCATGCGTTCCTCCTTTGCTTCGCGGGCCGGAATGCCCGGGAAATCTCTACGCCGTGCTCAGCGGCAGGCGTTTTCGTTCTTGTCGTCGCGGCGCATCGCGTCCCGAACGAGAACCAGAGGCAGGCCGATCGCCTGATCCCTCCACCATCACGGGGCCGGGAATTCCGCTGTCGGCGCCATTCAGTACCTAATTATACACATATACGGACAACATAATATCGTCAACGCATCCGGCACCGATCATTCGCCGTAGGGAATCCAGATATTCTTGACCTGCGTCGCCCGCGCGAGGAACTCCCTGCCCTCGCCTTGCGCCGCCGCCCGCCAGTTGCGTGCCACGGCTTCCGCCCAGACCTGCTTGAGGTTGCCGGCGGAGGCCTTCTCGATCTTGCCGGCGGTCGCCGCATTGCCGAACCACCAGATCCCGTCGACCGCATCGTGCCGGGCGAGCTCGAGCGCCAGCCCGTCGCGATCGCCGGTGACGATGTTGACGACGCCGCCCGGCAGGTCGGAGGTCTCGAGCACCTGGTAGAAGTCGGTGACGGCGAGCGCCTGGCTCGCCGACGGCACCACGACGACGCGGTTGCCCATGGCGATCGCCGGCGCGACCGTCGACACGAAGCCGAGCAGGCCGGGATCGTCCGGGCAGGCAATGGCGAGGATGCCGACGGGCTCGTTCATGGCGAGCGCCACGCCGCGGAGCGGCGGCTTGTGGACGGCGCCGTCATGCTTGTCGGCCCAGGCGCCGTAGGTGAACAGGCGCGAGACGGAGAGCGCCACTTCCCTCTCCGCATCGCCCCTGCGCCGCCCGGTCATGGCCGACAGCCGCGCCGCGAACTCGCCCGCCCGCGCCTGCAGGTTCTCGGCGATGTAATAGAGTATCTGCGCGCGTCCGTGCTCCGATTGCGTCGCCCAGCCGGCAGCCTTCCGCGCCGCCTCGACGGCGTTGCGGATGTCCTTGCGGTTGCCCTCGCCGACTTCGCCGACCAGCGCACCGGAGGGAGAAAGCACCGCACGCGAATAGCCGCCGTCCGGCCGCGCCTGCTTGCCCCCGATATAGAGCTTCGCCGTGCGGTCGATGGCCGAAACCGGCAGCGTCTCGCCGCTCGCCTTCGGCATCGGCTTCTCGGCGATCGCCTTCGCCGTGCGGAGCCAGCGCGGCTTCGAATAGGCCGCGAGCCCCTCGCGCCCGCCCTCGCGGCCGAAACCGGATTCCTTGTAGCCGCCGAAGCCGACGCCGGCATCGAACATGTTGGTGCCGTTGACCCAGACGACGCCGCACTTGAGCTTCGGCGCGATGTCGAGGGCGAGCGACAGCGTCTCCGACCAGACCGAGGCGGCAAGCCCGTATTCGGTATTGTTGGCCAGCTCCACCGCCTCGGCCGGCGTGCGGAAGGTCATGGCGACGATCACCGGCCCGAATATCTCGACGCGGGCAACCGTCGAGGCGGGCTGCACGCCGGTGAGCAGCGTCGGCGGATAGAAGCAGCCGGCGCCCGGCACCGCCGCGCGCGGCTGGTGCAGCGTCGCGCCTTCCTTCAGCCCGGCATCGACCAGGTCGCGGATGCGCTTCAGCTGCACCGGGTGGACGATGGCGCCCATGTCGATCGCCTTGTCGAGCGGATCGCCGAGCCGAAGCGTCTCCATGCGCGCCGTCAGCTTCGCGACGAAGCGCTCGTGGATGCTCTCCTGGACGAGGAGCCGCGATCCGGCGCAGCAGACCTGGCCCTGGTTCAGCCAGATCGCGTCGACCACCCCTTCGACCGCCGCGTCGAGATCGGCATCGTCGAAGACGATGAAGGGCGACTTGCCGCCGAGCTCCAGCGTCAGGCTCTTGCCGGAGCCGGCGGTCGCCTCGCGGATTTTCCGCCCGACCTCGGTCGAGCCGGTGAAGGCGATCTTGGCGATGCCCGGATGGGCGACGATCGCCTCGCCGGTGCGGCCATCGCCGGTGACGATGTTGACCACGCCTGCCGGCAGGCCGGCCTTCCCGCACATCTCGGCAAAGAGCAGCGCGGTGAGCGAGGTGAACTCGGCGGGCTTCAGAACCACCGTATTGCCGAGGGCGATCGCCGGCGCGATCTTCCAAGCGAGCATCAGGAGCGGGAAATTCCACGGGATGATCTGCCCGCAGACGCCGAGCGCCTCGCGGTCGGCAAGCTCCGCGTCCATGAGCTGCGCCCAACCGGCATGGTGGTAGAAGTGCCGGGCGACGAGCGGGATGTCGATGTCGCGCGTCTCGCGGATGGGCTTGCCGTTTTCCATCGCCTCGACGACCGCGAAGAGACGGCTGTGGCGCTGGATCAGGCGGGCGAGCGCGTAGAGATACTTGGCCCGTTCGTGGCCCGGCAGCGCCGCCCATGCCGGCTGCGCCCTCGCGGCGGCCTTGACCGCGGCATCGACGTCCGCGGCCGTCGCCTGTGCCACGCGCGCAAGAACCTCGCCGGTGGCCGGCGCGACGGTCTCGAAGCTCTCGCTGCCGGCCGCCTTCTTCCAGGCCCCGCCCACGAACAGCCTGGTCACGCCGCCGAGCCCCTTGATCCAGGCGCGCGCATCCCGGTCGCTCTCCGGCGCCGGACCATATTCCATCGTCTCGAGGATTTCGGCGACCGACATTGAACCTCTCATCTGGGACTGCGTGATGCCCGGCCCGATCGGCCGGTCAGGCCATCGCGTGGTGGCTGAACTCGGCGTAGCGCCCGGTGACGTGGTGCTCGAGCTGGCGCTCTATGTCGGCGAGCAGCGACGAGGCGCCGAAGCGGAAGAGGTTCGGCTGGAGCCAGTCATTGCCGAGCTCCTCCTTCATTAGCGCGAGATAGGCGAGCGCGTCCTTGGCCGTGGAGATCCCGCCCGCCGGCTTGTAGCCGACGACGTTGCCGGTCATTTCGCGGTAGTCGCGGATGGCGCGGATCATCACCAGGGTCACCGGCAGCGTGGCGTTGATGCCCTCCTTGCCGGTCGACGTCTTGATGAAGTCGGACCCGGCCATCATCGCCACCCAGGAGGCGCGGGCGACGTTGCGGAGGGTCTGCAGATCGCCGGTGGCGAGGATCGTCTTCATGTGCGCCGGGCCGCAGGCTTCCTTGCACGCTTTCACCTCGTCATGGAGGGCGCGCCAGTTGCCGGTCAGGACGTGCTCGCGCGTGATGACGATGTCGATCTCCGTCGCCCCGTCGGCGACCGACATCTCGATCTCCTTCAGCCGCGTGGCGAGCGGCGACAGGCCCGCCGGAAAGCCGGTGGAGACGGCGGCCACCGGAATGCCGCTGCCGGCAAGCGCATCGACGGCCGCGGCGACGAAACGATGGTAGACGCAGACCGCGCCGGTGGTGACGCGGCGGTCCGCCAGTCCGAGGGCCGCCTGCAGGTCCGGGCGGAGCGGCTGGCGCGCCTTGGCGCATAGCCGGCGCACGCGGCCCTCCGTATCGTCGCCGGCGAGCGTGGTGAGGTCGATGCATTCGATCGCCCGCACCAGCCACGCCGCCTGCCAATCCTTCTTGACGGTGCGGCGTCCGGCGAGCGTGGCGACACGCCGTTCGGCAGCGGAAAGGTTGATGCGCACCGCCTCGACCGGGTCGAGGACGAAAGGCACCCCCGGATTGTGCGGCCGAAGCAGATTATCGGAACGCCTTCGGACCGACGGCCCCGCCGGCGCGCCCGCTGCGTGGCTTTCCGACGCTTCCCGCATGCTGCCTCTCCAACAACAATCTTCTTTGTAATGTTGTACGGACATCGTTATCATTGGGAATGGCCGCTGTAAACAAAGCCCTTGCGGCTGTCTTTCTTCGAGATGTCTGCTTGTTATAATAGTGACATAACGTGCAGGCTTGCCGCCCGCTCCGACAGGAGTCGCCACCCGCAATGGGCATCGAACGCAACTCGCCGATCCCGCTCTATTTCCAGCTTGCCGAGACGCTCCGCGCGGAGATCGACCGCGGCGTCTACGGCGCCGGCAGCAAGCTCCCCACGGAGAGCGAGCTATGCGAGCGCTACGATGTCTCGCGCAGCGTCGTGCGTCAGGCGCTGCAGTCGCTGGCGCGGGACAACCTCATCGAGACCGAGCGCGGCCGCGGCGCCTTCGTACTGGAGCGCAAGGTGCCCATCGCCATGCGCCAGCAACTGGACCCGCTTCTCGAGAGCATGGCCAAGGCCGGGTTCAAGCTGACCACCCACGTCCTCAAGCAGGAGCGGATCACGCCGGCGCCCGAGATCGCCAAGCAGATCGGCACGCAGGATGCCGTCCTCCTCGAGCGCCTGCGCTATGCCGACGGCGTCATCTTCCTCGTGGTGCGCAACTATCTCGCCTATTCGCGCTTCCCCGACCTCCTCCACTCGACCGAGCTGGAAAACGTCTCGCTCTACCGCTACCTCGCCAGCCATTACGGGGCCGTGGCGACGACGGGAAAGCGCCAGGTCGAGCTGGTCCGCCTCACCGACGAGGCGATCGCCGCCCAGCTCCATGTCGAGATGAACAGCTACGTCCTGTTCAATCGCGAGGTCACCTTCGACCAGAACAACGACGTGCTGGAATATTACGAGTCCTGGCACCACCCCGACCGGACGCGCCTGACCATCGACCTCGAGCGGACCTACTAGGGTCGGGTCTCATTTGCAGAGGGGACTTGCCCCTCTGTTCCGGCCGCCCTCTCCCCTTTGTGGGGGAGATAGCTTCGCTGCGACTTTGCGAAGCAAATCGCTGGCGAAGCTTGAGAGGGGTAAGACCTCATTGCATCGTCCGACCGGACAACTTTAATTGGCTTCGGACCCTGGTTCACCGCTCAGGCCTTCTTCAGCCCGCGATAGGTCGCGCGGAACCGCGCCAGGAGTTCGTCCAGCCCGTCGAAGGGCCGCGGCTCGATCGCGGCACCCGTGGCGCCGGGAACCGGCACCTCGTCGATCCCCTGCCAATGCCCCGCCGCGATGCCGCCGAGATAGGCGGCGCCGAGGGTGGCATTGCCGAGCTCATGCGCCGGCACGAACGGCACCCCGACGATGTCGGCGAGCATCTGCCGCCAGCGCGGGTCGACGCTGCCGCCGCCGGTGAGCAGCATCCGGTCCGCCGATATGCCGATGCCGCGCATCGCATCCCAGCCGTCGCGCACGGCGAGTGCGACGCCTTCGAACACCGAGCGGATGAGATGCTCCCGCCGGCAGCCGAGCCGCATCCCCGTCCACGATGCAGAGGCGCCGGGGTCGAGGATCGGTGCCCGCTCCCCCGTGGCATAGGGAAGAAACACGACGCCGCCATTGCCGGCATCGGCCGCGAAGGCGGCCTCGTACATTTCCGGCCACGAGGCGCCGAGGACCGCCCGGGCCCATTCGAACACCGTGCCGCCGTTCTGCATCGCCGCCATCACGTAGAGGCTGCGCCCGACGCCGCGATAGGTGTTGTAGAAGGGCTGCACCCGCATCTCGACCCGATCGACGACCGCCATCATCTGGATGCCGGAGCCGACCTGCAGGATGGGCGCGCCCGGCTTGGTCTGGCCCATGCCGAAGAGGCATGCTGCCGTATCCGCGAGGCCCGCGGCAACCGGCGTCCCCGCCGCGAGGCCGAGCTCCGCCGCGGCCGTTGCCGTCAGCCGTCCCGCGACCGCTTCGGAATCGACCAGCGGCGGAAGAAGCGCCGGATCGAGCGCCACCGCATCGAGGAACGCGCTCGCCCAGCGATCGCCCGCGACGTCGTAGAGGAGCGTCATCGAAGCGTCGGAAGGTTCGCTCGCCACCTCCCCCGTCAGCCGCAGCCGCAGCCAGTCCTTCGGCGACAGCACGCGCCGCGTCGCCGCGTATATGCCCGGTTCGTTCGTGCGCAGCCACAGGAGCGAAAGGCCGCCCATGCCGCCTACCACCGGATTGGCGAGCGGAAGCCGCACCGCTTCCGGCAAAGCAAGCACCGTTTCGATCTCCGCCGAGGCGCGCTGGTCGGCCCAGAGGATTGCCGGCCTGAGGACCTGCAGGTCGGCGCCGAGATTGACGAGGCCATGGGCCTGGCCGGAGAGGCCGATGCCCTTCACCGCATCGCCACGCCCGGCAGAGCAGGCGCGGACCGCGGCCACCGTCCCCGTCCACCAGTCCGCCGGATCGGATTCGGCAAAGCCCGGGCGCGGCGAGGATACGGCATAGGCGCGTGAAGCCTCGCCGACGGTCCGCCCCGCATCGTCGATCAGCAGCACCTTGACCGACGACGTTCCGAGATCGATGCCGAGATACACGCCGCGCCTCCCGCCGGTTCCCGGCTAGCGCAGCAGCGCTTCGGCCTCGGAGGCCACCCGCTCCGCCGTCACCCCGAGGAGGCGATAGACCTCGGGTCCCGGCGCGGATTCGCCGAAGCGATCGACGCCGATCACCGTGCCCGGCCCCTTCAGGAACTGGTACCAGTAGAAGGTGGAGCCCGCTTCCACGAAGACCGTCGGCGTCCCGAAGGCGAGCACGCCGTTCTGGTAGGCGCCGTCCTGCCGGGCAAAGAGATTGGCGTTCGGGATCGAGACGACGCGCACCGCCCTGCCCTTGCCTTCGAGTGTCGCCGCCGCTTCCAGTGCGAGGGCGACCTCGGAGCCCGTGGCGACGAGAACGACGTCCGGCTTGCCGGCGGCATCCTTCAGCACGTAGCCGCCCCTGCGGATCCCTTCGAGGTCGCCGGCCTCGTGCGCGAACACGGCGCCGTCCTGGCGAGCCGCGACGATGACGCTCGGTCCCTCGCGCTTCAGCGCCGACTCCCAGGCGGCGAGCGCCTCGAGCTCGCTGCCCGGACGCCACAGCGACATGTTGGGGATCGCCCTCAGCGCCACCAGTTGCTCGCAGGGCTGGTGCGTCGGTCCGTCCTCGCCGACACCGATCGAGTCGTGCGTGTAGAGGAAGATGACCTTCAGCCCCATCAGCGCCGAAAGGCGCACCGCATTGCGGCTGTAGTCGCTGAACACGAGATAGGAGGAGCCGTAGGGGATCAGCCCGCCATGGGCGGCCATGCCGTTCATCATCGCCGACATGCCGAACTCGCGCACGCCGTAATGCACGAAATTGCCGGACACGTCGTCCGGCGTCAGCGAGCGCGAGGCGCCCGTCCAGGCGAGCGTCGATTGCGACACGTCGGCCGAGCCGCCGATCATTTCCGGCACGGCCTTGATGAGGTTGCCGAGCACCCGGTTCGATGCCTTGCGGATCGGCTGCTTGACCGCGCCGCCGGCGAGGATGCGCTCGGCCTCGCTCGCCACCACCGCCTCGAAATCGGCCGGCAGGGCGCCGGCGAAGCGCCGCTCGAGCTCGGCGGCGAGCGCCGGATGGGCGGCCTTGTAGGCGGCGAAGCCGGCGTTCCATGCCTTCTCCGCCTCCGCGCCGCGCTGGCGCGCATCCCACCCTTTCCGGACCTCGTCCGGCACGACGAAGGCCTCGTGCGGCCAGCCGAGATGGACGCGCGTGCGCGCGACCTCCTCCGGCCCGAGGGGCGAACCGTGCACCTCTTCCTTGCCCTGCTTGGTGGGCGCGCCATAGCCGATGATCGTGCGGCAGCAGATCATCGTCGGCCTGTCCGCCGAGCGGCGGGCGAGCGCGAAGGCCGCCGCTACCGCCGCGGCGTCATGGCCGTCGACGTCGGCGATGACGTTCCAGCCGAGCGCGCGGAACCGCGCCGCGGTGTCGTCCGCGAACCAGCCATGGGTTTCGCCGTCGATGGAGATCCTGTTGTCGTCATAGACGGCGATGAGCTTGCTCAGCTTCAGCGTGCCGGCGAGCGAGGCCGCCTCCTGGGCGACGCCCTCCATCATGCAGCCGTCGCCGGCGAAGACGTAGGTGAAATGGTCGATGACGTCGAAGCCGTCGCGGTTGAACTCCTGCGCCAGCTTCTTCTCCGCCAGCGCCATGCCGACCGCCGAGGCGAAGCCCTGGCCGAGCGGCCCGGTCGTCGTCTCCACCCCCGCGGTGACGCCATATTCGGGATGGCCCGGCGTCTTCGAATGCAGCTTGCGGTGATCCTTCAGGTCCTGCAGCGTCAGGTCATAGCCGGAGAGATGCAGGAGCGAGTAGATCAGCATCGATCCGTGCCCGTTGGACTGCACGAACCGGTCGCGGTTGATCCATCGCGGATTGCCGGGATTGTGGCGGAGGAAGTCGTTCCACAGCACCTCGGCAATGTCCGCCATGCCCATGGCGGTGCCGGGATGCCCGGTCTTCGCCTCCTGGACGACGTCGACGGTGAGAAAGCGAATGGCATTCGCCAGAAGGCGGCGATCGGTCATGATGCTGGACTCGGCCCCGGGTCGATTTATCACTTTATAGAGTTGTCATGACAAAGTGACAAGCATGTCCCAGCCTCGCCCGCGCCGCGGCTTTCGGGATACGAGGTAAGACGCGTCGCCCCCGATCGTCCGACGAAATGCCCCATGCTTGGCGCTTGCCAAAGCAAATCACAAACTGCATGAGTGCCCCGATGGTGCCCCGCGCACCTGATGAACGCTTACCAGAGCCTTTTTGGCAGGGAGGAATTGCCATGACCACGACGACCCGTCGTAACCTCTTCAAGCTTGCCGGCGGTGCCGCATTCGTTGCCGCCGCCCCGGCCATCCTGACGATGCCGGTCCGCGCCGCGGGCAACCGGCGCATCGCCATGATCGTCAAGAATCTCGGCAACAGCTATTTCGACGCCTGCGCCAACGGCGCCAAGCAGGCCGCCGGCGAGATCGGCGGCATCGACATCATCTACACCGCCTCCGCCAAGCCGACCGCGGAAGACCAGATCGCCGTGATCGACGCCCAGATCGCCCAGAAGGTCGACGGCATCATCGTCTCGGCCAACGACGCCGACGCCCTCGTGCCGGTCGGCAAGAAGGCGGCCCAGCGCGGCATCAAGGTGATGAGTTTCGACTCGGCCATCGCCCCGGCCGGCCGCCTCGTCCACCTCTCGGCCTCCTCGACCCCGCTCATCGGCGCCAAGCAGGTGCAGATGATCGCCAAGACCCTCGGCGGCAAGGGCGAGGTCGCCATCCTCTCCGCCGCTTCCACCATGACCAACCAGAATTCCTGGATCGAGGCCATGAAGGAAGAGTGGAAGAAGCCGGAATACAAGGACATGCCGCTGGTCGCGACCGTCTACGGCGACGACCAGGACGACAAGAGCTACCGCGAGATGCAGGGCCTGATTAAGTCCCACCCGAACCTCAAGGGCGTCATCTCGCCGACCACCATCGGCATCCGTTCGGGCGCCAAGGCGATCGTCGACGGCGACCTCGTCGGCAAGGTCTTCATCACCGGCCTCGGCCTGCCTTCGGAGATGAAGGACTACGTGCTGAAGGGCGCCTGCGACACCTTCGCCATCTGGAACCCGGTCGAGTACGGCTATTCCTCGACCTTCATCATGAACGACATCCTGAACGGCAAGCCGACCTCGGAAGGCTCCAAGCTCTCGATGGGCAAGAAGGGCGAGACCACCGTCGGCAAGGACGGCGAGTGCATCATGGGCGAGCCCTTCGTCTTCGATAAGTCGAACGTGGAAGAGTTCGCGAAGATCTTCTGATCGCGACCCGGTTCCAACGCCATTGGCCATGACCGGAGCGATCCGGCCATGGCCGTCTTTCCTCGATCCCGCCGCCGGTCGCCATGCCCGATCCCGTCCTCACCCTTACCGGCGTATCGAAGAGCTTCCCCGGCGTCCGCGCCCTCCATGACGTCAGCCTCTCGCTCACTCCCGGCCGGGTGACGGCGCTGATCGGCGAGAACGGCGCCGGCAAGTCCACCATCGTCAAGATCCTCACCGGCATCTACCGGCCGGACGCCGGCGAGATTCGTGTCAAGGGCGAGGCCCGGCACTTCGCCTCGCCGCGCGACGCCTGGGCGGCGGGCATCGCCGCGATCCACCAGGAAACGGTGATGTTCGACGAGCTCACCGTCGCCGAGAACATCTTCATGGGCCACATGCCCGTCGGCCCGACCGGCGCGGTCGACTGGGCCGGCATGCGCGCCCGCTCGGCCGACCTCCTGAATCGCATCGATGCGCCGATCCCGCCCGCCTTTCCGCTGAAGCGCCTGTCGGTCGCCCAGAAGCATCTGGTCGAGATCGCCCGCGCCCTCTCCCACGATGCCCAGGTCGTCATCATGGACGAGCCGACCGCAGCGCTCTCGGCCAACGAGATCGACGACCTCTTCCGCATCGTCGCGCAGCTGAAGGCGGAGGGCCACGCCATCGTCTTCATCAGCCACAAGTTCGATGAGATCTTCCGCATCGCCGACGACTTCGTGTGCCTCCGCGACGGCGAGAAGGTCGGCGACGGCCCCATCGCCTCCGTCAACGAGGCCCAGCTCGTGCGCATGATGGTCGGCCGTCCGGTCGACCAGGTCTTCCCGAAGCGCGAGGTGCCGATCGGCGACGTCGTCCTCTCGGTCAAGAACCTTTCCAACGCCACCGAATATGCCGACGTCTCATTCGACCTCAGGAAGGGCGAGATCCTCGGCCTCTATGGCCTCGTCGGCGCCGGCCGCACCGAGGCCATGCAGGGCCTCTTCGGCATCACCCCGATGACGCGCGGCACGGTCACCCTCGAGGGGCGCCGGCTCTCGATCGGCTCGCCCTCCGACGCGATCCGCGCCGGCATCTCCTACGTGCCCGAGGATCGCCAGGACCAGGGCGCGATCCTCTCCCTCGGCATCCGCGAGAACATCACCCTCGCCAATCTCGGCAAGTATGTCCGCGGTCTCTTCCTGTCGCGCGCGCTCGAAATGACCGAGACGCGGCGCCTCGGCCGGCGCCTTGCGGTGAAGGCCGCGAACTGGGAGCAGCGCCTCGCCGAGCTTTCCGGCGGCAACCAGCAGAAGGTGGTCATCGCCAAGTGGCTGGCGACGCGCCCCAAGGTCATCGTCCTCGACGAGCCGACCAAGGGCATCGACATCGGCTCCAAGGCGGCCGTGCATGATTTCATCGGCGAGCTCGCCGGCGACGGCCTCGCCGTCGTCCTCATCTCCTCGGAGCTTCCCGAGGTCATGGGCCTCGCCGACCGCCTCATCGTCATGAAGGAAGGACGCATGGTTGAGGAGTTCCAGCGCGGACGCTGGAGCGCCGAGGAGATCGTCGGTGCCGCCACCGGCGCCCGCAAGGAGGCCGCGTGACCGCGCTCCTCAAGTCCCGCGAGCTCATTCTCGCCCTCATCCTCGCCATCGCGGTCGCCGCCATCGGCGCCTACGATTCCGTCTTCGTCCAGTGGCAGAACATCTCCGACATGCTCACCGAGACGTCGGTGCTGTTCATGATGGCGCTGGCGCAGATGGTGGTCATCCTCACCCGCGGCATCGACCTCTCGGTCGCCGCCAACCTCGCGCTCTCCGGTTTCGTCGCCGCGCTGGTCAGCCAGTATTATCCGGACGTCCCGCTCGTCCTGATGATCGCGACCGGCGTCGCCGTCGGCCTGCTCCTCGGCATGATCAATGGCGGCCTCATCGCCATCCTCGGCATTCCGCCGATCGTCGTCACCCTCGGCACGCTCGCCGTCTATCGCGGCATGATCATCATCCTCGCCGGCGGCGACCAGGTGAACGCCTCCGAGATGGGCGTCGAGTTCCAGGCCTTCCCGAAGCAGGCCTTCCTCGGCCTCACCACGCCGATCTGGATCGCCATCGGCGTGACCATCCTCTTCTGGCTCTTCCTCAACCTGACGCGCACCGGCCGCGGCTTCTACGCCGTCGGCGGCAATCCCGTCGCCGCCCGCTATTGCGGCATCAGCCAGGGCTGGCAGGAATTCCTCGCCTATTCCATCGCCGGCGCCGTCTCCGGCCTCTGCGGCTATCTTTGGGTCGCCCGCTACGGCGTCGCCTATTCCGAGATCGCCAGCGGCTATGAGCTCACCGTCATCGCCGCCTGCGTCATCGGCGGCGTCTCCATCGGCGGCGGCGTCGGCACGGTCGCCGGCACCGTCCTCGGCGCGCTCTTCCTCGGCATCGTCAACACCGCGCTCCCCGTCCTCCAGATCTCGCCCTTCTGGCAGATGGCGATCGCCGGAGCGGTCATCCTCGCCGCCGTCGTCATCAATGCCCGCGCCGAACGCCGGCCGGACAAGCTGATCCTCCCCGAAGCGCGCCGCCTCGGCAGGACATCGCGCGCCATGCGGAGGGCCGGGACATGAACGCGCCCGTGACGCAGGAGAGCCAGGACCGCTACACCGTCCTCGACCGGCCGCCATGGCGCCTTCGCGACGCGCTCTTACGCTGGGAGGTGATCCTCGTCATCCTCCTCGTCCTCACCGTCGTGGTGAATTCGCTCGTCTCCGACGTCTTCCTCGACGTCTATAACCTCGCCGACGCCACCTCGAACTTCTCCGAGATGGCGATCATCGCGCTCGCCATGGCCCTCCTCATCCTGGTGCGCGACATCGACCTGTCGGTCGCCGCCATCGTCGCGCTCGCCTCGATGAGCATCGGCTACGCCGCCGCGGCCGGCTGGAGCCCGGCCATGCTCTTCGTCGTCGGCATCGGCGTAGGGCTCCTCTGCGGCGCCTTCAACGGCGCCCTGGTCACCTGGTTCCGGCTGCCCTCGATCGTCGTCACCATCGGCACCATGTCGCTCTTCCGCGGCCTCACCCAGGTCATCCTCGGCGACCAGGCCCTGACCAAGTATCCGCAGCCCTTCCTCGACCTCGGGCAGAACTATTTCATCCAGATGACCGAGACGAGCGTGCCCTGGCTCTTCGTGCCGCCGGTGCCGCTCTCGTTCCTCATCTTCCTCATTCTCGCGGTCGTCTTCGGCATCGTCCTCCACACTACCGCCGTCGGCCGCAAGCTCTTCGCCATCGGCTCCAACCCGATTGCCGCCCGCTTCTCGGGCATCCCGGTCGACCGCCTGCGCTTCTTCCTCTTCGTGCTCTCCGGCATCATGTCCGGCCTCGCCGGCGCGCTGCTCACCGCGCGCCTCGGCTCGATGCGCTCCAACATCGCCATCGGCTGGGAGCTCGACATCGTCACCATGGTCATCCTCGGCGGCGTCTCCATCGCCGGCGGCGTCGGCTCGATCCTCGGCGTGTTCCTCGCCGTCCTCGTCCTCGGCCTCGTCCGCTTCGGCATGTCGATCAACAACATCCCCGGCCAGGTGGTCAGCGTCTATATCGGCGCGCTGCTGATCGCGGTGATCTCGATCCCGCGCATCTTCGAGAAGCTGCGCGGCTGGCGCGCCGGCCGCTGAGCGCGGCGCCTTCTAGGGGCGGGAGAGCCGCTCGACCGCTTCGGCGACCCGCATGCCCGGCACGATCCCCAGTCGCCGCGCCGCTTCGTTGACGTTCGAGAGCACGCCGCGCTCGTAGATCGAGCGCGAATTGCCGATCGAGGCACTCGCCGCCGCGGCCGCCCCGGCGGGCATGCCACGCTTGTCGAGATCGGCGAGGCGCGTGATGCCGGCACCGTCCATGCCCATCCCGCCGTCGCTGAAGAATATGCCGGTGAGGTCGATCGAGATGACGTTGTCCGGCTGCCCGCGGAACAGCGCGGCATGCGACCCGGTGACGGCGATCGCCCCGGCATCCGCCGGCACCAGCATGGGCGCCGCATCGAGGCAGATCACCGGCGGCATGCCGGCAACGTCGCGGATGGTATGGCGCTCGCCCCCCGCGATCGGCGGCAGCTCGCCCTCCACGACCGGCGCGTTGCTCATGCGCTCGGCGACGGCCCGCACGCTCTCGCCGACACGGCAGCCGAGGCGCGCTGCCGCCTCGTTCACGTGGCTGACGATGCCGTGCTCCAGCATGTGCGCGCCGTCCGCGATGTGGCAGGTCCAGGCATCCGCCGTCGCCGCCGGCAGCCCGATCCGGTCGAGATAGGCGAGCCCGCGTATCCCGGCATCCCCGAAGCCCACGCCCGCATCGTTGAGGACGACGCCGCGCAGCCCCCATTTGCCGGCATGGTAGGCGTTGTATTCACCGCCATAGGAGCCGGAGACGATGACGTGCCCGCGATTGCCGGCATTGACCTGCGAGCTCGCCGAGACCGTCGATATCCCGCCGCTGCTCATCGCGGCGCCTGGACGACGTTGAGGAGCGCCTCGCCGGCGCCGAGCCGGCGGATGTTCTCCGCGAAGAGCCGGCAGCGCCGCGCCCAGACGCCGTCGGTCCAGCCGGCCGAATGCGCCGTCATCTTCACGTTGGGCAGTTCGCCGAAGGGATAGCGCGACGGCTGCGCCGACGCATCCTCGGGGCCGGACGGATAGGCATACCACGGATCGAGCACGGCACCGCCGATGCCGCCCGCCTGCAGCGCCTCGTAGAGCGCCGCCTCGTCGGCGACCTCCGCTCGCGCCACGTTGATCAGCAGCGCCTCCGGCTTCATTGCCGCCAATTCCTTCGCGCCGATCATGCCGTGGGTCGCCTCGGTGAGCGGGCAGGCGAGCACGACGAAATCCGCCGCCGCCAGCATCTCGCCGAGCCGGTCGGCAGTGCCGATCCAGTCGACGTCCGGCGCGCCCGCCCGCGGCCGCGAGACCACCGCCATGACCCGCATGCCGAAGGCCTTCGCCCGCGCCGCCACTGCCGCGCCGATATGGCCGAGCCCGACCAGCCCGACCGTCCTCCCGAGGAGCTCGCCATGCGGTCGGCGCGAGAAATAGGCGCCCGCCCAGCCCTTGTCCGGGATCTGCCGGGCGAGCGCCGGGAGGTTCACCGTCGCCTCGAGCATCGCCGCCAGCACGTATTCCGCAATCGGTGCCTCATGCTCGTAGGCGTTGCAGATCCAGGTATCCGGCGAAACCGCGTCGAGCGCGATCTTGTCGGTGCCCGCCCCCGGCACCTGCAGGAGGCGCACGCGGACGCGCGCCGCCTCCTCTGGCCCGAGGCGCGAGGCGATCAGCACGTCGACGTCGTTGGAGCCGCCGGGCACCGCATCGAAATCGACCAGCTCGTCGCTCGCCGCGAGAAGCTGCTGCAGCCGGCCACGCTGGTTCCGCGCGAGATCGGAAAGTGCGATCCGCATCGCCTATTCCGCCGCCTCGCTCTCGCCGCGCGCGCGCCGCGCGAGATCGTCTTTCGCCCAGGCGATCAGGGTGCCGAGCTCGTCGCTGTCCCGCGGCGCCAGCTCGACCAGCGGCGGCCGCACCGGCCCGACATCCCTGCCGGCGAGCCGAAGGCCCGCCTTGACGATCGAAACCGCATAGCCGCGCTTGCGCCCGCGGATGCCGGTCACCGGCACATAGAAGGCATCGAGCAGCCGGTCGACCTCGGCGCGGTCGCCATCGCGAACCGCGCAGTAATAGCCGAGCGCGAATTCCGGCAGGAAGCTGAACACCGCCGACGAATAGCTCCGGATGCCCGCGGCGAAGCATTGCGAGGCGATGATCTCGGCCGTCGGCACGCCGTTGACGATGGTCAGCCGGTCGCCGGCGAGCCGGCGGAGCGTGAGCAGCGCCTCGAAGTCGCCGGCCCCGTCCTTCAGCGCGACGAAGTTGGGGCACGCTTCGGCGAGCCGCGCCGCGGTCTCCGGCGCGAGGATGCCGTTGTTGCGGCTATAGGCCATCACCCCGATGCCGACCGCCCGGCAGACCGCGGTGAGGTAGGCGAGCAGCCCCTCCTGCTCCGCGGCGATGAGATAGGGCGGAAAGACGAGAAGCCCGTCTGCCCCCGCCGCCTCGGCGGCGCGTGCCGTCTCGCAGGCGATCGCCACGCCCTGGCCGACCCCGGCGATGACCGGAAGGCCGGCACCCTCGGCAACCGCGATGCGGCAGATTTCGGCATGCTCGCGCGGCGACAGCGAGAAGAGTTCCCCCGCCCCGCCCGCCGGCACCAGCGCGCACGGCCGGTGCGCCGCGAGGGCGGCGACGTGCCGGGCGAAGGTCGTCGGAGCGAAGGCGCCGTCCCCGTCGAAGGCGGTTGCCGGGAAGGCCATCACCCCCTCCGCGATGCGTCGTTTGAACTCGTCGCTGGAGATGGTCACGCGCTGCCTTGTCCCGGCGTCATCCGCCAGCGTTTCACGGCCGATTCACGAGCGTCCGGATGCGATTCACACGGCATTCCCGGCGTCCCGAACCAGCCTCTAATCCCATTGAATGAGACATTCTATCATCCATTGAGATTACGCGGGCGGCCGACGACCGTCAATTCCCCGGACGGGGAATATGGCCGAGCCGCTGCGATATGGCGCGGGCCGTATCCGCCACCAGACGCCCGATGCGCTCGATCTGCGGCGAGACCCGCTCCACCGGGCCGGAGACGCTGATCGCCGCCACCGGCTGCCCGCGATGGTCGAAGACCGCCGCCGCGCAGCAGGCAAGCGTCGCCTCGAACTCGCCGTCATCAATGGAATAGCCGCGCCGGCGTATCTCGGCCATCTCGCGCTCGAGCGCGGTAGTGCTGGTGATGGTCGTCGACGTATGGCGCGACAGCGGCAGGCGGCCGAGCAGCACGCGCCGTTCCGAATCCTGCATGGCGGCGAGGAAGGCCTTGCCGAGCGAGCTCGCATGCATCGGCCGGTGCGAGCCGAGACGCGACGAGATGGTCACCGATTGCGGCCCCTGCTCGCGATAGAGGAGCACCATCGAATCGGCGTCGAAGACCGCGAGGTTGACCGCCTCGCCGGCCATGTCGAGGAGCAGCCGCAGCGCCTCCGGCGCCACCTGCATGACGTCGGTCGATTGCAGGGCGGCGACGCCGAGCTGCACCGCCTCGCGGCCGAGGCGCCAGCGGCTGGTCGCCGCGTTCACCTCGAGGAAGCCGAGCTCGCGCAACCGTTCCGCGATGCGATAGGTCGTCGAGCGGCTGAGGCCGATCGCCTCGGCGACCTCGGGTATCGCGGCCTCGGGCGACCGCTTGAAGAAGCCGAGGATGGAAAGGCCCCGCTCCAGCGTGCCTACCGGGGCTTCCGCCTGTTCCTGTTTCGCTTGCTTCGCCAACCGAATAACTCGTCAGATTCCTGCTCTGGCGGAAACTCGCCCGGTTGACCGGCCGGGTCAATCGGACTGAACCCGCCGGAGCAATGACCGCCCTCCACCGGCTTCGTCGGTCCCCGCGCCATCGCGGGGGAGGAACCAGGTCGCGCCCCCGATGAAGGGGGTTCCTCCCCCGTTTACGGGGGAGGGGGACCGCCGAAGGCGGTGGAGGGGGCGCGGCCGCGAACCGCCGTCTACTCGACGCCCCAGATCTTCTTGTAGTGGCCGCGATAGTCGTTCGACGGCTCGAAGCGGTTCTTGTCGCCGCCATCGGCGTCGACGTTATCCTTGGTGACGAGATGGACCTTGGTCACGAAGCCGCTCGGCGGCTGCTTGTTGAAGGCCCGGTTCAGCTCGTCGACCAGCTGCCAGCCATGCATCAGCGCCGGCTCCGGAACGGTGGCGATCTGGTACTGGCCGTTGCGGATGCGCTGGTAGGCGGATTCGCTGCCGTCGCCGGCGGCGATCAGGTGCGGCGGCGCCGATGGGTCTATGCCGGCGGCCTTCAGCGTCGGCACGGCGAAGTCGAAATAGACCTCGTTGAAGGTGAGGATATAGCCGAGCTTGTCGCCATAGCGCTGCAGCAGCGAGTTGATCAGGCCGGGCGTGCGCTGCGGCACCTCGCCGAACGGACCATTGTCCTCGGAAAGAAGCGTGCAGCCGGTGCACTCCTTCACTGCCTTCTCGATCGCGTCGGTCTTGGTGACCACGATCGGATATTGCCGGTCGCTGATCACCTCGACGCCGGCCGTGCCGTTCGAGTGGACGACGGCATATTCGCCCGCCGTATAGGCGATGTCCCACGGATCGGTGCCGACATTGGTGAAGACCGGCGGATCGGCGACCGGGCCCGGCTTGTCGGTCGCGTGCCAGCCGATGACCACGATGCCCTGGTCGGCCGCCTGCTTGATCAGCGTCTTGTTGTTCTCGATCGAGACCGAGCCGAGGATGATGGCATCGGGCTTCAGGGCGATCGCCTGGGCGAGCGCGTCGGCGCCGCCGGTCGCGGTTCCCTTGCCGTCGAGCAGGGTGAACTTCCAGCCGAGCACCTTGGCGGCCTCTTCGGCGCCGCGCGCCGAGTCGGCATTGCCGCTCGAGTTCTGCGTCAGCGAGACATAGGCGATCGACTTGTCCTTGGCCGCCTTCGGGCCGTCCGTCGGCCCGTCCCATTGCGTCTGCGGGCCGACCGAGCGCGCGATGTCCGCCTTCATGCGGTCGAGCACTTCGTCGGCGAAGGCGGTCGACATGAACAGGCTGCCGGCAAGCGCCATCGCGCCCGCTGCCGCCCCGAGCTTCAGAGAATTCATCTGTATTCCTCCCTGTGTCAAAACCTTGAGACGTTGCTTCCTCCCGCCGGCGGTTGCGCCGCCGTCGGCATGCGTTCAGCGCTTCCGCCGGCGCGCGGCATAGCCGGCGAGCCCGACGGAGACGATGAGGGCGGTTCCCTGGAAGATCGGTTCGGCGAAGAACGAGTTGCCGAGCTGCTGCAGCCCGGCAATGCCGATGGCGAGCACGAGCACGGCGATGATCGTCCCCCAGGCATTGACGCGGCCCGGCCGCACCGTCGTCGCGCCGAGCAGCGCGCCGACGAAGGCCGGCAGCAGGAACTCGGGGCCGACCGACGATTGCGCCACCTGCAGGCGCGCCGCGAGCAGGACGCCGGCGAGGCCGACGATCAGCCCGCTGCACACGAACGCGCCCATGACCAGCCGGCGCGCCCGGATGCCGGTCAGCTCCGCCGCCTTGCGATTGGACCCGATGGCGTAGAGCTGGCGGCCGATCGGAACATGCTCGAGACCGATCCAGGCGAGGATCGCGATCGCCGCGACCATGTAGGTCGGCAGCGGGATGGTCAGCAGCCGCGCGTCGTTCAGGTCGGCGAAGGCCTGCGGCACGTTGCCGACCAGCTGGGTCCCGTTGGTGTACCAGGTGCCGAACCCGTAGAGGATCGTGCCGACGCCGAGCGTCGCGATGAACGAATCGATCTTGGCGTATTCGACGAGGACGCCATTGATCCAGCCGACCAGCCCGCCGGCGGCGATGGTGAGGATCACGACCAGCGGCCAGGGCACCATGGCGTCGGTGAGCAGCCCCATCGCCACGATGTGCATGAGGCCGACATTGTAGGCGATGGAGAGATCGTAGTTGCCGGTCGCGATGACGATCATCTCGGCCATGGCGAGGAGCGCCACCGTCGTGTTGTTGCCGAGGATGGCGCGGAAGTTCTGCGAGCCGGTGAAGGTCGCGGGCAGGAGCAGCGCGAAGACGATGACGAGCGCGATGCCGAAGACGAGAAGCCCGTGCACGGAAAGCACGTGCAGCGCCGCAGCCTTCAGGCCACCCGCAGCGCCGTGCCCCGGCTTGTTCCCCACGCTGTCACCCACCGTCATTCGCCGCCTCTCCTCTCCTTGCCGGCTGCCGGCACGATCCCGCCCACGGCCGTCGTCAGCGCCTCCACGCTGAGTTCCCCACGCCCGATCTCGGCGACGATCCGTCCGCTGCTGAAGGCAAGCACGCGGTCGGCGATCTGGGCGAGCTCGTCGAGATCAGAGGAGACGACGATGGTCGCCGTGCCGCGCCGCGCGTCCTCCTGCATCATCCGGTAGATCTCCGACTTGGCGCCGAAATCGACGCCGATGGTCGGGTCCTCGAGGACGAGGAGCCGGTAGCCCTGCCCCGCCCATCTTGCGAGCACGACCTTCTGCTGGTTGCCGCCGGAAAGGGTCCCGATGTCGCGGTCGGGATCGGGCGGGCGCACGTCGAAGCGCTGGAGGATCATGGCTGCCTCCCGCCGCTCGCCGGCACGGCTCCGCAGCCGGAAGCTGCGGCCGCCGAAATTGAGCGGATTGAGGAAGAGGTTCTCCTTCACCGTCATGGTGCCGGCGAGTGCCTCCTCTGCCCGCTTGCCCGTGGCGAAGCCTATGCCACTGGCGATCGCATCGGCCGGCGAGCGGAGCTTCAGCGGTGCTCCGCCGACCTCGATCGTCCCCGCCCCGATCGGCAGCACCCCGGCGAGCGCGCGGCCGACCGCCTCGTGGCCGGCCCCGCGCAGGCCCGCCAGGCCGACGATCTCGCCGGCATCGACGCGGAAGCTGACCGGCCCCGCATTGCCGGCGGAGAGGCCCCGCACCACCAGCGCGGCCGTGCCGCCGCCCGCCTTCGCCGAGGCGCCGAGCGCCGGGGGAACCTTGCCGACGATGTCCGCTACCAGCTGCTCGGGCGACAGCGCGCTCATGTCGCGATAGGCGGCGACGGTGCGGCCGTCGCGGAACACGGTCACCGCGTCGGCGATGCGGAAGATCTCGTCGAGGCGATGCGAGACGTAGATGATCCCGACGCCGCGCTCGCGGAGGCGATGGAGAATGCGGAAGAGCCGGGCGACGTCCGCCTCCGGCAGGCTCGCGGTCGGTTCGTCGAGGACGAGCAGGTCGGCGCTGTCGGCGAGCGCGCGGGCGATCGCCACGATCGACTTCTCCGCCCGCGACAGCTCGGCGACCGGCCGATCCATGGGCAGCGGCGTGTCGAGGAAATCGAGTGCCTTCTCGGCGCGCGCATTGACCGCGCGCCAGTCGATCAGCCTCCAGCGCCGCGGATAGCCGTAGCCCATCGCCATGTTCTCGCGCACGCTCATCGGCTCGATCAGGCCGAGGTCCTGGTGCACGAAGGATATGCGCCGCCGGGCGGTCACAAGCGCCTCGCCGCCGATGCGGATGTCGCCGCCATCGGCCTCGTGGATGCCGGCGAGGATCTTGATCAGCGTCGACTTGCCGGCGCCGTTGGCGCCCAGCAGCGCGTGGATCTCGCCCTTGCGGACCGTCAGGTCGGCCCCGGCGAGGGCGCGCGTGCCGCCGAAAAGCTTCTCCACCCGGCTTGCCACGAGGAAGCCGTCCCGGGCCTCTGGGGCCATGGCGGGGAAAGCGAGTGCGGTCATCGAGTGCGGAGCCCGGTCCTCTAGTCCCGCTCAATGGGACTGAATATCACTGAATGAGACTAGCGAGCCCGACCGCGCATCGTCAAGCCACTCCCTCCCCAACCCCAAATACGGTGCCGGCATGGCGGCCGCGCTCACTGCGCGTAAGCAGGCTGGCGTCCGGGAGTCTCAGATTTTCGCTAGCCGAAGCGCACCGTCGCGGATAGCAGCCGGGCCCTGTCGGCCGACGGCCCGATCAATATCTCGAAGGCGCCGCCTTCGAAGACCGGTTCGAGCCGCATGTCGAGGAACGTCAGGTCCTCGCGGCCGAGCCGGAACGCGATGGTGCGCGTCTCGCCCGCCGCCAGCGCCACGCGGCGGAAATCCTTCAACTCCAGCACCGGCCGCGCCACGCTCGCCACCGGATCGCGCACGAAGAGGAACACCACCGCTTCGTCCGCCCGGCTTCCGCGATTGGCGACCGTGACCGAGGCCTCGATCGCCTCGCCGACATCGGCCTTCAGATCTGCAAAGACGACCTCGCCATAGCCGAGCCCGGCGCCGAACGGGAACAGCGGGCTGTTCGGCATGTCGAGATACTTGCTCGTATACTTGTCCGCCGGATTTTCCGGCCGCCCGCCGCTGCGCTCGGCAAGGAAGATCGGCACCTGCCCGACATGGCGCGGCCAGGTAGTGGGCAGGCGCCCCGTCGGACCTTCGCGCCCGATGATCACGTCGGCAATGGCATGGCCCGCCTCGCTGCCCGGGAAACCGCAGGCGATCACCGCTCCGGCGCGCTCGAACATCTCCGGCACGGCGAGCGGCCGCCCGGAGAAGAGGAGCACGACCAGCGGCTTCCCGGTCGCCGCGACCGCGTCGAGCAGTGCCGACTGGCTGCCCGGCAGGTCGATCTTCGTCCGACTCGCCGCCTCGCCGCTCATCTCGGCCGCTTCGCCGACACAGAGGATCACGCAATCCGCATCGCGCGCGGCATCCACCGCCGCCGCGATCCCGTCCGTCCCGTCTTGCGTAAGCGGCACGCCCTCGGCATGGACGATCTCGGCACGCGGAAAGACCTCGCGCAGGCCGGCGAGCACCGAGACGGCGGGGGCACGCTTCCCGTCCGATGCCCAGGGGCCGATCATCTCGACCGCGGCGTCGGCGAGCGGTCCGATCACCGCGATGCGCCGCGCTCCCTCGCCAAGCGGCAGCAGCCCGCCCTCGTTCTTGAGGAGCACCAGCGCGCGCCGCCCCGCCTCGCGCGCCAGCCGGCGCCGCCCCCCCTTGCCTTCGGCATCCTCCGTCCCTTCTCCCCGGCATCGCCGGTAGGGATCGGCGAAGAGCCCCAGACGTTCCTTCAGCCCGAGCACCCGCGTCACCGCCGCATCGAGCGTCGCGACCGTGACCAGCCCGCGCTCCAGCGCTTCCGGCAGGCCCTTCTCGTAGGCGCCGGCCATCATGTCGATGTCGACGCCGGCATTCAGGGCGAGCGCCGCCGCCTCGGCGAGGTCCGCCGCCACGCCGTGCCTGATCAGCTCGCCGATCGCGCCGAAATCGCTGATCACCACGCCGTCGAATCCCCATTCTTCGCGAAGGCGGCCGGTGATCATGGCGCGATGGGCGGTGAACGGGATGCCGTCGAGATCGGTGAAGGCGGGCATCAGCGTCGCGACGCCGGCCTCGACCGCGGCACGGAACGGCGGCAGGTACACCTCTTCCAGCGTCCGCCGCGATATGTCGACCGGCGCATAGTCCCGCCCCGCCGTCACCGCGCCATAGGCGACGAAATGCTTGGCGCAGGCGGCGAGCCGCCCCTCGCCGGCAAAGTCGTCGCCCTGCAGGCCGCGCACCTGCGCCCGCGCGAAGCGGGCGCCGACGAGCGGGTCCTCGCCCGGCCCTTCCACGCTCCGTCCCCAGCGCGGGTCGCGCGCCACGTCGAGCATCGGCGTGAAGGTCAGGTCGATACCGGCATCCGCCGCTTCCGCCGCCGCGGATGCCGCCGCCCGCTCCCACAAGTCCTCGTCGAAGGCGCCCGCCTGTGCCAGCGGCGTCGGGAATATGGTCCGGAAGCCGTGGATCACGTCCAGCCCGAAGAAGAGCGGGATGCCGAGCCGCGTCTCCTCGACCGCGACCCTCTGCGCCGCGCGGATCGCATCGCGCCCCCAGAGGTTGAAGAGGCTGCCGATCCGCCCCTCGCGAAGCGCGCCCGTCACGTCCCCCGCGACGATCGGTCCGGTTGTGGCGTAGCCCGCCGTCACCATGGTCAACTGGCCGATCTTCTCGGCGAGCGTCATGTCCTTGAGGATCGAGGCGTCCAGTGTCATCCATGAACTCTTCGCGCGCCGCCCGGTCGCGGGCGATCGATGATGGAAGCCGGATTGCGCAAAGACAATGACGGCGGCTGACGGCAAAGCGCCGCAAGAATCGCCGGCAGGAGCCGGCCAGCCATTCGACGATAACGTCCTTCGCCAGGGCCGCCTGCTGGCCGGCGCCATCCGGCGCACGCCCGGCCATCGCACGCTCTACCTGCTCGCCGGCGGCCTCGTCGCCGTCATCCTCGCCACCGCCGTCGCCCAGGTCGTGCTGAACGCCTGGAACGGCCCCTTCTACCAGGCCATCGAGCAGCGGCAGCTCGCTGCCTTCCTCCACCAGCTCCTCGTCTTCTTCGAGATCGCCGCCGTCCTCCTCGTCCTCAACGTCAGCCAGACCGGCCTCAACCAGGCCATCCGCCTGAAGCTGCGCGAGCTCGCCACCCTCGACCTGATCGGCGAATGGATGACCGACAAGCGCCAGTCGCGCATCACCCGTGCCGGCGAGATCGGCGTCAATCCCGACCAGCGCATCGCGCAGGACGCGAGCCACCTCACCGAGCTCTCCACCGATCTCGGCATCGGGCTCCTGCAATCCTCGCTGCTCCTCGTCAGCTTCATCGGCGTGCTCTGGTCGCTGTCGCGGAACGTCGCCTTCACCTTCGACGGCACCACCTTCACCATTCCCGGCTACATGGTCTGGGCGGCGCTCCTCTACGCCGCCACCGGCTCCTTCTTCTCCTGGCGCGTCGCCCGGCCCCTCGTCCGCCTTTCCGCCACCCGCTATGCCCGCGAGGCGGACCTCCGCATCGCGCTCGTGCGCGGCAACGAGCAGGCCGACGGCATCGCCCTGGCTGGCGCCGAAGCCGTGGTCCGCGGCCAGATCGCCGGCAGCCTCGCCGGCCTCATCGCCGTCATGCGCCAGATCGTCGTCGCCACCATCCGCCTCACCACCGTCACCGCCGGCTATGGCTGGGTGGCTCTGGTAGTCCCGATCATCGTCGCCTCGCCGGCCTATTTCAGCGGCAGCCTCGAATTCGGCGAGCTGATGATGGTGGTCGGCGCCTTCAACCAGGTGCAGGGGTCGCTCCGCTGGTTCGTCGACAATTCCGGCGCCATCGCCGACTGGCGCGCGACCCTCCTCCGCGTCACCAACTTCCGCCAGGCCCTCCTCAACCTCGACCGCTTCGAGCAGGGCGTCGAGCGCATCGCGCGCGCGGAGGAGTCCTCGGGGCATCTCGTCTTCGACGATCTCGTCGTGATCAATTTCAACAGCCGCAGCACGCTGAGCGAATCCCATCTCGACGTGAAGCCCGGCGAGCGCCTCCTCGTCGTCGGCGCTCCCGCCAGCGGCAAGAGCACCTTCTTCCTCAGCATCGCCGGCCTGTGGAACTGGGGCACCGGCCGCATCCTGACGCCGCCGCTCGCCTCCGTGCTCTTCCTCTCGCAGCGCCCGTTCCTCGCGCACGGGACGCTGCGCGCCGCCCTCACCTTCTCGGTGCCCGATCCGAAGGTCGCCGGCGGCGACCTTCACGCCGTGCTGGCGCGGGTCGGCATCGAGCACCTCGCCGCTTCGCTCGAGAAGGAGGCCGCTTGGGACAAGCAGCTGAACGACGACGAGCAGCGCCGCGTCGTGCTTGCCCGCATGATCCTGGCGAGGCCCGCCTGGGTGATCAGCGACGAGGCCATCGACCTTGGCGACGCCGCCATGCGCGACCTCGTCGTCTCGATCTTCGGGAAGGAGCTCGCCGGCGCCGCGCTTCTCGACATTTCCGGCCGCGACGCCCGCGACCCCTTCTCTACCCGTACCGTCCAGCTTGTCGCGGCCGCCCCCGGCGACTCGAAGAAGGCATCCTGACCATGGCCAAGATCCTCCGCCACCTTTCCGACGACCGGCTCTTCGACCGCGTCCAGGAGCACACCTTCCGCTGGTTCTGGGAGCGCGCCGTCCCCGGCACCGGCATGGCACCCGACCGCACCACCTCGCCGCCCGGCGCCGCGACCTCCGGCGGCACCGGTTTCGGCATCATGGCCATCGTCGTCGCAGCCGAGCGCGGCTGGGTCAGCCGCCGCGCCGCGCGTGATCGCATCGCCCTCATCGTCAGGTCGCTCGAGCGCGCCGCGCGCCATCACGGCGCCTGGCCCCACTGGCTGAACGCCGTCACCGGCAAGACCATTCCCTTCGGCGCCAAGGACGATGGTGGCGACATCGTCGAGACCGCCTTCGTCGTCCAGGGCCTCATCGCCGCCCGCCAGTATTTCGCCGCCGACACCGCGGTCGAGCGCGAATTCCGCGAACGCATCGACGCGCTCGTCAACGCCGTCGAATGGAGCTGGTACAAGGCGCCCGCCGAGGACGTGATGCTCTGGCACTGGAGCCCTAACATCGGCTTCGCCATGAACTTCCCGATCCGCGGCTGGAACGAGTGCCTCATCGCCTACGTGCTCGCCGCCGGCTCGCCGACCTACCCGATCTCGCCCGACCTCTACCATCGCGGCTGGACGGCGGGACCGGACTTCCGGAACGGCACCATCGAATACGGCATCACCCTCCCCCTCGGCCCGAAGCTCGGCGGCCCGATCTTCTTCACCCACTATTCCTTCCTCGGCCTCGACCCGCGCCGGCTCGCCGACCGCTATGCCGATTATTTCGAGCAGAACAGCCGCCACGTCCTCCTCAACTATACTTATTGCGTCGCCGACCCCGCCGCCTGCGCCGGCTACGGCCCCGCCGCCTGGGGCCTGACGGCGAGCGACAACGACACCGGCTATTCCGGCCACTCACCCACCAACGACCGCTGCGTCATCGCGCCCACCGCCGCCCTGTCGAGCTTCCCCTACGCGCCCGAGGCCGCCATGCGCGCCATGCGCCATTTCCACGACGACCTCGGCGACCGCATCTGGACCGACTGGGGCTTCACGGACGCCTTCTGCGAGGCGCGCAGCTGGTATTCGAAGGACCACCTCGCCATCGACCAGGGCCCCATCGTGGTGATGATGGAGAACTACCGCTCCGGCCTCCTCTGGCGCCTCGTCATGCAGGCGCCGGAGGTGCGGAATGGCCTCGCCCGCCTCGGTTTCGATCCGCTCGTCGCCTGATCCGGCTCACGCCGGCCCGCCATGGACCGGCGTATCCATCCCCTGCTCGCGCGCCTTGATCTGCAGCGCGAGGAACTTCGAGAAGAAGCGCGACAGCGCGAGGTTCCCGCCATGCACCCAGAGGTTCGGATGCGCGAGCGGCTTGTACATGTTGCGCAGCTCCCCGTGCCACGGACCGGGATCGTTCTTCGTGCCCGAGCCGAGCCCCCAGCACGTGCCGATGCGGTCGCCGACCTCGCGCGAGACGATCTGCGCGATCACCTCGTGCATCGACTGGAACCCGGTCGACTGGATGATCGCGTCGGCGGCGATTTCCTCGCCGTCGGCGAAGCGGATGCCGGTCTCCGTGAGACCGTCGATCTCGACGCCGCTCTTCACCCGGATCTCGCCGTCGATGATCAGCTGCGACCCGCCGACATCGACATAGTAGCCGGAGCCCGTCCGGTATGCCTTCATCATCAGGCCGGTCTCGTCCGGCCCGAAATCGAGGAGGAAGCCGGTCGCCGCCAGCCGGCGATAGAAGTCCGCGTCCTTCGCCCGGATGCGGTCGTAGAGCGCCCGCTGCGCCGCCGGTTGCAGCGCGAAGGGCGTCGCCATGGCGATCATGTCGGCCCGGTCGACGTCGATGCCCTTCGCCGCCGCTTCCTCCGAGTAAATCTCGAAGGCCATTTCCATCAGCGTCCCGGAGCGTACCACCGTCGTCGCCGAGCGCTGCACCATGGTCACCTTGGCGCCGGCTTCCCACAGGTCGACCGCCACGTCATGGCCGGAGCTCGCCGCGCCGATGACGACGACGTTCCTGCCCTTGAACCGCGAGCCGTCCGTGTAGGCGCTCGAATGCAGGACCTCGCCGCGGAACCGGTCGGCGCCCTTGAGCGATATCGTCCGCGGCGGTCCGTAGGCGCCGGTGGCGAAGACGAGCTGCACCGGACGGAGCGTCACCGGCTTGCCGTCGCGCACCAGATCGACCGTCCAGCGTCCCGATGCCGGGTCGAACGTCGCCCGCTTCGCCTCGGTGGAACCCCAATAGGCGAGCTCCATCAGACTGACGTAGCTCTCCAGCCAGTCGCCCATCTTGTCCTTGGGCGTGAAGACCGGCCAGTTCGCGGGGAACGGCATGTAGGGCAGGTGGTCGTACCAGACCGGGTCGTGCAGCACGAGCGAGCGGTAGCGATTGCGCCACGAGTCGCCGGCCCGCGCGTTCTTCTCGACGATGATCGCCGGCACGCCGAGCGCCTTCAGCCGGGCGCCCAGCATGATGCCGCCCTGCCCGCCGCCGATGATCAGGCAATAGGGCTCGACGCCCGCCCCGAGCGCCGCCTCCTCCGCCGCCCGCCTCTCCGCCCAGGTCTCGCGGCTGCGGTCGGCGCCGTGGGCGACACCCATGGCGCGCCGCGCCCCGATCGCCTCCTCGTGCCCGTCGAGCCCCTGCAGCGTGGTGAGGATCGAGCGGCACACGCCGCCCTCCAGACGCACGATGCCCTCGCCGCGCCCGACTTTCGTCTGGAACGTGAACCACGCCTCGGTCTGCGTGCCGTTCCGCGTCACCTTGCCGACGGCCCAGTCGCCCGGCGCCGTATCGGCGAGCCGCGCCTCGAGCATGGCGGCGATCGCCGGCTTCCCTTCCAGCGTCTTGATGTTCCAGGTGAAGCTGACGAAGTCGCGCCAGTAGCAATCCTCGGCGAAGAGCGCGAGCGTGCCGGCGATGTCGCCTCTCGCCAGCGCTCCGGCGAAGGCTGCGAGCCAGGCCCCCGCTTCCGTTTCTGGCACGGTGTCGAGCATGTCGGTTCCCCTGCGCGCGCATGTTGGAGAAGGGCCGCCACGGCGGCTCTCCGAGGGAGATATCGGCAGCTGCCTCGGCCAAGATCATGTTGGAAAGTTACACACAGAGCAAGCCGGGAAAGTCATTGAATTCTCTTGTTTCTTCTGCCTCCGTCTCAGGCAGCCGGATCGCTTGACTCACAAAGTCGGTTAGTTACAGACTGATGGAAGGAGCATCGGCGGGCGGAGCCGCGGGCAGCGGCACCGATGTCAGCAGAGCGCGGGGGATGATGTCGGCTGCGACGACCAGGGCGCCCAAGCTTCAGGTCCGTAACGCGACCAAGATCTACAACACGCGTTCCGGCGACCTGCTCGCCATCGACCGCTGCTCCCTCGACGTCCAGGCCGGCGAGATCGTTTCCATCGTCGGTCCCTCCGGCTGCGGCAAGACCACGCTTCTCTGGTCCATGTCGGGGCTCCACGGCCTCACCTCGGGCAACGTGCTCCTCGACGGCCGCGCCATCACCGGTCCGAACCCCGAGATCGGCATGGTCTTCCAGGAGGCCAACCTCCTGCCCTGGCGGAACCTCGCCGCCAACATCAACTTCCCTTTCGAGATCAAGGGCACCAGGCCCGACCGCATCTGGATCGACGAACTGCTCGGCCGCGTCGGCCTCGAAGGCTTCGGCGGCCGCTTCCCGCGCGAGCTCTCCGGCGGCATGCAGCAGCGCGCGGCGCTCGTCCGCGCCCTCTCCTTCAAGCCCTCCGTCCTCCTCATGGACGAGCCCTTCGGCGCGCTCGACGCCTTCACCCGCGAGGAGATGAACGGCCTCGTCGAGGAGATCTGGCTCGATACCCAGACGACCATCGTTCTCATCACCCATTCCATCGAGGAGGCGATCTTCCTTTCCGACCGCATCATCGTCATGAGCCCGCGCCCCGGCCGCGTCGCCAGCGTCCACGAGGTGCCATTCGCGCGCCCGCGCACCCTCGAGATCATGTCGACGAAGGAAGTCTTCGACCTCACCAACATCATCAAGATGGAGATCGTCGGCGAGCAGCAAAGCCGCTACCGTCAGGTCTCCGGCGCCGAAGCCCCGGCCCGCCCGGCGAGGACGTGACGTGAGCGAGACCGACGCGATCCCCGAATTCAACAAGCCCGGCGCGGCGGGCGAGGTCGGCGTGGCCGCCGGCATGTCGGCGCTCGCCGCCGGCCCCGGCATCCGGTCGCTCCGCGAGGTGGTCGCGATCATCCTCGTCGCCGTCGTCATCATCGGCGGCACCCAGGTCCTGCTCACCGTCTTCAACGTCCCCCCTTACATCATGCCGAAGCCGACCGAGATCGGCTGGGCGCTGGTTACCGACTTCCACCTCATCGCCCCGCACCTCGGCTACACGCTGGTCGAGCTCCTTTCCGGCTTCGCCATCGGCGCCGTCGTCGGGCTGATCCTCGCCGCGGTCATCACCCAGTTCCCCTTCGTCGAGAAGATCGTCACCCCCTACATCCTCCTCCTCGTGACGACGCCGATGCTGGCCCTCGTCCCCCTCCTCATCCTCCGCTTCGGCTTCGGCTACACGCCGCGCATCATCGCGGTGGCGCTTGCCGCCGGCCCGATGGTCATGATCAACGCCGCCACCGGCTTCCGCCGCGTCGATCGCGGCAAGATCGCGCTTGCCCGCTCCTACGGCGCTTCCACCATCCAGATATTCTGGAAGGTGCGCGCGCCGATGGCCCTGCCGATGATCTTCGTCGGCCTGATGGTCGGCTCGATCTTCGGCCTGCTCACCGCCGTCGGCGCCGAGATGGTCGGCGGCGGCTTCGGCCTCGGCAACCGCCTCACCTCTTATTCCTCGATGATCCAGATGCCGCAGTTCTTCGCGGTGGTGCTGATCCTCTCGATCCTCGGCATCCTCATCTACGTGCTGTTCTTCCTTCTCGGGAAGAAGTTCGCGAGCTGGGAGGCGTGACGCGCAAGGGCCGCCGTCGGGCGGGTCGATCGGACTGACCAACGGACAACCACAGGGAGACTGACATGGACAGCTTTTCGCTTTCGGGCGGCCTCAGCCGTCGCCGGTTCCTACAGGTCACCGCCGCCGGCGTCGTGACCTCCACCATGATCGGGGGCCTCCGCCCCGCGCTCGCCGAGGCCTATACCAAGTTCACCTGGATCTCGCCGCGCGGCACGCTGGAAGTGCTCGACGACTATCCCTTCTGGCTCGGCAAGAAGCTCGGCTATTTCGACGGCCTCGGCTTCGAGCCCGAGATGCAGCCCGGCCCCTCGGACGGCACCGCCACCGTCAAGTTCGTCGATGTCGGCCAGGCCGACATGGGCTTCCCGTCGCCGGGCGTCTTCTCCTTCGCCCTCGAGAACGGCATGAAGCTGAAATCCGCCTTTCACATGGGCGCGCGCGACACCTTCAGCCTCGCCTTCCGCAAGGGCGAGGGCACCAACGACCTGAAGAAGCTCGAAGGCAAGACCATCCTCCTCGGCTCCGCCGCGTGGCAGGCGATCGTCGATCCGATGCTCGCCGTCCAGGGCGTCGACATCACCAAGGTGAAATACGTCGAGGCCGGCTGGCCGACCTGGGGCACCGCGCTCGCCGCCGGCCAGGGCGATGCGGCGCTGTCGTGGGAAGGTCTCCGCGCCGAGTGGATCGGCAAGAACCTCAACTTCGAATACTGGCTTGGCGTCCAGCATTCGCCGCTCTTCGCCAATTCCTTCGTCGTGCGCGCCGCCGACCTCGAGGATCCCGACAAGAAGGCCTTCCTCGACAAGTACCTGCGCGGCTGGGCGATGGGCCTCGAGGCCGCCTACCACAACCCGATGGCCGGCGTGGACGCCGTCTTCCAGCAGTTCCCCTCGCTCGCCCAGAACATCGGGCCGAAGCTCGGCGCCGAGTCGATCCTGCAGCAGATCAACGTCTTCCGCGGCGACATGGACAAGCGCGCCGGCTGGGGCGACCACGACATGGCCGCCTGGCAGGTCTTCTTCGACGAGATTTACAAGCTGAAGCAGATCACTAAGCCGGTGAAGGCCGAGGACGTCGTCACCAATGACTGCATCAAGGCGGCCAACGACTTCGACCACGACAAGGTCAAGGCCGATGCCATGGGCTACAAGCTGCCCGACGACCTCGCCGCCGTGAACATCGAGGACGTCAAGGCGCATCTCTTCGACCAGGCCGTGCAGGGCTGATCGCCGATCATCGCGGACAGGCGCGGACGGGCATCCCGCCCGCGCCCCTTGAAGAAAAAGACGGGAGGGTCAGTTGGCCAACAAGGTGAGAGTGCTCGTCGTCGGGCTCGGCAACATGGGCAAGTCCCACGCCAGCGCCTACCATCGCAATCCGGGCTTCGAGATCGTCGGCATCATGAGCCGCACGATCAAGTCGAAGCCGGTTCCGGACGAGTTGAAGAACTATCCCCTCTTCGAGGATTTCGACGAGGCGCTTGCCACGACGAAGCCCGACGCCGTCTCGATCAATTCCTACCCCGACACCCATGCCGAATATGCCGTCAAGGCGATGAATGCCGGCGCCCATGTCTTCATGGAGAAGCCGATCGCCACCAATATCGAGGATGCCGAGAAGATCGTCGCGCTGGCGCGCGCGAAGAACCGCAAGCTCGTCCTCGGCTACATCCTCCGCGTCCATCCGAGCTGGATCAAGTTCATCGAGCTCGGAAAGACCCTTGGCAAGCCGCTGGTCATGCGGCTGAACCTCAACCAGCAGTCCAACGGCCCCGCCTGGACCTGGCACAAGAACCTCATCGACTCGCTCATCCCGATCGTCGATTGCGGCGTGCATTACGTCGACGTCATGTGCCAGCTGACCGGCGCCCGGCCGGTGCGCGTCCATGGCATCGGCGCCAAGCTCTGGGCCGAGGCCGCCAAGGACAATTACGGCCACCTCCACGTCACCTTCGACGACGGCTCGGTCGGCTGGTACGAGGCCGGCTGGGGCCCGATGATGAGCGAAGTCGCCTTCTTCGTGAAGGACGTCGTCGGTCCGAAAGGCGCCGTCTCGATCGTGCCCGGTCATTCCGACGGCAAGGACCAGCTGGAGGATGTCTCGGACTCGGCCGACATCGACCGCCACACCAAGACCGAGCGCATCCAGTACCACCATGCCGAGGTCGGCAAGGACAGGAACTTCGTCCGCAAGGACGAGTTCATCTCCACCGAGGACGAGCCCAACCACCAGGAGCTCTGCGACCGCGAGCAGGCCTTCTTCCTGAAGGCGATCAACGAGGACCTCGACCTGTCGGAATCGATGGACGCGGCGGTCAACAGCCTGCGCATCGTGCTGGCCGCCGAGCAGAGCATCAACGAGAAGCGCATCGTCGAGCTCGCCTGACCCTTCCCGCCTTCCCGACGCGGCGGGCGCGGCCCGTCGCGTCCCCTATCCTTCCGGAGAATCTGAAAATGCCCGCGCCTGCAGCCCCCGCCGCCTACGACCTCGTCCTGCAAGGGGGCCGTGTCATCGACGAACGGAACGGCATCGACGGCATCTGCGACGTCGCCATAGCGGGCGGGCGGATTGCCGCCGTCGCGCCGAAGCTCGATCCGGGCAGCGCCCGCATCCGCGACGTCTCCGGCTGCGTCGTCGCGCCCGGCCTCATCGACATCCACACCCATGTCTACTGGAAGGCGACGTCGCTCTCCGTCGATCCCGGCCTCGTCGCGCGGCGCTCCGCCTGCACCACGCTGATCGACGCGGGCAGCGCCGGCGCCGGCAATTACGACGGCTTCCGCGACTTCATCATCCGGCCGTCGCCGCATCGCATCCTCGCCTATCTCAACATCTCCTTCCCCGGCATCTTCGGCTTCGACAAGGGCCTCTTCATCGGCGAGGCGACCCTTGCCGAGATGCTTCCCGTCGACCGCTGCGTCAGGAAGATCGAGGAGAACCGCGACACCATCATCGGCGTGAAGGTGAGGATCGGCGGCCCGGTCACCGGCGACCTCGGCATCGGCGCGCTGAAGCTCGCGCTCGAAGCCGCCAACGAGGTCGGCCTGCCGCTGATGGCCCATATCGGGCCGCCGCCGCCGACCTATGCCGAGGTCGTCTCCCTGCTCCGTCCCGGTGACGTGCTGACCCACTGCTACCGCCCGAGTCCGAACGCCGCCGTCGATGCCGACGGCAAGATTCTGAAGGAAGTGCGCGCGGCGCGCGAGCGCGGCGTCCTCTTCGACATCGCCCACGGCATGGGCGCCTTCGGCTATCAGAGCGCCGAGGCCGCGCTGAAGGACGGCTTCCCGCCCGACCTCATCTCCAGCGACGTTCACGTCATCTCCGTCGAGGGCCCGGGCTTCGACCTCCTCCACACCATGAGCAAGCTCTACAATTGCGGCATGCCGCTCGCCGACGTGATCGCCACGTCGAGCAACCGCCCGGCCCTCGCCGTCCGCCGGCCCGACCTCGGCCATCTCGGCGTCGGCGCTACGGCCGACATCACGGTCCTCCGGGAATGCGAGTCCGACTACGTCTTTGCCGACGTCACCGGCGTCACCCGCCAGGGCACGAAGCTCCTCCAGCCGGTCGCCTGCTACGCCAGCGGCAAGGAAGCCGAGCTCTCCACCCGTCCCTTCGAGGCGCCCTACCTCAAGCGCTGCGCCTGTCACTGAGGAGGCCGCCATGAGCTACAAGGCGATCTACAGCTACGCCTGGGACCTCGCCGAGCTCGGCGTACCCGCGGCCACCGCCGAGTTCCGCGACCTCGGCCTCGACACCGTGACCCTTGCCGGCGCCTATCACGCCGGCAAGTTCACCCGGCCGCACGGCAAGACCGGCAAGGTCTATTTTCCCGAGGACGGCACCGTCTATTTCAAGGCCGACCCGTCCCGCTACGGCGCCATCAAGCCGGTCGCCAATTCGCTGCTTTCGAGCCGCGACATCCTGCGCGAGCTGACCGACCAGACGGCCATGGCCGTGAATGTCTGGCTGGTGCTCACCCACAATACCCGGCTCGGCATGGCGCATCCGGAGAGCACCGTCCGCAACGCCTTCGGCGATCCCTACATCTACAACCTCTGCCCCTCCGCCCCGGAGGTCCGCGCCTATGCCAGGGCGCTCTGCGTCGACGTCACCGCCACCTATCCGGTCTCCGGCATCTCGCTCGAGACCCCCGGCTTCATGCCCTACTTCCACGGCTACCATCACGAGTTCGGCCTCGTCCGCTCGAACCCGTGGCTGGAGAACCAGCTCGGCCTTTGCTTCTGCAAGCATTGCGTATCGGGCGCGAAGGCCAAAGGCATCGACGCCGAGCGCCTGAAGGCGCAGGTGGCGAAGGACGTCGCCGCCTATTTCGACAGCGACATCGATTTCCCGGCCGACATGGCGGAGGCCTTCTGGAAGGCCGACGTCGTCGCCGACGGCGATCTCCGCCGCTACCTCGATTTCCGGAACGGCGTCGTCACCTCGCTCGTCGCCGAGATCCGGCAGGCGGTGCGGAAGGACGCCAACGTCGCGGTGATCCCCTCGGTCGCCCGGCCGACCGGAGGCGCCTGGTACGAGGGCACCGACCTTCGCGCCGTTGGCAAGGCCTGCGGCATCATCGAAGCCTGCTTCTACGAACCCTCGCCCATGCGCGTGAAGGCGGATCTCTTCGACATACGCCGCCGCGTCGATCCGCAGACGAAGATCCGCGGCCTCCTCCGCCCCGCCTTCCCCGACCTCGCATCGCGCGGCGACCTGGTCGCAGCCGTCGCGGCGCTTCGCGCCGGCGGCGTCGAGGAACTCGCCTTCTACAATTACGGCCACGTCCGTCGCTCGGACCTCGAGTCCATGGCGGCGGCGCTCAGAGGTGCAGCATGACCAAGTCGTTCGAGGGAAAGACCATCGCCATCACCGGTGCCGCCGGCGGCGTCGGCCAGTGGCTCTGCCGCTTCTTCGGCGAGGAGGGTGCGACCATCGCCGCCCTCGACGTGAACGAAAAGGTCCGCGACCTTCCTGCCCTCCTCGGCAAGGACGGCATCAAGGTCAAGGCCGAGGTCGCCGACATCTCGAATGCCGAAGCCGTCGCCGCCGCCTTCAAGGCCTTCGGCGACGTCCACATCCTCATCAACAATGCCGGCATCTCCCATTTCCCGACGCTCGCCAAGACCTCGCCCGCCGCCTGGGACGAGGACATGGCGGCCAACCTCACCGGGGCTTACGCCTGCGCCCATGCGGTCCTGCCCCAGATGGTCGCCCGCAAGTCCGGCAACATCGTCAATGTCGGCTCGGTCAACGGCCTCGGCGCGCTCGGCGACCCGGCCTACAGCGCCGCCAAGGCGGGCATGATCTCGCTCACCCGCTCGATCGCGCAGGAATATGGCCGCTACGGCATCCGCGCCAATATCGTCCTTCCGGGCACCATCCGCACGCCGATCTGGGACCATCGCATCGCCAGGGACCCGAACGTGCTGAAGACGCTGGAGCGCTGGTATCCGCTCGGCCGCATCGTCGAACCCTACGAGGTCGCCCGCGTCATCGCCTTCCTCGCCTCCGACCTTGCCAGCGCCGTCACCGGCGCGGCCATCCCCGTCGATTGCGGGCTCACGTCCGGCAATATCGTCATGACCCGGGAGCTCATTCTCGAGTGACCTGAACACGAAGCGACAGGGGGAGAAGAATGGAACGTCTGCGCATCGGCGTCATCGGGCTCGGCTGGTTCGGCGAGATCCACGCCGAGACCATAGCCGGCGTCCCCAGCCTCGAGCTCGCGGCCCTCTGCACCCGCACCCCCGCGCGGCTTGCCGAGATGGGCGCCAAGTTCGGCGTCAGGAAGCTCTATCGCGACTACAACGACCTGCTCGCCGATCCCGGGATCGACGCCGTCTCCATCTGCACCATGTGGGACCAGCACACCGAGCCGGCGATCGCCGCCCTGAAGGCCGGCAAGCACGTCTTCCTGGAGAAGCCCATCGCCTCCACCGTCGCGGATGGCAGGAAGATCACCGCGGCCTCGAAGGGCGCCAGGGGCATCCTCTTCATCGGCCATGTCGTCCGTTTCAATCCGCGCTACCGCATGGCCAAGCAGGCGATCGACGAGGGCCGCATCGGCAGGATCGTAGCGCTCTCCTCCCGCCGCAACATTCCCGCCGCCTGGACGCCGACCATCCTCGAGAAGATCGGCCCGATCGTCGGCGACGCCATCCACGACACCGACATCATGCTCTGGTTCACCGGCGACACCGTCGCCTCGGCCTATGCGCAATGGGTGAGCGTGCGCAACCTTAAGCACCCCGACATCGGCCAGACCATGTACCGTTTCAAGGGCGGCGCCACGGCGACGCTGGAGACCGTCTGGTCCATGCCGGAGAAGACGCCCTTCGACATCGATGAGCGCATGTCGATCATCGGCACGGAAGGCATCATCCACATCCAGGACACCTTCCCGAACCTCGCCATCGTCGACGGCAACAAGCTCCATTCGCCCGACACCACCTACTGGCCGATGTTCAATGGCGTCCGCGGCGGCGCGCTCCGCGACGAGTTCAACTATTTCGCCGCCACCGCCCTTTCCGGCGCCAAGGTCACCATCGGCACGCCGGAGGACGCCACCGCGGCCCTCGAAGCCACCCTCGCGGCGGAGGAATCCGCCCGCACCGGCAACGTCGTGAGGATCGCGTGATGGCCGACGCCATGGCCGGGAGGTTCCTCCCCCGTTTACGGGGGAGGGGGACCGGCGAAGCCTGTGGAGGGCGCGCGTGAAGGCCACTACGCCCGGCTCGGGAACGGCATCCTCGTCTTGTTCTCTGTTTCGATGAGAGCCTCGCATGACGGATAGCAACGACACCTACGTCTTCGATCACGTCGGCATCACCACCACCGAGGTGCAGCCCGAGGAGGACTGGGTCGAGGCCTCGAAGATCTGGGTGACCAATCCCCGCAAGCACCCGGAGCACATCGAGTTCCTGCGCTACCGCGAGGACTCAACCGTCCCGGCCGAGGTCCGCTGCAATCCGCACGTCGCCTACCGCGTGAAGGACCTCGCGCCGCACATCACGGCGCCCGGCGTCGAGATCCTCATCCCGCCCTTCACGGTCGGCGATTTCCTCGAGGTCGTCTTCGTCAAGAGGCACGGCATGGTCTTCGAATATATGCGCTACCTGAAGGACGGCTGGTTCGGGAACTGACCGGGAGGACGGCATGGACGCCGCGACCTATTCCTATCTCGGCGCCGCCGAGCTCGCCCGCCTGATCCGCGCCCGCGAGGTCTCGCCGGTCGAGGTGATGGAGGCGGCGATCGCCCGCATCGAGGCGCGCAACCCGAGCCTCAATGCCCTCATCTTCACCGATTTCGCCGGCGCCCGCGCCGGGGCGAGGCAGGCGGAGCAGGCGGTCATGGCCGGCGGAGACCTGCCCCCGCTCCACGGCGTTCCCGCCGCGATCAAGGACCTCTTCGACTTCAAGCCCGGCTGGCCGACCACCTATGGCGGCGTCCGCGCGCTGAAGGACAACATCGCCCAGTTCCATTGCGTCTTCGCCGACCGCATCGAGAAGGGCGGCGCCATCCTCGTCGGCAAGACCAATGCGCCGGTGATGGGCCTTCGCGGCGTCACCGACAACTATCTCTTCGGCCCCACGGGCAATCCCTTCGACACCGCCCACAATCCCGGCGGCTCGTCCGGCGGCAGCGCCGCCGCGGTCGCCGACGGCATCTTGCCCCTCGCCGAGGGCACCGATGCCGGCGGCTCCATCCGCATCCCCGCCGCCTGGTGCGGCGTCTATGGCTACAAGGCCTCCTTCGGCCGCGTGCCGGTCGTCATCCGGCCGAACGCCTTTGCCGGCGACCTGCCCTTCGTCTTCGAGGGGCCGATCGCCCGCTCGGTCGAGGATGCCGCGCTCGCCATGTCGGTGCTCGACGGCTACCACCCGCTCGACCCGCTGGCGCTCGACGAGAAGGTCGACTACGCCGCCGCGCTGAAGCGCCCGATCAAGGGCATGCGCATCGCCTGGAGCCCGGACCTCGACGTCTATCCCGTCGATCCCCGCGTCGCCGAGGTCGTGAAGCGCGCCGTCGCCGCCTTCGCCGATGCCGGCGCCATCGTCGAGGAGGTCAAGGTCGGCATCAAGCTCGACCAGAAGGCGCTCTCGGACCTCTGGTACCGCCTGATGATGCCGCTCAACCTCGCCACCTTCGAGGCGCATCTCTCCTGGGGCCAGGACCTCCTCGGCCGCCACCGTGACGACTTCCCGCCGGAATACCTGCATTGGATCGAGCTCGGCCAGAGGATGACCGCCGCCGACCAGCGCCGCGATCAGGTGCTCCGGTCGGAGATCTACGACGCCGTCCAGTCGGTCTTCGCGAGCCACGATCTCCTCGTCACCCCGACGCTGTCGACTCTTCCCGTGAAGAACGAGGTCGGCGGGAATACCCACGGCCCGTCCGAGGTCAACGGCGTCGCCGTGGACCAGGGCATCGGCTGGTGCCTGACCTACCCGTTCAACTTCACCGGCCACCCCGCCGCCTCGATCCCGGCCGGCCTCGCCGACGGGCTTCCGGTCGGGATGCAGATCGTCGGCCGGCGCTATGCCGATGCCGACGTCTTCGCCGCCTCGGCCGCCTTCGAGCGCCTGCGCCCCTGGGCCTCGACTTATCGGATTCCGGCCGCACGGAAGCTTTGACCGCCCGCATCCGGGCGCGCATTTATTGTGCAATCCGTCCGGCGACGACGGAACGCGCCCTACCCTGCCGCGTTGAAGGCCATCCCGTTCTCTCAGGCCTCAGGGGGTAAGCCAATGACCACGACCGACGTCCAGATCGACGAGACCATCACCGTCGCTCCCGCCCTTTCATGGCGTTCCATCCTCGCCGGCGTCGTCATCGCCGTCGTCGTCCAGGTTCTCCTCTCCATCCTCGGCGGCGCCATCGGCCTGACGCTGGTCAATCCCACCGAGTCCGGCAATCCCTCCGGCACCGCCGCCGCCATCGTCGCGACCATCTGGTGGACCCTGTCCGGCATCCTCGCCGCCTGGGCGGGCGGCCTTACCGCCGGCCGGCTCTCCGGCGCTCCCGGCACCGTCACCGCCGCCTGGCATGGCCTCATCGCCTGGGCGGTGACCGTGCTCCTCGTCTTCTGGCTGCTCGCCGCAGCCGTGGGCGGTGTCGTTGGCGGCGCCTTCTCGCTCCTCGGCGGCATTGCCGGCACCGCCACCCAGGCGGCTTCCGCCGCCGCGCCGGCCGTCGCCCAGGCCGCCGATCCCTTCGGCGACATCGAGGCCTCGCTCAACGACGCGCTCGGCGTGAAGGACCCCGCCGCAGGTCGCGCCGCGGTGGCGAGCTTCGTCCGCTCCGCCTTCGCCGCCGACCAGGCCGACGCCCAGGCCTCCATGGATCGCGCCGCCGACGCCCTCGCCCGCGCCACCGGCGTCACCCCCGAAGATGCCAAGAAGACGCTCGCCGACTGGAAGGCCGAGTATGACAAGACCGTCGCCGCGGCCAAGCAGAAGGCCGCCGATGCCGCCAATGCCGCCCGCAAGGCCGCCGCCTCGGCCGGCATCCTCGGCTTCGTCGCGCTGGTCTTCGGCGCGCTCGCGGGCTGGTTCGGCGGCCGCAATTCCGGCGGCACCGGCTACGGCCTCGGCGGCGCCTATGTCGAGCGCCGCATCTCGACCACGCCCTGACTGACCGTAGCGGCAGGCGCCCGGGCCGCTGGTCCGGGCGCCTGCTCGCCCCTGTCGCGGAAGACCGCGACGATGGCGACATAGGGATAGATGGCGAGCCCGCCGCGGGCGAGCGCCCGGAACAGCCGATAGCCGCCGCGCGTGACGCTTCCCGCCATCCCCTTCGCCTTGCTGTGCTTCGGCAGGCGGAAGAGCCCGTCCGGCGCGCGATAGCCGGCGATCGGCCCGAAGCCGAGATAGGCGAACCGCTCCGGCACGAGGTCGAGCCCGCGCGTCTCGGCGTAGCGGATGTAGAAGTCGGGCAGCAGCCGGCAGCAATCGATCGGATAGTTGTGGATCGGCCAGATCACCGGCGTCGAGGTGACGATCGCGCCCCCCGGCACGAGCAGGCTGAGCGCATTGTCCAGGACGCGGATCGGCTCGAACGTATGCTCCAGCACGTTGAGGATCAGGATCGCCCGGAACCGCTCCGCGATCGCCTCGAACCCGGCGCGCGATTCGAAATTGGCGACATAGTCGACCGCGCCGGCGATATCCGTGCTGCGGTAGCCCATGGCCGGCGGTATGGCCGGGCGGCTGGTCAGCCCGCCATAGCCCGCGCCAAGCTCCAGGACGGGCCCCCGGATCGTGCCGTCGGACACGAGTTCCCGGATGAAACTGAGGTTCTCCTCGTTCATGTGCCCCCCGGCAAATGGCGGATTTGCGTGGTCCGTTCACGCGACTTTACGGCAATTCGCGATTTTTCAACCCTGCCGGGGGAGGATCGGGCTAAGACGATCCCCATGATCCCCGGCGGAGAGACCTGATGGGCAAGTATTTCGGCACCGACGGCATTCGCGGCCGCGCCAACGCCTACCCGATCACGCCCGAGATGGCCCTCCGGGTGGGCATGGCCGCCGGCCTCATCTTCCGCAACGCCGCCGACCACCGCAGCCGCGTCGTCATCGGCAAGGATACGCGCCTCTCCGGCTACATGATCGAGAACGCGCTGGTCGCCGGCTTCACCGCCGTCGGCATGGACGTGCTGGTCACCGGCCCGGTGCCGACGCCGGCCATCGCCATGCTGACGCGCTCCATGCGCTGCGATCTCGGCGTGATGATCTCCGCCTCGCACAATCCCTATGACGACAACGGCATCAAGCTCTTCGGCCCGGACGGCAACAAGATGTCCGACGCCCACGAGGCCGAGATCGAGGCGCTTCTCGATTCCGACCTCGGCAAGCGTCTCGCCGGCTCCGCCGACCTCGGCCGCGCCCGCCGCATCGACGGCGTGCAGGACCGCTACATCGAATTCGCCAAGCGCACGCTCCCACGCAACCTCTCCCTCGACGGGCTCCGCATCGTCGTCGATTGTGCCAACGGCGCCGCCTACAAGGTTGCTCCCCTGGCCCTCCAGGAGCTCGGCGCCGAGGTCATCGCCATCGGCGTCGAGCCGGACGGCTTCAACATCAACCGCGGCGTCGGCTCGACCGCGCCGGCGACGCTCGCCGCCAAGGTGCGCGAGATGCGCGCCGACATCGGCATCGCCCTCGACGGCGATGCCGATCGCGTCGTCGTCACCGACGAGAAGGGCAACCTCGTCGACGGCGACCAGCTCATGGCGGTCATCGCCACCGACTGGGCCGAGGACAACCGTCTCGCCCGGCCCGGCGTCGTCGTCACCGTCATGTCCAACCTCGGCCTCGAGCGCTATCTCGGCGGCATCGGTCTCGGCACGGTCCGCACCGCCGTCGGCGACCGCCACGTCTCGGAAGCCATGCGCAGCGAGGGCTACAACCTCGGCGGCGAGCAGTCCGGCCACATCATCCTGTCGGACTATGCCACCACCGGCGACGGCCTCGTCGCCGCGCTCCAGCTTCTCGCCGTGGTCAAGAAGTCGGGCGGAGCGGTGAGCGAGGTCTGCCACCGCTTCGAGCCGCTGCCGCAGATCCTGAAGAGCGTGAAGAAGAACCGCGCCGCCCTCGACAACTCGAACGTGCGCAAGATGATCGACGACGTCACCGGCCGCCTCGGCAAGAACGGCCGCCTGCTCGTCCGCGCCTCGGGCACCGAGCCCGTCATCCGCGTCATGGCCGAGGGCGACGACCGCGACATGATCGCCACCATCGTCGACGACCTCGTCGCCGTCATCGCCGACGCCGCCTGATCCTCCCCCGTTTACGGGGGAGGGGGACCAGCGAAGCTGGTG
>JAFKKF010000008.1 GCA_017305635.1 Hyphomicrobiales bacterium | reverse complement strand
GGGGGCAGAGCGTCGTGACATCCGTGGACCTTGCCTCCGCTGCACGCGCGGCATTGCGAGCGAAGAGCGGCGCCTCGCCGGCCTTCTTTCCCCTCACCCGCTCGCCCGGCCAGCGCCGGGCTCACGACCTCTCCCCACCGGGGAGAGGTGAACGTCGCGCCTTGCTGCCACGCGTCAACCCGCAGGCAACGATCCCCTGCCAATCTGGCCTTCCGCGCCCGCCCCTGATACAAGCGCGGCGCACGAAGGAACCCGCCATGCGCAAAGCGACCGTCAAGCGCAAGACCAAGGAAACCGACATCTCGGTGACGCTCGACCTCGACGGGTCGGGCAAGTCCGAGATCGCGACCGGCATCGGCTTCCTCGACCACATGCTCGAGCAGCTTTCCCGCCACGGCCTGATCGACCTCGCGGTCAAGGCGAAGGGCGACCTGCATATCGACCAGCACCACACGACGGAGGACGTCGGCATCGTCATCGGCCAGGCGCTCAAGCAGGCGCTCGGCGAGCGGGCCGGCATCACCCGCTATGCCGACGTGCACCTGCCGATGGACGAGGCGCTGACGCGCGCGGCGGTCGACGTGTCCGGCCGCCCCTACCTCGTGTGGAAGGTCGTCTTCACGCGCTCCAAGGTCGGCGATTTCGATACCGAGCTGTTCCGCGAGTTCTTCGTCGCGCTCGCCCAGAACGCGGGCATCACGCTGCATCTCGAGACGCTCTACGGCACCAACAACCACCACATCGCCGAGACCTGCTTCAAGGCGGTGGCGCGGGCGCTCCGGGCGGCGATCGCCATTGATCCGCGGCAGGGCGGGCGCGTACCCTCCACCAAGGGCTCGCTCGATGGCTGAGGAATGCGACCATGACCCTCTACACGGTGCTGGCGCCGCCCCGGCTTGAGGGCGAGATCCGGCCGGACCCGATCCGGCTCGCCTTCATCAAGGAAGGCTTCTGCTGGCCGGCCTTGTTCGTGCCGGTGCTGTGGATGATCTTCCGCCGGATGTGGATCGTGCTCGCGCTCTATGTCGCGGTGGCGCTCGGCATCGGCGCGCTCGACGGGCACGTTCCGCCGGCGATCCCGGTGGCGGTCATCCTCCTCGGCTGGATCTGGTTCGCCATCGAGGCCAATGGCCTCCGGCGCTGGACCTATCTGATCCGCGGCTGGCGGCTGATCGACGTGGTCGAGGCGCGGAACCTCCGCGAGGCCGAGATCCGCTATTTCCACAGCTTCGAGGAGCGGGTTCCGGCGCTGCCCCCGGCCCCGCCGCCGGTCGTGCCGGAGAAGCTGCCGCTACGCCTTCCCTCCATCGAGCAGGGCGAGGTCATCGGCCTTTTCCCGTCGCCCGGAGGCGCGCCGTGACCATCGCCCTCATCGATTACAATGCCGGCAATATCCGCTCCGCCACCAAGGCGCTGGAGCATGTGATCGCGCGCACCGGCAATGGCGAGCACGTCGTGGTCACGCAGGACCCCGACGTGGTGGCCAAGGCCGACCGCGTCGTCCTTCCCGGCGACGGCGCCTTTGCCGACTGCCGGCACAATCTCGACGCCATCGACGGCATGGTGGAGGCGATCAACGACACGATCGACCGGCGCGGGCGGCCGTTCTTCGGCATCTGCGTCGGCATGCAGCTGCTCGCCACGCGCGGCGTCGAGCACCGCGTCACGCCGGGCCTCGGCCGCATTGCCGGCGAGGTGCGCGCGGTCGAGCCGTCCGACCCGGCGCTGAAGGTCCCGCACATGGGGTGGAATACGCTGCGGGCCACCGGCAACCATCCGCTGCTTCGCGACATCGCCACCGGGCCGGAGGGCTGGCACGCCTATTTCCTGCACGGCTACCATCTCGTGGCGGAGAACCCGGACGACGTGATCGCGGTCGCCGACTATGGCGGGCCGGTCACCTCGATCGTCGCCACCGGCACGATCGCCGGCACCCAGTTCCACCCGGAGAAGAGCCAGCGGCTCGGCCTGAAGCTCCTCGAAAACTTCCTCGCCTGGAAACCCTGACGCGATGGAAGCCTGGCATGACTTCCTCGTGGCGCAGGTCGGCGCCTCGGCGGCCCTTGGCGGCCTCCTCTTCGTCGGCCTGTCGCTGAACCTGGAAAAGATCGTCAGCCTCGCCGGCGTCGCCGAGCGCGCGCAGATCACCCTCGTCATGATCCTCGCCACGCTCCTCCTCGGCTCCCTTCTCCTCATCCCGCGGCAGGAATTCCTGCCGCTCGGCGCCGAGGGGCTGGCGGTCGGCATCGCCACCGTGGCCATGGGCACCCGCTTCGGGCTGCGCGCCATGCACGCCTCGCCTCCCGACTATCGCGGCCGGGTCTTCCTCAGCCTCGCCTTCTTCTGGGCCGCGACCCTTCCCTACATCATCGGCGGCCTGCTCCTGCTCGCGGGCCATGACAGCGGCATGTACTGGATCGCGGGCGCCATCTGCGTCTCGCTGATCAAGGCGATGCTGGACGCCTGGGTACTCCTCATAGAGATCAACCGATGATCCTTTTTCCCGCCATCGACCTGAAGGACGGTCATTGCGTGCGCCTCGAGAAAGGCGACATGGCGAAGGCGACCGCCTTCAACACCGATCCGGGGGCGCAGGCGCGCGCCTTCGCCGACCAGGGCTTCCGCTGGCTGCACGTCGTCGACCTCAACGGCGCCTTCGCCGGCAAGTCGGTCAACGGCGCGGCGGTCGAGGAGATCCTCGCGGCCGTCGACCTGCCGGTGCAGCTCGGCGGCGGCATCCGCGACATGGATGCGATCGCGACCTGGCTCGACAAGGAGATCGCCCGCGTCGTCCTAGGCACGGTCGCGGTGCGCGATCCGGACCTGGTGAAGACGGCAGCACGCACCTTTCCCGGCTGCATCGCCGTCGGCATCGACGCGCGCCATGGCCGCGTCGCGGTCGAGGGCTGGGCCGAGGCGACCGAGATGGACGTCATCGACCTCGCCCGCCGCTTCGAGGACGCCGGCGTGGCGGCGATCATCTATACCGACATCGAGCGCGACGGCATCCTCAAGGGCCTCAACATCGAGGCGACGCTGAAGCTCGCCCGCGCGGTGAAGATCCCGGTCATCGCTTCCGGCGGGCTCGCCTCCATCGCCGACATCGAGCGGCTGCTCGAGCCCGACTGCCAGATCCTCGAGGGCGCGATATCCGGCCGGGCGCTCTATGACGGGCGGCTCGACCCGGCCGTCGCGCTCCGGCTGCTGGCGGAAGCCGAGGCAGCGGGCCCGTAGCGCCGTTTCCCATCCGCTCCCGTCGTGACGCAGTGCCCCGTTCCCGGTTGACGCCCGCGCCATGACAACGGTAACATGGCGCCTCAAGCAATAACAACAAACTGGCAGGAAGCGGCCGCAATCCCATGTCGAAATCCGCATTGGTCACCGGCGCGGGGGGAGGCCTCGGCCGCGCGATCGCGCTGCAGCTGGCGGCGCGCAACTGCCGCGTTGCCGTCCTCGACATCAATCCGAAGAGCGCCGGCGAGACCGTCGCCCTCATCAAGGCGAAGGACGGCGAGGCCATCGCGATCGCCGACGACCTCACCCGCGAGGGCGCTCCCGAAGCGGCGATCGAGGCGACGGTGAAGGCCTTCGGCGGCCTCGACATCCTCGTCAACAATGCCGGCTTCGGCGGCATCGAGAGCTTCTTCGAGATGAGCGCGAAGCTCTGGCAGAAGACGCTGTCGCTGAACGTCACGGCGCTCGCCCTGATGTGCGCCGCCGCCGGCCGCGTCATGCGCGGGCAGCGCGCCGGCCGCATCGTCAACATCACCTCGCCGGCCTCGCGCATGGCGCTGCCCAACTACGCGGCCTATGCGGCGAGCAAGGCGGGCGTCGATTCGATCACGCGCGCCGCGGCGGTGGCGCTCGCGCCCTTCGGCGTGCTGGTCAACAGCGTCGCGCCGGGCATGATGGATACCGAGATGCAGCGCGTCACCGAGGCGGACCTTGCCCGCGTCGAGGGCCGCAACGACCTGCAGGCCTTCCTCGACGAGCGCACACGCCGCGTGCCGCTCGGCCGGCGCGTCGAGCCGGACGAGGTCGCCGCCGGCGTCGTCTGGCTGGCCCTCGACTCGCCCGCCTATATCGCCGCCGAGCGCCTCAACCTTTCCGGCGGCATGGACAGGGACTGATCGGCATGGCCCTCCGCAATCACCCGTCCGAGACGCCCGACATCGCGGCGCTGAAGCTGCGCGCGACGAGCCTGCGCCGGCACATGCTCGCCATGGCGAGCGGCCAGGGCGCCGGCTATATCGGCCAGGGCCTCGGCATGGCCGACGTGCTCGCCGCGCTCTATTTCCACGAGCTCCGCCACGACCCCGGCGACGTGACCTGGGCGGAGCGCGACCGGTTCCTGCTCTCGACCGGCCACTATTCCATCGCGCTCTGGGCGGCGCTCGCCGAGGCCGGCGTGCTGCCGGTCGCGGAGCTCTCCACCTATGGCGCCGACGACAGCCGCCTCGACATGTCGACGCTCGACACGACGCCCGGCGTCGAGGTCATCGGCGGCTCGCTCGGCCATGGTCTCGGCCAGGGCGTCGGCCAGGCGCTCGGCCTCCGCCTCGACAAGTCCCCCGCCCGCGTCTTCGTCGAATTGTCCGATGGCGAGATGCAGGAAGGCGCCACCTGGGAGGCAGCCATGTCGGCCTCCTCCTTCCGCCTCGACAATCTCGTCGCCCTCATCGACTGCAACGGCATCCAGGCGGACGGCAAGGTGGTGCTCGACATGGAGCCGGTCGCCGACAAGTGGCGCGCCTTCGGCTGGGAGACGCAGGAGATCGACGGCAACGACATGGCGGCGGTCGTGGGCGCCCTGAAGGCCGCCCGCGCCGCCGGCGGCAAGCCGCATGCGATCGTGCTGCGCACGCTGCCCGGCAGGGGCGTGCCGACGCTGGAGACGCGGGAGAAGGCGCATTTCGTGCGCGTCGATCCGGGCGAATGGAACGATCTCATCCGCGAATTCGAGAAGGAAGCAGCCAATGGCTGAGCGCGCGCGCACCCTCGCCATGGGCCAGGACGAGGCGACGGGCGCCGGCCGCGCCGGCGTCGACGCGCCCTTCGGCCACGCCCTCGTCGAGGCCGCGAAGTCGCGTCCCGAGATTGTCGGGCTGACCGCTGACCTCGGCAAGTACACCGACATCCTGCCCTATCGCGACGCCCATCCCGACCGCTTCTTCAACGTCGGCATGGCGGAGCAGAACCTCGTCGCGGTCGCGGCCGGGCTCGCCCGCACCGGCAAGATCCCCTTCGCCACCACCTACGGCGTCTTCGCCACGCGGCGCGCCTATGACTACATCGCCATCGCCGTCGCCCACAGCCGCATCAACGTGAAGATCGTCGCGGGGCTGCCCGGCCTCACCACCGGCTATGGCGGCACGCACCAGGCGATCGAGGACCTCGCGCTCATGCGCATGGTGCCGGACCTCGTCGTCATCGATCCCTGCGACGCCACCGACATCCGCCAGGCGACGCTCGCTATCGCCGAGCATGACGGCCCGGTCTACATGCGGCTCCTGCGCGGCAAGGTGCCCGTCGTCCTCGACCCCAAGGCCTATGCGTTCCGGATCGGCAAGGCGGCGGAGATCCGCACCGGCGGCGACGTCGGCATCATCTCGACGGGCCTCATGACCGAGCGTGCCATCGACGCGGCGGAAGCGCTGGAGAAGCGCGGCATCTCTGCGGGCGTCCTGCACGTGCCGACGATCAAGCCCTTCGACGCGGATGCGGTCGCCGCCTTCGCGGCAAAAGTCGACCGCGTCGTCACCGCCGAGAACCACGTCGTCGTCGGCGGCCTCGCCTCGCTGGTCGCCGAGACGCTGTTCGAGAAGGGCTTGGTCAAGCCGCTCACCCGCATCGGCATCCCCGACCGCTATATCGAATGCGGGTCGGTGCCGCACCTCCAGGCCAAGTACGGCCTCGCCACCGAGCGCATGGTCGAGACGATCGCGAAGGCAGCCTGACGATGCGGATCACGGGCATCGAGACCTATACCGTCGGCGCCGGCTGGAAGAACTGGCTCTTCGTCCGGGTCGATACCGACGAAGGCCTTCACGGCATCGGCGAGGGCACGCTCAACGGCTTCATCCGCACCACCGAGGCCGGCGTGCACGAGCTCGCCCATCTCGCCGTCGGCGAGGATCCGCGCCGGGTGCGGTCGCTCGCCAAGAAGATGCTCGACAGCGTCTCCCTCGACGGGGGGCACATCCACCGCACGGTGATCGCGGCGGTCGAGGTCGCCTGCTGGGACATCTTCGGGAAATCCCTCGGCGTCCCCATCCACCAGCTCCTCGGCGGCCGCGTGCGCGACACGGTCATGGGCTATGCCAATGGCTGGTACCGCACCGAGCGCACGCCGGAGGCCTTCCTCGCCAAGGCGAAGGAGGTCATCGCCAAGGGCTTTCACGCCTTCAAGCTCGACCCCTTCGGCACCGCCCAGGGCTTCATCAGCGAGAAGGAGCTGGCGCTCGCGGAAGAAATCCTCTGGACGCTCCGCCGCAACCTGCCCGAGGACACGCTGATCCTCATCGACGTCCATGCCCGCTTCACCGAGGTGGAGGCGATCCGCGCCGCCGAGCGCCTCGCCCCGATCGGCCTCTACTGGTGGGAGGAGCCGACGACGCGCGACCGCCAGGAGACCGTCCACCCGGTCGGCCGGCGGAGCCCCATCCCGGTCGCGACCGGCGAGATGTACGACACGGTCGGCCAGTTCTTCACGCTGGCCGAAGGCGGCGGCGTCAACATCTTCCAGCCCGAGCCCATGTCGCTCGGCGGCATCGCGAACACGCTCGCCGTCGCCGACGTGGCGCTGGCGCATGGCAGCTACATCGCCCCGCACCAGAGCGGCGGGCCGGTCGCCACCGCCGTCTGCCTCCAGCTCGCCGCCTGCGTCCCGAACTTCCTCATCCAGGAGCATTTCGACGCCTTCAACGAGCCGTGGACGCGCGACCTCGTGACCTGGCATCCGGCCATCGACCCGGCGACCGGGCACCTCTCGCTCCCCGACGCGCCCGGCCTCGGCATCGACCTCGATATCGAGGTGGCGAAGGCCCATCCTTACGATCCCAAGGCCTATCTCAACATCTTCGACGAAGGCTGGGAGAAGCGCCTCGGAACGGGGAGAAGCTGAGGACCCCGCCTTGATATTCTTATAATAGTATGTTCGCCTGAAGGACCGGCGCCGGCGGAGAATCCGGCTTCCGGAAACAAGAAGAGGGTGCGGACCGCCTGTCGGTCCGTCGTCCGACTGGGGTTGTCGAAACGCCATTCCGGGAGGCCGATCGCATTCCTCCCGGCAAAAGGGGAGGATTGCCATGTCCACTGGAAGCCACCGCAGCGAAACCCGCCGCGGCCTTTTCCGCCGCGCCGCCGTCGCGCTCTTCGGCCTCGCCGCGCTCGCCGCGCTGCCCTCGGCGGCATCGGCCGAGACCACCCTCGACGACATCATCTCGCGCGGCAAGCTGATCGTCGCCATCGACACGACGACGGCGCCCTATGGCATGCTCGACGACCAGATGCAGCCGACCGGCTTCGACATCGACCTCGCCAAGAAGATCGGCGAGGCGATCGGCGTGCCGGTGGAGTTCGTCACCGTCACCTCGCCCGGCCGCATCCCGGCGCTGCTCACCGACCGCGCCGACATCGTGGTGTCGATCTTCTCGATCACGGCGCAGCGGGCGCTGCAGATCGCCTTCTCGATTCCCTACGGCTCGCAGTCCTCGGTGGTGCTCGCCCCGAAGAGCACGCCGATCAAGTCGATCAAGGATCTCGTCGGCCTCAAGATCGGCGTCACCCGCGGCACCGGCGAGGATACGCTGCTCACCGCCGCCACCAAGGACATGGAAGGGATCAACATCCTGCGCTTCGACGACTATGCCTCGATCTCGCAGGCCATGCTTTCCGGCCAGATCGACGCCATGGGCGGCGGCGACTACGGCGAGATGTACCTGAAGAAGAGCGTCAAGGGCGACGACTTCGAGATCAAGTTCCCGCTGAAGACGTTCTATTTCGGCATCGGCGTGCGCAAGGACAATCCGCAGCTCCTGCAGTGGCTGAACACCTTCGTCTTCCTCGCCCGCCAGGACGGAACGCTGGAGGCGCTGTCGCAGAAGTACCGCAAGGCCCCGCTTCCCGCCCTGCCGAGCTTCTGAGGAAAACGTTGCGTCTCGCCTCTTCATGCGCCCCCTCCACCATGCTTCGCATGGTTCCCCTCCCCCATGCGGAGTTTACCCTCGACCGGCCTTCGGCCGGATCGGGGGCAGGGGAGGAACCAGGTCGCGACGGTGGTGAAGGAGGTTCCTCCCCCGTTTACGGGGGAGGGGGACCGGCGAAGCCGGTGGAGGGGGCGCGTGCAGGACATCGTTGTTGCGACTGAACCTCGTGGCATCCAAAGCACAAAATGATTGATGGCGCGGCTGAAACCTGAGGCGATGCCCGCGGAGCCGACAGCAGGATGAACTACGTCTTCCATTTCGGGGCGATCCTCGAGCGCTGGCCGGAACTCCTCTACGGCGCCTGGCGCACGATGGAGCTGACGGTCATTTCCTGTGCCGCCGGCTTCGTCATCGGGCTTGCCGGCGCGCTCGCCCGCTCCTTCGGCCCGGCATGGCTGAGGCGGCTGGTCGGCGTCTATGTCGAGGTCATCCGCAACACGCCGCTCCTCGTCCAGCTCTATTTCTTCTTCTTCTCGCTGCCGCTGATGGGGCTCCGCCTGTCGAGCGACCAGGCCGCGATCCTCGCCCTCTCCATCCACCTCGGCGCCTATGCCACCGAAATCCTGCGCGCCGGCGTCGAGGCGGTGCCGGCCGGGCAGGTCGAGGCGGCGAAGTCGCTCGGCCTCTCCCGTTGGCAGATCATCCGGTTCGTCGTGATCGTGCCGGCGCTCCGCGCGGTCTATCCCTCGCTCACCAGCCAGTTCGTCCTGCAGCTCCTCGGCACCTCGATCGTGTCGGCGATCGCGGCGGAGGAGCTGACCGCCATCGCCAACAACATGGCGATGCAGACCTTCCGCAATTTCGAGATCTACATCGTCATCGCGGTCATCTATTTCGTCCTCGTCCAGGCCTGCTCCCTCGTCTTCCGCCTCCTTTCCCGCATCCTCTTCCGGTGGAAGGCATGAGCCTCAGGACCTTCGGCCCCAACGAATTCTATTTTCTCCTCCTCTCCGCGCGCTGGACGCTGCTGCTTGCCCTCGTCGCCTTCGCCGGCGGCGGGGTCCTCGGCCTCGTCATCGCGGCGTTCCGCGTCGGACCCTCGGCCTGGCTCCGCCACGCTGCGGCCGGCTACATCACCTTCGTGCAGAGCACGCCGATCCTCATCCAGCTCTTCATGGTCTATTACGGCACCGCCTTCATCAATCTCCGGCCCGATCCATGGACGGCCGCGGCGCTCACCTTCGTCCTCAATAGCGGCGCCTTCTTCGGCGAGATCTTCCGGGGCGCCATCGAGGGCGTCGCCAAGGGGCAATGGGAGGCCGCCCGCTCGCTCGGCTTCCGCTATCCCGGCACGCTCCGCCTCGTCATCCTGCCGCAGGCCGCGCTCCTCTCGCTGCCGCCGACCGTCGGGCTGATGGTGCAGATCGTGAAGACCACATCGGTCGCCTCGCTGATCGGCCTTGCCGAGCTGTCGCGCACGGCAACCGCCATCAACACGGTCACCTTCGAGCCGGTTCTGGTCTTCGGCAGCGTCGCCGCCATCTATTTCGCGCTCTGCTGGCCGCTGTCGCTGCTCGGCGGCTGGCTCGAGCGCCGGCTCGCGGTCAGCCGCGGCCGGCCGGTCACGCTCTAGGCGCCCGTCCTTCGTTCGCCCTGCCGGACGGAAGACCGCTTCGCATTTTCCTGGCAACGCTCTCTTTTTCGTGCGCTCTGCCGGACGGAAAAACGCTTCGCATTTTTCCTGGCAACGCTCTCTTGCTCGTGCGCTCTGCCGGACGGAAAAACGCTTCGCATTTTTCCTGGCAACGCTTCAGGCGCTCTCGCGGTCGATGATCTGGAAGCCGAGGCTGACGATGGTCGGCAGCTCCGCCTCGCCGGCGAGCCGCCGGAGCAGGTGGCGCACCGCCTGCCGGCCCATCTCGTAGCGCGGCACGCGCACGGTGGTCAGCGCCGGGAAGAGCTGGGCGGCGAGGTCGACGTCGCCGTAGCCGGCGATCGCCAGGCGATCCGGAACCTTCCAGCCGCGGCGGTGGCATTCCTGCACCGCGCCGATGGCGAGCGTGTCGGAGGAGCAGAAGATCACCTGCAGCTTCGGATCGCGCTCGGTCAGGATACGGAGCGCGTCGCCGCCGCCCTCGGGCGTGATCGGCACCTCGACCTCGAGGTCGGGGCTGTAGTGCAGGTGAAGGTCGGCCATTGCCCGGCGGAAGCCGATGCGGCGCTGGCGGAGACGGTCATTGCCGTGGATCGGCGTCGAGACGAAGGCGATGCGCTTGTAGCCCTTCGCCGCGAGGTGGGCGGTCATGGCATAGGCGGTTTCGAAGTTCGACACGCCGACCGCCATGTCGATCGGCCGGCGGCCGCGCGTCTCCGATATCTCGACGACCGGCAGGCCGCTCGCCGACAGAATCTTGCGCGCCTGCGGGCTCTGCACGAAGGCCTGGAGGATCAGCCCGGCCGGCCGCCAGCCGAGAAGCGCGCGGATCGCCTTCTCCTCGGCGGAAGCGCCGAAATCGCCCTGGATGAGGAGCATCTGGTAGCCGGCGGCATGGGCCTCGTCGGACATGCCCTGGACCTGCTCGGCAATGCCCGAGTTGATCAGCGGCGGCACCATGGTCCCGATGATCCGCCCACCGCTCCGCATGGAGGAGGCCATCTGGTTGGGGATGAAGCCGGCGCTCTCTATCGCCGCGAGGATCCTCGCCCGCGTCTCCGGCGAGACCTTGTCCGGGTCCTTCAGCGCGCGCGAGACGGTGATCGGCGAGACGCCGACGCGCGACGCGATCTCCCGCATGCCGAGGCGGCCCCTGCCTGCGCTCTTCTCCGGCGCATTCATGTCGCAAAACTCCGTTGCGCGTGCGCGGCCACTCCTACCGCCTCGCCGTCCAACAATAAACAGCGGCGGGCGCTGGCGCGGGGCAAGAGATTATAATAGTATAATGGTCAAGAAGCCCGAAAAGGGCCGGGCCAAAGCAAGTCCCAACTCGGGCCCTCGGGGAGGAAGCATGAGCGGCGGTGCCGTCAGCGAGCGCAATGCGCCCGGCCAGCAACCGTTCCAGGACCGCCTGGTCCGGCTGCTCGCGGTCGGCGAGGTCGGTGTGCTTGCCGCCCTCGTGCTGATCACCGCCTTCTTCTACATCCTCGAGCCCGCCTTCCTTTCCGAGCGCAACATCCGTGCCGTGCTTACGGTCGTCTCCTTCGTCGGCATCATCGCCATCGGCCAGACGATCCTGCTCATAGGCGGCGAGTTCGACCTGTCGGTCGGCTCGGTCGCCGGCGTCAGCGCCGTGGTCTCGGCGCAGCTGATGACGGCGCTGGCGCTCCCCGTCCCCGTCGCCATCCTCGGCGGCATGTTGACCGGCGGGCTCATCGGCCTCGTCAACGGCCTCATCGTGGTGAAGCTGAAGATCCCGGCCTTCATCCAGACGCTCGGCATGCTCTTCATCGGGCAGGGCCTCATCCAGGTCGTCACCAGCGGCTATCCGGTCTATCCGCTGCCCGAGAGCGTCGGCAATTTCGGCATGGCGCGCCCGCTGCTCGGCATGGGCTGGAGCTTCTATTTCTTCATCATCGCCGCGGTGATCGCGGACTTCGTCCTTCGCCGCACCGTGCTCGGCCGCAACATGTATGCGACCGGCGGCAACCAGGACGTCGCCCGCCTCGTCGGCATCAACACCGCCCTCTACAAGATCGGCGCCTTCATGCTCATCGGCGTGCTCGCCGCGATCGCCGGCATGTTCGTCATGGCCGACCTCGCCGCCGGCACCACCTCGATCGGCAGCGGCTGGGAACTCGCCGTGATCGCCGGCGTGGTGGTCGGCGGCGTCAGCCTCTTCGGCGGAGCGGGCACGATCGCCGGCGGCCTTTCCGGCGTCCTTCTCCTGCAGGTGGTGCAGAGCGGCCTCGTCGTCATCGGCGTCAACGCCAACTGGCAGCAGATCGCCGTCGGCATCATCATGGTGCTCGCCGTCGGCCTCGACATCCTCCGCCGCCGCTTCTTCATCGCCGGCAGCGGACGGCGCGAGGAGACGATCGCGAGCGAGGCCCGGCCGCAGACCGAGGCGCCGGCACCGTGAGAGCCCAACGATAGTGCAATCGCCGGCAAAACCGCCGGCCGTTTCCGGAAGGGAGGAACTGAACATGAAGACGGGATTGAAGATCGGCATCGCGGCGCTTCTCGCCGCCATGACCCTCGGCGGTGGCTCCGCCGTCGCCGCGGACAAGGCCATCCTCTGGGTGCAGCCGATGCGCGACCACCCGGTTCACCGCCTGATGCAGGCGGGCTTCCTCGCCAAGTGCAAGGAGCTCGGCTATACCTGCGAGGTCGTCGGCAATCCGAGCGCCACCAACTACGACGCGCCGGCCAGCATCCCGCTCGCCGAGGCCGCGCTCGCCCGCACGCAGTTCGGCGCCGCCGCGATCTACGGCCCCGGACCCGAGCTCTATCCCTATATCGGCAAGCTCGCCCAGCAGGGCATTCCGGTGGTCACCTGGCACGTCCTGCCCAAGGAAGGCACCATCCCGGGCCTGAAGGCGGCGACCGGCGAGGACATCCCGCAGGCGGGCGCGGCAGCGGCCGATTCGATGGGCGCCAAGCTCGGCGGCAAGGGCGTCGTCGCCCTCACCCAGGGCAGCTACAACGCCACCGAGAACGTGATGGCGGATTCGTTCCGCGCCGAGATGAAGGCGAAGTACCCCGACATCAAGATCCTCGACACGCAGCTGGAAGGCTTCGAGCCGTCGGCGGCCGAGGCGAAGGCGGTCGGCATCCTGCAGGGCAATGCCGACGTCGTCGGCGCCTTCTCGACCACCGGCAACGGCATCCAGACCTGGTCGGGCGCCGCCCGCAAGGCCGGCCGCGACGTGGTGATCATCGGCATGGACTACATCCGGCAGAACCTCGACATCATCAAGGCCGGCAATGCCTATGGCCTCGTCGCCCAGCCGCTCTACGAGGAAGGCGCCAAGACCGCCGAGCTCGCCGCCGCCATGGCCGAGGGCAAGGAGGTGCCGTACCTCAACCCGCTGCCGGCGAAGGTCATCACCGCGACGGATCTCGACCCCTACTACAAGATCCTCGACAGCGCGGGCCAGTAGCTCCCAGGGCTCAGGCCCATCTTCCCCGGGTGGCGGCGGCAACGCTGCCACCCGGGATTTCAATCCCTCCTCGTCAGGGAGAAGCGGGAACGCAGCATCCCATGACCGAAGACACCGCCTTCGTCATCGAAGCCCTCGGCATCGTCAAATCCTTCTCCGGCGTGCAGGCGCTGCGCGGGATCGACTTCCGCGTGAGGCGCGGCGAGATCCATGCGCTCCTCGGCCAGAACGGCGCCGGCAAGTCGACGCTGGTGAAGATCCTGAACGGCGTCCACTCCGCCGGCTCCTATGACGGCACCATCCGGGTCAACGGCGCCGCTATCGCCTTCCGCACGCCCGGCGAGGCGCGCGAGAGGGGCGTCGCCTACGTGCCGCAGGAGATCGAGGTCTTCGAGCAGCTGACCGTCGCCGAGAACGTCTTCGCCGGCCAGACCAGCCTCGGCAGCGGCTTCACCGTGAGCCAGCGGAAGATGGAGGCGCGAGCGGCTGCCCTCTTCCGCGACTTCGGCCTGCCGATCAATCCGAAGAGCCTGATGGCCTCGCTCAGCGCCGCGCAGCGCCACCTCGTCATGATCGTGCGCGCGCTCGCCACGCGGCCGGCGGTGCTCATGCTCGACGAGCCGACCGCCTCGCTCTCCGGGGCCGAGGTGACGCGGCTCTTCGCGCTCCTCAAGCGCCTCAAGGCGCAGGGCACGACCATGATCTTCATCACCCACCGGCTGCCGGAGGTGATGGCGCTCTGCGACGCCGCCACGGTGCTGCGCGACGGCCGCGTCGCCGCCGAGCTCGCCCGCGGCGAATTCGATGCCGACCGCATCATCGCGGCGATGTCCGGCCAGAAGATGCAGCGCATGTACCCGGCGCACCGCACGCCGGACGGGACCCGGGTCCTCCTGGAGCTCGCCGACCTCTCGGTCGAGGAGCGGCCGGGCGCCCATCTCGGCGTCGCCGACGTCTCGTTCCAGCTCCGCGCCGGGGAGATCCTCGGCATCGCCGGGCTGCTCGGCTCGGGCCGCACGGAGCTGCTCAGCGCCATATACGGCCTCCTTCCCTATCGCGGGCGGATCGCGGTCGGCGGCAAGCCGGTCGCCATCCATTCGACCGCCGACGCGCGCCGCGCCGGCATCGCCATGCTGACCGAGGACCGCAAGCGTACCGGCCTCCTCTTCAACCTCCCCGTCGGCGGCAACATCACCATCGGCAACCTCGCCCTCTTCGCCCGCCACGGCCTGATCAGCGGCGAGCGCGAGGAGAGCGCCGCGGTCAAGGCGATGCGCGAACTGAAGGTGAAGGCGCGCTCGTCGAGCGCCGCCGTCGCGCACCTCTCAGGCGGCAACCAGCAGAAGCTCCTCTTCGCGCGCGTGCTCATGAACGCGCCGAAGATCCTCCTCCTCGACGAGCCGACCAAGGGCGTCGACGTCGCCACCCGCTCGGAGATCTACCGGCTGATCGTCGACCTCGCCGAGACCGGCGTCGGCCTCGTGGTGGTCTCGTCGGAGCTGGAGGAGGTCATCGGCCTCTGCGACCGCAGCCTGATCATGGCGGACGGCCGCATCGTCGGCGAGATGTCGCGCAGCGAGGCGAGCGAGGAGGCGGTCCTCAAGCGGATCGCCGCGGCGCAGGCGGAGAAAGCGCGCGGCGTGGTAGAATCCGCCGCATGACCGCCCGTGATCATTTCGATTCGCTTTCCGGCCGCACCGCCTTCATCACCGGCGCGGGGACCGGGATCGGGCGCGCCACCGCCGAATACCTCGCCGCCTCCGGCATGAACGTCGTCGGCTTCGGCCTCGCCGGCGATGGCGAGCCGCCGGCCTCGATCCGCTTCCACGCCGGCGACGTGACCCGCCCCGACGAAGTGAAGGCGGCGATAGCCGACGCCGTGGCGACTTTCGGCGGGCTCCATGCCGTGGTCAACGCCGCCGGAATCTACCAGACCGGCAAGCGCGTCGAGGACGTCAGCGACGACGAGTGGCAGCTGACCCTCGGCGTCAACCTCACCGGTGCGTTCGCCGTCTGCCGCGCCGCCCTGCCGGAAATCCGGAAGAGCGGCGGCGGCAGCGTCGTCAACATCGCCTCGGTCCATGCGCTGGCGACCGTTCCGACCGTGCCCGCCTATGCCGCCTCGAAGGGCGGGGTGCTGGCATTCTCGCGCCAGCTGGCGCTCGATTACGGGCAGGACCGCATCCGGGTGAACGCGCTCATCGTCGGCTCGGTCGATACGCGCATGACGCGGCCGGCCGAGATGCCGCCGGGCTGGCCGGAATCGGTCGGCCTTTCCTTCGCGCCGACGGCGGTGCCGCGCATCGCCGACCCGCGGGAGATCGCGACGTCGATCGCCTTCCTCCTCTCCGACTCGGCCTCCTTCGTCACCGGCTCCGGCCTGGTGGTCGACGGCGGCATGACGGCGCTGTTGTTCTAGGCGTCTCTGCGTCCCTCCCCCGTAAGCGGGGGAGGAATCTCCTTTATGAAGGGCGCGACCTAGTTCCTCCCCTGCGAAGCGGGGGAGGGGGACCGCCGAAGGCGGTGGAGGGGGCGCATGACGCCATCCACAGATTGTCCTTCTTCGATCTAGCCGCGCTCTCAATTCAATCGCGACGTCATCCCGGACAAGCCGCGTAAGCGGCGCCGATCCGGGATTCATGCCATCACGGTTCCGAAGAACTATCGCGGTTGGGGAGGGCCGCGGATGGGGTCGCCGCACAATGCGAGCGTCGGCGCCATGGCATGGATCGCCGGGTCAAGCCCGGCGATGACGGAAAGGCGCGAAGCAGTGGAACCAAGACGTGGATGGCCGGCACAAGGCCGGCCATGACGACAGAGAGAGCGGCACCCGTCAGCTCCGATGGCGGCCCTCTACCCCCTGAACGGCACCAGCGGCAGGCCCTTGACCCCGAGCCCGTGGATGGCGAAGAGGCCGCCCGGGTTCTTCTGCCCCGTCATGTCACGGCCCGAGCGGCTATAGAGCGCCGTCGTCACGTAGAGGGTGTCGAGGTCCTTGCCGCCGAACTCGCAGCAGGTCGGCAGGTCGCAGGGAAGGTCGATGGTGCGGATCAGCTTGCCGCCAGGATCGAAGGCCAGCACCTTGCCCTTGAACGGGATGGTCGCCCAGTAATTGCCCTCGGCATCGACGGTCGAACCGTCGACGATGTAGCCGTCCTTGGAGAGATCGGCGAAGACCCGCCGGTTGGTGGCGTTGCCGCTCGCGGCGTCGAAATCATAGGCGAGGATCAGGTTGGTGTGGCTGTCGGTGAAGTACATGACCCGGTCGTCCGGGCTCCAGGCGAGGCCGTTGGAGCAGCCGATCCCCTCGATGATGCGATGGACGCCGAGATCGGCGTCCATGCGCCAGAGGGAGCCGATCTTCGCCGGTGGCTTCGGCGGCGCCTCCCACATGGTGCCGGACCAGAAGCGGCCCTGGCGGTCGGTCTTGCCGTCGTTGAAGCGCGAATCGGCGATGTCGCTTTCCGGATCGACGATCTTGTCGAATCGGCCCGTCGCGGGATCGAAGAAATAGAAGCCGCTCGCCATGGTGACGATCAGCCCGCCCTTCTCGCGCACCGAGAGCGTGCCGAGATATTCCGGCGCCTGCCAGGTATCGTCCCGTTTCGTCTTCGGGTCGAAGCGGTGGATGGTGGGGCCGTATATGTCGATCCACCAGAGCACCTCGGCCTTCGGATCCCAGTAGGTCGCTTCGCCGAGCTCGGCCTTTGCGTCGAGGACGCATTCGATGTCGATCATGACGGTTCCTTCCCTGCAGTGGCGCGGCCGCCGCGGAGGACGGCGCGCAAGGCGGCGGCGAGGTCGGAGAAGGCCTCGCTTGCCAGCGATACGGTGACGAGGATGACGACGCCGTAGACGATGAGCAGCGCGCCGTTGGAGAGGTTCAGGGCCGGCAGGAGGCCGGTGAGGATGGTGAGCACGAAGGCGCCGGCGATGGTGCCGATATAATGGCCGCTGCCGCCGAGGATCGAAGCGCCGCCGATCGCGACCGCGGCGATCGAGGTGAAGAGGTACGGGTCGCCCATGCCGAGATAGGCCTGCGCCGAATAGCCGGTGAGCAGCATGCCGGCGAGCGCCGCCGTGAAGCCGGAGAGCGTATAGGCGAGCACGCTGGTCCTGACGATCGGCACGCCGGAGAATTCGGCCACCGCGGCGCTGGTGCCGACGGCGTAGAGCTGGCGGCCGAAGGCGGTCTTCGACAGCAGGAACGAGGCGGCGACGGCGAGGATCAGCCAGATGACCGCGACTACCGGGATCGGCCCGATCCGCCCGACGGCGAGGAACTGGACGAGCTGCGGCGCGGTCGCCGGCGGCGTCCCGCCGGTATAGACGAGGATGCCGCCCTGCAGGATGACGTTGACCGCCAGCGTCATGATGATCGGCGGCACGCCGAAGACGGCGATGCCGATGCCGTTGATCGCCCCGATGAACGCTCCGGCGACGAGGAGAAGCGGGATGACCCAGAGGAGCGGGCCATCCTGTCCCTTGGCGATCAGGGTCATCAGGATCGCCGCGCAGTTCAGCACCCAGGGAAGCGACAGGTCGATGCCGCCGCCGATGATCACGAAGGTCTGGCCGAGCGCGACGATGCCGATGAAGGCGGCGAGCACCGTCAGCGTCCTGAGGTGCGATCCGGCGAGGAAGCCGGGCGAGAAGAAGCTGGTCAGCGCGAGCAAGACGATCATGCCGAGATAGGCGAGCAGGATGGCGCGATGGCGGGCGAGGAAGAGGGTCACGTGAGGCTCCTCCTGGCCGAGCGCTCGGCGAGCGAGGAGGCGAGCACGGCGACGAGGAGGATGACGCCGGAGACCACCGGCTGCCAGTAGCTCGACACCGACAGGACGAAGACGAGGTTGCCGATGATGGTGAGGATGAAGGCGCCGACGATGGTCCCGGCGAGCCCGCCCCGCCCGCCGAAGAGGCTGATGCCGCCGATCACGGCCGCCGCGACCGAGGGCAGGATGTAGTCCTTGCCGATGGTCGGCGAGCCGGTGCCGGTCTGGGTGGTGAGGTAGAGCGCGGCGAGCGCGGCGAAGAGGCCCGAGAGCCCGTAGGTCGCGACGTTGATGCGGGTCAGCGATACGCCGGAGAGGAAGGCCGACTTCTCGTTCGAGCCGGTGGCGCGGATGGTGAGGCCGAGGCGCGTCTCGCGGAACCAGAGCCAGAAGACGAAGAGGATGACGAGCAGCCAGACCGAGGTCGACAGGCCGAGAAGCGTGGCATTGCCGGCGCTCATCCAGGCGCCGGGCAGCGAGCCGCCGTCGATGGGCAGGATGAGGAGCGCCGCGCCCGAGAGGATCGACCAGGTGGCGAGCGTCACCAGGAAGGGCTGGAGCCTCAGCACTGAGATGAGCAGCCCGTTGATCGCCCCGACGCCGAAGCCGATCAGGAGGATGAGCACGGTCCATATCGCGCTGCCGGCGAGGGTGTCGCCGAACCGGGTCGCGGCGAGCACGGTGCCGAGCGAGATCATGCCGCCGATGGAGAGGTCGATGCCGCCGCGGAGCAGCACGATCGTCTGCCCGGTGGCGGCGAGGATGAGCGTGAGGGCGGCGGCGGTATCGACGTTCAGCTCGTCGAGCGTGAAGACGCCCTCGCGGAGCGCCGCGTAGACCGCGAGCAGGACGACCAGCATCACGCAGGCGACGAGGAAGGGGGCACGGTCGATCAGCCGCGCCCGCCGCCGGTTCGCCGCCGCATCCGTCGCCGGGACATCCGCTGCCGTCATCAATGCTTCTCGATCATTGCGGCGCGGAGGATCCCGTCCTCGGAAATGCCGGCACCTTCGAGGATCGCGGCCATGCGCCCGTTCTGCATCACCGCGACGCGGTCGGCGACGTGGACGAGCTCGGGCTGGTCGCTCGAGTAGAAGAGGATGGCGTAGCCCTTGGCCGCGAGGTCGCGCATCAGGGTGAAGATCTCGCCCTTGGTGCCGACGTCGACGCCGCGCGTCGGGTCGAAGAGGAGGAGCACGCGGGCTTCGGTCAGGAGCATCTTGCCGAAGACGACCTTCTGCTGGTTGCCGCCCGAAAGCGTGCCGGCGACCTGGTCCGGCGTCTTCGCCTTGATGCGGAGGAAGGTCATCATCTCGGCGACCAGCGCCTTCTCGCGCCGGGCGGACAGGATGCCGCCGGACGAGAAGCGCGGGATGACGGCGAGCGTCAGGTTCTCGCGCACGCTCTTCGAGAGGAGCAGCCCCTGGCCGCGGCGATCCTCGGGGACGAGGGCGATGCCGTCGCGCCCGGTCAGCGCCTGGCGCGGCCCGCGCGCCGTCATCTCGCGGCCCCACAATTCGATGCTGCCGCGCGACTTGCCGATGCCGAAGAGCGCCTGGAACAATTCGCGCTGGCCGTGGCCCTGCAGCCCGCCGACGCCAAGCACCTCGCCCTCGCGGAGGTCGAAGTCGACGTCGCGGAGGCGGGAACCGGCGGAGAGACCGCGCACCTTCAGCGCGAGCTTCGCGGTCGCGGTGTCGCGACGCTCCGGGTAGAGCCGCTCCATGCGCCGCCCGAGCATCTCGGTGATGATCTCGTCGTCGCTGACCGAGGCCGTGTCATGGGCGGCGACGGTCTGGCCGTTGCGAAAGACGGTGACCCGCTTCGCCACCTGGCGCACCTCCTGCAGCCGGTGCGAGATGTAGATGACGAGCCGGCCCTCGCCGGCGAAGCGCGTGGCGAGGCCGAGCAGCCATTCCGTCTCGCGCGGCGCCAGCGACGAGGTCGCCTCGTCGAGGATCAGCACCTTCGGGTCGCGGGCAAGCGCCTTGGCGATCTCGACGACCTGGCGGTCGGCGAGGGTCAGGCGGCGCACCTCCTGGTCGGGGGCGATTGCCGGAAAGGCGTAGCGCGCGAACAATTCCAGCGTCTTCTCGCGGAGCGCCTTCCGCCGGATCATGCGGAGCGGCGAGCGCCATTCGTGCCGGAACCAGATGTTCTGCTCGACGGTGAGGTCGGGGATCAGGGACAGCTCCTGGAAAACCGCCGAGATGCCGGCGGCCTGCGCCGCGCTCGGATTGGCGGCACGGAACGGCGCCCCGTCGAAATTGATCATGCCTTCGTCCGGCCGCACGGCGCCGGCGAGGATCTGAATGAAGGTGCTCTTGCCCGCGCCGTTCTCGCCGAGGAGCGCGTGCACCTCGCCCGCCGCCGCATGGAACTCGGCGCCGGAAAGCGCGGCGATGCCGCCGTAGCGCTTCGATACTGCCGAGGCTTGCAGAAGGTCCATCATCCCCTCGATGACAAAAAGGCGCCCGCGCGCATCGCGGGCGCCCGATCGTTCGGCCGGCTCACGAGCCGGCGGCTTCCTTCGGCGTGATCTCCACCCAGTCCGGCGAGATCGGCAGCGAGATGCCGGGCGCGAGATCGGGGAAGACGTTCTTGCCCAGCTCCATCTTCACCACGGTCGAATCCGGTGCGTATTTGGCGCCCGCCGGCAGGTCGGTGGCAAGGCCCGGCGAATTGAAGAGCACATGCTTGTCGGCCGGCTTCTGGCCGTCGAGGATGGCGACGGCGAGCTTGATCGCCTCGGCCGAGAGATAGGGCGGATTGGCCCCGAGGATGCAGGCGGCGCCCGCCGTCTGCAGGCATTCGACCGCGGTCCCGTTGAAGGCGGCGGCGGCGATCGGGACCGGCTTGTGGCCGGCGTTCTGCAGCGCCTTCAGCGCGCCCGTGCCATAGGCCTGGCTGAAGACCGCGTCGACCTGCGGGTGGGCGGCGAGCAGGCTCGCCACCCCTTCCTGCTCCGGCCCGAGGGCGTAGTTGCCGTTGAAGTAGCCCTCGACCTCGATGCCGGGATATTGCTTGAAGACGTCCTCGACCCCTTTGACCAGCCGCTCGGAGATGGGCGCGCCGGCAAGGCCGCGATCCATGAAGATCTTGCCCTTGCCGCCGAGCTCGGCCGCCAGCCACTCGGCCTGGTTCTTGGACATGACGTCGAAGTTCGATTCGAGCTTGTAGGCGCAGTCGGCGGTGACCACCTGGTCGAACGAGATGACGACGATGCCGGCGGCGCAGGCCTTCTCGATGGTCGGGTTCAGCGCCGTGCCCGAACCGGCGTCGATGACGATGGCATCCGGCTTGTTGCGGATGATGTTGTTCAGCGAATTGATCTGCGCCTGGACCGTCGTCTCGACGACCTCGACGTCGAGCTTCACCCGGCCGGCGAGCGGCGGCTTCTTGACCGCCACGTCGGCGCTCCTCAGCATCTGCTGGCGCCAGTCGTTGCCGACGAAATTGTTGGAGAGATAGATGGTGTAGGTCTTGTCGGCAGCGACCGCCGCCGTGTCCACCATGCCGAGGACCGCGGCGCCGAGCGCGCCTCCCACGACCAACGAATGCCAAGCCTTCATGGACGTCTTCTCCGCTATTGGTTTGTCGTTTTTGTCGCTTTGCTGGATGCCCTTCAGCCCCGGTCGCCGGGCGCCTCGCCCGTTACGCGCACCCGGCCCTCCTCCGCCGGATTCGCCGCACGCGACCCTCGCCGCCCGTTCGTTGCCCCTGCCCGCCGGCGGCGGCGCGGAAAGAAAAAAGCCCCCTACGATCGTTGCCGGTCGCAGAGGGCTTCCAGAGGTTGCTTCGCCTTCTTATGAGCCGGCCGCTTCTTCGGCGGTGATCTCGACCCAATCGGGAGAAATCGGCAGGGTCAGGCCCGGCGGACGATCCGGGAACGCGTTCTTGCCGATCTCGATCTTCTGGATGGTGGCGTCGGGATAGAGCTTCGACTTCCATCCGTCGCTGCCGCCATTGGTGGCGAGGAAGTCGCCGCGGATCAGGATGTGCCGGTCCTTCGGCTTCTCCTTGCCGTCGAGGATGTCGACCGCGAGCCGGATCGCTTCCGAGGACAGGAAGGCCGGATTGGCGCCGAGGATGCACGCGGCGCCTTCGGTCTGGGCGCAGGTCACGGCGGTCGAGTTGTAGGAGAAGGCCGTGACCGGGACGACCTTGCGGCCCGCGTCCTGCAGCGCCTTGATGGCGCCGGTGCCGTAGCCCTGGGTCAGGATGCCGTCGACCTCCGGATGGGCGGCGAGCAGGCTCGCGACCCCGGCCTGCTCCGGCCCGAGGGCATATTCGCCGTTATAGTTGCCGATGACCTCGATGCCCGGATTGTTCTTGAGCACCGCGAGGTAGCCGTTCTCGAGCTGGGCCGAGATCGGCGCGCCGGCGAGGCCGCGGTCGACGAAGACCTTGCCCTTGCCGCCGAGCTGGTCGGCCATCCATTCGGCAAGCACCGCCGGGATGCGGTCCCAGTCGGATTCGAGCGCATAGGCGCAGGGCTCGCTGACCACCTGGTCGAAGCTGATGACGACGATGCCGGCGTCGCAGGCCTTCTTGATGGTCGGGTTCAGCGCTTCCGCCGAGCCGGCGTCGACGAGGATCGCGTCGGGCTTGGCGCGGATGATGTTGTTCAGCGAGTTGATCTGCGCCTGGACGGTGTTGTCGACGTTCTCGATCTTGAGGTCGACGCGGCCCTGAAGCGGGCCCTTGTCGACCGACACCTTGGCGACGCGCTCCATCTGCTGGCGCCAGTCGTTGCCGACGAAGTTGTTGGAAAGATAGATCGTGTACTTCTTGTCCGCGGCGCTGGCGCCCTGCGCCATGCCGACGACGACGGCAGCCGCACAGGCGGCACCCGCCAGATACTTGGCGAACAGCTTCAACGTCTCCTCCCGTTTTCGGGGCGCCGTTTGCCGGCGCCCGGCCCTTCATGCCCTTCGGTTCTCCGCCGGCGATGGCGCGCCGGACCCGGCCTCGGGCTTATGACAACGGTATCATGGCGCTTGCTTCACGGTCAACGCGAGGCGCCGCCCGACCCGTCTTCGCGATTATGCTATTATAATTCTCCCGGCGCTGTCGATCCCTCGGCAGCGGAAGCATCAAGCTCGAGGACGCGCGCAGCATGGGCGAGATCAGGAACGGGCGCCTCAGCCTCGGCCTCGCGCCGGAGGTCGGCGGCAGCGTCGCGTCCTTCCGGCGCGACCAGGTCGACCTCATGCGTCCGCTCTCCGATGCCGATCGTGCCGCGCGCAAGGTGGTGGGAGCCGCGATGTTTCCGATGGCGCCCTACGCCAACCGGATCGCCGGCAATGCCTTCACCTTCGAGGGCGAGGCCTATCGCTTCCTGCCGAACAATTCGCCGGAGAAGTTCAACGTCCATGGCACGGCCTGGCACCTGCCGTGGCGGGAGCAGATCCTTGCCGCCGACGAGGCCCTCCTGACGCTGGAGCACCTGCCCGCCGACGGGCCCTACCGCTACGCCGCGACGCAGCGTTTCCAGCTCGATTCCGACACGCTCACCGTGACCACCATGATCGAGAACCGCGGGCAGCGCCGGATGCCCTTCGGCTTCGGGCAGCATCCGTGGTTCATCCGCGACCCGGACGTGCTCGTGCAGTTCGACGCGAAGGCGCTGTGGATCGAGGGTTGGGACAATACCGCCTCAGAGCGCATCGCGACGCCGCCGGAATTCTCCTTCGCGACCCGTCGACTGCCCGAGGCGCGCCGCAACAATTGCTACGGGCTCTGGGACCGCCGCGTCGACATTGCCTGGCCGTCGCGGGGCGTCGCCCTCCACATCGCGGCCGATCCGGTCTTCAAGCACCTCATGTTCTATGCCGATCCGGCGCAGCCGACCTTCTGCATCGAGCCGCAGACCAACGCGACCTGCGCCTTCAACCTGCCGCCGGAAGACGGTTACGACCTCGGCATCATCGTACTCGAGCCGGGCGCGAGCGTCTCGGGGGCGATTCGCTTCGTCACGCGCAGCGTCTGAGGCCGTTTCGACAGGCGTCTCGCGCGAACTATCCCCGGTCGGCGCGGCAAGTCCCGCCTCGGAGACGTCGGTGCGGCGCACGGCCGTCCCACCGCGTCTCAGCGAGCGTCCGCGACCGTCTCGCCCCGATTCGCCGACCCTATTTCCTCAGATATTCCCGGTTGACGCAGTTCATAAGTTCGCCGTCCCGGAGGTAGTTGACGCAGACCTCGATCGCCTTCCGCTGCATGTCGTCGAGCGCCGACGGGCTGAAGAAAGCCGCGTGCGGCGTGAGGATCAGGCGGCCTTCGAGCCAGGCCTCGCGCTTGTGGAAAGCCGCGATCAGCGGGTACTTCGGATCGGCCGGCTCGACCGGGAGGACGTCGATGCCGGCGCCGCCGACCTTGCCGGATTTCAGCGCCGCGAAGAGCGCATCGAGGTCGATGATCGGCCCGCGCGCGGTGTTGACGAGGAGCATCCCGTCCTTCGCCGCGGCGAAGAAATCGCGGCCGATCATGCCGCGGGTCTCGTCGCTCAAAGGCGCATGAATGCTGACGATATCGCTCCGCCGGGCGAGTTCGGCAAGGGTGCGGACGCGCTCGTAGCCGGTGGCGAGATCGACGCCGTTCGGCAGGCAGGGATCGTAGAAGATCACCTTCATGTCGAAGGCCGCCGCACGCCGCGCCGCGGTCAGTCCGATGCGGCCGAGCCCGACCACGCCGAAGGTCAGGCCCTTCTGCCGGCGCACCAGCGGCGCTACGCGGAAGTTCCACTTGCCCTGCGGGTCGTTGCGCAGCGCCTCGGAATACGAAGCCGTGCCGCGGGTCATGGTCAGCGCCAGGGCGAGCGCGTGGTCGGCGACCTCGGTCGTGCCGTAGTCCGGCACGTTGCAGACGGGGATGCCCCGCGCGCCCCAGGCCTTCAGGTCCACGGTGTCGTAGCCGACGCCTTCCCTGACTACGATCCGGCATTTCGGGAAGGCGGCGGGGTCGACGTTGATCGGGATGGTGGCGGAGCAGTTTATCACCGCGTCGGCCAGCCGGCAGGATTCGGCCGAGGGCGGGTCCTCGAGGGCATTTCCCCTGTGAATATCGAAGGTTACGTCGGGACCGAAGGCCTGGTAGAGGGGGCCGTCGGGAGCATAGGTATTCACCTTCAGGATGTGCATGGAGCCTCGACAGGGGTATGGCGTGGAATTTCGGTTGACTGTAAACAATTCCAATGACTGAAACGAGCCCTCCTTCGCTACAACCCCGCCAGCGGCGCGTCCTCATGGACGACGTCACCGACGCAATAAGGGAAGCGATCCTGTCGGGGAAGCTCGCCGCCGGCACGCGGCTGATCGAGGACGACCTCGCCGCCTCGCTGAACGTCAGCCGCGGCCCGATCCGCCAGGCGCTCTACCGGCTGCAGCAGGAAGGGCTCGTCGTCCACGAGACCCATCGCGGCGCCACGGTCGCCACCGTCTCGCGCGAGGACATCGCCGAGATCTACAGCCTGCGGACGGCGCTGGAGCGCCTCGCCGCAGCGGAGGCCTGCCGCAGGGCGAGCGAGGCCGACCTCGCGCCGCTGGAGGCGATCCTCGTCCTCTTCCGCTCGATTCCGCGCACCGACATCACCCGCAAGCGGGTCGCCGAGATGGACATGGAGTTCCACGACGCGCTCTTCCGGGCGGCGCATCACCAGCGGCTCTACCGCACCTGGCAGACGCTCCGCTCGCAGGTCATGGTCTTCCTGCTGCTCCGCGACGCGCTGCCGGACGACTATCTCGATTCCTGGCATCGCGACCACAAGCTGATCCTCGACCTGCTGAGGGCGCGCGACGTCGCCGGCGCCATGGCGGCGAGCGAGCGGCACATAGGCGGGGCCTATGAGCGGCTCCAGGCGATGCTCGAGAAGAATGGCGGCCTCCCGCGGGGCTGACCCCCTTGCCTGCAGTCGCCGGTCCGGAATGCCGGCTTGTCCCGGCGCGCAGCCGGCCTTCGTTCCGATGGGCAGCGCCTTTGCCGGCGGCATGTGTTCCCGAGCCCGTCATTGGGGCGCCTGTTGGTTGAGCGCCTGTTCTTGGGGCCGCTGGAATATGGCCCGATTCCCTTGAGTTTCGCCGTCAGGACCGTTGACCGGCCCCGCTTGTTGTTGACACCCGGGCGGGTGCTGATAGGCTGGGATTGTAAACAATAAACATCGCTTTCGGCAACCCCGTGAGACGCCATGGGAATCGCCGCGAGACGATCCAGGGAGGTGATGGTGACGAAGCGAGATGCCCCCGAGACGATCCTCAAGCCGAGCCGCCGCCAGCTGCTCGCCGGCGCCGCCGCCCTCGGCGCCACGGCGCTGACCCCGGCCTTCAGCCGCCGCGCCTTCGCCGACGACCGCAAAGTCCTCAAGGTGATGAGCTGGGAGCAGTTCCAGCCGGGCGAGAAGGACGGGTGGAACGCGCTCTTCGACAAGTTCAACCAGTCGCAGGACAAGTACAAGGTCGAGTGGACCGGCTGGCCCGCCGGCCAGTACATCTCCAACGTCGTGATCCAGGCGAAGGCCGGCGGCATCGACGCCGACGTGCTGATGGCGATGCCCGACCTCGCCGCCCAGGTGATCCGCAAGTTCAAGCTCGCCGAGCCGCTCGACGCGATCGTCTCGGAGCTCGGCATCACGCCGAGCGGCGGCCACGAATTCCTGAAGCAGGACGGCAAGCTCTACGGCCTCTCGGCCATCGATGTGAACTTCGCGCTCGTCTACAACAAGGCGCTCTTCGAAAAGGCCGGCGTCTCGCCGGCGACCAGCCAGGACGAGTGGATCGAGACCACCAAGAAGCTGACCCACCGGCCGGACCAGTTCGGCATCGCGCTCACCAACAATATCTCCGACGGCGGCGAGTGGTGGTTCCAGCTGCAGAACTTCTGCCTGCCCTATGACGGCAAGTGGGCGGAAGGGAAGACGCCCCTCGCCAACTCGCCGGAGACGGTGAAGGGCCTGGAGCTCTGGAAGAGCCTCTATGAGGTCGGCACGCCGCAGGGCACGGCGCAGAGCGCGATCATGAAGCTCGCCGCCGACGGCCGCGTGGCGCAAGCCTGGGGCGTGAACCCGACGGTGGTGGTGCTCAGGGCGACCAACCCGGACATCTATCCGGAGCTTCGCTCGGCGGCGCCGCCATGGCCGAGCAAGCGTTCGCTCGACCGCATCCATCCGCTGATCGCGCTGAAGTCGAGCAAGAACGTCGACGGCGCGCTTGCGTTCATCAAGTTCGCCATGGCGCCCGACAACATGGCAGCGCTGATGGAGCAGAACCTCTACGTCATCCCGCCCTACGACCTCGCGGCGAAGTCCGAGAAGTTCAAGAGCTTCCTGGCCGACAAGCCGTGGGTGACCGGCTACCAGGAGGCAAAGCAGGTCTCGCCGATCGACGTCATGGGCGACTTCGCCTATGTCGACGACCAGTTCGGCCGCATCGTCATGCAGAACCTGCAGAGCGCGCTGAAGCCGGGCGGCTCGGTCAAGGCGGCCATGGACGCCGCGCAGAAGCAGCTCGAGGCGCTGGCGAAGAAGGTGTGATTCCTTCCCTTCGCCCCGCTTTCCCGATGGCCCCGGCTTGAAGCCGGGGTCATTGTGCATTCATGAAGCCGTTGCGCAGATGATGCGATGAGCGCCGTCGCCGCCACGCCCCGCAGCCGCCACCGCCTCGGCGACGGCGTCGCCTATTGGCTGATCCTGCCGCTGCTCGCGCTGGAAGGCCTCTTCCTCGCCTACCCGATCCTCTCCGGCATCGCGTCGAGCTTCGTGAATCCGGACAGTGGCGGCTACGATTTCTCCAACTTCTCCACCATGCTCGCCGACCCGGACTTCTGGGCGATCATGATCCGCACGCTCGTCTTCGTGTTGCTGGTCGACGTCGCGGTGCTGCTCACCGGCCTCGGCGTCGCGCTCCTCATGAACCGGCAGTTCCGCGGACGCGGCGTGGTGCGCGGACTGCTGACCATTCCCTGGGCGGTGCCGGAAGTGCCGGTCGCGATCACCTTCATCTTCATGATCGACCCGACCTTCGGCGTCTTCAACCTGCTCGCCCGCATGCTGCCCGGCGTCACCGAGAACCCGCAATGGACGCTCGACCCGACGCTCGCCATGGCGATCGTGGTGACGGTGACGGTATGGAAGGGCTTCCCCTTCTACTCGCTCGTCCTGCTCGCCGCGCTGCAGGCGGTGCCGGAAGAGCTCTACGAGGCGGCGCGGCTCGACGGCGCGAGCGCATGGCGGCAGTTCCGCCACGTGACGCTGCCCGGCATCCGGCCGAGCATTGCGCTGCTCGCCGTGCTCGCCTTCATCTATTCGATGCAGCAGTTCACGCTGATCTGGCTGATCACCGGCGGCGGGCCGGTGGACGCGACGCTGACGCTGGCGCCGGCGATCTACATGCAGGCCTTCCGCTTCTACAATTTCGAATATGCGGCGGCGATGGCGGTTGTCGGCCTCCTCTTCTCGGTCCTCGCCACGCTCGCCTTCATCAGCGTGCAGCGGCGGCTGGCATTGGACGAGCGATGAGCAGCATCGGCCTCGCCCACCCGGCCTCGCGCACCGACCGTACGGCGGCGGTGGCCGCGATCCTGCGCGCGGCGCTGATCCTCGTCGTCTGCTTCGTCCTCCTCTTCCCGGTCTACTGGATGGTGCTGAACGCCATCCAGCCGAGCGAATATTCGCTGAGCTGGCCGCCTTCGCTCCTGCCGCGCGGCTTCGAATGGTCGAACTTCCGGCACCTCTTCGAGGACAAGCCGATCGTCGACTGGCTGCTGAAATCGACCTTCGTCGCGGCGATCGTGGTGGCGGCGACGCTGATCGTCGTGGTGCCGGCAGCCTATGCCCTGTCGCGGCTCCGCTGGCGCGGGCAGAACCTCCTCGGCCTGTTCCTTCTGTTCACGCAGATCATGCCGGGCGCGATGATCGTGGCGCCGGAACTCACCCTCTTCCGCACCTTCGGCTGGACCGACAACCTCACGGCGCTCGCCTTCCTGCACGCGGCCTTCGTGGTGCCGCTCTGCACCTGGATCCTGAAGAGCTCCTTCGACGCGGTGCCGCGCGAACTGGTCGAGGCGGCGCTGGTCGACGGCTGCAGCCACACGGCGGCGCTCTGGCGGATCATGCTGCCGCTGACCAGGCCGGGTCTGGTGGCGGTCAGCGTCGTCGCCTTCTTCTCGAGCTGGAACGAGTATCTCTTCTCGTCGGCGCTGATCACCCAGAGCGACCTCTATACGGGCTCGCTCGGCCTCGCGACGCTGATCACGCAGCTCGACACGCCGCTCTTCGTGCTGATGGCGGCGGGGGTGATGTTCTCGGTGCTGCCGGTCGCGTTCTACCTCGCCATCCAGCGCCACATCCTGCGCGGACTCACGGCCGGCGCGGTGAAGGGCTAGGCGATGGTGCATTTGGCGCCCCCTCCACCGGCTTCGCCGGTCCCCCTCCCCCGCTTCGCAGGGGAGGATCCGCCGCGGCACCGTTGCCTCAAATCGTCATGGCCGGCCTTGTGCCGGCCATCCACGGATTGTTTCATCGAGACAGGGACAGCGCTCGCGAGGGCACGCAACAACACCAACAAAGTCGTGGATGGCCGGCACAAAAGGCTTGTGCTCGGGCCGGCTGCGCCGGTCCCGAGTGCCGGCCATGACGATTGAGGGTGCAACGCGCGGCGCGGGAAACGACGCCGGGAGGAAACAGGAATGAAAATCACCAAGGTCGAGACGATCTGGTTCGAGGCGCTGCCGCAGGCGGAGTGGGCGAAGCGGAACGCCACCGCGCGCCAGGCGCTGCCCAACAACCTCTGGGTCCAGGTCTATACCGATACCGGCCTGATCGGCCTCGGCGAGACCTACTACCTGCCGCGGGCGGTGGCCTCGATCGTCCATGACGTGCTGGCGCCGCTGCTCATCGGGCGCGACCCGCGCGACATCGAGAACCACTGGTCGAGCATGTTCGCGCTGATCAATTTCTGCGGCCCCATGGGCGCGGAGATGCGCGCGATCTCGGCGCTCGACGTGGCGCTCTGGGACCTGCTCGGCCAGATCGCCGGGCAGCCGATCTACGCCATCCTCGGCGGGCGGAGCCGCGAGCGCGTGCGCATCTACAATACCTGCGTCGGAGCGGGCAAATATCCCGACCTCGACGCCTGGCTCAACGGACGCGCCGGCGAGCTCGCCGAGGACCTGCTCAGGCAGGGGATCACGGCGATGAAGATCTGGCCCTTCGACCAGTTCGGGCCGACCCTCTCCGGCCCCGGCAAGGAGCGCGAGCCGATGGTCGTCTGGGGCGCGGTGACCGCCGCCGGCACCCTCGGCCACGCCATCTCCAACGACGACCTGAAGCGCGGCATCGCGATCGTCGAGGATATCCGGAAGGCCGTCGGCGACCGCATGGACATCGCCATCGAGGGCCATGCGCGCTGGGACCTGCCCTCGGCTGTGCGCATCGCCAGGGCGCTCGCGCCCTATGACATCATGTGGCTCGAAGAGATCATGCCGCCCGACAATGTCGATGCCTATGTGCGGCTGAAGCGGGAGACGAGCATCCCGATCTGCCAGAGCGAGCGCGTGTTCACGCGCTTCGGCTTCCGGCCGTGGATCGAGAAGGGCGCCACCGACATCGTCATGCCCGACCTTTCCTGGGGCGGCGGGCTGACCGAGGGCCGCAAGATCGCGGCGATGGCCGATACCAGCTACCTGCCGCTTACCTGTCACGACACGATCGGGCCGGTGGCGCTCTGGGCGGCGAGCCACCTCATGCTCTCGGCGCCGAACGGGCTGATCATGGAGACGGTACGCGCCTATACCGACGGCTGGTACAACGACGTCGTCACCGACCGCATCGACATCCGCGACGGCATGCTCGGCCTGCCCGACCGGCCGGGGCTCGGCACGAAATTGCAACCGGACTTCTTCGCGCGCCCGAATGCGCGGATCGAGGTCACGACGGAGGAGAACCTGAAGGCATGGTAGCGGGTCCGGCGGCCACGCGGCCCTTTCGCGTCTCCTATACCGGCGACTACCTGAACGAGGCCGGCGAGCAGGTCTTCGCCGATCTCGCCTTCGACCTCTACGAGGGCACGGCGGTCAAGCCGGATTTCCTCCGCCGGCAATCGCCGCAGCCCGGCGATGCGAGCTATTGGGACAACCTCTATTCGCTGGAGGTGACGCCGGCGGATCTGCGCGGGACGGAGGGGATCGTGATCTTCCGCCCCTTTGTGAAGGCGGCGAGCTTCGCGGAAGGCGCCGAGGACCTCACCGTCATCGGGCGTGCCGGCGCCGGCTACGACAAGATCGACCTCGCCGCCTGCACCGCCGCCGACGTCGCGGTGTTCAATGCGCCGGACACGCTCACCCACGCCACCGCCTCCTCCGCTTTCGTGCTGATGCTGGCGCTCGCCAAGCGCCTCACCGGGCAGGAGCGGCTGGTGAAGACGGCGCGCTGGGACCTGCAGCCGGCGGTCATGGGCGTCGACCTGCCGGGGAAGACCCTCGGCATCGTGGGGCTCGGCGCGAGCGGCCGGGAGCTCGCGCGGCTCGCGGCGCCCTGGGGCATGACGGTCATCGCCTATTCGCCGCGCGCTTCCGCCGAGGAAGCGAAGGCGCTCGGCGTGACGCTGGTGCCGACGCTCGACGAGGTCTTCGCGCGGAGCGATTTCGTCAGCCTGCACAACCGGCTCGACGCTTCGACGCGCGGCCTCATCACGGCGCAGCATTTCGCGCTGATGAAGCCGACCGCCTATTTCATCAACGTGGCGCGCGGCGAGATCGTCGACGAGGCGGCGCTCATCGAGACGCTGCGCTCCGGCCGCATCGCCGGCGCCGGGCTCGACGTGTTCGAGCACGAGCCGCTGCCCGCCGGGCATCCGCTCATCGCCCTCAACAACGTGATCCTGACGCCGCACTGGCTGCCCTCGACGCGCGATGCGGCAAGGCTGACCATGGCCAGCGTGGCAAATGGCATGATACGGGCATCGCAGGGGCTCGTGCCCGAGAATATCCTCAACCGCGACGTACTCGCGCGGCCCGGCTTCCAGCGGAAGCTCGCGCGCTTCGCCGTCAACCGACACTGACCTCCAAGAAGAGAGAGCAAGAGCAATGTTCCGCCCGAACCGCCTGAAGGAGCGCATCCTGTCAGGCCAGCAATCCTTCGGAACCTGGCTGCAGAGCAACTATCCGGCCTTTGCCGAGATGGCGGCGGCGGCAGGCTTCGACTTCATCATCCTCGACCAGGAGCACGGGCCGGGCGACGAGCGCGGCGCGATCGACATGATGCGCGCCGCCTCGGGCGCGCCGGCAACGGTGCTGGTGCGGGTGCCCTCCTCCCATCCGACCTACCTGAAGCGGCTGCTCGATGCCGGCTGCGAGGGCGTGGTGGTGCCGATGGTCGAAAGCGCGGAGGAGGCGAAGGCGATCGTGGAAGCCTGCCGCTATGCGCCGCGCGGCACCCGCGGCAATGCCGCCGACATCGCGCGCTGCTCGAGCTACGGGTTCCAGCCGGACTATCTCAAGCGCGCCGACGACAATTTCCTGATCGTCGTGCAGATCGAGACGGCGAAGGCGGTGAAGAATGCCCGCGCCATCGCCGAGGTGGACGGCGTCGACGTGGTGTTCATCGGGCCGACCGACCTTTCCGGCAGCATCGGGCTGATGGGCCAGACCGGCCACCCGGACGTCGAGGCCCTGATCGCCGAGGCCGTGCGCGAGGTGAAGGCGGTGGGCAAGCCCCTCGCCACCGTGCCGCGCATCGGCAAGACCTGGCAGGACCTGATGGGCGAGGGCTACTGCTTCGTCGCCACGGGCAGCGAGATTTATTCCTACCGCATGGCGGCGACGGAGCTCATGAAGGGCTGGCGCGCCTACCGGAAGGCGGAAGAGGTGCAGGTGGCCGAGGCGCCGAAGGGTTCCTACTCGACCTGAGGGGGCGTTAGAACCCCTCCCCGAAACTGCAATTGCAGTTTCGGCCCTCCCGCAAGGGGAGGGCTGGTCGCACGCACGGCCGTGCTCCGTTGGACGTGCCGCATGAAGCGGGCGATCAGGGCGCATCAGCCCTCCCCTTGCGGGAAGGCCGAAACCGGCAGCGCTGGTTTCGGGGAGGGGTACGTCCCAGCCGTCCTACATCATGAAGCCGGCGGTCCAGCCGCCGTCGACCATGAGCAGGTGGCCGGTCATGTAGCTGTTCTCCGGCGCCGAGAGGAAGAGCACGCCCTCGGCGATCTCGTCCACCGTCGCCGGACGGCCGAAGGGGATATGGGCCATGAAGTTGCGCTGCTGGGCGTGGAAGGTGCCGTCCTCGCCGTAGAAGAGCTTCTTCGTTCCCTCGGTCATCACCGAGCCGGGGCCGATGGCGTTGACGAGGATGCCCTTCGGGCCGAGCTCCAGCGCCATGGAGCGGGTGAGATGGATGACGCCGGCCTTGGCGGCGACGAAGGCGCTCTGCAGGCGCATGGCGGTGAGGCCGACGACCGAGGCGACGTTGACGATGCGCCCGGCGCCCTGCTTCACCATCGGGGCGAGCGCGGCGCGGCTGACGACGAAGAGCCCGTCGAGGTCGATGCCGATCACCCGATGCCACTCGTCCTTGTCGAACTCGTCGATGTCGACGCGCTTCTTGAAGGTGTTGACGCCGGCATTGTTGACGAGGATGTCGATGCGCCCGAAGGCGTCGAGCGTAGCGCCGATCGCCGCCTCGACCTGCGCCACGTCGCGGATGTCGACATGGGCGGCGATCGCGCTCGGCAGCTCCGCCGCGGTCTGCTTCGCCCCTTCATGGTCGATGTCGGCGATGGCGACCGACGCGCCGTTGCCAGCGAGCTTGCGGGCGATCGCCTGGCCGATGCCGTTGCCGCCGCCGGTGACGAAGGCGACGCGCCCGTTCAAATCAACCTGCAAGGCCAACCTCCCCTCGACCCGCTTTGGCAGATCGCGATTCATATAATAGCATAAGTCTTCAGGACGCGACCGGCATTGATTTCCGCCGACGCCTGGGCCAGCAAGGGCGCCGCCGGCAAGCGGCGGGAGACGGAACGGTCGGATGAAGGGACAGGATGGCAGGGGCGAAGCCCTCGACCGCAGGAACGGACCGCTCTACCAGCAGTTCGCGGCGATCCTCAGGAGCCAGATCGCCGAAGGCAGCGTGGCGGTGGGCGACGCGCTGCCGACCGAGGCGGAATTCGCTGAACGCTACGCGATCAGCCTGATCACCGTGCGCACGGGCCTGCGCGAGCTGGAGAGCGAGGGCCTGATCCGCAAGCGCTCGGCGAAGCGGGCCGTGGTCGCCGCCTCGCGCCCCCTGATCCGGCCGAGCATCGATTTCCACAGCTTCGCCTCGATCGCCGAATCGGCGCGCGACCGGCAGCTCCGCGTGCGCAGCTACGGCGAGGAGATCGCACCGGACGTCGCCCGCATCTTCGGGCGGCCGCGCAACGAGGCGGTCTGGTGCCTGCATGCGGTCCTCCTCTTCGCGCGCCAGCCGGTCAGCCACAACACGATCTATTTCCCGCGCGAGGTGGGCGCCCGGCTGCAGCGCTCGGACTTCGACGATTCGGTCGTCTTCCGGTCGGTGCAGCGGAAGCTGGGGCTGCGCCTTTCCGGCGCCGTCGTCACCCTCAAGGCCGAGGTCGCGGACGAGGCGGTCGCGGCGGAGATGAAATATCCGGTGGGCGCGCCGCTGCTCGTCGCCGAGATGCTCTACCGGACTCCGGAAGGCGTGCCGATCGAATGGTCGATCGCCCGCAACCGCGCCGACATGTTCAGCGTCACTTACGACGCGCCGAACGACATAGCCTGAGCGGCGTCGGAATCAGAAATTGCGCGCATAGCCGGCCGACCAGCCGCCATCGACATTGAGGACGTGGCCGGTCGTGTAGGTATTGGCCGGATCGGCGAGGAAGAGAAGCGCCGCCATGACCTCGTCGAGGCGGGCCGGCCGCTTGACGGCGGCGTGGGTGAGCAGGGCTTCACCGGCCGTCACCCCCTCGCCCGCCAAGGCGCCGACCGCGATGGCGTTGACGGCGGTGCCGTTGCCGCCCGCTTCCATCGCGAGGGACCGCGTGAGGGAGACAAGCGCGGCCTCGGCCGCGGAGAAGACCGGCGCGCGGCGCACAGGAACCACGCCCGCCACCGAGACGATGCTGACGATGCGCTTCGCCGAAGGCATGACGGCGCGGACGAGGCCGGCAAAGGCGTCGAGATCGGGAAGCGCCGGCGGCGGCTCGACCGGGCCGATGCCCGCCCCCGCGGTGACATGAACGAGGACGCAAGGCGGCGTCCTGCCGACGGCGGCGAGCGCCCCGCCCATTTCCGCCTCGGCCACCTTCGCCCCGTTGCCGGCGAGCGCCGCAGCAGCCGCGGATCTCAGGATGCCGGCAGGTCCGACGACGATAGCGGGCTGGCCGGCGAGATCGATCTTCATTTCTTCCCACCCGGCTTGCGGCGCGGCGCCGATTTCACGGGCGGCACGGCTACGCGCAGCTCGCCGGCCAGGCGCTCGAAATCCGCCCAGGTCTTCCGGTCGATCGGAATGCCGAGCCGGGCGCGCTGCTTCGCCTCCTCGATTTCGAGATCGCCCGGCGCCATGACGCGCTGCCCCCGTTCGGCCTTCTGCGACCGCAGGTCGGCGAGGAAATCGGCGAGGCGGCGGTCAAAAAGGCTGAGCGCCTGGAAGGCGGCGGGCTGCATGACGAGGAAGAAATGCCCGATGCCGACCGGCTGCATGCCGGGCACCGGCGGCTTCAGCGTGGCGCCGTGGCGCATGCCGGTGAAAGGGGCGCAGAGCACGTCGACCACGGCAGCGAGGCCGGCGCCCTTGTAGCCGAAATGCTCGCCGCCGACCGGCATGACGGCCACCGCCTTGTCGGGATCGGTGGTCATCCGCCCGCTCCTGTCGACGGCGACCTCGGGCGGCAGGGGCTTGCCGGTGGCGCGGCGGAGCATGATGCGATTGAAGGGGACGGCGCTGGTCGCCATGTCGAGAACCATCGGCTCGCCCTTCTTCACCGGCACGGCGAAGGCGATCGGGTTGGTGCCGAAGAAGGCCTTGACGCCGGAGAAGGGAACGACGGCCGAATCGGCATGGGTGACGCCGAGGGCGGCGAAGCCCTTGCGGGCCGCAGCGAGGACATAGACGCCGGTGGCACCGTGATGGGAGGAGCGGCCGACCGAGATGGCGGCGATGCCGGTCTCGGCGGCGAGGGCGCAGCCCTCCTCGATGGCCCGATAGCTGGCAAGGTGGCCGAAGCCCATGTCGGCATCGACGTGGCCGACCGAGGCGGCCTTGCGGGTGAAGGCGACCTTCGGCTTGGGCTTCACGACGCGCGAGCGCGCCGCCTGCACGTACCACGGGGCAAGGCGCACGCCATGGGTATCGACGCCGCGCGAGGAGGCATCGACGACGGCGCGGGCGACCGCGGCCGCGCTCGGCGCATCCGCCCCGCCGGCAGCGAGCAGCGCGCTCACGAAGGTTTCCAGCTCACCCGCCGCCACCCGCGGGCCGTCGATCTTCTCGATGGCCATTCCATTCCCCCGGACAATGTCACCCGAATCAGCCGGGGAGCACTGTACCGATGCGGCCCCCCATCGGCACCACCGTACCGGGCTGGAGCTCGATGGCGAGCCTGCCGGCGGAGGGCGCCTCGATCTCGACCACGGCCTTGTCGGTCTCGATCTCGGCGACCACCTCGCCGGCCTTGACCTGGGCGCCGGCTTCCTTGGTCCAGCGGACGATCTTGCCCTCGCTGACGGTCAGGTCGCCGAAGGGCATGGTGATCGGCTCGCCGTCGGGGGCCTGCCCGGCGGCGGGTGCCGTGGCCGGAGCGGCCTTCGGCACGGCCGGGGGCTGCGGCGCCGGAGCCGCAACCGGCGCCTCGGCGACGCGGCCGGCGACGTTCCGCCAGTGACGCGGCACGGGAGGGGTGCCGGCGATGATGTTCCTGGCGGCCGTGACGATCTGCGGGGTCGAGACGAGCATCTGCTGCTCGAGCGACGGTGCGAGCGGATGGGGCAGCGCGTCGCTGTGCAGGCGGCCGACCGGCGCGTCGAGATCGTCGAAGGCGATCTCGTTCATCGCCTGGCCGAGCTCGGCGCCTATGCCGCACATGGCATAGGCCTCGTCGACGATGAGGAGGCGGTGGGTCTTGGCAACGCTCTTCGCCACGGTATCGACGTCGAGCGGCATGATGGTGCGGAGGTCGACGACCTCGGCCTCGATCCCTTCCTTCGCCAGCGCCTCGGCGGCTTCGAGCGAACGATGCACGAGCTGGCCGGCCGAGACGATGGTGATGTCGCCCCCGGCGCGCGCGATGCGGGCGAGGCCGAAGGGAACGAAGTGCTCGCCCTCCGGCACCTCGCCCTTGGTGGCGAAGAGCGCCTTCGGCTCCAGCATGAGGACCGGATCGCCGGCGCGCAGCGCCGTCTTCATCAGGCCCTTGGCGTCGGCCGGGTTCGAGGGCAGGCAGACGACGAGGCCGGGCACGTGGGCCCACATCGGATGGTACATGCCGCTGTGATGCGGGCCGGCGCTCCTCACCGCGCCGGCGCCGACGCGCACCACCATCGGCGCGTTCATCTGGCCGTTCGACATGTAGCGGAGCTTCGAGGCCTGGAGGACGATCTGGCCGGCGGCCTCGAACAGGAAGTCGGCGAACATGAGATCGGCGATGGTGCGCGTGCCGGTCGCCGAGGCGCCGAGGGCGGCGCCGGTGAAGCCCTGCTCGGAAATGGGCGTGTCGACCATGCGCTGCGGCCCGAATTCCTGCCACAGGCCCTTGGTATGGGCGAAAGTGCCGCCGCGCTCGCCGGTGCCCTCGCCGAAATAGAGGATGTGCTTGTCGCGGCGCATCTCCTCGGCGATGCCGTCGCGCACCGCGTCGAGCCAGCTCTGCGTCTTCGTGGCGGTCGCGGGGCGCGCGGCGAGCGCCTCGGGCGGATTGAGCTCGCTGGCATAGACATGGGCGCGCACGGTCGCCGCATCCGGCTCCGGCGAGGTGCGCGCGAAGGTCAGCGAAGCCTGCACGACCTTGTCGATGCGCTCGTCGATGGCATCGAGCTGGTCCTTCGAGCCGACCTCGAGATCATCGAGGAGGCGCGCCCGGTACATGGTCACGGGATCGCGCCTAGCCCAGGCATCGACCTCGGCCTGGCTGCGGTAGGTGCCGGTGACGGGGTCGCCCTCGTGATGGCCGACGGTGCGATAGGTCTTGGCCTCGATCAGCGTCGGCCCGTCGCCGCGGCGGGCGCGGTCGATGGCGTCGCGGGCGGCTTCCCACATGGCGAGCACGTCGTTGCCGTCGACGGCGATGCCGGGGATGCCGTAGGCGGCCGCCTTGGTGGCAATCTCGGGGTTGAGCGTCGCGGTGACGAGCGGCGTCGCGGTGGCGTAGAGGTTGTTCTCGCAGATGAGGACGACGGGCGCCTTCTGGATGCCGGCGAAGTTGAGCGATTCGTGGAAGCCGCCATGGCTGGTGGCGCCGTCGCCGAAGAAGGCGACGCCGATGTCGTCGGTGCCGCGGGTACGGGCGCTGATGCCGGCGCCGACCGCGTGGCTGATGCCGGCGGCGACGATGCCATTGGTGCCGAAGAGGCCGATCTGGCGATCGTAGAGATGCATGGTGCCGCCACGGCCGCCGCAGCAGCCGTCACGCTTGCCGTAGAGCTCGGCCATGAGGACGTCGGGGGTCATGCCCTTGGCCAGCGCATGGCCGTGGCCGCGATGGGTGGAGGTGACCCAGTCGGTCGGGCGGAGATGCGCCGAGACGCCGACGGCGGTCGCCTCCTCGCCGATGTAGAGATGGAAGAAGCCGGGGGTCTCGCCCTTCCGGCAGGCCATCTGGGCGGCCGCCTCGAAACGGCGGAGGAGCACCATCTTCTCGTAGAGGGCGATCAGTTCTTCCGGCGACGGCAGGGCATTGGACAATGCCCCATCGGACGCGCGCTTGCGTGCAGCAGACGGCACCCGCTTCCTCCTGTTTCTTGCCTGGATTCTTCTTGCGGCAGCCCGTGGCGGCATTCGCGACAGGGACCGTCGCGGCGGCCGGCAAAAGTTATAATAGCATGATTTTAGCCGACGGCGAGGGCCCGCTTTCGGGCCGCCGCCCGCGGTCAGTTGGCCGAGAGGGCGGCCTTCAGGATCGCGGCGAGGCTCAAGTCGACGTCCTCCTCGGTGGTCGCCCAGGAGGAGACGCTGATGCGCATCGCGGCGCGGCCCTGCCAGACGGTGCCGCCGCACCAGGCGGTGCCGTCGCGCTGGACGGCGGCGATGACGCGGCGGGTGCGCTCGTCATCGCCGAAGGCGACGAGCACCTGGTTGAGGACGACGTCGTTCAGGACCTCGCAGCCGGCGGCGGCGAGCCCCTCGGCGAAGCGGACGGCCAGGCTGCAGCAGCGCGCGACGAGATCGGCGACCCCCTCGCGGCCCATTTCGCGGATGGCGGCCCAGACCTCGATGCCGCGGGCGCGGCGCGACATTTCGGGCGCATAGGCGAGGCCGTCCCTGCCCTCGCCGGCGGCGAGATAGGCGGCGGTCGAGTTCATGGCGGCGTGGAGGCTCGCCCGGTCGCGGACGATGGCGAAACCGGAATCGTAGGGCACGTTCAACCATTTATGGGCGTCGGTCGCCCAGGAATCCGCATATTCGATGCCGGCGAGCCGCCGCGCATAGCCCCGGGCGGCGAGCGCCCAGAGGCCGAAGGCGCCGTCGACATGGATCCAGGCCTCGCCCTCCCGGCCCCATTCGGTGAGCGGCAGGAAGGGATCGGAGGCGCCGGTATTCACGTTGCCGGCCTGCAGGCAGAGGATGGTCGGGCCCTCGATCCGCGGCAGGCCGGTGGCGCGGATGCGGCCCTGCCCGTCGACGGGGAGATGGCGGACGCGCGAACGGCCGAGGCCGAGAAGGGCGAGCGCCTTGAGGAGGCTCGCATGGACCTCCTCGCCGACGAAGACGGTGATCTCGGGGGCGCCGAAGAGACCGCGCTCGTTGACGTCCCAGCCGGCGGCGGCAAGCTCGGAATGGCGGGCGGCGGCAAGCGCCGTGAGGTTCGCCATGGTGGCGCCGGTGGTGAAGCCGACGCCGCTGTCGGTCGGGAAGCCGAGAAGGTCGAGGATCCAGCGGGCGGCGATCTCCTCGATCGCCGCGGCTGCCGGCGACATGGCGGCGAGGCCGGCATTCTGGTCCCAGGCGGCGGATAGGACCGCGGCGCCGAGGCTCGCCGGCACCGCCCCGCCGATGACGAATCCGAAATAGCGCGGACCGGCGCTCGCCATGGTGGCGGGCGAAGCGGCGCGGTCGAGGAGCGCGAGAACCTCGGTTGCCGGCATGCCGCGATCGGGCAGCGGCGTATCGAGGGCGACGAGGCCGGCAAGGGCGGCGGCATCGGGCGCGACGCGTCGCTCGCCGATCCCTTCGAGGTAGCGCCCGGCCATGCCGGCGGCTGCGGCCAGCGCCGCGGCGGCATCCTTTTCCCTGCCCATCCCTTCCCCGCTCTTCTTCGCGGGGCGAAGCTTAGCGCGGCGCGCGCTTGGCGAGAATGCGCTGCAGGGTGCGGCGGTGCATGTTCAGACGGCGCGCGGTCTCCGAGACGTTGCGCTCGCAGAGCTCATAGACGCGCTGGATGTGCTCCCAGCGGACGCGGTCGGCCGACATCGGATTCTCCGGCAGCGCCGCCCGGGCGCCGTCGAGGTCGCGGGTGAGCGCGAAGGCGACGTCGTCGGCATCAGCGGGCTTGGCGAGATAGTCGACCGCGCCGAGCTTCACCGCGGTGACCGCGGTCGCGATATTCCCGTAGCCGGTCAGCACGACCATGCGGGAATCCGGCCGGCGCTTGCGGATGGCCTCGATCACGTCCAGCCCATTGCCGTCGTCGAGGCGCATGTCGACCACGGCATAGGCGGGTGGCGCCGCCTCTGCCTTGCGCATGCCCTCGGCCACCGTATCGGCGGTATCGACGGCGAAGCCGCGCATTTCCATCGCGCGGGCAAGACGCTGCAGGAAGGGCTTGTCGTCATCGACGATGAGGAGGGTCATGTTCGGGTCCACGGGCTTTGCGGCAGCGACGTCGGTCATCGCATCCATGGTCTTCGGTTCCTTCCCAATTGAGCCGGAATTGCGGTCGATTGCCGCCCCTCACAATATGTCGCACCTCCGGCTCCGAGGTTATAGGATCTCGGCCTTCTCGCGCCAAGGCGTGGCTTCGGCGATGGTTTCCCGGCCCTCGCGGGCGCGGGAGGTTCCCTCGAAGACGGCGCGCGGCCAGGAGACCCGGATGACGGCACCGCGCGCGGGCGGATCGCGATTGGCAAGCGAGACCGTGGCGCCGGTGCGCTCGAGCAGCGTCTTGGCGATGAAGACGCCGAGGCCGAGGCCGCCGGCCTCGTGGTCGGCCCGGTCGTCGTCGCTGCGCGCGCGGGTGGTGACGTAGGGTTCGCCGATGCGGTCGATGATGCCCGGCGCGAAGCCGGGGCCATCGTCGGCAATGGCGAGGGTCACGCGCTCGCCGTCCCAGGAAGCGCCGAGGGTGACCCGCTCGCTGGCGAAATCGACCGCGTTCTCGACGAAGTTGGCGAGGCCGTGGAGGATCGCCGGATTGCGCCGGCCGACCGGTTCCGGGCCGGCACCCTGCGGCTCGTCCATGACGATCTCGGCGGAGAAGGCGCGGAAGGGCTCGACCACCTCGCCGAGGAGATGCGTCAGGCGTTGGCGGGCGAGCGGATGGTCGCCCTCGTGGGAGAGCGAGGTGAGCTTGGCCATGATGTCGCGGCAGCGCTGCACCTGGCTCTTGAGGAGCAGCACGTCGTCGCGGAAGGGATCGTCCTCGGCGAGATCGAGCTCGAGCTCCTTGACGACGAGGGCGATGGTGGCGAGCGGCGTGCCGAGCTCGTGGGCGGCGGCGGCGGCGAGCCCGTCGAGGGCGGAGAGGTGCTGCTCGCGGGCGAGCACCATCTCGGTGGCGTTGAGGGCCTTGGCCAGCCGGCGGGCATCCTCGGCCACGTTGAAGGTGAAGATGCCGGTGAAGGCGGAGGCGAAGACGAGGGCCACCCAGGCGCCCGCGGAATAGATGAGCGGTATGTTGAGCGTGTCGCCGGGATGCCAGGGGATCGGCGCGTGATAGACCGCGAGCAGGCTGGAGACGAGGACGACGAGGATGCCGAGGGCCAGCGTCGGGCGCCATTCCTGCGCCGTCGCCGAAACGATGAGCGGCACGAGGAGAAGGATGCAGAAGGGATTGTCGAGGCCACCTGTGATGTAGAGAAGGACGCTCAGCTGCAGGACGTCATAGGCGAGGAGCGCGAAGGCCGACCAGGCGCCGAGGCGATAGCTCGCCGGATACCGGAGGCGGAGGACGATGTTGAGCAGCGCCGAGAGCGCGATCAGGGCGAAGCAGGTCGCGATCGGCAGTGGAAAGCCCAGCCACAGGTTGACGAAGAGGACGGTGGCCGCCTGGCCGATCACGGCGAGCCAGCGGAGGCGAACCAGCGTCTGCAGGCGGAGCGAGCGGGCGGAGGACTGCGGAAGAAGGGCGGCATCGGACATGGGTAGCATCCTACGCCCGGGTGGAAGCCGGGCAAAAGCCGGCAAAAGGGCGCCGGCGGGGTGGACCCAACAACGTGCTTGCACCGCGCAAATCATCGGACATATGGTTCTCGCAGCGCAACAATGTCCGGACGAGTCCCGCTCGCCCTCCACAAGACGCGAAAGGCCGGGCCGCTCTTGTCGTTCTACCAGCTCTACGAACTGAACCACGCCGCCCTCGGCCCGTTCCGCGCCGCGGCGGACGTGGCGCGGCTCTATTTCCAGAATCCGCTCAACCCGCTCAGCCGGACGCCCTTCGGCCGCAGCATGGCGGCCGGGGCCGAGCTCTTCGAGCGCACGACCCGGCGCTACGGCAAGCCGGCTTTCGGCATCGACCACGTCACCTTCCACGGCGTGCCCACAGCCGTTCATGAACGCGTGGTGTGGGAGCGTCCCTTCTGTCGGCTGGTCCATTTCGAGAAGGCGACGAGCGCGGGTCACGAGCAGGAGAAGCTGCTGATCGTCGCGCCCATGTCCGGCCACTACGCGACGCTGCTGCGCGGCACGGTCGAAACCATGCTGCCCGGGCATGACGTCTACATCACCGACTGGGCCGATGCGCGCATGGTGCCGCTCGCCGAAGGCGGCTTCGACCTCGACGACTATGTCGATTACGTCGTCTCGATGCTGCACCGGCTCGGCCCCGGGACGCATGTCATGGCGGTATGCCAGCCGGCGGTGCCGGTGGTCGCGGCGGTGGCGCTCATGGAAGCGCATGACGACCCGCACCTGCCGGCGACGATGACGCTGATGGGCGGGCCGATCGATACCCGCGTCAACCCCACCGCGGTGAATACGCTCGCCAACAGCCATGATCTCGACTGGTTTCGCCAGAACACGATCATGAAGGTGCCCTTCCCGCATCCCGGCTTCATGCGCGACGTCTATCCGGGCTTCCTGCAGATTTCCGGCTTCCTGTCGATGAACCTGAAGCGGCACCTGCAGGCGCACAACGACCTCTTCCAGCACCTCGTCCAGGGCGACGGCGATTCCGCCGACAAGCATCGCGAGTTCTACGACGAGTATCTCGCGGTCATGGACCTCACCGCGGAGTTCTACCTGCAGACCGTGGAGACGGTCTTCATCGAGCACGCGCTGCCGAGGAACGAGATGTGGCATCGCGACGAGAAGCTCGACTTCCGCAAGGTGAAGAAGGTCGCCATGTTCACCGTCGAGGGCGAGAACGACGATATATCCGGCGTCGGCCAGACCAAGGCGGCCCACGAAATCATGAGCAACATCCCGGCCGCGCGGCGCGCCCATTATATGCAGCCGAAGGTCGGCCACTACGGCGTGTTCAACGGCTCGCGCTTCCGCTCGGAGATCGCGCCGCGCATCGCCGATTTCATCTCGAGCTTCTCCGCGACGCCGGCGCGCGCGAAGGCCAATGGCCATGCCGCCGCCAACGGCCATATCGCCGGCAAGGGCAACGGCCACGCACAGCCTGTCGCGGGTGCCACCCCCAAGCCGAAGGCGCCGCGCGCCAGCGGCAGGAAGCCGGCGGCTGGCAGGCCCGCCTAACCGAGCCGCCCTCCCGTTACTTCATAACGTGTGGTCATAGCGCCGCGGCTCCGTCGCGGCCCGAGACGCGTGTCGCTTTTTCCTTGAAACGGGGGAGCGTCCTTCCCACGTGCGTTTTCGTTACCTCATGGAGAGGGGAAAGGGAGAAATGGTCAACTCATATGCAATGCGCCCGACCTGGACTCCGCTGACCATCGCGCTGATGGTCCTCGGGTTCATCGTCTTCTGGCCGCTCGGCCTCGTGATGCTCGCCTATATCCTGTGGGGGCAGCGCGTGCCGGAGATCCGCCGCCACTTCGAGGGCATGAAGTCCGAGTGGCATGGCGCGTGGGGCGGCTGCGGCAGCTCGCGTCGCAGCACCAGCTATGCACGCAGCGGCAATGCGGCCTTCGACGACTATCGCGAGCGCGAGATGCGCCGGCTCGACGAGGAGCGCCGCAAGCTCGACGAGGAGCGCCAGGAGTTCGAGGCCTTCGTGCAGAACCTCCGCCGCGCGCGCGACCAGGAGGAGTTCGACCGCTTCATGCGCGACCGCAACGGCAAGCCGCGGCCGAACAGCGACACGATAGACCTCTAGTTCGCCGACGCGACAAGAATGACGCCGGCGGGGCATTGCCCCGCCGCTTTTGTTTCGGCATATGGCGCCCTCCGCGACCGGCTCTCACGCGCGACTCGGTCGTGGCATGATGGGCGCGAGATGATTCGAAACCTGCGCATGTTCCTTTTCGACAAGAACCCGCCGCCGGCCTCCGACCGCTTCGAGATCGCGACCGAATCGGGGATCGTCGCGGTGGCGCTGCGGCGGCATCCGAACGCGCGCAACTATACGCTCCGGCTGAAGAGCGCGACCGGGGCGCCGATCCTCACAATGCCGAAGCGCGGATCGCTGCGGCAGGCGCGCGACTTCCTCGACCGCCATGCCGGCTGGCTTGTCCGACAGATGGACAAGCTGCCCAAGGCGAAGCCGATCGAGGATGGCGCCATGATCCCGATCCGCGGCGTGCCGCACCGCATCCGCCACGTCGCGGGCAAACGCGGCACGGCGGCGATCGAGCTCGACGGCGACCAGCCGGTGCTCACCGTCTACGGCCAGCGCGAGCACCTGAAGCGGCGCGTGCTCGATTTCCTGAAGCGCGAGGCGAAGCGCGCCATCGAGCCGGCGGTGACGAAGCATGCCGCGGCGCTCGGCGTGACCGTTCGCGCGATCCGCTATCGCGACCAGACGAGCCGCTGGGGCTCGTGCACGATCACCGGCCACCTCTCCTTCTCGTGGCGGCTGATCCTCGCGCCGCCCTACATCCTCGACTACCTCGCGGCGCATGAAGTGGCGCATCTGCGCGAGATGAACCACTCGCGGCGCTTCTGGCGGGTGTGCGAGCAGCTCTGTCCGCAGACGCGGCAGGCGCGCGCCTGGCTGAAGACGGAAGGCGCCAGCCTCCACGCCGTCGGCGCCGAGGGCTGAGCGCCGATCTCGCCAAGCGGGCGCGCCGCGCGTAGGATCAGCGCCATGGAATTCTCCCGCGACGAGATCGAGCGCTATGCGCGTCACATCGTCCTCTCCGACCTTGGCGGCCCCGGGCAGCAGAAGCTGAAGCGGGCGCGCGTGCTCGTCGTCGGCGCCGGCGGGCTCGGCGCGCCGCTCGTCCAGTATCTCGCCGCGGCCGGCGTCGGCACCATCGGCATCGTCGACGACGACGACGTCTCGCTCTCCAACCTGCAGCGGCAGGTGATCCACGACACCGCCTCGGTCGGCATCCCGAAGGTGGCGAGCGCGGCGGTGGCAGTCGCGCGCATCAACCCGCATGTGGCGCTCGAACCGCACCATTTCCGCCTGACCCAAGAGAACGCGGGGGCGCTCATCCGGCGCTATGACATCGTTGCCGACGGCTCGGATAATTTCGCCACGCGCTACCTCGTCTCCGATGCCGGCTTGCGCGAGAGGAAGCCGGTGGTGATGGCGGCGGTGACGCGGTTCGACGGGTCGGTGACGACGCTGAAGCCGTGGCTCACCGGCGCCGACGGCCGACCCAACCCGACCTATCGCTGCCTCAACCCGGAGCCGCCGCCGGACGGGCTGCTACCGACCTGCGCCGAGGTCGGCATCATCGGCGCGCTGCCCGGCGTGATCGGCTCGATCCAGGCGCTGGAGGTGATCAAGGAGATCACCGGCATCGGCGAGGGCCTCGTCGGGCGTCTCCTCCTCTACGATTCGCGCGACGCGCGCTTCGAGACGGTGCGCTACGCCTTCGACCCGGCCAATCCACTGACCGGCACGACCGTCGCGGGCTGATCAGGCGACGAGACGGAGGGCGATGGCGAAGAGGCCGACGCCGGCGAGGGTCGCGAGCGGCGGGGCGACCGTGCGGCGGAAGCCGAATTCGGCCTGTTCGAGCGCGTAGCGTGTCCGCCGTGCCCTTTCGCGGCAATCGAGCCTTTGCAGGCAACTGGCGAGGACGAGGGATTCCATCTTGCTTCTCCGTGCTTCCATGTCGTGAACCGATTCAATATATGCCAACGCACTTGTCTTGACTCGGTTCAATACTGGCGCCACATTCCGCTCGGGTCAAGCGGAATCTTGAATCGGTTCACACGGCCTTCTCTTTCGGATATTCGTGAGGCAATGAGCGCAAAAGCCGTGAAGCTGGCGGACGTGGCGAAGGCGGCGGGTGTCTCCCAGGGCACCGCCTCCAACGTCTTCAGCCGGCCGGAGCTGGTTCGCGCCGAGGTCCGCGCCAGGGTCGAGGAGACGGCGCGCCAGCTCGGCTATCGCGGGCCCGACCCGCGCGGCCGGCTGCTCCGGGCCGGCAAGGTCAATGCCATCGGCGTCGTGGTCAGCGACGACCTCACCTATTTCTTCAACGATCCGTTCAACCGCGAATTCATGATCGGCCTCGCGTCGGCCTGCGACGAGCGCGGCGCCGGCGTGTCGCTCATCTCGGCCGCCAACCGGGCGACCGCTGCCTGGAGCGTCGAGACGGCGCTGGTCGACGGCTTTATCGTCCAGTGCATGGAGGATGGCGATCGGCTGGTGGAGCTGGCGAGGAAGCGCGGCCTGCCCTTCGTCGCCTGCGACATCGATCCCGGTGGCGAGGCGAGCTCGATCCGCATCGACGATCGCGGCGGTGCACGGATGGCGGCCGAGCACCTGCTCGCCCTCGGCCACCGGCGCTTCGCCATCCTGTCGCTCGAGCTGCGGAATGACGGGCGCGTCGGCCTCGTCGACCGCGCCCGGCGCGTATCGGCCGAATATGCCGGCACCCGCGACCGCCTGCTCGGCTATGGCGATGCCTTCGCCAAGGCGGGCATCGACATCGATACGGTGGCGATCGTCGAGGCCTTCAACGATCCGGCGGGCGCCGCGGAAGGGGCGGCCGCCCTTCTCGACGCCGCGCGCGACGCGACCGCTGTGCTCGCCATGTCCGACGTCGCCGCGATCGCCCTCCTCGCCGAGGCGAAGCGGCGGGGCATCGCGGTACCGCAACAACTTTCCGTCATCGGCTTCGACGACGTGCCGGAAGCGGCCGCCTCATCGCCGAGGCTTACCACCATCCGCCAGCCGATCCGCGAGAAGGGCCGGCGCGCCGGTGCCCTGATCCTTGCCGGCGGCGAGACCCGCCACGAGCTCCTGCCGGTGCAACTGATCGTGCGCGGCACGACCGCCGCTCCGTTCGCCGCCTGAGGCGAATTTTCCGCGCCTCGTTCAACCCTCCTTAACCACGCGCTCGCAGGATATCGGCGAAGTCTGTGGCGTATCGGGGTAGCGGCAATGTTCACGAAGGTCTGGGGAAAGGCGAAACTCGTCAGGAATCTCGCGGCGCTTGGCGCCATTGCGGCGGTGGGGATGCCGACGGTGGCGGAATCGGGACCGGCCCCGGTGATCGGCGCCAATGCTCCGCCGCAGACCGGATCGAAGAGCGGCCTGCCCGTTCCCCGCTTCGTCAGCCTCAAGTCGGCACGCGTGAACGTCCGCGTCGGCCCCGGCGAAGACTACAAGATCGCCTGGATCTTCACCCGCTCGGCCCTGCCCGTCGAAGTCATCCAGGAATTTGACACCTGGCGGCGCATCCGCGATTCGGACGGCACCGTCGGCTGGGTATTCCAGAGCCTCCTCTCCGGCAAGCGCACCGCCGTGGTCGCGACCTGGGGCGGCAATGATCCGCGCCCGCTCCATTCCTCCGCCGCGTCCGATTCCTCGATCACCGCCTACCTGCAGCCGGGCGTCATGGGCCAGTTGGACCGCTGCCACCAGGGCTGGTGCAAGATCTCCAGCACGCAGTATTCCGGGTGGATCCCGCAGGACCAGCTCTGGGGCACCTACCAGGGCGAGGACGTGAACTAGCGGTTTCGACGGCCCGCCCCGCCCCTGAAACAGAAAAGGCGCCCGGTGGGCGCCTTTTTTCATTCGTTCGGGGCGGCCTGCCTAGCCGCGGGCGATCCGGCGCAGCCTGACGACCACGTCCACCCGGCTGATCTCGTAGCCCTCCGGCGCCGCCGGCAGGTGGTTCACGTCCATCCGGTCATCCTCGATATCGAGGACGGTATTGTCGTCCTCGACGAAGAAGTGATGGTGATCGGAGACGTTGGTGTCGAAATAGGTCTTGGAGCCATCGACCGCGACCTCGCGAAGGAGGCCCGCGTCGGTGAACTGGTGAAGGGTGTTGTAGACGGTCGCCAGCGAAACCGGCACGCGCTGGACCATCGCCTCCTCGTGCAGGTTCTCGGCCGAGATGTGCCGGTTGCCCTTGCCGAACAGGATCTCGGCGAGCGCCATGCGCTGGCGGGTCGGACGCAGGCCGGAATGGCGCAGCATCGAGCGGATTTCGGTCCGCGTGCGCGCCTGCATGAGGCCGTGCTGGTGCGTCAGGTCGACGTTGATCTGTTCCATCTTCTCCGTTTCCATTCGCCGCGCGGTTCAAGGCCACGGGTTTCAGGGCCGCCGGTCTCTTCCGGCAGATAAGCCTTTGTGCCGCTTCTGCAAACCCTTCGCAATCGAAAAATCGCTGGTTCGAACGGATCAAAACTGGCGCAAAACCGGTCGCCGGGCCCGGCGGGTTGCGCCATGGGGATGGCGCGCCGATATTATGGCGAACCGGGCCTTTAGATGGTAGAAGGCGCGCGGCGCGAGGGATGGGCAGCAGACTGCTTCGCCGGCCCGATGCGTGGTGAGGACAAGGGGAAACATAAGCGACAATGGACGGGCGCCCTTCGAGCTTCGACTACGAGGCCCTTCTTTCGTGCGGCCGCGGCGAACTGTTCGGGGCGGGCAATGCCCAGCTGCCGCTGCCGCCGATGCTGATGTTCGACCGCATCACGCAGATCAGCGAGGAAGGCGGCGAGCACGGCAAGGGCCAGGTCATTGCCGAGCTCGACGTCAAGCCGGACCTCTGGTTCTTCGCCTGCCACTTCAAGGGCGACCCGGTCATGCCGGGCTGCCTCGGCCTCGACGCGCTCTGGCAGATGTGCGGCTTCTTCCTCGGCTGGCTCGGCGCGCAGGGCCGCGGCCGCGCGATCTCGGTCGGCGAGGTCAAGTTCTCCGGCATGGTGTTGCCCACCGCCCGGCTCGTGCAATATGGGATCGAACTGAAGCGGGTGCTGCGTGCCCGCCTCGTCCTTGGCATTGCCGATGGCTGGCTGAAGGTGGACGGACAGACCATCTACAAGGCCAAGGACCTCAAGGTCGGCCTCTTCCAGGGCGATACCGTGCCGGCCGTCGGCTGACGCGGGAAGGCCCGATCGCCGACCGCTGACAGGATGAGGATGGCCACATGAGACGCGTCGTCGTTTCCGGCATGGGTATCGTGTCGTCGATCGGCAACAATACCCAGGAAGTGCTGGCATCGCTCCGCGAGGCGCGGTCGGGCATCGTGCGCGCGGACCAGTATGCCGAGCACGGCTTCCGCTCGCAGGTCCACGGCGCGCCCAATATCGATGCCGAAAGCATGATCGACCGGCGCGCCATGCGCTTCCACGGCGGCGGCACCGCCTGGAACCACATTGCCATGGACCAGGCGATCCGCGATTCCGGCCTCGAGCCAGGCGAGGTCTCGAACGACCGCACCGGCATCATCATGGGCTCGGGCGGTCCGTCGACCCGCACCATCGTCGAATCCGCCGACAAGACGCGGGCCTCGGGCTCCTCGAAGAAGGTCGGCCCCTTCGCCGTGCCGAAGTCGATGTCCTCGACCGCCTCGGCGACGCTCGCCACCTGGTTCAAGATCAAGGGCGTCAACTATTCCATCTCGTCGGCCTGCGCGACCTCGAACCATTGCATCGGCAATGCCTACGAGACGATCCAGTACGGCAAGCAGGACATCATCTTCGCCGGCGGCTGCGAGGACCTCGACTGGACTCTCTCGGTGCTCTTCGACGGCATGGGCGCCATGTCGAGCCACTTCAACGAGACGCCGGGCGTCGCCTCGCGCGCCTATGACAAGAACCGCGACGGCTTCGTGATCGCCGGCGGCGCCGGCGTCCTCGTCCTGGAGGAGCTCGAGCACGCCAAGGCACGCGGCGCGCGCATCTATGGCGAGATCGTCGGCTACGGCGCGACCTCCGACGGCTACGACATGGTCTCGCCCTCCGGCGAAGGCGCGGTGCGCTGCATGCGCATGGCGCTGCAGACGCCTCACGCGCCGATCGGCTACATCAATCCGCATGCCACCTCGACGCAGATCGGCGACCTCAAGGAGATCGAGGCGATCCGCGAGGTGTTCGGCGCCGGCGACAAGTGCCCGCCGATCTCGGCGACGAAGTCGCTGACCGGGCATTCGCTCGGGGCGACCGGCGTGCAGGAGGCGATCTACTGCCTCCTCATGATGAACAACGGCTTCATCGCGAAGTCGGCCAATATCGACGAGCTGGACCCTGCCTTCAGCGACATGCCGATCGCGCTCGAGCGCGCCGACGATGTCTCGCTCGATGCGGTCCTGTCCAATTCGTTCGGGTTCGGGGGCACGAACGCATCGCTGGTCCTCCAGCGCTATGACGGCTGAGGCGCCTTAGGGGCACGGGGAGTTCGAGAGCATGTCTACCGGCCTTATGCAGGGCAAGCGCGGCCTCGTCATGGGCGTTGCCAACGACCACTCGATCGCATGGGGCATCGCCAAGCGTCTCGCCGAGCAGGGCGCCGAGCTCGCCTTCACCTACCAGCCGCCCTCCATGGACAAGCGGGTCCGGCCGCTGGCGAAGTCGCTCGGCTCGGATTTCGTGGTGCCCTGCGACGTCGGGCTGGAGCCCGATTCGACCGAGCCCGGCGGGCTCGACACGGTCTTCGCCGAGCTCGCCAAGCGCTGGGACTCGATCGATTTCCTCGTCCACGCCATCGCCTTCTCGGACAAGAACGAGCTGAAGGGGCGCTACGCCGACACGACGCGCAAGAACTTCAAGCACACGATGCTGATCTCCTGCTTCTCCTTCACCGAGGTCGCCAAGCGCGCCGCGGCGATGATGAAGAAGGGCGGCTCGCTGGTGACGCTGACCTATGGCGGCTCGACGCGGGTCATGCCCAACTACAACGTCATGGGCGTCGCCAAGGCGGCGCTGGAAGCCTCGGTCCGCTACCTCGCCGTCGATTTCGGCGACCAGGCGGTGCGCGTCAACGCGATCTCCGCCGGGCCGGTCAGGACGCTCGCCGGCTCGGGCGTCGCCGATGCGCGGCTGATGTTCAACTACCAGCGCCGGCACGCCCCGCTCGGGCGCACGGTGTCGATCGAGGAGATCGGCAATACCGCGCTCTATCTCCTCTCCGACCTCGGCACGGCGGTGACCGGCGAGATTCACTTCGTCGATGCCGGCTACAACATCGTCTCCATGCCGCGCCTGCACGAATTGAAGGCGCTGGAGCCGGCGGAAGAGAGCAACGGCCAGGCCGCGGCCGAGTAGCGCCCAGCTCTTCGACTGCAGGATTGCACTCACAGTTCCGTCTATCACCTCTCCCCGGCGGGGAGAGGTCGTGAGGCCGAGCGGCCTCAGGCGCATCGGCCGCTTCCAATCGAGATGCAGCGAAGGCGAAGGGGACGCATGTTCCCGCGACCTGCCCCCTCACCCTCCGCCGCTAACTCGCTTCGCTCCTAAGCGGCGAAGACCTCTCCCCACCGGGGCGAGGTAAGAATGCCCGTCACATCCAAGGCCCTTTACAGCCTCAGCTGCATGAACACGAGGTCCAGCCAGCGGCCGAACTTCTGGCCGACCTCGGGCATGCGCGCGGTTTCGGTGAAGCCGAGCCTGGCATGGAGGCGGATCGAGACGTCGTTGTCGGCCGCGATGCCGGCGACGATCACATGCTTGCCGAGCGTCCGCGCCCGTTCGATGAGCGGCACGAGGAGCGCCGAGGCGACGCCGCGGCCGCGGGCGTCGCTCGCGACATAGACCGAGTTCTCGACGGTGAAGCGGTAGCCGTCGAAGGCACGGAAGTCGCCAAAGGAGGCATAGCCGAGCACGCGCCCGCCTTCGATAGCGACCAGCACCGGATAGCCCAGCTTCGCGCGTCCCTCCCACCATGCCCTGCGGCCGGCGAGATCGGCGAGCGCATCGTTCCAGATGGCGGTCGTGTTGACGACGGCGTCGTTGTAGATGGCGAGGATGGCAGGAAGGTCGCCCTCCTCCGCGTCGCGGATGGTGACGGTCATGATGCGAGCGCGGCCTCCTCGATGATGCCGGCCATGGCGGCGGAGAGCTTTTCCAGGTCCTCGGGCCGCGACAGGCGATGGTCGCCGTCCTTGACCAGCGTCAGCACGACGTCGTCGCTGGCGAGCCGCTCGACGAGCTTGGCCGCGTGGCGCCAGGGCACGTCGGGGTCGCGCTGGCCCTGCAGGATGTGCACCGGACAGCCGACCTCGATGAGGCGGTCGCCGAAGAGGTGGCGGTCGCCGTCCTCGATGAGCGCCCTGGTGATGACGTAACCGTCGCCGTCATAGTCGCTGGGCCGCGTCACCTGTCCCTCGGCCATCAGCTTCTTCCGCGCCGCCGGCTTCATCTCCTCCCACATCAAGGCGCGGGTCATGTCGGTCGCCGGCGCGATGAGGACGAGGCCAGCGACGCGCGAGATGCCCGACTGGCGGAGCGCGTCGGCAAGGAGGAGGGCCAGCCAGCCGCCCATGGAGGAGCCGACCACGACCTGCGGGCCGTTCGTCGCCGCCTCGAAGACGGCCCGGCTCTCCTCCAGCCAGCGCGTGATGGTGCCGTCGGTGAAGGCGCCGCCGGACTGGCCGTGACCGGAATAGTCGAAGCGCGTGGCAGCGAGGCCACGCTCGGCGGCGAAGGCGTCCATGGCGCGGGCCTTGGTGCCCAGCATGTCGGAATGGAAGCCGCCCAGCCAGAAGAGCCCGGGCGACCCGCCCTGCCGGCGGATCACCGCGATTTCCCGGGTCCCGGGGCCGGAGCCCAGCTGAATCCGCTCCGTAGGCGCTTCCATAGTTCGATTCCCAACCTAAATGACGCTTTCACCGATTGTGCCGAAAGCCCACGAAGGTTGGTAGCCGTCCGCGTCCGCGCGGTTGACTTCCCCGGGCCTTTGGCGGATTTCTCTACATTCCCCGGGGACTCGCTCCGGGACAATCATCATCGGCAGAGGAGATCGCCACCATTCGCAGACCCTTCAAGGCGGCGCCGCCCACCAAGGACGGACCGCGCATCAACGAGGAAATCCGGGTTCCCCAGGTTCAGCTGATCGATGCCGGCGGCACCAATCATGGCGCCACCCCGATTGCGCGCGCGCTCGACCTGGCGCGCGAGGCGGGCCTCGATCTCGTCGAGATTGCCCCCAATTCGGTCCCCCCGGTCGTCAAGATCCTCGACTACGGTCGCTACAAGTACCAGGCCCAGAAGAAGTCGGCCGAGGCGCGCAAGAAGCAGAAGACCGTAGAAATCAAAGAGATAAAGATGGGGCCGAACATCGACGTCCATGACTATGAGACGAAGATGAAGGCCGTCCGCCGCTTCTTCGAGGAAGGTGACAAGGTCAAGGTGACGCTCCGTTTCCGCGGCCGCCAGATGGCCCACCCGGAGCTCGGCACCCGGCTCCTCGAGCGCGTCAAGGAAGAGACCGCCGAGATTTCCAAGGTCGAGGCCGAACCGCGGCTGGAAGGCCGCCAGATGACCATGGTGCTCGCGCCGCGCTAGCCGCGGCGTAAGCCTTTCTGCGCTTTCCTGACGTCAAAGCGGCTTGCCCTCGGCCGGGGCCGCCGCTATAACGCCGCTCTCCCGCCGCCCGGCTTTGATCGAAGGCTAGCGCCTTCGCCCATGGGCATGCCGTGGCGGCGTTCGTGTGGCTCCAGATTGCAGGGAAGCAAAATGCCCAAGATGAAGACCAAGAGCGGCGCCAAGAAGCGATTCAAGGTGACCGGGACCGGCAAGGTCCTCCATGCCCAGCGCGGCAAGCGTCACGGCATGATCAAGCGGACCAAGAAGCAGATCCGCAACCTCCGCGGCACGCGGGTGCTGTTCAAGTCGGACGGCGAGAACGTCAGGAAGTATTTCCTGCCGAACGATTGACCATTCGACAGAACGCATCCTTAGGAGACATCCATGTCGCGAGTGAAACGGGGCGTAACGTCCCATGCCAAGCACAAGAAGGTCCTGAAGCGCGCCAAGGGCTTCTACGGCCGTCGCAAGAACACCATCCGCGCCGCCAAGGCGGCGGTCGACCGGTCGGCGCAATATGCCTACCGCGACCGGAAGAACAAGAAGCGCAGCTTCCGCGCGCTCTGGATCCAGCGGATCAACGCTGCGGTGCGCGAGCACGGGCTGACCTATGGCCGCTTCATCGACGGCCTGATCAAGGCCGGCGTGGTCGTGGACCGGAAGGTGCTCGCCGATATCGCCGCGCGCGAGCCGGCGGCCTTCGTGGCACTGGTCGAGAAGGCCAAGGGCGCCGTCGCCGCCTGACGGGTGCCAGAGGCTCCGCCCGGCGCCCCCTTCCAAGGACGGCGCCGGGGCGGCATGGCATTCGATAGGATCGTGACGTGCAAGGGCTGAAAGCCGAACTTCTTCGCGGGTTCTGGTACATGGCGATGCCGGGGGCGGATGTCCGCCCCGGCAAGCTCAGCCACGTCATGGTCATGGGCGAGCCGCTGGTCATCGGCCGCGCGAAGGACAATTCGGTCTTCGCGCTCCGCGACATCTGCCCGCACCGCGCGATCCCGCTCCACTACGGCAAGTTCGACGGCGAGACCATCGAGTGCTGCTATCACGGCTGGCGCTTCAACCAGCAGGGCGCCTGTGTCGCCATCCCGTCGCTGCGCGAGGGCCAGCGCGCCGACCTTTCCAAGATCACGACGCCCGCCTTCCCGTGCCGGGAGCGCCAGGGCCTGATCTGGGTCTATTTCGCGCGCGACGGCGAGGCGCCCTCGGGCGCCGAGGCCGAGCCGCCGGCAATGCCGATCTTCGCCGACGACGTGGCGCCGCAGCTCCACTGCATGCTGCCGTTTTCCTGCTCGACCGACCATGCCGCCTTCGGCCTCATGGACCCGACCCACGCCGCCTATGTGCATACGTCGTGGTGGTTCAAGCGGAACGCGCGGAAGCTTCGGCCGAAGGAGAAGCAGTTCGAGCCCGCCGAGCTCGGCTGGAAGATGGTCCGCCACCAGATCCCGCCGCAGAACCTCGCGTACAAGATCCTCGGCCGGAACGTCTCGACCGAGATCAGCTACCGGCTGCCCGGCTTGCGCATAGAGGAAGTGCGCGGCGACCGCCACCAGGTCGTCGGGCTCACCGCGATCACGCCGGTCACCGACGAGCAGACCGCCGTGCACCAGATCTTCTGGCTGTCGCCGAAATGGGTGGCGCCGTTCAAGCCGCTGATGCGGCATCTCATGCGCGTCTTCCTCGACCAGGACCGCGTCGTGGTGCAGCGCCAGCGCGAGGGGTTGATGACTTCGCCGAAGGTGATGCTGATCAACGACGCCGATACGCAGGCGCGCTGGTGGATGCGCGTGAAGGACGAATGGGAGGCGGCGGCGCGCGACAAGCGCCCCTTCGTCAACCCGCTGAAACCGATGACGCTCCGCTGGATGAGCTAGGCCCATGAACGCAGAAGTGAAACCCGACCTCGCGGCGCTGGAAGGCGAGATCGTCGCCCGCATCGCCGGAGCTGCCAGCGAGGCCTCGCTCGAAGCCGAGCGTGTCGCCTCGCTCGGCAAGAAGGGCGCCGTGTCGGAGCTCCTGAAGGGCCTCGGCGGCATGAGCGCCGAAGAGCGCCAGGTCATGGGCCCGGCCCTGAACGGGCTCCGCGACCGCGTCACCACCGCGATCGCCGACCGGCGCGCCATCCTGAAGCGCGAGGAATTGACCAGGCGCCTCGAGACCGAGCGCCTCGACGTCACCCTGCCGACGCGTCCCTCGCCGCTCGAGACCGGGCGCATCCATCCGGTCAGCCAGGTGATCGACGAGATCACCGCGATCTTCGCTGACATGGGCTTCGCCATCGCCGAGGGGCCGGATATCGAAACCGACTACTACAATTTCACCGCGCTGAATTTCCCGGTCGGCCATCCGGCGCGCGAGATGCACGACACGTTCTTCTTCAACCCGAAGGCGGACGGCGAGCGGATGCTGCTCCGCACCCATACCTCGCCGGTGCAGATCCGCACCATGGAGAAGGAGAAGCCGCCGATCCGCGTCGTGATCCCCGGCCGTACCTACCGGATGGACTCCGACCAGACGCATACGCCGATGTTCCACCAGGTCGAGGGCCTCGTCCTCGACCGGGAGAGCACCGTCGGCACGATGAAATGGGTCCTCGAGGAATTCTGCCGCGCCTTCTTCGAGGTCGACAAGGTGCAGATGCGCTTCCGGCCCTCCTTCTTTCCCTTCACCGAGCCGTCGATGGAGGTCGACATCCGCTGCCGCCGCGTCGGCAACGAGGTGCGCTTCGGCGAGGGCGACGACTGGCTGGAGATCCTCGGCTGCGGCATGGTGCATCCGAACGTCATCCGCTCGGGCGGCTTCGATCCGGACGAGGTCCAGGGCTTCGCCTGGGGCATGGGCATCGACCGCATCGCCATGCTCAAATACGGCATGCCGGACCTCCGCGCTTTCTTCGACGCGGACGTGCGCTGGCTGAACCACTACGGCTTCCGTCCACTCGACCTGCCGACGCTGTTCGGCGGGCTGACTTCATAACGACCAGGGAGAGACGACCATGATCATCATCTGTGGCAGCTATGACGTGCATACGGACGACGTCGCGGCTTTCGTCGCGGCGGTCGAGAAGGTGACCGAGGGCTCGCGCAAGGAAGCCGGCTGCAAGACCTACCAGTTCTCGCGCGCGCTCGACGACCCGAACCGCATCTGCCTCTTCGAGATCTGGGCGGACAAGGCGGCCTTCGACGCCCATGGCCAGACGCCGCACTTCCTCGCCTATCGCGAAGCGACGGGGAAGCTCCGCCTCACCCGCAATATCGGCCGCTACGAGGCCAAGGACCTGGCGTAAGCGCCCGGTCTTTTTCCCGAACACGAAGGGCGCCCGAGACGGCGCACGGACGCGATGAAGTTCACGCTTTCCTGGCTCAAGGAACATCTCGACACGACGGCGGGCCTCGACGAGATCGTCGACAAGCTCACCATGATCGGCCTCGAGGTCGAGAGCGTCGAGAACCCGGCGAAGCAGCTCGCCGCCTTCACCATCGCCTATGTCGTCTCGGCCGAGCAGCACCCGAACGCCGACCGGCTGCGCGTCTGCATGGTCGATACCGGCAGCGGGGCTCCGGTCCAGGTGGTCTGCGGCGCGCCCAACGCGCGCGCCGGCATCAAGAGCGTGTTCTCGCCGCCCGGCACCTATATCCCGGGCAAGGGGATCACGCTCTCCGTCGGCAATATCCGCGGCCAGGAAAGCCGCGGCATGCTCTGCTCCGAGGCCGAGCTCGAGCTCTCCAACGATCATGACGGCATCATGGAGCTGCCGGCGGATGCGCCGGTCGGCCAGTCCTACGCCGCCTGGGCTGGCCTCGACGACCCGGTGATCGACGTCGCCGTCACCCCCAATCGCCCCGATGCGCTCGGCGTCGAGGGTATTGCCCGCGACCTCGCCGCGGCCGGCCTCGGCACGCTCATCGGCGAGGACGTGCCCATGGTCGCCGGCGTCTTCCCGGCACCGGTGAAGGTGAAGTTCGATTTCGGCGACACGCCCCCGCTCTGCCAGGCCTTCGCGCTCCGGCTGGTGCGCGGCGTGAAGAACGGGCCGTCGCCGGAATGGCTGCAGAAGCGGCTCCGCTCCGTCGGCCTCCGGCCGATCAACGCGCTGGTCGACATCACCAACTTCCTCACCTACGACCGCAACCGGCCGCTCCACGTCTTCGACGCCGGCAAGGTGAAAGGCGACCTCACGGTGCGCCGGGCGCGCGCCGGCGAGACGCTGCTCGCCCTCGACGGACGCACCTACGCTCTCGACGAGACGATGTGCGTCATCGCCGACGAAAAGGGCGTCGAGTCGCTTGCCGGCATCATGGGCGGCGAGGAAAGCGGCTCCAGCGAGGCGACCACCGACGTGCTGGTCGAGGCGGCGCTGTGGGAGCCGATCAACATCGCCCAGACCGGCCGGAAGCTCGGCATCAATTCGGATGCGCGCTACCGCAACGAGCGTGGCATCGACCCGGCCTTCAACCTGCCCGGCCTCGAGCTCGCGACGCGCATGATTCTCGACCTCTGCGGCGGGAGTCCCAGCGAGATCTTCCTCGCCGGCGAGCCGCCGGTGACGCGCACGATCATCGATTTCCCGGTCACCGAGATCCGCCGGCTCGCCGGCATCGATCCGGCGATCGCGGAGGTGGAGGGCATCCTCGACCGCCTCGGCTACGAATGCCGAACCGACCGGGCGCACGGCCGCATCGCCGCGACGGTGCCGACCTGGCGGCCGGACGTGACCATGAAGGCGGACCTGGTCGAGGAGGTGGTGCGCATCATCGGCGTCGACCAGATTCCTCCAACGCCCCTCCCCCGCCTGCCCGGCGTCGCCCACCCGGTGCTCACGCCTATCCAGATGCGCACGCGCCGCGCCCGACGCGCGCTCGCCGCCCGCGGCATGGTCGAAGCCGTCACCTGGTCCTTCATCCCGAGGGAAGCAGCCAAGGCCTTCGGCGGCGGCCAGCCGGAGCTGGCGCTTGCCAACCCGATCGCCGCGGACATGAGCGACATGCGGCCGAGCCTGCTGCCGGGGCTGATCGCCGCCGCACAGCGCAACGCCGACCGCGGCTTCGCCGATCTCGCGCTTTTCGAGGTCGGGCAGATCTATGCGGGCGACAAGCCGGCAGAGCAGACGACGTCGGCCGCCGGCCTTCGCCGCGGCACGGCGGGCGTCAACGGCGCCGGCCGCCACTGGTCGGCAAAGGCCGGCCCGGTTTCCGTCTTCGACGCCAAGAGCGACGCGCTCGCCCTGCTCGAGACGCTCGGCGTCTCCACCGACAAGCTGCAGATCGTCGCGGAGGGCCCCGCCTGGTACCATCCGGGCCGCTCGGGGACCATCCGGCAGGGACCGAAGACCATCATCGGTACCTTCGGCGAGATCCATCCCTCCGTCCTCGAAACGCTCGATGCCTCGGGGCCGCTCGCCGGCTTCGAGATCACCCTCGAGGCGCTGCCGGTGCCGCGCGCCAAGGCCACGAAGACCAAGCCGCCGCTCACCCTCTCCGACCTCCAGCCGGTCAGGCGCGACTTCGCCTTCGTGCTCGACCGCGCGATCGAGGCGGCGAAGGTGCTGAAGGCGGCCGCCGGCGCCGACAAAAAGCTGATCTCGGACGTCTCGGTATTCGATCTGTTCGAGAGCGACAGCCTCGGGGCCGGCAAGAAGTCGCTCGCCATCGAGGTCGTCCTGCAGCCGGCCGGGAAGACGCTGACCGACGAGGAGATCGACGCGGTGTCGAAGAAGGTCGTCGCCGAGGTCGTGAAGTCGACCGGTGGAACACTCCGCTCCTGACGCCGACCGCGAGCCCGCGGCGACTGATGGCTGGCATGTCCACGGCCACGCCATCGTCTCGGCCGACGGGTGCATCGCCGACCGCGACGGCCGCATGCCGGCGGCCCTCCGCAACCCGGCGGACTGGCAGCGGTTCCAGGCGGCCCTCGACGCGGCGACGATCGTCATCCTTGGCCGCGCCAGCCACGCGCTGACGCCCAATCCGAGAGGCCGGCGGCGGCTTGTCCTTTCCTCGCAGGCGCGGGGCCTCGAGCATCGGGCGGACGCGCTCTGGTGGAACCCGGCCGATGTACCGCTCGCCGAGGCGCTGGCCGCGGTCGGGCTTGGCGGGATCGCCGCGGTCGTCGGCGGGCGGCGGGTCTTCGACTGGTTCCTCGCTTCCGGCTATGACGCGTTCCACCTTGCCGAGGCCGGTCGCGCCCACCTCCCCGGCGGGACGCTTCTCTTCTCGGCCATGGCTGATGGCACACCGGCGGCGCAGCTCCTCGCCGCCTCCGGGCTGCGGCCCGACAAGCGCGAGATGCTCGATCCGGCCAACGCGGTCGCGCTGACGGTCTGGCGCCGCGCTTGACCGATTCGGCCCGCGGGCCGAAAGTGCGAGGATCGGAAGACCGGGGGCCGCCTTGCATCCGCGCGACGTCGTTGCATCCGTGCCGTTCTTCGTCGACGTGCTCGATTTCAGCCAGCTCGACCGGCTCGGCGATCGGCTGGCCGAGCCGCGCGAATTCGGCCGCGGCGCCCTGCTGATGCGCCAGGGCGAGATCGGCCATTCCATGTTCATCGTCGCCGAGGGGAAAGTCGCCATCTCGATCCATTCACCGTCCGGCGAGCAGCATGTCGCCACGCTCGGCGCCGGCGACGTCGTCGGCGAAATGTCGCTCCTCACCGGCGCGCGGCGGAGCGCCACCGTCACCGCGGCGAAGCGGGTCGCGGCGGTGGAGATTCCGAAGGCCGCCATCGAGGGCCTGATCGTCGAGACGCCCGGCCTCATCGGGCGTTTCGCCGAGATGATGGAGCAGCGCCATGCCGAGCTCGGCCGCATCCACGACGATGCCGGACGCTGGAACAATCTCGGCCTGTCGCGCGACGAGATCGTCGCCCGCATGACCGCCTATTTCGCCGGCTGAGAACGGAACCACCAAGAATGCCAGAAACTTCCGTCGATCCGCGCGCCGTGCTCGGCGCAACGCCCTTCTTCGCCGAGGTGCTGACGCCGGCCGAGCTCGACCGGCTTGCCACGGGCGCCGGCGTCGTCGCCTTCGCGGAAGGCGAGACGCTGGTCGTCGAGGACGAGCCCGGCAGCTCCATGTTCGTCATCGTCGCGGGCAGTGCCGAGGTGACGCTCCGCGGCGATGGCGGCCCGCGCCACCTCGCCGACCTCGCGCCGGGCGGGATCGTCGGCGAGGGCTCGCTGCTCACCGGCGCGACGCGGAGCGCCACAGTCACGGCACGCTCGGCGCTGACGGCCATCGAAGTCGACAAGGCGGCGATCGAGCCGCTCTTCGACGCCGAACCGAAGCTCGTCGAGCGCTTCGCCGACTCCGTCCAGCGCCGCCAGGCCGAGGTCGACCGCATATACGGCGCCGGCCACGGCAATCTTTTCGGCCTCACCCGCACCGATCTCGGCGATGCCATGCGCACCTTCTTCGGCGGCGGCATCTGATCGTCCCACGATCCCGTGGACTGACGCCGGATCGTCACCTCCCCGTCACCCCCCTGTCAGCTGCCCCCTCTAAGGCGAGGCCGTCGGCATGACCGACGATAATCTCGACGGAGGGACTGATGAAGAAGTTCACCAACCGCGCGCTCGCCGGCGCCCTGATCGCCGCGATCGCCGCCACCACCGTGCTCGTCACCATCGAAGCTGCCTCGGCCAAGAAGTTCGTGCCGGGCTGCGAGAAGGTGAAGCTCAGCGGCGACAAGACGGTCGCCCGCCAGACCATGGCGCTCTGGAACCGCCTCGGACCGATGAGCGGCATGTGCGGCCAGCCGAAGTAGGGCCGGTCTGCTGACGGCCGGAAACGGACGAAGGGGCTGCCTCAGGGCGGCCCTTTCTTTCTCGGGGCCAGTGCCCCTTTGCCGGTTTCGCGCGGGATGCTAAGCACCGCGCCATGACGGCATCCCCCCAGGAAAACATCCGCAATTTCGCGATCATCGCGCATATCGACCACGGCAAGTCGACGTTGGCCGACCGGCTGATCCAGCTTTGCGGCGCGGTCACCGACCGCGAGATGAAGGACCAGATCCTCGACTCGATGGACATCGAGCGCGAGCGCGGCATCACGATCAAGGCCCAGACCGTCCGCCTCAACTACAAGGCGCGAGACGGCAAGACCTATGTGCTCAACCTCATCGACACGCCCGGGCATGTCGACTTTGCCTATGAGGTGAACCGCTCGCTCGCCGCCTGCGAGGGCTCGCTGCTGGTGGTCGACGCAAGCCAGGGGGTCGAGGCGCAGACGCTCGCCAACGTCTACCAGGCGCTCGACAACAATCACGAGATCGTCCCGGTCCTCAATAAGGTCGACCTGCCGGCGGCCGAGCCGGAGAAGGTCAAGCAGCAGATCGAGGACGTCATCGGGCTCGACGCTTCCAATGCCGTCATGATCTCCGCCAAGACCGGCCTCGGCGTGCCGGACGTGCTCGAAGCGATCGTCACGCGCCTGCCGCCGCCGAAAGGCGACCGCGCGGCGCCGCTGAAGGCGCTGCTGGTCGATTCCTGGTACGATGCCTATCTCGGCGTGGTCGTGCTCGTGCGTATCGTCGACGGCGTCCTGAAGAAGGGCATGCGCGTCCGCATGATGGGCACCGGCGCGGCCCACGATGTCGACAAGGTGGGCGTGTTCACGCCGAAGCTCGTCGACTTTCCGGAGCTCGGGCCGGGCGAGCTCGGCTTCCTTACCGGCTCGATCAAGGAGGTCGCCGACACCCGCGTCGGCGATACGATCACCGATGACCGGAAGCCCGCGGCCGAGCCGCTGCCCGGCTTCCGCGCCGCGCAGCCGGTGGTCTTCTGCGGGCTCTTCCCGGTGGATGCGGCCGACTTCGAGGAGCTGCGCGCCGCGATCGGCAAGCTGCGGCTCAACGACGCCTCCTTCACCTACGAGATGGAGACCTCGGCCGCGCTCGGCTTCGGCTTCCGCTGCGGCTTCCTCGGCCTTCTCCACCTCGAGATCATCCAGGAGCGGCTGTCCCGAGAGTTCGACCTCGACCTGATCGCCACGGCGCCGTCGGTCATCTACCGGATCAAGCTCACCAATGGCGAGGAGATCGAGCTGCATAACCCGGCCGACATGCCGGACCCGGTCAAGATCACGGAGATCGCCGAGCCGTGGCTGCGCGCCACCATCCTGACGCCGGACGACTATCTCGGCTCGATCCTGAAGCTCTGCCAGGACCGCCGCGGCGTGCAGGTCGACCTGTCCTATGTCGGCAACCGCGCCATGGTCACCTACGACCTGCCCCTGAACGAGGTCGTCTTCGACTTCTACGATCGGCTGAAATCGGTCTCGAAGGGCTATGCCTCCTTCGACTACCACCTCACCGAATACCGGGCCGGCGACCTCGTGAAGATGCAGATCCTGGTCAATGGCGACCCCGTCGATGCGCTTTCCATGCTCGTCCACCGCTCACAGGCCGATCGGCGCGGGCGCGCCATGTGCGAGAAGCTGAAGGACCTGATCCCGCAGCACATGTTCCAGATCCCCGTCCAGGCGGCGATCGGCGGCCGCATCATCGCGCGCGAGACGATCCGGGCGCTCCGCAAGGACGTGCTGGCGAAATGCTACGGCGGCGACGTGACGCGCAAGCGCAAGCTGCTGGAGAAGCAGAAGGAAGGCAAGAAGCGCATGCGCCAGTTCGGCAAGGTGGAGATTCCACAGGAGGCCTTCATCGCCGCCCTCAAGATGGACGACTGAGGCCCGGTCTCCACAGCCGGACGTCACGGATGCCTTGACGACTCGTGGCCGCCGGCAGACCTTGGCGTCGGTTCAACGACGAGGAGAGAGGCGATGGCCTACGTCTTTGAGATCTACAAGGACAGGAAGGGCGAGTTCCGCGTCAGGTTCAAGGCGTCCAACGGCGAGACCATGTTCTCGACCGAGGGCTATACCAGCAAAGCTTCGGCCAAGGGTGCGATCAAGTCGCTCCTCAAGAACGGCCCGAAGGCCCTGGTCAACGACCTGAGCGATCCGAAGAAAGCGGCGGCTCCGAAGAAGACACCGGCGCGGAAAAAGGCGGCTCCGAGGAAGACTGCGAAGCCGCCCATGGGAGCGCCGGATACGCCACCGGCGGCGCCGGCCGCACCGGCCACCTGAGATCGGCGGGCGCCGCGGGCGCGGCGCCCTGCCCTCGGCTCAGGCTGCGAGCCAGAGCTTGGCGGTCTCCACCTCCGCCTGGCGGAAGACGCGAAGCTCGGCGGGCATGAGACCGTCCAGCGCCCTGACCGCGCGGCGGAGCGAGCAGGTATCGGAGACCAGCGCGATCTTCGCGAAATCGGCGAAATGGCGCGAGCCGAAGACCGCTTCGTCGAGCGGCATGCCGGCGTCGTAGCCGGCGAAGTCCTCGCCGGCGACGTAGAGCAGGCGGACGCGTCCGCCCTCGGCAAGCGCCGAGCCGATGGTCGGCTCCAATACGCCGGACCTGTCCGCCGCCGTCACCACGCCCGAAGCCGCGAATCCGATGGCACCCGCAGGCATGTCGTCGATCGTCGTGAACATGACGTCCTCCTCACTGCTTCTCCCTGCCGCCACTCCCACCCAATCCCGGGGCGGCGATCCTTTGATGACGCGAAGGAGAAATTTTCGTTGCGGGAATGCGGCGGCAGCATGGCGGCCCCTGCGCGCCCTCGTCAGGCCATGATCGCCGGGCCGAATAGGCGGCTTGCCGCGGTCCGGCATGTCTTCATAATGCCGTGTGGCGACGGCGCTTCGTTTCGGCCGATGCAGGAACAGGCGAAGCTCGACAGGAAAATCGATGCGGACCATCCCGATTGCCGCGGCCTTTTCGCTCGCGCTGCTCGCCACAAGCGCGCTCGCGGCCGAGAAACCCGACATGACGACGGCGGCGAAAGTGCTCTTCTCGCGCCCGAAGCTGCCTTCCGACCAGCCGCCGCACCCGGTCGGCTTCTATGCCAAGGGCTGCCTTGCCGGCGGCGTGCAATTGCCGATCAACGGGCCAGACTGGCAGGTCATGCGCCTCTCGCGCAACCGCAACTGGGGGATGCCGCAGCTGGTTGCCTTCCTCGAGAAGTTCGCCAACGATGCCCATGACAAGGACGGCTGGCCGGGCCTCCTCGTCGGCGACATGTCGCAGCCGCGCGGCGGCCCGATGCCGACCGGCCATGCCAGCCACCAGATCGGCCTCGACGTCGACATCTGGTACGATCCGATGCCCTCGCACTGGCTTTCCCGCGACGAGCGCGAGAAGACGAGCGCGAGCTCGCTCACCAAGGCCGGCACCCATTTCGACATGCTGCCCGACCGCTGGCCGAAGGGCCTCGAAAAGGTGCTGAAGCGCGCCGCGAGCTATCCCGAGGTCGAGCGCATCTTCGTCAACCCCGGCGTGAAGAAGCGCCTTTGCGAGACGGCCGGCGCGGACCGCGACTGGCTGCGCCAGCTGCGGCCCTATTATCTGCACAACGATCACTTTCACGTGCGCCTGCGCTGCCCGGCGGGCGCGACCGAATGCACCCACCAGGCGCCGACCGCGGCGGGCGACGGCTGCGGCAAGGATCTCGACTACTGGCTGTCCGGCCAGCCGTGGAAGCCGCCGCCCAAGCCGACGAAGCCACCGGAAAAGCCGGTGAAGCCGGTGAAACCGCCGCCTCCGCTGACGCTTGCCGGCCTGCCGAAACCCTGCATCGACGTGCTCTATGCACCGGACGGCGGCGGCAAGCCCGCCTATGCCTATGACCCGCTCGCCGGGCCCGGCCCGCTGAAGGCAGGTGCCGGCGGCGGTGCCGACCCGATCGGCAAGGTGATCGGCCGCGACGGCACCGGGGCGAGCGTCGGGAACTGAGCCGGCAGCGAGCTCCCCATCTCCGTCATCGCCGGGCTCAAGCGGGCGATGCAGGATGACGCCGCAGACCGAGGGTCGCTCCTACCTAACCTTGGCTGCCTTGGCGAAGCGCTTTGCCTTCGGCCCATAGAGGCGCGCACCGAGGGCGAAGGCCTCGCGTTCGAGCCGGCGCCGCTCGCGGGCGATGACGGCGAGCTGGCGCATGAGCGCCGGATCGCCCTCCGGTGACAGGGCGAGCTTCTCGGCGAGAATGGCGTGGTCGTGGTCCTGGCCAAGGAGCTCACCCAGGCGGGCGAGATCGTCCCTTTCGTCGGCCAGGCCTTTCGGCAGGCGCTTCTCGGCAAGGGCGAGCAGGTGCCAGAGGTCCTTCACCGCCTTCCGCCAGCGATGCAGGTCGGGCGTCGAAAGGCTGGTCGTCGCCTCGGCCATGGCATGCCGTCCCTTGCGGTAGGAGTGCTCGAGGGCATCGGCCAGCAGCGCCTCGCCATGGAGATGTCGCGGGAGATCGGCGATATCCGCCTCGACCGCGGCGAGGCGGCGGCGCACCTCGTCCACCGGCGTCGCACGATGATGGGCATCTTCCGCCGCGGCGGTCAGGCTCGCCACTACCCGGTCGAGCCCGGCATCGTCGGCGGCTCCGGCCGCAGCGCGCAGCTCGCGGGCGCTTGCCGCCGCCGCGTCGGCATCGCGCGCACCGGCAAGCAGACGCGCCGCGGAGGCTACCCCGTGGCGCGCATGGGTGGCTCTTTCGCCGAGAGCGGGCTTGAGCACCGCGAGGACCGAACGCACCCGCTTGAGGCGCTGGCGGATGCGGTGGATGCGGCGCTCGCGCGATTGCCGGCCGGCGAGGGCATGGCGCGCCCTTTCGAGGTCGTCCCGCACCAGGCGGACAAGCGCCTCGCCGATCGGCTCTTTCTTCCCGATGCGATGCGCCATCCGCCCCGTCGCCCAGCCGGCGGGTCGCGTCAGCCCGCGGCGACGCCTATACCCACGGGACAGGAAACCCCCGTCCCGCCGAGACCGCAATAGCCGTTCGGGTTCTTTGCCAGGTACTGCTGATGGTAGTCCTCGGCGAAGTAGAAGGGCGGGCGGGAGACGATCTCGGTGGTGATCGGGCCATAGCCGCGCTTCTTCAGCTCGGCGCCGTAAGTCGCCTTCACGGCCTCCGCGATCTTCCGCTGGCTCTCGTCGGCGACGTAGATGCCGGAGCGATACTGCGTGCCGACATCGTTGCCCTGGCGCATGCCCTGCGTCGGGTCATGGGCCTCGAAGAAGGCCTTCACCAGCGCCTCGAAGCTGGTCTTCTTGGGATCGAAGACGACCAGCACGACCTCGTTATGCCCGGTCATGCCGCTGCAGACTTCCCGGTAGGTCGCGTTGGGGGTCTCGCCGCCGGCATAGCCGACCGCCGTCACGTAGACCCCGTCGAGCTTCCAGAAGGCCTTCTCGGCACCCCAGAAGCAGCCAAGGCCGAAGAGCGCCGTCTCGGTGCCGTCCGGATACGGCCCCTTCAGCGCCCGGCCGTTGACGAAATGCTCGCTCGCGGTCGGGATCGGCTCGGACCGTCGGGGAAGCGCCGTGCCGGGCGCGGGCATGGCCGCAGCCTTGCGGCCGATGATGTCGAGAATGTTCATGGGGGGTTTCTCCTTCCCGCCGGCCTTGGGCCGGCATGGGATTTCGCATACCTCAAATACGCTCGCCGCGGCCGCCGGTTACGGGGGAACCGCCCGCCAGCCGGGCTTCACGCGAAAGCCGGCGAGACGCGGCGCTTCCGTCCCATATAGGCGAGCCAGCCGCCGATGGCACCGAGGACGACCCAGGTCGGCAGCGCGATCACCCACTGGATCGCCGGATCCCAGATCCAGTGGCCGACATGGCTCTCGACCTTGTCATGGATGAAGGCCTCGGCCGCCTCCAGAGTGGCGGGGCTGAGCGTCGTCCAGGTCTGGCGGAAGGACGTGATGGCAAGCGCCGAGCCGGCGATCGTCTTGGTCCCATCGACGACCAGCGCGACGAGCGCGCCGGCAATCAGCCAGAGACCGGCAAAGCGGGCGATGAACGCGATCATCCCGCCATTTGGCCGCAACCATTGGCGGCGTCAACTGCGCGGAAAGGCGCCCCGCCCGGGGCGCCAGGGCCGCCCTTGCACGGAAGAACTCGATGACTATAGTGCGCCGGCTTCCGGGACCCTGTCCCGACCCTGCGGAGAGGTGGCCGAGTGGCTGAAGGCGCACGCTTGGAAAGCGTGTATACGGGCAACCGTATCGGGGGTTCGAATCCCCCTCTCTCCGCCAACTTCGGCCGGTCAACTATTCTCCGTCTCGCAGCGCCCGCCCCAAAGCCCAAGGAACCGCGCGGTTCCGACCCTCGACCTGTGAAGTGCCAATAGCAGTTCCACCGTCTAACGGCGTTCTCTCTCCCAAGTATTCTCTCAAGCTCTGGACTGAGACGGTCTTGGTACGGCGGTCCAAGGCATTGAAACTTAAGCTCTTTGTCGCGCCGAGAGTCAGCACTGGTTTGTTTCACGCTCGCTCTGCGACTTGAGATCAAAAATCGAGGTACCGAGAGGGTCTCGAAGGCCTTGCGTTTCTACGCGGTCTCTCGTTCGAGAAGCTCTTTGCGACGCTCCCAATCCGGCATGAGGCGGCGCAGCAGTCGGAAGAACCTGGGGGAGTGGTTCGGCTCGACGACGTGACAGAGTTCGTGGGCTATGACGTAGTCAATGCAGTCTCGTCTGGCCGCGATGAGTGCGTCATTGAGGAGGATGCGGCCTGATGGTGTATGGCTGCCCCACCTTCTTTTCATCGGACAGATCATAAGCGGGGGGAGTGGCAGGCGGAGCGCCGCCATCATCGGCGCAGCCGCCTCAAATCGCTCCCTTAGAACCTCTCGCGCGCGCTGACGGGTCCAGCGCCGCAACAGCGTCCGGGTCCAATCTCGATCTTCGGGGAGGCGGGTCTCGACAACAAGTCGACCGGAGCGAACGAGAACGCGATCTTTTTCGGCCTGATCGATCTTGAGACGATATTGGCGACCGAGGTAGCGGTGGGTTTCCCCTCCAACGAACTGCCGCGGGGGAGTGCGCGGGCGATACGCCGCAAACCGACGCTGTTGGCGCAGAATCCAGCGTGCCCGTCGCCTGATTCTCTCATCGACCTCGACCAGCTCGGCGTCTTCAGGAGCTGCCACGGCAACAGCGCCATCAGGCAGCACCGAAATGGAGAGGGAGTTGCGGGCAGACCGCGTTAGGTGGAATTCGATGACCGCGCTTCCGTATGTTGTCGTGCGGATCATCACGCCGCCTGCCGTCGAGCGACCATCAGAAGGCGTTCGATAAGGGCATCGATCGCCTCGGTGGAGACCGGGACGTTATGTTCGCCGCGAAGCACATCGAACACATAGTCGTCGATGTCGTTTTTGATAGCGTTCTCAACATCGGGATTGCCTGACCAGTCAACGCGCCGGTGACTGTGGACGATGTCAACGATGTGCTTGGCGGCCTCGGCGCTGATTTCGTCAAGCTTCGGGGGAGCGGCGCCGTCGACCCCGCGGATGGTCTCGTGGATGCAACCGAAGAAGGCACGGGCTAGAGCGTCATCGCGAACGGCCTCTGGCAGCGCCGTTGTATCGCGATGAATCATTTGATCGCGGATGTCGGTGACTCGCTTCAGATACTCGAGGTCAGAGATTCGCTTCGCCCGGAAGTCCTCGATGGCCTGACGGATCAGCTCGGAAAAGCGCTTGAAGAAGGTCGGGTCCTCCTCCCATCGCTCATCGATTGTTCTCTTTGTCGCGTGCGCGATCGTGTCGGCCCGGCTTGCGGCGGACTCCTTCGAGCGGAGAACTTCCGCGAAGGCACCCTCATCGAAAATGTTTATGAGGTCGGTAATCGGCCGCACGTCATCCGCAACGACATACGTGTCCAGGAGCTTTTCAATGCGCTTGCGGTACTGCCCGTAGTCCACGGCATCCTGGTATCTTGTGCCGACTGCTCGGCGCAGGTTCTCGAAGCGCCGAAGGTCATTGCGATACCCGGTGATCCGCCGCTGGTTGGCTGGATCGTTTGCGAACTCATGGCTCGACAGTGCGATTGCCAAAGTCCGCGCGAATGCGTTGAGCCGGTCGTAGAATTCGTCTCGGCGTGCCTCGTCGCTGAGGTGCTGTTCAAGCGCCTCCTCGTCGGCGGTATTCGCAACCCCCCGGAAGACATCCCACAATTCTGAATGCCGCTGCCCGAGCTTCTCGGTCTCGGCCTTGATTGAGATGACGGTGCCGGCGAGGTCGGCCTCGTCAAAGCCTTCGAGCGCCGAATAGTCCGTCAGCGCCTGATTTAGCTCACCCAGTACGCTGCAATAGTCGACGACGTAGCCGTAGTCCTTGCCTTCGGCCACGCGATTCACGCGGGCGATAGCCTGCAGCAAATTGTGTTCCGTGAGGGGCCGCGCGAGATAGAGGACCGTATTACGCGGCGCATCGAAGCCGGTCAGTAGCTTCGAAACCACGATCAGAATCTCTGGGTCCTCGCGTTTCTTGAACGCCTCGATGATGCGCGAGGTGTACGTGGCTTCGTCGCCATACCGCTCCATCATCGTCTTCCAGAAGCGCTTGACCTCATCGGATGATGCCTCGTCGATCCGCTCCTCTCCTTCGCGATCGTCCGGTGGCGAGATGATCACTTCAGAAGTGACCACAGCCAGTTCGTCCAGGGCGCGCTTGTAGAGGATTGCGGAGCGTTTCGATGGGGTGACCAGCTGGCCCTTGAAGCCCGTTCCCTTCCATGCCTGCCGGAAATGTGCCGATACGTCGAATGCGATGAGGGCGATGGTCTGTTCGGTCTGGAAAAGGCGCGCTGTCCGGGCGTACTTCTTCTTCAGGTCAGCCTTTTGGTCTTCGGAGAGGCCGGCGCAAACGCGTTCGAACCAAGCGTCGATAGCCACCGCGTCCACACGCTGTTCGACGTGGCGGCCCTCGTAGAGCAGCGGAACGACCGCTTTGTCACGCACTGCCTGATCGATGGCATAGACGTCGATAATGCCGCCGAATTTGGCTGCCGTGTTCTTTTCCGATTTCAGGATCGGTGTGCCGGTGAAGCCGAGGTAGCAAGCGTTGGGGAAGACCTTCCGCATGCGTGAGTGAAGCCGTCCGTACTGACCGCGGTGGCTCTCATCAACAAGTAGGAACACGTCGAACGACTCGTCGGCGAAATCGCGGACGTTGAGAGCGGTGTCGAACTTGTTGATTAGCGTAGTCACCACCGCCCGCTTCTCGTTCGCGACAAGCTCAAGAAGGTTGCGGCCAGTTGTTGCGCGCTTCGGTTCCAGTCCGCAGGCTTTGAAGGTGCCCTCGAGTTGTTCATCCAGATCGATTCTGTCGGTCACCAACACAATGCGCGGATCAGGGATTGCAGGTTCGAGGCCAAGGGCACGGGCCAGCATCACCATGGTAAGCGATTTCCCCGAGCCCTGGGTGTGCCAGATCACGCCACCTTGCCGACGGCCTTCTTCGTCGCGATCGGAGATCACACGCCGAAGGATCTTCCGGACCGAGAAGAATTGCTGGTAGCGTGCAATCTTCTTCTCGCCGGCATCGAACAGCGTGAAGCGGCGGGCGATATCGAGGATTCGCTCAGGGCGCGCCAACGCCCACAGAACACGATCCTGCTCTGTAACCAGGCGGTCGCCGTCGGCGAAGCGGGCCTCGTACGGAGCACGGTCTTCGGCGAAGCCATCCGCGAAAGTATTTCTATTTTCGTCGGCGGTCATAGGTGCGTTGATCGCGGCGCTTAAATCAGCATCGGTGTCTTCGAGCTCACGCCATTTCGACCAGAACGGAGCGGCCGTCCCAACCGTGCCGTAACGCACGTCGTTCTTGTTGGTCGCGACGAGCATCTGAACGGTCCGAAACAAACTAGGGATGTACCCTTCCTGCTGATTGCGGATGTTCTGCGAGACACCCTCGCCAACCGCAATTGATGGACCTTTGCATTCAATCACCGCGAAAGGGATTCCATTGACGAAGAGAACGATGTCCGGCCGGCAGGTCTCTGCCGTGTGTTCTCTCTCGACTTCAAACTCGGCCGAAGCGTGAAAGGCGTTGGCCGCTGGGTTGGTCCAGTCGACGAACTTCAGTTGAGAGGCACGCGTGACGCCATCGACAGTTTGCTCCACGGCCGTTCCGAGGAGCATCATGTTGGTGAGTTCTTCGTTGACCCTCAGAAGTCCAGAAGGCCGCGGTCGCTGCAGCCGTTCAATCGCTTCGGCCAGACCACCTTCGGTGAAGGCATGGACGCGCCCACGGAGTTCGATGCGGTTGATGCGAGCAAGGCTCTCCCTCAAGATGCCGTTGAGGAAGACACCCGACCGTCTCCCACCTCGCTCACGGTCGATTTGCTCACGGTTCAGAAGCTGCCAATGCGGGCGCATCTTCTGCAAAAGGTGAAGCGCTGGAAGCTGGGAGAGGTGCTTTTCGGTGTCCTGGACGGCCGGCCCATTGGTCGCGCTCATGGCCGTGCCTCGTTTTGGTTCAACGCAAGGCGGTTCGAGTGCCGATGCAAAGAAACGGCTATCTTTTCAACGCCGTAGTCCTGCCAATGTCTTGTGAGGCCCCCTTGACGAAGGCGGCTGGAAAACGGCCAAATATCAAGAATTCCTTGACAAATCGCCGCTACCCTTCCACGTATCGACACGAGTTCACTGCCTAGCGGCTTTGAACCAATCGAGGCTTCGGGCGCTGAGCCAGCGTAGCGAATCAGCGCCCAAATCTTTCCTTCAGAGCGCATTGAGGCAATCCTGGAGCGTCCACAGGGGCGATGTACGGATCTTGCCGATACTGTTGTCAGCCTTGAAGCAAGTCACGAACTGGGCTTTCAAATCGCCAGTCAGCTTGCGGCCGAGTTGAAGGACGACAACGAAATCCTCATAGACGACTTCCACACGTCTGGTCGGCTGGTAATGCCGCGCGCGCGCATCCCAACCCTGATACCGATCGGCGTTGGGGTCGAGCAAAGTTGCCTTGATCCAGTCTATGCGTTCAGCCCGAGCGGTCGAGAACGCATTCTTCAAACCGTCGCGGTTAGTGCTCTCGAAGAACGCATGATCGAATTGCCCCTTGCCGAAGAACACTCGAATTCCGTCGTGCGTGGCGACAGTGGCCCGGCAGTATTCACGTTCAAAATGGCCGCGGTACTCGACCTCGGTCGCATAGGTAACAAGGGGAGGCAGCGGCATCACCATCCCCCGTCGAGACGAATGCGGAAGACGTTGAATTTCTCCGCGGCGCGGGAGGTCGGCCCGATTTGACCGGGGACCCTTCTCGATCTCCTTCCCGACGAGGCACCGCCGATCGACGAATCGGCAGCGATCAGGATCGACGTCGGCCGCCTCGTCGCGGGGTTGCCGCCGCCGCTCCTTGATTGCTGCGCAGTCCTGCTTGCCGACAGTGTCTCCGAAGGCGCCCGCGCGGCCCAAATCCATCGCTCGACGGTCTATGAGCGCACCGCTCGTCTGCGCGAGCGCGCCCTGGCGCAAGGCCTCGCCATCTACGTCACGGGCTCCCCCGACACTTTCGACCGCTCCCCGGTAGATGGCGAAGACCAGGTGTTTCCAACGCCGGCCTTCGACTTCGACCGGGAGGAGCAGTCCGCCATGAACGTCCGACCAACGTTTCCCACCGTCCGTCTGGTGCTCAGCGAGGTCGAGCTGTGCGGTTGGCTCGGCCAGGCAGAGCCCGGCGATGTGCTGGAGTATTACCGCGGCTTCCTTGCGGTCGACGCCATCCCGTGCGGGAGCCGGCTGCCGGAACGCGATCGAGTCGAACTCGGCCGGATTGCCCGGCGGGCGCTTTGGGCCTCCGAACGCGCACTCGCGCATCTGGTCCAGCGGCGGCATGGCCCGGACGACTATGCCTACATCATCATCGCTCGCCCGAAGTTGCCGTCGCAGCCGCTCTCCGAACTGCTCGCGGCCGAGGTCGTGTGTCCGCGCTCACCTCGCCGAGCTTGCCGAGGTCCGACCCGAGTTTCGATGATCTCTTCGCCTTCGAGGGCGCCGACGAGCTGCGGGGATCGTGGCGCGACGGCCTCACGCCCGATCCGACGCTCACGGTCTCCGAATGGGCAGATCGCCACCGAATCCTGAGCCCGCGGGCTTCGGCGGAACCGGGCCGCTACCGGACGGACCGCACGCCCTACATGCGGGCGATCATGGATGCGCTATCGCCGGCAAATCCGGCGCGGCGCGTGGTGTTCATGAAAGCGGCACAGGTCGGCGCCACCGAAGCCGGCAACAACTGGGTCGGCTACGTCATCCATCACGCTCCCGGACCGATGCTGTCGGTGCAGCCGACCGTCGAACTCGCCAAGCGCTTCTCGCGGCAACGCATCGATCCGCTGATCGCCGAGAGTCCGGCGCTTCGCGATCGGGTGAAGCCGGCCCGCTCGCGCGACGCCGGCAACACCATGTTGTCGAAGGAGTTTCCGGCGGGACTCCTCGTCATCACCGGCGCCAACAGCGCGGTCGGCCTCCGCTCGATGCCGGCGCGGTATCTCTTTCTGGATGAGGTCGACGCCTACCCGCCCTCGGCCGACGAGGAAGGCGACCCCGTCGCGCTCGCCGAGGCGCGCACGCGTACCTTCTCGTGGCGGTCAAAGGTTTTTCTGGCGTCGACCCCGACCATCCATGGCATCTCGCGGATCGAGCGCGAGTACGAGGCATCCGACCAACGCCGCTTCTTCGTCGCTTGTCCGCATTGCGATCATCGCCAGTGGCTCCGCTTCGAGCGGCTCCGCTGGGAGAAGGGCAAGCCTGATACAGCGGAGTACCTCTGCGAGGGCTGCGACGGCGCGATCGAAGAACACCACAAGACGGCGCTGCTGCAAGTCGGCGAGTGGCGCGCGACCGCCGAGGCCGCGGATCGCGGAACCATCGGCTTTCACCTCTCGGCGCTCTATTCGCCGGTCGGCTGGTTCTCGTGGATCGACATCGCCCGCATGTGGGAGGCTGCGACTACCGACGAAGCCAAGCGCAGCTTCAAGAACGGCGTCCTCGGCGAGACGTGGATCGAGACCGGCGAAGCGCCCGACTGGCAGCGGCTCTATGAGCGGCGGGAAGATTGGCTGGTCGGCACCGTGCCGAGCGGCGGGCTGTTCCTCACGGCCGGCGCCGACGTTCAGAAGGACCGGATCGAGGTCTCGATCTGGGCATGGGGCCGCGGCCTCGAAAGCTGGCTTGTCGATCACCTCATCATCGACGGTGGTCCCGAGCACGAGGGGACGTGGGCTGGACTTTCGCAGCTCCTGGATCGCACCTGGCCTCATGCCCATGGCACGCGGCTCGGTCTCGCCAAGCTCGGCATCGATACCGGCTACGAAGCGCCCGCGGTCTACGCCTGGGCACGTGCCGCCGGCTTCGCGCAGGTGGCGCCGGTCAAGGGTGTCGAAGGCTTCAATCGCGCGGCACCGCTTTCTGGGCCAAGCTACGTCGATGCGACCGAGAGCGGCCGCAAGGTTCGCCGCGGGGCGCGGCTCTGGACGATCGCCGTCGCCACCTTCAAGAGCGAGACTTATCGGTTTCTGCGTCTTGTGCGTCCGACCGACGACGAGATCGCCGAGGGGGCGCGCTGCCCTGCCGGTTACATCCATCTGCCGCATGGTTCCGAGGCTGAGTGGATCAAGCAGCTCGTCGCCGAGCAGCTAGTGACCGTCAAGACGCGGCGCGGCTTCCAGCGCCTCGAATGGCAGAAGCTCCGCGAGCGGAACGAAGTCCTCGACTGCCGGGTCTATGCCCGCGCAGCAGCCTGGATCGTCGGCGCCGATCGCTGGGCCGACGAGAAATGGCGCGATCTGGAAGATCAGGTCGGTCCGCAGCCTGACGATGCAACGCAAATGCAGCGGAGCGATGCAGCGGTACCGGCCGGCGTGCTCGCGCGAGTCCCGGTGGAAGGCGGCAAGCGCCGCTCCGATTGGCTGACCGTCGACAAGGGATGGCTGAAGTGACCTGGAGCAATGTCGAACTCGAGGCGCTGAGGCGCGCCTACGCCTCCGGGACGCTCCGCGTCAGCTATGAGGGGAAGAGCGTCGAATACGGTTCCGCCGACGACCTTCTGAAGCGCATCCGGACGATCGAACGCGAAATGGCGGCGGCGACGCCTTCGTCGCTGCCGCTTGCCGGCTTCGCCGGGTTCTCGCGCGGCGACAGCTGATGGCGGACGCGAACTGGCTCGACCGGGCGATCGGCACGGTCGCGCCGCGAGCCGGGCTGCGTCGTGTTCTCGCGCGACAAAGCTTCGCGGCTCTGACGCGCGGATACGATGGCGCCGCCAAAGGCCGTCGCACCGATGGCTGGCGCGCCGCGGGCACGTCTGCAGATGCCGAGATTGCCGTTGCCGGCGGGCTTCTCCGCGATCGCATGCGCGATCTCGTCCGCAACAATCCGCATGCCGCCAAGGCGGTGTCGGTGCTGGTCAACAACATCGTCGGCGCCGGCATCATCCCGCGCGCCGCGACCGGCGACGACCGCCTCGACGCCGAGGTCAACAAGCTTTGGGAGGACTGGTCCACCCGCTGCGATGCGGATGGCCAGCTGGATTTCTTCGGGCTGCAGACTCTCGCCTGCCGGCAGATGATCGAGGCAGGCGAAGTGCTGCTCCGCCGCCGGCCACGCCGTCCGGGCGATGGGCTGGATGTGCCGCTGCAGGTCCAGCTCCTCGAGGCCGACATGCTCGATGCGGCAAGGAACGGCGATCTCGCCGATGGTGGGCGGATCGTCCAGGGAATCGAGTTTGACACGATCGGCCGGCGCCGGGCGTATTGGCTGCATGCACAGCATCCGGGGAACACAGTCGTCTCTTCGCGGCTGCGGTTCGACAGCCTGGCGGTGCCCGCGGCCGATGTTCTGCACCTCTACGAGAAACAGCGGGCGCAAGTGCGGGGCGTCCCGTGGGGCACACCGGTCATGCGGGCACTCCGCGATCTTGACGACTGGACGCAGGCCGAACTGGTCCGCAAGAAGACCGAAGCCTGCGTCGTCGGGATCGTCCTCGGCGCCGACGAGGCCGAACAGGGCGTCGCGCCTTCGGTGGTCGACGCCGATGGCAACCGTGTGGAGCAATTCGAGCCGGGGCTCATCGCCTATGCCCGCGGCGGCAAGGATATCAAGTTCAACCAGCCGGCGACGACCGCCGGTGTCGCCGAGTGGCTGCGAGCGCAGCTGCACATCATCGCCGCCGGCTTCCGGCTGCCTTACGAACTGCTGACCGGCGACCTCAGTCAGGTCAACTACTCCTCGATCCGGGCCGGGCTCGTCGAATTCCGCCGGCTGATCGACGCGGTGCAGTGGCAGATCTTCGTGCCGGTGTTCTGCCAGCCGGTATGGGACTGGTTCACGGCGCACGCCTGGGCCGCCGGACGGCTTCGCTCGCCGACCGTGCCTGTCCAATGGTCGCCGCCAAGGTTCGAGGCGGTCGATCCACTGAAAGATGCCATGGCCGATCTTCTCGCCATGCGGTCGGGCACGATGACGCTGGCACAGGCCATCGCCCGGCAGGGACACAACCCCGACGCGGTCCTTGCCGAGATCGCCGCCATGAACGCCAAGCTCGACGCCTTCGGGCTAATCCTCGACAGCGACCCGCGCAAAGTCACAAAGACCGGCGTGATGCAGACAGCGGATGGCAGCGGAGGCATGTTTGGAAATGCTTGATCGGACTGAAGCTGCGGGGCTTCACATCGCGGGCGCCTGTGTGCGAGTCTGGGGACCGCAGGTGCTTCGCGACGGGATATCAGCGCCGATGACGCTATTTACTTTCGGGTATGAGGGGCTGTCGATCGACGCGTTCATTGCGCGCCTGAGGAAAGCTGGCGTGCGCACGGTGCTCGATGTTCGACAACTCCCGCTGTCCCGCAAGCCCGGTTTCTCCAAGGGCGCGCTTGCCACAGCACTTCACGCCACCGGGATCCTCTACGCCCATTTGCCGGCATTGGGATGCCCGCGGCCGATCCGTGACCGGTACAAGGCCGATGGCGATTGGCCAGCCTACGTCAAGGCTTTCAGCGCCTATCTTGCCGGCCAAGGAGAAGCGGTGGCGGAGCTTGCCCGCGTCGCGAAAAAGACGAGCGGCTGTCTTGTCTGCTTCGAGGCCGATTTCAATCGGTGCCACAGGAGCATTGTTGCCCGAGCGACCGCGCGCCCAGGAGGGCCGCGAGTGGTCCATCTCACGATCAAAGGAGAGATCCCTGACGTGGCTGCCCGGGCGGTTGCTTAGGCGGATAGATCAGGCTCGCTATCAGCCACTGGTCCGGGAATCGGTGGATGGTGCCCATCAAGAAGACCAGGTCTTTGGTGGGCAGTTCTAGTTCGATCTTGTTTCGGAACGCCGGCTCCCAAGTGGCGCCCTTGGAGCGGCGAACGTTCCAGTAGAGCGCGCCGGCCTCCCAATCGACAATCTTGTGCCGGTAGCCGGCGCCGCTGCAGCTGTACCGGTAGTGAAAATCGAAAGGGACTTTTCTGAGGGTCGCGATGCTCTTCGCGTCGGACTTGTCGAACAGTCCGCCCTGATGCTGGAGCTGCGTGAGCTTTTTGCGCTCGTCGTCGGTCCAGTCGGGCCGATCGGCGGGCGTGATATCCAATCCTGACACCAGAGCCGGGCGGATGAGTCCGAGGGTGGCCCCGCGGCTCACGCGAGCCGCGTCAAGGTCCGCGAAGTCGTCGAAGACCGGGACCTTGTCGAGCCACATTCGTCGCGCCTGCCACCCATTTCGGGTCGGGAGTGGTGCGTTACTCGTTCCGCTTCAAGGACTGGAACGACTACGACGCCGCAGACGTGGCGATGGTCGAGGTCTCGCCGACCGTCTGGCAGCTGGTCAAACGCTACAATGTCGGCGGCTACGAGCACATTCGCACGATCACCAAGCCCGTCCTTGGCACTGTGGGGGTCAAGATTGGCGGCTCGCCGGTGACGCCATCATCGATCGATCACCAGACCGGGCTGGTGACCTTCGGCGCGGCGCCCGGTTCGGCGCCGACGGCAACATTCCAGTTCGACGTGCCGGTCCGCTTCGACACCGACAGCCTGCCGGTGCAGGCCAATGCCTGGGACCAACAGATCGTTTCCGCCATCGATCTGGTGGAGGTGCTAGAGTAGGAGGTTCGAAAATCGGTCCGCCTTGAGGGAATGCAGGATGTCGCCGCCAGCCGCAGACCGACTGTCGGAAGAAGATATCGGCCGACTCTTTGGCGTTGTCCTCGCTGAACTTCACACCTTGTCGCTTACGAAAGCGCGGACAGTGGTGGCAGCGGCCGGGATCACCGGCGTCAATGCTCCGACCCAATATTGGGACCCTTTTCTCGCCGGCGTGGAGCGCGCCTTCTATCGCCTCGAACCTGACTCGCGCTTGGCCGCATTGAGCATATTTGCCGCGCATTTTTCCAAGAGCGAGCAGGTCCAAAATCTGTTCGGGCTGCACGGGTTTGAATATGTAGATGGCACCTTTATCCCCACGGCGCTTCTCGACCAACGCGAAGCTCGATATCTCCCGCCGTCGTCGGCTTCCGAACTCGCAAAGGCGATGAAGAGGCTTGTCGACGGAGACGAAACCGGGGCCATCACCGCTGCCTGCGGTGCCGTCGATACCTTGATGCAGCAACTCTACGTGGCTCATGGCCTTGGCGATCCTTCACACGCTGCCTTTGCGGCAAAGGTAAACACCGCTGCCCAGCGACTCCGTGTCTTCGAAGAAATGGAATCCGAACTTGGGGCACTCGGAATGAACATCACAGACGCGGAAAGCATCGGAAGCGAGATGCGTAAGGGTACAAATCACGCGGCCCAGATGCTGCAGACGTTACGAAGAACGATGGGCGATGTGCATGGTTCGAAGCCGGCGCTCCGTCGCGCCGCGTATGACGCCATCAAATGGGCATCCGCGATCTGTGGCCTGTTCGAGGGCCGGTAGCCGGGGCCACTCTCTCCGAAAGCCCATCTCCCTCGTCAGTCGGTTCAAAGAAGGCTCTCCCGAGAAGCTTTGGCTCGCTCGCCGTGCATGGTGCGCCTTAAGGACTACTCATGAAATCCCTCGATCCCGGCCTCGCCGCCCATCTTGCCGGCGGGGTCACGACGCTTTGCCGCTGCTGGCGGGTGGAGCGGAAGGACGGCACCGTCATGGGCTTCACCGACCATGACCGGGATCTCGCCTTCGACAGTCTTGCCTATCGCGCGGCCAGCGGCTTCACGGCGACCTCGATCGAGGACCAGCTTGGGCTTGCGGTTTCCAATCTTGATGTCGAGGGAGCACTCAGTTCGGCCGCGATCACCGAGGACGATCTTCACGCTGGCCGCTACGACGATGCGGCAGTGACGATCTACCTCGTCAACTGGCAGGACACATCGCAACGGGTCATCCTTCGGTCCGGCTTCCTCGGTCAGGTGTCGCGCGGAACGCTCGCCTTCACCGCTGAACTCCGCGGGCTCGCCGCCCGTCTCGACCAGGCGGCGGGCCGCATCTTTCAGCGAAGCTGTGCGTGGGAGCTCGGCGACTCCCGTTGCACCGTCGATCTGAGCGCGGCGGGCCGGCACGGAACCGGCGCGGTGGTTCAGGTGCTCGGCGCCTTCGATTTCACGGCGAGCGGCCTCGGTTCGCTCGCGACCGGCGTGCTCACGCGGGGGCGGCTGCTATGGACCTCGGGAGCCAACGCCGGGCTTGCGGTCGAGGTGAAGGCGCACACGCACGGGACTGGCTCGTCGCGGCTCTCGCTCTTCCTGCCGATGCCCGACCCGATGGCGATCGGCGATGGCTTCACCGTCACGGCCGGTTGCAACAAGACGCTGGCGACTTGCCGCGACCGATTTTCCAACGTCGTCAACTTCGGGGGCTTCCCGCATATGCCCGGTAACGACTTCGCTCTTTCCTATCCGACCAAGGGCGACGGCAATGACGGGAGCGCGCTGACGTGACCACCCGCGAAGCGATCATCGCCGAGGCGCGGTCGTGGATTGGCACGCCCTATCGTCATCAAGCCTCGCTGAAGGGCATCGGCTGTGACTGCCTCGGCCTCGCCCGCGGCGTCTGGCGCGCGCTTCACGGCACCGAGCCCGAGGCGCCGCCAGCCTATTCGCGCGACTGGGCCGAAGCCCGCGGCCGCGAAACTCTCGCCGAGGCTGCCGGCCGCCACATGGCGCCTGTCGCAGTCGCCGACATGCGGCCGGGCGATCTCGTTCTCTTCGCCCTCAACGAGAATTCACCGGCGAAGCACTGTGCCATCCTCGTCGCTCCGGACCGCATGGTGCACGGCATCGAATCCCATCCGGTGGCGGAGGTCTCGCTCGGCTCGTGGTGGCGCCGGCGCATCCGTTTCGTGTTCGCCTTTCCGGGCGTCGAGGACTGACGCAGCTCCCCCATGGCTACGCTTCTTCTAACCGCCGGCGCCGCAGCGCTAACCAGCGGCGCAGCGGCATGGGTCACGACCGTCGTCGGCGCGCTGGCCACGGTTGCGGGCGGTTACATTGATGCCCGGCTCTTCGGCCCCGGTCCGCAGAAGAGCGAAGGCCCGCGTCTCGACAGCCTGCAGGTCCAGGCGTCGACCGAGGGCGCGCCGATCCCGGAGATCGCAGGCCGCGTCCGTATCGCCGGTCAAATCATCTGGGCGACGAAATTCCGGGAGGTCGCCAAGACCGAGAAGCAGGGCGGCAAGGGCGGTGGAGGCGGCGTGGAGACGACAACATTCTCCTACTTCGCCAATTTCGCGGTCGGACTTTGCGAAGGACAGATCGACCGGATCGGACGCATCTGGGCGGACGGCAAGCCGTTCGACCGGAAGGGCGTCACCATGCGCGTCCATAAGGGCAGCGCCGGCCAGTCACCGGATTCCCTGATCGAGGGCATCGAGGGCTCGGCCAACACGCCCGCGTATCGCGGTACCGCCTATGTGGTCTTCGAGAATTTCGCCATCGGCGCCTTCGGCAACCGCATCCCGCAGCTGAATTTCGAGGTTTTCCGCCGCGTCAGCCCGACCGATGGTTCGGGCCTCGAGGATATCGTCGAGGCGATCACGCTCATCCCGGGTGCCGGCGAACGCGTGTACGACACCACCGTCGAGACCCGGGAACTCGGCGGTGGCGCCAGCACGCCCGAGAACGCCTTCTCGGGCCAAGGCACCGCCGATTGGAACGTGGCCCTCGACGATCTTCAGGACTCGCTGCCGAATGTCGGCACGGTCCTCTTCGTCGTCGGCTGGTTCGGCGACGATCTTCGCGCCGGCCACTGCAGCGTCCGGCCGAGGGTCGAGGTCTCCAGCAAGACAACGACGCCGGACGCCTGGAAGGTCCATGGCATCACCCGCAGTGGCGCGGCCGTGGTCAGCACCGTCGACGGCCGCCCCGCCTATGGCGGCACGCCGTCCGACGATTCGGTCGTGCGCGCCGTCCGCGACCTGAAGGCGCGCGGCTTCTCGGTTGTCTTCTATCCCTTCCTGTTCATGGACATCGCCGCCGGCAACACGCTGCCAGACCCGTGGACGGGCAACACCGCCCAGCCGGTCTATCCCTGGCGCGGACGCATCACCTGTGATCCGGCGCCGGGACAGCCGGGTACAGTCGACAAGACCGGCGCGGCGACGGGCCAGATCTCGGGTTTCTTCGGATCGGTGACGCGGAGCCAGATCAGCGTCTCGGTCAACGGCTCCACGAATGATGTGACGACCAGCTATTCAGGCCCGAGCGAGTGGAGCTTTCGGCGCTTCATCCTCCACTACGCCAAGCTCTGTAACGCCATCAACGGCGTTGCGCCCAACGCGATCGACGGCTTCATCATCGGCTCGGAGCTTCGCGGTATCTGCGCCGTCCGTGACAGCGGCACGCATTTCCCCGCGGTCGACAGGCTCAAGGACCTCGCCGACGACGCCAAGACCATCCTCGGCTCGGGCGTGAAGGTCGGCTACGCCGCCGACTGGTCGGACTACGGCCGCTACCAGCCGAACGACGGCAGCGGCGACCTCTTCTTCCACCTCGACCCGCTCTGGGCAGACTCGAACATCGATTTTGTCGGCATCGACCTCTACGTGCCGCTCTCCGACTGGCGGGACACGCCCCATCTCGATGCGCTGACGGCCACCTCGATCTATCAGCGGTCCTATCTGCAATCGAACATCGAGGGCGGTGAGTATTTCGACTGGTTCTACGCCAGCGACGCCGACCGCGACGCCCAGACGCGCACGCCGATCACCGACGGCGCCTACGGCAAGCCTTGGGTCTATCGAGCAAAGGACGTTCGGAATTGGTGGCTGAACCAGCACTTCAACCGGCCGGGAGGTGTCCAGAGCGGATCGGCGACCGTGTGGTCGCCGCAGTCGAAGCCGATCTGGTTCACGGAATTCGGTGTCCCGTCGGTCGACAAGGGCACCAACCAGCCGAACGTCTTCTACGACCCGAAATCCTCCGAAAGCGCACTCCCGTACTATAGCCGGGGCACGCGCGACGACCTGATCCAGCGTCGCGGTATCGAGGCCCTCCTCAAATACTGGAGCGCCGGTGCCGGCAACAATCCGGTCTCCTCCGTCTATGGCGGGCGGATGATCGGCACGATCGCCGTCTGGACGTGGGACGCGCGGCCCTATCCGGCTTGGCCGGCACGCACCGACGCGTGGGGTGATGGCCCTCTCTGGCCGCTCGGCCATTGGCTGACCGGCAAGATCGGGTTGGCCGACCTCGCCGCGCTGGTCGCGGAGCGCTGCGCCCGCGTCGGCTTCACCGATGTCGACGTATCGGGCCTCTTCGGCGTGGTCGTCGGCTATGTCCGCGACCAGCCGATGAGCCCGCGCGCCGAGATCGAGATGCTGATGAACGCCTTCGCCTTCGATGCGGTCGAAAGCGAGGGGGTGATCCGCTTCGTGCCACGCGGGCGGGCGCCCGTCGCCTCGGTCGAGATTGCCGACTGCGTCCTTCCCGATCGCGGCGAGATCGCCACGCTGGTCCGGGCCGAGGAGACCGAGCTGCCCGACATCGTCTCGATCACCTTCATCGACGGCAATGGCGACTATCAGTCCGGCAGCATCTCGGCGAGCCGGCTTGCCGGCTGGTCCGACCGCAAGAGCGAGGCCAGCTTTGCCCTCGTCATGGACGAAATCGAGGCGCAGACCATCGCCGACCGGGCGCTGGCCGAAGCGTGGATCGGCCGGGAGACGGCGCGCCTCGGTCTGCCGCCGGCTCTGGTGGCCATCGACCCCGGCGATGTCCTCGACCTGATCGTCGATGGGCGCGCCCGCTCGTTCCGCCTGACCCGGATCACCGACAGCGGACCTCGCGCCATTGAGGCGCAACGGACCGAGTCGGCGATCTACGCCGTGCCGTTGCCCGGGATCGCTGCACCGACCTTCGTCCCGCCCACCGTCTACGGCCGTGCGATCCTGGAAATCATGGATCTGCCGGTTCTTCGCGATTCCGACATTCCCTACGCGCCCTACGTGGCGACGACCTCCTCGCCCTTTGCCGGCGTCACGGTGATGGACAGCCCGACCGGCGACGACTTCGCGGTCGACACGGCGCTGCCGATCAAGGGGACGATCGGCGAGACGGTCTTCGACTTCTATGCCGGCCCGACCGACTATTTCGACGTGGTCAATACGCTGCGGGTCAAGCTCTATGCCGGGGAGCTGGCGAGCGTCTCTGAGGAAACAATCCTGTCGGGGCGGTCCAACGCTCTGGCGCTGCTGAACACGGACGGCGATTGGGAGATCGTTCAGTTCTGCAATGCCGATCTGGTTGCGACCAGCACCTACGATCTGACGAAGCTTCTCCGCGGCCGGCTCGGCACGGAGCACGCCATGCGAGCGCCGCTCGCGGCCGGTGCGCCGGTGGTTCTTCTCGACGGCGCGGTGGACCAGCTGCAGGCGGCGCTCGCCGAGCGTGGGCAGGCGCGGTTCTACAAATGGGGACCGGCGCCGCTCGACCTCTCCGATCCCGCCTGGCAGCAGGAGACCTTCACCGCCCGCGCGGTTGGTCTGATGCCGTGGTCTCCGGTGCATGTCGTCGGCAGTCGCAACGGTCCCGGCGATCTCTCGATCAGTTGGGTTCGCCGGACGCGGATCGGTGGCGTCTGGGCCGATGGAACCGACATCCCGCTCAACGAAGAGAGCGAGCGCTACGAGATCGACATTCTCAACGGATCGACCGTCGTCCGCACTATTGCGTTGAGCAGTCCGGCGGCCACCTACACCGCCGCCCTGCAGACGGCGGATTTTGGGGCGCCGCAGTCCTCCATCGCGGTGAGGGTCTACCAGATCTCCGCCACGGTCGGCCGTGGCTGGCCGGCTGCCGCGACACTCTGATCACGCCATACCGACCCGTCAGGAACGATTGCGATGCCGACGCCGCGCTTAGGCCTGCCTTACATCGCGCAGGGGCAGGCGCAGAAGGAGGTCACCCATAACGAGGCGCTGAACCAGCTCGATGCGCTGATCGACCTCTATTTCCTCGACCGCGATCTCGCGACTCCTCCGGGAAGCCCGGCAAACGGCGACACCTATCTTGTCGCGGCGAGCCCGACGGGCGCATGGGCGGGTCACGCGGGACAGATCGCGTTCTGCCTTGACGGCGCCTGGCGGTTCTATCCCGGCGAGCGCGGCATGCTCGCCTATCTCGCCGACGAGCAGCGCCTGCTGATCCACAACGGATCAACGTGGGTCGATCTCGTGTCGGTGCTGGCGTTTCAGAACCTGTCGATGTTGGGCGTCAACACCAGCGCCGATTCCACCAACAAGCTGGCGGTCAAAAGCAACGCGGTCCTGTTTGCGGCCCTCGAGGTCGCCAATGGTGGCACTGGTGATCTCCGCTTCCTCGTTAACAAGGAAGCCGCCGCCAAGACGGCGTCGTTGCTCTTCGAGGACAACTGGTCGGGCCGCGCCGAGATCGGACTCCTCGGCAATGACGATTTCGCTTTCAAGGTCAGCCCCGACGGCTCGACCTATTTCGTCGCCTTCTCGATCGACCGGGCCTCGGGCCGCATCCTTCCGGAGCCCGGCAAGCTGATCGCCACCGCCGAGATCAATCTCGGCACCGTCGCCCAGCACAGCGGCAAGTTCACGCTCACCGACGCGGCGATCAAATCGACCTCGAAGCTCCTCGTTCAGCTGGCACCGGGTCCCTACACCGGCAAAGGCATGCGCGCCGACGAAGCGCAAATGTACCCCGGCATCACCTTCGCCGCCGCGCCCGGCGTCGGTCAGGCGACCGTCTACTGGTCCGCTCCGCGCGGCGCAGCGGCCAAGCGCAACGTAAAGATCAACTATCAGATCGGGTGATCATCATGGCAGTCCTGGAAGATCCCAATACCGGCAGTATGGCCGCCGTCGACGCGAGCAAGCTCGCGCTTCGCACATCGCTGAGGCCGTTCGAGCTCACCGGATATTTCGCGTTCGGCGCCCAGTCGGGTGCGCTGACTGGCGTCGCCGCCAACGGTCCGGTCTTCTCGCTGAGGAACGCCGCCGGCAATAGCGAGCTTGTGCTCGTCCGCCATATCGGCCTCGGTTTCCTGACCACGACCGCCTTCACGACGCCGCAGACGGTGGACTATGGGCTGTTCGTTGCGCGATCCTTTACGGCGTCGGACTCCGGTGGCACGGCGATCTCCGTGACCGGCAGCAATACCAAGGTGCGAACCTCGCTCGCCGCACCCAATTCGCTCGACGCAAGGATCGCGGCCGCCGCCGCGCTGACGGCTGGAACACGAACCCTCGACACGAACGCCCTCGCGCAGCTTGGTGCCTGGTCCGGTGGTGCCGGTCAGGGCATCGTGCCGGTGCAGAACAATCTCTGGGACCAGTACACCGGCGACCAACTGATCGTGCTGGCGCCGAACGAGGGGCTCGTCATCGCCAACCTCACGACAATGGGTGCCGCCGGCGTCGCTCGCCTCTACATCAACGTCGAGTTCGCGATCGCCTCGGCGTTCTGATATCGCACTCGGTGCGTCTGCTGGGCGCGACGCCCGTATCTTAGGCTCGGCCCGCCAACTGCTGACGAAAGAGCCAGCCCGTCAAAGCTAGTGCAGCGATGGCTCCGAAAATTTGAGCGGCGATGAAGCCGAGCACGCCCGTCGGGGCTATTCCGGCAAAGGTGTTCGAGAGCGCTCGTGCAATGGTGACGGCGGGGTTGGCAAATGAGGTCGAGGCGGTGAACCAGTAAGCCGCCGTGATGTAGAGGCCAACGGCGTAGGGGATAGAAGGTTTTGTCCACGACATGCAGCCAAGGATCGTCGCGATCAGTCCGAACGTGGCTACGAACTCAGCGAACCATTGCCCGACCCCGGAGCGGACGGTCGTCGACAATTGCCAGATCGGCAGATCGAACATGATGTGGGCCGCCCAAACACCGAGGACTCCTCCGAAGACCTGTGCCGCGAGGTAACCGATCAGGAGGGAGAGGGAGAGCTCGCCACGAAGGGTGAAGACGAGGCTGACCGCGGGATTGAAATGCGCTCCAGAGATCGGTCCAAAAATCAGGATCAGCACGACGAGGATGGACCCGGTCGGCAGGGTGTTGCCGAGGAGGGCAATCGCGTCGTTTCCGCCCGCGAGCTTCGCGGCCATGATTCCCGAGCCGACGACGGTCGCGAGGAGAAACCCCGTTCCGAGAGCTTCGGCCACCAGTCGGCGTGCCCAGCCGAAGTCGTCCATTTAGGGCAGCACCGGCCGGCCGGCAGAATCGACCACGAGCTCTCCATCTTCCTTGCGGAATTCGCCAAGCTGCGCCCAGGGCAGGACGTCGAGAACCTTCTCCGAAGGTCGGCACAAGGCGACGCTACGGATGCTGACCACGATCGGGCGGTTGATCAGGATCGGCTCCGGTTCCATGGCGTCGAGAAGCTGCTCGTCGGAAAGGCTGGGGTCGTCGAGCCCGAGTTGGCGATAGGGCGTGTCTTTTTCTCTTAAGAGCGAGCGTACGGCCACTCCCATGCGGGCAAGCAGGTTTCGGAGCATCACCCGGCTCGGAGGCGTCTTCAGGTACTCGATGATGTGCGGCTCGATGCCCGAATTGCGGATCAGTCCGAGAGCGTTGCGCGACGTCCCACAATCGGGATTGTGGTAGATGATGACGTCCGGGGTCCTCACGCTTTCTCGGACGCGAAATGTCCCCCACTTGCGCCCTCCGTGCGGCCGATGTCGTGCAGCTTGTTCTGCAGCGCCATCGAGCCGAGGTTCTTCAGCGGCAGGTTCGTGAAGATGCCGATACGGTTCTTCAGGTATTTGAACGCCTGGACGAAGGCCGCCTCCTTTTGGATGTCCGTGCCTTCGATCTTTGCCGGATCTTCGATGCCCCAGTGAGCCGTCATGGGCTGACCCGGCCAGACCGGGCATGCCTCACCGGCCGCATCGTCGCAGACGGTGAAGACGAAATCCATGACCGGAGCGCCCGGCACCGCAAACTCATCCCAGGGCTTCGACCGAAATCCCTCGGATGGGTAGCCAAAGCTTCTTAGAATTTTCAGCGCAAAAGGATTGACCGTTCCCTTTGGATGGCTACCGGCGGAATAGGCCCTGAAGCGCCCACGCCCGTCCTTATTGAGTATCGACTCTCCCAAAATCGAGCGGGCTGAGTTCCCGGTACAAAGAAAGAGGACGTTGAACACGCGATCATCCGGCATCGGCACACTCCGTCAGCAGCATGGTGTGAGGGCTTCGATAAGCGGCGCGCAGAGCTCGGGTCGACCGCCACAGCAATCCTGCAAGAGGTAGGTTACGAGCTCTCGCAAGTGATCGAGTTCGGCGCGGTAAACGATCGAACGACTGTGCCGCTCGGACCGGATCAGCCCGGCGCGCGATAGGACGGCTAGATGCGCCGACATCGTGTTGTGGGGTACGGCCAGGCGGCGAGCGATTTCTCCCGCGGCTATCCCTTGAGGTTCTTGACTGACCAGAAGCCGAAACGCCTCAAGGCGCGTGTCCTGCGCAAGGGCGGCGAGTCCGAGAATCGTAGCTGTATTGTCCATAGGTCCAGAATAGTGGACATATCCTTTTAGATCAAACTTTCTGGCGGAATCGCTACAAGATTATCGTGGAACGGGTCGGCGGACTGCTTCGCCAGCCTCAGTGCGTTTCGTGCTCACACTGCGTGTGGTCGGCAATCACTTCGATGATCCGGCATTCGCAGATGCGGCCGTGACCGCACTCCCCGACCATCCGGTGCAGTTCGGCCCTGAGCGCTTCCAGCTTCGCGATGCGCTGTTCGATTTCGTCGAGATGATGCCGCGCGATGCTGTCCGCCTCGTGGCAGGACGCCTGTGGCTCTTCCGAAAGCGTCAGCAACTGACGGATCTCGTCGATTTCAAAGCCAAGTTCCCGTGCATGGCGGATGAAGTTGAGCCTTTTGACCTCTGGCGGGCCGTACCGGCGTTGTTTTCCCTCGGTGCGAACGGGCGGCGCGAGCAAACCGATCTGTTCGTAGTAACGGATCGTCGGGACTTTCACCTGGGTTCGCTGCGACAAATCGCCAATCGCGAGATTCATGCTCTCACCCTCTTGAAGCTCTAGTCGCTAGAGATCGTATCTTGGTGTCGAGATAGACACCAGTGGGTGAAAAGCAATGGTCGAGCGGCTGCGTTTCAAGGTTGAGGGCATGGATTGCGCGAGCTGTGCCCGCAAGGTGGAGACCGGGGTCGGCCGGCTCGCCGGTGTTTCGGACATCACGATCAACACCATCACCGAGACACTTTCCCTTTCGGGGGCCGCCGAAACCGCTGGCACCGTCGAGAAGGTGGTTCGCGAACTGGGCTACAAGCCGACGCTCCTCAGCCGTGAACCCGCCTCCGCTTCGGAAGGGAAATTGCAGGAACGCACAGCTGCGTCGCGTCGCGCGATGCGCGTTCAGGAGCACGGACATTCCGAGGCGGGCGCGGAGATGACCATGGACCGCAAGGGTAACGGAGACGAGGACCATGACGACGACGATCATGGTGCTCCGATCGAGGGGGCGTGGTGGAAGAGCGACAAGGGCCGCCTGGTCATTCTCGCCGGCGCTTTGGTTGGGGCAGCCTTCGTTGCTGCGTACGTCTTCCCTTCCGCCAGCTATTTCGTCTACCTCGCCGCCTGCCTCGTCGCCGGCTTGCCTGTCGCGCAACACGCCTTCAAGGCGCTGCGTCACGGCTCGGTCTTCACGATCGAGATGCTGATGACGATCGCGGTCGTCGGCGCAGTCCTGATCGGCGCCGCTGAGGAAGCTGCCATCGTCGTGTTCCTCTTTGCCATCGGCGAGCTTCTTGAAGGCGTTGCCGCCGGGCGGGCGCGCGCCGGGATCAAGGCGCTTGCGACAATCGCCCCCAAGACCGCGCAACTCGAAACCCCCAGCGGCGTTGTCGAAACACCGATCGAGAAGATTGCGGTCGGCTCGGTCGTGGTGGTGCGGCCAGGTGATCGTGTTCCGGCAGACGGCACGATTCTCTCGGGCGCGTCCTCCGTCGACGAGTCGGCGCTGACGGGCGAGTCGATGCCAAGAAGCAAGAGCGAGGGCGATGTGGTCCTCGCCGGATCGATCAATCAGGAAGCCGTATTGCGGGTGAAGGTCGAGAAGCCGGCGACCGACACCGTCATCGCCAGAGTCGTCCGCCTGGTCGAGGAAGCAACCGAGGCAAAGGCCCCGAGCGAGCGGTTCATCGACGAGTTCTCGCGCTACTACATGCCCGCCATCTGCGGTCTCGCACTCGCGGTGGTGCTGGTCCCGCCGCTCTTTTTTGGCGGCACGTGGGACACGTGGATTTACCGCGGCCTCACGCTTCTCCTGATCGGATGTCCTTGCGCGTTGGTCATCTCAACCCCTGCCGCGATTGCCTCATCGCTTGCCGCAGGCGCGCGGCGCGGGCTCCTGGTCAAGGGCGGCGCCGTCATCGAGCAGATCGGTAAGGTCAAGCACATCGTGTTCGACAAGACCGGAACGCTGACCGAGGGCAAGCCCAAGGTAACCGACGTGCAGCCCTTCGGCAGTGCGACTGAACATGAAGTCCTGAGCGCGGCGGGCGCCGTGGAGGCGGGTTCTTCACATCCGCTCGCCGTGTCGATCATGGCGCACGCCAAGGAAAACGGCATTTCGATCACAGCCGCTGACGACAGTGAAGCCATGCCCGGCAAGGGTGTCCGCGGGAAGGTCAACGGCCGGGAAATCGTCGTCGGCGCCGCCGGCCGGCTGGACCTCGACAAAGCCATTGTAGCGGCGTCTGCGACGCTGGAGGGTGGAGGCAAGAGCGTGTCGGTGGTCCTCGCCGACGGCAAGCCGATCGGGCTCATTGCTCTCCGCGATGAGCCGAGGGCGGACGCGAAGGAAGAGCTTGCGGTGATCAAGGCACTCGGCCTGGTGCCCATCATGCTGACCGGCGACAACAAGGCCAATGGCGACGCCATCGCCGCAGCGCTCGGCATCGAAGCGCGCACAGAGCTTCTGCCGGAAGACAAGCTCAAGATCGTGGAGGAACTCGCCGGGCAAGGCGGCGTTGCGGTGGTCGGCGACGGCATCAACGACGCACCGGCACTCGCCGCTGCAACGGTCGGCATTGCCATGGGGTCCGGCACCGACGTGGCTCTCGAAGCCGGCGATGCCGCGATTCTCAACAACCGGATCGCGGACGTGGCGGCGCTTATCGTTCTGTCCCGGCACACCATGGCCGTCGTTCGCCAGAACGTCAGTCTTGCCCTCGGTCTGAAGGCCGTCTTCCTGGTCACTACTCTATTCGGTCTTACGGGCCTCTGGATCGCCGTCCTCGCCGATACTGGTGCCACGGTGCTGGTCACCGCCAATGCCCTGCGCCTGCTCGGGTGGTCGCGCACCCGGTCGTAGTCCCGAGAGGATGCGGCTGAAATGGAAGAGAGACGACGGTCGCCACGGCACCGGGCATTGAAGGGCGCGAGGATCGTCTTCAATCACGGTGCATCGTCGCTGAGCTGTCTCGTGCGAAACCTGGCGGAAGGGGGCGCTCGTCTCGAAGTCGAGAGCAGCCTCGGCGTGCCGAACCGGTTTCTGCTCTACTTCGACGACGGCGATCCATCGCGGACGTGCGAGGTAAGGTGGCGGACACAGAGAGCGATCGGAGTGGCTTTTGCTGGTCCGAGCGACTTAAGGGCTGACTGAGGGCCGGCGAACGGACGTTCGGTGCATTTCATATGTTGCCATCGCGACGCCGTCTTTTGGCGGGAGCGATAAGGGAAGGACAAGGTTTTGATCCAATGACCAAATCGCACCTGCGAATCTTGATCGTCACTGCGTCTGTGGCGTTGCTCGCTGGCGGTTCAATGGCGCTGGCCGGCGCTGATGATGGAGGGACCGCGGTACAGAAGGGCGACGGACCGGCGCTCTATCTGACCATCGGCGATGATTGCCAGGAGGACTACGGCGCGGAGCTATCGGCCGTCGGCTTGCAGGTGCACGTGAGCAGGTACAGAGAGCTGGAGTCGCTTGGCCGATTTGTCGAAGTCCCAAAAGGCGTTCCAATCAGCCACTTGGTGCTGGTGAAGGGCTTCGCGATTGTGAACCACGTGCCGCCGCAAGCGATCGTCAACCTGATTGCCGAAAAGCCAAAGGTGAGAGGTTTGATAGGTCCATCGGCCTGCGCGACCAGCACGAATCATGACGAGCTGCACGCGCAGGCAGCGCGACCTTTCTGAAGGTACAGGGCGCACAGCGAGGTCGCGGAAATTTGAAGATCGCGCCTCGGGTAGCCGTGGGACACTTGCTTCTGGGCGATGGGGATAGTTGCAAATGAGCGGCATAAACCGACGCCGGTTTTCCGCGATGCTGTTCTCAGCTGCGGGGCTGCCCTTTCTCGATTGGCAGGACCTCAGCGGGATTCTCGGTCCGGAGGCGCCCGATCCCCTTCCGCTTTCCGTCCCTGCCATTTCCTATCCGCTCTACGACGAAGCGGTCGCTCGCGTGCTGCCCGAGAAGGGATTTCAGAGTCGGATTGCCCTGAAGGACAGCGTCCTCCGCTTGGTTGAGCACGGCGTCATCGACCGCGGAAAATTCTTCGATCTCTATGGCATGAACGGACCCCATCCCGACGAGCTCGCAAACATCCTGAGCGACCCGTCGCATCAGCCGATCCTGCTGACAGCCGCCAATTCCACCTACTACGTCAATCTTCTCTGGCCGATCGGGCTTGCGACACACATGGCCGCCAATGCCGAGAGTCCGCTCAACGGTGATTCCCTCTACAACCTCGCCTCGACGGGCGGTTGGACCCTCGGCCGCGAACAGAATGGTGGCGCCTACTTCAACAAGCTGCCGATCGTCAAATTGACGAGGGCCGAGGAGGCTCGCGTCGTCCGCATCGCCGAGGCGACCTACCGGCCTTGCTGCAACAATTCCACATTCTTCCAGGACTGCAACCACGGCTCTGCTCTCCTCGGCCTCCTTGAGCTTGGAGCGTCAGAGGGGCTTAACGAGGACCAGCTCTATCGCGAGGCTTTGGCATTCAATTCGTTCTGGTTCCCCGACTATTATTTGCGGACGGCGCTGTTCTTTAAGGTCATGAAGAAGACGGATTGGGCGGAGGTCGATCCGCGCGTCATTCTCGGCTTTGATTATTCGGCCGGTGGGCCGTGGCAGCAGAACGTGGCCGCCGCGTTGGACCGCATTCCCGGGCTTATCCCACCCGCGCCCGGTGGGGGTGCTGGCTGTGGCGTTTAGGATCATGGCCGATTCCCGGCGCCCCGCGTCGATTGAACGCTTGAAGGGCGGGCGACCGGGCCCTATTGAATGGCCCATGGCGCGTCATTTGGCTCACCGCCTGCGGGCAGTTGCTCTTATCCTGGCCTTGGCATTCGCCTTGGTCGGGCAGGGCTTTGCGCCCGCCGCCATGCCGATGCAGCCACAAAATGCGTCGATGACCAGTATGTCTGCGGCACCGTCAGACATGTGCCCGGACTGCAAGGGCATGGATCATTCCAAGGCCATGCCATCCGACTGTGCGATCGGCGTCTGCACGGCCGTGGTCGGCGTGCTGCCCTCCTATGGGCTCGCCGATATGCAACCTCCGTCCTCTTTCGCAAGTGTTGCGCAGGACGCCGGACAAGGGATCACCATTCCTCCCCCTCTCGGGCCACCAAGGCCATTGCACCTCGCATAGCTTACGTCCTGCCGGTCGGCGGGCGCGACCGGTACCCGGTCCAAGTGTGCGTCTGACGGAAAGGCGGATTTGCAAGCCCGCCACAGCCGCTCGCCGAAGGTGCTGAGGAGAATTTGGTGTTCATTGCAGATGGAATTTCGCGTCGCGCGCTGCTGCTCGCCGGTGGCGCGACTTTGGTCGGCGCAGCGTTGCGGCCTCTTCGGCTCAGCGCGGCAACCGACCTCGTCGAGAAGCAACTCTTCGCCGGTCCTGGGCAGGCGCCACTGGGCGGGCCTTCTTCTCCCGTAACTGACGTCTGGGGCTACAATGCGCTGGTCCCCGGTCCGGAGATCCGTGTCCGTCAGCATGGGCGGGTCCGGATCGTCATCGATAACAAGCTGCCGCAGGACACGACCATTCATTGGCACGGGGTGCGCGTACCGAATGCGATGGACGGCGCCCCCGATGTCACCCAGCCACCGATCCCGCCAGGCGCGAGCTTCGTCTACGAATTCGATGTGCCCGATGCCGGCACCTATTGGTACCACCCGCACATCCACAGCGCCGAGCAGGTCGGGCGCGGTCTCGCCGGCCCGTTCATCGTAGAGGAACTCGATCCGCCACAGGTCGACCGCGACATCGTCTGGGTGCTCGGCGACTTCCGCCTGAAGAAGGACGGCTCGATTGCCGGCGGCTTCAACAACCCGATGGAAACGGGCATGTCGGGCCGGATCGGCAACACGGTCACGATCAACGGCCGAATTCCGGAACCACTCGCTGTCAAGAGTGGCGAGCGCATCCGCCTTCGGCTGATCAACGCGGCGCCGTCGCGGATATTTCGCCTCGAGTTCAGGGGCCACCAGCCGATCGTCATCACCTATGACGGTCAGCCGGTCGAGCCTCACCCGCCTGATGACGACCGCGTCATCCTCGGCCCGGCCATGCGCATCGATCTGCTGCTCGACATGATCGGCCTGCCCGGCACCACCGCGCCGATCCTCGACTCCTTCTACGAGGGCTTGCCGTTCAAGCTCGTTGATCTCGTCTATTCCGACGAAGCGTCACCGAAATCGGCACTGCCGCCGCCGACCAAGCTGGCCGCCAACCCGATCCCTGAGCCCGATATTGCTCGCGCTACGCGCCACGAGGTGACGCTGACCGGCGGCATGGGCATGGGCGGCATGGCGAGCGGCAGAATGATGGGCGGCAACGGAATGGCGGGGGGCATGGGTCAGGGCGGTGAAATGATGGCGGGCATGAACGGCGCCTCGATGTGGATGATGAACGGCGTCGCCATGCCTGGCAACAAGATGGGCCACATGGACCCGATCCTGACGCTGACCCGGAACGCCTCATACATCCTCGCCATCGACAACCAGACCGCCTGGTATCACCCGATCCATCTGCACGGGCATTCGTTCCGCGTCATCACGCGGAACGGCGAGCCGACGAAATATCGCGAGTGGCGCGACACGGTCCTCATGCCGCCGCGGGAGAAAGCAGAGGTGGCGTTCGTTGCCGACAATCCCGGCGACTGGATGTTCCACTGCCATATTCTCGACCACCAGGAGGGCGGCATGATGAGCGTGCTGCGCGTGACCTGAAGGATCGGACGCGGAGATAGCTTCGAAGACCAATGACCTGATCACATCTGACATGAAGGAGAACACGATCATGAACCGGCGCACGCTTCTCGCATTCACGATTGCCCTGATGACCAGCTCGCTACCGACAATCGGCTGGGCCGCCGGGCAGAAGATGACGCTCTACAAGGACCCGCAATGCACCTGCTGCGAGATCTACGCGCAGTACATGCGGGACAACGGATTTGAGGTAACGGTCGTCCCGACCAACGACCTCGCCACGATGAGCGAGGAGCACGGCATTCCGGCCAACCTGCAGGGCTGCCATTTGTCGCTCATCGACGAGTACGCCATCGGCGGCCATGTGCCGGTCGACGTCGTCAAGAAGCTGCTGGCCAGCAATCCGCCGCTGAAAGCCATCACGCTGCCGGGCATGCCCGCGGGCGGGCCAGGCATGATGCCGGGGGTCAAATCCGGTCCGTTCACGATCTACGCGATCAACAATGCGGGCCAGTCGATCGTCTATGCCACGGAGTGACCAGATCACGCTGCCGGTAGTTCCAGGGGCGGCAGGGACGCTCGCCTCATCGGGTACGGCCCGGTGGGGGAGGCGCCTCGCACTGTTGCTACCGCTCTTCGGGTTTGTCGCGCTTGTCGGCGCGTTCGCGGCCCGGCTCGGGACTGACCCGAGCCTGGTGCCGTCACCGCTGATCGGCAAGCTCGTGCCGGAGTTCAGCCTGTCGGCGGTCAAGGGGCGGCAGCTGGGGCTCTCCTCGGCGAACCTCAAGGGCGAAGTGTCGCTGGTCAACGTCTTCGCGTCGTGGTGTGTGGCGTGCCGCGAAGAACATCCGGTGCTTATGCAGTTGAAAGCCGGCGGCACCGTGCTGATCCACGGGCTCAACTACAAGGACAAGCCCGACGACGCGGTCGCATGGCTCGACACCATGGGCGACCCGTACACCCGAACCGGCGCCGACCTCGATGGACGCGTCGGGATCGACTGGGGCGTCTACGGCGTGCCCGAAACCTTCGTCGTCGATGCCGAGGGCCGGATAGCCTTCAAGCAGATCGGCCCCGTCAGCCCCGAGATTCTCGACCGGACCATCCTTCCCTTGATCGCAAAACTTCGGACCGGAGGCGAGCCGTCGCCATGACCGAGCCCGTCGAAGCCAGCCAGCAGCAGACCACAGAAGAGAATCCGGCTCACTCGGGCAGACGCCGATTGCCTTTGATCGGAGCCCTTGCCCTGACCGTCATCGCTGCCCTGATCCTCGTTTACGAGCTGACGACGATCGCGAATCGGAGTTCGGAGGCGCCTGCTGTCGCTACGTCCGACGCCGGCGCGGCGCCGGTTCCGCTCGGCTCTCAACCCTTCTCATTCCTGAATCAGCCGGCAACCGTGCCAGAGCTCAAATTCATCGATGGCAGTGAAAAGCCACTGTCGCTCGCCAACTTCAAGGGGCGCCCCGTCCTTCTCAACATCTGGGCGACTTGGTGCCTGCCATGCCGCAAGGAGATGCCGTCGCTCGATCGGCTGCAGGCGAAATTCGACCCCGCCAAATTCCTCGTCCTGACGCTGTCGATCGATCGTGCCGGCATCCCGGCAGTGAAGAAGTTCTATGCCGACCTCGGGATCAAATCGCTCGGCGTCTATGTCGATCAATCGAGCGCGGCGCTGCACCAACTTGGGCTCATCGGCATCCCGGGCACGCTGCTGATCAACCGGGAGGGCCAGGAGATCGGGCGCAAGCTCGGCCCCGCCGAATGGGACAGCCCGGAAGTCATCGCTCTACTGCGGGAACATTTCGGCGTCGAGCCAATGCCCGCGACAGATGGAGCAACGCGGTGACCAGCGTCTCCCTCGTCGCTCTCCTTGCGAGCTTCACCGCCGGAATCGTCTCGTTTCTGTCGCCCTGCGTGCTGCCGCTGGTGCCGGCATACGTGTCCTACGTCGGTGGACGAAGTCTCGACCGCAGCGGCGATGGCTCCACGCCGCCCTTCGCGGCGCTGTGGTTCAGCACGAGCTTTGTCCTTGGCTTCTCGACAGTGTTCATCACGCTCGGCGCGAGCGCGACGGCGATCGGGCGGCTCCTGCTTTCATACAAGAACGAAGCCAATATCGTTGCCGGCGCGGTCGTCGCGATTTTCGGTCTCGCGATGATCGGTCTTGTTCAATGGCCCTGGCTTCTTCGGGACACCCGCTTCCATCTGCAAGTGCCCGGCGGCAGGCCTCTCTCTGCCTACCTGCTCGGACTGGCTTTCGCGCTTGGCTGGACACCCTGCATCGGGCCCGTGCTCGGTGCGATCCTGACCACGAGCGCGGTGACCGCCACCGTCTCCGAAGGCGTCACGCTGCTGACCGCCTATTCACTCGGCCTCGGCATCCCGTTCCTCTTGTCGGCCGTATTCACGGATCGGTTGCTCGGTCGTTTGAAGACCCTCGGCCGCACCGGCCGCTCGCTGCAGGTTGGCGCCGGTGGCGTAATGGTCCTGATGGGGGCGGCCATGATCACCGGCCAGCTTTCCACCTTCTCGTACTGGCTGCTCGAAACCTTCCCCATCTTTCAAAGGATCGGATGATGAGAACGGACATGACGAAGGACATGGCCTGCTGCACCGATGGACCCGCGGTGACGGAAAGCAAGCATGGCCAAACTGCCCTGACCCGTGTCCGCTCGTGGGTTATGACTCCGCGCGGTCTGACGATCTCGGGTATCGCTGTTGTCGCGATGGGCTTGGCCCTGAACTGGAGCTGGCTGGTGGCGGTCGGTGCTGCACCGCTCATTCTCTCCCTTGCTCCATGCGCTGTCATGTGCGCGCTCGGTCTCTGCATGAATATGCGCGGTCACCCGAATCCGCCGGCCAAAAAGTCGGACCCTGTGCCGTTCGCGGGGCCATCGGGAGATGGCGTCGAGAAGCAGGTGCCTCGCGGGCTATGATGACGCGTGGCGTTCGCTTCTTTCTCATTCTTGGGATCGGTCTGCTCATTCTCGACGGCGCCGTCTTCGCGCTGGTGATGAACCGCCTGCCAGATTCGAATCGAGCGGTGCACAATGTCGTCTCATCCGGCAGCGCCGCGATCGGTGGCCCGTTTACTCTGATCTCGACGGGCGGTAAGGCGGTCACCGACCAGACCTATCGCGGCAAGTGGATGCTGATCTATTTCGGCTACACCTTCTGCCCCGACGCCTGTCCTACCGCCTTGACCAACATGAGCATCGCTCTTCAGACGCTGCGTGAGGAAGCGGACCCGATCCGGCCGCTCTTCATCACGATCGATCCGAAGCGCGATACCGCCGCGGCGCTTGGCGAGTACCTCAAATCGTTCGATCCGAGGATCGAGGGCCTGACAGGTACCGAGGCCCAAACCGCAGCGATCGCAAAAGCCTATCGCGTCTTTGCCGAGCCGCAGAAGGCCGAGGGCGACGGCAGTTATCTCGTCGACCATAGCTCCTACGTCTATCTGATGGACCCGGACGGGAAGTTCGTCGACGTGCTGGAGGGGGAGACGCCGCCCGCTCAGATGGCCGAGTGGCTGCGAAAGTCCATTCGGGAACGCCTGACATGCAAGGAGCAAAATACATGCGCTATCTGATCGCGTTGCTGATGCTGGTCGTCGGCGCTTGGACGGTCACGGCGGCCGAGGCTGCCGGAAGCATCGCCGTCGAGCATGCCTGGGCGCGTGCCAGCCCAAAGGGAGCGCCGAACGGAGTCACCTATCTCACGCTGGTCAACAACGGGATGGACGCCGACCGTCTCGTCGCTGCGTCAAGCCCGATCGCCGAGAGTATCCAGTTTCATGAGGAGAAGAGCGAGGACGGCGTCTCGAAGATGCGCCAGCTCGAGACTATCGACGTACCACCCGGCGCGTCCGTCACGCTCAAGCCGAGTGGTATCCACCTGATGATGAAGCTGAAGCAGCAGCTGCAGGAAGGTCAGTCGTTCCCGCTGACGCTCACCTTCGAGAAGGCCGGCGCCATCGAGGTGACGGTCAAGATCGGAAAGGTCGGAGCGATGGATGATATGAGCGGGATGTGAGCCATGAAGTGATCGAGGAGACTACGGGGTCGCCTCCACCGGCTGAGCCGCGACGCCTGCGTTTCGCCTGGGGTCCAGTTCTGGCTGTCTTGGTACTCGCCTTGGCGATCGGGTCGATCCTCTGGCTCCATCAGCGTGGCGCCCCCACCGTCGGTGGTCCGTTTCAGCTGATCGATACCAAGAGTGGGCGCCAGGTCACCGACCGGGACTTTCGCGGTAAATGGCTGTTGGTCTTCTTCGGCTATACCCATTGCCCCGACGTCTGCCCGACGACGCTGAGCGAGATCGCCGATGCCATGGCGAAGCTCGGTCCGCTTGCCGATCGCATCCAGCCGCTGTTCATCACCGTCGATCCCCTTCGCGACACGCAGCAGACTCTCGCCGACTACACTACGGCCTTCGATCCCCGCATCCTCGGCCTGACGGGCACGCCCGATCAGGTCGCCGCGGCCGCTTCAGCTTACAAGGTCTATTACGCCAAGCGGGTCGTCGGAGACGACTACTTCGTCGATCACACCGGAACCGTCTACGTGATGCGCCCCGACGGCTCCTACGATACGTCCTTCCTGAGCACATCGGACTCAGCGGAGATGGCGAGGCGCCTTCGTGGGGACATGCAATAGAGGATAGAGGATGGGTCTTCGGAGGCGCGAAAGCCGACCTCAAGCGCCGAGGAGGAGCAGAAGGAGCGCCTCCCGATGCGGGATGAACATCGGCACGCTTTCCCGGTAGGCCCGGTACGCCGATCCGAACGCCTCGTCGAGGCGGCGCTCTTCGCGACGCGCGAGGCGAACGTAGATAAAGATGATGATCGGCGCGAAGACCAGTGAAGGGATTGTCGGCCAGTCGATGATCTCGCCGAGGACGATCAGGAATATCCCTGCGTATTGCGGATGTCGGATCAGGCCGTAGACGCTGTCCTCGACGAGCTTCCCACTGGCGAAGTAGATTCTCACCCAGCCCTTGACGATCAGCAGGGCGCCGACGAGCAGCAGGGTGTAACCAAGCACTGTCTCAATCGCTGCTCCCAGTTGCCCGAGGCCGAGAAGCGTCGCCCAAAGATGCCCGCTTGAATGAAGAAGGGGAACCTTCAGTGGCAGCAGTCCCGCCAGGAGGTAGACGGTCAGCGGAAAGCCGTACATCTCCGCGTAGAGGGCGATGACAAAGGCCTGAACAACGCCCGCACCCGCCCAGTCGCGCCAACTGGCAGGAGCGAGAAAATGGTAGAGCGCCCACGACAGGAGGACGCCGACCACGACCGCATACGGCCACAACTCGGTCCACTTCCAAGGCTGGAGGCTGATGTCCATGTCAGCCCTTTCTCAAGGGCGCCGGTTGGGCTCGGCTACATGGCGCGCAACACTCCATCGATCGCCGCCTTCAGCGACTGATAAGGTTGAGCGCCGACGATCATTTGCTTTCCGATCAGGAAGGACGGTGTGCCGCCGACGCCTTGTATGTTGCCCTCGGTGGCGTCGGCCTCCATCGCCTTGTTGTAGTCGGCCGCCCGGCTGGTCATCAGCTCTTCGATCTTGGCGATGTCGATACCGGGAATCGTTTTGGTCAACGCGACGATGTCGTCCTTGTTGCCCCAGCCGGCGTTTTCATCGTCCTGGTGATCGAACATCGCCTTGTGCCATTCGCGGAACTTGTCCGGTGCCACCTCCCACACCGCCCGCGCTGCAAGACCGGCAATCTGCGAGTCCGGCCCGAGGAACTGGAAGTCTTTGAACACGATCCTGACCTTGCCGGCATCGACATAGTCCTTGATCAACTGTGGAAGGACGTTCTCCTCTTCCTGCTTGCAGTAGGGACACTGGTAGTCGAACCAGTAGGCCATCACGACCGGCGCGTTGGGATCGCCGATGAAGGGCTCACCTTCGAGATTGACCTTGGCAATGTCAGAAGCAGGGGCCGGCGGTTGCGGGGGCGGCGCAGCCGTGGGGGACTCGCCCGCCGGTGGAGACGCGCTGTAAGCGAGGCGCGCCACGTCCAGGAACTGCTTGTTGCTCCAAAGAATGGTCCCGGAGATCATCACGCCGGCGACAATGATCGCCGCCGGCGTCAGAAGATGTCTCCCCCAGAAGCCACTGGCCTCTCGGACCTTGTCTTTCGCCGGCTCGACCGGTGTTGCGTTTTCAGCGCTCATTTTGCACTCGCCGGTCCGCCGCAACCTTGGGCGATGTTCCAGAGGTCGACGAGCTGCTGACCGGTGAACTGGCGGTCCTTGATCAGGTGCTTGCCCAGGCCGCCATAGACCTTCCAGCGCCAGCACTGACAACAACACGGGCCGCGCATGTCCGAGTTCGTCATGGCGAAATCGTAAGCCGCTTGTTCCGTGCCGTTCAGGGTGAGGTCGTAATAGGGCATTAGCTTTTGGGCGATACCGGCCGGGATGTCATAGGGATCGGGCGGGACTTCGGAGAGATCGGCGTATTTGCGAATTCCCTTGATCTGCGTGAGGTAGCGGGCGCCATCCATGGGCGCGCAGCAGGACCCCTGCAGCCTTGCATCCGCCGGCATGGTGGCGATTGACGCCTCGAACTCCGCCGAACAGTTGACGTTGCCGTTTTGGCTGAGGAAGTCGAAGCGCTTCATCAGCGCGGCGTCGTCGTCGTTCTCAACAGCCAATGCGACTCGGGTCAGAAATGTAGTGCTCAGCAGGGCGAACGGGGCGGCAGCCAAAAATCCCAAAGCCCTTCGGCGTGTGAATGGGTCTCGAACCATCTTTGATTCTCCTCAAGCTCAGTTTGATCGCTGGCGCGGTGCGCAGGGATGAACCTGCAGCTATTCACGCAAGCCCAGCCTCGGGAGCGCACGAAGCGGCGCAACCGCGAACGGCAAACAGCCATGCAACCGCGACGCGGTGGTCAGCTGCCTAGACGCTGACGATCAGCTTGGGGGGAGGAAGATCAGGGGGTGCGCCAGAGCCATTAAACAGTCGCTCGGCGAGCGGATCGTGAGGCGCTGTCGCCGCGACCCTCAGCACGCTCCCAATCGGCAGGACGGCCTGAAGGCCAACGCAGACCGCGAAGCACGCGTGCTTTGCCTGGTCCTTCTTGATGCATTTATCGCACATGCCCGACATCGGCAGGTCGGACGTCATGCCCTTCATGACCATATCGGATGCTTGCATGCCGCCCCGCATTTCGGCGGACGCAGGCATAGGTCGACCTGCTCCGAGCGCGAGGGCCAGAACGAGCAAGAGGGCGAGACAAGCGCGGCCGATTAGCATCAACATCGACTATAGACTCAGCAGCGAAGGAAGCAATCCAACGGACCCGGTCTACGGCGACGGAAACAACGCGCGAGTCTGACCGGAAAGCCGGTAAGTGACCAGCCCGATCCACTCGTGCGCCGCCAGATCAAGTGCCTGCAAACCATCGGCGATCGAATCGACGGGCCGGCGCAGGTCCGCGGCGCCACGTGTCCGATAGTCAACCGGGTAGGGGATAACGGAAAAGCCAACTGCCCTGAAGCACGCCATGGCTCGTGCCATGTGGCTAGCGGAAGTGACCAGCACCCAGCGACCTCCCTCATTCGGCTTCGCGACGAGAAGGCTCTGCTCCGCGTTCTCGCAAGTGGTACGGGAGCGCTCCTCGAGTTCGATGCGCTGCGGGTCGACGCCAAGCCCGATTAGCAGATCGCGAGCCACGGCCGATTCGGTTACGGGCTGAGCGGTGAGGACGTGATTGGCGCCTCCTGAGAGCAACAGCCTCGCTTGCGGGAACCGTCGGCTGAGCTCGGCCACGGCGGTGATGCGCTCGCCTGCTTCGTTGAGTGTGGGCTCCCCGCGTTCGGCGGTGATGTGCGTGTCGACCGCTCCCCCGAGCATGATGATGCCGGCTATCGGCTCGGCCAGTTTGGGCTGAGGGAAGCGGTCCTCCAGAACCATCAGTGCCGCGCGCCCGAATGGCGTCCAACCACTAATCGCCAGGAGCAGTGCGGCGATCACGAGCGCGGCGCGGCCAAGCCGGGGGCGCCGCAACAGAAGCGCGAGAAGCCCCAGCCCGGCGATGAAGCCAATCAGATTGGAGGGAAGGAGAAGGAATTCGACCAGCTTTGAAATTAAAAACATCGGTTGATCCGCGGGCCCATTTCAAGACCGTGCCAAGGCCCGATCTCAGGCGAAAGTGTCGTAGACCAGCTCCGTCATCATGCCGGTGACCATGTGGTAGAGGTTGTGGCAGTGCAGGGGCCAGCGGCCCGGATTGTCGGCGTCGAAAGCAACCTTCACGACACCCATTGCCGGCACGAGCACGGTGTCCCGCACCGCCCCGGCAAGGGCTGCGCCGCCAAGGTCGATCACCTGAAAGTGGTGGCCATGGAGGTGCATGGGATGTGCCATCATGGTCCGGTTCCGCATCTCAATGACGACGCGCTGACCTTTCTTGATCACGGGCCGGTCCACGTTCGGCCACGCCTGATCATTGATTGACCAGACGTAGGGCGACATCGCGCCGGTGAGGGCCATGGCAAGGACAGTGTCAGCCGGCCGTTCGGTGAGGGGGTTCGATGCCCGAAGCTTCATCTCCAACGAAAGATCGACGGCAGGCGCTTCAGACTCGGCAGTACCGGAAACCGTTTCGACACGAGCACCCGGCGCGGCAAGGATGAATCCGGTGCGATCGCGTTTGCCTTCTACCTGCGCAAAGACCGGAAACGCGCCACCTGCCGGGACATCGATCATCACGTCGAGCCGCTGCGCCATCGTCATCGGGAACCGTGAACCGGCCACTGGTATGACGGGCGTGCCATCGACGGCGACCAGGGTTCCGCTCAGAGCGCCAAGATCGATCCAGAAAGCGCTCGATGCGGCACCGTTGATCAGCCTCAGTCGCACGCGGCCGTTTCGCTCCACTCGGACGACAAGTGGATCGTCCAGCGTCCGATCATTGGCGAGAAAGGCGTCGTAGGCGACATCGTTGAGATCTGGCATCGCCATCTTCATGCCGTCGCCCGAGGAAGCTCCGGACCCCAGGTCCATGTTCATGCCCGAGTGATCCATTCCGGCCATCCCGCCCGTATCTCCCATGCCGGACATGCCCTTCATGTCGTGACCGCCCGGGGTGGCACCGCCGGTCAAGCCGGCCAGAATCTCGACCGGATCGCGGAAGCTGAAATCGTGCAGAAGGATCGTGACCTCCTGTGCATCGGCTTTGACGTCGTCAGCGCCGCGCACGACCAACGGAGCTGCCAATAGAGCCTGCTCCTGAAGTCCGTGGTGAGAATGCATCCAGTGCGTCCCGGGCGTCGGGGCGTAGTCATAGGTTCGAGACCCGCTCCCGCCGATCAAGGAAACATTCATGTCGGCAACACCGTCCTGAAGGTAGGGCGGCTTCTGGCCGTGCCAGTGAATGATGGCGTCCTCTCTCGCAGCATTAACAAGATCGACGCGGAACAGGTCGCCCGGGCCGAGCGTGATCCCCGACGTGCCATCTGGCTGCAGGATGCCGAAAACCGACGCTGCCTTCCCCATTACCTCGATCGTTCGCCGATCAATCGTGAGGGTCGTGGTGGTGGACGCCAGTGCGCGATTCAACGAGATAGGGAGAAGGCTGGCGAGGCCACCGGTAGCAGCTAATCCGGCTGAATTGAGCAGGAATTTGCGACGGTCCATTGAACAATGCATGGGCTTCAGTCCCGAGAAAGAGGGTTTTGCGAATAACAATCTCGCGCAGCGCTACCGGTCGGCCCTGCCGAGCACGTCCATGATCTCCGCAATCTTCTGGCGCTGGTCCTTCTTGTCGCCGCTTGCAATCGCGTGCTCGACGCAATGGGCGACGTGATCGCGAAGAATCTCCTCCTCCGCACGGCGAAGCGCCGCCCTGACCGCGGATATCTGCGTCACCACGTCGATGCAGTAGCGATCCTCGTCGACCATCCGAGCCAAGCCCCTGACTTGGCCTTCGATCCGACTGAGACGTTTCCGCACGGCGGCTTTCGTGTCTTTTTGCATGGCTTGACGCATACCCTCTCGGGGTATTATCTGTCAATCATCGATTATACCCCCTAAGGGTTCGCGCGAACTGTCTCCAGAAGGCTCGCTATGCAACACGAACAGCATGCACACCGACACGCCGACGGCACGGAATGCAATTGCGAGCACGATGGTCCCGAGCCCACCAAGTCCGTCACCGAGGGGGCGCCGGCAAAGAGCCACGTGCACGGATCACCTCACGCCGGTCACGACCACGGCAGTGGTCACGCGCAGGCCGCGCCGGCAGCCGCCCATCTCGTCAAGGACCCGGTGTGCGGGATGGACGTCGACCCGCACACCGCCAAGCATCGCGCGGACTATGCCGGCCACACCTACTATTTCTGCTCGGCGCGCTGCCGCGAACGATTTGTTGCCGATCCGACAAAATTCCTGGCCCCGGAGGCGGTGAAGAAAGAGCCGGTGCTGGAGGGCACGATCTATACCTGCCCGATGCATCCGCAGATCCGGCAGGTCGGGCCGGGCTTTTGTCCGATCTGCGGGATGGCCCTTGAACCTGTGATGGTAACCGCGGATTCCGGGCCCAATCCCGAGCTCGTCGACATGACGCGGCGGTTCTGGATCGGCCTTGCTTTGTCCGTCCCGGTCGTTGCTCTGGAGATGGGCGGCCACCTGACCAATCTCCACGCGCTCATCGGTCCGCAGCTTTCCAACTGGATTCAGCTGATCCTGGCGACCCCGGTGGTTCTGTGGGCCGGCTGGCCATTCTTCGTGCGGGGTTGGAATTCTCTCGTCACCCGCAATCTGAACATGTTCACGCTGATCGCTCTCGGCACGGGCGTAGCGTGGCTCTACAGCGTCGTCGCGACGGTGATACCTGGAATCTTCCCGGCGGCGTTCCGGGCTATGGATGGATCGGTCGCCGTCTATTTCGAGGCCGCCGCAGTCATCACCGTGCTGGTGCTGCTTGGTCAGGTGCTGGAGCTTCGCGCGCGCGAGCAGACATCGGGTGCAATTCGGGCCCTTCTCGATCTCGCCCCCAAGACAGCACGCCGTATCCGGTCGGACGGCTCCGAAGAGGAGGTGTCGCTCGAGCTGATCGGCATCGGCGATCGGCTCCGTGTGCGTCCCGGCGAGAAAGTGCCGGTTGACGGATCGGTCGTCGAAGGTCGGTCACCGGTCGACGAGTCCCTCGTGACCGGCGAGTCGATGCCGGTAACGAAGGGAGAAGGCGATCGCGTGATTGGTGGGACGATCAACGGCTCGGGGGCCTTGGTGATGACCGCGGAAAAGATCGGCCGCGACACGCTCCTCGCCCGCATCGTCCAGATGGTGGCGGACGCCCAACGGAGTCGGGCGCCGATCCAGCGGCTGGCGGACCAGGTCTCGGGCTGGTTCGTGCCGTTGGTCATCCTGATAGCCGTGCTTGCTTTCGTTGCCTGGGCGATCTGGGGTCCGGACCCGAAGCTGGCCTATGGTCTCGTCGCTGCCGTCAGCGTGCTGATCATTGCCTGTCCGTGCGCGCTCGGCCTCGCTACGCCCATGTCGATCATGGTGGGGGTCGGACGCGGCGCTCAGGCGGGCGTGCTGATCAAGAATGCTGAGGCGCTGGAGCGGATGGAAAAGGTCGACACCCTCGTTGTCGACAAGACCGGCACCCTCACCGAAGGCAAGCCTAAGGTGGTCGCCATAGTGCCCGCCGAGGGCTTCGACGAAGGGACTGTCCTCAAGCTTGCGGCGAGCGTCGAAAAGGCCAGCGAGCATCCCCTTGCGGCGGCCATCGTTGCCGCTGCCATGGAGCGCGGAATCCAAGTGGCCAAAGTCATGGGTTTCGACGCGCCGACCGGCAAGGGCGCTCTCGGCATGGTCGAGCGGAAGCGCGTTCATGTCGGCAATGCGGGGTTCCTGCGCGAGCTTGCGATCGATGCCGCGCCCCTCCAGGCGGAGGCCGAGCGCCTCAGAGCAGACGGAGCGACGGCCGTCTTCGTCGCCATCGACGGAAAGCCGGCCGGCGTGATCGCCATAGCCGACCCCGTCAAGGCGACGACTCAGGAGGCGCTCTCAGCGCTACACGCGGAGGGAATACGCATCATCATGCTGACCGGTGACAACCGCACGACTGCAGAAGCGGTGGCCCGTAAGCTCGGTATCGATCAGGTCGAGGCCGAGGTGCTGCCCGACCACAAGAGCGAGGTGGTGCAGCGGCTCCGCAGTGAGGGTCGCGTCGTCGCCATGGCGGGTGATGGCGTCAACGACGCACCGGCGCTTGCTGCCGCGGATGTCGGGATCGCCATGGGAACGGGCACCGACGTGGCGATAGAGAGCGCCGGGGTGACGCTTCTCAAGGGCGACCTGACAGGCATCCTTCGAGCCCGCCGCCTGAGCCACGCCGCCATGGGCAATATCCGGCAGAACCTTTTCTTCGCCTTCATCTACAACGCTGCCGGTGTGCCCGTCGCCGCGGGCATTCTTTATCCGACCTTTGGTATCCTGCTGTCGCCGATCATCGCAGCCGCAGCCATGGCGCTCTCGTCGGTCAGCGTCATTGGAAACGCCTTGAGGCTTCGTTCAGCGAAGATCTAGCGCTCCGGTGAGTTCGAACGCCGCGCTGGAGATCAGCGGATGACTGAAATTTTACGGCAGAACCAATGTCCGCTGATCTTGCTGCTTGCGCCAACCGTAAGGCGTCACGCCGCGCGGCTTATAGACCGAGAGCGCGGTGGCCACGATCAACACGATCACCGCTAAGCCGGAAGCCATGACGAGCTGGATTTGTGCGCCGAGGTCGGCGGCTGTTAGTGCCCTTGCAGCCGCCACATCCGCCATTAGATCGATCGGCCGCATGTGCACCAGCAAGATTGCGGTGGACGGGATGGTCATCAGGAATTTCACGAGTACCCAATAGTGTCGGAACAGACCCCAGCTGGTACCCAATGAGGAGACAATCCCGGTGAGGGGAGCGACAAAACTCAGTGGGAGGATAACGAACCACGTCATCGCCGCCATCGCAGTATAGGCAGCGCGAACGAGCTGAGGGTCTTGCCCCACGAGACCGAGAGTGGCGAGGGCGAGGAAGCAGGCGACCGCACCCGGAAAGCCGACCGACGAAATCACATGCAGAGTGAGCGCGAACTTCCGCAGCCCGGGCGTCATGATCGCTACGGCATTCCGTGAGTCATTGGCGCCGTTCCGGTCAGATGCATGAGGAGAAAAACCAAGACCAGCGCGATCCCTGCGATTCCGAACAACCTCACCCAGCGTGGCGTGCTAGGGGTTGATCGGCGGTAAATCGCGCCGTCAGATTTTGCCGATTGGCGACTATCACTGGAGGCACGAACCCTGCTGGTATGCCGTCCGCAAGAAGGGCAACTGGACGGGGGACCGGAAGCAGACCACGCTGTGGGAGATCGCCAGCGGCAACCAGGATACCGAGACCGTCCACGGCACGCAAAAGCCGGTGGAATGCATGCGCCGGCCGATCCTCAACAACAGCATACCCGGCGATGCCGTCTATGAACCGTTCCTCGGCAGCGGCACTACCCTGATCGCCGCCGAGAGTGTGGGTCGCCTCTGCCTCGCCATGGAACTCGACCCGCTCTACGTCGACGTCGCCATCCGCCGCTGGCAGGCCTTCACCGGCAAGGAGGCGGTCCTCTCCAGCAGTGGGAAGACCTTCGGCCAGGTCGCCGAGGAGCGCGCCGCCGGGCCCCCGGATGGCTCGCCCCCTCTAGCTGGGGACCGTGCGGCGGAGCCCGCAGCGGTTATTCAGCCAACGAGTGGTTCGGAGGCCGAAGCTCCGCGACGGAAGCGCGATGCGCTTTGGACTGCGCAGGACACGGGTTCGTCCTCCGGCGACATCGCCAACACCCAGCATCTCGCATCACTCGCTGTTGACTCTCGCCCAGATGCCGGCGAGGCGCCTCTTCCCGCGGGCGCCGCCACTCCCCTTCCCTCTTCCCCGTCCACCTCGGAGGCCTGACCATGCGCGGCCGCAAGCCAACCCCAACCCGCCTGAAGATCCTCACCGGCAATCCCGGCAAGCATCCCCTGAACGCCGACGAGCCCCGCCCCGAGCCGGCCGTTCCCGACTGTCCACCTGAACTCAGCCCCGCCGCCCAGCGCGAATGGGCGCGCCTGGTCACCACTCTCGGCCCGCTCCGCGTCCTCACGCATCTCGACCGGGCGGCTCTTGCCGCCTACTGCGCCGCCTATGCCCTCTGGGCCGAAGCCACCGAGGCCATCCAGAAATACGGCGCCATGGTCAAATCGCCCACCGGCTTCCCTATCCAGTCGCCCTACGTCTCCATCGCCAACCGACAGGCCGAGATCATGATGCGCATCTCCGCCGAGTTCGGCTTCACACCCGCAAGCCGCGGACGCATCTCGGTCGCGGCAGAGCCGGAGAAGACGCTGTTCGATCAGATCGACAATAAATCGGGTCCGCCGGAGCGGTAGACGAATGAACCGACTTGCACAGATTGACAGGGAGCTCTGAGCAGCCACTACATATAGCGTCACGGTTCTCCCGATTCGTCGGGAGCCAAGAGGGAACCCGGTGCGGCGCAAGCCAATGCCGGGGCTGCCCCCGCAGCTGTAAGCGGTGAGCTGCTGCCGACTATGCCACTGGCGCCATAAGCGTTGGGAAGGCCGGCAGCCGCGTCGATCCGCGAGCCAGAAGACCTGCCGTGACCGGTCTTTGAACGTCCACGGGCGGGGTGTCCCGGCGGGTCGCTTGGTCGCGCGCAGCCGCTCGGCTGCCTTCGGCCATGCCGGCATCGTCGCGCCTCCGTCAGCCAACCACGGGGGTCATGAATGTCTCTTGCCGAAGCGCATCACACAGCGCCGCTGCCGCTCCTCTCCGCCATTGCCTCTATCGACAAGCCGACCGAACCCGAGTTCCGGGTCATCCGCCGGAACGGCAGCGTCACCGCCTTCGATGCGTCGAAGATCGCCGTGGCACTGACCAAAGCGTTCCTCGCGGTGGAGGGGTCCGGCGCAGCGGCTTCGCGCCGCATCCACGAGGCGGTGGAGGCGCTGACGGCTCAGGTGGTGAATGGACTGACCCGCCGGCCGGACGCTTCGCGCCTCTTCCATATCGAGGACATCCAGGATCAGGTCGAGCTTGCCCTCATGCGCGGCGAGCACCACAAGGTGGCGCGTGCCTATGTGCTCTATCGCGAGGAGCGGGCACGCGAGCGCGCCGCCGTGAAGCAGGCGCCGATTGCGCCCGCCGCGCCCACGCTCCGCATGAGGCGCGCGGACGGCAGTCTCGTCCCCGTCGATGCCTCCCGCCTCGCCCGCATCGTCGAGGAAGCCTGCGCCGGGCTCGACGGCACCGCGGCCGAGCCGATCCTCGCCGAGGCGACGCGCAACCTCTATGACGGCATCTCGCTCGACGAATTGGCGCTGGCCCCGATCCTCGCCGCGCGCACGCTGGTCGAGACCGAGCCGAACTACGCCTTCGTCAGCGCCCGCCTCCTGCTCGATAAGCTGCGCCGCGAGGCCCTTACCTTCGTCGCCGGCCGCCCGGACCAGGCGACACAGGCCGAGATGGCATCACGCTATGCCGATTATTTCCCGGCCTTCGTTGCTCAGGGTATCGCGCTGGACCGCCTCGACCCCGAGCTGGCACGCTTCGACCTAGCCCGCCTCGCCGCGGCGCTGAAAGCCGAACGCGACGCAAAATTCCAGTTCCTCGGCCTGCAGACCCTCTACGACCGCTATTTCCTGCATGAAGCCGGCACGCGCTTCGAGCTGCCGCAGGCCTTCTTCATGCGCGTCGCCATGGGGCTGGCGCTTCGCGAGATCGACCGCGAGGCACGCGCCATCGAGTTCTACGACCTCTTGTCCTCCTTCGACTTCATGGCCTCGACCCCGACCCTCTTCAATTCGGGCACCACGCGGGCGCAGCTCTCCTCATGTTTCCTCACCACCGTGCCCGACGACCTCGACGGCATCTTCAAGTCGGTGAAGGACAATGCGCTGCTGGCGAAATATTCCGGCGGCCTCGGCAATGACTGGACGCGCGTGCGCGGCCTCGGCGCGCACATCAGGGGCACCAATGGCGAGAGCCAGGGCGTGGTGCCCTTCCTGAAGGTCGCCAACGACACGGCCATCGCCGTCAACCAGGGTGGCAAGCGGAAGGGCGCCGTCTGCGCCTATCTCGAGACCTGGCACGTCGACATCGAGGAGTTCCTCGACCTCAGGAAGAATACCGGCGACGACCGCCGCCGCAGCCACGACATGAACACGGCCAACTGGGTGCCGGACCTGTTCATGGAGCGCGTCCAGGCGGACGCTGAATGGACGCTCTTCTCTCCGGACGAGGTGCCGGAGCTGCATGATCTCTATGGCATGGCCTTCCGCGAGGCTTACGAGGCGCGCGAGGCCGACGCGGATGCGGGCCGCATCAAGGTGTTCCGGCGCGTGCGTGCTCTCGACCTCTGGCGGCGCATGCTTACCATGCTCTTCGAGACCGGCCATCCCTGGGTCACGTTCAAAGACCCATGCAACATCCGCTCGCCGCAGCAGCATGCCGGCGTCGTGCATTCGTCCAACCTATGCACGGAGATCACGCTCAACACGTCGAATGACGAGGTGGCGGTCTGCAATCTCGGCTCGGTCAATCTCGCCAATCATGTGACCGCCGCCGGTCTCGACCATGCGCGTCTCGCGCGTACGGTGACGACCGCGATGCGCATGCTCGACAATGTCGTCGACATCAATTTCTACACCATCCCAGAAGCACGTCGGTCCAACCTCCGTCATCGCCCCGTCGGCCTCGGGCTCATGGGTTTCCAGGATGCGCTGCAGACGCTCCGTCTGCCCTACGCCTCGAAGGAGGCCGTCGCTTTCGCCGACGTGAGCATGGAGGCGATCTCCTTCCACGCCATTTCGGCATCGGTCGATCTCGCCGCCGAGCGTGGGCGGTATCCGAGCTTCGACGGCTCGCTCTGGTCGAAGGGCATACTCCCCATCGACTCGATCCGCCTGCTCGACGAGGCGCGCGGATCGGAAGTCGAGGTCGATCGCTCGTCGCGCCTCGACTGGGATGGGCTCCGCCAGCGGGTGATCGCGACCGGCATGCGCAACTCGAACTGCATGGCCATCGCGCCGACCGCGACCATCTCCAACATCTGCGGCGTTGCCCAGTCGATCGAGCCCGCCTACCAGAACCTCTACGTCAAATCGAACATGTCGGGCGATTTCACCGTGGTGAACGCCGCGCTCGTCCATGACCTGAAGGCGCGGGGCCTGTGGGACGAGGTAATGGTTTCGGACTTGAAATATTTCGACGGCTCGGTCGGCCAGATTGACCGCGTGCCGGACGACCTGAAGGCGCTCTATGCCACCGCCTTCGAGATGGACGCCGCGTGGCTGATCGAGGCCGCGGCGCGCCGGCAGAAGTGGATCGACCAGGCGCAGTCGCTCAACCTCTACATTGCGAATCCGAACGGCAGGAAGCTCGACGCGCTCTACCGGCTCGCCTGGCGGCGGGGGCTGAAGACCACCTATTACCTTCGTTCGCGCTCGGCGACCCATGTCGAGAAATCCACCCTGAGGGGGACCGACGGCAAGCTCAACGCGGTATCGGCCACGGTGCCGTCATCGGCCGCTCCGATCCTCATCCCGACGACGATGGCGGAGGGCAAGGCGTGCCTCATCGACGACCCGACCTGCGAAGCCTGCCAGTGAGCCGAGGAGACGAGAACATGACGATGCTCGACTGGTCCGAACCGAATCCCGCCTCCGCCGCCATGCCGCGCGCATTGCCGCACGACCCGTTGGCAGCCGATGCGACTGGCCTCGGTACCATCGACCGGGGCGCGGCGCGCGTCCGCGTCGACGACAAGGCGATGATCAATGCCCGCGCCGACGTGAACCAGCTCCTGCCGCTCAAGTACCGCTGGGCGTGGGAGAAATATCTCGCCGGCTGCAACAATCACTGGATGCCGACCGAGGTCTCCATGCAGGCGGACATCGCGCTCTGGAAATCGAAGGACGGCCTGACCGAGGATGAGCGCCGCATGGTGAAGCGCAACCTCGGCTTCTTCGCTGCGTCGGAGTCCCTGGTCGCCAACAACGTCGTGCTCGCGATCTACCGGCACCTGACTAACCCGGAATGCCGGCAATATCTCCTCCGACAGTCCTTCGAGGAGGCGGTGCATACGCACACCTTCCAGTACATCGTCGAGAGCCTGTCCCTCGACGAGGGTGAGCTCTTCAACATGTATCGCGAGGTGCCCTCGATCACCGACAAGGCGGCCTGGGCGCTGGCGCATACGCAGAGCCTGGACGATCCCGATTTCCGCACCGGCACGCCGGAGGCCGACCGGCGGTTCCTGCGCGATCTCGTCGCCTTCTACGTCGTCTTCGAGGGCATGTGGTTCTATACCGGCTTCGCGCAGATCCTGTCGCTCGGCCGCCGCAACAAGATGGTCGGCATAGCCGAGCAGTACCAGTACATCCTCCGCGACGAGAGCATCCACCTCAACTTCGGCATCGATGTCATCAACCAGATCAAGGCGGAGAACCCGCACCTCTGGACGCCGGCGTTCCAGGCCGAGGTCGCGGGCATGATCCGCGACGCGGCGGAGCTGGAAGCCGCGTACGGCAGGGACACCATGCCGCGCGGCTTCCTCGGGCTGAACGCCGCGCTCTGTGAGGAGTACATGCACTTCATCGCCAACCGGCGCTCAGCCCAGCTCGGCCTCCCGCCGGTCTTCGGCGAGGCCGACAACCCGTTCCCGTGGATGAGCGAGGCGATGGACCTGAAGAAGGAGAAGAACTTCTTCGAAACCCGCGTCATCGAGTATCAGAACGGCGGCGCGCTGAGCTGGGAATAGCGCGGATAGCCTCATGGGAGGGGAAAGGGCAAGCGGGCCCTTTCCCTGCGCATTCCTCGGATCCTCCCACCGGCGCTCCTCGGTGTCCCGCACCAAGCCGGAACAATCCAAAAGGACAACCGCCGAAGCCTCTGCCGTGCCTACGCTGCTCCCCGATCATTCAACCACCGCGTAGCCGGTTCGCATCCTTTCGATCGCCTTCCAGTCCCAGGCAATGCCGAGACCGACCTCGCTGGAGGGAACGGCATAGCCGTCGACAATCTTGATCTTCGATTCCGTCGCCGCGTCGAGCTGCGGGATGAATTCCACCCAGGCTGCGTTGGGAACCGCCGCGCAGAGCCCGACATGCAGTTCCATCAGGTAGTGAGGGCAGACCTGCATGTTGAACGATTCGGCAAGATGTGCCGTCTTCAGCCACGGCGTGATGCCCCCGATGCGGGCAACGTCCACCTGGACGATCGAGCAGCCGCCGCGCTGGAGATATTCGCGGAAATGCGAGGGATGGTAGAGCGACTCGCCGATCGCGATCGGCATCGACGTCGACCGCGACAGCCGCACGTGGCCGTCGATATCCTCGGCCGGCATCGGCTCCTCGAACCAGGCAAGGTCGAATTCCTCGAAGCGCTTGGCGCGCCGGATCGCCTCCGAGAGATTGAAGCACTGGTTCGCATCGACCATGATTTCGAAGTCGGCGCCGAGCGCGTTCCGGACGGCGCCAAGGCGCGAGCCATCCTCGGCGACGTGGGGCTGGCCGACCTTGACCTTGAAGCCGCGGAAGCCGGCTTCGCGCGCCTCCAGAGCATGGTCGATGAGCTCCTGGACCGTGAAGTTGAGCCAGCCGCCTTCCGTGTTGTAGATCGGGATGCGTTCCTGCGCTCCGCCGGCGATCACGTGAAGCGGCGCGCCGGCGCGCTTGCAGCGAAGGTCCCACAGGGCCGTGTCGATCGCCGACAGGGCCAGGCTTACCGTGGCGCCGACCGAATTCGCGTGCGTGTAGAAGAAGAGCCCTTTCCAGATTTCCTCGACCATCGCCGCATCCCGGCCGATCAGCCAGGGAGCCATGTAGTCGCGGATCATGGCGATCACCGCCGAGCCACCGGTGCCGATGGTGTAGCTGTAGCCGGTGCCCTCAGCGCCGTCGTCGGTCCAGATGCGGACCATCGGCGTTTCCTGCTTCTTGAACGCCTGGATCGCATCGCTGCGCGCTACCTTGGCAGGCAGATCGACCTGGAAGATTTCAACCCGCGTGATCGTCGGCATAGAACGTCCTCTGGAATGGTACGGAACTTCAAGGCGCAGGAATCAGAGCCGATAGACTCTCTCGGCATTGTCGTGGAACAGCTTGGCCTTCTCCGACGGACTGAACTGCTCCGTGATCTCGAAGAATGCGCGATAGAGCGTCGCGAAGTCGCTGTAGATCTGGTCCACCGGGAAATTACTCGCAAACATCGAGCGATCGACCCCGAATATGTCGATGGTTTCCAGAACGAACGGCCTGATGCTCTCCGTAGTCCAGTTCCAGTCGACCATGCCGAGGCCCGAGACCTTGACCGTCACGTTGTCGCAGGCGGCAAGCGCGCGCATGCCCTTGCGCCAATGTTCGAGGCTTTCGACATCGCGGTCGACCGGCATGCCGGCATGATTGAGGATGACGGGCACGTCCGGATGCCGCCGCGCCACCGCGGCAGCGTCCATCATCTGCAGCGGATAGAGTTGCATGTCGAATGACAGGTTGAATTTCTTCAGCAGGGCAAAGCCGCGCAGCCAGGCCGGATCGGTCAGCAGGTCGGAGCGCTCGATATAGCTTACCGCCGGGTTCTTGTGCCAGTTGAGGATGTCCCGAACCCCTCGCACGATGGCGAACTGGGTCTGCCTTTCGAGTTCGCTCTCCACATCGGGCTGATGCAGCGAGGCGCGCACGACCGCGCCGTGCGGAAAGCCGTGCCGGTCCGCCAATCCCTGGAGCCATGCGGTTTCCGCGACCGGATCGCGCGCGATCGCCTCGACGTGGACGGATTTGACCACGTTGAAGCCGGCCGTGTCGGCGAGGTAGTCGTCGATCAGGTAGTCATGGGCGATGCGGGCGAGATCGCCGGCCACGCTGGGCCCGAGCGGGCGCTTCTGGAGCCACGGGTAGCCCTGCGGCGCGTCGAGCTTCCAGAAGTGCTGATGCGGGTCGATGATGCGCAATTCGGACATGGCCTGGCGTTCCGATATCTGGTGTGGTGATGGCGAGCCGGCCCGGGGGGAGCCGGCTCGCGCGATGTGGTCTGGCTGGGCCTACTTGCCCATGGCGTCGTCCATCGTCAGGCCGAGGTCGGCGCCGGGGATGTCGATGCCGGGGAAGGTGCCGGCCGGCAGGTCGGGGAACACGTTCACGCCGACCTCGGCGGTCTCGGTCGTCATCGTCGGGATCGGCACGACAATGTCGCGCGGCACATCCTTCTTGTCGAGAATCTCGACGGCGACCTTGAGCGCGTAGGCGCCGAGGCTCGGAGGATCGCCTGCCGAAATGCCGCGCAGGCCCTGGTCCTTGTACTTCAGCAGCGCTACGCGCCACCCGTTCGAATCGTCGCCGCTCATTGGCACGAGGGGACGCTTCAGGTTGAGAAACGCCTGCAGCGCGCCGTAGGCGCCATACTGATTGAGGACGCCGTCGACCTTTGGATGGGCGATCAGCGCCTTGGTCACCTCGGTTTCGCTGACCGTGTCGTCCCACTTGCCGAAGACCTCGGCCACGACCTTGATATCCGGATACTTCTTCAGCACCGACATGGCGCCGTCATAGATCTCCTGGTCGCCACCAATGCCGGGCACGCCGCGATTGACGATGATGTCGCCCTTGCCGTTCAGCGCATCAGCCAGCCATTGCGCCTGGATTTCGCCGAACTTCGCGAAATCGACGTGCACGCGATACGCGTCCGGCGAAGACACCGGATGGTCGAACGCGATTACCGGAATGCCCCGCGCCGTGGCCTGGCCGATCACGGCGTCGAGCCCGTGCTCCGAAGCGGGATTGACCAGGATGGCATCGACCCCGCGCGCGATCATGTCATTCATGACCGCAATCTGCTTCTGCACTTCGGTCCCCGAACTCACCACCGTGAGCACGACCCGGTCCTTCAGTGCCTTGTTGGCGTAGGCCTTGGCGAGATTGATCGATTCGATGCGCCACTGATTGCCTATGTACGAATTGCTGAGCGCGATTTCGTACGGCTTGTCGGCGGCCCCCGCCGCCGTACCGAGAGTTGCGGCGAGGCCAAGCGCCATCAGCGGCACCATGCAAGATCGTATGTTCATCACGAGTTCCCTCTCCATTTAACGCGTTTCACTGAGCGTCGGCGGCTTTCGCCGACGCTTTCCCATCGAACGCAGTTGGGCATATCTGATCGTCTAGAATATCAGTTGTCAAGCGACGGGCGTCGCGTTATTGGTCGCGCGTCGCTCGCAGGAGCATCGAATGCGGCATAGTCTGGCATGAGCGAAACAACCGAGGTGACGTATCCCGTGTCCCTGACCAGGAAGGCTGCGACCCAGATCCGCGACGCGATCGTCTCAGGTCGCTTGGCTTTCGGCGAGCCGCTGTCCGAGGCACAGTTGGCCGCCGCGCTCGGCATGAGCAAGGCTCCCGTCCGGGGAGCCCTGATCGAACTTCGCGAAAAGGGGCTGGTGACCATTGCCCCGCAGGCGGGCACCTATGTCTGCGCCCCGACCTCGGAGGACATCGACAAGCTGAGCGGCTTCCGCTGCCTGATCGAGACCGACGCGATGCGTCATGCGCTCGTCCGCGATCGCGAGCGGCTGCTGCGGGTGCTTTCCGCCAACATCGCGCAGATGGCGGCGGCGCGGAAGACGCGTAGCGCGCCCGACTACATCGTCGCCGATACCGCCTTTCACCTCGCCTTCATCACCCTCTCCGGCAATCGCTACCTGGAGCAGGCCTATTCGCTGATCTCGGGCATCGCCGAAGCGCTCAGGGTTCGCCTGTTCAATGCCGGCCAGTCCTTCCGGCAGCAATCTTTCAAGGAGCACGTCGAGATATTGGCCTCGCTCCGCAAGGGCGACACTGCCGGCGCTGCCCGCACGCTGAAGCGCCATATCATGCGCACGGTTGAGCTCGAGGGCGCCGTGCAGGTGCCTTCGGCGAGCGGACGCCGCTCCACCCGTCGTGCCGAGGACTACCGGGCCCTCTTTCCGCAGCAATCAGACAAGGCGACCATCGATGCTCAGCATTCGCGGCATCGATAAGCGCTTCGGCGCTACCCATGCCGTTCGCGATGTCAGTTTTGATGCCGCGCGGGGGCAGGTGCTCGGGCTTGTCGGCGAAAATGGCGCCGGCAAGTCGACGGTTATCCGCATGGTGGCCGGCGTGGTCGCCCCCGACCAGGGAAGCATCCACCTCGACGGCAATCGGCTCGCTCTGCGCAGCCCCAGCGACGCGCTCACCCACGGCATTGACAGCGTGTTCCAGGAGCTGGCGCTGATCGGCAATCTCACCGTCGCGGACAATCTCTTTCTCCTCAAGGCGCCGAAACACCGCTGGCTCAGCATCGACCGCCGCCGCGCCATCCGCGAAGCGAGCGAAATCCTCGAACGGTATCAGCTCGACATCGCGCCCACCGCGCGCGTGCGCGATCTGCCGCTCGGCCAGCGCCAGATGATCGAGATCGTGCGCTCGGTCGAACGCGATCCGACAGTGCTGGTTCTCGACGAGGCGACGTCTTCTCTCGGCCAGAGCGAGGTGAGCTGGCTTGCGCGGCTGGTGCGGAAGCTTCGCGATGCGGAGCGAATTGTCCTCTTCATCTCGCATCGCTGGGACGAGATCGCGACCTTCTGCGATCGGGTCGCCGTGATGCGCAACGGCCGCCTGGTCGAGGTCGCGGATCGCCCCGCGATGCCCCAGGATCGTGCCGTCAGGCTGATGACCGGCCGGGACACGAGCGGCGGATTTCCGCCGAAGGTGCCGCCTCGCGAAGGTACCTTGCTCGGCGTCGACAATCTCGAGGGTCCGATGCTCTCGCGCACAACCTTCTCGCTGGCGCCCGGCGAGATACTCGGCCTCGGCGGCCTCGTCGGACAGGGACAGACGGAGCTGCTGCGCGCCCTGTTCGGAGTGCTGCCGCTGCGCGGCGGTTCGGTCGCGCTCAAGGGCCGGCCGCTGCGCCTGCGCGGACCACGCGACGCCATCGGGGCCGGCATCGCCTATGTCCCGCTCGAACGAAAAAGCGAAGGCGTCTTCCTCGACAAGAGCGTCGCGTTCAACATGACGTTTGCCTCGCTCGCCCTCGGCTGGCTGAGTTCGTGGTTCGGGCTCATCCGCTTCCGAAAGGAGCGGGCCACGGTCGCCGAGGCGATCGACCGCCTCAAGATCCGGACGCGCAGCGGCCACACCCCGATCCGGGCGCTGAGCGGCGGCAACCAGCAAAAGGTCCTTCTGGAGAAATGGCTGCAGATGCGGCCCGCCGTGCTGCTCCTCGATGACGTGACCCGCGGGGTCGATATCTCTACCAAGCATCAGATCTATGAACTCGTGCGGGCGCTCGCGCGCGAGGGCGTCGGCGTGATCTTCTATTCGAGCGACACGTACGAGCTCGTCGGGCTGGCCGACCGGGTTCTGGTCATGGCGGATGGCGAAATCCGCAAATCGCTCGCCGGCAGCGAGCTTTCCTCGGCAGCGATCGTTGATGCCGCCTTCGGGTCGAGGGTTGGATCGTGACTCGCTGGCTGTCGTCGATCCGGAATTCAGAGGCGCTCGGATCGGTTGCGATCTTCGCTCTTCTCTTCGCCACCTATTTCGTCCTCAAGGGCTGCCGTTACAGCTTCTTCGAGGCAGGGAACCTCGCGACCAACGTCCTCCCGCTGGTCGTCGTGGGACTGGCTCAGTATTTCGTCGTGCTGGTGCGCGGCATCGACTTGTCGCTCGGTCCCATCATGGCGGTGAGCGGCTCGCTCGCGGCGGTCCTGTTCCCTCTTGGCATTGTGCCAGCGATCGCGATCGCGCTGGCGGCGGGCGTGCTCGCTGGTGCCCTCAACGGATTGCTCATCGCCCGTCTCAGTCTGTCGCCGATTGTCGTTACACTGGCCACGATGTCTGTCTGGGACGGTGTCGCCCTCATCGTGCTACCGGTACCCGGCGGGACGATCCCGGCCTTCCTTCAGGCCGTGCTGACCTCCGAGCCAGCGCTGTTGCCGATGTCGCTGATCCTTCTGGTCGGCTTCGCCCTGCTCGGCACCTGGATCATGAGCACGCGGTTCGGGCTTCAGCTCCGGGCGATCGGCGGCGACGAGATCGCGGCCGAGGCGAGCGGCGTCAAGGTCGCTCGGATCCGCTTCTTCGCCTATGTGCTTGCCGGCTTCCTGGCAGCCTGTGCCGGCCTCTATTTCGCGATCAGCACCATGGCCGGCTCGCCGATCATCGGCGACGGCTACGTCCTGCCGTCGATCGGCGCGGTGGTGCTCGGCGGCGTGCCGCTGATCGGTGGTCGCGGCTCGCCGATAGGCGTCGTCATGGGAGCGCTCATCCTGACGATCATCGGCAGCCTGCTCTATTTCGCCGATCTGGCCGACTTCTACCAGAGCCTGATCAACGGCGTCATCCTGATCGTCGTCGTTGGCGCGGCAGCGGTGAGGGACTGGGCACGGGAGGCACTGGCGCGATGAGCGAAAGCACCACCAGCGCCCCGGGCGAGGATCGCCAGCGTGCGCTCCGCGCCTTCCTGGCGGCGCGTGCCGCCCCGCTTGCCTCGCTCGCGGTCATTCTCCTGATGCTGGTTGTCTGCAACGTGATGGCGCCGGGCTTCGTCTCGGTTACCAACACCATGCACATCGCCCAGTTGAGCGCCTTCCTCGGCATTGCCGCCATCGGCCAGACGCTGGTGATCCTGAGCGGCGGCATCGATCTGTCGATCGCCTGGACCATAACCGGCACGGCTTGCGTCTATGCGCAGGTTTCGCAGGGTCGGCCCGCGATGCTGCTCCTCGGTCTCGCCGCCGCGCTGGCAACGGGGCTCGTCATCGGCCTCGTGAACGGGATCGGCGTTTCCAAGTTCCGCATCTCGCCGATCGTCATGACCCTCGGCATGAACAACGTCATTCAGGGCGCCACCCTGCTCTACACCGACGGTACGCCGTCCGGCGGCGTGGCCGACGAAGGCCGGTTCTTCGCGACCGGCTTCATTGGCCCCTTCTCGGTCCTCGTCCTGCTGTGGATCGCACTGTCGATCGCCGTCATCGTCATCCTGCGCGTGACCCGCGGCGGCCGCCAATTGCTCGGCGTCGGAGAGAATCCCCTCGTCAGCTACCTTTCCGGCGTGCGCAACGACCGCGTGCTGATTGCCGTCTACGGCCTGTCCGGCCTTTCGGCCGCGCTTGCCGGGGTACTCTACGCCAGCTTCTCCGGAGCGAGCTTCCTCGGCATGGGCGATACGTTCGTGCTGCCCGCCATCGCCGCGGTGGTCATCGGCGGCGCCTCCATCTATGGCGGGCGCGGCGGCTATGGCGGCACCATAATCGGTGCATTCTTCCTGACTTTGCTCACCACCTTGCTCTCGATCGTCAACTTCTCCGCCGGCGCGCGCGGCGTCATCTACGGCGGCGTGATCATCGCGGCTCTGTTGCTCAACCGGTTTACTCAGGGCGCCGCCCGCTAGCCCCGAAGGAAGTCCATCCTTGATTCTGTCTGCCGATGAAATCCGATCCGTTTCCGAACGGGCCCTGACCCATTTCGGAACCCCGGATACGCATGCCCGCCTCCAAGTCGATCTTCTTCTCGAAGCCGAGCTTCGCGACCGCCCTTCGCATGGCCTGCTGCGCCTCGCCCGCATCGTGGAGAGAATCCGCAACAGGGTCGCCGATCCGAAGGCAACCGGAAGCCACACGTGGAGAGGAGAGGCGCTCCTCGAGGTCGATGGACAACGCGGCCTCGGCCCGGTCGTTGCCTGCGCCGCACTCGACGCGATTGCCGAAAAGGCCCGCCGCACGGGCATATCGGTCGCGGCCATCGCCAACAACAACCACCTCGGCATGATGGCCTGGTACGCCGAACGCATCGCGTCGCGCGGTACTGTGATCATCGCGATATCGACCAGCGAGGCGCTCGTCCATGCCTGGGGCGGGCGGCAGGCCGTGCTCGGCACCAATCCGATTGCGATCGGCGTGCCGGCTACCCCGCGGCCATTCGTCATCGACATGGCGACGAGCCTCGTCTCCATGGGACAGGTCCACGACTACGCCCACCGGCGGAAGGCGCTCCCTGTCGGCTGGGCGCTCGATGCGGAGGGCAATCCGACGACCGATGCCGAAGCCGCGCGCGACGGCTCGATAGCGCCGTTCGGCGCCGCGAAGGGCTATGCGCTCGGCCTTGCCTTCGAGGCCCTGGTCACCAGCCTCACCGGGTCTGCCATCGGGCGGGAAGTGCGTGGAACCCTCGACGCGACGGAAATCTGCAACAAGGGCGACGTCTTCATCGTGATCGACACGTCCGTGTCGGGCAGGGAGGCGGCCGCCATCGGCTCCTATCTCGAGGCGATTCGCCAGGGTTCTCCGGCGGCCGGCTTTGATCATGTCTCGATTCCGGGCGACCGATCCCACGCCGTCCGCGAAGCGAGACTTCAGGAAGGCATTCCCGTTCCCGATCATATCTGGGACGGCATCCTCGCATTGTCGAACAAGAGCAACTGAGGCCCGCAGATGGAGACTGTGACGACATGACCGGCTTCGGCGCTATCCGGACCCCGCGCAACATTGTCTTCGGCAAGGGCCAGCGCGGCGCGATGGGAAAGTCCGCGGCGCGCCTCGGGTCGCGCGCCTTCGTCTGCACCGATGAGCGGCTTGGCGCCGATCGCCCGTTCGCCGCGATGATGGACGACCTCAAGACCAACGGCGTCGAGGTGCAGGTCTTTGACAGGGCGGTTGCCGAGCTGCCGCTGAGCTGCATCGATGACAGCCGGGCCGCGGCCGGAAAGTTCGGGCCGGACGTCGTCATCGGCATAGGTGGCGGCTCGTGCATGGACCTCGCCAAGGCGACGGCGGTGATGCTCACGCATGGCGGGAACATCCGCGACTACTACGGCGAGTTCAAGGTGCCCGGCCCGGTACTGCCGCTCATCTCGGTTCCGACCACCGCAGGCACCGGCTCCGAGGTGACCCCCGTCGCAGTGCTCGGCGACCCCGAAAGGATCATGAAGGTCGGCATTGCGAGCCCTCACATCATTTCCCACACCGCGATCTGCGATCCCGAGCTGACCTATACCTGCCCGGCCGGGCTGACGGCGATATCGGGAGCCGACGCGCTCACCCACGCCATCGAGGCTTTCAGCGCCCTGCGCCGGCCGCCCACGCCGCAACTGGTCCATGAGCATGTCTTCGTCGGCAAGAACCTGCTCTCCGACCATCATGCCCTGCTCGCCATCGAACTGATCTCGCGGAGCCTCGCCCGCGCCTGCGGCGACGGTGACGACGAGGCGGCGCGCGAGGACATGATGCTCGGCGCCCTCGCCGCCGGCCTCGCCTTCGGGACGGCGGGCACCGCCGCCGCGCATGCCATCCAGTATCCGGTCGGCGCGCTCACGCACACGCCGCACGGAACCGGCGTCGCCCTCCTGATGCCCTATGTCATGGAATTCAATCGTACCGCCTGCATCCCCGAATTCGCGCGGATTGCCACCGCGATGGGTATTGATCGCGCGGGACTAGATGACGACGCCCTGTCGATCGCGGCGATCAGCCGCGTCGCCTCGCTCTTTGGCGAGATCGGCCTGCCGCGCACGCTTGCGGAACTCGGCGTCGCGCCCGCGCAGCTGCCGTGGATCGCGGAACAGTCCTTGGCCTCGCAGCGCCTGGTCAAGAACAACCCGATCCCGCTCGACATCGACAGGCTTGGCCAGATCGCCAAGGCCGCCTTCGACGGAATCCTTGCTTCCCCCACTTCCTAGCCACAGGGTCCAGAAATGACGTCAGTCGCCACAGCAGATCTCCCCGCCGTCGATCCCGGCTCGGTGCCGTCCGATCTCTTCATCGGGGGCAAGTGGACCGGCGCATGCACCGGGCGGCGGATCGACGTCTTCAACCCGTCGACGGAGGAAAAGATCGCGACGGTCGCCGATGCGAGCGTGGAAGACGGAATTGCCGCCGTCGAGGCGGCTGCGGCGGCGGCCGAGGGATGGGCCTCGACGCCGCCGCGCAAGCGGGCAGAGATCCTGCGGCGGGCCTTCGAACTAATGATGGCGAGGGCAGATTGGCTGGCCGAGCTGATCTCCATCGAGAACGGCAAGGCTCTTGCCGATGCTCGGGGCGAGGTGAACTATGCGGCTGAGTTCTTCCGCTGGTACGCCGAGGAGGCAGTCCGCATAAACGGAGAAATCTCCATCGCGCCCAGCGGGGCCAATCGCATCATCGTGCAGTACCAGCCGGTAGGCGTTTCCGTTCTCGTGACGCCGTGGAACTTTCCGGCGGCCATGGCGACCCGCAAGATCGGCCCCGCTCTCGCCGCCGGCTGCACCTGCATCCTCAAGCCCGCCACGGAAACGCCGCTGACTGCCTTCGCCATGGCGGCGATACTGGCCGAGGCCGGCGTGCCCGCCGGGGTGGTGAACGTGATCACCACCTCGTCGCCCGGCCCGGTCATCGGCGCCCTGCTCCATGATCCGCGGGTGCGCAAGCTGTCGTTCACGGGTTCCACCGGCGTTGGCCGCCAGCTCCTCCGCGAGGCCGCCGACTGCGTCGTCAACTGCTCGATGGAGCTCGGCGGGAACGCGCCCTTCATCGTGTTCGACGATGCCGACATCGATGCTGCCGTCGACGGGGCGATGATCGCCAAGATGCGCAACGGCGGAGAAGCCTGTACTGCAGCTAACCGCTTCTATGTGCACGAGGCCGTGCATCAGAACTTTGCCGAAAAGCTGTCGGCGCGGATGAAAGCGGTGAGCGTCGGTGACGGCTGGCTCCCCGCCACGGCATGCGGTCCGCTCGTCAACGCGCCCAGCCTGCGCAAGGTTTCCGAATTCGTCGATGACGCCGTGGCGCGGGGAGCGAAGGTCCTGACGGGCGGGAAGAAGCTCGATCGGAAGGGATTTTTCTACATGCCGACCGTGCTGGCCGACGTCGCCCCGGATTCGAAGCTCTTGCATGACGAGATTTTCGGGCCGGTCGCAGCGCTCGTCCGCTTCAAGGATGATGACGAGGTCGTCCGGCTTGCCAACGACACCGAATATGGACTGGTCTCCTACGTCTACACGCAGAACTTCGCGCGCGGGATGCGCATCGCCGAGCGGCTTGATGCCGGAATGGTGGCGCTCAATCGCGGTCTTGTATCCGACCCCGCGGCCCCGTTCGGCGGAATGAAACAGAGCGGGCTCGGACGCGAAGGTGCCCACCACGGCCTCCTCGAATTCACCGAGGCAAAATACGTGGCGACGTCTTGGTGAGGGCGTTCGGAAAGCCTCGTCGCGGACAACATCGTGCTCACCATCTACCGCCACCTCACTAACCCGGGGTGCCGCCAATATCTCGGCGCGCGCCGACTGGTACTGCCCGACATAGACCAGCGGGGTGATACCGGCCATAAAGCCGGGGCACCCTCTTCGCTTGGTAACGCGGAAAGCGCTGATCCACCCGCAGAGGACTTCCAGAGAAGCCCGGCGTCGGCGATCGCCAACCGCGGATCGATAGCGCAAGCGCCTGGAGCGGCACGCCACCAGGAAGCTCACCCTGCCCCCACGGCGGCGATCCTTTCGATCACCGGCGCGAACATCTCCTTCGTCGTCGCCGTGATGCGCTGCATCCCGGTCATGGAAGGATGGGCGACGCGGCGGAATACCGCGATGCCTTCCATGGCCTGCATGACCCGCGCATCGGCGGCGCCGAAGTCGACCAGGCAGAAATTGCCGGAGCCGCGATGGACGGCGAAGCCGAGGCGTTCCATTGCATCGCAGAAGAAGGCCTTTCCATCCGAGAGACGGCGGACGGATTCCGCCACCTGGTCTGGGTGATCGGCGAGGCGCTCGGCTACTGCGAGCGTGAGGGCACCCGCCTCGTTCAGCGGCTTCAGCTTCGCCATGACCGCCATGATGCCGGGGCCGCCGACCAGCATGCCGAGGCGCAGGCCCGCCATGCCCCAGGCCTTGGAGAACGTGCGCGCGACCAGGAGGTTGGGATGGTCGGCGAGCCATGGCACGGCGGTGAAATCGTGGAACGGGTAGTAGGCCTCGTCGACCAGGCAGGCGGCGTTCACCTCCGCCGCGGCCAGGATGATCCGGCGCAGGTCGGGCGGCGAAACCACGGTTCCGGTTGGGCTGTTCGGATTGGGCAGGTACACGAGGCGCGGCCGGCGGCTTTCAATCAGGCCGCAGAAGGCATCGACATCGAGCGCGGGACCGGCCTTGGAACGCCGGTAGTCGACCGCCACCATCGCGGCGCCGAACTGGCGGCAATAGACCGGAACCATGATAAAGGTGGGCGCCGGGCAGAGGACCGCGTCGCCGGGGCCGACGAAGGCGGCGAAGACGTCGCGGATCGACGCTTCCGAGCCCGGCGCGAGCATGACCTCCCCGGGATCGAGGCCGAGCCCCGCGGCAAGCTTCTCGCGCAGCGGTTCCGGATTGCCATAGTCGGTCATGACCGAGGCGGGAAGACCCGCGGTCAGCTCGCGGATGAACTCGGCCAGCGCCGGGTCGCGGTTCTCGTTGCGGTCTAGGAGAAGGACCGAGCCGGCCTTCTCGCCCGTCGCCCAGGCCGGACGATCGGAGGTTCCGCCGATCTTCGCCTCGATGCCGGCGAGCCAGGGCCTCTCCGCCGGGGCGCCCCCGGAAATGGCGGCAGCGGCGGTCACGCGGCTCCTCCGAGCGCGTTGCGCAGGTCGGCGAGGAGGTCGTCGACGTGCTCGATGCCGACCGACAGGCGGAGCAGGTGCGCCGGCGGCGCGTTGTCGGTTCCCGCGCGCCCGATATGCGGGCCGGCGATCGGGGCGACGATCAGCGATTCGACCGCGCCCAGCGAGGAGGCGCGCGTGAAAAGGCGGACGCGGTCATAGATGAGCCGCGCCACTTCGATGCCGCCGCGCGGCACGAAGGACATCATGGCCCCGAAATCGCGCATCTGGCGCTTCGCCGTCGCATGGCCGGGATGGCTTTCGAGGCCGGGGAAATAGAGGGTCTCCACGGCCGGGTGCCGGGCAAGCAGGGCGGCGATCGCTGCGGCGTTGCCGCATTGCCGCTCGACACGCACGGCAAGCGTCTTGATGCTGCGCGCAAGCAGCCAGCAGTCGAAGGCGCTCGGCACCGCGCCGGCGGCATACTGCACGTATTTCAGCCGCTCATAGGCGGCCTTGTCGTTCATCATGATGGCGCCGCCCATCATGTCCGAATGGCCGGAGAAGTACTTGGTCGTGCTGTAGACGACGAGGTCGGCTCCCCATTCGAGCGGCCGCTGCAGGACCGGCGTGGCGAAGGTGTTGTCGACCACCACGGCAGCCCCGACCCGGTGCGCCGCCGCGGCGACGGCGGCGATGTCGACGATGCGCATGAAGGGGTTGGTCGGCGTCTCGAGGAGGACGAACTTCGTGTTCGGCCGCAGCGCCGCCGACAGGGCGTCTGGGCCGGCACTGAGGTTGACGTAGGCGATCTCGACGCCGACCGGCCGATAGAGCCTCTCGAGGAGCGCATAGGTGCCGCCGAACAGATCGTCGTCGGCGACGATATGGTCGCCGGCCTTGAGGCCGCGCAGCACGACGTCGATCGCCGCGACACCGGAGGCGAGGAGCAGCGCATGGGCCGAGCCTTCGACCGCGGCGATCGCCGCCTCGGCCTGCTCGCGCGTCGGGTGCCGATGGCGCGAATAGCCAAAGGGGCCGCGCGTCGATTCCAGCGTCTCGTATTCGAAATTGACGGTGAAGTGGAGGGGCATGGCGACGTCGCCATACTGGTGCTCCACCCGGCCTTCGCCATGCACGGCGGCGGTCTCGACATGGGCCTGGTTGGCGGCTTGGGGCTTGCTCATGCGCTGATGATCCTTTCATCGGCGGGCTGCAGCCAGAAGAGCAGGCGTCGCCGGGCGTACTGGATGAGGAGGTGGAAGACGATGCCGATCGCCGAGAGCACGATCAGGATTGCGAACATTCCCGGCATGTCGAGATCGAAGTTGCGCTGGAGCATCAGGAAGCCGAGCCCGGACTTGGAGCCGACGAATTCCCCGACGATCGCGCCGATGACGCTGAGCAGCGCCGAAAGGTTGATGCCGACGAAGATGAAGGGCAGTGCGTTCGGCAGGTTGAGCTTCCAGAAGAGCTGCCAGCGATTGGCGGTGAAGGCGACGAAGAGGTCCCTCTGCTCCGGCGGCGTCGCCGCCATGCCGGCGATCGTGTTGGCGAGCACCGGGAAGAAGGACATCAGCGCGGTGAGCACCACCTTCGAGGTGAGCCCATAGCCGAACCAGATGAGGACGATCGGCGCGATCGAGATCTTGGGCAGCGTCTCGAAGGCGACGATGTAGGGGTAGAAGGTGCGTTGCAGCTTGGGCAGCAGACTGATGGCGATGCCGAGCGCAAAGGCGAGCACGGTGCCGATGATGAAGCCGGTCAGCGCCTCGAACAGCGTCACGCCGACATGCATGTAGAAGCGGCCGGTGGAAAGGCTCTGGAAAAGCGAGACGGCGACGTCCGCTGGCGGCGGCAGGACGATGCGCGGCAGGCGGAAGATCATCACCACGGCCTGCCAGAAGGCGATGATGCCGATGCCGGTGAGAACGGTGAGCAGGGTCGTGTTGCTCATGGCGAGGCGCCAGCGCGCGCCCGCCTTGCGTTCCTCCCTTGCCGAACCGGCGGTCGCGGTCACAGGTCGACCCCCGCCTTCAGCTCGAAATGGCTGCGGATGCGTCCGCCATAGTCGCCGAAGGCGGCCGAGGTCATCATTTCCGGCGTGCGCGGGCGCGGCAGGTCGATGCCGACGATCTCCTCGATCCTGCCCGGCCGCGGCGACATGACGACCACCCGATCGGCGAGGAATACGGCCTCGACGATGCTGTGGGTGATGAAGAGCGCCGTCTTCCGGTTACTGCTCCATATGCGCAGCAGTTCCACGCTCATGAATTCGCGCGTCATCGCATCGAGCGCGCCGAAAGGTTCGTCCATGAGCAGAACCTTGGGGTCGTGCACGAGCGCGCGGCAGATGCCGACGCGCTGCTGCATCCCGCCCGAAAGCTCCCCCGGATAGCGGCTAGCGAACTCGCCGAGGCCGACGAGTGCGATGAGGTGCTCCGCCCGCTCGCGATATTCCTTCCCGCTGCGATGCTGCAGCTCGACAGGCAGCATCACGTTCTCCATCACCGTCCGCCACGGCAGGAGATGCGGCTGCTGGAAGACCACCCCGACGTCCCGGCTCGGCCCGGTGATCCGGCGGCCGTCAAGCGACACCGTGCCTTCATGGGAGGGAACGATGCCGGCCAGGATCCGCAGGAGCGTGCTCTTGCCGCAACCGCTCGGGCCGACGACGCAGACGAACTCGCCCTCGGCGATCTTCAGGTCGATATCGGCGAGCGCCGTCACCGGTGCGCCGCCGCGCACCGGGTAACGCTTGCCGACGCCGGCAATCTCGATGAAGCCGGCGCGATCGTCGGCGGCTGGCGCCGCGACGATCCTCATAGCTTGCATTGCTTGGCGTCTTCCTCGATGGCCTTCTTGTCGAAGTCGTTGACCTTATCGAAGAAGCCCGGGATCGACACGATCATCTTCTCCGGATCGGCGGTGCCCTGGACGTCCCCGGACTTGTTGAGAAATGCCTGCAGGTCGGCAATGTTGGCCGCGGTTATCGCGCCCCAGTTCTCGGTCGCCTGTGCCTTGCGGGAAAGCTCGCCCTCGAGCATCTGCGCCTTGAGGAACTTGAGGTCGTTCTCGAGCGCGACCTCGTCGCTCACTCCGGTCGGCTTGGCGTCGGGATAGGCCTTCCAGAAGAGCTTCACGGCGCAGGCCGGGTTGGCCTCGGTGAAGACGATGCCCTTGACCATGCCGCGGACGAAGTTCTCGACCATGGTCGGATCGGCATCGACCACCGTCTTTAGCGTGGCGACGGCATAGTCCGGATATTTCACCCAGTCCTCTGCCCTCAGCAGCCGGAAATGGGCGCCTTGGTTCTCATAGGAGACGAAGGCCGAATCCCAAAAGTAAAGCGCATCGACCTGGCCGGTCTGCAGCGCGTGGAGCGCCGGGCCGCCGAAGCCGACTGGGACAAGGCTGACATCGGTTTCGGGGTCCAGGCCTTCGGACTTGATGTAGGCTTTGAGGAAGGAGTTGCCGTTGGTCGAGAGGCTGTAAACGCCGACGGTCTTGCCCTTGAGGTCCTTGGCGCTCTTGATCGGGCTGTCCTCGGGAACGCCAAGGGCCCACTGGAAGGCACCATTGAGGAGCGCCACCTGGGCGGGGATGTTTTCCTTGACGTTGGCCTTGATCACCGCGTCGGTGCCCATCTGGCCGAACTGGGCATTGCCGGCGGCAACCTGCTGGAGGGCTTCCAGCGAGCCGCCCACCGATTCGATGTTCACCTTGAGGTCGTCGGCGGCCCAATAGCCCTTCAGCTGCGGGACATAGAGCCAGAAATAGCTCACCCTCATCTGGTCGGAGAGCGAGAAGGTCACCGGCTTCTGATCGGCGCGGGCCGCTCCGGAAAGCGCGGCCATGGCGAGAAGCGAGGCAGAGAGGAAAGCGGCAGTCTTCCTGGTGCTTGGCATATTCGATGTCTCCTAAGGTCGACAACCTGTGCGTGACGGATATGCGAGGCGATGCGGTAGCGGGCCGGCATGGGGTTCGGGCCGTGGGAGAGGCGCCATTGGCCTACCTACCCCTCGGGAAAAAGCGGAACGGGTTTCAGGTTGGCGGAATCGACCAGACCGAAATCCGTCATGCCGTAGTTCATCACGACCGGCGAGCAGATGAAGTTGAGCGCGTACATCGGGCGCTTGGCGACCGAGCAGCCCAGTACCTCGACCATCCTCCGCTCGAAATCGGCCATGGCGCCGGCGAGCTCTTCCGCCGGCAGGTCCGAGATCATGCCGATGACCGGCAGCTGGAGGCTTGCCACGATCCTGCCCTCGAGCACGGCGACGTAGCCGCCCTGCAGCCGCTTCAATTCGTCCAGCGCAAGCTTCATGTCGCCATAGTCGGCGCCGAGAGCGAAGACGTGGTGATTGTTGTGATTGGTGCTCGAGGCGACGGCACCGCGCTGCAGCCCGAAGCCACTGACGAAGCCGCGCCCGATGCGGCCCGAGGAATGGTAGCGCTCGACTACGGCAAGGGCGAGCACGTCCCCCTCGACATCGGGCCGGAGGTAGCCGCTGACGACCGGCAGGTCCTTGCGGGCGAGGGTCTTCGGATGGGAGGAGACGAGCACGTTGCAGCGGACCGCCGTCCGGTCGCCGGCGACAGGGATTTGGAGCGCCTCGGCCGAGGCCGGCATGTCCGAGACGATGGTCGAACGGGTGAAGTCCGGCAGCGTGGTCCGCGCCATGGTGAGCGTGCAGCGGCCCTCGGCCGCCACCCGCTGGCCGCCGAACAGGACCTCGTCGACGACGAAATTCTCCAGGTCGGAGACGATGGCGAGGTCGGCATGGCGGCCCGGCGCGATGGCGCCGATATCGTCGCGGCGGAGCAGCGTCGCCGTGTTGAGGGTCGCCATCTGCAGGGCGGCCATGGCCGGCACCTTCATGCGCAGCGCCATCCGCAGGCGGGCATCGAGATGCCCGTCGGCGAGCAGCTCGTGCACCAGCACGTCGTCGGTGCAGAGCGAGATGCGGCGCCCGTCGATGACGCCGCGCCGGATCAGCCCGCCGAGCTCGGCGAAGCTGTCGGCCTCGAAGCGGCCCGGCCGCGGCGTCAGCAGCGCGTGCAGGCCGTGGCGGAGATTGGCGACCAGCTCGCCGACGCTCTTCGGGACGTGGCTGTCCTGCACCCCGCCGGCGACCATGGTGTCGATGCCCCGCCCGGGAAGCTGCGGGACGTAGCCGCTGACGAAGCGCCCGCGGTCGTAGGCCATCTGCATGCGGCGGAGCTGGGTCGCGTCGCGGCTCAGGATAAAGTTAGGGCTGATGTCGCCAGCAAGGCAGGCCGCCTCGGGCCAGCCGAGCATGGCTTCGGTCCCGGCATCGTCGATCGTGCGGCCGGGCGTTTCCAGGTGATCGGGAAGCTCGGGCACGCGCGCCGGCACGCGCAGCAGGAAGCGGACCGGCAGCCCGGCCGTCGAGCGCATCAGCGCTTCTATGCCGGCAAGTCCCACGACGTTGCCGAATTCGTGCGGATCGATCGCCACGGTGGTGACGCCGCGGGCGACGATCGCCTTGGCGAACTCGTCGGGCATCAGCGACGAGCTTTCGAGATGCATGTGCGGATCGATGAGGCCCGGCACCACGTGCCGCCCGGCGGCATCGACGATGTCGACGCCGGCGAGGTCGAGCGCCTCGCCGGGCTCGACCAGCCGCACGACGCGCCCGTCCTTGACCAGAATGTCGGCGAGATGGAACTCGCCAGACAGGACATTGGCCAGCAAGCCGCCGACGATCGCAAGGTCCGGCCGATCCTCCCCCGCGGCGGCTTTCATCAGCGCGGTGCGTTCAGCGAGCGAGAGTGCCGGGTTCATGGCTCAGGCCGGACGAGGTTCCATGCCCCCGAGCCTATTGCCCAGCGCCGTAGGACGTAAAATAGTATATTGATGAACTTTCGTTCTCGAAATTAGCGCATCGGCAAGCACGTCATGGCGATCGGAAGCACCGGGCGGGCGCTGAATACGGCGGCCATCCGCTATTTTCAGGAAGTCGTCCGGGCGGGCTCCTTCCGCAAGGCGGCCGACAGGATTCACATCGCCGCCTCCGCCATCAACCGTCACGTGCGGCTGCTTGAGGAGGAGCTCGGCGCGCGCCTGTTCGAGCGCGGCAAGGGCCGCCGCGGGATCAAGCTGACTTCCGCCGGCGAGGTCCTCGCCCGCCGCGTTCAATACGCGCTGAACGAGCTCGACACCGCGCGCGACGAGATCCAGGCGCTGAAGGGCGTTCGCCGCGGCCGAATCAGCATCGGCGTTACCGACATCCTCGCCAAGGAGGTCCTGCCCGACCTGCTCGCCGCCTTCCATGCCGAGCATCCGGCGGTCGACTTCGACGTCAAGGTGCAGAACACGCCCGCCCTCGTCGACCTGCTCACCGAGGATCGCATAGACGTCCTGATCGCCTTCGACGTCGCCCCGCAAATGGGTGTCCGCTTCATCGCCGAATACTTCCTGCCGTCGAGCGTCGCCGTCCCCGAGGGGCATCCGCTCGCGCGGCGCAAGAGCGTCGGCCTGGCGGAGCTGGCCGCCCATACGCTCGCCATGCCCGACGAGTCTCCCTACCTCCGGGCCATCCTGTCGCGCATGGGCAGCGTCGGCTCGACCCCGCCGAGCCCGTTCCTCCGTACCAATTCCTACGAGTTGATGCGCTCGCTCGTCCGCCGGGGGCTGGCGATCTCGCTCCAGACACGCGTATCGGCTGATCCCGATGCGCCCGGCGACGGCATCATCTACGTCCCGGTCAGGGAGCCGCTCGCGCGCTACAGCGTCCTGTGCTGCTGCATGAGGAGCGACCGCCGCCTGCCCGTGGCGAGCGAAATGTTCCTGGCACTCTGTTCGAGACGCCTGAACCAATTATACGGCCATTGAGCCGATGAACCCATCCTGCCTGTCCGGCACTCTTCGCGGGAACTCTGATCACTCTTGCATACCTGTTCAGCTTCGGCGCAGTACGTCCCAGAGAATGTTGGACCCCAGTTCCCCTCCCTCCGCCAGATATTCTCGGGCCAACGCTCTCATCGAGTTTGCACGGTCGCCCTGCGCACCGCGGTTTGGCGTCATTTCGGTCGACAACCTGTTGAGTACATCGGCGCTGGGCGGGCCTTAACGGCCTCTCTGAGGGCCGAAATTCTCTGAACCTGATGACTTTGATGCCCCAGTACGCAACTCGAAAAGACTAGGACTTTCAACTGTCTCGGACCCAAGCCAGTTCGCAGTTTGCGTTCTGACCTCGCCTACCAACGCCAGCAGTCCTATGTCCGCTAGTGGCCCAGAACCGGACGCCCTATCGCCACGCGAAGCCCATCAACGTCTCAGCACGACGTAGATTGCCGGGATCACCAGCAGCGTCAGTAGCGTCGACGAGGCAAGCCCGAAGAGGAGCGAGATCGCGAGACCCTGGAAGATCGGGTCGGCGAGGATGACCCCTGCACCGATCATGGCAGCGAGCGCCGTCAGGAGGATCGGCTTGAACCGCACCGACCCGGCCTCGATCAGCACGTCGAGAAGCGGCCGGCCCGGAGTCCGAGCATGGCGTATGAAATCGACGAGCAGGATGGAGTTCCTGACGATGATCCCGGCGAGCGCGATGAAGCCGATCATCGAGGTCGCGGTGAAGGGCGCGTGGAACAGCCAGTGCCCGAGCATGATGCCGATGAGGGTGAGCGGGATCGGCGTCAGGATGACGAGCGGCAGCTTGAACGAGCCGAACTGCGCAACGACAAGGATATAGATGCCGAGAAGGGCAACCATGAAGGCGGCGCCCATGTCGCGGAAGGTCACCCAGGTGACTTCCCACTCCCCGTCCCAGAGCAGCGTCGGACGGGCCTCATCGAGGGGCTGGCCGTGCAGCGCGATCTCCGGCTTCGGCAGGTTGCCCCAGTCGGCCGCGGCGATGGCGCGGTCGACGGCGAGCATGCCATAGATCGGCGCCTCGAAGTCGCCGGCGAGCTCGGCCGTGATCATCTCGGCGGCGCGGCCGTTGTGGCGGAAGATCGGATAGGACGCCTTCTCCCGCGCGAGGTGGACGACGTCGCCGAGCTCGACCACGCTGCGACCGCCGGGCAGCGCATTCGCCGGCACGGGTAGGGAGAGCGCGCTCTCGTCCACCACCTTGTCGCCCTTGCCAAGGCCGAGCATGATCGGGATCGGCTGGCGGCCCTCGCCGCGATGCGAATAGCCGATGGTCGCCGCGCCGTAGTAACCGGCTATGGCGTCATAGACATCGGACTCCTCGACATGATGATATTCGAGATTGTCCTGGTCGATGGCGAGCCGCAGGCGGTCCGGCCGCGTACCATAGGAATCGTCGATATCGACGATGAAGGAGGCGCTGGCGAAAGCCTCGCGCACCTTCGCCGCCACGGCACGGCGCGTATCGGCATCGGGCCCGTAGATCTCGGCAAGCAGGGTGGCGAGCACCGGCGGCCCGGGCGGCGGCTCGACCACCTTGATCGCGGTCCCCGCCGGCACCGGCAGGTCGGCGAGCCGCTTCCTCAGCTCCAGCGCGATGTCGTGGCTGGTGCGTGCACGGCCATCCTTGCCTGCGAGGTTTACCTGGATGTCACCCATCTGCGGCGAGGAGCGCAGATAATAGTGGCGCACCAGGCCGTTGAAATTGAACGGTGCCGCGGCGCCGGCATAGGTCTGGAATGAGACTATGTCCGGCACGCCCGCCAACCGGTCGACCGCCGCCTGTAGAACGCGGTCCGTGGCCTCGACCGACGAACCCTTCGGCAGGTCGACGACGATGTCGAGGTCCGGCTTGTTGTCGAAGGGCAGCAGCTTCACCGTCACGCTCTCGGTGTAGAAGAGCCCAAGCGACAGGACCGTGGCGAGGCCGACCAAGCCAAGGAAGGTCCAGGCACGCGTGCGGGTCCTCAGGACCGGCCGTGCGATGCGGGTATAGAGCGCGCCGAGGCGGCCGGGTCCGTGGCCGTGGACCGCGTCATGGGCGGCGTGGCTGCGGCCGAACTTCATCATCAGCCAGGGCGTGATGATGACCGCGACGAAGAAGGAAAAGAGCATCGCAGCCGAGGCATTGGCCGGGATCGGGCTCATGTAGGGCCCCATCAGCCCCGACACGAAGAGCATCGGCAGGAGGGCTGCGACGACGGTCAGCGTTGCGACGATGGTCGGGTTGCCGACCTCGGCGACCGCCTCGATGGCCGCCTTCTGGCGCGACCTTCCGTCATTCATGCCCCAGTGACGCGCGATGTTCTCGATGACGACGATGGCGTCGTCGACGAGGATGCCGATCGAGAAGATAAGCGCGAACAGGCTGACGCGGTTGAGCGTATAGCCCATGATCCAGGAGGCGAAGAGGGTCAGCAGTACCGTCGTCGGGATGACGACGGCGACCACGATGCCCTCGCGCCAGCCGATGGCCACGACCACCAGTATGATGATCGAGACGGTGGCGAGCGCCAGATGGAAGAGAAGCTCGTTCGCCTTGGCATTGGCCGTCTCACCATAGTCGCGCGTGACGGTCATCTGCACGTCGGCCGGGAAGACCTGGCCCTTGACCGCGTCGAGCCGCCGGAGAATCTCGTCGGCGATGACGACGGCATTGGTGCCCGGCCGCTTGGCGATGGCGAGCGAAACCGCCGGCACGCGCGCCAGCCCGCCGGCTGCCCTTGTGATGCCGGTCACGCGGTTCTCGTTCGGCGTGGTGGCGAGGCTGACGGCGGCGACATCGCGCAGATAGACCGGCCGCCCGTCGCGGGCCGTGATCAGCAGGTTCTCGATCTCGGGGATGGTCTGCAGCGTCTGGCCGGCAACGATGGCGAGCTGCTGGCCGTTGGAGCGCACGACGCCGGCGTCGAAGGAACGGTTGGCGCCGGCGACCTTGACGGAAAGCTGCTGGAGCGTGATGCCGTAGAGCGAGAGCTTCTCGGCATCGGGCGCGACGCGGATCTGGTCCGGCTGCTCGCCGACGATATAGGTGAGCCCGACGTCGGGAAGCTTGCCGACCTCCACCTGCAACTCGCGGGCGAGGCGCGTGAGGTCGGCTGCCGTCCAGCGCCCGGCCGCCTTGGACACCGGCGTCAACGTGACCACGACGATGGCGACGTCATCTATGCCGCGGCCGACGATCAGCGGCTCGGGTATGCCGACCGGAATCTTGTCGAGATTGGCGCGCACCTTTTCATGCACGCGCAGGATCGCCGCATCGGCGCTGGTCCCGACCTTGAAGCGCGCCGTGACGACCGTGCCGTCGTCCTCGGTCTGCGAATAGACATGCTCGACCCCGTCGATGCTCTTGATGATGGCTTCGAGCGGCTCGGTCACGAGCTTGACGGCATCCTCGGCGCGCAGACCATTGGCGCTCACATGGATATCGACCATGGGTACCGAAATCTGCGGCTCCTCCTCGCGCGGTAGCGCGGTGAGCGCGACGACGCCGAGCGCCAGCGAGGCGATGAGGATGAGTGGGGAGAGCGGCGACGCGATGAAGGCACGCGTCAGCCAGCCGGCAAGTCCGAGCTTCATGGCACGATTACATGGTCGCCGGCCGCGAGGCCGCTGAGGATTTCGATGCGGCCGCCATCGAGCGCCTTGCCCGGTATGACGGCCACCTCCACCGGCTTGCCGCCGGCATCGACGCTGACATGGTCGACGCCGTGGCGCGTGGTGATCGCCGCGCCGGGAACGGCGATCAACTGGCGCGTACCGATGGGAATCCAGACCAGCGTGCGCTCGCCGACGAAATAGTTGCCGAGCCCGTCGACCTCGACGTCGGCGAGCACCTGTCCGCCGCTGATTTCTGGATAGACCTTGACGATGCGGCCGGACTTGAGCGCAGGGGGCGTGCCGGATGCGTCCGCCGACAGAAGGCGGGCGCCGACCTGGACCGAATCTCCCTCGTGGATCGTCGCCGCATGCCGCTCGGGCAGCGACAAGCGGAGGAAGTAGCCGCCGCCCGCGACCTTCACGACCTCCTCGCCGGCCATGATCACCGAGCCCTTGGTGACCGGAACCGAGAGCACGCGGCCCGATGCTGGCGCCAGCACCTGGCCCTCGGCCAGCTGCTGCTCGACCACGGCGCGCTGCGCCACGGCGGCGGCGAGCTGGTTAGTATAGACGTCGACCTGGGTCTGCGCCTGGTCGACGCGCGACTGCGGTGCCGCGCCCTTCTGGAGAAGCTGCTGGGCACGCTCGAGGTCGGTCCGCGCATTCTCGAGTTGCGAGGTGAGGACCTTGATCTGCGCCTCCGCAGCATCGCGCTGGAGGACCAGCTTGGCGTCCACGACCGTGGCGATCGGCTGACCCGCCGTGACGGCGCTTCCCTCCTCCACGCCGATATCGCCGATCGTGCCGCTGATCCGCGAACGGGCGAGAACGGTGTCGCGACTCCGGACTTCGCCGAAGACCGCCTTGGTTTCGGTCACGGTCTCGGGCGTGACGACAAATTCCAAGGCTATCGCCCTGCCCGTGGGGAACAGAAGGAGTGACGTCAGCAAGGCGGCCGGGAGCAGCGGGAAGCGATGTCGCATGGCGGTTTCGAGGTCGGAGCGTCAGCGAAGCGCGGCGCCCGGCTTCACGCCGAGCTTCTTCATGACGAAGGATGCGGGACAGCCGCCGGTGAACGGTGCCTGGATCAGGTTGAGGCCCACAAAAGCCGACAGGAGCAGCCACCAGGGCGACACGAACCAGCCGAGCGCCAGCGAGGCGAGCAGCACGACACCTGCAAAGACCATGATCGCACGATCGAGATTCACGTCATTCTCTCCTTCACTGCAACTCCGTCGGCGGCGTTCTCAGCCGGCCAGTTCCTGGTGGATTTCCTTGAGCTTGCGGATGCCGAGCGCGTCGAGCGCGAGCTTCTCGTAGAATGTCTCGCTCTTCCCCTGGCGGATCTTGCGCAGGAAGTATTTCTCGAAGCCGATCTTGGCGGCGTGCACCCACCTGCCTGACGACGACCAGTTGACGTTGCGCGGGGGGATCTGCGGCTGCGCGACGAAGGCGATCCCCTTGTCGCCGAGATCGGCGAGGCAGACGGCATTCCAGGTCGCCACCGCAGTCGGCTCCCGGCCGGCGACCAGCGCCGCAACGTTCTCGGCGGCGGCCGTCACCATGGACTCGATCATGAAGCCGGTCTTCGGCACGCCGACCGCGAGGGGTGTCTTGCCGACCGGCGGGATCGCTACCGCGACGCCGATCCCGAAGATGTTCGGGTATTTCGGGTTGCGCTGATGCTTGTCGACAATGACGAAGCCGCGTGGATTGGCGAGACCTTCGACCCCGCGCACCGCCGCCACGCCACGGAAGGCCGGCAGGAACATCGAGAAGGTAAAAGGCAGCTCGTGCGCCCGCCGGATCGTGCCCGCATCGTCGACTTCGTCGACGATCGCCTTGCCGGCCTCGACCCTGGTCAGTCGCGCGTTGGTGATCCACTTGATGTGACGCTCGCGAAGCGCGCTCTCGAGCAGGCCCTTGGTGTCGCCGACGCCGTCTAGGCCGAGATGGCCGATATAGGGCTCGGGGGTCACGAAGGTCATCGGTACGCGGTCGCGGACCTTTGCCCGGCGCAGGGCGGTTTCGAGGATGAAGGCAAATTCATAGGCCGGGCCGAAGCAGGAAGCGCCCTGCACGGCCCCGACGATCGCGGGGCCACCCGTCTTGATCAGTTGGTCGACCGCGAGCTTCGCCTTCTCGGCATGATCGATATGGCAGACCGATTGCGTATGCGCATCGGGGCCGAGGCCTTCGATCTCGTCGAAGGCGAGCTCCGGCCCGGTCGCGACGATGAGATAGTCATAGGCGATCGAACGCCCATCATTTAGTTCTATGCGGTTCTCCTCCGGGTGGACGCGCCTTGCCCCTTCCGGACGAAGCTCGACGCCGCGCTTCTCGAAAATCGGGCCGAGATCGACTGTGATATCATCCCGCTCGCGCCAGCCGACCGCCACCCAGGGATTGGACGGCACGAAGGAATAGGTGCTGCCAAGATTGACGACCGTCACCTTGTTTGACGGCCCGAGTTTGGCTTTCATCTCATAAGCCATGAGCACACCACCAAGGCCGGCCCCAAGGATGACGACATGAGTCACGATCTTCCTCCTTCGCGCTCTGCTGGATCGGCACCGCTGGAAGGCGCCGGCTTGCACGTCCTGTCCGATGCCATATATTAGTGTTCTCTAAATTAGCAAGACATAATATAATGGCCACGATGAAAAGCGGCGACCTCGGCGGATTGCAGGAAAATGCCGGCCAGGCGGCACAGTTTCTGAAGCTGCTCAGCAACGAGCATCGCCTGCTAGTGCTGTGCCAGCTGGTGAGCCATGGCGAGATGACCGTGAATGCTCTCGCCGAGGCCGTGGGTCTCAGCCAGTCGGCGCTGTCACAGCATCTGGCGCGCCTGCGCGAGGACGGGCTCGTGACGTTTCGCAGGGAGGCACAGACCGTCTACTATGCCGTCTCGGATCCGCGCACCGTCCGTCTTCTGAAGGCCCTGAAGCAGATCTTCTGCCCGTAGAATGTCGGGCGGGATCGGCACCCGCGCATCGCGGCGACATTGTTGCCAAGGGGGCCAATGTCGAGGATCTAAATGGGTGTATCCGGTAGCGAGTCGCTCTTGGCTTAGGAAGCCCATACAAAATGCGCAACGCGCCGGTCGAGGGCATTGCCCAGACAAGGGTAAGTGACTGCTTCTGGCGCAAAGCGGGCGTTCAAGCTACGAATCTCGAGAAGGCTCGCATCTGCTCTTGCCAGTTAGTAGGAAACGGCTCCAGCAGGGCCTCCCCTGTTGCGTCCCTCTCCGCTTCCCTACCCTCGATCAGCCGTTCGACGATCCTCGGCATCAACAATGTCAGCCTCAGGACCCGGCTGACGTATGAGGCGTTCACCCCCTCGGCCTCCGCGATCCCCCGGACGGTTGCAAACTCGCCTGTTTCGATGAGCTTCCTCCACCTGAATGCGCGGGCTAGCGCTCGAACGACAGGCATATCCGCCGGGGCCGCGGGCCGAGGCGATGGCACGACGAGTTGTCCGTCAGGCGCGAGCATTCGCTTGCGACCGCCGCGTCGGGCGAATGTCACGGGGACGTGGACGGTCAGGGTACCTGTCGCGTCCAATGCCCCCCTACGCGCCCGGTCATCATGCCGAGAAGGCAGGCCTGGCGCCTCACCTCCTCGATCGCTTTCCGCGCCTCGCGCTTCAGCCGAGAGGCCCTCGACCCGCAACTGGATGTCGAGGCCGGAGGCGGTGACGGTGACGCGCTCGACGAGGAGGTGGACAATGCGGGCCTGCTCGGCCGGAAAGAGTTCGTCCCAGAGTGGGTCGAAGCGGTGGATGGCGTCGCGGACTTCGGCCTCGGTCAGGTCGGGGAGGTCCTTCCGGGCGGCGCGCCGGGTGGCGACGATGATCTCGGGCGAGGCGAGCAGCCTGCGGAGCTGGGCGATAACGGCCGCCTCGACCTCACCGGCGGGCACGCGGAGGATCCTGGCTTCGACCGGATGCATCCTGCCCGCGTTCGCTGCTCCTTGCTGCGCGCTTGGTGGGCTGATGACGCTCGCTTCCCCATCTCGCTCCACGCCGCGGATGGCGGCCTGGCTGACATAGTAGCGGTAGAGACGCTGGCCCCGGCGGGTATGCGAGGGGGACATGGCCCGCCCGTCGGCGTCGAAGATAAGCCCCCTGAGCAGCGCCGGCGTCTGCGCCCGGGAACGCCCCGCCCTCGTCCGGGGGGCCTCAGCGAGGATGGCCTGTACCCGCTTCCAGAGGGGCTGGGCGATGATCCCCTCGTGCTCGCCGGGATAGGCCACGCCCTTGTGCACCGCCTCCCCGACATAGACCCGGTTGTTGAGCAGCTTGTAGATGCGCCCCTTGTCGAGGCGCTGGCCGTAGCGGTTGCGGAAGTCTCGGGCGGTCAGGTCGCGGACGATGTCGGAGACGGTGGTGCCCTTGGCGAAGCGCTCGAAGATGCCGCGGACAATGGCGGCCTCCGGTTGATCGACTACCAGCTTCCGCTCTTCCACCCGGTAGCCGAGCGGTGCCCAGCCGCCCATCCACATGCCCTTTCTCCGGGAGGCTGCGACCTTGTCCCGGATGCGCTCCCCGATCACCTCGCGCTCGAACTGGGCAAAGGAGAGGAGCACGTTGAGGGTAAGCCGTCCCATGGAGGTGGTGGTGTTGAAGGATTGGGTCACCGAGACGAAGGTCACCCCCTTCCGGTCGAACACGTCCACCAGCCTGGCAAAATCCATGAGGGACCGGCTCAGGCGGTCGATCTTGTAGACGACCACCACATCGACCTTGCCGGCCTCGATATCCTCGACGAGGCGCCTGAGGGCTGGCCGCTCCAAGGTCCCTCCCGAGAAGCCGCCATCGTCATAGTAGTCGGGGACGAGGGTCCAGCCTTCCTGCCTCTGGCTGGCGACATAGGCTTCACAGGCCTCGCGCTGGGCGTCGAGGCTGTTGAAGGCCATGTCGAGGCCTTCCTCGCTGGACTTGCGGGTATAGACCGCACTGCGGAGCCGCCGCACCCGCGCCGGCATCGCCCCATCAACAGCACCCGAGCCCTTGCCTCTTGTGCCTCCACCCGAGCGATGGCGAAGCGGCGCGTTCACCGGCTGGCTCCCTTCCTCTGGTTCTTCAGCCCGAAAAAGGCCCAGCCATTCCACTGCGTGCCGGTGATGCTACGGGCAACGTGGGAGAGGCTCTTGAAGGGGCGACCTGCGTACTCATAACCGTCGTCGAGGACGGTGACGCAGTGCTCGACCCCCTTCCACTCCCGGATCAGCCTTGTCCCGGTCACCGGCTTGTCCTGGTGGCGGATACGGCGGAGCATCGGGTTCCTGTTCCCCTTGCCGTAGAGTTCCTCCCCCAGCGCCTCGAGTTTCGCCAACGTCTCCGGCTTCAACCCGCCATAGGCGAGTTCCTGGATCCGGTACGCCAGCCGGCTTTCTAGGAAGCGGCGGTTATAGGGAGGTGGCTCGTTCTCGAAGAGATCGCGCCATTGTTGCTTCAGCTGCAGCACTGGCGCGGTCTTGAGGGCGGCCAATTGGGCAATCACGGTATCGGCCATGCGGGAACATCCTTGGCAAGAACGGGTTCGGCATGACTGCTCTGCCCGCCGACACAGTCCAGCGAACTCTCTCCGCCCTCGCCAGATGTTCCGCTTGACTGCCGCGTCCGCAGCCGAACCAGGCCCAGCACGAGAAGCTCGCCCAGCTCGGCGATGCGGGCGCGGGAGTCCGGGACGTGGCCGCGGCTCACGCCGCGTCCTCAGCTTCATCGGCTTCCCCGCCAGGATCCCTGAGCGCCCACTCTTCCCAGGCCGTGATGTCGATCAGGCGGTAGGCAACCCGGCCACCCATCTTGAGATAGCGCGGTCCCCTTCCCTTCCAGCGCCAGCGCTGGAGTGTCCGGACACTCAACCGAAGCCGGTCCGACAGTTCCGTCTCATTGAGATGCCGTTCCTCACCCATTGCCACTCTCCGCTGCCCAGTGGTTCGCGGCCATGCTCCGGCATGCGGCGTGGGGATGTCGTCGGGATCAGGTGGGGATGGGCGGGCCCGGCAAAACCGCGGCCACTGTCATCGGCAATGGATGGAGCGGCACCAGAGCGTCAGCCCGGAAGGCGCAGGCGGTAGGTTCCCTTGCCGTCCGAATCGATCAGCTCTTTCCACGCCGGCTGCGACTTGAACAGCGTACCGATATTCGAAGACGTCGAGCCCGCCTGGGCGAGCAGTACCTTGCCATGGACCCAGGGAGCTCCCTTCTCGACGGCCTCGTGTAACACTCGCACGACGTGGGCCTGAAGCGTGCCGAGCACGAACTGCCGCCCGGCCAACTTCACATGCGTATAGGTCGGGTCGTGACTGAACCCGCTCGCCCCGGCCGCGACTCCTACGGCCTGCAGATGGAGGTTCATCAGCCACGCGGGCACGGTGCCGATGTTCTTCGGGATCGCCGCCGGATCGAAGAACTCCGGCCTGGTGTAGGTGCGGCCGTCGCCATTGACCTCATCGAACTCGAAGATCAGGTCGAGCACGTCCCAGAGGCTGGGTTCGACGGCACGGCGACCATTGGCGAAGCGGGTGATACTGCTCATCACCGCTCTGCCCTCCGCCATGGCCTGCCTGAACGACCGCTCAACCTTGTCCTGGTATTTCACGAACTCACGGTGGCGCAGTTCGTATGGGCTATTGCCCGCTGACGTCGAGCGGCTCTGTTCCGCATCCTCATATTCCTTCATGCCGGCATAAGCGATCGGGTCGGACCATCGCGCCAGCGCCTGGTCCATGGAGATACCGCGCGGAGGCCGCTTGCTCTCGTCCATCGGCATGGACACTGCTTCCTCCCGCTGCCGGGCTTCTTCCAGTCGCGCGGCATTCTCCCGTCCGACCGCGGCGGCGATCTCCTCCGCCCTCGCCTGCAGCTTGCGGCCGAAGCTGCTCAGGCCCTGTACGGTCACCTTTATGGTCATGGCGATGCTCCGAATCGGTTGACTGGTTCGAGCTCTCCCCTCGTCCCCCTAAAGGCCCGACGAGCCGCATATCGCAACCCAAAAGCGCAAGCGACGGCTGCCGCTGCGCAAAGACGGTCGATTGTCCCCGGAACGCACCGTCCGGATGATTGATGGAGCAGGCGTTCCAGCCATGGAGAGACGGCTCCGATGCTCCCCGGGAAAGGCGACATCACCATCGCCCACAAGACGATCAACCTCGCCGGCGAGTTAAGTACCGCCGAGAAGGCGGTCGCCGGCTGCATCATCGAGCACGTCAACCGGAAGGACGGACGCTGCGACCCAGGGATCGACCGGATCGCCATGCTCACCGGCCTCCACCGCCGTACCGTGATCCGAGCGGTCGATCGTCTCGACCAACTACACTTCATCGAGAAGGAGCGGCACGGCAGCCGGTCGCTCCGCAACAGCTACCTTCCCAACTGGCCACTCTTTCGTGAGCGCGAGGCAGATTGGCGCCGGCGTTTCAACGGCGACCCGACCGAGGCGCCGCGCTCGAACGGGGACACGGCACCGGTGCCACGCGTGCCACCGGACAGGTGCCAAACCAGTCCCGCCGCCAGTGACTCGCCTGTCACCCAAACCTCTTCAGGGAACCTTCCAAAGGAACCTTCCGCCGACATCGTCGCGCAGGGGGCCGGACACCGCAGCCCGGCGGATGGTGGGTTGAAGAGGCTCGGCGGGAGGAGGTTTACAGGTCGCGCATCAACGACTCCTTCCAGTGAAGCGGCACGCACCGCCGCCGAGAAGCGCTGGTCGTCGGATCTGCACAACCGCTATGTTGGCGATGCCGACGCCTACGCGTTGATCATCGACGCCATCGACACCGCGATGCAGGAGGCCGCCACCACCGCCGAGATGCGGAAGCGCGGCTCCGGCCTGCCGACCATCCTCCGGCTCATCGACCAGCGCCAGCACGCACCACGGAACCCGTCGGTGCCGCACGCTCCAGGCAACACGCCATGAGCCTACGGGGGGTCAAATCCTTGCGCCTTCTGCCTGCCGGACCGTCCGGCTCCCGACGCACATCTTTGCGGGCAATTGGCGAACAATTTTTTCCCCCGGACCGGGGGGCGGTCAAAAGTCTGGCGGGCTCGCAACCCACGGATCCGCGGCGGTCTCATTCGGAGATTTTTTTCCGCTGCACCGAGTTTTTCGAGGGCTGGATTCGATCGGCTGGCAGCGTCGCCGTCGCGCCCTCCAAGATCTGCGAGTCGGATCAATACCTTCCGCGGGAGGGCCGCCGCGATGATTCACTTGAGCCCTCCGCAGCGGGCATTTCTGAGCCATTATTTTTCTCCAGCACCTCGCCGGCGAGGGGGCGGGGGGCGGTCAGAAGTCTGGCCGGTCGAAGCCCACGGGACCGCGTGGGTGCCACGCACGCAAAAAATCCCATGCGCGCACGAGGTTTGATTTCGAGCCCGATTTCAAAGGAATCAAACGCACCTCGGTCACCTGGTGTGGCGATCGATCCTTCGCGTCTGTCCCTTCCGCCTGCCGGCAAAAAACGCCGCGTAATTCGGGGGGGGGGTGGGGTACTCCCTCCTCCGCTTCCTTGCCCATGCCCCCTCCATAACCCAACCGGACCATCGCCATGACCCAGACGTACGCACCTGCGCTCAGCATCGAGTACTGGCCGATCGAACGGCTCGTGCCCCATGCGCGGAACGCTCGCACCCACAGTCCCGCCCAGGTCGCCGAGATCGCCGGCAGCATCCGCAGCTTCGGCTTCGTCAACCCGGTGCTCGTTGGTGCGGAGGGGGACATCATCGCCGGCCATGGGCGCCTGGCGGCGGCACGCACCCTCAACCTCGAGGTCGTCCCGGTCATCGTCCTCTCAGGCCTGTCGGAGCTGCAGCGACGGCAGCTGGTCCTTGCCGACAACCGCATCGCCCTCAATGCCGGATGGGACCTCGACATGCTGAAGCTCGAGCTCACCGACCTGAAGGGCATGGGCGCCGACCTCTCCGCCCTCGGCTTCGAGAAGAAGGAACTCGCCCGGCTGCTGGTGCCGGTCGACGTGGGGCTGACCGACGAGAACGAGGTGCCATCCGTGGCTACGATTGCCGTGTCACGTCCTGGCGACCTCTGGTGCCTGGGCAGCCACCGCCTCGCCTGTGGCAGCAGCACCGACCCGGAGATGGTCGGGACGCTCCTCGGGGATGTAGTGCCCAACCTCATGGTCACCGACCCGCCCTATGGCGTCTCCTACGATCCGACCTGGCGGCACCGCGTGGGGGTCAACAGCTCAGCGAGGGTTGGCAAGGTCCAGAACGACGATATCGCAGACTGGAGTGAGGTCTGGGCTCTCTTCCCCGGCCAGATCGCCTATGTCTGGCATGGCGCCCTGCACGCCACCACCGTTGCCGACTCCCTCATCAGCACCGGCTTCGCCATCCGCTCCCAGATCATCTGGGCCAAGGAGCGCCTGGTCATCGGCCGCGGCGACTATCACTGGAGACACGAACCTTGCTGGTATGCCGTCCGCAGGAAGGGCAACTGGACCGGGGATCGGAAGCAAACGACGCTGTGGGAGATCGGCAGCGGCAACCAGGATGCCGAGACCGTCCACGGCACCCAGAAGCCGGTCGAATGCATGCGCCGGCCGATCCTCAACAACAGCATCCCCGGCGATGCCGTCTATGAACCGTTCCTCGGCAGCGGCACCACCCTGATCGCCGCCGAGAGTACCGGCCGCATTTGCCTCGCCATGGAGCTCGACCCGCTCTACGTCGACGTCGCCATTCGACGCTGGCAGGCTTTTACGGGCAAGGCGGCGATCCTCTACGGCAGCGACAGGACATTCGCTCAGGTCGCCGAGGAACGGGCCGCCGGGCCCCCGAATGGTGGCGAGACTCCACCGCCGGGTACTGCGGCGCCGACGCAAACCGCAAACAGCCTCGGCGCGCCGGAGGCTGGGCCGCACCTGCCGCGTGGAACGCGGTTCCCTCTCGCCGACGATCAGGCCGCCACCTCCAGCGGCATGGCAGACGCCCGCGACCGTCCGGTGCCCACCACACAAGCGCCAGTCGCCCCCGACCACGGGGGCGCATGACTGCCGACGGCGTCGGCATCCTTCCCTCTTCCTCGCCCATCCAGGAGGTCTGACCATGCGCGGCCGCAAACCTAAACCCACCCGCCTCAAGATCCTCACCGGGAATCCCGGCAAGCATCCCCTCAACCCGGACGAACCACGGCCGGAGGCCGCCATACCCGACTGCCCGCCCGAGCTCAGCCCCGCCGCTCAGCGCGAATGGGCGCGTCTGGTCGCAACCCTCGGTCCCCTCCGCGTCCTCACCCATCTCGACCGCGCAGCTCTTGCCGCCTACTGCGCCGCCTATGCCCTCTGGGCTGAAGCCACCGAGGCGATCCAGAAATACGGCGCCATGGTCAAATCGCCGACCGGCTTCCCCATCCAGTCGCCCTACGTATCCATCGCCAACCGACAGGCCGAGATCATGATGCGTATCTCCGCCGAGTTCGGCTTCACTCCCGCCAGCCGCGGACGCATCTCGGTCGCCGCCGAACCCGAACGGACGTTGTTCGACCAGATCGACGGTCCAGATATCGTGGAGCGGGAGTAAGAATAGTCCCTGTTCCAACCATGACTACGGGCGATGATGCCACAGCGCCTCGACCACGGGCCGATCGGCCTTTGGCGGTGGCCGGCCCGGGCCGACACGGTTCCAGAGCGACTCACCATGGCCGGGCGGCTCGGTGCCAATATCCTGGTGAATTTCAAGAACGGTGATCCGGTCGAGCAGATCATTGAGGCGAACCATGGACGCGGCGTGGACGCCTCGATAGAGGCGCTTGGCACGCAGGACACGTTCGCCTCAGCCCTTCGCGTGCTAAGGCCCGGCGGCACGCTGTCGAGCCTCGGCGTATACTCTATCGACCTCACCATCCCGCTCAATGCATTTGCTGCCGGCCCTGGCGACAATCGGATCATGACGACCTTATGTCCCGGCGGCAAAGAACGCATGCGGCGCCTGATGGCGGTGGTAGAATTCGGGCGCGTCGACCTGAAGCCACTCGTCACGCATCGTTTCGAGCTGGATCAGAGCTGCATGGTACTCGACCGGCCGCATGCAGAACTTCGGCTGGAACATCGCGAGACGCCGTCGCCGCAAGCCGGGCAGGTTCTGATCCGGGTTGCGGCCTGCGGCGTCTGTCGCACCGATCTCCACCTCATCGACGGCGAGCTTCCGCAGGCGAGGTATCCGATCGTTCCCGGCCACGAGATCGTCGGCCGGATCGAGGCGACGGGCGGGAGCGCTGCCGGTCTCGTGCCGGGCGAGCGTGTGGGCGTCCCCTGGCTGGGCTGGACCTGTGGAACATGCCCCTATTGCCGGAGAGGGCAGGAGAACCTCTGCGACTTCGCACGGTTCACCGGTTGCAGCCTCGACGGCGGCTATTCGGACTACGTGGTCGCCGATGCCCGCTTCTGCTTCCGCATTCCGGAGAAATATCCCGACGTGGAGGCCGCGCCGCTGCTTTGTGCCGGGCTCATCGGTCACCGGGCGCACCGAATGGCCGGCGACGGCGAGCGCATCGGCATATATGGCTTCGGCGCCGCGGCGCACATCATGGCGCAGGTGGCGCGGCAGGGCGGCCAGCGCATCTTCGCCTTCACCCGTCCCGGCGACCGCGCCGCGCAGGACTTTGCGCGCGAGCTCGGCGCTGCGTGGGCCGGCGGCTCGGACGAGAAGCCGCCCGAGAAACTCGACGCGGCGGTGATCTTCGCGCCGGTCGGCGCCCTCGTGCCGGCGGCGCTGCAGGCCGTGCGGAAGGGCGGCGTGGTCGTGACGGCCGGCATCCACATGAGCGACCTTCCCGCAATGCCCTACGAATATCTGTGGGAGGAGCGGGTGGTACGCTCGGTCGCGAACCTTACCCGAAGGGACGGCAACGACTTCATGCGACTTGCCGCCGAGCGCCCGATCGTCACCACCGTCCACGCATTCCCGCTCGCCGAGGCAAATCGCGCGGTCGCCGCGCTGCGCGAGGGAACGCTGACCGGCGCGGCAGTCCTCGTGCCGTGATCATCCGCCCGCGAGGCAACTCAGACGCCAAGACCCGGAGATCGAAATGCCCACCGATCCCCTTCCTTACCATCACGCCATCCTCTGGATCGACCATCGCGAGGCGCGCGTCTTCCACCTCACGGAAGGCAGGACCGGAAGCCATGGTCATCCGCCCCGACGATCCGGCGCGTCACATTCATCACAAGGCCAATTCGATCGGTAGCGGACATGCCGATGAGGATCAAAAATTCCTGCACGCCGTCACGGAAGCGGTCGCCGATGCGCGTGATATCCTGATTGCCGGGCCGGCGAACGAGAAGGATGCCTCGCCAAGCACATGCGCCAGCATGATCCGCGCATCGCCAAGGCGATCGTCGAGACCGAGACGGTCGATCACCCGAGCGATCCGGAACTCGTGGCGCTGGCGCGGCGCTACTTCCGCGCCGCCGACCGCATGCGGCCGCAGTAGGGGATGGCGCCACGGCCGAGCCTAGGTGATGTCGAGACGGACTTCGACGACATTGGGCGCCTCGGTCGCCGTGGTGACAAAGCCTAGCTCGGAAGCGAGCTGCAGCATCGTCCGGTTCTCCCTGAGCACCTCGCCATGGAGAACCTTCAGGCCCCGTCGCCTGGCATGGGCGACGAGCTCCTGCATGAGGCAATAGCCGAGCCCGCGCCCCTTGAGGTCGGACCGCACCATGACGGCGAACTCGGCCTTCTCGTTCTCGGGATCGGCGACCAGGCGCCCCACGCCGAGCAGCTCGGGCGCACCGGATTCCGACGCGAGAGCGACGAAGGCCATTTCCCGGTCATAGTCGATCTGGGAAAGACGCGCCGCCATGGTGTCAGAGAACCTCACCCCGTGGAGCAGGAAACGCAGGCGGACATCGGCGGGATCGGAACGCCGGACCATGTCGGCGAGAAGCGGCTCGTCGTCCGGTCGGATGGGTCGGAGGAAGACGGCGAGGCCGTCGGAGGTTGTCACCCCGTAGGCGAGGGTGGCGGGATAAGGGGCGATGGCGGGCGGCATGGAGGGTCCGTCGCCGAGCAGGATGCGGGCATCGAGCGCGACCACGCCGCCAGCATCGGCCAGGAGGGGATTGATGTCGAGCTCGGCGATCTCGGGAAAATCGGCGGCAAGCTGCGCCAGGCGGATAAGCACGTCCGCGATCGCGGCAAGGTCCGCCGGCGGCCGGTCGCGATAGCCGGCGAGTACGCGGGCAACCCTGGTGCGCGAGATCAGTTCGCGCGCGAGCACGGAATTGAGGGGCGGCAATCCGATCGCCCTGTCGGCCACGACCTCCGTCGACGTCCCTCCCTGGCCGAAAAGGACGACCGGCCCGAATATGCTGTCGTGGGCTATCCCGGCGAGCAGTTCCCACGCATTGGGACGCACGATCATCGGCTCGACGACAAGACCGTCGATCCGCGCCTCGGGGGCCCCGCCGCGCACGGTCGCAAGCATCGCCTCGGCGGCGCCCGCGACGGTGGAGGCATCGAGGCCAAGCTGGACGCCGCCGACATCGGACTTGTGGCTGATGTCGGGCGAGAGGATCTTGAGAGCGATCGGCCCCTTCAGATCGCGCGCCATGGCGGCGGCCGCGGCGGGGGTCGCAGCGACCCTCGTCTCGACGACGGGAATGCCGCAGGCCGCCAGAACCTCTTTCGCCTCCACTTCGGTGAGCATCTGGCGCGAGGCTGCCCTCACCCGCGCGATGACGCCTCGGATGGCTGCGCGATCCGCCTCGACGCCGGTCGGTGCGGACGGGGTCTCAAGCAGCAGGTTCTGGTTCCGCCGATAGCGGACCATGTGCATGAAGGCGCGGACTGCCTCCTCGGGCGTCTCGTAGCTCGGGATGCCGCTCTCGGCGAAGCGCCGGCGTGGAGAAACGGCAGACGTCCCGCCAAGCCAGCAGGTGAGCGTCGCGACCTTTGGCGGCTGTCCGACGACCTCCGCCACGGCCGACGCGCTCTCGTCGCTGTCGGCAACCGCGGTCGGACAATTGATCACCAGGATCGCATCCTTCGCCGGCTCGGCTTCGAGCACCGCATAGGCCTTTCCGTAGCGATCGCCACCCGCGTCGCCGAGAATGTCGACCGGATTGCCGTGCGACCAGGAGGGAGGCAGCACGGCATCGAGGGCGCTGAGCCCGCCTTTCGACAATTCCGACAGCTTCCCGCCTTCCTTTTCGAGCGCGTCGACGGCAATGACGCCCGCCCCGCCACCATTGGTGAGTATCGCCAGGCGGTACCCTTCCGGCCGGAGGCCGAAGGAAAGGCTCGCCAGAGCCTGCAGAAGCTCGCGCAGTTCAAACACGCGCAGCATGCCGGCACGCCGGAAAGCGGCGTCATAGACGATGTCGCTCCCGGCCAGCGCGCCGGTATGCGAGCGGGCCGCCTTCGCCGCGCCGGTCGACCGGCCGGACTTGACGAGGATTACCGGCTTGACGCGCGCGGCGATGCGGCCAGCCGACATGAACTTGCGGGCGGAGGTGACATTCTCGACGTAGAGCATGATCGCCCGCGTCTTCCGGTCGAGCGCCAGATAGTCGAGCATGTCCCCGAAATCGACATCCGCCATGTCGCCCAGCGAGACGACATGCGAGAAGCCGATGCCGTTGGCGGCGCCCCAGTCGAGGAGGGCCGTGGCGATGGCCCCTGACTGCGTCACCAGCGCCACCTCGCCCGGGGGCGGCGCGGAAGGCGCAAAGCTCGCATTGATCCGCCGGCCGGTTGAGATCACGCCGAGGCAATTGGGCCCGACGATGCGGAGGAGATGAGGGCGCGCGGCGGCGAGCATCTGGTCGCGCAGCGCCGCGCCCCCCGCCTGGTCGCCCTCACCGAATCCCGCAGCGAGTACGATGGCGGCGCGACAGCCCCTTGCACCCAGATCAGCGATCAGCCCGGGGACGGTAGCGGCCGGCGTGGCAATGACGGCGAGGTCGGGCGTCACGGGCAATTCGGAGACGGAGCGATAGTTGAGGGTCGAGCGAATGGAGGCTTCGTGCGGGTTGACGAAAAGGACGGGGCCATCGAAGCCCGCGTCGAGTAGGTTGCGGGCAACAACCGCGCCGACCGCATGGGGCCGGTTGCTCGCTCCCACGAGGGCGATTGCCTTCGGCTCGAACAGGGAGTCGAAGTTGCGGATGCTCACGGTGCGTTTCCGCGAGCGGGACCGCACGGACGTGGGGCTCGTCCAAAGGTTCTCCCTCGCCCGGCCTGGATGGTCACGCACACGAGCTCCGAAAGGCGACCACCGGGCCGGGATCGTCGAAGAGCGGCGTCGGGCGCCATGGCTCCTTCCTTTCGCTCACCGAGCTTGCGATCATATAGCGCTGCAATCGTCAGGTCGCGTCACCCCTCCGGGCTTCGACCGACAAGTCAGGCGCCCGTCACGGCCGACGCGTGGGGCCCCTTCTCACCCTCCCGCTCACGGAACCGCACCTCGGAGCCCTCGGCAAGCGCGGACCATTCCTTGTCCGACACCACGCTCTCCCGCCGGAAAAAGAGCTCGCGTCCATCCTCGGTCTCGATGAAGCCGTAGCCTTCCTCCGGCATCAGCCTGGCCACCTTCCCGCGCAATATCTCGGGATGCGGCTTGACGCGATGCCCGCTCTTCTTGCGGACTACGTCCTCGAGCTGGCGCTCGGCGGCGTTGAAGCTGTCGCGGATTGCGACGTAGACGTCCTCGTGGGCGTGGTCGCCGCGATGCTCCCGCCCGGCCACGATCTCGCCGCCGGGCACGGCCATGGCGATCCGCACCCGGTAGATCCTGCCCTGGTGGCTATGCCGGTGCGGGGCATCGATCACCACCTCGCAGGAGGTGATCCGGTCGTGGAACCGCGCCAGGTGCTCGATCCTCTCGCGGACGACCTCCTCGACCGAGGGCGACGGCTCCATTCCGTGGAATCGGATCTGTGGCTCGACCTGCATGGGATTCATCTCCTGCGTCGGGATTGTCCCAGTCTGAGGCGGCGGCGCCGGAATTGCGTTGATCCGCATCAAGTCGGCCGGCGGGCGAAGGTTTCCTAGCCGGCCACCATGTCGCACAGGCTCTGCGGCCTGACGAACTCGACGCTGCGCATGCTCGAAAGCCGGATGATCCCCTTCTGCCGGAGCTTGGAGAAGGACCGGGAGACGGTCTCGATGGTCAGGCCCAGATAGTCGGCTATGTCCATCCGCGACATCGGCAGCTCGACTTCGCTGAGGCCGCCCTGCCGCTCGGACATTTCGAGAAGGAACGCGGCGACCCGCTCCAGCGAATTCTGACGGCCGAGCACGAGCAGATGTTCCTGCGCCCGGACAAGTCCGGTCAGCGCCATCGGCAGCAGGTCCTCGGCGGCGTGGTCCTGCATCGGGGCGGCCCGGCGGACCCTGATGCCCGTGGCGCAGGTGGCTTCCGCGAAGAAATGGTGCGTCTGGGACGGCTCGAGGCCGAACGTCTCGCCGGCCAGATGGAAGGCCAGGATCTGCCGGCGGCCGTCCGCGGAAAGGCGATGGACGCGCACCGCGCCGAACTCGACCTGGTAGAAGTTCCTGCACTTCTCACCCTGCACGTATATCTCGGTCCCCGCCGGGAAGAGCATCAGGGTGGGGAGGTTCCCGGCCGGCGTCGCCGGATGCGGGTCGGCGCCGCGATGGCGGTCGTCGGAACGATTGGGAGGCAGCGACAGCTCGGCGATGGTCATGGGATCGGCCCTCACTTCGGTTGGAGGGACAATCGCCTCAATCAGGCCGGCAGGAAATTCGGTTATGTCCGTACGGGAAATTGCGTAGCCGTCAGGCGGTCCCGCCGATGGCGTTCTGGACGGCCTGGAGCAGCGGTTCGCCGAGGAACGGCTTCAGGAGGCATGTTGCGAAAGGCGCATCGGGTGCCCTCGACAGGGAGCTGACGAGGAGGATGACCGGCTTGCCGAGACCGGCGAAATTTGCCCGCGCGCCGCGCCAGTCGGCGATCGCCTCCTCGTCGACGACCATGCAGGCGGCCGGGCCCATCTGCCACGACGAGAAGGCCGTCTCGACCACGGCGCAGGGAAAAACCCGGAATCCGCCGCTTTCCAGGACGAAGACGATCGAATGCCGAAGGGCGACATTGGGCGCGACGACGACTACGTCATTCATGGGCATTCCGCGGGACCTGATTTCCGCATTAGCGCCACAGGTCCAGCTTGCCCGCATTGCGCAGGATCAAAAGCGCTTGCCGGCCAGGCGGATCGGGATAGAACGGGAGACGGAGGCGTTGAAGGGTTCAGGCCGGCCTGCCGATCGCAATGGTCATCCGCACCAGCTCCGGCAGGCTCCGCGCCTGCATCTTGGTCATGATGTTGGCGCGATGCACCTCGACCGTGCGCGGGCTTATGCCAAGGTCATAGGCGATCGTCTTGTTGGGAAGGCCGGCGACGACCGCGGAGAGCACCTGTTGCTCGCGCTCGGAGAGGCTGGCGAGCCTGGCGCGAACGGCGGCGACGTCCCCGGCGGCCGCGGGGCCTTCCCTGAGATGGCTGGCGGCCCGCTTTATCGCTTCGATCAGCACCTCGTCCTCGAAGGGCTTCTCGATGAAGTCCGCAGCGCCGGCCTTCATCGCGGCGACCGCCATGGGCACGTCGCCGTGGCCCGTGATGACGATGGCAGGCATCAGCGCTCCCCCCTCACGCAGCTTCTCCAGGAGCTCGACCCCGCTCATGTCCGGCATCCTGAGGTCGGTCACCAGGCAGGCGGCACCGATGGTCGGCGCCAGCTCGAGGAACCTCGTCGCCGACTCGTGCACGCGTACCGCGAATCCCACCGTCGTGAGGAGGAATGCTAGGGACTTCCGCACCGACTCCTCGTCGTCGACGATGTGGATCACACACTCATTGATCGGCATCTGCCGCCTCTCTTGCGGGCAGCAGGGAGAACCGGAAGGTAGCTCCTCCCCTGTCGTTCCGCCGCACGGATATCTTTCCCCCATGCGCCTCTACGATGCGCTTGGATATGGAGAGGCCGATCCCCATGCCGTTCGCCTTGCTGGTGACGAAGGGCTGGAAGAGGCGATCGGCGACCTCGTCCGAGATGCCCGGTCCGGTATCCTCCGCCTCCACGACGATGTCGCCCGCGTCGTCCCGGAAGGTGCGCACGATCAGCTCGCGCTGCGGGCCGTCGCGCATCGCCTCCATCGCATTGCGCATGAGGTTGATCAGCACCTGCTGGATCTGGACCTTATCGACGACTACCTTGCCGGTGCCCTGGGCGAACTCAAAGACGGACCGGATGCCCTGCTCCCGCGATCCGACCAAGGCCAGCGCGCCGGCTTCCTCGATCAGCTTGCGCAGATCCTCGGTCGACTTCTCGGTCTCGCCCCGCCTCACGAATTCCCGCAGGTGCCGGATGATCCCGCCGGCCCGGATCGATTGTTTCGCAGCCTCCTCCAGCGCCTCCCTGATTCGCGCGGTCGCGGCGCCGTCGAGATCGCCGAGGAGGCGGATGCAGCCCTGAACGTAGTTGGCAATCGCGGCGAGCGGCTGGTTGAGCTCGTGAGCGAGAGTGGAGGCCATCTCCCCGAGTTCATTGAGCCGGGCGAGCCGCGCAAGCTCGTTCTGGATCTCCCGCAACCGCGCCTCCGATTCCTCCCGCTCGGTGAGATCGCGGACGAAGCCAATGAAATATCGTCCCGTGGCGTCCTTCATCTCGCCGACGGCGAGCTTCATCGGGAAGGTCGAGCCATCCGAGCGGCGTCCAACGACGACGCGATCAATGCCGATGATCCGCCTCTCCCCCGTCGCAAGGTAGCGCTGGATGTAGGCGTCATGTTCTCGATGATACGGCTCCGGCATCAGGACCTTCACGTTGCGGCCAATGACGTCGGCTTCCGAATAGCCGAATTGCCGCGCCGCCGCAGTGCTGAACGACGTGATCCGGCCGGCCTCGTCTATGACGATCGTGGCATCGGGCACCATGTCGAGGACGGAGCGCAGATGCGCTTCCCGCGCGCGCAGCCCGTCTTCCGCCCTGTTCAAGATGCGGCGCGCATGGTGGAGCATCTCGCCCATCCAGGCGATCACCAGCCCGACCACGGCGAGGACCGGCACCTGGACCCAGAACGCGTCGGACGCCCCGGCGAAGAAGTGGGCGCCGAGGAGGGAGAGCGCCAGCGCCAGCAGCCCCGGCCCGATGCCACCTGCTATAGCCGCGATCAGTATGGCGGGCGTGAAGATGGCGAGGACCGGAACGTTGCCGAGAGCGCTCGTGAGCGCCAAGCCAATGGCGAAGACCAGCACCGCCGCCGCGACCGCGAGAAGGTAGCCGGGCGCACCCTCCATCCGGCTGAAGAAGGCCGGCAGGAGAAGACGATCATGCAAGCCAGGCATCTCTCGGGCGGGCATTCAACCCTTCTCCCACTGGCCGATCCGCGACGCCGACGCCGCCACGCGAGCCGCCGGGCACCGCCCGCGCAAAAACAGACAGTCTTGGCTCCTCGAGGATACAGGCGGGCGGCAGGGAAGAGAAGCGGGCTAGCCCGGTTTTGGGATTCAAATCGCTGCGCTCATCCTCGGTGGCGATCAAATCGAAGCCAGCTCTCGACGGCGCGTCAAAGCGCGTGCGCCGCTCGCTATCCCGCGAGGATGTCCGCGACGATCCGCGCCGGAATACGCGCCGCGTCGACCTTCCGCCAATCGACGAACTCAGCACCCCGCGCCAGTTGCGCGGCGAGGACGTCGACACTCGCGTCGGATGCTCCACCGACGCGCGCGCCGACCCGGTCGCGCAACAGGTCGGGTGGGGCCTCGAGCCAGATGCCACGGAATGGCACATGTCGGTCGCCGGCTTCCTGTTCGATGCGCTGACGGTCTTTCCGGCGATCGAACACCGCATTGGCGACCACCGACGCGCCCGCTCCGAGGACTTCGCCGGCGCGCCGGCACATCTCGCCATAGACGCGCTCGGACACCTCCGGTCGGTAGGCCTCGCCGGGCAGGCGTGTCTCCGCGGCGACGCCGAAGAGCGCCTTGCGGATGCGGTCGCTCTCGATGATGCGTGCTCCGGGAGGCGCGCCAACATGGGGCGCGAGCGCCCCGGCGATGGTAGACTTCCCGGATCCGCTGAAGCCGCCGATGGCGATCAGGCGGCCCGGGCGTTCAACCAGGAGGTCGGCGGCGAGCGCGAAATAACGGCGCGCCTCCCCGGCGATCTCCCTGCTGTCGTCTCCGCTCTCCGCCTGGGTCGCCGTGACATGCGCCCGCACGGCCGCCCGCACTGCCATGAAGAAGGGGACTACGGCGAGGCCACTCTCCTCGTCCGTCTCGTCGAGGTAGCGGTTCATCACCAGGCTGGCGAGGTCTGGCAGGCCGCGATGCCACAGGTCCATCAGCAGGAAGGCGAGGTCGTAGAGCACGTCCACCGTCGCGATCCGGTCGTTGAACTCGATGCAGTCGAAGAGGCAGGGCTCACCGTCGAGGAGGCAGATGTTCCGGAGATGCAGGTCTCCATGGCAGCGGCGCACCCTGCCCTCCTTTTGCCGCCGGTCGAGCATGGGCGCATGACACCGGAGGGCGGCGCGAAAGGCGGCATCCAGTGCCTCGATCTCCTGCCGCCCGAACACGCGGCTCGTATCGAACCCGGCCCGGTTGATGTCAAGAACGCCCTCCATGTTTGCGACACCGCTTCCGGCGTGGACGACCGGCGCGCGCCGATGGAACCGCACGATCATCCGCGATGTGGCGGTGATCAGGTCCGGGGTCAGCGCGCCCGCGCCGGCCATCTGGTCGAGGAGCGCCGACTGGTCGAAGCGCTCCATCTCCACGACCGCATCAGCGAGCGGCCCGTCGCCGTCGAATGCAAGCCCGCCATTCTCGCGGGTGATGCGGCGGACGCCGCAGTAGAGCCTGGGGGCTGTCGCCGAATTGAGCGCCACCTCCTTTTCGCAGGCCGCGAGCCGCAATTCCGGCGTCGAGAAGTCGACATAGGGCAGCACGAGCGCACGCTTCAGCTTGAAGACGCGGTCGGCGACGAGGAAGATTTTCGAGATGTGCGTCGTGATGATGTCGACCTGATCGCCGGTCGCACGCCGGCCGGAGGCAGCGAGGAAGCCAACGACCTCTTTCTGACCATCGTCCGTCGACAAGCGCTTCACAATGCGCCCCCTAGGCGATGATCGCGTGATCTTGGCCCTTCCGCGCGCCGCCGACGGTATGGACCTCGTGCGTGCCCGGGACCGAGAGCGCGCAACGCGTTGAAGATGACCGCCACGTCGATCGCCTCCTGGAACAGGGCGCCGGCGACGGGAGCGAGAAAGCCAAACGCGGCAGCGATCATTCCCGCCGCGGAAAGCGCGAGCCCCGCAATGATGCTTTGCATGGCGATGGCCCTCGCCCGATGCGCAATGGCATAGGCCTCCGCCACTCGGTCGAGCCGGTCCACCAGTACCACGACGTCGGCCGCCTCCGACGACGCGGTGGCTCCGCGCGCGCCCATCGCGATGCCGACATTGGCGGCGGCCAGCGCCGGGGCGTCGTTTATGCCGTCGCCGACCATCATCGTCGGATTCCTCCTGCGTTCCGCTTCGACGACGGCAATCTTGTCGGCCGGGCTCTGGTCGGCGAGGACTTCTTCGATGCCGAGGACGGCAGCGACCGAGCGCGCCGTTTCCGCGTCGTCACCCGTGAGCATGACGATCCGCGAGATGCCGAGGGCACGAAGCCGCTTGAGCGCGGCGGGAGACTCCTCGCGAATCGCGTCGGCCATCGTGACGAGCGCGATCGCCTTGCCCTCCGCGGCCAGGTACACGGACAGGCCGGATCGTGCGAGCGTGCTCCCGGGAACGCTGGCCCAGGAGGGCAAATCCTCTCCGCCGAGGACCAGCCTCCGCGACCCGGCGCGCAGGCGGCGGCCTTCGACCACGCCCTCCAGGCCCGATCCGCGATATTCCCGCGCCTCCGCGGGTGGTGCGAGAGCGAGTCCCTTGGAACGCGCGAATTCAACAAGCGCCGTGGCCACTACGTGGTGCGAGGCCTGTTCCAACGACGCCAGGAGCCGCAGCGCCTCGTCGGGCGTGACGCCGGGTGCTGTGGCAATGCCGGTCACGCGCGCCCCACCTTCGGTGAGCGTGCCGGTCTTGTCGAACAGGGCCGTGCGTGCGCCCGCCAGCGCCTCCAGCGCTGCGCCCCCCTTCATGAGTATCCCCGCACTCGCCGCGCGGGCGACGCCGCCGATGAAGGCAACGGGAGCTGCGAGGATCAGCGGGCATGGGGTCGCCACGACCAGGACGGCAAGTGCCCGCGTCGGATCGCCCGACAAGGCCCAGGCGAGGCCGGCGGCAATCAGCGTCAGCGGAAGCAGCAAGAGCGCAAACCGGTCGGCGACCCGGATGAAGGGAGCCTTGGCGGTCTGTGCCGCCTCGACCAGCCGAACGATGCCCGCATAGGTGCTGGCGCTAGCCGCTGCCTCCGCATGAAGTCGGAAGGCTTCACCGGCATTCACCGTCCCGCTCTGCAGGCGATCACCCTCGCGACGCGTGACCGGCAGCGGCTCACCGGTCACCGCCGACTCGTCGATCGCCGCCTCCGCATCGAGCAACCGGCCGTCGACAGGCAGCAGTTCTCCCGCTCGCACGAGAAGCTCGTCGCCGGGCGCTATCTCATCCACGGCGACGTCGCGCAAGATACCGCCGCGCCAGCGATGGGCGATACGGGGCGTGCGGTCGCGAAGAGCCTTCAGATCGCGCTCCGCGCGGCCGCGCGCATAGTCTTCGAGCAGGTTCCCGCCGGTATACATCACCGCCACGACAACACCGGCAAGCGGCTCGCCAAGCGCGACGCCTGCGGCCATCGCCACGAGCGCGATCGCATCGACGCCGACGCGGCCGACGCGAAAGTCGCGCACGATCGCGACGGCAAGGTACAGGATGACGGGAATGGTCGCGGCGCTCCACGCCGCAGCGGCCCCCCAAGGCTCCCCCGACGCGCGCAGCAGGATGCCAGCCGCAAGACCGGCCAGCGCCAAAGCCAGGAGGGCAACGTGCGCCCGCGTCTCACTCATGCCTGCCACGTCCGCATCGCCCCGTCCGCAGATCGGGTTTCTCGCCTGCCCAAGAACAATCATGGCCATGTCGCGCCCCGATGAGTTGACATGCGTCAAGGCGCATGAGCCCGGCGACACTATCAATACGCAGAGGAAATTCCGCGCCAGGACATGGCAATGGACGAATCCCGCACCGATCTTCCCTTGCCTGCCCTGCGCTCGCGCTCCGTCCCGGCGTCCCAGCTGCCGGAAGCCAGCGGCGTGGATACCCGTCACGTAGTGCCGGCCCCGGTCCCCGCCGTGCGCGACGGCCCCCCAAGACGGCGTCGGCGCTCGCTCGTGGTGCTACTGGCCGTCGCTGTGCTCATCTCGCTGGCGGCCGGCGCCTGGTGGTTCGCGCCAACGAACGTGATCGTCACGCAGCCGTCCCGCGGTCCCGCCGTGGAAGCCGTATTCGCGACCGGCTCGGTGGAAGCGCCGGTGACGATCCCGCTTGCCGGCCGGATCAGCGCGCGGCTCGCCCAGCTCTATGCTGACGAAGGGGACCCGGTGAAGGCCGGCCAGCTCCTGGTGCGCTTCGAGGATTCCGATCTCCAGGAGACGATGCGCCAGGCCCAGGCGCAGGAGGTCTATGCGAAGCAGTCGTTCGATCGCATCGCGCGGCTGTTGAAGACCGGTACGTTGGCGCAGGCCGACTATGATCAGGCCCAAGCGACGTGGCAAGCGGCGCAGGCCGCGACCCGCCAGGCCGCCGCCCAGATCGCTTTCCTGCAGCTCACCGCGCCCGCCGACGGCAGGGTCATCCGCCGCGACGGCGAGATCGGCCAACTCATCCCCGCCAACCAGACGGTGATGTGGCTTGCCCGCAACGACCCGCTCCGCATCTCCACGAACGTCGACGAGGAAGACGTCAACATGGTCAAGGCCGGCGAGGCCGTGCTCATCCGAGCCGATGCCTTTCCCGGAAAGGTCTTTCATGGACAGGTGCAGGCGGTCACGCCAATGGGCGACGCGAGCGCACGCACCTATCGTGTCCGCATCGAATTCACGGAACCGGCCCCTTTCATGATCGGCATGACGGCCGAGACAAACATCATCGTCAGCAAGCATGAGAACGCGCTTCTCCTGCCCACTTCCGCCGTCAATGACAATGCCGTCTGGCGGGTTGCCGACGGCCGGCTCGAGAAGGTGCCGGTTTCGATCGGCATCCGCGGCGCCGACAAGGTCGAGGTGATCGGCGGCATCGGCGAGATCGACCAGATAGCCGCCACACCCGACACGTCGCTCTATGACGGCATGCGGGTTCGCGCTCTCCCGGCATCGTCGAAATGAACCGGGTCCTATTCCTCATCGCGACGAAGCATGTCCTCGCCAGGCAGCGACAGAGCATCGTCTCGACGCTCGGCATAGTGCTCGGCGTCGCCTTCTTCCTGGCGGTTGCCGGACTGATGCAAGGTTCCCAGAGCGACTTCATCCGCCGGCTGATCGATACGTCGCCGCACATCACCATATCGGACGAATTCCGCCTGCCGCGTGCCCAGCCGGTCGAGACTGTCTACGCCTCGGGTGCCGTCGACCTACGAAGCGCCAAGCCGGCAAACGAACCCCGCGGCATCCGCGGCTACGAACGCATCCTCGAGACGCTGCGGGCGATCCCGGGAACCCGGGCATCGCCAGTCCTGAACGGGCAGGGATTGGTCCGGATCGCGGGAACCGACGTCGCGGTCAGCCTGAGCGGGATGATCCCCTCGCAGATGCGCGACATCACCGTTGTGGCCGACGACATGGTGGCCGGCAGCATCGATGCGCTCGCCGCGGATGCGAACGGCATCATCATCGGCGACGCGCTGGCGAAGCGCCTCGCGATCGGCGTGGGCGGGATGCTGCCGCTGGCCATCGGCGACGGGCAGACGCACTTCCTGCAGGTCGTCGGCCTGTTTCACACCGGGCGCATGAACTACGACGAGAGCCAGGCCTTTCTCAACCTCAAGCGGGTGCAGTCGCTGCTCGGCCGGCCGGCCCGCGTCAACAGCATCATCGTCAAGCTCGCCGACCCCTACCAGGCACGCGTCGTCGCCAGCCGCGTCGAGAAAAGCGGCGGATACAAGAGCGTCTCTTGGCAGGAGGCGACCGAGGATCTGATGGCCTCGCTCGCGATCCGCAACGTCATCGTCTACGCGGTCGTCGGCGCCGTCCTCGTGGTCGCCGCGCTCGGCATCTACAACGTCATCTCCACCACGGTGATGGAGAAGCGTCGCGACATCGCGATCCTGAAGTCGATCGGCTTCCATGCCCGCGACATCCAATTGATCTTCCTCTTCGAAGGACTGCTGCTCGGCATCGCCGGATCGGTGCTTGGCCTGATGCTGGGGGCGGCGCTGATGTGGTCCCTCGGCAAGGTCACCATGAAATACCCCGGAACCTCCGAGGATTATCCCCTGCCTGTCGACTGGAGCATCTTCGTCTTTCTCATTGGCCTCGCCTTCGCGATGGGTGCCTCGCTTTCCGCCGCGTTCCTGCCGGCGCGGAAGGGCGCCCGCGTAAATCCCGCAGAAATATTGCGTGGCTCATGAGCGAGATCGTCGTCAAGGCCGAGAAGCTCGTCCGCCGCCTCGGTGGCGAGGTCCCCGTCACGCTGGTGGACGAGGTGTCGCTCGACATCGCGATGGGCGAGTTTGTCGCCATCACCGGACCGTCGGGATCGGGCAAGTCCTCGGTTCTCTACCTTCTCGGGCTGCTCGACTCGCCGACCAGCGGCCGCCTGTTCCTCAACGGCGTGGAAACCTCGCGTCTCGACGACGACCAGCTCGCCGATCTCCGGCTGGCGGAGATCGGCTTCGTGTTCCAGTCCTTCTTCCTGCTTCCCGAATTCTCGGCGCTGGAGAACGTCATGCTGCCCATGCAGCGCCTCGGCCGCCTCTCCGGCGGTGCCATGCGCGAGCGTGCCGCCGACCTGCTTGCCGCCTTCGACCTCGGCGAGCAGCTCCACAAGCTGCCGCGCCAGCTGTCCGGCGGACAGAGCCAGCGGGTCGCCATCGCGCGGGCGCTTGCCAATGACCCGCCCCTCATCCTGGCCGACGAGCCGACGGGAAATCTCGACGTCCATGCCAGCCAGAACGTCATGCGGATCGTCCGCGACCTGGCGCATGGCGGCAACCGCGCTGTGGTCGTCGTGACCCACGAGCCGTTCTTCGCCGAATCGGCAGACCGGATGATCACCATCATCGACGGGAAGATCTGGACGCCGGTACCAGACCGGAAGGAAGCGATCGTTGTTCCTCGGTGAGTGAGCCGCGGCTGGTCATCGCCTGGATAGAGACGAGTGCGCCGGCAACCGCAATCAAGCCGCTGCGGCATCAGCGATAGCTGAGGTCATTGCCGCGGCGCGGCCGGCGCTCGCGAGGATTCAGAGCTCTTCTCGCCATGGTGCTTCTTGACGTCGATCAAGAATTCCCGAGCCAGTCCGCGATCATCGGCTCTTTGACGCGCGTCAAGGAATTCCCGGCGCATCGGGTCCAGCTTCCCTGGAGATGAACGTGAAGCTGGGAGAAATCCGATGGCCGTTACCGATATCCGCGTGCCGGTTTCCTCCGTTCCCGCGGCCGCCGGCAGGAAGCTCCGCCTCGGAGCGCTTGCCGCCCTCGTCATTGGCTCCATGGTCGGCTCGGGCGTCTTCAGCCTGCCGCAGAACATGGCGGCCGGCGCCGGACCGCTCGCCATCCTCATAGGCTGGGGCATTACCGCCATCGGCATGCTGGCGCTGGTCTTCGTCTATCAGTCGCTCGCCACCCGCAAGCCGGATCTCGACGCCGGCCCCTATGCCTATGCCAAGGCGGGCTTTGGTCCCTTCATTGGCTTCAACAGCGCCTGGGGCTACTGGATCAGCGCCTGGGTCGGCAACGTCTCCTACGCCGTCATTGTCTTCAGCGCGCTCTCCTATTTCTTCCCGGCCTTCGGCGAGGGCAATACGTGGCAGGCGGTGCTGGGCGCCTCTATCCTCCTGTGGGCCATCCATTTCCTGATCCTCGCCGGCATACGCCAGGCGGCCATCGTCAACCTCGTCGTCACCATCGCCAAGATCGCGCCGATCGTCCTCTTCATCGGCGTCGTGGCGGTCGCCTTCAAGGTCGACGTCTTCTCCGCCGACTTTGCCGGCCTCGGCAATGCAAGCCTCGGCTCGATCATGGACCAGGTGAAAAGCACAATGCTGGTGACGCTGTGGGTCTTCATCGGCATCGAGGGCGCCAGCGTCTTCTCGGCACGGGCGGAACGACGCAAGGACATTGCGCGCGCGACCGTGCTCGGCTTCTTCACCTGCCTCGCGCTCTACGCGCTCGTCTCCCTGCTCTCGCTCGGCATCATCGCGCAGCCGGAGCTCGCGGCGCTGAAGAACCCGTCCATGGCTGGCGTGCTCGAGGCTGTAGTCGGGCCGTGGGGCGCGGTCCTGATCAACATCGCACTGGTGGTGTCGGTCGTCGGCGCGTTCCTGAGCTGGACGCTCCTCGCCGCGGAGATCCCTCACGTTGCCGGCCGGGACGGCACTATGCCGGCCTTCTTCGCCCATGAAAGCGCGCGCGGCGTGCCGACCACCTCGCTCACCGTCACCAACGTGCTGGTGCAGATCTTCCTCATCATCACGCTGTTCGCCGAGAGCACCTACCAGGCGCTGTTCTCCATCGCCTCGGCCGCCATCCTGGTGCCCTACATCTTCTCCGGCGCCTATGCGGCGAAGCTCGCGATCACCGGCGAGAGCTATGCGAAGAGCGAGAACCGCACCGGCGCGCTGGTGACCGGCCTCGTCGCCACGATCTACGGGCTCTGGCTCGTGTATGCCGCCGGCCTCTCCTACCTCTTCATGTGCGCGGTTCTCTACGCGCCCGGCATCGTGTTCTACGTCTGGGCCCGCCGCGAGAACCGCGCCCGCGTCTTCCAGCCGGTCGAGGCCGCCCTCGCCGCCGCCCTCGTCGCAGTCGGCCTCTATGCCGCCTATGCGATGTGGACCGGTGCGGTCAGCCCGCTCTGAAGCGCCCCGAGGGAGATCCTCTCATGACCGCTCTTGGCGTCCATTCCGAGACCGGCCGGCTGCGCGAGGTCATCGTGCACCGTCCGGACCTCAGCCTGCGACGGCTCACGCCGGACAATTGCAAGGCGCTCCTCTTCGACGACGTGCTGTGGGTGAAGCGCGCCCGCCAGGAGCACGATATCTTCGTCGACGCACTCCGCGAGCGCGGCGTCATCGTGCACCCCTTCGGCGACCTCCTCGCCGAGACCGTTGCGCTGCCCGAGGCGCGTGAATGGCTGCTCGACCGCCGGATCGATTCCTCCGTCGTCGGCTACGACATGGTTGCCGACCTGCGCGGCTGGCTCGCCGGGATGCCGGCGGAGGAACTCTCCACCATCCTCGTCGGCGGGATTGCCCGCGCCGAACTGCCGTTCAAACCGGGCGGCCTCACCGGCAAGACGCTCGAGCCCGAGGACTTCGTGTTGCCGCCGCTGCCCAACCAGCTCTTCACCCGCGACAGCTCGTCCTGGATCTACCGGTCCATCTCGGTCAACGCCATGTTCTGGCCGGCCCGCAAGCCCGAGGCGGCCAACGTCGAGGCCGTCTACCGGTTTCACCCGCGCTTCCGCGAGGTGGGCCTGCCCTTCGTCTCGCCGGATAATCCCGGCCCCGGCGTCAGCCTCGAGGGTGGCGACATCATGCCCGTCGGCGGCGGGGTCGTGCTGGTCGGCATGGGCGAGCGCACCACGCCGCAGGCGGTGAGCGGGCTTGCCCGCAGCCTTTTCGCCGCCGGCGGCGCGACCCGCCTGATCGCAGCGCTCATGCCTCGCGACCGCTCCTTCATGCACCTCGACACGATCTTTACCTTCTGCGACCGCGACCTGGCAACGATGTATCCGCCGATCGTCCAGCGGCTCCGCACCTTCTCGCTCAGGCCGGGCGAGAAGGAGGCGGCGGTCGACGTGATCGAGGAGGCCGAGCCGTTCACCGAGGTCGTGCGCAAGGCCCTCCGGCTGAAGGAGCTGCGCATCGTCGCCACCGGAGGCGGCGCCTATCAGGCCGAGCGCGAGCAATGGGACGACGGCAACAACGTCATCGCCGTCGAGCCGGGCGTGGTCATCGGCTACGACCGCAACGTCTATACCAATACGCTCCTGCGGCGTGCGGGGATCGAGGTGATCACGGTCGAAGGAGGGGAACTGAGCCGAGGCCGTGGCGGCGGACACTGCATGACCTGCCCGATCGCACGCGATCCACTCTGACCGCATCCATCCTCGGAGGCCCTCCATGCCCCTCAACCTCCACGGCCGCAACGTCCTGACGCTGGACGATTTCTCCGGCGCGGAGATCCGCTACCTCCTGCATCTCGCCGCCAACCTCAAGGCCGCCAAGCAGGCCGGCGCCGAGGTGCCCCGGCTCGCCGGGAAGAATATCGCGCTGATCTTCGAAAAGGATTCGACCCGCACGCGGTCGGGCTTCGAGGTGGCGGCCTACGACCAGGGCGCGCACGTCACCTATATCGGCCCTTCGGGCAGCCATATCGGCCACAAGGAATCGATGAAGGACACGGCCCGCGTGCTCGGCCGCATGTATGACGCGATCGAGTACCGGGGCTTCAGCCAGCGGCAGATCGAGCTTCTCGCCGCCCATGCCGGCGTGCCCGTCTACAATGGCCTGACCGACCAGGACCACCCGACCCAGGTCCTCGCCGACTTCATGACCATGCGCGAGTTTACCCACAAGCACCTTTCCGACATCGCGGTCGCCTTCGTCGGCGAGGGGCGCGACAACGTCGCCAAGGCACTCGCCATCGGCGCGGCGAAGGTCGGCATGGACATGCGCATCGCCTCGCCGGCGGCGCTCTGGCCGGACGAGGACTTCCGCGCCCATATTGCCGGCATCGCCGAACGGAGCGGTGGACACTTCCGGCTGGACGAGGACGTGGAAGCCTGTGTCCGTGGCGCCGACTTCGTCTACACCGACGTCTGGCTGTCGATGGGGGAGGACGAGAGCGGCTGGGATGAGCGCATCCGGCTGCTGACGCCCTATCGCGTCACCTGCGGCCTGATGGCGGCGACCGGCAACCCCTATGCGAAGTTCATGCACTGCCTGCCGGCCTTCCACGACACGGAGACCGAGATCGGCAGGCGCATCGCCGATCGGTTCGGCATCGACTGCATGGAGGTCGAGGACGCGGTTTTCGAATCTCCGGCCTCGGTCGTCTTCGACCAAGCCGAGAACCGCATGCACGCCATCAAGGCGATGCTCGTCGCGACGCTCGGCCGCTGACATGCGCATCGTCGTGGCGCTCGGCGGCAACGCGCTCCTGAGGCGCGGCGAGCCGATGACGGCGGAGAACCAGCGCGCCAATGTCCGTCGCGCCGCCGTCGCTCTCGGCCGTCTCGTAGAGGCGGGACATGAGCTCGTCATCACCCACGGCAACGGACCGCAGGTGGGGCTGCTCGCCATGCAGACGGCGGCTTCTTCCGATGCTTCGTTCCCGCTTGACGTCCTCGACGCCGAGAGCGCCGGCATGATCGGCTATGTCATCCAGCAGGAGCTCGGCAACGTGCTTCGCGACAAACGTGTCGCCACCTTGCTGACGCAGGTCAGGGTCGATCCCAGCGATCCCGCCTTCGCCAACCCGGTGAAGCCGATCGGCGCCGCCTATGACGAGGCAACGGCGCGACGGATGGCCGCCGAGCGCGGCTGGCGCATTGCACCGGACAATGGCCGCTGGCGCCGCGTCGTGCCCTCGCCCCGCCCGCTCGCCATCCTCGATGTGGACGTGCTCGCCTTCCTGATCGATCATGGCGTCGTGGTCATCTGCGCCGGCGGCGGCGGCATTCCCGTGGTCGAGCTGGAGGACGGCGCCGTGACCGGCATCGAGGCCGTCATCGACAAGGATCTCGCCAGCGCCCTGCTCGCCCGCCAGGTGAGCGCCGACATGCTCCTGATGCTCACCGATGTCGATGCCGTCTATCGCGACTACGGTACGCCCCAAGCGAGGGCGTTGCCGCACCTGCGTGCCTCCGACATCCGGCCCGCCGCCTTCGCGGCCGGCTCCATGCGGCCGAAGCTGGAGGCGGCCATCGAGTTCGCCAACGCGACCGGCAGGGCTGCGGCCATCGGCCGCCTCGAGGACGCTGTCGCGATCGTCGAGGGCCGCGGCGGCACCCGGATCGACCCTTCGAGGTCTCGTCGGGCTTGATCGGCGTCAATGCGGGCCGCCGGCCCCGAGCGCGATAGTGACGTCCGCCAATCGAAGGAACGGATGCCGCATGACCTACGTGTCCATCCTCGTCAATGTCGATGTCGATGCTCCGGTCGCCCCGATCGCCAAGCTCGCCGTGGATTTGGGGAGACGGTTCAATGCTCGACGCCTCCTCGGCTTTTGCGCTGCCGACGCGGCTATCCCATTGGTCATCACTCCCGAGACCGGGGCCCTTCTCGCCGACGCCTGGCAGCAGTTGCGAAATGACCTGTTTCATCAATTCGCGCGGCTGCGCGAGGAGTTCGACGATGCTGTCGGCGGCTCGATCGCGGCCGACTGGATCCAGGCACTGGACCATCCGACGCGCTCGCTTGGCGAGGCAGCCCATATGGCCGATCTCATTGTCATGCGCTCGCCCCAGGACGCCGCGACGGACAATCTCTTCCGGTCCGCCGATCCCGGCGCCGTAGTTCTGCAAGCTGGTCGGCCTGTCCTGATCACACCCAATACTTGCGAGCGGATTTCGGCGAAGAAGGTGGTGATCGCCTGGAAGAACACCCGCGAGGCCCGGCGGGCGGTCAGCGACGCGGTTCCGATGCTGCGATTGGCCCACGAAGTGGCGCTTGTAGTCATCGACGCGGAGCCCGACAACGAGATCAGGCATACGGCGCAAAATGTTGCTTCTTTCCTCCTTCATCATGGCGTCCGGGTGGCGACGGAAGTCCTGACAAGCCGCGATGAAACCGATGCCCTCTTGAGGTTCCTGGCAAGCTTCGAGGCAGATCTGGTCGTCTCCGGCGCCTATGGGCACAGCCGAGTGCGCGAATGGGCCTTCGGCGGTATGACCCGCTCGCTCCTCGACCAGACCGGGATCAGCCGTCTGATGGCGAGCTGACGCCCGGCTTGCCGCGGCCGGGCCAGGAGCTATCTTCGGCACCGTGGCCGGCGGGCTTCATCCCGGCTGGACGGACGACGTGATGCTGCACGGACTGGAACCATCACCCATCCCTGCGGTCGCGGCAGCCTATTGGTCCAGGCCCGCTGACGCTCTCCTCGCCGACCTGAACTCCGGGCCTGGCGGCCTGTCCTCCGCGGAAGCGGCGCGGCGCCTCGCCGCCGGCGGACCGAACGCCCTCGGCCCCCGCCGCGATGCCTCGGCGATCGGTGCCCTCGCGCGCCAGTTCCGCAGCCCGCTGGTGCTGATCCTGATCTTCGCCGCGATCGTCTCCGCCTTCGTCGGCGAAGGCAGCGAAGCGGCGATCATCGGGGCCATCGTGCTCGCCAGCTGCCTCCTCAGCTTCACCCAGGAATACGACGCTTCGCGCGCCATGGAGGCACTGAAGGCCCGCATCGGGCGTCGCGCATCGGTGCTGCGCGACGGCGCCGCGGTCTCCATCGCCGTCGAGGAGATCGTCCCCGGCGACGTCGTCGCGCTCTCGGCAGGGAACCTCATCCCCGCCGACGGCATCCTGCTCGCCGCGCGCGACTTCAACGTCAGCGAGGCGACGCTGACCGGCGAGACCTTCCCGGTCGTCAAGGCGCCAGGCACATCTGCCTCCGACGCCCAGATCGGGCAGCGCGGCAACGCTGTCTTCACCGGCACCTCCGTGCGGAGCGGCACCGCGACCATGCTCGTGGCGCGCACCGGCGACGGCACCGAGTTCGCCGCCATCGCCGCCACCATCGCCCGCAGGGTGCCCGAGACCGAGTTCGCCAGGGGCATCCGCCGCTTCGGCTACCTGATGACCGAGATCATGCTGGCGATCGTCATCGTCGTGTTCTTCGTCAACCTCCTCCTCCATCGCCCGCTCATTGATTCCCTGCTGTTCTCCCTGGCGCTGGCGGTCGGACTGACGCCGGAGCTCCTGCCGGCGATCGTCAGTGTCACGCTGGCGCGCGGCGCCCGCGCCATGGCACGCAGCGGCGTGATCGTCCGTCGCCTCGAATCCATCGAGAACCTCGGCAGCATGGACCTGCTCTGCACCGACAAGACCGGCACCCTGACGGAAGGTGTCATCCATCTCGACGGCTGCATCGACCCGATCGGCACGCCCTCGTCCGAGGTTCGCCTCTGGGCTCTGCTCAATGCCACGCTCCAGGCCGGCATGGCGAATCCGCTGGACGTCGCGATCGCAGCCGGCCGCACGGACCGCGACGACTGTTCCGCCTATGCCAAGATCGACGAGATCCCCTACGATTTCGTCCGCAAGCGGCTTTCCGTCGTCGTCCGTGCGAAGGACGGCACCGACGACCTCCTGATCTGCAAGGGCGCCGTGCAGAACGTCATCGACGCCTGCGCGTCGGTGATGGCCGGCGCCGGCACCGAGCCGCTCGACGCGGCCTATGCCAAGGCCATCGACGATCGCGTGAAGGCATGGTGCCTGCAGGGCTACCGCGTCCTCGCCCTCGCGCTCCGCCACTTCCCGCCGCGGGATGCTTATCGCCGGGAGGACGAGAGCGAGCTTGCCCTTGCAGGCTTCCTCCTCTTCCAGGACCCGCCCAAGGAAGGCATGGCCGAGAGCCTGAAGGCGCTTCGCCGCCGCGGCATCAAGGTGAAGGTCATCAGCGGCGACAACCGCTACGTTGCCGCCCATCTCGCCGAGACCATCGGCCTGCCCCGCGGCAACCTCCTGACCGGCGCGGAGCTCGACAAGCTGACGGCGGAAGCCCTCTTCGTGCGCGTGCGGCGGACCGACCTCTTCGTCGAGATCGATCCCAACCAGAAGGAGCGCATCATCGCCGCGCTCCGCCGCCACGGCCACGTTGTCGGCTATCTCGGCGACGGCATCAACGACGCTCCCGCGCTCCACGAGGCCGACGTCGGCGTATCGGTCGACGGCGCCGCCGACGTCGCCCGAGAGGCTGCCGACATGATCCTCCTCGAGCGCAACCTCGACGTCCTCGTCGGCGGCATAGACGACGGCCGCCGCACCTTCGCCAATACGATGAAGTACGTCTCCATCGCCACAAGCGCCAATTTCGGCAATATGGTCAGCATGGCGATCGCCTCGGTCGCCCTGCCCTTCCTGCCGCTCCTCGCCAAGCAGATCCTGCTCAACAATTTCCTCGCCGACATGCCGTCATTGGCGATCGCCACCGACAATGTCGATGCCGAGCAGACGCGGCGGCCGAGCCGCTGGAACATCGCCTTCGTCCGCCGCTTCATGCTCACTTTCGGCCTGGTCAGCTCGGCCTTCGATTTCCTGACCTTCGGCTTCCTTCTCTTCGTCCTGAAGGCGACGGAAGCGACCTTCCAGACCGGCTGGTTCGTCGAATCCCTCGTGACGCAGCTGGCGATCGTCCTCGTCATCCGCACGCGGAAGGCCTTCTGGAAAAGCCGGCCCGGGCGCCTGCTATCATCGCTGACGCTCGCCGTGGCACTTGCCGCCGTCGCCATCCCTTATCTCCCCGGGGCCGACCTTTTTGGCTTCGTCCCGCTGCCCGCGACCGCCATGGCTGGGATCGGTATTATCACGGCCATCTATGTCGCCTTCTCGGAAGGGGCGAAGCGCTGGTTCTTCTCCCGCGGGTACCGGCATCGCAGCCGCTCCCTCCGGCGCTGACCGCAGCCCTTCGGAGCGCCGGAAGGAAATCTTCCAGCACGCACTTACTATCGTTGACCTTGGATCGGTGCGGCCAATGACAAACGCTCTGCTAGGAGGCGGGCCTACGAGCTACCACTCCTCGCGCCCGGAGTTCTCATAGGTGTGCCCTCGACGCGCCGGCGATAAGTACTTTCGCCGGTTCTGCGCCCAAGCGAAGGGCTGCATCTATAGCGACTTCCGACCTAGCGAGGCAGTGCGGAGAACCCATCGCACCGACAAGAAGCATGGGATCGAGATCGTTCTTCATCGATCCATCGGTGATCTCTAGTCAGAAGCCATTGACGGCGATCAAAGCGCTGACCCGAACTTCGGCCATAAAGTGAATGCGGATTTGGTGAGGGTTGGAGACTGACTTAGGATCTAGCCGGGATTTCTTTTCCGGCTGCGGACTGCGTCCTATGGTGCTGCGTCTCTCCTTACCCACCCGATTCATGTGTACGAAGCCATTCTCGTCATCATAGAAAAGGACACCGCATGCGAAGGATAGCCGATGGTACACACTACAGTACGATGACACAGATTCTTCATTGGGTGACCGTGCTTCTAGTAGGAAGCGCGTGGCTTCTCGGCGAAGGTGGACCAGAATCCCGTGTCTATGCTGCAGAACGTGCCTCCGGCCTGAGCCTCCATGAGACACTGGGCCTGCTCGTCTTCCTGGTGCTGGCAATTCGTGTGGGCTGGCGCGTTTTCGACTATACTCCGGAGGAACCGCCCATGCCGGCTTGGATGGCGCTCGCTTCAAGGCTAGTTCATTGGACGCTTTACGCTCTGCTCGCCGCGGTTCCACTTACGGCGATCGTCGGCGCCTGGCTGGAGGGCCATCCAGTTACCGTCATTGGTCTCGGTGAGGTTGGCCCGCTCTTTAGCCGCTCGCATTCGCTCGGAGAATCGATATCCGGGATTCATCCGCTGCTCGGCGACGTCATCATATGGGTCGCAGGCGTCCACGCCGCCGCCGCGCTTTTTCACCATTTCATCCTACGCGATGGCGTTCTGCTTTCGATGCTCCCGAGCCGTCGCGCCCACTAGCGGGGCTGCGAGCCGGCTCGGGCAGCCGAGATACGACACTCTTGCCTCAGCTCCGCAGTCGGTACGGTCCTGGAGGTCCAGCAAATCCATGAGCCGTTTGCGAGTTCACCCCGAGAGTCACCTCGTTACAAGAATCGGCTGGCTGAGAGCGGCAGTGCTTGGAGCAAACGATGGTATCGTGTCCACCTCCAGTCTGATCGTCGGAGTCGCTGTCGCGGCAACGAAGCCAAGCGATGTCCTTATCGCCGCCATCGCTGGCCTTGTAGCTGGCGCAATGTCGATGGCGGCGGGAGAGTACGTATCCGTCAGTTCGCAGGCCGATACCGAACGCGCCGACCTTGCTCGGGAAAGAACGGAACTACGGGCCGATCCTTCAGCCGAGCACGCAGAGCTCGCGGAAATCTATGTGCAACGTGGCTTGGATCCAACATTGGCACGCCGAGTCGCCGAACAATTGATGATGAAAGACGCCTTGGGAACGCATGCGCGCGAAGAACTCGGCATTTCAGAGATCACGACAGCCAAACCCATTCAGGCTGCGTTGACCTCAGCGGTAACCTTTTCGGTCGGCGCAGCCATGCCCTTGTTAGCGGTTGTGGTCTCACCGATCGGCTATCTCGTGCCGATTGTGTCCGTTGCTTCCCTGCTCTTTCTAGCCCTCTTGGGCGCCATCGGCGCCCGAGTTGGTGGAGCCAATGTTCCACGGGCGATGGTACGGGTAACTTTTTGGGGAACATCTGCAATGGCCTTGACGGCCGGGATTGGGGCGGCATTCGGAACCGTTGTCTGATCAGTTCCGCAGGGAGGCAGCGCGAAGTTGCCCCAATGCCGTCACCTGCGTGAGTTAGCGCTGTGTCCGCCGCGAGTTGGTGAACGGTTCATCGTCGGCGAGTCCAGGCGCGATGCAAGCCGAGCCCCTCGTCCCCATCCGACCTGCGCGCTGGGTCAGGATCGCTGGGACGGAGTTAGGACAAGGCGCAGTGGTCCTTCAAGGCAAGTCAGCGTTCTGAAAGCCGGCGGCTGTCATTGAACGCACGTCCTGCTTCTGCGCTTTGATTGACGCGGCGGCACCCCATTCCCCAGGCAGAGGCTTCTCCGGTGATACCCGTTCAGCACATCCACCCGATGCTGGTTCATTTTCCCATTGTCTTCTTCCTCTCGCTTACGGCCTTCGATTTGATTGCGGTGTTGCGCGGTCGCGATATTGGCGGGCGCTCCTACACTGGAACCGTCTCGACCATTTTGGCAGTACTCGCCGGGCTTTCGGCCGTAGCGGCATTCGTGTTTGGGAGCATCGCCCTTGATGTTGCCGAACAAGGTGGGTTCCATAGCGACATCGCAGAGATTCACGAAAGCTTAGGTGGCATGACGGCCATCGCTTTCGCGGTCTGGGCCTTGGTTCGAACACTCGCGTGGTGGCGGGATTTGCGGCCGGCCGGCGTGGGTGCGGTCGCGGTGCCGATCGTCGAGATCGCCGGCGCCATCCTTCTGATCATTACGGCATACTATGGCGGACAGCTCGTCTTTGATCTTGGCGTCAATGTCCTGCACGGCGCGGCCTGATGCTGGGCAGTCCGCTGCGATGATCGGCAGCCGATCGCCCCCTCCGGAAAGCGACACGGAAAGGCCATGATCCGGCAGTTTTGCGATGCAAGAAGCAGCGCAGGCAACCTCGGGCATTCCCGTTCCATGATCTTACCCCCCTCCCTGAGATGGGTCGCTGCGGCAGCCATTCTCGTGGCCACGCTGACTGTGGTCCGCGCCGACGAGGACGCCGATCACGACCTCGTCCGCGATCTGCACGAGAGGGGGGAAATCCTCTCTTTCGAGCAGATCGCACAGGCCGCGCATCAGGTAGTTCCGGGTGACATAGTCGGCGTGGCTCTGCAACGGAATGGCCGCGGCTGGACTTATGTCATCCGGATCGTGGATGCGGCAGGGCACCGAGTGACGCTCGATATCGACGCCGAAAGCGCGAAGCTGCTCGCCCGATCGCCGGCCGACACGGAGTTACCGTGAAGATACTCGTGGCGGAGGACGAGCCCAAGATCGCGGGAGACATCGCCGTGACCCTGCGCGATGCCGGATTCGTCGTCGACGTCGCCGTGGACGGCGAAGAGGCTTGGTTCCGGGGCGATACCGAGAGCTACGACGCAATCGTCCTCGACCGCGGGCTGCCGAAGATCGACGGTCTCGACATCCTGCGTCGCTGGCGAGGCGCCGGTTCACGGGTGCCGGTTCTCGTGTTGACGGCGCGTGGCGTGTGGACGGACCGCGTAGCCGGCATCAACGCCGGCGCTGACGATTATCTCGCCAAGCCGTTCCAGATGGAGGAGCTTGTTGCCCGGCTGCGCGCCCTTCTGCGCCGCGCCGCGGGCCAGCCAGCTCCCGTCCTGAAGATCGGCCATCTATCGCTGGATACACGCGTGATGGTGATAGCACGGGATGGTGAACCGGTGGCGCTAACGCCAACCGAATACCGCCTGCTCGCCTTCCTCATGCACCATCCGGGGCGGGTAGTACCGGCTACCGAACTCGCCGAGCATCTTTACGGGTCGGGCAACGACAAGGATCCGAACGCGATTGAGGTGATTGTGGCTCGCCTTCGGCGCAAGATCGGCAGTGGTTCGATCGAGAACAGACGGGGCTTCGGCTATATCCTCGCCGATACGCGGCTGTGAAGGGCCACTCCCTCCGCCTCCGCCTCTGGTCGGCGGCCATCGTCTCCATTGTCCTCGCGATCATCGTTTCCGGCATCGGACTGGGTGTACTTTTCGAGCACCATTTGGAGCGGCGGGCCGATACGGACCTCTCCTTTGAACTGACGCGCCTCATAGCCGCGACGCATTTCGGGCCTGATGGGGCGCTCACGGTGGCGCCGCTTTCTGATCCGCGCTTCGATATGCCGGCCTCCGGCAACTACTGGCAAGTCGAAGACATGGCTTCCGGTAGGGTCGTGCGATCGCGGTCGCTGTGGGACAGCACATTGTCGCTGCCTCCTTCGCCTGCCGGGCAGCTTAGCTTCCGGGAGATCGAAGGCGACGGCGGACACCTTCTCCTATCCGGGGCACGCACGATCATCGACCCCGGAGGCCGCAGCTTCAGGGCTATCGTTGCCGAGGATCACGGGACGATCGAAGAATCCCTGCGCAGCTACCTGCGCGAGCTGGCCCCGGCACTTGCCGTCCTTGGCGGCCTCTTGATCGTTGCGAATTTTCTGCAGATCACCATCGGCCTTTCGCCACTCGGGAGAATCAAGGGGGCGGTTCGCGACGTCGTATCGCGAAAGACGTCGCGCCTGGCCGGGCTCGCCCCGAACGAGGTGCAGCCCCTCGCCGACGAGATCAACCATCTGCTGGAGAACCAGGAGAAGGCGCTCTCGCGGGCGCGCCTCCGCGCCACGGACCTGGCGCATGGACTGAAGACGCCGCTGCAGGTCCTGTCGGCCGACGTCCGCCTTTTGAGAGCGAGGGGCGAAACCGACCTCGCCGAGGGGATCGAGCGGAGCGTTGAGGCCATCCGCCGCCACATTGAGCGCGAACTCGCCCGTGCCCGCCTAGCACCCCAGATGGGCGGCCAGCACCGGAGCCGATTGGCAGAGATCGCTGCCAGCGTCGTCTCGGTCGTCCGCCGCACGCCAAGGGGCGAGGGCCTGTCGTTCGTCATCGACGCCGAGCCGGACCTGCGAGTGCCGATCGACGAGAGCGACCTTGCGGAACTGCTGGGCAACCTCGTTGAGAACGCTGCCCATTTCGCCAAGTCGACCGTTCGCATTGCAGGGTCGGCCACTGGAGGCGAGACCACCATCGTCGTCGCCGATGATGGATCGGGCATAGCGGAGAAAGATCGGCATGCCGTGCTCCTGCGCGGTGTCAGGCTCGCTGGCAGCGGCGGCCACGGGCTTGGGCTCGCCATCGTCTCCGACATCGTGGAAGCCTATGATGGGGAGCTTGTCCTCGGTGATTGTGCGCCGGGGCTGAAGGTGACGATCATCCTCCCGGCGGTCGGCTGAACGAACTTCATGCAAAGCCCGGGAAGAAGTCGACCTTGATCCTCGACCGGTGCACACCGAGCCTGAGCAGCTCGTCGCGCACGGCCCGGACCATGGCCTGTGGCCCCGAAACATAGAAGATGCGCTCCGCGAAGTCCGGTATCGAGCGACGGATGAGCTGGGCGTTGATGTAGCCGGCGTGATCGCGGGGACCGGGGTCCCGCGCGACAGCGAACTCGGTACGGATACCCAACCTTCGCTCCGCCGCGGCCAGCACGTCGCGATAACATATGTCGCTGGCGCGCTCATTCGCATAGAGGACGACGATCGGGCGGACTTCCCCTTTGTCGACCAGGCATTGCAGCATACTGCGGAACGGCGTGATCCCGATGCCGCCGGCAATGAAGGCGATCCTCGCATCAGGATCGGCAGGTAAGGTGAAATCACCCGCCACCTGAGCAGCGAAAATCCGGTCGCCGGGCCTGAGCTCCGCCAGCCCGCGCTTGAAGGCACTTGCCCCCGGATAGAATTTCACCCCGAGCCGCACCCGCTTCTCTGTCGGCGCTGAGGCAATCGTGAAATAGCGGCGATTGCCGCGGCTGTCCGAGCGATCGAGCGCCAGTGTCCACTCGAGATATTGTCCGGCCTCGAACGCGACTCGTCGATCGGGCCGGAAGATGAAGTCATATGCATCGCCGGCCGCGTGCTCGATACGCTCCAGGGTGAGGGCGAACCGGCCCTGCGGAGCAAGAGCAAAAGCAAGGACGTTCCCCACGAGAAGCGCGAGCTCCGGGGTCAGATAAAAAGTCCCGACATGGACGTTCGGCGCACTCAGCGCGCCGACGAGCGCGCCAAATATGAGCCTTGGCCAACGCTTTCCGGGAGCCGTGAGCGGCTCGGTCAGCATGACGAAGGCGAAGAAGAACAGCGGCGACGACAGCACCGTCTCGGAAATCGCCGACGCCACGTCGGCCGGAGCCGTCGTCGCCACAACCGCGAGGAGATTGGCGAGCACGTAGACTGCGACCAGGTCGAAGCGCCGAAGCTTGCGCACCACCACCAGGCCGCCGGCGATGACGACCGGTAAGAACGCCAGGTGGCCGGAGATCCACCAGGTGGCCGGCTGGTCCAGCAGCGCACCGCTGAGGAACACGCCAAGGGCGGCCGGATTGAAGAGATGGCGCCGGCCGACGGCGAGGACGAACTTCGCGGCCATCGCCCAGACACTGGCGAAGGCAATGCCGAGCAGGCCGCGCACATCCGTGATGCCGACGGGATCGAGGATCAAGACAAGGATCAGGGCGGTGATGATCGCAGACTCGGCGTTCGCGGGCACCTCGAAGACCCGCGCGAACGCCCGGTTCGTGAGCGCACAGGCCGCGACCGCAACGAGCGTCGAGACGACGAGCATCTGGGGCGCGAACGGAAGGACCCCCGCGATGCTCAGGGCCAGGGCGACGGCAATCAGCGTCACCAAATAGTAAAGCACCAAGCGATACATCGTGACGTGATCGAGGAGCCGGTCGAGGAGCGCGTTCATGCGCACACGAAGCCTGGGAAGCCGGTTGTCATCGTGGCGATGCCGCTGGCATCCACCATGTAGCCCTCGAGACCGGGCATGGCCTCGATGAAGTCGATCCCGTCTGCCCCCATCGCGAAGGCGGCCGTCGCGAACCGGTCGGCTTCCAGAATGTCCGGCCCGATGACGCTGAGGCTGACGATCGCGGAAATTGCCGCACCAGGCGCGTGGGGATTGTAGATGTGATCGCCACGCGCATACGTACCGGACGTCGCGACGCCACGACCGCGAGGTTCGATCGCTTTGATGATCTCGGCAGGATGAAAGGGATTGCGGATGCCGACGCGCCATTCGATGCCCAGCCGGTTGCGGCCCACGGACTGCACATCGCCACCGGCCTCAACAAAGAAGTCGCGAAATCCAGCCTCGGCGATGAGCCGGGCAGCGTTCCGGATGGCCCAGCCTTTGACGATCCCGGATGGATCGATGCTGCCGTCAGCACGCTTGATATTGAAATATCCACCGGTCTGCTGACGCGTGACATCGGCGATTGCGAGCACCTCCCGCATGTCGTTGCTGAGCGCAGCTGTGTCCAGTACGCGCGCGTTCAGGGCGCTGATCTCGCTGTCGTCGCGATAGGTGCTGAAGCGCCGATCGACGGATTCGAAGTGCCGGAAAGCGCGCTCGACCACGGCTGCGGTTCCGCTGCCCACGACGTCGATGGTGATCGGCATGCCCATCAGGTCGCGGGTCTCGGGCAAGGCCTTAGGCGCCCGCACGGTTGAAGGCCGCGTCGAGCGACCGCGCAAAGGCTCGGCTCGTGAGTGTCGCACCCGACACGATGTCGACATTGGCACTCTGTGCCGCGATCGCCTCCCGGCGCAGCACCGGGAGTGCACGGCTGTTGATGTAGACAGACGTGCGACGGTCGGAGGGATACTGCAGCACCTTGACGCTGACGAGCTTGCCCTGGGCGAAATTGGCCTCTACTTGCACCAGGCCGTAATAGGCGTTCTCGACCGATCCAACGAAGGTGCCATCCGCGCGGACTGCCGCGGGAGGCACCGAGGCGGCAATGCGGACGACCGGCGCTCCTGCCTTCGCGGCGGCGAGCCTTGCCTTCGGGACAGATGGCGTCACGCGAAGGCGCGGGAGCGGAACGCGGGCAAGGAGCTGCGTCACTTTCGCGGTGACCCCTTCATCGTCTCCTCCTTCGTCGTCGCTGGAGAGCGTCGGCGCCCTTGTTTCCTTCAAGGGCGAGGGGGAGGGAGGCGCCGGAGCCTGCGCGAAGGCCGCGCCACCGACGATTGCTAGTCCGGGCGCAGCAAGATGAGGCTTCGGTAGTTCCGGTTGGGCGACAGGTCGGCCGGGCGGCACCGCATCTTCGGATGGGGCTACGAGCAGAAGCCCATCGAGCGGCGGTTCCCTCGGCTTTTCGAGGACATAGACCGCCGAACCCGCGATGACGGCCAGAGACAGGGCGATGCGCTTCATTTCGTTCTGCGTTGGAGAATCCGACTCGCGAAGATTCCCACAGCCAACCTTACATTTGGCTGTCCGCGATTGGCCGCAATCCGGCAGCGACGAAAAATAGGGCTGGGTTTAGTCGGCGGGACCATCCGTCCGCGCTTGCAGCACGACAGGCAGATCGCCAGGCGGCCAATTGTCGAGGACGCTGAGCGAACTGCGCCTTTCGATCTCGAGTTCGCAAGAGAATGTTAGATCTCAGTGCCTCTCCCTCCGCCAGTTCTCCACTCGCCAACTTTCTCGAACCAGCAAATGGGCGCCTATAGTCGCCGCTTTTGCGTCGCTTCCGGCCAATAGCTCCGGACTCCTCTTCGTAGAGTGCCACCGACAGCATTCTCTCTATGGCGTTTGTTCTCCGGACCTCTGGACTATGCGAAATGGGTACGGAGGACAGAACACCAGCTTTTGCGGGCGTTTGGCCGGCTCGGGCGCATTGGCGAGTTCGCAGGGCACTCGCCTGACCGAGTGCGCTGCAAATCCGATCAGGCTCAGCCGGACAAAATCAGAACTTCCGTTGTCTTCGGCCCCGTATTCAGCGATCTATGCTGCTAGCAGAGGGTCGCATGCACAACTTCGAAGACATCAAGCCCGGTGCTCGATTGCGTGGCCTCGAGTACCACCTCCGCGTGAAGCTCTTCCACCGGCTCAACCGCGGCCTGGCCTTCACCGAACCGGGGCAACGCTACTTCTCCTCGCTGCAGGAGATATTCGTCAGCATTAACAACGCCACCAACGAGATCGCGTTCCGCGGCTCCCGTCAGAAAGCTGACCATCCATTCCGTACCCTCCATTGGCAGCCTGTGGCTGATGCCGCGGCTGCACCAGTTTGTCGCTCGCTTTCCCAATATTGACCTGCGCGTCAGCGGGTCGCCGGAATTTGCCAACTTTGTCAGCGACCACGTCGATATCGATATTCGCTATGGGAAGCCGAACTGGAAGGACCTGCAGGTTGTGCCGCTGATGAAAGAAGAGGTGATGCCTCTGTGCAGCCCGCGCCTGCTAGAAGGGCCGGACGCCATACGAACGCCGTCCGATCTCGACCGGGCGACCCTGATCGAACTCGACAGCGCCATCATGGGCTGGAACGACTGGTTCGAGATCAACGGGCTCGACCCTCCTAAGAGCGGCCAGCATCTCCATTTCGACCGTTCCGTCATGTCCATCCAGGCCGGCGTTGACGGTCTCGGCATCATCCTCGACAGCACGACGCTGGCGGCGCGGGAACTCGCCGACGGCCGCCTCGTGCGCCCCTTTGCCGATAGCATGCGAAGCTTGGAGGTTACCGGGCACTTCCTCGTTTACCCGAAGGCGAACGCAAAGATTCCGATCGTGGCCGAGTTTCTCGCCTGGGTGCGCGAGCTCCAGACCTAAGGTGATGGCCGCCGCACCGACGTGGCACGCCGGAACAAGCTCGCCTACGATACCGGCACAACACGGCGCGAGACGGCCGAGACGATGCGACCGATTGAGGAACGCAGCCCGCGCTCCTACAATACACGGTCCAAGTTGGTCCTAAGGACCAAGGGAGCGCGGGAAGCCGGGGTAGTTGCGGTCATCCTGCGTGACGAGCGCCCAATCCTGAAAGCCGTGACATGGGAGGACCTGCGATGACGTGGGAGGTTACGAAAGCGTTCGACGTTGGGAAGGCGCTGCACTTGCGGGTGACCTGCTCCCCAAGATGCCCTCGTTCATAGGGAGGGTCTGTTCCGGTTAACCTAGTCGGCGCTCGATCTCACTTGGCGGTATGCGGCTGCAGGTCGCCCAAGCCGTAGCGCTAAGGCTGTGTTTTCCTCACAAATCCGTGGCCCCCCTGCGCGTCCAACAGGGGCGGCGCGAGATACGGCATTGTCCTTGCGTACCTATGCGAAGACATACTTCCGCACAGACGCTTCATCGACAGTGACACCAAGTCCCGGTGTGTCGCGTACGACAATCCAACCGTCCTGCATCACGATCGGATCGGTCACGATGTCGTTCTGCATCGGCGACGGCTCGGGCTTCAGTTCGAGGACAAGGACGTTCGGAGACGCGGCGGCTAGGTGCAGCGATGCCGCCGTGTTGAGCGCGCTCGACCAGGAATGGGCGTTCCACGAAGCGCCGGCATCCGCGGCAAGGTCGATCACCTTCTTCGTTCCCGTCACGCCCTCGGCGCGGCCGGGGTCGATCATCACGACGTCCAGCGCGCCGTTGTCGACGAGCCCGCGGAAATGCGGAACGGTCCAGCCCTTCTCGCCGGTGCAGAGCGGCGTCGCGGTCGCCTCGCGCAGCCGCTGCCAGCCGGCCGCATCGCCCTCCGGCAGGGCATCCTCCAGCCAGTAGAGCCGGTAGGGTTCGAAGGCGCGCGCCATGGTGATCGCGTGGCTGGCGGTCCAGCCGGCGCCCGCGACCACGTCGACGATGATCTCGGCATCGTCGCCGACCGCCTCGCGCATTGTGCGCACGATGGCGACGTCGCGCTTCGGATCGCGGCCGAAGGCGATCGAGAGGTCGTGTCCCCAGCCGCCCTTCAGGACGCCATAGCCCCGCGACTTCAGGTCGGCGAACTGGCGGCCGAGGCCGTCGAGGTTGCCCGTGTCGAAGATGATCGAGGAGGCGGCCCGCACGCGCTCGCGGCGCTTGCCGCCGAGCAGCCGATGCACCGGCAGCCCTGCGATGCGCCCGGCGAGGTCCCAGAGCGCCATGTCGATCGCGCTGATCGCGAAAGTGACGATCCCGCCATTGCCCGACCAGTAGGTGGTCTCGCGGAATTCCGACCAGATCGCCTCCACGTCCTGCGGGTTCCGCCCGATCAGGCGCTCGGCAAAGCCGCGGTCGACGATGACCCTGGTGGCGATCGAGGCATCCTCGGACCCGGTGATCGCCTCGCCCCAGCCGACGGCACCGCCGGCGCTCTCGATGCGTACCAGCGTGACATGGCGCGTCTTGCCGTTGTTGTTCGGCTCGGCATAGCGAAGCGGCAGCGCCTCGACGCGCGCAATCCGTTCTTCCTTCATCGCACCATCTCCCCTTCGCCAACCGGCACAGTCCGTCCCTCGCGACCGGCGCGGTACATGGCGTCGACGAACTCGACGGTGAGCACGCCGAGCGAGGCCGGTGAGCCGTTCGGCGCGCGGCCGAGCGCCACGTCGACGAGATTGTCCGCCGGCGCCCAGTCGGGATAGCGCTCCTCGAGCGGCGGCGCCGGCAGGCGGTCGATCGCGCCGGCGGCTCCATAGATCACCGCCGAGCCCTCGTTGACGTCGAACGTGATGTGGCCACGCGTTCCGAATATCCGGTATTCGAGCATCTCCTCCTGCCCGGGCAGCACCGAGCCGGTCGAGCCGAGCGACCCGACCGCACGATTGTCGAAGCGCACGACGACGGCGTCGGCGAGGTCGACGGCGAGCTCGAACGATTCGGTCAATGCCGCAACGCTCACCGGCTTCAGCCCGGTGAGGAAAAAGAGGAGCGCGGCGCTGTGGGTCACCTGGGTCTGTCCCTGGCCGCCGCCGGCGATCTCCGGATCGGCATAGGTGCGCATGCCGGGCGGATTGACCGAATAGCCGAGAACGTCGCGATAGGGCTCCGGATTCCCGCGGTAGAGCTCGCGCACGATCGAGGCGAACTGGCAGCTCACATATTCGATCTCGCCGATGCGCCCTTCCGCGATCGCGTCGCGCACCGCGAGCACCTGGCGACTGTAGTGCCAGGGATAGCCGACGATCAGCTCGACACCGTTCGCCTCGGCAAGCGCGGCGAGCGCCCGCGCATCCGGCGGATGGATCGTCATCGGCTTCTCGAGGAGGAGGTGCCTCTTCTTTCTCAGGACAGCCCGTGCAAGCGGGGCATGCGCCGAATGCGGCACGGCGACGATCGCCCCGTCCAGTTCGGCCTTCTCCAGCATCTCGTCGGCATCCGCAAACACGCGGTCCGGCGGAACGGCGAAGCGTTCCGCCGCGCGCTTGCGGTTTTCGGGATCGGGATCGGCGATGCCGGCGATCACCGCATCCGGGTTGGCTTTCAGGGCAGGGAGGTGCGCCCGCGTCGCCCACCATCCGCAACCGATCACCCCGATGCGCGCCGTCATGCTTCCTCCACCCGGTTGCGCCGCAGCTCGTCGTAGAGGACGGCGACGAGCAGGATCGTCCCCTTGACCACCTGCTGCCAGAAGGCCGGCACGCCGACGAGGATCAGGCCGTTGTTGACCACGCCGAGGAGGAGGAGGCCGATGAACGTGCCCCACAGCCGCCCGCGTCCGCCGGTCAGGCTCGTGCCGCCGAGGATGACGGCGGTGATGACGTCGAGCTCGATGCCGAGCGCCGCGCTTGGCTGCGCATTGCCGGTGCGCGCCACGAAGACGAGGCCGGCAAGCGCCGAGAGCAGCCCGCAGGTGACGTAATAGACGATGCGCCAGCGCGAGACCGGAACGCCGGCGCGCTGCGCCGCCTTCGCGCTCGACCCGATCGCATAGGCGTAGCGTCCGAAGAGCGTGCGCGGCATCAGCCAGGCGAAGACCGCGAAGGTCGCGACGAGCAGGATGACGATGTAGGGCACGCCGAAGACCTGGCCGACGCCGAAGGTCAGGAACGCTTCGTCCGAGATCACGAGCTCGCGTCCGCCGGAAATGACGTAGCCGAGGCCGCGGATGATGGCGAGCGTCGCGAGCGTCGCGATCAGCGGATTGATGCGCGCATAGCTGATGATCGCGCCGTTGATGAAGCCGACCAGCGCGCCGACGGCGAGCGCCGCGGCAAAGGCGGCGGGAAGCGGAGCACCGTGAGTGACGAGGAACCCGGCGATCATGCCGGACGCCGCCATCACCGAGCCGACGGACAGGTCGAAGCCGCCGGCGATGATCACGATCGTCTCGCCGACCGCGACGATACCGACGATGGCGATGCCGCGGCCGATGTTGAGGAGGTTGGTCGCCGTCAGGAAATAGGGCGAGACGAAGGAGAGGACGACGACGAGGACGATCAGGATGGCGAGAAGGCCGAGGGAATTGTCGCGTCCCTCACCGAGGCGGCGGAAGAAACGCGCCATGGGTCCGGCGGGTACGCGCGAGGCGGTGGCGTCGGCGGGCGCGCTCATGCCGAAACTCCGAGCGCGTCGCCCGTCATCATCGCATGCATCGCCGCCATCGTCCGCTCCGGCGGTTGCGCATGCGGCGCGAGCTCGCCGGCGATCCGTCCCTGCCGGACGACGACGATGCGGTCGCAGACATGGAGGATGTCGGTGAAGCGGTGGCTGATCATGAGGATGGAAACGCCACGTGCCTTCAATTGCTCGATGAGTCCCATGAGGACGCGGATCTTCTCGCTGGAAAGCGCCGCCGTCGGCTCGTCGAGAAGCAGGAGGCGCGGCTGGAACTGGAGGGCGCGCGCTACCGCCACGAGCTGGCGCTGCCCGCCCGAAAGTCCGCCGACGATGCGCTCCGGCGCGATGTCGGTGCCGAGCTCGCGCATCACGCGGCGGGCATCCTCGCGCATCGTCGTCCGATCGAGGAGTCGGATCGGGCCGAAGCTCTTCTTCCGCTCCCGGCCGAGGAACACGTTGGCGGCGACGTCGAGGTCGCCGCAGAGCGCGAGGTCCTGGTAGATCATTTCGATGCCCGCCGCCCGCGCCTCGAACGGGCTGCCGAAATGCACCGCGCGCCCGTCGAAGCGCATGCTGCCGGTCGTCGGCGGGTAGAGGCCGGAGAGGATCTTCACCAGCGTCGATTTGCCGGCGCCATTGTCGCCGATGAGGCCCACCGCCTCGGCCGCGCCGATCTGCATGTCGACGCGGTCGAGGGCGGTCACCGGGCCGAAGGTCTTGGAGACCCCGGTCAGTTCGAGGAGCGGCTGCGGCATGACGCTGTGCGACCCGCGGGCTTACGGATAGACCGAGCCGACGGTCGCCCTGTCGAGGAACTTGTGCTCGATATGCACCTCGTTCGGCACCGGCTTGCCGTCGAGGACGTCGAGGCCGATCGACATGACGTAGTCCGGGTATTTCTCCGGGAAGTAGGCGACGCAGCCGAGGAACTTCGTCGCTGCCGGATCGCCTTCCTTGGTGGACGCGACGCCGATCTCGTCGCAGCCGAGGCCGACCGCGGCGCCGTCGCGCGTGTTCTGCGCCAGCGCCTTGGCGATGCCGGCCGAGCGCGCGTCGTCGATCGAGGAGCCGAGCACAAAGCCGGCCCCCGGATTGGCGGTCAGCCAGTCGGTCGTCTTGGTGAGCGCCTGCTCGGTGGTGCCGGCATCGAAGATCTCCGACTTGATGCGGTCGGCCGGCAGCGCGCCGCAGACTTCCTGCACGCCGTCGGTGAAGCCGGCGAGGCGCTGGTTGGCCGCGTCGCCCTCGCCGGGATTGATACCGTTGAGCACCACCACGTCGGCGCACTTGCCGAGATTCTTGGCGTACTCACCGGCGGCCTTGCCGCCGATCTCGCCGGAAATGTAGTTGTCGGCGCCGAAGAAGATGCCGTTCGGATGGGCGACATCGATGTTGACCACGGGGATCCGCGCGGCGTTGTAGATCTTCATGATCGCCTCGGCGGCGCCCGACTGCCAGTTGGAGACGATGGCGAAATCAGGCTTCTGCTGCGACAGCTGCTCGGCGCAGGTGACCGCCTTCTCGGGTTTGAATTCCTGGTCGCAGTAGATGATCTTGATGCCGAGGTCGTCGGCAATTTTGTAGATGCCCTTGTTGATCGAGACCGAGAAGGGGATCGCCGCCCAGCCCTCGGCGAAGGCGAAGGTCAGCGGCTTCGCCGGCTTACGCAGGTTGGGCACGTATTGGCCCGAAGCGTCGCCGGGGACCTCGCCATACGTGCCGGTCGCGGCATCGTACTTCCAGAGCTTCCGCTCGTTCGGCAGGAGCGCGCCGCTGATGCCGCCCTGCGGCCTCGGCTTGAAGCCGTCGTCGGCGAGCGCGATGCCGGTGTGAAGGCCCGCCAGGAGAAGCCCGGCCCCGATCATTCCCTGCATGGATTTGGAAACGCGATTGTCCACCCCAACCTCCCTCGCCGGCGTGCCGGCCTTGACCGAGTTTCGGATAAAAACCCGCCACGAAACGTTTCGCGAAACGTTTCGTGATGCTATGACTCGACTTTCAGAGTGTCAACGGCCGTCCGGCGGCCTTCGTGGAAAATGAGCGGCAGAGGAAGCGGATTTCGGGGAGAATCGCTGAGCGGACCGCCGCCACGACGCGTCGGAATCCGCGAGGTAGCCCAGCGCGCCGGCGTCGCCATCTCCACCGTGTCGAAGGTCTTCTCCGGCAGGGGCGAGGTCATCCCGGCGCTCCGCGCGCGGGTCATGGAGGCTGCGGCCGAGCTCGGCTACCAGCCCAACTACGTCGCCCAGAGTCTCCGGCGCGGCGCCACCGACCTGATCGGCTTCGCCGCTTCCGACCTCACCGATCCCTTCTCGGCGGCGATCGTCGCCGGGGCGGAATCGGTGCTGCGGCCGGCCGGCTATGCGCTCCTCGTCATGAGCTCGGGCCGCGTCCCGGATACCGATGCCGCCAACGTCCGCTACCTCAACAGCCGCCGCGTCGATTCGATCCTCGTCGTGCCGACGCGTGAGGACCATGCCGGCCTCTTCGCCGCGCTCCAGGAATTCGACGGCCCGGTCGTCGCGATCGAGAGCGCCCTCGATCCCCGCCTGTCCGTCGACAGCGTCGCCGCCGATCACCGGCGCGGCATGATCGAGGCGACCGGCCACCTCCTCGACGCCGGCCATCGCCGCATCGCCGCGCTGACCGGCCCGACCTCGCGCCGTGGCGGGCGCGAGCGGCTCGCCGGCCTCGCCGAGGCCTTCCGCCAGCGCGGGCTTACGGACGAGGCCACGCCCTGCGTCACCGGCCACGACGCTGCCGAGGCGGAGCAGGCGGTTCTGTCGCTCCTCGACGTTCCGCATCCGCCCACCGCGATTCTCGCCGGCGGCATGCAACTCCTCCTCGGTACGCTCCGCGCCATCCGCCGGCGTGGGCTGGCGATCGGCGCGGACGTCGCCGTGGTCGGATGGGACGAGGTACCGCTCGCCGAGTTCCTCGCGCCGCCTATCGCCGTGATCGATCGCGATCCGCATGGGCTTGGCGCGGCTGCCGCGCGCCGGGCGCTGGCGCGCCTCGGCCAGGGCGGCGTCCGCGACGATGGTCCGGCGCGCGCCGACGTCCTGCCGGTCGCCTTCGTTGCCCGCCAATCCGTCTCGCCGCCGCGTGATGCCGCAGGGTCCTGAACTCGTCCGACGTGGAGAAGATGTGCCATGCCTGAACTGTTCACCATCACGCCGGGGCGGCGCGCCCTCGTCACCGGCGGCGCCAGCGGCATCGGGCTCGGCGCCGCGCGCCGTCTCCGCGAGTTCGGTGCCCGCGTCGCGCTGGCCGACCTGCCGCGCGCCCTCGAGCGGCTTTCGCCCACCGACGCAGCAGACTTCGTCCCCATCGCCATGGACGTGACCGATGACGCCTCGGTGGCGCGGGGCGTCGCGGAGGCGAACGCACGGCTCGGCGGGCTCGATACGCTGGTGAATTCGGCCGGCGTCTTCCAGTTCCGCGCCATCGAGAACATTGCCACGGCCGAATGGGACCGCATCCTCGACGTGAACCTGAAGGGCACGTTCCTGGTCATGCGCGAGGCGATGCCGCACCTGAAGGCCTCCGGCGCCGGCCGGATCGTCAACATCGCCTCCGACGCGGGCAAGCGCGGCTTCGCCCTGCTCGCCGCCTATTGCGCCTCGAAGTTCGGCGTCGTCGGTCTCACCCAGGCCGTGGCCGCCGAGGTCGCGCCGCACAAGGTCCGCGTCAACGCCGTCTGTCCCGGCACGGTCGCCGAGACGCAGATGGGCAAGGTGGTGATCGACCAGAAGATCGAGCTCGGCTTCGGCGCCTCGCCGGACGAGGTCGTCAGGCGCGGCGCGGCGAGCTTCCCGCTGCAACGCGTCGGCACCGTGGCCGACGTGGTCGAGGCGATCCTCTTCCTCGTCTCGGAGGGCTCGAACTGGATCACGGGGGAATCGATCAACATCGACGGTGGCTCGCTTTCCGGCTGACCCAGACACCCACCGCGAGACGCCATCTCGCAGAGAACGTTGGATTCCGGTCCCTCTCCCTCCGCCGGATATACCGAGCTCAACGCTCTCATGGCGTTTGCACAGCCGCCTCGCCGGGCGTGGTTTGGCGCCGTTCCGGCGGACGACCTGTTGAGTGAGCTTGCGCTAAGTGGGGCGCGATGGCTTCTCTGAAGGCCGAAATTCTCCGAACCTGATGACCTTGATCCCCTAGGGCATCAACTGCCCGCCATTGACGTGGATGTTCTGGCCGGTGATGTACCCGCTCATCGCTGGCGAGGCGAGGAACAGGAACGCGCCGACGCATTCTTCCGGCGTGCCGATTCGGCCGAGCGCAACCGACTTGCGCATCGCCTCCATCCGCTCGAGTGGCGTGGCGGCATGGAAGGGAGTCGCGATGACGCCGGGCGATACGGTATTCACCCGGATGCCCCGTCCGCCGAGGTCGCGGGCCAGATGCTTCGTGAGGTTGTGGACGAAAGCCTTCGACGACGCATAGATGGCTGAGCCTGCGCCGCCCCCGTCATTGCCGGCGATCGAGCCAACATTGATGATCGAGCTGCCCGCCTGACGCGCAAGATGCGGGATCGCCGCTTGGCACGTTGCGATGACGGCGCGGACGTTCAAATCGAAGACCGCATCGATCAGCCCGTCGTCGATTTCGGCGAAAGGCGCGCGGCGGATCAGCGACCCGGCATTGTTGACCAACACATCGAGTCCACCGAGCCTGTCGACAGCCTCCTCGACTACCCGCCTGGCAACGCCACGTGCCGCCAGGTCGCCTCGGACGAGGACGGCCTTTCCGCCGCCCTTGCCGATCGCCTCGACTACCGCCTGCGCCGCCCCCTCGCTGCGGTTGAAATGCACGGCGACTTCGGCGCCCTGCTCGGCGAAACCGATTGCCACTGCCTCGCCGATGCCGGTGCTTGACCCGGTCACCAGAACCCGGCGTCCTCTCAAATCGTCCACTAGCGTCGCCCTCTCGTTTTCTCGATGATATTGTATTACCAATACCGGGCGCAAGAAATTCATGCTATGGGCGAACAGGCGTCGGTTTCCCTCTCGCATCGGCATCCATGGTCAGCCTCGAATCCCTCGGCAATCAGAGTCTGAAGATCCACCTGCGCGTCGCCGACCAGCTCGGCCTGGCGATCTTGCGCGGCGAATATGCGCCGGGCGATGCCCTGCCTCCCGAGATCAGGCTCTGCGAGATGCTTGGCGTCAGTCGAACCGCCATGCGCGAGGCGATACGCGGCCTGATCGCCAAGGGCCTCATCGACTCCCGTCCGAAACTGGGCACGCGGGTGCGGCCGCCCGAATACTGGAACCACCTCGACGTGGACGTGCTGCGCTGGCAGCTCGAGGTCTCGGACACCGAATCCTATGTTCGAAAGATGTTCCAGCTGCGCCACGCTACCGAGCCGGCAGCGACGGCAATCGCCGCGGAGAACGGTACTTCCGAGGACCATCAACGCATCGAGGCGGCCTTCAACGCCATGGTGGCAGCGGGCAGCGACAACGGTCTCTTCGTGGAAGCAGACCTTGCCTTCCACAAGTCCATATATCTCGCCACCCACAATGAGTTCTTCTGGCCGATCGGTCAGCTCTTCAGCGTGGCGCTCAAGGAGATGTTCCGGATCGCCGCACTCGGCTCGCACCGGCCACGGGCGATCATCGAACACGGTGACGTTCTGCGTGCCATCCTCGAACGGAAGCCGGACATGGCGCGTGCCGCGGCGCTCACCTTGTTGGGCAACGCCGCCAGTGACATCAGGCGAATCCGGGAAGGCGCTCCCGAGCAGCGCTGAATCTCCGCGCCACATATCCATGGCGACGCCTCTTGTGACGGCCAGAACAGAGGGTCAGTTGACCGTTTAGTGTATATGGTATTACATAAAGCCGAGCCGTGAAGCCGATCGATCTCGCGGCCAGCCGGTGGGGGCCGGCGGCAAAGCGCGCGGAGGAGAGGCGCCAGCAGAGCGAAGCCAAACGGCCACCCGAAGAACGAGAGTCACAACACTTCAAGTGGAGGAAAGCATGCATAAGAGGTTCATCTCCCGCTTCCTGCTTGGCGCGGCCGTCGTCGCCCTGGCATCCCAGCCGACCTTCGCCGAGGATTCGGCTACGCAAGGCAAGAACATCACCTTGGTGCCGGGGGTTGCCGGCAATCCGTTCAACATCAGCATTGAGTGCGGCGCGCGTGCCGCGGCCGCAAAATACGGCTTCAACGTCAACGTCCAAGGCCCTCAGCAATTCGATCCCTCCCTGCAGACCCCGATCGTCAACGCCGTGGTGGCTGCCCACCCTGCCGGCCTGCTCGTCGCGCCGACGGACTCCAAGGCAATGTTCTTCCCGATCTCCGAGGCGGCAAAGGCAGGCATCAAGGTGGCCCTTGTCGACACCACGCTCGATGATCCGTCCCCGGCGTTTACGCATATCGCGACCGACAACACCGCCGCCGGCGGGGCGGCGGCAGATGCCCTCGCCAAGCTGATCGGCGAAAAGGGCAAGGTCATGGTGATCGCCTTCCAGGCGGGCGCCAGCACCTCCGATCAGCGCCAGCACGGCTTCGAGGATGCGATCAAGAAGTATCCGAACATCGAGTACCTCGGCTTCCAGATTTCCGGCAACGATCCCGCCAAGGCGGCAGCACAGGTAACCTCGACGCTGGCTGCCAATCCGGATCTCGCCGGCATCTTCGCGACGAATGATCGCTCGGCCGAGGGGGCGGCGACCGGCCTCCGCAACGCCGGCAAGATCGGTGAGGTCAAGATCGTCGGCTTCGACGCTGGTCCTTCCCAGGTCAAGCAGCTCAAGGACGGAATCGTCCAGGCGCTGATTGCCCAGCAGCCTTACGAGATCGGCGTGGCCGGCGTCGATGCCCTGGCCAAGGCCCTGAAAGGCGAGCCGGTCGACGCCTCGCTCACCACTGGGACCGTGACGATCACCAAGGACAATCTGTCCGATCCCGAAGTGCAGAAGGCCGTCTACATGGACAAGTGCTCCTAGCCCGTTGTCTGCTGCTGCGGAGCCGGCCGGCAACCCATCGGCCGGCTCCATTCCACGTGGCCCATGCAGACGCGGCATGTGGCCCAGACAGGTGATTCAAGCTCCCGGTGCAGCAACGGATGCCTGACCTCCCCCTTATCGAAGCCAAGAGCATCGCTCGCCACTTCGGCTCGGTGCAGGCCCTGCAGGGCGCGGATTTCCATGTCAATCGCGGGGAGATCGTCGCGCTGATCGGCGACAACGGTGCCGGCAAGAGCACGCTGGTGCGAATCCTGTCCGGAACCGACCGGCCGAACAGCGGGGAGATCCGTGTGAACGGCGAACCCGTATTGTTCAGCAGTCCCCAGGACGCACGCGCCGCCGGCATCGAGACCGTATACCAGGATCTCGCGCTCGCCCCCGATCTCGATGCCGCGAGCAACCTTTTCCTCGGACGCGAGGTTTTCAAGCCGGGGCTGCTCGGCCGTCTCGGCGTCCTCGACCGCGCCGCGATGGCGCGCCGCGCGCGCGAGGCAATGTCGCGCCTCGGTGTCCAGATCCGCCCGAATGCGGAGGTATTCAAGCTTTCCGGCGGCCAGCGGCAGAGCGTGGCTGTCGCGAGGGCCGCGGCATGGGCCACGAACGTCATCTTCATGGACGAGCCCACCGCCGCGCTTGGCGTCGTGCAGACGCGAGGCGTCCTCGATCTGATCCGCCGCGTGCGCGACGCCGGAACCGCGGTCGTGCTCATCAGTCACAACCTGCCGCAGGTGCTAGAAATCGCGGACCGGGTGGTCGTGCTTCGCCTGGGGCGCAAGGTCGCCGAGGCGGCTTCCTCGGACATCACGGTTGACGACCTGGTCAGCGCAATGACTACAGGGTCGCTGCGCCGATGGCAGCATCAGAAGACCGGAAACCCATCGAATGACTAGCCAGGTTCCAACTGAGGTGATGCCGGACGGCGGGACTCGGCGGCTGAGCGCCATCCTCGGCAGCCAGTCGCTGGCGCTCCTCCTCGTCCTGTTTGTCCTCGTGGCATTCTTCTCGTTGATGCGCCCGGACGCCTTTCCGCGGATCGCCAACATCCTCAACATGGCGACCGACGCATCGATCCTGCTGGTTCTCGCCGTTGGCGGAACCTACGTCATTCTCACCGGTGGCATCGACCTCTCGATCAACGGCGTCCTCGTTTTCTCCGGAGTCATTGCCGCGCAGGCCATGGTGTGGACGGGGGGAGACAATCCGCCAACCCTTCTCGTCGGGCTTGTCTTCGCCATGCTTGCAGGCGCCGCGTGGGGCGCCGTCAACGGCTTCCTGATCGCCAAGGCGCGCATCCCGGCACTCATCGTCACGCTCGGCACGATGGGCATGTCGCTCGGATCGGCGCTGCTGATAACCCGCGGCATCGACATATCGGATGTGCCGGACAGCCTGGTCGTCGGGATCGGATCGGGGCGGCTCATGGGGGTGCCGGTCCTCGTCATTGTCACGGCGGTGATCGTAATAGCCGGCGGGCTGGTGCTCGCCTATACCCGCTTCGGTCGCTACACCTATGCGGTCGGCTCCAGCCCGGAAGCATGTCGGCGCGCCAGCATCAACGTTGCTGGCCACCTCCTTAAGGTCTATCTCCTCGCGGGAGTGCTTTCCGGCGTCGCCGGCTACCTGTCGCTCGCCCGCTTTGCCACGACGACGCTGAGCGGCCATACCACGGACAACCTGCAAGTCATCGCCGGCATCGTCATCGGTGGCACCAGCCTTTTCGGTGGGTCCGGCGGCATGTTCGGCACGGTAGTCGGGATCATCATTCCCGTCGTGCTCCTCAATGGCTTCGTCGTCCTTGGCCTGCCGCCGTTCTGGCAGCAGGTAGCGGTCGGCGCGGTGCTGATAGGTGCGGTTTACTTCGACCAGTTGCGCCGTCGGCTGCGCGACCGGTGAGCGTGGCGGACGAGATGCAGCGGCATCCTGGATGCATGGCGCTCTTCCGCCAGCGCTCGCGCGGCTGCCACCGCGTCTGCGGAAGGCGAGACCAGCTCCCCCAGGGCCCAAGTCGCCATCGGCCGTAGACCGCCGCTTCTCACCAAATACCAATGACCGCTGTTGGCGCCTCTGGAACGGCTCGCTGGCGTACTGGCTGCCCTGGTCGGAGTGATGCCAGCAATGCACCCGGCTTCATGAAACACCCAATCCCGGTGTCCACAAAATCCGCTGCAGGCCAGAGCGGCCCATTCGCGAGATCGCCGAAACGCCGCCACGGTCGCCGACAGCCTGGCCGCGCGCTCCTGATGATCTGTTCTTCCGCAAACCTGTCCTACCGGACGTCCTTTTTCCTTCGAGATCGGACTCCGCTCAAAGCCGGGGCACTCAAGGGGAGCATGTCACTCGCCTTGCAGCGAACGAGGCGTTTCACTAGCCATGCCATCTACCCCCGCTGACGTTGAGGATCGTTCCGCTGATCCAGTCGCCGCTCTCACCAGCGAGGTAGAGGCAAGCATCGGCGACCGGACGCGGGCCGACGATCGGCAGTGCGGACGCCTTTTCGTCCTGCAGCCGCTCCATCTCTGTCATCTGCTCTCCGGTTCCCGTCGGGCCGGGCGCTACCGCGTTGACCAGGATTCCGCCACTCTCGAGCTGGCGTGCCAACGCCATCGTCAGTCCGTGAATTCCGGCCTTGGCGGCACTATAGGCGACGGATGCCGATGCTGATCCGCGACGTCCGGCGACGGACCCCATGAATATGATCCGTCCGGCACCGCGCGCCAGCATGTGCGGGACCAGCGCGCGGGCACACCGCCAGGCACCGTTCAGGTCGACGTCAATGATCCTGTCCCAATGGTCCTCATCGTCCAGCTCCCACGCATTGCCCCGCGGCGCGTCGAGCCCGGCGCAATGGACGAGGACATCGACGTGGCCGAGGGCCACAATCGCAGCGCTCGCCATGCGCGCAACGGAAGCCCGGTCGCATATGTCGACCGGAACGGCTGTCGCCCTGCCGCCTCCCCGGGCGATCTCGCGCGCGAGGTCCTCGGCGGCATCGACGCGGAGATCGGCAAGGCACACCGCCGCGCCCCGCGCGGCGAAGCGCCGCGCGACCTCGCTCCCGATCCCGCCCGAAGCCCCGGTTATCAGGACGCGGCTTTCCATGCACACGCCGCGTCAGGCGCCCTTGCCCGCATCGAGCAGCACCGTCGCCGCGGCCTTGCCACCCGCCCCGTCGCGCCATGCCTGGTAGCGGGCGCGCGTCTCGGCATTCGCGGGATAGAGGCCTCGGATCGAGGCGCCCGCGCGTACTTGTTCGGTGACCCAGTTCTCGAACAGCGTCATCGCGAACGCCTCTTCCGCCACCTCGTTTGCGATCTCTGCCGGGATCACGACCACGCCCTCGCCGTCGCCGACGATGATGTCACCCGGAAAGACCGCAACGTCGCCGCATCCGATGGGAACGTTCAGGTCGACCGCATGATGATGGATCAGGTTGGTGGGCGCCGACGGCAACACCGCATAGGCAGGCATCGCAAGGCGCGCGATTTCGGGTGAATCCCGGAAGCCGCCGTCGGTCACGACGCCGGCCACGCCCCGCACCATCAGTCGTGTCAGGAGGATCGAACCCGCCGAGGCAGCACGCCGGTCGCGGCGCGAGTCGATGACGAAGACCGAGCCCGGCGGAATCTCTTCGACCGCCTTGCGCTGCGGATGCTCCGGATCTTCGAAGACGGAAAGGACGTCGAGGTCCTCGCGTGCCGGAATGTAGCGCATGGTATAGGCCTCGCCGACCATGCGGGCTTCCGGATTGAGCGGCTGGACGTCCTGCATGTAGGTATTGCGGAAGCCGCGCTTGAAAAGCGCGGTCGTCAGCGTGGCCGTGCTCACGGCACGCAGGCGCGCGCGGGCTTCGGCGGTCAGCTTGGTCGATTTCGTCAAGATATTCGCACTCCGATAGGTGTCGGGAAAACGGGTTGGCTCAGTGCATCACCGCGCCGCTGTTCGGATCGAGAGTCTGACCGGTGAAGGCATCGCCATCGCTGCTGACCAGGAAGAGCACCGAGCGGGCGACGTCGCGCGGAGTGCCCCAGCGCTTCAGGGGAAGGCCTTCGCGAATCTCCTCCTTGTATTCGGGACCAGACTTGAATTTGTCCGTTGCCGTCGGTCCCGGACACACTGCATTCACCGTGATATCCGGCGCCAGTTCAAGTGCCAGCGCCTTGGTGAGGCCGACCAGACCCGCCTTGGCGGCAGAGTAGTGGCTGAGGTCACGGCAGCCGATATAGGCGAGCTCCGAGCTGATGTTGACGATGCGCCCCGCTCCCCGCTCGCGCATGTGCGGCGCGGCAGCCTGCATCAGGAAGAATGGGCCCTTGAGATGAAGGTCGAGCTGGAAGTTGTAGTCCGCCTCGGAAATCTCCGCCAAGGGTTGGCGGACGCCGTGGCCGGCATTGTTGACGAGGATGTCGAGGCCGCCGAAACGCTCCACGGCGAACGCGACGATCTCGGCGCAGCGGGCGACGTCGGCGACGTTACCATCGATCGACGCTGCCTTTCCGCCCCGCGCTACGATCTCGGCGACCAGTTCCTCGCCCTCTTCCTGCCGCTTGTAGTCGGCAACGACGATGACGGCGCCTTCCGCGGCGAGTTCGCCGGCAATGGCGCGACCCATACCGTTCCGTCGCGCCGCGCCCGTGACAATGGCGATCTTTCCCGACAACCGACCTTGCACTTTTGCTTCCCCGTGTTCCGCCCAGGTCAGGAGACCGGGCCATACCCTTCGTAGAACTTTCGCACGTGAGGCATCAGGCTCGCCGACGTCTCCCGGCGGGCACGCTCGGCATCGCTGAGCGGCTGCCGCAACGCCGCGCTCAATTCGGCAAGCACCGCATCGCGGTCGACGCGCGTGAACCTGCCGTGGTCGTAGACCACCTCGCCGGCGACGATGACGGTGGAGACGCCGCCGCGCCGCGTCCGCTGCAGCACTGCATCGACGATCGGAACGCTCTCATCCAGATAGGGCTCGGCGAAGGCCCGCATCGGCACCACGGCCATATCGGCCGCCCTGCCCGGCTCCAGTGTACCGATATGCGCGCCGAAGGGAGTCGTGCGCGCGCCATATTCAGTCGCCATGCGCAAGGTCTCGGCCGCTCCCGGCCCGGTGCGGCTATGACCCGGCATGCGGTGCGCGCTCGCGACCAACCGCATTTCCTGGATCATGTCGCGATCGTCGTTGATGCCCGCCTCGTCGATGCCGATCGCCACCGGCACACCGGCCGCGAGAAGCGCATCGATCGGGGCCTTCCCGCTCTGCAGCCGGATGTTCGAGCTGCAGTTGTGGCAGACACAGGTCCCGGTCTCCGCCAGCCGCCCGATCTCGTTCTCCGTCACCCAGACGGCATGTCCGAGCGTCAGGCGCGGCCCGAGCATCCCCAGCCGGTCGAGATGAACGACCGCGCCGATGCCGCCGGTACGCTGCGCGGCATAGTCCTTCTGGTAGGGCGTCTCCAGCAGGTGCATGTGGATCGGCACGTCATGGCGCTCCGCCAGATCGCGGATGCGCGCGAGCGTCTGGTCGGAGCACCATTGCAGGTTCACCGGCGCGAGCTGGATGCGGATGCGTTCGCTCGATCGATACTCGGCGTGAAGCGTCTCGAAGAGCGCGATACAGTCGTCAACCGGGATGATCTGCTCGCGGAGCCAGGCGCGGAAGCGGTCGCCGAGTACCGGAGGCAGTGAGGCGGCAAAGGCGTCGTCGTCACCGTAGACGAGCCTGTTCTGATCGCGGATGCCATAGGAATAGGACGCCCGCATTCCGATCGCTTCGTAGGCGCGGATCACCGCCTTGGCGCTTGCGTGCATCCGCGCAAGGGGCGGCGGACCGCGTCCATGGAGATGCTGCACGGTCGTCACGCCCGAGGCGATCATCTCGAACGCGGAATAGAGCGTGTCGAGGTAGGGATCGACGTCGCGCATGCCGATCCGCGCCGCCAGCCAAAGTTCCAGTGGGAGGTCTGGAACGCCATGCTGGAACGGCGTGATGCCGAGATGATGGTGGCTGTTGACCAGCCCCGGCAGCACGACGTCGTCCCCCGACCCGATCGTCGGGTCGGCCTCGTGTTTCCTCGATATGTCGGCAAAGGGCCCGATCTCGACGATGCGGCCGTCGCGCTGGAAGACAGCGCCGTCATCGACGATAACCGGGCGCCCGGCGGGATCGACCCGGCACACCACGTGCCGGCCGCGAATGATCGAGGAAGCCATCCCGCAAATCCCGCCGCGCTAGCGCACCTCGAAGATCGCGTCGGCCTCGACAGCCGCATTGAACGGAAGCACGGCAACCCCGATTGCCGTGCGCGCATGTTCCCCGGCCTCGCCGAATATCTCGGTCATCACCTCGGAGCAGCCGTTGATGACCTTCGCCTGATCCGAGAACGTCGGCATGGAATTCACATAGCCTCCGATGCGGATGCATTGCACGACCGAATCGAGGCTGCCACCGAGGGCGCGGCGAAGCTGCGCGACAAGGTTGAGCGAACAGAGGCGTCCCGCCTGGTACCCCTCGTCGATGCCGAATTCCTGTCCGAGCTTACCGACATACCTGATCTCGCCGTTCCACTGGCAGACCTGTCCCGAAAGGTGGATGACGTTGCCCGCGCGCACGAAAGGCCGGATCTTCACGCGCGGCGCCATTGCCTGCGGCAGCTCGATCTTCTTTTCCGCCAGTACCGCATCGAAGCTCATCAGGCGTTCCTTCCCTTCAGTAAGACAATCAATAGACGTCGCCGACGCGCCAGCGAATGATGCGCCGCTCCACCAGGCCGACGATTCCGAACAACGCCATGGCGATGCTCGTCGCCACGAAGATGGTGGCGTAGAGCATCGGGGCCCGGAAGTTGTAGGTCGCCTCGAGGATCATGGCGCCGAGGCCATAGCGCGACCCGATCCATTCGCCGACGATCGCGCCGATCATCGCGCTCGGCGCCGTCACCTTCAGCGCGGCGAACAGGAAAGGCAGCGAGCTCGGCAGCCTGAGCTTGAAGAAGATCTCGGAATTCGACGCGGAAAGAACGCGCATGAGCTCGAAGGCTTGCGGATTGATCGCCTTCAGCCCGCGCACCATGTTGACGAGTGTCGGGAAGAAGCAGATCAGCGCCGCGACGGTCACCTTTGGCGTGTAACCGGTGCCGAACAAGAGTACCAGGATCGGCGCGATCGCCAACATTGGCACGCTCTGGATGAAGACCGCGATCGGGTAGAAGCACTTCTCGACGAACGGGCTGCGCACCATCGCAACCGCGATCAGCACCGCGCTGAGGTTGCCGATGGCGAAGCCGCCCAACGCCTCGAGCAATGTCGGCACGACGTTGACGGCAAGGTTCGGAAGCTGTCGCACCAGTTCGAGCGCGACGACCGACGGCGCCGGCGCGATGTAGTCGGGCACGTGGAAGAATCGGATCGCGCCTTCCCATACCGCCACGATGACGATCAACGTGAGGAGGGCCGGATAGGATAGGAACACCGACGACCATTTGAAGCGGGGAGCGATCGACTGCATCGTGTCGGCAACCATCTAATGCGCCTCCAGCAGCCTACGCAGGCGCGCCGTGTAGGCGAGGAATTGGGGCGTGTCGCGGACGGCCGGGCTCCGGTCATCCCCGAAATCGATCGGCACCGTCTCCCGGATCCGGCCGGGATTGGCTGCCATCACCATCACCTGCTGGCCGAGATAGGTGGCCTCGGCGATGCTGTGGGTCACGAAGAGGATCGTCGTGCGGGTTTCCCGCCAGATCCGGAGCAGTTCCTCGTTCATCTTGTCGCGCGTCAGCTCGTCGAGCGCCCCGAAGGGTTCGTCCATCAGCAGGAGGCGCGGGCGGCAGATCAGCGCGCGCGCGATCGCGACGCGCTGGCGCATTCCGCCGGAAAGCTCGTGCGGATAGGCGTTGTGGCGGCCATCGAGACCGACCAGCGCCAGCATCTCCTCCGGCGAATAGGAGCCGGCGATCCGCGACGCGCCCTCCTTGATTTCGAGGGGCAGCCGAACATTGTCGATCACGGTGCGCCACGGAAGCAACGTGGCGTCCTGGAACACAAACCCGATCTCGCGGTTGCGACGTGCCTCCACCGCGCTCTTCCCGAAGACGCTGACGCTGCCCTTCGCAGGCCGCACGAGGTCGGACACCACCCGCAGCAGCGTCGATTTCCCGCATCCGGAAGGCCCGAGCATGGCGATGAAGGCCTCGGTCGGTATGGCGACGTCGATGTCCTTGAGGACCCGGATCGTGTTCCGATCCCGCGTGAAATCGACGCTGATGTCCCGCATAGTCACGGCGGGCGCGGCGAATGCCACCGCGCTGGCCGCCCCGTTGACTGCGTTTGCTCCCATCCTCAATGTACTCCCGATACCGCAACTTCATCCATTGGAACGGAGAGCGGCCAGATCTCGGTCGCGCTCCGCCCGAAACTCCCGTCCCGCGAGGGCACCTCGTCAATCAGGCGCCGCTGCGCCTGCATCAGTTCCCGCGAGATCGCATCGATGTCCATGGTGAGCAGCTCGCGTTCCTTCACTATCTGCCGACCGTCGACATACACGTCGCGTATCGCCGCTTGCCCGGCGGAATAGACGAGGCTGCGGACCGGATCGTGGTCCGGCATCATGAACGGATGCTCGACATCGACGGTGAAGAGATCGGCCTTGCACCCGACGGCGAGCCGGCCGAGGTCGGGCCGCCCGAGATAGCGCGCCCCGCCGACGGTCGCCGCTTCAAGCACCTCCTTCGGGCCGAGGCTGAAACCATCCGTGACGGCATGGATCGGCGTCCCCGCGTCCTTGCCTGACTTCACCCGCCCGACCAGGATCGCGACCTTCAGTTCCTCGATCAGCCCGTGGGGAAAGGCGTCGTTGCCCATCGCGACGTTCACGCCCGCGCGGAGATATCCGCCGAGTGTCTCGAGGCCGTCGCCGACCGCCGCCCATGCCGTCGGCGTATGCGTCACCGTCGTCCCGGAGGATGCGAGAAGGTCCAGGTCGCCCTCCGTCGCCCATGCAACCTTGGAATGATGGTCGAGATAGACCGCGTGGCCGATCGCCGAACGCTCGCCGAGCAGCCCGAGATGGGCGCACCATTGGATCGGCGTCATGCCGTGGCGGCGTGCAATCTCGAGGAATTCGCGGACCGCCTCCGCCGCATGAACCTGGAACGGGCGACCGGTCTCATCGGCCAGCGCCTTGCTCTGGCGAAGCAGCCGCTCGCTGCAGCATTCGAGCTCGCTCGGCGCCACCATCGCCGAAAGCCTGCCGCTGTCATGACGCTCCGCGGCGTCCATGGCGTCCGCCGCCGCGCGAAAGCCAGCCTCTCCATCGTCGGCGAACCATTCATATTCGAGGCCATGGTCCTGCGTGATCCGCACGGCAGCCGAATTGTAGGCGGGCGCGGCATAGGCGCGGATGCCGCTCTCGGCGAGCGCCTCCACCCAGCCGTCATAGGGCGATACCCAATCCATCGTGGTCGTCGTGCCGCCGAGCAGCAGGCGGGCCAGCGTCGCCTTCGTGGCGACCACCTTGTCGCGCTCGAGCGGCGGCAGGACCCGCTGGGTCAGGTAGAAATAGGGAAATCGATAGCCGCCGCCATCGGTGCTCAGCCCATTGCGGATCATCGTGGCGGTCGAGTGAAGATGCATGTTGATCAGCCCGGGCAGGAGCATGAACCGAGAGGCGTCGACCTCGCGATCGACATGCCCGGGGAACGTGCCGCCGACATGCACGATCTCATTGCCGCGGAAGGCGAGATCGCCGTCGCGCCGATAGCCGATGCGCCCTTCGCTTTCGTTCCAGGCGACGATCCAGCGCGCTCGCCGGAAACAGGTCACCTCGGTCGTCTGCTGCATCTGCCTACTCCGACGAGGGACCGGTGGCGCCGCTCGCGCGCCACCGGCGTGACGGCGCTAGAGCTTCGGCCGCTTGTCCTTCGTCGCCTCTAGGATGGAGAGGGTCATCATCTCGTCGACCGTCGGAGCCTTGCGATCGGCGAACTGTCCCAGCTCGTCGTAAGTCTTGAGCTGATCGGCCCAGATCTCCTCCCGCATCGTGCCCCAGCCATTCTCCTTCGTCTCGTCGTTGAAGACATAGGAGAGAAGAAGGTCGACCTGCTCCATCTCGGCCGCCTTGTCGAAGGTCGGGTATTCCGCAACGTAGAGATCAACCGCCTTTTCGGGATTCTCCTTGGCATAGGCCCAGCCGCGCGAGACCGCGCGGATGAAGGCCGCCACGCGGTCGGGCTGCTCCTTGAGGGTCTGGTCCGAGACGTAGTACGGGCTCGCATAGAGCTTGACGCCCGCGTCCCACAGGCGGAGCACGATGCGATCGGGCCCCAGCGGCTTCACGATCGGATCGGTCTCCCAGAACGTCATGGCGTCCACCTGGCCGGCGAGCAGCGGCCCGGGCTCGCTGCCGATCGGAACGATCTCCAGCTCGTCCTCGCGAATGCCATTCGCCTTCAGCAGGGCGCGCAGCAGGATGACCGAGACCTGCGGCGTTCCGATGCGCTTGCCGCGCATGTCGGCCGGGGTGTGGATCGGGGCCCGCGGAAGGGAGAAATACGCGAACGGATGCCGCTGGAAGCCGGCGGCGATGCACTTGATCGGAACGCCACCCGCGCGTGCCAGCATGATATGCGGGCTAGAGGACACGTTGCCCATCATGGCCTGGCCGGACGCGACGGCGGGGACGCCGTTGAACTGGGGACCACCGGGGACGATCGTGACGTTGAGCCCCTCCTCCTCGAAGTAACCAAGACGCTTGGCGACGACATCGCCGAGCTGCTGGTTGCTCATCAGCCAGTCCAGCTGCTCCTGGATCGCGACTGTCTCGGCGGCGTGCGCCTCGCCGAAGGTCAGCAGGCGCGCGGTCCCCATTCCCAGGATCGCCGCGGCGCCGCCCTTCAGCAAACCGCGCCGCGTAGCTTGAAATGCACCATCTCTCGACATGCTACTCTCCCTTTGTGAGCATTCTTCTCGCCGCTCTCTCCAGCGGTCGAACGGTCCGTCTGCTCGGCTATCCCGCCTTCGCAAAGCCATCGGCCGAGAGGCCGGAAAGGTACTTCACGACATCGGCAACCGGCGTCACGTCGGCGAAGCGGAGGTCGATGTCGGTGAGGTTGGCCTCGTGGGCCAGCGGGTGCCGGTCGCCGACCGCCTCGGCCGCGACGATCGCGTGGAAATTGAGGTTGTGGGCGCTTTCCGAAGTCGAGCGCACGCACCCGCTGGTGCTGCAGCCGGTGACGATCACCGTGTCGACGTCGCGGCCGATCAGGTAGGAGAGCAGCGGCGATTCCCAGAAGGCCGAGCCGCGCGGCTTCTCGATGATGACCTCGTCCGGGCGGCGATTGAGCCGCGGATCGATCTCGACCATCGGCGTGCCGCGCGTGAAGGAGCGGTCCTTGACGCGGTTATAGACCTTCTTTCCCACCGGGCCGACCGTCTCGACGCCGGCTTTGTCAAAGGCCATGACGGTGAAGAAGATCGGCACATTCTTGGCGCGCGCCGCATCGAGGACGACTGCCGTGTTTTCGACCACAGGCTCCAGATTGCGCGACCCGAGCGGCGAGCCCTCGTCAATCCAGGCACGCGCCAGGTCGATGACCAGGATCGCGGGGCGGCTCCCAAAACCCTTGCGGCCACCGAAGCCCTTGGACTCGTAGAATTCGCGGACTGGCTGGTACATCATTTCCTCGTAGTGGTTTTCATTGGAGTGGATTCTTGCGGGACTCGAGGCGCCCGGCGAAGCGCTCTGTCTTCGCGCCGGGAATCCGGTCCTCGAGAAGGAAAAGGCCGCGGCCGGCATCCGTCGACACCTCACCGTCCTCGGCGACGATTTCGCCGCGCGAGATCGTGACGACGGGCCAGCCGCGGACGGTCATCCCCTCGTAGGGGGTGTAGTCCATCGCGTCGTGGAGCCTGTCGTGCGTGATGGTCACGTCGAGGTCGGGATCCCAGATCGCGATATCGGCATCCGAGCCGACGGCGATCGTCCCCTTGCGCGGATAGAGCCCGTAGAGGCGGGCGGGATTGGTGGCCGTCAGCGCCACGAATTGCTGCAGGTCGATGCGGCCGCCCTGGACGCCGCGCGAGAAGAGGAGCGGCAGGCGGGTCTCGAGCCCGGGTACGCCATTGACGATGCGGTCGAACGACACGCGGTCGCCGCCTGCCTTCTTTCCGGTCGGTCCGTCATAGCGATAGGGGGCATGATCGGACGAGAATATCTGTAGCGCGCCGCGGTCCAGACCACCCCAAAGCGCCTCCTGGTCTTCGCCCTTGCGCGGCGGCGGGCTGCACACGAACTTCGCGCCCTCGAAGCCGCAGCAGTCGAGATGATCTGCGGTGAGCACCAGGTATTGCGGGCAGGTTTCAGCGAACACCCGAAGCCCGCGGCGCTGCGCCCGCTCGATCTCCTCGAGCGCCCGCCCCGACGAGACGTGCACGATCATCACAGAAGCGCCGGCGACCTCGGCCAGGCTGATGGCGCGATAGGTCGCCTCGCTCTCGGCGATCGCCGAATGGGCGACCGCGTGGAAGCGCGGCTCGGTGTTGCCCGCATTCTTCAGCGCATCGGTGAGCCACTCGATGCAGTCATGGTTCTCGGCGTGAACCATGAGCAGCGCCCGCTCGCGGTTCGACAGCGAAAGCAGGTCCAGCATCTGCCTGTCGCTGAGACGCAACGCGTCGTAGGTCATGAAGACCTTGAACGATGTGTAGCCTTCGCGGATCAGCGAAGGGAGCTCCTGCCCGATCACCTGCTCGTTCGGATCGGAGACGATCATGTGGAACGCGTAGTCGACGACAGCGCGACCGCGGGCGCGCGCCTGGTAGGCCTCTACCGCGGCACGCAGCGGTTCGCCCTTCTTCTGGTTGGCGAAGGGAATGATCGTGGTGGTGCCGCCGCCAGCTGCCGACCGCGTGCCCGAATAGAAATCGTCGGCGTGGCGGAGGCCGGTTGGCGACTGCTGGTCCAGGTGGCAGTGCGCGTCGATGCCGCCCGGGAGAACCAGCTTGCCGTCGGCACGGATGGTCTTGGCGGCCCGGCGTTCGAGACCCCGTTCCAGAACGGTGACTTTGCCATCCTTGATCCCGACATCGCATCGAACGGTGTCGGTGGCGGTGACAACCGTGCCCCCGCAGATCGCCATGTCGAGCAGTTCAGGACCGGATGGTTCTGCGTGCATGATGTTGATAGTCCTTTCGGTCATCTGATATGTCCAATACGAAGTTCAGCGTTCATTGATAGGCAAAACCTATGATCGACTCCCGCCGGCTTCGCTACTTCGTGACCCTTGCCGAAGAGCTTCATTTCGCTCGCGCAGCGCAGCGGCTGCATCTTTCCCAGCCATCGCTGACCCAGCAGATGCAGAAGCTCGAATCCGAGGTTGGAGTACTGCTTCTCGCCCGCAACCGCCGAACGGTTGCAATGACCGACGCGGGGCGCGCGTTCCTAGACCGTGCCCGGGTTGTGCTGGAGGAGATGGAGCGGGCCGTTTCCAGCGCCAAGGCGAGCGCTGCCGGAAAGGTCGGCGAACTGTTTATCGGCTATGCCGCGCCAGCCGATCTGCGGATCGTTCCGTACCTCGTGCCGCGTTTCCGCGAAAAATACCCCGATATCCGGCTCACGCTGCGCCACCTCGGTGGCGCGAGCCTGATCGAGGCACTGAAGGACGATCGCGTGCGCGTCGCCATACTGCGCGGACCCATCGACGAACCGGGCATAGAGACCATCACCATCGCGCGGGAGCGATTGGTGGCGGTCGTTCCGGAGAGCCATTCCCTCGCCGGACGCACGCGGATCCGCTTCAAGGATTTCGCCGACCTGCCGATGATCTTCTTCCCGCGCTGGCTGTCGCCAAAATATTTCGACTCGGTCGCTCAACTCTGCCTGGAATTGGGAGGTTTTACCTTGGCTCCCAGTCAAGACGTCGAGACTTCCCAAACTGCGCTCGCCTTGGTCGCTGCTGGTATGGGTGTCTCGCTGCAGCCCGCCTCGATCAAGGTTCTGCAACGGAAAGGCGTGAGGTATCTGGATATCAGCGATTCTCCACCCTGTGCCGAGATGGCTCTGGCCCATCGGAAGGGCGACCGTTCAAAGGTTCTTGATAACTTTCTTGGTCTAGTGACCAGTCCGGCCAGCAATCTCGGCGGGGCACGAGTGACCTGATCTCGTGCCCCAATCCTGCGCTCGACAGCCAGCTAGCGTGCCCAAGGGGGACGAGCAAGCGGCGTCGACTGGGACGCCTCCTGGATCTCGAAATCGGGGCCTCATCCGGCTGTGGCCGGCATGAATTCTCAAGAGACCGCGCCTAGCCCGCGGTCGCTCGCGTCGCCGATATCGCAAGGCCGACTGCCATACTCCGCCGCAGACACCAGGCGAGACTAGCCCGTCGTGCCCTTCGCTTGCCGGCGCTTGAAGTCGACGAGTTTCGCCAGGTAATTGTCGCGCCACCTCTGGCGTGCCGGAATCTGCTGTGCCGGCGTATGCGTGCGCAGCGTATCCTCGACCTCGGCGACGAGCGCTTCCGCCCATGGACGCGGGTCCGACTGTTCCTTGGCGAGGCCGTAATACATCGGGCCGAGGTTGCGGCAATATTCCGCGACACCGGTTTTGGCATTGAGGTCGATGGTCTGGAACGGCCCCATGAAGCACCAGCGCAGACCGAGCCCGTCGGAAACCGCGCTGTCCACCTCGTCGGCGCTGACGATGCCGTCCTCCACCAAGCGGAACGCCTCCGAGAGGAGCGCGCTCTGCAGGCGATTGACCACGAAGCCGTTGATCTCGCGCCGGACCCGGATCGGCGTCTGGCCGATGCTCCGCATCAGCTCGGCGGCACGCCTCGCCGCGTCGGGATCGGTCCATGGCGCCGGCACGATCTCGACCAGGGGAATGAGATGCGGCGGATTGATCGGATGGACCACGAGGCAACGCTGCCGCGTCGCCATCCCCTCGGTGAAGGCGGAGGCCGGCAGGCCCGAGGTCGAGCTCCCGAGGACCGTCTGCGGATCCGCCAGCGTGTCGAGCTTCCGATAGAGCTCGGTCTTCACGGCGAGCCGCTCGGGCACGCTCTCCTGGACGTAGTCCATGCCCGCCAGTGCCTCGGCGACGTCCGCCGCCACGTGGACGCGGGCGGCGATCGTTTCCGCTGGCTCCGGCGGCGAAAGGCCCTGCGCTTCGAAATCGGCGAGCGCCTGCCGCACGAAGTCCGGCACCCGTGCAGCGGAGGCCGGGTCGGCGTCGTGCACCGTCACTTCGAAGCCGGCGCGCGCGAAGACGAGGGCCCAGGACGAGCCCACCACTCCCGCTCCGATCAATCCGACGCGTGTCATGGAATGCTCCCGGCGCAGACCATTACGGCGTCTGCGCGCCGCGTGCGTTGACGTAGATGGCGTAGAGGGAAGTGTGCCCGCATATATAGAGCCGGTTGCGGCCCGGGCCGCCGAAGCACAGGTTGGCGACCTTTTCCGGCACCGGGACCCGCCCGATGATGTCGCCCTCCGGTGTCACGCAGCGCACGCCGTCGCCGGAGCTGGTCCAGACGTTGCCGGCTGTATCGACGCGGAAGCCGTCGGCTATGCCGGGGCTGATCTCCGCGAGGATGCGGTTCTTGCGGAGCTTGCCGTCGCCGGTGACGTCGAAAGCCCGGATATGGTGCGGCCATTCGGGATTCGGCCAGAAGCCGGAATCAGCGATGTAGAGGGTCTCCTCGTCCGGCGAGAAGGCCAGCCCGTTCGGCCGCTTGAAGTCGTCGACCACCACGGCGAGGCTGCCGTCGCGCGGGTCGAGCCGATAGACGTTGCAGCTGCCGATTTCGCTCTCGGCCTTGCCGCCCTCGTATTCCGCGCTGATGCCGTAGGTCGGGTCGGTGAACCATATGGTGCCGTCGGACTTCACCACGACGTCGTTGGGGGAATTGAGCCGCCTGCCCTGATAGCGGTCGGCGAGCACCGTGATGGTGCCGTCATATTCGGTGCGGGTCACCCGCCGCCCGCGATGCTCGCAGGTCACGAGCCGTCCCTCGCGATCGCGCGTGTTGCCGTTGGAGAAATTCGAATCGGCGCGGAACACCGAGACATGCCCGGTCTGCTCGTCGTAGCGCAGTATCCGGTTGCTCGGCAGGTCGCTGAACAGGAGGCAATAGTGGTCGGCGAAATATACCGGTCCCTCGGCCCAGCGCAGCCCCGTGTGAAGCTTCTCCAGGAAGACGATCGGAATCGTGTAGGGCGCGAAGCGCGCGTCATAGATCTCGAACGGATCCATGGACAACCCCTCAGGCTTTGGACGTGTTGACGGCGGCGCGCTGGCGTCGCCGCGCGGCGTAGACGGAGAGGCCGACGGCGACGATCAGGATTGCGCCGTTGAAAAAGTACTGGACGTAGAACGGGGCGCCGAGCTGCTGCACGCCCGAGAAGGAGAACGCGAGCACAAGGACGGAGATTATCGTGCCGATGACGTTGACGCGGCCGGGCTTGATCGATGTCGCGCCGAGCAGCGCCGCCGCAAAGGCCGGCAGCAGGTATTCGGGACCGACGCTCGGCGTGCCCGTCTGCAGGATGCTCCCGAGCACGATGCCGGCGAAGCCGCTGAGCAGGCCCGCGACGACGAAAGCGCCCATGACGTGCCCGCCGACATTGATGCCGGTCAACTGCGCCGCCCGTACGTTCGCGCCGATGACGTAGAGGTTGCGGCCGACCGGCAGGTATTCCGTGGCGATCCAGAGCGCCAGCGAGATTATCACCACGTAGACCGCCGGGAGAGGCACGCCGTAGACGATCTGGGTCAGGTTGATGAAACTATCGGACAGCCCCATGCCGCTGATCTGCTCGCCGTTGGAATACCAGTTGGTCACCCCGTAGAGGAGCGTGCCGGTACCCATCGTCGCGATGAACGAGTCGATCTGGAACAGGGTGACCAACATGCCGTTGGCGATGCCGACGAGAAGGGAGAGGAAGAGGATCAGCACGGCCGCCACCGGCCAGTCGAGCCCCTGCTGTACCTGCAGCCCGACGATGAGGGTCTGCGCCATGCCGAGGTGGAAGCCGACCGACAGATCGAACTGCTTGGTGGCGAGCGGCATCATGACGGCGAGCGCGAGCATCGCCGTCACCGACTGGCTCATCAGGATGTTGTTGAAGTTGATGGCGCTGAAGAATGTCGACGGGCGCAGGGCGCCGAATACCGCGATGATGAGCAGGAGGACGAGGAGGAGACCGTAGATCGCGACGAAATTGGAGACCGTTGCGATCGGCGTCGCCCGGCGCGGCGATTTCGCAGCGGCCCCGGCCGCAGCGTCGAGCATTCCCTTGTCCACTATCCCTCCTCCACCATCAGTGCACCCGTTCGCCCTGGCCGCTGGCGAGCGACGAGCGAGTGAGAAGTCCCTCCAGGGTCAGCTCCGGCCCGGCCAGTTCCGAAGTTATCGCGCCACGGCCGATCACCAGGGCGCGGTCGCAGAGCGTCGCCACTTCCTCGAAGTCGGACGAGACGACGAGGATGCCGGCGCCCTCTTCGGCGATGTTGCGCAGGAGGCGATGGATGATGCCCTTGGCACCGATGTCGACTCCCGCGGTCGGCTCCTCCATGATGAAGAGCCTCGCCCCGGTCGCGAGCCACCGGCCGACGAAGATTTTCTGCTGGTTCCCGCCGCTCAGCCAGTCGATGAGTGCGGTGGCGTCGCGCGGCCGTACGTCGAAGCGCTCGAGCGTGTCACGCACCACGCCCAGCTCGCGGGCTGCATCGATGGGCTTGAACAGCGCGCCCGACACGGTCTGCACGTTGGGGAAGAGGTTCTCCCGCAGCGACATGCCGCCGAGCGCGCTTTCGGCAAGACGATCGCCGGCAAGGAGGGCGATTCCCTTGCCGATCCGCGCGCCGATCGGCATGTCCGCCGGGAGCACGTCGGTTCCCAGCCGGATGGTTCCCGACGCGTGCGGATGGGCGCCGAAGATCGAACGGCCGATGACCTCGTGGCCGGCGCCGCGCAGGCCGACGAGGCCGACGATCTCGCCGCGCCCGACCGTGAAGGAGAGCGGCCCCTGGTTGCCGACGCGAAGATCCTCGGCCGCAAGGAGGGCATTCGTGCTGCGCGGCCGTGCCGATGGCGCGTGGTGGATCTGCAGCTCGCGTCCGAGCATGTCGCCCACGATCGCCTCGGTGGTCAGGTCCGTGATCGGGGTCGAGCGCACGCGACGCCCGTCGCGCAGCACGGTGACGCGATCGGCCAGGCCGAAGAGCTCGTTCAGCCTGTGGCTGACATAGAGGATGCTCGTACCGGCGGCGCGCAAGCGTCTCAGCACATCGAACAGATGCAGCGCATCGGGGCCTGGAAGCGAAGCCGTGGGCTCGTCGAGGACGACGATCCGGGCATTGCGCGAAAGGGAGCGCACGATGCCGAGGATCGCCCTGCCGGCGGCAGTCAGCGAGCCGACCGGCGCACGGGGATCGGGCGGCGCGATCGACATCTGGGCGTAGATGCGCTCGGCCTGCTTCCAGACCTCCTTCCAGGAGATCAAGCCGCCGCGGCGGGGGAAGCCGGCGACCAGCGCCACGTTCTCGCCGATGCTCAGCTCTTCCACGAGACCGAGATCCTGGTGCACGAAGGCGATCGGCACCGTCTCGGCATAGGGATTGACACGGCGCCCACCCACCACGATCTCGCCCTGGTCGGCCGGAAAGATCCCCGCGAGGATCTTGATCAGCGTCGACTTGCCGGCGCCGTTCTCGCCGACGAGGGCATGAATCTCACCCTCGCCGATCGCCAGATCGACGCCGTCTAGCGCAAGCGTGCCGAGGAAGCGCTTGGTAAGGGCGCGGATCTCGATGGCGGGCTGCGGCGCGTCAATTGCCATGGTCGGTTGCCTGAACTGGCGGATTCCGCGGTCGCTTCCCCGACGCTGGAAGCCGGCATTGCCGGTAGCTTATCCCAATCGGACGGGAGGCGACGAGCGATGAGGCGGAGCGCGGCACGGCCGTCGCTCCGCCGTCCGTTTGCTAGTTGCAGGCCTTGTCGGTGCCCTTCCAGATATTGACGTAGTGGCAGGCGAAGTTGTTGCTCGGCACGAACTCGTTGTTCTTGCCGCCTTCGCTGTCCACGTTGTCCTTCACGATCAGGAACACGGGCTGCACGAAGTGCGCGGGCTCCTCGCCGGCCATGGCGCGGATGACGGCGTCCACCGCCATGTAGCCGAAGAGCGAGCTCGGCTCGGGCACGCTCGCCACCTCGAAGCCGCCCTTGCGGATCATGTCGTAGGCCGAGGGCGGGGCGTCGGCACCGACCAGCTTGATCTTGTCGGTGGAGGCACCGGCAGCGCGCAGCGCGGCGGCGACGTTGGTGTAGTAGCCGTCGCAGCAGGTGGTCATCCACCAGCTGTCGCCGTAGCGGGCAAGGAGGCCGGTCACCGCCGCGTTCATGCGCGCGGAGGCATCGCCGAGCGGCATGTTGACCGTCTCCAGCATCTTGCAGCCGGGGCAGTTGGCGATCGGAGTGGTCGTCGCTTTCGCCTTGAAGCGCGCGATGGCGTAGCTGTTGTCGACCATGTGGATGTCCTGGCCCTTGCCGTCCGACATCGCGATCACGTAGGCGGCCTCGGCCTGGCCGATCTCGGCCGGGTTCGAGACGATGTTGTGATAGAGGCCGAGCTCGGGGCTGGGTCCCGGGAAGGCAGTGGCATGGATGCCGATCACCGGAATGTGCCGGGCGATGGCTTCCTTGATCGGCTTCTGCAGGGCGTTGGCGTCGGCGGGCGTGATGATCGCCGCCGGGTTGGAGGCCAGCGCCTGCTGCATGGCGGCGAGCGTGCCGCTCACCGTGCCCTGTCCGTTGAAGGTGACCACGTTCCAGCCGAGCGCCGCGGCCCCTTCCTCCACGCCCTTGCCCCACAATACGTGCGGCGTATAGGACTGGTCGGGCGAGACATAAGCGAGGGTGAAGCTTCCCTCGGGCGCCTTCGGACCGCTCGTCGGGCCCAGCCATTTGGTCTGTGGCTTGGTCCGCTCGGCCACGATCGCCTTGGCGTCGTCGACGGACAGCTTCTCCTGGATCACCGGCTCCGGCCAGGCCGGATAGGGATCGGCGCGGGTCTCGGCGAGCGCGACGCCTGCCGCGAGGGTCGCAGGGACAAGGACCGCGGCCATCAGGGCGCCGCGCGCCATCCGGCCGGCAGGGACATATCCGCGTAGGTGCTTGAACATGATTTCCTCCTGGATGTTCTTGTGACTACTTCTTGCTTCGTTGATCGAGCGGGCCCTCGCCCGCCTTGAAAGCCGCCGGCCTATTCGGCCGCGACCCTCGACGGATGATCGGCTGGCCGATCCCTCGCGCCGTTCCTCTGTCCGAGCACACCGGCCGCGCCGGCATCCTGCATGGTGCGCAGGTGGTAGAGCGTGGTGGTGTCGACGAGATCGACCATGTCGTAGGTGATGGACGCATCGACCGGGACGTCGCGGAGCAGCTTGGCGCCGGTCAGCAGCCCGAGTGGCACGACGTTCTCGGCCTTGGCCGTCTCGTAGAGATCGTTCAGCGCATAGACGGTCGAGCCGCCGGCGCCGTCGATGATCGTGCCGGCCTTCAGCGGACGCTTGGCGGCGCCGAAGACCTCGGTCACCAGGCCGAGCTTCGGCACGATGGTTGGATGCCCGAACTCGACGGCGTTGACGATGGAGAGCGGGATCTCGTTGGTGACGAGATGGTACGGCGTGTACATGTTGTAGTAGCCGTCCGATCCGGTCACGTCGAGGTAGTGCAGGTCCTCGCGGATCTGCGGGTGGTCGGTGTAGACGCACAGGAACACGCCGGGCGTCACGCTGCGGTCGAAATCGATCGAGCCGTCGGGATGCTTCAGCGGGCGCGCATAGTCGACGACGCCGCGGCGATTGAGGAGCCCGCCTTCGCTCTTCAGGCGGAACAGCTCCGGAATCTCCTTTACGCCTGCCACCGGCCCATGCATGCCGCGGATGTCCGGCACGAGGCCGGTATAGTTCGAGATGCAGGCCATCTCGATCATGGTCTTGGTGGCGTCGCGGAAGGTGACGAGGAAATGCGGATTCACGCCGAGGCGCCGCGCATCCTCCGCCACGCTGTCGGGCGTGGCGTAGCGGTCGAAGAGGCCGATGCTGGAGGGCGCCTTGCCGACCGCGACGATCTCGAAGCCGAGGCCGGCATAGCGGTCGTAATATTCGGCGATCAGGCCGGGCTCGTCGCCCGACGAAACCGTGTAGACCACGCCGGCCGCCTGCGCCATCCGGTAGAGGATCGGCCCGACGATGACGTCGGTCTCCACGTTCAGCATGACGACGTGCTTGCGCGCGAGGATCGAGCGCATCGCGACGCGCGCGCCGATGTCGGGATTGCCGGTCGCCTCGACGACGACGTCGATCGGGAGCTCCGACAGGATTTCCGCGTCGGTGGTGGCCACCGGCCTGCTGGCGCGAAGCGCTTCCGCGGCGGCGAGCACGTTGTCAGTGACCACGACATCCTCGCGGCGATGGCCGCAAAGCTCGAAGGCGCGCACCACGCGATCCGTGCTGATGTCGGCGATGACGGCCGTGCGGATGCCCTTCATCAAGCCGATCTGGCAGATCGCGCCGGTGCCCATGCGGCCCGCACCGACAAAGCCGACCTGGATCGGCCGCCCTTCCTCCGCCCTCCGGTCCAACGCCTGCTTGAACATCGCCGCCCCGCTTCCGTTATTCAGATTGTCTGATATTATGAATTACAGCTTAGGCCCCATGTCAAGGCGGCCTTCATACCCGGTCCGCCTGGATCGGGATTTGCTGACGACGCGCTTGCGCCGCGGTAGATAGACACGACCATTCGGGAACGGAGCCTGCGATTGAGCGACAGCGGCCTGACCAAGGATACTGGTGCGCTCATCAGGCCGGTGAGCCGGGCTACGCTGCCCCAGGAAATCGTGAAGGCGCTGACCGACCTGATCATGCGACGGGTATGGAAGCCTGGCGATCTCATTCCCTCCGAGAAGGAACTCGCGATCCGCTTTCAAGTCGGGCGTTCGACCATCCGCGAGGCGGTGAAAAGCCTGGTCGTTCTCGGCGTGCTGGAAGCGCGGGCGGGGGAAGGGTCGTTTGTCCGCGAGCCCACATCCGAGCTCCTGTCGGGCGGCTTCCGCTGGGGCCTGCTTCTCAGCGAAGGCAATCTCGATCATTTCGTCGATGTGCGCGTTCTGATCGAGGTTGAATGTGCGAGGCGTGCCGCAGCCAACCGTTCGGACGAACTGGTCGCGCAATTGTCCAGGTCGATCGAGGAGATGACCGCCGAGCCGATGGACCATCAGGCCTTCATGGAGGCGGACACGCGCTTCCACCTCGCCATCGCCCATGCGGCCAGCAACCCGATCTTCGAGAATATCAGCTCGACCATCCAGTCGATCGTGCGGATCTGGTATCCGCGGACATACTATATTCCCGAGACCAAGGGCCGGACCGTGTCGGAGCATCAGGCGATCGCCGACGCGATCTCCCTCGGCGAGCCCGACGCCGCCGGGGAAGCGATGCGCACCCACCTCGTCGCCGCCGGCAAACGCCTGCGCACGCTCGTGCCGGCGGTTCAGCGCTCATAGCGTGCCCGATACCAAGCTCGGAGAGACTGCCCGGCACACCCGATCATCGGGAATACCCAACGGCCCGTGATTCGGAGTGCTCCAGCGGAAGTGATCCGACGCGCCGCGCGAGAGCCTTTTCGTGCCCGTGCCGGTCGTGACGAGGTGGCTGGCTTCGCCGTTGTCGGCCAGCCATTCGCGTCAGGTGATCTGAAAGCGACTTGACTATGGCGCCGTACTTCCGGATGCCCTCGGTGGCTTCCGCCCTGACGATATAGGCGTCGACGACCATGCCTCCGCGCACTAGCCGGCTCTTCCGGCGTTCGCGGCTAAGTGCCCGGCAGGCGCAGCGAGAGTTCCGCCACGAAATCGTAGGCATCGCCGCGATAGTAGGAAGCCGTGAACTCCACCGCCGCGCCGCCTTCGAGAAACGAGCGCCGTTCTATGTAGAGTGCCGGACTGCCGCGCGGGACCGCGAGCAGTTCCGCCTGGTCGTCGTGAAGAACGACGGCATGGAGCCGCTGCAGCGCGCGAAGCGGGACGTGACCGCGGGCGGCGAGCGCGGCATAGAGCGATCCCTCCACCAGATGCGGATCCGGCAGGAACTTCGCCGGCACAACGGCATGTTCGATCGCCATCGGTGTCCCGCTCGCGAGGCGAAGGCGCTGCAGCCGGCTGACTGGCTCGCCCGGGGAAAGGCCGAGGGTCATCGACTCCTCGGGCGAAGAAGCGCCGTGAGATCGCGAGACGACGCGGGCTCCCGGCTGGAGACCGCGGGCGAGCATGTCGTCGGTGAAGCTCGACAGGCGTGAGAGCGGCTGGTCGACGTGCATCGCCGGCGCGACGAACGTGCCCGATCCCCAGCGCTGCACGAGCACGCCCCGATCGACCAGATTGGACAGGGCCTTCCGCACTGTCACTCGCGATATGGCGAGCTGGCGCGCCAGGTCTCGTTCGCTCGGCAGCGCGTCCTCCGTCTTCAGACGGCCGCCGGCGATCGCTTCCTCGATGGCGTGCTGGAGCTGGATATAGAGCGGGGTCGGCTTGCCGAGGTCGAGCGGAGCAATCGAGGCGGTTGCCATGTCCATCTGACAAGAATGCCAGTTAGGGACCAGGCAGGAAAAGGCCGGCATTGGAGCGTCAGCACAATTTCCGATTGCGTTGCCACGAACTGATGCTTTGGCAGGCGCTTTGCGCCAGAAGAAGCCTGTGGATAAGTCGACGGCAATCGACGTTCTGTCGATTCTTGGGCCTGTGACCTCAAAGATACCACTCTAATATCAGTTTGCCTGGGAACGACGGGAAGCTGCCTTCCGATGTCGACAACCGAGACGATCAACCTCCTCTCGAAGGGCATGGACGCCCGCGATGATGAGGCAATCGCGCGCCTGCTCGTCGATGGGCAGACCTCAGCGATCACCGCTGTCGCCTCGGCCGTTCCAGCGCTGGTCGCGGCCGCGCAGGCGGCAGTAGCCCTCCTGTCGTCGGGCAACGGCCGGATCATCTACGTCGGCGCTGGCTCATCCGGCCTCATCGCCGCCCTCGACGGCATGGAGCTCGCCGGCACCTTCGGGTGGCCCGAGACGCGCACCCTCTTCATCCTCGCCAACGGGCATGTCCTCGAGCCCGGCCTCCCCGGCGGCGCCGAGGACGATGGCGAGCGCGGGCGCGCCGAGATGGTGCTGCACGACCCATCGCCCGCCGACGTCGTGATCGCGGTTGCGGCCAGCGGCCGGACGCCCTTCACCCTTGCCGCAACGGCTGCCGCCCGAGAAGCCGGCGCGCTGACCGTGGGCTTGGCGAACAATGCCACGGCGCCGCTGCTCGCGCGCGTCGACGTTCCGGTCCTCATTGGGACCGGCCCCGAGGTGATCAGCGGCTCGACGCGCATGGGCGCCGGCACGGCGCAGAAGGCGGCACTCGGAATTCTTTCCACCATGATCATGACGCGCCTCGGCCGCATACACGACGGCCTGATGGTCGACCTCCGCATCGACAACGACAAGCTCAGGCGACGGGCGACGGGAATCGTCATGCACATTGCCGGCTGCGACGAGGCTGCCGCCGTGGCGGCGCTCGCCGCGGCCGGCGATCACGTCAAGTCGGCGGTGCTCGTCGCGCGCGGCGCGACGCCGGAACAAGCGCGGCGCCTGCTCACGGCAGCCGCGGACAATCTCCGCAGCGCGCTGGCGCTTCTCGAAGCGTGAGGTGCTGCGAAGTCGCGGGCGGGCGCGCCGCCGGTTGCCTGAACAAAGAGGAAGATCAAATATGTCACCGTTCCGAAAGGGCCTGCGCACGCTCGTAACGTCGGCAGCGCTCTCACTCGCCGGCTCGCTCGCCGCAACCTCTGCCTTCGCTGTCGATTGGCAGCAAGCCAAGGGCACCGAGCTGTTTCTCGGCATGAACAAGCATGCCTATACCGATGCCATCACGCCGCTGATCCCCGAATTCGAGAAGCTCACGGGCATCAAGGTGACCATGGAGTCCTACGCCCAGGACGAGTTCATGAACAAGCGCCTGGTGGACCTCTCCTCCGGCGCCGGCACCTTCGACATCGTGATGATGGACCAGGCCATCGTCCAGTATGCGGGCGCCAACTGGATCGAGCCGCTCGACAGCTATTTCTCCGACCCAAAGGTCGTCGACGCTGCCGCCTATGACATGGCTGACTTCCTGCCCTCGATGATCAAGGACGGCAAGGTCGACGGCAAGCTCTTCGGCATCCCGATCTCCGGTGAGGCGCAGATTCTCTACTATCGCAAGGACCTTCTCGACGCCGCCGGCGTCACGGTGCCGACCAACATGGACGAGCTGCTCGCCGCGGCGGTCAAGCTGAACAAGCCCGGCGAGACGGCCGGCATCCTGTTGCGCGGCCAAAAGATCCACACGGCCTGGAATAGTTCGGGCTTCGTCTGGTCCTATGGCGGCCGCATCTTCGACGATCCGATGAAGCCGACCAAGGCCACGTTCGACAGCCCCGAGGCCGCAGCTGCAATCACCATGTATGCCAAGCTGCTGCAGGAGGCGGGCCCTCCCGGCGTCGGCAACTATACCTGGTACGAGTGCGTGTCCGACTTCCAGCAGGGCAAGGCGGCCATGTATATCGACGCCTCGGTGTTCATGTCGCAGATCGAGGATCCGTCCAAGTCGACCGTTGCCGGCAAGATCGGCTACGCGGCGATGCCCGCCGGTCCGAAGGGCGCGTTCGCCAACACGGGTTCGTGGATGCTGAGCATGTCCTCCTCGTCCAAGAACAAGGTCGGTGCCGCCCTATTCCTTGCCTGGGCAACGGGCAAGGAGACCGCACTGAAGGTCGGCGAATCGGCCGGCCTCGGCGTGCGCGCTTCCGTGTTCGAGTCTCCCGCAGTGCAGGCCAAGTATCCGGCCGAATGGGCGAAGGCCACGGCCAAGTCGATGCAGTCGGTCAACCCGGAGCCGGGCTTCCCGCTGATCACCCAGATCGACGAATGGCTCGACATCTATGGCGGCGCCGTCAACGCCACCATCCTGAAACAGGCCGACGCGCAGACCAACCTGTCGGCGGCCGCCAAGAAGATGGACGACGTGCTGGCGCGCAAATAGCGAGCCGCTACCAGACAATCGCCGCCGGAGGCTCCGGCCTCCGGCGGTTCTCATGCCTTCACCGCTCTTCCCGGAATGAACTTCCGCATGCCGCGTCCTGTCGCAGCGCTTAGGCAATGGTTGCTGCCGGCGAGCTTCCTCGCGCCGGCGCTGATCGTGCTGGTGGCCATAAATGTCGTGCCGTTGTTCTACACGGTCACGACGAGCTTCGAGGACTATTACCTCCCCAAGGTCGCGAGCCGGCATTTCAACGGGCTCGGAAACTACGCGGAACTGCTGGCGGATGACCGGTTCTGGGGCGCCCTCGGCCGGACGCTGCTCTTCGTCACCGTCGCGCTCGCCATCGAAGTGGCCCTCGGCTTCGGTGTCGCCCTCATGCTCATCCGCCAGAAGCGCCTGGTGGGCCTGCTGCGCGGCTTCATCCTGCTCCCGATCATCATCACGCCGATCGCGGTCACCTTCGTCTGGCGGCTGATGTTCAGCCCGACGCTCGGACTCCTCAACTATTTCCTTTCCTTCATCGGGCTCGGGCCGCTCGAATGGATCTACAGTCCCGAGCAGGCCATGCCGGCGCTCATCCTCGTCGAGATCTGGCAGCATACGCCGGAGCTGATGCTCATCATCTTCACCGGGCTCCTCACGCTGCCTAAGGAAGTCATCGAGGCGGCGGTCGTCGACGGGGCGCGGGCGAGCCAGATCTTCTTCGCGATCAAGCTGCCGCTGCTCAGGCCCATCCTGATGGTGGGCGTGCTCTTCCGCACCATCGACCTCTTCAAGACTTTCGATCTCTTCTACATCCTCACCCGCGGCGGGCCGGGCGTCTCCACCGAGACCCTTGCGGTCTACACCTACACGGTCGGCTTCAGCTTCCTGCGCCTCGGCTACGGCTCGGCGCTTGCCCTCGTCCTCTTCCTCATCATCCTCGCCGCCTCCTTCCTCATCGTTCGCTGGGGGGATGTCCGCCTTGGCTAGGAGACCCGACGAACCGCGCGAGCCGATGGGCCTCGGCGACTGGCTGAACACCATCGGCCTCGTCGTCATCGCCTTCGTCTTCATCTTCCCGATCCTGTGGACGGTGATGATGTCGCTGAAGACCCGCGTCGATGCGCTCGCCATGCCGCCCACCTGGCTCTTCGTGCCGACCTTCGAGCACTACGTGACGGTCTGGAACGAGGGGTCGCTCCTCACCTACGCGACCAACAGCCTGGTCATCGCCCTTGCCTCGACGGCCCTCGGCCTCGTCCTCGGCGTGCCTGCCGCCTATGCGCTCGCACGCATGGAATTCCGCGGGCAGCGTTTCCTGCTCCTCGGCATCCTTTCCACCCGGATGATCCCGCCGGTTGCCTTCATCATCCCGTTCTTCATCATCTTCACCGGCCTTGGCCTCAAGGACACTTACACGGCGCTCGTCATCGTCTACCTGACGATCATCCTCGGCTTCGTCATCTGGATGATGCGCAGCTATTTCCTCGACATTCCCCGCGAGCTCGAGGAAGCCGCCATGATCGACGGGTGCAGCCGCTGGGGCACGTTCCTCAGGATCATCCTGCCGCTGGCGCTGCCCGGCCTCGCGACCTCGGCGATCTTCTCGTTCATCTTCTCGTGGAACGAGTTCCTCTACGCCATGGTGCTCACCGCCCGCTACGCCAAGACCCTCCCCCTCGGCATCTACAACTGGGTGTCCTACGAGGAGGTCAAATGGGGCGAGCTCACCGCCGCCGCCGTCATGGCGATGCTCCCCGTCGTCATCTTCTATCTCTTCGTCCAGAAAGCGCTCGTCCGCGGCCTCACCATGGGCGCAGTCAAGGGCTAAGCAGGAAGACCCGGTATGCCACGTCACCCCCACGAGCTCGGGCTCGTCACCAAGCTCCACGAGGACGCCACCGGCCAGATCGCCGCCGTCCGCGGTTTCGGCCTCGACGTCTGCCACCTGTCGGTCTACCGCCCCGACTACCTGACCGAGGCCAACCGAGCCATCATCCTTGCCGAGGCGAAGGCCCACGACGTCGAGATCACGGCCATGTGGGCGGGCTATCCGGGCAAGGTCGTCTGGGACCTCATTGATGGGCCGATCACCACCGGCCTCGTCCCGGTGGAAGTGCGCGAGGAGCGGAGCGCCATCATCAAGCGCTCGGCCGACGTCGCGGCTTCGATGGGCATCCGCGAGATCATCACCCATCTCGGCTTCGTGCCGGAGGACCTCCATGATGAGCGCTACAAGAGCCTCATCCCGGTCATCCGCGACATCGCGGCTCACCTGAAGCGAAACGATCAGGTCTTCTGCTTCGAGACCGGCCAGGAGACGCCGGTGACGCTGCTACGCACCATCGAGGACGTCGCCATGGACAATGTCGGCGTCAACTTCGATCCAGCCAACCTCCTCCTCTATGGCAAGGGCAACCCGATCGATGCCCTGCCTCTTCTCGGGCCGCATATCCGGAGCGTCCACGCCAAGGATGGCTTCTATCCGAAAGACGGCCGCCACCTCGGCGCGGAGAAGCCGATAGGCGAGGGCCAGGTCGATTTCCCGCGCTTCCTCGATGGGCTTGCCGCCATCGGCTACGGCGGCCCGCTCTGCATCGAATGCGACCTGCCGGAAGGAGAACGTGAGGTTGCCGTCCGGAACGGGGTGCAAGCTCTCGAGGAGCTTCTCGAACAAGCAGGCAGTTACGTCCGGTAGATTGAAAGGCGATCAGTCTACCGCTTGCAGCGCTACAGTTCGCGGGCCACCTGGCGAACTGGGGAGGGTCAAAGCCGTTGTCTGGCCAAGGGGCCCGGCGGTCCGCCGCACTGCTAGGCGGAACTCGAGGCCGCCCAGAGGTTCACGCCGCTGTCGACCGCGTGGAGGTCGATCTCGGCCAGCTCGTCGGCGCTGAAGGCGAGATTGCCGAGCGCCGCGACGCAATCCTCGATCTGCTCCACGCGGCTGGCGCCGATAAGGGCGGAGGTCATGCGTGGATCGCGGAGCACCCAGGCGATCGCCATCTGAGCGAGCGACTGGCTGCGTCGCTTGGCAATCGCATCCAGCGTCCGCAGCCGTTCGATCGTCTCCTTGTTGAGGAAATTCCCCGGCAGGGACTTGCCCGCCGCGGCGCGGCTCTCGGCGGGAACGCCGGCAAGGTACTTGTCGGTAAGCATGCCCTGGGCGAGCGGGGTGAAAGCGATGCAGCCCATGCCCTCCTCTTCGAGCCTGTCGAGAAGCCGATCCTTCTCGATCCAGCGATTGAGCATGGAATAGCTCGGCTGGTGGATCACCGCCGGCGTGCCCAGCCGGCGGAGGATCGCGGCGGCCTCCGCCGTCTTGGCCGAGCTGTACGACGAGATGCCGACATAGAGCGCCTTTCCCTGGCGCACGGCCGCATCAAGGGCCGACATGGTCTCTTCGAGCGGCGTCTTCGGGTCGAAGCGGTGCGAATAGAAGATGTCGACGTAGTCCAGCCCCATGCGCTTCAGGCTCTGGTCAAGGCTGGCATGCAGATATTTGCGGCTCCCCCATTCGCCATAGGGCCCGGGCCACATGCGGTAGCCGGCCTTCGTCGAGATCACGAGCTCGTCGCGATGGTGGCGGAAATCGGTGGCGAGGATCTCGCCGAAGGCGCGCTCGGCCGAGCCCGGAGGCGGGCCATAATTGTTGGCAAGGTCGAAATGGATGATGCCGAGGTCGAAGGCCCGCCGGCACATGGCACGCGCATTCTCCAGCGGCCGGTCTTCGCCGAAATTGTGCCACAGGCCAAGGGAGAGCGCCGGAAGCTGGAGCCCGCTCCGGCCGGCGCGGCGATAGAGCATGGTGTCGTAGCGCGCGCTGTGCGGGACGTACATGGGGCGTTCCTGTCTGGTTGTGATCAGCGCCGGACCGACTGGCGACGGCTGAGCTGGTCGATGGCGACGGCAAGGAGGAGCACGATACCGCGGGCCGTGTCCTGGTAGAAGGTCGGCACGTTCATGAGGCTCATGCCATTGTTGAGGCTGCCCATGAGGAGCGCGCCGACGAGCGCGCCAAGGACCCGCCCGCGCCCGCCCGAAAGCGACGTGCCGCCGATGATGGCAGCGGCGATGGCGTCGAGCTCGAGGAACAGGCCGGCGCTGCCGCCTATGGCGCCGCTGACGCGGGCGGTGAGCGCGACGCCGGTAATGCCGTAGCCAAGACCGGCAATGACAAAGTTCCAGAAGATCGCACGCGTCAGGTTTATGCCGGAGAGGCGCGCCGCCTCCGGGTTGCCGCCGATGGCATAGAGCTGCGCGCCGAAGCGCGTGCGGCGCATGAGGAACTCGGCAGCGAAGGTGCACATGGCGACCAGCACGACGAGGTACGGGATGCCCTGCCACGATGCGATCCAGGCCGCGGCAAGAGCGGCGAGGACAGCCGGCGCGACGGCGCGGAAGATCGCCGGCGGCATGCGGCCGAGAATGCCGAGGCCGTGCGCCCTCCTTATCTCCGCCACGCGAAGCGAGGCATAGCCGAGCGTCGCGACCAGGATGGCGCCGATCGAGAAGGCCGGCGGCAGGAACCCTGTCGCGAGGCCGGTGAGCGAGCGCGGCAGCGGCGCGACGGTCGCGCCGTTGGTGGCGATCATGGAGATGCCGCGGAAATAGAGCATGCCTGCAAGCGTGACGATGAAGGACGAGACGCCGATGCGCGTCACCCAGAAGCCCTGCCAGGCGCCCATGGCGATGCCGGCGGCGATCGCTGCCAACACCCCGAGGGCGGGGTCAACATCATGCTTGACGGTGAGCAGCGCCAGGACAACGCCGACAAGGGCGACCGCCGAGCCGACGGAGAGGTCGAAATTGCGCGTGACGATGAGCATGACGGCGCTGATCGCCGCGAGGCTCACGATCGAGGTCTGCAGCGCCAGCAGCACGAGGTTGCGCTGGGTGAGGAACGTGCCATTGGTGGCGAAATAGAAGAACAGCCAGACGCCGGCGAGGACCAGGAGCAGCATGGAATTGCGCAGTGCCGACGCCCCCGCGAGCGTGCGAAGGAAGCCGCGCGATGGCGGCGCCGGCTCCGCCGGGTCGAGGGCAACGGTCACGTTCTGCTCAGCCATCGGTCGCCATCCGCAGTAGCTTCTGTTCGGTAAGGTCGCGTGCTGCCAGCTCGCCGACACGACGGCCGTGGCCCATCACCACGACGCGGTCGCAAGCGTCGACCAGTTCCTCGGCATCGGTCGACGCGATCAGGATCGCGTGGCCTCTTGCCGCGAGCTCGGACCAGAGGCGCTTGATCTCGCGGCGGGCGCCCACATCGACGCCGCGGGTCGGGTCGATCATGATCAGGATGCGGGTCGAGGCGGCGAGCCAGCGCGCGATCTGCACCTTCTGCTGGTTGCCGCCGGAAAGCGTGCGCACCTCGGCATCGATGGAGGCGGTCTTGATCGCGATACTCGCGGCGATGTCGCGGGCACGCCGGCGGCCGGCGCCGATATCGAGGATGCCAAGGCGCGAAATGCTGGCGAGGCTCGCAATGCCGATATTGTCGGCGATGGACTGGTCGCCGATCAGGCAATCGCGCCGGTCCTGTGCCATCAGGCCGAGGCCGAGCGGCACAGCCTCTGAGGGGGCGGCGATGGTGGCGGCCTTGCCATCGATCAGCACCGCGCCCTCGTGCCGTCCCGGCCATGCGCCATAGGCGGCGAGGGCGGCTTCGATGCAGCCGGCGCCGAGCAACCCGAACAGGCCGACAACCTCGCCCCTGCGCAGGATCAGATCGAGGCTCTCGACACGCCTGCGGCCGCCGCTGTCGAAGACATTGAAGTTGCGCAGCTCAAGTGCGACTGCACCGGTCGCGCTGTCGCCGGCGGGGGCGGTGTCCTCGTCCGCACCGGTCGCGCCGACCATCTCGTCGACCACCCCGCGGCGGGAAATGTCGGCAATGCCGTGATGCCCGCGGATGCGTCCGTCGCGCATGACGACGATGCGGTCGCAAATGGCGAAGACCTCGCCGAGCCGGTGCGAGACGAAAATGATGGCGACGCCCTTCGCCTTCAGCGCGCGCATGCGCTCGAACAGGCGGCGCGATTCATTTTCAGTAAGAGCGGCGGTGGGCTCGTCGAGGATCAGCAGCCGGGCGCGCTTGGCAAGCGCGCGAGCGATGACGACGAGCTGCTGCGTGGCGAGGTCGAGCGCCGACATGGGCAGGGCCGGGTCGAGGTCGAGGCCGAAGTCGGCGAGCGCCGCCTTCGCCCGCCGGATGCGCTCGCCGATATCGATGAAGCCCCATCGGGTCGGTTCGTCGTTGAGCGCTATGTTCTCGGCGATCGTCAGGTCAGGAACGACGTTGACCTCCTGGGGCACGAGGGCGACGCCGGCGGCCTCCGCTTCGGCGACGCTCGACGGCCGGAACGGCTCTCCGCCGAGGGTCAGATCGCCATCATATCCGCCGGCCGGATGCGCCCCGGCGAAGATCTGGATGAGCGTCGACTTGCCGGCACCGTTCTGGCCTAGAAGAGCGACGATTTCGCCCGGCCGGATGGCGAAGCCGACGTCGTCGAGGGCGAGGACGCCGGGGAAGCGCTTGGTAAGGCCACGCGCGACGAGCACGGGCGCGGTCGCCACAGGGCCGACGCCATGCATCGGCCCCGTGCTGTCCCTTCCAGCCGCGATCATGGTTGCGGGCCGGCCAAGCGCCTACTGGCAGACGGGCTTCTTGTCCGGGACGTTCTTGTAGACCTCGTCGATGTTCAGCCAATACGGATGCTTGCAGACGAAGTCTGCCATCTGGTCCTGGCTGACGAGGTAGATCGGCGTCTTGACCCAAGGAACCTGGCCGGCGCCGTTATCGGCGGTCGTGGTGGCGCCGATATCCTTGCACTCGGCCATGGCGACGGCGGCCTTGGCGCCGGCGACGGCCATCTCGTCCGGAGCAGGCCACAGGCTGCCGAACTGGCGGCCCTCGACGATCGCCTGCGCGGCCGCGAGTTCCATGTCCTGCCCGGTCACGGGAATGGTGCCCGCCTTGATGCCGGCCGCCTCGATTGCCTGCAGGACGCCGAGCGACATGCCGTCATAGGAGACGAGGAACGCATCGACCTTGTTGCCGTTGGCGGTCAGCGCGTTCTCGGCATTGGCCTGCGCCGGCTCGGTCTTCCAGGCGGGCGTGAACTGATCCATCACGATCTTGATGTCCCCGTTGGCGACGAGCGGATCAAGGACCGTGTGGTAGCCCTCCTGCATGAGGGTGGAACCGGTCTGCCCGGCATCGCCACCGATCAGCACGTAGTTGCCTTTTGGAACCTTGGCGACGACCGCCTTCGCGGCCGCGGCGCCGCCGTCCTTCGGATCGCGGCCGATATAGCCGGCCTGCGCGGCGCCGAGGATGAGGTCGTCATAGGAGGCAAGCGGGATGCCGGCCTTCTCCGCCATCTCGGCAATGCCGGCGGCGACGTGGAAATCGACCGGCTGGATGACGATCGCGTCGACGCCCTGGGTGATCACGTTCTCGGCCTGAGAAATCTGGTTCTGTGCGTCATTCTCGGCCGACTGGACGACCACCTCATAGCCGGCGGCCTCGGCCGTCTTCTTGAAGAAGGGAATATCGGCATTGAGGTAGCGGAACGCCGTCTGCTGTTTCAGCATGAAGGCGATCTTGTGGGTCTTGCCGGGCGTGCAGGCACCTTCGGCCATGGCCGGCGCGGCGGCGATGGTGATGGCGGTGCCGAGCGCGAGCGGGGCAAGCACCAGCCCGAGAACCTGTGGTTTCGTCATCGATCCTTCCTCCCATGTCTCGCGATGGTTGTTCGCGATGACTGTTATCGATAACGTCTTGTATCATGACCGTCAAATGAGACTATTGCTAAGTCATTGATGATAAAGTAACATTATCCAATTGTTACGTAACGGGAGACGCAGATGGCCGTCACGATGCGCGAAGTAGCCAGGCGCGCCGGCGTCTCCGCCATGACCGTGTCGCGTGTGATCAACGGACGCGAAGGCGTCGATGCGGAAACGCAGCGCAAGGTCGAGGAAGCGATCCACGCGCTCGACTACGTGCCCAACCGGCTTGCCCGCGGCCTCGTTTCCCAGAAGACCCAGACGATCGGGCTGATCGTGCCGGACGTCGTGAATCCCTTCTTCGCGCCGGTCGCCCGCGGAGCCGAGACGGCGGCGCGCAAGGCCGGCTACCGCGTGCTCCTGTGCAACAGCGAAGGGGACCTGAGGCTCGAGCGCGAATATATCGAGGACCTCGTCGCACACCGTGCCGAGGGACTGCTGCTCGCGCCGGCGAGCGACCGTTCACGCACCGCGATCCTGTCGCTGCTGCGCGGCCGCTTCCCGCTCGTCCTCCTCGACCGGGCGCTGCCCGAGGTCGAGTGCGACATGGTGGTCAGCGACAGTGCCGGCGGGGCCCGGCGCCTGGTCGAGCACCTGATCGCGGTCGGCCATCGCGAGATAGCGCACGTGACCGACGCCGAGGACACCTCGACCGGCCGGGAAAGGCTGCGCGGCTATCGCGAGGCCCTCGAGGCGGCGGGCATCCCGTTCCGGGAGGAATTGGTCTTCCGCACCACGGTCGACCGCATCGGCGGCTACCGGGCCGCGCAGGAAATCCTCGCGCTCCAGGACCTGCCGACGGCGATCTTCACGGTGAATAACATGACCGTGGTCGGCACCATGGAGGCGCTGCGCGAGCGCGGCATGAAGGTTCCGCGGGACATGGCGCTGGTCTGCTTCGACGACGTCGAGCACATTGCCGTGCTCTCGCCTTTCCTCACGGTCATCGACCAGCCGGCCGAGACCTTCGGCAGCCTTGGGGCCCAGCTCCTTCTCGAGCGCATCGGCGGCAAGGCAAGCGCCCGCGCGCGCCGCATCGTCCTGCAGACCGATCTGATCGTGCGCGAATCCTGCGGCGAGGGTACCGGCGTTCCCCCCCGCGCAAGAGGGCTCACGACACAAGGCGTCGCCCCGGCGACGTGAGGCCGGAAGATTGGCGTGGAGCTGCCTGGCGTCACCGACCTGGTGCGCAGCGACGGCAGATGGTCGCTGCACCCACGGCGGTTCAGCCCCCGGGGCGAGGTGTCCGTCTTGCGTAGCGGAAGCGGGGGCATATGATGCCCGCCGCATGAGGGGAAAGATCGGAGTGCTCCGGAAGACGCGCGGCGAATGGATCGCCACGCTGGCGGTCTTCGTGCTGCTCATGCATACCATGATTGCCGGCTTCGTCGACGGCGCCATGGCGCAGCCGCAGCTCGTCGATCTCCTGGGCAACCCGATATGTTCCGCGCACTCCGGCAACCAGTGGGACCCGCCGGATCGGCCGGGCAATCATTCCGATCTTCCCGAGTGCTGTCTCCTTGGCTGCAGTATCGCCGGCGGCCACGCCGTGGCGGCCCCAGCCACGCCCCTCCTCATCGTTCGCCAGAAGGAAACGGCGAGCCTTTCCCTGCCATTCTTCGAGGCTCCGCGCGTTGCGTTCGAGCGATTACCGCTCAATCCGCGCGCTCCCCCGGTCTCGGCCTGACCACGCTCGCCGAGAGCGACATTCTTTCAACTCGGTCTTGAGGCGCGATCACTCCGTAGCGATCGCCGATGGCTCAATTCCCATGGAAATCCCGCCTTCCGCGTCAGCCCGCACCCTCGTGTGCGCGCCGAAGCTGCGTCGGCTGATCGAAGCGAAATCCGCGAACCGCCGAAGAGGCGGCCGCGCCCGATCGCGCGGCCAAGAAAACCAATCATCCTGAGAACAGGAACATCAACAATGCGAAAGACCGTTCTCCCCGCCGCCGTCATGCTCGCCCTCGCGACCAGTGCGGCTTCCGCTCACATCACTCTCGAGACCAGCGAGGCCGTTGCCGGTTCCAGCTACAAGGCCGTCTTCCGGGTGCCACATGGCTGCGAGGGTTCAGCGACGGTAAAGATCACCGTAAAGATTCCCGAGGGCTTCATCGCCGCAAAGCCCATGCCCCACGCCGGGTGGAACCTCGACATCGTCAAGGGCAGGTATGCAAAGGCTTACGACTATTACGGCAGCAAGCTCGATCAGGGCGTGACCGAGATCACCTGGAGCGGCGGCAATTTGCCGGACGACTACTACGACGAGTTCATCCTCCGCGGCATGCTCGCGTCCGACCTGCCGGCCAGCGACATCTACTTCCCTGTCGTGCAGGAATGCGAGAAGGGCGTCGACCGCTGGATTGAGATCCCCGAGGCCGGCAAGCCGGAGCCCGAGACGCCCGCGCCGGGCGTCAAGGTCCTCCCGAAGCAGTAAGTGACTGGCTGCCGGGATGTAGTCTCCGCCGCATCCCGGCTTCTCCTTCCGGAGATTCTTCCGATGCGCCCCCTGTCGTTGCTCGCCGCGCTCGCGATCCTCGTCCTGCAGACCGCGGCGGCGTTCGCCCACGCGGCGCTGGTCAGCAGCGATCCGGCCGACGGTGCCGTGCTGGCCGCGGCCCCCTCGCGTCTCGTTCTGACCTTCAACGAGCCGGTCTCGCCGCTCTTTCTCCGCCTCGTCGACGATCAGGGCCAGACGACGCAACTCTCCTACCATCTGGAGGGCACCGCTGTTGTCGTCGACGCCCCCGGAGCTGTCAGCAAGGGATCGCACGCGCTCTCCTGGCGCGTGATCTCCGAGGACGGCCATCCGGTCGGCGGTTCGGTGCTCTTCTCGGTCGGGGCGCCCAGCGCCGGCGCGGTGCCGGGTTCGGCGGAGGTGATCGACTGGCCGCTTCGGATCGCCATCTGGTGCTGTCGCCTTCTCCTCTATCTCGGTCTCTTCGTCGGCATTGGCGGCGTGTTCTTCGGGATATTCATCTCGCGGGACGCCCGTCCGGGCCAAAGGATCGAGCAGGCCCTGATGGTGCTCGCTGCCTTCTCCGTGCCCATCGCACTCGGCCTGCAGGGCCTCGACGCGCTCGATCTGCCGCTTTCCGATTTCGCCAGGGGCATGGTCTGGCACACGGCCTTCGGCACGAGCTACGCCGTGACGCTCGGCATAGCCCTCCTGGCCCTCGTTGCCGGGCTGGCCGCCAGCATCATCTGCGGCGCGCCAGCAGCCACTCTTGCCGTGCTGGCTCTCGTCGGTGTCGGTCTCGCATTGGCGGCGAGCGGCCACGCCAGCGCCGCGCCGCCGCAATGGCTCACCCGCCCTGCGGTCTTCGTGCATGCCGCGGCGGTCGCCTTCTGGGTCGGTGCGCTGATCCCACTCGGGGCACTTCTCCATCGAGGCGAGGGCCAGAATGCCCTCGCACGCTTTTCCCGCACGATCCCGTTCGCGATCGTCCCGCTGGTTGTCGCGGGCATCGCGCTCGCCGTGGTGCAGGTTGAGACACCTGCCCTTCTTCTCACCACGGCCTATGGCCGCGTGTTGCTGGTCAAGCTGGCGCTTGTGGCGCTTCTGTTTCTGCTCGCGGCGATCAACCGCTGGCGTTTGACCAGACCGGCCGAGCGCGGCGAGCCTTCCGCCACGCGCCGACTGGCCGCAGCCATTGTCATCGAGGCCGCGCTCGCCTTCGCTATCCTCGCGACGGTCGCCACCTGGCGCTTTACCCCGCCTCCGCGCGCCATCGAGACCGCCGCCGCCCAGCCCGCCTTGGTCCACATTCACACCGCCAAGGCAATGGCGGAAATCACCGTCACGCCCGGCCGTACCGGTCCCGTCTCCGTCTCCATCGCGATCATGACCGGCGATTTCGGCCCCCTCGACGCCAAGGAAGTGACGCTGACGATCGCGAATCCCGCCGCCGGCATCGAGCCGATCAAGCGTCCGGCGACCAAGTCGGGCGACGGGACCTGGCGTGTCGACAATCTGGTCATTCCGGTTCCGGGCCGCTGGGACATTGAGGTCGCCATCCTCGTCTCGGATTTCGACCTCGTGCGACTGAGCGAGGCTATCGACATCCGACCGTGACTCGCGGCAATCTTCCGCCTCATCCGTCGATCACCTTCCGCCGCCGACATCCGCGCCCATGCTGGCCCAGGGCCTGATTCTCAGAGGAGGAAGCCAGAATCCAATGCACTCCGAACTCCTCAAGGAACGCCCGCATTTGTGCAGCCCGCTCTTGCAGAAGCTGATTCGTCGGAAGCTTTTCCTTCTCGCGAGCCTCGGCATCGCCGGGCTCGCGCCCTCGCCCGGGGACCACGCCCTTGCTGCCTCGCAGGTCGCAGAGGTGCCGGCATGGCTGAGCGCGCATGTCGGTGACGAGGAGGGGCAGATTTCCCGCGTGGTCCTGGAGAGGGCACGGGCCCTCTATCTGCGGAAGGTGAGCGAGGGCGCCGTCAAGAATCCCTGCTACTTCGCCATGGATGCGACGCGCCCCAGCGATCTGGGCGAAAATCGGCTGGGACAGCGGTTCTACATCATATGCGAAGCCGACCGGTCCTTTCGCGCGGTGTCGGCCGGCCATGGCAGCGGTCGCGACTTGAAGGGCTTCGCGGATTTCTCCAACGGCCGCCAATGCGCCAGGAACTTCGGCAGCGCGCTTGATTCCTTGCTGACCACGGGCGGGAGCTATGTGACGGCGGAAACCAAGACCTCGTTCAAGGGCTACTTCCGGGCCTCAATGCAACCCGACACGGCGTTCACGCGGTCCTTCGTCCAGTTCGACGGCGAAGGCGAGACCGCAAATGCCCGGAAGCGCGCCATCGGGGGCCATGCCGCCCAAATACTCAAGGGCCTCTGTCTGCGGAAGAATCCGGATAGCCCCTACGCAAACGAGGACGGCTACGTCCCGGTTGGAACCCTGGTCGACTACGCCGCCGGGCGCAGCAATGGCTGCACAAGCTGGTCCGCCTCGGACGCTCGCCAGATCATGTCGATGATCGAGGACAATCCGACGAGCCTCTATATCTATCCGGAATCGCGCGACATCGACGCCGTCGCGCGGGCGCTGAAAGCCGGAGGTTCGCCGTCGCGGGCGGGACTCTACTGGAACGCGGCCTGCCTGAAGCAGATCGGCGTGCCGCGATTCTGGTCGGCGGCCGAGCTGGGGCCGATCATCGCCCGCTACCAGGCAAGCCATCCGCCGCCCCCGGCCCGGCCGTTGCCGATCTGCAAGGGACAATGAGTCTCTGTGGCTTGTGGCGCAGTGGCACCATCGGCGGCAACTCACCGCATATAGCTGCGGGGAGCCCCGGTGGCCCTTGGCTTCGCGAAGATGCTCGAAATGCCGTCGTTTGATGCGTTGGTTTTCTTCGTTCGGCTCTTCTTGCACCGATGCTGCCACCGAGAGAAGAAGGCAACGTGTAGCGGTCTGCCGCTATGGGCCTGAGACCACCTATCGCATGTAGCCGGTCGAAGTCGCCCCGCCTTCCGCGGCGATGCCAAGGGCATTGCCGGCGTCGCGGCGAAGTCCGGCGAAGGCCCCGCGGAGAAGGTCGATGTCAGTCGTCAGCACCAGCTCGTCGAAGCCGAGATCGACCCAGCGTCGCACCTGCTCTGGCGCCACGGCGTGCATGGTCGCCGGCAAGCCGCGGTCGTGGGCCGACTGGACGATCCGCTCCACGGCTCGCGTGTAGCCCGGCGTCGAGATGTCGGCTCCGAAGCCGAGGCCAAGCGCCAGGTCGGCGGGGCCGACATGGATACCGGCAAGGCCTTCAACCGCAGCTATCTCATCGATGGCCTCGACGCCCCTCTGCGTCTCGATCATGGCGAAGATCGAGGGCTTCACTTCCTCCGGATTGCTCGGCCCTTGGCGCAGACCGTAGCGCTGGCCGCCGAAGCTGCGCAGCCCTGCCGGCTGGTATCGCGCCCGCTCCACCGCGCCGCGCACCACCGCCGGCTCCGAGGCCATGGCGAGGACGACTCCCGAAGCACCATGGTCGAGGACGCGCGGGATCAGTGCAAGCTGCTCATCCGGCAGCCGAATGAGCACCGGCACGCCGAGCGCATCGGCAAGCTGAATTCCCCGAAACGCAGTGCCAAGGTCCCAGGCTCCGTGCTGCAAATCGAGGCCGAGCCAATCGAAGCCCGTACGCGCCACGACCTCGACGATGATCGGCTCGGGCAGCGCGAGCCATCCGGCAAGCCGCACCGAACGACCCCCGATGCCGGCCTCGACCTTCATGCGGCACCGTCGTCGATAAAGCCGAGCGTGGCATCGGCCGAGACGAGCTCCGGTCCGGAATCGACCGCGATCTCGAGCACGCCGTCGGCCGGGGCCTCGACCTCCACCTCCGACTTCTCCGTCTCGATGGTCACGATCATCTCCCCCTTGGCGACGCGGTCGCCGCTGGCGCGCGCCCACTTGTTGACGGTGACGGACTCGACCAGCCCGAGACTCGGCACGATGACGGGATGCTTCACGAGGCCCTCTGCATGGTTTGCCCGGACAGCGCCACGGCGCGGCGTGCCGCGGCGACGATCTCCTCCGTGGCCGGGACGATCGCGCGCTCCAGGGCGGGCGCGAAGGGGATGTGCGAATGGCGCGCGCCAACCCGCATGACCGGCGCCTTCAGCTCGGAGAAGAGCGCCTCCTGGATCTGTGCGGCGACCTCGGCTCCGAAGCCACCGAAGGTCCAGGCTTCGTGGGCGACTACCGCCCGTTTGGTCTTCGCGACCGACTTCAGCACCGTGTCGATGTCGAGCGGCACGATGGTCCTGAGGTCGATCACCTCGGCGCTGATCCCTTCCTTGGCCAGCTCATCAGCCGCCTGCGCCGCATTCACGGCCTGGATCGAATAGGCGACGATGGTGACGTCGCTGCCCTCGCGCCGGATCGCAGCCTTGCCGAGCGGCACCTCGTAGAGCCCCTCCGGGACTTCCGCCTTGGTCGGCTGGATCTTCTTGTTCTCAAGGTAGATCACGGGATTGTCGTCGGCGATGGCGGCGATCAGGAGACCCTTCGCGTCATAGGCGTTGGAGGGCGCCACGACCTTCAGCCCCGGCACATGAGCAAAGATCGCCTCGAAGCTCTCCGAATGCTGGGCCGCCGCCGAGCGGATCGTGCCGTCGGCGCAGCGCAGCACCATCGGCACCTTGGCCTGCCCGCCGAACATGTAGCGCAGTTTCGCCGCCTGGTTGACCAGTTCGTCCATCGCGCCCATCGAAAACTCGACGAAGCTCATCGACACGACCGTCCGGAGGCCGCGGCTTGCGGCGCCGGCGGCGGCGCCGACGATGAGCGCCTCCGAGATCGGCATGTCGATCACGCGTTCGCCGAACTCGTCATAGAGGCCGCGGAACTGGCCGAACGACCCGCCCCAACGGATATCGAGGCCCATGACGATGATCGTCGGATCGAGGCGCATGGCGACGCGCATCGCGTCGTTGGTCGCCTGGCCCATGCTGAGATAGGGCATCTTACTGCGTGCTCCAGGCAGCCCGGGTGGAAGCGTAGAGGTCGTCCATGGCGGTTGCCGGATCGGGGTCGGCGGCGGCGAGCGCGAAGGCCACCGACTCGTCGACCTCGCGAGTGACCTCTTCCCAGACGCCCGCGCATCCGGCGGCGTCGATCAGGCCCTCGGCCTGCAGCCAGGCCTCGTAGCGCGGAATCGGATCGCGCTTCCGACGTTCGGCGACGTCGGCCTCGCTCCGATAGGGAACCGCTTCGCCGACATTGTGGCCATAGAACCGGTACGTGTTGGCGATGATCAGGCTCGGCCCCTCGCCGCGCCGTGCCCGATCGGCGGCGGTGCGCACCGCCTGATACACGGCCAGCACGTCGTTGCCGTCCACCTCGGCTCCGGGCACGCCGAAGGGCGTTCCGCGATCGGCGAGCGCACCGGCGGTCGTGCGCTCGATTGCCGTATACTGCGCGAACTGGTTGTTCTCGCAGAGGAAGATCACCGGCAGTCGACGGAGCGCCGTGAAGTTGATCGATTCGTGGAACTGGCCCTTGTTGATCGCGCCGTCCCCGAAGAAGCAGAGCGTCAAGTCGCGGTTGCCGAGGAACTGCGCCGCGAGCGCAGCGCCCGCCGCAAGGCCGAAGCCGCCGCCGACGATGCCGTTGGCGCCAAGCATGCCGAGCGAGAAGTCGGCGATGTGCATGGAGCCGCCCCGCCCTGCGCAAGCGCCCGGCAGCTTGCCGTAGAGTTCCGCCATCATTGCCGGGAAGCCGACACCCTTGGCGATCGCGTGCCCGTGGCCCCGATGCGTCGAAGTAATCAGGTCACCGGGCTCGAGCGCGGCGCAGCCGCCGACAGCCACAGCCTCCTCGCCGACGTAGGAATGGGTGAAACCCGGCATGCGCCGCGCGAGATAGTCGGTGCGGACCCGCTCCTCGAACTGCCGGATGCCGACCATCCGGCGATGCATGCCGAAGAGAACATCCAGCGAGGGCAACCGGCGATCGCCCTCCTGTGCCGCTTCCTTCATGGCGCCTTGCGACATTGCCGGGTGATCCTCCGTCTTCCCCAATCGATTGGATATGACCATATCCAACAGCGTCGCGAAGTGTCAACCTCGGTCGCCCCACGCGCCCACGCTTGTGGCGACACGCGGCGGACGATATCAGCAAGGGCGCTGCGTTCGGCTCCCGGGGTGGATTCGGACGGAACAGAGGTTCCTCGACTCGAACACCAAGACCAAAGGCGCGTTTTCCAACTTGGCTCGCAAGGATCAGCGCAATTCGCCGGGAAAAGTCGTCCTGCTCCGGGACGTGGCGCGGCGCGCCGGCGTCGACACATCGACAGCCTCGCGCGTGCTCCGCGGTGACGAGCGCAAGCCCGCCAAGCAGGAGACACGCGAGCGCATCCTCACCGCGGCCCGGGAGATGGGCTACCATGTGAACAGCGTGGCCCGCAGCCTTCGTACGCGGCAGCGCGAGGCGATCGGGCTGATCATCCCCGATGCGGCCAATCCCGGATTCGCTGAGATTTTCCGCGGCGTGCAGTCGGTCACCGATGTCGCCGGCTGGCACGTCATCGTCATGGAGGATCGGCCCGACCATCGCCAGGAACTCGGATGGGACCGGCTGGTGCTCGAAGGGCGCGTCGATGGTGTCCTTGTACTGACCGCCACCATCCGCGACAAGCTGGTGCGCGGCGTGGCAGACAGCGGATTTCCGATCGTCCTCATGAACCGGCGTTCCACCGGCGTCCCCGGATCGGTCGTCATGAACGACCCGAAGGGCTCCGAAGTCGCCGTCTCGCACTTCGTCAAGCTTGGCCACCGTCGGATCGCCCACGTCGCCGGCCCTTCCAACGTGGACACCGGGCAGCGCCGCCTCGCCGGCTTCCGCGATGCCATGAAGGCGCGTGGACTGCCCGTGCGCGACGAGTGGATCGTCTATACCAACTACACCGAAGCCGCCGGCGAAGTGGCGGCGCGGGAACTCCTCGCCAAGGCCGGCAACGACATGCCGACCGCGATCTACTGCGCTTCGTTCCTGTCCGGCATCGGCCTTATCAAGGCGCTCAACGAGGCCGGCTATTCGGTGCCCCGGGACATCTCGGTCATCGTCAGCGACGAGCTGGCGCTCGCCGCCCACACCTCGCCGCCGCTCACCACCATCCGCATGCACCTTTCGCGCATGGGCGAGGTGGGCGCACGCATGCTCCTCGACCGGCTCGCCGGCAAGCCGGTCTCGGCAATCGTCATCCCGGAAATGCCCGAGCTGGTCATCCGCGGCTCGACCGCGCCGCCGCGCGCCTAGCCGGCAAATGGCGGCAGCGTCAGGCCCTTCACGCCGACGTCGAGGGCAAACAGCGCGCCGGCAAGCGGATCGGTGAGCTTCCTGAGCCTGGCGCTGGTGACGTAAAGGGTGTCGAGTGCCGGCCCGGCGAACTCGCAGCAGGTCGGTATGGCCGTCGGCATCATGATCACGCGCATGAGCTTGCCGTCCGGATCATAGCGCGCGAGCTTCCCCGACTCGGGCAGCGTGGTCCAGTAGCAACCCTCGGCATCGACGGTCGCACCATCGGCGCAGCCGCCGGTATCGCGAAAGTCGATGAAGATGCGGCGACGATCGATCTCGCCGGTCGCCGGGTCGAGGTCCCAGGCCCAGACGTAGCCGCCCGTGCTGTCGGCATAGTACATCGTGCGCCCGTCGGGACTGAAAGCGAGGCCGTTGGAAGAGCCTATGCCGTCGACCATGCGATGGACGGTGAGGTCCGCGTCCAGGCGGTAGAGCGCGCCCACGTACTCGGTCGGCCGCGGCGGATCTTCGAAAGTCGTCCCCGCCCAGAAGCGGCCTTGCCGGTCGGTCTTGCCGTCGTTGAAGCGGGCATGGGGATGGCGGTCCGCCGGATCGATCACCTTCCGCCAGCGAGCGGTCGGCGGATCGAAGAAATAGAAGCCGTCGGCGAGCGCTACGACGAGCCCGCCCTCCGTTCGGGTCGCCAGGCTGCCGACATAGGCGGGCGTCGCGAAGGTCTCGTCCGCGCCGGTCGCCGGGTCAAAGCGATGGATGAGCTTCCCCCAGATGTCGACCCACCAAAGGACGCGCGCATCCGGGTCCCAGAAAGTCCCCTCGCCCAGCTCGGCATGGGCATCGAGGGCTACGCGTATCTCGGTCACGATGCAGCCTCTCCCTGGAGATTGAGTTTCCGCAGTTCCTCGTCACTGCCACCGAAGATCGGCCTCAGGCGCAGGCCACCATCGACGACCAGCTCGCTGCCGGTGACATAGCCGGCGAGCCGGTCCGACAGGAGGAACAGGGCAGCGGGAGCCAGCTCCTCGGGCTGCGCCTCGCGACGGAGCGGCACTTCGCGAAGGGCCCGGCTACGCTGCGTGGCGGAGGCGCCGGCGACGAAGGGCGTGTCGGTGGCACCCGGCGTCAGCAGATTGACCCTTATGCCGAACGGGGCCAGCTCCACCGCCGCCACCTCGATGTGCGCCTTCAGCGCCGCCTTGGATGCGCGATAGGCGGTTTCGCGCGGCTGGGCGCTCGCGGTCGCCGTCGAGCCGACGGCGAGGATTGCCCCACCGCGCCCGGCCACGATCAGATGCCGCGCGACCTCGCGCATGGCGAAGACCGACGCCATGAGGTTGGTCGCCATAGTCCGCTCGATGCCCTGCCGCGTCACGCCGGTGACCGGCTCGTGCCATGTCCCGGCGGCACAGTTGACGTAGAGATCGATGACACCGAGACGTTCCGCCGCCTCCGCGACCATGCGCACGACCTGGTGCTCATCCGACACGTCGGCCGTGATCCCGTGCGCCCTGCCGCCTCGAGCCCGTATCTCGCCGACCACGATCTCGGCCGGCTGGCGGTCGGCAACGGCAACGGCAGCGCCTTCGGAAGCCAAGGCCAGGGCGATGGCGCGCCCGATGCCGGAGGCGGCGCCGGTGATGAGCGCCGCCTTGCCCGCGAGGCCCGTCGCCAGCGCCATCAGTGTACCGTGGCACCAGTCTTCAGCTGGTCGGCGAGCGCCACCAGATCGCGCTGCAGAGCCTCGAACTCGGCGCCTCCGCCCATGTGCCGGTTGAGTGCCGCCTCGTCCATTTCGGCGCGCGCGAACGTACCGGCGACCCGCCCCCGGTTGAGGATCACGAAACGGTCGCCGATCGGCAAAGCATGGTGGACGTTGTGCGTGATGAATACCACGCCGAGGCCCCGCGCCCGTGCCCGGATGACGTGGCGGAGCACGATCGCCGCCTCGTTGACGCCAAGCGCCGAGGTCGGCTCGTCGAGGATGAGGAGGCGGGCGCCGCGATACTCCGCGCGGGCGATGGCGAGCGACTGGCGCTCGCCGCCGGACATGGTGCCGACCTTCTGCTTCAGGTGGTTGACCGTGATGCCGATCTTGGCGAGTTCCTCGCGGGCGATCGCGCCGGCCTTGGCCTCGTCGAAGAAGCGGAACGGCCCGAACTTCCTGATCGGCTCCATGCCGAGCATGAAGTTGCGCGAGATGCTCATCTGGGGAAGCACGGCGAGGTCCTGATAGACCGTGGCGATGCCGCGGGCGAACGCATCGCGCGGCGAGCGGAAGTTGACCGGCTGGCCGTCGATCGCCAGCGTTCCCTCGTCGGGCCGTTCCAGGCCCGACAGGATCTTGATCAGCGTCGACTTGCCGGCGCCGTTGTCGCCGAGCAGGCAGACGACCTCCCCGGCATGGACGGCGATGCTGATGTCCTTCAGGGCGACGACCGTGCCGAAATAGCGCGAGACGGACCGTGCTTCGATGATCGGGGTCGCCATGGCTCAGCTCTTGCTCACGTTGCGGCGGGCGAACTGGTTGATGATCACGGCCAGCAGGAGAAGCAGCCCGAGGATCGCCTGGTACCAGTCATAGTCGACGCCGGCGAAGAAGAGGCCCTGCCGGACGATACCGAGGGTCAGCGCGCCGATCGCGGTGCCGATGATCGAGCCGGTGCCGCCTGACAGGGACGTGCCGCCGATGACGGCGGTGATGGCCGCCTCGAACTCCTTGCCCTGGCCGCGGAACGAGTCGGCCGAGCCGAGGCTCAACACCTGGATGGCGGCAAGCAGGACGCCGGACACCGAGACCGCGATGAAGAGGATGATCTTGACCCGTGCCACGGGGATGCCCGAGGCACGCGCCGCCGAGGGCGATCCGCCGACGGCGAATATCCAATTGCCGAACTTCGTCTTTGTAAGGACGATGGCGCCGACGATCACGAGGCCGATCCACCACAGGAAGCCGACGTCGAGGCTCTCCCACAGCTTGCCCGCAAAGAGGTATTGCAGCGGATCGGTGCCGATCGCGTTCTTGACGCCGCCGATATAGGGCTGCTGGGCTATCGAGCGCGAGAAGCCGATGGTGGCGCCGCGGAGCAGGAACAGGCCGGCGAGCGTCACGATGAAGGATGGAATGTTCCAGCGCACGACCAGCATCCCGACCGCGTAGCCATAGAGCACGGCGAAGGCGAGCGCGCAGAGGAGCGCCAGCCAGAGCGGCATGCCGGCCTGGGTGGTGCCGAGCGCGATGATCATGCCGGAGAAGCCGACCATCGAGCCGATCGACAGGTCGAACTCCCCCGCGATGAGAAGGAGCGTCACCGTCGTGCCGACGATGCCGACCTGCGCGGCGATGTTCAGGTAGCTCGCGATGCCGCGGGTGGTCAGGAAGCCATCGCTGCCGCCGATGATGGCGAAGAAAACCCAGAGCACGATGACGCCGATCGCGGCGCCAACCTCCGGCCTCTCGACGATGCGGCGGCCAAGCGGCAGCTCGCGGGTGCGCGAATGCGGCAGAGCCATGGTCATGGCGACTCCTGTTCGATCGAACCCGAGGGCCGGTCGCGAGGACCGGCCCTCCATCTGCCTCTACGGCGGCGGCTCAGTAAATGCCGCCCTTCACCAGGTCGGTGATCTTGTCGACGTTGGTCTTGTCGATGAAGAAGCCGCCATTGCTGACGACGCCCGTGGGCCCGCCCGGCAGGACGCCGTAGCGGAGGTAGGCAGCCAGGAACTCGACCGGCAGGTAGCCCTGGTTGAACGGCACCTGCGAGGTCTCGAAGGCGATCTTGCCTTCCTTGATCATCGGCAGCGTGTCGAGACCTGGATCGAAGTAGGAGACGATCACCTTGCCCTGGAGGTTCAGCTCGGTGAGCGTCTGGTCGATCACCGCCGGGCTCGGGCCGCCGCCCCATTCCCCGCCGATAGCGTCGATGGTCGGATCCTTGAGGAAGGCCGACTCGATGGCGCCCTTGGTGACGCTCGGATCGGCGAGGCTCGTGGGCACGATGCTGACCTTTCCGCCCGCTTTCTCGACCGCCGCCTTGATGCCGTTGCAGCGATCCTCGAGGATGGCATTGCCGACCTCGTGGTTGAGGCAGATCACGTTCTTCGCGCCGAGTGCCACCAGGCGCTCGCCGGCGCCGTTGCCGGCTTCAAGGCCGTCCTCGGCGACATGGACGAGCGAGCCGACCTGCTTGAAGCAGCTGGCGCCGCTGTTGAACGACATTACCGGAATGCCGGCGTCTATCGCCTGCTGCACCATCGGCTTGAGAGCATCGCAATCGGCAAGCGAGACGAACAGGCCGTCGGGCTTCTTGGCGATCGCCGCCTCGATCAACTGGCCTTCCTGGACGACATCGAACTTGTCGGGGCCGACGAACTCGACCTTGACGTTCAGGTCCTTGCCGGCCTGCTCGACGCCCTTCTTCACCACCGAGGAGAAGCTGTTCGACACGTCGGCGTGGAAGACGCCGATGATGTAGAGCTGCTTGTCCTCTGCATGGGCCGCCAGACCCGACGCCGAGAGCAGGGCTCCCGCCGCCAGGCCGATCACACTCCGCGTAATCTTCATCTTCTTTTCCTCCCAGATCCGACCGTTCTATCCGGTCCCTCGCCGGCGATATGCGGTCTTTAGTCCAAGAAAGAGATTCGCCGACCCTCGCGTCGCCCTATCCACTTCGCAGCCAGCGCACCCGACGTCGAACCGCTATCCCCAATCGATTGGCGTTCTTGGCGAAGATAGCGTCAGCTTCTCCCGAGCGTCAAGACAAGGTCATGCCGGACGCGAGTCCGGTATTGCCAGTTGCACGCGATTTCCGCGCTCGCACAGCGACTGCCATGTCGGCGCGTCGACCAGTATCGGGCCGCTGCCTGAGCGTACTGCCTCACGCTGCTCGCGCTCGCCGGGCATCATCACCGGATGCGCCGGATCATTGGCGGGCGAGGAGCGGACATAGCGCGCCATGCGCTCGGCGCGTCCCGCGAAACCGCTGCCGGCCGAGATCGCGAGCACGGCAAGGTTGGAACCCTCACGCTGCGGATCCTCGGCGTCATCATCGGCAAGCAGGGCCGCCAGCACGTCGACGAGAATGCCGAGTGCCGTGCCGCGATAGCCAAAGGGCCCGCCGAGCGGCTGGATCGACCCGCGCGGCGTGGCGTAGAGCACCGAGGGATCCGTCGTCTCCCGGCCTGCAGCGTCGCGCAGCGCCCCGGCCGGCGCCGCGAGGCCACGGTTGCGGAGGCTCCGCACCACGCCCTCGGGCACCACGCTGGTCGAGAAATCCGCCACCACGGGTAGCCCGTCTGCGACCGGAAAGGCATAGGCGATCGGGTTGGTGGCGAGGCGCCCGTCGCGGCCGCCGAAGGGCGCCACCCAATGCCCCGAGCGGGGCCCGCTGCAGACCGTGATTCCGACCAGGCCGGCCGTCGCGATGGCCTCCGGATAGGCGCCGATGCGTCCGGTATGTCCCATGTGCCGGCCGGTCACGAAAGCGACCCCGGTCGCGCGCGCCAGCTCGATGGCCTTCTTCGCCATGGCCGCGCCGACGACCTGGCCGAAGCCCTTGCCACCGTCACAGGCGGCGCGGCCAGGCGCCGACAGGGTGAAGGAAGGGCCTGCGGCGGGATCGATGCCGCCAGCGGCGATGTCGTCGAGATATTGCGGCACGCGGATGATGCCGTGCGACTTGAGACCGAGCGTGTCGGCTTCGATGAGGTGATCGACCACCGCCGCAGCATTTCCAGCGGTGGCACCCGCGGCGACGAGCAATCCATTGCAGAGCGCCGCAAGCGCCGCGCGTTCGACGCGTACTGGCTCAGTCATGCCGCACAATCTCCTGTGGAAATGACACGCCGGCGGCCAAGTTGCGCCCGCGCCTCGGGGGTCATGCGCGTCTCGTCCCATCCGTGATCGGCAGCGCGGAACCTCACCGTCACATGCCGACACCAGGGCAGCCCTCCGAGCGCCTTTTCGATCTTCTCCTCGAAGACCCCGCGAAAGAGACAATCCGGAAAGGTCGGCAGGACGGTCACCGATATCTCGTCCCCTGCCACAGACACGTCATCGATGATGCCCATGCCGACCAGGCCTATCGGCTTGCCTATGGCGGCACTGCACGGGTCGTGGATCGTATCGAGGACATGCATGATCTCCTCGCGCCGTCCGTCGGCAGCGGCGGGGCTCACAGGCGCGTCTCGCGGGCGAGATCGTCCGGGACAGGCGGCGTCGGCAGGCGCTGCCAGGGACGAGCGATCCCCCTGGCGCGTTCGCGGCTGAGCGAATCGCCGGCGATCGCCGCCGCCGCCTTGCCGATGTCGATGCCATGCATGGCCGCGTAGTTGCGGCCGAGAATGTCCGCCTTGATGGCGTCGGTCAGCTCGGGATAGCCGTCGCCCTCGACCATGTCGCGCGGCATTTCCAGCCGCGCGAAGGCCTCCAGCGTCGGTCGCGGATGGGGCGAGGAAGCCCCGCTCGAATAGAAAAGCTTCTTTCCGCCCCCCATGATCAGGAACTCGCCAAGGATCCTTGCGAGCTTGCGGGGATGCTGCACCGCCAGCGCGGCCGTCGATTCGAGCCCGACATAGACGTTCGGGAAGCGCGATATCTGGAAGGCGGCCTCGTCGAGAAAGGCGAAGCCCGAATGCACGACCTCGAAGTTGAGGTCGGGAAAATCTATGGCCGCGTAGTCGACATCACTGTTCCTGAACGGATCCATGGCCACCGCGCCGAGCGGCATCGCCTTGTGGACCGCAACGACCCTTACGCCATGCTTCCGGCAGCGCTCCAATATCGGATAGAGGACGTCCTGATCGTCGAAGCGGAGCACGCGCACCTCGCCATCGACGACGTCGACCGGGTAGAGCTTCAGCCCGATGATCCCCCATTCCTCGACCTGGCGGTCGAGGTCGTCGAGCGCTTTCCGTCCCTGCAGCGGACTGACGCCGCCGTAGTTGACGACGCGGTGGGGATGCCGGCGCTTGAGCTCCAGTCCCACGGACATGGGCGACATGTCGTGCAGGAAGCCGAAGGCCGGCACCATGTGGTAGCAGGCCATGTCCACATCGCTCTCCAGGAACAGGAGAGATTCCAGCACATCCGGGCTGACCGCCTGGAAATAGCGGAGCGGCTCCAGCCGATACGGGTCGGGCACCATCGCCCACTGGAAGCCGTGATTGGCGAGGAGCAGCGAACGCCCGTAACGGCTGGCGACATTGGCGGCGGTCGAATCGAAGCCGTGCACCACGCTGTCGAACACGAACATGCCGTTGATGCTCAATGCCGAACCCTCCGCCTCCCCCGGGCGGGCTTTTTGGCATCCCGCTCCAATCGATTGGCGTCAATGGTCGCCGACCGCCTTCGTTTAGTCAAGACGGGTCCAGGCGCTTGCCCCGCACGTTCTGACGATGCGCTTGTCGGGACGTGGAGCCGGCGAGAAATTCAGGCCCGGCAACGTCGCAACGCGCCGCAACATCTTAGGCAGCGTTAAGCCGTTTGGCTGCTGCGGCTGACCTGCGTCGGGCTGACCTATGGCAGGCGGAAGTCGAGCCGCTCGGTGGCGTTCTTCTCGATGAAGTCCCAGTCATAGGTGACGCCGAGACCGAGGCCGTCGGGAACCGGCACGCCCATCTCCTTCGTCGAGATCGATTCGGGCTGGTCGGAATAGCCGTCGCCATAGACCGGCGGCACCGCGTTGGGCATCCCCGGCCCCATCAGCGCCATCTCGTAGAAGTGGGTGTTGGGCGTCGCCGACAGGATGGCGCGATGCGCCGGACCGCAGGCGTGATACTGCACGTCGAGGCCGAGCGACTGGCAGAAATGCGCGATCTTCAGCGCGCCGGTGATGCCCATGTCATATTCCGGGTCGGCATGGACGATGTCGCCGCCGCCGGCGAGGATGAAGGCTGCCTTCGCCTCCAGCCCGCGCACATGCTCGCAGACGAGGAGCGGCGTCTTCAGCCGCTCGCGCAGGCGCTTGTGGCCCTCCACGGCGCCGCCGGTGTCGCGATACGGATCCTCGTACCAGAAGTAGCCGGCATCGTCGCAGGCGCGCCCGACCGTCAGGGCATCGGTCCAGGTGCGGATCTGCGAAGCCGGGTCGTACATCAGCGGATAGTCGTCGCCGACCGCCTCGCGCACGGCGAAGAGGTTCCTGATCTCGCGCTTGATGTCGCCGTCGTGCCAGCCATGGACCTTGAAGCCGGCAAAGCCCTGCTTCTTGCAGGCTGCCGCATAGCGGGCGAAGGCGGCCGGCGTGTCGAGCCCGCCCTTCTCCTCCTGCCCATGATAGGTGCTGGCATAGGCCGGCAGGCGCTTGCGGAAGCCGCCGAGCAGCCGCGTGACCGAGGTGTCGAGCCGCCGCGCCTGCAGGTCCCAGAGCGCGATGTCGATCGGCCCGTGGCCCATGTGGTCGTAGGCGCGCACCTCGCGGCGAAGGTCCTGCCAGATCTCCTCGCGCGCATCGGGATCGCGCCCGACCAGGTGGGGGGCGAGCATCGCCGCCTGCCCGAAGGAGGAAGGCGTGCCGACCCAATGCGTGACATAGCCGCCGCTGGCGCCGTCGTCGGTATGGATGCGCACCGCCCAGCGCTGGAACGGAAGCACGCCGCCCTTCCGGGCGATGACGTTGCCGACGCCGGCGGCACCATGCGGCGGCAGGCCGACGCCCTTGATCTCGAACTTGAACCTGATCAGTTCGACGCGGTCGATGCGGGTGGGCAAGGCGGGCTCCTCAATTGAGTGTGCTTCCGGTGGTCACCAGGGAAACAAGGCGCAACGACGTAAACGACGCAGCCGGCCCGGATGCAACCTGGCGGCCGGAATGCATGCATACGATTCGATCGGCCACTTCAAGAAGCTCGTCCAGATCGGTCGAGGTTAGGCAGATCGCCACGCCCTCCGCGGCAAGCCCGCGGACCAGTTCGTGGATGGCGCCCTTCGCCTTGACGTCGACGCCGCGGGTGAAATCGTTGAGCAGCATGACCTTGGGCCCCATGCCGACGAGGCGGGCGAGCATCACGCGCTGCTGGTTGCCGCCGGAAAAGCGGGCGACCGGCTGCTCGCGATCCACTGCCCGCACCCCGACATCGTCGAGACGCCTGTTGCCGGCGCGCCGGAGCGTACCAAAGCGCAGCCAGGCCAACGAGCCGGCGCGGTTGATTTCGGCCGCCGCGACATTCCACAGCGGCGAGCGGTCGAGCCATAGCCCGCCGCGCTTCCGGTCCGGCGGCATGTAGACGACGCCGGCGCGGATGGCGTCGGCAGGGTGGCGGAAACGGGCGGCACTGCCGCCGACGACGATGCCGCCCGTTGCCGCAATCACGCCGCCCAGCATCTCGAGGACGGTGGAAGTGCCCGAGCCTTCGAGGCCGGCAAGCCCGACGACCTCGCCGGCGCGCAAGTCGAGGTCGAGCGGCGCCACTCCCGGGGCGGAAGCGCCGCGCGCCCGCAGGACCACGGGCCCGGTGGACTCGATGCGCGTCGGCCGCGCATCGGCGAGGTCGCCCACCATGGCATGGGTTATGGTGCGGACATCGACGTCGCGCGTGTTCCAGGTGCCTTCCACCTGGCCGTCGCGCAGCACGGTGATGCGGCGCGTGATCGCGAAGACCTCGTCGAGACGATGGGAGACGAAAACGACCCCGGCGTCCTCTTCGACGATCGCGCCGATGGTCCGGAACAGCCCGGCCGCCTCCGGGGCGGATAGTGCCGAGGTGGGCTCGTCGAGCACGAAGATGCTGCCGCCGCCACAAAGTGCGCGGCCGATTTCGACCAGTTGCCGCTCGGCCAGCGAGAGACCGGCGACGCGCCGCGACAGATCGATGGAGGTTCCGAGGCTGTCGAGCACGCGGCGCACCATGCGGCGGCGACGGCGCCCGTCAACGAAGCCGCCACGGGTCGGCAGCGAGGTCGCGGCGATGTTCTCCTCTACCGTGCAGTCCGGGAAGAGCATCAGCTCCTGGTGCACGACGGCGAGGCCAGCGCGGCGGGCTTCGCCGACGCTGCCGAGGGGGACCGGCCGGCCGCGGACGGCGAGCGACCCGCTGTCCGGCGCAATGGCGCCGGACAGGATGTTGATGAGCGTCGACTTGCCGGCGCCGTTCGCACCGATGAGGCCATGGACCTCGCCGGCGCGAACGTCGAAGGCGACGTCACGAAGCGCCCGCACGCCGCCGAAGCGCTTGCTGATGCCGCTCGCGGACAGCAGGGGAGCTTCGGCGGAAGCGTTCATCCCTGGAACCGCTTCTCGCGGACCAGGAAGGTCTCGACATTCTCCTTCGTGACGATCTCGTTCGCCATGAAGTAGTTGCCGCCGGGCAGCTCCAGCTTCGGCGCGGCAAGGATGGCACGCTGATAGGCATACATGACCGGCAGGTAGCCCTGCAGATAGGGCTGCTGGCCGACGGTGCCGTCGATATGGCCGTCCCGGATGAGCTCCAGGGTCTGGTACATGAGGTCGGTGCCGACGATCGGCTGCTTGAGCCCCATTTCCTTGCGGACGAGGCCGGCGGCGGCGGTGTCGGGCCCGCAGAGCGGCATCAGCGCGGCGAGGTCGGGATTGGCCTTCAGGATGTCCTTCACGGTCGACAGCTCGGAAGCCATGTCGGCCGGATTGGTGTTGTAGACGTTGACCACTTCGAGGCCACCCTTGGCCGCGCCCTCTTTCGCGCCCTGGACGCGGAGATCGAGCGCCAGCAGGCCGGGCGCGCAGTTGGTGAGCGCGACCTTGCCCTTGTTGCCGGCGAGCTTCGCCAGCATCTCGCCCTGCGCCACCGCGGCGCCGACGAGGTCCTGCCCGAAGAAGAGCTCGCGCGCGCTCTGCGGGGAATCGCTGTTCGCAGTGACCACGATGACGCCGGCATCGGTCGCCTTCTTGATCGGCGCGATCCAGGCATCGGCCTCGAGCGGGATCACGACGATCGCCTGGTAGCCGGTATTGACCAGCTGCTGGAACTGCTGGATCTGGTTGACGGTGTTGGCGTCCGGCACGCCCGTCCATTGCAGGTCGATGCCGAGCTGGGCGCCCGCATCCTCCGCTCCCACCTTGGTCGGAAGGAAGTACGGGTTGCTGGTGTTGTAGCAGGTCACCGCGATCTTCACGGGCTTGCCGAAATAGGCCTGGATCCAGGCCTTCCAGTCGCCCTCGGCGGCGGCGGCGCGGGTTATGCCGCCGACCGAGCCCATGGCGGCGGCAGTTCCGGCGAGCCCCAGCATCTTGCCGAAGGCCCTGCGGTCCAATGCGAATTTCCGGTCTTCTTCCATTTCTTCCTCCCTTTGGAACAGTCTCTCATCCCCTGGCGATGGGATTGGCCTTGCCTTGGTCGCGGCGCGTCAGCCACGTCACCGTCACCGCGGCGATCAGCACGATGCCCGACACGCCCTGCGTCCAGTTGGGCGAGATTCCCCAGAGCACGATCAGGTTCTGGATGATGCCGATGACGCAGAGGCCGAGGAGCACGCCGATGATGGAGCCGCGGCCCCCGGAGAGCTGGACGCCGCCGATGATGGCAGCCGCGAGCACGGTCAGCTCGTAGCCGGCGCCGGCGGTCGGCCCGGCGGTGTGCAGATAGGCGACCGAGCACACGCCCGAGAGCGCGGCGAGCAGGCCCGACAGCGCGAGGAGCGCGATGCGCATCCGCTCGACGCGGAAGCCGACCAGCCGGGCGGCCACCGGATTGGAACCGACGGCAAGCAGGCGAAAGCCGAAGGCGGTCTTGCGCAGGACGATCTCGGCGCAGATGGCGACCACAAGGAAGAGGATGGTGATGTAGGAGATCCCGGCGATGCCGCCCTGCCCGAAGCCGTCGAAGAAGAGGGGCGCCTCGGGCATTCCGGTGATGGGCGAACCGCCGGCGGTGACGAGGGTGATGGCGCGATAGACCCCGAGCGTAGCCAGCGTGACCACGACGGCGGAGACGTTGATCACCTGCGCGACGATGCCGTTGACGAGGCCGCAGGCGAGGCCGACGCCGAGCCCACCGGCAAAGGCCACGGGAACGCCATAGCCGTTCTTCAGGAGAAGCGCGGCGACCACCGCGGCAAGCGCATAGATCGAGCCGACCGATATGTCGATCTCGCCGGCTATGAGCGCGAGGCCCACACCGATGCTGAGGAAGCCGAGGAAGGTGATGCTCTGGAGGATGCCGGTGAGGTTGTCGAGCGTCAGGAAATAGGGGCTGCTGAGCGAACCGATGGCAAAGAAGATCACCGCGGCGACGAGGATGCCGAGTTCGTCGAAGGCGAAGCGCCAGCGGCCGCGCTCCGAGGCCGGCCCGGCCGGATCGGGAACGGCGGAACTCACGGTCGCCTCTGGATTGTCCGTCATTCTTCCCGACCGCTAGACGACGAGGATCGGGCGGATCCAGGAGCCCGTCGCCCCCGTGATCCGGAGCGGCAGGTTCACGAAGAGCCCTTCGCTGGCACCGTCCCGCGCGGCATCCTCGAGAAAGAGGTTTTCGAGGAGATGCACGCCGCGCTCGACCAGCATGGCGCGATGGGTCGTCGCCGCCTCGTCGGCAAAGGGCAACGGCTCGGTCCCGGTCGTGTCCGTGGCGAGGACGGCCATCCCTGCGTCATAGAGCCAGATCGCCGCATCGCGGCCGACACCCGGCTCAGCCGCCTGGAACGCCGCCGGATTGCCCCAGTCCTGGATCTTGCCGGTGCGCACGAGGACGAAGTCGCCCTGCCGGATCATGAGCTTCTTGCGCGCGAGCTCGGCCTTCAGGTCATCGATGGTGATCTCGTAGCGATCGTCGAGCCGGGCGACGCCCTTCAGTCCGGGAATGTCGAGGAGGATACCGCGGCCGATCATCGGCCGGACGGTTTCCATTCCATATTGCGTCCAACCCTTCGGCCCGAGCGCTTCGCCGATCGCGGCGCCACCGAAGACGCGGTTCCCGGCCTGGACATGGACGAAAGCGTCCATGTGCGTCCCGATGTGGAGGCCGCCGCTGAACGTGTCGGCGGAGAACTGGAAGGACGAGCCTTTGCCGCTCTCGTCGGGCCGGTGGGTGAATTGAAGCGACAGGGGCGTGAAAGCCGGGTTGCTCGGTATCCGGTCGTTCAGCTCCAACCCCAGGTCATAGACGCGACCACTTCGCGGCAGCCGGAGCGCCTCGAGCACGGTCGCCGGCGATATGCGAGCAAGCGCGCCGCTGCCGGCCCCCGGCCCATCGCTATTTGCCCCGTCCATCACATCCTCCCAAGACGGCGTCGTCGGCTCTTGCGCGTTAAGATGGATCATGCATGATTGCTTCGTCAAGACGCTTTCCGAGCTGAGGCATGAATTCAACTCTGTACGTTTTCAGCCAAGTTTCTGGCCCAATTGGCATGATGATGCACGATTCGGCGTGCGCTTGCCGGCAAGGTCGGGGCTCGCGACCATGAGCAGCGCGGAAGCCGGGCTGCGCCCCGGCGCCATTGGCCGGAGCGGCCTTGCCATGCAGGCCTATGAGGCCCTGCGCGAGCAGATCCTCGACCAGACGATCAAGCCGGGGGCGCGTCTCAACATAGATCAGCTGACGGGCGCGCTCGGCGTCAGCTCCAGTCCCATACGCGAAGCGCTGGCGCGTCTCCTGTCGGAGCGGCTGGTGAGCTTCGAGCCCTATATCGGCTACTCCGCCGCCACCATTCCCGACGACGCCTGGTTTCACGACATGGTCGACTTCCGGGCCATGATCGAAGGCACGTCGGCGCTGATCGGCGCCCCACGCCGCGACCCGCGGATCATCGCGTCCATGGAGCAGGCCTTCGACGAGATGGGTTCGTCCGGCCTCGGGCAGCACTATCGCAAGTACCGACGTTTCAACGATGCCGATGCCCGCTTCCATCGGGCGATCGTGGCGAGCTCGGGCAATCAGGTCTCGGCCCAGGTCTATGCCGACGTGCAGCCGCATGTGCACTACGCACGCCTCTACCTGCACCGCGAGGTCGAGGAGGAAGCGGAAGTCGCCGCGCAGCACCGCGCCATCCTCGATGCCTTCCGCGAGGGCGACGGCGTTGGCGCGCGCGACGCCATCGTTGCGCACCTCGCTTCCGTCCGCGCGCACCTTATCGAGAAGGTTGCCCATGTCCGCGCCATCAGCGCTCCCGATGCCGGCCGACCCAAGAAAAGGTGAGACGATGGACAGCTATGGACCCACCCCGTTCCTCAAGGACAAGGTCGCGATCGTGACCGGCGCGGCGCAGGGCAATGGCTTCGCCATTGCGGAGCGCCTCGCCAGCCATGGCTGCAGGATCGCCGCGATCGACATCAATGCGGACGGCATCAGGGCCGCCGCCGCCCGGCTCGGCGAAGGCTCCCGCGCCTTCGTCGCCGATTGTTCCAGCGTGCCGGCGATACGCGACGTCGTGCAGGAAGTCCGCAAGGCCTTCGACCGCATCGACATCCTCGTCAACAATGCCGGGCTGCTGCGCATCGCCTCCTTTCCCGACATCGGCGAGGCCGATTTCGACCTCACCGTGAACCTCAACCTGAAGGGCGCGTTCTTCTTCGCCCAGGAGGTGCAGGCCGCCCTCCCCCGCGACGGCCGCATCATCAACATCGCCTCGGTCGCAGGCGTCGACGGGCGCACGCTTTCCGCCCCCTATGCGGCGACCAAAGCCGGGCTCATCACGATCACCAAGACGCTCGCCCGCGCGCTCGCGCCGCGCGGCATCACCGTCAATGCGGTGGCACCGGGCCTCATCGACACGCCGTTCAACCAGATCCTCGACCAGAAGATCGGCGTCGAGAAGCAGGGCCTGAAGCCGGGAGAGATGCTCGCCCGGCGGGCAGCCGAAATTCCGCTTGGGCGCATCGGCCGGCCCGAGGAAGTCGGCGGCGTGGTCGCTTTCCTTGCCTCGCCGGATGCCGCCTACATCACGGGCGAGACGATCATCCTCGCCGGCGGCTGGGTCATCGATTGATGCGTTTTGACGGCGAGGTCGCGCTCATCACCGGCGCCGGCAGCGGCGTGGGTCTCGCCGCTGCGCGGCGATTCGCGGCAGAGGGCTGCCGCGTGGTCGCGACGGTCCTGAATGGCGCCCAGCTGCCCGTCCTCGCCGGCGCACCCTTTGCCGAGCGCCTCATCCTCGACGTCCGCCGCGAAGAGGACTGGACGCGGGTGGTCGCCGCCGTGGAGGCGAAATTCGGCGCCGTCGACATCCTCTTCAACAATGCCGGCGTCACCATACGCGGCGACGTTGCTGCCACCGACCGCGCCACCTGGGACGAGGCGCTGCTCGCCAACCTCACCAGCGTCTATCTCGGCTGCCGTGCCGTGCTTCCCGGCATGCGCCGGCGGCGGCGCGGCACCGTCGTCAACAACGCCTCGATCAACGGCATCCGCGGCAATACCGGCCTCGTCGCCTACTCGGCCGCAAAGGGCGGTGTCGTGGCGATGACCCGTTCACTGGCGCTCGACCACGCGGCCGAGGGCATCCGGGTCAACTGCCTCTGTCCGGCAGCGATCGACACCACCATGACCCGCGACTACCTCGACACGGTCTCCGATCGCGGCGCGGTCGAGGCGGCGATCGTCGCCAAGCATCCGCTCGGACGCATCGCCACGGCGGACGAGGTCGCGGCCGTCGCCGTCTTCCTTGCCAGCGCCGATGCCGGCTTCATCACCGGCGCGGCCATCCCGGTCGACGGCGGAAGGAGCGCCCGATGAAGATCACGCAGATCCGCAGCGCCGTGGCGGTGGTGCCGCTGACCAAGCCGATTTCCTGGGCGACGGCAGCCGTTACCGAGCGCGAATACATCCTCGTCTGGGTAACCGGCGAGGATGGCCTGACCGGCGTGGGATACGGCCTCGGCAGCCGCTATCCCGGCGGCGCCCGCATCATGCACGAAGTCATCCAGGAGCAGCTGGCGCCCCTCGCCCTCGGCACCGATTCCTGGATGACCGAGGACCTTTGGGCGCGCGCCTACCAGCGCACGCTTCTCCTCGGCCGGCGCGGCGCGGTCATGCGCGGGCTCAGCGCGCTCGACATCGCGCTCTGGGACCTCAATGCCAAGGCGGCCGGCGTGCCGCTCTACCGACTGCTGGGCGGCCACCGCAGCGAGGTTCCGGCCTATGCCTCGGGCGGCTACTATTCCGCCGGCGATCCGCTGAAGGACCTCGAGGAGGAAATCGGCGCCTATCTCGATCGCGGCTTCGACGCTGTCAAGATCAAGGTTGGCGGGCAACCGCTCGCCGTGGACGCGGCGCGACTGAAGCTCGTTCGCGAGATGATAGGCCCGGAGCGACGGGTTGCGCTCGACGCCAACAACGCCTGGACCAGCGTGGTCGATGCCCAGCGCGCCGCCGAACGTTTCGCGCCCTACGATCCCTGGTGGTTCGAGGAGCCTTTCGGCCCCGATTCGGCGGCGAGCTTCGCCGAGCTGGCGCGACGAACCTCCCTTCCGCTCGCGACCGGCGAGCTCGAGGCGACCCGCTGGCCCTTCCGCCAGTTTCTCGACGAGCGTTCCGTCCACATTCTGCAGCCCGACGCGACCGTCTGTGGCGGCGTAACCGAGTGGCGGCGCATCGCCCAGATGTGCGCCGGCTTCGACGTGCCTGTGGCGCCGCATTGGGCGGCGGAAATCCATTCCCACCTCGTCGCGGCCTCGCCGAACGGCCTCGCGGTCGAATATTTCACGCCGGACCGCGACATCGTGAACTTCGATCGCCTGCTCGCACGGCCGCTCGCTCCGCAGAAGGGCTGGATCAGGCTGACGGAGGAGCCGGGCTACGGCCTCATCCTCGACAACGACGTCGTCGTCCGGCATCTCCGCCACGATTCGCACCCGGGCCAGATGCTGCCGGCCACGCACCAGCCCTGACAGGAGAGGCCGATGGCGACTTCCAATGCGATCCGGCGCCTCTCCGCGATGGACACGGCAACCATCCACGAGTCCGGCGCCGGCACGATCATGGATGGCACGATCCGGCTGCAGGCCGGCACACGCATCTGCGGTCCGGCACTGACCGTGCTCTCTCCGCCCGGCGACAATCTGATGATCCACCTTGCCGTCGCGCAGGCGCGCCGCGGCGACGTCCTCGTCGTGCAATGCTGCGATCCGGGCTACGGCGTCTGGGGCGAGGTGCTCAGCGTCGCGGCAGCGGCCAGGGGCATCATGGGCCTGGTACTCGACGGCTCGGTACGCGACCTGCCCGAGATGCGCGCCCTCGGCTTTCCGGTCTTTGCCCGCGGGACTGCGCTCCGCGGCACCGGCAAGAGCGGCCGGGGCGAGATCAACATCCCCATCCCGTGCGGCGGCGCGATCGTCCGTCCGGGGGACGTCGTTGCCGCGGACGAGAGCGGCATCGTGGTGGTAGGCGCTGCGGATGTCGAGGCGATCGCCGATCGCGCCGAAGAGCGGGTCCGGAAAGAGGCCGCCATGATGGCTCAGCTTCGAGACGGAGGGACGTCAGTGGAGCTCCTGAACCTGGGCAGGCGCGGAGAAACGTGACCTAAGTTTCCTCGCCTTTGCATCGATCGCCGGCGATGCATGTGCGATCCGTCAGTCGGCGTCTCCGCGAGAGAACCTTGCCTCCCACAATCCGCAAAGGCCGCGGCGCCGGCGGACCAGCATCACGAGCATCAGCGCGCCGAGGGCAACTTCCTGGATCCCGCTCGGTATCTGCAGGTTCACGGAGCCTAGCTCGACGCCCCGTTCCAGCCCGCGAAGCACCGACGTGACCAGCGAGAGAATCACCGCGCCGACCACCGCGCCGGTCAGGCTGCTGCGCCCGCCGACGACGAGCATGGCGAGCGTCATGAAGGTGGTGCCGAGATAGAAGGATTCGACCGAGATCACGCCGAGAAAATGTGCTTGGACGACGCCGCCCAGCCCCATCAGCGCCGCGCTGATCACGAAGGCGATGATGCGCCAGCGCTTCACCTCGATCCCGCTCGCCCGCGCCGCCACTTCGTCGTCCCGTGATGCCTGCAGCATGAGCCCGCCGCGCGAGGTCTGGAACGCATAGGCGACGACGATGGCGAGCACTGCGGTTCCGAATGCGATCCACACACCAACGACGATCGGTATGCCGACGATCGAGCTCATGCCGCCGGTCACCGAATTCCAGTTCCCGTAGATCGAGTTGACCACGATGAGGAGCGCAAAGGTGGCGATCGTGGCCGCCTCCCCTGCGAGCCGCATGACGGCGAGCGCGACCACGAGGCCGATCGCTGCCGCCACCGCGATGCTGATCGCCGCCGAGGCCAGGGGGTGAAGCGATGCTGACAGGATGAACTGTGGAAGGCCCGGCATGCTCGAGGCCTTCACGAAGGGGTTGAGCGTCAGCCAGGCGACGCAATAGGCGGCGATCGTGCTGAAGGTCGTCTGCCCGAACGAGATGATGCCCGAAAGCCCGCTGAACGTGTAGAGGCCGACCACCAGCACGACCCAGATCATCAGCTGTGCGATGCTGCGCGGCGAGACGATGCCGGGCACCCACGTCGCCAGCAGCACGAGGAACGCGAGGCCGGCGACGAGGATGACCGGCGTCTCGAAGCGCCTGACCGTGCCGGGCCGGGACGAAGCCGCGCTCATATCCGCTCTCCCCGCTGGCCGCCGCCGATCAGCCCTTTCGGGCGAAGCATCAGCACGAGGAACACGACGGAGAAGACGACCGCGTCGCGGAATGGCCGGGCGCTCTCCGGGAGAAAGGTCTGTGCCAGAACGCTGACAATCCCGACAGCGAAGCCGCCGACCGCCGATCCGAGGAGGCTGCCCATCCCGCCAATCACCGTCGCGACAAAGCCGAAGATCATCAGCGGCACGCCCATCCGGTAGCTGAGCACGCCCGTCTGGACGACGATCAGGAGCGAAACCGCCGCCGCAAGGATGCCGCTCAGCGCAATCGCTGCCCCGATCACGAGGTTGGCGCGGACGCCGACGAGGCGGGCCATGCGGAAATTCTCCGCCGCCGCCCGCATGGCGAGCCCGACCGAGGTATAGCGCATGAGGAATCCCAGGCCGGCAATGAGCAGCGCCGTGGCGGCGATGATGATGATCTGGAGGAGCGACGTCTCCGCCCCGCCGAGCACCACCGGCACGTTCAGCTGCGACCACAGGTTCACGCTCTTCGGACGGCTGCCGAAGACGAGGAGCAGGCTGCTCTGCAGGAAATAGCCAAGCGCGAAAGAGGCGATCATGACGGTCGCGCTGTCCGCGCCGCGGAGTGGACGGAAAACGAGGAATTCGGCTGCGAGCGCGGTCAGCACCACCACCGCCGCGACGCCGGCGATCACCAGCGGCCACGGCATGAGCCCGATCCCCATCTCCGCCGCCGCCTGCGAGGAGGGAATGATCAGGGCGAAGGCGCCGATGGTGATGAAGTCGCCGTGGGCAAAGTTGATGACCTTGAGGACGCCGAAGAGGAGTCCGATGCCAAGCGCGACGAGGGCATAGATGCTGCCGAGCGAGATGGCGTTGATGAGGGTCTGCACCATGGCCGTCTTTCAGTCCGCGAGGCCGAAATAGACTTGTTCGAGGCGGCGCCTGTCCGAGAGGTCCTCGCCCGCGAAGGTCGCGACGACCCGGCCGTCGCGCATCACGCACACCTTGTCGGCGACCGAGAGGACGCGCCGCATGCTCTGCTCGACCACCAGAATGGCGAGGCCCTGCCTCCGTCTCAGCTCCGTCAGCATCTCGTAGACCCGCTTGACCACCAGCGGTGCCAGGCCCAGCGAAGGCTCGTCGATGAGCAGGTAGCGCGGCCGCGTCATCAGGGCGCGTGCGATGGCAAGCTGCTGCTGTTCTCCACCCGAAAGCTGGCCCGCCGGCTGACGCAAGCGCTCGCGCAGGATCGGGAAGAGCGCGAGGAGCTCGTCCATCACCTCGGCGGTGCCGGGCTTTGCCCGCCCTGCTCCGGCTGCGACCGTCAGGTTCTCGGCGACCGTGAGCGTGCGGAATATCTCGCGTCCCTCCGGAACCATGGCAAGATCGCGGCGCACCCGCTGCTCGGGGCTGAGGCCAAGCAGCGACGCGCCGTCCAGCGTGATCGTGCCGCCGCGCGGCTGCAGGGCGCCGGCGGCGGCGAGCAGCGTGGTCGATTTGCCGGCGCCGTTCGGCCCGACCAGCGCGACGATCTCCCCCGACGCGACGGTGACCGTCGCGTCGCGCACCGCGGCAAGCCGACCGTAGGAAACCTCGAGGTGCTCAATGGCAAGCGTCACGGCTTGTCCTCGGCCTCCTCGGCGCCGAGATAGGCCTCGATCACCCGGCTGTCGGCCTTGATCTCCTCGGGCGTACCCTCGGCGAGCGTGCGGCCGAACTCGATGACGTGCAGGCGGTCCGAGGCCGCCATGACGAGGCGCATGTTGTGCTCGATGAGGAGCACGCCGCAGCCGAAGGTCCTCGGGATCGTGACGATCCGCTCCAGCAGGGCCTCGGCCTCGCCCTCGTGCATGCCCGCCGCCGGCTCGTCGAGGAGCAGGAATTTCGGCCGCAGCGCGAGCGCGCGCGCAATGCCGACCTTGCGCTCGTCTGAATAGGGCAGCGTGCTGCCGCGCTGGCCGGCGCGGTTGCTCACTCCCATCCAGTCGAGGAGTTCGTATCCCGTCGCGCGCGCTTCCGCGCGGCCGGCGCCGCGGGCGAGGGCGCTCACCTCGACATTGGCGATGACGGGCAGGTCGGGGAACAGGCGCACGGCCTGGAACGTCCGCACCAGCCCGAGGCGGGCGCGCGCCTGCGCGGAGAGATGGTCTATCGGCGTGCCATCGAGCAACAGGGAACCTTCGGTGGCGGCCTGGAAACCGGAAAACACGTTGACCAGCGTCGTCTTGCCGGCGCCGTTCGGCCCGATCAGGCCGAGCACCTGGCCGGTAGTCAGCTTCAGGCTCACGTCCTGGAGCGCGGCGAGCCCGCCGAAGCGGACCGTCACGCCCCGTCCTTCGAGCGACGAGGGCAAGGAAGGAGGGTCAGCCATGCTTCTCGTCCTCGCGAGGGTCGAACGCCCGCCGGCGAAGGGGAAGCGGGAAACTCCCGCCTCCCCGCCTCGTCGGCCGGGCGTGACACCGACTATTGCGCGAACAGCACCTCGGCTGGAACATCCGGCGAGGTCACATAGCCGAATTGTTCGTACTTGCCGTCCTTGACGCCGAGCATCAGGAAGCGCGCCTTGTTCTGGATGTGAAGCTGCGGCGAGAAGGAGATCGGCCCGAGCACGGTCGGATGGTCCTTGAAGCTCTCCAGGGCGTCCGCCACCTTGTCGCCGTCCGTCGTGCCGGCCTGCTTGACCGCATCGGCCCACATCTGGATCAGCGCGTAGCCCGACAGCACGTAGGAGGTCGCCGGCACGTCGCCGTACTTCTCCTTGTAGCGGTCGATCAGCTTGTTGACCTCCGGATTGGGGTCGCCGCCGCCGGCGAGCACCGCCGCCGGCAGATAGACGTCGCTGATGTCCGGCACGCTCGCGAACCAGTAGGTGCCGTCGGAGCCGGTCGGCATGAAGACCGGTTGGTCGATGCCCGCCGCGCGCAGCTGGCGGAGCGCCGACGCCGCGCCCGGCATGAAGGAGCAGAGGGCGATGGCCGCCGGCTTCTCCGGCAGTTCCTTGATCCGCGAGATCTGCGTGGCAATCGACGGGTCGTCGTTCTTGAACGTGTCGGAGCCGAGGAGCTTCGAATCCGCGTACTGCTTCCACTGCCATTCGAAGCCTTTGCAGACCGACTTCGAATATTCGATGTTGGTGTCGACGAGGATATAGGCCGAACGGAGGCCCTTCGTGTCGTGCGCCCAGGCGGCGTTGGTGGCGCCCTGCGTCTGGCCGGCCGTCGCCGCCGTGAAGGCGAGCTTGCCGATGCCCTGCACGCCCATCTTCGGGTCGCCCGCGCAAAGCGAGATGGCGAGCTTGCCAGCGCCCACCGCGGCAAGTGCCGCCGGGGCGCCCTGGTCGTAGTCGCAGCTGACGATGACGAGGTCGGCACCCTCCGAGACCAACGTGGCGCCGGCCTGCGCCGACTCGGCCGGATCGGTCTTGGTGTCGATCACGCTCGTCTTGATCTGGCGCCCGAGCAGGCCGCCGCTCGCGTTGATATCCTCGATGGCGAGGTCCGCCATGCGGGCCGAATAGTCATAGGGCTCCATCCAGCCGGACTTGGCGATGGCCTCGCCGACGAGGATGTCCTCGGCATGTGCCGGGACGGCAATGGCAAGCAGCGAGGCGATCGGCACCAGGCTGAGGTAGCGATGCGTCTTCATTCTCGTTCCCCTCAGTTTGTTGCGCAGCAGAGGCTGCAGGGTGAAGTCATTCGATCGAAGCGGGCGCCCTCAAAGCGCTTCCATGCGTATCTCGCCGAGCCCCTCGAAGCGGCGGGCCCGGCAATAGGCGGCGAGGGCGTCGAGCCCCTCCTCCACCTGCCCGAAGACGACGAGCTGGTTCTCGCCCGACGGAAGCCGCGCCTCCGCCGTCCCGTAGGCGAAGCAAATCTCGCCAAACTTCGGATCCCAGGTGAGGTCTCCCGGCCGCGGCAGGCGCACCGCGTTCTCCGCCTCCCTCGGGCCGATCGGGAAGGACCTGGCGCTCATCACCATGTCGCCGCTCCACGCAACGTGGACGACCGGCACGACCAGGGGGAGGCTGGCGAGGATCTTCCGGCAGGTCTCCGGGACACCTTCGTCGTAGAGGCGCGCGATCGCCTCGCCCGGGCCGAATGTCAGCTTCACCTTCGCGGAGCCGACACGGAAGCCGTCCCAGCGGCGGCGGAAGTACCAGGTCTCGCCGTTGTCGCTCATTTCGCGCCGCCTCCGGTCACGCGGATGTAGAGCCGCGTCGAGGCGCGCACCTTGTCGACGAAAGGGCCCCAGCCGCGGGCGCCCGCGAATTCCGGCGTCTTCACCGCCTCTTCCGACGAGAGGCGATAGAGGGTGATGTAGGTGCGCTCGCCGTTGTCCTCGCTGACGTAGCGGGCGCCCTCATCGAAGTGCGGGCAGGCCAGGATCTCCGGCAGGTGCTCGTTGTCGTACCAGTCGTTCCAGGCGGTCTCGACCGCCGGATCCACCGTGGCGCTGACTACCAGAAGGACGTTTGACGTTCCGCCGGCCCGATCGTCTCTACCCTCTTTCACGCTCTTTCCTGTCCTTCGTGGTCGTAAAGCTTCCGGTAGAAGCCGATTTCCCAGTTGCGGATGTGCTCCGCCCATACGCCGTCCCAGGCGACCGCGCCGCGGCGGGCAACCGGCAGGTAGTCGGGCGTGTCGGTTTCGTAGATCGCCGCGTAGCGCTGGCCGCGCGGGCCGAGATCGCCGGCATCGGGCTCGAGCTTCAGCCGCCAGGCGCGTCGGAAGCCGGGATGGGCGCAGACCTCCGGCACGTGACGCTTGTCGTACCACTCGTTGAACCGGGCCTCGCCGTCGGCATCGAGGCCGGCCAGGTCGACCCGCACGATGGTCCAGTACCCGCCACGCTCGCCTTGCGGCGGCGCCGGCTCGCCATAGGCGAACAGCGTCCGGTAGTAGGTGCGCTGCCAATCCTGGATGCGCGTCTCCCACTCCTCCCAGGGATGGCTCTCCGCCATGTCCCGGTCGAGGGCGTCGTTGAAGGCCGCTACGGTCTCGGTCTCATAGACCGCGAGGTAGCGCCGGCCGGGATCGCCGCGCTGCTCCGGCCGGTCGAGCCGCTCCAGCCGCCATCCCCGGACGAAGCCCGGTTGGCGGATATATCGCGGCGCGTGCTCGCGATTGTACCAACGATTGAAGGCATCGGCGGCCGCGGGGTCGCGAAGATTGCAGCGGATCACGGCCCAGAACATGCCCATCCTCAGCGATTGAGTTGACAAGCGACGAAGAGGAGAATATCTCGAAAACCGAGAATAATCTCCGTTATTCGAATAGATTAGGCGACGTTTCGTTGGCGTGTCAACGGCGGCGGGGAAGACCTGAAGATGAAGAAGAGCCGGTTGGCCGGGGCCTCGGCCGCTGCCGTTGCACCCGTCCGTCAAAACCCTCTCGATCGCTATTTCAGCATCCTGGAAATCGTCGCGGCGCATCCGGGCCTGAACGCCACCGAGGTGGCGGAACTGTCCGGCCTCCCGTTCCCGACCGCGCATCGTTTGCTGCAGGGCCTTCGCAAGGCCGGGCTGCTCAATGGCGGCGACCGGCGCACCGGCCATGAACTCGGCACCCGCCTCCTCCGTCTCCTGCAGACCGGATCCGACGATTCGTGGATCCACATCACCGCCCAGAAGAAGCTCGACGAGGTCGCCTCCGATCTCTCGGAGACCTGCTACCTGGCCAAGCTGGTCCACAACCGTGTCATCTCGGTCGCGTGGGCCGCACCGGCGAACGGCCTTCGCGGGCACGTGGTGCCCGGGCTCTCGCAACCGCTGCACGCCGCCGCCTGTTCCAAGGCCATCCTGGCGCATCAATCAGAGAGCTTCGTCCGCTCGATCCTGCCCAATCCCCTTCCCAAGCTCGCGGCCAACACGAAGACGAGGCTCGCCGACGTGCTGGCCGAACTCGAGCTCGTACGTCGTCAGGGATTCGCTACCTGCATCAGCGAAAACGAGCCGGGCATCACCGCCATTGCCTGTCCCGTGGAAATTCACGGTACGGGCGTCCTCTATTCGATCGGCGTGATGATCCTTGGCGACCAGCTGCCCGAAGCGCGGCTTCATGTCCCGACGGAGGTGCTGAAGCAGGCGGCAGCATTCCTCGCCACCAGCGTCAGCCGGCAGGCCCTGACCTAACCCCTGGGCGAGTGCGGCGATCGGACTTGGCCTCGACCTTGTCGGTCGGCTGATGGAGAATGTCGGATCCCGGTTCACGACCGTGAACCTTTCGTCCGAACGCCTGTCAGGCGTCGCGGCGGCGGAGCCCATCGAGGATCAGCATGGCGAGGATCAGCACGCCGAAGATGATCTGGCGCGTCGCCTCGCTGATCTGGATCACCGACAGTGCCGACAGGAGGAGCGTCACGAACAGCGCGCCGGCGAAAGTACCGGCGTAGTTGCCTCGCCCGCCGAGTATCGAGGTGCCGCCGATCACCACCGCCGCGATGGTGGGCATGAGGTAGGGATTGCCCATTCCCTGGTACGCCTGGTTGGCGTAGCCGGCGAGCAGGATGCCGACGAAGCCGGCGAGCAGGCCGGCGAGCGCGAAGGCAAGGATGATCGTCCGCTCCGGCCGGGCGCCGGCGAGGAACACCGCCTTCTCGTTATTGCCGATGGCGAATAGAAGCCGGCCGAAGCGCGTCCCGCGGATGAGCCAGAGCACGGCCGCCGAAACCGCGACCCAGGTAAGGAAGGCGTTGGGCACGCCGAAGGTCGAGCCGACGGCAAGGGTCTTGACCAGTTCCGGCGCCTGGCCCTGCGGCCGGTGCTCGCCCTGATAGTAGATGGCGATGCCGAGCAGCATCGAGTTGACCGCGAGCGTCCACACCATCGACGGGATGCGCAGCTTCGCCACCACGACGCCATTGATGAGGCCGATGAGCAGCCCGAAGGCGAGGCCGAGCGGGATGGCGAGATCCTGCAGCCACGAGCTCGTCGCGCCGCCGATGGTGGTGACGATGATCGCGCTGCCGGTCAGCGTCCACGGGAAGGAAAGGTCGATGTGGCCGAGGAGGATGACCAGCATCGCGCCCGCCGCGAGGATGCCGAGGAAAGAGGCGATCTGCAATTGCTGCAGGAGGTAGGCCGAGGTGAAGAAGTTGCCGATGAAGATCCCGCCGACCGCGACGATGATGACGCAGCCGGCAAGGATCAAGAGGACGGAAGGATCGACCGGAAGGCGTTTCGGCATCACTCGTAGACCTTCAGCTTCGACCTGCTGCGGAGCGCATCGATGGCGCCGATGCCGATCGCGACGGCGAGCACCAGGCCTTCGAAGAAGGATTGCGCCAGCGGCGGGATGCCGGTGAAGAACATGAGCGAGGAGATGGTCTTCAGGATGAGGGCGCCGAGGACGGCAAGGAGCGGCGCTCCGACGCCGCCGGTGAGCGGCACGCCGCCGAGCACCACCGCGGCGATAGAGTTGAGCGTGTAGGCCGGGCCGATCGCGGGATCGCCGGTCAGCGTCACGAAGGCGATGTAGAGAGCGGTGAGCGCGCCGAAGAGGCCGGCGAGCGAATAGGCGACGAGCTTGGCGACCCGGACCTGGATGCCGGTGAGAAAGGCCGATTGCTCGCTCGAGCCGACCGCCAGCATGGAAAGGCCGATGCGCGTGCGCCGGAGCGGGATGCTGATCGCGACCAGCACGACGACGAGCACGATCAGCGAGGTCGGCACGCCATTGACGTCGTAGGTGAGGAGGTCGCCCAGCGTATCGTCGATCTCGCCGCCCGGTATCGGGCGCCAGAGGAGCGCGATGCCGCCATATATGGCCCCGGTGGCGAGCGTGGCGACGATCGGCTCGACCCGTCCGAAGACGACCACCAGCCCGTTGAGGAACCCGCACAGCACGCCGAGGGCGAGCACCACGACGATGCCGAAGGCGATCTCGCCGGGGGTGCCGAAGACGAGGTAGGAAGCGGCAACGTTGGTCAGCGCGATGATCGAGCCGATGGACAGGTCGATGCCGCGCACGATCACGACGAAGAACTGGGCGATGGCGGCGAGGGCGAGCAGCACGCCCTGGTTCGCCCAGATAGTGACCACGTAGACCGAGAAGCCGCGCGGATGGGTGAGGATGAAGGCGGCAAAGAGCACGACCAGCGCCACCACCACCAGGAGCAGCCGCCGGCGGCGGCGATCCATGCCGGTCACGCGGTCGCTCCTTCGACAAGGTTGAGGCAGGCGGCGACCAGGCGCTCGGAAGTCAGGCTGTCGCCTTCCAGCGTCGCGTTGACCGAGCCGCGGTAGAAGACGCAGACGCGGTCGCAGAGATGCACCATCTCCTCATGATCCGTCGACTGCAGGATGATCGCCATGCCCCCGGCGGCGAGCCGCCGCAGCACCCGGTAGATCTGGGCCTTGGTGCGCACGTCGATGCCGCGCGTCGGGTCCATGAGGAGGAGGACGCGTGGCGCGATCGCGAGCCACTTGGCGATGGCGACCTTTTGCTGATTGCCGCCGGAGAGCGATCCGACCGGCTGCTCCATCGAGCGGTAGACGAGGTCGAAGGCATTCAGCGCCTCGCGCGCGCGGGCTTCCTCCTGCGAGGTTCCGCCAAGGAAGCTGCCCTGCCGGTCGAGCGCGGCAAGCCCAAGGTTGTCCTCGATCGACATGGGCAGGATCAGGCCTTCGGTCTTGCGGTCCTCCGGCACCAGGGCCAGCCCCGGCCAGGGACGCTTGGCGAGGTGCGGCGATTGCGGCAGCTCGCGACCGTCGACCTTCATCGAGCCGCGGACGCCCTTGAACAGGCCGAAGAGCGCCTGCAGCACGTGCTGCTGGCCCTGGCCGTCGAGCCCGGCGACGCCGAGTATCTCGCCCGGCCGGAGCGAAAGCGTCACGTCGCGGATTTCCGGCTCCCAGGCGAGGTGGTCGACCGCGAGAATCGGCGGCGCGTCCTTGTCCGGCGGCGGTCCCTCGCGCGCGGGGTAGAACTCGGTGAGCCGCTGGCCGACCATCAGCGCCACGACCTCGTCGCGGCTGCGCGTGCCGGCGGGGAAGGTGTCGACGTGGCGGCCGTTGCGGAACACCGAGACGGTATCGGCGATGGTGTCGACCTCGTGCAGGCGGTGCGAGATGAACAGGATGCCGACGCCGTCGGCCCTGAGCTCGCGCAGCACCGCGAAGACGCGCTCGACCTGGTCGGCGGTGAGGGCGGAGGTCGCCTCGTCGAGGATCAGGAGCTGCGGCTGGCAGTAGAGCGCCTTGGCGATCTCGACGAGCTGCTTGTCGGCGAGCGAAAGATGGCGGATCGGCAGGTCGAGGCGGATGCGCTCGCCGCCGACGCGGGCCAGCATCTCCGCGGCGCGGCCGCGCGAGCGCCGGCGCACAAAGCCGAAGCGGCCGTCACTCGGGGCAAGGACGATGTTCTCGGTCGCGGTCAGGTCGGGAACCAGGGAAAGTTCCTGGAACATGCAGACGATCCGCTCGGCCTTCGCCTGGCGCGGCGAGGAAAAGCTGACCGGGCGGCCGTCGATCGCCATGGTGCCGGCGGTCGGCCGCACGACTCCGGCGAGCAGCTTCATCAGGGTCGACTTGCCGGCGCCGTTCTCGCCGAGGACCGCATGGATGCGTCCGCTCTCGAAGCGAAAATCGACGTCGGCCAGCGCCGGCACGCCGCCATAGGCCTTGCTTACTGCGGTTAGCTCGACGACCGGCATGGGCTTCCGAATGGAAAGCGGGCGACCGCGAGACGGCCGCCCGCAAGTAGAGTTCAGACCATTCTAGTTGTTTTCGGCGGTCTGGCCGAGCAGTTCGTCGGGCGTGAACGGCTTGTCGCAGCCGGGGAAGCCGGTCAGCGTGTAGTAGCTCTTCGGCAGGTCGGGATAGAAATCGGTTCCCGAGACCAGTTCCTCGTTCTTCTTCTGCGGGATCGGGAAGAAGACCGTCTGCGGCAGCTTGTTGCCCTCGAGGAGTGTGACGATGGTGGTGAGCGCCATGGCCGAAAGGGCCGGAGCCTGGGCGGCGGTTATGCCGGGAATCTTGTGCTCGGAGATCAGCATGCGCGCACCATTGCCGGCGTCGCCGCCGATCGGGACCATCGGGTGGCTGGCATTGAGCATGGCGTTGATCGCGCCGATGGTGCCTTCCTGCACGAGGACGCCGTCGAACGGACCCTGCGTGGCGATGGCGTCGGCGGTCACCTTCTGCACCGTGCCGGCGTCCCAGTTGCCGACGACCTGGACGACGCTCAGGCCAGGATACTTGTCGAGGACGGAGCGCATGCCCTCATGGTTGTCGCGGTCGACCGAGTTGCCAGGCAGGCCGCTTACCTCGAGGATCTTGCCCTCGACCTTGCCCTTCGCCTTCTGGATGGCGTCGACGACGGCCTCGGCCTTGATGGCACCGAGCTGGTGCTGATCCTCGTTGATCTGCACGATCTTGTCGGTGTCGAGCACGTTGTCGAAGGGCACGAGCACGGTGCCCGCGCGCTCGGCGCGCTTGATTACCGCGTCGAAGGCCGATGGGTTCACCGCTATGATGCTGATGCCGTCGTAGCCGGCGGCGATGAAGTTGTCGATCGCGGCGATCTGGGCGGCCGAGTCGTTGCCGACCGAGACGACCTTGAATTCGGCGAGCTTATCCTTGTTCTCCGGACGCGCCGCCCACGCCTTGGCCGACTGGATCGCGGTCGTGCGCCAGTCATTCCCGGCATAGCCGTTGACGAAGGCGATCTTGTAGGGCGGGTCCTTCTTCGGATAGGAAATGACCTTCTTGCTCGACCCGGCCGGCACGAAGCAGGTCGGGTTGAACGTATCCTCGGCGAAGGCCGAGGTCGCAAAGAGGACTGCGCCGGCTGCAAGCGCCAGCTTGGCAAGATTCTTCAAGGGTTCCTCCCACTCTAGGCCGCTGCGATCAGCGATCCTTCTAGAGTATCGGCAATTTTCCAGAACTTGCCAATTCATTTCGTCGAGCATCTGCCCCGGCAGCCATGGCAAGTGCCGCTATTTCTGAAATTGCCCGGCGAAATTTGATGACGCCAGCCTGAGGGCGTGGCAAGAAGTGGAAGAATTTGGAGCATCGCGTGCCAGCTTCCAACCGCCCCGAGCTAGTCCCGGCCCAGCGCCGCGCAGTCACCCTCGAACACCTGCGCATCCATGCCGACAAGGTCTTCCGCATCTGCGCGCAGGTGTTCGAGCCTTGCGGGCCGGAGGCGCCAACACGTCCCCTCCCGCGAGAGTGGGGACAGGGACAATGAGCGCACCGCGCATCGGGATCACCATGGGCGATCCGGCCGGGATCGGGCCGGAGATCATCCTGAAGGCGGCGGCGGCGCTTCGGCCCCGCCTCGCGGCCGGCGAGCTCGGCCTCGTCGTCATCGGCTCGGCGCGCACCTTCGCCGCGACCGCCGCGGCTCTCGGCCTCGCCAATCCCCTGATGCCCGCGGTCGCGGCAAAGGATGGCGCCCCCGCGCTCGTCGATATCGACGACGGCGCCGACGCCATCACCCCCGGATCAGTCTCGGCTGCCGCCGGCCGTCTCGCCTACCGCGCCATAGCCGAGGGGGTTCGCCTCGCCATGGCTGGCGAAATCGCCGGCATCTGCACCGGCCCGATCAGCAAGGACGCGCTGAACCAGGCCGGCCACCACTATTCCGGCCATACCGAGCTCCTCGCCGACCTCACCGGCGCGCGCGATTCCGTCATGATGCTCGCTCACGGCAACATGCGCGTCAGCCACGTCACCACCCACGTCGCGCTGAGGAAGGTGCCCGAGCGGCTTACGCCGGAGCGGCTGCGCCGCGTCGTGCACCTGACCCGCGAGGCGCTCGGCCATCTCGGCATTGCCAGCCCGCGCATCGCGGTTGCCGCCCTCAACCCCCATGGCGGCGAAGGCGGCCTCTTCGGCACCGAGGACATCGAGGTCTCGGCACCGACCATCGCCGCGCTACGCGCGGAAGGCTACGATGTTTCCGGCCCCGTCCCCGGCGACACCGTCTTCGTGCGCCTGCGCGCGGGCCAGTTCGATGCGGTCGTCGCCATGTATCACGACCAGGGCCATATTCCGGTCAAGCTCCTCGGCTTCGAGGTCGATCCGACGACCGGCGCATGGAACGCGCTGAGCGGCGTCAACGTCACGCTCGGCCTGCCGATCATCCGCACCTCGGTCGACCACGGCACGGCTTTCGACATTGCCGGCAAGGGCACGGCCAGCGAGCGCAGCCTGCTCGAGGCGATCGATTTCGCCGCGCTCCTCAGCCGCCGCCGGTCCACGCCCTAGGTGTTCAGTCCGTCGACGGATGTGCCCGCCGCGACGCTCTTGTCGCGCAGTCTCACGGGGCGCTGATCGCCTGCTACCGTCACGAGCCCGGCAGCCGCCGTTGACGGCCATTTCAACCATTGATAGCATCTCGTTGCTTTTGCCTGGGAGGGCATTGTGGAGAAAGACAAGCAGGAGACGTCCGCCGAGCTTCGAACGCGGCGGAGCGTCGTCAGCGGCATATTCAAGACCGTCGCCGGCCTCGGCGTTTTGGTGACCGCTGCGACGGTCGCCTCCCCGCAGGTCGCGAATGCCTGCGAGTGCGGAGAGAAGTGCTGCACCGGTTCGCCGGTTGTCCGCTAATCCGGACGCCGCCGCGGCATTTGGATATCCGGCAGCCGCAATCGGTCGCAGTGCGGTCCTCGGCGGGATCCAACGTCCCGCCTATCGTGCGTCTTCGCGCCTGAACTGGATCGAGCGCGATGATTGCTGGGTCGTCTACGACGCGCATCATCTTGCGCCGCTCAGGATCGAAAAGGCGGGCTGGGACGCTCCGGCCGCATTTCAGCGCATCGGCACCTTCGTCTCCGAGGCTGAGTGTCTCGACAAATTCGGCTCGCTCGAGCTGGTCGAGTTTTTCGCCCGGCACGGTCTCGTCGAGAAGACCTCCCCGAGCTTTGGCGTTTCCCGCGATGCCGGTGGCGCGGTTTGCGCGCCAGGAGCGGCCGCCAGCTTCTCGCTCACGGTCCTCGTCCAGCACAGCTGCAACTTCGGCTGCGTGTACTGCCTGAACGGGCCCGAATCCTACCAGACCAGCGACAAGAGTTCCGTCTCGATCGACCACGCGAAGGCGGTCATCCGCTCGCTCCGTCGGTCGGCCCCCGACGCGGACGCGTCGATCTATCTGAGCTTCTTTGGCGGGGAGCCGCTGCTCGGCTGGAAGAAGGTGATCGACATCGCCGCCTTTGCGGCTGCCGAATTTCCGCGCGTCGCGTTCAACATCACGTCCAACCTCTCGCTTCTTCCCCAACCGATCGTCGATCTCGCCCGCCGGCACCGGGTGACGTTCTGCGTCAATGTCGATGGCCCCGCACCGGTCCACAACAAGGTCCGGCCCTTTGTCAACGGACGTCCGTCCTACGACACGGTGGTCGCCAATGTCCGCCGGCTTTGCGACGCGGGGGCCGACGTCCAGCTCCGGATGCTGGTCTGTTCGCACAACGAGGCGCATATCCACGAGACCGTCGACCTCCACCGCGAGATCGGAGCGCCTGTGAGCCTGCTCACCCCGCTGCGAGGAGCGAACTCCGACGCGACGGTCTTTGGCGATGACCTCTACGCAACCCCGAAGACCGTTCGGTCCCAAGTGGAAGCGCTGCTGCGGAGCCGAAGCGACGGCGTCCTCGACTTCTACCCGGCGATCGAGATCCTGAACCACATCGACACGGGCACGCGGGTCAAGCAGTACTGCGGCGCCGATGTCCAGGGCTCGCCGATCGTGGACAACAAGGGCAACCTCTATAACTGCGTCTGGTTTGTCGGAAACGAACGGTTCCGGATGGGGGCGATCACCGAGAGCGGCATGATGCTCGAGAACGAGCCGAACGAACGCTTCCAGTCGCTGAACGGCATTCGACCGGAGCAGGCCTGCGCCCGCTGCAACTATCGCGAGGTTTGCGGCGGCCCTTGCCCGGCAACCCGGATCATGGATCTCGACGCCGCGCTGTTCGAGCGCGAGCGGCAGCTGAAATGCGCGATGACGAAGCCGATCACCGATTTCCTGATGGAAGGCCTCGTGAACGGGCGCTCGTTCCGCTCGGGATATGCCGGAACCATCGTTCCGGACTGACCGCGGCGGGCTGGTTCATCCAGACCGCGATTGCTGAGTATCGCCGCAGATTTGCCCGCAGGGCGGCATTCAGACGAGTGCAATGGGGCGAAGCGGCGAACCGGATCCCTCGTCGATCGGCAACGGCAGCGCCACGAAGAAGCACCGTCCCGATATCTGCTCGAGGTTGGCAACGCATTCGAGGATGAGAATGCCGTTCGGCAGCCAATGGCGTTCATGTCCCGGCGCGTTGCCGTAGTGGCCGTCGACCAGGGGCACCTCGCAGGCCACGGTATCGGCGCCCACGGCTTTCACGCCGCGCTCCTTGAACAGAACCGCGACGCCCTCGCTCATTCCGGGTGAATTATTGGCGTACCACTGCGAGCGATCGTCCGTCCGCCAGTGCCTCTTCAGCCAGCCAAAATTGACCAGCGCGATATCACCCTTTCCCGCTTGCACGCCCATCTTCCGCTCCATGTCTTCGATATGGGAGACGTCGATGAGTTGTCCTGGCTGAAGGTCGAGCGACGCGAAGTCGTAGACCACCGCGGGCGCGATCAGGGAATCGATCGGGAGCTTGTCGACGGTCGAGTCCATCATTGCCGGATGGTTATGTGGCGGCGCATCGCAATGACACCCGGTATGCTCCGCCAGCTGCAGCGACTGGCAGTAATATCCGTTGCGTCCGTGGGTCACGGTCTTGTCGAGCACGAAATGCGGATGCGACGGGAAGCGCGGTATGCCCCGCTCCAGCTTCGGCGCGAGATCCACGATCCGCATCGACCCAAAAAGCCTCGCCAGCTCGCCTACCCGGTCGGCCATGGCACGCTCACCTTTTTGTATCCTGTTGTCTCTTGTTTGTATTCCTAAAGTCGAATAATGTACATCGAAAATGGAAACGCCATGCCGCCGATCGATCTCGATCCCTATGTGAACGGTGCATTCCTTGACCGACGCCCCGGCGAACGCATAGCCGTGCGCAGCCCGGCGACCGGCGAGATGATCGGCAGCGTCGCTGCGGGCGATGCGGACGACGTGGCGAGAGCGGTCGAATCCGCGAGCCATGCCTTTGCCGACGGGCGCTGGAGCGATCTCGACCCGATGGATAGGGGCCATGTGCTTCGCGCCATTGGCGACGCGCTGGGCAAGCGGATCGAGGAATTCGCCCTTCTGGAGACCCGCGTCACCGGCAGGCCCATCCGCGAGATGCGGGCGCAACTCGCGCGGCTGCCCGAGTGGTTCTACCACTTCGGTGGCATCGCCCGTGGCCTGGAGGGTGCCGTCAATCCCTATCGGGGGAACTACCTCAACTATACCCAGTTGAGCCCCATCGGCGTAGTGGGGATGATCACCACCTGGAACCACCCGCTCCTGATCTTCCTCAAGAAGCTGGCCCCCGCCCTTGCCGCCGGCAATGTGGTGGTGGCAAAGCCGCATGAGCTCGCACCGCTGACCCCGCTCCTGTTCGCCCACCTTGCCGTGGAGGCGGGTCTGCCGCCCGGCGTCCTCAACGTGATCAGCGGAACGGGCCCCGTGGTGGGCAAGGCGCTTTGCGAGGCGCCGCAGGTTGCCAAGCTGGATCTTACCGGCGGGACGGCGACGGGTCGCATCGTCGCCTCCATCGCAGCCGAGCGCCTTGTGCCGACGGTCATGGAGCTCGGCGGCAAGGCGCCGGTCATCATCTTCGAGGACACGCCGATGGACGAGGCGATCGCGGCCTCGACCTTTGCTGCCTTCATCGCCTCGGGACAGACCTGCGTCTCCGGCACCCGCTTTCTGGTGCAGCGCTCAATCTACGACGAGTTCGTCCGGCAGCTCGCCGCGAAGGCCGATGCGCTACGGCTCGGCAACCCGCTCGACGCGGCGACCGACATGGGGCCGCTGATCTCCCGCGGCCAGTTGCAGCGCTCGCTCGAACATGTCGAAGCGGCAAAGCAGCAGGGAGCGCGGCTGGTCGCCGGCGGGCAGCGCCCCGACCTTCCCGAACCGCTGCGTGCCGGCCACTTCCTTCGCCCAACGATCTTCGCCGATGTCAGTCCTCGCTCCCGCCTGTTCCAGGAGGAGGTATTCGGGCCCGTCGTCGGCGTCACGCCCTTCGACGGCGAAGCCGATGCGCTGGCGCTCGCCAATGACAGCGACTTCGCGCTCGGCGCTTCGATCTGGACGCGGGACATCCTTCGGGCGCACCGCATGACCAGAAAGCTGCGTGCCGGGATCGTGTGGATCAACGATCATCACAAGAACGATCCGGCTTCGATCTGGGGCGGCTTCGGCATGAGCGGCTATGGCAAGGAGAACGGCTGGCAGGCGCTCCGGGCATATTGCAAGGACCAGAGTGTCGTCGTCCGTCTCGGGGACAGCTTCCCGGACTGGTACGCCGGACAGGCCCGCTACGGCTGACCGACCGCGCGGCGGCCAGGGAGAAGAGAACGGCATGACCGAGAAATGCCGCCGGCTGGCCGGCAAGATCGCCATCGTCACCGGGGCCGGCACGACCCAGGCACGCGATAATTTCGGCACCGGGCAGGCCATCGCCCTTCTCTTCGCCCGCCAGGGCGCGAAAGTGCTGGTCGCCGATCTCGATGCCGACCGCGCCGAGCTGACGCGCCAGACGATTCTCGCGGAGGGCGGCGAGGCCGCGGTCGTCCGCGCGAACGTGGCGGAAGAGGCAGGCTGCCGGGCCATGGTCGAGGCCTGCGTCAAGGAGTACGGCGGGGTCCATGTCCTCGTGAACAATGCCGGCGCCGGAGCCAGCGGCACCGTCACCGACATTGGCGCGGCCGATTTCGACCTCGCCGTGGATGTGAACATCAAGGGCGCCGCGATGGCCGCCAAATACGCCATCCCGGTCATGGCCGAGGCCGGTGGCGGATCGATCATCAACATCACCTCGATCGACGGCATGCGCACGGGCGGCATCCGCAACGTGCCCTATTCCGTCGCCAAGGCCGGGCTCAGCCATCTCAGTACGCTGATGGCCTGCCATCACGGCCACCAGAACATCCGGTCCAACTGCATTGCGCCGGGACACATCTACGGATCCTACGTCCACAACTTCCTGACGCCCGATATCCGCGAGCGGCGCCGACGCGCTGCGCCTCTCGGGACCGAGGGGAACGCCTGGGACGTCGCCTGGGCCGCCGTGTTCCTGGCGAGCGACGAGGCGCGCTGGATCTCGGGAATCGTCCTCCCCGTCGATGGCGGGCTTGCGACCGCGACTCCGCTCGCAATGTTCGATGCCATCGAGGGCGGCGACAATGGTGCGCGCGGAGAAGTCGGATGACCTATACCTTCAAGAAGGGCGCCCTCTACCGGATGCCCACGCATTTCGGTCCGTCGCTCGGACCCCGGCAGGGCCCGGACGAGTCCCGCTATCACGGGCCGGTGCAGGAGGCGACCACCTACTCGGTGCGCTTCCGCTCCGCCGCCGCCGCCCTTGAGGCCCTGCTTCCCCCGGGCTTCGCGCTCGCCGGCGAGCCGATCGTGTCGGTCAATGCGACCTACATGACGGGCATCGAATGGCTGGCCGGTCGTGGCTACAATTTTCTTTGTGTCGAGATCCCCGCCGAGTTCCGCGGAGCGGTCGACCAGGTGCGGGGAGCCTTCCAGCTGGTCATCTGGGAGAACCTCGCCGACCCGATCGTCACCGGGCGCGAGGATGTCGGTTTCGCCAAGATCTACGGCGAGCTGCCGCCGCCCCGCATCCGGCCGAACCTCGTCCATTGTTCCGCGGGCTGGTTCGGCTTCACGTTCCTGGACATGAAGCTCGTCGACCTCGTCGAGGACCGGTCTCCCCTGCCCACGCCGAACGACGGCACGCTGCACCTCAAATACTTTCCGAAGACCGGCAGCGATGACGAGGCGGATGCCTGCTACCCGGTGCTCATGACCCACGCCGCCAACAACCAGGATGTACAGACGCTCGGACGCTGGCAAGGCAGCGGGAAGGTCACCTTCCATCCGGCCGAGTGGGAAGACCTGCCGACGTTCTTTCCGATCGTGAACACGCTAGCGGCGCTCCCCGTGGAGGAATTCGTCGGCGCCTCGAAGGTCATGCGGATAGGAACGAGCCCTGTCTTCTATCGGCAGGGCGGCACGAATCCGGCGCGCATCCTGCGCTAGGTCGGCCTGTCCCCCGGCGCATTGCCCGACTGGAGCATGGCGATGAAGTCCGCCATGTTGTCGCCGAGCAGGTTCACGTGCTCGTTGGCGGCGTCGAAGGCGGCGTCGCCGTCGGCCCGCTCTATCGCCTCGATGATGCGTTCATGCTCGCCAATGGTCGCGGCCATGCGCCCCGGCTGGTGGGTGACTCGCTGGCGGTAGACCGAGACCCGCCTGCGAAGCGCCCGCGTCTGGTCCGCCAGGAAATGCGTGTGCGCCGCGTCGTAGATTAGGTCGTGGAATTCCGAATTGATCGCATAGAATTGCTCGGGATCGCCCTCCGCCAGCGCCTGCTTGAGGCGCTCATGGACTTTTCGCAGGGCTGCCTTCTGGGGCAGCGTCGCCCGGCGCGCGGCGAGGCGGGCGCACAGTCCTTCCAGCGCGCCCATGAGCTGGAACATCTCGAGAAGCACCGGGATGGAAATGCGGGCGACCACCGCTCCCTGGCGGGGGCGCACTTCGAGGAGCCCGGTCGCGGCGAGGGTCTTCAGCGCCTCGCGCACCGGCGTGCGCGACACCTTGAAGCGGGCGGCCAGGTCTGCCTCGTCGACACGGTCTCCCGGCTGGAGCTCTCCGCCGACTATCATTTCCTCGATCGTCCGGCGAAGCTTCTCCGCCTGGGTCTCGGTCGTCTGTCGGCGCCTACCGCCCGGCGCCCGGGCGGGTGGGGATGCGAGCTTGCGCCGGGTTGTACGCGCCATCGTCTAGTCCTCGAAGCGTCGGTTCATGACCACCACACCAGCCGCCTGTCGACCGCGACCAGTACAGCGTTGAGAAGAAGACTTCCGGCGGTCGCGACCGCGACCCCCGCCCAGACATGCAGGGCGTCCACCTGAACGGTGGCTTGATAGATGATCTGTCCGATTCCCGCGTAGGCGCCAAGCATTTCCGCAACGATCACCGCGATCGTGCTGCGGGCGAGGCCGACCCTGAGGCCGGTGACCACGGCCGGCATGGCCGCCGGAAGCTGCAGGCGCCAGAGGATGCCGAGGCGGCCGGCGCCGAAGCTGCGCAGGAGGTTTATCGCCTCGCGGTCGGGCCGTTTCAGGCCGTTCAGCGTATTGAGAAGCACGACGAAGACCACGGCAAGCGCCGCCATCGCCACCTTCGAGACGGGCCCTAGCCCGAACCAGACGAGGGCGAGTGGGATGAAGGCAATAGAGGGAACGGAGCTGATGGCGATGGCGATGGGGACCAGCGCCCGCTCCAGAGGCCGGAAGAGAACCATCAAGACGGCGAGGCCGAAGCCGAGCGCCGCGCCGGCGGCGAAACCACCGATGGCCTCGAGCGCGGTAAGCAGCATCCCGGAAGCATAGAGGCCGGGATTCTCCATCACCGCCGTCGCGATATCGAGGGGCCGGGGGAGGACGAAGCCGGGCACGCGGAAGAGAGCAATCGCCAGCTCCCACAGGGCGAGAAGCCCGGCGAGCGCCACCGTCACCGGCAGGAGGTTCATTCGGCGCGCCACCAGACCCATCTCCGCTCGACGAGGACCAGCAGGGCATAAGGTATCGTGCCGAGGATGGCACAGGCGACGATCAGCACCCAGATGCGCGGCACCTGCTCGAAATAGAGCGCCTGGATCAGGAGCACGCCGAGGCCGACGGTGTCGCCGAAGAACTCGCCGACGATCGCACCGGCAAGGCTGAAGGAGACGCCGATCTTCAGCCCCACCATGATGAGAGGGAGCGCCGTCGGCAAAGCGAGCTTCAGGAATATCTGGCGGCCGGAAGCGCCGAAGCTGCGCATCAGGTTCTCGCGGTCGCGGTCCACCGTCTCGAGCCCGCGGATCGTGGCGACCGTCACGGGGAAGAAGCTCAGGTAGAAGGCGATCACCACCTTGGCGAGGATCGTGTTGCCGAACCAGATCACCACGATCGCGCCGAAGGCGATGACGGGAATCGTCTGGGCCGCCACCAGGATCGGAAGGAAGGCCCGTTCGAGGATCGGGATGTAGGCGAAGACGACGCCGACCGCGAAGCCGATCAGCGAGCCGACGAGAAAGCCGAGCGCCGTCTCGACGAAGGTGCGCCAGAAGCCTGCGACCAGGTCGCTGCGGATGGAGAGGCCGTCGGCGACCACAGTCGAAAGCGAAGGCAGGTAGCGCGGATTGATGCCGAGCAGCGGCACGAGGAACCACCAGGCGGCGACGACCACAATCGCGGTGGCGACCGGCGCGATAAGGGACGGCCGCTCTTCCACGTCAGGCGCTCGCCGAAAATGTCTTGCGGCTCTCTTCCTCGACGATCGCGAGCAGCCGCCGTTTGACGTCGAGGAACTGGGGCGTCAGCATCACCTCGCCGCTACGCGGGCGCGGAAGGTCGACCCTTTCGTCGCAGCGGACGGTGCCGGGGCGCGCCGACATGACGATGACCCGGTCGCCGAGGAAGATCGCCTCGTCGATGTCATGGGTGATGAAGAGCACCGTCCGCCGGTGCCGCGCCCAGATCTCGAGCAGCCAGCGCTGCATCATGCTCCGGGTAAGCGCGTCGAGGGCGCCGAAAGGCTCGTCGAGAAGCAGCAGCTCGCGCTCGAAGAGGAAGGTGCGCATCAGTGCGACGCGCTGGCGCATGCCGCCGGACAGCTGCCGCGGATAGTGCTTCTCGAAACCCTGCAGGCCGAATTCGGGAAATAGCGCGGCAGCCTTCTGGCGCGCCGCCTTCCGCGGCATTCCTTCGATCTCGAGGGCTAGCGCCGCATTGTCGAGGACCGTGCGCCACGGAAAAAGCAGGTCCTTCTGCGGCATGAAAGAGACCTTGCCGAGAAGGTCGCGATGCCGCTGCGGCTGGCCCTGGAAGAGAACCGAACCGTCGCCGTCAGGCTCCTCGAGCCCTGCGATGATGTTGAAGAGCGTGGACTTGCCGCAGCCCGACGGACCGATGAGGGTGACGAACTGACCTGGCTCGATCACGAAGTCGACGTCGTGCAGCGCAACCGTCTCGGTCCCGCCGGAATGGAAACGCTTCCAGACGTTCCTGAGGGCAAGGAGGCCCTCGGCCGGCACCAGGCGGACACCCGTCGAGGTGCCCGCCGCCGCCGATATGGTTGAACGCGTCGACAAGGGACGCGCTTTACATCTTCTTGTCTTCGTCCGGGACCTTGTCCCAGAACGAAGGATCGAAGACGGTCTTCAGATCGACCGGAGCCTTCAACGCCTTGTAGCTCACGAGGCGATCATGGACCGAACCGATGGCCGCCATGTCCAGCGCGGCAAGTCCCATGGTCGCGCCAGCATTGGCCACCATCACCTTTTCGATTTCGTCGAGCATCAGTTCCTGGTGCTTCCGATCGAGACCCGTGCCTGCCGCCATGACGATGTCGATGGCTTCCGACTTGTTCTTCAGCGCGTATTTCCAACCCTTCAGCGTAGCATCGAGAAAGGCCTGCACGACCTGCGGCTTGTCCTTGATCACCGCCGCAGAAGTGATGATCGAGTCCTGCTGCGTGGTCACGCCATAGTCATCGGGGGAGAAGAGGTTGAGATCGGTGATGCCCTGCTCGCGAAGGGCCAGAAGCTCGTTATAGGTGGTCAGCGTGGCGACGTCGAACTGCTTGTCGATGAAGGGCTGAAGCGAGAAGGGCTGCGGAATGATCTGCAGGGCCGACTGCTCGACGCCTTGATGCTGCAGGACGGTGTAGAGAGTGTACTGCGCCCCCTCGAAGAACGTGGCGACCTTCTTTCCGGCGAAGTCCTTGATTGTCTTGATACCGGAATCGCCGAAGGAGGCGAAGACGAAGGGCGTCTTCTCCTGCGACATGCCGATGGCAACGATGGGCAGGCCCTTCTCGGCGGCGAAGATCATCGTCTCGGTGCCGCCGGCGATTCCGAACGTGTCCGCGCCCGATGCGACGAGCGTCTCCGGATTGAGGTTCGGGCCGCCCGGATTGATGGTTACGTCCAGCCCGGCCGCCTCGTAGAAGCCCTTGGCCTTGGCGACGTAGATGCCAGCAAACTGCGCCTGGGTCACCCACTTGAGGCGCACCGACACGCTTTCCGCAGCAGTCGCCTGCGGGACGAACGACGCCGCGGCGGCGAGCAGACCGACGGCCAACGCGGTACCTTTCACCAACTTCATCATGGCAGCTTCCTCTCCTTATCGACGCCCGCATACACTCTGCTGGCGGCCTTGTTACGGGATGCGACTTGCGTCCGAGAACACCGACGTCTCTTTCTTGATTGGGCTTGGCGCTTCATGTGTCGCCTTCTTCGGGGCCGCCGCGGCGTGGAGAGCGGATGCCGCCTCCTCCGCCGCGACGCGGACCGAATCGAGTACCGGGATGCCGGTCGCGCCCGCGACGGCATCGGCGATGGGAGTACCGGCGAGGTTGGTGCAGAGGATGACGATGGCGTCCGGCTTCGCCTTCGCCACGCGCTCCGCCATCGCAGCGATCCGCGCCGGCGGCACCTCCGCGTAGTCGGTATTGCGGGTGAGGTCGAGGCGCTCGGCGGAGGCGACATCGATGCCGATCGCGCGGTAGTTGTTCTCGATGCGGGCTTCGATCGCCGCGACATAGGGAGTGACGAGCCCGATCCTCTTCGCGCCCATCCGGGCAAGCCGGTCATTGATCGCGGTCGTCGCCGTCGCGGCCGGCACGCCGTACTGCCGCTCGATGATGCCGGTGACCCGCCGGTCGGCCTGCCAGCCGAGCCACGAAGCCGCCGTACCGCTCCACAGGATCATGCCGACGCCGGCATCGGCGAGCAGGTTCGCGGCCGCCGCGAAGTGCGCCTCGTCGAACTGCGCCAGGGAGTCGGCCCCATCGCCGATCGCCACCACGCGCAGCCGCGTGAAATGCACTGCGATGCCGCTATCGTGGGCAAGCGCCGCCAGCGTGCCCTCCTCCGCGATTGTGTTCGACGAGGGCACGATGACGCCGAGCCGCTTTCGCGCCGTCGCCATCGTCTCGCCGCCGCCGGTCATACGATCGAGCGGCGCGAAGCGATGCCGCCGTCGATGGTCACGATGGTTCCGGAAATGTAGGCTGCGCGGGGCGAAGCGAGGAAAAGGAACAGGTCCGCCACTTCGCGTACATGGGCGGGGCGCCCGAGCGGATAGGTGGCCGCCAGCTCCGAATACCGGCTCGCATCGCCGAGAACATCCGCTGCGCGCTTCTTCAGCATGTTGTAGATGCGGTCGGTATCGACCGGCCCCGGATTGACGCCGACGACCCGGATTCCATCGCCGAGGCTTTCGCCGCCCAGTGCCCGCGTGAAGGCCATCAGGCTGGCATTGCCCATGGCACCGGCGACGTAGCGCGGGTCGCAGATCTCGCCGCCATTGCCAATATTGTTGATGATGACGCCCCCGCCCGCCGCCTTCATGCGCGGGTAGTAAAGCCGCGACAGGTTTATGTAGCCGAAGACCTTCAGGTCCCACCCGGCGCGCCATTGCACCGGATCGACGTCGAGGAGCGAGCCGGAAGGGATCGTTCCGGCGTTGTTGACGAGGATGTCGACGTCGCCGGTCGCGGCAACCACGCGCTCCGCGCTTCCTGCCTCGGTCAGATCGACCGGGATCGTCTCGACACGACTCGCGGGAAAGCGATCTCCGATCTCCCTCTTCAACCGGGTGAGGTTCTCGACATTGCGCGCGGTGAGCCAGAGGTCGGCGCCTTCTTCGGCGAAGCTCATGGCCAGGCCGGCGCCGATTCCCTGCGAAGCTCCGGTAATCAGAGCCCGCTTGCCCTTCAGATCGAGATCCATGCCGTTCGCCCGGTCCTTGCACCATCCGGAGTGCCACCAGCTCGCGGCCGCCCGGTGTACATTCTCGCAATCTTCATATACGTATACTCGATACTTGTACAAATATGCAAATTCAAATTTCTGGCATACACAGCCGATGCACGAGTGGAGGGGGTGAGTCCATGATCCGGCATTTGAAGTCCGGTCGAAGCCGCGCAGCGCAGGCAGAGGAAAATGCCCGCGTGAAGCACACGGTCGAGCAAATTCTCGCGGACATCGAAGCCCGCGGCGACACGGCCGTCCGTGAGCTCTCGCTGAAATTCGACAGGTACGAACCGGATTCCTTCCGCCTTGGCGAGAAGGATATCGAACGCGCGCTGTCGCGGGTCGCCAAGCGTGACCTGGACGACATCCGCTTCGCCCAGGCCCAGGTGCGCAACTTCGCCGAGCGCCAACGAGCGACCATCCTCGACCTCGAGGTCGAGACGCTGCCCGGCGTGGTCCTCGGCCACCGCAACCTCCCGGTGGCATCCGTGGGCTGCTACGTGCCGGGCGGCAAGTATCCGATGGTCGCCTCCGCCCACATGAGCATCGTGACGGCCCGGGTAGCGGGCGTCGATCGCATCGTCGCCTCCGCTCCGCCGCACGAGGGCGCCCCCCATCCAGCGATCGTGGCGGCCATGCACCTTGCCGGCGCCGACGAGATCTACTGCCTTGGCGGAGTGCAGGCGGTCGCCGCCATGGCGATCGGCACCGACAGCATCGCGCCGGTCGACATGATCGTCGGACCGGGCAATGCTTTCGTCGCGGAGGCGAAGCGGCAGCTCTTCGGGCGCGTGGGCATCGATCTCTTCGCCGGCCCGACCGAGACGCTGCTGATCGCCGACGATATGGTCGACGGCGAAATCTGCGCGACCGACCTCCTCGGCCAGGCGGAGCATGGGCCGACCTCACCGGCGATCCTTCTGACCACGTCCGAACGATTGGCGCGGGCAACAATAGACGAGGTTGCGAGGCTGCTCGCGATCCTTCCGACCGCCGGCGTCGCCCGCATGGCGTGGGAGAATTGCGGCGAGGTCATTCTCTGCGAAGACCATGACGAGATGCTCGCCAAGGCCAACGACCTGGCTTTCGAGCACGTCCAGGTCATGACCGACCGTGATGAGTGGTATCTCCAGAATCTCAGGTCATACGGTGCGCTGTTCCTCGGGCCCCGTACCAATGTCGCCTTCGGCGACAAGGTCATCGGCACCAATCACACGCTCCCGACGCAACGTGCCGGCCGCTATACGGGAGGGCTCTGGGTCGGCAAGTTCCTGAAGACGCACAGCTATCAACGAGTCCTGACGGATGAGGCCTCGGCCACCATGGGCGCCTACTGCTCGCGGCTCTGCATGCTGGAAGGCTTCGTCGGCCATGCCGAGCAGGCAAATGTCCGGGTGCGCCGTTACGGCGGCCGGAACGTTCCCTACGGCACGTCGGCGAACTGATGGAACTGCCTCGCACCCCCTCCTTCCGGCTCGACGGTCGCCGCGCCCTGGTGACGGGCGCCTCCCGCGGCATCGGCCTTGCCGGTGCGGCGGCTTTTGCGGAAGCTGGCGCCGAGGTGGTGCTCGCCGCGCGACGCGCGGCTGACCTGGAGGCCGCGGTCGACGCAGTCCGCGCCGCCGGCGGCAAAGCCTCGGCGCTTGTCATCGATGTCGGCGATCCGCAGGCGGCGGCACTCGCGATCGCCACCGAGGGTCCGTTTGGCATCCTCTTCAACAATGCCGGAGCCGCGCTCCCCAAGCCGATGATGGATACGACGCCGGACGATTTCGACAGCGTCATGGATGTGAATGTCCGGGGAGCCTATTTCGTCGCGCAGGCGGTTGCCCGTGGCATGATCGTCGCCGGCAAGGGCGGCTCGATCATCAACACCTCGTCGCAGATGGGGCATGTCGGCGGCATCGACCGCACGGTCTACGCCGCGAGCAAACACGCCATCGAAGGCATGACCAAGTCGATGGCCATAGAGCTCGGGCCGCACGGCATTCGCGTCAACTCCATCGCTCCGACATTCATCCGGACGCCGCTCACGGAACCGACTTTCGCCAATCCGGACCGTGCCGCCTGGATCAAGTCCCGGATCAAGCTCGACCGCATTGCGCGGCTCGAAGATCTCATGGGAGCCGTCCTGTTCCTCGCCGGAGATGCTGCCGCCATGGTGACGGGCACTTCGCTCCTGGTCGACGGAGGCTGGACCGCGGGCTAGCGGGCCATGTGCGGACGTGCGGTGTCTCAAGGATGCCGCGCGGCAATGCTTCCGCCCTTCCGGTTCCACGCGCCCCATCCGGAGACGCCTATCCGGCGTGGTCCTGCCACTCGGCGACCGCGCGCCGCGCGCTGCCGCGCGGGAAGAGCTCGGCTCGCCTGGCGGCGGCGATGCGCCTTGCGAGCGCGGCCGCCTGCCCGCGGATTTCACGAGCCGCGGTGATTTCGAGGAAGCGGGCGCGGCCGGCCGCGCCAATGGCATATGCGTTCGGCGTCACGCGACGTCCCCTGCCGACCAGCTCGCCGTCACGCGATACGTCGAGGCCGAGGCCGAGGCTGTCGCCGCGGGCAAGGCCACCCGCCACCAGGTCGGCGACGAGCGCCGAACCCGATCGCGAGAGCCGGCCGGGACCGGTGCAATTGACCACCCAGTCGACATGGACCGTCTCGGCTTCCGGGCAGCCGCGCCGGCGGATCACCACCGCGAGGCCCCGGCCCAGCCCTTCGATGCGGATGATCCGCCCGGCGAGGACTTCGAGCTCACGATCGGCGCGAAACGCGGCAATCCGGGCGCCGATCGCCGGCGCCATGCGATGGCGGTGGACCGACCACCAGGCCTCGCCATGGCGGAGGAACCGCCGGCGGCTCGCCGGCGTCAGGCGCTGCCACAGCCGCTGCGTCAGCGGGCGCAGGGCGTCTATGACGCTCCGCCAGTCGCCGCCGGCCTTCTCCGCGGCACGGGCGGCGGCAACGACCGCGTGGAAGAGAACGCCGAGCCGGCCATTGTTCGCCGGCGGCTGCCAGGCGGCGGGAGGAGAGGAGACTTCCCCATGCGTCGCCGGCAGGAGGCCGTGGCGGGAGATGGCGATCATGGCGCCGCGACGCCCGGCAATGCGGCGCGACATGACCTGGTCGACCATGGTTAGTCCCGTGCCGACGAAAAGAATGCGCGCCTCGGGCGCGATCTGCGCCATGCGGCGGTCGTGCCAGGGATCGTCGACGATGCGCGGACGGGCCGCCGCGTCGACGCTGTCGCCCGGCAGGGGTAGCCGGCCCGGCGGATTGCCCAGGCAGAGCCCGACGTGGCGCGCGCGGATGGCATCGCCGGTGGCAAGCTCGAGGACGTATTCCTCGCCATCGCGCTCCATGCCCATCACCTCGCTGGTGAAGAGGCTCGTATGGATGCGGCCCCCCGCCTCCCGCATCGCCCCGGCAAGACGTTCGCGCACATAATCGCCATAGATGGCGCGCGGCGCGTAAGTCTCCTTCATTCCCGCAGCCGCCTCGAGTTCGGGATGGCGGGCGGCGAGCCAGGCGACGAAATCCCCTTCGTCGTCGGGATCGAGGCTCATGCGCGCGGCACGGACATTGAGGAGATGGACCCGGTCGCGGGTTCCGTAGGCGAGGCCCGCACCGGTCTCGCCGGCCTTGCCGACCAGGGCGACCGAGCAGCCTGCCGGCAGCTGGCGGAGCAGCTGGATCGCGAGCAGGGAGCCGGAAAGGCCGGTACCGATGACGGCTACATCGAAAGCGTTGTCGGACATGGCGTGCCTCGTCTTTGACCGTCGGGGACGCTTCGCAACACAAACGCAGTCGGGGAGACTAGAGCGCCTTGCGCAGGTTTTGTCTACAAACTTTGTCGTGTTAGGAGAAGCGCGGCCGGGTGACCTGCTTCCATCGTTCGCAGCAGCCCCGCCAGGCGCCCGGCATGTCCTCGGGCCGGAGGGGCGGAATGAAGCGGGTGAAGATGGTTGCGTCGGCATGCCGTCCGGCGATCTCGGCGATCTCCGGGAGCGTGCGCTTCGGTGTTCCGGGCGCCCCCGTCGGCTTCCCCCGCAGCCATCCGGAAACGCTTGCACGGCATGGAAAGCATGCCTAGGTAACGTAGATGCCGAAGCACGGACGATCCTTCGCGAAGCGGCGCCTCCCGGCGACCATCCTTTCCGCCCTGCGGCAGGGTCGGGAGACCGCTTCGGACGCATCGCCGGCCGTGGGATCGGCTTCGAGCACGCTTGTCGCCTCCTATAACGTCCACAAGTGCGTCGGCATGGACCAGCGCTTCGATCCGGAGCGGATCGGGGCGGTGATCGCGGAGATCGGCGCGGACGTGATCGCGCTGCAGGAGGCGGCGCAGCGCTTCGGCGAGCGGAACGTGCTCCTCGATTTCGCGGAGATCGAACGCCGGCATGGCCTTGTAGCCGTGGCGCTGGCGGAGGATGCCGGCCGTCGCGGCTGGCACGGCAACGTGCTCCTCTTCCGTGAAGCCGTGGTGCGCGACGTGCACCCGCTGCAATTGCCCGGCGTCGAGCCGCGCGGAGCGCTCGTCGTCGACGTCGACCTCGATGCCGGACCCTTGCGTGTCGTCGCGGCGCATCTCGGCCTCCTGCGCCGCTCGCGTGCCCTGCAGGCCGAGGCGATCCTTGCGACCATCTGCGCGCGCAGCGAGCGGCCGACGCTGCTCGTCGGCGACCTCAACGAATGGCGGCATGGCGACAGGTCTTCGCTATATTCCCTCGATCCGCATTTCGGGCCGCTCGGCGCCAACCTGCCGACCTTCCCCTCGCGCTTTCCGCTTTTCGCGCTCGACCGTATCCTCGGCAATTCACCGAGCCTGATCTCCGGCATCGCCGTGCACGATACGGCGCTGGCGCGCGTCGCGTCGGATCATCTGCCGATCAAGGCCTGGGTCGACGTTGCGGGCGCCGCACCGGCTTTCACGCCCGCGCATCGGGAATTGGCGGCCTGACGGTCCGGACCGATCGGTCACCCCACGGGTGCTATGCCCATCGCCGGCGGCAGCTGGCTGCCGGCAATATCGTCCGGCCCATTCGGGTCGCCGCATTGCGCCCGGCGCCCGGCTGTGGTCCATCCTCGCGGGATATCGTCGAGGGAGAGCATTCCACCTGAAGGTTGAACGCCGGACCCAAGATGGAATCGTGATTCTCCACAGACCCCGGACCATGCTGCAGATCGCCGCTCTTCTCGTCACAGCGCTGGCCGCGGCCCTGATCGGCGCGCATCTCGTCTTCCGCCCGCCGTCGCTGGAAGGGAGGACCGAGAGCGCTGCGGTGGAAGCAACGGCTGCGACGCGGCTCGGCCGGATCGCGCTGACGCCGCCGGAACCCCATGCCGGGGACAGCGGCGTGGTGCCGCTGATCGACGGCCGGGACGCCTTTGCCGCCCGCATCGCCCTCATCCGCGCGGCCGAGGTGGCGCTCGACGTCCAGTACTACATCTGGCAGCGCGATGCGGCGGGGCTGCTCCTCCTCGACGAGCTTCGCCGCGCCGCCGACCGGGGCGTGCGCGTGCGGCTGCTCCTGGACGACAACGGCATTCGCGGACTCGATGGCGACCTCGCCGCGCTCGACGCCATGCCCGGATTCGAGGTGCGGCTGTTCAACCCGTTCATCCTGCGCAGCCCGAAAGTGCTCGGCTACGCCTTCGACTTCTTCAGGCTGAACCGCCGGATGCACAACAAGTCGCTGACCGCCGACGGGGCGGCGACCATCCTCGGCGGCCGCAACGTCGGCGACATCTACTTCGGCTTCGGCGAAGGCCTCCGGTACATCGACACCGACGTGCTCGTGACGGGCAAGGCCGCTGCCGACGTCGGGGCGGATTTCGACCGCTACTGGGCAAGCGGCTCGGCATATCCGGCCGCCCGGATCCTCCCTCCGGCCAACCCGGAGGCGCTACGCCGGCTCATCGCCGACGCTGCCGCGGTGACGAGCTCGACCGAGGGGCGCAGCTACCTCGAGCGATTGCGGCAGGCGAACATCGTGGCCGAGATCGCCGCCGGTGCCGTCGCCTTCGAGTGGACGCGCGTGACGCTGGTCAGCGACGATCCGGCGAAGGGGCTCGGCAAGGCGCGGCTGGGCGATCTCCTGTTTCCCCAGCTGATGGCGCTCCTCTCGCGGCCGGAGCGATCGGTCGACCTGGTCTCCGCCTATTTCGTGCCGGGCCGCCAGTTCACCGAAAGGCTGGCCAAGCTCGCCCGGAGCGGCACCCGGGTGCGCATCCTGACCAATTCGCTGGACGCGACCGACGTCACGATCGTTCACAGCGCCTACGTGAAGTACCGGCCGGAGCTCCTGCAGGCAGGCGTCGAGCTCTACGAGCTGAAGCCGGCCTTCGTGACGGATCCGCGGGAGGAGCGCGCCAGCACGACGGGGTCCTCGCGCGCGAGCCTGCATTCGAAGACGCTGGCGGTCGACGGGAACGCGATCTTCATCGGTTCCTTCAACTTCGATCCGCGTTCATTCGCCCTCAATACCGAGATGGGCGTCGTGATCGAGAGCCCCAGGCTCGCCGGCGGCTTGGCGCGGGCCTTCGACGCGGCCTTTCCGGGAGCGAGCTACCGTCCCGTTCTCGCCGGGGACGGCAGCCTGGTCTGGGAGGAGCCCACAGCCGACGGCCATGTCGTCCGCCACGAGCATGAGCCGGGAGCGACGCTGGCCAGCCGCATCCTGTTCCGGCTGCTCGGCCTCCTGCCGATCGAATGGCTCCTCTAGGGAGCCTGCGAGGTGCGCTGGCGGAGGGGCGGGATCGGGCGCACTAGATTCGCTTGATGGAGAGGACGTCGAACGTCTTCGAGATCGTCGCTACCGCATCATCATAGTTCCTGAGCGCGATGCAGGAGATGAGCGCATCGACGATCGCGAGCTGGGCGATGCGGCTGGTCATGGCCTCGGTGCGGAAGCCGGTTTCCTTCGCCATGGTCTGCAGGATCACGTCGGCATAGGCCTGGATGGGCGACTTGCCGTAATTGGTGATGACGATGGTCGATGCGCCCGCTTCCTTCGCCAGGCGGGTCGCCGCGAAGGTCTCGTGGGTGCTGCCCGAATGCGAGACAGTGATCACGGCCACGTTCCTGTCGGCGAGCGCGGCGCTGATCGCCTGGACATGCGAATCGAGGACCGCTTTCGAACGGATGCCGATGCGGAGCAGCCGGTAGTTGGCATCCTCGGCTATCGGGGCGGCGCTGCCGATCCCATATACCTCGACCCGCTCGGCCTTGAGGACGAGCTCGACCGCCCGCTTCATCTCCTCGACCTTCAGGACCTTCATCGTGTCGCGAAGCGCCTGCATGTTGGAGGCGAAGATCTTCTCGATGACGATGCCGGCATCGTCTTCCGGCGTCAGGTCCTCGTGGATGAACTGGACCGGCTGCACCAGGTCGCGGGCGAGCGCGATCTTGAGGTGCTGGAAGCCGCGCGCGCCGATCTGCTGGCAGAAGGCGACGACGCTGCCCTCGCTGGCTCCCGCCGCCTCGGCAAGGTCGGTGACCGACATGTGCACCACCTCCGCCGCATGCTCGGCGATGAAATCGGCGATGCGGCCGGCCGTCGGCGGCAGGCCGGGCCGGATGACGGCGATGCGCTCGAGGACGCCGCCGAGCTCCGCCTCCGCGGCGGCCTTGCCATTCCGGGGCTCGCGCTTGCGCATCGCCGTTCAGGCCGGGGGCAGCTGGTCGAGCACGCCGGCAAGGCCGGCGGCGGCATTGATGTAGCGCATGCCCATTCTGGCCGCGCCCGCTCCGTCGGTCTCCGCATTGTCGCCGATCATGATCGCATCATGCGCCGAGGCACCGAGGATCGACAAGGCGCGCAGGAACAAGGGCGGCTCCGGCTTTCCGATCGTCTGGCACCGGGCCTGGCCGGCGCAGGCAAGAACCGCGGCGAGCAGCGCCCCGGTCTCCGGCACGACCTGCCCGTCGGGACCGGGATGGACGAGATCGGGATTGGCGGCAACCAGCTCGGCGCCTGCGCGCACCGCATTGGCCGCCGCCGCCAGCCGCTCGTAGCTGAAGCGCCGGTCGCGCGCGACGATCACGAACTGCGCCCCGGCCTCCACCGTCACGAGCCCGCGAGCCGCGGCATAGGCGGAGAGCGAATCACTGGCAAGGAGAAGCACATGCGCTCCCGGGCAACGCTCCGCAATCAGGTCGAGGGTGGCGGTTCCGGCCAGCACGATCCGCTCCACCGGCACCGTCAGCCCGAGCGATTCGAGAATCTCCGAGAGCTGCACGGCGGTGTGTTCCGCGTCGTTGGAGAGGAGCACCCAGCGATCCCCCAGGCGTTCGACCAGCTGACGGGCGCCGGGAAGCGCGCGCCGGTTGCTTATCAGGGTACCGTCGAGATCGACCAGAAAGGCCGGCCTTCCTTGCATGAACGTCCGTTTCCTGCGGGGTGGCGACACGCGCCGGGAGGGCTTCCCGGGTAGCACTGAAAAAAAATTGGTACAATCCCTGTAAAAAATGAGATTGTCTCAGTAGTGTCACATGAGCCGCGCATGGTCCGCGGCCACGGGGGATGTGCCTGCCATGGCTGGGGTTGCCGTTACCAATGTCCGTAAATCGTTCGGCGCCGAACCGGTGCTCGCCGACGTTTCGCTCGACATCCGGGATGGCGAGTTCCTCTCCGTGCTCGGTCCCTCGGGCTGCGGCAAGTCCACCCTCCTGAAGCTGATCGCCGGCCTCGATATCGCGGATTCGGGCGAGATCCGCGTCGGCGACCGCGTCGTCAGCGGCGTCGACGCGCGGCGTCACGACGTGGCGATGGTCTTCCAGTCCTACGCGCTCTATCCCCACCTTTCCGCGGGCCGGAACATCGCGGTGCCGCTCGAAATGCAGCGGCTGAACGGATTCCGGCGCCTGCCGCTGCTCGGCCGCCTGCTGCCGGGCACCGGCCGCATCCGCGCCGGCATTCGCGCCGATGTCGAGGCGACGGCCGCGCAGGTCCGCCTCTCGCACCTCCTCGACCGCCTGCCCCGCCAGCTTTCCGGCGGGGAGCGCCAGCGCGTCGCCATTGCCCGCGCCCTCGTCCGCCGGCTCTCGGTCCTCCTCATGGACGAGCCGCTGTCGAATCTCGACGCGCAGCTCCGCGTCGCGATGCGCGGCGAGCTCGCCGAGCTGCATCGCCGCACCGGCCTCACGATCATCTTCGTCACCCATGACCAGGCCGAGGCGATGAGCATTTCGAGCCGCGTCGCGGTGATGATGAAGGGGAGGCTCCAGCAGGTCGCCGAGCCGAGGGTGCTCTACGATCGGCCGGACAACCTCGCCGTCGCCGCCTTCGTCGGCGACACGCCGATCAACCTTCTCCCCGCCCGGGTCCTTGCGGGCGGCACCGTGGAGGCTGCAGGCGTCAGGCTCGCCTTCGACGGCGTGCCCGAGACGGCGGCGGGGCTGCAGATGGGCATCCGGCCGGAATGGCTCCGGCCCGCCGATGCGGCGGCTGCCGATACCTGGACCGGTGTCGTGACGGGCGTCGAGTATTTCGGCGCCGAGGCGGTCGTCCGGCTGGAGTTGAAGGGCGGCCATTCGATGACCGTCCGCTGGGACGGCGACTGGGCGCTGCCCGCCACCGGCAAGGCGCAGCCGGTGCGCATCAAGCCCGGCCGCGGCCTCCTCTTTGCTGCCTCCGGCGATCGCATCGGCGAAGTCCGCCCCGCCGATGCCGGCCTCGCGGTGGCGATATGAGCGCCGCCGGCCTCGCGATTTCCCCGGCGGCAGCGGCGCGCGATCGCCGCGAGGCGCTGACCGCCTGGCTCTTCTCGCTGCCGGCGCTCGCCCTCCTCTCGGTGATGCTGCTCCTGCCGGCGCTTGCCGTCTTCTTCGTCGCCTTCACCGACTGGCAGCTCGGCAACAATTCCATCCATTTCGCAGGCACGGCGAATTTCGAGAGCGTGCTCAAGGATCCCGTCTTCTGGACCTCGCTCCGCAACACGCTCGTCTATGCCGTCGTCGTGGTGCCGGCCTCGATGGCCCTCGGTCTCGGCCTCGCGCTCCTCGTCAATGCCGGTCCTTCGCTCCGCGGCTTCTACGGTGCGGTCTTCTTCCTGCCCTTCACCGCCTCGCTGGTCGCGATGGCGCTGGTCTGGCAGATCCTGCTCCATCCGACCATCGGCCCGGTCAATGCGCTCCTCGCCATGGCGGGCCTGCCGACCCACAATTTCCTCCACGACCCGAACCTCGCCCTGCCGACGCTCATGGTCATCGGCATCTGGCAGCTCTCAGGCTATGCCATGCTCCTCAACCTGGCAGGGCTGCGCGCCATTCCACCCGACCTCTACGAAGCGGCACGGATGGACGGCGCGCGCGGCGCCTGGTCGCGCTTCACCCTCGTCACCTGGCCGCAGCTCGGTCCGACCACGCTCTTCGTCTTCGTCGTCTCCTCGATGACCGCGCTCCAGGTCTTCGAGACCGTCGCGGTGCTGACGAAGGGCCAGCCGGCCCGGCGCACCGAGGTGATGCTCTACACGATCTACAACGAGGGCTTCGTCTTCCTGCGTACCAACTATGCCGCCGCGCTGATGATCATCTTCCTCGTCGTGCTCTGCGGCGTGATGCTCCTCAACGTGCTCACCCTCGAGAAGCGGGTGCACTACTGATGGCCCGCCGCCCGGACCAGGGGCGCGGCAGCGCCATCCTCCGCCACGCGGTCCTCGCCCTGGCGACACTCGTCTTCTGCATCCCCTTCATCTGGATGCTGCTCACCTCGTTCAAGTCGCGGCCGGACATCTTCAATGGCGGCATCGACCCGTGGCCGCGGCAATGGGGCATCGTCGAGAACTATTCGCGCATCCTCTTCGACGTGCCGATGCCGCGCTACCTGCTCAACGGCGCCATCGTCTGCCTCGGCATCATGGCACTGCAGATCCTCGTCGCCGCGCCCGTCGCCTATGCGCTCGCCAAGCTGAAGTTCCGCGCAGCACGCTGGCTGCTCCCGCTCATCGTCGTGGCGCTCGCCATACCCGCCTTCCTGCCGACGCTGCCGCTCTACCTCGCCTTCCGCCTCACCGGGCTGATCAGCAGCTCGAGCGGCGCCTTCGGCAACTACGCCGCCCTGATCCTGCCCTTCTCGATCTCGGCCTTCGGCGTCTTCCTGCTCCGCCAGCATTTCAAGTCGGTACCCGACGAACTCGTCCACGCGGCCCGTCTCGACGGCATGTCGGACTGGTCGATCGTCTGGCGGGTCATGGTGCCGCACGCGCGGCCGGCGATCGTCGCCTTCTGCATCTTCTCGGTCGTCGCCCACTGGAACGACCTGTTCTGGCCGCTCATCGTCATCAGCGACAACACCTATGCCACGCCGCCGATCGGCATCATCGCCTTCGTCAACGAGAGCGTCGGCGGTGGCGACTACGGCCCGCTCATGGCTGCCGCCACCGCCGTCACCCTTCCCATCATCGCCGTCTACCTGCTCGGCCAGCGCTTCATGGCCGATGGCATGGCCCTGATGGGGAAATGAGCCTTCCGCCGGCGGCAGTCAGCCGGCCAGTCCGTGGAAATGCCAACAGAGGTAACGCACATGAACAGAAGAAAAGCCTGCTCCGTTCTCGCCGTGGGTCTCATCGCGGCTTCGCTCCTCGGCGCCGCACCGGCACTGGCGGAGACCGTCGTGAAGGTCGCCTTCCCCTTCCCCGAAACCTGGAAGCCCGTACATGCCAAGCTCGCCGAGGCCTTCCAGGCCAAGCATCCCGACATCAAGATCGAATTCCTCGCACCCTATGCGGACTACGAGGAAGCCACCCAGAAGATCCTCCGCGGCTCGATGACCGGCGACGTGCCCGACCTCGCCTGGATGGGCCTCAACCGCCAGCGCATCTTCGTCGACAAGGGCGCTGCCGTGGAGCTCACGCCCTTCATCGCCAAGGAGGCCGACTGGGAGAAGCAGGGCTATACCGGCGCCATGATGGATCTCGGCCGGGTGAACGGCAAGGTCTATGGCATCGCCTCGGGCATCTCCTCGGCGATCATCTACTACAACGCGGACCTCGTCCGTGAGGTGGGGGGCGATCCCGACAACTTCCCGACCAATTGGGACGACGTCATCGCCATCGGGGGCAAGATCAAGGCCACCGGCAAGGCCGACGGCATGTTCATCGAATGGGATGGCACCGGCAACTGGCTCTTCCAGAACCTCGTCTTCTCCGCCGGCGGCACCATGCTCACCGCCGACGAGAAGGACGTCGCTTTCGGCGGCAAGCCCGGCGTCGAGGCGGCCTCGGTCCTCGCCAAGATGGTCAAGGACGGCGGCATGCCCAATGTCGACGGCGACACGGCCGTCCAGGCCTTCCTCGCCGGCAAGCTCGGCATGTACATCTCCTCGGTCTCCGACGTGCAGGACTTCCAGGCCAATATCGGCGACCGCTTCGTCATGAAGACGACGACCTTCCCGCTCATCGTGCCGGAGGGCAAGATCGCCGCCGGCGGCGCCGCGGGCATGATGTTCACCAAGGATCCGGCCGTGCAGGCCGCCGCCTGGGAATACCTGAAGTTCGCCGGCTCCGCCGAAGGCTCGGCGATCACCGTCCAGAACTCGGGCTACATGCCGCCGAACCCACTCGCGGTGGGGAAGTACCTGGTCGACTTCTACAAGGAGCACCCGAACCAGTTCGTCAGCACCAGGCAGCTGCCGATCCTCACCGGCTGGTACGCGTTTCCGGGCGAGAACGGCCTCAAGATCTCCGACGTGATCAAGGACTATCTCGGCAAGATCGTGAGCGGCGAGCTGGCCCCCGATGCCGGCGTCACCGCCATGTCCGCCGAGGTCAAGGCCCTGCTTCCGAACTAGCCCTCACGAGACCGGCCGGGCGGCAGGACAACCTGCCGCCCGATCCCTCCACCGCCTGCCCGATGCGAAACCGATGAAGCTCATCCACATTTCCGACATCCACCTCGTCGCCAAGGGCAGGCTCTTCGGCCTTGATCCGGCGCCGCGCTTCGCCGCCGCCATCGACAGCATCAATGCCGAGCACGGCGACGCCGAGCTCGTGATCATCTCCGGCGACCTCGCCGACGAGGGCGAGGTCGCCGCCTATGAGCTGCTGAGGGACATGCTCGCGGATTTGCGGGTGCCGCACCGGCTGATGCTCGGCAACCACGACCGCCGCGCCAATTTCTACAGCGTCTTCCCGGATTACGTCCGCGACGAGAACGGATTCGTCCAGGAGGCGATCGACCGGAACGGCATCCGTCTCCTCCTCATCGACACGCTTTCCGAGCCCGATGCCGGCGAGCTATGCGAGCGCCGTCTCGCCTGGATCGCGGCGCGCCTGGAGGAAGCGCGGGACCTGCCGACCTACCTCTTCATGCATCATCCGCCCTTCTCCATCAGCCATCCGATGATGGACCGGCACATGCTGCGCAACCCCGCTCCCTTCGCCGCGCTCGCGGCCGGGCACCCCCAGATCCACCACCTCTTCTTCGGCCACGTCCACCGCCCGCTCGGCGGCAGCTGGCAGCGGATTCCGATCTCCACCCTCCCCGCGATCAACCATCAGGTCGCGCTCGACCTCCGCGATCTGCCGGGGATCAGCGGCCATGACGGCGACGGCGCCTACAACGTCGTGTTCATCGAGCCCGAGCGGACCATCGTGCATCTGCACGACTTCATGACGAAGCATCGCGCCTTCGACCTCGACGATCCGGTCGCCCAGCGCGGCTAGACCCCGCCGGCTTCGCTGCCGGCAGCCGGGCGGACGAACCGCTCGCCCTTGCCGAGCAATATTCCCTGGCTGCCCGCAATGCCCATTTCGAGGCTCTCCGCGATCCGTCGCGCGCGCTCGATGAAATGGTCGGCGGCGACGGGCGTGCAGGTCGCCCGCGCCGTCTCCTCGAAGAGCGCCAGCCAGCGGTCGAAGTGATGCGCATCGACCGGCAGCGGCAGGTGCTTCTCCATCGGCCGCCCGTGGTAGCGGCCGGTCATCAGCGCGACGGAAGACCAGAACGCGCACATGCGCTCGAGATGCACGCCCCAATCGGCGACGCGCGCGTCGAAGATCGGCCCCAGCATCGGATCCTTGCGCACGCGTCCGTAGAATTCGTGGACCAGCCTTGCGATCAACCCGTCGTCGATGCCGGTCCGCTCGGCGATCTCCGCCGTGAGGCGGTCCCGCTGCTCCTGAAGGCTCATCCCGTTTCCTGTCACCGGTCGCAGTTCCGCATCGTCGCTGCCTGAAGGCACCATGACGACGCCCATTGCTGTCGTCACGGCCCGCCGGGCCATGTTGCCTGCGTCGGCGAAAAGATATATATCAGATACGGCTTATTTCCAACAAGCCTGGTCCGGGGGGACGACCGCTTGTGCGGGCGGTCGTGCCGGACGACAGAGGGGGCGCCGGAAGCGCATGGTTGCCACGATGACCATCGGCGAGAGACAGGTCGCTCTCGCCATTTCCATATTCGTCGCCCTCTGCGGAGTCGTCCTCGCCGCGGCGAGCGGGTCGGACCCGTTGCTCGTCCACGGCATCATCATCGTCCTTGCCGGCGTCGCCGGCGTCTTCATCATCCTGCGCGACTACTACGCGCCGGAGCCGGGGCCCGAGCGCCTGTCCCGCTACTATGACGAACCGATCAAGGCCGGCATCATCGCCGCGCTCGCCTGGGCCATCGTCGGCATGTTCATCGGCGACTGGGTCGCCTGGCTCCTCGCCTATCCCGACCTGACTTTCGACGCCGCCTGGTCGACCTTCGGGCGGCTCCGCCCGATCCACACCACCGGCGTCATCTTCGGCTTCGGCGGCAATGCGCTGATCGCCACCTCCTTCCATGTCATGCAGCGCACCTCGCGCGCCCGCCTGCCCGACCAGTTGACGCCGTGGTTCGTGCTCGCCGGCTACAACCTCTTCTGCATCCTCGCCGTCACCGGCTACCCGATGGGCATTACCCAGTCGAAGGAATACGCCGAGCCGGAATGGTATGCCGACATCTGGCTGGTGATCGTCTGGGTGGTCTATTTCGTCCTCTACCTGCGCACCCTCGCGCGCCGCAAGGAACCCCACATCTACGTCGCCAACTGGTACTACTTGGCGTTCATCCTGGTCGTGGCGATGCTCCACATCGTCAACAACCTCGCCTTGCCGGTCTCGCTCGGCAGCGCCAAGAGCTATTCGTTCTTCTCCGGCGTCCAGGACGCCATGGTGCAATGGTGGTACGGCCACAACGCGGTGGCCTTCTTCCTCACCGCCGGCTTCCTCGGCATGCTCTACTACTACCTGCCCAAGCGCGCCGGCCGGCCGATCTATTCCTACCGCATGTCGATCATCGGCTTCTGGGGCATCACCTTCTTCTACGTCTGGGTCGGCTCCCATCACCTGCACTACACCGCGCTTCCGCTCTGGGTGCAGACGCTCGGGATGACCTTCTCGGTGATGCTGCTGGTGCCTTCCTGGATCGCCGCGGCGAACGCGCTCCTGACCCTGAACGGCGCCTGGCACAAGGTCCGCGACGACGCGACGCTCCGCTTCATGATGGTCGCCGCGGTGCTCTACGGCCTGTCGACCTTCGAGGGGTCGTTCCTCGCCATCCGGCCGGTGAACTCGCTGTCGCACTACACCGACTGGACCGTCGCCCACGTCCATGCCGGCACGCTCGGCTGGAACTCGATGATCATCTTCGGCGCCATCTACTATCTCGTGCCGCAACTCTGGGGACGGCAGCGCATGTATTCCGCCGCGCTGGTCGAGACGCACTTCTGGTTGGCGGTCGCCGGGCTCGTCGTCTACGTCTTCGCGATGTGGAACTCGGGCATCACCCAGGGCCTCATGTGGCGCACCTACAACGAGAGCGGGACGCTGGCCTATTCCTTCGTCGATTCCCTCGTCGCCATGCACCCCTACTACATTGCCCGCGCCATCGGCGGACTGATGTTCCTCGTGGCGACCGTGATCGGCGTCTACAACGTGTGGATGACCATCCGTTCCGTGCCAGCGGCCGAGGGCAGGCCGGTCGCCGACCAGCCGGCATCCCTGCCGGCCGGCGAGGCCGCGGCGCCCGCGCGGGGATGAGCGAAGATGTTCGGCACGCACTATAACCTCGAACGCCGCTCCATCCGCCTGGTCCTCGCCATCATCGTCGCCGCGAGCATCGGCGGCCTGGTCGAGATCGCGCCCCTGTTCACCATCCACGAGACGGTCGAGGCGGCGCCCGACATGCGGGTCTATACCCCGCTCGAGCTCGCCGGCCGCAACATCTACATCCGCGAGGGATGCTATGCCTGCCACTCGCAGATGATCCGCACGCTCCGCGACGAGGTCGAGCGCTACGGCTCCTATTCGCTCGCCGTCGAATCGCAATACGACCACCCGATGCTGTGGGGCTCGAAGCGCACCGGGCCGGACCTCGCCCGCATCGGCGGCAAGTATTCCGACCAGTGGCAGGTCGCCCATCTGCGCAATCCGCGCGACGTGGTGCCCGAATCGGTCATGCCGGAATACGCCTTCCTCGCGCGCGCCAGCCTGCGCGTCGACGATCTTCCGGCGCATCTCGCGGCCCTGAAGAGGCTCGGCGTTCCGTATAGCGACGAAATGATCGCCAATGCGGCGAGCGACGCCTTCGGTCAGGCGAGCCCCGACAGCGACAAGGCCTCCGGCGTGCGTGCCCGCTACGGCGACGCGACCCTCGTCAGCCTGTTCGACGGCGACCCGCGAGCGGTGACGGAGATGGACGCGCTCGTCGCCTACCTCCAGGTCCTTGGCCGGCTGACCGACGTCGCGCACCGGCAGGACGACATGGGAGGATCGCTGGAATGACGGATATCGGACACGATGCGCTGACCTTCTTCGCCAAGTCCTGGGGCCTCCTGTACCTCGCCCTCTTCGCCGTCGGCGTGCTCGTCTACACGTTCTGGCCGGGCAACCGAAAGCGCTTCCACCGTGCCAAGAACAGCATCATGAAGGACGAGGACGGCCCATGGGCGTGATCGAGCGCGATCCGCATACCGGGCACGGAACGACCGGCCACGAGTGGAACGGAATCAAGGAGCTCAATACCCGCGTTCCCTGGCCGGTATGGACATTCCTGATCCTGACATTCGGCTTCTCCGTGGTCTGGTGGATCCTGATGCCGGCCTGGCCGCTCGGCACCACCTACAGCAAGGGGCTGCTCGGCGTCGACGTGCGCCAGGTGGTCTCCGCCAGCCTCAAGTCGGCCGCCGAGGAGCGCGCCGCCTGGACGAGCCAGATCGACCAGAAGGACTATGCCGCCATCCAGGCCGACGACGCCCTGATGAAGGATGTCCGGGCCACCGGCCATGCCCTTTTCGGCGACAATTGCGCCGCCTGCCACGGCCTCGCAGCGCGGGGCGGACCCGGCTTCCCCAATCTAACGGACCATGACTGGCTCTGGGGCGGAACGCCCGAGGCGATCTCCGAGACGATCCGGGTCGGCGTCAACTCGGAAGATCCCGACAGCCGCGTCTCGCAGATGCCGCCATGGGGCTCGAACGGAGCCCTGGACCGGCCGTCCCTGCTCGCCGTCGTCAGCTACGTCCATTCGCTGTCGCATCCCGGCGCGGGGGCGGATGCCGCCCAGCTCGCGGCCGGCAAGGAGGTCTTCGCCAAGAATTGCGCGGCGTGCCATGGACCGGAAGCCAAGGGCAATCCGGAAGTGGGTGCGCCCGACCTCACCGACGATACCTGGCTCTATGGGGGCGACCTGCAGTCCATCTACACGACCGTCTATGGCGGCCGCGAGGGACATATGCCGACCTGGCAGGCGCGCCTCAGCGATACCGAGCGCAAGATCCTCACGCTCTACGTGCTGGATATCGGAAAGTCCGCGCCATGACCCGGAGCGCGACAATGCGCCTGGTCATCGGGCTTGCGGTCTTTGCCGGCGTCATCGGATTCGCCGCGGCCAATGCGCATCTCGTCTGGACGTCGGTCAGTTCCGAGCCGGACTGCGTTCCGCATCTGAAGGATCCCGGCGCGGCGGGGCAGTTCCGCGCCGCCCAGTCATCGTGCTGAAGTCGAGGGGCTGATCCGTGGCCGTCGCCAAAGACATCATTCCTCCCGTGCTCCCCGCCCTCCCCGCGCTCCGGACCAACTGGCATCGCGGCGTGCCGGCGAGCGCCGCCTTCGGCTGGCTGAAGGCCGGCTGGCGGGATTTCACGCGCCGGCCGCTGCCCAGCCTCCTCTATGGCTTCGCGGTCTTTCTCGTCTCACTGCTCGTGCTCGTCTCCCTCTTCAACTTCGGCTACGACTACATTCTCTTTCCCGCCCTCTCCGGCTTCCTCGTGGTCGCCCCGCTCGCCGCCACGGGCCTTTACGAGAAGAGCCGGCGGCTGGCGGCCGGCAAGCCGGTAACGCTCACCGACATGCTGTTCGTCAGGATCCGCTCCGGCGGCCAGATCGTCTTCGTCGGCCTTCTTCTCTGCCTCCTGATGGCGCTGTGGAACCGTGCCGCCTTCCTGCTCTATGCGCTGTTCTTCGGGCTCCACCCATTTCCCGGCCTCGACGGCATCATTCCGGTACTGATCGGAACGCCGACCGGCTGGGCCCTCCTCATCGTCGGCGGGCTGGTCGGCGGCCTGTTCGCGGCCTTCTCCTTCGCGATCAGCGTCTTCGCCATACCGCGCCTGCTCGACGAGAGGGTCGACGCCCTGACCGCCATGGGCCAGAGCATGGCGCTGGTCTGGAACAACCTGCCGGTCATGCTGACCTGGGCAGCGATCGTGATCGTGCTCTTCGCCGCATGCGTCGCGACCGCGCTGGTCGGCCTCATCGTCGTCTTCCCGGTGCTCGGCCACGCCACCTGGCATGCCTTCTCCACCATGCGCGGCGAAACCGGCTCCGTGGACCGCTGATGGGGGAGGATCCGGTATCGGGCCATGAGCTGCTGCGCCCCCGGAGCTGAAGCCTTCGCCGATCCGGAAGCGACGCGAACGCTTCCGTCGCCGGAGGACCTCGTGCTCGCCAGCCGCCCCGTCGCCGACGGCCAGCGCGAGGCGCGGCTCTCTGTTCCCGCCATCCATTGCGGGGCGTGCCTGCGCACGGTCGAGAGCGCGCTGGCGGGCGTCGATGGCGTCCTCCATGCACGCGCCAACCTGACCGGGCGGAACGTGACGGTCCGCTGGCGCGACGGCAGCCTGCCGCCTGCCATCGTCGAGACGCTCGCCGCCGCCGGCTATCCGCCGCATCTCGCCGACAGCGCACGGGACGGGCCCGACCCGGTCCAGTCCGAGCTCGTGCGCGCGCTTTCGGTCGCCGGCTTCGCCTCCGGCAACATCATGCTCCTTTCCGTCTCCGTGTGGTCCGGCACCGATGCGGCCATGCGCGACGTCTTCCACGCGCTTTCGGCGCTGATAGCGCTCCCCGCGCTCGCCTATTCCGGACGCGTCTTCTATCGCTCCGCATGGCAGGCGCTCAGGCGCGGGCGGACCAACATGGACGTGCCGATCTCCATAGGCGTCGCGCTGGCCTTCGCCCTCAGCGTCTACGACACGATCGAGGGCGGGCCGCACGCCTATTTCGATGCCGCCGTGATGCTCCTCCTGTTCCTTCTCGTCGGCCGCACGCTCGACCACGCCATGCGTGCGCGGGCCCATGCCGCGGTCGAAGGGCTGGCCCGCCTGTCTCCGCGCGGCGTGGTGGTCGAGCGCGAGGACGGGACCACCGCCTACCTCCCGGTCGGCGAGATCGTTCCCGGCATGACGGTCATCGTCGCCGCCGGCGACCGGCTTCCCGTCGATGGTCGCGTTCTCTCCGGCGTCTCCCAGCTCGACCGTTCGCTGGTCACCGGCGAGAACCTGCCCGTGCCGGTCTCCGCCGGCGCCGTGGTCGAGGCCGGCACGCTCAACCTCAGCGCGCCGCTGCGGGTCGAGGCGAGCGTCGCCGCGGGGGATTCCTTCCTCGCCGAGATCGTCCGCCTGATGGCCGCCGCGGAAGGCGGCCGCTCCGCCTATCGACGCATCGCCGACCGCGCCGCCGCGCTCTACGCGCCCTTCGTCCACGCCACCGCGATCCTCGCCCTCGTCGCCTGGTTCTCCGTGACCGGCGACCTCCATCTCGCGATCACCATTGCCGTGGCGGTGCTGATCATCACATGCCCCTGCGCCCTTGGCCTCGCCGTGCCCATCGTCCAGGTGATCGCCACCCGCCGACTGTTCGACCGTGGCGTCATGGTCAAGGACGGCGCCGCGCTCGAACGCCTTGCCGGGGTGGACGTGGTGGTCTTCGACAAGACCGGCACGCTCACCCTCGGCGTCCCGCGGCTGCGCGACCGCGACCATGCCGACGCGAAGGCCCTCGCGCTTGCCGCCACCCTTGCCGCCTATTCGCGCCATCCGCATGCCCGCGCGCTCGCCGCCGCCCATGCTGCCCGCGACGGGCGCCTCGACCCGGCGGTGGCGGATGTCCGCGAATATCCCGGCGACGGGCTCGAGGCCCGCCGCAACGCCGACGTCGTCCGGCTCGGCCGCGCCGCCTGGGCGCTCGCTCGGCAACCGCGCGATCCCGCCGGTCCGGCCGAAGCCGGAACGGTCCTCGCCGTGAACGGCCGGCTTGTCGCCGCCTTCGTCTTCGACGAAGCGCTGCGCGCGGGAGCGCGCGACGCGATCGCCGCCTTCCGTGGCGAGGGCCTCGACGTCGAGATCCTGTCGGGCGACCATGAGCCGGCGGTCGCCGGCCTTGCCGGCACGCTCGGAGTCGTGCGCTTCCGGGCCGCCATGCGGCCAGAGGGCAAGCTTGCACGCCTCAATAGCCTCGCTGCCGCCGGGCACAAGGCGCTGATGATCGGCGACGGCCTCAACGATACTCCCGCCTTCGCCGCGGCCCACGTTTCCATGGCACCGTCCAGCGCGGTCGATGTCGGCCGCAACGCCGCCGACTTCGTCTTCCTGAGGGAGAGCCTCGACGCCGGCCCCCTGGCGCTGGCCACGGCGCGCCGCGCCGGGCAGCTCATCCGGCAGAACCTCGCCATTGCCGTCCTCTACAACGGCGTTGCGCTGCCCTTCGCGATCGCCGGGTTGGTGACGCCGCTGGTCGCCGCGCTCGCCATGTCGGGTTCATCGCTGATCGTCGTGGCCAATGCGCTGCGCCTCGACTGGCGGCCGCGGCGGAAGCGGCCCCTCCGCGCGGCGGCATGGCGCGCCGAGGCAGGGGAAGGGTTGGCGCGATGAGCGTGCTCGCCTACCTGATCCCGCTTTCCATCGTCCTCGGTATCGTCGGACTGGCGGCTTTCCTGTGGTGCCTGAAGAACGGTCAGTACGAGGACCTGGATGGCGCCGCCGAGCGCGTCCTCTTCGACGAGGACGGGCCGGCCGGTCCCTGACCGGGGGCGTCCGAAGCAGCCTGCCGCCGCTCGTCCCCGCCTATCGGCGCCTGTCGTGCCCGGCGAAAGCAAGGTCGGGACCGCGCCGCTCGGTGATCGACTCCCCTGCCGCCGTGAAGTCGCGCGGGCGGAGCGCAAGGTCGGCGAGCGTGTAGCGGTCGAGGGTATTGATGAAGGCGCTCAGCGCCTCGTTCAGGACATTCGGGAGACGGCACCGCTTGGTGATGATGCACTGGTTGCCGGTGGCGAAGCATTCGACCAGGGCGAAGTCCGGCTCGGTCGCCCGCACCACCGCGCCGAGATTGATGTCCTGCGGCCGTTTGGCCAGCGTGAACCCGCCGGAGCGGCCGCGAACCCCCTTGATGTAGCCGGTTCGCGTCAGGATGTTCACCACCTTCATCAGGTGCGCCCGCGAGATGTCGTAGGCCCTGGCCGTCTCCTCGATGGTGATGAGACGATCTCCCGCCGCGGCGGCATACATCAGCGCGCGCAGGGCATAGTCCGAGAACGTCGTCAGCCGCATGGGATGTCCGGGTCGGAAATGATGCACTTATCATGAATCTTCACTCCGGTCGAATCGGCGCCCGCGTCAATTCAGCGCCGGGCGGACTAACCGTCGATCGGCGTCAGGTAGGGGAAGAGGCGTGAATCGGATAGCGGACCGAGGTTCTCGAGGAGCCGCGTGTTCTGGACGAGCGAGCGCCGCAGGTGCGATTCCAGTGCACGAGCGGCGGCGGCAGCCTTGCCCCGCAGGAGCTGGTCCAGGATCGCGATGTGCTCGTCGATCATCAAGCCGATGGACGCGGCGTCGCGATACAAATCGAAAGCATGGTGGATGGCGATGAGCACGAGCTGGCTGCGGCGGATCGATTCGCGCAGCTGCTCGTTGCGGCACCGCAGGACGATCTCGCCGTGCAGGTCGCGTTCCAGGCGCTCGATCTTCTCGAGCGTCCGCCGCCCGTCGCGCGTCGCCCGAGCGCGCTCCAGCTTGGTCTCGAGTTCGGCGCGGTCGATCGACGCGGCGACCTGGACAAGGGCCACGGGCTCCAGCAGGCAGCGCATCTCGAAATGATCATGGAGCAGCGGCGGGGTCAGCGGACCGGCATACCAGCGCTGGTTCTTGTCCTGTATGGCGAGGCCGGTCCGCTCCAGCCGGGTCAGCACTTCATGCGCCACGGTGCGGCTGACGCCATGATATTCGGCGATGGCGCTCTCGTTGATCTGGAAGCGGCCATAGGGCAGCACCGCGGCGATCACGTGCTCGACCGCCGGGTAGATGCGGTCGCGCTGGTTCCGGCGCTGCAGCTTGCCTGCCACCATGGCCGGCAGGCGGAGCCCCGCCTCGACCAGCTCGACCCGCCGCGGCTCGCTGGCACGGTCGCCCGTCGCGATGAATCCGCGCCCCTCGAAATCGCGGATCAGGCCCTCCCGGTGCAGGCGTCGGAGCGCCGCGGCAGCGGGCACCCGGCTCGCCTGGAAGGCGCGCGCCACCGTCGCCTCGCCAAGCACGAGGCCGGGCATGAGGCTGCCCTCGACCAGCTGCTCGCGGAGCGTCGAATAGATCAGCTCGTAGAGAGGAGAGGCACCGCTGCGGGCGGGTTCGGCACTCATTGGATAAGGCGTGTCAATCCTTCCACCCGCCGCCGGTCGATGGCCTCGAAGTCCCATTCGATGCCGAGGCCCGGTCTGTCCGAGGGCACGGCGTGGCCGTCCCGGATCTGCATGCGGGAAGTCGTGAGGTCATCGAGCTGGGGGATGTATTCGATCCAGCGTCCATTGGGAACCGCGGCCGAGAGGCTGACATGCAGCTCCATCAGGAAATGCGGGCAAATGGCGATGTTGAAGGATTCGGCGAGATGCGCCGTCTTCAGCCAGGGCGTGATGCCGCCGATGCGGGCGACGTCGGTCTGGATGATGCTGCAGGCATCACGCTGCAGGTATTCGCGGAAGTGCTGCAGGCTGTAGATGGATTCGCCGACGGCGATGGGAAGCGTGGTCGAGGCCGAGAGGCGGATGTGGCCGCCGAGATCCTCGGCCGGCAGCGGCTCCTCGTACCAGCCGAGATCGAAGGGCTCGTAGAGCCGCGCACGCCGGATCGCCTCGTCGACCGAGGCGCCCTGGTTGCCGTCGACCATGATCTCGAAATCGTCGCCGACCGCCTCGCGCACCGCCGCCAGCCGCGCGGCATCCTCCTTCGGCGGGCGGCCGACCTTGACCTTGCAGCCGCCGAACTTCCTCGCCTTGGCCTGGAGCGCATCCTCGACCAGCGCTTCGGTCGGGATATGCAGCCAGCCGCCTTCGGTCGTATAGAGCGGCACCGACCTCTGCGCGCCGCCGGCTTCCACATGGAGCGGCCGGCCGGAGCGCTTGCAGCGCATGTCCCACAGCGCGGTATCGATGGCGCAGAGGGCGAGCGAGGTGATGGCGCCGACCGCCGTCGCGTGGGTATGGAAGAAGAGTGCCTTCCAGATTTCCTCGACGCGCTCCGGATCGCGCCCGATCAGCCGGGGACCGAGGTGGCGCGCGATCAGCTCGACCACAGAGGCGCCGCCGGTGCCGATCGTATAGGTATAGCCGACGCCGACGGCACCGTCGTCCGCGGTGATGCGGACGAAGGGCGTCTCCTGGCTGGTGAAGGACTGGATCGCGTCGGTCCGCTTCACCTTGGGCACGAGGTCGACCATGAAGACCTCGACGCGCTCGATCTTCGGCATCATCCTCACTCCATGTGGAAGACTTCTTCCATGTCGGCCCACCATTCGCCCTCCCCGCGGGTGGCGAGCGGCACCTGGCATGGCCCGCAGACCGCATACCATTCCTTGACGATGGGCGCGGCGTTCATCCTGGCGAAATCGGCGGCGAGATCGCTGCCGTGATATTCGAAATAGCCGAAGAGCAATTCGTCCTTCTGGAAGATCGAATAGTTCTTCACATGCGCCTCGGTGAGCAGCTTCAGCACCTCCGGCCAGACCGCCGCGTGCAGCCGCTTGTACTCGGCGAGCTTCTCCGGACGGATGCCGATCACCATGCCGTAGCGTTTCATGCGGCCGTCTCCTCGACCCGGTGGATGCGGCTCATGATCGCCTTCGAGGTCGTCTCGTAGCGGTGGTCGTTCTCGACCTCGCCGACGATGCGGAAGCCGTGCATGACGAGGATGCGGTCGGCGAGCGTGATCATCTCCGGCATGTCGCTGGAGATGAGAAGGACCGAGACGCCCTCGGCGGCGATCTCGCCGATGAGCTCGTGGATATAGGTCTTGGTCTTGATGTCGATGCCGACGGTGGGCTCGTCGATGACCAGGATCTGCGCCTCGGCGGCGAGCCACTTGGCGATCGATACCTTCTGCTGATTGCCGCCGGACAGGTTGCCGACCGTCTGGTTGATCGACGGCGTGCGCACCTCCAGCCGCTTCACGAACGGCATCACGGCGCGCGCCTCGCTCCGCGGCGCAACGAGCCCAAGCGCGCCGGCGAGCTTCCGCCAGATGGTGATCGCAATGTTCTCGCGCACCGAATGCATGAGGATGAGCCCCTCCTGCTTCCGGTCCTCGCTGATGTAGCCCATGCGATAGCGGCCGAGCGCCTCGTGCATCGATGCGATGCGGACGGGCCGGCCGTTGACGCGCAGCTCCCCGCCGGTGATCTCGCCGCCGCCGAACAGCGTGCGGGCGAGCTCGCTGCGCCCCGCGCCGACGAGACCGTAGAGGCCGAGGATCTCGCCGCGATGCAGCTCGAAGCTGACATCGCGATGGCCGAAGGAAGTAGCCAGGCCGCGCGCTTCGAGGACCACCTCGGACGCCCCGCTCGGCCGCGCGCGGATCTGGGCGACGCGCTCCTCGCGCCCGACCATCAGCGTCACCAGGCGCTGCCGGGTCATTTCCGACATGGGCTCGTTGGCGGCCGCTATCCTGCCGTCGCGGAGCACGGTCACGCGGTCGGCGATGGCGAAGACCTCTTCCAGCTTGTGGCTGACGAAGACGATGGCGACGCCTTCCGATTTCAGCTTGCGGAGAAGCGTGAAGAGCGCGGCCGTCTCGTGCTCGGTGATCGAGGCGGTCGGCTCGTCGAGGAGGAGGACGCGCGCCTCGAGCGACAGGGCCTTGGCGATCTCGACGATCTGCATCTGCGCGACCGAGAGGGTGCGGACCTCGACGCGCGTATCGATGCCGCGGTCGAGCATGTCGAGGAAGCGGCGCGCCTCGCGGTGCACGGCCTCATAGTCGACGAGGCCGCCTTTCACCGGCAGGCGCTCCAGCATGATGTTCTCGCCTACCGAGAAGCGCGGGATGAGGTTGCGCTCCTGGTGTACCGCGCCGATGCCGGCGGCGAGCGCGGCGCGCGGGGTCGGGAACTCGACCGGCTTTCCATCGAGGAGCACGCGGCCCGAATCCGGGCGGTGGACTCCCGTGATGATCTTGATGAGCGTCGACTTGCCGGCGCCGTTCTCGCCCATCAGGGCGTGGATCTCGCCGCCCTTCAGGTTCAGCGACACGCCGTCCAGCGCGCGCACGCCGGGAAAGGACTTCGAGACGTTCTCGATGGCGAGGTCCATCACGCCGTCCCCGTCCTGACCGCCCGCCAGCGGTTGAGCCAGACGGCCGCGAGGATGAGAGCGCCGAGGAGGAACTGCACCCAGTAGGGATCGACCTTGGCGAGGACCATGCCGTTCTCGATGAGCGCGATGAGGATGACGGCGAAGAGCGTGCCGAGCACGGAGACGTGGCCGCCGGTCAGCGCCGCCCCGCCGATGATCGGCGCGGCGAACGAAAGAAGCAGCCAGTCGGAACCGATGGAGGGCTGGGCCGAGCCGAGCTGGGCGACGGCGAGGATCGCCGCGGCCGCCGCCAGCAGGCCGGAGAGCACGTGCGCCATGACGATGGTGCGCTCGCGCGGAATGCCGGATAGCTCCGCCGCCTGGGCGTTGCCGCCATAGGCAAGGAGCTGCCGGCCGGGCACGGTGCGGGCGAAGAAGAGGCCGAGGAGCGCCGCGACGATCACCGGCGCGATGAGGAGGTAGGGGAAGGCGCCGATCCGCTGCTCGCCGAAAGCGACCAGCGCCGGCGGCATCTTGTAGAACGGGATCGACTCGGTGATGCCGAGGTTGATGCCGGTGAAGGCGGAGGCGGTGGCGAGCGTAATGATGAAGCCGTTGATGCCGGTGCGCACCGTCAGCAGCCCGTTGATCAGCCCGCCGGCGGCGCCGATGAGGAGCGCGACGGGCACGGCGGCGAGGATGGGCAGGCCGTAGACCTCCATCATTCCGCCGAAGGCGATCGCGACCAGGCCGCCGAGCGCGCCGACGGCGATGTTCATCTGCCCGACGCCGAGCGTCACCATCTGGGCGAAGCCGACGAGCAGCGCGACGCAGAAGCTCCTCAGCATCACGTAGATGTTGAACTCGGTAAGGAAGTTCGGCGCCAGCATCGACAGGATCGCGGCGCCGATGACGATGGCGACCGCAAGCCCCGACCATTCGACAAGGACGAGGCGGCGGAGCTGGTTCATGCCGCGGCCCTCCTGAGCCGCCGGCGCTCGGCGAAGATGCCGCGATAGCGGTCGGCGAGCACCGCGACGAGGAGGATGAGGCCGAGGAAGAGCTGCAGCCAGAAATTCCCGATCTGGAGGACGAGGAGACCGCTCCGGATGGTGGTGACGAGGAGCGCCCCGAGCATGGTGCCGACCACGGAAATGGCGCCGCCGGAAAGAAGCGTGCCGCCGAGCACCGGCCCGAGGAAGGACGGAAGCAGCCAGTCCTCGCCGGCTACCGAAGGCATGGCGGCGCCGAGGCGGGCCACCAGCATCATGCCGGCGGCGGCGGCCAGCAGGCCGGAGAGCACGTGGGAGATGACGATGACGCGGTCGACCGGCACGCCCGACATGGCGGCGGCGCGCGGATTGGCGCCGGCGGCGAGGATGCGCCGACCGAGCACCGAATAGCGGTAGAGGATGAAGAGCACGATCCCGATGACGATGGCGATGATGAGGAGGGGCGAGACGGGCAGCGCCGGGGTGAAGAGGTTGATGCGCATCTTGCCGAAGGCGCCGATCTCCGGCGGCAGGCCGTTGAGCGGCACTGCCTTGGTGAGGATCAGCATGGCGCCGGAAAAGAGGTTGGCGCTGGCCAGCGTGATGACGAAGGAATTGACGCCGGTCCTGACGATGGCGAAGCCGTTCAGCCAGCCAAGGGCGGCGCCAAGCGCGAGTGCCCCGAGGATGGCGACCGGTATCGGCAGGCCGAGCGTCTGCATCAGGTAGCCGCTGGTCATGACGGTGCAGACGCCGATGGCGCCGACGGCGAGGTTCATGCCGCCGGTGGCGAGCACCACCATCTGGGCGAAGCCGATGACGATGTCGATGGCGAGCGCACGGCCGAGGGTAAGGAGATTGAAGGATGACAGGAAGCCCGGCTGGCGCCAGGAGAAGAAGGCCCAGAAGACCACGATGATGACGACCAGGCTCAGCGCCGACGACATGGCGGCGAAGTTGATGCCCCGCTTGGGCATGGCATCGAGGGCGTCGTCGGTGGTGGTCATTCAGTCATCTCAGCGATCGGATCGATATGAGCAGTGGGAAAGGAGTGAGCCCCTCGCCTTTTCTCTGGTTCGCTTCACGCACAAGAGAAAAGCCCTCTCCCACCCGGGGGCGAGGGCAAGTGGCTCCGCCTGCTCCCTGACGCCGTCGCGGGTTGGCGCCACGGTTGCCAACTGCGTTCCCTCTCCCCGGTGGGGAGAGGGACAGGGTGAGGGTGAGGGGGCGGGAGCCCAACCGCACCGAACGGAACGGTTCCGAGCTGCGAGGAACCTACTTGCAGGTCAGGTAGGTATCCTTGAACTTGCCCTGGATCTCGGCGGTGACCTTCTTCAGGTCGTCCTTGTAGCTCTCGAGGTTTGCCTGGTTGATGACCAGCGTGCCCGAGTCGATGAAATGCGCCGTCTGCGGCGTCTTCACCCAGGGAGCGTCGGCCTTCACGGTGCAGGCGCCCGAGGCGAGCAGGTCGAGCACATAGGCGCCGATATAGCCCTGGCCGTAGGGGTTCTGCGCCATGGTGCCGGCGACGAAGCCGTCCTTGATGGCGTCGAGCACGATCTTGTCATCGTCGATGCCGATGAACTTGATGCGCTTGTCGCCGAGCGTCCGGAGCGACTTGGAGGCGACCACCGACGGGATGTAGGCGGTGGCGATCATGCCGTCGATCTGGTCCTTCTGCGCGGCGAGGAGCGCGTTGATCTTCTGGTCGGCAGCTTCCTGGGCGTCGGTATCGGCGACCGTCTGCAGGAGCTTGACCGCGCCGTTGCTCTCGTCGACCGCCTTCTGCACCGCGTCCTCGCGGAGCTTGGTGTTGGGATCGACGAGCAGGCCGGCAATGTGGACGATATTGCCCTTGCCGCCCATCGCCTTGATCAGTTCCTTGGTGCCGAGATAGGCGGAGTTATAGACGTCGGTGCCGAGGCAGAAGCCCATGTCGGTCGGGTCCTGCGCGCAGCCAGCAAGCGCCACGGCCGGGATGTTGTTGCCCTTCAGCTCGGTGACGGTCGAGTTGATGCCGACCGCGTCGCCGGGGAAGATGCCGAAGGCGTTATAGCCCTGCGCGGCGAGGCTCTCGATCAGCTCGGTCTGCAGGTTCAGCTTCCACTCGGTCGGCACCTTGAAGTCGACCGAGGCGATGCCGAAATCCTTCTTGGCATCCGCCGCCGCCTGCTCCCAGGGGGCGAAATAGGGGTGCGGGCCGCCCGGGATGAGGGCGATCTTGTTGTCGGAAGCGCCGGCTGCCGAGGCCCCGAGCAGGAGCGCCACGCCAACGAGACCGGAACGGCAGGCAGTACCGCGCGCGAAGGCGCCGAGCATCGTCATCTTGATTCCTCCCAAGCACGACATCTTCCGCCAAAGGGCGGCGTATCGCTTGCCCGCGATGGTAGGTGAAACGCATATCGCATGCAATATGCGTTTCTGCCGCCTCACGACGGGGCGCCGGAGATCGGCTTCGTCGCTTCCGCGAGGGCCCTGAAATCGCCTGCGATCCTCCTCGCCGCGCGGAGCGCCATGGCGCTGATCGTGCTGGTCGGATTGACCGCAGCGCAGGTCGGCATGGAACTGCCGTCGACGATGTAGAGGTTCGGCACGTCCCAGCTCTGGTGCCAGAGGTTGGTGACCGAAGTCGCCGGATCGTCGCCCATGCGCGCCGTGCCGAGGAGATGCCAGGTCGGCGGACGGTACCGGCCGTCGGCCTCGCGGAAATCGTTGACCTTGATGTCGAAGGCGTCGGCGGCCCTGGCGATCTCCACCGCCCGCTCCATGCCGTAGCGCACCAGCCGGTCGTCGTTGGGATGCAGCCGGTAGTGGAGCTTCGCGGTCGGCAGGCCGCTCGAATCCGTGACCGTCTCCGACAGCGTCACCCGGTTGCTGGGCTGCGGCAGGTCATCGCCGAGGACGAGGATGCCGAAGCCGCGCGAGAAATGGCTCCGGAACCATTCATGGTGCGCCCTGCCCCAAGGCGGACGATGCGCCGTGTGCGAGCCGAGCGCCTGATAGCTGGCCCCGTTCAGCCGGACGATATGCATAGTGAAGCCGTTGACGAAGCCGCGCCGCGGGTCGGTCTCGGCGAATTCCTCGCAGATATGGGCGCCGTTGATCACGCCCTTGTGGCTCTCGAGGTCTTTATCCACCCAGGCCTCCACGATGCCTGCGGTGTGGTGCATGAGGTTGCGTCCGACCTGGTCGCTCGAATTGGCGAGGCCGTTCGGCTGGCGGGCATTGGCGGAGAGAAGCAGCAAGCGCGGCGTTCCGACGCCATTGCCGCAGAGGATCACCATCCGTGCCGCCTGGCGATGACGGAGGCCGGTATTGCGGTCGATATAGACCGCGCCGGTGGCACGGCCCGATGCGTCGGTCTCTATCTTCTCGACGCGGGCGTCGGGTATCAGCTTCGCGCCCGCGGCGAGCGCCCTCGGCATCATGGCGAGCGACACGTCATACATCGCGCCGGTCGGGCAGCCCGACTGGCAGGCGCTGCAATTGTTGCAGGCCGGGCGCCCGTCATGGCCCTCGCCGAGAATCGCCACCGGCATCGGCCAGCGGTGCCAGCCGAGACGGTCGAGCGCCAGGCCCGTCCGCTCGCCGAAGCGGGCATGCGCCGGCGGATATCCGACGAACGGGCCGCGTGGCGGGATGGCGGGATCGCCCGCAAGACCGGCAGCGCCGACCAGGAGATCCGTCTCGTCGTAATAGGGCGCGAGGTCCTCGTAGGTGATCGGCCAGTCCGGCGCGAGACCATGCTCCACGCCCTTGCGGAAATCGGTCGGACGGAAGCGTGGCCAGACGGCGGTATAGACCACCGTCGATCCCCCGACCCCGTTCCACATCAGCGTGTGCTCGGAATCGGTGTCGATCGGATAGTCGTTGCTGAGCCCGCGGACATTGACCTCGGTCGCCCAGCGCGTCGCGCGCTGCCACTCCCAGTCGGGCTGCCAGTGGGGCTTCGCCTCGGGCCGGAACCAGGGCCCCTGGTCGAGGCAGACGACCTTGATTCCGGCTTCGGCGAGCACCTTGGCGATGATGCCGCCGGCGGCGCCGGTGCCGATGACGAGGACGTCGGCTTCGTCGTCGCCGGTCATGACGCGTCTCCCGCGAGCGCAATGCCGGTGAGATCGACGCGCGCGACATCCCCGGTGCGCAGATAGGCGCCGCGCGGGCGGACCGGCGCCTCGCGCGCCGGGTCGAAAGGCCGGAGCGCATAGCCCGCCGGCTGCGGCGCGTCGTTATAGACGTGGCCGAGGGCGCGGATCGCCGCGATCACGCTCGGCGCCTCGTAGTAGGCGAAGGTCAGGACGGTGCGTGCCGTCTCGAAGAGCGCCGGCTCCTCGGCCTGCAGCCTTGCGGCTGCGGCCACATCCCCTTCTCCGACGCGGGCGAGAAACGCCGCGGCGAGGTGCGCCGCCGCGTCGCGCCCAACCCGCTCGCCAAGCCGCGCGGCCATGGTGCCGTGAGCGCCTGCCGCGCTCGCCGACGGGAAGAGCGCATCGCCGGGAAACAGGGCATCGGCGAAGCCCGCGGTCCCGCGGGCGATTTCCTCGGGCGAAGCCTGGCTATAGTTTTCCATGCAAGCGCTTCCGCACGCCTTTTCTCTGTTCTCATTAAAACATATCATAAGAGGAAATACGGAGGAACCGAATGACTCGTGCGACTGACAAACGCCCCCTCGGCCGTACCGGCCTGTCCGTCTCGGTGCTCGGGCTTGGCAGCGCGCCCCTCGGCGATCTCTACGAGGTCATTCCCGAGGCGCGCGCGGAAGCAACCGTCACCGCCGCCTGGAACCAGGGCGTGCGCCTCTACGACACCGCCCCGCTTTACGGCCGCGGCATTGCCGAGCACCGCTTCGGCCATGTGCTCCGCCAGCACTGGGAGCATCGGGATGCCTTCGTGCTCTGCACCAAGGTCGGCCGCTACCTGCTTCCCGAGCATCGCAGCAAGGTCGATCGCAGCGTCTTCCAGGGCGGCCTCGATTTCAAGCTGGTCACCGACTACGGCTACGACGGAACGATGCGGGCCTACGAGCAGAGCATCCAGCGGCTCGGCATGAACCGCATCGACGTCATGCACATCCACGACGTCGACGTGCAGACCTGGCACGACGACTATCCGAAGCGCTTCAAGGAAGCGGTCGCCGGCGCCTACAAGGCGCTCGACGAATTGCGCCGCGCCGGCGACATCAAGGCGGTCGGCGTCGGGGTCAACGAGGTGCAGCCGCTCCTCGATTTCGCCGAAGCCGGCGATTTCGACTGCTTCATGCTCGCCGGACGCTACACGCTCCTCGAGCAGGGCGCGCTCGACAAGCTCCTGCCGCTCTGCGAGGCGCGCGGGATCGGCATCCTCACCGCCGGCCCGTTCAATTCCGGCATCCTCGCCACCGGCGCGGTTCCCGGCGCCAAGTACAATTACAAGCCGGCGCCGCAGGACGTCCTCGACCGCGTGGCGAAGATGGAGGCGGTGTGCAAGCGCCATGGCGTGCCGCTCGCCGCCGCCGCGGTGCAGTTCCCGCTCGCCCATCCGGCCGTCGCTGCCATGATCCCCGGCGCCGTCCGGCCGGAAGAGGTCGAGGCCAATATCCGCCTCATCGAGACGCCGATCCCGGCCGCGCTCTGGCAGGAGCTTCGCCAGGAAAAGCTAATCCGCGAGGATGCGCCGATACCGCACTGAGCACCGGCCTCCCTCCGGAACGAGAAAGGGCGCCCGCCGGGCGCCCTTTCCGTTTTTCGGCTTCGTGCGGGGAGAACGCCTACTGCATCGCCTCGTCCATGGCGGCCTGCGCGGCCTTCATCGCGGCCGCTGCGTCCTTCGAGCCGGTCAGCACGTTGACGATCTCGACCGACAGCGCATCGGCCGCGTTCGGGAAGCGCGGGTCGCCATAGGGCACGCGCGCCGCCTGGACGTTGGTCAGGTTCTTGGCGATCTCGTCGGCCATTTCGCCCGGATAGAACTTCTTGAAGTCGGCGTCGGCCCAGACCGAGGCGCGCGCCACCGGCGAACCGCTCTGGCGGCCGACGTCGAGCGCGACTTCCGGCGAGGTCGCCCAGGCGGTGAACAAGGCCGCTGCATCCTTGTTCTTGCTGGAAGCCGGAACACCGAAGAGCCAGAACCAGTAGTTCGGCGCCGGCTGCGCGCCGCCGCCCGAGGGCCAGGCGAAGACCCCGACCTCGTCGGCATTCTTGTTGGTCTTCTTGTCGAGGACCACGGCGACGAGGCCGCTCGCATCCGGGTACATGGCCGCCTTGCCTTCCTTGAAGACGCCGCTCGCCTCGAGCCAGCTCATGTTGGCGGTCCCCTGCGGGCCGTTCGCCTTGAGCAGCCGGTTGATGTAGAGCTCGGTCGCCGCGACGCCGGCCTCGCTGTCGACGGCCGCCTTGCCGTCCTTCAGGAACTCGCCGCCGAGCCCGAGGAAGAAGCCGGTCCAGACCCAGACCACGTCGAGGCCGCGACGGCCGCGGCCGACGATGCCGGCGACGCCGTCCTTGTTCATGGCCTTGGCCGCGGCCTCGAGATCGTCGAAGGTGCGGATCGGGCCGAGGCCGGCCGCCTGCAGGAGGTCCTTGCGGTACATGACCACCTGGGCCTCGGTGCTGATCGGCAAGGCCTGCAGCACCCCGTTGATGCTGCCCGCGTCGCGGCCCGACTGGAAGATGTCGTCCATGTTGAACCAGGCCGGATCGACGACGCCCTTGATGAGGTCGCCGAGGGGCGCGAGCCAGCCGGCCGCCATGTACTGGCCGGCCTGCAGGTTGCCGACCATGAGGCCATCATAGTTGCCGGTGCCGGCGGAGAGCTCGACCGCGGCCTTCTGGTAGTAATTGTCCTCGGACAGGATATCGAGCGTCACCTTCATGCCGGTGAGCTTCTCGAAATCGGCGACCTTCGCCTTCACGGCGTCCGTCCACCAGTGATTGTTGAGAAGGAGGCGGAGGTTGGTGCCCTTGTACTTCGTCCAGTCGCCGGCCTTGGCGAGGTCGGCGAAGGCGGGACGGAAGCCGGCGCCATAGAGGCCGAGCCCGGCAAGGCCGAGGCCGGCGGCCGAGATGAACTGGCGACGCGTCGGCACGATGAGCGTCGGCTTGCGGATTTTCGTCATGAGTCGAAGTTCCTCCCTTTGATGCCGCTGGCCGCCGTCGGCCCCGGCGCTTGATTTCGCTTTCGTTCAGAGGACCGCCGGCGGCGGTGGGGTCTCGCCCATCATCAGGCCGACCGCCTTGTCGGCGATCGCCATGGTGGGGGCATTGGTATTGGCGCTGATCAGGTTCGGCATGACCGAGGCGTCGAAGACGCGCAGGTTCTCGACGCCGCGCACCTTCAGGTCGGGCGTGACGACGGCCATCGGATTGCTGTCGAGGCCCATCGCGCAGGTGCCGACCGGATGGTAGTTGGTCTTCACCGTGCGCTTGCAGAACTCGGTCAGCTCGGCGTCGGTCTGCACGCCGGGACCGGGCAGCACTTCCTTCAGCACGGTGTCGGCCATCGGCCGCGAGGCGAGGATCTCTCGCCCGTAGCGGAGCGCCGCGATCTCGATCCTGAGGTCGTCGGGATGGCCGAGGAAGTTCGGGTTGATCAGCGTCCGGTCCATGGGATTGGCGGAGCGCAGCGTCACCGAGCCGCGCGCCTTCGGCCGCATCAGGCAGCAGGTGAAGGTGACGCCGTGGCCGGGCCGCACGTCGGCGACGTCACGGTCGAGATAGATCATCGCGACGCAGTAGATCTTGACGTTGCTGTCGGGCCCGCGCGTCTCCGGGTTGACGAAGGCGCAGGTCTCGGCCCCGTTCGAGGATACCGGGCCGGTGCCGAACAGGAGGTATTGCAGCCCGTTGACCACCATCTTCAGGCCGCGCTCCTCGCCGAAGTAGCCGTAGGCTCCCTTGGTGTAGGCGCTGACGGGCACCTCGTGGTGGTCCTGCAGGTTCTGCCCGACGCCGGGCAGGTCGACGCGCGTCCTGATGCCGTGCTCGGCAAGATGCGCCTCGGGGCCGATACCGGAGAGCATCAGCAGCTTGGGGGATACGTAAGAACCCGACGTCAGCACCACTTCGTTGGCGGCGCGAACCTTGTGCACCTGTCCGTTCTGGACATACTCGACGCCGATGCACCGGTTGCCTTCGAAGAGAAGGTTGGTGACCGCGGCGCCGGTCTTCAGCGTCAGGCGCTTGTCGTTGAGGATGGGCTTCAGGAAGGCGGTGGCGGCGCTGCAGCGCTTGCCGTGGTCGGTGGTCAGCTGCATGAAGCCGACGCCGTGCTGCCTGCCGCTGTTGAAGTCGTTGTTGAACGGCACGCCCATGTTCTGCAGCGTCTGCAGGTATATCCAGGCCATGTCGCAGATATGGACGTGGTCGGAGACCTTCAGCGGGCCGTCATCGCCGTGGAGCGGCATGACGTGGCGCTGGTTGCCCTCGAGGCGCGTGTAGTGCGGCAGCATGTGGCGCCAGGTCCATCCGGCGCCGCCGCTCGCGACATCCCACTCGTCATATTCCTCGGGCTTGCCGCGCATGTAGATCATGGCGTTGACCGAGCTGCCGCCGCCGAGCACGTTTGCCTGCGGGACCTTGGTCGTGCGCCCGTTGAGGCGCGCCTGCGGCTCGGACTCGTAGATGTTCAGATAGGGACTGCCGCCGAGCATCTTGAAGAAGCCGGCGGGCATGCGGAAGAGCATCGACTTGTCGGGCGGACCGGCCTCGAGGAGGAGGACGCGGGCGCCGTGGTCCTTGACCAGCCGCCAGGCGGTCACGCAGCCGGACGAGCCGCCGCCGGCGATGATGTAGTCGTAATCCATGGTCCTCCCGAGCCGCTTCCAGGCAGCACGTCTGCCCGGACGCCTTTCCCGTGCGGCTCGGGGCCTGAGCCCCGGGCCGCCCTCCCTTTTAATTACTCTGAGGATAGTAGAATTAGAAAAGTGGTCAAGCGGCCGCCACCGAGGGCGCGTCGCCCTCTCGTCCCGTGGCGTCTCAGACCCGTCTCACATGCTGAATCGGTTCTCGGGCAGGCCGGGAACGCTCGATTCGAGCGTGAAGAGCGACCCGGCGAGCCGCTCGGTCTCCGGCGAAAGAACCGAGGCGGTGGTGATGAACGCCGTCTTCAGGTCCGGCCCGCCGAAGGTGCAGGTGGTGACGTTGGTGACCGGCAGGTCGATGATCCGGTCGATGCTGCCGTCCGGCGCGATGCGCACCACGCAGCCGCCGCCGAAGCGGCAGTTCCAGAGGTAGCCCTCGGCATCCATGGCGGAGCCGTCCGGCCAGCCGCGATCGAAACCCTCGAAAAAGACGCGCGGCGCGCCGATCATGCCGGCGGCATCGTCATAGTCATGCACCCAGATGATGTTGGCCAGCGTATCGGCGAAGTAGAACTTCGTCCGGTCCGGGCTCCAGCAAAGCGTGTTGGATATCCCGATCCCGCGCCGCTCCACGGTCGTCCCCTTGCCGTCGATGCGGAAGAGCAGGCCATCGGTGCCGCCGGCCGCGAGCTGCTGGCCCTCCGGCCCGACATTGTTCCGCATCGAGCCGATCCAGAAGCGGCCGCCGGGATCGGGGCGGCCGTCATTGAGGCGCACCTTCGGCCAGCCTTCCAGCGCGAAGCCCTGCGGCTTCCGCTCGTCGGTCCGCGACCGCCACAGGATGAGCCTGCTCCCGGTCGCCACGATCATGACGGTCGGATCGGTCGTGAGCGCCAGCGCGACCACCGGCTCGTCGAACATCCAGGTGCGCACCGTCTCGTCCAACGGGCGCCAGCGATGGACGAGATAGCGGTTGATATCCGTCCAGTAGAGGCAATCGTCGGCGGCGTCCCATGTTGCGCCTTCGCCGCAGCGGTCGCCGACCGGCACGAGAACCCGGAGTGGTGAAAGGGTGACGGACATCTAGTGAGACTCCCGCGGAACCACCGAGCCACGGCTGCCGACGAGGAAATCGAAATCGGCGCCCTTGTCGGCCTGCATAACATGGTCGGCGAAGAGCCGCGCATAGCCTCCCGTCGGCTTGCCCACGGGCGGCTTCCATTGCTCGCGGCGCCGGTCCAGCTCTTCCTCCGGCACGTCGAGATGCAGGCGGCCGTTGGGCACGTCGAGCTCGATCATGTCGCCGTTGCGGACGAGCGCGAGTGGGCCGCCCATGGCCGCTTCCGGCGCGACATGGAGGACCACGGTGCCGTAGGCCGTGCCGCTCATGCGACCGTCCGAGACGCGCACCATGTCGCGGATGCCGCGCTTCAGGAGCTTCGGCGGCAGCCCCATGTTACCGACCTCGGCGAAGCCCGGATAGCCGATCGGCCCGGCATGCTTCAGGACCATCACGCAGGTCTCGTCTATGTCGAGGTCCGGATCGGAGATACGCGCGTGATAGTCCTCGATGGTCTCGAAGACGACGGCACGGCCGCGATGCACCATCAGCTCGGGCGAGGCCGCCGACGGCTTGAGAATGGCACCGCGCGGCGCGAGGTTGCCACGGAGCACCGCGATGCCGCCATTGGCGGTCAGCGGCTTGTCGGGCGCCCGGATGACCTCGTCGTTCCAGCACGGCGCATCGGCGACGCCGTCCCAGATAGTGCCGCCGGTCACCGACAGCGCATCCTTGTGGAGGTGGTCCGCCTCGCCCAGCCTCCGCATCACCGCGGGCAGGCCGCCGGCATAGTAGAAGTCCTCCATCAGGAAGCGCCCGGAGGGCTGCAGGTCGACGATGGTCGGGATATCGCGGCCGAGCCGGTCCCAGTCGTCGAGGCCGATGTCGACGCCGATGCGGCCGGCCATGGCGATGAGGTGGACGACGGCATTGGTCGAGCCACCGATGGCGCCGTTGACGCGGATGGCGTTCTCGAAAGCCTTCCGCGTCAGGATCCTCGACAGCCGCAGGTCCTCGTGGGCCATGGCCACGATGCGGCGGCCAACCTCGTTGGCGAGCACGTAGCGGCGCGAATCGACGGCTGGAATCGCGGCATTGGTGGGCAGCGCGATGCCGAGCGCCTCGACCATCGAGGCCATGGTCGAGGCTGTGCCCATGGTCATGCAATGGCCGGCGGAACGCGACATGCACGATTCCGCCTCCATGAAGTCGTCGACGCTGATCTCGCCGCTCTTGACCTGCTCGCTCAGCTGCCAGACCGCCGTGCCCGAGCCGATCTGGCGCCCGCGATAGTGGCCGTTCAGCATGGGGCCGCCGGAAATGACGATGGTCGGCAGGTCGACGCTCGCCGCTCCCATGACCAGCGACGGTGTCGTCTTGTCGCAGCCGCAAAGCAGCACCACCGCATCGATCGGATTACCCCGGATCGATTCCTCCACGTCCATGGATGCGAGGTTGCGCAGGAACATCGCGGTCGGGCGCAGGTTCGATTCGCCGAGCGAGGTGACCGGGAACTCGAGCGGGAAGCCGCCGGCCTCGAGGACGCCGCGGCGCACATGCTCGGCGATGGTGCGGAAATGCGCGTTGCACGGCGTCAGCTCGGACCAGGTGTTGCAGATCCCGATGACCGGCCGGCCGTCGAACATGCGCGACGGCACGCCCTGGTTGCGCATCCAGCTGCGGTGGACGAAGCCGTCCTTGTCGTTCTTCCCGTACCATTCAGCCGACCGAAAGCGGCGCCTATTCTCGCTCATTGTGTCCCAAGCTTCCTTTGCCGGCAGGAGGAATGCCGGTACTCTCTCCCTGTTGGCCGACCGGACCGCTGCCGCAGACGTCAGCGGGGTTGCCGCCCGGTCGCAACGACTATTATTGTATGAGTAAATAATACAACGGTCCATGCCGAGCGGGGGAAGCAGCTGTCACCTTTGGAAAAATGGAGCGTCATCGAGCGGGTGAACGCGCCCTCAACGATCAGCCGCCGCCGCCTCCACGGCTCGGTCGCGCACCAGCTCGGCGTCATGATCATCGGCGGCAAGCTCGCGCCCGGCGACGTGCTGCCCAACGAGGACGTGGTCAGCGCCAACCTCTCGGTCTCGCGCACGGCCTATCGCGAGGCGGTGCGCATCCTCGCCGCCAAGGGCCTGGTCGACACGCGGCCGAAGGCCGGAACGCGGATCACCGCGCGCGAGCGCTGGAACCTCCTCGATCCCGACGTGCTGTCCTGGCATTTCGAGGTCGAGCCGAGCCCGACCTTCATCGTCTCGCTCTTCGAATTGCGCAAGATCGTCGAACCGGCAGCGTGCGCGCTCGCCGCCCAGCGCTGCGACCGCAACGATCTCGACGCCATGCGCCGGGCGATCGACAAGCTCCGCGAGAGCCAGCCGGGCTCGCTCGACGGGCTCGATGCCGACCTCGACTTCCACAAGGCGATCCTCGTCGCCGCGCGCAACGAGCCGCTGCTCGCGCTGTCCAGCGTCATCGGATCGACGCTGCGCTGGTCGGTGCGGCTGAAGCTCACGGCCGAGCCGCGCGTCTTCGAGAACACCCTCGGCGACCATATCGGCGTGATGGAATCGATCGCCGCCCGCGACGCCGCCGAGGCTTCCGCGCGCATGACCGACCTCGTCACCAAGGCGCTGGCAGAGACCCTCGAAGTGCTCTCCGCGCAAGCGAAGCGGTAGCCCCATGTCGCCGCCGATCAACATCGCCGACCTGCGCGACCGCGCCCGCCGGCGGCTGCCGCGCATGTTCTTCGACTATCTCGATGCCGGCGCGTTCGGCGAGACGACTTTGCAGCGGAACAGGGCCGATCTCGAGGCGCTGGAGCTGACCCAGCAGGTGCTCGTCGACGTCAGCCGGCGCGACCTTTCCCATGCCTTTCTCGGCCGCAAATCCGCCCTCCCCGTCATGCTCGGGCCGGTCGGCTTCTGCGGCATGTTCGCCGGGCGCGGCGAGATCCTCGCGGCCCGCGCGGCGAAGACCGCCGGCATCCATTTCTGCCTCTCGACCTTCGCCATCGCCGCGATGGAGGATGTCGCGGCGGCGGCCGGCCTCGTCCCCGACTTCCAGATCTACATCTTCCAGCGGCGCGAGCTCGCCGAGCAGCTTCTCGAGCGTGCGCGGAAGATCGGCGTCACCACGCTCTTCGTCACCGCCGATACCGCCGTCGGCGGCCTGCGCGAGCGCGATACGCGCAACGGCTTCCGCACGTCCGAGCGCCTCGGCCTCCGCCCGCTCGCCGACATGGTCCTCCATCCGCGCTGGTGCCTCGACCAGCTTGCCGCGGGCAAGCGCTCGCTCGGGGCGGCGCGCGACTGGCCCGAATTCGGCAACAGCCTCATGCAGCAGACCGCCCGCATGACGAGGCTGATCGACCCGTCGCTGCAGTGGAGCGACCTGAAATGGCTGCGCGACCGCTGGTCCGGCCGCCTGGTCATCAAGGGCATCCTCTCGCCGGAAGATGCGCGGCGCGCGGTCGATGGCGGCGTCGATGCGCTGGTGGTCAGCAACCATGGCGGCCGCCAGCTCGATTCGGCGCCCTCCTCGATCCGTGTCCTGCCCGCCATCGCCGCGGCGGTCGCAGGCAGGATCGAAGTCCTTTTCGACAGCGGCATCCGCCGGGGCAGCGACATCGTCAAGGCGATCGCCCTCGGCGCCGACGGCGTCCTCCTCGGCCGGGCCTATGTCTACGGCCTTGCCGCCGCGGGGGAGGCGGGCGTGAGTGCCGCGCTCCGCCTGCTCGCCATCGAGATGGACAACACCATGGCGCTGATGGGAGTGAGCAGCATTGCCGAACTGAAGACACGGGGAAAGGAACTGGTCGGTGGGCCAGCCGGTTCACAACTCATATAATATGAGATATTAGCTCTCCAAACGGCACCTCCGGCAGACGGAGGGCGTGAATGCAGCGATCCAAGGGAGGAAACGGTGGTCGGCGCATCGTCGTCAGCCGCGCGGGGCCCCGGTGAGCCGGGAGGAACCGCATCCGGACGGAGGAAATCCGGCGCCGGCGCCCGGCGCGGCATGCTCGCGCCCATGGTGGTCGTGCTTGCCGCGCTCACGATCTATCCCTTCCTCGCCAACCTCTGGTACAGCATCCGCGCCGTCGACCTCACCCAGCCCTTCAAGCAGGGCTTCGTCGGCCTGCGCAATTTCACGTCCGTCGTCACCGGCAGCGGCTTCCTCCATTCGCTGACCGTCACGATCGTCTTCGTGGTCGTGGCGCTGGCGCTGCAACTGGTCATCGGCTTCCTGGTAGCGCTGGCGCTGTGGCGCCCGCTCCGCGGTTCGCGCATCTTCACCACGCTCCTCATCCTGCCCTTCGGGCTGACGCCAGTGGCGCTGGCGCTCGCCTGGCGCCTTCTCTTCAATCCCTCGGGCGGGGGCATCAACGTGCTCCTCGCCCATTTCGGCCTGCCGACGCTCGATTGGACCGCCTCGGATGCCCTGGCGCTGCCCTCGCTCATCATCGTCGACACCTGGCAGTGGACGCCCTTCGTCGTCCTCATCCTGCTCGCCGGCCTGATGGCGCTCCCGAAGGAAGCCTTCGAGGCAGCGGCGGTGGAAGGCGCCGGCTTCTGGCGGAGCGTCTTCTACGTCGCGCTGCCGCTCCTGCGCCCGCTGATCCTCGTCGTCGTCCTCTTCCGCGGGATCGACCTCTTCCGCACCTTCGACACGTTCTGGGTGATCACCGCAGGCGGGCCCGGCAACGCCACCGAGACGCTCAACGTCCTCCTCTACCGGACGGCGTTCCAGAACCTCAATTTCGGCCGCGCCGCAGCGCTCGCGCTGATCATGCTGGTCATCGTGCTGGTCGTCTCGCAGCCGATCACCAAGCGCATCGTCAGCCCAAGGGAACGGCGATGAGTCCCGCGACCGGCCGCCTTCTCCGCACCGTCTTCCTGACGCTGTTCTGCATCGTCTGGGTGGCGCCGCTCTTCTATACGCTGCGCGTCGCGCTCGCCGATCCGATCTATGCGCAAAGCGGCACGCCGCCGCTCCTCGCCGCCATCACCTTCGAGAATTTCGCCGGCGTCTTCGCCAATGCCGAGTTCATGGGCGCGCTCCTCAACTCGCTGATCATCGGCGTCGCCTCCACCATCCTCGTCCTCATCATCGCGGTGCCGGCGGCGTTCGTCTGCGCCACCTTCGAGTTCCGCGGCCGCGCCAACCTCGAAGCCTGGATCCTCAGCACCCGCATGCTGCCCGCCTTCGTGGTGGTGCTGCCCTACTTCATCCTGTTCCGCAGCGTGCAGCTCCTCGACACCATGCTGGTGCTGATCATCATGCACACGGTGATCAGCCTGGCGCTCGCCTTCTTCATGCTGCGTTCCTTCTTCGCCGACATCCCGAAGGAAACGCTGGAGGCGGCGAACCTCGAGGGCGCCGGGCACCTGACAACGCTTCTCCGCGTGGCGCTGCCGCAGGTGCGCGGCGGGCTCATCGCCACGGCGATCCTCGTCTTCATCTTCTCGTGGAACGAGCTCGCCTTCTCCTTCACCCTTGCCGGCGGCGCGGTGAAGACCGGGCCGGTCGCCATCCTCGGCTTCATCGCCTTCCAGAACGTGCAGGTGGCCGGCCTCATGGCCGCCGCCAACCTGCTCATCGCGCCCATCGCCATCCTCCTCATCGTCGCGCAGAAGGGCCTCATCCGCGGGCTCTCCTTCGGCGCAGTAAGAGCCTGACCATCCATGGCATCGATCAGCATCGAGAATGTCAGCAAGCGCTACGCCGACGGGGCGCTGGCGGTGAATCACGTCTCGCTCGACGTGGCCGACGGGGAGTTCGTCGTTCTCGTCGGACCATCCGGCTGCGGCAAGTCCACGCTGCTCCGCATGATCGCCGGCCTCGAGGAAATCTCGGACGGCCGCATCGTCGTCAACGGCAAGGTGGTCAACGAACTCCCCGCAAAGGATCGCGACATCGCCATGGTCTTCCAGACCTATGCGCTGTTCCCGCACATGACGGTGGAGCGCAACCTCAGCTTCGGCCTGAGGCTGCGCGGCACGCCGCGCGCCGAGACCGAGCGGCGGGTGCGCGAGGCGGCGGCCCTCCTCCGCCTCGAGCCGCTGATGACGCGCCGGCCGGGGCAGCTTTCCGGCGGCCAGCGCCAGCGCGTCGCCATCGGCCGCGCCCTCGTCCGCGAGCCGGCCGCCTTCCTCATGGACGAGCCGCTCTCCAACCTCGACGCGAAGCTGCGCGTCCACATGCGCACCGAATTCGCGCGGCTGCGCGAGCGGCTGCACACGACCACGGTCTATGTCACCCATGACCAGGTCGAGGCGATGACCCTCGGCGACCGCGTCTGCGTCATGCGCGACGGACTGGTCCAGCAGGTCGACACGCCGGAGCAGCTCTTCCTCCGCCCGCGCAACATCTTCGTCGCCGGATTCATCGGGTCGCCGGAGATGAACTTCGCCGCGGGCCGCATCGAGAACGGCGAATTGCGCCTCGGTTCCCTCCGCTTTCCGCTGCCCGCCGCCGCGGTCCCGGCCGCGAGCGAGGGAAAGCCGGTCGTCGTCGGCCTCCGGCCGAGCGACATCCGCGAGGTGCCCGGCAAGGATACCGTCGAGATGCGCGTCCAGGTCGAGCTGGTCGAGCGCCTGGGCAGCGAGATCCTTGCCGTCTTCCCGGTGGATGCCACCGGAGTGAGCGCCGATTCGGTTGCAGCCGGTGATGGCGCTGCGATCATGGCGGGCGGCGAAAGCCGGACCAGCTTTACCGCGCGTCTCGATGCCAGCACGCCGGCCGCGGCCGGCCGCCCGATACCGCTCCACGTCAATCCGGCGGCGATCCACCTTTTCGATCCGGCAACCGGCATGGCGCTGCGGCAGGGCGGAACATGAAACCCCCGGCCCTCTCCGGCATCCACGCCATCCTCTATGCCTTCTTCGACGCCGGCGAGACGCTCGACCGGGCGGCGATGAGGCGCCAGGTCGAGCTCTGCATCGCGGCCGGCGCGCACGGCCTCGCCGCGCTCGGTCTCGCCACGGAGGTCGCCAAGCTCTCCGAGTCCGAGCGCCGGACGGTGATGGACTGGATCGGCGAGGACAATGCCGGCCGGCGGCCCCTCGGCATCACGATCTTTGGGGGCTCGGTCGCCGAACAGGTCGCGAGCGTGCGGCACGCCAGGTCGGCCGGCGCCGACTGGGTGATCCTGCAGCCGCCCATGGCCGGCACCTATGCGGCGATCGAATATATCCGCTTCTTCGGCCGGGTGGCGGATTCGACCGACCTGCCCGTCGCCATCCAGAATGCGCCCGCCTATCTGGGCCGCGGCCTCTCGGCGGAGGAAATCGCGATCCTTTGCCGCCAGCATCCGAATGTCTGCCTGCTGAAAGGCGAGGGTTCCGCAACCGAGATCGCCCGCCTCGTCGAGGTCACTGAAGGCCGCGTGCCCGTGTTCAACGGCCGCGGCGGGCTCGAGCTGATCGAGAGCTTGCAGGCGGGCTGCGCCGGGCTGGTGCTGGCGCCCGACTGCATCGACCACACGGTGCGGATCTACGAGCGTTTCGCCGCCAGCGACCTCGAGGCGGCACGGCAATCCTATCAGCGGATCCTGCCGGCCATCATCTTCATGATGCAGTCGATCGAGACCCTCGTCTGCTACGGCAAGCGCATCTTTGCCCTGAGGGCCGGCCTCGCCGTCGAGGACCGCGCGCCGGCCCTGCGCCCGACAGCTTTCGGCATGGCGCGCGTGGCCGAGCACGTTGCGGCGCTCGGCCCGTTCGCTGCGGCCCCATCGGTGCGGACCACCTGAAGCCGCGTGCCCCTAGAGCACCGCTGCCGCGAATTCGTCCCTCAAGTGTTGCGCCTCCAGGCCGCCGGCCAGCGCCAGGGTCAGCAAGAGCCGCGCCTTCAGCCCGTCCAGCGCGACCGCGGGGATCAGGCCGCGTTCCAGGAGCCGCAGCTCCGAGCCCGGGAAATCGCAGGTCGAGGTATGGACCTCGCCGGCGCCCGTCCGCGATGCGAAGACCGTCGGCATGCGCACCGCGAGCCCGGCCAGCGCGTCGAGCACGCGCTGCGAGGTGTGCCCGGCGCCGTAGGTCTCGATCACCGCGCCGGCAAACGTGCCGGTGTCGATCCGCTCGATCAGCGTCGGCGAATCGCCCAGCGACATCTTGAGGAGCGCCACCTGCGGCACCGCCACGCCCACGTCGAGGGCAAAGCGGCGCGGACGCGTGCGCGGAGCGAGCGGCATGCGGACATGGCCCTCGGCGACCCAGCCTATCGGCCCGAGCGGCCGCGACTCGAAAGTCGCCGGCGAGGTAGCGTGGGCCTTGCGCACGAAGCGCCCGAGATGAATCTCGTCGTTCATGACGACGAGGGTGCCGGCGGCGCGGGCGAGCGGACTCGCGGCGACGCGCACCGCGGCGAGCAGGTTGGCGGGGCCATCCGCTCCCGGCAGGCCAGCGTTCCGCATAGCGCCGGTCACCACCACCGGCACGTCCGAGGCGACGAGGCGGTCGAGGAGGAAGCTCGTCTCCTCGAGCGTATCGGTGCCCTGCGTGACCACGACGCCGGCGACCGTGGCGGCGATCGCGTCGATGCGCTTCGCCAGCGCGACGATGTCGGCGAAGCCGAGGTCGGCGGAGCCGATCCGGCGGAAGGATTCCGGCCGTACGTCGGCGATCGCGGCGAGCGCCGGGACGCTCCGGACGATCGCGTCGGCGTCGCGGTCCATGGTCGCCGCCCGTCCCGGCTCGGGAGGGGCGGCGGCGATGGTGCCGCCGAGGGCGAGGATGGCGATGACCGGCCGGCCCATGGCAGGAGCGCCGGTCAGGCGATGCCGCGGTCGAAAGGATACTTGCTGTCGGTCTCGAAGGGGAAGCGCTTGCGGAAGTCGCGCTGGAGGTTGTGACAGGTGTCGAAGGTGACGCCGGGCTTGCCGGCCATGTGCTCGATCAGCCGCTCGAGCATGAGGAGCACCTGCGGCCGGCCGGCGACGTCGGGATGGAGGCAGACCGGGAAGATCGCATAGTCGTATTCGCGATAGACCCAGTCGAACTGGTCGCGCCAGAGCTCCTCGATGTCGCGCGGATTGGTGAAGCCGAACGAGTTGGGGCTCGACTTGACGAACATCATCGGCGGCAGGTCGTCGAGGTACCAGTTGAAGGGGATGCTGACCAGGTTGATCTCCTTGCCGCGGACGAGCGGCCTCATCCACTCCTCCGCCTTCTTGGAGAAGTCGATAACCGTCCACTGATCGCCGGTGCGGGCGTAGAACGGCTGGAAGTCGTGCAACACCTGGGTGCGGTCGTATTCGAAGCCGTTCTTGAGGAGGAGGTCGGTGGTGATGCGCGACATCTCCCCCCAGGGGGCGATGTAGCCGGTCGGCTTCTTGCCGGTGACCTTCTCGATCAGCTCGATCGATTTCCCGATCACCGCCTCTTCCTGCTCCACCGACAGGCTGCGCGGGTTCTCGTGCGAATAGCCATGCGCGCCGACCTCATGGCCCGCCTTCACCACCATCTCGGTCTGGCGCGGGAAGGTCTCGATGGAATGGCCGGGAAAGAAGAACGTCGACCTGATGCCGTAGCGGCCGAAGAGCTTGACGAGCCGCGGCAGGCCGACCTCGCCGGCCCAGAGGCCGCGCTGGATATCCTGCAGCGAATCCTCTCCGCCATAGGAGCCGAGCCAGCCGGCGACCGCATCGACGTCGACCCCGAAGGTAACCTTGATGTCTTTCATGGGAGCGCTCCCTTCCCGTTCAGCGCCGCGTCGCGGCGGTTGGCCCAGCTTCCTCGGCCGGCTCGCGCGCCGCGAGGAAGGCATTCACCTCGCTGGCGATGGCGGCGGGCCGCTCGATGTGGATGTAGTGCTTGACGCCCGGCACGATCACCAGCCGCGAACCGGCAATGCGTTCGGCGAGCGCCCGCGACATGGCCGGCGTCGAGCCCTCGTCCAATTCGCCCGTGATGATCAGCGTCGGACACTCGATGGCGCCGACGGCGTCGATCAGGTCGTTCTCCACGAGGACACCATAGGACGAAGCATAGGGGGCGTGGGCAATCGCAGACACGATGCCGACCTCATCCCCGACCAGCTTCGGATTGGCCTCACGGAAAGCCGGCGTGAACCAGCGCGCCGCCGAGCCGGACGCGAGCTCGGCGGGGGGCGTCGAGGCGATGAGCTGGTGGCGCGCCGCGGCACGCTCCCTCTGCGCGAGGGTGCGGTCGGCGATGGAATTGAGGAGGACAAGCGTCGCGACGCGTTGCGGCCGCAGGATCGCCATGCGCTCGGCGAAGAGGGCGCCGATCGAGAAGCCGGCAACATGGGCGGCCGCGATCTTCAGCTCGTCGAGGAGCCGGAAGGCGTCGTCGACGAAATCGTCCATGGCGTAGGGAAGCGGCGCGATCTCCGACGCGCCGTGCCCGCGATAGTCCGGCGCGACGACCCGCCGGCCGTCGAGGAGAGGCAGCAATTCGCTCCAGGTATCGGACGAGCTCCCGACGCCGTGCAGGAGGAGAAGGGGCAGGGCCCCTTCCCTCCCCGCACGTGCCGGAACGTCGAGGTAGCTGATACCCGGACGCGATGACGAGAACCGACGGAAGGAAGACAGTTTCTTTTGATTCGCTTGCAGGCTCATTGCGGAACTTGGCATTTCTCTTTCACGACTTGCTGCCAGGGATCACGACTGCTCGGCGCGCGAGCGCAATCCCTGGATGACCACGGCGATGACCAGCACGGCCCCCTGCACGATGCGCTGCCAGAAGAGGTCGAGGCCCATGACGACGAGGAGGTTGACGAGGATGGTGAGGAGGAGGGCGCCCATGGCCGAGCCGATGACGCCGCCGCGCCCGCCGGTGAAGGCGACGCCGCCGATGATGGCGGCGGCCATGGAGTTGAGGCCATAGTTGGCGCCGAGGGTGTTGTCGATGTAACCGACGTAGCCGGCCTGCAGCACGCCCGCCCCCATGGCCGCGAGGGCGGTCACGAAGAAGGTCGACATGACCACCGCATTGACCGGTATGCCGGCGTGGCGCGCCGATTCACGGTTGGAGCCGACGGCATAGAGCCAGCGTCCCCAGGATGTCAGCGCCAGCGCCACGAACAGGATCGCGAGCAGCGCCAGCCAGATCAGAACCGGGATCGGCACGCCGGCGAGCGAACCCGAGCCGATCTGCGCCAGCCATTCCGGCGCGGAGTTGGCCGATTGCCCGTGGGTATAGGCGAGGCGCGCACCGTCGACGACGATGAGAAGCGCGAAGGTCGCGACGAAGGGCGGCACCTGCCGCCACGTCACCAGGAGCCCGTTGGCGAGGCCGACGCAAACGACGAGGATGGCGAGCTGCGCCGCAAGCAGACCGAAATTGCCGCTCGATGCCGATTCGCCGACGAGCACCGCGGCGAAGGTCATGGTCGCCGAGACCGACATGTCGAGCCCGCGCGCGATCAGCGCCACGGTCTGGCCGAGGACGACGATGCCGAGGATCGCCGTCTGGATGAGCACGGCGCGGATGTTGCCGGGCGAGAAGAAGGCGGGCGCCATCACGGCGGCGACGAGGAGCGTGACGACGATCGCCCCGAAGGCGGCATATTGCGAAAGCCAGTCGAGGACGCGGGCGCGGAGCGTCGTCGCCCGCGACGATGCGGCGGCGCGATCGAGGGCGATGCTCTCGCTCATCGCGCGCCGTCCTTCCGGTGGATGGCCACGGCCAGCACGACGATCAGCCCGAGGGTCAGGTCCTGGTAATAGGCGCTGATCTGGAACAGGTCGAAGAGGTTCGAGATCACCGAGATCAGGATCACCGCGCCAAGCGCGCCGACGACCGATCCGCGGCCGCCATAGAGGCTGATGCCGCCGATCGCGGCGGCGACGATCGACTGGAACTCGAGGCCGATCGCCATGTTCGGGTTGCCGACGCCGGAGCGGGCGATGAGGAATATGCCGCCGGCGGCGCTGACCAGGCCCGATATGGCATAGGTCGCCATGATGATCCGCTCGCCGCCGAGGCCGGCAAGGCGCGCGACCTTGGGCGAGCCGCCGACGGCGTAGATACCGCGGCCGAAGCGGGTGGCGCGCAGGATCCACCAGGCGAGCGCCCAGATGACCGCCATGGCGATCACGGCCGCCGGAACCGGGCCGAAGCTGGTGTCGTAGATCGACAGCATCACGATCGGGACCATCTTGGTCGGGCCGTTGCTGATCGCGAGGGCGACGCCGTAGAGGATGCCCATCATGCCGAGGGTGGCGATGAAGGGTTGTGCGCTGAAGCGGGCGACGACGACGCCGTTGGCAAGGCCGATCAGCGTGCCGGCGAGGAGCGCCAGCGGGATGGCGGCGAGCGGGGGCACGCCGAGCGTCGTCATCGCGACGGCAATGCCGAGGCCGACGACGCGGGCGATCATGCCGACCGACATGTCGATGCCGCCGGCGAGCATGACGAAAAGCTGCCCGATGGTGACGAGGCCGAGGACGGTGGACTGGCGCAGCACGTCCATCAGGTTGGAGACGTCGCGGAAGGTCGGCGAGAGGATCGAGGCGACGACGACGAAGACGACGACGATTGCGTAGATGAGGAGCGCCGCGCCGTTGCGCCGCATCCATCGCAGCGCGCGGTCGCTCCCTGCCGTACCTCCGATCGTGCCCGGAACGGCGGTCACGCGGCCACTCGCACGTTTCCGGAAACCGTCGGGGCGATGGTGGCCGCGCGGATGATCCCTTCTTCCGTCGCCTCCGACCGTGGAATGTCGGCCACCAGGCGTCCCTGGTGGAAGACGACGATACGGTCGCACATGCCGAGCAGCTCGGTGACATCGGAGGAGGCGATCAGCACGGCGGCCCCGCCCGTGGCGAAGCGCTCGACCAGGCGATAGATCTCGCTCTTGGCGCCGACGTCGACGCCGCGCGTCGGCTCGTCGAGGACGATCACCCGCGGCTCGCCGGAGAGCCAGCGGCCGAGGACGACCTTCTGCTGGTTGCCGCCGCTGAGCTTGGTGATGTCGAGTGCCGGATTGCGCGGGCGAACGTCGAATTCCGCCATGGCGCGATCGACCAGCGCGCGCTCCCTCGGCGGCGAGATGAGTAACAGGCTCTTCAGGCGAGAGAGCGCCGAGATGGTCAGGTTGAAGGCGAGGGAATGGCCGGCGAAGACGCCGTGCGCCTTGCGGTCCTCGGGCACCATCACCAGACCGGCGCGGGCACAGGCACGCGGGGTCGAGGGCGCGGCTTCGCCGCCGATGCGGATCGTGCCGGCAGCCCGCTCCTCGAGCCCGACGAGCGCCCGGCAGAGCGTGGTCTTGCCGCTGCCGCCGAGGCCGGCGACGCCGACGATCTCGCCCGGCCGCACGCCGAGCGAGACGCCGAAAATCTTCTTCGGGACGGTCAGGCCGTCGACGGCCAGGAGCGGCTTCGCGTCCCGCTCGCCGGAGCGGTCGGGGAAGAAGTCGACGAGATCGCGGCCGATCATGGCGCGGATGAGCGAGTCATGGGTCATCTCGCTCGTCGGCACCGTCAGGACGTATTCGCCGTCCTTGAAGACGGTGACGCGATCGGCAAGGCCGAGCACCTCGTCGAGCCGGTGCGAGATATAGATGATCCCGCGTCCCTCCCTGCGCAACCGGCGGACGACGTCGTGGAGGACGGCGAGCTCGTCATTGTCGAGGACGGTCGAGGGCTCGTCCATGATGATGACCTGCGCGTCGAGCGCGAGCGCAGCGCCGATCTCGACGAGCTGCTGTTCGGCCACCGTCAGTTCGCTGACCAGGCGGGTCGGATCGAGCTTCGAGCCGAGGCGGTCGAGGATCGCCGCGGCTCGCTCGGTCGCCCTGCGCGCGGAATATCCGATGCGGCCGCCGGGCAGATCGCCGAGGAACATGTTCTCGGCGACGGTGAGATAGGGGAGCAGGTTGAATTCCTGATAGACCACCGCGACGCCGAGAGCGCGCGCCTGGCGCGGCGACAGCGTCGAGAAAGCCTCGCCGCGGATTTCGATGGTGCCGGCGTCCGGCGTATAGGCGCCGCTGATTATCTTGATGAGCGTCGACTTGCCGGCGCCGTTCTCGCCGGCAATGGCATGCACCTCGCCCGACCGCAACTCGAAGCGGACGTCGCGGAGCGCCGGCACTCCGGAAAACGACTTCCGTATTCCCGTCAGGCGAAGGAGCGGCGCCGGTTCTCCCGGCGCCGCCTTTCCGCTGGTCGCGGCCGCGTTCACTTCCGCCCGAAGCCCGCCTTGACATAGACGTCAAGCGGCGCCGCCGGAGGGACGCTGAAATCGTCGTTCAGCTCGGGAACGTAGTGATCCTTGGCGTTGGCGTCGGTGATCACCTCTTCGGGAATGTGGGTGAACTTCATCACCGGCTCGCCGCGCAGGATCTTCATGCCGGCCTCGAAGCAGTACTTGGCCTCGAGGGCAGCCGGCTGCGGCCAGGCGGTGAACTTCACCTTCTCCTCCATGGCCAGGCGCAGCCAGCCGTTGAGCGGCGAGACGGTCGCATATTGCGGCTGGGCGCGGCCCGCCTGCTTGAAGGCGAGCAGCGCGCCGATAGCGCCCTCGGAGCCACCGCCGAACACGCCGTCGATCTGCGGATTGGCGGCGAGCAGCGCCGTCGCCTTCTCCTTGGACGTCGGGATCGACCAGTTGCCGTATTCGTTGCCGACGATCTTGATATCCGGGTACTTGGCGAAGACCTCCTCGGCCGCCGACTTCCAGACTTCGGCGGCATCGACGCCCGGAATGCCGTTGATGAGGATGACGTTGCCCTTGCCGCCAAGGCCCTCGGCCAGCGCCTTAGCCGCCTCGTAGCCGGCGCGGTAGAGGTCGACGTCGCCGTAGGTCGTGTAGGGCTTGCCCTCGACGCCGTCGGCGCAGGCGACGACCGGGATGCCGGCGGCTACCGCGCGCGCGACCGAGGCGGCGAGCGCCGCCGAGCTCAGCGGCTCGAGGATGATCAGGTCGGGCTTCAGCTTTATCGTGTTCTCCATGGCGGAGATTTCACGATCGACGCTCGCCTGGGTCGGAACGACGATGAGGTCGCCGACGTCCTTGTCCTGCGAGGCGAGGTAGGCAAGGGTCGTGTCGAGCGTCAGGCCCCAGCCGTTGATCGGGCCCTGGGTCAGCGTGGCGATCTTGTAGGGCGGCTTCTTGGCGAAGGCCGACGTGTCAACGGCGGTCTTTGCGTCCTCCATCAGGTCGACGGAAACGCCGTCCACCCGCTGCGTCTGCTCGGCGGCCTGCGCGGCATGGCCGACGAATAGGGAAAGCGCCGCCAGCGCGGCGATCGAAACTGGGCGTCTCATGTGCACGATTCTCCCGACGGTTTGCGTGCATGCCAAGTGGGACGGTGTTGCATTCCAAGCCCCCCTCTTGCATGGTACGAGGCATCTTATGAGGCCCTGTTTGCATGTCAATGACCCTTTGTTGGTCATGATGCTGCACATAGTGCGTACAAAACGGTCACCTTCCGCCCCTGTCTTGCATGCATCATGGATTTTCTCTTGCATGCAAGACCGATGGCGGGAAAATGCTGCCGGTGATTTGGGGAGGTGTCGTCCGTGAAGGTCAGACGCGGGGTTCAGGAGCGGGTGGCGGACCAGCTGCGCGAGCGCATCGCGCATGGCGACCTCGTCCCCGGCGCGGCCCTTTCCGAGACGGCGCTGGCGCAGGAATTCGGCGCCAGCCGCACCCCGGTGCGCGAAGCGCTGAAGCAGCTCCAGGCCGAGGGCCTGATCGTCACCAAGCCGCGCGTCGGCACCTTCGTCGCGGCGCCCTCGCGGCGTGAGATCAACGAGCTCTTCGAGGTGAAGGAGATTCTGGAGGGTGCCGCCGCGCGCCTCTTCGCCAATCGCGGCGAGATCCCCGAGCTCGACCAGCTGCGCGAGAACGTCCGCCGGTCCGAGCGCGCGGTCGGCGACGGCGACTTCGACCGCTACGTCGCGCTGGTGCACGAGTACCACGACCTGATCATGCGCGGCGCCGGCAATGCCAAGCTCATGCAGCAATACCGGATGCTGATGAACCAGCTTCTCTACACGCGCTTCGTCCACCTGTCGGTGCGGCGCTCCGGGCGCCTGCCGCAGTCGGACCGCGAGCACCAGAGCATCCTGCACGTCATCGAGGCGCGCGACGGGGCGACCGCGGAGCGGCTGATGCGCGACCACGTCCGCGCCAGCCACCAGGCGCTCATGGACATGCTCGACTTCAGCGGAGACGAGCATCGCCTCAACGGCGTGAACGCCGCTCCCGAACAGCCCTGACAGAAGCCTGCCCGGCCCATCCGGGCCATCCAGAGGAACAGCCGACATGCCTGCCGCCCCCTCCGCCTTTGCCGGATATCGCATCCGGAAGTGGTTCTGCCAGAGCGAGGAGACCCTCGCCAACGAGACCGGCGAGCCCGCGGACGGCGACAGCCTCGCGAAATTCGTCATCGCCGCCGCCATCCACAATCCCTATGCCGGCCGCTACAGCGCCGACCTCTCGGAGATCGTCGCCAATTCCGACAAGCTCGGCGCCGAGTTCGGGCGGCGCGCTGTCGAGGCCATCGGCAGCCGCAAGGTCGAGAGCTACGGCAAGGCCTGCCTCGTCGGCGCCCTCGGCGAATACGAGCACGGCAATGCCTTCCTCACCCAGTTCGCCGCCGACCCGGTGCGCCGGGCGATCGGCGGCGGCAAGGCCTGGGTGCCGTCGACCGGCAAGGTCGCCGGTCCCGGCGCGGCTATCGACGTCCCGCTCGCCTTCAAGGATGCGCTCTACGTGCGCTCCCACTACGACACCATCACGGCGACCTTCACCGACGCGCCGCGCGCCGACGAGGTGGTGATCGTCTGGGCCTTCGCCACGCGCGGCCGCCTGCATGCCCGCCTCGGCGGCCTGAAGGTCGCCGAGGTGGTCGGCGAGGACGGCCTGAAGTGACGCGGCTCGCCGGCCGCACCGCCCTCGTCACCGGAGCCGCTTCCGGCATCGGGCGGGCGATCGCCTGCCGCTTCGCCGCGGAGGGCGCGCTGGTCGTCGTTGCCGATCTCGACGACGGCGAGAATTCCGCGCGCGACGGCGGCGCGCCGACGGCCCGTGCGATCGCCGAGGCCGGCGGGCGCGCGATCTTCCAGCGCACCGACGTCACCGAGGAGAGCGAGGTGGAGGCGCTCTTCGCCGCCGCGCGGCAGGCCTCCGGCCGCATCGACATCCTCGTCAGCAATGCCGGCACCTTCCGCGGCAACCCGATCCTCGCCACGACGCCGGCAAACTGGGACGCCGACATGGACCTGAACCTCAGGAGCCACTACCTCGTCAACCGCGCCGCCATCGCGGCGATGGCCGGCGAGGAGGCGCGTGCCGACGGCATCCGCGGGCGCATCGTCAACATGGCCTCCCAGCTCGGCGTTACCGCCCCGCCCGGCCACCTCACCTATTCCGTCGCCAAGGCCGGCATCGCGCAGATGACCCGCCAGCTCGCCGTCGACTATGCGCGCGAGGGCATCCTGGTGAACGCCATCGGCCCCGGCCGCATCATCACCGGCTACCACCCCGGCGAAGCCGAATATGTCGCGAGCGGCACCATCGACGCCGCGACCGCCTATTCCCTCGCCCGCACGCCCTTCCCGCGCCTCGGCCGCCCCGACGACGTCGCCGGCGCCGCGCTCTTCCTCGCCTCCGACGACTGCACCTTCGTCTCCGGCCATCTCCTGATGGTCGACGGGGGCTGGACCGCCTACTGACCGCAATGGGGAACCCGATGTTCGCGCTGACCGACAAGATCGCCGTCATAACCGGCGCCGCCTCGGGCATCGGTGCCGCCACGGCGCGCCGCTTCGCCCATGCCGGCGCCCATGTCGTGCTCGCCGCCTATTCGCCGGACGGCCACGATGTCGACCGGGTCCGCGCCGACGTCGCGGCCGCCGGCAGGCAGGCCATGGTGGTCGAGACCGACGTCGGCCAGACCCCCTCGGTCGACGCGCTGGCCGCCGCGGCCCTCGCGCGGTTCGGCCGCATCGACATAGCGCTCGCCAATGCCGCCATAGCCCGCCGCAAGCCGTCGCTCGAGCTCGACGACCGGTCGTGGGAGCAGACCCTCGGCATCGACCTGCAGGGCGTCTGGCGCCTCTTCCGCGCCGTGCTGCCCGCCATGCGCGATGCCGGCGGCGGGCGGCTGCTCGCCACTGCCTCCACCGCCGGCCCGTTCGAGGCCTGGGAGGCGCATGTCCACTATTCGGCGGCGAAGGCCGGCATCGTCGGCATGGTGCGCTCGCTCGCCGCCGAAGTCGGACCGCTCGGCATCACCGTCAACGCCATCGCGCCGGGCATTATCGAGACGCCGCAGACCCTTGATTCGGTCAATTCGCTCGGCGCCGGCGGCATTGCCGAGACCGGGCGCACGCAGCCCGTCCGCCGCATCGGCAAGCCGGAGGATATCGCCGCCGCCTACCATTTCCTCGCCAGCGACGACGCCTCCTTCGTCACCGGCCATACCCTTCTCGTCGACGGCGGGCGGATGCTGATCCGGGGCTAGGCGGCCGCCTCGCCCGATCCGGACATCCGCGCGGCGGCCGCGAGAAAGACTTCCAGCGACCGGCGGATATCCTCCGGGTCGAGGCCCCTCGTGATGAAGACGATGCGCGAGCCGCGGGCATCGTCCGGCCAGGCGCCCATGTGCACCGGCGGGTGGATGACGCTCTCCGCCGCCTGCAGGATCACCGGTCCCGCCGCATCGCTGACGTCGAGAATACCCTTGGTCCTCAGGATGCGCCTGCCGTGGCGATGCAGGAGCGCCGACAGCCAGACGCCGAAGGCGTTCCAGTCGAGCGGCTCCCTGACGTCGAGGGCGAGCGAGCGGAGGTCGGAAGCGGCCCCGTCGCGCCGCCCATGGACCGGAACATCGTTCCGTTCGAAGGCATCGAGCCAGGCGCGCACCGCGTTCAGGCGGCTCTCCGCATCGCCTTCCGCCGCCTCGAGGAGACTGCCCACCGCATCCTGCGTCAGCGGGCCCTCCGAGAGCCGCGTCCCTGGATTGATGGCGGCCGCGGCGCGGCGCGTCTCCTCCACCTCTTCCGCCGTCGCGATATCCGTCTTCGTCAGGATCACGCGATCGGCGAGGGCAAGCTGGCGCACCGATTCCGGATGCCTCCGGAGCTGGCCCTCTCCGAGGATCGCGTCGAGGGTGACGATGGTCGCCTCATGCCGGAAATGGTGCCGGAGCAGGATGTCGCTGGTCAGCGTCTCGAGGATCGGCACCGGATCGGCGAGGCCCGTCGTCTCGATCACCACGCGGTTGAAGCGCGGGATCTCGCCGCGCATGGAACGGTCGAGGAGGTCCTGCAGCGTCTGCTTGAGGTCGGTGCGCAGCGCGCAGCAGACGCAGCCGTTCTGGAGGGCCACCGCCTCGCCCTCGATCCGGCCGAGGATGAGATGGTCGAGGCCGATCTCGCCGAATTCATTGATCACCACCGCCGTGTCGCGGCCGGCGTCACCTTGGAGGAGCGCCGCGAGCAGAGTCGTCTTCCCGCTGCCGAGGAAGCCGGTCAGGAGGAAGACGGCAAGGCGGCTATCGGCTTCGGGCAAGGGATTGACTGGCGAGACGATCGAGGAGCGCGGGATCGAGCGGATCGACGTGACTGGCGCTCAGCCTGTCGGCCTGCATCCAGACGTGCCTCAGATCCTCGACGATTTCGCTGCGCCCGGTCGGTCCCCCGATCACCATGCAGGGTCCGAAGGGCCGGAGACGAAGGCGCGGCGTTTCGAGAAGCAGGTTGACCAGCGCGATGCGACGCTGGCGCTCCGAGCCCGGCGCGGAGCTTGCCGGCTCGCCGCTTCCGCTCCGGTCGAGCCAGTCGGGGCCGCCGCCAAGAACACCGCATGCCGCGCACATGGAAAACCCGTCTCCTCCGGAAACAAGGCGGGGCCGGCAAGGTGCCACCCCGATATCTTCCCGCAAGCATAGAATTCGTCGCGCGCGGCGGCTAGGCCCGACCCGTGGCGAAGCGGTCGGGCGCGTTCCCCCGGCCCGCCTGCCACCATGCCGGCAGCAGCGCGTCTCGATCGCGCGCGCGCTCTACCGCCCGCCGGTCCTCTCCTCGACGAGCCACTTGCAACGAGGTCCATAGCGGCTCCACCGCGATTCCTGGAGCATCGAGCCCATGCCTCGGAGATTGACGCCTCCTCGCGCCGCCAATAAAAGCTATAATATGGAAAGTATGAAGAATATAACATCGAGTCGCGAAATGGCGCCGGCGCCGTTTCGGCCGGGGGAGCGGCTCGGCGGCTCGGTGTCGGGGAGCCTGCATGCGATCGTCCTCCACCGCATCGGGCAGAGCATCGTGCGCGGCGACATCGCGCCCGGCGAGCTGCTGCCGACCGCCGATGAGCTCAGCGCCGCCTACGGCGTCAGCCGGACGGTGATCCGGGAATCGATCAAGGTGCTCGCCGGCAAGGGGATCGTCGAATCGCGCCCGCGGACGGGGACGCGCGTTCGAGCCCACATCCATTGGAACTTTCTCGACCCGGACGTGCTTTCCTGGCGCTATGCGACGGTGCGCAGCGGCGATGATGCCCGGGAGCTCTTCGAGCTGCGGCGCGCGATCGAACCGATGGCCGCTTCCCTCGCCGCCACCCGCGCCACGGCAACGGAGGTGGCGCTCCTCAAGTCCCTGCTCGCGGAAATGGAACGCGTCGCGGACGATGCCGAGCGTTTCGCCGAGCCCGACCTCGCCTTCCACCAGGCGATCCTGCGCATGACCGGCAACCAGCTGATCGGCTCGCTCGGTGCGCTCATCGAGACGGCGCTGGTCATGAGCTTCCGGCTGTCGAACGACGACGCGCGCGGACAGAGCCATTCGATGCCGCTGCATCGCCTGGTCGTGGAACGGATAGCCGCGCATGACGCCGACGGAGCGGGCAAGGCCGTGCTAAGGCTGCTCGACGCGGCGGAAGACGACGTCCGCCAGGCCATTGCGCGCCGCCGGCCGGCGGCGAAACCCCCACGGAGTTCCTGATGTCCCAGTCCCGCAAATTGCGTTCGGCCGAGTGGTTCGGCGGCAACGGCAAGAACGCGTTCATGCACCGCAGCTGGATGAAGAACCAGGGCCTGCCGGACGATCTCTTCGATGGAAGGCCGGTGATCGGCATCTGCAATACATGGTCCGAGCTGACGCCGTGCAATGCCCACCTTCGCGGGCTCGCCGAGCACGTCAAACGCGGCGTCTACGAGGCTGGCGGGGTGCCGTTCGAGTTTCCGGTGACCTCGCTCGGCGAATCGAACATGCGCCCGACGGCGATGCTCTTCCGCAATCTCGCCAGCATGGATGTCGAGGAGTCGATCCGCGGCAATCCGATGGATGGCGTCATCCTGCTCGTCGGCTGCGACAAGACCACGCCCGCGCTCCTCATGGGCGCGGCGAGCTGCAACCTGCCGGCGATCGCGGTCTCCGGGGGGCCCATGCTCAACGGCAACTTCCGTGGCCAGACGATCGGCTCGGGCACGCATGTCTGGAAGTTCTACGAGGACGTGAAGGCCGGCCGCATGGCGATCGAGGACTTCCTCGCGGCCGAGCAGGGACAGAGCCGGTCGGCGGGAAGCTGCATGACCATGGGCACCGCCTCGACCATGGCAAGCATGGTGGAAGCCCTCGGCATCGGGCTGCCGGACAATGCCGCGATCCCCGCCGTCGATGCGCGCCGCGGCGTGCTCGCCCATCTCGCCGGCCGCCGCATCGTCGACATGGTGCGCGAGGACGTGCCGATGTCCGCGATACTGACGCGGGAGGCCTTCGAGAACGCCATCCGCGTCAATGGTGCGATCGGCGGCTCGACCAATGCCGTGATCCACCTCATCGCCGTCGCACGGCGCATCGGTATCCCGCTCGACCTCGACGACTGGGACCGGCTCGGCCGGGATGTCCCGACGATCGTCGACCTGATGCCCTCCGGCCGTTTCCTGATGGAGGACTTCTACTATGCCGGGGGCCTTCGGACGGTGATGCGCGCGCTCGCCGACAAAGGGCTCCTGCATACCGGGTTGAAGACGGTGTCCGGGCGGACCGTCGGCGAGCTGATCGCCGATGCGCCCAACTACAATAGCGAGGTGATCCGCTCCTTCGACCGTCCGCTGACGGAACAGGGCGGCATCGCGGTCCTGCGCGGCAACCTCGCTCCGAACGGAGCGGTCATCAAGCCATCCGCGGCGACCCCGGAGCTCATGCAGCACCGCGGCCCGGCCGTGGTCTTCGAGAACATCGAGGACTATCACGCCCGCATCGACGATCCCAACCTGAAGATCGGCGCCGACTCGATCATGGTGCTGAAGAATTGCGGCCCGCGCGGCTATCCCGGCATGGCCGAGGTCGGCAACATGGCGCTGCCCGCGAAGCTCCTCAAGGAGGGCGTCTCCGACATGGTGCGCATCTCGGACGCGCGCATGAGCGGCACCGCTTATGGCACGGTCGTGCTCCACACCGCGCCGGAGGCGGCGAGCGGCGGTCCGCTGGCGCTGGTCCGCGACGGCGACATGATCGAGCTCGACGTCGCCGGCCGCCGGCTCGAGCTTCTCGTCGACGAGGCCGAGCTCGAGGCGCGACGGCGTGCCTGGGTGCCGCCCGTGCCGCCCGCGGCCAGCGGCTACCAGAGCCTTTTCATCCAGCACGTCCTGCAGGCCGACCAGGGCTGCGACTTCGACTTCCTCGTCGGGCGGCGCGACGCCACCGTCGGCCGCCATTCGCATTGAGGGCGACGATGAACGGCAATATCGAGAAACCGGCGGCCTATCCGAGCCTCGCCGGGCGGAGCATCTTCATCACCGGCGGCGCCAGCGGCATCGGCGCGAGCCTGGTCGAGCATTTCTCCGCACAAGGGTGCAAGGTCGCCTTCGCCGACCTTGCCGAGGAGGCGGGCAGGACGCTCGCCGACCAGATCCGGGCGCGCGGCGGCACGGCGCCCCATTTCATCCCCTGCGACCTGCGCGACATCGACCGCCTGCGCGACGCGATCGCCGAGGCGGCGAAGGTGAACGGCGCCATCGGCGTGCTGTGCAACAATGCCGGCAATGACGACCGCCACCGCAGCGAGGACGTCACGGCCGCCTATTGGGACGACCGCATGGCGGTGAACCTCCGCCATCAGTTCTTCGCGGCGCAGGCCGTGCGCCCGCAGATGCGCGATGCCGGCGGCGGGTCGATCATCAATTTCGGCTCGATCACCTGGATGGTGGGCGATCCCGACTGCCCCGCCTATGTCACCGCCAAGGCGGCGGTCACCGGCCTGACGCGGGCGCTGGCGCGCGAGTTCGGACCGGAGCGCATCCGTGTCAACTGCATGATCCCTGGTTGGGTGATGACGGAGCGGCAGATGCGGCTGTGGCTGACGCCCGACGGCGAGCGGCAGATCGCCGAGCGCCAGTGCCTGCCCGATCGCGTCTATCCGCCGGACATTGCGCGCATGGCCCTGTTCCTGGCCGCCGACGACAGCCGCATGTGCACGTCGCAGCATTTCATCGTCGACGGCGGGTGGGTCTGACGGGCGCCGCGATGACGGCCTCATCCGCCGGCGGATCGCCGAGGCTTTTCCCGAGGATGGAATCCTCACCGAGGAATCCGGGGGGACGGACGGCGAAGCGTCATGGGCGGTCGACCCGATCGACGGCACCCGGAACTTCGCGCGCGGCATCGCGCATTTCACCGTGTCGATCGCCTTCCGCGCCGATGGCCGCACGCTCTGCGGCGCCATCATCGACCCGGCGGCGGGCGAGCTCTTCTCCGCCCGGCGCGGGGCCGGCGCCTTCCGCGACGGCCGGCCGATCAAGGTGCGCGACACGTTGCGGCCCGAGGACTCGGTCATCGATGCCGGCAATTCGCACCGTGCGCCCATGGATGACTACCTCGTCGGGCGCCTCGTGCATGCCGGCTACGACTTCGTCCAGGCGGGCTCGGCGGCGCTCGGCCTCGCCCAGGTCGCCTGCGGCCGGATCGAGGGCTATTGCGAGCTGCACCTGTGGAGCTGGGACGTTCTCGCCGGGCTTCTCCTCGTCGAGGAGGCGAGCGGGCGGACCAGCGACTTCGCGGCGAATGACGGCATGCGGCTCGGCAACCGGGTGCTCGCCTGCGCACCGGGGATTGCCCGGTCGCTCGTCGCAGTGACCGGCATCGCCTGACCGGTCGCGCCGGCTCCTGCGCCGACGCGTCGATCGCCCTTACTTCGCCGAGCCCACCGCGCGCTGGGCGATCACCCTGATCGCGTTCGCCCGGTAGGCGGCATCGCCGTGGATGTCCGACATGAGGCGGTCCGTGGCGATGGTGATGCCGGCGAGCGCCGAGGCGGTGAAGCTCTTCGCCAGCGCCGCCTCCAGCTCCGTCGCGCGGAACACGCCGTCCGACCCCGAGCCGGTGACCGCGACGCGGACACCGCCGGCCGTCTCCGCGACCATCACCCCGACCAGCGCGAAGCGCGAAGCCGGGTGGCGCAGCTTCTCGTAGCCGGCCCGCTTCGGCACCGGGAACCTGACGGCGGTGATGATCTCGCCGTCCTCCAGCGCCGTCGAGAAGAGCCCGGTGAAGAAGTCGTCGGCCGCGATCTCGCGTTGGTTGGTGACGACGGTCGCGCCGAGCCCGAGGAGGCCAGCCGGATAGTCCGCCGCCGGGTCGTTGTTGGCGATGGAACCGCCGATGGTTCCGACATGCCGGACCGCCGGGTCGCCGATCCAGCCGGCGAGCGTGGCGAGCGCCGGGATCGCCTTGCGGATGTCGGGGCTGCTCGCCACCTCGAAATGCGTGGTCGCGGCACCTATGGTCACCGCCGAGCGATCGGCCTTGATGCCCTTCAACGCGCCGATGCGCCGGATGTCGACCAGGTCGCTCGGGCCGGCGAGATGCAGCTTCATCGCCGGCAGGAGGGTCTGCCCGCCGGCAAGGATCTTGGCTTCGCCGGAAAGCAGCCTGGCGGCTTCCTCGACCGAGGACGGACGATGGTAGGTGGTGGCGTACATTTCTCGCTCCTCCCTAGGCCGCTGCGGCGGGCCTGGCGGCCGCCCGGATCGCTGCCCAGACGACCGGCGGGGTCGCCGGCATCTGCAGGTCATTGTTGCCGATGGCGTCGGTTATCGCGTTGATGACGGCCGGCGGCGAGCCGATGGCGCCGGCTTCCCCGCAGCCCTTGATGCCGAGCGGGTTTCCCGGACAGGGCGTGGTGGTGTGCTCGATCGTGTAGGACGGCACATGGTCGGCACGCGGCATCGCGTAGTCCATGTAGGAGCCGGTCATCAGCTGGCCATTCTCGGAATAGACCACGTTCTCCAGGAGCGCCTGACCGATGCCCTGCGCGATGCCGCCATGGACCTGCCCTTCGACGATCATCGGGTTGATCAGCGTGCCGAAATCGTCGGCGGCGGTGAAGCGCACGACCTCGGTCACGCCCGTGTCGGGATCGACCTCGACCTCGGCGATATAGGTCCCGGCGGGGAAGGTGAAGTTGACCGGATCGTAGAACGAATCCTCCTTCAGGCCGGGCTCCATCCCCGCGGGCAGGTTGTGGCCCGTATAGGCGGCGAGGCTGACCTCGTGCCACAGCATCTGCCGGTCGGTGCCGGCCACCTTCACCGCGCCGCCTTCGACCACGATGTCGTCCTCGGCGGCCTCGAGCGCATGGGCGGCGATCTTCTTCACCTTGGCCTCGACCTTGTCCATCGCCTTGACGATGGCCGACATGCCTACCGCGCCGGAGCGCGAGCCGTAGGTGCCCATGCCGAACTGCACCCTGTCGGTGTCGCCGTGGATGATCGAGATATTCTCCATCGGCAGGCCGAAGCGTCCCGCGATGATCTGGGCGAAGGTGGTCTCGTGGCCCTGCCCATGGCTGTGCGACCCCGTGAACACCTCGATGGTGCCGACCGGGTTGACGCGCACTTCCGCCGATTCCCAGAGCCCGACGCCGGCGCCGAGCGAGCCCACTGCCGCCGAGGGCGCGATGCCGCAGGCCTCGATGTAGCAGGAATAACCGATGCCGCGGAGCTTGCCGCGCCGCGCCGCCTCGGCCTTGCGCGCCGGGAAGCTGGCGACGTCGGCTGCCCTCAGCGCGGCATCGAGACCGGCGCCGAATCCGCCGGTATCGTAGTTCATGATGACCGGCGTCTGGTGCGGGAACTGGGTGATGAAGTTCCGCCGGCGCAACTCGGCCGGATTCATGTTCATTTCCCGCGCCGCCGTCTCCATCATCCGCTCGATCACGTAGCAGGCCTCTGGCCGCCCCGCGCCGCGATAGGCATCGACCGGCACCGTGTTGGTATAAACGGCCTTCACGTTGCAGAAGATGTTCCCGATGTCGTACTGGCCCGACAGCAGCGTGGCATAGAGGTAGGTCGGCACGCAGGACGAGAACAGCGACATGTAGGCGCCGAGGTTGGCGACGGTATCGACGCGGAAGCCGGTGATCCGGCCGTCCTTGTCGAAGCCCATCCTGGCGACGGTGTCATGGTCGCGGCCATGGGCGTCGGTCATGAAGGCCTCGGAGCGGTCGGCGGTCCACTTGACGCTCCGCCCGGTCTTCATCGAGGCCCAGAGGCAGGTGATCTCCTCCGGATAGATGTAGATCTTCGAGCCGAAGCCGCCACCGACATCGGGCGCGACCACCCTCAGCTTGTTCTCGGGCGCGACATTGTAGAAGGCCGACAGGACCAGCCGCGCGACGTGCGGGTTCTGGCTGGTCGTGTAGAGCGTGTAGTGGCCCTCGGCCGGGTCGTATACCGCCAGCGCCGAGCGTGGCTCCATGGCATTGGGGCTGAGGCGGTTGTTGGTGATGCGCATCTCGGTGACGTGGGCAGCCTGCCTGAGGCCGGCATCCGTCGCCGCTTCGTCCCCGATGACCCAGTCGAAGATCAGGTTGCCAGGGGCAAGGTCGTGGACCTGCGGAGCGCCCGGCTCGAGCGCCCTGGTCGCGCTGACGACGGCCGGCAGCTCCTCGTATTCCACGACCACCTTCTCCGCCGCCCGGCGGGCGAGCGCGGGAGTGTCGGCGATGACCGCGACGACCGCGTCGCCGACATAGCGCACCCGATCGGTGGCGAGCGCGGACCACGGTCCCATCTTCATCGGCGTGCCGTCGCGCGACGTGATCGCCCAGCCGCAGATGAGGTTGCCGATCTTGTCGTCGACCAGCTGCCTGCCGGTCAGCACGGCGACCACGCCCTCGCTGGCCTCGGCCGCCGAAGCGTCGATGCCGACGACTTTCGCATGGGCGTGGGGACTGCGGACGAAGGCGGCATAGGCCTGGTTGTCGTGGCGTATGTCGTCGGTGTACCGGCCGCTGCCGATGATGAACCGCCTGTCTTCCTTGCGCTTCACGCGGGCGCCGATGCCAACTGCGTCGTTCATGTCTCTTCCTCCGAGCGGGCGCGCCGGCCCCGCATCACATTTCGCCAGCGGCCTGCTGGATGGACTTGACGATGTTGTGGTAGCCGGTGCAGCGGCAGATGTTGCCCTCCAGCTCGTGCCGGATGGCCTCTTCGTCGAGGCGCTCCCCGGACGCCTTGTAGCGCCTCACCATGTCGACGGCGGTCATGATCATGCCCGGCGTGCAGAAGCCGCATTGCAGGCCGTGATTGTCGTTGAAGGCCTTCTGCATCGGGTGCAGGCCGCCATTGGCCAGCCCTTCGATGGTGGTCACCTCCGAACCGCTCGCCGAGGCCGCGAGCATGGTGCAGGATTTCACCGCCATTCCGTCGACATGGACGGTGCAGGCGCCGCACTGGCTGGTGTCGCAGCCGACATGGGTTCCGGTGAGGCGCAACTCCTCGCGCAGGAACTCAACGAGCAGGGTCTCGTCCGGAACGTGGCGGGTCACCCGCTTGCCGTTCACGGTCAACTTCACTTCCGCCATGCATTCCTCCCTGGCGGCCGAGCGGCCGCGGCCAGTTCGCGCGCGGGGACGCATCGGGCCGCGTGCTCGCCCAGGCCTGCCAGGCAGTCTTGCAGGAAATGCACTGGCGGAATGCCGCTTGCCCGGATCTCCCGCCGGCGCGGCGACCGCTTGTTCCTCCCCCGCAGGCCTCCAGGCCCTTCTTCTTAGTTATTCCAGCTTATCCTCGGGCAATCCGAACGCAACCGTCTTGCGAGACGGCGCCGGTCCGCGGCCGGCCGGGCAGCTATTCCGGATAGACCTCGGCGGTATCGGGCTTCGGCTGGTTGAACAGGATGAACACCAGGGGATTGCCCGGCGCCGCCATCGCGTCGCTGCGCTTGCCGGTGATCTCGCCGGCCACGCCGCTTGCATATTCCGCGACCACCTCGCCGAAGCTGTTGCGTTGGACGGCGACCTTCTGTCCGGCCTCCACCTTCTCGTTCAGCTTGACCAGATATTCGACGAGCCCGCCGGCGGTCGCCACGATCGGGAAGGAGGAATTGCCGACGAAGACCGTTACGTCGCCGGCGGTACGCCCCATAGGTCCCGGAACGATGCCGTGGTGCTTCAGCACGTTCATCGTCCCCTCGACGAACAGCGCGGCCATGTCGGGGTCAAGCACCCGGGCCGCGCCGATCTCCGGCGTGAAGGACGGGATTCCCTCGTCCATGAGGGCATTGTGCAGCACGCCCGGATATACGTGGTTGTCGAAGACCTGGCCGACGGGGAAGAGATCTATCATCGCCTTGACCTCGGGCACGTCCATGCCGCCGATATTGAAGGCGGTGACCTCGAAGCCCGTGGTCCCGGTATGGAAGTCGATCGCGAAGTCGGCATTCGGCTTGAGCAGGCGATTGAACAGAAGCCAGGCATGACGGCTGGCCGCCGTGATGCCGTTCTCGTTTCCCGGCCACTCGCGGTTCATGTCGATCAGGTCGGCGCCCCTGCCGGTATCGGGCCAGCGGCGCTGCATGCTTTCGACCGCCGGTCGCGACACGTCGGTGACCGCCATCACCGTGCCCGACATTTCCGCCGGATCGAGCTGGTTCATCACGCTGTGCACGGTGTGGATGGAGCTCATCTCGTCGCCATGCACGCCGCTGACGAGAACGGCGCGCTTGCCGGGCTTCACGCCCTTGGCGACCCGGACGGAGACGTGCCAGTGCTGTCCGGTCGGCATTTCCACGCCGCGGAAATAGAGGAAGTGCGTCTTGCCGGGCTCGAGGTCGCCGACATCGAGCGCGCTGACGACCTTCTTCCCCTCGATCACGTCGCCGGTATAGGCCGTGCCCGTTCCGGCCGGATTGGCCGCGGCGCCGGAATCTTCCGCCTCCGCCGATCCGGTGCCGGCGGCGACCGCGGCCGAGGCGCCAACCGCGGCCATGGAGGCGATCATGAAAGCGCGGCGATCGACGCCCGGCTTGAGCTTGTCCGGCATGCGAGTGTCCTTCCTTGTTGGGGGCTGCGTCCCGGCGCATCGGCCGAGACCGGGGGGCCCGCCCGCCGGAGCGGCGCCAGCGGCGTGCAGAGGCCCGACGCTAGGCCTGGATACCGGCAAAGGGAAGAGGCTCGCGGCTCGATCGAACCACCGATCGCCTGCGCCTCCTATTGACCGTTCGAGGATCGGCGGCGTCAAATGGGCGGGCCATGACAAACACCTCCCCTCGCGGCTATCGGCATCTCGGCTCCTATAGCGATCTCGTCGCGGTGGCCGGAAGGTTCCGGCCGCTCGCCCCCTCCGCGCCGCCTGGCGCCGAGACGCGCCGCAAGGCATGGGACGTCCTCGGCTTCAGCTTCGGCGACGAGCAGCCCCTCGACCTGCGCAGCGAAGGCACCTGGGTCGCGGACGGCGTCGAGGGCGAGCGCCTCTCCTGGTCGGTAGGCTACGGACCGCGCACCGCCGCCCTGCTCCTGAAGCCGGCGGGCGCGAAAGAGAGGCTTCCCGGCATCCTCGCGCTCCACGATCACGGACATTTCAAGTTCTACGGCAAGGAGAAGATCGCCGACGGGCCCGAGGGGCCGATCCCCGAGCTCGCCGGCTTTCGCGACACCTACTATGGCGGGCGCGCCTTCGCCAATCTCCTGGCGCGGGAAGGATATGCCGTGCTCGTCCCCGACTGCTTCCTCTGGGGCAGCCGCCGCTTCCCGCTCGACGTCATGCCGGAACGCGAGCTTTCGCTCGCCGAGGCGGTCGGCCGCACGCTGGAGCAGGAATCCGCCGGACCCGACATCATGCGCTACAACGGCGCGGCCTATCTCCACGAGCATCTCGTCGCCAAGTACTGCACGCTGCTCGGAACGAACATCACCGCGGTCGTCGCCTACGAGGACCGGGTAGCGCTCAACCTCCTCCGCGCGCGCAGCGACGTCCTCGACGAGCGCGTCGGTTGCATCGGCCTTTCGGGCGGCGGATTGCGCGCGACGACCCTGCGGGCGACCTATGACGATCTTGCCGCCTGCGTCGTCGCCGGCATGATGAACACCTATCCGGAGCTTCTCGACCATTGCGTTGCTCCGCATACCTGGATGCTCTTCCCGGCGGGCTGGGGAAGAAAGGGCGATTGGCCCGATCTCGCCGCCAGCGGCGCGCCGGCGCCGCTCCTCGTCCAGTACCTTCTCGGCGACGCGCAGTTCACGGTGGCGGGCATGCGCGGATCGGACGAGCGCATGGCCGAATCCTATGCGGCGGCGGGCGCCCCGCATGCCTACAAAGGTGAATTCTACCCCGGACCGCACCGCTTCGACGCCCCGATGCAGGACGCCGCCTTCGCCTGGCTGCGGCAGAACCTCCAGCCGTAGGGGCTCTCCGACGGCTCCTCGGCCATTCCGCCTGACCGGATGCTATCCGTCGCGATCCGCTCGGCCGCGCACCAGCATCGGACCATAGATCGCCACGAAGCCCGCGAAGGCCAGCACCCAGGCCGTCGCGGCAGCGTGGAGCAGCGGCACCATGCCTGTCGGCCACAGGCCGGCGGCGACGCGCGCGACCATGGCGGCGATGACAGCGAGGTAGACGAGCTGCGTTCCCCGCGAGGCCGCGAGCGCATGGCCAGTATGGCCGAGCGTGGCGCGGGTCATCATGGCGAGCGTCATGGTGCCGATGGCGCCGATCGCCCAGACATGGACGGCGGCGCCCGGAAGGAGATGATCGGGCGCGAGGATCGCGACTGCCGCGCAGAGGAAGCCGAGAGTCGCGAACAGGAAGCCGGCATGGAGGACGAGGACCAGGCGGTCGGAGAATGTCGAGAGGCCGCGCCAGCGTGACAGGCGCCAGAGATTGGCGAGGCCGGCGATGGCGAGGAGGATGCCGGTGACCGTCTCCCCGGGCAGGGCGACCCAGAGGATGAGGGCCGCCGCGGAGAGGATCATGACTACCGCATCCGCCCTGCCGAACGGCACCGGCCGGACGGGATCGCCGCGGTGCCCGAGCCAGTTGCCGGTGAAGCTCGGCACCACCCTGCCGCCAACGAGGAGGATCAGGAGCACGATGATAGCAAGGCCGGCGCGCGCCGCGACCGGCGCGCTTCCCTCGAGCGCCGCCTCGACGTGGAAGCCGGCATTGGCGGCGGCGAGCACGAGGACGAGGACCACGATCTTGATGTTGCGCGCGTTCCTGCCGGCGAGCACCTCGCGCGCGGCCACGGCGGCGAAGACGAGGAGGAAGGCGGCGTCGGCCACTGCCGCCGGCAACGACCCGAGCGGCGCGGAGAAGAAGATCGCGAGGCGCCCGGCGGCCCAGAGCAGCGCCAGCGCGGCAAGCGGCCAGCCGGCAACCGGCAGGCGCCCGGTCCAGTTCGGGATGGCGGTGAGCAGGAAGCCCGCCACCACCGCCGCGCCATAGCCGAAGATCATTTCGTGGACGTGCCAGTCGACTGGCGAGAAGGCGGTCGGTATCGCCACCTCGCCCATGAAGAAGGAAGGCCAGATGGCGATGGCGGCGATCGCCCAGAGGCCGGCGCCGAGGAAGAAGGGCCGGAAACCCCTGCTGAGCAGGGCGACGCCCGTCCAGGAACGCTGGAGCGCGGCCGTGGCCACGACTTAGGCCGCTGCCGGCGCTTGCAGGTCGGCAAGGTCCCATTCGCGCGCCGTGTCGCCGGCGAAGGCGCGGAACGCCTCCAGATTGGCGCGCGGCACGCCGATGAGCACGGGGACGGATTGCGCGAGCGCCGTGGCGACGAGGCTGCGAAAGCCACCGCCGGCGGCTTCCGTCTTGCCGAACTTGCAGAGCACCAGGAGATCGGTATCGGCGGAGATGGCGCGTTCCGCCGCCTGGCCGGCGCGCAGCAGCCGATCGACATCGAGCCGGCAGCCGCGCGCTTCCGGACCGCGATCGTCCGAGACGCCATGGACCTCGCCGGTCGCGAGGTCGGTCAGGTAGATGTCGCACTTCCGCCGCTCGTCCTGCGGCCGGCTCACCTGGATGAGCCCTGCGAGGCGCATGCCCTGCCCCGCCATCGCCTCGGTCGTGGCCTTCAGGAAGGTTTCGAATTCCGGCCCGTCGCCATAGACGATCGCCGTGATCGGGTGGTCGTGATCGATGATCTGCATGTCCGTCACCTTTCGAAACGATACCGCTCAAGGGAGAGAATTTCGACCGGCATGCCGGCTGCGATCGGCTCGTCGGATCCCGGGAGGATGGCAACGGCATCGGCGGCGGCCAGCGGCGCGAGGCGGTGCGAGCCGTCCGGCCCCACGGAATGGGCGACCAGCGTCCCCTCCTCGCAGGCGAGACGCATGGGCACCAGCTCGGTGCGGCCGGCTCGCGCCTTGCGCGCCGTGGCGAGACGCGCGGTCAGCCGCTTCGCCGCCGGGACGCCGCGAAGCATATCGATCATCGGGCGGACGAAGGCGAGCGCGGCGAAGGCGGCGGCCTGCGGATTGCCGGGAAGGCCGACGAAGGCCGCCCTGCCGATGCGGCCGAGCGCGAGCGGCTTGCCGGGCTTCATGGCGACCTTGACCACGTCGAGGGTGCCGCCCGCCTGCAGGATGGCGGCGCGGACATGGTCGCGGCTGCCGTCCGCCACGCCGGCCGTGGTGACGACGACGTCCGCGGTCGCGGAAAGCGTGGCGAGGAGGTGCGCAATGGCGTCCACCTCGTCGCCGACGGTGATCGCCCCGACCTCGACGCCCGGGCCGGCGAGGAGAGCGGCGAGCATGGGGCCGTTGGAGTCGTGGATATGGCTCGCCGATGCCGGCTCGCCGGCACGCATCAGCTCCGACCCGGTGGCGAGCACCACGACCTTCACGGTCGCCGCGACCGGGATTGCGGCAATCCCGAGGGCGGCGAGAAGCGTGATCTCCGGCCAGCCGAGCGTACGGCCGCAGGCGAGGACCGTCGTTCCGCGGGCGATGTCCTCGCCGGCGCGCCGGATGTGGTCGTTGGCGGGAAGGCCTGGCGGAAGCGCGATGGCGCCGTCGACCAGCGTCACCTCCTCCTGCATGACCACGGTATCGGCGCCACGCGGCAGGGCCGCGCCGGTGGTGATGCGGTGCGCGGTGCCGGGCGCCAGCACGGCCGGCGGGTCGCCGGCCTCGGTCGTCCCTTCGACCGGCAGAAGAAGCGGGAGGCCGGTCCGGTCGCCGAGGGCGATGGCATAGCCGTCCATGGCGGCCTGGTCGAATGCGGGCAGCGAGCGCGGCGCGACGACCGGGGCGGCGAGGACGCGGCCGCGCGCCTCGGCGAGCGGCACGACCTCGCTGCGCGCCTGCGCCCGGACGAGGGCAAGCGCCGTCAGCCGGGCCACCTCGAAAGAGACGAGGCCGCGGGCGGAGACGAAGCAGTCGCGCGGCACGACGCTCATGACTTGACCTCGCTTGCCGGCGGGAAGGCCCTGGTGAGGATCGCCCGCATGGCGGCGAGGCCGGGGTCCTCGGCGCGGTTCATGATGCCGATCAACTGCGTCCACAGGTCGTCCGAGGCGGTGTCGATGAAGCCTCTCACGGCGGAGGCGACGAGCTCCGTCTGCGCCTGACCGGTATCGCTTGCGATCGCCGCCATGCGGTCGAGGAGCGCGGGGTCGTTCAGCGCGGCGACGAGGCCTGCGGCGACCTGCGGGTCATCGAGCGAGGAGATGAGCTGGCCAAGCATGGCGCCTCACTGGACCAGCGGCGAGATCGCGCCGGCGAGGTCGATGCCGCGTATGTGGGCGCGGCCGACGAGAAGCGCGATGTACTGGCTGCTCGCCTGCCGGCGGACGGATTCCTCGAGATAGGTGGCGATCCGCTCCTTCACCTGCTCGAAGGGCAGTTGCCGTCCCTCGATGCTCCGCCGCAGCCGGATGAGGTGGATGCCGTAGCGGGTCTCGACCGGTCCGGAAATCTCGCCGGCGGCGAGGCCTGCTAGCGCCGCCTCGAAGTCGGGCGTCGTGTCGCCGGGGCCGATCTGGCCGAGATTGCCGCCCAGCGCCCCGGAGGGGCAGGCGGAATGATCGCGGGCGAGCTCGGCGAAGCGGTCCGGCTCTGCGGCGAGGATGCCGGCCAGCGCCGACGCCCTGTCGCGCGCCGCGGCGAAGCCAGCGGCATCGTCCCGGCGCGCGGCGAGGAGGATATGGTCGGCCTCCCAGAGCGGGGCCGACATGAAGCGCTGGCGGTTGTTGTCGTAGAAGCGGCGAAGCGTCGCCTCGTCGGCCTCGGGCACGCGCACCTCGCGTTCGAGGAGCGCACGGACGAGCGCATCCTCCTCGGTCTCGCGGCGGCCATCGGCGTCCGTCTGCTGCGCCACGGGGATTTCCAGCCGCCGCGCCTCCTGGAGGAGAAGCTCGCGGATGACGAGGGCCCGCGTCGCGGCACGCCACCCCTCGCCGGGATTGGCGGCGGGGAAATTCTGCACCTCGCCGGCGATCGCCTTCCGCGGGATGGCGACGCCGTTGACGGTGACCGGCGGCATGGCGACGCGCTCCGGCGAGGGCGCGGTGCTCACCGGCGCCGGGCCGTGCTCATGCGGGTGCTCGCTGGAAGCGGCGCGCTCCGCCGCGTGGTTGATGACGAGGGTCGCCATGGCTCACTCCGCCGGTTGCCGGCGCGCCCGGAGGCCGCGCGGCGCTGTGTAGCGCGTGCGCACCACCTGGTAGCCGCGCCGCCCGAGATACCAGATCGGCGCGCTCCAGATATGCACCAGCCGCGTGAAGGGGAAGATCAGGAAGATGGTCATGCCGAGGAGGAGGTGCGCCTTGAAGATCGGGTTCACGTCGGCGACGTAGGCGGCCGCCGAGGGCTGCAGCGTCAGGATGCCCTGCGCCCAGTTCATGAACTTCACCATCTCGTGGCCGTCCATATGATTCAGCGAGACGAAGATGGTGGAGAGGCCGAGGGTCAGCTGCACCCAGAGGATGAGCAGCACGGCGATGTCGCCGACGCTCGAAGTCGCGCGGATGCGCGGATCGAAGAGCCGCCGGTGGGCGAGCAGCGTGATACCGATGAAGCAGGCTATGCCGGCGAGCCCGCCGACGGTGATGGCGAGGCCCTGCTTGAAGCCATGCGACACGCCCAGCATGTCGAAGACCCAGATCGGCGTGAGCAGGCCGACGAAATGGCCGGCGAAGATGGCGAGGATGCCGACATGGAAGAGGTTGGAGCCCCAGCGCAGCTGGCTGCGGCGAAGGAGCTGCGACGAGCCGCTCTTCCAGGTGTATTGCTCGCGGTCGAAGCGGAAGAGGCTGCCGAACAGGAAGACCGTCAGGCAAAGGTAGGGATACCAGCCGAAGAGCGCGCTGTTGATGGCTTCGGACATCATCGTTCCCTCATGCTTCAGCGCGGCGCACGTCGCGGCGGCCGGCGCGCATCCGGATCTTGAGACGGTCGACGGAGCATCCGTCGAAGGAGTCGCCCGGCCCGAAGGTCACCGCCGTCTCCTCCCAGGCGGCGTCGAGCGCAGCGAGGTCGTTCTCGGCCGGCTCGGTGGAACCTTCGGGCACGGGCACCGCGGCGCGGCCCCCCGCCGCGCTGCGGATGGCCGCGAAGACGGCGGCATAGCTCGACCCACGCGCCGCCAGCCGCTCCTCCAGCGCCGTGACGATGTGGAGCGCATCGGCGAGCACGCCGCGCGCCTCGGCGAGAGGCCGGGTCGACAGGTATTCGAGGAAGAGCGGCAGGTAGTCGGGCAGCTCGCTGGCGTCGAGCTCCAGCCCGCCCGCCTCGTAGAGGCGCGCGAGGTCGACCATGGCCTGGCCGCGGTCGCGGCTCTCGCCATGGACGTGCTCGAAGAGATGGAGCGACAGCCGGCGCGTCTTGTCGAAGAGGTCGACATAGCGCTCCTGGAGATCGTAGAGGTCGGCGGCCTCGATCTCGCGGGCGAACCGTTCCAGCGCCGCGCGGGACTCGGCGGCGACCAAGTTCTCTGCGCGAATGGCGTCGAGAATCTCGCCCACCGCGCCCTGCAGCTCCGCCCCCGGATAGGAGAGGAGCGCCGACAGCGCCTTGAAGGTCACCGTCATCACGCGATCTCCATCGGGTTGCGGGCCTTGCCCGGCTGCCTGGTCGAGAAGAGGTTCACTTCGCTCGTGCCGCCCGAGCAGCCGTTACCGAAGGAGAAGCCGCAGGAGCCGCGGAGGTCATAGGCGTCCTCGGTCCATTCGCGGTGCGCGGTCGGGATGACGAAGCGGTCCTCGTAGTTGGCGATGGCCATGGTCTGGTACATATCCTCGATGGCCGCGCCGGTGAGGCCGACCCTCTCGGCGATGCGCTCGTCGATGCGCCCGTCGACGGTCTTCGCCCGCATGTAGCCGCGCATGGCGAGCATGCGCTCCAGCGCCAGCGCGACCGGCTCTTCCTTGCCGGCGGTGAGCAGGTTGGCGAGGTAGCGGAGCGGGATGCGCAGCGACCGCACGTCGGGCATGTCGCCGTCGAGGCCCATCTTGCCGGAAGCCGCCGCCGACTGGATCGGCGAGAGCGGCGGCACATACCAGACCATCGGCAGCGTCCGGTATTCCGGGTGCAGCGGGAAGGCGACCTTCCACTCCATCGCCATCTTCCAGATGGGCGAGTGGCGCGCCGCCTCGATCCAGGCGTCGGGCACGCCGTCGGCGCGCGCCTGGGCGATCACCTTCGGGTCCTTCGGATCGAGGAAGAGGTCGAGCTGCGCCTGGTAGAGATCCTTCTCGTCGGGGACCGAGGCCGCCGCCTCGATGCGGTCGGCATCGTAGAGGACGACGCCGAGGTAGCGGATGCGCCCGACGCAGGTCTCCGAGCACACCGTCGGCTGGCCGGCCTCGATGCGCGGGAAGCAGAAGATGCACTTCTCGGACTTACCGCTCGACCAGTTGTAGTAGATCTTCTTGTACGGGCAGCCGGAGACGCACATGCGCCAGCCGCGGCACTTGTCCTGGTCGATGAGGACGATGCCGTCCTCCTCGCGCTTGTAGATGGCGCCCGACGGGCAGACCGCGACGCAGGCCGGGTTGAGGCAGTGCTCGCAGAGCCGCGGCAGGTACATCATGAACGTGTTCTCGAACTCGCCGTAGATCTCCTTCTGGACGCCTTCGAAATTGATGTCCGCCGAGCGCTTCTCGAACTCGCCGCCGAGGATCTCCTCCCAGTTCGGGCCCCACTCGATCTTCTCCATCCGCTCGCCGCTGATCAGCGAGCGCGGGCGCGCGGTCGGGAAGGCCTTCGATTCGGGCGCCGTGTGCAGGTGCTCGTAGTCGAAGGTGAAGGGCTCGTAGTAATCGTCGATCTGCGGCAGGTCGGGATTGGCGAAGATGTTGGCGAGCACGCGCCACTTGGCGCCCATCCTCGGCTCGATTCTGCCGTTCTTCTTCCGGCGCCAGCCGCCGTTCCACTTGCCCTGGTTCTCCCACTCGCGCGGGTAGCCGAGGCCGGGCTTGGTCTCGACGTTGTTGAACCAGGCGTATTCGACGCCTTCGCGGTTGGTCCACACGTTCTTGCAGGTGACCGAGCAGGTGTGACACCCGATGCACTTGTCGAGGTTCAGCACCATCGCGATCTGGGCGCGGATCTTCATGTCCGTTCTCTCCTTCACTCGGCTGCCGCGAGCGGCGCTTCGAGCCAGTCGACGTTCGCCATCTTGCGCACGACGATGAACTCGTCGCGGTTGGAGCCGACCGTCCCGTAGTAGTTGAAGCCGTAGGACTGCTGGGCGTAGCCGCCGATCATGTGGGTCGGCTTGAGGACCGTGCGGGTGACCGAGTTGTGGATGCCGCCGCGGTTGCCGGTCATCTCGGAGCCGGGCGTGTTCACGATCTTCTCCTGCGCGTGGTACATCAGCATCATGCCGGGCTTGACGCGCTGGGAGACCACGGCGCGGGCGGTCAGCGCGCCGTTCGAGTTGAAGACCTCGACCCAGTCGTTGTCGACGATGCCGGCCGCCTTCGCGTCGGTCTCCGAGATCCACACGACCGGGCCGCCGCGGTTCAGCGTCAGCATCAGGAGGTTGTCGGTATAGGTCGAGTGGATGCCCCATTTCTGGTGGGGTGTGATGAAGTTGAGGACGATCTCGCGGTTGCCGTTCGGCTTCTTGTCCTTGACCGCGGCGATGGTCTTCAGGTCGACCGGCGGCTTCCAGGTGACGAAGCCCTCGCCGAAGGCGCGCATCCAGAGATGGTCCTGGTAGAGCTGCTGGCGGCCGGTGAGCGTCCGCCACGGGATCAGCTCGTGCACGTTGGTATAGCCGGCGTTGTAGCAGACCTTCTCGCTCTCGATGCCGGACCAGGTCGGCGAGGAGATGATCTTGCGCGGCTGGGCCTGGATGTCGCGGAAGCGGATCTTCTCGTCCTCCTTGGGGATGGCGAGATGGGCGTGGTGGCGACCGGTCGCCTTCGACAGCGCCTCCCAGGCTCTCACCGCGACCTCGCCATTGGTCTCCGGCGCGAGCATGAGGATCACCTCGGTCGCGTCGATATCGGTGTCGATCTTCGGCAGGCCTTTCGCCGCGCCGTCGTGATGGACGCCGTTCAGGGCGCCGAGTGCTTCGACCTCGCGCTGGGTCTTCCACGCAATGCCCTTGCCGCCATTGCCGATCTCGCTCATCAGCGGGCCGAGGGCGGTGAAGCGGGCATAGGTGTTGGGGTAATCACGCGTGACCACCGAGACCGCCGGCATGGTCCTGCCGGGGATCGGCTCGACCTCGCCGCGCTTCCAGTCGGCGACGTCGAAGGTCTGCGCCATCTCGCCGGGCGTGTCGTGCTGGATGGGCGTCAGCACCACGTCCTTCTCGACGCCGAGAACTTCCGGCGCGACGGCCGAGAAGGCTTTGGCGATGCCCTTGTATATCTCCCAGTCCGAGCGCGCCTCCCATACGGGGTCCACCGCCGCCGAAAGCGGGTGGATGAAGGGGTGCATGTCGGAGGTGTTGAGGTCGTTCTTCTCGTACCAGGTGGCGGTGGGCAGCACGACGTCCGAATAGACGCAGGTCGTCGACATGCGGAAGTCGAGCGTCACCAGCAGGTCGAGCTTCCCTTCCGGTGCCTCGTCGTGCCAGGCGACCTCGCGGTTTCGCACCCTGCCCTCGGCGCCGAGGTCCTTGCCCATGACGCCGTGCTTCGTGCCGAGGAGGTGCTTCAGGAAATATTCGTGACCCTTGCCCGATGAGCCGAGCAGATTCGAGCGCCAGACGAACATGTTGCGCGGCCAGTTGGCCGGGTCGTCGGGATCGTGGCAGGAAAGCTCCAGCTCGCCCGACTTCAGGCCCCTGGCGACATAGTCCTTCGCCTCCATCCCGGCGGCGGATGCGCGGGCGGCGAGGTCCAGCGAGTTCTGCTTCATCTGCGGGGCGGAGGGCAGCCAGCCCATGCGCTCGGCGCGGACGTTGTAGTCGATGAAGCTCGCCTGCCAGTCGCCCTCCGGGGCGGTCGGCGAGAGCACCTCGTTGGCAGTCAGCGTCTCGTAGCGCCACTGGTCCGTGTGCGCATAGAAGAACGAGGTCGAGTTCTGGTGGCGCGGCGGGCGGGCCCAGTCGAGGGCGAAGGCGAGCGGCGTCCAGCCGGTCTGCGGTCGCAGCTTCTCCTGGCCGACATAGTGGGACCAGCCGCCGCCCGACTGCCCGACGGCGCCGCAGAAGACCAGGAGGTTGATGACCCCCCGGTAGCCCATGTCCATGTGGTACCAGTGGTTCATGCCGGCGCCGATGATGATCATCGAGCGGCCGTTGGTCTTCTCGGCATTGGTGGCGAATTCGCGCGCGACGGTGATGATCGCCTCGCGCTTCACGCCGGTGATGCGCTCCGCCCAGGCCGGCGTGAAGGGCACGTCGTCGTCATAGGAGGCGGCGACATTGCCGCCGCCGAAGCCACGGTCGATGCCGTAACTGGCCATCATGAGGTCGTGGACGGTGGCGACCTTGATCGCCGTGCCGTCCGCCACCGCGATGGTGCGCACGGGCACGTTGCGGCCGAGGATTTCGCCATGCTCGGTGGCGACGAAATGCTCGCTGGCGCGCCCGCCGAAATAGGGAAAGTCGACCGGCGCGATCTCGGCGCCGTCGCCGGCAAGCGTCAGCTTCAGGCGGATGTCGCGGCCCCTGCCGTCCTTCTCCTCGAGGTTCCAGTGGGCGCTCTCGCCCCAGCGGTAGCCGACCGAGCCGAGCGGGGCGACCAGCTCGCCGGAAATCTCGTCGATGGCGACGGTCTTCCACTCGGGATTGTTCGTCTCGCCGAGAGCGCCGGGAAGCTCGGAGGCGCGGAGCAGCCGCTCCGGGACATAGCGGCCATCGCGCGCGGTGAGGCGCACGAGGAACGGCATGTCGGTGTAGCGCCGGGCATAGTCGGCGAAGTACGGGACCGTGCGCTGGAGGTAATATTCCTTCAGGATGACGTGGCCCATGGCGAGCGCCAGCGCCGCATCGGTCCCCTGCTTCGGGTTCAGCCAGATGTCGGCGAACTTGGTCGCCTCGGCATAGTCGGGGCTGACGACCGCGCTCTTGGTGCCCTTGTAGCGGACCTCGGTGTAGAAATGCGCGTCGGGCGTGCGCGTCTGGGGGACGTTGGAACCCCATACGATGATGAAGCCGGCATTGTACCAGTCGGCGCTTTCCGGGACGTCGGTCTGCTCGCCCCAGGTCTGCGGGCTCGCCGGCGGCAGGTCGCAGTACCAGTCGTAGAAGGACATGCAGACGCCCCCGATCAGCGACAGGTAGCGCGAGCCGGCGGCGTAGGAGACCATCGACATTGCCGGGATCGGCGAGAAGCCGATGACGCGGTCAGGCCCGTGCCGGCGGATCGTGTAGGCATTCGCCGCGGCGATCAGCTCGGTGACCTCGTCCCAGGTCACGCGCACGAAGCCGCCATGGCCGCGGATCGAGGTGTAGGACTTGCGGCTCGCCTCGTCCTCGACGATCGAGGCCCAGGCGGCCACCGGCGACAGCGTCTTCCGCGCCGCGCGCCACAGCTTCAGCAGCCGGCCGCGCACCATCGGATATTTCACCCGCGCGCCGGAATAGAGGTACCAGCTGTAGGAGGCGCCGCGCGAGCAGCCGCGCGGCTCGTGGTTCGGCAGGTCCGGCCGCGTGCGCGGATAGTCGGTCTGCTGCGTCTCCCAGGTGACGATGCCGCCCTTGACGTAGATCTTCCACGAGCACGAGCCGGTGCAGTTCACGCCATGGGTGGAGCGCACGATCTTGTCGTGCTGCCAGCGCTTGCGATAGCCGTCCTCCCAGGAACGGTCCTCGCGGGTGACGACGCCGTGGCCGTCGGAGAACGTCTCGACGTTCTTGCGGAAGAAGGTCAGGCGATCGAGGAATTGCGACATGACGTCCCTGCTCAGGCGGCGGTTGCGATGGCGACGCGGCGCTTGGCGCGCTCGACGTCGTGGAGGACTCCACCCCGGCGGGCGTAGATCGCCCAGGTGATGACCAGGCAGATCGCGTAGAAGGCGAGGAAGCCCCAGAGCGCGGCATCGACGCTGCCGGTGAGCGCGATGGACGAGCCGAAGCTCTTCGGGATGAAGAAGGCGCCGAAGGCCGCGATCGCCGAGGTGAAGCCGGTGATCGCCGCGGCCTCCTTCTCCGCCTGCTGCCGGCGGACCTCGAGCGGGGCGCTCGGCATCAGCCGGTCCATCTCGCGGGCACTGATCGCCGGGATCATCTGGAAGGTCGAGGCATTGCCGACGCCGGTCGCGAAGAACAGCACGAGGAAGGCCGCGAAGAAGAACCAGAAGGCGCCCGGCTGGTCCTTCATGCCGATGGACCAGAGCACCGCGCCGACGCCGGCGATCATCAGGATGAAGACCCAGAAGGTGACGCGGGCGCCGCCGAAGCGATCGGCGAGCCAGCCGGTGCCGGAGCGCGACAGCGCGCCGACCAGCGGGCCGAGGAAGGCGAACTGCAGCGCGTTGACGTCGGGGAAGAGCATCTTGGCGAGCAGCGGGAAGCCGGCGGAATAGCCGATGAAGGAGCCGAAGGTGCCGGTGTAGAGGAGGCACATGATCCAGTTGTGCCGGCGCTCGAAGATCACCGCCTGCTCGGCGAAGGAGGCGCGCGCCGAGGCGATGTCGTTCATGCCGAACCACGAGGCGAAGGCGGCGATGGCGATGAAGGGCACGAAGATGAAGCCGGCATTCTGCAGCCAGAGGGATGTCGTGCCGCCGGCAACCGCGACCGCCTGCGGCTCGCCGCCGAACCAGCCGAAGACGCCGGCCGTGATCACCAGAGGTACGACGAACTGGACGACGCTGACGCCGAGGTTGCCGAGGCCGGCATTGAGGGCGAGCGCATTGCCCTTCTCCGCCTTCGGGAAGAAGAAGGAGATGTTGGCCATGGAGGAGGCGAAGTTGCCGCCGCCGAAGCCGCAGAGCAGCGCCAGGCCGAGGAGGACGACGTAGGGCGTGTCCGGGTTCTGCACGGCATAGCCGATGCCGACCGCCGGGATCATCAGCGACCAGGTGGTGACGGTCGTCCACAGGCGTCCGCCGAAGATCGGCACCATGAAGGAATAGAAGACGCGGAGCACCGCGCCGGAAATGCCCGGCAACGCCGCCAGCCAGAAGAGCTGGTCGGTGGTGAAGTCGAAGCCGACCTGCGGGAGCTTCGCGACGACCACCGACCAGACCTGCCAGATGGCGAAGGAGAGGAGGAGCGCCGGGATCGAGAGCCAGAGGTTGCGGCGGGCGATGGCGCGGCCGGTCTTCGCCCAGAAGCCCGGGTCCTCCGGCCGCCAGTCGTCGAGCACCGCGCGGCTGGTGCGCGGGGCGAGCACCGGCTTCGGCATGCCCTGCATTTCCGGGAAGGGCGGCAGGCGGGAGAGCGCTTCCCCGGCGACGCCGCGCTCCATCTGGCGGATCGCGACATGCATCCAGACGAGCGCGCCGCTGACGAGCAGGAACAGCGCCATGAAGCAGCTCGTCCACAGGCCGGTGAGGTCGAGGAGGACGCCGAAGAGGATCGGCAGGACGAAGCCGCCGAGGCCGCCGATCATGCCGACGAGGCCGCCGACCGAGCCGACGTGGTCCGGATAGTAGACGGGGATGTGCTTGTAGACGGCGGCCTTGCCGAGGGCCATGAAGAAGCCGAGCACGAAGATCGTCGCGACGAAGGGGATAAGCGCCATCTCGATGTGGAAGGCGGTGGTCTGTCCGTTGGCGCCGTGCACGACGTAGTCGGTCGGCGGATAGGCGAGGACGAAGGTCGCGGCGACCGAGACGAAGAACGTCCAATAGAGGACGCGGCGCGCGCCATAGGTATCGGAGAGGTGGCCGCCATAGGCGCGGAAGAGCGAGGCTGGCACCGAGAAGAAGGCGGCGATCATGCCGGCCGTCTTGATGTCGAGGCCATAGACGTTGATCAGGTACTGCGGCAGCCACAGCGCCAGCGCGACGAAGGCGCCGAAGACGAAGAAGTAATAAACGGCGAAGCGCCAGATCTGGACGTTCTTCAGGGGTGCCAGCTCGAGCCAGGCGCTCTTCGGGCGGATGCCGAGGCGGCGGCGTTCGGCGATGATCGGGTCATCGGCGGTGGTGAGCCAGAAGACGATGGCGACGATGGCAAGCGCCGCGGCCCAGACCTCCGCCACCGCCTGCCAGCCGAGGGCGACGAGGACGAAGGGCGCGAGCAGCTTGGTGACCGCCGAGCCGACATTGCCGGCGCCGAAGATGCCGAGCGCCGTGCCCTGCTTCTCCTTCGGATACCAGCGCGACACGTAGGCGACGCCGACGGCGAAGGAGCCGCCGGAAATGCCGACGCCGAGCGCGGCGAGGAGGAACTGCGGATAGGTGTGGGCGAAGGAGAGCAGGAACGTGGCGACCGCCGCGGCGAGCATGGTCAGGGTGAAGACCAGGCGTCCGCCGTAGCGATCGGTCCAGATGCCGAGCACCACGCGGATGAGCGAACCGGTCAGGACCGGCGTGCCGACCATGAGGCCGAACTGGGTCTCGCTGAGCCCGAGCTCCTGCCGGATGCGGATGCCGATGATCGCGAAGATCGTCCAGACCGCGAAGCACACCGTGAAAGCCACGGTGCTCGCGCCGAGAATCCATCCGGCCCTTGGGTTCACGCCTGCATGCTGCATTGCCATCCTCCGACGGCGGCCCTCGCTCGTTTGGCGAGACGGCCTTCAACCGCTTCAGGTTCGCAGAGAGGGAGGCAGGCGGTATTGATCCAAATCAATGCGACGCGTGATAATTGTCACGGTACTTGCCCGCCCACGTCACCTGCAGAGCCGGAACCAGCCGCTTGCTCGATCAGATTGAAAACCCGGTCACAGAACCGGATCAGCTGCCGATCTTCCGCAACCTGTCGCCCGCGATGCGCGACGGTTTGCTGGCGGATGCCGTCCAGCACGGCGTCGCCCGCGGCACGGTGCTCTTCGAGCAAGGCGGGGCGCCGACCTTCCAGCTCATCGTGCTCGCCGGTTCGGTCCAGCTCTTCGGCGCTTCGTCGGCAAGGCGGGAAGTCCTGATCGAGGTCGTGCGCGCGCCCGACCTGATCATCCCCGCGGCCGTGGTGACCGGCGCGCCCTACCTGATGCAGGCGCGGGTGCCCGAGCGCTCGCGGCTCCTGATGATCCCGGCCGCACGCTTCCGCGACGCCGTCGCCGCCGATCCGACGCTCGCCCAGGCGGTGATCGGAAGCCTCGCCCACCAGTTCCGGCGCATGGTGCGCCAGGTCAAGAACCTGAAGCTGAGGGCGTCGACCGAGCGCGTCGGCTGCTACATCCTCGCTCTGTCGCAACGGCAGGGAACGCCCGACCGGGCCAAGCTCCCCTATGGGAAGCACCTGATCGCGTCGGAGCTCGGCATCACGCGCGAATCGTTCTCGCGCGCCTTGGCAGCTCTCGAAGCGGCCGGAATCGAGGTCCGCGGCGACACGATCCTGATCCGGGACGCGGTCCGGCTGTCCGAGAAGTGCCGCCCCGATCCGCTGATCGACGGGGACGACGGCTAGAGCCCGCGCCTCCACCGGCATCCGCCTTGCCCGGATCGAGCAGGGCCGGATCGGCATCGCCTTGGGCGCGGCGCATGGAGGTTGCTAGACTGCGCGATCGGCCAGCGGAAGGAATGCGCATGCCTGTCATTGGAATTGTCGGCATGTGGCAGGAGACCAACAGCTACTCGTCCCGCGCAACACGCCTCGCCGATTTCGAGGCCTTCGAGCTGCTCGCCGGGGACGCTATCCTCGCCCATCACCGCGGCAAGGGCTCGGTGATCGGCGGATTTCTCGAGGGCCTTGGCGAGGCCGAGGCGATTCCCCTCTTCTCCGCCGGGGCATGGCCGGCGGCACCGCCGGATGCGCCGACCGCGAATATCCTGCTCGCCAGGCTCGAGGAATCGCTCGCCGGCGCGCCGCGCCTCGACGGGATCCTTGTCAATCTCCACGGTGCGATGACCTGCGAAGGGATCGCGGACATGGAGGCGGCGACGCTCGCAGCCATCCGGCGCCGCTTTCCCGCAATCCCGGTAATGGCGGTCCTCGACCTGCACGCCAATGTGTCGCTCGAAGCCTGCCGGCTCTGCGATGCCGTCATCGGCTACCGCACCTATCCGCATGTCGACATGGCCGCGTGCGGACGCGAGCTCGCCCAGCTCATGCGGCGCGCGACCGGCGGCGAGCGCTTTGCCATGGCCTATTCGAAGATCGGCGAGCTGACCTCACCCATGGCGCAAGGCACCGGCAGCGAGCCCATGAAAGGCATCCTCGCGCGCGCCGAGTCGCTCGCCGCCGCGGCCGGCATCGAGCGCATCAGCCTGCTGCCCGGCTTTCCCTACAGCGACGTCGAGCGGTGCGGCTTCACGATTCTGGCGGTCGCGCAGGCGGACCGTGCCGATCGGGCGCTCGACTGCGTCGCTGCCGTGCGCGCCGATGTCGAGGCGCACCTTCCCGGCTTCCGTCTCGTGCGTCCGAAGGCCGATGCCGCCGTGCGCGAGGCGCTCCTGCGCGAGGAGAAGCCGGTCGTTCTCGCCGACCTTGCCGACAATGTCGGCGGCGGCAGCCCCGGCGACGGCACCGCCATCCTTTCCGAGCTGGTCCGGCAGGGCGCGCGAGGCGCCGTCGCGATCATCGCCGACGCCGAAGCGGCCGTTGCGGCAGCCGCCGCCGGCCCCGGTGCCTCGGTCGACCTGATGCTCGGCGGAAAGAGCGACATGCTGCATGGGCCGCCGCTCCCCGTGCGGGCCCGCGTGATGCGCCTTGGCGACGGGCGGTATCGCACCAACGGCACCTGGATGACCGGCCAGGCCTTCTCCATGGGCCCCTCCGCCGTCCTCGAGATCGATCCGGCGATCACCGTGCTGGTCACGTCGACGGCCGTCCCACCCTTCCATATCGAGCAGCTGACCGGCAACGGAATCGATCCCCGTACCGCTTCGATCATCGTGGTCAAGGGCGCCGTCGCCTGGCGCGATGCCTATGGGCCGGTCATGGCCTCGGCGATCGAGGTGGACACGCCCGGCTGCTGCCCGCTCTCGCCCGCCGCTCTGCCGCGGACCACCCGGCCGCGCGACATGGGCCCCATGCTGATCCGCCGCGACTGAAGCCCCCCGCGAACTCCCCCGCGGCTCGGTCGGAGGTTTGAGCTGCCGGCCGCTTTCTGCCACAGTCGCACGACAGGATGATCTCCGGAGGGCCAGGTATTTCGTGACCAATCCCCAATTCGACGCGCGGCAGCAGCTCTTCATCAACCAGATCGATCTCGGCGGGATCGGGCTCGAGATCGGGCCGGGCTATAGCCCGATCGTTCCGAAATCGGCGGGCTTCCGGGTCGAGACGGCCGACCATGCGAACGCGGAACAGCTCCGCGAGAAGTACCGCGGCGCTCCGGGCGTCGATATCGGGCGCATCGAGGAGGTGGACCACATCCTCGACGGCCGGCCGCTGGTCGAGGTGTTCGAGCCCGGACGCTACGACTACGTCATCGCGTCCCACGTCATCGAGCACCTGCCCGACCTGGCGGGCTTCCTCGAGAGCTGCCACGCGCTCCTCAAGCCGACGGGGGTCCTTGCCCTGGCGGTGCCCGACAAGCGCGCATGCTTCGATTTCTATCAGCCGGTCTCGACGGCCGGGCAGGTCATCGACGCGCATCTGAGGAAGGCCACCAGGCCCTCCCCCGGCGCGGTGTTCGACAACGCCGCCTACCGTGCCTCCTCGGAGGGCCGCATCGCCTGGCCGCTCGGCTCGCGCGACCCCGTCCAGCTCGATGGCGACACCACCTGGGCGGTCCACGGATTGCGGCAGGCCGTCGAAAGCGACCGCTACATCGACGTCCACGTGTGGCGCTTCGTGCCGTCGAGCTTCCGCCTGATGCTGGCCGATCTCGCCGCGGCGGGCTTCCCGGCATGGCGCGAGAAAGCGTTCCTCGCCACCTCCAATTTCGAGTTCTTCTGCTTCCTGATGCCGGCATTCACCGTGACCGGCGTCGACAGGCTGGCGCTGCTCTCCGCCTCGCTGCGGGAACAGCTGGCGGTCGTCCGCTAGGCCGGACGGACCGGCTATTTCAGCATCCGCCTGAGCATGGACCTTGCCAGCCCGGTCATGCCCAAGGAGGTCATGGCGCTGGCCGCCGGGAGCAGCATGGAGACCTTGCGGCGCTTCCTGCGGCGGAGAAAAGATTTCACGTGCCCGATGTCGGCCAGGGTCTGGTTGATGCCGCCGGCGGCACCGAGCCCCTGAAATCGCATGAACTCGATGACGAGATTGCCGAGGAAGCGGGGTGCGATGACGTCGCGGACCCAATAGTTCCCTATCTCGGGCTCGTCGGGATAGGTGGCGACCAGCTTGTTGAAATAGGTCATGCGGGACTTGGCCATCCGGCGGCTGAACGAGCTCGAGCTCGGATAGATGCGCCACCGGGTGACCGGCCGATTGATGAAGACCAGCTGGTAGCCGCGCGTGAACATCCGCGAGAACAGGTCGTCGTCCTCGTAGCCCGACAGTTCCTCATCGAAATAGCCGGCCTCGACGATGGCCTCGCGCGAGGCGAGCGACGCCGATGGCAGGATGAACATGTCCTGCGACAGGCACGCGAAGCGCGAGGTCTTCGGGTGAGGGGACGGAACCCCGTCGAGAACCGACAGGGTGACCGTGCGGCCGTCCCGGTCGACCTGGTCGAGATTGCCGTAGGAGAGGCCGGGACGATCGTAGCCCGGCGTCACGAACGGCTCCAGGAGAACGCTGAGGTGCCGCTTATGCCAGGCATCGTCCTGGTCGAGGAAGGCGATCAGGTCGCTGTTGCTCTCGCGGATGCCCAGGTTACGGGCCGAGGACTGGCCGCCATTGGGCTTCTGGAGCAGCCGTATCGAGGAATGTTTCCCGGCATATTCGCGGACAATTTCCGGGCCGCGATCCTTGGAGCCGTCGTCGACCACGATGATCTCGTCCGGCGGAAGGGTCTGTGCGAGAACGCTGTCGAGCGCTTCCCCGATGAATGCCTCTCCATTGTACAGGGGGATTATCGCAGCAATCGTCAGCCGCGGCGTCCGAGGTGCCTCGGGGCGTTCCGTCTCGATTTCACTATCCAATCCCGCCACTCCAAGGCTCTAGATTCCCCCTCGCCTTGGAAATCATCCTAGCGTCAAGCGACACTAGCGCAACAGTTGCATGCACGCGAACCGACAGTTTCCGTACCGTCCGGGTCGCGAAGCTTTATAGCTCGATCAGGTCACCATATACGCTTTCTTCGAGGGCCGACCAAAGAGGATTCCTCCGATAGAGATCCTTCAATTCTGCCGGCGTAAAATAAAATCCAATGTCGAACCGGATGGCAGTACCCTTGTTTCTCTGCGCCATGAAATCCTTCGGACTGCGGCGCCAGCCGAACCATCCCGCGAATTCACGAGCCAGATCCTTGGCAAGGAACTCGGATCGTATCCAGGTATCGACCTCGGGGGTGTTATACTTCCTGGCATAGTCGTCAGGCACCGAAATGGAACCGTCCCATTCGAACAGCCGGCCGGCGACAAACATCTCCCGCGTCGGTTTATTATGCGGAAAGAGGCGGTAGCAGAACTCGGTCCAGCTGATTACCCAGAAGGGCAACCGCCTCAGGTTGCATAAGATGCGCCTGCCGGCCGGGCGGAAGCGCGGGTCATAGTCCATGCGCTCGCGGATGGAGTGATGCCAGATCACGTTGTCCAGATCGATCGGATCGAAGGCTATCCGCTTGTCGTTCCCCGCCGCCCCGCGAAGCACCGCCTCCGTTTCCGTCCCCGCTGCCTTCGGCAGATGCAGCCAAACAAAATCCGGCCCGATGATCATCGCAACCCGTCTTCTTCAGTCCGCCATTTTCGGCGCTTCCGCGGCTTTGCTCACCGCGCTCGAAGAGGGGCTGTGGCCGGCGCAAAGCGCTCGCCTGATTCACGCGGCCCCCAGAGTCTGTTCCTAACGCAGTGAGTTCCTGCGTCAACCCGCCCAGGCGGCCTTCGCCCGCTGCCCGAACGATGCCGCGATGCCGACGCCCCTCAGTAGGGCGTCTCGCCGGCATCGGCGTTCACCGCCTGCCCGCGCACCAGCATGGCCGCGTCGCCGAGAAGGAAGGAAACCACCCGCGCCACCTCGATCGGCTGCAGGTGGCGGACCAGCTGCTGGCTGGTCATCTTGTCGAAGATCGCCTCCGGCGGTTCCGACGTCACGCCGGAATAGGCGACCGAGACCTCGCGCAGCATCGGCGTCGCCACACCGCCAGGGCAGACGCAATTCACGTTGATGTCATGGGCGGCGAGTGCTTCGGAAAGGATGCGGGTCATGCTGATGATGCCCGCCTTGCTGGCGCTGTAGGCGAGCGATTCCTTGTGGCCCTTCTTCCCGGCCTCGGAAGCGATGGAGACGATCGCGCCGCGCGTGCCGGTCGCGATCATGTGCTTCGCAACAAGGCGAGCCGCCTCGTAGGCACCGAAGAGGTTGATCTCGAACTGGCGCCGCCAGTCGTCCCAGGAAATCTCCAGCGGGTCGGCGTGACGGACGATCGCCGCGCAATTGACGAGCCCGTCGATGCGGCCGAGCGCCGCTTCGCTCGCAGCGATCCCGGCGGCGATCGATTCCTGCGACCCGACGTCCATGGCGACGCCATGGCTCTTCCCGCCAAGCGACTTCACCGTGGCGGCGACCGCGTCCTCCCTCAGGTCGGCGACGATGACGGTTGCGCCCTCTGCCAGCAGGAGTTCGGCGATCGCGCGCCCGATGCCGCCGGCAGCGCCGGTGACGATGATCCCCTTCCCGCGATGGACGGGAAACACGTCGGGCGAGCGGACCGGAAGCGGGCGGACGTTGTCGGTCGTTGAGTATTTGGACATGCAGGATATTCTGGCCAACGTGAGGCCCGGCGCAAGGCGAGGCCAGCGGTTTTTCGATCAGGATCGGAGCAGGAAGATGATACGTGCGGGGGTTGTATCGGGACTTGTTCTCGCGGGGATGCTGGCGACCGGGGCTGCCGCCGCCGACAAGCCGCTCATCGTCTATGTCTCGCCCAATCCGCTCGGCGTGAACGACTTCCTGAAGCTCGGCAAGGTGGGCACCGAGAAGGTCGCGGCCGAGCTCGGCGCGGAAGCCAAGACCTTCGAGAGCAACGATCCGACGACGCAGCGGCAGAACCTCGAGGCGGCGGCGAAGGACGCCAAGGTCGTCGTGGTCATCGGCTTCGAGTTCAACGACATGCTGCCCGAGGTCGCCGAGGCTCACCCGGACGTCAAGTTCCTGCAGATCGATTCATGCCCCTTCGACAAGATGAAGCCGAACATCTTCTGCTCGGTCTTCCGCGAATACGAGGCGAGCTTCCTTGCCGGCGCCGAGGCGGCACTCACCTCCAAGACCGGCAAGGTCGGCGCCATCGGCGCGCTCGATATCCCCTTCCTCCACCGCTACACCGACGGCTTCATCGAGGGGGCGAAGCACGTCAAGGCGGACATCACCATCTCGCCGTCGCTCTGGGTCGGCGGCAACAATCCCTTCTCCGATCCGGCGCGCGGCCAGCAGCGCGCCGCCTCGATGGTGGCGGACGGCGTCGACCGCGTGCTCGCCGCCGGCGCCGGCTCCAACGGCGGCATCTTCAAGGCGATGGAGGATGCCGACGGCGCCTATGCCTTCGGCGTCGACGTCAACCAGTGCCTGCAGGCACCGGGCTACGTCATGGACAACCTCGAGAAGAAGACCGACGTCGCCGTCGAGCTCGCGGTCAAGGGCATCTGGGAGGGCAAGCAGGCGCCGATCACGGCGCTCGGCCTCAAGGAGGGCGGCATGGCGCTCACCGGCCTTGGTGACAACGTCAAGGATTCCAAGTGCACCATCGCCGACTATCCGGACGCCATCGCCAAGGTGAAGGAACTGCGCGACCAGATCGTCAGCGGCGCGATCAAGATCGACGACCCGATGCAGGCGAAATAGCCGCCGGTGAGCGAGTTCGAGCTCGAGGCGACCGGCATCGTCAAGCGCTACGGTGCCGTGCTTGCCAACGACCATGTGGATCTCGCCGTCAGGCAGGGCGAGATCCATGCCGTCATGGGCGAGAACGGCGCCGGCAAGTCGACGCTGATGGGCATCCTCTACGGCCTCCAGCAGCCGGACGAGGGCATCATCCGCCTGTGTGGCAAGGACGTGCGCTTCCGCTCCGCCCTCGATGCCATCGCCGAGGGCATGGGCATGGTCCACCAGGCGTTCAAGCTCTTCAATTCGCTGACCGTCCGGGAGAACATCACCTATGGCCGCGAGCCGCAACGCGCCGGCTTCATCGACCGCCGCGCCGCCGAGGCCCGCGTCGCCGAGCTCGCCGCGCGCTACCAGCTCGCCGTCGACCCGAAGGCGACCGTCGGCAAGCTCTCGGTGGGCGTGCGCCAGCGCGTCGAGATCCTGAAGGCGCTCTACCGCGACGCGCGCGTCCTCATCCTCGACGAGCCGACCGCCGTGCTCACGCCGCAGGAGCGCGACGCGCTCTTCGCCGTGATGCGGCGGCTCGCCGCCGACGGGCGCACCATCCTCTTCGTCACCCACAAGATCCACGAGGTGATGGCGGTGACCGACCGGGTCACCGTGCTCCGCGACGGACGCGTCGCCGCGCGCATGGCGACGCGCGAGACCTCCGAGGCGGAGATCGTCAAGGCCATGACCGGCCGCGCCGTCAGCCTGCGCATCGCGAAGGGCACGGCGAGGCCGGGCGCGCCCGTGCTGGAGGCAACCGGCCTCACCGTCGCCAATCCTGGCGGACGGCCGTTGCTCGACGCCGTCTCGCTCACCGTCCGCGGCGGCGAGATCGTCGGGATTGCCGGCGTCGCCGGCAACGGCCAGACGGAACTGATCGAAGTGCTCACCGGCGCGCGGCCCGCCGATGCCGGCACCGTGCGCATCAACGGCACGGATGTCAGCACGGCGGGGGTCGAGGCCCATCGCGCCGCCGGCCTCGCCTATATCCCCGAGGACCGCGCCATCGTCGGCACGGCCCTGCCGGCGAGCGGCACCGCCAACCTCGCCATGGGCTTCCACCGCCATCCGCCGCTCGCCCGGCACGGCATCCTCGACCTCGCCGCCATGGCGGCGCGGGCGCGCGACCTCATCGGCCGCTTCGGCATCCGCATTGCCAGCGAGCGCCTGCCGGTCGGGACGCTTTCCGGCGGCAACCTCCAGAAGGTCGTGGTGGCGCGCGAGCTCGCCCATGCCGCACCGGCGCTGATCGCCGAGCAGCCGACGCGCGGGGTCGATGTCGGCGCCATCGAGTTCATCCACGGCCAGCTGCTCGCCGAGCGCGACCGGGGATGCGCCATCCTCCTCGTCTCGGCGGAGCTCGGCGAGATCCTCGCCCTCAGCGACCGCATCCTCGTCATGTACGAAGGCCGCATCCTTGCCGACCTTCCCGCCGCGGAGGCCGACGAGCAGCGCCTCGGTCTCCTCATGGCCGGCCGTACCGCCGCGGCGGCAGCGGCGTGAGTGCCGCCGCGCCACCGGGGGGCGCTCCCGCGCGGCGCTTCCGCGTGCCGCCGGTGGCGACGGCGATCCTCTTTGCCGTCCTGATCGGCGGCCTGCTGGTTCTTCTCTCCGGCGCCAATCCTCTCGAGGCCTATTTCCAGATCCTCGTCGGCGCGCTCGCCCCGGACAACCTCCCGAACACGCTCAACTGGGCGGTGCCGCTTTGCGGCATGACGCTGGTCGCGGCGCTGCCGCTCCGCGGCGGCATCGTCAATCTCGGCGGCGATGGACAGATGGTGATCGGCGGCCTCGCCGCCGCCCTCGTTCCGCTCTACCTGCCGGCGCCGGGACCGATCCTCACCATCGCCGCGCTCCTCGCCGCGGCCGTCGCCGCCGGGCTCTACGCGGCGCTCGCCGCCTGGGGGGAGGCGCGCCACGGCATCCCGACGCTGATCTCGAGCCTCTTGCTCAGCTACATCGCCGTGGGCATCACCTCCTACATCGTCGGCTTCCCGCTCCGCGACACCACCACCGGCCTCGCCCAGACCGTGATGATCCCGGAGGGCGCGCGCCTGCCGGTGATCTCCGGCGCGCTCAATGCCGGCTTCCTCCTCATCGCGGCGATCGCCGCCATCGTCATCTTCGTCGACCGGCGGACAGTGTTCGGCTACGAGCTCAGGATGCGCGGCGCCAACCTCCGCTTCGCCAGCTATGGCGGGGTGCGCCTCGCCCGCCAGTCGATCATCGTCATGTTCGCGAGCGGCGCGATCGCCGGCATCGTCGGCGCGGTGATCGTCCTCGGCTCGCAGTTCCGCTTCACCGACGGCGCGCTCCTGACGCCGGCCTATACCTGGTCGGGCCTGATGGCTGCGCTGCTCGCCGGGGGCGAGCCGCTCGGCGCGCTGGCGGCCGGCCTCTTCTTCTCCGCGCTACAGACGGGCGGCTTCGCCATGCAGCGCGAGACCTCGGTGCCGCGCGTGCTCACCCTCGTCCTCCAGTCGATCATCATCCTCTTCCTCGCCGTCCGCCACGGCATCGGAAGGCGCCGCTGATGGGCGAGATCATCACGCCCTTCCTGATGCAGTCGGCGGTGCAGGCGATCACGCCTGTCCTGCTCGCCGCGCTCGCCGGCGTGCTCTGCGGCCGCGTCGGCGTCTTCAACATGGCGCTCGAGGGCCAGATGCTGATCGGCGCCTTCGCCGCCGTGGTCGGCAGCTTCTATCTCGGCAGCGCGCTTGGCGGGATCGTGGTCGCGGTCGTCGCCGTGGTCGTCTTCTCGCTGATCCTCGCCTATGGCGCGACCGTCTTCCGCGGCGACCCGGTGGTGATCTGCATCGGCATGAACCTCCTCGCCTCCGGCCTCACGGCGTATCTCCTTCGCCAGATGTTCGGCGTCAGCGGCACGTTCAGCGATCCTGCCATCGTCGGCCTCGACAAGATCCGCATCGCCGCGCTCCAGGCGGTGCCGGTCATCGGCTGGGGCTTCGGCCGCCAGACCGCCATCACCTGGCTCGCCTGGATCCTCGTCGCCGTCATCGCGGTCTTCCTGTTCCGCACGCCGATCGGCCTCCGGCTGCGTGGGGTCGGCGAGCAGCCGGATGCCGCCGAGACCCTCGGCGTGAACGTCACGCGCTACCGCATCGTCGCCGTGCTCGCAGGCGGCGCGCTCTGCGGCCTCGCCGGCGCGCAGCTGTCGCTCGGCACGGTCAACATCTTCTCCGAGGACATGAGCGCCGGGCGCGGCTGGATCGCGGTGGTCGCGGTGATGCTGTCGCGCGACAATCCGCTCTATGCCGCCGGCGCCTGCGTCCTCTTCGGCTTCGCCGACGCGCTCTCGATCCGCCTGCAGAGCGAGGGCCTGCCCAACCAGATCACCGACATGGCGCCCTACGTGGTGACGCTCGCCGCGCTCTTCATCAGCCATCGCCGGCGGACGCGCTCGGCAGCGCCGTCGCACGAGCTCGCCGCCGCCACGCCCGGAGGCGCCAGCGAGGCGCCGCCGCCCGACACGCGCTGAACCCTTCAAACCTGCCAAGGAAGACGAACATGGCCGAACCCTGCCGCATCATCCTCGACGTCGATACCGGCGTCGACGACGCCATGGCGATCCTCTACGCGCTGAAGCGCCCGGGCATCCGGCTGGAGGCGCTCACCACCGTGTTCGGCAATACCGACATCGAGACGGCGACGACCAATTCGCTCCGCATCCTCGAGCTCGCCGGCCGCGGCGACGTGCCGGTGGCGAAGGGTGCGAGCCGGTCGCTGCTCAAGCCCTACATCAAGGCCGTCGACCACATCCACGGGCCGAACGGGATCGGCCAGGTCGAACTGCCCGCCCCCAAGGCGAAGGTGGTCGACGAGAGCGCCTCCGACCTGATCATCCGCATGGTCAAGGAGAATCCCGGCGCGATCACGCTCTGCCCGGTCGGGCCGATCACCAACGTCGCGGTGGCGCTGACCCGCGCGCCGGAGATCGCCAGCCTAGCGCGCGAGATCGTGGTCATGGGGAGCACCATCTTCCATCCCGGCATCCACGGCATCCCCTCGCCCATGGCTGACGCAAATCTCTACAACGATCCGGAGGCGGCCCAGATCGTGCTCCGTTCCGGCGCGAAGATCGTGCTGGTCGGCATGGACGTGACGATGAAGGTGCTGCTCACCGTCCCCATGCGCGAGGCGATCGCGCGCGATGGCGGGCCCGTCGGGCGCACGATGATGGAGATCGCGAAGTTCTACGTGAACGCCTACCAGACCATGTATCCCGGCATCGAGGGCTGCGGCCTGCACGATCCGCTCGCGGTCGCCATCGCCGAGGACCGCTCGCTGGTCAGGACCGAGCGCATGTGCGTCGACATGGAGCTCGCCGGCACGCTGACCCGCGGGCAGGTCGTCGCCGACCGCCGGCTCACGGCAAAAGGCCGCGAGAATGCCGACGTCTGCCTCGAGGTCGATGGCGAGCGCTTCAGCCAGCGCTTCGTTGAAGCCTTCGCGGCGCACCCATAGCGCCGCCGCCGCGCGAAGGGTCACGAGAGCGGGCGTCCCCGTCGCGGCCGGACATCCGGTCGCACCCGCGCAGCCGGCCTCGCCGCGGGGCTTTGCAACCGCTAGTCTCCTTCGCTTCTCCGCTGTCGACCGGATGGCCGCAATGCTGGAAGCCGACAAGCTCTTCTCCGGCTCGATCCCGGAGAACTACGACCGCTACATGGTTCCGCTGATCTTCGAGCCCTATGCCGCCGACATGGCGCGGCGTGTGGCATCGTTCGCGCCGGCCGACATCCTCGAAATCGCCGCAGGCAGCGGCGTCGTCACCCGCGCGCTGGCACCGAAGCTCGCGCCGGATGCGCGCTACGTCGTCACCGACCTCAACCAACCCATGCTCGACTATGCGGCCTCGCGCCAGCCCCCCGACGGTCGGATCGCCTGGCGGCAGGCCGATGCCCTCGCTTTGCCCTTCGCCGACGCCGTCTTCGATGCCGTCTGCTGCCAGTTCGGCGCGATGTTCTTTCCCGACCGCGTCGCCGGCTATCGCGAGGCACGGCGCGTGCTGCGCCCCGGCGGGCATTTCCTGTTCAGCGTCTGGGACCGCATCGAGGAGAACGTCTTCGCCGATGACGTGACGAACGCGCTCGCCGAGATCTTCCCCACTGATCCTCCGCGTTTTCTCGCGCGCACGCCGCACGGCTACCACGACACGGCCCTGATCCGGAGGGACCTGGAGGCGGCCGGCTTCGCGGCGATCGCCATCGAGACACGCGCCGAAGAGAGCCGTGCCCTCTCGGCACGCCTGCCCGCGACCGCCTATTGCGAGGGAACGGTTCTGCGCACCGAGATCGAGGCGCGAAAAGCGGGAAGCCTTGCATCGGCTACCGATCATGCCGCCGCCGCGATAGCGCGGAAGCACGGCACCGGCGCGGTCGCCGCCAAGATCCAGGCGCACGTCATCGTGGCGACGGCCTAGCTGGCCGGCCCACAACCTCAGGCGATGATGACGAAGTCGCTCGCCGTCACATTGAGGCCGGGCGAGAGGTGGGCGAAGAGGGTCGCCGCCCCCGCGCCATTGCCGTCGGCGTCGAAATAGACGTTGCCGCTCGCCTTGTCGTAGATGATGCGATCGCTCGCGTCATGGGCCTCCGTGCCGACATAGAAGGCGGCCGAGGCCAGGGTTCCCGTCTTGCCGATGCCGGCGAAGAAGTCCCGGTCGAGCTTGATCGTGTCGTCCTTCGGGCTGAAGTCCTGGATCGTGTCGACGTTGTGCAGCGGGTCGAGCGCCGTGTTGAACACGAAGACGTCCTTGCCCTTGCCGCCGTTCAGCGTGTCGTTGCCGGCACCACCGTAGAGCGTATCGTTGCCGGCACCGCCGAAGACGAAATCGTCGCCGTCCATGCCGCGCACGGTGTCGTTGCCGGCGAAGCCGTTCAGCTGGTCATTGCCCGAGGAGCCGGTGAGCGAATCGTTGCCCTTGAAGATGTCCGCGGCCGCGGTCATCGGATCATGGAGCAGGTAGAGCTTCAGCGCGCTCGCGGCCGAATAGGATCCGGCGAAGGAATAGGCGTCGACGCCGTCGACCTTGACGAGAAGGCTCTTCACCGTCCCGGCATAGGGAACGCCGCCCATGTACTTGAAGCCGGTCCCGGTCAGGTAGAAATCGACCTGCGGCGAGGCGCCCTGGGTGATGGTGACGCTCTTCGACGTCTGGTCATGGATGACGGCGGCACCGTTATCGGCGCGATGGCCGAGCTCGACCAGCTCATTGACGTCGACCGGTCGGTACGCGACGAACGTGACCAAGAGGGGGCCTCATCTTCATTCGTGTCGGAGGGGCAGGCCGCGCACTATCGCCGGCCCCCGACAAGAAAGAATTTAGAGGATCCCGAAAATCTTAACGAAAATTGCGAAGCCTTCAGCGCTCGCGGAAGGCGTGGGCGACCTGGTCGGCGAGCGGCTTGGTCAGGTAGGCGAGCACGGTGCGCTCGCCGGAGGCGATGAAGACCTCGACCGGCAGGCCCGGGACCAATGCGGGCCCGAGAGTGGCCGCCGCCTCGGCGGGAAGCGCGACCCTGGCGACGAAGTAGCCGGCGCCCGTCCGCTCGTCCACCACCACATCCGGCGAGACGGAAAGCACCCTGCCGGCGAATTGCGGCGTGGTGCGAGCGCCGAGGCTGGTGAAGCGGAGGTCCGCCTCCGCTCCCGGGTGGACGCGATCGACCTCGCCCGGCGCGACATGCGCCTCGACCACCAGCTCGTCGTTCGCCGGCACCACCTGCAGGATCGTCTCGCCCGGAGCGACGACGGCGCCGGCCACATGCACGGCGAGCTGGTAGACGATGCCGTCCTGGGGCGCGCGGACGTCGAGCTTCCGCAGCTGGTCGCGGGCGGCGACCAGGCGCTCGGACAGTTCGTTGAACTTCGATTCATCGTCGCCGAGCTGCTTGGCGACTTCGCTCCGCATCTCCTCGTCGACCTGCAGGACCTGCAACTCGGCCTGGGCGATCTCCGCACCCACCTGGCCGGCATCGGCATCGAGGCCGCCGAGCTGCCCCTCGTATTGAGCGGCCTGGCGGCCGACGGCGCTGAGGCGATCCTTGGGCACGAGCGTCTTTGCCGCCAGCGCCTCGAGGCCGGCGAGCTCCTCGCGGGTAAGCTCGGCCTGGCGGACCACTGCCGCGCGTTGCGCGACGATGCCGGCCGCCTGGTGCTGGAGCTCGACGATCTTCTTCTTCAGCTGGTTCTTCTGCCCCTCGCGCGCCGCGAGGCGGGAGGCGAATTGCGCCGTCTCGATCGCCATCTGCTCCTTGACGGCGGGCTCGCCGGCGCGCGCGAGAATGGCGGGCGGAAAGGCAAGCGCCACCGCACCATCGCGCTCGGCTTCGAGCCGGACGCGACGCATGGCGATCTCGGCGAGGCTCTTCTCCACGATGGCAAGATTGGCGGCGGCGAGCGTGCCGTCGAGGCGGAGAAGAAGCTGGCCGGCCTTTACATGATCACCGTCCGCGACCGCGACCTCGGCCACCGACCCGCCGGCGGTATGGGCGACCTTCTTGACGCTTGAGCTGACCACCAGCCGGCCTTCCGCCACCACGGCACCGGCAAGCTCGATGGTCGCCGCCATGCCGCCCAGTCCGACGACGATGCCGACGAAGGCGACGGCTCCGGCGATCACCAGCCGCCGGATCCGGCGGCGGATGGCGGCCGCTTCGGCGCCGGCGGGGCCGGGCAACGGGGTCTCAACGCCGCTCATGCGCGTCGTGCCTCCGCGCTTGCCGCTTCCTTGATGGCCGGCGCGACCGGCCGCAGGACCTTGCGCAGCACCTCGTCCTTCGGTCCGAAGGCCGCGACGGTGCCGTTGAGCAGGGTGAGGACCTGGTCGACGCCTTCCAGCGCCGCCGGCCGGTGCGCGACGATCAGGACGATGCCGCCGCGCAGCCGCACCGCCAGGATCGCCTGGGTCAGGGCCGCGTCGCCCTCGGCGTCGAGGTTGGAATAGGGCTCGTCGAGGACGACCAGGAAGGGTTGACCATAGAGCGCGCGGGCGAGCCCGATGCGCTGGCGCTGGCCGGCCGAAAGCGTCGAGCCGCCCTCGCCTATCTCGGCCGAATAGCCGCCCGGAAGGCGGAGGATCATGTCGTGGACGCCAGCGGTGCGCGCCGCGGCGACGATCGCGTCGGCATCGGCGTCCGGCTGGAACCGCGCGATATTGTCGGCGATCGTGCCCGAAAAGAGCTCGACGTCCTGCGGCAGGTAGCCGACGTGGCGCCCGAGCTCGTCCGCGTTCCACTGGTCGAGGTCGGCGCCGTCGAGGCGCACGCGGCCGCTCGCCGGCGCCCAGGCGCCGATGATGGCGCGCGCGAGCGACGACTTGCCGGCGCCGCTCGGCCCGATGATGCCGAGGCCGCTGCCGGCGGCGAGCTGGAAGGTGACGTCGGCGACCGTCGCGCGCGTGGCGCCGGGCGGGGCGACGGCGAGGCGCTCGACCTCCAGCCGCGCCCGCGGCGCCGGCAGCGCCATCGGCCTCGCCGGCTCCGGGAAGCGCGCGAGCGCCGCCGATAGGCGGCCCCAGCCCTGGCGCGCGGCGACGAAGCCCCGCCAGTTGGCGACCACCTGCTCGATCGGCTGCAGAGCGCGGGCACTGAGGATGGAGGCGGCGATGATGACGCCGAAGGAGGCCTCCTGCTCGATCACCAGGAAGGCGCCGAGGGCGAGCACCGCGGACTGGAAGAGCATGCGGAAGATGCGCGACGCGCCGGCGAAGCCGGTGGAGCGGTCGAGCATGGTCGCCTGCGCTTCCTCGAGCGTGCGGTTGATCGCCGCCCAGCGCGCGCCCATGCGGCCGTGCATGCCCAGCGCGCGCATGGCCTCGGCATTGCGCCGGCTCGCCGCGAGGAGGGCGGCGCGCTGGCTGGCCGTCTCCGATGCGACCAGCGTCAGCCGCCTCACGCTCCGGTCGGTGGCGAGGGTGAGCAGGAAGATGAGCGCGGCACCGGCAAGCGTCGCCCCGCCGATGAGCGGGTGGATGAGGAAGCAGATGAGCACCTGGAGCGGCAGGAAGGGCAGGTCGGCGAAGGCTCCCGGCCCGCTTCCCGACAGGAACTGGCGGATGTGATCGAGGTCGCGGAGCGGCTGCATGCCGTCCCCTGAGAGCCCGCTCTTCAGCGGTTCGCCGACCACGGCACGGAAGACCCGCGGCTCGACGACGGTGCCGAAATAGGCGCCGACGCGGATGAGGATGCGGGCGCGCAGGTGATCGAAGAGGCCAAGCGCCAGGTAGAGGACGAGGGCGATCAGCGACAGGCCGACCAGGGTGGCGATGCTGCGGCTCGGCACGACCCGGTCATAGACCTGCAGCATGAAGATGGCGCCGGTGAGGGTCAGCACGTTCATCAGCGCGCTGAAGGCGATCACGGCGGCAAAGGCGAGCCGGCAATCGCCGAGGGCGGCCGCCAGTTCGGGGCGTCCGTATTTCATGGCCGGCCACGCCCGCAATGCGTGGCATTTGCGCTGTCTGCCGAAGGCACCGGTGCCGGTTTCCGACGTAAGGGTCGATTACCCTTACTTGGGAAGGGGTTACTTATTTGGCGTCCGGTATGGTTAGGCAGCGGTTATTACTGTATTTCCCAAGGCAGCCACTCGCATCCGAGGAACAGGTTCGATGACCCCGGACGCATTTCTTGCGCGCGCTGTCGCCCTCGGCCCGATCCTTCGCGAGCGTGCCCTCGCTTGCGAGCAGGCCCGCCGCCTGCCGGCGGAGACGATCACCGACTTCACCGAGGCCGGCTTCTTCGAGATGCTCAAGCCCCTGCGCTCGGGCGGCGCCGAGCTCGATCCCCTCGCCTTCATGCGCATCTGCACCGAGACGGGCAGGCATTGCGGCTCCAGCGCCTGGGTGCTGGCGATCCTCGGCATCCACACCTGGCGCCTCGCCCTGTTTCCGGACCAGGCGGGGGACGACGTCTGGTCCGGCGATGGTGGGCTGTCGCCGCTGATCGCCGCGTCGACGCCGCCCTCCGGAAAGGCCGCGCGCGTAGCGGGCGGCTTCCGCATATCCGGGCGATGGCCTTTCGCCAGCGGCGTCGATCATTGCGGCTGGGCGCTCCTCGCGGCGAGGGTGCCGGTCGGTACGGCGGGGCGCACCACCCTCCAGTACCTGTTCCTCGTGCCGCGTTCCGATTTCCGGATCGAGGACACCTGGCACGTGTCCGGCCTCAAGGGCACCGGGACCAATACCATCGTCGTCGAGGATGCCTTCGTGCCCGACCACCGGGCGAGCTCGGAAGCCGATACGGCGCGGCTGCGCCGCGACCCGGCTTGCAGCAATTCCGGAACGACCTATCGCTATCCTTGGGGCCTGATGCTCGCCTATGCCATCGCGGCGCCGGCGATCGGAATGGCCCGCGCCGCGCTGGACCACTATATCGACTTCGTCCGGGCGCGACTGGGGGACGCCGACCCGGATGGCCCCGGCAATCCCCACGCCCACATCCGCATCGCCAGAAGCCGCACCACGCTCGACGTCGTCGAGGCGAGGTTCGCCGGCAATCTCGAGGCGCTTCGCCTGGCGATCGAGGCGCCCGAGGGTCCCTCGATCGACCTCAGGGCACGTTGCCGGTGGGAGGCGTCATGGATGGTGGCATGCTGCGCCGACGAGATACGCGCGATCTTCGAGGCGATGGGCGCCGGCGCGATCTTCGAGCAGCATCCGGTGCAACGCCTGTTCCGCGACATCCATGCGCTGAAGGCGCACCGCATCAACGACACGGAATCGACCGGCGAGAACTTCGGCCGTCTCCAGGTCGGCCTCGCCAACCGGGAGTTCTTTCTCTGAAACGTGCAGGGCCCGAGCCCTGCAACCGACCTGTTGCGCGATAGCCGAGCCGAAGGCATAGTGGGCGAGGTTGCGACAAATGGACGCGCACCTGCTTGACCGACCAGGCCCTGTCCACCAGCGCGGTGATCGCCGGCGACCGGCGGGCCCTGGGCGATTCCTCGGCCCTTGTCACCCATGTGCGGCGGCTTTTCGCCGACGTCTTCCAGGCGCCGGTCGGCAGCGACGATGACTTCTTCGACCTCGGCGGCGATTCCCTTGCCGGCGAGACCCTGCTCGTCGCCTTCGAGCACGAATTCAGCGTGGCACTGCCGCTTTCGGTGCTGCTCGAGGCCTCGACTCCCCGGGCCCTCGCCAGGGCCATCGTCGCGAAGCGGCAAAGCGATTACCGCGGCATCCTCGTTCCGGTGAACGCCAAGGGGTCCGGCACGCCGCTCTTCTGCACGCACGGGCTCACCGGCACGGCGACCTTCTCGCGGAAGATCCGCAAGGTCTTTCCCGACCGGCCGATCTACGCGCTCCGTTCGCCCGGGCTTCTTCCCGGCGAGACGCCCTTCGTCTCGTTCACCGAAATGGCGCGCCGTTACGTCGAGGAAATCCGGACCGTGCGGCCATCCGGGCCCTACCTGATCTTCGGCCAATGCGGCCCCGCCAACGTCGCCTATGAGGTGGCGCAGCAGCTGCTGGAGGCGGGAGAGACGGTGAGCGGCCTGATCCTTGCCGATCCCGATTTCCGTCCGTCCCGGTCGAAGATCGTGCGGTCCTACTACCAGCAGAAGGGCCGCGGGGCTCTCCGCCTGGCGGAACAGAATCCCGGCCTCTCCGGCACGGCGCGCTGGCGCAGGATCGTGCGCCAGGCGATGCACGCCGCGATGGGCACCTACGAGCCGCGGCCCTATCGCGGCAAGGCCCTGGTCGTCGTCTCCTCCCAGCATGCCGGCAGGATGCTGGACGCGAGGCTCGGCTATCCCGCCCTCATTGCCGACATCGAGACGGTCGTCGTCGAGGGCCGGCATCGCGACGTGTTCGGCGGCATGACCCGCGATGCACCGGGAGCGCTGGCGCTGGCCATGTCGTCCTTCCTCGACCGGCACCCCTAGCACCTCCAATCGACCAGGGCGGAAAGCATGAACCTTGCCGCCCTGATCGCCCGTCACGCCGAAAGCCAGCCGGCGCGTCCCGCCGTGCAGGGCGGCGGCGAGCGATATGCCTGTGCCGCCCTCGATCTCGACGTCCGGCGGCTCGCCCGGCGCCTGCGTTCCGCCGGCATCGGGGTTGGCGACCTCGTCGCGCTGCGGCTCCGCGATACGCCTGCCCATCTCGTCGCGCTCCTCGCGATCGCCCGGATCGGTGCGATCGCGCTGCCGATGGACTGGCGCGGCGCGCCGCCGGAAATCGGCCGGATCGTCGAGCGCTTCCGGCCGAAGCTGGGGCTCACCGACGACGCGAAGCCGGTGCCCGGCGGCATGGCGACGACGGGCGTGGGCGACCTCGCCGCGACGGAGCCCGACGAAGAGCGACCGGCGAGCCTCGTCGACAGTCCGCTGGTCTACGGCCTCACCTCCGGGACGACCGGCGTCCCGAAGGGCATCGTCACCACCCACGAGGAGATGTTCGGCCGTTTCGTCGCCTTCACCATCGGCCGGCTCATCGACCGCGAGGACAGGTTCCTCGTTCCCCTGCCGCTGGTCTTCGATGCCGGCCGCGCCATCTCGCTGGCGCTCCTCACCCTCGGTGCCGAGGTTCGTCTCTTCCCGCCACTCTTCGATGTGGCGGAGCTGGTCGGCGCGGTCAACGAGAGTGGCGTGACGGCAGTGATCGTCACGCCGAAGACGAGCCGCGCCCTTCTCGCGCTGCCGCCCGGCAAGGCGCACCTCATGCCGGGCCTCCGGCTCTACGTCTCCACCGCGGGCAAGCTGCAGCCGGAGGAGCGCGGAGCGCTGCGGGCCCGCGTCGCGCCGCGCGTGACCGACTATTACGGCACGACGGGCGGCGGGCCCGTCGCCCTCATCACCGGCGAGGAGGAGGACACCTCCCCCACGGCGGCCGGACGGCTGGCGGCCGGCATCGAGGTCGAGATCGTGGACGAGGACGGGACCGTCCTTCCGACCGGCAGCGCCGGGCGCGTGCGCATGCGCGGGCCGGGCGTGACCCGGTCCTTCGCCGGACTTGCCGCCGCGCCGGGCGACGAGACCATCCGCGACGGCTGGTACTATCCGGGCGATATCGGCCGGTTCGCCGAGGACGGCATCCTTCACCTGACGGGGCGAGCCGCCGAGATGATCAAGCGCGGCGGGCTGATGATCCACGCGCAGGAGGTCGAATACGTCCTCAGCCTCCACGAGGCCGTGGTCGAGGCAGCCGTCGTCGGCATCCCCGACGATAGCCAGGACGAGATGGTCGTCGCCTTCATCGTCGCGCGCGGGCCGGTCAACGAAGCCCAGATCATCCGCCATTGCCGGCAGAACCTTGCCGGCTACAAGGTCCCGCAACGCATCCTCGCGGTTTCGTCCCTGCCGCGGAATACGACCGGCAAGATCGTCAAGGCGGCGTTGCGCGACATCTACCGCGTCGAGCCCGGAAGCTAGCGCCGGCCGGGTGCGCCGGAACGCCCGTTGCCTTTTCATGCCCGGAGGAAAATGCTCGGCGTCATGTCTCCTGTCACGAACGGATGCCCATGAGCCATTCCTACGAATCCGTGCTGGCCGATGCGGTCGCCGTCGCGCGCGAAGCCGGCCGGCTGACGCAGACCTATTTCGCCCGCTTCCGTGAGCTCGAGATCGGCATCAAGGGGCCCGCCGATTTCGTCTCGGAGGCCGACCGCGCATCGGAGACGCTCATCCGCCAGTACCTCTTCGCGCGCTATCCCGACTGGAGCTTCACCGGCGAGGAGTTCCCGCCGGTCACCGGCCGCGATACCGAGCATCGCTGGCTGGTCGATCCGATCGACGGCACCACCAACTTCCTCAATGGCATGCACTACACGATCTCTATCGCGCTCCGCCGCGGCGGCGAAACCGTCTGCGGCGCGCTCTACAATCCGGTGGCGGACGAGATGTTCACCGCGATCCGCGGCCGGGGCGCCTTCCTCAACGGCGAGCGCCTGGCGGTCAGCCGGCAGGGCGACGTGGCGCTGATGACCATCGGCACCGGCCTGCCGACGAGCAACCTCTTCACCTATCCCGGCGCCTACCGGCGGCTGGAGGCGATCCGCGACCCGGTCGGCGCGGTGCGCATCGTCGGCAGCTCGGCCAATTCCTGCGCCTATGTCGCCTGCGGCCGTCTCACCGGCTACTACGAGGAATCGGGGCTGGTCGACTGGGCCGTGGGCGTCCTCCTCGCCGAGGAGGCCGGCGGCATCGTCACCGACTGGTGGGGCCGCGGTCCCGAATTCTACGAGAAGACCGGCTGCGTGATCGTCGCCAACCCCGCCACCCATGCCTACCTTCTCGACAGGCTGAAGGACGCGCCGCGCAAGGATCCGGCCTAGGCGAAGCGCGCGGCGAGGCCTTCCGGATCGTCGGTGGTGATCTGGTCGACGCGGCACGGGAGCAGCCGCTCGACGATGGCGGCATTCTCCGCCTCGGCATTCCGGATCGTGTACGCGTCGATCCGCCGGCCTTCCGCATGGAACGCCGCGACCATGTCGTATCCGCTATCGGCGGCCGACAGCACCACCTGCCATTCGAGGTAGATCATCTCCGCCCGCGGCGAGGCCGCGACGGCGCGGACGACGAAACCGGCAAAGTCGTGGTCGGCACAGAGCCGCGCCAGATCGTCGCCATGGCACGGATCGTAGCCGACCCGCATCGCGGGCACCGCATTGGCAAGCAGCGCGACCGAGCGGGCATCGCCGGAGGACAGGATCAGGTGCCGCGCCACCGGCGCGACGCTCGCGGCGAAGTTCGCGATCGTCTGCGGATCGAGCGCCGCGGCATCCTCCTTGTAGTCGAGCTGCAGCAGCGCCTGCGGGTGGATGCCGCCAGCCATCAGCCCGGCGAGGTCCTCCAGCAGGCGCACCGGCTCCGTCGTCGGCCTGCCTTGATTGTCGCGGATGTACTCGGCGCGGAGCTCCGCGGCCGTCTTCCCGACCACCGGCCCGCTACCGGTCGACTCGCGCCCGAGCACCTCGTCATGCAGCACGGCGAAGCCCTGTTCGCCATGGACGACCAGGTCGACCTCGACGCTGGCGCCGAGGCGCATGCCTTCAAGGATGCGCGCGCCCGTGAAGACCGGATCGGAAGCCGTGCGGCGGGCGCGATGCCATTTCAGCCGGGTCACGTGCCCTTCCCGGCGGATGGCGATCGGGTCCTGCATGTCAGCCGCGATGGACGACCGCGTCGTCGCGATAGGCGGCAAAGGCCTCGGGCTTCAGCGCCACTCCCTGCCCGGCTCGCCAGTCACGAGCCTCGCGCACCATCGCCTTCACCCGCGTTCCGTCGGCGAGCTCGATGTCGACGATGGCATGGGTGCCGTAGTCGGTGACGCGGTGGACATGGCTCGCAGCGCCGTCCGAGGGCGCGATGCCGAGCGCCTCCGGCCGCACGGCAATGGTCACCGGCCCGTCGGCAACCGGAACCGGCACGCCGAACCCGCCGCGCTCGAAGCGGCCGCCGGCCACCCTGCCCTCGACCAGGTTCATGGTCCCGATGAAGCCGGCGACGAAGGGCGTCGCGGGCTCGCGATAGACCATGTCCGGCGAGCCGACCTGCTCGGTTCGCCCGTCGCGCATGACGACGATGCGGTCGGCGAGCGCCAGCGCCTCGTCCTGCCCATGGGTGACGAAGAGCGTCGTGATCTTCAGCCGCTGCTGAATGTCGCGCACCTCCTCGCGCAGCCGCTCGCGGAGGTGCTGGTCGAGGCTCGCGAAAGGCTCGTCGAGGAGGAGGATCTTCGGCTCCAGCACCAGCGAGCGGGCGAGCGCGACGCGCTGCTGCTGCCCGCCGGAAAGCTGGTTGGTCTGGCGGGCGCCATAGCCGGCGAGCCCGACCAGTTCGAGCACGGCTTCCACCCGGCGCCTGATCTCGTCCTTCGGCAACCGGCGGAGCTTGAGGCCGAAGGCGAGGTTGCGGAACACGTTCATGTGGCTCCAGAGCGCGTGGCTCTGGAACACCATGCCGGTCGGCCGCCTTTCCGGCGGGACACGCGTCACGTCCTCGCCGTCGATGGCGATGACGCCGCTCGACGGCCGCTCGAAGCCGCCGACCATGCGGAGCAGCGTCGACTTCCCCGATCCGGACGGCCCGAGCAGGCAGACGAGCTCGCCGTCGGCGACCTTCAGCGAGAAGCGGTCGACCGCCACGGTGCCGCCGGGAAAGACCTTGGAGACGTCGGTGATCTCGAGCTGAGCCATCCCGTCAGGCCCCGAAGCCGCGGGCGAATGAGCCCGAGCCGATGACGCGCCGTGCGAAGATCAGCGCGAAGATCGAGGGCACCCAGAGGAGCACGGAGAGCACGGCGCCGAGCTGGATCACCGGCTGGTTGTTGATGACGAAGATCATCTGCACCGGCATGGTCCTCACTCCCGGCGCGCCGATCAGCCAGGCGCCTTCCGTCTCGTAGAAGGTGTTGACGAAGGTCAGCAGGATCGCCGCCGCGATGGTCGGCCCCGCCTGCGGCAGCGTGATAGAGCGGAAGACGCGGAGCGGCCCGGCGCCGACGTCGCGGGCCGCCTCCTCCATGCGCCGGTCGACGTTCTGGAACGCCGCCACCGGAATCCAGATCATCAGGAGGAGCGTGCCGACAAGCTGGATCAGCACCACGCCCCAGAAGCTGCCGATCAGCTGCAGTTGCAGGAAGATGCCGGCAATGGCGACGAGCAGTCCGAATTTCGGGAAGGCCTGCCCGGCGATGAAGGAGAAGAAGAGGAAGCTGCGCGCCGGGAACTCCATCCGCGCGAAGGCATAGGCGGCGGGCAGGCAGATCAGCGCCGAGAGCGCCGTGACCACCAGCGACAGCGTGATGCTCGTCGTGATCGAGGTCCACATGTCGGCGCGCGCCAGCGTCATGTGCCAGTAGCGGAGCCCGAATTCCTGCGGGATCACCGCCGGATAGCGCCAGACATTGGCGACCGACCAGGTCGCCACCACGATCAGCGGGAAGATGATGACGAGCGTCAGGACGACGGCGAAGAAGATGCCGACCCAGTCGGTCTCGTGCCGCGCCATCGGTACCGCCCGCGCCGTCATGCCTGCCGGTTCCTGATCACCGAACGGACATAGAAGAGCCCGAAGACGATGCAGAAGAAGAACGAGATCACCGCCTGGGTGATCGCGTTCACCGGATCGTAGAGGTCGCGGAAGGTGCGCTGCATGAACGGCCCCATCATCTCGGGCGCCGCCGGCCCGAGCACATAGGGGATGGTGAAGGCGGAGAAGATGCCGAGCACCGAGAAGGAGAGGGCGACGAGGATCGGGTTGGTCAGGCGCGGCAGGATGATGAAGCGGAAGACCGCGAGGCGCCCGGCGCCGACGTCGCGCGCCGCCTCGACCGACTGGTTCGAGACGCCGCCGAGCCCGGCGGTGAGGATCAGCACGACCAGCGGGATATGGTCCCAGACGAGGCCGATCACCGGTGCCCAGGGCGTCAGGTAGGGCGAGCGCAGCTTCGGCAGGTGCACGGCATTGAGGAGCATGTCCACCATGCCGTTCGGGCCGAGCACGCGGATGAGGGCGTAGCTGAGCACGATGGAGGGGACGAAGAGCGGGAAGATCGCGAGCCCCTGCACGTAGGTCGCGAGCCGGCCGCTGGCGAAGCGGAGGTAGAGGGCGATGGGCAGGCAGATGGCGAGGAGGAGGATCGAGCAGACCACCGTCGTCCAGAGCGTCAGGTAGAGATTGTCGAGGCTGTACTGGTCGGAGAAGAAGAAGCGGTAGGTGCGGAGCGTCAGGCCGTATTTGCCGCTTTCGTCGGGGAGCCACACGGTGGTCACCACGGCGTCGATGATCGGGTAGATCACCATCCACCCGATGAGGAGCACGGGCGCGGCGACGAGCAGGAGGCCGATCGGCCTCCCGCGCTTCTCTGACGTGCCGACGATGCCGCTCGCCGGCGCGAGGCTCACTTGCTGCGGTCCACGTTGGGCGCGACGTTGCGGTACCAGCCGTCCTTCATGTTCTTGTCCCAGTCGCCGCCCGGCCAGACCGGGATGGAGGTCGGGATGAGCGCGGCGTATTTGTCGCGCAGGTCCTTGGAGACGTAGTCCCACGACACGCCGGGGAAGCCGCCGAGCTCGGTCAGCACGGCCGACTGGACTTCCTCGCCGAGGACGAAGTCGGCGAGCTTGAGGGCGAGCGCCTTGTTGGCCCCGTTGGTCGGGATGGTGATGCGGGCGAAGTTGCCGGGAAAGCCGAGATCGGAGAGCTGGACGAGACCGGTGGTGTCGGGCAGCACGCCTTGGCTGATCGCCGAGAGCGCCTGGTCGGACCAGGCCGGGATCATGGTCACCGCACCCTGGCCGAGGAGCTGGATCGACTGGGTGTTGCCCGAGGTATAGGCGCCCTTGTCCATCAGCGAGGGGGCGAGATCCTTGAGGATGTCGAAGCCCTTGCCGAGCGCCTCGTCACCCTTGGCCTTCGTGTAGTTGTCGACGGCGAAGAGGGACGGGTCCTTGCCGTTGGCCTCGTAGATGGCGCGCACGACGAAATTCCCGCCCGAGCCGCCCTTGTCGGGACGGTTGTAGATGAACTGGCCCGGGTTCGCCTTGATCCATGCCACGAGGTCGGGCCAGGTCTTCGGCGCCTTGTCGGCCGGGAGCTTGGTTGTGTCGAAGGCGAGGAGGACCTGCGAGCCGCGATAGGGCAGGTTCTGCGGCAGTCCGTCGATCTTGATCGCCAGCGGATTGATCTTGGAATAGTTGGACAGGTTCTCCTTGGAGAAGTCGATCCAGAGGCCCTTGTCGATCGCGCCGACGGGCTGGCGGGCGTCGAAGCCCTCGAAGAAGTCGGCCTGCGGGTCGGCGCTGCTCCCGAGAGCCGCGAGGGCGCGCTCGGCAATGGCCTGAAGGCCGGCATTGTCGCCGCCGTCGACAAGGTTGATGGTCACGCCGGCATTGGCGGCCTCGAACTTCGGCTTCACAACATTGGTCCAGAAGTCGATGATGTTCTGGTCGGAGCTCGTATACCAGTCGATACGGTTGGCCTCGGCGAATGCCATTCGCGGCAGCGCCGCCGCGGCGAGCGCGGAGCCGGTGCCGATCAGGAAGGTACGACGTCTCATCTGTTTCTCCCTTCTTGGGTGCGAGGTTTGAACGCCTCCCGCTTCTTAGTCCCCGTCGACCGGTGTTTTATGACACCCCGGGGATAATATGGCACGGTCAGCCGGCTAAGGAAGACGCTCCTCGCGGCTCCCCCACGTGACGCTCTTCCCTCAAAGCAAAGCGGCGGCCCGGAGGCCGCCGCGCTTCATTCCCGGTCGGGCGCTCTAGCCCGCCTTCACGATCTTGTAGCCTTCCACTTCCTTCACCACCGGCAGGCCGGCCCAGCGGTCGATGTCGTGGAGCACGACCAGCTTCTGCTGGTCGCCGCCGATCTCGGTATGGATCTTGTCGATGGTCTTCAACTGCTCCCAGACGCTGCCGGTCGCATTGTTCAGCGGCACGTAGACGCCGTCATTGTCGCGGCCGGTGATCTGGTGGCGCGAATAGACGCAGTCGCCGGAGACGACGAGGCGCCCGCGCCCCGTCTCGACGATGACGAATTGCTGGCCGATCGTGTGGCCCGAGCCGAGACGGACGTGGATGCCGGGCAGGACATTGTCCTTGTCGCCGTCGACCATGGTCACGCGATGCTGGATGGAGGCCTCCAGCGCCGTGCGCAGGTTGTCCGGATCGATGATCGCGGTGAGGTAGCCGAAGCGCGGCGGCAGCGCGATGGCCTCGTACCAGGAGAGCAGCTCCGACTTCTGGATGATGATACGGGCATTGGGGAACTCGGCGATCGAGCCCATGTGGTCGAAATGCGCGTGGGTGATGACGATGTCGGTGATCGCCTCTGCCGCAATGCCGATCTCCTTCAGCATCCTGACCGGCGAGATCCAGTTGGGGATGCCGAACTTCCGCGAGAAGCCGCTGCTCCTCTCGTCCTGCATGAAGCCGGTATCGATCAGCACGTTCCGCCCGTCGCGCTGCGCCAGCATGAAGGAGAAGGGCAGGTCGACCGTCCCGTCCCTGGCCATGCCGCTGATCAGGTCGACCCAGGGCTGCTGGTGCGAGCGCGCATATTCCAGCACGTAGAGGTCCCAGTTGTCGTTGCTCATTGTTCTTTTCCCTACCGTTCCGCCAGCACGCGCCCGAGGCTCGAAAGCCCCACGGCAATGATCAGGATCGCGCCCTGGAACACGTACTGGCTCCATGTCGGCGCGCCGAAGATATTGAGCCCGTTGAAGCCGAAGGCGATGATCAGCGCGCCGACAAGGGTCCCGAGGATGTGGAACTCGCCGTCGCGCAAGGTCGCCGAGCCGAGGAAGACCGCGGCAAAGGCGGTGAGCAGGTAGGAATCCGCCGCGCTCGTCGTGCCGCTGCCGAGGCGCGAGGCGAGCAGGATCCCGGTCAGCGCCGCGCACATGCCCGAGATGACGAAGCCGAGCGTCTTGATCCGGTCGACATTGATGCCGGCGAGGCGCGCTGCCGCAGCATTGCCGCCGACCGCCTGGATCTGCTGGCCGATGCTGGTGCGCTCGACGAGCAGCCAGAGCGCGCCGAGGATGAAGACCATGATGACGATGTTGTTCGGGATGCCGAACAGCCAGCGGCCGAGCGAGAGCTGGAGGAAGGCCTCGGGCACGCCGGCGACGATCGGCACGCCGGCGGAATAGGCGAAGGCGGCACCGGTGATGATGGTGCCGACGCCGAGCGTCGCGATCACCGAATTGACCTTCATCTTGGTCACGATGAAGCCGTTGACGATGCCGATCGCGGCGCCGAGCGCCACGACGATGAGGATGGCGAGCGGGATCGGCACGCCGTCATGGACGATCAGCCCGGTGACGAGGATGCCGTGGAGGCTCGCCGCGAAGCCGATGGAGAGGTCGAGCTCGCCCACCGTCACGGCCAGCGTCAGCCCGCCGGCGATGATCATGGCGAGCGAGGCCTGGTTCAGCACGTTGGTGAAGTTGTTGACCGTCGGGAAGGCCCGCGGCGAGAGGAACGAGAAGGCGGCGATCATGGCGAGAAGGCCGATGATCGTGCCGTAGCGCGCGAAGATGCCGAGCGCCTTCTTCGCGCCCGGCCCGAGCCTGCGGCTGCCGGTGGTAACGTCGCTCATCCCTGGACGAGCTCCCGCTGATGGGTCTCGGAATAGCTCGCCGCGACGATGGCCGCGCGCGTGACCGCGGCACCGGAAAGCTCGCGCACGATCCGGCCCTCGACCATGACGAAGACGCGGTCGCAGACGTCGGGCAGCTCCTCCGGCTCCGAGGAGACGACCAGCACCGCCATCCCCCTTGCCGCCAGGCCGCGGATCAGCCGGTGGATCTCGGCGCGCGCGCCGATGTCGACGCCCCGCGTCGGCTCGTCGAGGATAAGGACGCGCGGGCTCGCAGCGATCCAGCGACCGATGACGACCTTCTGCTGGTTGCCGCCGGAGAGCTTGCCGACCGGCGTCTCCGGGCCTTCCGCCTTGATCGACAATGCGCGGATCGTCTCCAGCGCGAGGTTCGCGCGCGCCTTCCCGCGGATGAAGGGCAGCGCCGGGCTCATCACGATGCGCTCCAGGTTGGCGAGGCCGACATTGAAGGCGAGGCTCTTCGTCAGCACCAGCCCTTCGGTGCGCCGCTCCTCGGGCACGAGGCCGAGGCCGCGCCTCACCGCCTCATGGGGCCTCCGCGGCGCGAAAGGCTCGCCGTCGAGGGTCATTCGCCCGCCATCGGGGAGGTCGGCGCCATAGATGATGCGCACCACTTCCGTGCGCCCCGCGCCGACCAGCCCACCAAGGCCGAGCACCTCGCCCTCGTGGAGGTCGAAGCTGACACCCTTGACGCGCGGCAGGCGCGTCAATCCGAGGACGCTCAGCGCCACCTTGCGCCCGGCCGCCGCGTGCCGGACCGGCGGCTCCTCGGCGTGCCTCCCGCCGATGATGGCCTCGACCAGCGCCTGTCGCGTGAGGCCGTCGCGGTCGAATTCCTGCACCGAGCGTCCGTCGCGGAACACGGTGACGCGATGGCAGAGGTCGAGGATCTCGTTGAGCCGGTGCGAGACGTAGAGCACCGCGACGCCCGAGGCCGAAAGGTCGCGCACGATGGCGAAGAGCTTCTCGCTCTCGCTCGCCGAGAGCGATGCGGTCGGTTCGTCCATGACGATGAGGCGGGCCTTGCGGACCAGCGCGCGGCATATGCTGATCAGCCAGTTCTCCGCCGTCGACAGGCCACGCACGGTCGCGTTCATCGGCGCGGTGATGCCGACGCGCCGGGCGATCGGCGCGACGTCGCGGGCGATCGAGCGCCAGTCGACGAGGCCGAAGCGGGAGCGCTTCGGGATGCCCAGCATGATGTTCTGCAGCACGGTCATGCCGGGCACGAAGGCGAGCTCCTGGTGGATGAAGTTCATGCCGAGCTCGGTCGCCCGCTGCGGCGTCTCGATGGCGGCCGGCCGGCCGTCGATCTCGATCACGCCGGCATCGGGCTGGACCAGCCCGGCGAGGATGCGGATGAGCGTCGACTTGCCGGCGCCATTGGCGCCGACCAGCCCATGTACCTCGCCCGGCCGGATGTCGAGCGCGACGCCCTTCAGCGCCTCGGCGCCGCCGAAGCTCTTCGTGATGCCGCGCGCCACGACGAATGGGGACGCCGGTGGCGCCCCCATCGGTCCGTTCATCGCGCTCGCACGGCTCTCCTGCAACGCGCCTTCCCGCCCGTCCTACTTGATGGCGTCGGGGTGTTCCGTGAGGAACGCCTCGACGGTGTCCTTGGTCACCAGCACCGCCGGCACCTCGACCGCCTTCGGCTGCCAATTGGCCCCGGCGTCTCTGATCTCCTTCAGCATCTTCACCATGTTATAGCCCTCGGTGAAGGAGTCCTGCCACGCCGTCGCCGTCATGTAGCCGTTCTTGATGTTCTCGAGCGCCTGGGCATTGCCGTTGACGCCGTAGACCTTCACGTCGTCGCGCCCCTGCGCGCGCAGCGACCCGATGGCGCCGATCGCCGGATCGTCCCAGCAGCCCCAGATGGCGAGGTTGCCGCCGCCCGCCGGATTGCCCGCGAGCCAGGCATTGGCATATTGCGCGCCATCCTCGAAATAGCCGGGGATGCGTACCTCGTTCTTGGTCACCTTGATGTCCGGGAAAGCGGCGACCGCCTTGTCGAACTCGATCTCGCGGTTACGGCACACCTCGCCGGTATGGTAGGTGAGCGCGAGGATGGCCCCCTTGCCGTCCATGTTCTTCAGCATCAGCTCGTTGACCGGAACGACCATCGGGCCGCCCGAGCCGTTGGTCGCGGCGACCGAGCCGCCGAGCCCGCCGCCCCAGGTCACCACCGGGATGTTCGCGCCCTTGGCGGCGTCGAGGCCGGCGCCGATCGAGGAGAACGGGAACACCATATCGACGATGGCGTAGACGCCGAGCTGGGCGAAGTTCTGGATGGCGGCATTGGCCTGGTCGGCGCTGCCGGCGGCATCGACGACGTTGACCTCGTAGCCGAGCTCGTCGGCGGCCTTCTTGGCGCCGAGGATGTAGCGGGCATTGTTGGCTTCGGTGGCGCTGATCGAGACGATGCCGATCACCGGCTTGTCGGCGGCGAAGGCCGCGCTCGCGGCCAGCGCAAGGCTTGCGGCGACGAGGCCGCGGGCAATGCTTCTCATGGTTTCCTCCCAAATCCTTCTCGGCCGCTGCAGGCCGAGCCTGTCCAGCGAACCGGTTCGTCAGACTTGCGGATCACCGGTCGCCTTGCAAGCAGAATTTACTATTGAACGGCTCTGGACAAGGCTTTGTCTGACGGCCAGATTGGCGAACCGTTTCGCTCGCTGGTTGAAAATGACCACCATTCGCGACGTCGCCAGGACTGCCGGGGTCTCGATCGCCACCGTCTCGGCGGTGATCAACGATTCCGCCTTCGTCAGCGCGGACCTGCGCGTGCGCGTGCTCAATGCGATCAGCGAATTGCGCTATGCGCCGTCACGCGTCGCCCGCAACCTCAAGCGCGGCCGCACCGAGCTGATCGCGCTCGCGGTCGCCGATCTCGCCAACCCCTTCTACGCCCGCATCGTCTGGGCGGCGGAGGCCGCCGCGGCCGCCTGGGGCTATGCCCTCGTCGTCTTCAACAGCGACGAGAATCCGGACACCGAGAAGCGCGTCCTCGAGCGCATCCGGAATCTCCGCTGCGACGGCGCGGTGGTGGTTCCGGTCGGCGCCGCCGACCACTACGGCGCCGGCGCCCTGCATGACGGCGCGCCGGTCGTCCTTCTCGGCCGTTCGGTCGAGGATGGCAGCATCGACACCGTCACCATCGACAACCTCTCCGCCGGCAGCCAGGCGACCAACTACCTCCTCGATCTCGGCCATACCCGCATCGGCTCGGTCACCGGCCCGCTCCACATCTCCACCGGGCGCGGCCGCTATGACGGCATGGTCGAGGCGATGAAGGCGCGGGGCCTCGCCCCCGACCCGGCCCATGTCCGCTCCGGCGAGTTCCGCGAGGACGTCGCCTATTCCGTCGCCCGCGACCTGCTCTCGCGGCCCGACCGGCCGAGCGCGCTCTATGTCGCCAACGGCCTCATGGCGCTCGGCGTCATGCGCGCGGTCGTCGACCTCGGGCTGCGCTGTCCCGACGACATTTCCATCGCCTCGACCGACAACATTGCCGGGATTGGCGGCCTCAAGCCGCAGCTCACCCGCACCGAGCACCCGGTCCTCGACATGACCAACGAGGCGCTCCGCATGCTGGTCGAGCGGCTGAAGGGCAAGGGTCCGCCGTCCGGCCGCAGCATCGTCTTCCGCCCGGCGCTGGTCGTCGGCGACAGCTGCGCGCCGCTCCGCCAGCGGAGCCCGGCGCGGCGGAAATAGCCCCGCCTCACCAGCGGTTTACGGGCAAGATGAACATCTGGGCGATCTGCATATGAGACGGCTGCGACAGCGCGAAGAGGACCGAACGGGCAATGTCGGCCGGCTCGAGCGCGATGCGGAAGCGCTCGAAATATTCCTTCTCGAGCTTCCGGTCGCCGCGATGGCGCTTCAGGATGATGTTGGTGCGCGTCAGCCCCGGCAGGATCTCCGTCACGCGGATCGCGGTTTCCGCGAGGTCGCCGCGGAGGATGTCGGTGAAGGCGCGGATGCCCGCCTTGCTCGCCGTATAGGCCGCCATGTCGGGCACCAGGCGGATGGCGCTGATCGAGCTCATGTTGACGATGTCGCCGGCATTCCGCTCGACCATCTGGGGAAGGACCGCGCGGGTCACCCGCATCGTGCCGGCAAGGTTGGTCTCGATGATGCTCGACCAGTCGTCCGCCGCCCCCAGGTCGAAGCGCGTGCGCCCGCCAATGTCATGGCCGGCATTGTTGACCAGCACGTCGATCGGCTGGAAGGCCTTCGGGATGGCGCCGAGCAGCCCGTCGACCGCCGCCTTGTCGGTGACGTCCAGGCGCAGCGGAAAGGCGCTCAGCCCAAGCTCGGCGGCGAGACGCTTCGCGCTCCCGTCGTCGATATCCGCGAGCACCACGCGATAGCCGGCCGCGACCAGCGCCGTCGCGATCGCGCGTCCGATGCCGCTGCCGGCGCCGGTGACCAGCGCCCTCCTCGTCCTTTTCGCCATGGCGTCTTCCTGTCCCGTCCCGTTGCGCCGTCCGCGGCCGCGCCTGCCGCCATCCAGCGGAATCGGCCTTCTCCGCGGAATGGCCCGCGGGGACATAACTGATATCCCCATCGGGGTACTTCGCCATGGTGCTGAAATGGCAATGCTTGAACAAAAGAAAGAAATGCTGGTCGGGAGGAACTGAACTGGCATGACGTCCAGGGAGGGAGGCGCTGAGGCGCCCGGCCGGCGCGCCGGGCGGCCGGGGTGGAAGCTCACGCAGGAAGGCGTGGTCTTTGCGCTCGCCGTCGTGCTCTTCGCCCTCTTCGCGCTGACCCTCGACAAGTTCCTCACCGCCGGCAACCTCGTCGCGCTCGTCCGCAGCGTCGCCATCCTCGGCATCCTCGGCCTCGGCATGGGACTGGTGGTGATCGGGCGTGGCATCGACCTCGCCATGGTCGCCACCATGGTCGTCTCGGTCTCCTGGATCCTCGCCCTCTCCGACACCGGCATGCCGCTCGGCACGGCGCTGCTCATCGGCTTCGCCTTTGCCGTCGCGGTCGGCTTCGCCTCGGGCATCCTCATCGCCTATGCGACCATCCCGGCGATCTTCACGACGCTCGCCATGGGCCTCATCGTCTATGGCAGCGGCCGCGCGTGGCTCTTCCAGGTGGACGTGCAGAACACCCCGGCGAATTCGGAATTCTTCAATTTCCTCGCCCAGGCGACCGTCCTCGGCATACCGATGATGATCGTCGCCTTTGCGGTGCTCGCCGTCATCGTCTGGGCGCTCCTCAAGTGGACGCGCTTCGGCCGCTTCGTCTACGCCACCGGCGACAATCCGTCGGCGGCGCGCGTCGCCGGCATCCCGACGCGCTACCTGATGGTGGCGCAATACGTGATCACCGCGATCATCGCCTACCTCGCCGGCCTGATCATGGCGGCGGCCAATTCCGGCATGAGCACGCGCGTCTACAACTCGACCATGATCTACGACGTGCTGCTCGTCGTCGTGCTCGGCGGCATCGGCCTGTCCGGCGGCCGCGGCGGGGTGCGCAACGTGCTCGTCGGCACGCTGCTCGTCGGGGTGCTCCTCAACGGCATGACCATCTTCGACATCCCCTACACGCAGCAGAACCTGATCAAGAGCGTGATCCTGCTCATCGCCATCGTCATCGATTCGATCGTCAATCCGCGTGACGAGCAGACCGCGCAGCAGGAACAGGGCGACATCTAGTTCCAACTACCGACAACAGGGAAATGGGAGGGAAGACAATGAGATTGATGAAGCTTCTGCCGGCACTCGTCGGCGCCGCGTTCCTGGCCACAGCGGCCCATGCAGAGGACAAGGGCCTCGACAACCACGTCAAGCTCGACCCCTACTACAACGGCCTCAAGGGCAAGAAGGTCGTCTTCGTGCCGCTCGCCATGGGCTTCGACCTGACCGAGGGCTGGGCGGCGATCATGAAGAAGCAGGCCGCCGACCTCGGCTATTCGTTCGAGATCCGCGATCCGAACTGGAGCACCGATGCGGGGACGCGCGCCATCACCGCGATCATCGCGGAGAAGCCCGACCTCGCCATCATCCACAATCCCGACCTGCAGTCCTATGCCCGCCTCGAGCAGCGCATGGTGCAGGCCGGCATCAAGGTGCTGCAGGTCAATCTCGAGACCACCAATCCGACCGACTACTACGTCGGCGCCGACTGGGTGAAGGTCGGCCTCATCGAGGCGGACGCGCTCGTCAAGAAGTGCGGCACGGGATCAGGCACGTCGGGCAAGGTCGCCATCCTCGAGGGCCAGCCGACCGCCGCCTCGAACCTCTACGAGCTCTACGCCTACTACAAGATCTTTGGCGCCGACCCGGCGATCAAGATCGTCGCCGACCAGGCCGCGACCTATGACCCGGCCAAGGCGCGCGCCATCACCGAGACCGTGCTCCAGCAGCATCCGGACCTCTGCGGCATCGTCGGCAACTGGGACAACCAGGACGTCGGCGCTGGCGCGGCGGTGCAGGCGGCCGGCAAGTCCGACCAAGTCTACATCGTGACCTCCGGCGGCGGCAGCAAGACCGGCTGCGACAACATCGAGAAGGGCCTTCTCGACCTGATCGTCAGCTACGACGTGCCGCTCCAGGGCGACTCGCTCAACCAGGCGATCGTGCAGCTTCTCCTGTCGCCGGCGAAGGCAGGCGAGATCCAGTCGACCTATTTCACGCCGCTGACGCTGCAGACCAAGGAGACGATCTCGTCGCGCAACTGCTGGACCCTGGACCAGCTCAAGTAGCTCCGAAGACGCAGGACCGGGATCGGCGACACGACCATGGCTGCCAGTGAGACCCTTACCCGGCTGCGCTACAAGTATCTCCCCGAGCACCTGCTCGGGGAGCTTCTCACCAAGCGCTGGATCGACAACGTCGTTCCCTTCTTCGCGCTGATCGTCGCGATCATCGTGTTCGGGACGCTGATCCCCGATTTCTTCTCAGCCTCGAGCCTTGCCGATTTCGGCCGGCAGGTCGCCGAGTTCGGCCTCATCGTCCTCGGCCTCTCGATCGTGATGATGTCGGGCGGCATCGACCTTTCCGTCGCCTCGATCTTCACGCTCTCGGTGCTCGTCTCGCTGATCGGCACCAATGTCGAGGCCTGGCCGACGCCGCTGGTCATCCTCGTCACGCTGGCCCTCGGCGCCGTCTGCGGCGCGATCAACGGCTACCTCGTCGGCTACCTGCGCCTGCGCGCCTTCCTGACGACGCTGGTCACGCTCATCATCTTCCGCTCGATCTACGACATCCTGTTCCTCAGCATGTCGACGGCGATCATTTCCGGCTTCCCGGATTCCGACCTCCTCTTCTTCATCGGCGAGGGCGACGTCCTCGGCATCCCCTTCTCGCTCCTCGTCGCCGCGATCATCGCCATCGTCTGGCACGTCGTCCTCTCGCGCATGCGGCCGGGCTGGCGGCTGACGGCCGTCGGCGGCGCCCGGCGCTCGGCCCACAATGCCGGCATCAAGGTGCGGCGCACCGTCTTCTTCGCCTATGTCTGGTCGGGGCTGCTCTGCTCCATCGCCGGCTTCCTCTTCGCCGCCCGCCTCGGCTCGACCGGCGCCGATACCGGCGTCGGCCTCGAGGTCTCGGCACTGACCGCCGCCGTCCTCGGCGGCAATTCGATCGGCGGCGGGCGCGGCTCCGTCGCCAAGGCGGTCATGGGCGCGGTGCTCGTCCTCCTCCTCACCAACAGCCTCGTCAATCTCGGCGTGAGCGGGCCGATCACCTCGACCATCCTCGGCGTGGTGCTGCTCCTTGCCGTCTTCATCGACATGCGCTGGCTGAAGCACCGCAACCGGCTGCTCGCCAAGGTCTATGTCTCGCCCGCCTACCTGACGCTGCCGCCGGCGCCCGACACCACGGCGCCGGGCTCGCCCTATGCGCTCAACGACAAGCTGCGCAATGTCGAGATCATCGGCCTCGGCGAGATCGAAGGGCCCGAGGACGTCATCCTCGACCGCGACGACAACCTCTATTGCGGCACGCGCCTCGGCGACATCGTCCGCTTCTTCGGCCCCGACCACAAGCGGAGCGAGATCTTCGCCCATATCGGCGGCCATCCCCTCGGCATGGCCTTCGACCGCGCCGGCAACCTGCTCGTCTGCATCGGCGGCATGGGCCTCTACCAGGTCGCCCCCGACAAGACGGTCACCAAGCTCACCGACGAGACCAACCGCAGCTGGATGTCGGTGGTCGACGACTCGCGCCTTCGCCTCGCCGACGACCTCGACATCGCGCCGGACGGCCGCGTCTTCTTCTCCGAGGCGACCATCCGCTACGAGCAGGAGGACTGGGCGACCGACGCGCTGGAGAGCCGCCCGAGCGGGCGCATGATCGTCTACGACCCGAAGCGCAACTATACCCACACCGACATCCCGAAGATCATCTTCGCCAACGGCGTCTGCATGTGCCGCGACGGCCAGTCCTTCCTCTTCGCGGAGAGCTGGACATGCTCGATCCTCCGCTACTGGTTCGACGGCCCGAAGAAGGGCAAGACGGAGCGCGTCATCTCCGACCTGCCCGGCTACCCGGACAACATCAACCGCGCCTCGGACGGCAACTACTGGATGGCGCTTCTCGGCATGCGCACGCCGGCCCTCGACCTCGCCATGCGCATGCCCGGCTTCCGCCGCCGCATGGCCCGCCGCGTCGCGCCCGACCAGTGGCTCTATCCGAACATCAACACCGGCTGCGTGGTGAAGTTCAACGACAAGGGCGAGATCCTCGAGAGCCTCTGGGATCTCGGCGGCGAGAACCACCCGATGATCACCTCGATGCGCGAGCATCGCGGCTGGCTCTATCTCGGCGGCGTCTCCAACAACCGCATCGGCCGCTACCGCATCCCCGGCGCCGATCCCAACTGGTGCGGGCAGGACGACTATTGGGGACCGGCGACATGATCTCCGCGCTGAAGCGGGCCTATGCCAATTTCCGGGGCTTCGACACCGAGCGTCGCGCCGTCCCGCCGATGGAGGGGCCGCTCAAGCCCAACACGGCGCTGGACGATGCGGCGATCGCGCTGACGCTGCCCGATGCCGACAATCTGGTCGCGACCGCCGGCGGGCTCGCCTGCTCGACCGGCGCCGAGCTGCTCACGCTGGAGCTGCGCGCCGATCCGACGCGTGCCACGCCCGGCCTCGCCGTTGCCGGGCGCCGGACGCTCGCCGGCCCGATCTCGGCCATTGCTTCCGACGGCGCCGATGCGCTCGCCATCGGCCTCGACGGGGGCGGGATCACCGTCCTCGGCGGCAAGCACGACGGCCGGAAGATCACGCAAGCCGACGGGACGAAGCTGACCTGCGTCACCGCGATCGCCTTTGCCGGCCCCGACACGCTGGTCGTCGCCAATGGCTCGGACCGGGCGAAGTCCGCCGACTGGAAGCGCGACCTCATGGCGAAGGGCGCGTCGGGCAGCGTCTGGCGCATCGGTCTTGCTTCCGGAACGGCGACCCGCATCGGCCAGGGCCTCGCCTTCCCCGCCGGGCTCGCCATTTCCGGCAGCGACATCCTCGTCGCAGAGGCATGGCGCCATCGCGTCGTCGCCTTTGCCGGTCCCGATGCGCCGCCGCGCGCGCTGCTCGAGGACCTTCCCGCCTATCCGGGCCGCATCCTGCCCGCATCCGGCGGCGGCTTCTGGCTCTCCCTTTTCGCGCCGCGCAACGCCCTGGTCGAATTCGTGCTGACCGAGGACACCTATCGCAACGAGATGATGGCGACCATCGACCCCGCCTACTGGATCGCGCCGGCGCTCCGGAGCGGACGCAGCTTCCTCGAGCCCATCCAGGGCGGGGCGCGCAAGAAGCTCAACATGCTGAAGCCATGGTCGCCGAGCTGGTCCTACGGCCTCGTCGCGCGCTGCGATTCCCGCATGCACCCGCTCGGGAGCAGCCATAGCCGCGCCGATGGCAGGGTCCATGGCGTCACCGCGATCGCCGAGCGCGACGGCACCCTCTTCGTGGCGGCGCGGGGCTCCGGCGTCATCGTCGCCCTGAAGGCTTCGCGCCTCGCGGGAGGCGCGGCATGAGCGCCTTCATCGAACTCCGCCAGGCGACCAAGGAATTCCGCGGCGTCCCGGCCTTCAAGAACGTCGACCTGACGCTGGAGAAGGGCGAGATCCACGCCATCGTTGGCGAGAACGGCGCAGGCAAGTCGACGCTGACGAAGATCCTCGCCGGCGTCTATCCGCTCACCGCCGGCGAGATGCTGCTCGACGGCAAGCCGGTGAAGCTCGCCTCGCCCGCGGAGGCGCTCGCCTCGGGCATCGCCATGGTCTTCCAGGAGACCAACCTCGTCCCCTCCATGACGGTGGCGCAGAATATCTATCTCGGCGACGAGAAGTTCTTCAACCGCCTGCGCAGCCTCTACATCCAGGCGCAGCGCTTCCTGCTCTCGCTCAATTTCTACGTCGACCCGATGGCGCAGGTCTCGGCGCTCGGCGCCGGCAAGAAGCAGATGGTCGAGATCGCGCGCGCCGTGCACCATCATGCGCGCCTGATCATTTTCGACGAGCCCACCGCGACGCTCACGCCGGAGGAGAAGTTCCACTTCTTCAACCTCGCCCGGCGCCTCAAGGAGCAGGGCATGACCATCGTCTTCATCAGCCACGCGCTGGAGGAGGCGTTGATGCTGTCCGACCGCATCACGGTGCTCCGCGACGGCGAGCTGGTGGTCACCGACAAGACCCAGAACTTCAATCGCGAGCGCATCATCCAGGCGATGGTCGGCCGCACGCTCTCCGGCGAGCTCTACGGCAAGACCGGCACGCGCGTTCCGCGGCCCTATGGCGAGAAGGTGCTCGCCATCGAGAACGTCTCGATGGGCAATACCGTGCGCAACACGTCCTTCTCGGTCTATTCGGGCCAGGTGACCGGGCTCTTCGGCCTGGTCGGCGCCGGCCGCACCGAGACGATGAAGATCGTCGCCGGCGTCCTCAAGCGTGACTTCTTCCATGGCGGCAGCATCCGCCTGAACGGCAGGCCGGTGCGCTACCGCACGCCGCGCCCGGCGGTGCTCGACGGCATCGTCTACGTCACCGAGGATCGCAAGGTCGAAGGTTTCTTCGAGACCATGTCGATCGCCGGCAACATCCAGGTGGGCCGGCTCGCCAAGGGCTACAATCCGCTTTCCATCGTCTCGATGACCGAGGCGCGGGAGCTGGCGAAGGAATGGTCCGCCAAGCTCGGCGTGCGCGCCATCAATCCGAACGCGCGGGTGATCGAGCTGTCGGGCGGCAACCAGCAGAAGGTGGTCGTCGCCAAGGCGCTGGTGCAGAAGCCGAAGCTGGTCATCTTCGACGAACCGACGCGCGGCGTCGACGTCGGCACCATCGTCGAGATCCACAACTTCATCAACGAGCTCGCCGACCAGGGCATCGCCGTGGTCATGATCTCGTCCTACCTGCCCGAGATCCTCGCCCTCTCCGACCGCATCCTCATCGCCCGCCAGGGGCGCGTGGTCGAGGAGATGACGATCGCCGAGGCGACCGAGCAGCGGATCATGTACGCGGCGGTGCACTGACCGCGCGCCGGCGCTATCCGCTCGCGGCGTAACGGCGGGCGAGGGTGGACAGGCCGACCGCAAGCACCAGGACGCCGCCCTTGAAGATCGGCTGGAAATAGGTCGGGGCGCCGAAGATCGAGAGCCCGTTGAAGCCGACCGCCAGGACGAGGACTCCGACCAGCGTGCCGAGGATGTGGAACTGGCCCTCGCGCAGCGTCGCCGAGCCGAGAAAGACGGCGGCGAAGGCGTCAAGCAGGTAGCCGTCGGCGGCGCCGAGCGTGCCGCTGCCGAGGAGAGAGGTGAGCAGCACGCCGGTCAGCGCCGCGCAGAAGCCGGCGACTGCGAAGGCGAACATCTTGATGCGGTCGACGCGGATGCCCGACAGGCGCGCCGCCTCGATGTTGCTGCCGACCGCCTGCATGCGCTGGCCGGTCTCGGTCTTGTTGAGGATGATCCAGAGGACCACCAGCACCACGATCATCACGTAGACCGGGTTCGGGATGCCGAAGAGCGGCCGGCCGATGGCGATGTTGGTGAATTCGCGCGGAATGCCCATGGCGATCGGGAAGGCCGAGTAGGAGAAGCCGATGCCGGACAGCATGGTGCCGACACCGAGGGTCGCGATCACCGCGTTGATCCTGACCTTCGTCACCAGCGTTCCGTTGACGAGGCCGAGACCGATGCCGATGAGAAGCGCGAGGCCTATCGCCACGGGGATCGGCAGGCCGGCCTTGGCGAGGAACCCCGCCACCATCAGCCCGACGAAGCTCGCGACGTAGCCGATCGAAAGGTCGAACTCGCCGACGACCAGCGTATAGGTCAGCCCCGCCGCGATGATCGCGGTCAGCGAGGCCTGGCTCAGGATGTTGATGAAGTTGGCGCGCGAGAAGAACGTGTCCGGCGCGTTGATCGAGAAGAAGAAGATCATGGCGAGCAGGCCGATGAAGGTGGCGTAGCGCGAGACGAAGATGAGGATGGCGCGCCGCCGCCGCGCAGCCGAGCGGTCCGGCGCGCGCTCCGCCGTCGCGGCTGTCACATTGGTCATGTTCCTTCCCCTCCCAGCTCGCCACGGTCGAGATAGCTTAGCTCCACGATCCGCGCCTCGGTGATGTCGTCGCCGGTCAGCTCGCCGGTGACGCGGCCCTCGTGCAGGACGACGACGCGGTCGGCGACCAGCGCCAGCTCCTCCACGTCGGAGGATATGACGATGATCCCGACGCCGGCGCGTGCGAGGTCGCGGATGGCGTCGTGGATCTCCTCGCGCGCGCCGATGTCGACGCCGCGCGACGGCTCGTCGACGATCAACACCTTCATGCCGTGGCCGAGCCAGCGCGCGATCAGCGCCTTCTGCTGGTTCCCCCCGGAAAGCCCGCTGATGCGCGCGCCGACGCCGGGCGTCTTGATGCTGAGGCGCCTGACCATGCGGCCGGCTTCGGCGCGCACCTTGCCGGACGATACGATGGGCAGCCCCGCGATCGACCGGAGCGGCTTCAGCGCGGCGATGGTGATGTTGAAGGCAACGGACTGGTCGAGCATCAGCCCCTGCGAGCGCCGCTCCTCCGGCACCAGCGCGATCCCCCTGGCGATGGCGTCGCTCTCGCCGCGGATGGCGAGGCGCTCGCCTTCCAGCTCGAAATGCCCGGCCTCCAGCCGGTCGACGCCGAAGGCGAGGCGCGCCGTCTCGGTACGGCCGGCGCCGATCAGCCCGCCGAGGCCGAGGATCTCGCCCCGCCAGAGGTCGAAGCTGACGTCCTTGACCGCGCTGCCGCGTGCCACGTTCCGCGCCGAGAAGAGCGGCAGGCCGCTGCGCGCAACGTCCGCCCGCTTCCGGTCCTCCCGCGTCTGCACGTCATGGCCGACGATGGCGCGGATGAGCCCCTTCTTGTCGAGGCTGCCGCGGAGCGTCCGCCCGACGATCTCGCCGTCGCGGAGCACGGTGATGCGGTCCGACAGGTCGAGAACCTCGTCGAGACGGTGCGAGACGTAGAGGATGGCGACGCCGCTCCTCGCCAGCTCGCGGATGAGGGCGAAGAGGTGCTCGGTCTCGGCCGCCGAGAGCGAGGCTGTCGGCTCGTCCATGGCGATCATGGAAGCGTCGCGGGCGAGCGCCTTGCCGATCATCACCAGCCAGCGCTCGCCGATGCCGAGCTCGCTCACCTTCGTCTCGAGCGGGAACCTTATGCCGACCTTCTCCGCGGCGGCGCGCGCGCCGGCGCCCGAACGCTTCCAGTCGATGAGGCCAAGGCGCTTCGCCTTCGGGGCGCCGAGCAGCATGTTCTCGAGCGCGCTGAAATGCGGCACGAGATTGAGCTCCTGGTGGATGAAGGCGAGGCCCGCCTTCTCCGCCGCCTGGGGCGAGCCCTGGCGGTATTCCTCGCCGCCGATGGTGATGCGCCCGGCATCGGCGACGGTGACGCCGGCGAGGCAGCGGATCAGCGTCGACTTGCCGGCGCCGTTGGCGCCGACGAGGCCGTGGACCTCGCCGCGCATGATGTCGAGATCGACATGGTCGAGCGCGACCTCGCCGGCGAAATGCTTGGCGAGGCCGCGTATCTCGATCCAGTGCCCCGGCACCCGCGTCGCAGCGGAAGCGCCGGGGCCGATTTCGGCAGTGTTATTCACCACTCGGATGTTCAGCGAGGAACTTGTCCACGTTGTCCTTGGTGACGACGATGCCCGGGATCTCGATAACCTTCGGCTTCCAGTCCTTGCCGGCGGCGATCGAGTCGAGGATGGCCTGGAACACGGCCTGGCCTTCGGCAAAGGCCGGCTGCCAGACCGTGGCGGTCATGTCGCCGTTCTTGACCAGGTCGACGCCCTGCGGGCTGCCGTTGATCGAGACGGTGATGACGTCGTCGCGGCCGGCCTGGCGGAGCGCGGCGACGCCGCCCTGCATCGGCTCGTCCCAGCACGACCAGATGGCAAGCTTCCGGTCGCCGCCCGCGGGATGCGCGGTCAGCCAGGCCTGGGTCATGGCATTGCCGTTCTGCACCTGGCCGGGGACGGTGACCTCGTTATAGGTGATGTTGAGGCCGTCCTTGCCCTTCACCGCGGCATCGAAGGCGTCGCCGCGGTCGATGCAGAGCTTGCCGGGGTGGAAGGTCATGGCAAGTATGTCGGCCTTGTCGCCGACCTGCTCGAGGAGGAACTTCGCCGAATCGTCGCCGACGGTGCGGCCCGAGGTGGTCACCACGATGCCCGGCACGATCTCGCCGCCCCAGGTGGCGACCGGGATGCCGGCATCGTTGGCGGCGGCGAGGCCGGCGCCGATCGAGGAGCTGGCGAAGGCGAGGACGAAGATCGCGTCGACCTTCTGCACCGCGAAATTGCGCATCGCGGCATTGGCCTGGTCGGCATTGGCCTGGGTATCCGTGACCTTCACGTCCCAGCCGGCCTTCTTGGCAGCGTCGGTGGCGCCGTCGATCACGGCGATGTTGAGCGCGTCATTGGCGAGCAGCGCGACGATGCCGAGCGTCTTCGCCTCGGCGGCGGCCGGATTGCCGGCCACCATCCACGCCATGGCGAGCGCGGACATGCTGGCCGTCACGAATTTCTTCATGGTCTCAGATCCTCCCGATTGGACGCCTTGCGGGGCCTCCCAACCGGCCGCAGGCATTGAAATCTGTAACAGACCCTGCCGGGCGAGCCTCGCCCGCGCGGCGACATAGCAGTTATGGCGAATCCGGCGGGCCAATTGGCGCGCCGCGGGAGGCAGAGTGGCGACAATCGCGGCGGAATGCGCCGATCATGCAGTCGGGAGGAGAAGAAGATGGCTGAACCCCAGGCCCAGCAGGTCACCTACAATTTCTCGGGCAAGAACGTGCTGCTCGTCGGCGGCACTACCGGCATCGGGCGCGCCACCGCCCTCGCCTTCGCGCGGGCCGGCGCCAATCTCTACGTCGCGGGGCTGGGCGCGCAGCACGGCAAGAGCCTCGGCGACGAGGTCAAGGCCGTGGGCAAGACCGAATACGCATTCCTCGAGGTCGACGTGCGCAAGGCCGACGCCATGGAGGCCCTGCACGAGAAGGCCTTCGCCCGCTTCGGGCGCATCGACATCGCCTTCAACAATGCCGGCATGTCGAGCCGCGCCGCGCCCGTCCAGGACGTGAGCGAGGCGGATTTCTACCAGCTCATCGACGTCAACCTGAAGGGCATCTTCCTCGGCATGAAGTTCCAGGTGCCGCACATGATCGCCAAGGGCGGCGGCGCCATCGTCAACACCTCCTCGCTCTTCGGCGTCATGGGCTATGCCACGACCGCGGTCTATTGCGCGAGCAAGTGGGGCGTCATCGGCCTCACCAATTCGGTGGCGCTGGAGGTCGCGAAGAAGAACATCCGGGTCAACGCCATCGCGCCCGGCTCGGTGATGACGCCGCTCCTCACCGACATGTTCGGCAGCCCGCAATCGGCGAGGGACACGGTGCTTCCGGTCATCCCCATGGGCCGCATCAGCGACCCGTCGGAAATCGCCCAGCTCGTCCTCTTCCTCTCGTCCGATGCGGCCTCGTTCATCACCGGCCAGGCGGTGGTCATCGACGGCGGCGGGTTCGTCGCGGGCGCCGACCAGCTGTAGGGGTGGCGGAGGGCGCGATAACCTCTCCCCACCGGGGAGAGGGAGGTGCTACTCGCCGTAAGCCTTGGCCCGCCTCCGTGGTGAAAGGGGGCCCTATCCCAGATACTTGTTGATCAGGGACATGCCGGCGCCGCGGGCAGTGTCGGGCGTCATCTCCTCGACCACCTCGCCATGGGTCATGATGTAGAGCCGGTCGCATACCCGCGTCGCGACGTCGATGCGCTGCTCGACCAGCAGGATCGAGGCCCCGCGCTTGCGGAGCTCGATCAGCGCCCTGACGACGATGTCCACCGCCACCGGCGAGAGCGCCACCGAGGGCTCGTCGAGGAGCATGATCTCGGGGTCGCTCATCAGCATGCGGCCGATGGCGACCATCTGCTGCTCTCCTCCCGAGAGCGCGGCGGACAGCCGCCTGCGGTAGCCCTTCAGCACGGGGAAGAGTTCGTAGACCGAGGCGAGCAGCCTCTCCTGCCGCGCCGCGTCGCGGCGGAGGTGCAGGCCGCCGAGGAGGAGGTTGTCCTCCACCGTCTGGTCGAGGAAGAGCCGCCGGCCCTCGGGCGCCATGGCGGCGAGCCCGCGCGCGATGCGGAACGGCGCCATGGCGACGACGTCGGTGCCGGCGACGCGGATGGTGCCGCGGCGTTGGCGGATCAGGCCCATGACCGAGCGCAGCACCGTCGTCTTGCCGGCGCCGTTCGGGCCGAGGAGCCCCACGGCCTCGCCCTTGCCGACGCGGAGCGCGATGTCGCGGATGACGTCGAAGCGGCCGTAGCCGGCATTCAGCCCGGCAATGTCGAGGGCATGGGTGGCCGCGGTGCTCATTCGCCGAGATAGACCTGCCTGACCGTCGGGTTGGCGCGCACCTCGTCGGCGGTGCCGGTGAGGATAACCTCCCCGAGGTTCAGCACCGTCACCTGGTCGCAGAGCGGGAAGAGGAAGCGCGTCTGGTGCTCGATGATCACCATGGTCACGCCCTGCCGCCGGAGGTCCGCGAGGATGCGGGCGAGATGCGCGACCTCGCGGGCGGAGAGGCCGGTCGCCGGCTCGTCGAGGATGAGGATGTCGGGCCCGGCGATGCAGACCGCGGCGAGCTGGGTGAGCTGCTCGATGCCATGCGGCACGTCGCCGACGCGCTCGCCGGTCCAGCCGGCGGCGCCTACCGCGCCGAGCGCGTCGCGCGCGCGGCCGCGCATCATGGCACCATCGCGCCGGCCGGAGGGCAGCATCGGCCAGAGCGCGGCGCGGCGCACGATCCCCGGCACGCGGTCGTAGAGACCGACGGTGACGTTCTGCGTCGTGGTCAGCTCGCGCACCAGCTCGGCCGCCTGAAAGGTGCGGCGGAGGCCCATCCGCGCGCGCGAACTCGGCGGCAACCCGTTGACGCGCTGGCCCCGCACGGTGACCGTGCCGGCGCTCGGGCCGAGCCGCCCCGCAATGACGTTGGCAAGCGTGCTCTTGCCGGAGCCGTTCGGTCCGATCAGGCCGTGGATCTCGCCGCGGCGCACGGCGAGGTCGACGCCCTTCAGCACCTTCGGCCCGAGGCCGTAGCCGCATTCGATGCCGCGGCATTCGAGCACCACCTCGCCGCTGGCGCGCGGAGCCGCCGGAGCCTTCGCCGCGTCCACCTGCTCGATCGACGGATCGCCGGCGGCGACCGCTTCCGGCGGCGGCGCATCGCCATGGGCGACCGGCGCCGCGATGCCGCGCCTGCCGAGGAACAGCCGCCGGCCGAGGCCGATGACGCCCTCCGGCAGCAGCGCGATCGCGGCGATGGAGAGCGCGCCGTAGAGGATTTCCTGCAGCCAGGGATTGATGTTCACCAGCACCGGGAACATCGAGACGAACATGGCGCCGACGATGGGGCCAAGGGTCGTGTTGATGCCGCCGACCAGGACCATGACGAGGACGTTCAGCGAGACCGACCAGTCGAACTGGCCGGGGGAGACGACACCGAGGAAGGAGAAAAGCCAGCCGGCGCCGCCGGCCATGGCGGCGGACAGGCTGAAGACGCCGACCTTGATCAGCGCCGTGCGCGCGCCGGCGGCTTCGGCGAAGGGCTCGGCATCGCGGATCGACAGGAGCACCGGATAGAGGGCCGAGCGGCGGATGTTCCAGACGAGCCCGATGCAGAAGAGGAGCGCCAGCATGATGCACCAGGCAACCGGCGCGCCGAGCGGCGCCAGCGCCTCGGGCAGGTCCGGGAAGGCCGGACCGAGCAGTCCCTGCAGGCCGCCGGTGATCTCGAGGTTGGTCTCGAGCACGGTCAGCACGAGCGTGACGATGAAGGTGGTGATGGCGAAATAGAGCCCGCTGACGCGGAGCGACATGGCGCCGACGATGGCGCCGGCGAGGCCAGTCACCGCCAGCACGGCGGGAAGCAGCAGGAAGACGTCCCAGCCGTAGCGGCTCGACAGGATCGTCGTCATGTAGGCGCCGATCCCGAAGAAGCCGCCCTGCCCGAGCGAATAGAGCCCGAGCATGCCGGCGACGAGGTCGAGGCTGATCGCCAGCACTGCGAAGACGGCGGCGACGAGGATGACGCTCTGCACGCTGAGGCTCGCCTGCGCGACGAACCAGGTGAGCACCAGGTAGGCGATCACGACGACGAGGCCGGCGAGCGCCCGCCTGTGGGAAGCCGGCTCCGCCGCCGGGCCCGTCCGGGCCGGGTTCATCGCCACCATGTCAGCGCGCTGCCGCGGCGACGCGCCGCCGCATCAGCGGGCTCTGCGAGGAGAAGAGCCCACGCGGCGAGACGACGAGGATCAGCGCCAGCACCAGGAACGGAAACCAGTCCGAGGCGCGCGAGTTGATCAGCGCATTGGCGCCCTCGGCCGAGAGGCCGAGGAGAATGCCGCCATAGAGGGCAGCGACCGGCCGCTCGGTGCCGCCGCCGATCATCATGGCGATGAAGCCGTAGGTGCCGAAAGTGTCGCCGAGATAGGGATTGGCGAAGGTGCTCGGCCCGATCATGACGCCGGCGAGCCCGGCGAGCAGGGCCGAGGCGGCGAAGGCGACGATGGCGACCGTGGTCGTGTTGACGCCGAAGGCCGAGGCCATTTCGGGGTCGGCGGCGGTCGCCATGCCGATCTTGCCGAAGAGCGTGCGCTTCCTCACCACCTCGAAGACGACGGCCGCGATCAGCGCCGTGGCGATGGCGAGGATCTGCTGGCCGGTCAGCACCGCCGCCTCGCCAAAATGCACGCTGGTATTGTTGAGGATGGTCGGGAAGGGGATCGAGGTCGGCCCCCACAGCCAGGCCGCGCCGTTCTCGACCATGACGGCGAAGCCGAGCGTGCTCACCAGCCAGCCGAAGCCGAAGCGGTTGAAGGCCAGGATCGGCCTGACCGCGATCAGGTAGGAGAGCACGCCGATGATGCAGGAACAGGCAAGGCCGGCGACGACGCCGAGCCAGGCCGAATAGCCGAGGCCGGTGACCTCGGCCGTGACCATGACGGTCACCATCATCAGCTGGCCTTGCGCGAAATTGATGATGCGGGTGACGTAGAAGGTGATGGCGAGCGCCATCCCGATCATGCCGTAGACGCATCCGATGGCGATGCCGCTGGCGACGAACTGCAGCACGCTTCCTCCCACGTCGCCGGCACCGTTTTCCCGGTGCGCGGCGCGGCCCTCGCGAGACCCCGAACCACTCTAGTCGATGGGCGGATTGCTACGGAGAAACTTCTCGTCGCGACAGCTAACTCCACCGTCATAACAGCTATCCCGGGCACAGGTGACCGACCGTCCGGATGCCTCTCCGGCGCGTCGCGCCGCATGCCCGGGCGGGATCATCCTTTCGCACTGCGCCAGCCGCGATCGGGCATGCGCCGCGCTGCTTTTCCGGGACTAGTGCGCGCCGCTCTCCCGCATTGCGGCATCGCCTGTTTCAGGACCGCGCGGAGTCTTCCGGAACAGCCCGGAGCTCGCGTTGACAAGACCGGGCCAAACGCGAGAGCAGGAAATGGAGGACAGCGAGAGCGCCTCGACGGAGGGGATGTCCGCCGCGTGCGCCGCCTCGTCCGGCCATCAAGGGAGGGAGAGACTATGAAAGCGAAATTCGTGAAGGCAGCGCTGGTCGCGACGACCGCGTTGATTGCCGCGGCGGGCCAGGCCCATGCCGAGGACGACATCCTCGTCGGCCTCATTGCCGGCACCACCGGCGCCTACGGCTCGACCGGCGTCGCGACGGTCAACGGCGCCATGCTGGCAGTCGAGAAGATCAACGCCGATGGCGGCGTGCTCGGCCGCAAGATCAAGCTCGAATGGTACAATGACAACGCTTCGGCGACGCTGTCGGGCCAGTTCTACGCCAAGCTCGTCTCGAACGGCGCCGTCGCCATTGCCGGCTCGCCGGATACCGGCCCGACCACGGCCGAGCTTGCCATCCGCTACAAGATGCCGACCATCGGCGTCGTCGACGACGGCGGCCTCACCGTGAACCCGGACGGCCCGGACGGCCCGCCCAATCCGTGGGTCTTCGACTTCGGCCTCAACACCTTCGCCTGGGGCGGCAAGATCGGCGAACACGCGCTGAAGAACTGCCCGGACGGCCTCGCCGTGCTGCATGACCCGTCGACCTACGGCATGGGCGGCCTCTACGGCATCGAGCAGGTCTACAAGGCAGCCGGCCAGAAGATCGCCCTCGATCACTCGATCACCGAGAACTGGTCGACCGGCGCCACCGCCGGCCTGATGCCGGAAGTACAGGCGATCAAGGATGCCGGCATCAAGTGCGTCGACGTCTGGCTGACCCCGCAGGACCAGGCCGCCTTCCTCCAGGACCTCCAGGCGGTCGGCTACAAGGCGACGGTCTACGGCAATGACGAGACCAATGCCGACGACACCTTCGCCAAGCTCGCCGGCGACCTCGCCGAGGGCGTGCTCACCGCGGCGCTGACCTCCGGCCTCCATCCGAGCCCGGAGCTGACCAAGTTCCGCGAGGAATACAAGGCGAAGTTCAACCTCGAATCGACGCCCTTCGCCGAGACCAGCTACGATTCCATCATGATGCTGGCCAAGGTCATCAGCGATACCAAGTCGACCAAGAACACCGACCTGCAGAAGGCCTTCAATGAGGTGCAGGGCTTCAAGGGCATCTCGGGCGACCTCTCCTTCAACGAGAAGAACCACATCACCATCAGCAAGGACCAGGTGACGCTGGTCAAGTACGACGCTGCCAAGAAGGAATGGGTCGAGGCGCAATAGCCGCCCCTCCCCGCGAGGACGCACAAAAAGGGCCGGGCGCCGGATGATCCGGTGCCCGGCCCTTCGCTTGTCGGGAGAAGCCGGCGCGAAGGGGAAACGCGCCGCCCTCCCGGGCGAAGCTAGACCACCACCGCCCAGGTCTCGGGGACGAGGCGGAAGCCGGCGCCGTCCGGCACGATATGGGCGAAAGCCGGCAGGTGGAGATGGCCGCCGGTGACGAGATGCCGCTCCTTGGCGGCATAGTCGAAGATCTTCCGCCGGTTGGCATGGGCGAGGCCCTCGTCGACGTCGTATTCGCTGGTCACCTGCGGCCGCGGGACCTGGATCTCCGGCACGTGGACCGTGTCGCCCCACATGACCAGCGTCTCGCCGGCGGAATCGAGCTGGTAGCCGCTATGCCCGGGCGTGTGGCCGGGAAGCGCCAGCAGGCGGATGCCCGGCAGCACCTCGCCCTCGCGGCTCGGCCGGAACTGCTCGCGATAGGTGCCGATCACCATGTCGGCGGAATCGAGGTAGGGCGTCGCCGCTGCCGAGCGGCCGTCGCGCAGGCCCGTGTCGGACCAGAAGTTCAGGTCATCCTCGTTGACCACGATCTCGGCGCGCGAGAAGAGCGCCTCGCCCGCCGACCCGACGAGGCCGCTCGAATGATCGGGATGGATGTGGGTCAGAAGCACGGTGTCGAAATCGGCCGGCGCGAAGCCGGCGGATTCGAGGTTCTCGAGGAGGAGACCCATGGAATAGACCGTCGTCGTCCCGCCGCCGGCATCGACCAGCACCGTGTTCCGGCCGGTCTCGATGACGAAAGCATTGACCGTCAGGCGCGGCGGCTCGTCGCGGAAGGTCGCCTTCATCAGGTCCTTCATGTCGGCCATCCCGGTGCCGCGCAGGATCTCGAAGGGTATGTCGAGAAAGCCGTCATTGATGACGGTCACCATCGCGTCGCCGATGCGGCGCTTGTAGACGCCGGGCGTCTGCTTCTCCGGAGCCTTGGCCATGATCTCCTCCCCTGGCGAGCGGCTGGCATGCCATTCTTCTTGAGCCGGCCAAGATTGCCGCCGGTGCGGAGGGCTGTCGCGGCGTCGTTTCGCCATAACTGCTATTCCGCCGGCAGGGTCTATGGGTCTCCGGGGGTCTGGTAGCCTCGCCGGCATGAGCTTTTCCCCGCCGCTTGCCCGTTATGTCGCCGACGCCAAGGCGCCGCATCGCGAGCTGCAGCGCGCCCTCACCCAGCTATCCGCCTTCCTCCTGAAGCGCCTTACCGGACGGACGGGTGGTACCATCGACTATGGCCCGGTCGAAGCGGCGCGCACCGCGCTCTCCGAATGCGGCCGCATGCTCCAGCACATCGGTGCGCCCGCCGGCGCCGCGCACCACCGCCGGCATCTCGACATCGCCCATGCCGCCCTCTGCCGCGCGGTTTCGATCGTCCTCGCCCGGCGCGGCTTCGACGAGGATGCCTTCTTCGGCGCGCTCGAGCGGGCAGAGAGGGACCTGAAGGCGCTGTGGCGGATCGTGCCCGGCTTCGAGCCCGTCGATTTCAGCCAGGCCTGCTGCGCCCAGCACGGCCTTCTGGTGCGGCCCGAGGCTGCGGCTTCGCCGGCATGACCATCGCAAGAAGAAACCGGAGGGGAGGAACATGGCGGACTATTCGATCTGGGTGCTCGACTACGCGGCGGTGAACAAGTTCCCGCAGGCCGTGATGCTCTACGGTCCGTGGCACCACGGCATCCGCAACCTGCCCTATGCCTATGCCCTCCTGAAGGGGAAAAGCGAGGTGATCCTCATCGACACCGGCTACGACCACAAGGAATACGGCAAGTACCTCGCCGACCTCTATGGCGTGACCAACTGGCACGGCCCCGAGGAGGTGCTCGCCGAGTGCGGCGTGACGCCCGCCGACGTCACCCGCGTCCTCATCACCCATGCCCATTTCGACCACATGGGCGGGCTCGACCTCTTTCCGAACGCGACGTTCTACATCCAGAAGCGCGAGCTCGATAAGTGGGTCTGGGCGCTGACCCTCGGTCCGGAATACCGCTTCCTCGTCGGCGCCGCCGACCCGGCCGACATCATGAAGGCGACGCGGCTCGCCAGGGAAGGCCGCATGATCGTCGTCGACGGCGATGCCGAGGACATCCTGCCCGGCATCGACCTGCACCTGGCCGCCGATACCCATACCTACGGCTCGATGTACGTCACCATCCGCAACGACGGCGCCCGCAACAGCCAGGACGTCTGGGTCTTCGCCGGCGACAACATCTATACCTATGACAACCTTACCGGCCTCGACAAAAACGATCCGCAGCTGGTGCCCATCGGCCTTGCCGTCGGCAGCCAGTCGAACCTCATCTTCTGCAGCGCCGACATGCTGAAGGCGACCGGCGGCGAAGTGAAGCGGGTCATCCCCATCCACGAGGACCGGCTGAAGGATACCTTCCCGTCCCGGCGCACCAAGGCCGACCTCCATGTCGTGGAGCTGGCGCTCGCCAAGGGCGAGGCGAGCCGTGTCGGCTAGGAGGCCGGCCGTCGACCGCCTTCCCCCGATGGCGGTCGCGGCATTTCTGTTATGCCCCGCATAGACGTACGACCCCGTCACGAGACGGCCTAGGGTGACCGCAAAACAAGGATCGGGCTCCCTAGGAGGAGCCACCAGGGAAGGCGCTTCCATGAACCAGGTGATCGGTTTCGTAGGCCTCGGACGCATGGGGGGGCCGATGAGCCGCCGGCTCATCGATGCCGGCCATTCGCTCGCGGTCTTCGATGCCAGCGCCGCCGCCGTCGGGCCGGTCCGGGACGCGGGCGCCACGGTCGCCGCTTCCGCCGAAGAGGTCGGCAACCATGCCGACATCGTCTTCGTCAGCCTGCCGACACCCGACATCGTCGAGAACGTGGTCCTGAACGGCATCGGCAAGGGCAAGCGCGTCAGGATCGTCATCGACCTCTCGACCTCGGGCCCGGGCATGGCCGGCCGTGTCTCGGCCGGCCTCGCGCCGCGCAACATCGCGTGGATCGATGCACCGGTTTCCGGCGGCATTGCCGGCGCCCGCGGCGGCACGCTCGCCGTCATGGCCTCGGGCCCGAAGGCCGCCTTCGAGCAGGGCGAGCCGCTCCTCAAGGTCTTCGGCAAGGTCTTCTTCGTCGGCGAGAAGGCCGGCCTCGGCCAGGTCGCCAAGCTCGCCAACAACCTGCTTGCCGCCGCCGCCATGGCAGTCTCCTCGGAGGCGCTGGTGATGGGCGTCAAGGCAGGCATCGACCCGAAGGTCCTCCTCGACATCATCAATGCCGGCAGCGGCCGCAACAGCGCCACGCAGGACAAGTTCCCGCGCTCGATCCTGCCGCGCACCTTCGACTTCGGCTTCGCCACCGGCCTTTCCTACAAGGACGTCCGGCTGTGCATCGACGAGGCCGAGTCGATGGGCGTGCCCATGGTCGTCGGCGCTGCCGTCCGCCAGATGCTCGCCGTCACCAACGCCAAGTACGGCCCGACCTCCGACTTCACCTCCATGACCCGCGTCATCGAGGAATGGGCCGGGGTCGAGGTCCGCGGCTGAGCGCGGTACCATCCACCGTCGCCGCCCGGAGCGGGCGGCCCGCAATATCGGAGAATGCCATGAGCAAGGAAGTGTTCGACCGCGGCCTCGAGATCCGCAAGAAGGTGCTCGGCGCGGAATTTGTCGAGAAGTCCTTCGCCGCCGCCGACGACTTCAACCGGCCGATGCAGGAGCTCACCACCGAATATTGCTGGGGCGCCGTCTGGGGCCGCGACACGCTCTCGATGAAGCAGCGCAGCATGCTGAACCTCGCCATGATCAGCTGCCTCAACCGTCCGCACGAGCTGAAGATGCACGTCAAGGGCGCGCTCAAGAACGGCGTCACCAAGGACGAGATCCGCGAGGTCTTCCTGCAGGTCGCCATCTATGCCGGCATCCCGGCCGGCGTCGATTCCTTCCGCATCGCGCGCGAGGCCTTCGCCGAAGTCGAAAAGGCGTAGGCAGGGACGCCGGCGCACGTCCTCGGGAGGGATGATGCAAAGTTACAAGATGCTGATCGGCGGCGCGTGGGTCGATGCCGCCGGCGGCGCGACCTTCGAGAGCGAAAATCCGTTCCTCGGCGCCGCCTGGGCCCTCGTCCCGCGGGCGACGCCCGCCGACGTCGACCTTGCGGTCGCCGCCGCCCGCGCGGCCTTCCGCGCGCCGTCCTGGGCCAGCCTCACGGCGACCGCGCGCGGCGCGCTGCTGCGCCGTCTCGCCGACCTGATCGCGGCGGAAGCCGACCGCCTCGCCGAGATCGAGACCCGCGACAACGGCAAGCTGATCACCGAGATGCGGACGCAGCTCCGCTACATCCCGCAGTGGTTCCACTATTTCGGCGGCCTCGCCGACAAGGTCGAGGGGCGGGTCATCCCCATCGACAAGCCGGGCATGTTCAACTTCACCCGCGAGGAGCCGCTCGGGGTGGTGGCGGCGATCACGCCGTGGAACTCGCCGCTGATGCTGGCGACATGGAAGCTCGCGCCAGCGCTCGCCGCCGGCAACACGATCGTCTGGAAGCCATCGGAGTTCTCCTCCGTCTCGGCGCTCGAATTCGGCAGGCTGTTCGAGAAGGCGGGCTTCCCGCCCGGCGTCGTCAACATCGTCACCGGCTTCGGCAGCGAGATCGGCGAGCGTCTGGTCAGCCATCCGCAGGTCGCCAAGATCGCCTTCACCGGCGGCGACCGCACCGGGCAGAGCGTCTACGAGCTCGCCGCGCGCTCGATCAAGCCGGTGACGCTCGAGCTCGGCGGCAAGTCCGCCAACATCGTCTTCAAGGACGCCGTCCTCGACAATGCCGTGAAGGGCGTCGTCTCCGGCATCTTCGCCGCCACCGGCCAGACCTGCATCGCCGGCTCGCGCGCCCTCGTCCACCGCTCGATCCAGGACGAGTTCATCGACCGGCTCGTCGCCCTCGGCCGCACCGCGCGCATGGGCGATCCGCTCCTCGACACGACCCAGGTCGGGCCGATCACGACGCGGGCGCAGTACAAGAAAGTTCTCGACTACATCGACATCGCCAAAAGCGAGGGCGCCCGTCCGGTGCTCGGCGGTGGCGCGGCGACGCGCCCCGAATGCGGCAATGGGTGGTTCGTCGAGCCGACCGTCTTCGCCGACGTGAAGGCGGACATGCGCATCGCACAGGAAGAGGTCTTCGGGCCGGTCCTCTCGATCATCCCCTTCGAGGACGACGAGGAGGCGATCGAGATCGCCAACAACACGCAATACGGGCTCGCCGCCGGCGTGTGGTCGCAGAACATCCGCACCGTCTTCACGCTGGCGCAGCGGCTCGAAGCCGGCACGGTCTGGATCAACTCCTACCGCGCGACCAGCTACCTTTCGCCCTTCGGCGGCTACAAGCGCTCGGGTATCGGGCGCGAGAGCGGCATCACCGCCATCCGCGAATACCTGCAGGAAAAGAGCGTCTGGATCGACACGATCGGCGAGGTCGCCAATCCCTTCGTCCAGCGATGAGCTGACGCGCAACCGTTTGGCGGAGCCCCGGCAATGTCCTATCTACAGGGAAATGCCCCAAACGCTCGCGGAGCGCATTCCATGGAGCTGAAGCAGCTCGGCTTCTTCCTCGGCGTCGTCGAGTCGGGAAGCTTTTCCAAGGCGGCCGTACGGCTCTCGGTGGCGCAGCCGATCCTCAGCCGGCAGATCAAGCTGCTCGAGGAGGAGCTCGGCGTCGAGCTCCTCTACCGCAACGGGCGCGGCGTGGTGCCCTCCGAGGCGGGCAAGATGCTGCAGACCTATGCCCACGACATCGTCAACCTGGTCGAGCAGGCGCAGTCGGAGATCGGGACGCTGCGCTCCATGCCGCAGGGACGCGTCGCCATCGCCATGCCGCCCTCGATCGGCTGGATGCTGACCGGGCCGCTCGTGCTCCGCTGCCGCGAGGCCTTCCCCAACATCATCCTGCACCTGGTCGAGGGCTTCAGCGGCCACGTCGCCGAATGGCTCTCGACCGGCCAGATCGACATCGGCATCGTCTACCAGGCGCCGCGCCGGCCGACGCTCGCCACCGAGCCGCTCTTCGCGGACGAGCTCATCCTCCTCGGTCCGGTCAGCGATCCGGCCGGCCTCGGCGGCGACAGCGTCGACACCGCCCGCCTCGCCGAGATCCCGGTCATCCTGCCGGCGCGCCCGCATGGCTTGCGCGTCCTCATCGACAACGAGATGGAGAAGCTTAACCTCGCCGCCCGCGTCGAGTTCGAGGTCGATGCCATGCCCTCCACCCTCAGCCTCGTCGAGCGCGGCGTCGGCTACACGGTGCTCTCCGACGGCGCCGTGAAGCACCTGATCAGCGCCGGGCGCATCCGCCGCTGGGCGCTCACCAATCCGGGCCTCCGGCGCGAGCTCCTGCTCGCCACCTCGACGCAGCGCCCGATGAGCGTGGCGACGCGCCTCATTACCCGCCTCATCCGCGACGAGGTCCAGACCATCCTTCGCGACGGCGACAGCCGGGCCGTCTGAGGCGCGCGACGCCTCGCCACTCCAACCGGCGACAGAACTGGGAGGTTCAGATGTCCGATGCAGCCACGGCGGTCCGCCCGTCCGCCCCTTCCGCCGCCCCGGCGACGCTCGCCGAGCGCATGGCGGCGGCGATCGTCCGCCAGCGCGACGTGGCGGTGCCGGCCGTCGCCGCGGAGAAACTGAAGACCTGCCTCCTCGATTTCCTCGCCTGCGCCTTCGAAGCCCACACGCTTCCCTGGGCGCGCCAGGCGCAGATGATCGCCACCGACGGTGCGGGCCCCGCGAACATCGTCGGCACGCCGCTCTCGGTGCCGGCGCCCGATGCGGTCTTCGCCAACAGCGTCGCCGGCCACGGCCTCGTCCGCGAGGACATGCATACCGGCAGCGTCAGCCATCTCGGCATCGTCGTCCTTCCCGTCCTGCTGGCGCTCGCCGAAGAGAAGAAGGTCGATGGCCGCGCCTTCATCGCCGCCGCCATCGCCGGCTACGAGGTCGGCGGCCGCTTCGGCCGCGCGCTGATCACGCCGGATTTCGCCCGCATCTTCCGCCCGACCGGCTTCTGCGGCCCCATGGCTGCTGCTGCCGCCGCGTCGACGCTCCTCGGCTACGACGCGAGGAAGACGCAGAACGCCCTTTCGCTCTCGGCCAACATGGTTGCCGGGCAGAACCAGTGGCCGCATACCGGCGCCGACGAGATGTTCTTCGAAGCGGGCATGGCGGCCCGCAACGGCCTCACCGCGGCGCGCCTCGCCGGCCTCGGCGCCTATGGCTCGGAGAAGGCGCTCGACGGCGAGGCCGGCCTGCTCACCGCCTACCGTCCGGATCACAAGGCGCCCGACATCCGCCTCTTCGACGGCGAACCCGAGATCCTGTCGGTCTTCTTCAAGCCGGCGCCGGTCTGCAACTTCGCGCAGACGCCGAGCCTCGCGGCCCTCGCGCTCGCCAATGCCGAGACCATCGACCCGGACCAGGTCGTGTCGATCACCGCCCGGGTGACGAAGGCGGCGAAGGCCTATCCGGGCTGCGACTATGCGGGGCCCTTCTCGCGCGTCCTGCAGGCCAAGATGAGCATCCACTATGCCGTGGCCAGCGCGATCCTCCGCAAGAAGATCGACGAGGCGAGCTACCGCAACCTCGACGATCCGGCCCTGCTCGCGCTCGCCGCCAAGGTCACGGCGGAGGTCGATGACGGGCTCACCGCCGCCTTCCCCAAGAAGCAGGGCGCCGAGGTGAGCGTGACGCTGAAGGACGGGCGCACGCTCTCGCGCCGGCTGGAGGACGTGATCCCGGCCGACATCCCGCTCATCCGCCGCCGCTTCGACGAGGCTGCGTCCGAGACGATCGGCGCGGCCAGGGCGCGCGAGCTCGCCGAGGCCGTCGACGGGCTCGACCGGAGCGGCGACGTCGGCGCCATCATGCGCCTCACCCGGACCGCCGCCAGAGCATGACCGACGCGCTTCCCCAATACGAGGCCTTCGCCGTCCGCTACGCCACGCGCGAGGGCCGCCGCCGCGACAATTTCATCGGCGGCGACCCGCATGACGGGCCGATGCCGATGGACTATTTCTTCTGGCTCGCCATCGGCGGCGGGCGGACCTTCGTCATCGACTGCGGCTTCACGGCGGAAGTCGCCGCCGAGCGCAAGCGCACGTATCTCCGCAACCCGGTCGATGCGCTGAAGCTCTTCGGCATCGCGGCCGACGCGGTCGAGGACGTCATCCTCACCCATCTCCACTACGACCATGTCGGCAATTTCGACCGCTTCCCGAAGGCGCGCTTCCACCTGCAGGAGCCGGAACTTCACTACGCCACCGGCAAGTACATGCGCCATCCGTTCCTCAACCACGCCTTCGAGGTCGATGATGTGGTCGGCGTGGTGCGTCTCAACTATGCCGGCCGCGTCCATTTCTACGACGGCGATGCGGTGATCGCGCCGGGCCTCTCCGTCCATCTCGTCGGCGGCCATTCCGCCGGCCTGCAATTCGTCACGGTGAACACGGCGCGCGGCCGCGTCGTGCTCGCCTCCGACGCGACGCATTACTACGAGAACATGGATTCCGGGCGCCCCTTCACCACGGCCTTCAACATCGGCGACACGCTCGAAGGCTATGGCCGCGTGCGGGCGCTCGCCCCCAGCCCCGAACACATCGTCCCGGGCCACGATCCGCTCGTCATGCAGCTCTATCCGGCCCCGCGTCCCGATCTCGAAGGCATCGCCGTCCGTCTCGACGTGCCGCCGAAGCCGCGCCCGGCCTGACGCTCCACCGGGGTATTGGAACGGGCGTCGACTGCGTATAGTCGCGCGGACATCTTGCCGGGAGGGCGCACGTTCGACATGGCTGAGGAATCATCGCGGCGCGGCATCGCGCGCGGGCTGACCAACTACGGCGATCCCGCCTTCGCCGCCTATCTCCGCCGCTCCTTCGCCAAGTCCATGGGCTATGGCGACGAGGCGCTGGCAAAGCCGATCGTCGGCATCTGCCACACGCCTTCCGGCTTCAACAACTGCCACCGCCACTTCCCCGAGATGCTGGAAGCCGTAAAGCGCGGCGTCCTCGCCGAAGGCGCGCTCCCCGTCCCCTTCCCGGTCATCTCCCTCGGGGAGGTCTTCCTCTCGCCGACCAGCCTCAAGTTCCGCAACCTCATGGCCATGGACGTCGAGGAGATGGTCCGCGCCCAGCCCATGGACGCGGTCGTCCTCATGGGCGGCTGCGACAAGACCGTGCCGGCCGAGCTGATGGGTGCCGTCTCCGCCAACGTCCCGGCCGTGATGCTGGTCGGCGGCCCGATGATGACCGGGCGCTACCGCGGCGAGCGCCTCGGCGCCTGCACCGATTGCCGCCGCTTCTGGGCGGCCTATCGCGGCGGCAAGGTTTCCGACACGGAGATCGGCGAGATCGAGGGCAACCTCGCCGTCACCGCCGGCACCTGCGCCGTCATGGGCACGGCGAGCACCATGGCCTGCATCGCCGAGGCCCTCGGCATGGCGCTTCCCGATTCCGCGGCGGCGCCCGCCGTCCATGCCGATCGCCTGCGCATCGCGGAAGAATCCGGCCGCACCGCCGTCCGCCTCATCGGCAAGCCCATCGCGCCGCGCGAGATCGTGACCCGCAAGTCGGTCGAGAACGCGCTCCGCGTGCTCCTCGCCTTGTCCGGCTCGACCAACGCCGTCATCCACCTCACCGCCATTGCCGGCCGCGCCGGCATCCGCATCACGCTCGACGACCTCAACCGCCTCTCCGCCGAGACGCCGGTGCTGGTCGACCTGAAGCCGACCGGCGATCACTACATGGAGGATTTCCACGCCGCCGGCGGCATGGGCGCAGTGCTCGCCGAGCTGGCGCCGCTCCTCCACCTCGATGCGCTGACCGTCATCGGCGAGACGCTCGGCGAACGCCTGGCACGCCGCGCCGGCCACTACGTCAACCGCGCCGTCGTCCGCGAGCGCGCTTCGCCGCTCTCGCCCGTAGGCGGCCTCATCGGCCTCTCCGGCTCGCTCGCCCCGGACGGCGCGCTCCTCAAGCGGGCCGCGGCGACGCCGGCGCTCATGGAGCACGAGGGCCGCGCCGTCGTCTTCTCCTCGCTCGAGGACCTCGCCGCGCGCATCGACGATCCCGATCTCGACGTCACCGCCGACGACGTTCTCGTCCTGCAGAATGCCGGGCCGCGCAGTCCTTCCGGCATGCCCGAGGCCGGCTACCTGCCTATTCCGCGGAAGCTCGCCGCCGCCGGCGTCAAGGACATGGTACGCATCTCGGATGCCCGCATGAGCGGCACCGCCTTCGGCACCATCATCCTCCACGTCACGCCCGAGGCCGCCCTCGGCGGCCCGCTGGCGCTGGTGAGGAACGGCGACCGCATCGCCCTTTCCGCCTCGCGTCACGCCATCGACCTCCTGGTCGATCCGGCCGAGCTCGCCCGCCGCCGCGCGGCGCTCCCGCCGCCTCCGGCCAGTCCGCCGCGCGGCTACAGCCGCCTCTACGAGCGGACCGTCCTGCCGGCGACCGAAGGCTGCGATTTCGACTTCCTGCGCGAGCCGTGAAGGCTTCCCGCCGGCTTCTGTGCTAACAGACGATCCGGCACGGCGCGTTTGTGGAGATGGCGGCCATCATGGACGGCGAGGCCTTCGGTTCACCCGGCATCGCGCCGACCTGGTCGTCGAGCGACAAGGACTTCGTCACCACGGCGCTCGGCAATTCGCGCCTGTGGGTGACCATCGGCCACGGCATCATCAACGAGATCTACTGGCCGTCCACCGGCTGGCCGCAGTTCCGCGACATCGGCTTCTACCTCCTCGGCGCGGAGCGCTGGATCGACCTCAAGCGGGTCTCGCGCTACACGCTCTCGAAGCCGAAGCCGCATCTGCCGCTCCTCACCATCGTCCATGACGGCGAGGATTACCGCCTCGACATCGAGGTGCTGCCCGATCCCTCGCGCGACACGCTGCTGCTGCGCTACGACCTGTCCGGGCCCTACCGCCTCGCGATCATCGCGGCGCCGCATCTCGGCGCCAGCGGTGCCGCCAACAGCGCCTCGGTCGAGGGCAACTCCCTCCACGCCAGCGTTCTCGGCCAGGCGGTCTGCATCGCGGCCAGCGTCGCGATGAAGGATATGAGCGCCGGCTTCGTCGGCGCCTCGGACGGCTGGCAGGACCTCCAGCGTCACGGCCGCCTCACCTATGCCTTCCAGCGTGCCAGCCACGGCAACGTCGCGCTGACCGCTTCCTTCGCCGAGCCGCGCGGCGTGATCGCGGTCGGCTTTGCGCCGGCTCCGACCGGAGCCCGGCTGCTCGCGGTATCCTCGATCGCGCAGGGCTATGACAGCATCCGCGCGACCTTCCTCGACCGCTGGCAGCGCTGGGGCGGGCATCTCGACCTGCCGGCGCCGAGCGCGGCGCTCTCGGAGATCGCGCAGACCTCGGCGACGGTGCTGAAGACCCACGAGGACCGCATGTTCGCCGGCGGGATCGTCGCCAGCATGAGCACGCCCTGGGGCAATACCACCGACGCGCTCGGCGGCTACCATCTCGTCTGGCCGCGCGACGCGGCCATGGCGGCCTTCGCCTTCCTCGCCGCCGGGGAGCCGCACTCGGCGCGCGGCATCCTCGCCCATCTCATCGCCGCGCAGCAGCCCGACGGCCACTGGGCACAGAACTATTTCCCGAACGGCAATCCCTACTGGACCGGCGTCCAGCTCGACGAGACCGCCTTCCCGGTGCTGCTCGCCGCCAAGGGCCACGAGGCGGGCACGCCGGCCCCCGACGGCGTCCCCGACATGGCGCGGCGCGCGGTCGCCTGGATGGCGCGCCTCGGCCCGGCCAGCGACCAGGACCGCTGGGAGGAAAATCCCGGCATCAGCGCCTTCACCGTCGCCGTCGTCATCGCCGCCCTCGTCGCCGCCGAGCCCTGGCTCGAGGGCGCGGCGCGCGACTACGCCCTCGACCTCGCCGACGACTGGAACGAGCGCGTCGAGGAATGGTGCTACGTCACCGGCACGCCGATGGCCGGCGAGCTCGGCGTCGCCGGCTACTACGTCCGCCTCGCCCCGCCAGAGAGCGATGGCGGCCTTGCCGGCCGCGTCGAACTACGCAACCGCGAAGGCGAGACCATCCTCGCCGACTGCCTCGTCGCCATGGACTTCTCCTGGCTCGTCCGCCTCGGCCTCCGCCAGGCCGACGACCCGCGCATCCGCGACACGATCAAGGTGGCCGACCGCGTTCTCCGCGTCGAGACGCCGTCCGGCGCCGTCTATCGCCGCTACAACGACGACGGCTATGGCGAATATGACGACGGCCGGCCCTATGACGGCAACGGCGTCGGGCGCGCCTGGCCGCTGCTCACCGGCGAGCGCGGCCATCTTGCGCTGCAGGGGGGCGAGGATCCGCTCGAATATCTCCGCACCATTTCCCGCTGCGCCAGTCCCGGCGGGCTGCTGCCGGAGCAGGTCTGGGACGCCCCCGCCATTCCCGAGCGCGGCCTCTTCCCCGGCCGCCCGTCGGGGAGCGCCATGCCGCTCGTCTGGGCCCATGCCGAGTTCCTGAAGCTGCTCATCGCCCGCCGCGACGGCAGGCCCGTCGAGCTCCTCGAATCCGTCCGCCGCCGCTATGCCGAGGGTCCGCGCCGCGCCCGCTTCACGCGCTGGCGGAACGAGATTCCGGTGCGGACGCTCGGCCCCGGCCGCACGCTCCTCATCGAGGATCGCCGCCCGTTCACGCTGCATCTCGGCTTCGACGGCTGGCAGGATGTCGAGGAGATCGAGGCGGCGGCGCTGCCCTTCGGCCTCTTCGGCGTGACCATCGATCCCGGACGTAGGGCGGGGCACACCACCCTCGAATTCACCCGCCGCTACGGCGACCGGTGGGAAGGCAGGGACCATGCCGTCGCCCTCGCCGCCGAGCCGGCGGCGACGACGCTGGTCCATCGCGGCTGATCAGGCGACGCCGTGGTGCGACTGGCGGCTGAGCGCCAGCGCCGCCAGCGTGCAGACGGCGCCCGAGAGCAGGTAGACGCCCGACGCGACCAGCCCGAAATGGCTCGCGAGCAGGAGCGCGGCGAGCGGCGCGAAGCCGGCGCCGAACATCCAGGCGAGGTCCGATGTGATCGCCGAGGCGGTGTAGCGGTATTTCTGCGAGAAGCTGGAGGCGATCGCCCCCGACGACTGCCCGAAGGAGAGCCCGAGGAGGGCGAAGCCGAGGATCATGAACGCCGCCTCGCCGAGGTCGCCGCCGTCGAGGAGCTGCGGCGCGAAGCCGCTGAACACGCCGATGGCGACCGCCATGGCGGCGAGGAGCTGCCGGCGTCCGACGCGGTCGGCGATGCGGCCCGAGGCGAGCAGCGCCAGCACGCCGACCGCCGCGCCGACCATCTCGATGAGGAGGAAGCGGGCCGGCGGCTCGCGGGTGTAGAGGAAGACCCAGGAGAGCGGGAAGACCGTCACCATGTGGAAGAGCGCGAAGCTCGCCAGCGGCACGAAGGCGCCGATGGCGATGTTGCGCCCCTCGGCCTTCACCGTCTCGCCGATCGGCAGCGGCTCGAGGTCGCGGTTCTCGAACTGGCGCGCATATTCCGGCGTCACCACGATGCGGAGCCGCGCGAAGAGCGCCACGACGTTGATGGCGAAGGCGACGAAGAAGGGATAGCGCCAGCCCCAGTCGAAGAAATCGTCGGCCGAGAGGTTGGCGACGAAGAAGGCGAAGAGGGCGCTCGCCACGATGAGCCCGAGCGGCGCGCCGAGCTGCGGGATCATGGCGTACCAGCCGCGGCGGGCGGACGGCGCGTTCAGCGAGAGGAGCGAGGGCAGGCCGTCCCAGGTGCCGCCGAGGGCGAGGCCCTGGCCGACGCGGAGCAGCGCGAGCAGCACCGCCGAGGCCGCCCCGATCGCGTCGTAGCCGGGCAGGAAGCTGATCGCGACCGTCGAGCCGCCGAGCAGGAAGAGCGCGATGGTCAGCTTGACGCCGCGGCCATAGGCGCGGTCGATGGCGATGAAGATCGCGGTGCCGATCGGGCGCGCGACGAAGGCGAGCGCGAAGATGGCGAAGGACCAGAGCGTCCCGGTCAGCGGGTCGAGATGCGGGAAGACCAGCTTCGGGAAGACCAGCACCGAGGCGATGGCATAGACGAAGAAGTCGAAGAATTCCGATGTGCGCCCGATGATCGCACCGACGGCGATCTGGTTGGGGCCGACGCTGGCGTCGGGCCCGGCGGGATGGGAATCCACGGTCGAGGTCATCGTGTCCGTTCCGTCCGGCTGCCGGGTAGAGGTTTACGCCTTCCCCGGCCTCGTGTCATGATCCCCCAGTTTCGCGCGAAAGCGTGCCGCCCGGGATTGGACGATTTGCCCTTGGGCAAATCGTCCAAGGGCAAAGCGTCCAATGGCGCGCTATCCTCCGTCGCAGCTATGAGGTTCCCCCGTGGACCATGAGCCTGCGCATAGACGGTTGAGACTGCTCCGTAACCTTCCCGTGGCCGCGGCGCTGATGGCGCTCGGCGGCTGCAACTTCGTCGTCCTCCATCCCGCCGGCGACGTCGCCGCGCGCCAGCGCGACCTCCTCGTCGAATCGACCGTCCTGATGCTCCTCATCATCGTCCCGGTGATGGTGCTGACGGTCCTCTTCGCGATCCGCTACCGGCAGAGCCACCGGCGCGCCGACTACCAGCCGGACTGGGACCATTCGATCCATCTCGAGCTGGTCATCTGGGGCGCGCCGCTCCTCATCATCATCTGCATCGGCGCGCTCACCTGGATGGGCACGCATCTCCTCGATCCCTACCGTCCGCTGACCCGGATCGCGGCCGGCAAGCCGGTGGCGGCGGAAGCCAGCCCGCTCGAGGTCGATGTCGTCGCGCTCGACTGGAAATGGCTCTTCCTCTACCCCCAATACGGCATCGGCAGCGTCAACGAGCTCGCCGCGCCGGTCGACCGGCCGATCAGCTTCCGCATTACCTCGCCCTCGGTGATGAACTCGTTCTACATCCCCGCGCTCGCCGGCCAGATCTACGCCATGCCGGGCATGGAGACCCGCCTCCACGCCGTCGCCAATGCGCCCGGCACCTTCGCCGGCTTCTCGGCCAATTACAGCGGCGCCGGCTTCTCGGGCATGCACTTCCCCTTCCGCGCCATGCCGGCCGCCGATTTCGACCAGTGGGTGGCGTCGGTCCGCGCCGTGCCCGACAGGCTCGACCGCAGCGGCTATCTCGCCCTTGCCCGGCCGAGTTCGAACGAGCCGGTTCGCCACTATGCCGGCGTCGATCCGCAGCTCTTCGGCGCCATCCTCAATCTCTGCGTCGAGCCCGGCCGGATGTGCATGCACGAGATGGCGGCGATCGACGCCAAGGGCGGCCTCGGCCTTGCCGGCGTCGATGCGGTCCTGCCGCGCGACGTCGCCGCCAGCCGGCCGCGGGCCGTCTTCGGTGCGAACCCGGCCTATGTCGCCTCGCTCTGCACCCCGGAGGACCCGACCGCAGGCGGCCGGCCGGCGAGCCCGGCGCGCCTCGACCTCTCGCCCCCGCTTATCGGCTTCGGCCTCTCGCTGCCGGCCGACCTCTCCGCTCCCGCCTCGCTTACCCTCTCGCCGGTGCCGGCGGCGGGATCGGATTCCTGAACCCAGTCGAGCATGACGATGATCGAAAGCCAACAGGCCGTCAGCCCCGTCTTCGGACGCCTCACCCTCGAAGCCCTGCCGCTGCACGAGCCGATCGTCGTCTATACCTTCGTGGTCGTCGCGCTGATCGGCGTTGCGGCCCTCGGCGCGGTGACCTGGTTCCGGCTCTGGGGCTATCTGTGGCGCGAGTGGTTCACCAGCGTCGACCACAAGAAGATCGGCATCATGTACATGGTGCTCGGCATCGTGATGCTCCTGCGCGGCTTCGCCGACGCGATCATGATGCGGCTCCAGCAGGCGATGGCCTTCAACGGCTCCGAGGGCTACCTGCCGCCCGAGCACTATGACCAGGTCTTCTCCGCCCATGGCGTGATCATGATCTTCTTCGTCGCCATGCCGCTGGTCACCGGCCTGATGAACTACATCATGCCGCTGCAGATCGGCGCGCGCGACGTCTCCTTCCCCTTCCTCAACAATTTCAGCTTCTGGATGACCGCCGGCGGCGCCGTACTGACCATGCTGTCGCTGTTCATCGGCGCCTTCGCGCGCACCGGCTGGCTCGCCTATCCGCCGCTTTCGGGCATTGCCTACAGTCCCGACGTCGGCGTCGACTACTACATCTGGGGGCTGCAGATAGCCGGCGTGGGCACGACGCTGTCGGGCATCAACCTAGTCACGACGATCATCAAGATGCGGGCGCCGGGCATGGCGATGATGCGCCTGCCGATCTTCACCTGGACGGCGCTCTGCACCAACGTCCTGATCGTGGCGACCTTCCCGGTCCTCACCGCCACCCTGGCGCTGCTCACGCTCGACCGCTACCTCGGCATGAACTTCTTCACCAGCGACTTCGGCGGCAGCCCGATGCTCTATGTGAACCTCATCTGGATCTGGGGCCACCCGGAGGTCTACATCCTCATCCTGCCGGTCTTCGGCATCTATTCCGAGGTCGCGTCGACCTTCTCCGGCAAGCGGCTCTTCGGCTACACGTCCATGGTCTACGCGACCGTGGTCATCACCATCCTCTCCTACCTCGTCTGGCTGCACCACTTCTTCACCATGGGGTCGGGCGCCAGCGTCAATTCCTTCTTCGGCATCACGACGATGATCATCTCGATCCCGACGGGAGCGAAGATCTTCAACTGGCTGTTCACGATGTATCGCGGCCGCATCCGCTTCGAGCTGCCGATGATGTGGACGGTCGCCTTCATGCTGACCTTCGTCATCGGCGGCATGACCGGCGTCATGCTCGCCGTGCCGCCCGCCGACTTCGTCCTCCACAACTCGCTCTTCCTCGTCGCCCATTTCCACAACGTCATCATCGGCGGCGTCGTTTTCGGCCTCTTCGCCGGCATGAACTTCTGGTTCCCGAAGGCCTTCGGCTTCCGCCTCGATCCGTTCTGGGGAAAGTTCTCCTTCTGGTTCTGGGTGATCGGCTTCTACTTCGCCTTCATGCCGCTCTATGCCCTCGGCCTGATGGGCGTGACCCGGCGCCTCCGCGTCTTCGACGACCCGTCGCTGCAGCCCTGGTTCGTCGTCGCCGCCTTCGGCGCGTTCCTCATCCTCCTCGGCATCCTCTCGTTCCTCGTGCAGGTCGCGGTCAGCATCAAGAACCGCGAGAAGCTCCGCGACACGACCGGCGATCCGTGGAATGCGCGCAGCCTCGAATGGGCGACCTCCTCGCCGCCGCCGGACTACAACTTCGCCTTCACGCCGGTCGTCCATGACGTCGATGCCTGGTGGGACATGAAGCAGCACGGCTACACGCGGCCGCTCGCCGGCTTCCGGCCGATCCACATGCCGAAGAACACCGGCACCGGCGTCTTCATCGCCGCGCTCAGCGTCATCCTCGGCTTCGCGCTCGTCTGGTACATCTGGTGGCTGGCGGCGCTGTCCTTCGTCGCCATCCTCGCCGTCGCCATCGGCCATACGTTCGACTATCGCCGGTCCTACGACATTCCGGCCGCCGAGATCGCGCGCGCCGAGGAGGCGCGCACCCGCCTGATCGTCGCGGGAGCGGCGCCATGAGCATGGCCGCCGGCGCCCGGCCCGAGGAGATTGCCGTCCGCACCTACGTGGCCGAGGAGGCGCATCCCCATGCCGAGGGCGACAGCACGTCGCTCGGCTTCTGGATCTACCTGATGAGCGACTGCCTCATCTTCGCGATGCTGTTCGCGGCCTATGGCGTCCTCGGCGGCAACTATGCCGCCGGTCCGGCGCCGAAGGACCTCTTCCACCTGCCGCTCGTCGCCGTCAACACCACCGCCCTCCTCCTCTCCTCGATCACCTACGGCTTCGCCATGGTCGCGATGCAGGAGGGCCGCATCGGGCGCACGCAGCTCTGGCTCGCGGTCACCGGCCTCTTCGGCCTCGCCTTCATCGGCATCGAGCTCAGCGAATTTGCCGACATGATCCGCGAGGGTGCGACGCCGCAGCGGAGTGCCTTCCTCTCCGCCTTCTTCACCCTCGTCGGCACGCACGGCCTGCACGTCACCGCCGGCATCGTCTGGCTGGTCACGCTGATGACCCAGGTCCGCCTCCACGGCCTGACCGCCGCCAATCGCCGGCGGCTGGCCTGCCTCAGCATGTTCTGGCACTTCCTCGACGTCGTCTGGATCGGCGTATTCACCTTCGTCTACCTCCTCGGAGTGCTCCGGTGATGTCCGCCACGCCCCATCCCGATCCGCACGCTGCCGATGCCGCCTCCCATGGCGGGGACGGCGCCGGGCACGCGACGCTCCGCGGCTACCTGACCGGCTTCGTGCTCGCCGCGATCCTCACCGCCATCCCCTTCGCCCTCGTCATGACCGGCGCCATCCCCGACAGGCAGGCGACCGCGATCATCGTCATGGGCTTCGCCGTCGTGCAGATCTTCGTCCACATGATCTACTTCCTGCACATGGATGCGCGTACCGAGCACGGCTGGTCGCTGATGGCGCTCATCTTCACCATCGTCATGGTGGTCATCGCGCTCGCCGGATCGCTCTGGGTCATGTACCACCTCAATGCCAACATGATGCCCGGCATGCCCGACATGAGCCAGCTGCCATGAGCGCGCCCGGCGTGGCAAAGCCGGAGCGATGCGCCGCGTCGCGCTGACCCTCCTCCTCGCCGTCGCGACAGTCGCTTTTCTCGGTCTCGGCGTCTGGCAGGTCGAGCGGCGGAGCTGGAAGCTCGCCCTCATCGAGCGGGTCGAGACGCGCGTCAACGCGCCGCCGGTCGCGGCCCCCGGTCCCCCGGCCTGGCCCGCGATCGGCGCGGAGAGCGACGAATACCGCCGCGTCAGCCTCACGGGCACATACCGTCCCGCTGCCGACACCTATGTCCAGGCGGTCACCGATCTCGGCCCGGGCTTCTGGGTTCTCACGCCGCTTCTCACGGATGACGGCTTCACCGTGCTCGTCAATCGCGGCTTCGTCCCGCCCGCCAGGCGCGACGCGGCCGACATCGCCCCGCCTTCCGACCGGGTGACCGTCACCGGGCTCCTGCGCATTAGTGAGCCGCACGGCGGGTTCCTGCGCTCCAACGATCCCGGTGCCGGCCGCTGGTACTCGCGCGACGTCGCCGCCATCGCCGCCACGCAGGGCCTCGCTTCCGTCGCGCCCTATTTCATCGACGCGGCGGCCGGTCCGGATCCCGGCGCGTGGCCGCGCGGCGGGCTCACCGTCATCCACTTCCGCAATGCGCACCTCGTCTATGCGCTCACCTGGTTCGCCCTCGCCCTGCTCGCCGCCGGCGGCATCGTGACGGCCTGGCGTCACCGCGGCGTGGCTTGACGCGGCGGCGCGGAGTGACGATCTGTCGGGGTGACAGGGCCGCCTCCCCGGCCCTCGCAACCGCCCGATCATGGACCACGACGCCCTTCTCCTTCCCCCGTTCGCCCATGGCAGCGGCCCGGCCCCGGGTCTTGCCTCCGGTGCCGCCCCGGATTCCGCCTCCGATTCTGGCGCGGCCAACCGGCGCAACATGGCGCTTCTCGTCCAGTTGCGCTGGATCGCGGTCGCCGGCCAGGTCGCCACCATCCTGGTCGTCGAGCTCTGGCTGGGCATTCCCCTGCCGCTTGCCGAGATGGCGGTCGTGCTTGCCGCGCTCGTCCTCCTCAACCTCGCCACGCAGCTCTGGCTGCGCCGCATTCCCGATGTCAGCGGGCAGGCGCTCCTCGTCGGCCTCGTCCTCGACGTCGCGGCGCTCACCGCCCAGCTCTGGCTGAGCGGCGGCGCCACCAATCCCTTCGCCTCGCTCTACCTCCTCCAGGTCACGCTCGGCGCGGTGCTGGTCGACCGGCGCTCGGCCTGGGTGCTCGCCGGGCTCACCTGCACCGCCCTCCTCGCGCTCGCCTGGACCCACCGGCCGCTGCACTTCCCCGGACACGACGACGCCGCGATCTTCTCCCTGCACGTTGCCGGGATGCTCGCCTGCTTCCTCCTCGATGCGATCCTGCTCGTCGTCTTCGTCACCCGGGTCAGCGAGAACCTGCGCGCCCGCGACGCCCGCCTCGCCGCGCTCCGCCAGCGCGCCGCCGAGGAGAGCCACATCGTGCGCATGGGCCTGCTCGCCTCCGGCGCCGCGCACGAGCTCGGCACGCCGCTCGCCTCGCTCTCCGTCATCCTCGGCGACTGGCGGCGCATGCCGGCCTTCGCCGCCAGCGAGGAGCTCGGCCAGGAGCTCGAGGAGATGCAGCTCGCCGTCGACCGCTGCAAGTCGATCGTCACCGGCATCCTGCTCTCGGCCGGCGAGGCGCGCGGCGAGGCCGGCGCCGCCATCACCCTCGGCCGCTTCGTCGCCGAGATCGCCGGCGACTGGGCGACCCGGCGCGGTACCACCGCCCTCGCCCTCGACAACCGCGTCGCCGGCGACGGCATGGCGGTGGTCCTCGACGCGGTCATCCGCCAGGCGGTGGTCAACGTCCTCGACAACGCGCTGGAAGCCTCGCCCGGCTTCGTCGGCGTCGTCGCCCTGCGCCGCGACGACAGCCTCGTGATCCGCGTCAGCGATGCCGGGCCCGGCTTTCCGCCCGACATGCTCGCCGATATCGGCCGTCCCTACCGCTCGACGCGCGGCCGGCCGGGCGGCGGGCTCGGCCTCTTCCTCGTCGTCAACGTCCTCCGCAAGCTCGGCGGCTCGGTGGCGGCGCGGAACCTTCCCGCCGGCGGCGCCGAGGTGACGCTCGCACTGCCGCTGCCCGCCTTCGCCATCACCGAGGCCGCCGATGCCTGACGACGACCGGCTCCTTCTCATCGTCGAGGACGAGGCCTCCTTCGCCCGCACGCTCGCCCGCTCCTTCGGGCGCCGCGGCTACCGCGTGCTCGCGGCCGAGAGCCTCGAAGCCGTGCGCGCGATCCTGGAGGCCCATTCGCCGACCCATGCCGTGGTCGACCTGAAGCTCGGCGGCGCCTCGGGCCTGGCCTGCGTCGAGCTTCTCCATGCCCACGACCCGAGGACGGTGATCGTGGTCCTCACCGGCTATGCGAGCATCGGCACCGCCGTCGAGGCGATCAAGCTCGGCGCCTGCCACTACCTCGCCAAGCCCTCCAATACCGACGACATCGAGGCCGCCTTCCGGAAAGTCGCCGGCGATGCGAGCGTACCGCTCACCGAACGGGCGAGCAGCTTCAAGACGCTCGAATGGGAGATGATCCACCGCACGCTCGCCGAGGCCGATTTCAACATCTCGGAGACCGCCCGCCGCCTCGGCATGCACCGGCGGACCCTCGCCCGGAAGCTCGACAAGAAGCGCGTCGAGTAGGCTGCGAGGGCCGCGCCTGCCGCAGTTCCGGACGGCAGGCATGCCGCACGGGCCCTTCCCCCCGCCCCGGCACGGCCTATTCTACCGGCAGACGCCGCCTTCGGCCGTCCGTACGGGGGATCTGCCATGCGCCTGCTGTCGCGACTTGCCGCCATCATCCTCGTCGTGCTCGCCATCGGGCTGATCGGCGGCGGCGGATACCTGGTTTCGCTCGGCGGTTCCCCCTATTACCTCGTCGCGGGCCTCGCCTATCTCGTCAGCGCCATCCTCGTCTGGCGACAGCGGGCTGCCGGCGGCTGGCTCGCCGCGCTGGTCGCCCTCCTCACCGTGCCCTGGGCGATCTGGGAATCCGGCCTCGACTTCTGGGCGCTCTTCGCCCGCCTGCTCACGCCCTTCGCCATTGCCGCCGCCGGCCTCTTCTTCGCCTGGGGCATGAGCCGTCCGCGCTCGCGCATCGCCGCCCTCGGCGCGCTCCTCTTCGTCCTCCTCTTCGCCGGCGGCATCGGCCTCGCCTTCATCCCCCATGGCGTCGTTTCCCCGGCGAGCGACATGACCTACACCGCCGCCACCGGCAAGGACGATCCGTCCGACTGGTTCGCCTATGGGCGCAGCAATGCCGGCGACCGTTTCGCGCCCTTCGGCCAGATCAACCGGCAGAATGTCGGCCAGCTCCAGCTCGCCTGGACCTACCATACCGGCGACAGCGGACCCGGCATCGACCAGAACACGCCGCTGCAGATCGACGACCTCGTCTATTCCTGCACCCGCAACGACAAGGTCGCCGCGCTCGATGCCGATACCGGCGAAGCGCGCTGGACCTATGACCCGCAGTCCAAGTCGCCCTTCTGGCAGCGCTGCCGCGGCCTCGGCTACTACAGAATGGCCAATGCCGCCGGGCAGGCCTGCGAGCAGCGCCTCGTCCACACCACCATCGACGCCCGCCTGATCGAGATCGACGCGAAGACCGGCAAGCTCTGCGAGGATTTCGGCGACCATGGCACGGTGGCGCTCTCGGCCGGCATGGGCGAGATCATACCGGGCTTCTACTTCCAGACCTCGGCGCCGCTCGTCGCCCGCGATTTCATCATCGTCGGCGGCTGGGTGGTCGACAACCAGATGCGCGGCGAGCCTTCCGGCGTGATCCGCGCCTTCGATGCGCGCACCGGCGCGCTCGCCTGGGCCTGGGACCTCGCCAATCCGTCGATCACGCGCGACCCTCCCGCCGGCGGCACCTATACGCGGGGCACCCCGAATTCGTGGTCGACCGCCTCCTATGACGACCAGCTCGGCCTCGTCTACCTGCCGATGGGCAATGCCACGCCGGACTATTTCGGCCAGGGCCGGCCACCCGGATCGGAAGAATACAATTCGAGCATCGTCGCCCTCGACGTCACGACCGGTCGCGAGCGATGGCACTTCCGCACCGTGAACCACGACATCTGGGACTACGACATCCCGTCCCAGCCGGCGCTCATCGACCTGCCCGACGGGCAGAAGGCGCTTCTCCAGACGACCAAGCGCGGCCAGATCTTCCTCCTCGACCGGGCCACCGGCAAGCCGATCGCCGACGTGGTCGAGAAGCCGGTGCCGCAGAACGGCGCGGTGCCCGAGGAGACGCCCGCGCCGACCCAGCCCTTCTCCGTCGGCATGCCGACGATCGGCGCGGATTTCCTCACCGAGCAGAAGACCTGGGGCGTCACCATGTTCGACCAGCTCTACTGCCGCATCGCCTTCCGCAAGCTCCGCTACGACGGCGACTTCACGCCCATCGGCCTCACCCCGGCGATCCAGCAGCCCGGCAATACCGGCGGCATGAACTGGGGAAGCGTTTCCTTCGACCAGGCCAATGGCCGCGTCTTCATGAACGACATCCGCATTCCGAGCGTCTTCTACCTGGTGCCTTCCGCCGACTACAAGGAAGCGACCGCCCATATCCATTCCGACGATACCGGCCACGGCCCCTCGCCCCAGGCCGGCACGCCCTATGGCATGGTCACCGGCGTCTGGATGTCGCCGCTCAACATCCCGTGCAACCAGCCGCCCTTCGGCACCATCGTCGCGGTCGACCTGAAGACGCGGAAGATCGCCTGGCAGATCCCGGCCGGCACCGCCGACCAGCTCGGCCCCTTCGGCGTCGCCGCCGGCATGCCGATGACCATGGGCATGCCGACCTATGCCGGCACCGCCGCAACCGCCGGCGGCCTCGTCTTCTTCGCCGGCTTCCAGGATTTCTACCTCCGCGCCTATGACGCGGAGAACGGCAACGAGCTCTGGAAATATCCCCTGCCGGTCGGCGCGAGCGCCACGCCGATGACCTATGTCTCGCCGAAGACCGGCCGGCAATATATCGTCGTCTCGGTCGGCGGGGCGGCCTATTCCCCGAAGGTCGGCGACTATGTCATGGCCTTCGCGCTGCCGAAGAAGGAGTGAGCGCGCGACCGGCGGGAACGGACGTCAGCGGGCCGTCCAGCCGCCATCGATGAGGAGCGTCTGGCCGGTGATCATCGAGGCGGCATCGGAGCAGAGGAAGACCACCGCGCCCGAGACCTCCTTCGGCTCGCCGATCCGGTGCAGCGCCGCGATGCGCTCGATGACGTCGGCGCGGAAGTCCGGCTTCGAGAGCGCCGGGCGCGTGCCGTCGGTCTCGATGAAGGTCGGGGCGACGCAGTTCACCCGGATGTTGTGCGCGCCCCATTCGACGGCGAAGCACCTGGTCATGTGCGCGACGGCGGCCTTGGAGAGGCAATAGATCGCCTCCATCGGCAGGGCGACGGCGCCCGCCTGCGACCCGATATTGACGATCGATCCCGAACGGCGCGCGATCATGTGGCGCCCGACATATTGGGAGAGGAAGAAGGTCGACTTCACGTTCCGTGCGACCGTCGAATCGAATTCCTCTTCCGGGAAATCCTCGATGCGACGCTCGGTGCCGCCGCCGACATTGTTGACGAGGATGTCGAGATGGCCGAGCGCCGCGATGGCACGGTCCACGGCGCCATAGGACTGCTTCAGGTCCATGACGTCCATCTGCAGGCCGACGGCCTTCCGGCCCATCCCTTCGATCTCGGCCGCGACGCCCTCGTCCTGCCCGGCGTCCCGCAGCCCGAGGGCGACGTCGGCGCCGGCCGCTGCGAGCGCGACCGCGATCGCACGGCCGAGACCGCGCGAGGCGCCCGTCACCAGCGCCTTCCGTCCGGCGAGGTTGAAAACCGGCAAATCCGTCATGGCTGTTCCCTTATGTTGCGCCCGACCCTAGCGCATTTCGCCGTCCATCAGCGATCCGGACCGCCACGCCCCGCGGCCCAATCGGGAATGCCGGCCGCGCTCCGCCTGCCGGCGATCGCATCGGCGAGCCCGCTCGCGATCAGCGGCGCCAGCTTGAAGCCGTGGCCGGAACAGGCGCTCATCAGCCAGCCGGCCGGCCCGATCGGCTCGACCACGAAGCGCTCGTCGGCGGTCACGGTGTAGTAGCAGACCTTCGCCTCGAGGATGGTGTAGTCGTCGAAATCGGCGAAGCTCGACCGCGCCGCCGCCGCGACCGTCGCGATGTCCGCCGCCGTCGCGATGCGGTCGTCGTCGCCGCTGCCCTGCCGGGTGAAGGAATGGTCGCCGACCTTCAGCCGCGTGCCCTCGGCCGGCGGAAGCACGTAGGTGCCGCGCATGCCCGAGCCGTCGAGGATGACCGGCGCCCGCCGCCAGGCGCCATCGAGGCGCTGCGGCGGCTGCAGGTAGAGCACCGTCTGGCGCGACGGCGCCAGCCGTCCCTTCTGGCCGGGCAGGAGGTCGAGGACCCAGGCGCCGGCCGCGACCACGACGAGGTCGGCGTCGTGGTAGCCGCGTCCGGTCTCGACCCTGCCGGTCTCGGCATCGATGGCGCCCACGCGGGCATGTTCGTGGATCTCGACGCCGGCCCTGCGCAGCCAGTCGGCGAGATCGCGGGTGATGCGCGCGGCGAAGAGCTCGCCAGCGCCGTCCGCCTCGAAGGCATCGACGATCGCGTCGGTGGTCAGCATCGGCGCGATCTCGCTGACCTCCGCCGGCGTCAGCGGCCGGTGAGGGATTCCCATCCGGTCGAGATCGCGGGCGGTCGCCGCTGGCCAGTCGGATTGCTCCCGCGTGACGTAGAGGAACTTCGTCGGCCGGAAGTGACGGGCGCCGAGGTCGGACCACAGTTCCTCATAGGCCCGGAAGGCCTGCGGCATGAGCAGCCCATAGCCGGCCAGCGTCCCGTAGCAATGCCGGGTCATGCGATGCTCGTCATGGGACGAGGCCTTCGGGTTGGGCACCGGTCCCTGTTCGAAGAGCGCCACCTCGATGCCGCGCTTCTTCAGAGCCTAGGCGAGCGACAGGCCACCGATCCCGGCCCCGACGATCGTCACCTTCATGCGCCCACGCCGCTCCTCACCGCCCGCCGTTTCGCATCCCGTCCCGGGGCGTTTCACCACCGAAATCGGGGCGTCTCACTCCGATTCCCATTGCTACCACGCCGTTCCGAAACCGCGAATCGCCCGCAAATTTCGAGTAATTGCTCACGGTGCGATCATCGGGTTAGGATGGCGGAAACAGGGGGCGGCATGCGAGAAATGCCGCGGGGAGCGCCGGAAGGGACCGGCCGCGGGCGTCTCGCCCGCGATTCCAGGGCATCTCGCCGGCGTCCCGTGGCTGGCGCGGGCCGATTCCAGGCATTCCGGGGCGGGAGGCAAGCGGTTGAAGGACGGCGAGGCGCCAAGGCCGGAACGGTCGCGGCTCGATGATGCGGCCCGGGCGGGCTGGCTCTATTTCGTCGCTGGCAATACCCAGGACGAGATCGCGCGCAAGCTGAACGTTTCCCGACCCACCGCGCAACGCCTTGTTTCCCTTGCGCTTTCGGAACGGCTCATCACCTTCCGCCTCGACCATCCGATCGCCGCCTGCATGGAGCTCGGCGCCCGGCTCGCCGAGAAATACGCCCTCCGGCATTGCGACGTGGTGCCGACGGATCCCGCCCACCCGGCGGCGGTCGCCGGGGTCGCCTCGGCCGCCGCCGGCTTCCTCGAGCAGACGCTTTCCGCCGAGAAGCCGATCATCGTCGCGCTCGGGACCGGGCGGACGCTCCGCGCCGCGGTCGAGCAGATCCGCCCGGTCGAGCGGCCCTATCACCAGCTCGTTTCGCTGGTCGGCAATATCGCGCCGGACGGCTCGGCGAGCTTTTTCGACACCCTCACCCGCCTCGCCGACCTGACCAAGGCGCGCCATTATCCGATCCCGCTGCCGCTCTTCGCGCGCAACCCGGAAGAGCGCGAGCTGCTCGTCGGAATCGAGCCGGTCCGCCGGGTCCATGCGCTCGCCGCGCGCGCCGACCTGACCCTCGTCGGGGTCGGCCAGATGGACGGCGAGGCCCAGCAATTCGTGGACGGGTTCATCTCCCGCGAGGAGCTCCTCGACCTCATGCGGCTCGGCGCCGTCGGCGAGGTCGTCGGCTGGGCGATCGATGCCGAGGGCGGGGTGGTCGATGCGCCGACCAACGGGCGCATCACCTCCGTCCCGCACCGGCCGGGCGCTGATCGCCTGGCGGTCGGCGTCGCGGTCGGCGCCGCCAAGGTGCGGGCGATACGGGCGGCGCTCACCGGCCGCATCATCACCGGCCTGATCACCGACGAAGCGACGGCTTCCGCCCTCCTCGATTCCTGACGCGAAACGGCCCGAAACGCCCCGCGAATCGCGCCGGGATGGCGGCCGGGCGCCCGTCTCCCGGCACGGGGCCCATTGACACCCTCCCGCTCCTGTGATGAGCATATGCTAAGTGCAGATAGCAAATGCTCATGCACGTAATGGGAGGAATGCACCGATGCGCTTGCTCAAAACTGCCCTCTTCCTGACCTCGATTTCCCTGCTCGCTTTGTCATCCGCGGAAGCCGCCACGACGCTCACCATCGCCACGGTGAACAATGGCGACATGATCCGCATGCAGAAGCTGACCGACGACTTCAAGGCGAAGAACCCCGACATCGACCTGCAATGGGTGACGCTCGAGGAGAACGTCCTCCGGCAGAAGGTGACCACCGACATCGCCACCAAGGGCGGCCAGTACGACGTGCTCACCATCGGCACCTACGAGGTCCCGATCTGGGCGAAGAACGGCTGGCTGGTCGCGCTCGACAATCTCGGCGCCGACTTCAAGGTCGACGATCTGCTGCCCGCCATCCGCAACGGCCTCTCGGTCGACGGCAAGCTCTACGCCTCGCCCTTCTACGGCGAGTCCAGCTACGTCATGTACCGCAAGGACCTGATGGAGAAGGCGGGGCTGACCATGCCCGACTCGCCGACCTGGGACTTCATAAAGCAGGCGGCCGAGAAGATGACCGACCGCGCCAACGGCATCAACGGCATCTGCCTGCGCGGCAAGGCCGGCTGGGGCGAGAACATGGCCTTCCTCACCGCCATGTCGAACTCCTTCGGCGCGCGCTGGTTCGACGAGAAATGGCAGCCGCAGTTCGACCAGCCGGAATGGAAGAACACGCTCCAGTTCTACGTCGACCTGATGAAGGCGGCAGGCCCGTCGGGCGCCTCGTCCAACGGCTTCAACGAGAACCTGACGCTCTTCCAGCAGGGCAAGTGCGGCATGTGGATCGACGCCACCGTCGCCGGCTCCTTCGTGACCGACCCCAAGGCCTCAACCGTCGCCGACAAGGTCGGCTTCGCGCTGGCGCCCAATACCGGCCTCGGCAAGAACGCCAACTGGCTCTGGGCATGGTCGCTCGCCATCCCGGCGGGCTCGCAGAAGACCGAGGCGGCGGAGAAGTTCATCGCCTGGGCCACCGGCCCTGCCTACCTCGACCTCGTCGCCTCGAAGGAGGGCTGGGCGAACGTTCCTCCGGGCACGCGCACCTCGCTCTACAGCAACCCCGAATATACCAAGGCCGCGCCCTTCGCGGCCATGACCCTCGCCTCCATCAACTCGGCTGATCCGACCCACCCCACGGTGAAGCCGGTGCCCTATACCGGCGTGCAGTTCGTCGCCATCCCCGAATTCCAGGGCCTCGGCGACACGGTCGGCAAGCTGTTCTCGGCGGCGCTCGCCGGCCAGTCCTCGGTCGATGACGCCCTGAAGCAGGCGCAAGACGTCGCCACCCGCACCATGACCAAGGGCGGCTACATCAAGTAACTCCCTCCCGAGACTTGCTGCCCGGGGCTTCGGCCCCGGGCAGGCCTTCACGAAATCCGGCTTTTCGACTGCGCTGCCCCGGCTCTCCGCCGGCGGCGACAAACGAAGGACGATGCGCCGCCGCCAGAACGAGCGGGCACGTCGGGGAGGCGAGGATGGCAACTCAGAACACCAGGAAGCTGGCACGGGCGATGCTGACGCCCTCCGTGGTCATCCTTTTCGTGTGGATGATCGTACCGCTGGTGCTGACGCTCTGGTACTCGTTCCAGAGCTACAATCTCCTCAATCCGGTCAATAATGGCTGGGCCGGCTTCTCCAACTATTACTACTTCCTGACCGATCCCTCCTTCACCGAAGCCTTCGTCAACACGCTCGTGCTGACCATCTCGGTGCTCGCCATCACGGTGATCGGCGGCATCTTCCTCGCGCTTCTCCTCGACCAGCACATTGTCGGCCAGGGGATCGTGCGCATCCTCGTGATCTCGCCTTTCTTCATCATGCCGACAGTGGCGGCGCTGGTGTGGAAGAACATGCTGATGGATCCGAACTACGGGATCTTCGCATGGCTCGCGACACGGCTCGGCTTCGCGCCGATCGCCTGGCTCCAGGACTATCCGCTCTTCTCGATCATCCTGATCGTCGCGTGGCAGTGGCTGCCCTTCGCCACGCTCATCATCTTCACGGCACTGCAGTCGCTCGACGAGGAGCGCAAGGAAGCCGCCTCGATGGACGGCGCCGGCGCGATCAACCTCTTCTTCTACATCGTGCTGCCGCACCTCGCGCGCGCGATCACCGTGGTCATCCTCATCGAGACGATCTTCCTGCTGGGCGTCTTCGCCGAGATCCTGGTGACGACCGGCGGCGGACCCGGCTTCGCCTCCACCAACATCGCCTACCTCGTCTACCACCAGGCGCTTCTCGACTACGACGTGGGCGGGGCCTCCGCCGGTGGCGTGGTGGCGGTGATCCTTGCCAACATCGTCGCCTTCTTCCTCGTCCGCATCGTCGGCAAGAACCTGGACGCGTGAGGAGAGAGCCATGGCCCGCGCCGTAAGCCCCCGCCGGAAGTGGTCCTTCACGGTCCTCGCCTGGATCGTCGCCCTCCTCCTCTTCTTCCCGATCCTGTGGACGATCCTCACCTCGTTCAAGACGGAAGGCGACGCGATCCTCTTCCCGCCGGCCTTCCTGCCGCCGCACTGGACGCTGGAGAATTTCGTCGAGGTCCAGGACCGTTCGAACTACTTCAAGCACTTCTTCAACTCGGTGGTTATCTCGATCGGCTCGACGCTGCTCGGCCTCGTGATCACCGTCCCCGCCGCCTGGTCGATGGCCTTCTCGCCGACCAAGCGGACCAAGGACATCCTGATGTGGATGCTCTCCACCAAGATGATGCCGGCGGTCGGCGTCCTGGTGCCGATCTACCTCATCTTCAAGAGCCTCAACCTGCTCGACTCGCTGTTCGGCCTCACCATCATCCTGATGCTGATCAACCTGCCGATCATGGTGTGGATGCTCTACACCTATTTCCGCGAGATCCCCGTCGACATCCTGGAAGCCTCGCGCATGGACGGCGCGGTCCTGTGGAAGGAGATCGTCTACGTCCTCCTCCCCATGGCGATCCCCGGCATCGCCTCGACCATGCTCCTCAACATCATCCTCGCCTGGAACGAGGCGTTCTGGACGCTGAACCTGACCGCCGCGAATGCCGCGCCGCTGACCGCCTTCATCGCCTCCTATTCGAGCCCGGAAGGCCTGTTCTGGGCGAAGCTCTCGGCGGCCTCGACGCTCGCCATCGCGCCGATCCTAGTCATCGGCTGGTTCAGCCAGAAGCAGCTGGTGCGCGGCATGACCTTCGGTGCGGTGAAGTGATGGGAGGCGTGGCATGCGCTCCCTCCACCATGCTTCGCATGGCCCCCCTCCGTAAACGGGGGAGGAACCTCCTTCATCGAGGGCGCGACCTTGTTCCTCCCCTGCGAAGCGCGGGCGGGGGACCGCCGAAGGCGGTGGAGGGGGCGCGAACATACGTGACGAGGACGGCAGGGAGGGCGTGATGGGCAAGATAGTTCTCGAAGGCGTCGAGAAGACGTTCGGCGCGATCAAGGTGATCCAGAACGTCAACCTGACGGTGGACGACGGATCCTTCGTGGTCTTCGTCGGCCCGTCCGGCTGCGGCAAGTCGACCCTGCTCCGCCTCATAGCCGGGCTCGAGGACGTGACCGCCGGCAAGATCCTCATCGACGGGGTCGACGTGGTGAACACGCCGCCGGCGAAACGCGGCCTCTCCATGGTCTTCCAGTCCTACGCGCTCTATCCGCACATGAGCGTCAGGAGCAATATCGGCTTCGGCCTCAAGATGGCCGGGCGGCCGAAGGCGGAGATCGACCGCAAGGTCGAGGCGGCCGCCGCGACGCTCAACCTCACGCCCTATCTCGACCGCCGGCCGCGGGCGCTCTCCGGCGGCCAGCGCCAGCGCGTCGCCATCGGGCGCGCGATCGTCCGGGAGCCGAAGGCCTTCCTCTTCGACGAACCGCTTTCCAACCTCGATGCCGCGCTCCGCGTCCAGATGCGCATCGAGATTGCCCGCCTGCAGGACACGCTCGGCACCACCGCCATCTACGTCACCCACGACCAGGTGGAGGCGATGACCATGGCCGACAAGATCGTCGTCCTCAGCGCCGGCCGGATCGAGCAGGTGGGCTCGCCGCTCGAGCTCTACAACAAGCCCGACAACCTCTTCGTCGCCGGCTTCATCGGCTCGCCGAAGATGAACTTCATCCCCGGAGCCGCCGCCGGCGATCCGGGCGCGGCGACCATCGGCATAAGGCCGGAGCACATCGCCGCTTCCCGCGACAGCGGCACCTGGTCGGGCACGGTCACCGTCGCCGAGCACGTCGGCAGCGACACCTTCCTCTATATCAATGCCGGGCCGCTCGGCGACCTCACCGTGCGCAGCGTCGGCGAGATGGGGGTGAAGCCGGGCGACCGCATCTTCATGACGCCGGAGCCGGGACGCATCCATCGCTTCGACCCCGCCGGCCACGCCATCGTCGCCGCCCACTAGGTCCAGGGAGTCCAGGCCATGTATATGGAAATGTTCAAGCTCGGCGGGCAGACCGCGCTGGTCACCGGCGGCGGACAGGGGATCGGCCTCGGCTGCGTCGAGGCGCTGGCGGAGGCCGGCGCCCGGGTTGCGATCGCCGACCACAATCAGGGCGTCGCCGAGACCGGGCGCGACGCCATGAAGAAGAAGGGCTACGACGTCGACGTCTTCAAGATGGACGTGACGAACACGGCCGAGGTCAACCAGGTCGCCGATGCCTTCGTGAAGAAGCATGGACGCATCGACGTGCTGGTCAACAATGCCGGCATCGCGCGCTCGATGACGCCGGCGGAAACGGTGACGGACGAGCACTGGCTGAACGTGCTCGACGTCAACCTCAACGGCACCTTCTGGTGCTGCCGCGCCTTCGGCAACTACATGCTGAAGGCGAAGTCGGGCGCGATCGTCAATATCGGCTCGATGTCCGGCTTCATCGTCAACAAGCCGCAGGAGCAGGCCTTCTACAATGCCTCGAAGGCCGGCGTGCACCATCTCACCAAGTCGCTCGCCGCCGAATGGGGCGCGCGCGGCGTGCGCGTCAACGCAGTGGCGCCGACCTATATCGACACGCCGCTCAACGCCTTCGTCTATGACGACAAGAAGATGTACGACGCCTGGATCGGCGGCACGCCGATGGGCCGCATGGGCAAGATCGAAGAGATCGCCTCTGTGGTGCTCTTCCTAGCCGGCCAGGGCGCGAGCCTGATGACCGGCAGCGTCGTGGTGGTCGACGGCGGCTATACCTGCTGGTAGCTGCCGGCGGTCCTGCCGGACCAGCCGAAGGAAGCCGGCGCCAGGATCAGGCCGAGCGCCCAGCCGATGTAAAAGCGCAGGTCGATGAAGAAGTCCGCCCAGTCGTAGAGCCAGGCCGGCTTGCCGGTGACGGCAAAGAGGATGCCGTCGGAGAGGAGCGCGACGGCGAGCCACATCGCCGCCACGAGCACGACGATCAGCGCGTAGCTCCCCAGTCGGCTGTCCGGATGCAGCCGCGACTGCCGGTAACCGAGGAACAGGATCGCGAGGCCGGGCACGGTCGTGGTGAAGATCGCCTGCGCATCCCAGCCGAAGAGCCAGCCGGCGGCGAGGGGCGAGATCGTCGCGAGGATCGCGAGCGGGATCGCGAGTATGCGATTGCCGGCCGCCTGCCAGGCGACCGTTACCATGAAGGGGATCGCGGCGAAGGACACGGCGAGTTGGATCACCTCCTGCGCACCGCTGCCATGGCCGGCGATGAACTCGGCGACCGCCTCGTGAAGGCAGACCGAGACGAAGCCGAAGACGAGGCCGAGCGCGCTCCATAGAAGGATGCTCGCCGGCCGATGGCCCGGTTCCTCGTCCGGGGCGTGGAGAAGCAGCGAGCGCAGGCGCCTCAGCACCGGCTCGACGAAGCAAACGAAGACCAGCGCCATGAGGATGGCGACGCCGACGGCCGTCCAGCTCAGATGATCGAGGAAGAGCTTCAGCCCCTGCCAGATGAGTTCGGGGGCGGCAGCACAGGTGGACATCCAGAGCGCGGCGACGGTCGCCGCGGCGGCGGCGCCAACAGCATCGAGAAGCGGCTTCACGGCGAGACGTCGCTCCATCCCCGGGCAGGCATGCACCGAGCGTTACACGGAAGCGTGCGGCGTTCCAAACGGAGGCTTGCCGCAGCGGCGGGGGGAGCGTATCGCCAGATCGGGGGCGCCGGCCTGTCGCCGGGATGCCTGCGAGGAACAGGGAAGGACCGGATCGTGAGCGCAGCGGAAAAGATCGGCTTCATCGGCGTCGGCCTGATGGGGCACGGCATGGCGAAGAACATGGTCGAGAAGGGCTATCCGCTGACGATTCTCGCCCATCGCAACCGGAAGCCGGTCGAGGATCTCGTCAGCCGCGGCGCCAGGGAGGCGGCTTCCGCCAAAGAGGTCGGCGAAAACTCGACCATCGTCTTCCTCTGCGTCACCGGTTCGCGCGAGGTCGAGGCGGTCGTGCGCGGATTGAAGGAAGGGCTGAAGCCCGGCTCGGTCATCGTCGACTGCTCGACGGCCGATCCGAACTCGACCGTCGCGCTCGCCGCCGAGCTCGCCCCGCTCGGCATCGACTATGCCGATGCCCCGCTCGGCGGCACGCCGGTGCAGGCCGAGGAGGGCAAGCTCTCGGCCATGGTCGGGGCAAGCGACGCCGTCTTCGCCCGCCTCAAGCCGGTGATCGAGACCTGGGCCGGGAAGGTCGTCCATACGGGCGGCGTCGGCGACGGCCACCGCATGAAGCTCCTCAACAACTTCCTGTCGCTCGGCTATGCCGCGCTCTATGCCGAAGCGCTGGCGCTCGCCGCCAAGGTCGGCATCACCGCTGAGCGCTTCGACAGCGTCATCCGCGGCGGCCGCATGGATTGCGGCTTCTACCAGACCTTCATGGGCTACATGATCGATGGCGATCGCGAGGCGCACAAGTTCACGCTCTCCAACGCGTTCAAGGACATGCGCTATCTCGAATCGATGGCGGACGCGGCCGGCATGGTGAACCCGGTCGGCAACGCCGTGAAGAACACATTCGCGCTCGCCGTCCATGACGGCGGCGACGGCGGCGAGAACTACGTGCCGCACCTCCCCGAATATATCGGCCGCGCCAACGGCGTCGCCCTCACGCCAAGGAAGCTGAAGGGCCAGGCATAGGCGGAGCTCCCCGGATGGCGAGTGCTAACGGAGTGTGTTCACCACATCCATGAAGCGCTTGGCACGGGCCGGATCGACGGGGTTCCAGGTATTGCCGTCGACCTTGAAATGGGTGCCGATGACGACCCCGTCGGCGAGCGAGAGCACGTCGCGGACATTGTCGATGTTGACGCCGGTATTGGCGAAGATGGGCACCTCGCTCACCGCCTCGCGCACCGCCTGCAGGTCCGAGAGCGCCGCGGGCCGGCCGGTGATCGGGCCGGAAACCAGCACGGCATCGGCGAGCGAGGAGAAGATCGCGCTCTTGGCGCGGAGCGCGATCGGCCGGCCGTCGAGCGGGAAGGCGAACTCGGCATTGATGTTGAAGAGGAGCTTCAGGTCGTCGCGGCCGAGATTGTGGCGGAGGCGGGCGGGCGTCGCGCCATCCGGCGCCCATATGCCCATGTCGGAGGCGAAGACGCCGGTGAAGATCTCGCGCACGAAGCTGGCCCCGGTCGCCACCGCGATGGCGACGCTCGCCGTCGGGTCCCAGAGATAGTTGACGCCGAAGGGCACCTTCAGCATGGGCTTCACCGCGGCGACCACGGCGGTCATGGCGGCGAGGCTCTCGGGCGTCGCCTTCAACAGGTACGGCCGGTCGTTCTCGTTGCCGAACATGATGGCATCGACGCCGGCGGCCTGGAGGTTCTCGACGTCCTTTGCGACACCGTCGATCAGCGCCGCCATGCCTCCCTTCGCATCATGGAGCGGCGAGCCCGGGAGCGCGCCGATATGGGCCATGGCGATGACGGCCTTCCGAACCGGGAAGAAGCCAAAGGGCATGAAGGAGACTCCTGTCGCTGGATGGTGTTCCGTGGGTGGCGGGCCGCAGTCTTCCGGCGAGAGAGGCGAGACTAGACCGCCTGCGCCTGGATCATCATGACGTCGAGCATGAAGGAGCCGTCCGGCTCGATCGAGAAATGCTCGCGCGTCTCGGCGGGCGCGGTGGCCTGCAGCGCGCGGATGGAAATGCCCGCCGATTCCGGCGCGCCGAGACGCGCCATCCAGACGGGGAAATCCATGCGGACGCGCCAGGTGCGGTAGTCGATCGCCTGGAAGCCGGAGCGCGCCAGCGTCGCCATCCACTCGGCCGCCGAATAGTCGCGTACATGGGACGGGTCGCGGATGATCTCGACCGCCTGCAGGTGCGTGTCGAGAAGCGGGACGCCGGTTGAATAGGCGTCGATGAAGGCGGCGCGGCCACCCGTCTTCAGGACGCGGCGAGCCTGGCGGATGCCGCCCTCGAAATCGCGCCAATGATGGGCGGAATAGCGGGTCGCAAGGAAGTCGAAGGTGCCGTCCTCGAAGGGCAGCCGCTCGGCGGTGGTCTGCGCCGTCTCCAAATTGGCGAGGCCGCGCTCCTTCGCGGCCGCGGCAACGGCGGCGAGCATCTCGGAGGAGAGGTCGGCCGCCGTGACGCGGCCGGCATGGCGGGCGAGCAGGTAGGAGACATGGCCGCCGCCACAGCCGACATCGATGGCACGCGCCGGCTTCAGCTCGCCGACGATCGCCTCGAGCGCCTCGAGGTCGGCACCCTTCGAATGGACGGCACTGTCGACATAGGCCTTGGCGCGGGGACCGAACGTGGCATCGACGAGGTTCTCGTGAACCCGTTCCATCGGCTCTTCTTCCTTCTTCCGCCGTTTGGGAAGCGAAGCCTATAGCACAGGATCGGGAGCGGAGCGGAAGAACCCTTTGCCGCGCCGGCGGGACCGCGGTCAGGCCTTTTTCGGCACGTCGGCCTGTTCCACGACCTTGCGCGCCTCCATGTCGGCGATCGTCTTCTCGCCGATGCCGTATTCGCGAAGGATCTCCTCCGTGTGCTGGCCGACCATGGGCGCGGCGCGCTCGATCTTCGGCGGGGTTTCGCTCATGCGCACCGCCGGGCCGATGACCTTCACCGTGCCGACCTTCGGGTGCTCGTAGGAGGTGACGCTGCCCATGTGCCTGACCTGCGGATCGTCGACGACGCGGAGGTGCGACTTCACCTCGCCGCACCAGATGTCGACCTTCAGCATGGCGTCGAGCAGGTCTTCAGTCGTCCATTTCCGCGTCTCGGCGGCGAGCTTCTCCCAGACCTCGTCGCGCTTCCGGAAGAGGACCTCCTTGTCGTCGTAGGCAAGCAGGTCCTTGTTGCCGAGGACGCCGACAAGCTTCGCATAAGGGCTCATGGCGATGGTCACCCAGCCGTCCTTGGTCGGGTAGATGCCGAAGGGCGCATCCATGCCGGGATGGCCGATGGCGGCGTTCGGGCGCTCGAAATCCTCGCCGAAGTTCATCACCCAGACCAGTTCCTGGTTCTGGTGCTGGAGCAGGCCGGACATGAGGTCGACCTTGACCTCCTGGCCCTCGCCCGAGCGCTCGCGCCAGTAGAGCGCCGAGAGGATGCCGTAGACCATGTTCATAGCGCCGATCTGGTCGGCAAAGCCGGCGCCGACCGGGACCGGCGCGCCATCGCCGCGGCCGGTGGCAGCGGCAAGGCCGGTCAGGCCCTGGATCAGCATGTCCTGGCCGGGCCGGCTGACATAGGGCCCGCTGTCGCCGTAGCCCGACCCCGAGCAATAGATGATGCGCGGATTGATCTTCTTGAAATCGGCATAGCCGAAGCCGAGCTTGTCGAGGACGCCGGGCCGGAAATTCTGCACCACCACGTCGGCGGTCTCGGCGATCTTGTAGAGGATTTCCTTCGCCTCCGGCGCCTTCAGGTCGATGGCGAGGGAGCGCTTGTTGCGGTTCCAGGCGAGGAAGTTCGGGCTCTCCGAGCCGCCGACCCAGCGGTTCTTCAGCGTCATGGTGCGGAAGAGGTCGCCCTGCCCCGGCCGCTCGACCTTGATGATGTTGGCGCCCATGTCACCGAGGAGCTGGGTCGCGAACGGCCCCTGGAGGAGATGGCTGAAGTCGAGGACGGTGACGTCCTGCAGTGCTTTCGGCATGGGTCTGACCTTTGTGAATTCTCAGGCTTTCGCGGCCGCACGGGCGCGCGCGTAAGTCTCGTTGGAAGAGCGGATGATCTCGTTGCGGGTGATGCCGTCGCCGGCGAGGTAGCGGTGCACCAGCTCGCCGGGATGCTCGAAGGCGGCGATGAAACCGTCGAAGCGCGGGCGGAGGTAGGCCTTGTCGAGGGTCTCCAGCGTGCCGGAGAAGAAGAAGCCGCTATCGCGATCGTCCTCGGCGTTGGTCCAGGCGGAACGCAGGCCCGGCTGGCCGCCGTTGCGGTAATAGGCGCCGGCCTGATGCTCCGGCTGGTGCATCCAGGTGAGGTAGGCGACGGCAGCCTCGACGTCCTTGCAGTTCGCCGAGATCGCGGCGCCGGCGCCGCCGAGGATGGCGCCCGCGGCGGGATCCTCGCCCGGCCCGGCGATGGTCGTGTAGTGGATCGGCACCTTCACGCCCGCCCTCGAATAGTTGGTGTAGCCGAAGCCGAAGGGGACGTAGACGATCTCGTCGCCCGCCGCCATGGCGTCATAGGTGTGGATCGGATTCCGCTCCGTCGACTTCGGATGGCAGAAGGGCCGGAGCTGGTCGAGGTAGTCGAGCACCTCGGCGAAGACGTCCGGCAGCAGCAGGTAGTCCGTATCCGGCGATATGGGCTTGCCGAGATTGGCGGAAAGCGTCGCGACGAGGCAGGCGGCATCGCTCTGCACGCTCGGCAGGCCGATCCACTTGCCGGCCTTCCGCGCGGCCGCGCCGAGCGCCAGCACCTCGCTCCAGGTCTTCGGCGGATGGTCGAAGCCAAGCGCCTTGAGGAGATCCGGCCGGTAGCTTGCGACCTGCGAGGCGGCGTCGGTGGGCAGGCCCCAGATGCCGCCGCCGTAATAATAGGAGCGCGTGGACGGGCCGACGCTCTCCTTCTCGAGCATGGCGAAGAAGGCCGCGGGAAAGAGCGGCTTCAGATCGAGAAGGCAGTTGGTCGCCTTGGCCCGGCCGCAGAAGGGATGGTCGATGACGATGAGGTCATATTGCTCGGCAAGTACCTCGACCGGCTGCACGCCAAAATCGCGGAGGCTCCGCCGCGTCCACTCGATCTCGTAGTCCGGATGCTCCGCAACGAAGAGCGGCACGCCCTTCTGCAGCGGATCGAAGCCGCGGGCATGGTCCCAGGTCATGCCCTTCAGGCGACGTTTCATGCGCGTGAGCTCCGTGCTGCGGCGACACGAGCGACGACCGACGTCGCGCGCGTATCGCTCGAAATCCTGACGATGTGCCAGCGGCCGAGATTGGCCGTGTAGAGCGCGTCACCGTCAAAGGCGATGTTGGTGGGATGGCAGATCAGCTCCGAGGTCGTATCCTCGATGTAGAGGTCGAGCTTGCCGGCCGGATCGACGCGGAAGATGCGCGACGGGTTGTAGCAGGAGACGTAGAGGTTGCCCCCATCGTCGAAGGCGAGGCCGTCGGGATAGCCGGCGAGGTCGGTGACGAAATCGGTGCGCCCGGCGGGCTCGCCGTCGGCGCCGATGGCGATGCGGCTGACCTTGCGGTCGAAGGTCTCGATGACGAACAAGGCCGAGCCGTCGAGGGCGAGGGCCATGCCGTTGGCGAAATTCATCGGCTCCGGCCACCAGAGGCCGCCCGAGCCGGTGGCGAGGTCATAGCGCCAGACGCCGGGTCCGCGGGTTCCGGCCCCGAAACTGTCCGAGACGTAGAGGCAGTTCCGCGCGCCATCGACCACCGGATAGTTGGGGATGCGGATGCCGGGCGTGGTGAAACGCTCGAAGGCCCCGCTCGAAAGCGTCAGCCGCCAGACGGCGGCGCATCGCTGGTCGCAGGCGAAGAGGTGCCCGTCGCCGTCGAAGGCGAGGCCGAGCGTGAAGCCGCCCATGGTGGCGGCCTTCGCGACGCGCGAGCCGTCGCGCTCGATGCGCAGCAGGTCGCCCTCGGCATTGCCGCACCAGACGGCGCCGTCGGGTCCGACGGCGACACCCTCGGGGTGATGGATGCGCGGATCGGAATATTGCCCGTCGAAGAAGATGCCGGCGCGCCCCACCGGCAGGACCGGCGCGCCGACCGGCGGCAGCATGTCGCTCATGGGTGGCGTTCCCCGCGCGCCTGCGGGAAGGGCGTGACCTTGCCCGCCTCGCCGTTGCGGTCCGCCAGGCGCTCGCCGCTCTGGCCGTCGAAGAGATGCAGCATGGCCGGGTCGAAGCTGACGCCGACCACGTCGCCCATGCGGGCGCGCACGTCCTTCGGCGCCTTCACGGCAACGAGGTCGCCGTTGAGGCGGACGGTGATCAACGCCGCGTCGCCGAGAAGCTCGGCGGAGAAGACCTCGCCGCGGAAATCGCCCTTCTCCGGCTCCGTCACCTTCATGTCCTCGGGCCGCTGGCCGACGAAGACCTTGCCCGGCCGCACCGTATCGGCGGGGAGCGAGAAGGCGGCATGGATCAGGCGCCCGCCCTCGGCCTGCGCCGCGATCAGGTTCATGGAGGGATTGCCGAGGAAACCGGCGACGAAGACGTTGGCGGGCCGGTTGTAGATGTCGAGCGGCGCACCGACCTGCTGGAGCTTGCCCTTCGACATGACCGCGACGCGGTCGGCAAGGGTCATCGCCTCGACCTGGTCGTGGGTCACGTAGATGGTGGTGGTCGCGAGCTCGTGCTGCAGGTGCTTCAGCTGCGCGCGCATGGAGACGCGCAGCTTGGCGTCGAGGTTGGAGAGCGGCTCGTCCATGAGGAAGAGCCGCGGCGTGCGCACGATGGCGCGGGCGAGCGCGACGCGCTGCCGCTGCCCGCCGGAAAGCGCCTGGGGCTTCCGCTCGAGATAGGCCTCGAGCTCGACCCGGGCGGCGGCCGCGCGCACCCGCTCGGTGCGTTCGGCCTTGCCGACGCGGGCCACCTTCAGCGGGTAGCCGATGTTCTCGGCGACCGTCATGTGCGGATAGAGCCCGTAGTTCTGGAACACCATGGCGAGGTCGCGGTCGCCAGGCGCGAGGTCGTTCACCACCCGGTCACCAATCAGGATGTCGCCCTCGCTCGGATCGTCGAGGCCGGCGACCATGCGCATGGTCGTGGTCTTGCCGCAGCCCGACGGGCCGAGCAGCACCATGAACTCGCCGTCGGCAATGTCGAGCGAGACGTCGTCGACCGCGGTGACGGAGCCCCAGCGCTTGGAGACGGACTTCAGCGTGACCGATGCCATGGCCTGGTATCCCGACTAGTCGCCCTTGATGGCGAGGCCGCCATCGACGCGGATCACCTCGCCGGTGATGAAGGAGGAGCGGTCGCTGGCAAGGAAGAGCACCAGCTCGGCGACCTCCTCGGCCTCGCCGAAGCGGCCGATCGGATGGGCCGCGTTCCAGCGGTTGATCAGGTCCTGCGGGTCGGCCGCCTCGCGGAAGACCTTCTCGTTGAGCGGCGTCATGATGGTGCCGGGCGCCACCGCGTTGACGCGGATCTTCGCCGGCGCCAGCTCGAGCGCGGTCTGCTGGGTGAGCGCGTTGATCGCCCCCTTCGCCGCGGCATAGGCCGGCCAGCCATGGAAGCCCTTCAGCGACTGGACCGAGCTCATGTTGACGATCGAGCCGCCGCCCTGCTTGCGCATGATCGGCACGACGCATTTCATGAAGCGCCAGACCGAGGTGAGGTTGTTGGAGATGACCCGGTTCCAGTCATCCTCCTCGATCTCGTCGACGACCCCGCCGATGGCGCGCGCCGCATTGTTGACGAGGATGTCGATGCGGCCGAAGGCCTTCATGGTAGCCTCGGTCGCCGCCTTGGCGTCGGCGAAGGACGTCACGTCCGTGCGCACGAAGATGGCGCGTCCGCCGGCCGCCTCTATGTCGGCCTTCGTCTTGTTGCCGGCCGCCTCGTCCACGTCGGCGATGGTCACCGCGGCACCCTCGCGGGCGAGCGCCAGCGCGCTTGCGCGGCCTATGCCCATGGCGGCTCCGGTGACGATGGCAGCGCGGCTGGCGAGGTCAGGCATCTTCATGCACCCTTGAAATTGGGACTACGCTTGTCGAGGAAGGCTTCGATGCCCTCCTGCCCGTCATTGGAAACGTAGAGGCGGAAGAGCACTTCCTGCTCCAGCGCCAGCGCCGTCGGCAGCGCCGCGTCGGCGCCGATGCGGATGAGCCGCTTCATCTCGGTCAGCGCCAGCGGCGCGACCTTCAGCATGGCGCGCGCCTTGTCGAGCGCCGTCTCCATCAGCTTCTCCGGCTCGGCGATCGCCGCGGCGAGGCCGAGTTGATGCGCCCGCTCGCCCTTCATGCGCCAGGCCGTGAGGAGCAGCTCGGCGGTGACGTGGCGGCCGAGGGAGCGGATGAGGCGCTGCGTGCCGCCGCCGCCGGGCGACAGGCCGAGCAGCCCTTCCGGCAGGCCGAGCCGCGCCGTGGTCGAGACGACGATCATGTCGCAGCAGAGCGCGATCTCGAAGCCGCCGCCGAGGGCGTAGCCGTTCACCGCCGCGATGGTCGGCTTCGGGAAGGCTTCCAGCCGGTCGTTGATCTTCCGCCCGGCGAGCTGGAAATCCATGAAGGCCTTCTCGCGCCGTCCGCGATATTCGGCGATGTCGGCGCCGGCGGCGAAGGCCTTGTCGCCCACGCCGGTGAGGATCACCACGCGGACCGCGGGGTCGGCCTCGGCCCGGTCGAGCGCGGCGGAGAATTCGGCAAGCAGCGGCGTCGAGAGCGCGTTCAGCTTTTCCGGCCGATTCAGCGTGATGACGGCGATGCCGTCCTCGGGCCGGTCGAAGAGGATGAGGGACATGGGTTCAGCCCTTGACCGCGCCGGCGGTGAGACCGCTCACGAACTGGCGCTGGAGAAAGAAGAAGATGACGATGACCGGCAGCGACACCATGACCGAGCTCGCCATGAGCTCGCCGTAGCGGATGCCGTACTGGCCGATATAGTCGTTCATGCCGACGGGCAACGTGCGCATCTCCTTTGTCGAGGTGAAGGAGAGCGCGAAGAGGAATTCCTGCCAGGTCACGATCAGGACGAAGACGGTCGTCGCGACGATCCCCGGCCGGGCGAGGGGAATGACGATGTCGAAGAAGGCACGGAGCGGGCGCGCGCCGTCGATCGCGGCCGCCTCTTCCAGCGTCTTCGGCACGCGCGTGAGGAAGCCGCGCAGCATCCAGATCGCCACCGGCAGCGTCACCGTGATGTAGGCGATGATCAGCGAGGCGTAGGTGTCGAGGAGGTTCGCCGCCTTCACCATCTTGTAGATCGGGATGATCATGGCGCCGGCGGGGAAGAACTGGGCGAGGATCACCGCAGCGAGGAAGACCGAGAGGATGCGGAACTGGTAGCGCGTCAGGCTGTAGGCGGCGAGGAGCGCGAGCGGCACCGTGATCAGGACCGTCGCGCCGGAGACGATGATCGAGTTCAGGAAGTAGCGCCGGAACTCCGGCCGGAAGGCAAGGATGTAGTTCTCCAGCGTCGGGTTGTCCGGCCAGAGGCGCGCGGGGATGGCGAAGGGCTCGTTGGCCGGCTTCAGCGAAACGCTGAGCATCCAGAAGAAGGGCGCCAGCACGAGGAAGGCGATCGCCAGCTGGAGGATGACCAGCGGTACCTTGCCGATGAGGGATTTCCCGCGGCTCGCCATCGCTACGCGGCCTTCACCTGGCGGCGCTGCACGAGAAGGAGCAGGCCGACGAAGAGGACGAGGACGAGCACCGAGAGGGAGCCATAGGCCGCCGCCTCGCCGAACTTGAACTGGCCGAAGCCGACTTCGTAGATGCGCGTCGGGAAGATGGCGGTGGCGTTGAGCGGGCCGCCGCGGGTGAGCACGTAGATGATGTCGAAATAGTTGAAGGTGAGGATCGTGGTGAGCAGCACGTTGACCACCGCGACCGGCCAGATCGCCGGGATGACCACGTCGAACAGCCGGCGGAGGGAGCCGGCGCCGTCGATCTTGGCGGCCTCGACCTGCTCCTGGTCGACGTTCTGGAGCGCGGCGAGGAAGACCACCGTCGAGAAGGGGAAGCCCTTCCAGAAGGCGGCGAAGATCACCGCGGCCATGGCGGTCGAGGGCTCGGCCAGCCAGCCGACGCCGTGCTCGACGATGCCGAGGCGCATGAAGAAGGAATTGATGAGCCCGAGCTGCGGGTCGTACATGAAGCGCCACAGGATCGCGGCGACGACGCCGGGCAGCACCCAGGGCAAGAGGATCAGCGAGCGGAGGATTCCCTGTCCGGGAAGCTTCTGGTTGAGGAGGAGCGCGATCAGGAAGCCGCCGACATTCTGCAGGAAGACGACGCCGATCGTCCAGATGATCGAGTTGCGGACGATCTGCCAGAAGGTCGAATCGCCGAAGAGCTGCTCGTAGGTCTTCAGCCCGATGAAGGTCGGATTGGGGTTGAGGAAGGTGGTCGCGTAGAGGCTCTCGCGGAACGTGTCGATCATCGGCCAGTACATGAGCCCGGCGACGAGGATCGCCGCCGGCAGCATGAAGCCGTAGGCCATCCAGCGGTCGCTCGTCCTCGCCGTTCTCGCTCGCGCCATCGTTCCGAATCTTCCGAGTGGCAGCATCCCCGCGCGGTGGCCCGCGCGGGGACGATTCCGATATCGCCTTACTTCAGCGCGTCGATGGCGGTGCAGGCTTCCGCCGTGGCATCCGCGATCGGCGTGCCGGAGAGGATCTTCTGCATCATGTTCTGCTGCACCTCGGAGACCTCGAGGTAGCGCGGCGAGAGCGGACGCGGCTTGGCATTGTTCAGGTGGTCGAGGATCATGTCGGGCTTCCGCCGGCTCTTCTGGAGGAACGCCTTGGCAGCGTTGACGTTGGCCGGGATGAGATCGACCACGTCGCCGTTGACGTCCTCACGGGTCATGAACTGGATGAACTTCCACGCCGCTTCCTGGTTCTTGGAGGCCTTGTAGAGGACGAGGTTCCAGCCGCCGAACATGCCGACCGGCTTCTTGCCTTCGGGCGCGAAAGCCGCATAGAGGTCCCAGTCGATCTTCGACTTGTCGAGGGTCGGCTGTTCGAGCGCCGGCCAGAGCTCGATGGCGAGCGTCCCGTTGAGGAAGAGCTCACGCATCGGCTCGTTCGGCGCATTCAGGATTCCGGCGGGGGCGTAGTCGGCCATCTTCTTGTAGAAGGCGAGGCCTTCCTGCGCTTCCTTCGAGGTCAGCACGCACTTGCCGCTGTCGTCGAGGACCGAGCCGCCGTTCGAATAGATGAACGAGTCCGACATGCCGACGGGATATTCGCTCTTGTTGCCGGTGAGGCCGATGGCGAACTGGCCCTTCGACTTGTCGGTGAGCTTCGGCGCCGCCGCCTCAAGTCCCTGCCAGGTGACGATCGAAGCCGGGTCGACGCCGGCGTCCTGGAACAGCTTCTTGTTGACGAAGGCGAAGAACCAGACGTCGACGTTGAAGGGGATGCCCCAGAGCTGGCCGTTGTAGTTGGCCGATTCCCAGGCACCCGGGAAGAAGGTCTCCGCCTTGATGCCCGCCTGCTTGGCAAGGTCGTCGAGCGGCTGGATGGCGCCGGCAACCGCGAAGGCCGAGTTCCAGATCTGGTCGACCGTCGAGACGTCGGGGCCGTTGCCGGCCTGCACGGCGGTGAGCAGGCGCTGCTGGTATTCCGGATAGGGGATCGTCGTCACCTCGACCTTGATGTCGGGGTTCTCGGCCTCGAAACGCTTGACCGCTTCCTGCTGGAACACCGAGAGACCGGATTCGGTCTGCTGGTTGTCCCAGAACTTGATCACCGTCTGGTCGGCATATGCGGTGCCTGCAAGCAGCCACGCGGTGGCCGCCGCGAGCGCCGCGGACTTCAACATGCGATTGGACATCAGTTCCCTCCCACTTTGGGTTACGAGATGGCTTTCCTGGCGCCCGACGGACCGGGCGTTTCTTCCTCCTCCTCGTCGGCGACGATCACCCGCAGCCCCGCCGACGAAAGGTCGAAGCGATGGGATGACAACGTGCCGGCGTCGGTGAAGACGGTATGGAACTGCTTCGGCCGCACGGCCTGGAGATTGGATTCGAGGCCGACGACGCTGTGGTCGGCAAGCACGATGACCTCGCGCGCCACGTCGCAGAAGCGCCGGCAGACGAGCGCCGCGCGCTCGTCCTCGAAGGACAGGCCGAAGGACGGCGAGACGCCGTCCGGCGAGACGAAGGCCTTGTCGACGCGGATCGTGTCGAGCAGCGCGCCGACGCTCGGGCCGACCAGGCTGCGGGTCGCCGCCTGGTACTCGCCGGCGGTGAGCAGCACCTTGATGCCGGGCGTGCCGGCGAGGGTCTCGAGGACGGAGAGCGCGTTGGTCACCACCGTGACCTCGCGGCCGGCGGTCTTCAGCGCCTCGGCGAAATAGCGCGAGCACTCGCCGCCGTCGATGAGCAGGGTTTCGCGCGAGCGTACCGCCGCGGCGGCCGCCTTGCCGATGTCGCGGCGGATGCCGCGGAGCTGCTCGGCGACCTCGTCCTCGGCATTGCGGGCGATGAACTCGACGCCGAACTCGGCAGAGCGCTGGCGCATGGCCGCGGCGAGGTTGCGGTACCATTCATGCGAGGGAAAATGCAGCATGAAGCCGATGGTGCGCCCGGCGACCGAAGGTCCGTCATAGAGCCGGCCGGCGCACATGCGCTCGAGCACCTCGCCGCGCAGCCGCCAGCGATCGCCGTCGCGCTCGTAATATTCGCCGAGGTTCGACGCGGTCAGGATCTCGCTCGGCGTGATCACCGCGTCGCCGACGGATTCACCGGCGAAGCGCCGGCAGATCGTATCGATGGCGAGCCGCCCGACGACCTCGGGAAAGAAGGCGACGGTCGCCTTCAGCTCGCTGCCCCGGGCCAGCTCCTCGAAGAGCGCCCCGCCTTCGCCGCCCACGGAATAGGCGGCGATGCGGATGCCGAGCTCGCGGGCGCTTTCGAGGGCGCCGAGGATCATGTGATCGTTGACGCCGAAGACGACGTCGATGCCCGGATGCGTGCGGAAGGCGTCCATCGTCTGGCGCATGGCTTCCTTGAACATGCCGCGGCCATCGACACGGTGGGCGGCAACCGGGCCCGGGAACGTCTCGGAGAAACCAGCGAGGAAGCCCTCGACGCGTTCCTGGGTGTTCGACTGGGTGCCGAGCGCGATCAGAAGCAGTTCCGCCCGCGTCGCGCGCTCGCCATGCTCCCGTCCGGCCTGCATGCCGAGCGCATGGGAAGCGGCGTAGTTGTTGGGGCCGAGGTAGATGCCGCCGACCTGGGGCGCCGATTCGGCAAGGAACGGCATGCGCCGGCGAAGCGCCTGCTGGCGGAGGGTATGGGCCCAGCGCCCGCTGACGGGAGGGAGGACGAGCCCGTCGAACAGGCGCTGGGCCTCATCGGGCGCGGCGGTCGCCGCGCCGACGGACGGCGCCTTCACCTGGACGGCGCCGCCATGGGTGCGCTGGAGCTTGCCCCTGCTCTCCAGCCGGGCGAGATCCCGACGGATGGTGACCGCCGAAACGCCAGCGCAGCGCTCAAGCAGGCTGTGCAGGGAAATCACTCCCCGCTCCTGCAGGAGCTCCAGAATGGCCGCTTCGCGTTCCCCGGCGATCATTTTTGATCGTTTTTATGCTTGATCTCCAAGCCTATAGATCAAACGAAAGCGGCAGAGTCAACCGCCCCGTATCGGGAGCGATCAACCCTGCCGTCAGCGATCGTTTGTGATCGCTTAGCGCCAGCCGAGGGCCGGGGCCACATGCTGAAGGATCGACTCGATGACATGGGCGTTGTAGTCGACGCCCAACTGGTTCGGCACGGTGAGGAGGAGCGTGTCGGCCTCGGCAATCGCCTCGTCCCGGGCCAGTTCCTTGACCAGCGCGTCGGGCTCGGCGGCATAGCCGCGGCCGAAGATGGCGCGCACGTTCTCCTCGATGAAGCCGATCTGGTCCTGCTCCTTGCCGCCGCGGCCGAAATACATGCGGTCGCGATCGTCCATCAGCGCGAAGATGCTGCGGCTCACCGAGACGCGCGGCTCGCGCTTATGCCCGGCCGCCTTCCACGCCTCGCGATAGGCACGGATCTGGTTCGCCTGCTGGATGTGGAAGGGCTCGCCGGTCTCATCGAACTTCAGCGTCGAGCTCTGCAGGTTCATGCCTAGCCCGGCGGCCCAGACCGCGGTCGAATTGGTCGCCGCGCCCCACCAGATGCGGTCGCGCAGGCCCTCGGAATGCGGCTCGACTCTGAGCTTCCCCGGCGGGTTGGGGAACATCGGCCGCGGATTGGGCTCGGCGAAGCCCTCGCCGCGGATCACGTCGAGGAAGGCTTCGGCGTGCTGGCGGGCCATGTCGGCGTCGTTCCGGCCTTCCTCCGGCCGATAGCCGAAATAGCGCCAGCCGTCGATCACCTGCTCGGGCGAGCCGCGGCTGATGCCGAGTTGCAGGCGTCCGCCGGCTATGAGGTCGGCGGCGCCGGCATCCTCGGCCATGTAGAGCGGGTTCTCGTAGCGCATGTCGATGACGGCGGTGCCGATCTCGATGCGCTTCGTCCGCGCCCCGATCGCCGCGAGCAGCGGGAAGGGCGAGCCGAGCTGGCGGGCGAAATGGTGGACGCGGAAATAGGCGCCGTCGGCGCCGAGGTCCTCGGCCGCCACCGCCAGGTCGATGGACTGGAGGAGCGCATCGGAGGCGGTGCGCGTCTCGGAATGAGGCGAGGGCGTCCAGTGGCCGAACGAGAGAAAGCCGATCTTCTTCATCGAAAAATCTGTCCTGAGAGCGAAATTTCCATCACTGCGATAGATGGATCACGGCCCGCTTCGGCGCAAAGCCGGCGACTTCACGATCCCGCGAGGAAGGTCAGGTCGCCGCCGGCGGACGGGAATCGCCGATGCCGAAGCGCGTCAGGCCGGCCGCGGCGAGGCGCTCGCGCGGCACGGCGTTCCTGAGGTCGACGAAAGACCGGCCGCGCATGGCCGCGGCTAGGCGCGGGAAGTCGAGCTCGACGAATTCCGGCCATTCGGTTGCAAGCACCACGGCGTCGGCGCCCTCCGCGCAGGCATAGGCATCGGCGGACCATTCGACCCCCGAAAGGACGGCGGCGGCCGCCTCCATGCCCTTCGGATCGAAGACGGCGACGGCCGCGCCGGCCTTCTGCAGGAGCGGTACGAGGGCGAGCGCCGGCGATTCGCGGATGTCGTCGGTATCGGGCTTGAAGGCAAGGCCGAGCACGGCGACGCGCTTGCCCTGCGGCTCGCCGCCGAGCGCCGCCGCGACCCGCCCCGCCATGGCCTGCTTGCGCGCCTCGTTGGCGGCAACGGCGCCCGCGATGACGCGCAGCTTCACGCTGCGCTTCGCGGCGCTCTGCAGGATGGCGCGGCCGTCCTTCGGCAGGCAGGAGCCGCCATAGCCCGGACCCGGCCGCAGGAACTGCCGGCCGATGCGCGGATCGAGGCCGATCGCGTGGGCGACCTCGGATATGTCGGCGCCGGTCGCCTCGCAGAAGTCGGACATCTCGTTGACGAAGGAGATCTTCACCGCGAGGAAGGCATTGGCGGCATATTTGATCACCTCCGCCGAGCTTCGCCGCGTGCGGATCACGGGCACGCCGCGCTCGGCGAGCGGGGCGTAGAGCATGGCGACACGATCGCCCGCCCAGTCGTCCTCGGCGCCGATGACGACGCGGTCCGGCTTCATGAAATCGACGATCGCGGTGCCTTCCCTCAGGAACTCGGGATTGGAGACGACGGCGAAGCGGAGCCCCGGGCGCAGGCGGCGGATATTGCGCTCGATCTCGCTGCCGGTGGAGACCGGCACGGTGGACTTGGTGACGATGATGAGCCCGTCATGGGCAGCCTCGGCGATCGCCCCGACGGCGGCATGGACGTAGGAAAGGTCGGTCTCGCCATCCTCGGCGCGGGTGGGCGTGCCGACCGCGAGGAAGACCATGTCCGAGGCCGGCACTTCGGGGGCGAGCTCGCCGGAGAAGGACAGGCGGCCGGCGGCGACGTTGCGGGCAACCATCTCCTCGAGGCCGGGCTCGTAGATCGGGACGACGCCCCGGCGGAGCGCGGCGAGCCGCTTCGGGTTGCTCTCGACGCAGCATACCGCCGACCCGAGGTCGGCGAGGCAGGCGCCGGAAACGAGGCCGACATAGCCGGCACCAACGATGGTGATCTTCACAAGGCGCTCCGGGGTGGCAGGGGCTTGCCGCCCTCGGCAAGCAGCCGGTCGAAATAGGCGATGGTGGCGGCGAGGCCGGTCTCCAGCCCCACGCGGGGACGCCAGCCGAGAAGCCTCCCGGCCCGCGTGATGTCGGGACGCCGGCGGCGCGGATCGTCGACCGGCATCGGGCGGCGCTCGATCTTCGAGCGCGAATTGGTCAGGCGAAGGACGAGCGCGGCGAGCTCGCCGACCGTCGTCTCGTCGGGATTGCCGAGATTGACCGGACCGTCGAGCGGGCCATCGGCGTGCATCAGCGCATCGAAGCCGGCGATCAGGTCGTCGACGTAGCAGAAGGAGCGCGTCTGGTTGCCGTCGCCGTAGATGGTGAGATTCTCGCCGAGCAGCGCCTGGACGACGAGATTGGAGACGACGCGGCCGTCGTCGCGGTCCATGCGCGGACCATAGGTGTTGAAGATGCGGGCGATGCGCACCTCGGCGCGGCCGGCGCGCGCGAAATCGGTGAACAGCGTCTCGGCGAAGCGCTTGCCCTCGTCATAACAGGCGCGCGGGCCGATCGGGTTGACGTTGCCGTTGTAGCTCTCGGCCTGCGGATGGACGTCGGGGTCGCCATAGATCTCGGAGGTCGAAGCCTGGAAGATGCGGGCGCCGTCCGCTTCGGCGCGGAGGAGCAGGTTGCGGGCCCCGAGCGCGCTGGTCAGCGCCGTCTTCACCGGATCCGCCTGGTAGGCGGGCGGCGAGGCGGGACAGGCGAGATTGTAGATCTCGTCGAAGCGGGGAAGGCCGGGTGGCAGCTCCTCGCGCACGTCGTGGATGACGACCGTCAGCCGGCCGGAAGCCTGGAGGCCGGCGACGTTCCTCTCCGCCCCCGTCGACATGTCGTCGAGGCAATGGACCATGTCGCCGCGACCAACGAGAAGGGCGCAGAGATGCGAGCCGAGGAAGCCGGCGCCGCCCGTCACCAGGCACTGCCTGCCGCGCTCCGCGCGGGCGTCAGCGGCTACCGAGTTCCCTGCCACCATTGCCTACTACCCCAAACCCCATGCAACTAGAGGCAAGGCACGCGCCCGTCAACGCGGCCGGCTTCAGCCCTTCGCCTTGCGGAAAGCTGCGATCTGCTCGCCGATCGCCGTCGGCGCGCGGCTGCCGAGCATCCAGGAGCCGCCCACCGCGACGACGTTCCGGAGCGCCCCGTATTGCGGCACGAGGCCTGCGTCGATCTTGCCCGTCGGCACGAAGCCGACCCCCTGGAAGATGTTGGCATAGTCGGCGAGCGCGGCGAGGCCGTTGGAGGGCTGGGCCGGATAATACTTCATCAGCTCGTAGCCGAGCTCCGTCGCGGCGAGCACCTCGGAGGCGGTGAGGACGCCCGGGATCATCGGGCATCCGGTGCCGGAGACGGCGGCGTGCAGCTTCCCGGTCAAGCCGGGGCTGACGAGGAACTGGGCGCCGGCGGCGACCGCCGCCTTCACCTCGCCGGCGCCGAGCATGGTACCGGCGCCGATCAGCGTCTTCGGAAAGCGCCGGCGCGCCTCGGCGAGCGCTTCGGCGGCTTCCGCGGTGCGGAACACGATCTCGACCACGCCGATCCCTTCCTCGGACAGCCGGCCGATCTCGGCGAGCGTGGTCTCGACCGAGCGCACGGTCATGATCGGCATGATCGCCGCTTCGGCAAGGCGGGCCCGCAGCTCGCTGGCATCCATCAGGAATTTCCTTTCTCATTGAGGGCGGCGCGCACTTCCTCGCGCGTCGGCGCGCCGAGGCGCCCGCCGAAGACCGTGCATTTCAGCGCCGCCGCAGCATTGGCGAAGGCAATGGCATCGGGGATCGACTGGCCTTCGGCGACGGCGAGCGTGAAGGCGCCATGGAAGACGTCGCCGGCGGCGAGCGTGTCGACGGCCACGACCTTCGGCGCGCGGAGCTGCCGGACCATGTCGATCTCGCGCTCAAGCCAGAAGCAGCCCTCGGGTCCGGCGGTGACGGCAAGGAAATTTTCGAAGCGCCGGCCGAGCGCGCGGAGCGCCTTTTCCGGTTCCGCCTCGCCGGTCACGATGGTCGCAGCGGGTTCGGAGAAGACCGCGTGGGTGGCAAGGCCGGCGAGCGCGACGATCGTCTCCTTCGGGCCGACATCGGCGTCGAGCACGGCAGGGATGCCGGCATCGCGGGCCGCCTCCAGCACCTTCGTGGCACCCTCCGGCCAGCGCACGTCGACGAGCACGGCGTCGGCCTCCGCCACCTGCTCGAGGGGCAGCCAGTCGGTGCTGCGGTCGAGCTTCGGATCGTAGAAGGGAACCACCAGCCGCTCGCCCGCGGCATCGACCAGCACCGCGCAGAGCGGCGAGCGCGCCTCTGCCACGCGGCGCACATAGGTGCAATCGACGCCGGCAGCGGTCAGGTCCTCGATGATCTTGATGCCGATGGCGTCGTCGCCGACGCGGGCGAAGAGGAGGCTGCGCCCGCCGAGCTTCGCCGCGGCCGCCGCCGCGCTCGATGCCATGCCGTGAGCGACCTGCACGGCATCGCTCGGCAGGACCTTGCCCGGTCCTTTCGGCAGCACGTCGAGCTTGAAGATGGTGTCGAAGGTGGCGGCGCCCGAGAAGACGATGCGCGGACGCGCGGGATCAGGCGAAGCAGGCATTCCGACAGGCACTCCGGACCACAGTGCCGCGCTCTATATCACGCTTTGGCCGAATGTCGCCTGCGGCCGGAAGTCGGGCCCCACCCCGCGCCGCCATTGGCGCGGAGGGCGGTCGCGCCACCCGCAAGCTCAATATTCCTGGCTGGTCGGCCGATAGAGGATCTCGTTGATGTCGACGTCGTCAGGCTGGCTGATGGCGAAGGCGACGATGCTGCCGAAGGAATCGGCGCTCACCGCACCCTCGTAGTTCTTCCTGATGCGCTCGGCGAAGTCCGGCTCGGTAACGCTCTCCGGCAGCTCGGTCGCGACCATGCCGGGCGATATGATGGTCGTGCGGATATTGTAGGCCTTCACCTCCTGGCGGAGCCCCTCGGAGATGGTGCGGACCGCGTGCTTGGTCGCCGAATAGACCGACCCGCCGGCGCGCACCTTGTGGCCGGCGACCGAGGCGACATTGATGAAGTGCCCGCTCCTCCGCGCCTTCATGTGGGGCAGCGCCGCGGCGATGCCGTAGAGGACGCCCTTGATGTTGACGTCGATCATGCGATCCCAGTCGTCGATCCGGCCGCGCTCGAGCGGCGATTGCGGCATGATGCCGGCATTGTTGATGAGGACGTCGATGCGCCCGTGCAGCGCGACGGCGCGGTCGACGAGGCGCTTCACCTCGTTGACCTTCGAGACGTCGGTCTGAACGACGGCACCGGCGGGCAGCTTCAGCCCGGCGGCGAGCTTCTCCAGCCGGTCGAGGCGCCGCGCGCCGAGAACCAGCTTGGCGCCATCGGCTGCCAGCCGCCGCGCTGCCGCCTCGCCGAGGCCGCTGCTCGCTCCCGTGACGACGACGACCTTGTCTTCGATTCCCTTCGCCACGACTGGCCACTCCCGTTGCTGGTGCCATCCGCATATGGGGCCAAGGCCGCGGGCCCGCCACCGCCATGCGTCCTCTTGCTCAGAGGGTGCCCGAGGCGCGCAGCGCCGCGATCTCCGCCGGCGAATAGCCGAGCTCGCCGAGCACGGCATCGGTATCGGCGCCGAGCCGAGGTGCCGGCCGCGCCTTCGGCCGCTCGCCGTCGATCCTGACCGGGCTCGCCAGCACCTTGAAGCCGCGCCGGAGCGGGTGCTCGACCTCGGCGAGGCCGCCATTCTCACGGAAATAGGGATTGTCGAGCGCCTGCGGCAGGTCGAGGATCGGCGCCGCCGGCACGTTGCCGGCAAAGGCCGCCATCCACTCCGCGGTTGTTCGTTCCTGCAGCAAAGCGTCGAGGATCGCGGCTAGCGCGTCGCGGTTGGCGAAGCGCGCCTCCGGCGTCGCGAAGCGCGGATCGGAGACGAGCTCCGGCCGCCCGACGATCTCGCAGAGCCGCTCGAAGAATTTCGGCAGGATGCACATGATGAAGATGCGCCCGTCGGCGGTCGGGAACATCTCGGTCGGGACGATGGTCGGATGGCCGGAGCGCGGCCGCCGCTCGATCACCGTGCCCTCGTTCAGGTACCAGATGGCCGGATAGGTCAATTGGTGCATGGCGACGTCGTAGAGCGTCACGTCGACGTCACGGCCGCGCCCGGTCCGCGACGCCCCGAAGAGCGCGGCGGTGACGGCGAAGGCGAGCGCCGTGCCGGTCATGAAGTCGACCACCGACAGGCCCATGCGGCTCCACGGCGTGCCCGGCTCGCCGGTCAGCGACATGGTGCCGGCCTCGGCCTGCGCGAGATAGTCATAGGCCGGCCAGTCGCGGCGCGGGCCGGTGCGGCCGTAACCGGAAAGATGTCCGCAGACGATCGCCGGCTTGATGCTCCCGAGATGGGCATGGGTCAGCCGCATCTTCTCCGGCTGGTCGCCGCGCAGGTTGTTGGTCACCACGTCGGCGGTGGCGACGAGCTTCTCGAAGACCGCCCTGCCCTCCGGCTTCCGCAGGTCGAGGGTCAGGCTGCGCTTGCCGAGATTGAAGGCCTGGTAGAAGTGGCTTTCGTTCTCGGCGAGGAAATGCGGGCCGGTCTGGCGGCTGGAATCGCCGGCGACGCCTTTCCCCGGCGGCGCCTCGATCTTGATGACCTCGGCACCCTGGTCGGCGAGGTGCATCGAGGCATAGGGACCGGCCGCATATTGCTCCACTGCGAGGACGCGGACGCCCGCAAGCGGCAGCGGGTTCTCCGCCGTCATCAGTATTTCGCCTTTTCCTCGACGTCGTAGCCCTTCTTCGGGACCAGCATGGTGCGCTCGAAGGTGCAGACCGTGACGCCGTCCTGGTTGAAGCCGCGCGTCTCGACCGAGACGATGCCGGCATTCGGGCGCGACCGGCTCTCGCGCTTGTCGAGCACTTCCGATTCCGCCGTCAGCGTGTCGCCGGCAAAGAGCGGATGGGTGAGCTTGATCTCCTTCCAGCCGAGATTGGCGATAGCCTTCTGGCTGATGTCGCTGACGCTCATGCCGACCATCACCGCGACGGTGAAAGGCGAGCAGATGAGGCAGCGGCCGAACTCGGTGTGCCTCGCATATTCCGCGTCGAAATGGAGCGGATGGGTGTTCATGGTGAGGAGCGTGAACCAGGTATTTTCGGTCTCGGTCAGCGTCCGTCCCGGCCGGTGCTCATATATGTCGCCGACCGTGAAATCCTCGAAGTAGCGGCCGAAGCGCTCGCGATAGCGGTTGTCGCCGACCTTGACGATGGTGCCTGCCATGTCCGTCCCGTCCTCCCCGGACGCCGGCGCGTCCGTTCCTGTCGCCCCTGAATAGCAGGAAACGGCGCGCGGAAGGCGAGATGGTGCGGCAACGGATCGCAACCATGCGGCGCGGGCCACCCTGATACGTTGCAGCCAGCCACCCTTCCGGAGTCCCGATGCACGCCGATCCGCCCTCCCGGCCCAGCCGCCGCAGGTTGCTCCTCGGCTCGCTCGCCGCCGCAACCGCCCTTGCCCTTCCCGGTATCGCCCGCGCGAACGTCGTCACGCCCTTCTCCGACAACCTCGCCCTGCCGATGGATTCGCGAGCATCCTTCATCGACTGGATGGTCAAGAACCGCGGCGAGGATGCGCACTATCTCGGCGAGCGGTGGGACCGCTACCTGCAGCTCCTCTCCCACCACGACGTCTGGGAAAAGCGCAACGAGCGCGCCTTCCTCATGGTGCCGCGCGAGGAATTCGTCACCAGGGCCAATCTCGCGCTCGCCTATGAATGGCACCATCTCGACATCGGCTACGGCGTGACCATCACCGGCCCGCATACGGTCGCGCGCATGACCAATACCATCGA